>NZ_JAASQS010000016.1 GCF_011762045.1 Rhizomicrobium electricum | reverse complement strand
CACCTGGGGCCTCAAGAGCCCGTGGGGAGCTTGGTCGTCCGTCCGCCGTTCCATCGAACCCGAACAGTCGCTTGGGCCGCAAGAAGCGCAGCTCGATTTTGCAAGGACGGGAAACGATGGGTGTTTCTGTCGGTATCGATGTCTCCAAGGACCGCCTCGACGTTCATGTTTTGCCGCAGAACGAGGCGTTCAGCGTAGAACGCAACGGCAAGGGATTGGCCGCACTGGTCGAGCGGCTGAAACCTCTTGCTCCAAGCCTCGTGGTAGTGGAAGCCACCGGCGGCTTCGAGATGACCGTGGCGGCGGCCGTTGCGGGAGCCGGCCTGCCGTTGGCGGTGGTCAATCCGGCGCGCATCCGCCACTACGCCGAGGCCTTGGGTAAACGGGCCAAGACCGATCCAATCGACGCGTTCGTGATCGCCCGCTTTGCGGCGGACGTGAAGCCGGAGGTTCGTCCCCTGGCCGACGAGACGACCCAACTACTGGCCGAACTGGTGACCCGGCGCCGTCAGATCGTCGACATGCTACAGGCCGAGCGCCAGCGCGCGATGCGGGTCACCGTCAAGCGGTTCAAGAAAAGTATCGCCCGCGTCGTCGCCACGCTCGAAAAGGAGCTGGCCGAGCTCGACCGGGACATCGATGACATGATCCGCGGCTCGCCGGTGTGGTGCGAGAAAGAGGATCTGCTCGCTTCGGTCCCCGGCATCGGCAAACAGACCGCGCGCACGCTCCTGGCCGAACTGCCGGAACTGGGCACGCTCAGCCGCAAGCGCATCGCCGCTTTGGCGGGCCTCGCGCCTTACACCCGCCGCTCCGGCAAATGGCAGGGCAAAAGCATGATCGGCGGCGGACGCGCCTTCGTCCGCAAAGCCTTGTTCATCGCCGCCCTGGTCGCCGGCCGCCACAACCCAGTCCTTAAAGCCTTCCGCGACCGCCTCGTCGCCAAAGGCAAGGCCAAGATCGTCGCCGCCATCGCCGTCGCCAGGCGGTTACTCACCATCCTCAACGCCATCCTCAGGGATCGACGCCCATGGCAACCCGCTTGACACCCAAGACAGTCGCTCCCC
>NZ_JAASQS010000015.1 GCF_011762045.1 Rhizomicrobium electricum | reverse complement strand
CTCAGCCAGTTTTTATTCTGACGACGGTGAATGCGTTTGGCTTGAGCGGGAGGGAGAGCTTGGGCCCGACGATGACGACGGGGGCCGGGAGGGGGGCGATGCGGGCGGGGTCGGCGAAGGTGTTGGTGGCGCCGGGCTCGCCGGAGAGGACGATCTGGCGGGCGTGGACGGGGGTAACGGCGTCGAGAACGATGTCGGCATAGCCGGGGGCGGCGCCGCGATGGACGATCTTGAGGATGATCTCGCCGGTGACGTCGTCGCGGGCGGCACTGGCGAAGACGGTGCCGGGGGCGGTGCCTGAGACCTCGGTGGGCAGAACGGTGTCGCCGCGGTTGTGGCAGAACATCTGCTGGACGTAATAGTTGGGCGTGCGCACGACCGCCAGGTTGTCGACCCAGAGAAGATCGGGCGTCCACTGCCAGGCGTCCTTGTGGGCGAACAGCGGGGCATAGGAGGCCATGACGACAACATCGGCATTGCGTTCGAGGCCGGTCATGTAGGCCGCTTCGCCGAGCGCGCATTCGAGGGTGTTGCGGTTGTCGACGCTGACCATCTTGTCGCTTTGGGCGGCGTACTCGCCGAAGAACACTTTGGGACCGGCGCGGTCGTAGGCGTCGTAGCGATGGGTGTTGGCGAAGAACCAGTCGGGCCGGGCGTAGCAATGCTCGTCGACGATGTCGACGCCGAGGTCGCGGAACTTCGGCCACAGATACTGGAAGCGCTCGTCGGCCGGTTCGGGCCCGGCGGAAGCGATCAGCTTGATCTCGGGATGCTGGGCGCGGAAGGCGGTGACGAAGCGTTCCAGCCGCTCGATGTATTGCGGCCCCCATTGCTCGTTGCCGATGCCGAGCATGGTGAGGTTGAACGGCTCGGGATGGCCCATGGCGGCGCGCTTGGCACCCCATTCGGAGGTGGCTGGGCCATTGGCGAACGCGATGAGATCGAGCGCGTCCTGGATGAAGGGATCGAGGTCCGTCAGCGGCACCAGTTCGCCGGAGTTGAACTGACAGGCCATGCCGCAGTTGAGGATCGGCATCGGCGCGGCGCCGATATCCTCGCAGAGCAGGAAATACTCGTAGAAGCCGAGGCCGAACGACTGGAAGTAGTCGGGTGCCGGGCGATGCAGGAACTCATAGTTCCAGCGGTTGATGAGGAGCGGGCGCTGTTCGGCCGGTCCGATGGTGTTCTTCCACTGGTAGCGCTTGTCGAGCTCGCTGCCTTCGACGATGCACCCCCCCGGAAACCTCAGGAACCCCGGCCTGAGGTCGGCGAGCGCCTGAACCATATCGGCCCGCAGCCCGCCGGGGCGCTGCTTCCAGGTGTTGACCGGAAAGAGCGAGACGAAGTCGATGTCGACCGCCCCTGCCCCGACCATCAAGAGGTAAAGCTTGGCCTTGGGGTCGGTGGCGGCGGGACGGAGCTCGAGGCTGCGCTCTTCCCAGGCGCCGGCGAGGCCGGACAACTCCGTCTGTTCGAGAACGGCGCCGTTCTCGCCATAGAGCGCCACCCGCAGGGCGGGCGTGCCCGAGAGGCAGCGCAGGCGCAGCGTCAGCCGGTAGGCCTCGCCCGCCTTGAGCCCGATGCCGCGGAAGCCTTCGTTGGCGACCCCGAACACGTCGGTGCCCTGCGATTGCAGGCGCAGATAGCGCGGATGCTGGACCGCGTAAGGATCATCGCCCTGGACCGAGAGCGCCCCGCGGGCCTTGGACGGCGAGATCTTGTGCCATCCCATCATGGGATCGGGGAAGGAGAAGCTGCGGTTCTTGACGAGTTCGGCATAAAGCCCGCCGTCGGCCCCGAAGTTGATGTCCTCGAAGAACACGCCCCACATCTGGGGATTGATTTTGGCGCCGGGCTTTGGGGGATGGACGGTGATGGTGGTCATGGCGTCTCGTGGGTGACCTTGGGACGGATGTTGCGGTTGTAATAGTCGTCGGTGATGAAATACCCGTACATCAAAAGCCCCATACCGAGGTGGAAGACACCGGGGATGACCGTCAGCATCAGGGCGATGCCGTTGAGGGTATAGGCGCTCTGCACCACGTCGGGCTGGTAGTGGAAGAAGGTGAGCAGCACGCCGACGATGCCGGCGGCGATGCTCATGCCCATCTTCTGGCAGAACGAGATGCCGCCGAAGGCCAGGCCCGCCACGCGCTTGCCCTGCTTGACCTGGCCGTAATCGACCGCCTCGGAGATGATCGACCAGAACACCGGCCCCTGCAGGTCGACGATGAAGTTGATCAGGAAGTAGAGCACGAAGGCTGCCGTCACCCCGCCCGGCTTGACGGCGAAGTACATCGCCACCGACAGCGCGAAGGTGACGAGCTGGGAGAAGCGGAACACCTGGATCTTGCAGAACACCTTGGTCAGCCAGGTCGAGGCCACCATGGCCAGGATGTTGCCGACGATGCCGACGGTGATGAAGGCGGCCTGCAGCGCGGCGTCGCCGCCGAGGAAGTACTTGGCGTAGTAAAGCCCGACCGAGCCGCGAATGACGTAGCCGACGGTGCCGACGATGCAGACCCCGGCCAGCACCGTCCACTGGCTGTTGGTGAGCAGCAGCTTCATCTGCTCGCCGAGCGGCTTCTTGTCGTTCTTGTGGACGACGCGCTCCTTGGTGGTGAAGAAGCAGAAGAAGAACAGCAGCGTGGCCACCACCGCCATCACCGTCATCGCCACGTGATAGCCCTGGGCGATATGGGCCTGGCCCCAGCGCGCCGCGAACACCGGTACGAAGGTGTTGACCAGGAGCGAAGCGCCTTTGGCGAAGAACAGGCGATAGCCGTTGGCCGACAGGCGCTGCTGGGGATCGTCGGTCAGGACCGCCGGCAGCGAGATATAGGGGATGGTGATGCAGGTGAAGACCAGCATCATCATGGTGTAGGTGACGTAGGCCCAGATCAGCTTGCCGGTGTAGGAGAAGTCCGGAGTGGTGAACACCAGCATGATCGACAGGCCGAACGGCACTGCGAATGCGAACAGATACGGCCGGTAGCGGCCCCAGCGCGTCGAGCGGCCGTCGGTGAAGATGCCCATCGCCACATCGGCAAAGGCGTCGATCAGGCGCGGCAATAGGCCCAGCATCGCGATGTGGGCGACGTTGAGCCGGTACACGTCGGTGTAGAAGAAGGTGATGATGATCGCCAGCGCCGACCACACGATGTTCACGGCCGCATCGCCGCTGCCAAAGCCGATCTTCTCAATCACCGAAAGACGCGATTTTACCGGGGTGTTCATGGGAGACCGTTACTTCCTCAAGGGAGCATGAAAAGTGTTAAGGCCACGGCCGTC
>NZ_JAASQS010000014.1 GCF_011762045.1 Rhizomicrobium electricum | reverse complement strand
CCTGCCGGAAGGACGCTGACACAATTGGTCAGAGGGGTCGGTTTTGGACGCGAAAATCACCCCTCAGGGGGTCAATATTGCAAGCGATTTCACACCCGTGCTCCAGGAATCGGCGAGAAATGCGTTTTTCGACTATAATTTTGCTGAGGCGCGAAAGCTTCTAGTGCGGGCGCAAGGGCTTTCGCCTCGTACAGTTCGAGATCGCATTATTTTCGCCGATCTCACTACTCAGCTCCATCATCGAGAGATCGAATATCTCGCCAGAGGCGGGGACTTCGATGCTGCAAAGACATGCCTATCGTCCTTTTTGAATTGGCTAAGGGCCGCTTCTCCAAAGGTGTTCGATGAGAAGCATATTCTGCATCTCAGAAATTCTAGTCGATTAATGATGGAGTTGAGGCGAATGCCGCAACTGGATGCGTCGGATCTCATCGATTCAATAGATGCTGAGATTGCGGTAATTGATCGATTTGGACGCCGTCCCGCCCCTTTGTCACCGTTGGGGATGGCAGTAGATGGGGGTGACATGCGTTACGGTTACCTTAAGCAGGAGGGGCTAAAGCCGACGTACGGCTTCCTTCGTGATCAACAGGGCACCGATACATATCTGCATCGAGACAATGTATCTCCACATATGTGGACACACCTCAACAAAGGGGGCCGTGTTCGTTTTTCAATTGGCGTTGGCAGCCAGGGCCGAACATTCGCTAAGGACGTTGAGTTGGACGAGTAGGCACATGCGAGTCGCTAGAAAGCTCGGGATCCCGATCAGCTAGGAGCGGCGACAGCTCGCAGAACACCCCTGGAACGAAACTGTAAAACCCGCTGTAAAACCGGTGGGGTGATCTCAGCTAAGCCATGGAGCGGGCGAAGGGAATCGAACCCTCGTATGCAGCTTGGGAAGCGGGGTGGAAGTGCCCGATGTCAGCGCTTTCGCTGTTAAATCTGTGCCAAAAGAACTAAGCTGAATCAAGCCGTTATTGCTGGTGTGTTAAACGCAAAAGGGCGGATCGATATGAGTTTTTCTGCTCTGTCGTCCGAAGCAGGGGGTGTTTGAATGGGACTGTTCATCGAACCGCCAACGGATGCAGATCGGGGTTATTTGAATTTGTGGGAGGCCAAATCGAACGGGGAGATGGCCATTCGGGCTGCGCTGGAAGAATTATGGGTGAAGTACGAGCCGTATGCCGATGCAGGCTTTCCGAGCAAGTTCGCGAGGCACCCTGACGAACATTTCTGGGAAATGTACCTGACGGTTTTGCTTCTCGACGAAGGAAAGAAGATCCGACCACGCAAGGATGTTCTTAAAGCGGAACGAGAGGTTGGGCCTGACATTTGTGTTCTTGAACAAGGACGCAAAGTTTGGATCGAGTGCGTGACTCCTGGCGCAGGCAAAGAGGGCCATCCAGATTCGGTGCCGGAGCTTGGTGGCAAGCGAACACTACACGCAGCGCCTCGGCGCCAAGTCGAGCTGCGGATCACGAGTTCTCTCAAACAAAAGCGGGATCAAATCCGTGCCGCTCGGGAAAAAGGAATTATAAGTGCCGAAGATGTTTCAGTTGTTGCGTTCTCGGGGGCGAACTTCTGGGCACAGTCGGCAACAGGTGGGATCCCGCACGCATTGAGCGCGGTATATCCGATTGGCGAGGAATATATGATCGTCAACGGCGACACGTTTGAGGTCATTGAGTCGAAATACGCACTCTCAACGAAGATACCGAGGAAAGGTGGACCAGATATAGCGCGCACCGCGTTCTTGTCGGGCGAGTATCCTGAGCTAGGAGGGCTGATCTGGTCGCGGAGAACAATTGGGAATTTCGTCGGACAGGGATGCGACTTTGTTTACGCCCACAACGCGACTGCGCAAACGAAACTTGACGCGAAGTGGGCGAGGTGGAGCCGGGAATTCCTGATCCACACTACAAAGGACGAGTACGTGCTTGAAGAACTGACGCAAGAGAAATGAATGCATTTCTCACGTTCTAGTTCCGGATCGCCTTCCCTGCCTTGTCCATGCGGCGAACGCGATCTTTGAGCAGTTCGTCGCGCTTCACGTAGCGGTCGATGAGCCGTTCAACCTTGTGTTCCGACCACGCCATGATCTCTGCGATCTCACGGATAGACAGGTCGGCGCGGAAAAAGTTCGTTGCCGCCGTTCCGCGTAGATCGTGGAAGTGCAGGTCCTTCCCGTCGGGCCAAGCCGTCAGCATGGCCTTGTTCCAGCTTGAGCCGAAGCCCTTCCACGGCTTGCCCAAATGATTGGTCAGGATAATCGGGCTCCGTTTCGGGATCGTGCCCAGCAGCGCCCGCAGTTCGCCGTATAGGGGGATTAGCGCGGCCTTACGCCCGCGGCTCTTCCCTGTCTTGCGCTCAATAGCGTTTGCGCCAATCTCGCCCCACGACAGCCGTAGGAGGTCTCCTTGCCGCAGGCCGGTCAAGGATGCCAAACGCGCCGCGAACACCAATTCCTCGGAAGCGGTCTTGGCAAAGTGGTCAATATCGTCCGGCGTCCAAATAATGCTGGAACGGTCTCCGTGGTAAAGGTTTGGAATGCCGCTGCAGGGATTGTTCGCAATGGCGCCATCGGCAGCAGCAAAGCTCAGCACGCGGGACAAGACCTGTTTCGCCATATCGGCGGCACGCGGGCGGTCACGCCACTTATCGCGCCACTTCCGAATGTGCTGGCGAATGATCGGCCGGTCGAACTGGCGCATGCTGAGGTTGCCGAAATGGCTCTTCACTTCGTCCAGCCACGGCGCCCAAACGCGTTGCGTTTTGGGGGACAGTTCGCGCCATTCATGACTGCTCTTGTAAAGGGTCACCCAGGCCTTGAATCGCGTTTTGTCGTCAGCGTCGGTCCTGGGCCTTGTCGCCTCCATAAATTCCGCGTGGAACTCGGGTGAGCCATAGGGCGCTAAGATACGAGGGCCGCCGCGGTAGGCGTAGTAGTAGGTCTGTTTAGGCATACGGACCGTGTAGAGGCCCTTGAGTTCGACTTTAGCCATGCTCGGCCGCCCATGCTGCCAGCTCAATATCGTCCTGATTCGCGCCCAAAGTCATATCCGATCCGTGTGATGTGACGATACGAACCCTATTGTGCGCGAGTTCTAATTCCGTCGGCACTGCTCCCATCGAACGCAAGAACTCTGCCGCACGTTCGTAATCAGCCTTGGTCACCTTGCCTTGCCGGACCCGCGTGCTGGATGAGCGCCGCGAAATGCTGGCCGCGCCCAAATCAGGTTTATCGGTTCGGATACTCACGTCATCACCAGTCATGTTGTTCACGCCTAGACCATCGCCCCACGGCGGCGGCCAAGCTATGTGCATTTCTGACGCGACTTGAAGATTCCGGGGAATTTCCCCGCTTGTTGTGAACTCGCTGTGATCTGCATTCACAAAAAGCCTCAACTCGGAGGCAATGATCCTCTCCGGTGAGTGTGCCGCTAAAGATTCCGGGGAATTTCCCCGCTTTCTTATTAGCGTCGTCTTCCATCTCGGGTTTGTTTGCGAGTACCTCAATCGCGCGGACGGCAAACAGGATGACCTATCACTGTTGCCAGGCCAACTGAGTCTGGAGAGGAAGTCAGCCGGCCGCGTGAAGCCAATTGTTTGTAGAGGAGTATCTGTATGTTGATGAGTGCAGTATCTGGTGACCAAAAATGGCGGCGGCAGGAGCGCGCCTTCTGGGCGGTTATGGCGCTGTCGGCGTCATATAGGGCGGCCGGTAGTGAGTACGATTTTTCTGCCGCTCTGGAAGACGTTACCAATGAGGTTACGAAATACGTCTCGACCAACCCGATTGTGCTCAATTCCAAGGCGATGATGTGGCGAGCACTGCAGGGGCTGGCCTCGACGGGGCGAAAGCCATGGGCTTCAAACTATGCCCGTGAGATCAGGGCGTCCGCTGGCGAATTGCCCGATTGGGCGCCTCCGAACTGTCGTGAAATCTATGAGTGGGGTTTTATGAGTACTGAATGTCGCCCGATGGAGAAAGTCTGGCGCGCGCTTTGGCAGTTCCGTTCGTCGCCAGCAGAAATACTCGCTGCCCGCTCGGCGCATCCCCGTTCTTTCGACGAGCTTGCGGACAAGGTGAGGTTCGCAGCCTTTATTGGCGCGCTGGAAAATTGGCGGTGTTGCGCTCGCGATAACGAATGCGATGCTGGTCGCGTCGGCGACTACTTCGGCCGCATGATGGCGATCCCCGATGACAAATGTCTTCTTGCCGCGCGCGATTTGGTGTTTTGGCCAGGCTACAAGCTGATGCAGCCGCCAAAGGAGCCCCGCGATCCTATGCAGCGACAGATCTTTGAGAGCCTAATTTCGGCGCCGGCATTTTGGCTGAGAGCGCTTGAGCGCGACGCGAAGCGGCTCTCGTGGCCGCCGAAGGCCATCGCCGCGTAACCAAAGAGCCGGGGGGCGATCATTCATCCCCCGAACCGCGGCAAGCAATTAGCACAAGCTGAACGTCTCGAACCAAGGCCAGAGCCATAAAGGCTCTTGGTCCGCAGGGCAGCGCATTGCCCGAAACGTAAGTAGAAGAGGTAGAATTATGCCTATGAGTTCAAGGTGGTTGTCGGTTGACTGCCTTTATTGGGTGGAGTGGGTCTGATGTACGACAACTTCACCGAAGAATTTCGCGAATACGCCCGGAGCCAGGGCTTCGAGCTTCCGGCCGATATTTATCCCGATGGCAGATACCATCGTTGCCATGACCGGCGTGACAAGCGCGGCACGAAAAACGTTTGGTATGTCCTTAATGACGATACGGTGCCGCGGGGCGCCGTTGGGTACTGGCGAACTCAGGAGCACCATTCTTGGTCGGCCAATGGCTGGAAACGCCTAAGTCGGGAAGAATGGCGCGCTATCCGAGCCAAGTCGAAGGCCGAAGTGCAACAGCGCCGTCTTAATGAAAAGAACAAGCACGACGCGGCGGCAATGAAGGCCAAAGAAATTTGGGCTTCTGGCAGTCCAGCCGACCCGAACCATGCATATCTTCGCGACAAGGGTATCTCGCCTTGCGGGGTTCGGCAGGGCGAATGGCATAATGATTACATAGACGCAGATGGCGTTGTTCGCGAACGTATGGTCCGCGATGCTCTTCTGATCCCGCTTTTCAACGGGCGCGGGGAAGTGCGCTCGATGCAAGGGATCTTCCCCGATAAGCAGAATGTCCTCGGCCGCCGAAAGGACTTTTTGCCGGGGGGCGAGCTGGCGGGGTGCTTCTATCCTGTGAAATCGCTTGCAATATTGACCCCCTGAGGGGTGATTTTCGCGTCCAAAACCGACCCCTCTGACCAATTGTGTCAGCGTCCTTCCGGCAG
>NZ_JAASQS010000013.1 GCF_011762045.1 Rhizomicrobium electricum | reverse complement strand
CCGCCCCATCATCGCATCGCCCCCCGATTCGATAACGTCAGTGAATCAGGGCTTTATGCGCGTCTCAATGCGGCGTTTTTCAACAAAATCGGCGCATGTCGGAAGTAGCCGGGTCGCTGGGAACACCCGTGTTCGGGTGAAGTATTGCCGTCCGCTCCATCTGCGAACGAGGCGCAAGTTGGAAATGGCAAGTTCGGAGCGGTCTCCGGACCTTCAAGCTACTTCCGAGATGCGCCACTTCCGGTCGTTCCGTAGGCATACGCGATTGCGGCAAATCTTCCCAATTCCAGCAACTGAACTGCCACGTGCAAGCGGCTATCATCAACCCAGTTCACGCTTTCGGTGGGGGGATCGATGCCGAGAAGGATCACGTTCGCTGTTCTCATGCTGTTGACGACGCTGGCACCTGTCGCAGCCGCGGAATCCACGTCACATCTGGTCCTGCGAGACGGCATTACCGTTGATATTGTCGAACGGGATTTCCAGCCGTCGGGGCACAAGGTAGTCGGGTGCAAGAGCTACGACGATCACTGCCGAATTGATGGCCGCTCGCCAATGGGCACCATAGGTGTAATGCCAAAAACATACGTGTTTCGCATCGCAGTGAACGTGAAAGGCCACCACTACGTTCTACCAAGTGATGGAATGTATGATGCGTGGGGAGCGAACCGCTCTGAGAACGTGCAAACGAAGGTTAGACATTTCGGGGGGCACTGTGACACGCCAACAAACTGCGTGTTCAGGGGCGTTTTTTCGGACGCTTCGGAGACCTATGTCGTGGAGTGGAAAATTGCGGACGGAATCGCGGAACGAACCGTTTTCACGGGTGACGAGGAAATTGTGAATCTCGTCATGGACCACATCGACGGTCCCGTCACGGAATACAACTAGTGTTTGGCTGCTAACGAAAGACCATTGCCGCGAACGACCTGAAGTGGCGCTTCTTCTCCGTTCGTCGAAGGTCCATTTCTCTTCCCGAATTCGCCTTCAAAACCGCCCTGCGACATTCGTGCTGACGCGCGGCACTTCGTTCGCCGTCACCGCGGCTTAGCCGGTTAATGCCGGTCCTATTATAGAAAACTTTTCCTACAACCCTCTTGAAATCTAGCCAGCCGTCACCACCTCAAGTCTATGAAGACTGAGGACACCGCGCGTGCGTCTGAGTTGCAGGAAACAATCCGCCGGCTGGCGCTCGCCGCGCCGCCGCATCTGGCGGAGGGCAGCGCTTTGCTCCGCCGCTGCCGCGATCTTCACAAGCGCACGCCCGGCAGTACCGATCTCGTCCGGGCTGCCGCCCGTATTCTCACCGCCGATGCCGCCCTCGGCCGCGCGCTGCATGGCGCCGTCCGGCGCTCGAAACGCAAGGCGAATATCGATCGTCTGCAACGGCTTGAGGCCAAAATCGCCGAATTGAATTCGCTTTCTGCGCTTTTCAAAAAGGGCGGCCGATGACCAAGCGCGTCCTCATCCCGCCCGCTCTGCGCCAGCACCGCACCGCCCGCCGCGGCGCCCCGCAAGGCAATCGCAACGCTTACAAGCATGGCCGTTTCACCCGCGAACGCCGCGCGCTCCATGCCGACATTCGCGCCTATATCGAAGAAGCCCGCGCACTGAGCGCCAAGCTCAACCTCCTCGCAGAACTCCGTCTCCTCGAAGAAGAATTTGCGCACGCGGAGGCGCCTCAAACCATCCTGTCATCCCCGGCCGACCCTGCGAAGCCATTGGCGAAGCAAGGGAAGGGGATCCAGGTGCAAGCACCCGCACAACGCATGCAAACGCGCCGTGCCCTATCGTCGAATTTGGAAAATCTCAGCCACCTGGGTCCCCTTCCCTTCGCCCTTCGTCGTTGCTCCGCAACGCCGCCGGGCTCAGCCGGGGATGACAGCAATGGTTCAAGTGCGACGGGACCGCCGGAAACGTTACGCCTTCACTTCCATCTTGATCGGGCCTTCGGCGCGGCCGTGGATGAACTGTTCGACGTAGGGATTGCCGGAGCGGTCGATCTCGGCCGTGGGGCCTTCCCAGATGATCTTGCCCTTGTAGAGCATGGCGATGCGGTCGGCGATTTTGCGCGCGCTGACGAGATCGTGGGTAATGGAAAGCGTCGTCGTACCGGAGCCACGCGTTTCCACGATCAGATTGTTGATGATGTCGGACATGATCGGATCGAGACCGGTGGTCGGCTCGTCGAAGAAAATGATCTCCGGCTCCGCCGCGATCGCGCGGGCGAGGCCGACGCGCTTCTGCATGCCGCCGGAAAGCTCGGACGGATAGAGTGCGCCGACATCGGCGGCGAGGCCGACCTTGGCGAGCTTCTCGAACGCGATTTCGCGCGCCGTGGCGCGTTTGACGCCGCGGCCCTGGATCAGGCCGAACGCCACGTTTTCCCACACGGTCATGGAATCGAACAGCGCCGCGCCCTGGAACAGCATGCCGAACTTGCGCAAATACGCGTCGCGCGCGTTTCCTCTCAGCTTGGCGGTGTCCTGGCCGTCGACCAGGATCTGTCCCGCGTCCGGCTTCAGGATGCCGAGCACGCATTTGATGGTGACCGATTTGCCGGTGCCCGAGCCGCCGATGATGACCAGCGACTGGCCGCGCGGCACCACGAGGTCGAGTCCGTCGAGCACGACCTTGGGCCCGAACCGCTTCTTGACGCCCTTGATGACGATCTTCGCGTCTGCCGTGACGGAGGCTGCGCTTTCCATGAGGAGCCTCTATATGCCGAGAAGGTTGAAGATATTGGTGAGGATGTAGTTCGCCACCAGGATCAGGATCGAGGCCGACACCACCGCGTTGGTGGTCGCCGCGCCGACGCCCTGCGCTCCGCCCTTCGAATTGAAGCCGTTGTAGCAACCCATCAGGGCGATCAGGAAGCCGAACACCACCGCCTTATAGAGACCGGAGGCGATGTCGTTGTTGGAGAGCGCCGCCATGGTGGTGTTGAGATAGATCGAGCCGGTGAAGTCGAGGCTTTCGGTGGCGGCGACGTATCCGCCCATGACGCCGATGGCATCGGCGATCGCCACCAGGATCGGCATCGAGATCAGCGCCGCCATCAGGCGCGGCACCACCAGGTATTTGATTGGCCGCGTCGCCAGCGTGGTCAGCGCGTCGATCTGTTCGGTGACGCGCATGGTGCCGAGTTCGGCCGCGATGGCCGCCGCCACGCGTCCGGCCACCATCAGGCCGGCGATCACCGGGCCGAGTTCGCGCAGGATGCCGATCAAGACCACCGTCGGCACGAACTGTTCGGCGCCGTAGCGCGCCGTGCCGATGTAGATTTGCAGCGCCAGCACGGCGCCGGTGAAGAAGGCGGTCAGTCCCACCACCGGCAGCGAGAAGTAGCCGATGCGCATGATCTGCTTGCCGACCAGCGACCAGTAGATCGGCGGCCGTACGAAACTGGTGACTGCATCCGCCGTAAAGATCGACAGACGGCCGATTTCCCTCAGCAGGTCCAACGTGGCCCGCCCTACGCTCGCAAAAACGTTCATGGGGTTTCCTCGTACTGGCGCCGCGCCCGGCGCGAAAGCGAGGTTAGGATTTCATACGTGATGGTATCGGCGGCCGTCGCGATGTCTTCGAGGCTGACGGTGTCGCCGATGAGTTCGACGTCCTGTCCGGCGGTGATGGTGCCGGGAACGTCGGTAACGTCGAAGGTGAGAAGGTCCATCGACACGCGGCCGACGACCGGCGCCTTGATGCCGTTGATGCCGACCGAACCGCTGTTTGACAGTGTACGGAATATGCCGTCGGCGTAGCCGAGCGCGGCCGTCGCCAGCACCGACGGGCGCTTGAGGCGATAGGTGGCGCTGTAGCCGACCGTCTCGCCCTTGGGCGCGTGGCGCACCTGCATGATCTTGGTGGTCAGGCGCACGGCGGGCTGGAACGGATTGGCGTAGCCGGGATGCGGCGCGCCGCCGTAGAGCGCCAGGCCGGGGCGCACCATGTCGAACAGATAGTCCTTGCCGAGCAGGATGCCGCCGGAAGCGGACAGGCTGGCAGGCGCTTCGGGCAGCATGGCGAGCGCCGTCTTGAAGCGCTCGAGCTGCATCGCGTTCATCTTGTTGTCGGGTTCGTCGGAGCAGGCCAGATGGCTCATCCACAACACGACGCGCAGGCCCGACAGCATCCGCGCCGGCTCGGCGGCCAGGGCGTTGAGTTCGGAGGCGGCGAGGCCGAGGCGGTTCATGCCGGTGTCGATATGCACGGCGGCGTCGAGTTGAGTCTTGGTGGCGCGCGCTGCGGCCGACCACGCCGCGATCTCGGCGAGCGAGTTCAGCACCGGAGTCAGATTGTGGCTGATGAGCCCCGGCACCATGTCGGGCTGGGCGCCGTCGAGCACGAAGATGCGGGCGCGCCGCGCCAGCATCCGGAGCGCGATGCCTTCGTCCAGCCGCGCCACGAAGAAGGTGTCGCAACCGGCGTCGACCAGGGCCTTGGCGACCGGTGTGAGACCGAGGCCGTAGGCGTCCGCCTTGACCACGCCGGCGACCAGCGAAGGACTGGCAAGGCGTTGCGCGGTTCTGAAATTGGCGGCCACCGCGTGCGTGCGCACCGTCAGGTTCGCCGCTTCGAAGTCGGTGATTATCTCGTCATCCGCCCGGTCCATGGCCGGACAATGCCGCTCCGCCGTTCCGGCGTCAAAGTTTCTCGTGGGGTGCGGCGAAACGGTCAACGGTGGCCTCCGATAATGGCCGAAAGGCAGGGCGCATTGGGATCGATGTTGGTGGGACAGACCGGGGCGGTGTTGCGCTCGCGGGCCTGCACGTCGCTCGGCCTCAAGGTCTCCCGGTCCTGCGCCACTCGCGGCTGCGCATCAAGCACAATGTTGCCGTAGCGGTCGTAGACGAAGTCCCAGGGCTTGCGCCGGCATTCGGCGCGCATCTTGGAATTGAGCCACTCGTAGCTGTTGGCGCCGCAGGCGAGCGAGCGTCCGAGCGCCAGTCCGAAGTCGCTGATGGCGTTGTTTTCCTCGTCGGCTTTCGGCCGCAGGATTTTCGGGATGCGGCTGGGATCGACGGTGCCGACGTCCGGGCTTTTCGGCCGGATTTTTTCTTCCGAAGCGCGCACCGGCGCTTGCAGCGTCACCCATTGGAGCGGCGTAACCTGCTTGACCCTTTCGAGCTTTATCGGAACCCACTCCGACGTGACCAAGAGGATGATGATGAGGACATGGACGACGGCAACGGCGATGCCGGCATAGACGCGCCGCAGGCTGCGCTTGCGCGCCTCCTCGGCCTGACGCAGACGAGCTTGAAGGTCTGCCAACAAGGTGGCGGACTCACCAACCAAAGACGTGTCTGCCACCCTATGCCTGCTGTCCTTAGGAGCGGGGGAACCCAGTAACCGAGATTATGCCATTCCTCGAAGCCGGGCGACTATATACCTGAACGTAATGATCTTTCCCGGCTTAATCCCAGACGTTGGGAAGATCGAGGCGGTCGCGTGCGGTGACAAGCCGCGGGGACTGCCAAAGCCGCAAGGCGCCGTCCCATTTGGCCTGCCAATCTGACCGGCGGCAGCGCTCCAGCGGCGTTCCGGCCTGGGACTGACGGCCCAGTGCCCGCGCCACCGCGTCCAGGCCGATCGGCTGGCCGAGAAAACTGCCCAAATTCCCGGCAGCCGCGGCCGGATCGGTTAACCAGTCTTCGTACCGGATCGCAAGGCAACGGCTGTGGCGGCGGAGCCAAGCGTAACACCTCAGGGCGGTCAGATATTTCCGAACCGCCTTCTCTGGACTGGCCCCGAACACTTGCGCCGTCGAGCGCGACCACGTCTCGAAGCGGCGGAAGAGAACGAGGGACGAGGCCGCAGGGTTGCGGACGAACAGCTCCGGCGCCCGCGCGCATTCGGCTCTGAGTTTCACCACCGGCACCGCGCCCAAGCCGGCGGCGAGATCCTGCGACATCTTCCACATCGCGTCGCGATAAACGCCGGCCAGCGGATTGAAAGGGCGGGACCACAACCACGACCCGAGCTGGGTGTAGAAGTCCGGCTCCGACACCGACGCGATCCCGGCTTCGAACAATACGCGGCTCATCAATGTCGAACCGCAACGTCCCGGCGAGAACAGGAACACCGGATCGGCGCCGGCCCCGCTCGCTGCGAATGGAACGCTCAACACGCGCCGCGCGTGCCCGCGAAGATAGAGATAATAGAACGGCGCCGCCTGCACCGCCTTCGCATCGAGGTCCGTCACATAGAGCGCGCGGCGACGGAGAAAATCGAGGCAGTACGGAAACTGCGACTGCGGCGGCACTCCTTCTGCGTGGCGGCGGCAGACGAAATCTTGCGGCGATGCAATGCTGATGCGCGACGCATTCCGGGTCCGCAAAACATCGTAAATACGCGCATTCCCGATCACTTCGCATTCCGCGCTGAGGCTCTGCGATCTTGAATAGCGGCCGCTGCGGTTTCCGTCGGCGGCGATTGTGTATTGGTTTGTCACGCGTCGTTTGCTTCGCCACGCGTTCCGACACATTCGCGAACGGAGCCTGCGAGGCTTGTGCGTTAAGCTGCCGCCGATCCAAAACGCACGAGCCCCATGCAGGTTTTCCTCATCAATCTCGACCGCCGCACCGACCGTCTCGCCGCCATGACATCGCAACTGGCGGCGTTCGGCATCGCCGCGACGCGCATCGCCGCGGTCGATGCGGACAAGGTCAGCGACGAATGGCTTCAGCAAGCCTTTACCGCCCGCGGGCCGCTCGGTGTCATTCCGAAGGGCGACCGCTGCTGCTCGCTCAGCCATCGCCGCGCCTGGGCCCGGTTCGTCACCGGCGGCGCACCGTATGCGGCGGTGCTGGAGGACGATGTCGTCCTCGATGCATCTCATTCCCGACTTCTCAAACAACACGACTGGATTCCGGACGGCGCCGATCTCGTCAAACTCGAACACTTCGGACCGGAGCATCAGCGCGTCCTGGTCGGCGAGGAGCTGAGCATCGGCCATCGTCTCGCCCTCGCTCCGATCCTGTCGCGGCACACCGGCGCTGCCGCTTATGTGGTGTCGCGATCCGCCGCCATCAGGCTCCTGCGGATGCGGCGCTGGAGCGTTCCGGTCGACCATCTCCTCTTCAATCCCAACGTCTCGCCGGTGGCGGAGGAATTGAAGCCGTATCAGATGCTGCCGGCCGTCGCGCGCCAGGGCGAGGGCGCTTCCGACATCCGGCCGTGGCGGCTTGCCGACCGCCGCCTCGGACTCAAACTGGCACGCCGCGAAATCGTACGTGCCTATTACGAATGCCGCCTGTTGCCGAAGCAGATCGCGGCGGTGCTGCGGGGCGAGGCGCATCTGGCCCGCGTCGCCGGCACCATCGCGCCGCCGCTCGACTTCGTGCCCGCGCGCACGGGAACGGCCTAATTATCGAGCACCGGATTCGAGAACCGGGTGAAGCGGGCCTCGAACACCAGTTCGATCGCGCGGGTGGCGCCGTGGCGGTGCTTTTCGACCAGGATTTCCGCCTTGTTGGTGGCGCGGTCGAGCTTCTCCTGCCACTTGGCAAAGTCGGGCGACGACGGATCGGGCTGGCGGGTCGCGAGATAATACTCCTCGCGATACACGAACATCACGACGTCGGCGTCCTGCTCGATCGAGCCGGATTCGCGAAGGTCGGACAGCACCGGCCGCTTGTCGTCGCGGGCATCGACGCCACGCGACAACTGCGACAGCGCGATCACCGGCACGTTCAGTTCCTTGGCCAGGGTCTTCAGGCTCTTGGTGATCTCGGTGATTTCCTGCACGCGGTTTTCCGCCTGGCGCGACGGCGTCACGAGTTGCAGATAGTCGATCATGATGGCGCCGATATTCTTCTCTTTCTTCAGGCGGCGCGAACGGGCGGCGATCTGGGCCATCGAGATACCGCCGGTGTCGTCGATGTAGAACGGCACGGTGGAGAGTTCCTGCATGGTGAGCACGAACTTCTCCCACTCCTGTTCGGTGAACTTGCCGGTGCGGATCTGCCACATCTCGACTTCGGCGCGCTCGGCGAGCACACGGGCGCTGATCTGTTGCGCCGCCATTTCCAGAGAGAAGAACAGCACCGGCGCCCCGCGCGGCTCGGGCTCGCCCGCCGCCACGTCCTGGGCGTAGGCATAGGCCGCATTGAACGCCATGTTCACCGCGAACGCCGTCTTGCCCATACCGGGGCGTCCGGCGACGATCAGCAAGTCCGACGGCTGCAAGCCGCCGAGCAATTTGTCGACTTCGATGAAGCCCGAGGTGACGCCGGAAATCTTGCCGCCGCGAAGCTGGGCCTTCTCCGCCTGTTCGACGGCGCGGCGCATGCTCTCGTGGAAATCGATCGGGCCTTGGCCGTAGCGCGCATTCTCGCTGACCGAATAGAGCGCCTTTTCGGCGTCTTCGATCTGCTCCTGCGGAGTCTTGTCGTGCGGCGCGTCGTACGCCGTGTTCACGATGTCCTCGCCGACGCGGATCAAGGTGCGGCGCAGCGCCAGATCGTAGATGATCTTGGCGAGCTCCTTGAGGTTCGGCAGCGCGGGGGCGGCCTGGGCGAGACCGGCCAGATAGGCATGGCCGCCGACCTCGATGAGGCCGGGATCGGTCTTGAGCGCGGCATGCAAGGTGAGCGGCGTGACCATGGCGCCGCGCCCTTCGATCGCCTGCACCATGGTGTCGTAAAGACGCTGATGCAGCGGGTCGTAGAAATGCTCGACCTTGAGCTGTCCCGAGACGGCTTCGAGCGCACGGTTGTCGACCAGGATGGCGCCGAGCAGGGCCTGCTCGACTTCGATGTCGTAGGGAATATGGCGGTAGGCTTCCTGTTCCATCCTGAATCCGGTGCGCGATAAGAGGGGTGCGAATCAGCACTTTGGGGCCCCGCCCCGCAAGGCGATTCGCAAGGGCCACGGGTTTGATAACAGGATAATAGGGTGCGCGCCGCGGCGAAATCATGGGGATAACTGCGGCGGGCCCCTTGCCTTAGCGTCGTCCGTTTGGACGGACGCCGGCCGAGGCCGAGGGCGTCGAGCAACGTGTAGGTGGTGCGCACGTATAGCGTGACCGCGCGGCTGAGGGCGCGGCGGCGCGCCGTGAAGCCTCCGTGCTTCAGCGCATTCTTATTGCCGGGTTGTCCGCCGCGCTTACGCCGCGGTGGGCTTGGCGGCTGCATCGGGTTTGGCCTGGGTCGCGGGTTCGTTCTTGGCTGCCGCCTCCTTGGCGGCGTCGTCTGCCTCCTGGATTGCCGGATCGAAGGTCTCGTCGGCGAGCACTTTCATGTAGCGGAACATCTTGTGCCGGATGTCGTGGGCGAGCGCGATGTCCTGAATCGAATTCGAATCGTTCGAAACTGGAACCGGCCGTTCGACCCGTTCGACGATCATGCGCCGGCGCTGCTCGACCTGGGCGAAGGCGGCAATCGCCCGGCCGAGCTGGGCATTGGCCGAAACCATCCGCGCCATGGCCAGGGTCGCGGTGATCCGGTCTTCGGGATTGCGGAAATAGGGATCGTTGCAGATCTCCGACGCCAGTTCGACGCCGTCGTCCAGATGCTCGACCAGCCGCAACGCGGTCACCCGGCGCAGCGATTCATTCCAGTTCGCCGCCGATCCTTCGAGCGGCATCTCCGGCGCCGGCGGCGGCTTCGGCCGCTTGGTCTTGGTGATGACGATCGGGTCTGGCTCTACTTGATGTTCATTCTTGGTTGCAGTCATGGGGTTCTCCTATCGTATAAGGAGAAGATTGGGACCATTTTCTGCATTTCAAGGGGAAGTAGGAAAAAAAACTTGATAAGGTTAATGGGGGCCGGAGGCAGGGCGGAGGAGCGAGCGGACGAGCGAGCCGATCAGTCCGGCAATGTCCGTTTCACCTTCGCATCGAGACCTTCGCGAGGGAGAGGGAAGGTCGTAGTTGCGCCAACACCGGTCCTTGCGAAAAAATCTAATTGGATTTGCCAACAGGCATGTCGACCGCGACGGCATGCGTCTTTATCGGAACGAGAGCCAAGCCTACCAGCACGACCACTCCGACAACGACGGTCCATTTCAGGTTAGCTCGAAAAACCTTGCGGGCGACAACGCCGCACACCAGTGCGAGAAGGGCCGCAATTGCGAGGTCCATCGCGATATAGCTAATCATCTGGTTCATGTCGCAACCCTCCCATTCGCGAGTATGCCCGATAATACGACAGCATAAACGGGGATGGCGGAAATTGGCGCAAGCCGGTCGCATTCAAAACGGCAAGTTTGGGTGCGACTCCGGTCATCGCCAATTCGGCGGCTTCGCGCCAGAATTCGCCATTTGGAATTGAAGCGGCTGCGCCCGTGCTGCAATTTTCCTCCCTCTTTTGGAAGGGACGACGATGATCCGGCTTGATGATCCAAAATGGATGGACCTCATGGGAGGCTATCGCGTCCCTTACGACCCACGAGGCGCGCTGCAATCCCTTTCTCGGGGCCATGAAGTTGAGGCCGCTTGGGCTGAACTGTGGAACGAACTACACCATCAAGGAGACGTAGGAGAGGCATCCTACGCTTCCGTGCCCGTGTTGGTGTCTATCCACGCCGAACGCGGTATTGCCGATTGGAATACCTATGCATTAGTGGCGATCATCGAAGTTGCCCGACGTATGCCTGGAAATCCCGAATTGCCCTCGTGGCTCAAGGATTCATACGACGATGCGTTGCGCCAACTTGCTGAAATCGGGCTTCAAGAGTTTCGAGACGCCAAGGAGCCGGGTTTGGTAAACGGCATCATCGCGGTGCTGGCCTTCAGCAAAGACCAACCCCTACTTGGGCGCTTTGCCATGATGTTCACCGAAGACGAGCGCCGCGAGATTCTGAAAAAGGCGCCGTTTGGATAGGAGCCGAAGGACCGGCAAGTATTGGCGCGAAGTCACCGACCGACCTATGTCCGGAAGCTGTCATTTAGGCCTGCGGTTGAAGTTCGCCAAAGGAGACTAGTCGACTGGCTCGTCGGTGTAGGGATCAATGCGTTTACCGGTGTCCATATCGCGGCATTCTTGTCGCAATACCGTTGCGCGCAACGGCCCAGGAACTTCACGGTAAAGCTGGATGGCGGCGACTAGCGGAAAATCAGAAGCGATATCGAGATGACCATATCTCTCGCTACGCTCGATAATGCCTTCGGCGGCGCGCGAGAGATCGAACACCTGTAACTTCCAGGAAGAGTCGTCACCCCAAAGACAGCCCGCTATGAAGCCCAGATGCAGCGACTGCCAGGGGCCAAAGCTAACTTCTACGCCCTTGCGGGTATTCCCTGAGGGACCAAAGTAGTTCGCCTCTTCACCACCCGCTTCGAAGTGCCAGCTTTCCGACGTTCTACCTTCAAACTTCCAGGTTATTGTCCGATAGCGTGGTACGTAAAGTTCGGCGGGACAAAACCCGCCTGATGCAGGTTGCTCTCCACCGATGTCTCGGCAATCAGGCAAGGTCATAATGCGCGTGCACGTGTAGTCAGCGGAGTAAAGCGCAAACCAACGACCATCCCTTTCAAAGGGCTCGAACGTAGATTCACCCAATGCTGGATAGTTTCGTTCGTATTCCCCGATCTTTTCCGATCCGCGGAATATGCTGATCCGGCTTTTTCCCCAACCCTCTTTCGGTTCCAGTTGCTCTGCGCGTGCGTAGTACGGACGCACGGCCAAGCCTCCTCGCCTCGGGAGCCGCGCAACGATCCGGTTCAACAGTTCACCTTCTGTCATGGCGGAATCGTAACCAACCTTCGGGTGGTCGGGAAGGTCCGAATCTGGCGCATCTCGGAAGTAGCTTGAAGGTCCGGAGTCCGCTCCGAACTTGCCATTCCCAACTTGCGCCTCGTTCGCAGATGAAGCGGATGGCAATACTTCACCCCAACCCGGACATTCCCAGCGCCCCGGCTACTTCCGACATGCGCCGATTTTGTGGAAAAACTCGACACTGAGCGCGTCTTTTCCGGCCTGACGATCTTGTGAAGTTGCAGTTCGAGCGCCGTTTACCTTCACG
>NZ_JAASQS010000012.1 GCF_011762045.1 Rhizomicrobium electricum | reverse complement strand
CCACGGGCTCTTGAGGCCCCAGGTGGACACGATCTTCCGTCCGCCACCGCGCCGGTCAGCTTAACCGATCTGCGGGACTTCAAGTTACAAGGTGGCGCCATAAGGCGACGGAGGGGGAGATGCTCCGACGTCTCGTCAGCCCCCCTTCCGGCCCTACGGGCCACCTTCCCCGCTATTTCAACGGGATATCGCCCGCGCATCGAACACCGCGGGGAAGGAAAGACGGGCGATGACCTCGTATCAATCTTTGCTGTTTGGCGCCATTCATCATGATCCAAGTGAGATAGCTTTCGTCCAGAATTATCACGTTTTGTTCTGTCCTCTTGAACCTGCGCGGCCGGCTCCCACATCACTGAAGTAACATTGGAGTCGGCCGCATGACGTTCTTTCGTCGCGATCGTACCTACGCCCCGTCGCCAATCTGACGCGGGACCATACAGGGTTACGGACTTGCGCCCGCGCCTGTCCCAACGATTCTGCTATCGCCGCTGTCGGGCGTAGCCTTTGGCAAAGCCCGATCGCGCCAGCCGCCGAGGCGGCAGCGTCAAGCGCATATGGCAGGGTCCGCAACGCCCAGGGAGAAGTGAAGGTGCAGACCGCACGGTTTCCGCCGTGCCCTGCCGCCGGGCCTTCGAGGGTGAAACAGACGGAAAGCGGATGACGCTTTCGCGCCTGCTTTCGCTTATCTGGATGATGCGGCATTGCCCTACCTGTCATCCCCGGCGGAGCCAGCGTTAGCGCAGCGACGGGAAGGGGATCCAGGTCAAGTCAACGGCACAGCGCCGGAAATGATTCACGCTCGTTCTTCTTCATCGAAACCGCGTCGGGACTTGGTTTCCCTTCCCCTCGCATCCGCGTTCGGGCGCGTCTGCTCAGCCGGGAATGACAATCCGGCTACGGCTCCAGTTCGGTATCCCAGTACAGATAATCCGACCAGCTATCGTGCAGATAGTTCGGCGGGAACAGCCGGCCGTTGTTCCTCAGTTCGTTGACCGACGGGCGGTGCGGGCGCTGGCGCGGATGCATGCCGCAGTGCTGCGCCAGTCGTCCGCCCTTCAACAGATTGCAGGGCGCGCAGGCGGTGACGACATTGTCCCACGTGGTCTTGCCGCCGCGCGAGCGCGGAATGACGTGATCGAAAGTGAGATCTTCGCCGGCGCCGCAGTACTGGCACTGGAAGCGGTCGCGCAGGAACACGTTGAACCGGGTGAAGGCGGGATTGCGCGCCGGTTTGATGTAGGTCTTGAGCGACACCACGCTCGGCAGCCGCATCTCGAACGACGGCGAGCGCACGCAGCGATCGTATTCTTCCAGGATGTTGACGCGCTCCAGGAACACCGCCTTGATGGTGTCCTGCCACGACCACAGGGACAGCGGAAAGTAGCTCAACGGACGGAAGTCGGCGTTGAGAACAAGGGCCGGGCAGTTTTCGGGACTGCGCGCGGCTAGCACGACACTACCCCTTGGAAGACCTGCCTCCATATCATAACGATGCGCACTTTACGGCTCGAACGCCGCGCTGCCAAGTCGCGGCATCAAACGTGCCGCAAACATATGTGATTCCCTGTGACGGATTGGCGACGGCGGGCGTCGGACATTTGACCTTTGGGTATCTGCGCACGATTGTCACCGCGCCATGCCGACCACCCGTTTTGCGCCCAGCCCCACCGGTTATCTGCATCTCGGCCATGCCTTTGCCGCGCTGACGGCGGCACGGAGCGGGTCGCGGTTCCTGGTGCGCATCGAAGACATCGACGCGACGCGCTGCCGACCCGAATACGAAACCGCGATCTTCGAGGATCTCGCCTGGCTCGGACTGTCGTGGGAACTGCCGGTGCTGCGCCAGTCGTACCGCATGGCCGCTTACGCAGCGGCGCTCGAGAGGCTGAAGGCCGAGGAACTCGTCTATCCCTGTTTCTGCACCCGCGCCGAAATCGCCGAAGAGATCGCCCGCGCCGGCGATGCCCCGCATGGACCGGACGGTGCCCTCTATCCGGGCACTTGCCGCCATCTCTCCGCCGCCGAGCGTTCAGAAAAGATAGCCGCCGGAACTCCCTACGCTTTGCGCCTCGATGCCGCCAAAGCCACGCGCGTAGTCGGTCCGCTTTCCTTCGCCGAGTACGGTGCTGGACCGGACGGCGAGACCGGCCGCATCATGGTCGATCCGCTCTTGTTCGGCGATGTCGTGCTGGCGCGGAAAGAGACTCCGTCCGCCTATCATCTCGCCGTGGTGGTCGACGATGCGTTCCAGGGCGTCGACCGCGTCACCCGCGGCCACGATCTGTTTGCGGCGGCGCATATCCAGCGCGTGCTGCAAGCGCTGCTGGGCTTGCCCGAACCCGCTTACGCCCATCATCTCCTGATCCTGGACGAGACCGGCAAGAAGTTCTCCAAACGCGATCGCGCCGTGACCTTGCGCGCGCTTCGTCAAAGCGGCGCAACGGCGGACGATATCATCCGCAGAGTTTTCAGCCCGCGGCGCCGATGATGTCCTGCAGATAGCCGACATAGGCATCGAAAGCGCGCCGGCCCTGGGGCGTCATCGACACCCGCGTACGCGGCCGCTTGCCGACGAAGTCCTTTTCGACTCCGACATAACCGGCTTGTTCGAGGGTGGTGATATGGGCGCCGAGATTGCCTTCGGTGGCGCCGACGACGGCTTTCAGCCGGACGAATTCGAGTGCTTCGCCGGCGGGCAACGGTTTCAGCGCCGCCATGATCTTGAGGCGGACGGGCTGATGGATGGTGGGATCGGGCTGTTCCATCTTACGCCGTCCGGAACCAGAGGCCTGTCAGGATCATCGCGCCGCCGCCCACCGCCGCGAACCAGAAGAAGATCGGTTCGATGAAGTAGTAGCCGACCAAGGTGAGAGTGGCGACGACCATGCCGGAAATGACGTAGCGAAGCCCGCGCCACAGTCCGATCGCCATATAGGCGCAGCCGGTGATCAAAGCGGGAAAGGCGCAGAACTGCTTGTCGAGGTGCGGCGGCAGAATGGCGTAGGTGCCGAAGACGAAGAACAGAATGATTGCCCACAGCGCCCCCATGCGCCACGCATAAGGACTGGAAGCGTATCCATCCCGCTTGTAGCGGTGGCCGAGCACGATGCCGCCGACGCTGCCGATTACGATCAGGCCCAGCCATAGCCACCAGCCGTAGCGCGGAAAGAGGCCAGTACCGCCGTAGCCGATGATCCAGATGATTCCCCACATGATCAGGTGGGGAGAGGAGCAGTGATAAAAATAAAGCTGCGACGAGCGGCGGCTCGCTTCTTCGACCTGTTGCAGGCTGGCGGAAGCTTCTTGCGAGGACAACGACATAGCGGGGCCCTTTGGATTGATAGATAACTCTATCAGACAGAGCATATTAATGGAAGTGGCTTATGTCGCCGCCCCGCTACCAGTCGTTCAGGGCTTCGAAGCGGGTAAATCCGGCGTCGCGGGCCCAGCCATCCCATTGCTGGCGCAGACGGGAGGTTTCGACCGGGCTGCCGGTCCCCTGGCCGATGCCGAAAATCGCCAACCGGACACAGCCGCGATAAAGGCGCCGGTCGGGTCGTGGCAGGCCATTGCCTTGGGCGAGGCGGGCGTACTCGGAATCCTCGATGCCGTCGCTGGCCAGGATGATGGTGGTCGGCATGCCCCCGCAGCCCACCGCCCGGACAGAATTATCGAGGAACGCCAGGATGTTGGTCTTCTGCTGACTCTTCCAGCGACCGCTGGCGACAAGCCGCGGCGTATTGGCGATCAGTCTCTGAATCTCGGCTGCGACCCGTTCCGGCCGCGCCCGCACCGAAATCACCGTGTCATAGGCAAAGCCGTTGGAGGCCGGATCATAGCTGCCGAAAGTGCGGATATGGACCTCGGACGCCATGCCGAGGCGGCTGACGATCCCGGCAATGCGCTGGCCGACGCGCGCGGCGAAAGCAGGATTGTCGATCAAAGGGTTGGACTTCGATAGATCGAGCCCGATGATGATCCGTTCCGGATGAAGCGTGTTCTGGTCGGGATAACCGCGCGAGACTTGCAACGCCAGTGCCCCGCCCCCAAGCAGCGCCATGGCCGTGACTGTGCCCAGAACGAATCCCCGCATGATGTCCCCCAGTCTCATCGTGCGCTCCCTAGCCCCTGGGAGGCCGTTCGAGTGTAATCGAGGACCGCATCACGCGATAGCGAGGCATGGCTATCCCCTTGCTTCGGCCGCCTCGATGAGATGCAGGAGCACGAAATCCTTTCGCCGCTGTTTGTAGTCGTTGGCGATATGAACATTGCGCAGGTTGTTCTCGACCGTCTGCATGTAAAGCGCGGCGACGGTGGTCACGATGAAAAAGACAACGCTGGCAAAGGCAAACCAGAACCATTTGTCGGCATGCGCCAGCGATGCGTCCGACAATTTCGGCAGACCCAGCGATACGCCGTCGTTGCCGCGCGTGGTGGCCGGTCTCGCCGTCATAGAAGCTGTTTGCACGCTGGCGTCCGCAGCGAACAATTGCTGGATGGAATCGTTGCTGTTCTGCGGTTGACTGGTTTGCTCCTGGGCGGTCGCCGTACCACCGGCCATGTTGTTGTAGGCCACGAGATAGCCAAGTCCCGAAATCATCAAGATTGCGAGGACAAACGAGGTGGCGATCATCGTGTTACGGCCGTAGGCGCCGGTGATCTTGAGCATGAAATGGACGATCAGGACCGCGAACACGACCTGGAGCGATTTGAACATCACCGAAGCCTGCAGTGCCGGCGGCACCACCATGAACTCGTTGGCGAGCGCCCGCGTCCACACCTCGCGGATGATGTGATAATCGACGAACATCGAGATCAGGACGATGACGAGCGCCAATCCCGCTGCGCCGACATAAAGAGGCTTGTAGTGCGCCACCTGCCGGCTCTTCTCCATGTTGCGGGCGATGATGGCGTCGTCGGACTCGACCGCTCCGCCGTCCGCGTCGGGCTCAGACTGCGTAGCGTCTGCACGCCTCTGCCGGGTTCGCCGTTCAAGGGCTTGGTTGTAGCCAGCCACGCGCTCGCCTTCGCGGCGCCAGTCGGGCCCCCAGCTCGGCTTATCCACAGGGGTTTTGAGCCGCTCGACGAGCTGGGCTTTGAGCCGCGCCCGCATCACGGGGGGCAAGCTCCCCATAGCGGCAAGTTTTTGAGCTTCCTCCTGGAATTCCTCTGGACTCAACCCGTGCAGAAGGTCGCGAGACAGTGCTTTTCTGGATGTCGGCTGGACCTCGGCGGCAGTTCTGGCCATGGCTTTCCCCCGTTGCTACACTTTGCCGGGTACGCGCACGCGAGAAATACGCCTCGTTGACAGAGTTAACCGCGGGTTTACGGCCGCATTATTGCTGAGTGAGACGTATTTGCGGCAAAAGTTGGCAGCGCCCTGCCACAATTGATGGTAGAGAGAAGGTCGTGCACCGCAGCCTGATTGCCAGTTTTATCTTGCTCGTCGCCGCGGCCGGGGCCGCGCCGAAGGACGACATTCTTGCGGCCGACCGGGCGTTTTCCGCGCTAAGCGTCACCCAAGGCGCTCACGCTGCCTTTCTGGCCTATGTGACCGACGACGTCCGGCTGTTCGACGGCGCTCACCCGCCTTTGATCGGCAAGGCGGCAGTTGCCGACTATTATGCCGCCGAGGAAAAGGCCGATCCCGCCTACGGCCAACGACGCTTAGAATGGACGCCCGTGGAGGCAGAGGTTTCGCCCGACGGCGTTCTGGGTTGGACCCGCGGCACCTGGGTGTTTTCGAGCCACAAAGCCGATGGTACGAGCCTGCGGCTGACGGGCTATTATGTCACCGAGTGGCGGCGGCAGAGCGATGGTACCTACAAGGTCTGCCTCGACATCGGCGGTGCCGACAGGCCGAAGTGAAGGATTTGATGAGTCACGTCCTGGACAAACTGTTCGCAACAATCGTCGCCCGCCGGGGTGCCGACCCGAAGATTTCCTACACCGCCAAACTTCTCGCCGAAGGCGTCGAACGCTGCGCCAAAAAGTTCGGCGAAGAAGCGGTTGAAACCGTCATCGCGGCCTCTGCCGACAAGAAGGCCGAAGTAGTTACCGAATCTGCCGATGTGCTCTACCATCTGATGGTTCTATGGGCGGCGTGCGGCGTTGAACCGGATCAGGTTTGGCAAACGCTCGCTTCGCGCGAGGGCCGATCCGGATTGGAAGAGAAGGCTTCCAGAAAATGAGCGCAGACAGAAGACGTGTGAATCGGCTTTCCGCCCAATTGTGCGACGGAAAAAACCTCTGATGCGCATTCTGATCTCCCGCCCGCAGGAGGATGCGGCCCGACTCGCCGAGCTGTTGCATGCACGCGGCCATGAGCCGTTATGTGCGTCCTTGCTTTCGGTGCGGTTCTTCGACGGTCCGGAACTGACCTTCGAAGGCGTCAGCGCCATCGTCGCCACAAGCGCTAACGGCATCCGCGCGTTCGCCAAGCGGACCGAGCGGCGGGACTTGCGCATTTTCGCGGTCGGCCCGCAGACCGCCGATGCCGCGAAAAAGGTCGGCTTCGAGGAAGTGGAATGCGCCGACGGCGACGCCGCCACCTTGGCTGAGAAGGTGCTTGAGTGGGTCAAGCCGGAAGAAGGTGTGCTCCTGCATGCCGCCAGTGCCGATAACGAAGGTCAGCTCAAGACGCTGCTCGCCGAGGAAGGCTACACGGTCGACGTAACGGTGCTCTACGAAGTGGTGGCGCTGCACAAGCTGCCCGAGATCGCACGCGAGGCGCTGGTACATAACGCGCTCGACGCTGCGGTAGTGTTCTCGGCGCGTTCGGCCATGGCGCTGCGCGACTGCATCATCAGGGCGGACCTTGCCGAGGCGTGCAAGAACATCGCGGTGGTATGCATCAGCACGGCGACGGCCATGGCGCTGGAGCCGCTCGTGTTCCGCAAAGTGATCGTTGCCGAACGCCCCAATCAGGCGGCGATGCTGGACGCGGTAGAGCGCGCTGCGGCGGCACCGAAGGCGTGAAACGCCGTCGTGCAGAGCACGGGCGATTGCTGACTATTCCGACGCACGCTCTTTCAGGGTGTCCGCAAGCTGCGGCATCAACGAGTCCCAATCGCCGAATGCCGACGGGCTAAACGCACGCGTTTTGGGATACCAGGGATAATGGTCGGTCCCGAGCTGTGGCCAGGCGCGGCTGCCCGCGAGCAGGAACCACGTCTCGGTGCCTACTGCCGCGGCAATGGCCGCAGAGGCCGTCGGGGCGGAGATCATGACGTCGAGACAGGCCGATGCCGCGGCTGCACCTTCAAGATCGTTCTTGAGATCGAGACCATCGATGGTTTCGATCTTCACGCCATGCATTTCTTCGGCCCGCTTCAGTTCGTCGGTGCAATCGCCGTACTGCATATTGATGAAGCGAACACCGGGCGTCTTGAGCAGCGGCCCCCACTGGTCGAGAGCGGAGAAATACTTGGCCCGCTTGACGTCGATCAGCATCGAGCGCCAGCAGATGCCGACCTTGAGGCCGGAGCCGGTGAGCCGGGTCCGGAATTCCTCAACGCGTTGGGGATCGGGTTTGAGGAAGGCCTTGTGCGGGAAATCGTCGATCGAGCTGCGCAGCCAGCCGAGCGGGGAAGCCATCCAGGCATAATAGTCCGGCTGACCCTTTTCGGTGGCGAACGGCACAAAGCGAATCTGATTGTTGCCGTCCTTGTTCAACAAGCTGCGGTCTTCGTAGCAGCCGACTTCGGCATCCGGCCAGGAGCGCTGGAACAGGCTGACCAGACGCGGGTCGACCGCGATCTGAAGTTTGCCGTTCGGACCGACCAGCCGCTGCACGTCCGAAAGGTATTCGGCGAACATGATCTCGTCGCCCAAACCCTGTTCGGCAACGATCAAGACGCGTTTTCCATCCACCGGTTCGCCGTTCCAGTAAGGCGCATCGATCATGTGATGGAGATAGGCGCGGAATTGTTCCTCGCGGCGACACTCGTGGTCGGCAAATCCCTCCTTGAGCCGCCCCATGCCGATAAGGCAGAGACTGCGCGAATGCTTGGTTTCGCGGGCCTCGTCGGAATCGAGAACGTATTCCAAGGCTTTTTCGTATGCGGCATTGGCTTCGTCGAGCC
Source organism: Rhizomicrobium electricum (assembly GCF_011762045.1). Classification (GTDB taxonomy): domain Bacteria; phylum Pseudomonadota; class Alphaproteobacteria; order Micropepsales; family Micropepsaceae; genus Rhizomicrobium; species Rhizomicrobium electricum. The sequence continues at coordinate 141,457 of NZ_JAASQS010000012.1, read as the reverse complement.
GGTCGAGATGCTGATAAGCGTAACCGAGATTGTGATAGAAGCGGGCGTAGGTCGGCTCGAGGCGGATGGCCTCCTGGTAGAAGACCAAGCTTTCCTCGGCGCGGCCGGATTCGGCCAGCACCGTCGCGAGCGCATTCCACAAAATGGACTGGTCCGGCATGCGGAACAGGGCGCCGCGCAGAGTCTCTATAGCCGCTTCGCGGTTGCCCATTTCACTCTGGATGGTTCCCAGATTGTTGTAGCCGAGCGGCGAGTCGGGATTGGACGCGATGTAAAGCTGGAACATCTTCGCCGCGCCCTCATCAAGCTTCAGCTTCCAAGCCATGGTGCCGAGATTGATAAGCAGTTCGGGATCGTTGGGGTCGAGCTGAAAAGCGTGTTCGTAGGTGATCAGCGCCTTGTGCAGGTGACCGAGGCGCTCCAGATACATAGCGAGGATATGGAACGCCCTGGCGTTGGTCTCGTCGATTTCGGTGGCGCGCATGGCCGCCTGACCCGCGGCGTCGAAATCGCCCTGCCGCCACGCCTGGACCGCTTCGCGAACGTAATGGTCGGACTGGCTGCGTTTTGCTTCACCGCCGAGTTCCTCGGAAAGAGCCTCGAGTTTTGCCAGTGCCGCGAGCTTGGCGTCCACCGCGGAAAGGCTCAGCACGCCGGGCGACGGAGCAATCTTGGCCATTCGCGTTTCACCCAGAAAATTTCAGCCAAATAAGAGCCGAATTGTCCTTAAGCAGGAGTGAAGAAGATCGCTCGACTTCGAACAGGAATTCTTAACCCCGGCCAACCTAAAATGGCTTTACCTGCCATGGGAGTCACGGATGCCTCTGAAGCTTTCCCTCAAACCGGGCGAAAAATTCGTCATCAACGGCGCTGTCCTGACCAACGGAGAAAAGCGCGCCACCCTGATCGTGCAGAACAAGGCATGCCTTTTGCGTGAGAAAGACATCATGCAGCCGGAAGATGCCAATACGCCCGCAAGGCGTATCTATCTTCCGATCATGATGCTGTACCTGGATCCGGACGGAGGCGATCAATACTACGACGATTTCGCACTGCGCATGACCGAGTTCATGGGCGCGATCGAGAATCGCGATGCCCTGGCGGCCTGTGTCGAGATCAGTCGCGATGTAATGAGCGGTTCCTACTACCGGGCCCTTATGCAATGCAGGAAATTGTTCGAATTCGAACGGGAGCGGCTGAGTTATGACCCTCAAAGCGTATCAAAACACGCAGCAAATTACTGAGAATCCACGAGAAACCGAGTACCGGCTATTCGGTCAGGTGACCGGCGCCTTGATTACGGCCCAGCGCGAAAAACGCACCGGCGGACCGCTTTGCGAAGCCATCGACTGGAATCGCAAATTATGGCGGCTTTTGGCGGCCGATTGCCTGGACGAGCACAACAAGCTGCCCGACGGCTTGCGCGCCAACATCGTCTCGCTTTCGTTGTTCGTGACACGTTATTCCAAGGACGTAATGCGCAGCGGCGCGCCCCTCGATCCGCTGATCGAGATCAATCGCTCGATCATGCAGGGCCTGCAGGGCGCCGCATAACGCCGATTTCGCTCGCGCGTTTTGATGAGGCCGGGGGCAACTCCGGCCTCTTCCTTTTTGCCGGTCGGCAAGAATTATCCATTGCCCATATCCGCCGGCGTTCTCGTTTTTTAGGTGAATCAATGACTTACGGAAGATTCCGGAGTGGCACGGCGGTTGCGATAGCTGGGCCGGGGCGTTGCGCCCCATGGAAAAAAACCGCCGTCCCAACGACGGAAGTGGAGAAGACACTATGCTGAGCGTCAATACCAACAACGGCGCAATGATTGCGCTGCAGTATCTCACCAAGACTCAAGGCGAAATCTCTCAGACGCAGTCTGCGATCAGCACGGGTTACAAGGTCGCTTCCGCAAAGGACGACGGCGCAACCTACGCGATTGCCCAGAACATGCGCGGATCGGTTGCGGCCTACCAGTCCGTTTCCGACAGCCTCAACCGCGGTATTTCCACCGTGGACGTCGCCATGTCGGCCGGTCAGTCGATCTCTGATCTGCTGATCCAGATGAAGGCCAAGGCCTTGGCCTCGTCCGACAAGTCGATCGATACGGCCAGCCGCGCCGCCTTGAATAACGACTTCACGGCCTTGCGCGATCAGATCCAGACGATCGTCGACAATGCCTCGTTCAACGGTTTCAACCTGATTAAGAGCGGCGCGACCGACATCACCGCTCTGGCCAATGCCGACGGCACCAAGAAGATCACCGTGCAACATCAGGACTTGTCGCTCACCGGTATCGGACTTACCGCGACCTCGAACATCTCCGTCCAGAGCGGCGCGACGGCAATGGTGGGAACGATCCAGACCGCATTGACCAACGTCAACAAGGCGCTGGCGTCGCTGTCCGCAGGTGCGAAGAAGTATTCGATCCAGCTCGACTTCACTACCAAGCTGTCCGACACACTCACCAGCGGCATCGGCAATCTGGTCGACGCGAACATGGCCGAGGAAAGCGCCAGACTCACGGCGTTGCAGACCAAGCAGCAGCTCGGCGTTCAAGCTCTCTCGATCGCCAATTCGGCGCCGCAGACCATCCTGTCGTTGTTCCAGTAAAATATTCCATGGGGCAAGGGAATGGCGGCGTGGAACCTCGGGTTCCGCGCCGTCTTTTTTTGCATTTTCGGGTACGCCCGGCGCGCCTGCCAATGGCTCGGCAAATAATTCCGTACCCCGGCAGCTTTTGCCCGGTACCGGCAAGAACTGCCCGGCAATTCCTGTTCAGCCGCAGACCGTTATCGGTCCGCTTCGACAGGCTTCAGTTCCCAAAACGAAGTTACTACGTCGTTAAGCGCCTTGCGGCACAGGGCTTGCGATGCTGGACCGTGGGGCAAAAGGCCCCTCCGAGCAAAACGCTCGTGTGAAAACCAGAACGGAGGCAAGTATTACAATGGCTCTTAGCGTCAATACGAACATCGGTGCCATGACCGCCCTGCAGTATCTGTCCGGTACGCAGGCCAGTATGGCTGCAACCCAGAACGCCATCAGCACCGGCTACAAGGTTGCGTCTGCGAAGGACGACGGCGCCACTTACGCCATCGCCCAGAACATGCGCGGCAACGTGGCCGCCTACAGCGCCGTTTCCGACAGCTTGAACCGCGGCATGAGCGCCGTGGACGTGGCGATGTCGGCTGGTCAGTCGATCTCCGATCTGCTGATCCAGATGAAGGCGAAGGCTCTCGCGTCGTCCGATAAGTCGATCGATACGGCGTCGCGCGTTGCTTTGAACAATGACTTCACCGCTCTTCGCGATCAGATCCAGACGATCGTGGACAATGCTTCGTTCAACGGCTTCAACCTGATCAAGAGCGGCGCCTCCGACATTACGGCGCTGGCTTCGGCGGACGGCACCAAGAAGATCACCGTCCAGCATCAGGACCTGTCGCTCACCGGCATCGGCCTTACTGCGACCTCCAACATCTCGGTCCAGAGTGGCGCGACCGCAATGGTGGGAACGATCCAGACCGCGTTGACCAACGTCAACAAGGCCCTGGCGTCCTTCTCGGCCGGTGCGAAGAAGTACTCGATCCAACTCGGCTTCGTGTCGAAGCTGTCCGATACGCTCACCAGCGGCATCGGCAACCTGGTCGACGCGAACATGGCCGCAGAGAGCGCCAAGCTCACCTCGCTGCAAACCAAGCAGCAGCTCGGTGTTCAGGCCCTGTCGATTGCGAACTCCTCGCCGCAGGTTGTGTTGTCTCTGTTCCAGTAAGGCATCTCTTGAAGCGGTGGGCGCTTGGCGCCCGCCGCTCTTCGCCGCTGATGGAGGTTTTACGCCTCCTTCCCCGGGGCGTGGGTTGGGGTTCAAAAAGAAAAAGGCGGTCGGGTATCTACCCGGCCGCCATTTCTTTTGCCTGAATCTGCCGATTTCAGAGATGCAGCACGCGCCGCAAGGCTTCAGCGACGCGGACGACGTCGGAAAGCACCATCGAGGCATAGAACGGAAGGCTGAGAGCCCGCGCGTAATAGCGGTCGGCGCCCGGCAGATCGGTGTGGCCGTAACGATCCGCGTAATAGCGCTGACGATGCACCGGATAATAATGCACCTGGGTGCCGATGCCTTCGTCGCGCAACCGCGCCATCACTTCGGTTCTGGTGTGACCGCAGGCGGCAAAATCGATCAAAACCGGATAGAGATGAAGGGTCGGCAGGCATTCGGTGTGGGCGACCGGCATGAGCGCCGGCTTGAGTGGTGCCAAAAGCGAGTCGTAGGCCGCCGCAAGAGCTCGTCTGCGGGCGGCAAACCGCGTCAGCTTGGCGAGTTGTGTCAGCCCCAGTGCGCACTGGATGTCGGTGGCGCGCCAATTGAAACCGGGTTCGACCAGCTCGTAGTACCACGGATTGGGGTGGCCGGGACGTTCGAAAGCGTCTTCGGTGGTTTCGAACTCCTCGGCGTCGCGAGTCATGCCATGATTGCGGTGCAGCCGCAGCGCATCGGCCAAACGGGCGTCATTGACCGTGACGGCGCCGCCTTCGCCCATGGTCACGGTCTTCACCGGATGGAACGAAAAGACGGTCATATCGGACAGCGCATTCTCACCGACCATCTTCTCGGCACCGCCGAGACGATAGCTGGTGCCGAGCGCGTGGCAGGCGTCATCGACGATCTTGAGGCCATGCCGGCGCGCAATTTCGTGGATGGCTTCGATGGCGCCGCATTGGCCGTTGAGATGGACATTGAACACCGCATCGGCATTGCCGGCGCGGGCCAACGCCCATTCGAAGTCCTCAGCCCGCATCAGCCCGGTATCGGGATCGACATCGGCAAAAACGATCTCGGCGCCGGCGAGGTGGGGGGCACTGGCGGTTGCGAGGAACGTCAGCGACGGCACGATTACCTTCGAGCCGGGCTTGAGACCCAAAGCTTTTGCCGCAATGTAGAGTGCAGCCGTACCGTTGGAGCAAACAACGGCTTCCTGGGCCCGCACGGTCGCCGCCAGAGCGGATTCGAACTTGCCGACCAAGGGCCCGGTGGTGAGGAAATCGCCCTGCAAGGCGGCCGTTACTGCGGCGATGTCGTCAGCTTCGATGACCTGCCGGCCATACGGAAGAAACGGCAGCGTGCTTTCGGGCTCTGGCAGGGCCGCGGTCATGCGTAGGCCTGCGCCAGAAGCTGTTGCAATCCACGGGCATCGAGCCGCTCGGGATTGGTATCGCTCGAATAGGCAAACCCTTCGGGCACAGGTTTGGCGCCGCGGTTGATGTAGGCGTCGCGCAGAGCTTCGGCGAAGCTCGCCAGGATGACAAACCGGTCGTGCAGCTCCAGCGTACAATGAGCATCGTCGGCCGGAATCATGGTCTCGTGCAGCTTTTCGCCGGGGCGAATGCCGACGATTTTCTGCGGCAGATCCGGTCCCAACAGAGTGGCCAGTCCGGTGATGGTGGTCGACGGGATTTTCGGCACGAAGATTTCGCCGCCTTTGGCCATTTCCATCGACGACAGGACCAGGTTCACGCCTTGCGTCAGGGTAATCCAGAAGCGGGTCATGCGCGCATCGGTGATCGGCAGCTCATGAGCACCCGATTCGGCGAGCTTCTTGAAGAAGGGCACGACACTGCCGCGCGATCCGAACACGTTGCCGTAGCGCACGACGGCGAAGCGCGTTCCTTCGGCGCCGGCCAAATTGTTGGCGGCAACGAAGATCTTGTCGGACGCGAGCTTGGAAGCGCCGTAGAGATTGACCGGATTGGCCGCCTTGTCGGTCGAAAGCGCGATCACCTTCTTCACGTTGGATCGCAGTGCGGCATAGACGATGTTCTCGGCGCCCAAAACGTTGGTCCGGATGCACTCGAACGGATTGTATTCGGCTGCCGGCACCTGCTTCAGCGCGGCGGCATGCACGACGTAATCGACGTTCGACATCGCCAGATCGAGCCGGTCGCGGTCGCGCACATCGCCGATGAAGAAGCGCATGCACGGATGCTGCTCGTGCGGGAAGCGTTGCTGCATCTCGTACTGCTTCAGCTCGTCGCGCGAATAGATGATGAGTCGCTTCGGCTTGTACTGGCTGAGAACCGTCTTGACGAAATGATTGCCGAACGATCCCGTGCCGCCGGTGACCAGAATCTGTTTGTCGTTGAGATCGAGCCAGGGCTGGGAAAAATCGCGCAGTTCCGACTTCGAGGATCCGATCTCGGCGTTGCCGCCAAGAAAGACTTTCTTCGCCCGCTGGGCCATGGGACTACCACTCGTCATGTCGGGGCCAATCGTTGCAGATTGGGGTTAACAAGACCCTGACGGAAAGGAGCCGTTTACGCTAAATCGGAACCGCCGGGGGGCTGCTTGGAGCGGCGACGGCTTGCGGGTGTCGTCCAGTTCAAGCGCCGAGAGCGCGAACTGGCAGAACATCCCGCCTTTGAGCCGGCGCAGGGTCAGAAGGCCGAGCAGCGGTGCCGTGGCACGGTCTACCGTGACGCGGATACGGTGTTGGGCATCGCCTATTTCGGCCCAGCCTTCGGTCATCCCGAGGCCGTGCGAGGCTGAAACCAGGAACGACACGGGTGCGCCGTGATCGATAGTCTCGCCGCCGAGGGCAAAGGTTTCGCAATCCTTACCGCCGTTATGGGTCGTTAACGAAAGCGCATCCCAGTCGAACGCATCCGGCAGGAAGGTGATGTGGCCGAGCCGGAGCGAACCTCTGCCCCAATCGTTCCAATGGAAGGCGAGGTCGAAGTCGATCTGTGGGGCACGGCCGTGAAACCGCATCGTCTTCTCGATCGGACCTTTGGGCGTCACGATGCGAGCGAAGGCCAGCGTATCGCGGCCTTCGTGCCAGACATGCGACTCGGCCCATTCGAGGTCGGTGACTTTGTGCTCGCCGGGCGCTTCGAACACGGCATTGCCGGTGTACCAGTCGGCCTGCAAGGCGATATCGTCGAAGGTGCCGTGCGGCAGCATTCCGATCAGAGCCTTGTTGCCGTTGAAACGCACGTCCGACAGCGCCAGCCCGCGCCGACGATCGAGACGCGCGGCAACCGCGGACGTCGCGATATCGATGTGGCGTTCGGCGATCCCCGAGCCCTGCGGCGCGGGCGGCGGCGGCACATCCGGGTGAGGAAAGCGCTGCAAGGCGGCTTTCAGACGTCGCTCAAGACCGGCCCAGCGCTTGGCGGTGATGTGGGTGCGAAAATCGCTCGCCCATAACCAGCAGAGTTCTTTCCAGGCCCAGGTTTCGGCATTGCCGGTGGCCAGTGTTTCGTAAATCCGCTGACACGCGGCATTGATGAACAGATCGTCGCGGCCGGTTACCGCCCAGCGCGACAGGGCGTACTTGCGCTGCTTCTTGACCGGGATCGGCACCGCGGGCGTTTCGAGACGCAAAGGCACGCCCCCCGATCTGTCGAGTACGTCACACGGCCGTACCACGGAGCAGCCGGGTTCTTGAGCCAAGGCGGAAAAAGCGTCTTCCAGCTTTTTCCATTCCGAAATGGCGCCGATCTTCTCTTCGGTCTTGTAGCGGCCGGGGCGAAAATCGAAAATCTCCGCATCGCTGGCATAGAGACACAGCGACCGTTCCGTGGCGCCGCGTTGGCGGCGGACATAAGCGAGGTAGTCCTCCAGCGGAATGTCGCCGTGGGCATAGCGCTGCAGCTTCTGGAAGGCGACGGTGTTGGACCAGAGCAGAGCAATGCTGCGATCGTCCGCGCCGAGCGCGCGCTGCGCCGCATATCCGGTTTCGGCCGGCCAGTCGTGGGTGGAGCCGGGATTGTCCCAGTCCATGATCAGCGCATCGTAGCCGGCATCGAGATAGAGCCCGACCAGCCCGCCGGAATAGGCCTGCTCGTTGACGAGCGCCATGCGCGGCGAGACGTCGAGAAGCGCCCGATAAATCTCATTGCCGATCTTGAGATTGGCCTCGGTCACGCGCCACGGCACCAAGGGGCCGATCATCTGGCTGTAGCCGCAGCCGATGAACTCCACTTTGCCTGTCGCGATCAGGCGTTTCAGATCGGCAATCCACTCGGGACTGCGCAACGCGATTTCTTCCAGGGTGAAGCCCGAGGCTTCCACGCCGATTGGCCCGAACCGTTCGGCCAGCCTCAGAAGCGGCTTGTAGCACTTCTCGATCACCTCGCCGCGCTGTTCCTCCTCGATCGAGGAATAAGCGAGATTGAGATGGAAGAAGGCGAACAGGTTAAGCGTACCCGCTTCGGCCGCAAAGGCAGAGGCGGCATACGGCGCGGTCATTGGGTCACAACCTTGATACGCGAAAGCGCGGCGGCCGCATTAGCGCGGGCTTCGGCACGATCGGCACCGGTCGCAATCACCATGGCACCGGAGGGACGCTTGTCGCCAGCCGGCGGGATCACGTCGCCTTTCTTGGCCGTGATGTTCACCTCCAGGATGCCGGGCACCTTCCACGCGTCTTCGGCGCCAGAGGTCGCCACCACCGTACCCGGATCGGGGAAGATGTAGCGCTGGGTAATGAACTTCTGGTACTTCGGCGTCATCTCTTCCGGTGCCGGATTTTCGCCGAGCGCCACGCGGATGGCACAGCCGATAAAGTCGACGCCGGTGTTCATCGGGATTTCTTGGGTGCAGAAAAACCCGCCGGACAGCCGCGCTGCCAGTTCGATTACATAGACCTTGCCGTCATGCACCACGATGTCGCCCTTGACGGTGCCGCGGCTGACGCCGAGCGCTGCCGCTGCATCGGCCTGGACATCGAGCACACGCTCGTAGATGTCTTCCGGCAGTGCCGTCGGCATATCGCCGCCGTTCTCGATGAAATAGGGCGCGTATTTGTCGAGGTATTCGTAATTGCGGTCGCTGAAGCCGGACGTGTAGCAGACCCCGTCGACGACAACGGATTCGGTCGAAATCTGCGGACCGGGAAGATACTGTTCCACCATCACCCGCTGGGTCGGAGAATAATCGCGGGCGAACGCGAAGGCCTTGGCCAGATCGCGAACGTGCGACAAGCGCTGAACGCCGCGCGATCCGCGGGAATCGACCGGTTTGATGACGAGATTCGGTCCGCGCTCGGCGAAAATGCGTTTCAACTGATCGGCGGATTCGACGCCCGAAAACCACGGCACCGGCACACCGCATTCGGCAAAACGCTGCTTCATGGCCAGTTTATCGGTGGCCCATTCGGCGCTCTGGCGCGTCAGACCTTTCAGCCCGAGGCGTTCGTTCACCGCGGCGACCGTCTGCGGGGCATCGGCGGCGACGCAGATGACGCCGTCGATCTTGCGGATCTTGTTATGAAAGCGTTCGGCTGCCGCGGCCGTATCGGACGGGCCGTAGACGTCGGCGATCAACGCCGAATCGGCAATGGCGAAGCCAGGCGCTTCGGGATTGATGTCGCTGCAAACGACATACAAGCCCATTTCCTTGGCCCGCTTCACGGCCGCCGCGGCTTCGACGCCGCCCGATACGATGAGCAGTGTTTTCATCCGAAATACATGCCGCCGTTCACGTTGATGGTCTGGCCGGTAACGTAGGAAGCCTCCGGCGAAGCCAGGAACACCACCACGTCGGCGACTTCTTTGGCATAGGCAATGCGCCCAAGCGGGATCGCCGCCGCTTTCTTCTTGCCGGCCTTGGTGTGCAGTTCTTTCTGCGCCATATCGGTCGCGACGAGGCCCGGCGACACGGCGTTGGACGTGATGCCGTTCGCCGAATAGAGCCGCGCGCACGACTGGGTGAAGTTGATCAACGCCGCTTTCGAGGCTGCGTAATGGACCTGGTTCTTTCCACCCCACTGGCCGCCGATCGAGACGATGTTGACGATGCGCCCCCAGCCGTTCGCGGTCATGTCGGGCAGACATTCCTGAGCGAGGATAAAGGGGCCGCGCAGGTTAGTTTCCAGCATGCGATCCCATTGCGCGTCGGTGATGGTCTCCATCGGACGCTCATCGGCAATCGCGGCGTTGTTGACCAGGATGTCGACCGGCGCCTTGAAGTGCTTCTTGGCCTTTTTCAGAGCGCTCTGGACCGAGGCGCGCTTGCGCTGATCGAGCTTCACGGCAAAGGCGTTGGGATACTTCTTGGCCAATTCGTCGGCGCCGCCGGCATTGAGGTTATAGCCGACGGCCACCTTGGCGCCCGCATCGAGCAGGGCTACGGCGATGGCTTTGCCGATGCCGCGCGATGCGCCGGTGACGAAAGCCGTTTTCCCGGTAAGGTCGGTCATTGCAGATGTTCCTTGCGCGCCATGGCACGGCGTGCCGCCTCGGCGATATAGGGCGCGGTGATTTGGAAATGCTCGGCAAGTTCGTCGGGTTCGCCGGACGTGCCGAAGCTGTCCTTGAGGCCGATCATTTCAATCGGGCAGGGACGATTCTTGGTCACTGCTTCGGCGACCGCCGAACCGAGACCGCCATAAATGTTGTGATCTTCCGCCGTCACGAGACAGCCGGTTTCCAGAACGCAGCGCTTCAACAAGGCTTCGTCGATCGGCTTGATGGTCGGCATGTTGACGACCCGCGCTTCAATGCCTTCCTCGGCCAGCAACTCGGCAGCCTTGAGCGAACGGGCGACTTCGACGCCGCACGCGACCAGGGTCACGTCGAGCCCATGGCGGATGATCTGGCCCTTGCCGATTTCGAAGACGTGATCGTCGTTGAAGAGACGCACGGACCCCGAACGGCCGGTACGCATATAAACCGGGCCGTCGTATTCGAGGATGGCGCGGGTGGCGAGAGCCTGTTCGATCGGATCGGCCGGCGAGATCACCACCATGCCCGGAATGGCGCGGAACGCCGCGAGGTCTTCCAAAGCCTGAGCCGAACCGCCGTCGGGACCGACGTCGAGGCCGGGATGGCTGGCGACGATCTTCACATTGCGCCGCGCATAACCGACCGAGAGGCGAGCCTGTTCATAGGCGCGTTCCAGGAAGCAGGCGAAGCCGGTAACGACCGGAATCATGCCGGTGGCGGCAAGGCCGGCAGCCGCAGCGACCATGTTCTGCTCGGCAATGCCGCACTGGATGAACTTGTCGGGATGGGCTTTGCGAAAATGATGCACGCCGGTGCCGCCGGCGACGTCGGCATCGAGTACCACAAGCTTGGGATATTCGGGCGCGATGCGGGTGAGTTCCTTGCCGAAGGCTTCGCGCAACGAATCGCCGGACGAACCGATCAGGGCGGGGGCGTTGTTCTCAGACATCGAGGAACTCCTTGATTTCTTCGGCGGTGCAGCCGAGGGCTTGAAGGGCGGTTTCAGCCTGTTCGTGGCTGAGCTTGACACTACCGTGCCAAGCGGGGCTGCCTTCCATGTAGGGAACGCCCTTGCCCTTGATGGTGTTGGCGATGATGCAGGACGGCTTACCGCGGGTGGTGGCGGCACGATGGAAGGTCGACAGGATCTGCGGAATGTCGTGCCCGTCGATCTCGAACACCTCCCAACCGAAAGCACGCCATTTATCGGCGAGCGGGGCGATGCCGCAGATTTCTTCGTTCAGCGCATCGGACTGCATTTTGTTGTAGTCGATAATGGCGCAGAGATTGTCGAGCTTGTGATGCGCCGAGCACATCGCGGTTTCCCACACGCTGCCTTCCTGCATCTCGCCGTCGCCGAGAAGGGTGTAGACGCGGGCGCGGATCTTCTGCATGCGCAGGCCCATGGCCATGCCCATGGCGACCGAGAAGCCTTGTCCCAGCGAGCCGGTCGAGGTTTCCACCCACGGCAAGTCCTTGACGTGCGGATGACCCTGGAAGGGGCTTCCCAGCTTCCGGAGATTCAGCGATTCTTTCTTGTCGCAGAAGCCGTGCCAAGCGGCGATCGCATACAGCGTCGGGCAGGCATGGCCTTTGGACAGGACGAAGCGGTCGCGTTGCGGATCATTGACGCTCGACGGCCACACGTTCAGCTCGGCGCCGAACAGGGTCGCGAGAATGTCGGCGCAGGACAACGCACCGCCGGGATGGCCGGAGGTCGCGCGATAGATCGAGGCGATCAAGTGGCGGCGGGTGAACCGCGCCGCTTCGGCGATCTGAACCTCGATATCGGGCGCGGACACGACTGGATGTGCCGTTGCGGTTTCGAAGGCCGTCTCTTTCACGGGTGCGCAAATGGGCATGACGTTTCCCCTCTGAGAGCGCCTCGGAAACCTTCCGACAGCGCGAAAAACCAAAACTCACGCGGCCCGCTTCAGGCGCGCGCGACCAAGCAGATCGGCAAAGGCAATGATTTCGGCACCGGGAACCAGGGTTCCGGCTCTGGCGGCGATTTCGTCCGTACCGCCGCGGGTCAGGACAACGATAACGCCCGGTGCCGCAGCGGCGAGCGCCTCGGGACCGGATAGTTCGACGCCATGGCGTTCGGCGACATGTGTGAGATGCGGATCGATCAGCGCGGTCAGCTTTTTCGGATCGAAGCCGCCGTGAAGGACTAGGGTATCGAAGATGCGTCCGGCACCCCAGATTGCGACACCTTTCGGTGCCATAGCGATCAGCTCTTCAGCAACGGCAGGCAAAGCGTCGGCATTGTGCGAACGGGTGGCGGCATAGGTGGAGATGCGTTCGACAGCTTGGTCCACCTCTTTCGGGTCGGGATCGACGGCATGTGACGTGCCGGTTTTTTTTGCCACCAGAAACAGGTTTTCGCGATCGCGCGGATCGGGCGCTTCGATGATTTCGAATCCGGCGGCCTCGACCATGCGCGTCAGGGTGCGCGCCGAAAAATGATAGAGGTGCTTGTCGACGAACCATTCCTCGACAATGTCTTCGGCCTGGGTGAGTGCGATATTGGGCGCGTCGAGCAGAAGAAGACCGCCGCTTTTCAGGATCCGGGCGTGGTCTTTCAGAACCCGCGATGGATGGGCGAGGTGCTCGATAGTGTGGCAGGAATGGATGACGTCGAACGTTCCGGCCGCGAATTTCAGGGATTCGATTCGTGCCACATGCAATTCGGCTTTATCGGCCGCGCTCGCCGCGACGCGCTCGTCCGGCTCTATGGCGACGGCCTCGGCAGCGGGAAATGCATCGGTCAGGGCGATGAGGAAATCGCTGCGGTGCGAGCCGACGTCAATGACGCGGAAGTGATCGGATGGCGCGTGCCGTTTCAGGGCCGCCAACGCAATCGGATAGCGGAAACTCTTGCCGAACCGGACGGCATCGTTGGCTGCGTGCGGTTCGTGATCGATCCGCGGCAGGCTCTGAACGAGACCGCAATAACAGCAGACATAGACGGAGATGCCGCGATGCGAATGCTCGGGAGCATACGCCAGCGTCAGTCCGTCACGGCCGCAGAGTTCGCAAAAGTCCTGCATTGGCGGAGGGCCCAGAAGGAGACTGGTAACCATCTTCCGTCGCGTTTGCTTAACAATTCGCTAGCAGGGGCGGCGCTTCGGGTCTCTGACACCGGGGTCATGGCGCCAGCGTCCATTCGCTCCGTGCGGGCCGGCCCCTCGTAAAGCGCATGCGCCTGCATTTATCGCGGCAGACGGAGTCGATGGATATCGAAGATGGGGCGCTGTCCGGCTTGCGTGAATGGGTCCGGACGGGACTGGGGCGGCCGCTCGTTAACTCTCTCTTAGCCAACCGGGCTTTAGAAACCGTTAAGGAGCGATTCTCAGCATGGACCGTCCGATTTTCATTGCCGAAGCCTCGTCCAACCACGGCCGCGAGCTTGCCCGCGCCTTGAAATTCGTTGATGTCGCCGCCGAAGCCGGCTGCGATGCGGTGAAGTTCCAGCTTTTCCGGATCGACCACCTCTTCGCGCCCGAAATCCTCGTCAAAAGCCCCAAACACCGGGCTCGCAAAGACTGGGAGCTTCCGCTGGAGCACTTGGCTCCGATTGCCGAACGTTGTTCGGAACGCGGAATACTGTTTTCCTGCACCCCCTTCTATCGTGAAGCGGTGGCCCAACTCCTCCCGTATGTCGCCTTCTACAAGGTGGCGTCCTACGAGTTGATGGTGACCGAACTGCTCGCCGACTGCGCCGCCACCGGCAAACCAGTCGTGCTGTCGACTGGCATGGCGACGATGGACGAAATCCTTGATGCCGTTGACACTTTACGATCGGCCGGGTGCCGGGACATCACCCTCTTGCATTGCGTGTCGGCCTACCCGACCCCGGCCAACGAAGCCAATCTCGCCGCGATTCAGTCCCTGCGTGAAGCCACCGGCGTCAAGGTCGGATGGTCCGATCACACCCGCCGTCCGGCGGTGATCGAGCGGGCGGTGCACCGGTGGGGGGCATCGGCCATCGAATTCCATCTCGATCTCGACGGCCGCGGCGCCGAATACGCTGCCGGCCATTGCTGGCTTCCGGGCGAGATCGCGCCGGTAATCGCCCGCATCCGCGAATCTTTTGCCGCGGATGGGACCGGATTCAAAGAACCGCAACCTTCCGAAGCCGATGATCGCGCTTGGCGGGCTGATCCATCCGACGGCATGCGTCCGCTGAAATCCGTGCGCGCCGTCTGGGAGCCTGAGTCATGAGTCCGCGTATCGTCGCCGTTATTCAGGCGCGGATGGGGTCAACACGCTTGCCCGGCAAGGTTTTGAAGCCTGTGGCCGGTAAGCCGCTGCTTTGGCACATCGTCCACCGGCTCAGGAAATCGAAACGGATCGAAGCTATCGCGGTTGCCACCAGCGTCAATCATCTCGACGACGCCATCGCCGAGTTCTGTGCCGCAAACAACGTGGTTTGCGTTCGCGGTCCCGAAGACGACGTGCTAGCCCGGTTCGCGCGGGCGGCGGAAGTCACTGACGCCGATGTGATCGTGCGGGTCAATGCGGATTCGCCCTTCCTCGATGCCGATTTCATCGATCATCTGGTCGACGCACTGATCGAGCAGGACGGCGATTACGTGCTGCTCGAGCAAAATGCCGAAACGGCCCATTGCGGTGTCGATCCTTTCACCCGCCGGGCACTGGACAAGCTGATGCTGGTGGCGAGCGAGGATCCGGTCGCTCGCGAGCACGTCACCGGCTACTTCAAGCTGCATCCCGATTTCGTTCCGATCGCTCGCGCCAAGCCGTATCCCAAACTGGCCAAGTCCGGGGGGCGTCTCACGGTCGATACGCCCGACGATTTTGCTTTCGTCGAGGCGGTGCATGCGCGGCTGGCCGCCAAGGCGGGCGAGGCCTCGCTCGCCGATCTGCTATTGCTGCTGGAGCGCGAACCGATGTTGCGCCAGATCAATGCCCATGTGCGCCAGAAAGGCGTTACGCCCCAGGGCGGGCTCGCTTTGGTCCGTTGCGACGGGGGTGGGCCTTACGGCTTTGGCCATGTCAAACGCATGATTGCGCTGGCGCGTGCCTTGCGCGATCGCGAAGGGCTTGGCGTGGTGTTTGCCGTCAACGGACACGAGGAGGCTTTGGCTTCGATCCGTCAGGCCGGCTTTGCCGCCAAGCTGATCGACGGGCCGGAAGGCGAATTCCTGTCGGTCGCCAAAGACCCCGATCTTTTGATCCTCGACTGCCGCGAAGGACCTGCGCGCGAAGCGATCGAAGCGCTTCCGGTTGCCCTCAAGGCGACGGTCGATGACGGCTCCGACCGGCGGCTGGCATGCGATCTCGCCTATTATCCGCCGCTGCCCCAAGTCGCCCGGATGAAATGGGCCGGCTCGAAGGCGCGCGCCCGCGTCGGCTGGGAATGGGCCATCCTTGGCCAGCAGCAAATCAACGAACGGCCGCGCAAGCCGTCGCGCAATCCGACCTTGCTGGTCACCATGGGCGGATCCGATCCGTTCGGATTGACACTGAAATGCGCCCAAGGACTGAAGAAGCTCGATCCGGTGTTCCGCGCCCGCTTCGTCATCGGTCCCGGCTTCACCGACAAGGATCGGCTGGCGCGCACCTTAGTAGGTCTCTCGCCCAACTTCGAAACCGTGGAGGGAGCTCGCGGGCTCGCTACGGAATTTGCCACCTGCGATGTCGCTTTGGTGGCGTTCGGCGTCACCGCCTACGAGCTCGCGGCAGCCGGTGTGCCGGCGATCTATCTCGGCATCAGCGACGACCATGTCGAATCCGCTTCGGCTTTTGCCGAGGCAGGCATGGGCATCAATCTCGGCCACATGGACAAGGTCAAAGGCGAAGACATCGCCAAGGCCGTCCGGACCTTGCTGAGTGATGGAGCCCGCCGGCGTCAGATGCGGGCCGCTGGTCTGATGACCATCGACGGGTCCGGTGCTACGCGCATCGCCGCCGATCTGGCAGCCGAACTCGCAGCCAAACGAAGCGATAGCGCTAAGCCGGCAGCGCTTTGATCGCCGCCAGTGCTTGCGCCATGACATCGGACCAGTCGCCGGGGCGCGCCGGCATCAGACAACGGGCCGCCGGAGCGAAGGGCTCGTAATTGGTGCCGAAACTCGGCCAACTCAAATCGTAAAGCGCTTTGAAGGTCGGAACGCCCAGCCCGGCCGAAAGCCACGATACCGCTGTCGGTGCGCTGATTACCGCATCGCAGACCGAGAGCATCGCCGCAACACGGTCGAGTTCCTGCTTCTGATCGATTTCCTGAGGAACGAACACGGGGCGTCCACCGAGTGTCGATAGCGCAGCGGTTTCATCCTCGCGGGCGTCATATTGAGCAACGATAGCGGTTCCCGGCATTTCGCACAGCATCCCGCCCCAATCCTTCAGCGCAGCATATTGTACGGCGCGCGCGCCGCCGGTTGAGCCCGAACGCCAGCACACGGCTACCCATGGCCGCGGGAGATTTTCGAAGCAGGATCGCCAACGGGCGGCTTCGTCCGGGTCGGCGGTCAGGAAGGTGTTGGGCGCAGGAAACGCCGCAATGGTCTTGCGCAGCAATTTCGGCAAGCTGCCCATTTCCATGAAGGCATTGGCGCCGCCGGCAAGCTTCAGCCAGCCGTAATGGGTCCGCAGCACGCCTTCACGCTTTTCGATGTCCCAATCGTGCGTCGCCACGTCCGGAAATGAGCGGACAAACAGCGGCCGCAACCGCGGTTCGCATTCGAGAAGCAACGCTCCGCCCTCAGCCGCGGCGCGTACAGCCAGCTCCGGGATCATGCTGGCAAACATTAGATGATCGCCGACTCCTTGCTCGGCGGTTATCAAAAGACGCGTGCGCTTGAGGCTCGATCCGTCCCAGCGCTTCAAGCCATGATCGGCGAGCGGTACCTTGCCGGGTACCTTCAAGCGGGCCGTGTAATCCTTCCAACCGTCTTTCAGATTGCCGCGCGCCAGATGCAGAATGGCGCGATTAAGCCGGGCCTGGGCGTTGTCGGGTTCAAGCTTCAACGCACGATCGTATAGCTTCAGGGCTTCCCTGTCGTTGCCACCGTCAGCAAGAAGATCGGCGAGATTGACTAAGGCCGGCACGGACGCTGGCTTTTTCTCGAGAACGGCCCGGTAAAGGTCAGCGGCCGCCGTCAACGCGTCGGTTTCACGCAAAATTGAGCCCAACGTCAGCAGAAGCTCGGGGTCGTCCGGTTTCTGTGCCAAAGCGGGGCGGATCAATGCGGCCGCCGCCTCGAAAGCACCTTGCGAACGGAGGAGGTTGGCGAGATTGACCACGGCTTCCAGCCGGCCCGGCTCCAGTTCAAGCACGTGGCGATAGAATTGTTCGGCCGCGGCGCCCATGCCGAGCGCGCGCGCGGTATTTCCGAGAGCAAACAGGGCACGGATGTCGTCTGGCTTCTCGGCAAGCGCACGCTCGAACGCTCCGATCGCCTCCGAGAGACGTCCGGCTGCCGTGAGCTTCTGGCCGAGAGCGTATGAATCCATGACCGCTTTGTCGCGCACGCCCTGTTAAGGGGCGGTTAAGCACGTTCCGATGTTAATCCCTCCTTAAGCTGGAGAGCGGCAAAATACGGAGATTCCTGGGTTAGTGCGTGTTGGCACTCCGATTATGACGACGACACCATCCATTGTCAGCTTCGATACGTCGACGCTGCTGAACTACTATAACGCAAAGGCCAACGCAGCGGCGACGCGTGCGGCGGCTACGACTTCGTCTTCGTCGTCGAGCACAAAATCGGATTCCTCGAAAAAAGGCGCCACCGCCAACGACGTCACGCCGTGGAGCACCAAGACCGCATCGCAGCAGCAGCGCGATGCCGAGGTCCTGACCGCGACGTCGATGCTCGATCCGCTGCTTAAGACCGACACGAAGGCGTCGTTCATCGATCTGTCGAAGGTCCCGGTGACGGCCGGCACGACCAGCGATACCAAGACCGAGCAGGACAATCAGCGGCTGTTCGCGCTTTATCAGGCGGTGAACAATCTTTCCTACCTTGCCAGCATGGCCAAGCGCGACGATGTCACTGACGGCCAGCGCGAGGGTTATAACACCCGTTTCCAGAACGGCTTGAAGGAAATCCAGGATTTCATTTCCTCGACCGATTTCAACAATTTCGCGCTGCAGGCCAAGGAGCCGGCCGCGTCGGTAACGTCGAGCGCCAAGGTGGCAAGCGCCACGTTCTCTTATGTCAGCGCTACGCTCGCCGACGGCAATACGATCAACAATGCGCTGTCGGGCCTCTCGAAAACCGACAAGTTTACGGTCAGCGTCACCAAGAATGGCACGGCGCAAGACGTCGAAATCGATCTTTCCAAGGTCGATGGCGACCTCACGATGTCCAATGTCGTTTCCTACGTCAACGACCAGCTCCGGGCGGCCGGCGTTACCACACGATTCAAGAAAACGATGACGGCTGGCGATATTGCCGCCACCAAAACGGCGGACAAGGCCAAGCAGGCTTATTCGCTCGAAGTTGCGCCCGGTACGAACGAGAAAGTATCGCTGTCGGCCGCTTCGACGCCGTCGCTCTATGTTTCGGCGACCACCGGTCTGACCAGTGCGACCAAAGATTCGGCGGTCGACAATCAGGGCCGCCTGATCAAGCTGAGCGATCTTTCATCGGGTGATCCGACGTCGGAGTACGCCCGCACCATGGCGCCGACCAACGGCACCTCCACGGCGAGTTCGACTGTGGTCGACGCGTCGGGCAACATTTACATGCTGGGAACGGTGACGGGCGATCTTGGCTCCGAACTGAACCAGGGCGACCAGGACGCCTATCTCACCAAATACGATTCGGCTGGCAACGTCCTGTGGCAGCGCATGCTGGGCTCGAGCGGCACGGCGACCGGCGCCGCGATGGCGCTCAACCCGAACGGTGGGGTGACGATCGTCGGATCTTCAACCGCGCCTGTGACTTCGACGCAGCTGCCCAATACCAAAGCCGACAGTTATGCCGCGCAATACGACCAGTACGGCAACCAAGTGTGGTCGACGCAGATCCCCACTCTTAACGAGAACAGCGCCACTTCAGTCAGCGTCGGCACCGATGGCACCGTTTATATCGGCGGCACGACATCCAAGGTCATCGGCTCCGGTCAGGTCAACCAAGGTGGCAACGACGCCTACCTCGCCACGATTTCCAACAAAGGCAAGATCCTTTCGGAAAAGCAGTTCGGCACCTCGGGTTCCGACACAGTGTCGGCCACGACCACGACCGATGCGGGCGATCTCGTCGTTGCCTCGGTTCAGGACGGCCACGCCATCCTGACCAAGTATACCGGCGGCGACACGACCCAGGCCGCGGCCTGGACTTACGACATGGGCGCGCTCGGTGCCGGCGGCGCCATCTCGGGCCTGTCCGTCAAAGACGGCAAAGTCTACGTTTCGGGCACGACGTCGAGTTCGAGCCTCAATGCCACGACCACCGGCGGCACGTCGGCGTCGGGCGCGACCGATGCGTTCCTGTTCACCGCCGCCGATCAAGGTACGACGATCGATACCGCCAAGCTGACCTATCTCGGCACGTCAGGTACCGACAAGGGGGCGGCGCTGACCGTCGGCGATGACGGAACGGTCTACGTCGCCGGTTCCACGTCGGGCACCTTCGCGGGCAATTCGACCATTCGGAAAGACACGACCAACATG
Organism: Rhizomicrobium electricum; assembly: GCF_011762045.1. GTDB lineage: Bacteria > Pseudomonadota > Alphaproteobacteria > Micropepsales > Micropepsaceae > Rhizomicrobium > Rhizomicrobium electricum. The sequence goes on along the minus strand of NZ_JAASQS010000012.1, from coordinate 121,598 downwards.
TTCGTGGCCGCGGTTGCCACCGACGGTTCGGTCAACTGGGTGCGCCAGTACGGCGGCAAGGACGGCCAGTCGGTGGGCAGCGGTGTTGCCTTCGCCTCCAGTGGATCCAGCGTGCTCGATGCGCTCGGCCTGCCTTCGGGGCAGGTGCAGGGCAAGCAGGACAACGCTCTCGCCAACAACACCACATTGCGCGCAGGCGACTTCTTCAAGGTCCAAATCGAGGGCGATGCCGGCCGCACCTTCAAGATCACCATCGACAAGGGCGAGACGCTGTCGACCTTGTGCACCAAGCTGAACGCGCAGCTTGGCAGCAAGGGCAAGGCCTCGGTGGCCTACGGTTCCGGCGGTGCTTCGCTCAAGATCGAGGCCAGCGCCGGCGCGACCCTCAAGCTGCTTTCCGGAACCAGCGACGTCGTCGTGCCCGGAGATGCCAAGAGCGGTATCGCTTCGAAGATTGTTCAAGGCACGAGCCAGTTCGACGCGCTGGGACGCCTTGGCATTGCCGAGCAGACGTTGTCGAAGGCGGCTACCAACAAGTCGTCCAGCGATACGAAGTCTACCGACACTTCGAAAACCTACGCCGTGGGCTTGGCCAGCAATCTCGATATTTCGACCAGCACCGGTGCCGGCGCGGCGCGGGCCCAGCTGCTCAATTCGCTGAGCGCGATCCAGAAGATCTATCAGACCACCAACACGACGGCGTCGAGCACCACCGACACCACGAAGACCAAGACCTCGAACCAGACCGTGTCGGCGGCGATGACCAGCTACAACAACAATCTCAACGCCAACGCCAGCCTGGCGCTCAGCATTCTGTCGGCCTGATAAAGGCGACGGCAAAACAAAAACGGCCGCGGGAGTGCCCCGCGGCCGTTTTCGTTTCGGCTGGGAGTCACACCACGCCGTTGAAGATCATGGGCACGCTGGTCTGGCGATAGCGGCCCGCGGCTTGTGCCGGCGCATAGGTGACGGTGGGGGCACGCTGGCGCTGCACTTCGTCGGCGACCGCCTTGACGATGCCTTCCGAGGCGTTGCGCATGCGGGTAAGAAGACGCTGCTGCAATCCCAGCATTTCGCGGAACTTGCCGGTGGCGCCGACGAGGCGCTTCTTCAACTCGGTCGGCAGCGATTTCGAACGCGCGGTATCGACGGCCTGGACCTCGCGGCCGTACATCAAGAGGAGTTTCTGCACTTCCGGATCGAGCGAGCGCATGCCTTGCGGATTGCCGGTGCGCAGCGCCTCGATATCGGCCTGGATCGCATCCATCAGGCGCTGGGCCAGGAGGATCAGCCGTTCGGCTTGTTCGCTTTCCGCACTCATTGCTTGGTCGCCTCGGTCGGGTTCGTCCCGTCTGCAGGAGTGGCAGCGGCGTTGGCCGCTTCCTGATGTTTGAGAAGTTCGCTGGTGACCGACGTTGCGATGCCGATGCCGCCTTGCTTGGCGATCTGCTTGCCGTATTCGTCCATCATCAGCGAGCGGAACATCTGCTCGCCCTGGCCGCCGCCGAACGGACCGTCGGTGGAAATGCCTTCGAACATCTGACCCAGCATCTGGGCGACGAAGACCCCTTCGAATTCCTGCGCCTTGCTCTGGATCTGGGCGCGCGAGCCGGTGGCGGCAGGGGTACGGATCTGTGCCGCCTGGATCGCCGTCATGCCTTGGGTTGCCACATCGCTCATCGCGGTTTCCTTATCCGATCACCTGGATGTCGGCCTGGAGCGCGCCGGCGGCCTTGATCGCCTGAAGGATGGAGATGATGTCGCGCGGGCCGACGCCGAGGGCATTGAGCCCGTCGACCAGGTTCTGCAGCGACACGCCTTCGTGCATCACGACCATCTTCTTGCTCTTGCCGTCGTCGATGTCGATCTTGGTGCGCGGCGTGACCTGGGTGGTGCCGCCCGAAAGCGGGCCCGGCTGGCTCACTTCCGGCGTTTCGGTGACCTTGATGGTCAGGTTGCCCTGGGCGATGGCGACGGTGGAGATGCGCACGTCGGAACCCATCACGATCACGCCGGTCGCTTCGTTGATGATGACCTTGGCGGGGGTATCGGTGGCGACCTTGATCTGTTCGATGTCGGTCAACAGGCCGATGACGCCGCCTTTGTAGTCGGCGGGAACGGCAAGCTGCACGGTCGAGGGATCGGCCGTGGTGGCGACCGGCATCCCGATGAAGCTGTTGACCGCGCTGGCGATGCGCGAGGCAGTGGTGAAATCGGGATTGTGCAGTGCCAGCTTCAGATTGTGTTCGGAAGCGAGATTGAAGCCGATTTCGCGTTCGACGATGGCGCCGTTGGGAATGCGTCCGGCCGTCGGCACGTTCTTGGTGACCGATCCGCCGTCGCCCTGGGCCGAGAAGCCGCCGACATTCACCGGGCCTTGCGCCAAAGCGTAGATCTGGCCGTCGGCGCCGAACAGGGTGGTGACGAGGAGGGTGCCGCCTTGCAGCGACTTGGCATCGCCCATGGCGCTGACCGAGACGTCGACCCCGGTGCCGTTGGCGGCAAAGGCCGGCAGCTTGGCCGTGACCATCACCGCGGCGGTGTTCTTGGTCTGCATGGTCTGGCCGCGGGTGTTGACGCCCATGCGCTCGAGCATGGTCTGGATCGATTGCTGGGTGAACGGCGCGTTCTTCAGGGAGTCGCCCGACCCGTTGAGCCCGACCACCAGGCCGTACCCGACCAGCATGTTTTCGCGAATGCCTTCGACGCTGACGAGGTCCTTGACCCGCGACAGGGCGACGGCCGGCTCGGCGGCGAGGAGGGTTGCGAGGGCTGCGATAACGAACTTCTGCACGAGACGCATAGATTTCACCCGGATATCCGGCTCGTCTCTTGCCAGTTTCATGCCGCGAGGACGGTAGGAATTCTCCAGCAAAACCAAGGTCTTGAAATAAGGCTTCGGGGCCTGCTTCCGGCCTCCCGGCAGGATTTTCCCGGCCGATTTTGCCTTGCCGGGAGGGACGCACGCCATCCAGCAATATAATTGTTATTGCGGATTCCGCGGGAGGCCCCAGGGGAGGGGCCCCCCATAAAACAAGCGGCGCGTCCCGAATCGAATTCGAATCGCTCTAAACTAGAGTGACGCGCACATGCGCCTGCGTTGCAATCTCTGGTGTTTCCGGTGCGGTCAAACAACACCCTATGGATGTAGGGCGGCTCTGCCGAACGGCAAGGGGTGTGTGACAGTTTTCGTGTCAGCGTCGATTGTTGGACGCCAACGTACCCAGTTCGGTTTAATCAATATCAGCGGATGATATTCTGCGCCGCAGGCCGGCTCTGAGATTCCACTATATGGAAGTCGTCTACGTACTCGAACATACGCACGATTTTGATGACGGTCACGAGGACCTGAAAATCATTGGCGTTTTCAGCACACGCGAAAAAGCCGAAACAGCGCTAGAACGCGTTCGCGATCAACCGGGTTTTCGCAGCCATCCCGATGGATTTTCAATTGGCGAATGGATGGTCGATCCAACTCCTAACCATCTCGGTTGGGCCGAAGGTTTCATCACCGTTCTTCCGGACGGAACTGAATTGGATTAACCGCTGCGGTATGGCAGCCGCCTGTGCAATGCAAGCTTCTCCACATATGTGCAGTCAGAGTTGACGTTTCTTGCCGGAAGATTTTCCCGTCAGCCGTTGGGCCTGCACGGCTTGGTCTGCGATTCGGCGCAATTCCATTTCGGTCTCGCGTTCGTACTCTACTTCAGCTTTGCTGCGTTCACTTTCTCTGTGGGCCTTCTCGAAAGCGGCGTAACGCGCATCGACAATCTTCAGCATGTCGTCGTGGCTGACGCTGCCGGCGTGGGTCAGCACCGCGCGTTCGGCCAGTTTCAAATATTGATCGGTGAACGCCACCCAATCGGCCATGGTCGTCTGCTGGTGACGCTGGGCACGATCTTCGGCAAGGTCGAGAAATGCAGAAACAAGGCGGTCGAGTTCGCGTGCCTCCGGCTCGGCAAGGTAGTTTTTGGCCGTCGAAACATCGCCTTTGCGTACGCGCTCGCCGGTCCAAGTCGTCAGTCCCATATTCGAGGCGGAAGGATCGGCACGCGCAACGATCAGTTCGGCGGCGGTCTGGCCGGTGACGGCCCAGAGCATCTTGTTCTGGATCGCCTGGAAGAAGGCGCGGGCGGTTTCGGCGGTCTTGTCGTAATCAACCGCGGTCGCGAATAGGTCGCGGACTTTCTGGTAGAACCGTTTTTCCGAGGCCCGGATGGCTCGGATGCGGACGAGGAGTTCGTCGAAATAATCCCAACCGCCCACAGGCTCCCGCAACCGCTGGTCGTCGAGCGCGAAGCCCTTGATCAGATACTCCTGCAAAACGGTGGTCGCCCAGCGCCGGAATTGGGTCCCGCGCGGACTTCGGACCCGGTAACCGACAGCGAGGATTGCTTCCAGCCGGTAGTGCTTGGTCCGGTAAGCTTTCCCGTCGATGGCAGTTGTCAAGTAATCCTTGACAACTGAATCAGCCTCCAATTCGCCGTCTTGGAACAGGATTTTGAGGTGTAAGCTGATGTTTTGTTTGGTCGTTTGGAATAAATCGGCCATCTCGGCTTGGCTCAGCCAAACCGTGCCACCGTCGACCTTGAGTTCGATCCGGGTCCGGCCGTCTTCCGTGTTGTAAAGGACGATTTCACCGGCCATGGCGCCGCCTCGTTCCCGTTTTCCCCCACTCTAATAGGGCGATTCGCGCCCCGCGACCCTCTAGCCCCCAAAAGGACCTTTCTTCGGCCGGTCCCTGCGCTAAAAGACCCCCGAAATCACCTAAGGAAAGAGCGATGGGACAATACAGCGACTATCAGCTGGTCATCGTGCGCCACGGCGAGAGCGAGTGGAACAAGCTGAACCTGTTCACCGGCTGGCGCGACTGCCGGCTGTCGGAAAAAGGCATCGGCGAAGCCAAGGCGGCCGGCGTCACCCTCAAGAATGACGGTTTTGCCTTCGACGTCGCCCACTGCTCGCTGCTCACCCGCGCCAACCAGACCCTTTATCTCGCCCTCGACGAGATGGACGCGGTGTGGATGCCGATCAAGAAGCATTGGCGCCTCAACGAACGCCACTACGGCGCGCTGCAGGGCAAGAACAAGATGGAAGCGGTCGAAAAGTTCGGCCCCGATCAGGTCAAGATCTGGCGCCGTTCCTATGACGTGCCGCCGCCGCCGGTCGATACCGCTTCGGAAGACTTCCCCGGCCACGACCGCCGCTACAAGGATATCGATCCGGCCGAGCTGCCGAAGTCGGAAAGCCTGAAAGACGTGCTCGCCCGCGTCATGCCCTATTGGGAAAACGCGATCCTGCCCGACCTCAAGGCCGGCAAGCGGGTGATCATTGCCGCCCACGGCAATTCGCTGCGCGCTTTGTTGAAGTATCTCGAAGGCGTCGGCGACAACGAAATCACCGAAGTCGATTTGCCGACGGGTATTCCAAAGGCCTATCGTCTCAACGCGGACTGGAAGGCCGCGGATGCGAAATTCCTTGGGGACCCGGCGGAGCTTGAGCGGCGCATCAACGCGGTCAAAGCCCAGACCAAGAAGGCCTAACCTTCTCGTTGTGGGTGCAATAGCGGTTCTGGCGGCAAGCGTTGCCGCCGGAGCCCGTGCGCCCATGCCGCACCCGCGCCCGGCCGTCAAACAGGCGCAGAATTCTCCACCGCCAGCCAAATCCGCGCCTTCCTCCGACGGCATTTCCGACGCGGACATGCAGAAGGCGGTGCCGCTGAAGCAGTACCTGGATCAGCCGCGGCCCTCCGCCACCGACCGGTACAAAAATCTGGCGGGCGAAGTCGCCAAGAACAAACCCGCCCTCGATACCGCCAAAAAGGCGTCCGACGACCTCGCGCGCCAGACGGCCGCGCTGCAGAAACAGCTGGTCGACAGCGCGGCCCGGATCGAAAGCCTCGAACGCGAAAAAATGGCGATCGACGCAACGGTCGAACGGCTGACGGCCGACTACGCAAGGTTGTCGGCCAGTTTCGAGCAGGACCGGGGCACGGTGATCCGGCTCCTGGCGCTGGTCGAGCGGGTCAATCACGACAATCCGCCGGCGATGGCGGTGCGGCCGGGCGATGCCTTGGGCGCCTCCCGCGCCGCGATGCTTTTGGGGGCCTGGCTGCCGCCCCGTTACACCGAGGCGGCGACGCTGGCGCGGCGGATCGCGGCGCTCAAGCGGACCAGGGCAGAATTGACCCAGCGCCGGGCAGAAGCGACCCGGAACGCCATGGCTCTGACCCAGGCCAATGCCGATCTCGACCGCCTCCTCGCCGTCAAACGCCAGCAGGCCGATCTCGCCGCCGCGCGTTATGGAGTTCTAAAGACCCGTCTCGATACCATTGCGTCGCAGGCGGTCGATCTGCAGACATTGCTTAAGAAGGTGGCACAGTTGCGTGCGGCACCGTCCAGTCCCGCGGTCATTACGGTAAACGCCCCTCGCGGCAAGGGCTGGCTGAGGTCACCTGTTGTTGGTGCCTACAATTCCGGCGGAGTCGACGGCGTCGGCGGTTCCACGGCGCCTGGCATTACATTTGCGACAGTATCCGGCGCCACCGTGGTCGCACCGGCCGACGGCAACGTTATTTTCGCCGGACAGTCCGGTAAGGCCGGTCGCGTATTGATCCTGGAGATCGGGGCTGGTTACGATGTGCTTCTGGCAGGGTTGGACCGGTTCGATGTGCGGTCCGGTGACGCCGTTCTAGCGGGGGAGCCGGTCGGCGTTATGCCGAAATTTGACCACGAGCCGAGGTTATATTTTGAATTACGGCCGAAAAACGGAAAAGGGATGAGCCCTGCTCCCTACCTCGCCGTCACGCTCAGGAAGGCACGATAGCATGAAGCGCCTTGGGTATGTCGCTCTCGGAATGGGTCTCGGTATCGTCACCGCCGTGGGGCTGTTGCCTCAGGCGCAAGGCGCTAACAACGGCTCCATCTACAAGCAGTTCGATCTGTTCAGCGACGCCTATGAGAAGGTGCGCGAAAATTACGTCCGCCCGGTTCAGGATCAGGAGCTGATGAGCGGCGCCATCGAAGGCATGGTGTCGGGCCTCGATCCGCATTCGAGCTACATGGACGCGAAGGCCTTCGCCGACATGCAGATCACCACCAAGGGCGAATTCGGCGGCGTCGGCATCGAAGTGACGATGGACGACGGCCTCATCAAAGTGATCTCGCCGATCGACGACACGCCTGCCGCCAAGGCCGGCGTCAAGACCGGCGACTATATCGCCGCCATCAACGGCGACTCGATCCAGGGCATGGGCCTCAACGACGCCATCGACAAGATGCGCGGTCCCGCCGGCACCAAGGTGACTCTCACCGTGCTGCGCCAGGGCGAGAAGAAGCCGCTCGACATCCAGCTCACCCGCGCCGTCATTCACGTCGACAGCGTGAAATGGCGCAAAGAGGGCGATATCGGCTACATCCGCATTTCCTCGTTCAACGAGGAAACCGGCCGCGGTCTCGAAAAGGCCGTCAAGGAACTGAAGAAGCAGATTCCCAACATCAAGGGTTATGTCGTCGATCTCAGGAACGACCCCGGCGGTCTGCTGGATCAGGCGGTGCAGGTCTCCGACGACTTCCTCAACAAGGGCGAGATCGTTTCGACGCGCGGCCGTCATCCCGACGACACCCAGCGCTATCCCGCCAAGCCGGGCGACATCACCGACGGCAAGCCGATCGTGGTCCTCATCAACGGCGGTACCGCTTCGGCCTCCGAAATCGTCGCCGGCGCTTTGCAGGATCACAAGCGCGCCACCATCGTCGGCATGACCAGCTTCGGCAAAGGCTCGGTCCAGACCATCATCCCGCTCGGCGAAGGCGGCGGCGCGCTGCGTCTGACCACCGCGCGCTACTACACGCCGTCGGGCCGTTCGATCCAGGCCGAAGGCATCGTGCCGAACATCGCCGTGGCGCAGGGCTCGGAAGAGAACGTCGCCAAGTTCGAGCGTCCCTCGGAAGCCGATCTGCCCGGCCATCTCGCCAACGATGCCGCCGCCAAGAACAAGACTCCGCAGCCGGTCGTCCGCCCGCCGCAGGGCAAGAAAATCGAAGACTTCCAGCTCAGCTACGCGCTCGACCTCTTGCACGGCAAGCAGGCCATCGCCCAGGCCAAGAGCCCGGAGAAGCGGTAAGCTTTCGCATCAAGCGTCGAAGATGGCCCGGTCGCTCCGGGCCATTTTCTTTTGCGGCGGCCGGAAAGCGCCCGGAAATGGGGCAATTTTCGCGCCCGTTAACCTCATTTGAACCACGCCGGCCGTTACCATACCGGTATGGCCGCGAAGAGCATGACCGGGAACCGCGGGGCCCTCGTGCTTGGGCTCGCGTGGGCACTCGTCCTTGCGGCAATCGGGGCCGCAGCCCTCGCCATCCAGTTTCTCGGCGGACCGGCCAGTGACGACGTCATCACCATGGCGCTGGCGCCGCGGCCGCATCAGGCCAATACCACCGCAGCCGCCGCACCCAAGCCGCCCGCCGGACCGGTGGTGTTCGAAACGCCGCCCGGCGGCATTCTTCCGGCCCAGCTTTCGCCCGCCGAACAGGCCGCCGTCGCCGCTTTGCCGCCGCCGCCCGAAGCGCCCGGCGGCTCCATGGTCATCGCCCAGCCGCAGCCGGTGGCGTTGCCGCCGCTCAAAGGCGGACCCGCGGTCGCCAACACGGCGCTGCTGGAAAAAACACCCGACGGCTACCTGCCGCGCATTTCCGATGCCGGTCTGACGCCGATGCAGGCTTACGCAGGGGCGCAGCCGCCTGCCGGCCGTCCGCGCATCGCCATCGTCATCACCGGTCTCGGCCTCAGTGCCTCGAACACCCAGGCCGCGATCAACAATTTGCCGCCCGGCGTGACGCTGGCCTTCGCGCCCTATCTCGCCGACGTCCAGAACTGGGTGGCCCTGGCGCGCCAGAAGGGCCACGAAGTCCTGCTGCAGGTGCCGATGGAGCCCTACGACTTCCCCGATTCCGATCCCGGCGAGCACACGCTTCGGGTTTCGGTCGGCGAAGAAGCCAACACGCGCCGCCTCAGTTGGGCGCTGACCCGTTTCACCGGTTATGTCGGCGTGACCAACATGCTGGGCGGACGCTTCCTCTCCGAGCCCGGCCCGATCGAGCCGATGATGACCTTCCTGATGCGCCGCGGCCTGCTGTTCTACGATAACGGCGCGGCGTCGCGGTCGGTGGCGCCGATGGTGGCCGAGCGGCTCGGTGCGCCGTTCGCACAAGCGACCAACACCATCGATTCGATCCAGGCCTCGATGGAAATCGATCATCGTCTCGCCGATCTCGAAGCCGAAGCCCGCGCCCGCGGCAAGGCGGTTGGGACCGGTTTCCGCTATCCGGTGACGATGGAGCGGGTGACGCTGTGGGCGCGCGGATTGCAGAGCCGGGGCTTTGTTCTGGCGCCCATTTCGGCGATAGTTGCAACCGGAAAGAAATAGAGGCCGCGTCGCTTCCGCGCTGTCGCGGGAGTGCTCCGGCACGGCGGAAACCCATGCCCAAGAACCTCAAAGCCGAAGACCTGCCTTATCGCCCTTGCGTCGGACTGATGCTGCTCAATCCCGAAGGCAAGGTGTTCGTCGGCCGCCGCATCGACCAGACCGTCGAAGGCTGGCAGATGCCGCAAGGCGGCATCGACAAAGGCGAAACCCCCGAACAGGCGGCGATGCGCGAACTCAAGGAGGAAATCGGTACCGACAAGGCCGAAATCCTGCGCGCCCATCCCGACTGGCTGAATTACGACCTGCCGCCCCATCTCATCGGCGTCGCGCTGCACGGCAAATACCGCGGCCAGTCGCAGAAATGGTTCGCGCTGCGCTTCCTCGGCAAGGACGGCGACATCAATCTCGTCACCCACGAGCCCGAATTCGCCACCTGGCGCTGGTCCGGCTTCGACGAGCTGTTGTCGCTGATCGTGCCGTTCAAGCGCGACACCTACCGTAAGGTGGTGGCCGAGTTCAAAGACCTGGTCCACACCTGAGCCGGTAGCGGAATTCCGGCGTATCGCGAACGCTTTGGCGCATCGCATTTGGCGGCGGTTTGCGCCACAATAGCCTTCGTGCCAGGAGGGGCCGTTTTCATGCGCCGGTTTTTCGGGTTGTTCGCCGCGTTTCTGGCGGCGATGGTGCTTGTCATTGCCGCATACGGCGCCGGACCTTCGCAAAGCGCGCCCGATCGCGCAGACGTCCCGGCGCAGAATAACTGACCGGCCGATCTTCATTCCGCCGATGCCCCGCGTTGCGGCGGTACCGCCGCTGCAAACTCTTCATCAATCCGTGATGCCGGTTGCGCTATAGTCGGCCTTGGGACAGGCTGGCAGCATCGCGGAGGACAAGTCATGTCGAAATCCAGGCCGACGACGTTTTCGGATTACGAGGTGCGCGTGCGCGCCTACCGGATCTGGGAACGGTCCGGCCGTCCCGACGGCTGCGCCGAGGAGCATTGGCGCGAAGCTCTGGCGGAGCTCGAGGCCGAACGGCGGGCAGAAACTGCGGTGCAGGTTCCGCCCCAGCCGGACGTGTCGCAACAGCCGACCCGGACGGTCGCCGACAAGAGCGGGAACGCCGAAGACAAAGCCGCCTGATCGCCTTGTCATCGTCGCAATTTGCGTTCAAGACGCTCGCAGAATTGCAGCGGGAGTCTGACGATGGAAACCGAGCACTGGAAAGCCAGGAAGGTCGTGATTGTCGGAGCCGGCGCGGTCGGTTCCACCTATGCCTACACGCTGGCGCTGCGCGGACTGGCCGACGAAATCGTGCTGATCGATTACAATCGCGACCTCGCCAAAGGCCAGGCGCTCGACATGATGCACGGCCAGGCCTTCTTTCCCTCGATCCAGATCCGTGATGGCGACCAGAGCGATTACGCCGATGCAGCGCTGATCGTCATCACCGCGGGCGCCAAACAGCAGCCGGGTGAATCGCGCCTGCAACTGGTCCAGAAGAATGCCGCCATCATCAACGGCTGCATGGATCAGATTCTGGCGCAGAATTCTCCGGCGGTGGTGTTGATCGTCTCCAATCCGGTCGACATCCTGACCTATGTCGCGCACAAGCGCTCGGGCTGGCCGCGCGGCCGTGTGCTCGGTTCGGGTACGGTGCTGGACTCCGCCCGCTTCCGCCACCAGCTTGCGACGCGCTGCGGTGTCGACGTGCACAACGTCCATGCTCACATCATGGGCGAGCACGGCGACAGCGAATTCGCGGCGTGGTCGATCACCAACATGGCCGGCATGCCGATCGAGCAGTTCTGCAAATCCTGCGCGAAATGCGACAACTCCGAACTCGGCCGCAAGGCGATCGTCCATGCGGTGCGCCATTCGGCGTACCACATCATCGATTACAAGGGCGCGACCTGGTTTGCGGTGGCGCTCGCCATGACCCAGATCACCGCCGCGATCCTGCGCAATCAGTCGAGCGTGCTGACGGTCTCGGCGGTGCTCGACGGCGAATACGGCGAACAGGGCGTGGCGCTCGGCGTGCCGAGTATCGTCTCGGTCAACGGCGTCGATCAGGTCTTGGAAGTGGCGCTGCCGCCCGACGAGAGCAAGGCGTTCCACAACTCCGCCGCCACCTTGCGCGAGATCATCGCCAGCCTCGGTCTGAACTAGAGCGGCGAACAGTCTGGCGGGTTTACCCTTCTCCCGTGGAGGGTGAACTCTACCCGCTTGCCAACACATTGATTTAAATGCATTTCTCTGCCGCAGGGGAACAACCCTTACGGCAAATCCTGCGCTTTACCCGGCAAGCTCTACCGTGTCGCGGCAGCCCCTGCCGCGGTTTAACCTCGCGTTCACCCATCTTTCCCAAGTCTTGCCGGCAGTTCCGGTGGGCACGCTTCCTGCTTTGTGGCCTTCAGCAGCACTCGCTTGGAAGGCTTCCCATGTACATGAATGTCCCTGCCCACGGCCGCGAAATCGCGTTCGAGGGGTTTGCCGGTTTCGTGCCTCTCGAATCGGTCGAAGCGGCCGTCATGCAAGCCATGGTGCGCGGCGAGCAACTGGCCGAGGTCCTGCCGCCGACCTGTGTCAGCGAGGGCGCGCCGGTGCTGCTATCGATTTCGTCGCGCGATCTCGCGCTCGGTCTGCTGAACCTCAAGGACGATCCGCTCGCGCTCGCCGACTGGGCCGGCTTCGTCCTGATGATGACCGACCATCTCAAATTCGACCGCCCCAGCGAACCCTCCGACCGGCTTCTCACCGCCGTCTGGCAGCTGGCGTTCGGCGTTCCGGTGAGTCCGGGAATGATTCGTCTCGCCGAGTCCGTGGTCAGCCGTTGCACCTATCGCTGAGGCCGGACCATGCACATCGATGCCCATCGCCCTGCGGAGGCGCCGTCACCCGACGGCAGTGTCATCAACCAGCGCGCACTGACGCGCATCGTCGCCGATCACGAACGTTATCTGGCGCGCCGCCAAGGCGCCCGCGCCCGGCTCCCCAACGCCCGGCTCGATGATCTCGACATCGCCGGCCACGATCTGTCGGAAGCCGATCTCTCCGGCGCATCGCTCAGGAACGCCAATCTCAGCGGCGTCAATCTCTCCCACGCCAGCCTGTATTGTGCCGATCTCACCGGCTGCGATCTGCGCGGCGCGCGTCTCGATCATGCCGATCTCAGGGGCGCGGCGTTCCGCGATGCCGATCTCAGCAACGCGGTGATGGATCATGCCGATCTGCGCGCCGCCGCCGTGCTGCATCTCGACGGGATGCCGAAATTCCGCGGCAACGAACATGCCGAGGCGCCTTATGGCGCGGTGGATTTCTCGGGTGCCGCGCTGCGCCACGCGTCCTTCCGCCATGCCAAGCTCGACAATGCCAATTTCACCGATGCGCTGATCGAGGATGCCTCGTTCCAGGGCGCGCGGTTGCGCAACACCTGTTTCCGCGATGCCGTGGCATCGGGCGAGACGGCGAAAGCGCTCGGGCACGTGCTGCCGGCGCCCAATGCAGCGGCCCGCGATCGCGCCCGGCTTGTCTTCTCCACGTTGCTCGCGCACCACGAATGGTTTTCCTCGAACGGCAAGCACGGCCAGCCGGCGGCGATCGATCACGAAGATCTGCGTCCGCTCGGCGATGCGCTCAGGGGCTTGTGCCTGGCCGGCATATCGGCGCGCGACGTCATCGCGGTGGGCGTCGATTTCTCCGGCTGCCAGCTCCAGGCCGCCAAGTTCGACGGCGCCGATCTCAGAGCCGCCGTTTTCAATAAGGCCGATCTTTCGGGCACGTCGTTCCGCCGCGCCAAGCTGGCACACGCAACTTTCAAGGATGCCGCGATCCGCGATCTGATCCTTTGCACCGGACAGGTCGTGAATTTCACCGCCGATGCCCGCGCCGGTCTCAAGGCACAACTTGGCCAGGCGCGCATCCAGCCCAACACTCTCATCGCCGTGCTCGGGGAACAGCAGGGATCGTGTTGAACGGAAACGGGGAACCGGATCGATAGACGTGGGCGTGCCGCAGAACGCGTAGCACTGTGGAGGGCGCAGAAGGCGTCCGCATCCTTTTCCTCGGGCCCGATTGCTGTACACTCGCCCCGACGCGAGGACGGCAGGGCATGCTCAAGAAGCTCGACAAGGACGAGGTCGAACGGCCGGGATTCGACCTTCGGTGGATCAGTTTCGGATCGCCCTCGGCGATCGTGACCTCGATGGCGCTGATCGTCGGTCTCGATACCGCCATCGCCCCGCGCGAAACGATTTTGGCCAGTCTTCTCATCATCGGTATTGCCGACAACCTCTCGGACTCGCTGTCGGTCCACATCTATCAGGAAGCCGAGCGCCTCAAGCAGCATCACGCCTTCCGCACCACCATCGCCAATTATCTGGCGCGCTTCACCGTGGCGATGAGCTTCTTCGTGATCTTTCTGGCGTTGCCCACCACGCCGGCGGTGTGGATTTCGATGGGATGGGGCTTCTTCCTGCTCGCGGTCCTGAGCTGGCTTTTGGCGCGCGATCGCGGCGTCTCGGCGTGGTCCGAAATTCTCAAGCACACCGGGGTCGCGGGCGTGGTGGTGCTGGTCAGCAAACTGATGGGAATGGCGATCCGCAGTCTGGTCGGGGTGTAAAGCGCGCCCGGCGACAAGCGCAGCCGTTAAGCTCAGCGCTTCTTGTTCTGCATCTCGCTCATGAACAGCTTGAGGGTGTCGACCGCCGCGACCTTGGCAGCGGCATCGCGGAAGGCGACGCCTTGCAGATCGATGCGCTCGGTGACGACGGCGAAGCCGGTGGCGTTGGGCGTGCCTTTCATCTTCGGCATGAAGTTGGTGCGCAGCCGGTCGAGACTGGCCTGATCGTTGGCGAGCGAATAGGACACCGCCGCCCGCATCACTTCCTCGCGTTCGAGATCGGTAAGCGGCTTGTCGTCCTTGTAGCGTTCGCCGAGCGCCTGTTCGACGGCTTGACCGGCTTGCGGCCAGGCGCCGCTCTTCCAGTAGATTTCCGCCCGCAAGCTCTGGGTGTCGGGCTGCTGATCGACGGCGAGAAGGTCGAGGGCGTGATCGTAATGCTTCTGCTCGGTGAGGGCGCGCGCTTCCATCAGCAGGCGCTGATGCTGCACGTCGTCCGGCAGGGTCGAAATCTGGGTCGAGCGCAAGGTGTCGAGCACCGCCGCCGGCTTATGGTCCATCATCTGAACCATCGCGAGCTTGGTGGCGACCTGGGCGCGGGCGACGCCGTCGAGCCGTTTGGTGACCTGATAGTTGAGCAGGTCGGCGGCAGGACCGAGCAGGTCGACCTTGACCAGACGGTCCGCCATCTTGCGGATCATCTCGTCGCCGTCGGCGCCGATCGGGGTCAGTTCGATGAAATCGTAGAACAGGCCGAGCGCGGCGACCGGCGCCAGCTTGTCGGCCTCGCCGTGCAGGAACAGATTGACGAACGCGGTGCGCATGTCGTCCATCGCCTGGATACCGACGTCCTCCGTGGGGAAGTTGTCGGTGACGACGTGCAGAGTGATAAGGCCTTCGCGCCAGCGCTTCTGCGAGAAGTAGATGCCGGCCAGCGTGCGCAGGGTCTTGATTTCGAGCAGATCGCCGCGCCAGCGGAAGCGCAGGCGTTCGAGCGCGTTGATCGCCTGCCGCGGCTTCAGGCTGCCGTCGGCCAGTCCCGCCGTGACGCGATAATAGATCGCCAGCGCCGCGAACCTCTCGTTGCCGCTGGTCTGCAGTTCGTCGAACAGAGGATCGGATTTGTCGGTCTGGTGCTGGGCCGCATAAAGGCGCGCCTTGTCGAGTTTCGCCTGCAGCGCCAAGTCGCCCTCGAGATGCTGCGGCAGGCCTTCGAGTTCGGCATCGGCGACTTCCGGATGCGCCGTGGCCAAGGCGGCTTCGGCCGCCGCCATGCGGACGCGGGCCTGGACTTCGGGCACGTAAACGCCGAGCACCGACGCAGCGCGGTCGAGATTGGTGCGCGCGTCGTCCCATTTCTCCATCGCCACATCGGTGAGGCCGCGCCACAAGGCGGCATGGCGGTCGGAATCGAACTGGGCGCCGGCGAGCGCGTTGTGGGCGTCGCGGGGACGGCCCATCAGCAGCGACGCGACGGCCTTCATGGTCTGCAATTGCATGTCGCCGGAAAGGCCGGGATCGACGGACTGCATCACGCCGATGACGCCGAGCGCTTCGGCGGCGAAGCGGTTGGCGAGATAGAAGCGGGCCAGCGCCAGACGGGCGCGGTTGGCCTGCTCGCTGGGAAGACGCGCGATGGCCGCGCGCAACCGGCGTTCGGTTGCGAGGAACGAGCCGCCGGAAACCTTCTGCCATTTGGCGAAGTCGAGGAAACTCGGCGAGATCGAATTGGTCGCCAGCGTATCCGGCGTGCCGTTCGGCAGCATTGCGGGGGTGAGCGAAAGCCCGTCGGGCCGGGAAATGGTGACGCGGCTGCCCTGCACGCCGACGGCAAGATCGTCGACATAAGGCATCACCACCAGCCCGGCGCCGGTTTCGAGCGCCGAAAATTCGATGTAATCGCGCGGAGCGGTCACCGCCCGTCCGATCATGCCGGGCACCACCAGAAGCTCGTCGCCGGCCTGCGGATCGATCACGCGTTCGACTTTCGTGGCGCCCGACAGCAGCGTCGAAATGGTCGAGTGGGTCGGTTTTTCCTGGTTGCGGGCAAAGCCCAGCGCCACCGCAGTCGGCGTCACCGACTTGGCGATCACGACCTTGAGGTTGGAGCCTTCGGCATACGCCGCGATCTGTTCGGGCTGACGCAAGCCGATGCGCAGACGCATGGTGCCGTCGCCGGACGAGGCTTCCACGTCGATCGGGAAATTGCCGAGCTGGCTTTTCAGCTTGTTGGTATCGAGCGGCTGGTTGGTCTGCAGAATGATCCAGGCATTGAGGCCGCGGGTGAACACCGCCACGCCTTGGCGGGCGCCGCCGGCGAACTGCAGCACGGCGCCGTCCTTGGTGAGATGACCGGCAGCGAGCTGGGCATTGGGATCGGCCGGCGGCTCGGGCGGCGGCGGCGGACCGGCACCTTCCGGCATCGGCTTGTCGGCGGTCGCAGGCGGCGCGACCGGTGCAGGGGTTGCAGGTGCGGCCTTGGTTGCGGGGGCGGGTTTCGGTGCATTGGCGGCGAGCTTGGCCGGCGGTGCGGTAGCAACCGGCGGGGCGGGCGCTTTGCCGGGCTGCAAGCTGGTCACGCTGGGCTTGGCCTGTCCCGGCGGATTGTAGGAGTCGGCATCGGTCTTGGGCGCCAGCACGTCGACGACGACATGCGTCCCGTCGCGGAAATCGTGATAGCCGGAGGCGTAATCGATGGCGAGATCGACGACGGTGGTGCGGCCGGCCAGATGCCAGCCCGCCGACTTCACCCACGGCGGCGCCTGGCGGTCGATGGCGGAGAAATCGAGCTTTGTCGGCTCTTCGAACGTCACGGTCAGTTTGCCGGAGCCGCCGAACACCTTGTACGGCACGTTCTTCGGCCAATCGAACACGACGCGCGTGAAGTTCTGATAGGCGCCGGAGCGCACCTTGACGATCGGCAGATTGGCGACGTCGACGGGCTTGGGCTGCGCCTTGACCGGCTTGGGCAGATCGGGCGGCATGCCTTGATAGGTGAGCGGGGTGACGTCGACGACGAATTTGTCGACCGCCGAACTCACATGCACCTTGGCGTCGCCGGTCAGCGCAAAGCGATAGGTCTTGCCGTCGGCATCGACGCGGCCGTTGCTGATATAGCCCGGAATCGCGGCGGTGATGGTGACGGGGCTGATCGCAACCTTGCGGCCGAAATGAATGGTCAGGACGCTGCCGTTGACCTGGGCCGAAACCTGATCGTTTTCCGTCAGCGTGAACAGCAGGCGGCCGTAACCCTGATTGGTGGTGCCCGAAACCGAATCGGCCGCGGCGGCCGGTGCCATGATCAGAAGCACCGCCGCTGCGAGAGTCAAAAACCGGATTGCGATCTGCCGCATCATGGGCGCCTGAAACTCACTTCTTTGCGCCGGCCGGCTTGGCCGCGGCTTGCGGCGCCGGCTTGGCGGCCGCCTGCGGTGCGGGCGGGGTGACGGGGGCGGGCGCAGCCGGCGGAGTGATCGCGGCGGCGGCCGTTTCCGGCAGCTTGAGCTTGTCGGCCAGTTTCTGGGTCAGGCGCTGCGCATTGTCGGCGGTCATCGCGGCCAGAACCGGCGCCAGCACGTCGGACTTCATCTGCTTGGCCACCGGCACCAGAACGTCGTCGGGCAGGCTGTTGAAGATGCGCGCGGCGTCTTTCGGCTTCATCGCCGAATAGGTCTTCACCAGCGAGGCGATCTGCTTTTGCTGTTCGGCATCGCGCTGGCCGAGCAGGGTGGTGATCTGATCCTGCAACTGCTTCAGCATCGCGATCTTGGCGTCGACCCGCTGTTCGGCGGCGTTGAGCACCTGGGTGCGCATCTCGATATCGGCTTCGCGCGCATCGAGTTCGGTGCGGCGCTTGGTCAGACTCGACTGCACGTCGACCTCGGCGGCGCTTTCGGACTTGGGTTCTTCGGCGACCGGATCTTTTGGCAGCGGCGCAGTGTCCTGGGCCAGAAGATCGGCGGACGTCGTCTTCTGCCCTTCGGCCATGGCACTCAGGATCAGGCCTTCGCCCTTGAGCCCGAGAAGCCCCAGGCCGACCAGAATCACGGCAGGCAGGAGGCGGAAGGTTCTCATCGCACGGCCTTCAGGCGGTTCATCACGCTGCCGGACGGAAGCGGCGACGACGATTGCTGCGCCATCGGCACGGCGCGGTCGAAGCGCTGAGCGATACGCTCGCCGGAATTGGTCAGCAGCGACAATTCGTCGGAGAGGGCGCGGGCGCGGCGCAGCCGGTCGTCGAGCGTCTCGGCGGCTTCACCGGCGGCCATTTTCAGGGCGCGCAGCGAAGCTCCGGCGTTGGCGATGGCGCCGTTGAGATCGCCGATCATCCGCTTGAGGCCGTCCTGGCCTTTGCGCACCGAAGCGAGCCGGCGCTCGAGCACGATGCAATAAACCAGCGTCGCCGCCAGAAGGACCGACAACAGAACTTCGAGGCCCATCGAGACCATCGCTTGCAGGGTGGCGTGCATGGGTACTCTCCTTACAGGGCGCGGCTTGCGTCGGTACGTTCGATGGCTTCTTCGACCCGGACGGCGACCGAAGTACCGGCCCGTCCCATGCGGCCGCGCAGCAGCGGCACGCCGCGGCAGCGCAGCTCGATCTTCGACTCGGGCGAAGCATTGAGCAGCAAGGTCTCGCCGACCTGCATGTTCATGATCTTGTTGAGCGGCATCGTCTGTTCGTCGAGGATGGCGTCGATGTCGATGGTGGTCGACCACAGTTCGGTCGCCAGATGGCTTTCCCAGATCGAGTCGCGGCCGAACTTTTCGCCCATGAACTGTTGCAGCAGCAGTTTGCGGATCGGCTCGAGGGTGGCGTAGGGCAGCAAGAGTTCGGTGCGGCCGCCGCGGTCTTCCATGTCGACGCGCAGCTTGACCAGGATGGCGGCGTTGGCCGGCCGGGCGATGGCGGCGAAGCGCGGATTGGTTTCGAGGCGGTCGAGCTGGAAGGTGACCGGCGCCAGAGGTTCGAACGCCTGCACCATGTCCTGCAGGATCACTTCGATCATGCGCTGGACCAGGGTGCGTTCGATGGTGGTGTAGGGACGGCCCTCGATGCGCATCGCCGACGAACCGCGGCGTCCGCCCAGAAGCACGTCGACGATCGAATAGATGAGGTTCGAGTCGACGGTGAACAGGCCGTAGTTGTCGAGCTGTTCGGCGTGGAACACGGCGAGGATCGCCGGCAGCGGGATCGAATTGAGGTAATCGCCGAACCGGATCGAGGTGATGTTGTCGAGACTGACTTCGACGTTGTCGGAGGTGAAATTGCGCAGCGAGGTCGTCATCAGCCGGACCAGCCGGTCGAAGACGATTTCCAGCATCGGCAGACGTTCGTAGGAGACGAGCGTCGAGTTGATGATGGCGCGGACGCCGGACTTGTCCTGCACGGCGTCGGTGTTGACGTCGAAGCCGAGCAGCGAGTCGATTTCATCCTGGTTGAGGATGCGTTCGGCCGGCGCCGCCGCCGCGGCATCGTCGGTGCCGTCGTCGAGATCCGGAATCGGCGCCGCGGCCGCCGCCGCGAACGCCGCGTCGATCTCGGCCTGGCTGGTCATGGGTTTGTCGGTGTCGTCGGCCATTTACTCAACTCGCTGGTGCGGCTTACTGGATGATCATTTCTTTGAGCAGGACGTCGCGCACCTTGTAGGGGGCGGCGGCCACGTTGGTGCGGCGGACCAGTTCTTCCTTGAGGCGCATGATTCCGGCCGAGCCTTTGAGGTCGTCGGGCCGCAGTTCGCGCAAATAGCCCTGGAACTGGTCGCGGATGCGCGGCTTGAGCGCGTCGATACCGGCCTTTTCCTCGGGCGAGAACAGTTCGAGCTGGACGGACAATTTCAGATAGACCGGCGTGCCGTCCTGGCTCTGGATATTCACGATCATCTCGTCCATGTCGGCATAAGCGACGACCGGCGGAGTCGCGGGAAATTCGGGACCGCTTGCTTCGGCTTTGGACGCGTCGCTGCCGCTGAAGACGAAGAAATAAAGAGCCGCACCGCCGCCGCCGAGCACGAGCAGCAACGCCGCCGCTACGATGATGAGCAGCTTCTTGTTGCCGAGCAGTTTCTTAACGAAACCTTTCTTTTCGCCTTCGGCTGGCGCCTGGCCTTCCTGGGCCTCGGCTTCCGTATCCGTGTTGGCCATCGTCGTCCCTTCACTGGTGAACGGACGTTAGGCTGACGTGGTTAAGGAGTGGTTCAAATTTCGGCCACCGGCAGACTTATCCCGGCAGGATTTGCCGCCATGGGCGATCTTGATCCGGTTGGTTGCCGCGAATTGGCGGTTTATCGCGGATTTTGGCTGGCATGGGCCGTGCAACCGATGGAAGCGGCAGAGGACCAGAAAGGACCCCGACGCTCCATGGATAACGTCTCGCTCGTCAGTCTTTCCTATGAACTTGCGGCGCACCGCTCGATCGACGTGATTGCGAACAACATCGCGAACATGTCGACGCCCGGCTACAAGCGCGAGAGCGTCAAATTCGAGGAATACCTGCAGCAGCTCCGGCCTGCCCAAGGCCAGAAGGGCGGCCAATCGCTGAGCTTCGTCAAGGATGCCGGCGTGATGCACGATATGTCGGCGGGACGAATGGAGCCCACCGGGTCGCCGTTCGACCTCGCCATCGGCGGCGACGGCTATTTCGCGGTCCAGACCACGGCCGGCGAGCGCTATACCCGCAACGGGCATTTCACCCTCAACCAGGATGGTATCATCGTCACCGAGCAGGGCGATCAGCTCCTCGGCGATGGCGGTCCGATCACCATCACGGCCGACGACGGCGACATTACTTTCGGGTCCGACGGCACCGTCACCGGCCGCCAGGGCCAGCTCGGCAAGCTGCGTCTGGTCGATTTCGCCGATTCGCGCGCTCTCACCAAAGAGGGCAGCAGCCTTTACGCCACGACGCAGACGGCCAATCCGGCCGCCAATGTGACGATCGCCCAAGGCATGTTGGAAAGCTCCAACGTGCAGCCGGTCGTCGAAATCTCGCGCATGATCGAAGTCATGCGGGCCTACGAAGCAACCTCGACACTGGAAAAGGGCTCTTCCGACATGAAGCGCCAAGCCGTCCAGAAGCTCGGTTCGGTGCAGTAAGTTAAGGAGTGAAGTGATGCGTGCCCTTTCCATTGCCGCCACCGGTATGCTGGCTCAGCAGACCAATGTCGAAGTCATCGCCAACAACCTGGCGAACATGAATACCACCGGATACAAGGCCCAGCGGGCGGCGTTCCAGGATCTGCTCTATCAGAACATCCAGCAGGCCGGCGCCCAGTCGTCGGATACCGGAACGCTGTTGCCGTCGGGCATTCAGATCGGCACCGGTGTGCGCACGGCGGCGATCTATCGCATGACCAAGCCCGGCGACATGAACCACACCAACAATACCTACGATGTGGCGGTCAACGGGGCGGGCTATTTCCGCATCCAGTTGCCGGACGGCACCGACGGCTACACCCGCGACGGCAATTTCCAGCTCTCGCCGGAAGGCCAGCTCGTCACCCAGCAGGGTTATGTGGTGCAGCCTGGCATCGCCATTCCCACCAACGGCACGGCGACGACCATCAACTCCCAAGGCCAAGTGCTGGTGACCATTCCGGGCCAGACCGCGCCGCAGCTCGCCGGCCAGCTCGAACTGACGCGTTTTCCGAACGATGCCGGTCTTCGCGCCCTCGGCGACAACCTCTTTGCCGAAACCCCGTCGTCGGGCGGACCGCAGGCCGGCGTTCCCGGCTCGACCGGTTACGGCACCATCCAGCAGTACTTCCTGGAAACCTCCAACGTCGATGCGGTGAGCGAAATCTCGTCGCTGATCACCGCCCAGCGCGCCTACGAAATGAATTCGAAGGTGGTGTCCACCGCCGATCAGATGCTGGCGCAAACCGCCAAACTGGGAGCCTGACATGATGCGCTTCTGGCTGTTCGCTTTCGCCCTGATCCTCACCTATCCGGCTTTCGGCGGCGTCCGCGTCGTGGTGCCGAATCGCGACATCGCGCGCGGCCAAGTGATCGCCGAAGCCGACATGACCTACACCCAGATCAACGGCCAGGTGATGGCCGGGATCGCCACTTCGCTCGGCGATGTCGTCGGTCTCGAAACCCGCCGCACCCTGCGCGCCGGCGAGACCTTGCGCCTGTCCGATCTGCGTCATCCCGTCCTGGTCGCCAAAGGTTCGACCGTGACCATGGTGTTCGAGGCGCCCGGCGTCGTGCTCACCGCCACCGGCCGCGCCATGAGCGAAGGCGGTCTCGGCGAGACCGTGACCGTCCAGAATCCGGCCTCCTACCGCCAGATCAGCGGCATCGTCGTCGGCCCCGGCCAAGTGCAGGCGCAGGTCGGCGGTGCCCTGAACCCGTCCGCCGGCAACCGCTTCGCTGCCATCCGTCGCTGAGGATTTTCCCATGTTGATGCGTAATCTCCTCGTTCTGGTCTCGGCGGCGGTCCTCGCCGCAGGGTGCTCCACCGTCGATCGTCTCGAAGATCTCGGCAACGGCGGACCCAAGCTCGCCGGCATGACCAACACTGCGCCGCAAGTGTCGGTGCCGATGCCGCAGCCGCCGGCCGAACCCAAGGGCCGCGCCTCGCTATGGCAGCCGGGCGCCCGCTCCTTCTTCCACGATCCGCGCGCTTCGCGCGTCGGCGACATTATTACCGTCAACGTCGCCGTGGCCGACACGGCCAAGCTCTCGAATTCCACCACCCGCGGCCGGACCAATTCCGAGAACGCCTCGATGAACAATCTGTTCGGCCTCGAGAACGTGATGCCGGGCGTCGGCCTGACACCGGGCAGCCTGGTCAAGATGGGCTCGGACAATTCCAACGTCGGCACCGGAGCGGTGAGCCGTTCGGAAACGATCAACATGACCCTGGCCGCGCTGGTCACCCAGGTGCTGCCCAACGGAAATATGGTGATCGCGGGCCATCAGCAGATGAAGGTCAACGGCGAACTGCGCGATCTCACCGTGTCGGGCATCGTGCGCACCGAAGACATCACCAGCGCCAACACCATCGACCTGACCCAGATCGCCGAAGCGCGCATCAATTACGGCGGCCGCGGAACGGTCAGCGACGTGCAGCAGCCGCGTCTGGGCAGCCAACTGCTCGATATCCTGATGCCTTGGTAACGGGGGGAGTGCAGCAAAAAGGGCCCGATCGGTTCGTCCGGCCGGGCCCTTTTTCTGCTGTGCAGCGGATGTCCGCTTCAGTCGTCGCGATAGACCTTCTCGCGCCGTTCGTGACGCTCCTGGGCTTCGATCGACAACGTGGCGATCGGCCTTGCGTCGAGGCGCTTCAGCGAAATCGGTTCGCCGGTGTCTTCGCAGAATCCATACGTGCCGTCTTCGATCCGCCGCAGTGCCGCGTCGATCTTGGCGATCAGTTTGCGCTGGCGGTCGCGGGTGCGAAGTTCGAGCTGGCGTTCGGCCTCGGTGGAGGCGCGATCGGCGAGATCGGCGTGGGGCACAGTTTCGGATTGTAGATTCTGGATGGTCTCGCGACTCTCTTTCAGAATCTCTTCCTTCCAGTTGAGAAGCTTGCGCCGGAAATACTCGCGCTGCTTCTCGTTCATAAAGGGCTCGCTTTCCGACGGCCGATAGCCAGGCGGAAGTGGGGTACCCATGCACGCTCCTTCGCAGTGCCGCTTGTCGGGGCGGGTTATAGCGGCGGTTCTCCGACGCTTCAATGACGATCACGGGATGACGTTAAGAAGAAAACCCAGGGAAATTCAATTTGTTGCCGAACGGGGCGGGCCTCTGCGTCAAGGTTGACGCGGCGGGACTCGCCCCACGGGCGACGGATGGGGAGACTCGGCTGCGGCGTGCGGCGGCGGCAAGTGGGCGGTGGCCGCGCCTGCCCGCTAAGGCGCCCTTGCGGTGCGACGAATTGGTCGTACGCGATTTCCAAATGGCCGCGCCCGGACGGCACCGGAAGTAGAAAAGCGGGGTGGACAGGGCAGATGGGATGGCCTATATCCGCCCACCCTTCAAGGCGACGCGGGGTGGAGCAGTCCGGTAGCTCGTCAGGCTCATAACCTGAAGGTCGATGGTTCAAATCCATCCCCCGCAACCAGCCTTGGATCGCAGTCCTCTTCGGTTAACGCGAATTTCATCCGGCGCATCTCGGATTGCGCCGTAATTCTTCTGCCTATAATCGAGGCTGGAGCCGCCGAAGACTGACCCATGGCCAATAAACCGATCTTCTTCGATGAAACGGGCCGCCGTGCCGCGCGCCTGTCCCGCTTGGGCTGGGCAGGGGCGATTATCAGCACCCTGCTCGGTGTCGCCTTTCTGGGCTCGATCCTGGTCAGTCAGGAAAGCGCCAGTCCCGACCTCAAGACCAAGCTCACTCCTTACAATACCAAGCTGGAGCGGCGGGCGGTCGACCCGAGCCAGCTGAAGTCCGCGGCCCATCTGGCTGCCGAAGCCCGGCACCGTCAGGCGCTGGTGAAGGGGTGGAAGGATCGTCTGGCCCGCCAGCATGTGCCGTCGCGCGATCTGGCGGCCGCATTGCGTCCGCGTACCGACCGGCCGCTGGCCATGGGCTTCTACGATTCCTCCGATAATACCGACACGTCCTATCCGGCGCTGAAGCGGGCGCTGTGGAAGCTCGACTGGTTTCTGCCGAGCTGGCTGACGCTGTCCGGCCCCGACATGGCGATGCGGGTCTCGGTCGATCAGGAAGCCCTGAAGCTGGTGCGGACCGAGCGGCCCGGCCTGCCGATCCTGCCGCTGGTGCAGAACATCGCCGACGGCGAATGGGACGGGGCCAATCTCGCGCACATGCTGGCCAATCCGGGCCGCCGCGCCGCGCTGGAACAAAATCTCATCGCCTTCGTGCGCAACGGCAAATACCAGGGTCTGGTGATCGATTTCGAGGCGGTGCCGCCGGCGGCCTACGACGATCTCGATCAGTTTCTCAAGGACATGTCGGCCGCGTTCGCGCCCAATGGCTGGGTGCTGGTGCAATGCGCGCCGTTCGAAGAGGATTCCTGGCCCTACGCGCGGTTCGCCAAGTCGCTCGATTACACCGTCCTGATGGCCTACGACCAGCACGACGAGACCGGCACTGTCGGCCCGATCGCCGGCCAGTCCTGGTTCGAGACGATGCTCGACAAGCGGATGAAGGACCTGCCGCCGGGCCGCACCATCATCGCGGTCGGCAGCTATGCCTACGACTGGTACGGCCAGGATCTGGCCGACACGCTCACCTTCCAGGGCGCGATGGTGATGGCGCGGGATTCGAGTGCGCGGGTCATGTTCGATCCGGACTCGAACAATCCGCATTATACCTACATCGAGGACGATCACGTCCGGCATGACGTCTGGTTCCTCGACGGCGTGACCGTGTTCAACCAGGTCCATTCGGCCGATGTGTTCCAGCCGGCCGGCTATGCCTTGTGGAAGATCGGCAGCGAAGACCCGACCATCTGGTCGGTGCTCGGGCGGCCGTACGGCGCGCCGGCCCCGGCGGGTCTGAAGCGGATCGCCACCAGCGAAGACGTCGATTTCGAAGGCTCGGGCGAAATCCTCCGGGTGATCGCATCGCCGTCGGCGGGCAGCCGCAGCTTCGAAACCGATCCGCAGACCGGCGACATCTCGGACGAGACCTACACCAAGATGCCGACCACCTACGTCATCCGCCGGGTCGGCGCGGTGCCGAAGACGCTGGCGCTGACTTTCGACGACGGTCCCGATCCGGCCTACACGCCGGCCATTCTCGATATCCTGAAAGAGAAGAACGTCAAGGCGACCTTCTTCATCATCGGCGCCAATGCCGAAGCCCATCCGGCGCTCTTGCAGCGCATCCTCGCCGAGGGTCACGAGATCGGCAATCACACCTTCACCCATCCCAATCTCGCCGAGACTTCGCCCGAAGCCGACCGGATCGAATACAACGCGACCCAGAAGCTGATCGAAGCGCTGACCGGCCGCAGGATGGTGCTGTTCCGTCCGCCGTATCTCGGCGACGCCGAACCGGTGAACAAGGACGAACTGGTTCCGGTGCAGATCGCGCAGGATCAGGGCTATCTCACCATCGGCGTGCACGTCGATCCGTTCGACTGGCAGCAGCCGTCGCTCGAAGAAATGATGCAGCGCATTCTGGCGTCGGTCGGCGATCCCGATCCCGAACGGCGTGGCAACATCATTCTGCTTCACGATTCCGGCGGCGACCGCGCCAAGACGGTGGAACTGCTGCCGGGGCTGATCGACGGCCTTCGGGCGCGCGGCTACAAGTTCGTGATGGTGTCCAAGCTCGCCGGCCTCACGCGCGACCAAGTGATGCCGCCGACCAAACCGAGTCTGACGCTTTACGCCAACCGCGTCGTGTTTCTGAGCCTGTCCTGGCTCGGCGCCATTCTTTATTACTGCTTCCTGGCCGCGATCTTCCTCGGCATCGCCCGGCTGATCATCCTGTGCGGACTGGCGTTGTGGAATCAGGCGCGCGCGCGCCGTCGCGACGATCCGCCGGCCCCCGAGCTGCAAACGCCGGTTACGGTCATCATTCCGGCCTACAACGAAGAGAAGGTGATCGCGGCGACGGTGACCCGGATCCTGGCGTCCGATTACAAGAACCTCGAAGTCCTGGTGATCGACGACGGCTCGCACGACCGCACCTCCGACGTGGTGAAAGAGCAGTTCGGCGACGTTGCCAGCGTCACCCTCATCACCATTCCCAACGGCGGCAAGGCGCGGGCGCTCAACCTCGGAATCGAACGGGCGCATGGCGAGGTCATCGTGGCTCTCGATGCCGACACCCAGTTCGACACCGACACGATTTCGCGGCTGGTGCGCTGGTTTGCCGATCCCTCGATCGGCGCCGTGGCGGGCAATGCCAAGGTCGGCAACCGCTTCAACATGATCACGCGCTGGCAGGCGCTCGAATACGTCGTGGCGCAAAATCTGGAACGCCGCGCGCTGGCGGCGCTCGGAACGCTGACGGTGATTCCGGGTGCGGTCGGGGCCTGGCGCCGGAAGGTGCTGCTCGATCTCGGCGGCTATCCCACCGATACGCTGGCCGAAGACCAGGACCTCACCATCCATCTGCAGCGCGCCGGTTATAAGGTGCATTTCGATTCCTCGGCGGTGGCCTGGACCGAAGCGCCGGCCACCTTCCGCACGCTTGCCAGGCAGCGTTTCCGGTGGGCCTATGGCACGCTGCAATGCCTGTGGAAGTACCGCGACATGACCTTCAGCAAGCGCTACGGCATGCTGGGCATGGTGGCGCTGCCGCAGGTCTGGATGTTCCAGATCATCCTGACGGCACTGGCGCCGGTCGCCGACCTTCTCCTGGTGTGGCAGCTCCTGACCCAATGGGTCGCCTACATCCAGCACGGATCGGAATACACCAACACCAATCTCGTCACCGTCGGCATCTATTATGTCGTGTTCACGCTGGTCGATCTCGGCGCGGCGGTGGTCGGCTTCCTGATGGAGCGGCGCGAGAACTGGAGCCTGTTGTGGTGGCTGATGCTGCAGCGCTTCGGTTATCGCCAGCTGATGTACTACGTCGTGATGCGCTCGATCTGGACCGCCTTGCGCGGCGCCGTGGTCGGCTGGGGCAAGCTGGAGCGTACCGGCACGGTGAATGACCGGAGCGCACCCGCAAAAGTGTGAAGCGGTTTTTCGATAAGGTGCGCGACTCCAAAACTCACTTCGGCACGTAGAAGGTTCCGAAGTCGTCGCTGTGGTGCAGGCGGTAGCTTTGCATCAGCGCCTGATAAACGTTCTCGCCGAGCGCATAAGGCTCGCCGGGATCGAACTGGATCACCGCGTACCGTTTGGCCTGCACGGCGCGGGCGACCTCCGCATCGCTGCGGGCACCGGTTTCAAACGCCTGGCCGACATTGAACATGTCGACCGCCACCGGCTTGCCGGCCCAATAGCAGAAGGCCAGCATTTCGCACAGGCCCAGTCCTTTTTGCGCCGCCATGAAGGCGATGTCGCCGTGCGCGATAAAGGCTTCCGCCTTGACGACCGGACGATCGAGATACGCCGCCTGCCAGTCCTTGTCGGTGGCGACGATGACGAAAAGAGGCGCGACCGCAATCGCCGCCGCCAGCGGGCGCTTCCAGCCGTCCAGCTTGTGGACCGCGAGCGCAAGACCAAGCCCGAGCGCGATATCGGCATCGAACATCACATTGGGATCGACCCCGGCGCCGCCGAGGAAATAGCTGCCGATGACGATCGCGACCGCCGCATAGAGCGCGACGAACCGCACCGCGCTTTCGCGCACGAACCACGCCAGCAGCGCCAGCGCGACAATCGCCGGAGCGGTCCACGACAGCCAGTGCAGAAGGGCGGCGGTGAGCTGATCGAGCGAATAGCCCCGCGCCGTGGCGACCACCGCGAACAGGCTGACGCCGTAACCGAGGCGGAAGGCCAAAAGGCCGGCGACCAGAAAGCCGAGACCGTATCCGGCAAGCTGAAACGCCCGCCGCCGGTCTTCGATCAACAGCCACAGGAAACTGGCGGCCGGCAACGCCACCACCGCATGCTTGACGAAGAACGCCGCCACGAACAGCGCAGCCGCCGCGGCAACGGCATGGCGCGAGGTCCGCATCAGTACGATCAGTCCGGCGAGCGATACCGCGTGCGCCAGAAGCTGCGGATCGTCCATGCCGACATAATCGGTGGTGACCAGCAATCCGGCGACGAACCACAGGGCAGGCAGCACGGCGATGTTGCGGGATGCACCCTGGCGCCGCGCGAATACCGTCATGGCAACACCGATCGCCGCCACGGCGAGAAGCGACACGATCCGGCCGGCGATGATATTGTCGCCCACCAGCAGTCCGACGAGTCCGACGACATAGAACGACAGCGGCGGATAATTGTTGACGAGATAGGCCTCGGGGCCGGGATAAAGCGCATGCCCGCTCATCAGCGCGGCGGTGTGATAGGCGTTCCAGCCTTCGTTGGGATCGAACGGAAACTGAAGCGGCAGAACCGTCAGCACCCGCCACAAGCCGACCGCGCACAACAGGCCCGTCAGCGCCGTAACGGCGATGAGAGCGTAGCGCGGCGTCGGCTTGGTCATAGCGTGGCGCAGAGTCCGGTGCGTTTGATCTTATAGAGCGCGAAGAAGCTGCCGTCATGGACGAGGCGCAGGAACGCCGGCACATCGGCCCGCTCGCCGCCGCCATGGATGATCAGCGCGTAATCGAAGTGGCATTGATAGAATTTGAGATAGGGATAGTTCTCGTCGATGTCGGGATCGTTTTCGGTGAGGCCGAGAGCGAGATCGGAAAGCTCGGTGACGTCGGGCGGCGAGCCCTGCTTGGCGGTCGCCGCGGCGATGCGGTCGTACGGCGGCTTCACTTCGATGACATGCTGGCCTTTGGTGGCGAACATCAAGGGCGTGAAGGCGGCGCGGTCGACGATGGCGAACTCCGCCATGTGCCAATAGGGCGGGTCGGAGAGGTCGCTCAAGGCGTCGCCGTCGAGCACGGTGAAGATTTTCGCGCCGCGCGGCATTTCGCGGATGGCGGAGCGGAATTCCTGGTACTGACGGTCGTAGCCGCTCCAGCTCTGGATCAGGAAGGCGGCATTGAGGGCGGCAAGCAGCACCACGCCGGCGCCGTAGGCCATCTTGAGGCGATCGCCGGTGCGCAGTTCGAGGCTGGCGAAGGTGATGACGCCGAGCACCGGCGGCAGCCGCATGTCGACGCCCCAGCCGCCCAGCGCCCATTCCGGCGCCACCAGGGTCAACGCCGCCAGCACCAGCACCACCAGTTTCAACGCCGGATGGATGCGCAACTTGCCGTAGGCAAGTCCCGCCAGGATCAGGATCGCGAGGCCGCCGATGACGAGATAGGCCGGATCGGAGAACGCCCATTGCGCTGCGCTGCCGAACCGGTCGCCGATCGAGTCGGCATAATTGAATTCGACGCCGCCGCCTTCGCCGCCCGCCGACTTGAAGAACAGCGACAGCAAGCCGGCCGGCAGGAAGACGATCACCATCGGCAGCGCCCGCCGGGCCAGGGCGCGTCCCGTGAGATCACGCTCGCGGATCGCCGCGGCCAGTTCGTAAAGGCCGATCAGCGCCACCAGGATGCAGACGCCGAACAAATGGCAGACATAAAGCGCCACCACCGCCAGGGTGAAGCCGATGAGCATCGGCCAGGTCCGTTTGCCTTTGGTGACGATCCAGGCGGCGAAGAGGATGAAGGCGAAGCCGGCCGCAAAGGTGTAGTTGAGGAAACCCCAGGTGAAGTTGGCGTTGGTGGCGAAGAGCGCGCCCGCAAGCGGCGCGACGCCGATGCGTCCGGTCACCGCGCGCTGGATCAAGGCAGCTCCGGTGGTCCATAGCGCGATCGCGACGGTCAAGAACACCTTCACCGCGATTTCGAGCGGCAGGACGGTGGCCAACAGCGGCACCAGGATGTCGGAGGCGAGATTGGGCACCAGCCGCCAATGCACGGCATAGAATTCGGACGCACCGCCGCTGATGAGATGGTAGCCGGCCAGATGCGCCGGGTAATCGGGCATGGCCGGCGCGCCGACGCACCACAACGGAAGGATGAACAGGGCCGTCACCACTCCTAAAGCGACGATCGGCCAGTCTCGCGATGCTTGCATGGGTCCCCTCCGGCGGATGGGCCGGAAGCGCCCGTGTTAGCACGTCCGCAACGGCCCGTCACAGTGCGACGGAGAATCCCTTAATCCAATGATCGGATAAATTACGCGTGGACCAGTTCCACCTGCACGACGTCGGTGCGCCCGACTTCGAACGCGGCGGCGCAGATGGCGAGATAGTACTGCCAATTGCGCAGGAAGCGGTCGTCGTGCCCCATCGCCTTGATCTCGGGCGTCTTCGCGGTCATGCGGGCCGACCATTCGCGCAAGGTCCGGGCGTAGTCCTTGCCGAACGCGAACTGGTCCACCACCTTGAGCCCCGCTTTCTCCGCCTCTTCGCGGAAACGCGCCAGCGACGGCAGCATGCCGCCGGGAAAGACATAGTGGCGGATGAAATCGCTCCTCAAACGGTACATCGAAAACAGCTCGTCGCGCACCGTGATGGTCTGGACGATGGCGCGGCCCTCGCGCGACAGCCGTTCGGCGATGGTGCGGAAATAGGACGGCCAATACTGCTCGCCGACGGCTTCGAACATTTCGATCGAGACGATCGAGTCGAAGCGGCCTTTGGCCTTGCGGTAGTCTTCGAGCAGGATGTCGGCGGCGCCTTTCAGCCTTTCGCTGGCGAACTTGAACTGCGACGGCGAAATCGTGAGGCCGGTGACCTCCCGCCCGTAGGCCACGGCCTTTTCGGCAAAGCCGCCCCAGCCGCAGCCGATTTCGAGCACCGATTTTCCGCTTTTGGCGATGCGCTCCAGGATGCGCTCGTATTTGTTCGCCTGCGCGGTTTCGAGTGTCGGCGCGCTGCCGGCGAACAGGGCGGAGGAATAGGTCATGCTCTTGTCGAGCCACAGCGCATAGAAATCGTTGCCGACGTCGTAATGGGCTTCGATGTTGCGCTTGGCGCCGCCGAGCGAATTGCGCCGGACGAAGCGGTCCGAGATGACCAGCGCCATGCGGCTCAAGAATCCGCCATGGGCGAGATTGCCGAGCGCGTCCATGTTGAGCAGGAACAACTGGACGAGTTTGTCGATGCTGTCGGTCTCCCAGGCGCCGTCGATGTATTCCTCGCCGAGCGCGATATCGCCGCGCTGCACGATGCGCCGGAGCACGCTCCAGTCGCGGATGGCAAAGCGCGCCGTAGGGCCGGGCAGGGGGCCTTTGGCGATGCGCGAGGTGCCGTCCGGAGCAACGAATTCGAGCGTGCCGCATTGAAGACGCGACAGGACGTCGTACCAGCGCTTTTCCACGAACGAATCGGCGAGTCTCAGCATGGCCATCCCCATAAGGCGTGACGTTCTGCCGCTCCTTTATACCGTCCGGACTGCGGTGCCGGAACCGAAATTGTACTTCACCGCGTCCTGGCCTACCTCTGGTAAGCTTTCGTAATAACCTGATATACCGAGGAAAATCCGAAGATAGCCGCAGCGGCCGGCGGACACTTGACCTCGGCGCGCGGTGCGCTCACTAACCCGCCCCTCAAAGGTGAGGCTCATGACTTTCGCCAGTGTCGATACGCCCGTGCAGGGCAAGGAAGTTCAGCTTTCCGTCGTCATCCCGACCTACAACGAGCGCGGCAACGTCGCCGAACTCATCAAGCGGCTCGATGCGACGCTCAAAGGCATCGCTTGGGAAGTCATCTACGTCGACGATAATTCACCCGACGGCACGGCCGATGCGGTGAAGACGATCGGGCGCACCGATCCGCGCGTGCGCTGCCTGAGGCGCGTCGGACGGCGCGGCCTCGCCGGCGCCTGCATCGAAGGTATCCTGTCGTCGGCGGCACCCTACGTCGCGGTGATGGACGCCGACCTGCAGCACGACGAAACCGTGCTGCCGGCCATGCTCGAGAAGCTGCAGTCCGGCAAATACGATCTGGTCGGCGCCACGCGCTATGTCGAGGGCGGCGATTCCTCGTCGTTCAGCGCGGCGCGGTCGAAGATCAGCCGCCTCGCCACCAAGATCACGCAAAAGGTGCTCGGCACCACGCTGTCCGATCCGATGAGCGGCTTCTTCATGATGCGCCGCGAGACGTTCGACGAAATGGCGCCGCGCCTGTCGCCGGTCGGATTCAAGATCCTCTTGGACATCGCCACCGCTACCGAAGGTCTTCGCATCGGCGAACAGCCGTATTCCTTCGGCACGCGCTTCGACGGCGAATCGAAGTTCAACATGCAGATCGGCGTCGAGTTCCTCGGCCTGGTGCTGTCGAAGCTGACCGGCGGTCTGGTCGATCCGCGCTTCATCTTCTTCGCCATCGTCGGTGCCACCGGCGTCGCGGTCAATCTCGGCATCCTCAATCTCGCATTGGTGCTGCATCCCTCGGCCGGGTTCGAATGGGCCAAGACGATCGCCACCGGCGTCGCGATGCTGTGGAATTTCGTGCTCAACAACAGCTTCACCTATCGCGACCGCCGCCTGAAGGGGCTGGGATTGATCCGCGGCTTCATCGGCTTCTGCCTGTTCGGCGCCATCGGCGCGGTCACCGATATCGGGCTGGCCTCGCAGCTTTACGTCCATCATGAAACATGGTTGGTTGCCGGCCTTGCGGGGTCGATCGTGGGCGTGCTGTGGAATTACGCGATGTCGAGCATGTTCATCTGGCGCACGCGCTGATCGCTGAAAAGCGTCTTGCGTTGGCGCTGGGAACGTTGTTCGTCCTGCGGCTGGTCGCAGGTGCGGTGTTGCCGCTGTCGTCCGATGAAGCCTATTACTGGCTGTGGTCGAAGCATCTGGCGGCGGGGTATTACGACCATCCGCCCGCCATCGCCTGGCTGATCGCTGCGGGCAGCGCCGTTTTCGGCCAGACCGCATTCGGCGTACGTATTGCCGGCATTCTTCTTTCTTTCGCTGCGACGTGGTTTGTCTGGCAGAGCGCCGCGATCCTGTTGAAGGATGCCAAAGCGGCGTTGCGCGCGGCGCTGCTCTTCAATCTGACCTTGATGGTCACGGTGGAGATGCTGGCCGCGACGCCGGATACGCCGCAGGTTTTCACCGCGAGCGTGTTCGTCTGGACGCTGGCCAAGCTTGTGCAAACCGGCAACGGCCGCTGGTGGATCGCCGTCGGCATCGCCGGCGGGCTGGGCCTGCTCTCGAAATACTCGACGCTGTTCCTGGGGCTCGGCGCGCTCCTCTGGCTGATCGGTTCGCCGCCGGCGCGGCGCTGGCTGGCCTCGCCGTGGCCGTATCTCGGCGCGGCCCTCGCGGGGCTCGTGTTTCTGCCCAACATCCTTTGGAACGCGCAGCATGGCTGGGCGACCTTCGGCTTTCAGTTCGGCCGCATCGCCGGCAACCACATCACGCTCAAATACCTCGGCGAACTGATCGGTTCCCAGCTCGTGCTGGCGACGCCGTTCGTTCTGGTGCTGGGCTTGATGGGCTTTGCCGCCGCCCGCCGCC
Source organism: Rhizomicrobium electricum (assembly GCF_011762045.1). GTDB lineage: Bacteria > Pseudomonadota > Alphaproteobacteria > Micropepsales > Micropepsaceae > Rhizomicrobium > Rhizomicrobium electricum. The sequence continues at coordinate 87,581 of NZ_JAASQS010000012.1, read as the reverse complement.
GCGAACCCGAGCGGGCTTTGATCGCGGCGCTGCTGTGGCCCTCGATTGCCTATTTCCTGGTGCATGCGCTGCACGACCGGGTGCAAGGCAATTGGCCTTGCTATCTTTTCCCGGCGCTGGTCATCGCCGCCGTCGACGCCGCCCGCCGCACCGATTGGACCGGCTGGCGGGTTCCGGTGGTGCGCTGGTCGGCCAAGCTCGCCGTGCCGGTCGCCGCGGTCCTGGTGATCGCCGGATATGCCCAGGCGCTGCTAGGCGTCGTTCCGATGGGCCGCAAGGATCCGCTGGCGCGCCTGTTGGCGGTCGGCATGCCGGAGGTGGTGCGCGATCTCGGCGATCTCAAGGCCGCCAACCATGCCGAGCTGATCCTGACCACCGATTACGCTTCGACCGCCTGGTTCGCCTTCTACAGCCCGTTCCCGGTAGTCAGCCTGGGCGAGGACTATCGCTGGCCCAATTCACCGCCGCTCGGCGCCGCGGCGTTCGCCAAGCCGGCGCTTTACATCGCCGAACAGCGCCGCGATTTGCACGGGGAGGTGGCCGCGCAGTTCACCGACGTGAAGGCGATCGCCCAGATCGACCGCCAACGCCACGGCATTCCCATCGCCCATTATGTGGTTTACCGGGTGAGCGGCCTGCGCGCGGCATCCGGCCGAATGCCTTGAGAATTGTTCTAATAAAACCTATTTTGCGGCCGTCTCTTCGCGCGGGAAATCCGACATGGCCGATTCGTTTGATGCCGTCGTTATTGGCGGTGGACCCGGTGGCTACAACGCCGCCATCCGGTTGGGGCAACTAGGCCTCAAAGCCGCTTGCATCGACAAGCGCGGCCGCTTCGGCGGCACCTGCCTCAACATCGGCTGCATTCCGTCGAAGGCGCTGCTGTTCGCCTCCGAGCGCTTCGAAGAAGCCAAGAAGGAATTCTCCAAGATCGGCATCAAGGCCGAGGTCGCGCTCGATCTTCCCGGCATGATGAAACACAAGGACAAGGTGGTCGGCGAGCTGACCAAGGGCGTCGAGTTCCTGTTCAAGAAGAACAAGGTCGAGCCGGTCGTCGGCGAAGCCCGCATCGTGGCGTCGGGCAGGATCGAAGTGCGCGGGCCCGATGGTGCCGTCCGCACGCTCGAGACCAAGAACATCATCATCGCCACCGGTTCCGAGGTGATGCCGCTTCCCGGCGTCGCGGTGGACGAAGAGTGCATCGTGTCTTCGACCGGCGCGCTGGCGCTGAAACAGGTGCCCAAACGTCTTCTCGTGGTCGGCGGCGGTTATATCGGCCTCGAACTCGGCTCGGTGTGGCGCCGGCTCGGCAGCGAAGTGACGGTGGTGGAATTCCTCGACCGCATCACGCCCGGCCTCGACGGCGAAGTCGGCAAGGCGTTCCAGCGCATCCTCGCCAAGCAAGGCATGACGTTCAAACTGTCGACCAAAGTTGTCGGCGTGGAAAAAGCGGGCGACGTGCTGAAGGTCGCGATCGAACCGGCCGCCGGCGGGGCGCAGGAAACGCTCGAAACCGATGTGATGCTGGTGTCGATCGGCCGCCGTCCGTACACCGAAGGTCTCGGTCTGAAAGAGATCGGCGTCACGCTCGATCCGCGCGGCCGCGTCGTCACCGACAGCCATTACAAGACCAATGTGCCGGGCGTCTGGGCGATCGGCGATTGCCGCGAAGGCGCCATGCTGGCGCACAAGGCCGAAGACGAAGCCGTCGCGTGTGCCGAGCGCATTGCCGGGCGCGCCGGGCATGTGAACTACGATGCCATTCCTGCGGTGGTTTACACTGCGCCGGAAGTGGCCTCCGTCGGCAAGACCGAAGAGGAACTGAAGGCCGCCGGGATCGCCTACAAAATCGGAAAATTCCCCTTCACCGCCAATGCCCGCGCCAAAACCATCGCGGCGACCGAAGGCTTTGCCAAAATCATCGCCGACGCCGCCACCGACAAGGTGCTGGGCGTGCATATCATCGGACCGGAAGCAGGCAATCTGATCGCCGAAGCGACGCTGGCCATCGAATTTGGTGCCGCCTCGGAAGACATCGCCCGCACCTGCCACGCCCATCCGACGCTGACCGAAGCCGTGCGTCAGGCCGCGATGGGCGTCGAAGGCTGGACGATGCAGATGTGACTGTCATCCCCGGCTGAGCAAGCGTAGCGCAGCGAAGGGAAGGGGACCCAGGTGATCAAGCCTGAATGCCCTAAGTAATTATAGAAGAACGCCTGTGCGATACCTTCGGCATCGCGCGCGTGTTGCCACCTGGGTCCCCTTCCCCTCGCTCCGCTCACTTTCGTTCGCGGCTCTCGGCCGGGGATGACAGGTCTACCAGTTCACCCCTTTGGTCAGGAGTTTGACCTTCGCCACGATGTCGGTGGCGCAGATGAACAGCGTCGAGCCGTCCTCGCCGAACGCGCAATTGGGACTGGCGCGGCCGGTCACGTTGATGAGGCCGAGGAGTTTGCCTTCCTTCGACAGGACCAGGATGCCGCCGGGGCCGGCGACGAACAGATTGCCGTCCTGATCGACCTTGAGTCCATCCGGATTGCCTTTGGTTTCCGGCGCCATCAACGCGGTGAAGTCGAACAGCACCTTGGCGCTTTGCACCAGTCCGGTGGCGCCGAGCGCATAGGCCTTCAGCACCGGCCGGGTCTTGTCGGAATTGGTCACGTACAGCGTCGATTCGTCGGGCGACAGCGCGATGCCGTTGGGCCGCGTCAGCTCCTTGTCGATGACCGCCAGCGTGCCGCTCGGATCGAGCCGGTAGACGCCCGAGAACGGCAGTTCCTTGAGCGTCGAGGTGTCGCCATCGGCAAGGCCGTACGGCGGATCGGTGAAATAGATCGCGCCCGATTTGGCGACGACGAGATCGTTCGGGCTGTTGAGCTTCTTGCCTTCGTATTTGTCGGCCAGGATGGTCTTCTTCTTGGTCTTGAGGTCGACCTTGGCGATGGCGCGGCTGCCGGAATCGGCCATCACCAGAGCGCCGGCGGCGTCGATGGCAAGGCCGTTGGAACCGGGCTCGCGCAGCGCCGGATTGGGATCGCCGGCATAGCCCGAGGGCTTCATGAACTCGACCGGCGGTGCGCCCGCGGTCCACTTGTAGATCGTGTTGGTGCGCGGATCGCTGAACAAAAGATAGCCGCCGTCCTTCACCCACACCGGGCCTTCCGCCCAGGTGTAGCCCCAGCCGATCTGCTCGACCGGTGCGGTGACATCGACGAGGGCGTCGAGGGCGGCGCTCTGGCGGCGCACCATGCCGTAAGAGCCCGGCGCCGGTGCGGCAGCGAGCGGCAACGAGATCAGCGGCAGCGCTGCGCTGCTGGCAAGAACGGTGCGGCGCGAAATCAACGACATAGTACCCTCCCAACGGTCCGGCGGCGCGAACCCTACCCACCCGGCGCGCGCAACGGAAGCGCACCGTGGTGAATCCGGTGTAATCAATTCGCGTGTATCGTAAACGGGCGCGGCGCCGTCAACTCCGGCGAGTCGCGACGACCTTCTGATAGAAGCCGCCGAACACCGGGGTGTGGCGAACCGTCATGTCGGGCGGCAGCAGGTCCTTCAGCGGCTGGCGCATCAAGGACAGCGCGAACGGCTCCAGCACCGCCAGGAAGGGCGGCATCAGATAGCGCAGCGGATTCCACCAGGCCGGCGGGCCGTAATCGCAAATCACCAGCGTACCGTTGGGCTTCAATACCCGCAGCGCTTCGCGCAGAGTCTGGGCCCGCACCTCTTCCGGCTGCTCATGCAGCAGGAAGAACAGCAACACCTTGTCGTAGCTGGCGTTGGGCAGATTCAGTGCGGTCGAATCCATCCGCATCAGCCGCGTCGGGGACCGCTTGGGCAGTTTCCACTTGAGAGTGCGAAGCTGAATCGGCAACACGTCGATGACGTCGAGCTGACCGTCTTGCAGCGCTGCCCGTTTGGCGAGCTTGGGGGTGAGATTGCCGTAGACGCACGCGATCTGCAGCATGCGGCCGAGCTTCGGCGCTTCGAACTCCGCCAAGGCGGTGCGACGCATCCGGTTGTAGTTGCAGAGCAAAATCAGATTGATCAGCCACAGCCGGTCGAATACGCGCGGCGCTTTGGGATGGACATAGGCCCACCAGTAATGGCGCATCAAATAGTCCGGGACGGCTACATGCCCGTGATACGGGGCTGTCGCCGCCGCTGGGCTCAAGCTGTCGTCGTGACTACGGTCCATGGTCCTTTCCGCAGCGCGGTCACCCGCCAAAATGGGGGACGGGGGCGGATGTGCCAATGCGGCGGAATGGGCAGTAAGCCCTGTCGCCATGCGCAAATGGCCGCGGGCTGTCCGGTCGGACACTCGAATTGGAACAAACTGCCGCAGCGCTGTGATATTCGTGTGATCCGTATACGATATATCGCGTACGCGATCAGAAAACGCTCGGCAGCGACAAGAACACGTTGATGAGTTCGGCCTGGCTGTGGGCTCCGGTTTTCTTGAGCATGCTGCGAAGCTGAGTCTTCACGGTCGGAAGCGCCTTGCTGGCAAGGTGTGCCGCCTCGTGCAGCGTATAGCCGTCGAGCAGCAGCGCTCCCAGACGTTCCTCGGCGGGCGTGAAGCCGAACAATTCACCCAGCCGCGCCGTGATCAATTCTATCTCGCGCTGCATCTGCTTGACGGTGATGAGCACGAAGTGGCGGATAGGCGCCGTGGGAAGCAGTCCGGCGTCCGCTTTCACCGGCGCGAAGGCGAGACCATAGGGATGCTTCTCCGCCGGGCGGGCGACCAGCATGACGCCTTGTCGTCCGCCGGCGGCATCGCGCGCCAAGGCTTCCAGCCGTGCGGTTTCGAACGTGCGGCGGGCGCGCAAACGGCCTTTGTCTTCGATCAGGCCTTCGTTGCTTGCCAGAATGCCGTCGGCCGCGGGATTGCGCCAATGAATGCGGCACTCGGAGTCGACGACGAGAAGACCCTTCACCATGCTCCGCGCCAACTGGGTGCTGGCAAGACATCCGAGCGCGTCGCGGTTGGTGAGTAGTCCCAGGCTGTAGGCGGTCCTGAGGTGACGGCGAAGTCGCGACAGCATCGCCACGTCGTCGGGCGAAAACGGCGTGCGGTTCCGCCGGAACTGGATGCGTACCGGACCGCGCTCGTGCTCGCCGATATCGACCCACAACACATGGGTTTCGGCGCCGCGCTCGGAGATTTCCGCGGCATCCTTCACGACGGCGATGTCGTCGGCGTTGAGCAGTGCCTGAAGCGCTTCGCGTGCCGCCGGTATGCGGGCGCCGTCGATCTGCGCCTCGTAAATGAGCGCAATCGCCTCGCCGAATGCGGACAAGGGATCCCGTTCCTCCTGCCGGTCGGCGGGTTGGGCAGAGCGGCGTTTCAGGTCGGCAGCGGACGTCATGGCATTCGCGGGGCGGGGGCAAACCGTACGTACAGCCTACAATCTCCCGGTGCAAGACGGCGTAGGTACAATTACCATCATCCACTTGGATGAAGCCGGCCGGCGGCAACTTAAGCTGTTCTGTAACTCCCTCGCCCCATCCTCGCCCGCGGTGGGGAATATCGCGCTGGAGCGGGCGAACAAGATCCGTAACAGCGCCAACTTACCCAGCAACACGACGGGGCCGGCGTACGGCCGGTTCCCATGCCGGTCCATTCCCCGAAAAGGAGTAACGGATGAGATTGAACCTGAAGGTGAAGCTGGGTGCCGCGTTCGCGCTCGTCCTGGCGATGTCGACGGCCGGAATGTTGGTCGGATTGCAGAAGGCGAACGACCTGAACAACGCGTTCAACAATGCCGTCGACAACAACGTGGCGCGGATCGTGATGGCGGCCGACATCCGCAAAGACAATCTCAGGATCGCTTCCGACATCCGCGAAATGATCATTCTCACCGATCAGGCCGGGATACAGGACACCGGGCGGATCATCGAAGCCGAAGCGAACGACGCCAGAGCGAAGGCGAACCGCCTGCACGAGATTTCGAGCGCCGAAGGCAAGCCGGCCGTCGAGGCGTTTCTCAACAGCTTCGAAAGCTATATGCGGAGCATCAATCAGGTCGCCCAGTTTGCGCTCGCCAACAACAACGATGCGGCCCACAAGATCATGGTGGAACAGGCCCGTCCCCTGCGCAAAGTGGCCGATGCCGATCTGCAGAAGGTGATCGACCTCAATACCCGCGATTTGACCCAGGCCAAGTCCGACACCGACGTGATGTACGCCACGGCGCGGACCGTGCTGCTGACGCTCCTGATCGCGTCGACGCTGATCGCGCTTAGCGCGGCCGGCTGGATCATCCTGTCGATCAACCGCGCCGTGACCAGCGCCCTCGGACTCGCCAACGCGGTCGCGTCCGGCGATCTCAACGTGACGGCGCGGGCCACCACCAACGACGAGATCAAGGATCTCATCGATGCGCTCAACCGGATGGTGGAAAAGCTGAAGGACGTCATCGCCAACGTCACCACAGCGGCCAGCAACGTGGCGGCCGGCAGCCAGGAACTCTCGGCCGGTGCCGAACAGCTTTCCCAAGGTGCCACCGAACAGGCCTCGTCGACCGAAGAAGCCTCGTCCTCGGTGGAGGAGATGGCCGCCAACATCAAGCAGAACGCCGACAACGCGACCGAGACCGAGAAGATCGCCCGCCAGTCCGCCGAAGACGCGCGCGCCAGCGGCGCCGCGGTGAACAATGCCGTCACCGCCATGCAGACCATCGCCGAAAAGATCATGATCGTGCAGGAAATCGCGCGCCAGACCGATCTGCTCGCGCTCAACGCAGCGGTCGAGGCGGCCAGGGCCGGCGAGCACGGCAAAGGGTTCGCAGTCGTCGCCGCCGAGGTGCGCAAGCTCGCCGAACGCAGCCAGACCGCCGCCGCCGACATTTCCACCCTGTCCGGCGATACCGCCAAGGCGGCGCATGCGGCAGGCCAGATGCTCGACAAGCTCGTGCCCGACATCAAGCGTACGGCCGAACTGGTATCCGAAATTTCGGCGGCGAGCCGGGAACAGAATGTCGGTGCCGATCAGATCAATGCCGCGATCCAGCAGCTCGACAAGGTCACGCAGCAGAATGCCAGCGCTGCCGAGGAAATGTCGTCGACCTCGGAAGAACTCGCCGAACAGGCCGAACATCTGCAGGCTGCTATCGCCTACTTCCGTGTCGACGGACTGGTCTCCGCCGGACCGGCGCGCACGTCCCGTCCTGCAGCCAAGGTTGCGCACCTCGCCAAGCGGCCGCAGAAGTCGCCGGACGGCTTGCGCGAGGCAGTGATGGCGGCGGCGCCGCACATGACGCGCAGCCTCGCCGGCGGCGGTTTCGCGCTCGATCTGTCGGACGGCCGCGACGGACTCGACAACGAGTTCAAGCGTCAGGCGAACTGAGCGTGTCGATGCACTTCCGGGCGGAACACACGGCCGCACGCGCGCCGGTCCCGTCGAAGGGAACGGAGGATGTGCTGCCCGCCCGGACGTTCGAAAATCTGGCGCGGCGGGTGACCGAGCACACCGGCATCCGCCTTCCCGTCTCCAAGAAGCAGATGGTCGAAGGCCGGCTGCGAAAGCACGCGCATGCGCTCGGCATGGCTCTGACGGGCTACTGCGATTGGCTCCTGGCCGGCGATGCGCCGGAGGCGGAATTTCAGCGTGTGGTGGACGCGATCACCACCAACAAGACCGATTTCTATCGCGAGCCGGATCATTTCGAGCATCTTGCCGGATATGCCGTGCCGCAACTCTTGAAACACCAGCGTCCGCTTCTCAAGGTGTGGAGCGCGGCCTGTTCGACCGGCGCGGAAGCCTACACCATCGCCATGGTGCTGGCCGAACGCGCCGGCGCGCACCGGTTCCGCTTCGCGATTCTGGGCACCGACATCTGCACCACGGTGCTCGCCCAGGCGGAACGGGCGATCTACGACGCCGACGTCGCGACCGCGATTCCGGGACCGCAACACCGTTATCTGTTGCGCAGCCGCAAGGCCGACGACGTCCGGATCGTTCCGGAACTGCGCCGGCTGGTACGCTTTGCCCATCTGAATCTGATGGACGGCCGATATCCGGTCGACCGGGACGTCGATGTCATTTTTCTGCGCAACGTGCTGATCTATTTCGACAAGCCGACGCAAACCGCGGTGCTGCGCAAACTGCTTCGCCACCTGCATCCCGGCGGCTTTCTCTATCTCGGCCATTCCGAATCGATGATCGGCACCGAACTGGGCCTCAAGGAAGTCGGCCCCGCCGTCTTCCGGTGGAAATGAGCGGCCAAGAGATTCGCGTTTGAAACCCGTTCGCCGACGATGACGGCGGTCCGCGCCTACTGCAGCAGTCCGACGCCGTATCCTTGCAGCACCAGTTTGCCGCTGAACCGCTTGCCCGACAGCACATCGGTCTTCGTGCCGTGGATCGCGATCGAAACCGGTTTGGTCGTGCTGTTGACATAGAGCGTGCGGCCATCGACCACGCGCGCATAAACGCCGGCCGGCGTTTGGGGCCCGCGTGTGATGGCAAGTTGCGGATAGAGCGAGCGGACCAGCGGGCCGATCATCGAGGTCTGGCTTGCCGTCGCCAGATAGATCGCCTGTCCCTTGCCGTAGCGATTGATGGTGATCGCCGCGGATTTTTCCGGCGTGTTCTGGAATGTCGCCAGCGGCTTGGCGGTATCGAGTTCGAGCACTTCGTAATAGCGATCCTTCGCCGTCACCGTTTTGCTCCCGAATTTGATCTGGAGCGGCGTATCGGCGCGGTAAAACGCATTGGTGTGCAGGCCGAACACATCGGTCAGGCGGCCGGGGAGCGGTGTATCGAACCACTGGCCGCTCGCGTCCGCCTTGGCCGAATAGCCGGTCATGATCGCCGTGCCGCCGTTCTCGACATACCTGCGGACGGCGTTCGCGCTTTTCTCGTCCATCAGGTACTGGCCGGGAACGATCACCAGCTTGTATTTGGCGAGATCGGCATAAGAGAGCTTGACCACATCGGCATCGATATTGTCGGTAAAGAGCGGTTCGTAGGCGCCCTGTACCTGATCCATGTAGCCGGTCTTATAGTATTGCGTGACCGACGCGTGCTGGCCCGGCGTCGCGGTCACCATGGCGGAGTCGAAGGAGTAGGCGATCGCCACTTGCGGGGTATCCAGCCGCGGAAATCCCAGTTTCTCCAGGGTCGCGAACTCGCGGGATATCTGGGCGAATTCGTCCACCTTCCACGACGGCGTGTTGTCGTGATCGACAAGCCCGAACAGCGCCTGTTCCTCGCCGCCCAGATGCGAATTGAATGTCCAGGCCAATATCGTCTGCGCCTGATCGATCAGCGCCATATAGGCCCACATGCGGCTGCGGCCCTTGGCTCCATAATATCCGACGCCGCCGGCGGTGAATTCGTTGAACCAGATCGGCGTCTCGAGGTCGCCTTTGATCATGCGGGCCCCGAGGCTGGCGCCGACGGGTTCGCCCGGATAGAAGCCCTCGGCGCCGTAGGTCGCGTAATCGCGGTAGGATCCGAGATAGTCGAACGGCTTGGTCCAGGCGGTATCCCACAGGTTCGAGACCGCCGGCTTGTCGGGAACATTCTCTTTGCGGACGGCTTCGAGTTCCTTGAGCGCCGTAATGGTTTGGTCCGACCAGAACCGGCGCAGGTCGAGATAGCGTTCGGCGGGGCCGGGGCCGTCACCGTACGGCAGTTCCACTTCGTCCCAGGTGTTGATGTGGCGCGACCAGCGCTGGCTCGCCCATGCCTTGTTCAGGGCGTCGACCGATCCGTACTTCGCCTTCAGCCAGTCGACGAAGCGAAGCCGGTCGGCCGCCGAATACGACATGTAGGAATTGCCGAACTCGTTGTTGTAGCCGATCGCCATCAGGGCCGGGTGATGGGCATAGCGTTTGGTCAGCGTATCGGCCATGCGTACCGCCAGACGCCGGTAATCGGGATCGGTGATATTCTGCATATAGCGTTCGGCCGGATGAAGCGTGGTGCCGTTCTGCGTTACGAGATTGGCGCCGGGATATTTGTGGTGCAGCCAGGTCGGCGCCGGCTGGCCGGGAATGTCGAGAACCACTTTGATGCCGTTGGCGGCCATCTCGTCCATTACCTTGTCGAACCATTCGAAGGTGAATTGGCCTTCGGCCGGCTCGAACGAATCCCACGACAGATCGCCCATGCGCACCAGCTTGAAGCCCGCCTTCTTCATGATGGCGATGTCGCGATGGATTTCCTCAGGGCTGCGATCGACCGGTTGATAACAGGTGCCGACGAACAACTGGCCTTTGCCCGGCCATTCGGGATGACCGGCCGCGCTTTGGGCGTTCACGCCCGTCACGATGATTGATGCCGCCAGCAGCAGTGACGCGGCAAATGACGCGCGGCGACGAACGGACGGCTTCATGGCAACCTCATGCCTGCAAAACATCCAATATAACTGCAGTATGCATTGCCGCTTGTGAAGCGCCGGGTGGCTCCGGTTGGCTTTTGCAGGCCCCGGCAGGGCCGGCCGCGGTGCACGATGCGACCCGTTAGTGAACTCCAAATCCGTCCTGCAAGGCGCCAGTCCGGCTCGCAACATTTTTGTGAATTTTGCACGCGCGTTGGGCATTCTGGCCCCCTTACCGCAACATTTTTCGGGCGCTGGGTTGAAATGGTCAGGTATTGTCGCATCGCAGCGCTTTTTGCGCTGGCGGGATTGTTGGCGCTGATGGCAATCGCGGCGCGGGCCGACGAGCGTCCCTATCGCTGGCAGACCGTACCGTTCGGCGGCGGCGGTTATGTGCCGGGTTATGTTTATCATCCCGCGGCGAAGAACCTGCTGTATGCGCGCACCGATGTCGGCGGCCTTTACCGCTTTGATTTCGCCAGCCGGAACTGGGTTCAGCTGCTCGACAATCTCGGCCACGACGAAGGCGAGCTGATGGGCGTTCTGTCCATCGCTCTCGATCCCAACGATCCGTCCAAGCTTTACACCGCCAACGGGTTCTATCTCAGTCAATGGGCGCGCAAGGGCGCGATTTTGCGGTCAGCCGACCAGGGGAAGACCTGGCAGAAAACCGAACTTCCCATTCGTGTCGGCGGCAATTCCGACGGCCGCGGTTCGGGCGAGCGATTGGCGGTCGATCCCCGCAACGGCAAGACTCTATATTACGCCTCCAACCAGGACGGGCTGTGGCTCAGCCGGGACGGAGCCGAAAGCTTCAACCGGGTGGGCTCGCCCTCGTCATCGTATTCGCTGGTCGCGTTCGACCCCGGCCGCGACGAGATCTATCTCGGCAGCGCCGACGGTTCGGGCGCACTGTATCTCAGCCGCGATCAGGGACGCAGTTTCGCCCGCGTGAGCGAAACGCCGGAACAGGTGCCGCAGCACATCGCTTTCGGCAAGGACGGCTCGGTCTATGTGACGTTCTCGGGAACGGACTCGAAGAACGCGATCAGTCCGTCCTACGCCGACCGCGGCAGTGTGTGGAAGCGCGATGCCGCGGGCCATTGGAGCGATATCACGCCCGAGCGGCCCTCCGCCAATCTGCATTTCGGCTATTCCGGCGTCGATGTCGGACCCGACGGCACGGTGGTCGTCGCCATTCTCGACCGCTGGGACGGCGGCAACGGCATCTACCTGTCGCGCGATGGCGGCGCGCATTGGATCGGGCTGAAGGGCCAGACCCATCACACGCTCGACAGCACGCCATGGCTCAAATCGCAGATCGGCGATCCGGAACAGATCGGCGGATGGCTGTCGGACGTGAAGATCAATCCGTTCAATCGCGACGAGATGATTTTCACCGGCACCTGGTTCAGCCGCAATCTGAGCGCGGCGGGAACCGGCAAAACGGTCGAAATCGAATTGATGACGGACGGTCTCGAAGAGACTTGCACCACCGCGCTGATGGCGCCGATGACGGGGCCGGTCCGGCTTCTGGCGTCGATGCTCGACAATGCCGGAGCGGCCTGGTTCGACGTCACCAAAGGCCCCGATATCGGCGTTTTCCGGCCGACCAAACAGGGCGGCAACAGCGTCGATTATGCCGTGTTGCGGCCCTCTTTCATTGTGCGCGAAGCCGATGAGGCGGCGACCAAAGGCTATTACAGCGAGGACGGCGCCCGAAGCTGGACTGCGTTTCCGTCGACGCCCTACAAACCCGTAGCGGGCGAATGGCGCAGCCCCGGCGTCATCGCGGTCTCGGCCGGCGGCACCTCCATCGTGTGGGTTCCGGAAAAGCAGGGCGCCTATTATTCGACCGACAAAGGCAGGACCTGGAAGGAATCCGCCGGCTGGCCGGCGCGGCGGGACCGGCAATTGGCCGTCATTTCCGACAAGGCCTATGACGGCGCCTTCTATGCCTACGATCTCGACGGCACCATTCTGATGAGTGTCGACGGCGGAGCGAGTTTCCAGCCGATCATTGCCGGCCTGAAAAAAATCGAATCCTGGCAGCGCGCCGCGTTGCATGTGGTGCCGGGCAGGCTGCGCGATTTGTGGCTGGTCGCGCCTTACGGGCTGCTGCATTCGGCCGACGCCCAGACTCCGATGAGCAACCTTCCGCACGTGACCGACGTGTGGACGCTCGGCTTCGGAGCGCCGCTGGTCAAGGGCGGTTATCCGGCCGTCTATCTTTGGGGCCGGGTGAACAAGAAAGAAGGCCTGTGGCGTTCGGACGACGAAGGCCAGTCGTGGGTGCGGATCGACGACGATGCTCACAAATTTGCGGGTGTCGACCACATCGCGGGCGATTGGCGCGAGCCGGGGGTGGTTTATATTGCGCCCGGAGCGCGAGGTCTGATGGTCGGCAGGCCTGATAAGTAATATCGCGCGCGCCGCGCGGTTGGCGCTGCGACGCGACGGAGATTGGTACCGATATCAGCCTGGGCTACGGTGAGCGGACCGTGGGCGCAGCGGGCAACGAACGGAAGCAGTGCATCCTATGTCGACAACCTCGTTCGGAATGGCTCTGGCGCCGGGTTTTTCGCGCCCTCAGAAAGCGGTGCTGGTTTTCCTCGGCTGGACCTTCATCGGTCTGCTCATGGCCGTGCCGCATGTGCTGGTGGGTTTCGACTGGCCGAATGTCATCAACAAGCTGATCGAATACTGGGCCTGGGCGCTGCTTACGCCGGCGTTCTTGTATGTCGACCGGAAACTCACGCGCTACGACGGCAAGCCGCTGGTCAGGGTCGGCATCTTCCTGCTCCTGAGCGCGCCGTTCAGCCTTCTGCATGTCTACGTCACGGCGATCCTGCTTTATCCCGATCCTCAGATCTGGTGGAACCCGCTGCGCACGCCGGAATTCGTCACTTACTATTTCCTCGGCGGCTGGCTGATGAGCTTTGCCATCATCGGCATGCTGGAGGCGCTGCGCTACTACCGCAGTTCCCTTGCGGGGCAGATGGCTTTGGAGCGGGTCGAAAAGCGGCTGCTCGAATCCCACCTCAATACCTTGCGGATGCAGCTGGAGCCGCATTTCCTGTTCAATGCGCTGAACGCCATCTCCTCCGAAGTCACCTCGAACCCCGAACTGGCGCGCGACATGATCGAGGATCTTGGGGCGTTGCTGCGGTTGTCGCTCGATTATAAGGACAATCAGGAAATCCCGCTTTCCCAGGAGCTCATCCTGCTCGAGCATTATCTGGCGATTCAGAGAGTGCGTTTCGGCGACCGCATCCGCACCGAGATCGAAGTCGAGTCCGATCTGATGAACGCGCAGGTGCCTTGCATGCTGTTGCAGCCGATCGTCGAGAACGCCATCCGCCATGGGCTCGGCAAGCGGATGTTGGGCGGTAGCGTCATGATTTCGGCCGCTCGCACCGACGGATGTCTCGAGCTTCGCGTCGTCGACGACGGTGTCGGACTGGCGCGTGGCTGCGACGTGGAAGCTGCCAAGGGTCTGGGCGTGCGCACCACGCGCGAGCGCTTGACGGGGCTCTATCCCGAGATAGCCAATCCGTTCGACATCAAGAGCCGCGCCGAGGGCGGGGTGGAAGTCACGATGCGCGTGCCGCTGCGATTCTCCGGAGCATGAGGTGATGGACCAGAAACCGTCGAAAGCGCTGCGCGTCCTGATCGTCGACGACGAAGCGCCTGCCCGCAAGCGGCTGCGCGACCTCTTGGCCGAAGACGCCGAGATCGGAACCGTCGCCGAGGCGGAAAACGGCGTCGCCGCCGTGGCCGCGATCGAGAGCGGGCACCCCGATATCGTGTTTCTCGATGTACAGATGCCGGAAATCGACGGCTTCGGCGTCATCGAAGCGATCGGCGCCGACCGCATGCCGTTGACGATATTCGTCACCGCGTACGACCATTATGCGCTCAAGGCGTTCGATACCGATGCGGTCGACTATCTCTTGAAGCCGTTCGGCAACAAGCGGTTCGAACAGGCCGTGGCCCGCGCCAAATCGCGGCTGCGCAGCGCCGAGGCCCGCAGCCTGGGGCCGAACGTGCTCGAGCTTGTCGCGCGCCGGGAAACGCCGGGCGCGCTGTGGGATTGGATCGTCATCAAAGGCAGCGGCGTGACCAAGCTGGTGATGGCGTCCGAAGTCGATTGGATCGAGGCTGCCGGCGTCTATGTGAATCTGCATTTCCAGGGCAAGGAGTGCATTTATCGTTCCTCGCTGGCGGCCGTTACCAAGAGACTGGATCCGCTCCGCTTCGTGCGCATCCATCGCTCCAGCGTGGTCAACATCAAGGCGATCGTGCAACTGGAGCCGATTTCGCACGGCGAATTCGAGGTCCTGCTGCGCGACGGGGCCAGGTTGATCCTGAGCCGGAACTACCGCGCGGAAGTTGAAAAGCGCCTCGGTCAATCATTGTAAGCGGTACACCGATCGCTCGTTCCGCGAGCGGGTGCGTGAACACCGCCGCTGCGCGGGCGGATTTTCCGCGCCGCCTTATTCGGGCCAGAATCCGTTCTGCAAAACCCGAATCCTCTCCGGAACATATTTCCGGAAGGCCGCTCCGCGTCCCCTATAAGCGATAAATCATATGAATGGGCCATGCCCCGGATTGGGCAGGGCACGAGCGGGATGTGTGCGTTGGGCGTAGCGGCCCAGAGGAGAGGATCGTCGTCGAGCCGTTTTGACAGCGCTTACGAAAAAGCGCGCGGAAGAAAGACCCGTTCGATGCGGTTCTCCCACCAGGCGGGAGGAATGCGTGACGATGGAAACGTGAGGGAGATGCGACGGGCGCGCTCGATCCGCCGCGTTCGGACAGCCGCAATCGGCCTTGTGCCGGTGATGCGCGGCAGGCGGCGCTCAACCCGATCTGGTCTCTGAGCGGCATCAACTTGTGGCTTCCGGCGTTCTGCCGGTCGTCGCGGGGCAAACGAATGGCGAGGACATCGCCGTGTTGGGAGGGAACAATGTCACAGGTATTCAAACATAACAGCCGCAGGCTCTGGCTTTCCGCCAGTGTGCTGGCACTCGCAGTCGCCGGCCCTGCCTTGGCGCAGACGACGGTGCTGACGCCCGGTCAGAACTACGACTTGAACACTGCAACCGATACCGTGGTCGAAGTGCCGACGGGAATGACGGCCTATTATAACTCTGGCGTCGGTTGGGCACTTCCTGGCGGCTCTACGCTTTTAAACTACACCTCCTATATGTCGTCGGAGAACAGTGCCCCGTTTAACTGGTGGAATGGCTGCTGCCGGTTTAATGCACCGGTCATCACTGTCGACAGTGGGGCCACGTTACGGTTTGTCGGTCAGACATCGGTCCCCTACGATTGGTATAGTGGTGATCCTTGGCTGAATTCGATGATCAACGCCACGGGCGACGTCGTTTTTGAAAAGGTCAAATCCGGCAGCGAACTGGAACTCATCGGAACCAACAAATTCCTGGGCAATGTGACCCTGCTCGATGGCGCCGTTGTGCAGATGGGTTGGGACTGGTCGTCCATAAACGCGACGACGACATTCGGTCCCAACACGCATTTCGATCTCCAGGGCGTCTCCACGCTCACGCTCAATCCGGGCGGGACCGGCGTATTCAACGGCACCATGGCGGCGGATTCGACAGCGACGTTCTTCTTGAAGAGCGGATCTTTGACCATGAACGGCCAGAGTACCGCTTTCGCCGGTACGGCGAAGATCAACTCCGGTGCGACGCTTGTTGTCGGGGATTCAACGCATTCCTCGGCGACATTGGGCAACGCCGCAAAAACCGCGATCATCAACGTATCCAGCACGACTGCGTCGCTGAGCGGCTACGGCACGATCAACGGCATCGTGACCAACAACGGCGTTGTCACGGCCGGCGGCACCAAGGGCGTCAACGGCAATCTCACGATCAACGGCAGCTATACGCAGGCCTCCACAGGGCAATTATATACCGCCTTTTCACCTACCGGCGTCTCAGGGCTCGTCGTGAATGGGAATGCGACTCTTGCCGGCGACCTGATCATCAGTATCGCGGAAGGTTCTTATGGGAACGCCGTCTATCCGCTCGTGACCGTGAACGGCGGTACGCTGAGCGGCTCGTTCACAACCGTGTCGACCAACGGCAACGTTGCCGGAGCGATGGTGGGCGTTGCGAAAACAGCCGGTGGATATTCCATCGTAACGCAGAAAGGATCGGCCGCCCAAGTATTCGGGCACCTGGTTTATTCCAACCGCACCGCGCTCACCAATTTCGTCGGTTCGCTGTACGACGTGATGAGCATTACGCCGGCCTCCGGCGCCAAGGTCGATACCTGGATAACCCCAATCGGCGAGATCGAAAATCTCAGCCGCGACGGCCAGGGCTACGAGCAGAAGACCTATGGCCTTCGCATGGGAGCCTTGCATCGCTTCGAAAACCACGGCGGCGTAGTGGGTGCGGCGTTCTCCTATCGCCATGGCAACATGACGGTGAAGGACGATCCCGCGACGTCTTCGTCGAACGGCTACGATTTTGCCGTTTACGGCGGCGCCGACGTCAACGCGCTGCGGTTCGAAGGCTCCGCCTTCTACAACGTCTACGATGCCTCCACCAAGCGTCCGATGGGCACCTACGGCACCGCCGCGGCCGATCAGAGCGGCTACGCTTTCGGTGCCTCCGGCCAGATCAGCCACGACATGTTCGGATCGCGTCTGACGCCGTATGTGCGGGGAATGTATGCGAGGGTCCACCTCGCGGCGGCTTCCGAAACGGGCTCGGATTATTACAACCTTCGCCACGATGCCCTGAGTGCCAATACGTTCGCGGTCGACCTCGGTATGCGGGTGCATGTGATGCGGGCCGAGCACATCAAGGTCGATGCGGATTTGGCATGGCGGCACGACCTCTCCGATCCCGGCGAGACCGTGACGGGCGGTTTCGTCACCACGCCGGATTCGTCTTCCGTCGCTTTCTGGAAAGGCGATTCGAAGAACGCGTTCCGCGCCGGTGTGAACGTCGCCGGTCAGGTCACCGACAAGCTCGAGATCTACGGCCGTCTGGACGGCACGGTGACGTCCTATCGGCGCGCCGGTGAACTCGCGGCGGGCGTGAAATACCGCTTCTGACGGAGTCGTTGGGCCGAAAGGCCGTGGAATGGGGCCGATCGGCCCGGAGGAGACATCACCAGCGCGGGATAGACAGTTCGATGACCGGGAAAACGGCAAGTCGGATGTGCGCTGGTGAAATCTCCAACAAGGAATTGGGAGGGTACAGTGAATTATCAGGCGAATAGCACGAGGGGCATCGCGGCCAAGATGAGCTGCATGTTGTTCGGCGGCGTTTCAGTGCTGGCGTTGGGCATGGTCATGCCGGCGGCGGCCCAGACCCAGACGATGGAAACCGTGACGGTCACGGGCCAGCGCGCGGCGATCCAGTCTGCCGTCAAGATCAAGGAAAACGCGGATCAGATCGTCGACTCGATCGTGGCCGACGATGCCGGCAAGCTGCCGGACCGTTCGATCACCGAAGTGCTGCAGCGCGTTTCGGGCGTGACCATCACGCATTTCAACAATCTCGGCAATCCCGACAACTATACCGTCGAAGGCTCCGGACCGACCGTGCGTGGTTTGCCGGGCGGCACCTCGACCTTGAACGGTCATAACGCGTTCAGCGCCAACAACGGCCGTCAGTTGCTGTGGGGCGACGTTCCGTCCGAACTGATGGCGGCGGTCGACGTCTACAAGACCTACACGCCGGACCAGATCGAAGGCGGTCTCGGCGGCACCATCAATCTGCGCACCCATTTGCCGTTCGATTTCGACGGCACGACGATCCGCGGCGCGGTCAGCGCCAGCTACGGCGATCTCGTCAAGCAGCTTCGCCCGCGCGCCTCGGTCATGGGCAGCACGCGCTGGGACACCAAGTGGGGCGAGATGGGCTTCCTGCTCGACCTGTCCTACGACGACAGCAGCTATCGCAACGACGCGATCCAGGTCGAACCGTACTTCCCGCACACCAACGTGCTGGAAAACTACACGCTTCAAAACGTCAGCGGAACGGTTACGCCTGTCCTCAAAGCCAATCCGACGACCTACTGGATGCCGGGCGGCTTCGATTATCACACCAGCACCGGCTTCCATAAGCGCGGCGGCGTTTACGCGGCCTTCCAGTGGCGGCCGAGCGAAAAGCTGTCGATCAACGCGACGCTGTTCAGCTCCGCCAACGATCAGAACGAAAGATCGTACAACTTCGCGGCCAGCAACGGCGGCCACAATTCCAATATCACCTATACGCTGAATCCGACCGATACCGTGCGCAACGATCTCGGCAAGTCGCAACTCGTTGCGGCACTGAGCGGAGGCACGCCGGGAGCAAACGATCCCCTCTATCATCTCTACGATTCGGGGAACAATCTGGTCTACACCAACGCCTACTACGATACCGGCTTCGTATTCGACAAGAATATTGGCTGGAATCCCAATTACGATACGATCATGGGGCGCTGCGGCGATGCCAGCAAGCTCTGCTCGAAGGGCGCCACGCGCGCCGGTGCCAGCAAGTCCTATGCGCGCACGACCGATATCGCCCTCAGCGCCAACTGGACGCCGAACGACAACTGGACGGTGCGGTCGAACGCCAGCTTCATTTATTCGAAGTCCAACGGCACCAGCCTGGAAGTCGAAGGCGACGTCATCATGTCGCCGTACGGCATGGATCTGCGCGGCGCCTATCCGACCATCGTGATGGCCGACGCGTCGTCGCTGAAGACGAGTTCCGGTTATTACTGGAACGACACGATGTATAACCGGAACAAGAACTACGGTCAGGAAATCCAGGCCACCGTAGACGTCGAATACAAGCTCAATGCGGGCATCGTCAAAGCCGTCAAGTTCGGCGTTCGCGGCGACATCCGCACCGAGCACGACCAGAACGCGGGCGGCTACGACTGGAAGAATCTCTCGGCGACCTGGGGCACCATGTATTGGTGGAGCGATCCGGCGGCGAAGGCCGACACGGTGCTGTACCAGTTCCCCAACTTCTTCCGCGGCGAGGTGAATCTGCCGGGACCGGCCTTGTTCCCGGAAATCTCGAAAGTCGAGATGTATGACGTCAACTACTACCGTTCGAAGTACGGCGATTCCAAGGATACGATCGAGTATCCCTACGAAGGCCGCAGAGCCAAGCACTACAAGACGGTGAACGTCGCGGGCTACGCCATGGCATCCTTCGCGATGGAAGACGTCCTCGGCATGACCATGAGCGGCAACGCCGGTGCACGCCTCGTCTATGTCGACAACCGGGCAAGTGGCTTCATCACGACGTGGGGCAACACGCTGTTCCGCGAGACCTCGTCCGGACCCTTGCTGGCCACCGACAAGACGTCGCTGCCGGTCCAGGGCGGCCGCGTCAGCTGGACGCTGCTGCCGGCGTTCAACGTCCAGTTCATGCCGAACGACAAACTGCATATCCGCTTCGCCGGCTCGATCACCGCCGAGCAGCCGACCTTTGCCGGCATCGGCGGCGGCAGCACCGTCGGGACGGAGGGCAACAACAAGATCCTGACGGGCTACAATATCGACAGCGACAATCCCAACCTGAAGCCGCAGATCGGCCGCAACTTCGACATGTCCGTCGAATGGTACGGCGACGGCGGCTCCAAGGTTTATACGTCGCTGTTCTACAAATCCATCAAGCACCGGCAGGTCACCGGCTACGTGCTGCAGGACATGCCGTGGGTGATCGGTACGCCGCAACTGCAGTCGAACGGCACCGATTGCGTGAGCACCGGGGCTCCCGACTATTCCTGCCTGTTCGTCAGCAAGCAGACGGTCACCAAGCCCACGGTGGTGAAGTCCGCGCAGAACACCAACAAGGAGACGTTGATCCGCGGTGTCGAATTCGGCTTCACGAAATATGCCGATTGGGAGTTCGTGCCGTCCTACTTGCGCGGCTTCGGCATGGACGCCAACTTCACCTACATCGACTCCAAGGCGCCGGGTAACTACTCGTTCGACATGCTCGGCAACAACATCAGTGCGCATATGCCGGTGGCCGGCCTGTCGCATTACGCCTACAACGCGACGCTGATGTACGATCGCGATCCGCTCTCGTTCCGTCTGGCCTACAACTGGCGCAGCAAATATCTGATGTCGGCTTCCGGCTGGAACACGCAGGGTACTTATGCGGCGGGCGACAACTATGTCGATTGTCCGCAGAACAACAATGCGTCGGCGGGCTGGGGCGGCAATCTGATCGCCGGTCAGTGCCGTTACTCGCTGCCGGTGTGGAGCAAGTCGTTCGGCTCCCTCGATGCGGGCATGGACTACAAGATTGACGAGCACTTCTCGTTCAACATCCAGTCGCAGAACCTC
This sequence comes from Rhizomicrobium electricum, assembly GCF_011762045.1. Taxonomy (GTDB): domain Bacteria; phylum Pseudomonadota; class Alphaproteobacteria; order Micropepsales; family Micropepsaceae; genus Rhizomicrobium; species Rhizomicrobium electricum. Next base: position 66,914 of record NZ_JAASQS010000012.1, on the reverse strand, counting down.
CTCAACACCAAGGCCAAGACGACCATGGGCTACGCCGCGCAAGAGCACGGCCGCAGCTGGTTCGTCGCCGACCGCCGCGTGTCGATGGAACTGCGGGTGGAATACTGATGTGAAGAGGGGCTTGGCTCGGGCCAGGCCCCTCTGCTTTCCAGGTCCAGCGCCGCAAAGCGGCAGCCGGATCGTCCGAGAAGGCGGCGCTACCCGCCTTGCACTTCTCCTGGTTCACATCACGAGCAGGCGAAGTGCCCTCCCAGAGGATCCCCGGTGTCACGAGCCGGGGATCCTTACATTCGGATACGGCGATGAGCAAAGCAATTCTCGCAGCAATCGGTCTCCTGCCGTGGTTGTTCGCGCCTTCGCAGGCGCAGTTGGGGCCGGCCACGTCGGGTAACCCGAATGCTCCCGGCATTGCCGGGGAGGCGCCGAAAGGCGTGGCGACCATCTCCGACCAAGCCGTCGATCAGATCAACAAGTTCGGCACCTATGATGCCCTCAAGGCTCGCATGAAGAAGTGGAACAAGGAGGGCAAGTCGGCCGGCGAAATCCTGGCGGAGGACAAAGCCAAGGCTGCGGCGCTTGTCGCGTCCTTCAAGCTTCAATGCCGCGTGACCAACGCCATTCTGGTTGCGGTGGACGACAACGCGAACACCAAAACCTACGAGGTCGCGTGCGATAGCGGCGTCGGCTATTTTCTGGTCCAGGGCGGTGCGCCCGGCGGATCGTCCGGCTTCACTTGTTTTGCCGCCGAAGCGGCGCGCGCGGTCGACATCGCCGCCAAGCGCGAACCGGCGATCGCATGCGGCCTGCCCGAGAATCCCGGTTCGAAAGCCGCTGCTGCGTCGATCCTGTCGCAAGCCGGCAAGGCGTGCACCATCAAGGACATCAAATGGCGCGGGCAGAGCCCGACCACCGATTTTATCGAAACGGCATGCGCCGAAGGTCCCGGCTTCACCATCTGGTCGCCGCTGCCGGGCTCTCAGGCTCCGGTGCGGATCATGGCCTGCCCGATTTCCGAGATGAATGGCGTCGCGTGCCGCCTTCGCGACAACGATACCGCGCTCGCGGCGGCGAAGGCTGCGTTGGGGCGCTACAAAGTATCCTGCGACGCGCAATCCGTTCGCGTGATCGGACACGAGACCGTCAAGCGGCGGCAGGTCGTGGAATATTTCTGCCCCAGCCAGCAGCCCAAAGGCCTGGTCGCCTATCTGCCGGCCGAGGGATCGAACGAACCGTTCGAAGCGGTCGATTGCCTCGCGGCGGCCAAGCGCCAAGCCGTCTGCACTTTAACGAAACCGAATTAGAATGAGGTTGTTCATGTCTTCCCGCGTCGCCAGAGCAATGACCGCCGGCGTGATCGCCGCATTTGCCGCCACGTCCGCGCTGGCGCAACCGGCACGCTCCATCAGCGCCGACATGACGGCCGTTGCCGGACCGCGCGACATGGCGTGGCAGGATTGCGTCGGTGCCGATCATCCCGGCATTCTTTTGCGCAAGGACAATCTCGCCCAGCTCAAGCTGGTTCACGACGAGCTGGGGTTCAAGTTCATCCGCTTTCACGGCATCCTGCACGACGACATGGAGGCCTATCGCGAGGTGGACGGCAAGCCGGTCTATAATTTCGACAAGATCGATGCCGTCTACGATGCCATCCTCAAGACCGGCATGAAGCCGTTCGTCGAAATCGGGTTCATGCCGCACGACCTGGCGAGCGGGACCAAGACCATTTTCTATTGGCAGGGCAACGGCTCGCCGCCGAAGGATTGGGGCAAGTGGTCCGATTTCATGACCGCCTTTGCCCGTCATCTCGAAGCCCGCTTCGGCGTCGCCGAAGTGCGGTCGTGGCGGTTCGAGGTGTGGAACGAACCCAATCTCGACGGCTTCTGGACCGACGGCAACCAGGCCACCTATTTCAAGCTCTACGACGCCACCGTTCGCGCGCTCAAAGCGGTCGATCCCCTCTTGCAGGTGGGCGGGCCCGCGACGGCCGGTGCCGCCTGGGTGCCGGAATTCCTCGCCCACGCCAAGGCCGCGGGCGTGCCGGTCGATTTTGTCTCGACCCATGGCTACGGCGTGGCCGGCGGATTCCTCGATGAAAAAGGCGAGGGCGACAACAAGCTGGTGGCCGACCCCGGTTCGATCAGCAACGACGTCTGGAACGTGCGCAAGCAGATTCAGGCCGATTGGCCCGGCTTGCCGCTGCACTTCACGGAATGGAGCACCAGCTACAATCCGCGCGATCCGATACACGACGATTATCTCAGTGCGGCCTTCATCCTCGACAAGCTGAAGAAGACCGAAGGCGGCGCCCAGTCGATGAGCTATTGGACCTACACCGATCTGTTCGAGGAAGCCGGCCCCCCGCCGTCCTCGTTCCACGGCGGCTTCGGTCTCGTCAATCGCGAAGGTCTGCGCAAGGCCGCCTTCTTCGCCTACAGATATCTCAACGAGCTGGGGCCGCAGGCGCTCGCCGGCAGCGATACCGAATCGATTCTGGCGCGGACGGAAACGGGTTTTTCCGGATTGTTCTGGGATTACGCCACGCCGGACCAGAAGGAGAGCAATCGTCCGTTCTATCGCAAGGTCAGGCCCGCCGCGGCCGCCGCGCCCGTCGAACTGAATCTCGCCAAGCTCACGCCTGGCACCTACCGGCTGACCGTGCATCGCACCGGCTACGAAGCCAACGACGTCTACACCCAGTACTTGAAATGGGGCATGCCGAAAGACTTGTCGGCGGAGCAGGTCGCGACGTTGCAGAAGCAGTCGGCCGACCGGCCGGAGATCGACATCAAGGTGACGGTTGGGGCCGACGGGACCTTTCATCGCACGCTTTCCATGCGACAGAACGATGTCGTCCTCGTCAAACTCGAAAGAAGCCGGCCCTAGCGGTCGATTCGAAGCCGTCCGTACCCCGTTCAGCAGGATGCCTGTCATGCCGTCGAAGATTTCGTGTGCCGCCGCCGTCACAATGCTCGGCTTTACCGCTGCGTTCGGGCAGCCGGCGGAGAAGGCCATCCCGTATGCCGATGTCCAGGTGATTGCGGCGGGCGATTCCGCGGCGGTAATCGCGGAGAAAGCCGCCAAGGTGCTGCCGCGCGCCAACCAGCGCACCTGGATGCGGCTGGAAAACACCTATTTCCTGCATTTCGGGCCGAACACGTTCCGCGGCCTCGAATGGGGTGATGGCCGCGAAGATCCGGCGATTTTCAATCCCTCCGCGCTCGATGCCGAACAGTGGGTTCGTACCATCAAAGAGGCGGGCGGCCGGGAGATCATCCTGGTCGCCAAACATCACGACGGCCTCAATCTGTGGCCGACGCGCTATTCGGACCACTCGGTCGCGGCCAGTCCGTGGCGGGGCGGCAAGGGCGATCTGGTGCGCGAGGTCGCCGATGCGGCGCGCAAGCACGGCGTCAAGCTGGGCCTCTATCTGTCGCCCGCCGACCTGTGGCAACTGAAGACCAATCCGAAAAATCCGTCCGGTTATTACGGCGACGACAGCGCCAAGAAGCGTTCGACGATCCCGACCGATCCCGCCAGCTTCACCAGCGATCCTGCCAAGCCGAGAGCGTCGAAGTTCGGCCGCTTCAGCTACACGGTGGACGACTACAACCGCTATTTCCTCAACCAGCTTTACGAGCTGCTGACCGAATACGGACCGGTGCAGGAAGTCTGGTTCGACGGCGCCAATCCCGATCCGAGCGTGCACGAAACCTACGACTATGCCGCGTGGTACGATCTGATCCGCAAGCTTCAGCCGGGTGCCATGATCTTCGGCAAGGGGCCGGATGCACGCTGGGTCGGCAACGAAAGCGGCGTCGGCCGCACCACCGAATGGAGCGTGATTCCGCTGCCCAAGGCCCCGGCGGACTTCAACTGGCCCGACATGCAGGACGAGGATCTCGGCAGCCGCGCCAAGCTCGTACCCGGATCGCATTTGTGGTGGTTTCCGGCGGAGGTCAACACCTCCATCCTGTACGGCTGGTTCTGGCATCCGAAGAAGCGCGTGAAAACCGCGGCGGATCTGGTCGACGTCTACTACCAATCGGTCGGCCGCAACGGGAACATGCTGCTCAATCTGCCGCCGGATACGCGCGGATTGATTCCGGACGATCAGCTCGCTTCGTTGCGGCTGATGGCGGAGGTGGTCAAGGACACGTTCGCCAAGAACCTCGCCGCCGGCGGCACGCTCACCGCGGACAGCACGGCGAAGGGGCATGCCGCGGCCCGCGTTCTCGACGGCAGTCTCGACACCTGGTGGGAGGCCGCGCGCGGCCAGCGTCAGGCGACGCTGACCCTGCAGCTTCCGGCGCCGGTGACCTTCGATGTGGTTTCGTTGCAGGAAGCCGTCGACCGTCGCGGTCAGCGCATCGAAAATTTCGCCGTCGATGTCTGGGACGGCTCGGCCTGGAAGCAGATCGACGCGCAAACGACCATCGGCCACAAGCGCCTGTTGCGCTGGGATACGCCGGTGACGAGCGACCGGGTCCGCATCCGCATCACGGCGGCCCGCCTGGAGCCGGCATTGGCCGAGATCGGACTGTTCAAGCAGGCCGAACTGGTGCGGCCGCCGGTGATCTCCGAGCGTACGGTCGATGGTTTGGTGACGCTCAACAGCCCCAAGGGTCTCAAAGTCGTCTACACGGTGGACGGCTCGGTGCCCACACCGACATCGCCGGTCTACTCCGGTCCGGTTGCGCTCGTTCGCGGCGGTGTGGTCAATGCCGCCTGCGTGGGGGCGGACGGCCGCCTCGGCATGATGGCCTCCAAGAGCTTTTCGGGCTTTGCGCCTGCCGGCTGGACGTCGGCGGACGGCGTCAAGGCGATCGACGGCGATCCGGCCACCATATGGCAGGGCAAGACGCTGCCGACGTCTCTCACCGTCGATATGGGGCGGGCGCTGGCGATCGGCGGCTTCTCCTATTTGCCGAGCGGCGACGCCGCCGGCGCGGTCGATACCTATCGCTTCGAAACCAGCCTGGATGGGCGCATCTGGACGATTTCCAGCGAAGGCCGCTTTGGTAATATCGAGAACAGTCCGCTTCTTCAGGAAGCGACCTTCGCCCCCGTCACGGCGCGCTTCTTCCGCTTCACCGCCTTGAAATTGGCGAAAGGGACCGCCGCGGGCATCGCCGAAATCAGCGTTCTGCCGGCCGAAACCGCGCCATAAATCGTCAGGAGAGTAGCATGGTCGAAATCACCCGCCGCGATCTCGTCGCCACCGGCGCAGCGGCTCCCGTTGTGCTGAGCAGTGCGTCGTTCGCGGGCGCCGCCACCGTTCCGTCCGCCGCCGCCGAGACCACGGTCGCGCCGCGCGAGCGCCTGCTGTTCGACTTCGGATGGAAATTCGCCTTCGGCCACGGCAGCGATCCGGCCAAGGATTTCGGCTTCGGCATGGGCCAGGGCGATTTCGCCAAGACCGGCGAGTTCGCCTTCGCCAAGCCCGGCTTCGACGATTCCGCCTGGCGCGTCCTCGATCTGCCGCACGACTGGGCCGTGGAGCTGCCGTTCGTCAAGGACGACGACGCCAAGGGCGACAGCCAGCTGCGTTCGCACGGCTACAAGCCGCTCGGCCGCCGTTATCCCGAGACCAGTGTCGGCTGGTACCGGCACGAATTCGACATCGCTGCGGCCGATCTTGGCCGCCGCATCACGCTCGAGTGCGACGGCGCCTTCCGCGATGTGCTGGTGTTCGTCAACGGCTGTTTCATCGGCCGCAACACCAATGGCTATGCCCCGTTCCGCTTCGACCTTTCCGATTTCCTGGTCTATGGCGGCAAGAACGTCATCGTTCTCAGGGTCGATGCCAGTTTCGGCGACGGCTGGTTCTACGAAGGCGCCGGCGTGTACCGGCATATGTGGCTCACCAAGACCGATGCCGTTCACCTCGGCCGCTGGGAGAGCACCGTGCGTCCGTCGCTGAACGGAAACACGGCGACGCTGGCGCTCGCTACGGTGGTGCAAAACCGGGATCGCCAGCCTGCCGCTGCCAAAGTGAGCTGGGTGATCCGCGACGCCGCGGGCAAAACCGTCGCCACGGCGCAAAGCGAGCACACCGTTCCGGCGGATGGCGCGGCGGAATTCGGCGCCTCGGCTGCGATCGCCGATCCGCAACTGTGGTCGCCCGATGCGCCCAATCTCTATACCGCGACGGTAACGGTTTCGACCGGCGGCAAAGCGCGTGACGGCGAGGTCGTGACCTTCGGCGTGCGCACCGCGGTGTTCGAGGCCGACAAGGGCTTTTTGCTCAACGGCAAGGTGCTGAAGATCCAAGGCACCTGCAATCATCAGGACCATGCCGGTGTCGGCGCCGCTCTGCCGGACGCGCTGCAGCGTTTCCGCCTGTCGGTATTACAGGAAATGGGCTGTAACGCCGTGCGCACCTCGCACAACATGCCGGCGCCGGAGTGGGTCGAAGCCTGCGACCGCGCCGGCGTGATGATGCTGTGCGAGACGCGGCTGATGAACTCCAATCCGGAGGGCATGGCGCAGCTCGAAGCGATGATCAAGCGCTACCGCAATTCGCCGTCGATCATCCTGTGGTCGATCGGCAACGAAGAGTGGCTGCTGCAGGACAAGATGGCCGAACAGGGCGTCAAGATCGCCGCCACGATGGTGCAGCGCTGCCACGAACTCGATCCGACGCGGCAGGTCACCGCCGCCGTCAACGGCGACAACGAAAAGGGCGTCTCCGATTCGCTCGACGTGATCGGCTTCAACTATGGCGAGGACCGTCCGGACGGATTCCACAAGCGACATCCGCAGCGCCCGGTGGTCGGCTCGGAAACCTCGAGCGCGGTTTCCACGCGCGGCGAATACACGTCCGATCCCAAGCGCAATACCGTGAACAGCTACGACGGCGTGGTGCAGTGGGGCAAGACGCCGGAAGCGTGGTGGAATTTCTACGGCACGCGCGACTGGCTGGCCGGCGGCTTCGCCTGGACCGGATTCGATTACCGCGGCGAGCCGACGCCTTACGGCTGGCCGTCGATCAGCTCGCAATTCGGCATCGTCGATATGTGCGGCTTCCCCAAGGACTATTTCTATTACTACACGGCGTGGTGGCGGAAAGAGCCGTCGCTGCACCTGTTCCCGCACTGGAATTGGGCCGGCAAGGAAGGCCAGGAAATCTCCGTTTGGGTCTACTCCAATCTCGATGCGGTCGAGTTGCTGGTGAACGGCAAAAGTCTCGGCCGTCAGGATGTTCCGCGCCTCGGGCATGTTCAGTGGAAGGCCGTCTATGCGCCCGGCGCGATCGAAGCGCGCGGCTACAAAGGCGGAAAACTCGTCCTCACCGAAAAGCGGGAGACCACCGGACCGGCCGTGGCGCTGCGGCTGACCGCTGATCGCACCGCGATTGCGGCCGATGGCGAGGACGTCGTGCTGGTCAAAGTCGAAGCGCTCGATGCCCGCGGCCGCGCCGTGCCGACCGCGAACGACAAGCTCGCCTTCCAGGTTACCGGCGCGGGCCGGTTGATCGGCGTCGGCAACGGCGATCCGAACTGTCTGGAGAGCGACAAGCAGCCTGCCCGTTCGCTGTTCAACGGCTTGGCGCAGATCATCGTGCAGTCCACCAAGCAGTCCGGCAGCATCCGCATCGGAGCCTTGGCATTGGATGGAAAACTGAAGCCCGGTGCTCTGGTCGTCCGCACAAAGGCGGCCAAGCCGAGGCCGTCGGTATAGTGCAATTGCGCGAGGATGTGATGGTGAACCGCAGAGCCGTTTTGTCGTCCGCTGCTGCCGCCATCGCTCTCGGCGGCTTTGCCCGCGCGTCCGGCGGTTCGTTGTTCCAGGGCGATGCGCCGGAGGGGCCGTTCCTGCCGTTCTGGGATTCGCTCAAGGCCTATCGCACGCCGGAATGGTTCCGCGATGCCAAGCTCGGAATCTGGGCGCACTGGACGCCGCAATGCGTGCCCGAGCAGGGCGATTGGTATGCCCGCAACATGTACATCCAGGGCATGCCGCAATACGACTATCACGTCAAAACCTACGGCCATCCGTCCAAGTTCGGCTACAAGGACATCTGTCATCTCTGGCGGGCCGAGCGTTGGGATCCGGAAGCGCTCATGCGCTTGTACAAGCGCGCGGGGGCCGAATATTTCGTCGCCATCGCCAATCACCACGACAATTTCGATTGCTGGAATTCGAAACATCAGCCGTGGAATTCGGTCAATGTCGGTCCCAAGCGCGATATCGTCGGAACCTGGGCCGGAATCGCGCGGACGCACGGCTTGCGCTTCGGCGTCAGCTATCATGCGACGCCGCATCGGGTGTGGGACGAGTTTCTTCCCGTCCGCTACAAATCCGATGCGACCGGCCCGCTGGCGGGCGTGCCGTATGACGGTTTGCAGACCATCGCCGACGGCAAGGGCACGTGGTGGGAGGGCATGGACCCGCAACTTCTCAACGGCAAACCGCACGCGAAGAACACGCCGGCGCCCGAATTCGTGCGCCATTTCTTGGCTCGGCTGCAGGACCTCATCGACAGCTACGATCCCGACCTTCTCTATTTCGACGACAGCGCGACCTTCGATTTCGATGCCGGCGGTCCGTTCGCGCCCGATCTGAAGGTGTGGCTCGGCATGCCCGATCTGGCACCCCAGATCATGGCCTATTATCTGAACATGAATGTCCGGCGCCATGGCGGGCGGCTCGACGGCGTCTTGAATCTGAAACAGGTTCCCGAGCCGGTGTGGGACACCATCACCCGCGATTTCGAAGCGGCGATGGAAAACAGCATCCAGAAGGATCCCTGGCAGACCGACGCCTGCATCGGCGGCTGGCATTACGACCGCTCGCTGTTGGCGAACCACGCCTATCAAAAACCATCGACGATCATCCCGATGTTCGTCGACATCGTCAGCAAGAACGGCAATCTCTTATTGAACATCCCGCTGCCGGGACATGGCGAGCCCGACGCCGACGAGATGGCCTTCCTGCACGAACTCATCGCCTGGCAGGCGGTCAACAACGAAGCGATCAAGGGTACGCGCCCTTGGAAAATCTACGGCGAGGGTCCGTCGACCTCCGCCAAGAAGCTCGGCGCCTATCAGTTCTCAGCGCTGAAATTCGACCATCGCGACATTCGGTTCACCACCAAAGGCGATACGCTCTACGCCATTGTGCTGGGCTGGCCCGCCGACGGCAGGATCGACATTGCGTCGTTGGCCGAAGGGGCGCCGAACTACCCGCAGCGGATCGGCCGGATCGAACTCTTGGGTTCGCACAAGCCCGTCCGCTGGCGCCGCGGACCCGCAGGCCTGCACATCGAGGCCCCCGCCACTCCGCCCAGCAAATACGCTTGCGCCTTCCGCATTCGTCCCGCCTGACGGCGGTGACGTTCGGCCGAACACGTATCTGGTTCGATTCGGATACCGGCGAGCGACCGCGAAAGGGTGACTGGTGGGCCCGGCAGGAGCCGAACCGTTATCGCCGCGACATGAACGAAATCAGCAACTTAAATCGTCCGTGGGCGTCGGAAAGTGTCACAGCAAGGTGTCACAGTCCTTGGCCGCTAGATAGCGCAGGTGGAGCGTTGTCGCAACGATGAGGTGCGGTTCGGCCATCAGTCCCGCAAACCAAACGCGCCTAACTAGAATTCAATGCGGTCTTCTCTAAGTCGGCCACCGAGCCCTTCCAGGTAAAGAGAACCGTAGAATGTCAGGATGTCCGGCCTGACTGCGCCGATATGGGTGAGGAGCATTTCTTTAACTCTAGCAACGACTTCCAAAACTTTGAGAAGTGCACCTCGTCGCGGCGCGTCGGCTCTGCCTAACACATCGTGTAGTGACCAAATTCGATCAAGCGGTTGAGGGTGTGAAGATGAGCCCGAAAAGCGAGGTACCTCCGAATGTACTGATGCTACCTCGTCGATCAGGTGAAGGGCAAAGAAGACCATATATGCAGCCTCGGCCATGCTTCGGCGCGCCTTGGGTTCGGAGACGTTCAGCACCGCGCCTCGATCAGCCGCAAACTCGTCATCGCGAGGATGTTTCTCGATGCAGTTCTCTCCGCTGATACCGCCATTAAGATGGCCGAGCAGATAGTGCGCGAATTCATGGCCGAACGTGAATTCTAACATCGCATCGACCTGGCCGCGGATCTCCGCCTCCAGCCGGGGGTGTGGTGAGCAACGGGGGTCTAGATCGAAATCCTGCGCTTCGCTCCCAATCATGATCCGGAGTGCTATCAATCCCGCCGTCGAACAGTCCGGTATGTCGATGTCACGGTTAGCGCCAGTCAGACAGAGAACGACGAAATAGAAGAACTCTCGGAGCATTTCCGAAGCCGTTATCACATCGCCCACAAGCGACCGCATACAGATGGCGTTGGCTTCCCTAACCGCTGAAAAGCCGTATGGGATCGCCCGTATCGTCCTCTGTTGCGCCCGCGCCAACCGGGCCACATACCGCTTCGGGGCGCGGTTGAGACTGGCATAATAGTCGCTCAGGCTCCAGCGTCGGCCGGTGGCTTCCCACTTCTGCCGACGTGCTGCCATGACTCGTAGCAATCGTGGATTTTCAACGATGGCATTGGCGCGGATCATGAGCAGGTAGTCGTGGGCCGTCTTGATCTCCCGAAGGCGCGCGGTCTCCTTTGGGGTGCATATTTGGTAATAATCGAGGTCCTCAACCGACTTTATGAGCTCTTGTGATGGTCGGATGTGGGTGATGTGGAAGAAGCCCTTTGGAAGCTCGACGAACACGCCCTGGGCCGCCCGTCGTGCTCCCGGGACTGTTCGCAATAGATATTCAATTTGTTCTGCCGTGAGTGGGCCGCCGTAGGCCTGAGCGGGCGTGCGTAGCCGCTCGAGGTCCGATGTCATCCTGAACTGTTGATCGTCGTTTATGCCGTTTTTCACCATGAGACTAAAGCGAATGCTCTATCATGCGGATCATGCGGATCGTGCGGCACGGCGGGTTTGAGGCGATACTCTAAGGCTGCTCACGGCCCAGTCGGTCCCGTCTAAATACTGTTCGCACCGGGCGATATCCGCTTTCTCCACTGCATGAAGTGCAGCGTTCATGCGACGCTTGGACCAACCCGTAAGCTCCATCAATTCCTCCGGGTCGTACTCATCCCTTCCGTTGTTCACCATCACTGCTGCTAGCGCCCTGGCGTCATCGGCAGGGCGCCAGCCGTGGACGTGCTCATCAAAGGTGATGAATAGCGGTCCCAAAGCCCAGACCGTACTGTCTCCGATAACGTCAGTTTCGTGAAGCATCCCGGCCTGAACCAAATCAAGGATGCCAATCTCGACGTCTTCGCTGCTCAGACCGGTAGCGTCGGCGACCTCTTCAGGGCTCAATTGAGGTTCAAATTCTGCACCCGTGGTATTCACGTTGGCAAAGTGCTTGCCGATAGCGACTGCGGCCGGAGACAGATGAGCCAATCCGCCGACGCGTTGAACGTAACGAGGTTTCTCCCCAAGAGGCGGCTTGGCACTCACGCCGTGTATTTGGTCAACGAGGTAGCGAAGCGTTGGTGGACTTTCGGGGTCGATTTCAGGGGAAAGTATCCCCTTCAGGAGTGGTGGTAGCGCGATCAGCGAGAGGCCCATGCGCAACGGGATAAACTTACACCTACCTTCGACTTTCTGAACGAAGCCTGCATCGATTTCCTCGTTCACCCAAGGCCTCTTCAGAGACTTTTCTGTGAGCAGCACCACAAAATGGGTGCACGCGCCTAGGCCCTCGTCCATCCTCCGACGTAGGCTGTCGCCAGCTCCGATTTCCCATTCGTCGAACCAGACTTCTATGCCGTTCGCGACCAGATGCTCGGCGATAGGCCGTGCGGCGGGCTTGTCTTCGGACGCGTGCGCGAGATAGACGACAGGTGAATCGCTTTCCATTCGTTTACTCTCGTCAGTACGTTGCTTATCCAAACGTCTCTCCAGGGCTATGGCGTAGCTCTCCGAACCGTTAGTCGTGATTAGGACACCCTTCGGCGGAGTGCGCCACGCAAATACCAGAGGGTGAACACCAGTTTCGGGATCCGTCAGAGAGGCGCCCGCCGCCCGACTTCGCTTGAGGAGCTCGTTCAGCGCTTTATCGATGATCTGCTTTTCCAGGTCCTTCATGAAGTCTCTGGCATTGAAGGGCCGCCCCCTCCAGGTCCGCGCCATAGCGGTCCCTCCTCGGTGGGTATCCTGATCCTCCTACTCTCGGAGTGGTTGTGGCTCAAGGCGAGAGCGAACTCAATTTGTGGGCCGGGCGCATCAGGATCGAAATTGAGGAAGACGGAACACAGTACGATCAAGCCTTTGACATTATCGATCGACGCTGTGGGATGCGGTAAAAAAAACCTTGGGGCACCTAATTTAGAGCGGTTCTACAGATTGCGCCCGGTTGCAAATCCCAAAGCGGAAATATGGGGAATGCAGTAGGTAAATACCAAAGCTCACATCCCTGGGTCCCGTTCGTATGCCGGTTCGGCACGAGCTGAGAACAGGAAAAAGGCCACGGGCGCAATCCGTGGCCGCTCTCGTGCCGGATCGGTTCTCGCTCGCAATCAGTGGATCGTCGGATCGAGTGGGGACCGGTATAGGGCGACTATGTCGGGGTCTACGATATCGAGCTTTCCCGGTGTGTACGCCCCGCGGCCGTTACGGCTGACGATGTCGGACCAATGGATACCCTCAAGTGCCAGCTTCGTGGTCCTTGACCTGCCGAGTGTCATGTCAGGGTAGTCGGTCCTCAGAAGGTGCCAGAGATCGCTCGCAACCACGGACAGCCCCTCGTACTCCACCAGGACGTTCCGGCGCGTGTTGCGGAGATTGACCCTGCAAGGTACCAGCTGCAGATTTCCCGGCTCATAGTGCCCGTTGTTGTTTACGCGATCGATTTCCAGGCCAGTGGGAGAGACATCCGGGTACTCCGCCAGCATGTACAGGACGAACGCGGTTCGGCTCTCGAACCTCAACTCGATCCCTCGACCACCGTAGTCCGCGTATTGGGGGTTCCTGGGGTTGCGGCATCGCTGGAGTATCGCATCGTAGCGTTCAGCCCAGCGCTGAGCAGCGAGATTGTGGCGTTTGGCCCCCTTCGATCCGCCGTGCTTCACCCCTCGTGAGCATGTGCACTGTGTTGTCTTCCCAAAGAGAATGTTGTCGACCCAGTACTCCTTGGTCTCGCCGCACACCTCGCAGACCCCGCGGACTTTCCACGCCTTGCGACCCCCACTCACTTGTTTTCGAGTGGGAGGTTCGGGGAACGTGACACCCCTAACCGGTGAAGCGTTCAAGCGCGCATGCAGCTCTTGTGCGCGCATGTGTTCGTTACTCATGATTTTCTCCAGCTATTTCAGTTTCATGCGCTCGCCCCTCTGCCTAGCTGCTAGGCTGCTGCCGAACTTCCATATGGATGTTCTGTTTGCAGGTTCAACTAATGCGCGCCAACTTCACGCATACCAAATCCTTGGTATGGGGCTGCCGCGATGACAGTTGTGAGCGCGCGCTCTGCCGCCTTCGCTTGGTATCTCTTGAGCTTGAAGTATTCGTTCACCAGCAGCTTCGCTGCGCTTCCCAGGATTGAGCGACCGAAGGATCGTCCCCCGCTCCCTTGATCTCGTTCGCGCAGTCGATCAGTCGGCGACTGTCCTTCTTCCAGGACATGAACGCGGCTTCGTCAACGCCAAGCACCGCCGCCGCAGTGGCACAGTGGATGTCGCCGCCGCCGCGGTAGACGCGGAGCATCTCCGGCTCCATCGCCATCAAGGCGACGCCATGGTCTATCCGATGTCTAAGGGCCTAACGGCCATTCTGCAGATCAAAAAAGTGAAGCCAGTTGCAAAGCGTATCAAGAGTAGCGCCCATGCACCGATGCGCGCAGAAGCTACATGTGGCTTGTAGGGTGGGCATCTATTGCGAAGGCGCAGTTAATCCAGGGGTTCGGCTTCTCCTGGTAGGCGAAACAGCGTCAGCAGGCCAAGGTAGCGACGGGCTAAGCGGTAGCGCTTAGTGCCGCGTTGATGACGAACTAGCCTGCTCGGTTCGAGGACCCCTCGCCGAACGAGCCGGGTCAGGAGCTCCGCTGACGCCCATCCGCCGCCATCTGTTTCCGAGATGCCACCGGTCAAGAGCAATGCTTCCAAGGCACCCCTGAACGCACCGGGGTGTCGCTCTGTCTCTTGCCGGATGAAGTCAACGAGGGGGATCAACTCGGAGGCCGGAACAGGGGGGGCTTCCCGCATGATTTCGCCGAAGCGGAGCCATGGCAGGCGCGTCAATGCGTCGGCGCGGGCCGCCATGAAGAGGGAGCTGAGCCGTCTGAAGTCACGCGGGGCGCTGTTCGAGATCACGTCGGGCAAGTTTGAGTGGTATCGGACCTCGAAGCGGATGCGATCATCATCCTTGGCGTAGACCACCAGCTCCTTTTCGGCCTTATGCCGGGACCGGGTGGCATCGAGGGGAATGGTGACGACCAGTGATCCGGCTTCGCGTGCGACGACGAGTTCACGTTCGGTCTCGTACCGCCGTATCCTGACATCGCGCGCGGCAGCGAGCGCGTGATCGGCAAATGCGCGCATCCAGGGAAGTGCCCGGGCCACGCGCCGCTCCCAGTATACTTCGCATTGGCTAAGCGAAATCTCTCCCCAGTTCACCCTGACGGTGGCCGCAGCCGATGAGTCGTGGTGGCCATCCGATGCAGCTTGGGGCCACGTGATGGAAGGTCCGTCATATGTGAAGAACCGTCCGGGGGCTGTCTCGCAGAGCAGTTCTTGGACGAGGCGCTGCAAGCCCAGCTCGAAGGTCTCAAGGAAGACGCTCAAATATCGCTCGCGGGCGCGTTGTGCCCCAGGGACGTACCGCCCGAGCAGCATGTTGTCGTGCTGGTCTAGTGAGCGAATTGAGGCATGCGCGGCGGGCTGCGCAACGAAGAATTCACGTCCGAAGAGGCTATGAAACTCGCAAGGTTGGTAGCGGGACTGTAAGTGAACGAGGGTTCGGGTCGGGTTGAGGTTCAGGGCGAGCGTCCAGTTCGCGCGTGAACCTGCAGGCTTGACGGTCAGCTCTGCTCCGATTGTCCATCCGTGGGTAACGGTCTCGATGGACCAATAGCGGGTACTCCTGCAATCAGGGTTTCCGAATAACCTGCACTCATGGTCGAGCATGTTCTCGGCAAGCTGCAGGAACCACTGCCGCAGAAGATGGTCATTCGCGAACTCGATGGTGCCCGGCAAGATGATCTTGGTCTTGTCGATGAACGCTTCGCCCGCGGTGGGGCATACTTGCCAGTCCAGGGGAGGAAGGTGGCGGCTATCGCGGAAGCGATCATAGGCGGTAGGCTCGTTGGTCACGGGACGATGATGTTGCTCATGAATTGAAGTTTGCTGCTCTATAGAGATGTCGGTGCGGGGGTCTGACCCAGCGCGGGCATCGCCGGGCACTATGGACAAATTGCCGGGATGACCACGCCGCGCGCTTCTCGACGCGCTGGATCGCAGCACGGCGCACGCCGCACAATTTGGCGAAGTGCCCCAGGGATGCTCCATCGCGGCGATGTGTGGACATTACTTCGGTCTGCATGGCAGGACGCTGCCGCGAGTGCGAGATCACATCGTTTCCAGCCGGGACAGCACACGCTTCACGCCCATGGCGGTCCAAGCTCCGCCCCGCGGCGTGGCAGCACCAAGGTCGGTCAAGCGGGCGGCGATGGCGGCGTAGGACATCCCCTCGTTCCTCAGTGTGCGGACTGTGGGCTCCAGCCGCTTTGCGTGCTCATTCGCCCTGGTGATCACGGCGGCGGTGCCCAAATCCGGCCGGGAGACCGTCAACCCGTTTGGCCCCCCCAGGCGACCGATGGGCCTGCCGGAGCGGCGGGAGATGTACTCCTCACCCGCATCGAGGCGCTCTTTGATCGATGCCAGTGCCGCCTTCGTGCGCGCTGAGATGGCTTCGCGCTCCGCCTGCGCTACCGCGGCGAGAATGTGGATTGTGAGGTTGTTCGCCGTTGGCATGTCGCAGGCGACGAAGTCCACGTCGCCCTCCATGAGGTTGGCGAGGAACGCCACGTTGCGGCTCAGCCGATCCAACTTGGCGATGAGCAGCTTCGCGCCGGTCATGCGGCAGTGGGCCAGCGCCCGCGCGAGGGCTGGACGGTCGTTGCGCTTCCCGCTCTCGATTTCCTCGAACGACCCCAGCAGAGAACCCTTCGCCGACTTCACGTATTCCTCGACCGCGCGGCGCTGAGCATCTAGGCCAAGGCCGGAAGCGCCCTGCTTGGCGGTGCTGACCCGGTAGTAGGCAACGAAGCGAGTGGGCATATCAAACCTCGGAACGACCGTTCCGAGACATGAGACATAACTCTAGCAGCGATTCAACAGAGTTGGTGCCGCACGCCCAGATCGTTACCGGCTCGCCTTTAGTGCTTCGGCAATGAGCGGTAGATATCGCTGGACCTGTTCACGGTCACTCTGCTTTTCGACCTCCGACAACCCCGCATATGAGGTCGAGCTCTGTCTGGACCATATCTCGACCAGCTCTTTGGGTATCACGAGCGTACCGTCAGCCTGAGGAACGCACTTGCTATGAAGGTACCTCTGCCAGTGTGACCATCGCTCGTGTTCGACCGAAGCAAGCCGCTCCACCAACCGGGCGAGCAGACCATCGATATCGTCGTCGGTCATTCAAATTAGGCCCTGCGCAACCAAATTCCGGTAGTGCTCACCCAGTACTGTCAGCTCGCATGCCTTGCTGTTCATGGCTGCGTGCCACATGTGTTTCGCTCCTACAGGGCGAACAAGGTTGACTTTGACATACTGCTGCAAGACCGCAAAGACCTCGTTTTTCTTTGGATCAGGTCGTGGGATCGAAGGGTCTTCGAGCTGCTCTTTGGTACGTTCCGGCTCGTAGGCGGGGTCCAAGGCGAACTTGAATCCGGGTGATGGAAAGTGCTTGGCCAAGGCTTGGAGTTCCGCCAAGGGTATTGGAGGTGTTGCACGGCGCAGAGACACGAAGGACTTCACGTGGGTTTTGAACATGGGGCGCTGAGCCCACGGCCCTAACGACTGATCGATGTGAGCATAAACGCTACCGGGAGTGACATCACCGACGAGATTCATGGCCGCGCCATTCAGAGCGTCGATTAGCAGCGAGGTGAAGACGCCTGCTCCGCCCCCCGGTGTTTCCATCGCAGACTGCCGTGCGGTGGACGCGGTCAAAATCGTCATACCTTCTTTGATTTCTGCCGTGCTGCCTGCAGTGGGCCTATTTCCGGCGCTGCCGCTATGACAGCTATCAAGAATGATCACCTTATTCTTGGCGGGCGAATTGCTCGCCCAGGTGATCACGTCATTAAGCGCGATACCATCGTCACCGGTATCGCTGTCGCCAGCGCAAAGGTAGCCACCAGTGTCTTCGACGCAGCCGTGTCCTGCAAAGTAGAACAGCGCAATCTCCGCGTCGTCGGCGAACAGTTCTTGAATGGCGGTACGGAGTTCAACCCTTGTTACGACGTCTGCAGGACCGCTTCCCAACAGGAGTTTTGGTGTGACGAAGTTCTTGGTTCCGTCTGCGTGGTGCTCCAGGGCGTTTTTCACGCCGTAGGCGTCGTTTACGCATCCGGACAATGGGGGCAGGTGCGTGTAGTGATCGATGCCGACGATCAGGGCTTTGCGCATACCTAGAGCGAGTCTATGAAGTTGCTGATGTTGTTGTCGCTCCAGGTGTAGGTCGTAACTCCTTCCAGATTCGTCCGGTCATCTGAGTAAGCCCAGATACCCCGGATTTTCTTATGCTCCTCTTTGGCGCAAGCCACTTCCCACTTTTGTCCCGCAGACGTCAGCGAATTCTTGCTGACGAGGACGATCACACCGTCCGAACGCTTGATGCGCGTGCGGACCTTATCTTTCCACTCTGACTCATATGCAGTCTTCACCGACATATCGATGAATTCGTAGGGCGCGCGTGGATGAAGGGATTGCCCCTTCAGGAAATCTCGCTGCCGCTCATCTTCGATGGCGAAGGCTACGAATACGACTTTCTTATCAGCCATGATGCCCCTCCAAATCAAACCGTATTCTAGCACGATCACAGACGTGGCTAACGGAAAATCGTGGTGCACTGTTGCCGACCGTGCGCGGGGGGCTACCCGGAGGGCGAGTTCGCCCTCAGCCGTCCGTCCAAGGCGATAAGCGTTCCGGGCAGCATCTCGAACCACTGTTCTTCGCCGGATCGATGATGCTGGGTTTGAAACCGCGCCCACGCATCCGGGTGCCTGAAGCGCCCGTGTACGGCCATGTGGCAGGCATGACAGAGCGGGATGATATTCCAAGGGTCGGCGTAGGTCTCGTTGTGAAATCCGACGTGTGCGCGGCTGCGGCAGACTGAGCAAACTTGCGGCCGGGCGAGGGTCCCCGCATCGAGTGCGAAGCGCTGGAGCTGCCACACACGGACGCGCAGTTCGCCGGAGAAGCCGTTGTAGGGTCGAAGTGGTGGCCACCGCCATTCGGCAAGGCGCGCATCCGGGCCGGGCAGGGGCGGCGCTGGCACCCGGAACGGCTCCAACAGGGTCAGATAGTGTTCGAAGTCAAACGTCATCCCGCTGGTCGAACTCCGGGGCTGCTCCGCCTCACCGCGGCCGTCCGTTGCAACGGGTTGCAAGTTTTCCCTATCGCAATTTGCAACTTGTTGCAAAATTTAGAGGTCATGGGAGGCGGTTTTGACGACATCTGCTGGTGGAAATCGGCCCAGGAACCCATGCGCGGGCGCTGGCCGTGATCTCAAGCCGCCCGCTATCTCAGGACCTGGGCGCCTCACCGGTTGTGGATGCGGATTTTGATCTTCCCATCCGGCATCAGAGTGCACTGGGCGACTTGGGGTATCTTGTTGCCAAAGCCGTTCTGGGCATCGAAGTCCACGGTGATGCCATGATTACCGTCGTCGTCCGTGAAGGTACCGCTGCCGAAGATGTGCTGATTGTAGGAGGACGGGTACCGGAGCATCGACTGAGTACCCTCCGAGCACGCGTTCCGGAACGGTACCGCCTTGACGGCCTCATCGCGGTCGTCCTCGCTCAAGAACACCCCGCGGCCGATCTCAGCCTGCGTCAGGAAGTACCGCGCCTCGTTGTGGCACTGCACGTAGATGGTGATCCTGGAGGGCGCCTTCGAACGCTGGTCCGCAATTTCAACTAGGTCTACAGCATCACACTTGTCCTGCTTGGCAACCCCGTAGGCTGCCGTTTTGCGCAGGTCCTCGATGCGCTGAACGCCTTTCGGTCCCCAGGCAGCAAAGATGTCGGGGTCGTCCTTCTTCGTGTACGGCTTCAATACGCTTGGGCCTATCTTCGCCTCCGGCGATTTCGCCGCCGCCGCCGCGCGTTCCTCGGCGAGTTTTGCCCGCTTATCTTCGTCCGCCTGCTGTTCGGCCTTCTTCAGCTCTGCGGTGTCCCGAACACAATCCCTGAACTGACCAGCCGCGTGCTCACGGCAGAGTGCGATGCGGCGATCCCATTCCGCCTGCGCGATAGCAGCGGGGCGCTCCGGTGGCATCTGGATCAGCATCCCTCCGGCGATGAAAGCCAGAAGGGCAACAACACCCCCGATCCGTCGGCGCTTGAATGGCCCCCACGGCTTGATGACTGCTGAGAGGGGGATAAAGGCGCCAAGGACGAAAACAAAGGTCAGACCATCAACAAGGGTATCCAATTCCACGCTCCGCAACGCAATTCCGCGGGGCCGGACCATACCAGCACTCTGAGTGCTGTCTAGACATGCACTTAGAGTTCCTCGCCGCAGGCCTCTGATCGCGTCACACAATACGTGGAGGCGCTGATGGCTCGTCTGGAACACATCTTCGGAAAGCGTGTGCGCGAAATGCGCATCGGGCTCGGCATGACGCAGCCGCAGCTCGCCGAAGCCATCGACATGTCGGTGGAATGGGTGCGCCGGATCGAACAAGGCGGAGCTTCCCCATCCTTCGAGACGATCACTGCCCTCGCCAAGGCGCTCAATGTTCGTCCGCAGGATTTGTTCGGAGAAACCTCCCCGCCGCTGGCCAGCCGGATCTCAGCCGCGGTTCAGGGATTAAGCGAAGAGCAGGTGGCGTGGCTGATTGACGGCGCGCGTCTTCTTCAGCAGTCAGGTTTTGGCTCCGCTGGTGGCCGTGCAGCCCGGCCGCGCCGAGGGCGGGGCAGCGCAGCCAAGAAGGTCAGAAAGCGGACGTGAGACCGGCGTGGGCTGGCTGCTAGGGCCGCAGACCCTTCCCATTGCAACGCGTTGCAACCTGGGTCACGAGCAGCTCTTTGCCTTCTTCAGTGCAGTCTTACATCGCAACGCGTAATGTCGTCGAACGTTGGCACGATCGCCTGCTATGTGCGGAGGCCTAATCAAGAATGATTTGGCGCCGAGATCGGTTCTTTGGTAGTCGCTTTGATGATGATCCCGATCGGTCGGCGGTGTTCTGACGTTTCCAATCAACGTCCAAAAATACCGACGTTATTCCGATGCGCTCCCCCACGTCGTTAATTCCTATGAGCAAGAAGCAAAACGCGCGCTCTGGCATCACCATTAGCAGAGGATCCTCAGGCCCCTCGTAACCTTGCTCAGCACTGTGGTCGATAACCGTCTGCCACGCAGCAGCTTTGATCCTTGTCACTTTCGGCCCAGGGATAAAGGCAAGCTCGTTCCCGATTGCACCTAGTACATGGTCACACCACTCGGTGTGTAGTAACTGACCAGCCCGGAGAATTTGCCTACCACACCCCGGGCAATAGAAACTGCCAAGTTCACCGCCGAACTGACGGATAATGAGATCGTTGTCGGCCATCGGTTCTTCTGGTCAGCACTGCCTTCAGTTAATGCAATCCTTTCCTGCGCGCACAGCCGATTCGCAAGCAGCCCTGCGGCCTCGCGACTACAGGCCGCGATCACGGAGCACTAAGACGGAAATCGCCGTACTTGATCCTCGCGATGGCTTCGGCGAGCACCGGGACGCGCCCGCGATCACCGTACCGGGTCGCTTGGTTCTCCCCTGTCCAGCCACCGAGCGCCTCCGCGGTCTCCTGAGCGATCAATGCGTCTCGGCACGCATCGCGAAAGCCGTGACGGAAGCTGTGGAAGACGAGGCAGGGGTCTTTCATCTTCAGCCGGTCCAGGAAGGCGGCGAACCACTTCGACAGCTCGTGCGAGTAGTTGCCCTTCGGCCCCTGCTTCAAGTCCGGGAAGAGGCGTACGTCGTTCTTCCGCGTGTCGAGGAACGTCAACAACCCCGACGACAGCAGCTCGGGGTGCAGCGGCACGAACCGCTCGCTCGAACGCGTCTTGAGGCGCTTGTCGATAGCCCTGCGCCCCCGCGCATCGAACATGGTCAGGTTGAGGCACCAGACGCCTTGCTCTTCAACCACGTCCTCGACGCGGAGCTGACAAATTTCCCCCGCGCGAGCGCCGGTGTACGCCGCGATGGCGGGCACCCAGAAGCGGGTGGGGCGGACATCGCGGAGCTTGCTCAGCTCGGAGAACAACGTGGACAGCTCGTCGGGCGTGAAGCCGCGGCGCTTCACCATTGCCTCGCGGGTACGTACCAGACCCTTGGTATTCACATCGACATCCCAGCCACTCTTCTCTGCCCAGTTCAAGATGGCGGCGAGGTTCTGCATGTACGTGCCCACCGTCTTCGGCGCGAGCCCCGGAAGCCGATCCAGTTCGGCCGTCTCCTTCGCCGCCTTGAGCGGCCGATCACGGAACCGCTTTGTGGCGTTCGGGGGCAGCGCCCGGAGAAAGGCCATCACCTCGACGCAGTGCTCGCGCTTGATCTCCGCGACGGGTAACTCGCGACCGAGGACCTCCTCGATGACCTTGAACAGGAGACCGAACTTCCGCGCCGTGCTCTCCGTCCCGAACTCCTTCTCGCGCTCGGAGCGGTACGCGGTGAGCAACTGGCCGACGTTTCTCGGCGAGGAAGCCCCACTGGACCGCAAGGGAAGCCCGCTCGCGGGGTTGAACACCGGATCGGCAGGAGCGGAGCGTTCGCCCTTGAGGTGATCCCTGGCGAGCTTGCATTCGATCTCCAGGGCGATGCGCACGCGATCACACAGATAGCGGTACTGCGCCGATGTCCTGTCCACGAGCGGCGATTTCGCGACCGTAGTGATCGCACCGATCTTCCGCGGGCGAGCCACGATGCCCACGTCGATCAGCAACTGATCCGCGACGCTCTTCGCTGGGTCCTCTTCGTCCGCGCGAGGCGCGACCACCGCCTGCAGATCGTCCTCGATCACATCGAGGGTCTCACGCAGGTCGAACGCGTCGATGTTCGGTTGCCGAAGCGCGGCCCGCTTCTGCCACCACGACCAAACCAGGGCGTCGATCTCAGTGTCGGTGAGCCG
This sequence comes from Rhizomicrobium electricum, assembly GCF_011762045.1. Classification (GTDB taxonomy): domain Bacteria; phylum Pseudomonadota; class Alphaproteobacteria; order Micropepsales; family Micropepsaceae; genus Rhizomicrobium; species Rhizomicrobium electricum. The sequence goes on along the minus strand of NZ_JAASQS010000012.1, from coordinate 44,592 downwards.
TTCGAGCCTTCCCGTTAGCAGCACCTGCGAGATATGGTCCTTCTGGTCCACCTCGACGCGTTTCAACTCGAACTCGCGGTCGAACTCCGCCATCGCCGACGCGTAGAGCCGGATGGCCTCCTTCTTGTTGGAGGTCTTCAGGCTCTTACGAAGTTGAAGGCCCTTGTTCTCGCCGATGTAGATGATGCGGAGTTCGCTCGGAACCTTCTTCCGCACGTACCAAACATCGCTTCCATCACGCCTATACAAACCAGGATAACCGGGCACGTCGTTCTCACTCATGGTGTCACACTACGGTGTCACAGAGCGATGCGAGAAGCCGATTTCGATCAACGAGTTGCGGCGGATCAACGCCTTACGTAGACGCTGGTGGGCCCGGCAGGACTCGAACCTGCGACCAGACCGTTATGAGCGGCCAGCTCTAACCAACTGAGCTACAGGCCCCACCGTCGCGGACACATAACCGAAACGGCCGCAAAGTACCACTTTGCCGCCTTGGGGTTGCCTGGATTACGGTGTCGCGTAGGCGTGCCCGCCCGCGCGGGCTTCTGGAGGAAAGACCATGAAGCACTTAGCAGTCTCCGTTCTTGCCCTGATCTTGGCCGCCCCGGCGCTGGCCGCCGCCCCGCAGGACCAGGTTCCGCCGCGGACGCTCACCGTGACCGGCACCGGCATCGCCAAGGCCGCCCCCGACGAGGCCAGTTTCTCGACCGGGGTGGTCAGCCAGGGCCCGACCGCCGGCGCGGCGCTGGCCGCCAACACCAAGGCGATGAACGCCGTGATCGCCACCCTGAAGCGCCAGGGGGTGCCCGACAAGGCGATCCAGACCTCGAACCTGTCGCTCAATCCGCAATATCAGGCCTGCAAGCCGAACATGGCCTGCCCGCAGAAGATCGTCGGCTATGAGGTCGCCAACACCGTCACCGTCACCATCGGTCTCGACAAGGCCGGCGCCGCGCTCGATGCGCTGGTCGCTTCGGGCGCCAACCGGGTCGACGGCATCGGCTTTGCGATCCACGACGAGAAGCCGCTTCTCGCCGAAGCCCGCGCCGAAGCGGTGAAGGAAGCCATCGCCAAGGCCGAAGCCTATGCCAAATCGGCGGGCGTCAGCCTGGGGCCGATCCTGTCGATCCAGGAAGGCGGCGTGAGCGCGCCGCAGCCGATCAATATGGCGATGGGCTATCGCCTCAAAGCCGCAGCGGTGCCGCTCGAAGGCGGCGAGGAGAAACTTGCCGCCACGGTGTCGATCACCTGGGAGATCAAGTGAGCGCTTCCCGATAAGTGGGAACCGGTTATCGGACAAGAAGCGCGACAGCAAAATAAGCACTTCCCGATAAGTGGGAACCGGTTATCGGATAAGAAGCGCGACAGCAAAATAAGCGCTTCCCCGACAAGGGGTGGCAACAAAAAAGCCGGGAGACTCGCGTCTCCCGGCTTGTTCGTTTTGTCCCGACCCGAAGCTTATTTCTGCAGCTTCTCGATCTGGTCCATGATGTTGTTCATGCGGGCGATCAGCGCCTTGTACGGCGCCGGGGTCGCCATATCGAGACCGGCCTTCTTGTAGAGCTCGTAGGGATAGTCCGAGCCGCCGGCCTTCAGCATGGTGATGAGGCGTTCGCGGGTCTTGGCGTCGCCCGCTTCGATGCCCTTCGTGAACACCGCCGCGCCGACCATCGAGGTCGCGTACTGATAGACGTAGAAGCCGTAATAGAAGTGCGGGATGAAGGCCCATTCGATGCAGTACTGCGGATCGATCTTGGTCACGCCCTTGTCGTCGCCGTAGTACTTCTTGAGCAGGCCGCAATAGATCTCGCTCATCTTGGCGCCGGAGAGCGCGTTGCCCTTCTCCACTTCCTCATGCAAGGCGAGCTGGAATTCGCCGAACATGGTCTGGCGGAAGAACGTGGTGCGGATCAGCTCCAGCTCCTGGCCGAGATAATAGAGCTTCTCGGCCTTGGTCTTGGCGTTCTTCACCATGTAGTCGGCGAGCAGGAACTCGTTGGAGATCGAGGCCGTCTCGGCGGTGAAGGTCGAGTAGTTGGAGGTTTCGTAGGGCTGTGTCTCTTCGGTCAGCAGCGTATGCACCGCATGGCCCCACTCGTGCACCAGCGTCGACAGCGACTGGTAATCGTCGTTGTGGGTGAGCAGCAGATAGGGGTGCACGTCGTAGGCCGAGCCGTTCATGTAGGCGCCCGAGGCCTTGCCTTTGCGCGGCAGCACGTCCATCCAGCGCCCGGCGAAGCCCTTCTTGAGCAGGCCGGTGTATTCGGGGCCGTACGCCTGGGTCACTTCGAGGCCGATCTTCTCGGAGTCCTCGACCGTGAATTTCAGCGGCGTGTCGAGTTTGAACATCGACGGATACATGTCGTAATAGGCGAGATCGCCGTTGATGCCGAGCAGCTTCTTGCGCAGCTTCAGATAGCGATGGAAGGTCGGCAGGCCGGCATTGGCCTGGGCGACGAGCTGGCGATAGACCGCTTCCGGCATGTTGTCGGAGAACAGCGCATCGGCGAGCGCGTTCGGGGTGCCGTCGGGGCGCACGAACTTGCGTTCCTTGGCATCGAATTCTTCGGCCAGCACCTGGGTGTTCAGCGTGGCGCCGAAGGTGCCTTCATAGCTTTTCCAGGTTTTCCAGAACGCATCGAACACCGCCTTGCGGTCGGCGCGGTTTTCCGACTGGCGGTACTTGGAGTACTGCGCCTGATCGAGCTGCTCGACTTTGGTGCCGTCGCTCAAGGTCACGGCCGGGAACGGCAGTTCGCCGTTGGAAAGCTGGCTGTAGATGCTGTTGGGCTGGGCCAGCACGTTGCCGGCGGCGGCCATCACATGTTCGGCTTCGGCGCCGAGCACGTGCGGCGCGTTCCGGAGGATGTTGTCGAGCCAGAAGCCGAAACGCTTCTTCAGTTCGGGCTTCTCGGCTTCGAACGCCTTCACTTTTTCGGCGCCGACCGACAGGATTTCCGGCGTCAGCCAGGCGGTCTTTTCGCCGAACGACGAGCCCAGCGCCTGGGCCAGTTGCAGGCGTTCCTGGTTCTTGGAAATGTTCACGTCCTCGTCGGCCTTGAGGGCGGCGTAGACCGCGAGGCGGTCGAGTTCGCGACGGGCGTTGCTGGCGGCGTCGAGCGCGGCGAACAGATCGGCGGCGCTTTTGCCGAGCGTGCCCTTATAGGCGGGAAGCTTGGCGATATTGGCGGCGGCCTTGTCCTTGGCGGCCGTCCAGGCATCGGGGCTGGGATAAAGCTCGGTCAGATCCCACATATATTTGTCGGGTACGTCGGCGGCGGACGCAGGTACCAGCGCGGTGGAAAGGACCAGCGCGGCGGCTAGGGCAAATCGTTTCATGGAGGCTCCCCTCGATAGAGTTGCCGCGTTTTTACGCTATGCTGCGCCGCAAGGCATTCACATTTTCGTTGCCGTGCCCCGCACGGCGACCATCAGAGGACGGTTAACGATGAAAGGCTTGGTCATTGGTCTCGCGGCGGTGTTGCTGGCCGGGTCGGCGCTGGCCGCGCCGGCGCCCAAGCTGGCGGTGACCGAGATGAGCGCCCTGCCGGTGGTGGAGCGCAAGCCCTACGACGAAGCCGCCAACGCGCCGGCGGCGGTCGATGCCGCCTTCGCGCGCGCCAAGAAGAGCCACAAGCGGGTGCTGATCGATCTCGGCGGCAACTGGTGCGGCGACTGCATCGTGCTCGCCAACATCATGGCGCTGCCCGAGATGAAGCCGTTCATCGCCAAGTATTTCGAGGTGGTGACGGTCGATGTCGGCCGCTTCGACAAGAACCTTTCCGTACCGGCACGTTTCGGCATCACCAAGCGGCTCGAAGGCGTGCCCTCGGTGATCATCGCCGAGCCCGACGGCAAGTTCGTCAATCCGGGCAATGTCTCGGCGCTCGCCGACGCCCGTCACATGACGCCGCAAGCCGTCGCCGATTGGCTGGCGCAGTGGGCGAAATAGGAGTGCAGCCAGGAAAAGTGTGAAGCGGTTTTCCGTCCGGCTGCCGGACGCTCTAGAGCGTGACCACTTCGCGCCGTCCCGGCGTGAGGCGGCGGAAGCGGGCCTCGAGGCCGAGCAGTTTCAGCGAGGTTTCGAGTTCGCTCTGAGTCTCGGTGAAATGCCGCCAGCCGTCATTGTGGATGGCGACGATGGTGGCTTCGGCAAAGGCGTGCGCCGCTTCGATGACGTCGTTCGAATCCATCGTCACATGCACGTTGGCGCGCGGTTTGGCTTCGCCGGTGAAAAGCACCGCCAGCCGCGGCCGAAAGCGCCGGGCGATCTCGGTGGTCTGTTCGTACCAGACCGTGTCGCCGGAAACGTAGATCAGGCCGGGTTCGTCGGGACGGCCGATGAGAAAGCCGGTCACGTCGCCCGAGATCGGTTCGATGCCGCGCGGACCGTGGCGGGCCGGAACTGCGGTGATCACGAGATCGCCGAGGGGCATGGTCTGCCAGGGCGCCAGACCCATCGCGCCATTGCCGAGCCGCTCGGCGCCCACCGGCGTTGTGATCACGGTTTTTGTTGCAGCAAACTCCCGGCCGGAGCGGTCGAAATTGTCCCAATGCTGATCGTGGCTGAGCAGCACCGCATCGATGCGCCCGATTTCGCTGGGTTGCAGCGCCGGGCCGCGCAGTTTTTCGAGCACGATATCCTTGGCTTGATAAGTGCCGGGCGGATCGAAGGTCGGATCGGTCAAAAGCCGCAAGCCGTCCACTTCGATCAGAAGGGTGGGGCCGCCGATCAAGGTCAGCGCAACGTCAGGTTTGGCCATCGTGTCCTCCAACCGCTTTGAGATAGGCACGACTGGAGATTTTGCTCATGCACGGCGCGCAAGGCCGCTGCGCGTCAATTTTCCGGATCGGGCGCCGTGAACGGCGTGCAGCACGGCTTGATGACGGCATGGAATTCCATGAATTCGGCGCGGGTGCCGTCGGGGTCGTACATGTTGAATTGCCACTTGCCGTCGGCGCCGATCTTGGGCCCGTCGGATTTTTCCGAAATGCGTTCGCCACCCGCAAGCAGCGTTACGGTCTTTTCCATGTTGCCGACGCCGAGCGCGAAATGATTGAGCACGCCCGCGGTCGCTTGCGGCATGTCGGCGGGAATGCCGGTCTTCTCCTTGCCTTCGACCAGCATGTATTCCATCCAGTCGCGCCCGTCGGGCACCTGCTGCGAGATCCAGGTGTTGTGGCCGGGATGCATGCCGCCCGCCCAATACCCGCGGAAGCCCAACAGGCCGCGATAGAACTTATCCATCAGCGCTTGATCGTGGGTGATCATGCCGACATGGATGATGTGGCCGGACAGCGGATTGACCGGCACGTCCGGCAGCGTCTTGGGCTGCTCGATGAACTGCACCGTGTTGTTTTCGGGATCGGCGACCTCGAACCATTTCGAGCCGTCTTTGCCGGTCGTCAGTTTGCTCGGCACTTTGATGCGATTGGCCTTGAGATAGGCGCGCATTGCTTCGGCATCGGCGGTGATATAGGCGGCATGGGCCATGCGCAGTTTTTCCGGCGTGCCCGCGGGCAGCGGCAGCACTTCGACGAACTGGCGCGGATTGAAGTAGTAGCGCACACCCGCCGGATTTTCCGGATCGGCGCCTTTCACCGCGCCGAGCTTCGCCGTGTAGAACGCATCCGACTTCGCCATGTCGGCGGAATAGACGGCGAGGTGCGAAACGGCGGTGATCGCCGGTCGGGTCGGGGCGGCCGTCGCCGCAGCAGTGAAGGCCAACGCAAGGGTGAGCGTGAGTTTCATGGCTGTTTTTCCATTTCGTAGCTGACGAAGGAAATGCGTTTGGAATCCGCCGACCAGCACGGCGAATCGAACGTGCCTTGGCCGCCGGTGAGATGGGTCAGCACGCGCGTGCGGCCGTCGTCCAGCGCGATCAGGCGCAGTGTTACATCCTTATCCATCGGATGGCCGCTGGTCGCTTCGCCTTTGGCATAGCTGAGAACGGCCATCCATTTGCCGTCCGGCGAAAGGTGCGGATACCAGTTGTCGAAACCGTCGTTGGTGATCTGCTTCGCGTCCGAGCCATCGGTGCGCATCCGCCAGATTTGCATCGCGCCTGTGCGGTTCGAATTGAAATAGATGAACCGGCCGTCGGCCGAATACTCGCCGCCGTCGTTAAGGCCTTCGCGGGTGAGTCGCTGCGGCGCGCCGCCCGCGACCGGCACCGTATAAATGTCTTCGTGGTTGCCGAGGATCGATGTGAAAACAATGTTCGCGCCGTCTGGCGACCAGCCATGAAAGAACGAGATCGGTTGCCGGGTGATTCGCTGCGCTGTGCCCCCGTTCGCTGGAATGACATGCACATCGGGGCCGTGCTCGCCCGCTGCCGGGCAGGAGAGGGCGAACCATTTTCCGTCCGGCGAGAAACCGTGTTCGCCCCAGCAGCCCTTGAGTCCGCCGGTGTCGAACGGCGTTCGCGCAGTTCCGCTCATCGGCACGCGAAAGAATCGGCCGTCCTGGTTGATGACGAAGCCGTCCTGATTCGGGGTCCAGTTCGGCGCTTCGAAGATTCCGGAGGCGGTTGCAACCGCGGTCGGCGCGCCACCCTCGATGGCAATCACGTTCAGCGTCGAAACGGTTCCGGCGGCCGCAGGTGCCGCCATCAGGCACGCAAGCAACAGACTGCGCATCGTTTTCCTCGCCTTCGGGCAAGACTGCGCGGCGCCGACACTGCCTGTCAATTGCATCAATGGTCGAGGACACCCGCCTTATGAGGTGCGGTTCGCGGCTCTTGTTGTCACAGCAGCGCTTGCTTGCTTGACGGAGCCGTAACGCAAAAATTACCCTATCTGGCGTTACGGTTCCTCAGACAACACGACATCTGGGGCCAAGAGGGAAACCGGGACTCAACCGGTGCTGCCCCCGCAACTGTAAGCGGCGAGTCGCTGCCAAGGCGTGTCACTGGCGCCTTTTTGTGCCGGGAAGACCGGTAGCGACGACGACCCGTGAGCCAGGAGACCTGCCGTAACACGAAACGCACCGGGCGGGGTGTCCGGAAGGCGGGCGATGTCCCGTCTCCGCTCCGTCCAGAAAGAGGATTTGATGCAGGACGCGGGCGTTCATACGCCGGAATTCGTGGTCAAGCGCAGCGGCGATCTGGTGGCGTTCGAGCCCGACAAGATTCGCTCGGCGATCGAGCGCGCCGGCAAGGCGTCGGGCGAATTCGAACCCGCCGAAGCCCAGCTTCTGATGATTCAGGCGGTCAAGGTCCTGAGCCACAAGGTTCGGGGCGCCCAGCCGCAGGTCGAAGAAATCCAAGACGTGGTCGAACAGGTGCTGATCAGCGCCAACCACTTCAAGACCGCGCGCGCCTATATCGTCTATCGCGAGCAGCATGCCCGCTTGCGCCGGGATCAGGACATCACCGTCGGCGTGGTGTCGTCGATCAACGAATATCTCGACCGCAAGGATTGGCGCGTCAACGCCAACGCCAATCAGGGCTATTCGCTCGGCGGCTTGATTCTCAACACCTCGGGCAAGGTGACGGCGAATTATTGGCTCAGCCATGTCTATGCGCCCGAGATCGGCCGCGCCCATCGCGAAGGCGACGTCCATATCCACGATCTCGACATGTTGGCGGGTTATTGCGCCGGCTGGTCGCTGCGCACTCTGTTGAACGAAGGCTTCAACGGCGTGCCCGGCAAGGTCGAAGCCGGTCCGCCCAAGCATTTGTCCAGCGCCATCGGCCAGATCGTCAATTTCCTCGGCACCTTGCAGAACGAATGGGCGGGCGCGCAGGCGTTTTCCTCGTTCGACACCTACATGGCGCCGTTCGTGCGCATCGACAATCTCTCCTATGAAGAGTTGCGCCAGGGCATTCAGGAACTCGTCTACAATCTCAACGTCCCGTCGCGTTGGGGCACCCAGACGCCGTTCACCAATCTCACCTTCGATTGGACCTGTCCCGACGATCTCAGGGAGCAGGTGCCGCTGATCGGCGGCGAAGAAGCCCCGTTCACCTACGGCGATCTTCAGGCCGAGATGGACATGATCAACCGCGCTTACATTGACGTGATGACCACGGGCGATGCCAAGGGCCGGGTGTTCACCTTCCCGATCCCGACCTACAACATCACCAAGGATTTTCCCTGGGAGAGCGAGAACGCCGACCGTCTGTTCGAAATGACGGCGAAATACGGCCTTCCCTATTTCCAGAATTTCCTCAATTCCGAACTGACGCCCAACATGGTGCGCTCGATGTGCTGCCGCTTGCAGCTCGATCTGCGCGAACTGTTGAAGCGCGGCAACGGCCTGTTCGGGTCCGCCGAGCAGACCGGGTCCGTCGGCGTCGTCACCATCAATTGCGCCCGTCTCGGTTATCTCTATCGCGGCAATCGCGAGGCGCTGCTGGCCCGGCTCGACGAGTTGATGGATCTCGCCCGCGACAGTCTCGAAACCAAGCGCAAGGTGGTGCAGCGCTATATCGATTCCGGTCTTTATCCCTACACCAAGCGCTATCTCGGCACGCTGCGCAATCATTTCTCGACGCTCGGCGTCAACGGCATCAACGAGATGATCCGCAACTTCACCGCCGATGCGGAGAACATCACCACCGACGCGGGCTACAAATTCGCGATCGAATTCCTCGATCACATCCGCGAACGCATCACCCATTTCCAGGAAGAGACCGGCCACCTCTTCAATCTCGAAGCGACGCCCGCCGAAGGCACCACCTATCGCTTCGCGCGCGAAGACCGCAAACGCTATCCCGGCATCATCCAGGCGGGCACGCCCGACAAGCCGTACTACACCAACTCCAGCCAGCTTCCGGTCGGCTTCACCGACGATCCGTTCGAAGCCTTGGCGCGTCAGGACGAACTGCAGCGCAAATACACCGGCGGTACCGTGCTGCATCTTTATATGGGCGAGCGGGTGTCGTCGGCCGAGGCGTGCAAGAAGCTGGTGCGCCGGGCGCTGTCGAATTTCCGGCTGCCCTACATCACGGTAACCCCGACCTTCTCGATCTGCCCCAAGCACGGCTACATCGAAGGCGAACACGAATTCTGCCCCAAATGCGATGCGGAACTGATCGCGTCGAAGCGGCAGGTATAGAGGACGATATGGATCGCGCAGAAAGCATCGAAACCGTCGCGCTGAAGGACGAAGAACGCCAGCGCTGCGAAGTGTGGACGCGGGTGATGGGCTATCACCGCCCGGTGTCGTCGTTCAATGTCGGCAAGCAGGGCGAATTTGCGGAGCGCGTCTGTTTCCGCGAACCGAAGGGCGATGTCGGCTGAGCTTCGCATCGGCGGCCTGACGCGCCTGTCCAGTTGCGACTGGCCGGGCGAACTGGTTGCGACCGTGTTCTGCCAAGGCTGTTCCTGGCGCTGTCCTTATTGCCATAACACCGATCTGCAACCCGCCACAGCGGGCGCCATCGCCTGGACCGAGGTACGCGCGTTCTTGAAGGCGCGCATCGGTCTGCTCGACGGCGTGGTGTTCTCCGGTGGCGAACCATTGCTGCAATCCGCACTCTCCGACGCCATCGCCGAAACACGGGCGCTCGGATTCAAGATCGGTCTGCATACCGGCGGCGCGGTGCCGTCGCGTTTCGCCGAACTCCTTGCCGTTTGCGATTGGATCGGCTTCGACGTCAAAGCGCCGTTCGATGAGTATCCGGCGATCACCGGTTCGCCGTCGAGCGGTGCCGATGCCCGCGAAGCGCTGCAAAGCTTGATCGCTCGCGGCACGCCGTACGAAATCCGCACCACCGTGCATCCGCGTTTGATCGCTGGCGAGATGCTGCTCCGGCTGGGGCAGGACCTCGTTGCGCTCGGTGTCTCGCAATGGGTACTGCAGCCGTTCCGCAGCTTTCCCGGCGCAACCCTTCACCCCGAAAATTACGATCCGGCGGTCACCGTCGCGCTGCAAAGCCTGCCGCTGGCGATCACGTGGCGGTAGCCGGTTGCGCGCCGTCCCGTTGCGCGTAGTGCCGGCGCAGCAAGGTGATCTGCCACGCCGTCCCGGCCAGGCCCAGTAGCAGCACCGCCCACAGCGGAACGTGGAACCACGCCAGAAGCGCGGCGGTCAAAAGACTGGTGGCGCCGCCCGCATCCCATCCCGCTTCGGTCGCGATATGGAAGCGCAGCGAACACGGTGCCGCTTTCGCCAGCGTATAAACGACGGCCATCAGCGTCGGAATGTAGAGGCAGTTGCCGATGGCGCTCAACGCATTGACGGTCACGGCCAGCGCCGGATGCAGGGTTGCCATCGCGCGCAGCACCACTATCAAAGACAGGATGCCATAAGCAATGGTGACGGCGCGCTTGCCGTTGCCGTCGTCGATATGTCGGCCCAGCACCATGCCGGCCGCGGCGCCGACCACCGCCGCAATCGCCAGTGCGCCGCCGAACGTCAAAAAATTCTGGTTCAGCGCCAGGAACAGCGCGACCTGCCACACGAACAGATAGATGCCGCCGATGAAGCCGTCGCCGACGAACAACAGGATGCCCGGCAGCGCGTCACGGTAGGCGTGCGGCACGGTCGGCACGATCGGCACATGCGGGGTGTAGAGCAGCGGCAATGCCGAACCGGCCACCGCCAGCGCGCTGACGCCGAATGCGACCTGCGGTCCGAACGTCACCAACAGGATGCCGGTGAGAAGCGGACTGACGACCCCGATCATGGCGGCAATCGCTTCGCGCACGCCGATCTGCTGGCCGCGCGCGTCGTCGTCGCCGAGCCGCGCGAAATAGGCGTGATAGCAAGGCCAATAAAGCGTGTCGGCAATGGCACCGATGGCGATCATCGCATAAAGCGGCAGGCCCGGACCGTGGATGAAGCCGAGGAAGGGAAACTGGCAGGCGTTGAGGAGCGTGCCGAGAATGATGAGACGGCGCATGCCGTAGCGCACCGCAAGGCCGAGAATGGCGGGGCGGATCAGAAAGCGCCCGATCAGAATCGCCGCAAACGATGCGAACACGCCCGGAATCGGCACGTCTGCTTTGACCAGATAGGCCGCGAAAAACGCGCCGCCGCCCGTCATCGCAATCGAATGGATCGCGTAATGCAGGTTCAACAGATTGATGGTGCGATTGCCGAAATACGCCATGGACGAACGCCTTTCCTGCCGCCGGACTAGCAAGCAGGCGATGCCATGAATAGGACAGGAGTGCTCCGAGCGGCATTTCAACGCAGAGTTGCTGCCGACATCATGCCGGGCCGCGCGGGTTGTCTTGGAGGCGGCTTGCCGTCATACCCACGCCGTCGTTTCGCTTGGTTGTCACTGTGCCCCACATTGCCGTCATAGGCGGAGGTCCCGCCGGACTGCGTGCTGCCGAAGTCCTCGCCGAGGCGGGGCAGGCGGTGACGGTCTACGACCATAAGCCGAGCGTCGGGCGCAAATTTCTCCTGGCCGGACGCGGCGGGCTCAATCTCACCCATGGCGAGCCTGTCGCCGAATTCCTGAAAAAGTACGGCGCCGCCGAACCGTTGCTGGCGCGGGCTCTGGCGTTGTTCTCGCCCGACGACATGCGCGCGTGGTGCCACGATCTCGGCATCAAGACCTTCGTCGGCACCAGCGGCCGCATTTATCCCGAGTGCATGAAGACGACGCCCGTGCTGCGCGCCTGGTTGAAGAAACTCGACCGGCTCGGCGTCAAATTCATGCCGCGCCACCGTTGGACCGGATGGGATGGCGACGCGCTGACATTCGAAACGCCGGACGGGGCGACAACCGTAAAGCCCGACGCCACGCTGATCGCGCTCGGCGGCGCCTCGTGGCCGCATCTCGGCTCCGACGGCCATTGGACCGAGATTTTCCGGGCGCAGGACATTGCGCTGGCGCCGCTGCGTCCCGCCAATTGCGGCTTCACCGTTGCATGGTCCGACACGTTCCGCACTCGCCATGCCGGCGAGCCGTTGAAACCGGTGACGCTGACCTTCGCCGGCCGCAGTCAGCGCGGCGAGATCATGATCACCGACACGGGTGTCGAAGGCAGTCTGATCTATGCTTTCGGGGCCGCCTTGCGCGATGCCGTCGACGCCAACGGCAAAGCCGACATCGCGCTCGATCTGCGCCCCGACCGCACCGAGGACGAACTCCTCGAGCGCCTCGCCGCGCCGCGCGGCCGCCAGTCGCTGTCGAACCATTTGCGCAAGGCCGGAGGCCTGTCGCCGCTGGCCGCCTCGCTGTTGCGCGAAGGCGCCCGCGATCTTTCCTCCGATCCGGCGGTGCTGGCAGCCCGCATCAAGGCGATGCCGTTGACTTTGACCGCCACCGGCCCGATCGCTCGCGCCATTTCGACTGCCGGCGGCGTCCGTCTCGATGTCTTGACCGACGATCTGATGCTGAAGGCGAGGCCCGGCGTGTTCGTTGCCGGCGAGATGCTGGATTGGGAAGCCCCGACCGGCGGCTACCTGCTGCAGGGGTGTTTTGCCACCGCGACCCTGGCGGCCGAGGGCATCAAGGCCCGGCTCGGCCGCTGAAGGCTGGCTTGCCGCCGCCCGGTTCGGCTATATCTCTCGGCGCGCTGCGGGCGTGGCGAAATGGTAGACGCAACGGACTTAAAATCCGTAGGGCCGAGAGGCTCGTGCCGGTTCAAGTCCGGCCGCCCGCACCAGCCTACGCTCGCGAAGCGAGCGGAGGCTGCCGCGCCGAAGCCAGTTCGGCGAAGGCGGGCTGGTCGCCGCGAGCTACGGCTCGGCAAGCCAGTCACAATTACCAGCGAAGCCGGGCTTGCTTGGGATCGCGCGAGCTTCGTCTCGGCAAGCCTTCGCAGGCTTCCCCTTCGTTGACACCCCATCGGGCCGAGCGTAATTCTCGCGCATACCTCAGTGGAGTTTGGATGCTGGAGATTGTTGCAGGCCGCTGAACGTCCGCGCTTTTGCGGATGAATGCGACTGTAAGACCCGCGATCGGCAAGGCCGGTCGTGGACGGCTTCTTTTAAACTCGCGGCTAGATCACACCAAGATGCCGCCTCGCGCGAACCTTCGCGCCCACGTGAGTAATAACCCATGTCTATGGAACAGGCTTACGCCACCGTTTTCGCCGGCATGACCCGTCAGGGTCCCGGCAGTGAACGCTCCACCCGCAAGGCTTTATCCTTGCTGCCGCCGTTGCCCGACACCGGCACGGTGCTCGACCTCGGTTGCGGCACTGGCGCTTCAACCCTCGTCGTCGCCGATGTTCTCGACCGGCCGGTGCTGGCCTCCGACGTCAATCCTGCTTCGCTCGAAACCCTGCACCAGCGGGCGCGTACGGCGGGGCTGAAAAACCGCATCACCACGTCGATCGCGTCGGCTGACGCCACCGGCCAGCCGGACGACAGCGCCGCGTTGATCTGGTGCGAAGGCGCCATCTTCACCGTCGGCGTCGAAGCGGGACTGAAGCACTGGCACAGCCTCCTCAAACGCGGCGGCGTCGTCGCGTTCACCGAGATGTGTTGGTTCGGCACCGAGCGTCCGGCCGATGCGGCGGCGTTCCTCCTCGGCTGCTATCCGCCGATGACCGATGCCGCCAGTCTGTTGTCGCTTTGCTTCGCGTGCGGCTACCGGCTGGAAGCGATGTTCGCGTTGCCGGAAGCGGATTGGTGGGACGAATACCTCGCCCAAATCGTTCCGGCGATCGAACGGTATCGCGGCAATCCCGATCCCGACATCCAATCGGTGATTGCGATCTGCGATCAGGAACTCGACATCTGCCGCCGCTTCGGCGCGGCCTACGGCTACGTGTTCGTGATCCTGTCGAAGGTCTAATCTTGCCCTGGGCCGTTCCCGCCGGGAGCGGCCCATTCGGCCTTGAGCGCGGTCTGCACGCTTAAGGAGAAAAGTACAACTCGCCACATTCTTCCGGTTGAGTACGATTCAAAACCACACGGCAAAACAATGCCTTATCGGATATTGACTTGGGGTTTTCCGCGCCTATAGTGCGCCACCTTTCGAAAAGCCCTTTTGCAGAGAAGACCTGTCCGATGAGCAAGCGCGAATCCGCCAAATTCAAAATCGACCGCCGCATGGGCGAAAGCATTTGGGGCCGCCCGAAGAGCCCGGTCAACAAGCGCTCCTATGGCCCCGGCCAGCATGGCCAGCGCCGCGCCAAGAAGCTCTCGGACTACGGCACCCAGCTGCAGGCCAAGCAGAAGCTGAAGGGTTATTACGGCAACATCACCGAGCGGCAGTTCCGCCGCTATTACCAGGAAGCCTCGCGCCGTCCCGGCGACACCGGCGAGAACATGATCGGCTTGCTCGAGCGTCGTCTCGATGCGCTGGTCTATCGCGCCAAGTTTGCGCCGACCCCGTTCGCCGCCCGTCAGCTCGTCAGCCACGGCCATGTGAAGGTCAACGGCAAGCGCGTCACCATCGCTTCCTATCAGCTGCGTGAAGGCGACGAAGTCGAACTGGCGCCGAAGGCCCGCGAAATGGCGCTGGTGCTCGAAGCCTCGGCCAGCCCCGAGCGCGATACGCCGGACTACGTCGAAGTCGATCCCGCCAAGAAGGCGAAGTTCCTGCGCACCCCCAAGCTGGCCGACGTTCCGTACGCCGCCCAGATGGCGCCGCATCTGATCGTCGAATTCTATTCGCGCTGATCCTGACGGCAGTGGCAGTTTCGAAGGCCGGTTCCGAAAGGGGCCGGCCTTTTTGCTTATCTCCACTTGTCATCCCCGGCCGAGTGCTCCGAGCGTAGCGATGGAGACGAGGGGAAGGGGACCCAGGTGGTGACACGCAAAAAACCTCGAAGTAGAGGGGAGAAATTCCTGCGGCATCGCTGATGTGTCGATACCTGGGTCCCCGCCATGACGCTGTCGCTATGGCGCCCTCGCAGCGCTACGCTTGCTCGGCCGGGGATGACAGTGTTGTTTGTGTCGGCAGTTGTTCTGAGTCTGAAGTATCGTGGTACTGACGAAGGATTTTCTCGGATGACCTACATTCTCTACGGCGACAAAGGTTCGGGCGCGTTCTGCGTCGAGGCGGCGTTGGCCGAAGCCGGTGCGCCGATGGAATTCCGCGCTATCAGCCTCGAAGCCGACGAGCAGAAGTCCGAAAGCTTTCTTGCGCTCAATCCGTCGGGCAAGATTCCGGCCCTGCAATTGCCCGAAGGCGGTATCGTCACCGAGACGGCGGCGCTGCTCGTTCTGATCGCCGAGCGCCATCCCGAAGCGAACCTGCTGCCCGCCCCCGGCACGCCGGATCGCGGCCAGGCGCTACGCTGGATCGCCTTCATGGCGTCGGAGATCTATCCCATTGTCGAGATCGCCGATTATCCCGAACGCTTCTTCGCCGACCACAAGAGCGCGGCAATCCTCGGTCTTGCCGCCAAGCGGCGCATCCGCGCCCGGCTTCAGATCGTCGAAGAGGCCGTCAAAGGCCCGTGGTTCTTGGGCGAGACCTTCTCCGCGCTCGACATTTATGCCGTGATGTTCAGCCGTTGGCGCGAAGCGCGCGAGAACGGCTGGCGCGACGAGTATCTGCCGAAAATCTGCGCCATGGCCGAAGCGTTGAAGCAGCGCCCGGCTTTAACGGCCGTGTTCGAAAAATATTTTCCCAACGGCTAAGATCGTCTCCTCATCCGGGGAGGGGACCATGGTATCGCGACGGACGATGATCGCCGGTGGTGCGGGCGCAGCGGTTTTGGCGGCGCTCGGCTATCGCGCCTGGGATCGCGGCGTGTTCGCGTCCGGCCAAGGTCCCGCCTATGAGGCGTGGTCCGAGTGGCAAGGCCATCCGGGCGAAGGAGCGGCCCGTCCGCTGCACGCCGCAATCCTGGCGTCGAGCGCCCATAACACACAGCCGTGGCTGTTCGAGCCGCGGGGCGACGGGATCACCGTCTACGCCGATCTTTCCCGCAATCTCGGTGCAGCCGATCCGTTCCGGCGGGAGTTGCTTTTTAGTATCGGCTGCGCCCTCGACAGTCTTTTCCTCGCCGCCTTCACCCAAGGTTGGGCGGCCGCCGCTCAAGTGGCCGCCATCTCCACAGTCGAACCAGTGATCGTCAAAGTCGCTGAGATCGTGCCGCAGCCCGTGTCGACGGCCTATGGCGCTACGACCGGCGAACCGTTCGACACCTTGCGACGGCTGGCGCGGGTCATTCCGCTTCGTCACACCAACCGCGGTCCCTATCTGCCGGGCAAGCCTCTGCCGCCGATTTTCCCGCTGGCGCGGCGTCATGCCGATCCGCCTTTGCCGCTGATTGCCTCGGTGACCGACAAAGGCGCCTGCCGCGAACTTGGTGCGCTTATCGTCGAAGCGACGGAACGCTTCATTGCCGATCCCGAGATGAGCCGCGATAGCGGTCGGTGGAATCGCACCGGACGGCGGGACATCGAACACAACCGCGACGGCGTTACGGTCGATACCGCAGGGTTGTCGCCGTTTATGACGGGTGCGGCCAAGCTGCTGCCCGATCAGGATGTGGCGGCGGCCGACAAATATTGGCTGGCCTCGACGCGCGACATGCAAGTGCCGACCGCCGCCGCCTATGGCATTTACTTTCTTCATGACCGGCGAAACGCGATGGAGCTGGTCGACGCCGGACGACACTGGCAACGTCAGCATCTGATGATCACGGACGCGGGTCTGGCCGCCCAGCCGATGAACGCGCCCATCGAGATGATGGATCG
Source organism: Rhizomicrobium electricum (assembly GCF_011762045.1). Taxonomy (GTDB): domain Bacteria; phylum Pseudomonadota; class Alphaproteobacteria; order Micropepsales; family Micropepsaceae; genus Rhizomicrobium; species Rhizomicrobium electricum. The sequence continues at coordinate 28,022 of NZ_JAASQS010000012.1, read as the reverse complement.
CGCTCTGGTGCTCGGCCGCGCCGATCCCTATGCCAAGGAAGTGCGCAAGATCGCCCGTGTCGAACAGGGCGATCCTGCTTTCATATTCCGCGTCGGCTACGCCGAACGCCCGGCGCTGCCGTCGCCGCGGCGACGGTTCGACGATGTCATCCGGCGGCTGGCCTGATCACCACACCTGCACGCGGTCTTCCGGTTTCAGGAACAGCTTCTGGCCCGGCTTGACGGCGAAGGCTTTGTACCAGGCGTCGAGATTGCGCACCGTGTCGGCGCGATACTCGGCGGGGGCGTGGCCGTCGGTGAGGATCTGCTGGCGCAGCGCCGCTTCGCGCGTCTTGTCCCGCCAGCTTTGCGAATAGGCGAGGAAGAAGCGCTGGTCGCCGGAAAGCCCGTCCAGCACCGGCGCCGGTTTGCCGTGCAGCGACAGGATATAGGCGTCATAGGTCGCCGACAGGCCGGCGACATCGGCGATATTCTCGCCCAGCGTCTGCTTGCCGTTGACCGCGAGATCGGCGAACGGGCGATAGCCGTCGTATTGCTTCACCAACTTGGCCGCGGCGGCGCGGAAATGCGCGAGATCGGCGGGCGTCCACCAGTTGTTGAGCTTGCCTTGAGCGTCGAACTGGCTGCCCTGGTCGTCGAAGCTGTGGCTGATTTCGTGGCCGATGGTGGCGCCGATCGAACCGTAATTGAGCGCGTCGTCGGCCTTGGGATCGAAGAACGGCGGCTGCAGGATCGCGGCCGGGAAGTTCAGCGCATTGACCAGCGGCAGATTGACGGCGTTGACGGTCTGCGGGTCCATCGCCCATTCGCCGCGGTCGACCGGGCGATGCAGCTTGGCGAGGGCATAGCGGTATTCGAACTGTTCGGAACGCTGCAGATTGCCGAAGGCATCGCCGCGCACGATTTTCAGGCTCGAATAATCGCGCCATTTGTCGGGATAGCCGACGCCGACTTTCAGCGTCGCCAGCTTGGCCAGCGCCTTCTGTTTGGTCGCCGGACTCATCCAGGCGAGGCGATTGATGCGGGCGCGATAGGCGGCGATCAATTCCTTGACCATGCCTTCGATCTTGGCTTTGGCCGCCGGCGGGAAATAGCGCGCGACATAGAGCTTGCCGACCGGCTCGCCCAGGGCGCCGTTGGTGGCGCTGATGGCGCGCTTCCAGCGGTCGCGGATTTTCGGCGTGCCGTTGAGGACGGTGCCGTAGAAGGCGAAGCTTTCGTTGACGAACGCCTTGGGCAGCACGCCGGAATAATGTTCGATGAGCTGATAGGCGAGATACTCTTTCCACACGCCGACCGGCTGGTTCGATACCAGCGCCGCCGTGCCGGTCACCGCACCCGGCTGCCAGACGATGAAGTCGGCCTGATCGGAAAGGCCTGCGGCCGCGAAATAGGCGTTCCAGTCCATGCCCGGCGCGCGCTTGGCGAAGCTTCCGCGATTCCACGGATTGTTGGCCTTGAGCACGTCTTCACTGTCGGCGCGCGAGGTGTGGGCGCTCGCGATTTTGGTCTCCAGCGCCATGATGCGCGCCGCCTTGGCGTCGGCATCGGCGATCCCGGCGAGTTTCAGCACGGCGGCGATATGGGCCTGATACTTGGTGCGGATCGCCGCCATCTTGGGCGACTTCGACAGATAGTATTCGCGGTCAGGCATGCCGAGCCCGCCTTGCAGGATATACGGCACGTTACGGCCGGGCTGCTCGAACGCCTGATTGACCCAGATGCCGAAGATATGATCGGTGTAGAGATTGGTGGCATTGAGCGGATCGACATCGGCACGCAGCATCGCGCCGAGATAGGCCGACAGCGATTTGGTGTCCTTGATCGCGGCGATGCGGTCGAATTCGGGTTTGAGCGGCGTCAGGCCTTTGGCTTCGATGCCGGCTTCGTCCATGAAGCTCGCATAATAGTCGCCGACCTTCTGCGCATCGGAGCCGGGCTTGGGATTGGTTTTGGCCGCGGTCTGGATCAGATCGCGCACTTCGGCCGAAGTCTTTTCGAGCAGCTGATCGAACGTGCCGAAACTCGAGCGGTCGGCCGGGATCGCGGTTTTCTTGAGCCAGGCGCCGTTGCCGTAGGCGAAGAAGTCGTCGCCCGGCGCTACCGCTTTGTCGATGCCGGCAAGGTCGATTCCGGACGGGACGCTCGCCGCAACGGCCGCGACGGTGGCACAAACGGCAAGCGATACGGCGTAGATCCTGCGCATGGCGAACCCCTCTTTGGTTCCCTATCCATAGCGCAACAAGGCCCCGGCATGCACCGGGGGACAGGCACGGCACGTTCAAAATCGCTTGAAGCTCGTTCCGTCGCCAAGCGCGGCGGCGTCTTAAAGTCCTGGCAACGCTTGGCGGTTAGCTTGGCGCCCCAAGGGAAACGGCATGGCACTGCTGCTTTGGAATGACGGCTACAATCTGGGCATTGCTTCGATGGATGCTCAGCACCAGGAGATGGCGGGTCTCGTCAACACTCTGGCGTCTGCAGAGGGCGACGCCGCGATCCATCGCGCCCTTGATCGCCTGATGCTCTTTACCGAAAAGCATTTCGAGTACGAGCATGCGCTGTTCCGGCAAACCGGCTACCCCGCCGCGGACATCCACACCAAACGGCACGGCTTTCTGACCCTGATTCTGAAGCGCTTTGGCCAGACGGTCGCGAGCCATGGATCGACGGCGGCGGAACTCGCCTTCCTGCGCGGCTGGCTGCTGGACCATATCGGCAAGGACGATCGCGCCTTCGCGGACTATGTGCGCAGCCAGTATCCGGTTTTGTGTGGCTGACGGCCTTCAGGCGTCGACGGTGGCGACGCCCTTTTCGGCCAAGAGTTCCTTCAGCTCGCCGCTCGCATACATCTCGCGGACGATATCGCAGCCGCCGATGAACTCGCCCTTGACGTAAAGCTGAGGAATGGTCGGCCAGTTGGCGAATTCCTTGATGCCCTGCCGGAGATCGGCATCGGCGAGCACGTCGAACGCCTTGAACTTCACGCCCAGTCTGGTCAGCACATCGACGACCGCGGCGGAGAAGCCGCATTGGGGGAAGACCGGCGTGCCCTTCATGTAGACGACAACGTCGTTGGCGGCGATGGCTTCGGCGATCTGGTCGTGGACGTTCGGCATTTTGGAACCCTTCAAAAGTCCGACAGAGGTAAGGTCTGGACCGGCGAACGTCAAGCGGGTGGTCGTGAGCGGAACCGGCGCGGCAAAAGCGGCAGCAGGCGAGGAACAGCAAAGAATTGGCCTGTCCAAATACCGAGAAAAACAGCGCCGCCGACGATGATCCGTTCGCCTTTGTCGTCCGGCAACCCCACAATGATCGCCAGGATATGGAGCACCAGCCATGTCAACGCCGCTGAGCTGACGAGGAGAAACAGCCCAAAGCTGTGGCCGCGTCGCTGTTGGGCCTGCTTTGCCATTTCCAATGCGCTGGGATTGCGCCAGAAGCCCATACTCAGTCCTTCGCTACAGTTTGCAGCATCAGCGCGTGCAGGTCTCCGCCCATTTTGCCTTGGAGGGCGGCATAGACCATCTGGTGCTGCTGGACGCGCGATTTGCCTTGGAAGGCGGCGGAGGTAACCACAGCCTTGAAGTGGTCATTGTCGTTGGCAAGCGCTTCGATCGCCACCTCCGCATCGGGAAAGGCGGCTTTCAACAAGGCTTCGATTTCATGGGCTGGCATCGGCATGGGCGGAGATTAGGGCAAGCCGTCGCGCGAGAAAATCCCTCTCCCCATCGCGAGAGGTGCAGCCTCAGTTAAGGCCTGAGCGCCGCTTGCGCCCACCGGGCGGGGGCGCGTGATAGGCAAGCTCCATCAGGCTGTGCAGGAGAGGGCCGGCTTCCTGGATGCGCCCCAGACCGCAAAAGCCGATATGAAGCTGCAACAGGGTTTCCATCACCTCTTCGCGCAAGGTGACATTGGCGGCGCGGCTATTCTCTGCCGCGGTTGGTGTCGCCTTCCGTTTGGCCACGATCGATTTGCTCCGGGCTGAAGTGTGGGCCGCCCCCCAGCCCACGAACCCATTATCGCGACTTGTCCGCAAAAAGCGCCCCGCCGATCGGCAGGGTCAAACGCCGATCAGCCCGGCCGCCGCTGCATTGACAACCGCCTGGATGCGGGTCGCGACGCCGAATTTGCGTTTGGCGCATTCGATATACCAATGCGCCGTGCGCTCGCTGATTTTCAGGATTTCGCCGATTTCCCAATCCGATTTTCCCTGCGCCACCCATGTCAGGCATTCCCTTTCGCGGCGGGTCAGGGTGGGGGCTTCAGTGGTTTCGGTTTGCATCAGCGTCAACAGGCGGTTGTGAGTGTAGAGCGCCATGACATGCAGGGCCGCGCGCGAGGTCGGCGCCAGATCGAGTTGAGGACCGGCCAGAGTGGCGAACGCCATATAGCGGTTCGGTCCATAGATCGGCACGCACAGGCCTTGATTGAGGCCGAAACTGCCGGCTTCGTCGTAGATGCGCCGCTGGGGCTTTTCCCGCCGCGACCGCGCCAAGGCCTCGCTCCAAAGGAACGGCTCGACGCTGCTGGCAATGGCCCGCACGCACGGATCGATGGCGGCGTATTTCTGCTCGAAATAACGCTCCTTCCACCCCACTGGCATGGTGTCGTCGATCACCGTGCGCTGGAACGCCTCCGGATTGGGATTGACTTCGAGAAGCGCGAAACTGGTCACGCCGAGCGCGGTGATGGCGTCGGCAAAGGCGGCCCGGACGGCTTGCGGTTCGTCCAGCCGCTGCAACCGGTCGATGTATTCGAAGGCGGCCAGCCCCATCGCCGATGGAGCGGCATGGCGCGCGACAGCCGTTACCGTTCGGGTGATCCCGGCGGGCACTTTTGCCGGCGTCGAACTTTTTTTCCTGGCCACGACGGTGCCGCTCAACCGAATGCAGCCGCGATCCTATCAGCGAAAAGCGAAGGACCGCGATGCGACGCCGATGCTCAGGACCCCTCGTAAGGGGAGAGGAATTTACCCCTTCATGTATTCCGGCAGCCAGGCTTCGTGGGTCGCCTTCAGCGCCGTGACGGTCACGGGCGGCAGGCCGACGCCGGTAAGAACCGCTTCGCCCTTGTCGTTCTTGGCGCCGGTGAAGCCGATGTGACGCGCCCGCACGCCCGCCTTCTTGGCCTTGGCGAGGATCGCATCGGCCTCGGCGGCCGGAACCGCCATCAGATAACGCGCCTGATCTTCGCCGAAATAGAACGGGATGAACTTGTCGGCTTCGAACTGGCCCCGCAGCACCGCGCCGATGCCGCCGGCCATCGCCATTTCGGCGACCGCGACCAGCAATCCGCCGTCGGCGATGTCGTGCACCGTGTCGGTGCCCGCTTCGATCAGCCCACGGACGAAATCGCCGTTCTTCTTTTCCAGCTTGAGATCGACCGGCGGGGCGGCGCCTTCTTCGAGACCCTCGATTTCGCGCAGGTACACCGACTGGCCGAGATGGCCCTTGGTGTCGCCGATCAGCAGAATGGCATCGCCTTCGCGCTTGAACGCGACGGTCGCCATCTTGTGCACGTCCTTCAAGAGACCGACGCCGCCGATGGTCGGGGTCGGCAGGATGCCTTCGCCCTGGGTCTCGTTGTAGAGCGAGCAGTTGCCCGACACGATCGGGAATTCGAGCACGCGGCAGGCTTCGCCGAGGCCTTCGATGCCGGCGACGATCTCGCCCATCGCTTCGGGCTTTTCCGGATTGGAGAAGTTGAGGCAATCGGTGGTGGCGAGCGGCAGACCGCCGACCGCGGTGATGTTGCGCCAGGCTTCGGCGACGGCCTGTTTGGCGCCTTCGAACGGATTGGCTTTGCAATAGCGCGGCGTCACGTCGGTGCAGCAGGCCAGACCCTTATCGGTGCCGTGTACGCGTACCACCGCGGCGTCGCCGCCCGGCTGCTGCACGCTGTCGGCCATCACGGTGTAGTCGTACTGTTCCCACACCCAGCGCTTGGAGCAGAGGTCCGGCGTCGACAAGAGACGCAGCAGCGATTCCATCGCCGGCCGCGAGGCTTCGAACGATACCTTGCCGCTTGTCGGCTTGCGCTTGACGAACGGGCGCTCGTAGATCGGCGCGGCATCGCTAAGCGCGGTCACCGGCATGTCGGCGACGATCTCGCCTTTGTGGCGCACGACCATGCGATGGGTGTCGGTGGTATAGCCGATCACCGAGAAATCGAGTTCCCACTTCTTGAAGATGCGTTCGGCTTCGGCTTCGCGCCCCGGCTTCAGAACCGCCAGCATGCGCTCCTGGCTTTCCGACAGCATCATCTCGTAGGCGGTGAGATTGGTTTCGCGCTGCGGGACTTTGTCGAGATCGATCTCGATGCCCGAGCCGCCTTTGTCGGCCATTTCCGACGACGACGAGGTCAGACCCGCCGCGCCCATGTCCTGGATCGCGATGATGGCATCGGTCGCCATCAGTTCGAGGCAGGCTTCGAGCAGCAGCTTTTCGGTGAAGGGGTCGCCGACTTGCACCGTCGGACGCTTCTCCTCGGAGTCCTCATTGAACTCGGCCGAGGCCATGGTGGCGCCGTGAATGCCGTCGCGGCCCGTCTTGGAGCCGACATAGACCACCGGATTGCCCGCACCCTTGGCCGCCGAATAGAAAATCTTGTCGGCTTTGGCGAGGCCGACGCACATCGCGTTGACCAGGATGTTGCCGTTGTAGGATTTGTGGAAATTGGTTTCGCCGGCGACCGTGGGGATGCCCATGCAGTTGCCGTAGGAGCCGATGCCCGACACCACGCCCGCCACCAGATGGCGGGTCTTGGGATGGTTGGGCTCGCCGAAGCGCAACGAGTCGAGCGAGGCCACCGGGCGCGCGCCCATGGTGAAGACGTCGCGCATGATGCCGCCGACGCCGGTCGCTGCGCCCTGGAACGGCTCGATGAAGCTCGGATGGTTGTGGCTTTCCATCTTGAAGACGCAGACGTCGCCGTCGCCGACGTCGATGATGCCGGCGTTTTCGCCCGGACCCTGGATCACCCACGGCGCCGAGGTCGGCAGCTTCTTCAAATGAATGCGGGTGGACTTGTAGGAGCAGTGCTCGCTCCACATCACCGAGAAGATGCCGAGTTCGACGATGGTCGGCGCGCGGCCGAGCAGCTCGACGATGCGGGCGTATTCGGCGTCGTTAAGGCCGTGATCCTTGACGACTTCGGGCGTGACGGCAACGGGGGCGTTCATGGGCGGGCTCTTATTCAGGAGTTCAGGGAAATCCGGCACGCGGTGTCGCGGAGGCGCGGAGAAAATGGAAAAGATATGTCATTCCCGGCCGAGCAAGCGCAGCGCAGCGAGGGGAAGGGAACCCAGGTCGCGGCCTCGACTCTGTGTGGAAAGGGAAGCCGTGCCTCTTTTTCGATTTCGCGGAAGCCGGACCACCTGGGTCCCCTTTCCCTCACTGCCATAGCGCTTCGCGCAACGGCAGTTCGGCCGGGGATGACACGGTGGAGCGAACTCCGCGTCTCCGCGTCTCCGCGTGAATCAGGGCTGAGGCGGTCAACCGACATCCGTTCTATCCCAGCGCTTCAATCAAACCTTCGAACATCGCCTTGCCGTCGGTGCCGCCGAGAAGCGGATCGCAGACGCGTTCGGGATGCGGCATCAGGCCGAGGACGTTGCGCTTTTCGTTGAGGATGCCGGCGATGTCGCGGGCCGAGCCGTTGGGGTTCTCGCCCGGCGCATACTTGAACACCACCCGGCCTTCGCCTTCGAGGCGGTCCAGCGTTTCGTCGTCGGCGACGTAATTGCCTTCGCCGTGCGCCACCGGGAACACCACGCGCTGGCCTGCTTGATATTTGCGGGTGAAGACCGACTGGGTCTCGATCACCTCGAGGGCCTGCGGCCGGCAGACGAATTTGAGGTGCGCGTTCTTCATCAGCACGCCCGGCAGCATGTGGGTCTCGGTGAGAACCTGGAAGCCGTTGCAGATGCCGAGCACCTTGACGCCTTGTTCGGATTTCTCCTTGACCGCGCGCATGATGTTGGACTGACCGGCCATCGCGCCGCAGCGCAGATAGTCGCCATAGGAAAAGCCGCCCGGCAGCACGATCAGGTCGACGTCGGGAACTTCCGAGTCGGCGTGCCAAACCATGACGGGCTTGGTGCCCGTGATCTGTTCCAGGGCGACGGCGGCATCGCGGTCGCAATTGGAGGCGGGGAAGACGACGACGGCGGATTTCATTGCTTGGGGGCTTCCTTGGCAGCGCGTTCCTGCATGTAGGCGATGAAGCGCTGGATGATGACGTTGGAGGTCTGCACCGACATCTGCATGCTTTCGCGCATCAAGGCGGGCATCTCGCTGACCACGCGCTTGCCGGTCGGCGAGGCGTAGAAGGCGATCATGTCGCGCATCTCGCTTTCCGAGAAATGGCGGGCGTAGAGCTTGGTGGTTTCCTCGATCATGCCGGGGACGGCCTTGGTGAACTCCTCCTTGACGATCGCCTTCAAGTGATTGATCGCATCGTCGTCGATGGCCGGCGCGGACTTCTTCACTTGCGCGACCATGGCTTCGGTCAGGCCGTCGACCGAGCCGAACAATTGTTCGGCACCGCTGACCTGGATCAGTTCCTTGGCGGCGGCCAGCTTGGCGGCGGGGATGGCGTCATCGGCGAACGCGGGAGCGGCGAGGGCAACGCTCAGCGCGAAGGCGGCGAGGAGCTTTTTCATGGCTCAGGCCTTCAGCTCGATGTCGTATTTCTCGATCACCGTGTTGGCGAGCAGCTTCTCGCACATCTCCTTGAGGGCGGCCTTGGCCTTGGCCTCGTCGGTTTCGCTAAGTTCGATCTCGATCAGCTTGCCCTGGCGCACGCTGCCGACGCCTTCAAAGCCGAGATTGCCGAGCGCGTGCCCGATCGCCTTGCCTTGCGGATCGAGAACGCCGTTTTTCAGGGTGACGAAGACGCGCGCTTTCATGGTGATTTATCTCCAAGAGCGCTTTCCGGAAAAAGTGGGAACCGGTTTTCCGTCTGAAAGCGCGATACACAAAGGCCCGTGCTCGGCAGGCAGACACAAGCGGGAGGACACACTACTCCTGCAAAGTGTTGCTGCTTCGCGAAATCCGTGCGCCTCGACCCTGAAGGGAGGCAAAACCCGGCGGCTTATACGCGTGCGTCTGGCGATTCACCAGCGCGTCATTTCACCAGCATCGGGCCTTTGGCTTCTCCTTGCCCTGATTCGGGCAGGATTCCCAGGCGGCGTGCGACCTCAGAGTAGGCCTCCATCAGGCCGCCGAGATCGCGCCGGAAGCGATCTTTGTCGAGTTTCTCGCTGGTGGTGACGTCCCACAACCTGCAGCAGTCGGGGCTGATTTCGTCGGCCAGCACGATCCGCATGTAGTCGTTTTCCCACAAGCGGCCGAATTCGACCTTGAAATCCACCAGCTTGATGCCGGCGCCAAGGAACAGGCCCGAGAGGAAGTCGTTGATCCGGATGGTCAAGTTGACGATGTCGTCGAGATCCTGGGGGCTGGCCCAGCCGAACGCGGTGATGTGTTCTTCCGACACCCAGGGATCGTGCAGGGCGTCGTTCTTGTAATAATATTCGATGATCGAGCGCGGCAGCGGTGTGCCTTCTTCGATGCCGAGGCGCTTCGAAAGCGAACCTGCGGCGACGTTGCGCACCTTCACTTCCAGCGGCACGATCTCGACTTCTTTGACGAGCTGCTCGCGCATGTTGAGGCGGCGCATGAAATGCGTCGGCACCCCGATGAGGTTGAGCTGCGTCATCAGGTATTCGCTGATGCGGTTGTTGAGTACGCCCTTGCCTTCGATCACCGCCTTCTTGGCGTTGTCGAGGGCGGAGGTGTCGTCCTTGAAGTATTGGACCAGGGTGCCGGGCTCCGGTCCTTCGTAAAGGATCTTGCCCTTGCCCTCGTAGATCATGCGCCGGCGTTTCATTTGAAAATCCATCTTGGCCTGCCTGGCGCTCCAGGACGCTCCTAGGGAGCACTTGTGAAAACGCGAAGCGGGGCCTTAACCGACCCCGCGATCCCCCAAAATAAGCATCGCGCGCCCTGGGGGCAATGCGCGCCGCCGGATTCCCTTAAGGCGGCTTCTCGCGGCGCTGCGACGGGCGTTGCAAAAGCCTGCCTTGCCATTAGATAATCAATAGAAATCAATAACTTACGCTAGGGAATCATGAGCGAGTCGCACAACAAGCACGAACACAAATGGGCGTTCGACGAGGAGGTCCGGTTCAAGGCCACGGTGCGGCGCAACAAGCTCCTGGGGTTATGGGCGGCGGCGGAACTGGGCCTTTCCGGTCCCGAAGCCGAGGACTACGCCAAGTCGGTGGTGGCTTCGGACATGAAGGAGCCGGGCGAAGAGGACGTCTTCCGTAAGGTCCAGGGCGACTTCCGGGCCCGCGGCGTGGCGGTTGCGGACGAGGTTCTGCGCAAGAAGATGCACGAATACAGCGCCCAGGTCCGTGCCGAGCTGGAAGCGAACGGCTGAGAAAGGATGGACCGGGGGTGTTGTACTGCAGCGACAGTCGTGGCCGAGCGGACGCGCACTGTCACGCAGCAGTCATGCACCGCCCCTAGGTTCCGCCCGCGAGAGGGGATTTCCACCGAACACCGGGGTGATGGCGAGGCGAAAGTCTCGCGCTGGGGTTCTGTTGGCCTTCTCGCTGTTTGGTAAACCAATGAGCGGGAAAAAAGCATGCATTCCATGAACGTTATGGGCCGGGCTCTGGTGGGGGCGGCGGTTTGCGCCCTGATCGTGGGCAATCCGGCCTTTGCCCAGAGCGCAGGTCTTGAGGAAGTCGTCGTCACCGCCCAGCGCCGGGTCGAGAACCAGCAGGACGTGCCGGTGTCGACCAGCGTGTTGAGCAACGAGGCTCTCACCACCATGACCGCGTCGGGCGACGACACGCTGCTGGCGTTGTCGGGCAAGGTGCCGAGTCTCTACGTCGAATCCACCACGGGGCGCATTTTCCCGCGCTTCTACATTCGCGGTCTCGGCAATGTGGACTTCTATCTCGGCGCCTCGCAGCCGGTGTCGATCATCCAGGACGACATCGTGATGGAACACGTCGTGCTGAAGTCGACGCCCGCCTTCGACGTCGGCGCCGTGGAAGTGTTCCGCGGTCCGCAAGGTTCGCTGTTCGGCCGCAACACCACCGCCGGCATCATCAAGTTCGATTCGATCCGCCCCAGCCAGACGTTCGAGGCGCGCGGCTCGGCCAGCTACGGCGCCTATAACAGTGTCGACATCGATTTCGGCGCCGGCGGCCCGCTGATCGACGGCAAGCTCGCGCTGCGCGTTTCCGGCCTCTATCAGAAGCGCGATCATTATATCGACAACACCTACACCGGCGCTTCGGCCGACGGCACGCCGACCGGCCAGAAGGATGCGGTGGGCGGCTTCAACGAACGCGACTTGCGCGTCCAGTTGCTGGCGACGCCGACCGACAATCTTTCCATGCTGACCGTGATGCACGGCCGCTGGTACGACGGTCCGGCCAGCGTGTTCCGCCGCGGCGCCATCAGCCTCGGTTCGCACGATGTCTCGTCGCAGCACTGGAACCAGGCGCGCTGGGACGAAGGCATGAACAATCCGCAGGGCTACAACACCTACGGCATCTCGGAGAACATCACCTACGATTTCGGCGGCGTCACGCTGACCTCGATCACCGGCTATGAAGCGACCGAAGGCCAGAGCCGCGGCGATACCGACGGCGGTGCGGCGGCCGATTATGGCAATGCCGGTTTCGGCGAATCGATGGGCCGGGTGCGCGCGCTCAGCCAATGGACGCAGGAAGTGCGTCTGGCCTCCAGCGCCGAAGGCCCGTTCAAGTGGCAGGTCGGCGGCATGTATTTCGACCAGCACGACATCACCGAATTCTATCAGCGCGCCTTCTTCCTGACCCCGCCGGCCAACAATCCCAACAACTGGGTGCGCTTGCGCGATGCCAACACCTCGTGGGCGCTGTTCGGCCAGGCGAGCTACGAAGTGCTGCCGCACTTGACGATCACCGGCGGCGTCCGCGTCACCAACGACCGCAAGGACACGCTGCTGGTCAAACCGGCGGCGACCGCGGCGGGCGTAGTGGGTTTCCCCGCCAGCGCCAACCCGCATCCGGTGCTGGAAGACACCAAGCCGAGCTGGGACGTCAGCGCGCTTTACGAGGTGAGCCCCGATCTCAGTGTTTATGCCCGCGTCGCCACCGGCTTCCGCGGTCCCACCATTCAGGGCCGTTCGGCGGTGTTCAACGCGCCGTTCACCTCGGCCAATTCCGAAACCATCCTGTCGTGGGAAGCCGGCCTCAAGAGCCAGTTCTCCAACACGCTGCGCTTCAACGTGTCGGCCTTCACCTATACGGTCGACGACGTTCAGCTCAACGGCAACGACTCCAACGGCAACGGCGTGTTCTTCAATGCCAACAAGGCCGAGGCCTACGGCATGGAAGCCCAACTCGACTGGCTGCCGATCGAGAACCTGTCGCTCACGGCGGGCCTGTCGCTCTTGCACACCGAGATCAAGGACGCCAACGCCTATGCCCAGATGGGCAGCTTCCTCGGCGTTCTCACCGTCACGCCGCTGAACCCCTATTTCGCCAAGGGCACAGGCACCGGCACGACGTATTTCGCCAAGATCGACGGCAACCCGCTGCCGAACGCGCCGGAATACAACCTCAACTTCTCCGGCCGCTACGACATTCCGCTCGGCGGCGAGGGCAAAGTGTTCGTGGCGACGGATTGGAACCTGCAGGGCTATACCAACTTCGTGCTCTATCGCACCCGCGAGTTCAATTCGAACGGCAATTTCGAAGGCGGTTTGAAAGTCGGCTATTCCACCGACGCCTGGGAAGTCGCTCTCTACGGCCGCAACATCACCAACAACAAGAACCTCAAGGGCGTGATCGAGAACTACTCGGCCGCGATCCTCAACGAACCGCCGACCTACGGCGTGACGCTGTCGGGCAAGATCTGATCCTCAGCGCGTTTGTTCAATACGACGGCCGGGGCTTTCGCTCCGGCCGTTTGTTTTGTATGTCGTGCTGAGCATATGGCGAGCGGGAGTGCCCGCTCCGTCCAACAAGGGAACCGCACGGATGCAATCGCGCCAAGCGCCGGCAAACGAAAGCGTGACGCCGGGTTTCGTCGTTCTTTATCGATGGCGGCTGCGGGCCGACGCCGAGGACGCTTTTGTTGAAGCTTGGTCGCGTATGACGATGGCCCTCCGGGTGCGCGGATCGCTGGGATCGCGGTTGCACCGCGGCGCTGATGGCCTGTGGTATTCCTATGCCCAGTGGCCTAGTGCGCGCACCAGGGATGAAGCATTTGCACGAGGTCCGGCCGATCCAGAAGCGCTGGCGCAAATGCGGGCCGCGATTGCGGAGTCTCTGCCGGAGGTCGTCCTTGAAGTCGTGGCCGATCAAATCGGGATCGCCCCGACGGGCGTCGGCGCTTCCTAGCGCTGTCGAGCAGCCGGTCGGCGCTGAAGCTGCGCGGCAATCGCAGCATGATAATTTGCTCATGATTTACACCGCGATGTGATCGCTCACACCGCGATGTGAACGGCTCGGCTTCACCCCCGATGCTAGCGTGCCGTCCTTGATCCTTTCGGAGACGACGATGAAGCTCGCCGCTTGCGCCAGCCTGATGATGCTTGGCCTGTTTCCCGCCATGGCGGCCGATCCGGTCGCCATGAAAGCCGAGGCCTGGACCGTGCGCGGCGACGGCGAATTCGCCGATTACAAAGGTTTTGCCGCGCTCAAGCTGAAGCAGACCAATGCCCAGGCGGTACCGAACGGCGTCATTCTCGCCAACGGCAGCATCGAATTCGATGTCGAGACCCAGGGGACCATGGGCGTCGGCATCGGCTTTCGCCGCATCGATGGCGAGAACTACGAGGACTTCTATTTCCGCCCCAAGCCGAATTGCGCCACCGCCATCGACTGCATGCAGTATGCGCCGATGGTGCACGGCGTTCTGTTGTGGGACTTCTTCCCGCAATACCAGCGCCCGGCGCCGCTCGCGGACGGAGCGTGGAATCACATCAAGCTGACGGTCGCGGGCGAGCGGCTGTCGATTTATGTCAACGGCACGCTGGCGCTGGCCGACGCCCATCTCGAAGGCGGCACGACGAGCGGCGGCTTGGTGCTGCACGGTCCCGGCGTGTTCGCCAATCTCACGGTCACCCCCGATACGGCCGCGCCGCCGCCGCCCGCCGCCGCCAGGAGCGATGCGCTGTTCGTGCGCCATTGGCAGGTTTCCCAGCCCTCCGTGCTGGCGGCCGGCCGCGAACCTGTGCTCGCCGATATGCCGACGGCGCCGTGGCAGCCGCTGGCGGCCGAGTCGGACGGCCTCGTGAACCTCACCCGGCTTTACGGCAAACCGGTCTCGGCGCCGGGTCGCGCGCTGGCGTGGCTGAAAACGACGATCACCGCGCGCCGCGCCGGACCCAAGACCGTGAACATCGCTCTCTGCCGCGAGGTGTGGGTGTTCGTGAACGGCGAAAAGGTGTTTGCCGACAAGAATCCCTATCAGCCGCCGCAAGCGCGCAAGGCCCCGGACGGACGCTGCACGCCGCAGAACGCGTCGTTCGCGCTGCCGCTCAAGGCCGGCGCCAATCAGATCGCGGTCGCCGTCGCCAACAATTTTTACGGCTGGGGCACCGCCCTCAAACTCGCCGACGACAAAGGACTGCGCGTCGCCAAGCCGTGACGGGTCGTCTTGCGCGCATGTTCACTGCTCCTTTCCCGCAAGGTGGAGGTGAAATTGCATCTGCGTCTCATCGTTCAGAAATCGTGATAGCGATTGCGCAGTTAATGTCCTCGTCGCGCTTTCTTCATGGCTTGGCGGGCAGCATCGAGCGCGAGTTCATAACGATATAAATCACCCGCATCCCGAAATCGGATGGCGAGTTCCTTTTGTTGGATTGTTTCGGCTAAATAGTCCTGGGTCGCTTTTCTATGATTTCTGGTCGGTATGCATGGCGCCCACTCTGATGCATTCGCAGTGAATGCATCAAACCTTGCAGTTCGCTTCCACGAACAGCGCCAGTCCCCTTTAAGTCTTAGGCATTTTGACTGCAGGTCATACTTAAGTGGGTAACGGGTAACAACCTTACGGATCACAGCACGCCGCAATTCTGTATCTGCGATCTCCGCGATTACCTTTCTCAGCAGCGTTATGTCTCCATGTATACGAACATGTTCCAGTGTTTTGGCAAGTCGCTCATTAAACTGTTTGCGGAAGTTTGAATCCCAAGGTCTCCACTGGTCTACAAGACCCAACCATCTGGGTGACGATGGCATGTTGTTCCCCTATTTGGGCGTTCTTTCGAGACGGCGAGAGCTTAAACGAAGTGTCGATTGCCAGAAACAGTCTCACTGAAGTTGTCCGAATAGCTACGACCGTCGATTTTGGCTCTTGCACCTGCGTCTCATCGTTCAGAAATCGTGATAATTGTTGCCGATTCCTGTCTCAGATAGCGCTTGATGCCGGCGCGGTCGCTTCCCACTTTTCCAAAGGAAGACTGACCGCTGATGGTGCATGGACGACGCACTCGCATTCTCGCAAACCCCGCCGCTTCTGATCGAAGCGATGCGGCGGCCGTTGCGCGCGCGGGTGCGCCAAATCGATGGTAAAAGGGGTGGTCCCGCCAGGGGAGGGGGCTCCCCCTCCTGGGTGCGAAAACCGTCAAAACAATTATGTTGCCGAAGCGCGGCGTGCGGGGGCGCCGGTTGGTAACCGCAATGCGGTCAAGCGCGAGCGCGCTGAGATGCGGGCACTGTTGGCCGAGGTGAAGGCGCTCCGTTCCAGGATGAATGCGTTGATCGCCCGCGTGAAAGCCGCCATCGCCGCGGCCGAACAGATGATCGCGGCGCAACCGCCGCGCCGCACGGACCTGTTCATCCTCGAAGTCGACGGCACCGTCCGCCGCGTCTGGTCGGTGACGAAGATCTGCCCCGCCAAAACAAACCTGTCATTCCCGGCCGACCGTCCGGAGCGCACCGCGCGAAGGATGGGAGGGGAAGGGAACCCAGGTCGCGACACATCTTCTGCGTTTCAGAAAAGGCACGACTTCACTTCGAAGTCTGATCAGGCGCGGCCACCTGGGTCCCCTTCCCTTCGCATTCCTCGCGACGCTCGGACTGCTCAGCCGGGGATGACAAGTTTATTTTTACCCGAACACCCGCGCGAAAATCGTGTCGACGTTCTTGAGATGGAAGCCGAGGTCGAACAGCGATTCCAGTTCGGTCGTCGACAGCGCCTTGGTGACGTCGGGATCGGTCTTCAAGAGATCGAGCAGCGGGCCTTCGCCGTTGAAGGCGCGCATGGCGTTCTTCTGCACCAGGCGATAGGCGACTTCGCGCGCCAGACCCTTTTGCGTCAGCGCCAGCATCACGCGCTGGCTGTTGACGACGCCGTGGGTGCGGTTGAGGTTGGCCAGCATGTGCTCGGGATAGACCACCAGCTTGGCGATCAGTCCGGTCATGCGGGCGAGCGCGAAGTCGAGCGTGATGGTGGCGTCGGGGCCGATATAGCGTTCCACCGAGGAGTGCGAGATATCGCGCTCATGCCACAGCGCCACGTCTTCCAGCGCCGGGATCACGGCGGAGCGCACCATGCGGGCGAGACCGGTGACGTTCTCCGACAGGATCGGATTGCGCTTGTGCGGCATCGCCGAGGAGCCCTTCTGGCCGGGCGAGAAATACTCTTCGGCTTCCAAAACTTCGGTGCGCTGCAGATGGCGGATCTCCACGGCCAGCCGTTCGAGCGACGAGGCCACCACCGCCAGCGCCGCGAAGAAGGCGGCATGACGGTCGCGCGGGATCACTTGCGTCGACACCGGCTCGACGGTCAGCCCCATTTGTTCGGCGACATAGGCTTCGACCTCGGGCGACACGCTGGCGAAGGTGCCGACCGGTCCGGAAATGGCGCAAGTGGCGATTTCTTCGCGGGCCGTCACCAGTCGCGCGCGGGCGCGGGTGAACTCGGCATAATAACCGGCGAGCTTGAGCCCGAAGGTGGTCGGCTCGGCGTGAATGCCGTGGCTCCTGCCGATGCAGGGCGTCAGCTTGTGTTCGAAGGCGCGGGTCTTGATCGCTTCGAGCAGCTTGTCGACGTCGGCGATCAAGAGGTCGGCGGCGCGCTTCATCTGCACCGCCAGGCAGGTGTCGAGCACGTCCGACGAGGTCATGCCCTGGTGCACGAAGCGCGCTTCGGGGCCGACAATCTCGGACAGATGGGTGAGGAAGGCGATGACGTCGTGCTTGACCTCGCGTTCGATCTCGTCGATGCGCGCGACGTCGAATTTCGCGGCGGCGCCCTTTTCCCACACCGTCTTGGCGGCGTGCTCCGGAATGACGCCGAGCTTGGCGAGCGCGGTCGCCGCGTGGGCTTCGATTTCGAACCAGATGCGGAATTTGGTTTCGGCCGACCAGATCGCGGTCATATCGGCGCGGGCGTAGCGCGGGATCATAGTCCTATCGTCCTCGGGAATCGGGCGGACCCTAGAGCGCTTTCAGGAAAAGTGGAACCCGGTTTTCCGTCCGAAAGCGCGACAATCAAAGATTCGAAGAACTCTCGGGTGAAAGATCGGAAAAGCTCACCGCCTCGATCAGCGCCTTGGTGGCGTCGTGCTGGGGGGTACGCACCAGATGGGCGATCGAGCCGCGTTCCACGATCTTGCCGTCCTGGAACACCATGGCTTCGTCGGCGAGGGCCTGCGCCACGGTCAAGTCCGAGGTCATCACCAGGAACGCCGATTCCTGGGTGGCGCGGAAATCGACCAGCACTTCGCGCATGATGGTCTGGGCGAACGCGTCGAGGCCCTTCAAGGGTTCGTCGACCACCACCAGAAGGGGTGCGCCGACGAAGGCGCGCGCCACCTGCAGCCGCCGTTTGTCGAACATCGACAGCGAGGCGACGGTGCGCTTGCCGTCGTGACTGGCCAGCCCGACCCGTTTCAGCGCTTCGTCGCGATAGCCGGCGATGAGATCGCGGCTGAGATCGAGATGGGCGCGCAGCGGCTCTTCGACGGTGTCGTGGATGGTCATGCGCGGATCGAGGCAATCGTCCTCGCCGGTGACGAAGGCGATGCGGCGGCGGATGCGCGAGGCCATCGCCTCCGACAGGCGGTAGAGATCGACGGCATCGAACAGCACCTTGCCGCTCGGGGCCTTGTCGAAGCCGAGCAGGGCTCTGAGCATCGCCCGCCGCCCGGAACCGGCTTCGCCGACCAGTGCCAGCGAGGCGCTGCGGCGCAGTTCGAAGGTGAGGCCGTCGCGCATCGAGGTGTTGGGCACGAAGGAAAGGCCGTGGACCTGCAGCAGCGGCTGGCCGCGATGGGCGGTGCGCGGCTTGGGGGCGTCGCGGTTGAGGCGCGGCAGGGCCTTGAACAGGGTCTTGGTATAGGCGTGGGCGTGCTCGCCCATCAGCCGCGTCGCGTCGCCTTCTTCGACCACCCGGCCGGCACGCAGCACCAGCACCCGCCCGCCCAGCCGGGCCGCCGCCTGCAAGCCGCCGGTGGCATAGATCAGTCCGAAGCCGAGCCGGGTGTGTTCGGCCCGGAGCAGCGTCATCAGGAGTTTGACCGCCGCCGGTCCGAGATCGGCAAAGGGATGGTCGGCCAGCACCAGATCGGGGGTTTGGGCGGTCACCGCCGCCATCAGCGCGATCGCCAGCGTCACCGGATCGAGCCGGTCCGGCTTGGTGTCGAGCAGTTCCAGCGTCACCGCGGTGGGGAAGCGTTCGAGCGCCAGCCGCAATTCCTCGCGGGCGCTGCCGAACGGAGCGCCGAGTTTGCGCGCCACGATGCGCACGAGTTGTTTCAAGGCGCTGGCATGGGGCGACAAGGGATTGGTCAGCGGGCTCGGCAGATAAGCGATGCGGATCGGCGCCTTGAGGCGCTTGGCGGCGGGCCGCGCCTGATTGGCGGCAAACTTGATGGTGCCCGAGATGCTGTCCGCCTTGTCGGGGAAGCCGCCCAGCACCCGCACCAGCGCCTCGCGCCCCGAGCCTTCTTCGCCGAGCAGGATGGCGCACTCGCCGGTTTCGAGCCGGAGCGACAGCCGGTCGAGAACGGTGGTGCCGCCGCGCGTCACTGTCAGGTCGGAAAGCTCGAGCAGCGGTCCGTTCATGCCCGCTCCCCTTCATCGAGGCCGGCCGCCAGCCGGGCGCACAGGATCAAAAGGATCAGGGCCAGAGCCGGAAATGCTGCCGTCCACCAGGCGGAGAAGAAACTGATCTTGCTGGCCGCGATCATCAGTCCGAGGTCGCGGGTGGGAGCGCCGAAGCCGAGGAAACTGGCGGTGGAGATCACGATGGTGGCGGCGGCCAAGGCGCGCGCCACCACGCTGCCGAAGACGTTGTGGAAATCGTATGTGAGGTCGCGTTTCAACAGGATCATGCCGGGAATGCCGGTGGCGTGGGCGTATTCGGCATGGCGCGAGCGGACGTCGACGGCATCGAAGCTGCGCACGAAGCCGAGCGGGGCGGTGGCAAGGCCCGCGGCGACGATGGCAAAGCCGCCGCCGAACAGGCCGATCAGCAGGATGGCCAGGAGCAAGGGCGGAACCGCGGCCAGAACGCCCCAGAAGCCGCGCACCAAAAGCGCCAGAGGCCGCGGCAGCCGCGCCGCGACGGCACCGAACAGTCCGCCGAGCACGATGGCGATGGCGGCGGCGGCCACCGCTTTGACGCCGGTGGCGGCCAGACCGTGCAGGGTTTCGCTGAAGACGTCGCGGCCGATGATGTCGGTGCCGAACGGATGGGCCTGCGACGGCGGGCTCAGTTCGGCACCGGCTATGGCGGCCCCGGCCGGAGCGTGGGCAAGGAAGTCGCTGAGCAGCACCGCCAGCGCCAGCAGTCCCAGGCCCAGCCAGCCCAGGCCGCGCACGATCAGGCTTGCCAGCGATACCTCGCGCGTTCTCATGGCCGGCCTCCCGGCGCCAGCGCATGGGCGATGGTCTGGCCGAGGAAATCGACCACGAAGGTTATGGCGGCGAACACGAACAGGAGGATGGCGGCCATGTTCCAGTCGGCCAGCGCCACCGATTTCACGAACAGGTCGGCGGCACCGGCAGAGTGGAACACCCATTCCGCCACCACGGTGGCCGAGACCAGCGCCAGCACGATCTCGCGCGCGCCGGCGGCCAGCCCGGCGGCCACATGCGGCAGAACGTAAAAGGTTTCGATCTCGATCAGGCCGAGTCCCATCCGCTTCAAGCCGGTGCGGAACGGCGCTTCGCTCGACAGCGCCGCCGACCGGCGCAGGACGAGTTGCACGGCGGCCGCGCCGGCCAGTCCGACCGTCAGGATCGGCAAGGCGGCGATCTGCCAGGACTGGTACGGCGTCGCCACCGGCGCGTTCACGCTCACCGGCCAGTGCAGCACATGTACGGCGACAAAGGCGAGCGCGAGGCCGGAAACGAAGACCGGGGTGGCGGTGATGATCTGGATCAAGGGTGCCGCGATGCGCCGGGTCGGGCCCAGCGCGAGCAAGAGGCCGAACGGCACGCCCGCCACCAGGGCAACGCCGGCGCCCATCGCCACCAGGGCGAGTGTCTGCGGCAGATACCGGGCGAGCTCCTGCGCCACGGGCGTCCCGCTGACCAGGCTGATGCCGAGATTGAGGCGTCCGAACTGGATCAGATGGTTGAGGAATGCGGTGAGAAAACCGGGCAGATCGCGCGCGGCCGGTTCGCCGCTCGCAGCGATCGCTGCGGCGATCAAAACCGCCCCCAAAAGCCCTGCCGCCAGCCGTATCAATTGGCGGATCACGAACCGCTGCATCAACCCCCACCTTTCGGGGCCTTGTATAGCAGCCGCCTCACCGGCGCCGAAGCATTTGCCGCGGATTATCTTAAAGCAGACCGAGGGCCTTGAAGCTGACGTGGCCGCTGCGGCCGACGATCACGTGGTCGTGGACCACGATCCCCAGCGCCTTGGCGGCATCGGCGACATCGCGGGTCATGGTGATGTCGGCTTTGGAGGGGGTGGGATCGCCCGAGGGATGGTTGTGGACCAGGATCATGGCGGTGGCGCCGTGGTCGAGGGCGCGCTTGACGATCTCGCGCGGATAGACCGGGGTGTGATCGACGGTCCCGGTCGACTGCACTTCGTCCGCCATCAGAACATTCTTGCGGTCGAGGAAGAGGACCCGGAATTCCTCTTTCTGCGAGCGGGCCATGGCGGCGGCGCAGTAGTCGATCAGCGCCGACCACGAGGCCAGTGCCGGCCGTCCCAACAGTCGCGTTTTGGCCAGCCGCCGGGCGGCCGCTTCGACGATTTTCAACTGGGTCGCGACGGACGCAGAGACCCCTTCAACCTCCGCCAGGCGCTCGCGCGGGGCGGCGATGACCTCGGCAAACGATCCGAACCGGGCGATCAGGGCTTTGGCCAGCGGTTTGACATCGCGCCGGGGCACGGCGGCGAACAGGGTGAGTTCGAGGAGTTCGTAGTCCGGCATGGCGTCGGCGCCGGCGCTGAAGAAGCGTTCGCGCAGGCGTTCGCGGTGGCCGACATAATGCGGCATTTCCACGTCGGACACCGAGCGCTGGGATTTGGACACAGTAGCCCCCCGGCCGAATCCGGAGGAGTTTACCACAATCGGTGGCGCTTACAGGTAAGGCGGCTTGTGCCAGCCTTTGGGCGACAGCGTGAAGATTTCGACGCCGTCTTCGGTCACGCCGACGGCGTGCTCGAACTGTGCCGACAACGAGCGGTCGCGGGTTACCGCGGTCCAGCCGTCGGACAAGACCTTCACACCGTAGCCGCCGAGATTGATCATCGGCTCGACGGTGAAGAACATCCCCGGCTTGAGGCCGATGCCGTGTCCCGGCTTGCCGTAGTGGACGATATTGGGCAGGGCGTGGAACACCTGACCCAGGCCGTGGCCGCAGAAATCGCGCACCACGCTGCACTTTTCCTCGCCTTCGGCAAAGGACTGGATGGCGTGGCCGATGTCGCCGGTGGTGGCGCCGGGTTTGATGATGGCGATGCCGCGCATCATCGAGTCGTAGGTGATGTCGACCAGGCGGGCGGCTTTGCGCTTGACCTCGCCGACCAGATACATGCGGCTGGAATCGCCGTGCCAGCCGTCGAGGATCACGGTCACGTCGATGTTGACGATATCGCCGTCCTTGAGCGGGCGGTCCGAGGGCATGCCGTGACAGACGACATGGTTGATCGAGGTGCACAGCGTATAGCGGTAACCGCGATAGCCCAGGCACGCCGGAACGCCGCCGTGATCGACCATGTAATTGTAGGCGATCTCGTCGAGGTGGGCGGTGGTCACGCCGGGTTTCACTTCCGGCACCATCAGATCGAGCACCTCCGCCGCCAGCCGTCCGGCCCGGCGCATGCCCTCGAAATCCTTTTCGGTGTGAAGCGCCACGGCGAAATGGGCCCGGCGGGCGGCCTCGAAAACCTCGGAAACTTGCATCAGGGAAACATCTATCGCGTTGTCCCCCCCAATCTAGGATGCACGGCCGCCCAATTCCACTCCTCTCGTAATTGTCCCTATCGCTGCTGGTAAACCTCTGGGATGCGGCCCAAAATGCGCCGATGAGCGAAAATCCTACCGCCGCGGTGCTGGTCATCGGCAACGAAATCCTGTCCGGCCGCACGCAAGACACGAATTCCAACACGATTGCACGCTTCCTCGGCCCGTTCGGCATCACCCTCAAGGAAATCCGGGTGGTGGGCGATTTTGCCGATGAAATCATCGCGGCCCTGAACACGCTCAGAGCCCGGTACTGCTATGTGTTTACGACCGGCGGCATCGGGCCCACCCACGACGACATCACCGCCGATGCGGTGGCCGCCGCTTTCGGGGTCGGGATCGATTACCATCCCGAGGCGCTGAAGCTGCTCGCCGCCCGTTTCGCCGATCCGGCCGATTTCAACGCAATGCGCCGCCGCATGGCCCGGATTCCCGACGGGGCCAGTCTCATTCGCAACACGGTGTCGGCGGCGCCCGGATTTCAGATCGACAACGTCTTCGTACTGGCGGGGGTGCCGTCGATCATGCGGGCGATGCTCGACGAGGTGGCGCCGCGGCTCAGCCGGGGACGGCCGGTGATCAGCGTCACGGTGGCGGCCGCGGTGGCGGAAGGGGCGATTGCCGCCGGTTTGGCTGCGATCCAGACCCGTTTTCCGGATGTCGCGATCGGGTCCTATCCGGTCTACCGCGCCGATGGCTATGGCGTGCAGCTCGTGGCCCGCGGGTTCGATCCCGCCCTGGTGGAGACTGTGGCCGGGGAATTAACCAGCCTGTTGGCGGCTGCCGGCGGCAAACCCGAGCGCTTGTCACCATAACGCCGCAGCACCGCCGGCGGGGCGGTGAAAACGCGATGTAAACGGTGTATCGTGGGTTTTACAAAAATGCGGTCGGATCCAAATCCGGCCCTTCTGCGTTGGTTGGATCGCAACCGGCGGATCGGGTGGGGTGTATGCGCAGGCTTTGGTGGGCAGTTGCCCTCGGCATCGGCATTACGGCCGCTGGCGTCGCCGTAGCCGACAATCTGACCTCGTCGAAACAGGCCGATTTCTATGCGCCCGGCAAGCACCGGTTTTATGTCTGGTGCCAGGGCGGCGGCGATTACAACGCGGTCGAGCGCGGCGCGTCGGCGGAAGACGCGCAGATGCGGCTCTACAACGGCGTCAAAGCCAAAGGCCGCCCCGCCTGCTGGCCGGTCTGGCAAGGCAAGATTTCGGGGTAGTTTTCTGCCCCCCGCAGTTGCGGGGGGAAGTCCACGCGAAGCGTGGGAAGGGGGGTTATTCCTTCGGTTGTGCCCGGTGCTTGCCTTTGGCGAGCGCCACGATCATGCCGCGCAGCGTCTGCACTTCCTGGTAGGTCAGCTTGGCGCGATGGATGGTGGCGCGGATGGCGCGGCTCATGTGATCGCGCTTGTCGGGCGGAAACAGGAAACCGGTGCGGGTCAGTTCGCCTTCGAGATGATCGAACAGCTGGAACAGCTCTTGCCGCGTCGGTTTGCGATGGATCGGGTTGTGCTCGATTTTTGAAACCGGGGTGTGGTCCTCGGCCTTGAACCATTCGTAGCAGCACAAAAGCACCGCCTGGCCGAGATTGAGCGAAGCGAACTCCGCGGTCGGAATGGTGATGACGCAATCGGCGAGCGAAACGTCGTCGTTCTCGAGCCCGGCGCGCTCGTTGCCGAACAGCAGACCCGTCTTGTCGCCGGCCGGCACCTTGCGCAGCCGCCGCGCCGCTTCCGGCGGGGTGATGACTTCCTTGGTGATGCCGCGGTCGCGCGCCGTGGTGGCGTAGACGACATTGAGGTCGGCCAGGGCCTCGTGCAGATCATCATAAAGCTTGGCGTCGTCGAGGATCGGCTTGGCGGTGACCGCCATGGCGTAAGCCTTCTCGTTCGGCCAGCCGTCGCGCGGCGCGACGATGCGAAGGTCCGAAAGCCCGAAATTCTTCATGGCGCGGGCGGCGGCGCCGATATTCTCGCCGAGCTGCGGGCGGCACAGGATGATGGCAGGGGTGGTCATGACGGCGTCTTACGCGACCTTGGCCAAAATGCAACCACAATAGAACCGAACAGAAGCAACCCCGGGAGTGCCAATCCCAAGCCTATAGCCATTAGCTTGGGTACGCCTTTGGCTGCAAATACACCCTGTGTGAACGCGTAGTAGGGCGTTTTGAAACAAGGATTGGTGCCGAGGCAATCCATTCCCGCCTCGACTTTCGTCACGTAAATCCCCTGCGCTGAAATCTGCTGCCGCACGTCTGCATTGCTTGTGCCATCGAAATATCGTCCGGGCACATCGAGCATCATGCCGAATAAAAAGAGAGCGGCCAGGGATAGCGGGACAACGCGCAGCGAGCGGCGACGGATTGCAATTCCTATCGCCGCGAAAATCAGAAGTACCGGAGCAACTATGCCGCCAAGCAGGGCTGCCAACCGAGGTACGCCTGGTCGAGGAAAAAAGCCGCTGATTTTGGCAAAAGCACGAACATCGCACGTGGGGCCGCCAAGACACGCAACGTCGGCGCCTTCTACGGATGAGGTCAGAACCGGGTCGTCCGGGATGGTTCGTGTGACGTGATAATCTGCGAAGGTTGTCTGGAGGCATTCAGCGTACCGGACCAGGCACAAGCCCAGTACGATGGCCAAAATTGGGAGCAGGACAATCAAATGCCATCGCCGCATGGCTTCCCCCTCGAAATGCCTTTGACGCCTGGGGAGGCTTTGGCTAGAACGACTCCAATTTCCCCCGCCGAGGAACTTCCATGAACAAGATCAAGGTAGCTAACCCGGTCGTCGAACTCGACGGCGATGAGATGACCCGGATCATCTGGGATCTGATTAAGCAGAAGCTGATCCTGCCCTACCTTGACGTGAAGTTGGATTATTACGACCTGTCGGTCGAGCACCGCGACGCCACCGAGGACAAGGTGACGGTGGACTCGGCGGAAGCGATCAAGCGCCACGGCGTCGGCGTCAAATGCGCCACCATCACGCCCGACGAAGCGCGGGTGAAGGAATTCTCCCTCAAGAAGATGTGGAAGTCGCCCAACGGCACCATCCGCAACATCCTGGGCGGGGTGATCTTCCGCGAGCCGATCATCTGCAAGAACGTGCCGCGTCTGGTTCCCGGCTGGACCCAGCCCATCGTCATCGGCCGCCATGCTTTCGGCGATCAATACCGCGCCACCGATTTCAAGTTCCCCGGCAAAGGCACGCTGACGCTGAAATTCGTCGGCGACGACGGCGAGGTGATCGAGCAAGAAGTCTTCAAGGCGCCCGGCGCCGGCGTGGTGATGGGCATGTACAATCTCGACGAATCGATCCGCGACTTCGCCCGCGCTTCGATGAATTACGCCCTGGCGCGCAATTATCCGCTCTATCTCTCGACCAAGAACACCATCCTCAAGGCCTATGACGGCCGCTTCAAGGATCTGTTCCAGGAGGTGTTCGAGAAGGAATTCGCCGCCGCCTACAAGGCCAAGGGCCTCACCTACGAACATCGCCTGATCGACGACATGGTGGCCTCGGCCCTCAAATGGTCGGGCGGCTATGTCTGGGCCTGCAAGAACTACGACGGCGACGTGCAGTCCGACACCGTGGCGCAGGGCTTCGGCTCGCTCGGCCTGATGACCTCGGTGCTGATGACGCCGGACGGCCAGATTGTCGAAGCCGAAGCCGCGCACGGCACCGTCACCCGCCATTACCGCGAGCATCAGAAGGGTAAGCCGACCTCGACCAATTCGATTGCCTCGATCTTCGCCTGGACCCGGGGTCTCGCCCATCGCGCCAAGCTCGACGGCAACACGGCGCTGGCCGAATTCTCGCACACGCTGGAAAAGGTCTGCATCGAGACGGTCGAATCCGGCTTCATGACCAAGGACCTCGCGCTGCTGGTCGGTCCCGAACAGAAATGGCTCACCACCGAAGGCTTCCTCGACAAGGTCGACGAAAATCTCCGCGCGGCGATGGGCTAAGACCGCATGAAAACACTGATCGCCGGATACCAGAAATTCCGCCGCGAAGTCTGGCCGCACGACAAGGATCACTTCGAGGCGCTGGCCAAAGGGCAGAAGCCGCATACGCTGGTGATCTCGTGCAGCGACAGCCGTGTCGATCCGGCGGCGATTTTCAGCGTGCGGGCCGGCGAGTTGTTCGTCATCCGCAATGTCGCGTCGGTGGTGCCGCCGTATGAAACCTATGGCGGCTATCACGGCGTGTCGGCGGCGATTGCGTTCGCGGTGATCAATCTCGAAGTCGAGCGCATCGTCGTCCTGGGTCACGAGCATTGCGGCGGCGTCGCTGCGGCGATGGCAAGGACCGAGTCGCCGACCCCGTTCCTGTCGCAATGGGTGTCGCTGTTGGAGCCCGCGATCCACACTTGCAGCGGCGGCGATCCGCTGGCGGTCGAATGCGAATCGATCCGGCTGTCGCTCGGCCGGCTGATGACGTTCCCCTTCATTGCCGAGCGCGTCGAGAACGGCACGCTGCAACTGATCGGCGCCCACTTCAAGATTTCCGACGGCACTTTGTCGATGCTCGATCCGGCCGATCAGGTGTTCAAGCGCGTCGGCGACACCGCCTGAATCGCGGCCCACGCGAATGTGATTTGAAGGCTTGCCGTCTCGCCGCCATCTGAGCGTTGAGAGGATTCCCATGCCGAACGCGATCAATTTCGCCGAAAAATTTTCCCGCTTTGCCGAGCAATGGCAGCCCAAGATCGTCGCGCAGATGAACGACTATCAGTTCAAGCTGGCGCGGATCGAAGGCGAATTCGTCTGGCACAGTCACTCCGACACCGACGAGGTCTTCATCGTGCTCGAGGGCGAAGTGCGGATCGATTTCCGCGATGGTGCGGTGACGCTGCATCCCGGCGAGATGTTCGTCGTGCCGAAGGGCATCGAACACAAGCCGTTCGCGCCGCGCGAGGCCAAGATTTTGGTGGTCGAGCCGTCGGGCGTCGTCAACACCGGCGATGCTGGCGGCGATCGCACCGCGCCCAACGACGTCTGGATTTAGATAATCGTTCTTTATTTGTTCTTCGCCCGGTGCTATAGCTCGGGGCAAACAGGGAGAGGCACATGCTTGGCTATGTCACGATCGGCGCCCGCGATAGCGAAGCGTCGGGTAAGTTCTATGACGCGGTGCTCACGCATGTCGGCGATGAGCGCAAATTCGCCGATGGCGGTTGGATCGGCTACGGCCCCAAGGGGGCGGACAGCCACTATTTCTATGTCTGTTCGCCGTTCAACAAGGAGCCGGCAACCTCCGGCAACGGCACCATGCTGGCGTTTAAGGCGCCGTCGCAGGAAGCCGTCGATGCCGCGTATGCGGCCGGCATGGCCAATGGCGGCACCGACGAAGGCAAGCCCGGCTATCGTCCGCCGGATGGCGACAAGTTCTACGGCGCCTATCTGCGCGATCCGACCGGCAACAAGATCTGCATCTACATCGCGAAATGATCTTTCCTCCCCCGTTGTTCACGGGGGAGCGACTGTCTTGGGTGTCAAGCGGGTTGCCATGGGCGTCGATCCCTGAGGATGGCGTTGAGGATGGTGAGTAACCGCCTGGCGACGGC
>NZ_JAASQS010000011.1 GCF_011762045.1 Rhizomicrobium electricum | reverse complement strand
TTCTCAATCACCGAAAGACGCGATTTTACCGGGGTGTTCATGGGAGACCGTTACTTCCTCAAGGGAGCATGAAAAGTGTTAAGGCCACGGCCGTCGACCGAAGGCCAACCGGCAGCGTCCCAGGTGATCGGCAGGATCTTCAAGCGATGGAAGTCGTTGTCGGCCGCTTCGTATGCGTGCATGACGATGAAGTCCTTGCCGTCGAACTTGTAGACGCCCTGCCCGCCCCAGCCGGCCCACGCCTTGTTCTCCGATAGTAGCGGCGTGCCGCCACCGCTGGCCATATCGTGTCCGTCCTTGCCGAGATAAGGGCCGGTGATCTCCTTGGCGCGGCCGACCGCAACGCGATAGGTCGAGGCCTTGCCGCGGCAGCAATATCCGGTCGATACGAAGAGATAGTAGTAGTCGCCATGCTGGAACAGGAACGGGCCTTCGATGGCACCGTCGCCGGGATTGCGGGCATCGGGCGCGCTGCTGCGCGGTCGTGCCGCCAGCGTGTGCCAGCTTTCGGGCTCGGCAAGACCGGTCCAATCCGAATTGAGCTTGACCAGCTTGATGCCCGACCAGAACGAGCCGAACGTCATCCAGCCTTCGCCTTTGGCATCAACGATCACGTTGGGATCGATGGCATTCCAGTCGTCGCGCCCGGCGACCGAGCGGATCACGATGCCTTTATCGTCCCATTTATAATCGGGCGAAGCCGGATCGAGCGTCTTGTTCACCGTCACGCCGATCGCCGAGTCGTTCTTGCCGAAGCCCGACACCGAATAATAAAGATAGTATTTGCCGTCGTGCCGCACCACATCGGGCGCCCACACATGTCCATTGAACCCGGCCGCCACACCCCGGCCCCAAGCCGGCTCGCCCGCAAACACGCGTCCGCCCGCGACCCAATGCACCCGGTCCTTCGAACTGTAGAACGGTATCCCAGGCCCCGTGCTGTAAAGGTAATACCGGCCTCCATCAGTCCCCATCGCGGGATCGTGAATGTCGACTTCGGAAGACGATTGGGCCCAGCAGATGCCGCCCAGAGCGGCGGCAATGAGGATTGCTACGGTGCGTTTCGGGTTCATGTCGATCTCCGCAGTTATTGGCTGCTAACCCGGCAGCTTTGACCCTGCGCCTACAATAGCAAAAGAAAGAGACGGCAGTCGGACCATTCGCATCGGGCCAAATGCCGCCTCAGAGTCAGGGGGGAATATGTGGGACCCGATTTCCGTCCGCCTTCCGGGAGAGAAGTGGAGGCCGGCCGAATCTCGCCATCCCGCATCGTCGCGCAGAGAACACGAGACCCGGCCGCGCGACACGGCCGGGTCTCCACTCGTCAGTTGGTCGAGTAGTGCAAACCAACCGAGAATGTCCGGCTGAACAGAGCTCGGCCGAAGTTGGTGACCGTCGGATTGCCCTGGCCGCCGCCGGCATAGTATTGCCGCTGGTCGCCTTTCAGCAGGTTCACCGCGTCGAACGTGAACATCACGTTGTCCCACGCCTTATAGCTGAGTTGGAAGTCCAGGCTCGATTCCGGCATGCGCCAAATGCCCAGCGGATTGGCGAAGTTCGCGGCTTCGTCGCCGTAGTAGAACTTCGAGCGCCAGACATAGGACAGGCGCGCGCCGATCGCGTCCTTTTCGTAGATCAACGTCGCATTGTACGAAGTGTTCGAGACGCCGATGAAGTTCTGGGTGATTTCCCTGACGATATTGCCAGCCGCGTCGGTGACCGGACGATTCTGCGACGAGCTGAGGATCGTCAAGCTGCCTTGGGCTCCAAGACCGTCAAGATACGACGGCAGATAGTCCGGGAAGTAGACAAAGCCCAGTTCCACGCCCTTCAAAGCGCCCTTCGACGCGTTCACCGGCATGTTGATGATGAAGTTGTTGGTGTTGTAGGTGTCGTAGATATCGGCGCCAGGAACGTTGACCACCATGTTCAACGGCAGAACAAGGCCCTGGATGTCACGCCGGAACAGCGTTCCATAGAGAGCGCTCGACGGCGCGAAATACCATTCCGCCGTCAGGTCGATGTTCTTGGAATGTGTCGGCTGCAGACTGGGGTTGCCCTGCGTTCCGGTGCCGTAGCCGATGTTGGTCACGTCGGAGTTGAGAATCCGCGTCGGATTGAGATCGGAGAAATTCGGGCGGCGCAAAGTCTCGCCGTAGTTAAACCGAACCTTGACGTCGTCCATCGGTTCGTACGCCAGCGTCGCGCTGGGCAGGAACTTCGCCGTGTAGGCCGAGCCGGCGCTCGATTCAACAATACCGGTCAAGAGATACTTGTCGCGGTTCCAGAAGGTCATCTGGTCCTTGACCTGCACGTAGCGCACACCGGCATTCAACGTCAAAGGACGGCCGAAGATGTCCTGTTCCAGATCGCCTTCCAGATAGGCGGAGGTGGTAACCTCGTCGATCTTGAAGTTCTGGAACATCGCACGACGGCGAGCATCCAAGATATTGCCGCCCCAGATCTGACGCAACTCGTCGCGATGATCCCAGATATAGCGGCCGTCGACATTGACCCAGGAACTCGGGACGTCGGCTTCGCCGTCGAAGAAATCGCTGTTGTAGTGCAAGATTTCCTTCGGCAACGAAGTGAGCGCCTGTCCGTGCCACTGATCGGCACCGCGATAGGCCTCGGTGGCGTTGCGATCGTCATAGCGCACGCCGAACCGAACGCGCTGCAGCGGACCGGCGATTCCCTTTAGGTCGTAAGACCCGTCGAACTGCGCTGTATACGCATTCCCTTTCTTGCGGCCGCCGTTATCCCACATGCCAGCGGTATTCCAATAGGACGGATCGGTGATGCGATTCTGGCCGTCGCCGAAATTGAGGGCGATATTGCCGCCGCCGGCATTGAAATCGACGTAGATGTCGGGAACGCCGCGATCGATGCGCATCGCGAAGAACTGCGTATCGAAAATGCTGGTCTGGAAGGACGCATCGGCCGTCAGACTGAGACGATCGCTGACGGTCCATTTCGCGTTCAACGCATAGACGTAGCTGTTGGTCTTCTCGACCGTCAGGTCGCCGCTGGTGAAGCCGTACACGTTCTTCACATGACGGGTCTTCATGACATTGGTGCCGTCATACAGCGTGATGCTGGTGGCCGGATCGACCGTTCCGCCAGGAGGGAAATCGCCCCACCAATCGACGAAGTTGAAGAACAGGTTGTTATATGTCTCGTTGCGATAGCCGTTGTACATAACTTCGAACGTGTACTCGGCATGCTCGTTCGGGGCCCACTGCACGGCCAGATTGGCGTTGGGGCGGGTACGCTTGCCGGTGAAGTCGCTCATGAAGACGGCGTCGCGCGACAGGTAATAGGGAAGATGCGTGCCGTCCGAGAGGGTCAGGTAGGAACCCGCCTTCTGTGACAGACCACCGGGCTGGCCGGGCTGCCACACCAGACCGTAAGCCGACAACGGTGCGCAGGACACGTTGTACGCGCCGCCGGAGCTGCAGTTCGTCTCGGCGCTGTAGGACGGCAGGATGCGCTGCAGCGCGTACCACGACATCGGGGCCAGCGTGCCCGTCGTCGTGGCCGCCGCGAACGGCACCAGGGCGCCCGGCGTTGCACTCTCGTCACGGAAGCGAACAACCGACCAGTTCACGTTGGCCAAAACGCCGATGTCACCAATGCCAGTCTTCCAGCGATCACTGATCAGCAGGCCGATGTTCGGATCGAACGAACCGCGAAATTCTTGATAGGTCTCGTTGACCTGCCCGGTCAACTTGAAGCCATCGAAATCGAACGGGCGATAGGACGCCACGTCGATCTGACCGGCGATACCGGTTTCGATCTGATTCGACTCACGCGTCTTGTAGACGTCGAGGCGCCGGACCAGCGTCGCCGGCATGTCTTGAACCGAGAAATACAGACCAGATGAGGTAAACAGCTTGCGGCCGTTCCATGTGGTTTCGACGTCCGGCAAACCGCGAATGTAAAGCGCGCCGACCTGTCCGCCGCCGCGATTGGTCACCTGCACGCCGCTCAGGCGCTGCAAGGCTTCAACCACGTTGTTGTCAGGCAGCTTGCCGATGTCCTCGGCGATGATCGATTCGACGACCTGGGTCGACTCGCGCTTGACATCCAGGCCCTGCGAAATTGTCGCGCGGATACCGGTCACGACGACGGTTTCCATCTGTGCGTCGGCCTGCGCAAATGCCGCCCCGGACATCAACGCCAACGTCGACACAGAATAAGCCAGTATCTTTTTCCCAAACATGCTGTTCCTCCCAGCGATATTTCTTGGTGCAGCGGAAGCCCCCGCTCGCATCGCCTGATAACTCAGACAAAAAATCTGGACCAGCTTCTTTCGGTATTTCCGTCTTCAGCATGCAAAAATTTGGACCGACTGTGACTGTTGTTGTCTGACCTATTGCGCCACACGATCCGCATCGACCGCTTATCGATTACTTCGACCGCTAATCGATAAAATCGCTTTGCTGCTTTCCGTTCTGGCAAAATCGCCCGCATACGAATGATGCGGAGACACGAGATGCACCTCATGGCAGCACTGTCCGGCAATATCGCGCAATCCGGTGCAACCCCGACGACTTTGCCCAATGCGGACGCTATCGGACACGCATTTCGCGGTTACCGAGAGGAGGTCGGTCGCACTACCGAAAGTTCAGCGGACATACACGCGCGGGAGCCTGCACACGAAACGGCGTCTCAACCGGGACGTAAGCGCCAGAAGCTACCCGGCCGCATCGCGCGCGATCTCGCGGCCGCAATTCTGTCGGGCGAATACAAGCCCGGTGACCGGCTGTTCGGGGAGATCGCCTTCAGCGACCGGTTGAATGTGTCCCGAGCCACCTATCGCGAAGCGATCCAGATTCTGGCTACCAAGGGCATGGTCAGTTCCAATCCGCGCGGCGGCACGATCGTCAACGACAAGTCGATGTGGCAGTTCCTCGATCCGGAAGTGTTGGATCTGCTGTTCGAAACCGGTCCCGAAAAGGAACTATTGCAGGACCTGCGCGAGCTTCTCGCCGTGCTGATGCCGAAAGCCGCCGCACTCGCCAGCCTCCGGCGATCCGACGTTATGCTTGCCCGCATGCAGACGGCATTCGATGCCATGCGCGCCGACGACGGCAATCAGCATGCTTGCCAGGACTTCCACTGCACGGTGTTCCAGGCGAGCGGCAACACCTACGTGACCTCATTGGCGCGAGGCCTGGCCGCCGCCATCGATGCGGCCCTTCGGTTCCAGCGCCAGAACGGTGCCAATTGGCAGGACCACGTCCGCGATCACTGGCGAATCCTGCAGGCAATCACCTTTCGCAGCGGCGAAGAGGCCGACCGGTACACTCATAATCTTATCGACCGCGCGTTTCTCGCCGGTGCGATGCGCAGCGCTTGACCCAGCCAAAACCTCGCGAATTGGACGGAGATCGCCCGGTGCAGCCACTTGCCTCGCTCCCAGCAAACAGCAAAATAGGACAATTGCGGGAGGGTACCGCTTTGCGGCAGCCCGGCGATCGCCGTCAGACGGTTCAACCCGCGTGGGCGAATGTTTTTCAATGGGGGGAGGCGCAGTTGAACAAGATGACCGGCACTCGCCCTATGATCGCCGTGATCGTCGCCGCCTACCTTTTGATAGCGACCAGCAACGGCATCGACTGGGTCAGCCGCGAACCAGCCGGCAAGGCGTTCTATATCGCCGCCTGGGAACTGCTCTACAACGGCAGCGCATGCCTCACCAACATCGCGATTTGCCTGATCTATGCCCGGCTACGGGAACGCGCCCATCCGGTCTGGTTGATCATCTCGCCGTTTCTTTTGTGCTTCTTCGGTGGAGCGGTATGGGTTCTGATCGCCCACTTCGCCATCAACCTTGTCGGTCTGCCGCACTGGATCGCGGTCCCGATGAACTGGGTTGCGCTGGTCTTCCAAGGCGGCCTTGCCAGCGGCACCACGTTGCTGCTGGTTTCATGCGTGGCGTTCGGCATCGACTACTGGCGCCAAGCGGGATTGGAACGGGAAAACGCGCGCGAAGCCAAGGCGCTGGCGCATCAGGCCCAGCTTCGCATGCTGCGCTATCAGCTCAACCCGCATTTCCTTTTCAACGCCCTCAATGCCATCCGCGGGCTTGTGCTCGAGGATCCGGCCAAGTCGCGGCGGATGATCACCGAACTGGCCGACTTCCTGCGCTATTCGCTCGACGGCCGCGGCGGCGAAGGAACCGTGGCGGACGAGATGGAAGCCATCGAGAACTATCTCGCCATCCAGCGCACCCGCTTCGAGCAGCAACTTGATGCCCAGATGCAGATCGATCCCGCCGCGCTCAACGTGTCGCTGCCGAGCTTCCTGATCCACCCGCTGGTAGAAAATGCGGTCAAGCACGGGATGAAGAGCGACGTCCTGCCGCTCCGGCTACGCGTGGAGATCACCCGGCACGAGCAGACATTGTCGATCCGTGTGTCGAACACCGGACGGCTGAACGCGCCTGCCTCCAACGAAGACACCGGCATCGGCCTGAAGAACATCCGCGAACGCCTGGCGCTGGCTTTTCCGGAGCGGCATTCATTCCGCCTTGACGAAAAGGACGGCTGGGTCACGGCCGAGATCGAGCTTCAGCTTGCGCCGGCGGGAACGCCGGCATGACGCGCCATTCGGCCCTGATCATCGACGACGAGCGGATCGCGCGCAACGAACTCGAATACCTCCTCAAGGACTATTCCGAATTCGAAATCGTCGGGCAGGCGGCTTCGATCCCGGAGGCGGCGGAGCGCATCGCGGCGCTCAAACCCGAACTTCTCTTCCTCGACGTACAAATGCCGGGCGCGTCCGGGTTCGAGTTGTTCGAGCGCGTTCACGTCGAGGCGTGGGTGATTTTCGTCACGGCCTATGAGGAATTCGCGCTCCGGGCCTTCGAGGTCAACGCGTTGGATTATCTGACGAAGCCCGTCAGACAGCAGCGCCTGCGCATGGCGCTCGACCGCTTCCTGCACCGGGTGCGGCCGGAAGCGCCGCCGATCGGACTGACGATGTCGGATTCGATCCTGCTGACGATCGACCGGCGGCCGCGTTTCGTGAAAGTGGAGAGCATTGACTGCATTCTGGCCGAGGGCGACTACAGCCAGGTGATCGTCGGCGGACACTCGCTGGGCATGGTGCTCAAATCGATGAAGGAATGGGAGAAGGCGCTGCCGGAGAACCATTTCTGCCGCATCCAGCGTTCGGCCATCGTCAATTGCGAGCACGTCACCCGGCTCGAGCAGCACGACAGCGGCGGCTATCTGGTCCACGTCCGCAATGTCGAAGCGCCGCTGATCATGAGCCGCCGCGCCGCCCGCCAATTCCGCTCCCGCTTCGCCATTTGAGAACCGAGCCATCGGCGGGTTGTCGATGGACCGCCAGAACGGGTAGGCTCCGCCTCCCCGTCGAACTTTCCCTTAGAACTAGAAATAATGAAATCGGACCAATCACATAGATTCTGTATCGCCCCCATGATGGAGTGTGCAGAGTATATTGTTATTTCAACGAGTTATTGATGGTCGTGCACACGGATTGCACACTCAGCGTTCGCCATTCCGACTACATCCGTTCGCATTCTGCACCGCACACGGCACTCCATGCATGATGCCTACATTCCCAATGCGAGCAGCAATCGTGGCTCAGTTATCTTCCGAGACCTGCACCGCTTCAGTGCCGTTTTGACTGCACACTTATCTATAATTCTATAACTCAGCTCCAGGGGCGAGAGCGGGCAACTGTGATGCCGCGCCGTTCGTTGGGCCACTTGCCTGAAACTGCGCAATAGAAATGATAAAGATCACCCTGCCACGTCATCAGAGCTGGCTTATGGGCGTGGGTTTCGTCAACCGATCCCGGCGGACCAACTTCAACGATGACTTCCGGAACTTTCTCGAAATGGAAAGGATCGCTGCCAAGCGCAAGCAGATCGCACGCATGTCCGGCGTTAGGCAGTCCGAAATAGTACATCGCCCATTGGCTACCCGCGCGAACCACCCATGGATTGCTGGCAAATCGCGCATCCCTGCTGTCTGCCGGACCGTTCCGAAGGATGGGATTGCCGCGACAGCGCGTCCAGGTTTTCAGATCTTTGGATGTGGCGACACCGGACTGTTCGTGCCATCGCGCACCTTTGTCCTTGGCGTTGTAGTAAAGAAAAAAGGTGTCGCCTACCTTGATAAGATAGGGCTTGTATAGACCTCCCGCTTCCCATTCCGCGCCGGGATCCGGTTCGAGAATAACGTCGCCACGCTCCCAATGCCGGAAATCATCGCTCCAAGCGAGCCCCATAAGCGCAGCCCCCTCTTCGTAGCCGGGACTGGGGTAAGCCTGCCAAACGCCGACATAACGGCCGTCGACCTTTTGAAGCTCGCAGGCCGAACCGAGCTCGGCGTCATGAAGAATGCATGACAGCGCCGCGTTATACCGGAAAACCTTCGATGATGGATCGCGAGGAAAAATCAATCCGGCCCGCTTCCAATGCAGAAGGTCGTCCGACACGGCGAGACCCGATTGATAACCGATGCCGTCGAAGCCGACGTGAAGCATGTAAAATCGGCCCTCGGCACGAAAGACAAACGGATCGTCAACGGCAAGTTTGTCGAAGCTGCCGTCGACACCGGATGCTTCCAGGATCAGCTTATTGAATTTGTATGGCGTGCGAAATGGCGCAAGAGCGTCAGCCGCCTCACCTCGCGAGCGACCAACCAAACCGGCGGCAGCGCATCCGGCGACGAGCCTGCGGCGCGTTAAATTCATTTGGAGCCTCATAAAAAAGGCCGGCGGTCCAGGAACTGAATCGCCGGCCAATCGTCCAGGGAGGATAATGTCCTGGATCGTGAAATTTACATCTTGTAACGCACGCCGAAGATGAACTGGCGGTCGTTGACGGTCGTGCTGGCGGGACGCGTGGTCGTGGTGAAGTATTGATCGATACGCGTATGCAGCAGGTTGGAGGCTTCCACCGACAAGCTAATGCTGTCGTTCAGGTCATAGCCGATTGATGCATCGAGCCAGCCATAAGCCTTGTTATAGGTCGCCGCAGTGCCGGCAAACTGGCCGGAAGCTGCGTACAACGAGTTGTAGTACGACGAACGCCAATTGTAGGCGATGCGCGCGTTGATCTTACCGATCTCATACATGCCGATCAGGTTGAAGCTGTGACGCGACAGGTATTGTAGCGGCGTGTTCAGACCAACCACCTGCGAAGGCGCTGACGAGTCGACGTAAGTATAGTTAGCCTGCAAGCCGAGACCGGAGAGGGGACCCGGAAGGAAATCGTACCACTGGGTGTACCCAACTTCGAAGCCACGCGCCTTGCCGTCGGAGGCATTGCCCGTGGATGTAATCGACCAATCCTGGCCGTCGATCCTCATCGGAACCACGCGGGTCGCCCAGAAGTTCTTAACTTCCTTGTCGAATGCTGCAAGATAGAGCGAATTCGCGCGACCGAAGTAGTACTCCAACGACAAATCGTAGGAGGTAGCTTGCATCGGTTTGAGGAAGGGATTGCCGCCGTTGCCGCTCAAGTTACCGGGCACCAGGGTCAAACCGGGGGCCATGCTCGAGAAGGACGGCAAGTTCAGCGTCTTCGAGAACGACGCGCGCAGCTTCAGATCGTCGGAGAGGTGCGCCGTGAAGTTGACCGCCGGCAGGAAGTCGGTCCGCGTGGTGTGCACATCAAGCGGCGAATAGACGACCGGGGAGCCTGACCCCAGGAAGCCGTGGATCGACGTATTGGTATTCATGATGCGACCACCGACCGTACCCGAAATCGGAACGAACAGTTCGGTTTCGATTTTGGCCTGCAGATAACCGGAGGTGATGCGCTCGGACTGCGTATAAGGTGCCTTCGGATCGACATACGGACGGTTGGTGTTACCAACAGCGTTCTGAACACCGGCGAGGTTCGAACGCATCATGTCCGGGTTGAAGGTCCAAATCGAGTTCGGCAGCGAGTAACCCGAAAAAACGCCACCAAATCCCAGGTTGTTGTACTGAACCATCCAGTTGGACAGTTCGGTCGCAGGCCGGGCCGCCATCGTGCCAACGAAGCGGATCGGCACGAAATCGTTGTCGCGGACAACGTAGCGAATGCCAGCGTCGATTTCCTTGATCGGGCCCCACTTGGCTTCGTATTGCGCATCAATCTTGGAGGCCAACTGGTTCGCATAGTACTGGTTCTCGTTGTAGGCGAGACCCGTGACCGTGTATGCCGCCAGACTGGTCAGATTAGCACCGGTAAAGCTGTACGACGGAACCGTCGTGGTCATGTCTTCCGACATACCGGTAGCCGGTGTCGTCGACGTCACGGCCGTATAGTAGAGATTGCTGCGGCTACGAACGTACTGGATCGATCCGCTGACCGTCAGCGCATTGTGGTTCCAGTTGCCGCCCAGAACGTAGTTCTGCACGATGTCATTGGTATCGCGCGAAACACCCTGCGTGCCGATGGTCATGGCGCCGGCAAAGCTGCCTTTGGCCAGGTCGTTCGTGCCAGGGAACACCGAGAATGAACCAGGGACAGAATTCGCGAAAGACGGATAGGCGTAGTAGACGTACTGGTTGGCGTAGGTCGAAAACTTCAAGTAGTTGGCGTCGAAATAGAAATCGAGGCTCGATGTCGGACGCCACTGGATCGATCCGTTAAGGCCGAAGCGATCGCGATGACCGTCCTGTGTCGGGTTCCAGAACCCCGTCGAAGTTGCAATCGACGTGCCGGGAATTGCGACGGTATTCCACGACGGCGAACCGGCCGAGTCGAAGCTCTGGTGGAAGGCGCGCTTCTGGAACGATGCATTGAGCAGAACACCAACTTCGCCGATACTCGTGTTCCAGCGGTCGGAGAACATCCCAGAGGCCTGCGGCTTCATGGAGCCGGCCAGATCGGCATAGGCAAACCGGACGTCGGCACTCACCTTCATGTCGTTGAAATCGAACGGACGCGCGGTGCGAACATTGATCAGACCGCCGAGACCGCCTTCGAGCTGGTCGGAGGTCGGGCTCTTGTAGACGTCGACGCCGGCCACAAGTTCGGCCGGAAGGTCCTGCAGGTTCAGGATGCGACTGCCGCCGGCGGTCATCACTTCCTGACCATTCAACGTGGTCTGAATCTGCTGCAGGCCGCGAATGGCGACGTTAGAGCCGCCTTCACCAAAGTCGCGCGTAACCTGAATGCCGGTGATGTGCTGCAAAGAATCGACGACGTTCATATCGGGGAACTTGCCGATATCTTCGGCAATGATCGAATCGACGATGGACGACGAATTCTTCTTGATGTTCATCGCGGACTCGAGGCTGGCCCGCATGCCGGAGACAACGACCGTTTCCATGGTGTCGTTCTCTTGTGCGAGAGCGGGAGCACATGCACCCGTCCCCACCAACACCGCCGCTCCGGCCAACAACGCGATTTTCAATTTCATTAGCTTGACCTCCCTACGCCAGCCCTTCCAATCATTTTCAGCCAGCTTTTGTCATATTAAGTCACCAGGCCCGTTTGTCTGACAAGCACAAATCGCACATTCCGCGTCATAAGACCATTTTTTGTGTTATAGCGTGGCTAAAATATCATATGATATGATATATGCCGCCAAGTTCTGGATATTATCCAATTAACGTGCTGTAAATAAATGATATTTTTTATCACAGTCGCTTGGTGCGCAAATTTTTCCGGAAAATGGGAGCGTTACCAAAGCATTGCCTAGCACAACGGAGAGCCGGGTTGAGCAGGTGCGTGTTATGAAAATCAATCAATTTCGCTCACGTCCATCTAGAACTTTGGGTCCGTGAGCCATGGAGCCGCGGCCACAATCGCGACAGCCAACAGAATCGCCAGCATGTAGACCCAGATCGCTCTTACGGCCTTCTCGGGTGAAACGCGGCCAATCGCACAGGCCTGGTAGAACCCGATTCCAAGCGGCGGCGTGAACAACCCGAGGCTCATCGAAAGCACCATGACGATCCCGTAGTGGACCGGGGCGATGCCCAGCGCTTTGGCAATGGGAAACAACAGCGGCGCAAAGACGACGATCGCCGGAATGCCTTCGAGAATGCTGCCCAAGATCGCAAACACGACGATCGACAGCACCATGAACCCGACCTTTCCGCCCGGCATAGCCTCCATCGCGGCCGCGAGCTGGTGTGAGAATTCGGCTTGCGTCAAAGCCCACGCCATAGCGGATGCCGTGCCGAGAATAATCATGATGGCGCCCGACAGAGACAGCGTTTCGCACAACATCGGCCACATCCGGTCCAGCCGGAAACTCCGGTAAAACACGATCGACACGACGATCGTGTAGAGCACACCTATGGTGGACACTTCGGTGGCCGTCGTCATTCCCGTCACCACAGCCATCCGGACCACGACCAGCAACAGCAGTGGCGGCAAAGCCCACACCAAGGCCTTTGCGATCTCCCGCAACGAGGCGCGACGCACGTTATCGACCTTTTCAGAGCGAGAACGAAACCACGCTATCGCAAAGAGACCGAATGCGCCGACGACGGCCGGCAGCATGCCGCCGGTGAACAATGCCGAAATCGACACACCGGTAACCGAGCCGACGGTGATGAGGACGATCGACGGAGGAATGGTTTCGCCCATGGCCGCCGACGCGGACAGCAGTCCGATCAACTCGCCGGGTTTCTTGCCGCGCCGCTGCATCTCGGGCAGCAAAACGGGCGCGATCGCCGCCATATTGGCCGCTTTCGAACCCGATATTCCCGACACCAGGTACATTGCCGCGATCAGCACATAGGACATCCCGCCCCTGAAATGGGCGACGAGTTTTGCCAGCACGCCCGCAAGCGCCGCGGCGAGGCCCGTCGCCTCGATCATCAGGCCGAGCAAAACGAACAAGGGAATCGAGAGCAACAGGAAGCCGGACATACCCTCGTCCATGCAGATGGCCGCGATGGATATCGGCGTCGCCGTGGCAAACAGAAAATAGGTCACGGCGGCCAAGCCGAAGGATATTGCAATGGGCGCGCCGGCAAAGGTCAGAACAGAAACGCCGATCCCGAAGAAAACGAGGAGACTCCAATTCCCCATCGCATACAGTTGCGGCTCAAGAAGCCAGAGCGCCAGACCGCACATCGCCAGAAGCGCCAAGGACAGGGCAATGTCCCTCAACCGCGCCCGTTGCACGAGCTGCAGCAGCGCGATGGTCAGCATCAGGATGCAGCCGACGAAAATGGCTGCCGCTTTCCAGATGTCGGGCAAGCCCAGCGCCGGCGTGAAAACGGCAGTCTCGGCCCGGGCGTGTTCCCACGCGGGGTACAGCATCAGCCCGAGAAACAGAATGACGGTCAATGAAGAGAAAGTCTCGATCCGCTGCCGCCAGCGCTCCGGTGCCAATCCGACCACGACCGTGAGCCGCATGTGCCCGCCGCGGTGCTGCGCGACGGCCGCCCCGAGCATCGACATCCAGAGGAAAAGAATTCCCGCGAGTTCGTCCGACCACAACAGCGGTTGATGCAAGACGTAACGAAATGCGACACCGGAAAACAGAATCGCCACTTCGGCAATGACGAGAACCGCACCGGGGATTTCTGCCGCGAGCGCCACGGCCCGCTCCGCCTTCGCCGCAAATGCTTTGAACGTCGCGAACTCACCGTCCGCGGTTGCGCCATCAGGCGAGACGGCCGACGTATCTTTCGAGATGCCTCCAAGCGACGTCACCAAACCTCTCCCTCCACTGGCGGTAAAAACCCCGCTCTATAAGTTTCTTCTTGAATGGCGCGGGATCCGGATCCACGAACGTCATATGGCGCGCGGAAAGCGCGGCACGAACGGAAACGTTCAGCGCGGCGATATCCGCGCGCTGCGCCATGCAAAGCTCGTTGAAAGCGGATTCCGCAATTTTCCGCATATCCTTGGGCAACCTGTACCAAGCCGCGCCGTTGGCCACGAAGAGATAGCCGTCCCAGATATGGTTGGTTTGGCTGACGTAGGTCTGCACCTCGTACAGCTTCGCCGTATCGATAATCGGCAGCGGGTTTTCCTGTCCATCTACAATGTGGGTCTGCAAGGCCGTGTAGACCTCGCTGAACTGCATCCCGGTGGGCGTTCCGCCCAGCGTCCGAAACAGACTAATGGGAATTTGGCTCACCGGAACGCGGATCTTCACGCCGGCAAGATCCGCGGGCGAAAGAATGGGCCGGCGCGATGTGGTGATTTGGCGAAAACCGTTGTCCCATACGCGCGGCATCATATGCAGGCCGGCCTTTTCGATCTGTGCCGCGATAAAGCCGCCAAGATCGCCATCCATGGCGGCCCAAACCGCATTATAGTCGCGGAACGCAAATCCGACGGCGTTGATGGCGGCAGACGGAACCAGGGTCGCAATGGCAAGCGAAGACGGCGTGAAAAACTCGATCGCTCCCGCCCGCAGTTGGTTCAGCATGCCGGTGTCGCCGCCAAGCTGATTGCTGGGGAAGATGCGGATGTCGAGTTCGCCGGCCGTCTCTTTGCGAATTCTGTCGGCCGCTTCGCGGGCACGCCGGTTGAGCGGATGACTGGTCGGAAGATTGTTTCCGTATTTATAGATGAAGCGGGACTTGGCCCGGGCATGAGGGCCGGAGCCGGTCCACGCCGCAATCCCTGCCAAGACCGACCTTCTATTTATCGTCGCCATGGCAATCGGCCCGAATACCTTAGTTTACAAAGGACGTTATTCGTAACATAAATCGTGTTATGTTTCTTGTCCAGCAAGGACCAACGTAACACGGTCGAATGAGGATGTAATGAGCAGGTTTTTTGGTGAGGTCCGGCAAATCGGGTACGTGGTGCGCGATATCGAAGCTGCAATGAAATACTGGTCCGAAATTCTCGGTATCGGCCCATGGTTCTACGCTCCGAAAATCGTCGACCAGCACTTTGAATACAAAGGGCGCCCTTCTCCGATACAGCGTGCTGTCGCACTCGCGAATTCCGGTCCGCTGCAGATGGAACTCGTGCAGCAGTTGAATGATGCGCCGTCGATGTATCTCGACTTCCTCAAAGCCGGGCATACGGGCGCCCAACACTTTGCCTACTGGACGACCGATTTCGATTCCGACATCGCCCGCCTGACCGCGCAAGGATTGAAAATCGGCATGTACGGGTCCGTCGGCGCCGGCGGCCGCTATGTTTATTTCGAAACGGAATTTCATCCGGGCACAGTGATCGAGCTGTCCGAAATCTCGGGCGCGAAAGGCACGCTGTTTCGTCAAATCCGCGAGGCGAGCGAAAACTGGGACGGCAGCAATCCCGTTCGCCCGTTCCCAGATCTCTCGAAAATGCCCGCGGAATAACGCTCGACGGTTCAGACCGGGCGCATGCGGCGTGCCATGGCAATGGCGGCCTTCATGTTGCCCGGCCGGGCCACGCCTTTCCAGGCGATGTCAAAGGCAGTGCCCTGATCTACCGACGTGCGCAAAATCGGCAACCCGGCCGTGATGTTCACCGTCTCGTGGCGGCCGATCAACTTGGCCGGGATATGGCCCTGGTCGTGGAACTGCGCCACGACGATATCGAATTTACCGTCGATGGCCTGCTCAAAAACGACATCGCCGGGAATCGGTCCGGTGGCCAGAATACCCTCGGCACAGGCGGCTTCGACCGCCGGCACCACCTGCTCCTGATCTTCCGTACCGTAGAGACCAGCCTCGCCGGCATGCGGATTGATCGCCGCGACGGCCACCCGCGGCCTCGCAACGCCCGTGGTCAACACATGGCGATGTGCCGCCCTGATGGTATCGAGGATCAATTCGGTTCGGCACAAACCGGCGGCCTTGGACAAAGCCACATGCGTCGTGACGTGGATGACCGACAACTGCGGACAGGCCAAAACGGCGTAGCATTTCTTCACGCCGGTGAAGTGCGACAGCAGACCGGCATGGCCGTTCAAGGCATAGCCCGCCATTCGGATCGCGGTTTTGTTCAGCGCCGCCGTGCAGATGACGTCGATCTTCTTTGCCAGAGCCAGTTCGACGGCCGTCTTGATGATACGGCACCCGACCTCGCCCGCATCTGCCGACAACTGGCCGGGCAGAATTGCATCTCGATTGTTGGCCTCGACCGGCAGTAGAGGCACGCCGCCGTCCGCGACCTTACCGGCCTCAACCGCCGCGTCGGTGGTGACGAAGTCCAAGTCCGCCCCGACCAACGCACTGGCCCGCGCCATGAAAACAGGATCCGCGATGACCAGCGTCGCGGCACGCTCCGCCGCCGACATATCCTTAAGCGCTTTGCAGATCACTTCGGGCCCGATCCCGGCCGGATCGCCCATCGTCAGACCAATTCTGTTCACCATCCACTCCATACCTGCAATGCGCCATCCGCTGGTGGCGGACGAGAAAACGACCGAATATCACACGAATTGTGTTGTATGTATAGGTTTTTTTGGTACATTCCACATCGCCAGCTAGCGCCCGTACGGTACCGGCGTATTTTCCGGCGCAGCAGGAGCCTAGAGGATGCCGAAACAACCAGACCGCGATCCCGAACTGCTTCTGTCGTTTTATGGTGACGACGTCACCGGCTCGACCGATGCGCTGGAAGCGGCTGCGTTGGCCGGTCTCTCGGCCGTCCTTTTCCTGGCCTGTCCGACCGTCGAGCAGTTGGCGCGGTATCGCCATGTCCACGTCATCGGCGTGGCGGGCGACAGCCGCAGCCGTACCCCGGAATGGATGAAGGCCAATCTTCCGCAGGTGTTTGAGACGCTCAAAGCCACCGGCGCGCCCATCGTACATTATAAAACATGCTCGACGTTCGACTCCTCTCCGACGATCGGGAGTATCGGGCAGGCAATCGACATTGGCATCCATTGCTTCGGCACACCGGTTCCGGTGGTGGTCGGCGTC
The DNA here is from genome assembly GCF_011762045.1 of Rhizomicrobium electricum. GTDB lineage: Bacteria > Pseudomonadota > Alphaproteobacteria > Micropepsales > Micropepsaceae > Rhizomicrobium > Rhizomicrobium electricum. Next base: position 167,689 of record NZ_JAASQS010000011.1, on the reverse strand, counting down.
CTTCCCCATCGCCGGTTTGTTGTGTTCTCGACCCTGTTCGCAGCGGGACATGTTGGCGGCACCCAGGGCGTCTACCGAATTGACCGCCACCCGACGATGAGCCGGCACCCTGTCACGCCGATGACTGAAGCCGATCTGCGGCTGCACCTCGGCAAACAGACAGCGCGCCGTATTGCGGGGTTTGACCATTGCCAGATGGCTGAGGACGATTTCGCGGCGCGGTTTGCGGCACTCGGTGCAGAGATCGTTGTCCTGGATACCTTCGACGCCATCACAACACACCGCACGGGTGAAATCCTCGCGAGCCAAGCCGCCGACCGGCAGATGTTCGTGGCCGGTTCCTCAGGCGTCGAGTACGCCTATTTCGATTATCTCGCAGTGGAGGGAAAACTACCCGCAGCGGAACTCCGCCCGCCGAGTGGACCGGTCGACAAGATTGCCGCCGTGTACGGCAGTTGCTCTCCGATAAGCGAGAAACAGCTCGAATGGGCCGAGAAAAATGGCATGGCCGTCATCGCTGCGGATACCGTGGCACTTGTGGACGGCGCAGGTGATGCGGAAGACGCACTGGTTACACAAATGGTCGCTGCGTTATCGCAGCACCGCGGCGCAGTGGCCTGCACGGCGCGGGGCCCATCCGATCCGCGTATCGCACGCACCCGCGAAGCACTAGGCAATGCCGGGTATGGCGCCTACGAGAGCTCCCGCCTTCTCGGGGAGAGCCTGGGCCGCGTATTGAAGCGCGTGATCGAACACACAGGCATTCAGCGCGCAGTTCTGGCGGGAGGAGACAGCTCCAGCTACGCCATTACCAAGCTCGGCATCGAAGCCCTGGAGTATTCCGGTCCGATGGTTCCGGGAGCCCCACTCTGCCGAGTCCGCACAGACAACCGGAGACTTGATGGAACGGAAGTTGTACTCAAAGGTGGTCAGGTCGGCGAACCAGATTTCCTGGGCCGACTGATCATTGGACATTGAGACAACGGGGGACTGCCATGGACGCCGAAGAACGCCGCAGAGAACTCTTAAAAGTCGTGCAAACCCGCAAATCCGTGGGCCTGGACGAACTGGTCGAACATCTTGGCGTGAGCCGGATGACCGTTCATCGCGACCTCGACCTGCTAGCCGCCCGCGGGCTCTTGCGCAAACAGCGGGGCGGAGCATCGGCCGAAAGCTCGCTCCTCTTCGAAAGCAATTTCCATTACCGGCAGGAAGTCCATCAACCCGAAAAGATCGCCCTGGCCAAGGCTGCCGCACGGCTGATCGAACCCGGGCATGTGATCATGCTCGACGACAGCACGACCACGCTGCAGATCTGCGAAGAAATCAAGGACATCGAAAACGTCACCGTCATCACGAACTCGCTCGCGGTCTGTGAAAAGCTGCGTGCCAGGCCGGACACCCAGCTCGTGCTGGCGGGAGGAAATTATAACGACACGCTGGAGGCATTCTACGGCCTCCTCTGCGAGCAGACATTGCGTAAACTGCGCGCCGACTGGACATTCATGTCGGCGCCGTCCGTCATTGGAACGTGTCTTTATCACCAGGATCAGGAAGTCGTCCGCATCAAGCGGGCCATGATGGAAGCGGCTGGAAAATCGGTGATGTTGCTCGATGCCGCGAAGTTCCGCACCCGAGCCCTGACACAGTTTGCCGAACTCACCGAGTTCGACCACATCTTCATCGATCGGCAAATCGATCCCGCAGCAGCAAGATCGTTGCAGCAGGCGGGAATAACGTTCGAACTCGTCTAGCGAAAGAATATCTATGTCTACGTTGGGTACTCAAATCCGCCTTTCCCGCATCATCAATAACAAGACGCAGCGCAGCTTTTGTGTCGCCATGGACCATGCGTTACATCTTGGCTGCAGCAAGGGATTGGAGCACCCCGAAACCGTTCTGGATGCCATGGCCGAGGCCGGCGTCGACGGTGTGATCCTTTCGCTTGGTTCGGCTCTGCGTTACGGAGCTCACCTCGTCCGCAACGGCGGGCCCGCCCTGATTTTGCGGCTTGATCAGACCACCATGTGGCGCGAAGGCACAGACCTCGACTACAAGGACGGCCATACGCGCATGGTCGCCTCGGTCAACGATGCCATCGCCCTGGGAGCGGACGCAGTCATCAACTATATGTTCGTCGGCCACAACGACCCGGCCGAGGAAACCATCGCATTTCGCTCCACTTCGGAAGTCAATGCTGCGGCACGAGCGGCTGGTGTGGTTCATATTATAGAAACGATGGGGGCCCGTCATGCCCTCGCCAAAAACATCAACGATGGATCGTTCGTAGCCTTCCATGCGCGCATCGGTGCCGAGATGGGCGCGGACATCATCAAGACGGATTGGCCCGGCAGCACTGAAAAGCTACGCAGTATCGTTGCGCAGTCGCCGGTGCCCGTCATGCTAGCTGGAGGTCCGCGTGGCAAGAGCGACCGCGGCACCCTCGAACTGGTATCCTCCGTGGTTAAGGCCGGGGCCGCCGGAATTCTGTTCGGCCGCTCGGTCTTCGAGGCCAACGAGCCGCTCGCCGTCATGCGCGCTTGCCGCGTCATCGTGCACGAGGGCGGCAGTGTCGATGATGCGATTGATACCGCGGGGTTCCACGCGCTGCCGCTTACAGCCTGATCGAAATACCGCGCTCGCAACGCGCGAAAGGCAGATGCCATGTCTACCCGTATGAGCAGGATGCGCATTTCAGCCCTGCTAATGAGCAGTGCCCTTTTTTGCATGTCCGCCGTTGCGGCTCCTGCTCTTCAGCCGTTCGTTGTCGACCACGAGCATCATGCCCAGTCGCCGCTGGACGTGAGTTTCCTGCTCGAGAAGACGGCCGGCGACCGCGGCTTCATTCGCATTAAAGACGGCCACTTGGCTCATGCGGACGGGCAACGGTTCCGTTGCTGGGGTGTCAATCTCAGCGGCTGGACACCGGGCTCCGCTCTGCTGCCGCCCAAGGCAAGCGCCGACGTTTACGCCAGAACGCTGGCGCGTCTGGGCATCAATTGCGTTCGCCTGCATTTCCTCGATCTGCCCAACACGCCGATGCCCGTTCACGGCCAAGGCGGTGCCACTCCCAACGGGGAGCCGGCGAAAGAGCCGCTTTCGTACCGGCCTGCCGGACTGATCGACAGCAGCCGCAGCGATACAAAATCCTTCGATCCCGAGCAGCTCGACCGGCTCGACTACATGGTCTACCGCCTGAAGAGCCTCGGCATTTACGTCGATCTCAACCTGAACGTCGGCCGTTCCTATCTCGGCGGCGACGGCGTGCCCGATCACGATCTCATCGGGGTCGCCAAGGGATTTACGTATTTCGGCCCCGAACTCATCGCACGGCAGAAAGAATATGCCCGCGCCCTGATCAAACACGTCAATCCGTACACCAAGACCGCCTACAGCGACGAACCCGCCGTGGCGGTGGTCGAAATCGTCAACGAGAATTCGCTGACGGAATTCTGGATGCGCAACTGGCTGCGCGGTGAAAACGAAAAAGAAGCGCCGCGGCTCCAGCTCGATTTGACGCCGCATTACAAGACGCTGCTGACGACGCAGTACAACGACTGGCTGTGCCAGACCTACAAGCCGGTCCAACTGGAGAAAATGCGTCGGACCTGGGCCATCCCCGCCGGCCAACCGGTCGAACTCCTGCGCCGAGGTGACTTCTCCGCCGCACCGGCCGACCGCTTCCATGCGGAAGCGGAATTCCTGGCACACGTCGAAACCGCATTCTTCTCAGACATGAGCGACTATCTGCGCAAGGACCTCGGCGTGAAGGTCCCGATCATTCCGACAGCCGATCACACCTATTTCATTTCCGGTCTGCCGTTGCTGCGCTCGACCTCCAAAATGGAGGTTCAGGATGCCCACTCTTATTGGCAGCATCCCGCCATCTACGGACGGCGCGCCACGCCGATGCTCGACGATCCGCAGCATTCGATGCTCGTAAAGCTGGCGCGCACCGCGATGGCCGGAAAGCCGTTCACCGTCAGCGAGATCAACGAGCCGTTCCCCAACGATTACGGCAGCGAGATGATCCCCGTCATCGCCAGCTATGCCGCCTTTCAGGATTGGGACGCCGTCTTCTTCTACAGCATGGAGCCCAAACTGAATGGGCAGTGGAAGCCGACCATCGGCGATTTCTTCGACATCGCCCAGGACCCGGTCAAGATCGCCGAAATTCCGCTCGGAGCCCTGACCTTCCTGCGCCACGACATAAAGGCAGCCCGGAAAGTCGTGGCGCGCAGCTATTCCAGGTCGGAGGTCGACGAAACGGCCAGGGCTCCAGCGAATGCCAAACCCTATTTCACGTCCGACTTCCCGCTCACTTTGCCCCTTCAACACGGCTCCCGCATCCGCTGCCTCGACTGCGAACCGCTGGAAAAGATCTCGCTGCCGCAGGGCGACGACATTCTCAGCGACACGGGCGAGCTGCGTTGGCATGCAGCGGGAGAGCACACCGGCTTTCTGACCACCAAATCCGAGCGCACCGAAATCATTTCGGGCTTCACCGCCGAGACGGCACGCAAGAACGGCAATACGCCCCACCTGAGTACCGACATCACCAACGAGTTCGCCACCGTCGCGTTGAGTTCGCTCGACGGCAAGGCGCTCTCCGTTTGCGATCGCATGATGCTTGTGGCCGTCGCCTATTCGCGCAATTCCGGCTCCGCCTGGGACAGCCGCAAAGCCATGATGGCGAAGTGGGGCGACGCCCCGACGCTGATCGAGCCCGTAACGGGATGGATTTTGCTCAAGAACCTCGAAGGCGCGGTGAAGGTGACCGTCACGCCCATCGACGGCGCCGGACGGCAGCTCGCTCCCATCGACGCGCGAATGCTCGAAGACGGATGGGAATTTACTGCCGGAACCCCGGCCGCAACGAATTATCTGGTTTCCGTTACTCGCTAGCCGGGAGTCCGGCACCAAGAGGTCCGCCATGTTCGAAGTCTGCCGCAGGAGCGTGCTAAAAGGCGCGACGGTCGCCACCGTCCTGGGCGGCGCTGCCGCCAAGCCCACCCGCCATGCCGGTCGCGAAGTGATGCAGGAATTCGCCTATTCCGACGTTACGCTGACGGGCGGTCCCTTGGGGGAACAATACAACTGGATGAAGGCGCACTTCCTGGCGCTCGATAACGACCAGCTGCTTAAGGTGTACCGTCAGCACGCCGGACTGGAAGCACCGGGCAAGGACATGGGCGGCTGGTATGACGCCGACGGCTTCGTACCCGGACTGACACTGGGCCAATACATTTCCGGTCTGGCCCGCTTCGGCAGTACCACCGGCGATGCCGCTTTTCATGCCAAGGTGGCCACTCTCGTCGGCGAGTTTGCCAAGATCATCGCCCGCAATCCCAATCCGTTCGCCGGTCCCGGAACCGAAAAGCAATGGGCGGCCTATGTCTACGACAAGCATGCCATCGGCCTGATCGACGCCTACGATCTCAGCCATGTGCATGAGGCTGCGGACCTTCTGCCGCGCGTTTGGCAGGGCGCAAAGCCGTTCGTTTCTCCCATCAGTCGGGATAGAAACGGCAAAAAAGATCCGCCCTACGACGAAACCTACGTCCTGTCGGAAAACATGTTCGCCGCGGCTCGTGTCACAGGCGACAACAAGTTCCGAGCCCTGGGCGAGCACTATCTGCTCAACAAGGAATTCTTCGATCCACTGTCTAAGGGTCAAGACGTTCTGCCCCATGCCCATGCCTACAGCCACGCCATCTGTCTCAGTTCCGGCGCCGCGGCCTATCTCGAAATCGGAGACGACAAATACAAGAATGCTCTGGTCAATGCCTGGCATTTCCTCGAACTCCAACGCTACGCTTCGGGCGGCTGGGGACCGGAGGAGCAATTCGTCGTTCCGCACACCGGTGCTCTCTACAAGAGTCTGTTCAGCACCAAGGCGCATTTTGAAACGCCATGCGGCAGCTACGCGAACACCAAACTTGCCCGGTATCTTCTACGCTTTACCGGCGATGCCCGTTACGGCGACGGCCTGGAACGCGACCTCTTCAACACCATCCTCGCCGTAAGGAAGCCCGATAACGACGGCAATTACCCCTACTATTCCAGCTACGGGCCCGCCTCGAAAAAGGAATACTACCCGCGCAAATGGCCGTGCTGCTCGGGCACGCTGGCCCAGTGCGTTGCCGATTATCCGCTCGACATCTATTTCCACGGCCCGGACCGGCTCTACGTGAACCTGTATACGCCTTCGCAGGTGCGCTGGTTGCTGCACGGCCAGACCGTCACGCTGCGCCAGGAAACGGACTTCCCCTATGCCGACAAGACGACGCTCCGCATCACGCTGGCCCGGGCGGAGAAATTCACCCTCGCCTTGCGGATTCCGGGATGGATTGCCGGCAAATCGAGCGTTCTCGTCAACGGCGAACCGATCGCGATCCACGCCGCCGCCGGCCAGTTTGCTCTGATCGAGAGATCATGGAAAAGCGGCGATATCGTCGAGCTGACCTTGCCGCAAAACCAGCGCATGCTGCCGATCGACGACAAGCATCCCGATATCGTCGCCCTGATGAAGGGACCGGTGATGTACGTCAGTGCGGAGCCGACCGCAGCCTCGGCGCGCCATACCGCGGCGCCCGATCAGAACCTGACGGCGCTGGCGCCAGACGGAACACCGAAGAGCAACGGCCGCGAAAAGAGCTTCGTGCCGTTCCACCTCGTCGATCAAGAAGCATACGATACGTATCACAAGCTGGGTTGACGGGATTGAAGCAAAAAGGGCGTTTCCTCGCCGGGTAAGCGGGGAAGCGCCCTTTTTTGCATTTGGATGCCAGCGTTGAAGATGTCCTACAGTTCGGCCTGTATTTGCTCGAGAGATTTTCCCTCGTTACGCGGCGCCCAGATGATGCCGATGATGCCGCTGGCGGCCTGAAATCCCGTGAGAATCCAGGCCAAGGTCGTGAATCCCGTCGCCGTCAGGATCGGAACGAAGAAACTCCAGACGCCGAGTCCGATCCGCACAATGGCAAACGCGATGCCCTGGGCCGTGCTGCGCAGCAGCGTGGGAAAAAGCTCGGCGCTCCACAATTGAAAGAAGGGTTGCGCTCCGAAGCCGCCGCCGAGCGACGTAAGCACGACATAGGTCAGCGCCACCGGCGTGGTGAGTGGAAACAGCGCCATCACCGCCATCCCAGCCGTCCCCACAACGGCGCCGGTCACGAACATCATCCGCTGATTGACGCGATCGGACCATCGCATGAAGATGAAGACGATCGAGAAAATACCCACCGTGAAACTCAACGCCTGGAACGCAATACTTGCCGCCTGGGTCTGGGCGCCGACCGTGTGCAGAATATACGGTAGGAAAAACCCATTGGTTCCGGCCCAGAGGTTCCAAGCCCCATACATGCCGACCAGAAACAGCATCGACCGCAGATGCTTGCGCTTCAGCAGCTCTTTCACGCCGGCAAGCTTCGCGGCCTCGGCACCTGCTTCGGCCTTTGCCGCGGCCCAACGCTCGGATTCGTGCATGCCGGAACGCATGAGCATCAAGCCGACCGCAAGAATAGCAAGGTGGGCGAAAACGATCCTTGCACCCAACATGCCAAGCGGCATCAGGGCTAACGAGGCCAGAAGCACGACCACAGGTCCCAAATACCAAAGAACCTGCGCCAATCCGCTGCGCTGGCCGCGGGCGCCTTGAGGAGCCTGATCGGCAATAAGCGACCACGATGCGGGTACCGCCGCCCCAACCGCCAAGCCGACCTGGATAAATCCGGCGACAATCATCCAAGGCGCAACTGCAAAGACCAGCCACATCATACCGACGGCGTAGAACGCCATATTGGCGAGATAGATCCGTCTGCGACCAAACAAGTCACACAACCGGCCACCGACTATCGCCCCGATGCCGGCCGATATGGAATTGGCGCCGATAGCGCCGAGCAAACCGACAAACGGCGTGCTCAGATGATACTGCTCCACCCAGATCGACAGCGTCGCGGCGCTGGCGACGATCGAACCCGCATCGATATAGTTGGCAATCGCTGCGAGTATCGTGCCTTTCCAGCCCGTATCGTCGCGTGCTCCCCCTTCCTTGCTCATGACGCGCCTTCCCTTTTTATTGTACTTTGAAACAATAGTCGCCGGATCCAACTTCGAGGACCAAGCCGTCGGCATCGACGATGCGGATATCTGCGCAAACGTTCAGCGGTCTGCCGCCTTCGCGCCAGCGGCGTCCTCCTGGAAGATGCACCTCTGCAACTGCATTGGGAGGAACCGTCAGCATCAGACGCGACACACCGGCATCATCACCATCAACCCTGGTGGCAATGCGGCCGAGGCAGGAATCGTATTCACCTTCGACTCTGCCGATTTTCGGATCGAACAGCGGGTTCACGACAATCCGACGAAACCCTGCCGCGCCGGGCGCAATGCCTGCCAGGCGCCGATAAATGAATCCAACCACGGCACCCAACGCATAGTGGCTGTAGGAGTTCATCGATATATCGCCGACATCGCCGTTCCAGCGTTCCCAGATCGTCGTAGCGCCGGACCTGATCATGTAACCCCAAGACGGATATGCGGTCTGCAGGAGCAACGCCCCGGCAGTTTCCGCCTGACCATGATCGCACAAAACGTCAAGCAGATAAGGCGTTCCCAAAAAGCCGGTGGAAAGCGTCATGCCGCGACCGGCAATCTCGGCGACGAGATGGGCTGCGGCTGCCTCCCGCAAATGCTCCGGCACGAGACCGAACTTCAGCGCCAAGACGTAACTTGTCTGGCTGCCGTTGCCGACGACACCGTCCGCAGTGACAAACGCGTTGCGGAATGCCGAAGCGATGGCCCGATGCTGATCCGCGAACCGCCGCACATCCGCTTCGCGTCCGGTCTCCGCCGCCATCTCCGCCATCAGTTGTGCCGAATAGGCCCAAAAAGCGGTTGCCGCCAACAGCCGCGGCGTCGTCTCGTCTGCCGGCTGAACGGCATCCACCGAGAGCCAATCCCCGAGATCGAGACCTCGCCGGTGGCGCCAAAGCCAATCCGGATTCGCGGCCGCGATGAAATCCATCCAACGGCACATCGCGTCCCAGTTCTCTTCGATAACGCGCGTGTCTCCGTAGCGCTCGTTGAGCGTCCAAGGCAAAATGATGCCGGCTTCGCTCCAACCGGCCGTATACATATAAGGAAAGCTGCGCGGTTGCGGCGCTACCACGGGATAGGCCCCTTCGAGAGATTGTGCCGCCCGCACCTCGCAAAGGAAGCGGCGGATAAACGAATCCGTGTCCATTGCGAAACAGGCGGCATCGAGAAAAACCTGAATGTCGCCCAACCATCCCAAACGCTCATCACGCTGAGGACAATCCGTCGGCACACCGAAGAAATTCGACCGCTGGCTCCATAGCGTGTTGTCGCAAAGCGACTGGATCATCCGGTTTTCGATCCTGATCGCACCGGTCTCGGGCAAGCTGCTGTGCGCGACGATCCCTTCGACTTTCGCCGCCTCATTGCATTGGACATAGCGAAAGCCATGATACGTGAAACGTGGCTCGAAGGTCTCACCTTGGGGATCACCGCGAAGAACATAGCTGTCGGTCGCCGCCGCTCCGCGCAAATTCGACTGGTCGACCTCGCCATCCGGCAACAAGATTTCGGCGTGGCGCAGCGTTACGGTCGTGCCGGCCGATCCGGCGACGGTCGCTCTCGTCCAGCCGGAAAAATTCTGGCCAAAGTCGTAGACGTACGTCCCAGGACGCACCTCTTTTACTGCCACCGGCTCAAGGGCATAGCGTTCGCGGATCGGCGGGCTTGTCATCGCCACCAGCTTGCCAACCGGTGCACTGGCCGGTTTCGCTGCTTGCCAATTGGAATCGTCAAAGCCGGCCTCGCACCAACCCAACAAAGCACGCCGTGCATCCACACGCTCGCCGTTGTAGATTTCCGACGACAGGATGTGCGAAGCATGCGTGCGCCAACTGGAATCCGTGGCGACTACCTCGCGACTGCCGTCGACATAATCGACAACGAGCTGGGCCAACACACGTTTTGGTCCGTCGCCTAAGGCATAGCGCTCGTTGCGCCAAGCGAGCGCCCCGGCGTACCAACCATCTCCGACATGAAGGCCGACGGCGTTGACGCCCGGGCGGACAAGGTCGGTGACATCAAAGCACTGGTAGAAGACATGGTCGGAAGCCGTACTGATCTCCGGCGTCAAGCGCGCATCCGTGACGTCACGGCCGTTGACGAACGCCTCATAGACACCGAGAGCGGTCGCATAAAGACGGGCTCGCGCAATCGGTTTGACGAGCGAGAATTCTCTACGCAGCAGACGCGCCGGGTAAGCAGGCAGCGGCTCGCATTGCGTTCTCGCCTTAGTCGGAACTGCCGGCAACCAACCAGAATCATCGAAGCCGGGAGAGAGCCACGCGCTGCCGTCGCATTTTCCGGCACGCCATTGCGGCCCCGATGTCAGCCGCAGGACATTGCTGTCGTTGGTGTCAATTCGCACAATTGCGGAAAGCGCACCACCGTCGGGCGGAAGAAAGTCTTCCGTCAATGCAGAGCCTTCTACGCAAAGAACATTGACGCCGCGCTCAAGCGTCAGGGGGATCTTTTGCATAGCGCCCCAGTAAGCGGGTCCTGCTACATCAATGGGGAGACCGTTTATCCAAACTCCGCGCAGTTTGTCCTTGACCGACAGAAGGAGTTCGGCGCAACGCGGCGGTTCAGACAAAACAAAGCGGAAGCGGAATCCAACCGGTGCGCTATCGTGAGCGACATCGGCCCAAATCCAACGAAGACCGGCGGCACGATCCGCAGCTTCCTCTTCGTCCTCGACCGTCAACCAACTTCCCAGCCAGTCCGCGCGCTCCAGAAGACCCATTTCGAACCAGCTTTCCGCGCTGGCGACGACGTCCTTATCGTCCCACACCCATAACCGCCAAAACGCACGTTGGCGGGACTTGAGCGGCAGACCATCGTAACCAACTTCGAAACAGCGATCCGTGCGGACCACGCCGCTATCCCAAAGATCACCTTGGCCCGTGGCAAGAACATCAGGGCTCGAAGCGACGACAACGCGATAGGCGGTCTGCCGGACGTCCCGTCGCGAAGCCACAAGGCGCCAGGAAAAACGCGGAGCGGCGACTTCGAGCCCGATCGGCGTCTCCAAGAACTCGGTCTTGAGGCCGGCGACCAGCAGTTCTGAAGCTGCGACGTCTTTTGAACTGTCGGTCATTATTGGCTCCTGCTTAACGCGCTTTCTTCGATTTCGATCCTGTAACCAGATCGAGGTCGACAGCATCGGCCATGGCCGCATACCCGGCGTCGTTTGGATGCAGGTTGTCCCCGCACTGGTAAGCGCCGATAAGGTGGGATGGCATTTCCGGATCTCGCGTCGCGGCGTCGAAGTCAATCACCCCGTCAAACGCGCTAGAGGTCTTGATCCAGGCATTGACCGCGGTGCGAACGGCTTCACCCTGTGCACTGAAATAGACGGCCCCAGCATAAGGTGTCAGCGTACCGCCGTAGATTTTGATGCCCCTGGCGTGCGTCCGATCGATAAGCTGCTTATAGGCTCCAATGATGTCGTCGACCGTTCGTGGTCCCGTATCGGAATCGACGGTGGAACCCGCGCCGATATCATTGATACCTTCCAGCAGAACGACCGACCTCAGGCCCGCAATGCTCAAAACGTCGCGATCAAAACGATCGAGCGCTTTCTGGCCCGCTCCTTCATAAAGCAGGCGATTACCGCTGATGCCCGCATTGATGATCGTCCAACTGGCACCGAGGCGAGACTTCAAGAGGCGCACGGCAAGTTGCTGCGGCCAGGACTTGTTCCAGCCGGGAGTGGAACACGCCCCCTCGGTGATGGAATCGCCGAAGGCGACAAGCACGCTGCGCGGCTCTGGCGATTCCACATCGATGCCCGAGAGAATAGAAGGTGCCCGATTGATATCGACAAACGGCATCACCGTTTCCGCGGAATGATCGCCCGGCTTCGACAGCCGCAAGGAAACCAGATGGCCGGAAGGCGACAGGCGCCCCGGGTAATAGACGGATACGGCAACAAGTTGATGGGCCTTGACTTTGAACTCGACGGGATCGCTGACGAGCGCCTCACCCAGCTTGATCTCGCCATCCGGCTTGCCGCCAAACAAAACTTTCTTGTCTGTTTTTTCTTCGGTGACCCCATTCGGCGAGGACATAGCGATATGCACGGCCCCGAATTTGACCGACGACAAGCCCATCTCGTTTGTCAGCCGGAGACGCACGCGATTGCCGCTTGCCTCCAGACGGACCACTTGCCGAACGGTTTGGTGACTGAACACACGCACATCGTTGTAGATGAGATTGGATGTCGGCGGGAACGGCGGCGAATACCACGCTGCACCCCAGGTCGGATCAGCCGCATGCGATGCCGCCCCGACGGGCAAAGTCACGCACAATCCCGCGATCGCCATGGCGATGACACAACGAAGATTCATCGTTTCCTCCCAGATACAGGAATAAATGGGTCGTTCAGATTGTTTTGACCGCGAAAGGACGAAGGCGCACTGGTCCTAGAAGCCCCGCCCGAGCGAGATTGGCGTCTCCGGCAGGAAGCCACGGCTTGTCCTTACGCAACATCGGTACGACATACGCGATCCGCTCAGAATCCGGCTTACCGGCATCGCCGATCATCCGGTTATTCCAGGTGTTCGTGATGTCGATCTCAAGGACGTTTTCGCCAGGCTTCACGGCGCCCGCAATATCGACTGCGTAAGGCGGCTTCCACAAAACGCCGAGCGTACAGCCATTAACCCGCACTTCGGCCAGATCGCACACCTCGCCCAAATCCAAAAGCAAACGAGGGAAGCGATGTCCAACGGGCAAATGGAATACAGTGCGATAGACCGCCGTTCCAGAATAGTACTTGAGGTCCGGATCGGGCTGCTTCGTCCACGATACGAGACTGGAACTGGTGATCGTTCGCGGCTTGGGTAAATGATCCGAGAAGCAGATACTCCAGGAATTGTCGAGTGCGATCTCGTCCAAAGGCTGGTCGTGGCGAAGCGGCACCATCCGTCCCGAACGACGATGCAATCGCCAGCTTCCCGGACGAGAAATCACCGCGTCAATACCTGTCTTGCCTTGCCGGAAGGACAAGGCCGTTTCGTCGCCTTCCACCGCCACGATGGAATCGACTTTTGCCGATGGTTTGAGGAAAACGACAAACACCGAACCGGCGGGATCGAGCTGAACCGGAACACTCGTCCGTCCGTCTTGCGCCTGCCACCGGGAGAGTACACGCCGCTCGCCCGTATCGGCGAACCAGAGTTCGGGAACTCGTCCATCGATACGAAAAGAAGCAACGGTATGAACAGCTTCGTTGGACTGGTTGCTGATGAAGTAGAGGTCCCAATTCCCGCCGCTGCGATGAATCCATTCCACTGATTTTGCGAGGGCGCCGCCCACGGAGAATTCCGCGTCAGGAGTTTTGCCCAACCCGCGCAGAACGTCGGCCAGCGGCTTTCCCCAGATCACCATGCCCTGGCCGACACGGCGCTCGACGTGGGTTTTGCCATCGAGATCGCCCCAGATTTCGCGGACCGCGGACCGCACGCGGATATCGGCAGCCTCGCCACCCTCAAGGCTAGGTGAGCGATCCGGCGGCGGACCGGATATCACGGCCCCGGCAACCACCAGATCGCGGAGCTTTTCGGCAACCGCCGGTGTCATCGTCCTGCTGTTGGGAAGCAGCAAAACGCGATAGCGCATGCCGCTATCGAGCACGATGTCGCCATTTTCAACCTTTGTGGCGCGCAACAGGACGTCGCGATTGATGGAGTCATACGCGTATCCGGGTGGAACCGGCTCACGCAGATTGCGCGGCAACAGGGCACGCGAAGGAACGTTCTCTCCGACGAATGCACTGACGTCGCATACGGCCGATCCGGCCTGCAACAATGCCTGACACCGGCGCAGATATTGGAACCATGCGCGTGCCGGCTTCCACCAAGTCTGCGTCCGGCCGACGAACGAGCCGATGCCATTGAGCGTCATGCCCGGCACCCGGTCAAGCCACGGTTGCTGCGCGTAGACATGCAACATGAAGCGGTTGATGCCTTCGCAGTAGTTGTGGTCGCCGATGGCCTTCATGGAGAAAGGCGTTTCACGCCAATTCATCAGGCCCTCGGTAAAGGATTCCGCCCCGGCGACTGGCTTGCCGTAAATGCGCGCACCGCTGACGGCGTCTTTGATGTCGTTGGGTTTATCGTTGCGCGGCGTATTCAACCAGAACTCGCCCATCGGCAGATCGGCGAAAGAGGCATATTCCAAACCGTCGATTTGGTAGGTCGGGCTCGGCGGTTCGGCGCTGAAAACACATCCCCTGGCATGGGCTTCGTCAGCGATCGTCTTGAAGAAATTCTGTGAAGTCAGTTCGCTGACCGTCCGACGCAAATCGAACAGAACCCGTTCGCTCGCCTCGGCGCTTTCGACCGGAATGCCAGCCAGAACCGGCAGCCAATCCATCAAGTCGTATCCGCATTGGCGTTGAAATTTCTGCTCGAAGCCGGGCGTCCAGTTCTGCGAGCCAGCCTCCCAACTGTCGACGTGAATGAGGTGCAGCACCTTGCCTGCATAAGCCGGGCCCAACCGATCGAGCGCCTTACCGTACCAGGCATTGAATTGGAGTTTCACCGCACTGGCGTTGAAACGGTCGCATTCGAGACCTTGGGCGCCGCCCGCGGCCGAATTCATGAATCCTGTCGTCGTATAGCCGAGCCGAAGGACGCGCCAGCGGCCCGGCGGCACATCCCATTGCAACGAACCGTCGGCTGCCATTTTCCCGGTCAGCGTCTTGATATCGGAGCGTTTGATGCAGACCGCATCCGGTACGTCCGCCCCCGAGGTTTCACGGCTGATCGCCCATTGCGACGCGTTCTTGGCGGGGAGGTGGTGGATGCGCGGCTCGCTCGACAGCACAATACTGAAGAAACGCAACCGCGTATCCTGGCCGAAATCGTATTCTTCCTCATACGGCAGCGCCGGCGGGAACTTGGCATGTACCAGCCGGAAATAGCGCGCCGTCGTCTCGGGTACGACATGTGTCAGCGTGGTCAGGTCCGTCTGCCAGCCGTGCTTGGGGTATTCGAGGCGACCGATCGTCCGATAGGACACGCCGTCGTCGCTGGCTTGCACTTCGAGACTGTTTGCGGCCCGGTACAAACCCGGCGAATAGCCTTCCGGCGATGGCGTCCGCACCGTCACCGAGCGCAGCGTAAACGGCCGTTTGAATGCGTAGGCGATCCAGCCGCTTTCTTGGGTATCGACGATGTCCTGCTTGTTGGCGGGATCGGTGGCAAGTTGGGCGTCGGAGACTTTGAGCGGCAGGTTCGACGAAATCTTCGGCTGCAATCCGGCGCTGCTGCGGTCCCATGCCTGCGGAAACGGCAATGCCAGGACGGCAATATCGCGGTAGTAGTCATGCAGATGTTCGGGAACCGGAAGCTTTCCCGAAAACGCCCGCCCTCCGGTCGCGACCATCTCGGACCAGACGACGCGCTGCATCGACAATTCCGGCGTGATCCAAGGTCCGCTGGCCGTCGCCCACCCGTCACACGCATTCAGCGCCAGCGTGAGACCCAAACGCCCCGACTCGCGGACCGCGTGTTCGACCAACGACCACCAATGATCGGTGAGGGCATCTGCCGGCGGAGATACCAGCGCGTTCTTGCCACTCTTGCCGATACTGAACAGCATCGGCTGAGTAATGCCGGCATCACGCATGGCTGTGAGATCGGCGGTTATTCCTGCGGCCGTGACATTGCCGCCAAGCCAATACCAATAGGCCCCAAGATTCGCCGACGACGGCGGGTTGAGAAACCGCGATTGCAGGACATCCCCGGTTTCGGCGTGCGGTCGCGCGGCGGCGCTCGCGAAGGACGGCATCATTCCGGCCGCGGCTAAAACCTGAAACAGACGGCGGCGGTCGAAGGATAGCGGATTTTGGGCAGAGGACACGGCCATGTTACTTTTCATGTGACATTCGGCCATAATATAACGTAGATTATGGTAGTTTCCTATCAAAATCCGACCAAACACCCGTTCCAAATCCCGATCGATTGGCAGGCATAAAGTTGCGACCCAGACATCATGCGCCGATAAACAAAAGCGCAGCCGGCAGGAGGAGAGACCGATGACGATACTGCGACAGATTGGCCTCTGCGCCGCTGCTGCGCTGCTGTCCACCGGGTGGGCTTGTGGTGCCCCGGCGGAGAATCGCGGGTTTTCAGTCGGTTTTGGGGCATCTTGGTACCCCGAACAATGGCCCGAGCAACGCTGGGATCGCGATCTCGAACTCATGCAGCAGGCGCACATCAATGTGGTGCGAATCGGTGAATTCGCCTGGAGTACCTTGGAGCCGACCGAAGGACGATACGATTTCGCGTGGCTCGATCACGCTATTTCGAAAGCCGCAGCACATCACATAAAAGTTGTTATCGGAACCCCGACCGCAGCTCCCCCCGCATGGCTGACCCAGAAGTATCCGGACGTTCTGCGCCATAATGAGGACGGTTCGGTCGAAGAGCACGGCAACCGGCTGCAATATAGCTTCGCCAGCCCGCACTATCGCGCCTTCGCCCGCGAAATAGCCGAAAAACTGGCCGTTCGTTACGGGCACAATCCCAACGTGGTCGGCTGGCAAATCGACAACGAAATAAGCCCGGTTTCCTTCGACGACGACGCCAAAACGCAGTTCCACACCTGGCTCGGGGCTCGCTATCACACCACGGCGGCACTCAACACCCGCTGGGCGACCGCTTATTGGAGCCAAACCTACAACAGCTTCGATCAGGTGCCGTTTCATTCGCGCAATCAAAACCCAGGCTTGCTGCTCGACTTCAAACGCTTCGTCTCGGACACCTGGGTGAGCTACGTCCGCAACCAGGCGGACGCCATGCGCCCGCACATCGCCAAAAACCAGTTCATCACGATCAATTCGATGCACTGGAATTCGCGTTTCGACCATTTCGATATGCACCGGCAACTCGATATGGCGGCCTGGGACAACTACTTCCCGGAAGGCCGTTACAACTGGGCTCAGAACGCCCTGCTTCACGATGCCGTGCGCGGATACAAGCAGAAAAACTTCTGGCTCATCGAAGCGCAAGCCGGGTTCGTCAATTACGGCGCGATCAATCGCACGCTCGATCCCGGCGAGATGCGCGAAGTAGCCTGGCAAGCCGTCGGGCATGGCGCCGATGCACTCTTATACTGGCAGTGGCGCAGCGCCCCCAACGGCCAGGAACAGTACTACGGCACATTGGCGGGTGCCGACGGAGAACCGGTACCGGCTTATGCCGAGGCCAAACGCATCGGCAGCGAATTTGCCAAAGCCGGCACCGCGCTCGCCGACACCACTCCGCGGGCCGACGTCGCACTGATCCAATTTTACGAAAGCCGCTGGGCGCTGGAGTTCCAGCCCCATCACAAGAATTTCGTTCCCACCGAGGAATTCAGCGCCTTCTATCTGCCGCTGGTACGGTCGGGTCACAACATCGATGTCATCTCGCCGTCGAGCAATCTCGACCGCTATAAGCTGGTGATTGCTCCGTCGCTCAATCTGTTGACCAAAGCCGAGGCCGATCATCTCGCCGCCTACGTGCGGCGCGGCGGGCATCTCGTGCTGGGTCCGCGGTCCGGCATGAAAAACGAAGACAACGCGCTTTGGACCACACGCCAACCCGGGCCGCTCGCCGGATTGCTGGGCGGCCATGTGGAGCAGTTCTATGCGCTCGATACCCCGATCGCCATCGAGGGCCTCAAGAGCAGTGGCACTGCCGCCACCTGGGCCGAAGATCTTGTCGTCGATACGAGCGAGACGCGTGCGCTGATCCGCTATGGCAACGGCACCGGCTGGCTATCGGGCAAGCCGGCGGCGCTGACACGCAAAGCGGGCAGCGGCAGCATCACCTATCTCGGCGCCTGGCTCGACAAGAGCGCCATGCGGGAGTTTCTCGCCGATCGCGTCAGCGATGCCGCGGTCCGTCCGACATTGCAGGTTCCCGACGACATCGAGATCTGCGAGCGACAGGGCGAGAACAAGTCCGTGTTCATCCTGGTCAACCACGGCGACAAGCAGCGTACCATTGCCCTGCCGCACTCGATGCAGAACGTCTTGCGCGGAGGACACACGGGACGGACGCTTTCTCTGGCTCCGCACGATACCGCCGTTCTACTCACCATCGGAAAGACCTCTCCATGACCCGCTTCGCAACGGCGCTCACGTGCGCCCTTTTGGCGTCGTCTAGCCTCTGCTTTGCCGCGGAGCGCCCCACCGCCACCGCGTCCGAACGCCTCTGGTACGGCGCGGCCTGGTATCCGGAGCAGTGGCAATCGAAAGACTGGGAAAAAGACCTGACGCTGATGGAAGAGGCCGGCGTGAATGTCGTCCGCATCGGCGAGTTCGCCTGGAGCAGCATCGAGCCAGAAGAAGGCCGCTACGATTTCTCATGGATGGACCAAGCCATCCGCAAGGCCGAGCGTCACCATATCAAAGTGGTGATCGGAACGCCGACCGATACTCCGCCCGCCTGGCTGACGCAGAAGTATCCGGAAGTCCTGCGCATCGACGGCAACGGTCAACGGGCCGAGCACGGCGGCCGTCGCCAGTTTTCCTATGCGAGCCCGCTCTATCGCAAATTCTGCCGCGAGATCGTCGCCAAAATGGCCGCGCGCTACGGGCGCGATCCCAACGTCATCGGCTGGCAAATCGACAACGAATTGACCGACGATTCCCTCGATCCCGAAACGCGCAAGATGTTCCAGGATTTCCTCAAGCAGCGCTATGGCAGCCTCGACAAGCTGAACCAAGCCTGGTCGACGGCCTACTGGAGTCAGACCTACTCGGACTGGAGCCAGATTCCGCTGACCGCCAAGGCCGGAAATCCCGGCTTGATGCTGGAACGCAAGCACTTCGTCACCGCGACTTGGCGCAGTTACGTCGACAATCAGATCGATGTGCTGCGCAAGACCGTTGCGCCCGGCCAATTCATCACGACCAACGTCGGAGGGCTGGCCTGGACCGACAACTGGGACCACTACGAGATCAACCGGCCGATGGACATAGCGTCCTGGGATCCTTACGTCGGCCAAGGGCATTTGAACGCCGTTGACCACGCCTTCCTCAGCGATTTCGTGCGCGGCTGGAAACGCCAGAATTTCTGGGTCATGGAAACCCAACCGGGCTTCGTCAATTGGGCGCCGGTCAACAACGCCCTCGCGCCCGGCGAAGTGCGTGCGATGACGTGGGAATCGATCGGACATGGCGCCGATGCCGTTCTATTCTGGCAGTGGCGCGCCGCCCTCAACGGTCAGGAGCAATATCACGGCACGCTGGTGGGTCCCGACGGCGATCCGGTGCCGCTTTACTCCGAGTTCACGGAGATCGGCCGCGAACTTCAGAAAGCGTCGGCGTTGCTGGCCGGAACCACGCCGCGATCCGATGTGGCCATTCTGACGTCATACGACAGCCGCTGGGCGCTAGACTTCCAGCCGCACAGCGCAGCGTTCGATCAAAAGAAGGTGTTCCTCGACTATTACGCGCCCATCCAAGCGCAGACACATGCAGTGGACATCGTGGAGGCGACCGCCCCGTTGGCGGACTATAAGATCGTATTCGCACCGCAGCTCAACGTCATTTCCGAGGACTTGGCCAAGCACTTGAGCGACTACGTCCGGAACGGCGGCACGCTGGTCTTGGGCCCGCGCAGCGGTATGAAGGACGAATTCAACCGGCTCAACGTACAGCGCCAACCCGGACCGCTGGTTGGCCTGCTCGGCGGCCGCGTCGAACAATTCTATGCCTTGGATGAAACGCTGACCGTCTCCGGCAAAGCCGGACATGGCACGGCCGCCGCCTGGGGCGAAGCCCTCTCTGCCAAATCGCCCGATGCGGACGTCATCCTTTCGTTCGGCAAGAACCGCACCTGGCTGAGCGAAAAACCGGCGGCACTGTCCCGCAAGGTGGGCAAAGGCAAGATCGTCTATCTCGGAGTCCTGCTCGATCCGGAGCTGATGCGCCAATTCGTCGGCGAGCAGATCAAATCGGCGAAGGTCGCCGCGTCGTGGTCGGGCGTCGTCCCGGATGGCGTCGAGATTCTTCGCCGCAGCGGAAAGGAAAAGGATGCCGTGATCGTGATCAATCACAATGCCGCGGCGACGAAGATTTCGCTTCCCGAGCCTATGCGCGATGCGCTTCACGACAACAACGAGCTGCACGAACTCTCTCTGCCGGGCCAGGGCGTGGCCGTGCTGGAGACCAGCCATGCAGATTGATCGACGTACTCTCGTCAAAGCCGGTTCCGCAGCGCTGACAGTGGGGATGAGCGGAAACTGGTCTCATGCGGCCGCAAGCGAGTCCGGGCAATATGCTGCGGCGCTGTCCACTGAGCTTGCTGCGATCGACAACATCTCGGTCAGCGGCCCGTATCGTGCCGAGTGGCCGTCGCTCCAGACCCATCCGATGCCCGATTGGTTCCGCGATGCCAAGTTCGGCATCTTCATCCATTGGGGCGTCTACTCCGTGCCTGCCTTTGCCAACGAATGGTACTCGCGCAATATGTATGTACCCGAGAGCGAGGCCTTCAAGCACCACGTCGCCACGTATGGACCGCAGTCCAAATTCGGCTACAAGGATTTCATCCCGAAATTCAAAGCGGAAAAGTTCAACGCCGCCGGCTGGGTCGACCTGTTTGCCCGCGCCGGAGCGCGCTACATCGTTCCGGTGGCTGAACACTGCGACGGCTTCGCCATGTACGCATCGCGACTGACGCCCTGGAACGTCGCAAACATGGGGCCGAAACGCGATACCCTTGGAGAATTGGAAACCCAGATCCGCGCCCGCGGCCTCAAATTCGGCCTGTCATCGCATCGGGCCGAACACACCTGGTGGTACAACGAAGGCACGCGATACGATTCCGACGTCCGCGATCCGCGTTATCGCGGGATATACGGTCCGGCTCAGCCGATGACTTTGCCTGCAGATCGCGAACGGATCAAAGGCGAGCCCAACTCGGATCATCTGGAACGCTGGTTGCCGCCGACCAAGGGATTTCTCGACGACTGGCTCGGCCGCAGCGGCGAACTCATGACCCGCTACAAGCCCGACCTGATGTACTTCGATTGGTGGATCAACCAGACCGCATTCGAACCCTATCTTCGCCGTTTCGCGTCCGCATTCTACAATCAAGCGGCTGCTCTCAAGACGGGGACGGTCATTTCCTACAAGATGGAAGCCTTCGCGCCGAACGCGGGGCTTCTCACGATCGAACGCGGCAAACTCGATACCTTGCGGCTCGGTGCATGGCAGACCGAAACTTCGGTCAGCATCAAATCATGGGGTTACGCCGAGAACGATGTCTACCGCACGGCGACGTCGCTGCTCTGCGACCTCGTCGACATCGTCAGCAAAAACGGTAACCTGCTTCTCAATGTCGGGCCCAAGGCGGACGGAACCATTCCGGCAGAAGCCTCCTCCGTACTGATCGAAATGGGCGAATGGCTCAAAACCAATGGAGAAGCGATTTACGGGTCACGCCCCTGGGTGCTCTATGGCGAGGGCGAGACGACCACCGGCGCTGCGGAAAAAAAGGAAGTCGCCAATCAGGCGTTCTCCTCTTCCGATATCCGCTTCACCACCAAAGGCGAGACGCTGTACGCCATCGGCCTCGCGTATGCCGGCGGCAACAGGATGCTGATCAAGACGCTGTACGCGGGAACGCCATATCTCAAGGGCCGTATCGCTGCCGTGGAGCTTTTGGGAACATCCAAACCGACCGTCTGGCGGCAGACGCCCAACGGCTTGTCCGTGGAACTGCCGGAGCGTGTTGCCCTGCCCTACGTCCTGCGTATTCGCACGGCGTGATCTTGCGGCTCCGTGCCGGAGCTTAATGCTCCGGCACGCGGAACCGGTATTCGCCGGAACCGACAGTCACGATCTGCCCTTCGGGCACTTTCTCCACTTTCAGAATGCCGGGCGCTGAAGCAAAAGCCCGGCCACCTTCAGTGATATCCGCCACTGCCGGCAGCACGACGGTTGCCTGCGCACCGGCCGGTATCTCAACGACATATTCCAGTGCGCCGTTCCGGCGCCGCCAGAAGCAGCCGATTTCTCCAAGGACGGAGCGGTATCTGCTTACACAGCCCGGCACGGCACGAACCGTTTGCGGCGCGACATAAATCCGCCCGGCACCGTCCATGCTCATGTCAACAGCGATTCCGCCCAGACCTGCGAAAAACCAAGTTTCGGCATGACCGAACATGAAGTGATTCTGCGAACTGTCGCGGTGGGCGTTCCATGTTTCCACCAAAGTGGTCGCCCCTTTGCTCAGTTGATAGCCGTAGCTTGGCCCCTCGGTCTTCATCAGCATATCGCAAAGAAGATCGGACTGGCCATTCCGCATCAGCGCCAGAACCTCGTAGTGGAAACCGACTTCGCCGCAGGATGTGTGGTTGTTGCGTGCACGAATGTCCCGAACGAGATTGCCGAATACCTGCTGCCGGCGTTCGGGCGGCACCATTCCCAACGCGAATGGCATGGCATTCGCCGTCTGGCTGTTGGTGTCGTAACCGCCGGTTTTTGCGTCGAATAGTTTTTCGTTGAAAACGCGCTTGAGGGCGTCCGCCTTCCGCAGGTACACTGCCGTCTCCGCTTCATACCCGAGCAGCCTTGCGGTTTCGGCCGTTCCGACGAGTACCGCGTAGAAGGAACACATCGAGGTCAGCGTCAGACTGGTCAATTGGCTGGGCCCGGTCTCCTTAGGTCCGAGATCACACCAATCGCCCATGCCGAAACCGATGAGCCCGTCCCGCGTCCTGCTCTGGAGATAATCGGCGTAACGCTTCATCGCCGGATACGCCGTTTCCAAGACACGACGATTGCCATAGCGCCGGTACGCGTCCAGTGGGCACTGCACGGCAGCCAGACCCCATTCCGGTGAATCGCGCCAGATCGCGTTGCTGCCGTCCGAATTAAAAAACGCAACGTATTCCGGCGCGATGCCGGGGACCATGCCGTCGTCGGTCTGCGCCTCGGCGATATCGCGGGAAAGTTTCTCGTACAGCGTGATGGCATCCTGGTTATAGAACACCGCATCGGAATTCAGATAATCCTGTTCGAGCCAACCGAGCTTTTCGCGATGCGGGCAATCGGTCAGCACACTGACTGTATTACTGAGCAGGGCCGACTTGATCAGCCGGTGAATCCGGTTGAACAGCGTAGTAGCCTCAAACTGTCCCACCGATCTCAAGTCGGTATGCAGGAACGACGCATCCAGAGACACGAGAACCGGCCCCCCCGCCTTCGCGAATTTCTGCGGTGCGGCGCCTTCGACCTGAACATAGCGAAAGCCGTAATAGCTGAACTGCGGATGCCATGCTTCGTCGCCATGCCCGCGGAGGGTATAGCAGTAATAGTGTTCGAAGTGGTTGCGTCCGCCGGAACTGGCGGGGTCCACCATGCCTGAGCCGTCTTCGGCCAGCAGTTCGCCCGTCGTCATCTTCACAGCGGCTCCGGCAGAGCCGCGAACGACGATTCTCGGCCAGCCCGACATGTTTTGTCCGAAATCGTAGACGAACACGCCGGGCTTTGGCTCGGTGACTGCGACAGGTTTGAAGCGCTGCGCCTCCGTCACTTGCGGAATGGATTGCGCACGCAGCGTCCCGCCCGGCCCTGTCACGATCATCGCCTTGTTCCAGGCGGCGTCGACGGCCGCCGTCATCCAATCGGGCGAAACGGTGCGCGCGTCGAAGTCTTCACCGTAGGGGGAAGACAGAATGATCGGTCCGGGCCGCGTGGACCATGTTTCATCGCTGACGATCGTGGTCCGGCTTCCGTCGGTATGGGTAACGACCAGTTGCAGGATCAATTTCGGCTGACCGAACGAAGCGGCGAATTTGGTGTAGCGGCCGGGGTAGCTCTCAACATTGTACATGCCGTTTCCGAGCATGACGGCCAGAGCATTGCGGCCGCGACGCAGCAAATCGGTCACGTCGAACGTATTGTAGAAGACGGTCTTGCGATAGTTCGTCCATCCGGGATTCAGAAAGCCGTTCGTCGCCGGTTTGCCGTTCACGGAAAAGTCATAGTGCCCGAGACCGCAGACGCTGACGATTGCACTAGCAATGGGTTTGGTCAGCGCAACATCGCGGCGAAACACCGGCATCGGTTTCGGCGCGACCGACTTGCCCGGCGCCAAGCTGCTGACCGGCAGTTTCTGAGGCGGGCGGTCCGGCTCGCCGGCAATCCATTTGGCCTGCCAGTCGGCCGTAGAGAGCATACCGGTCGTGAAAAATGCGGGAGTACTCCACGCCGATGCCCTGTCGTCACCATCCCAGAGCTGAACGGCCCACCAATATCTTCTTTGTGGCAGCAACGAGAGTTCGGAAGGCGGCACCAGAAGGAAATCCGAAACCTGGACTTTGCCGCTGTCCCAAATATCGCCCGTCCCGTTCTGCACGGCGCTTCGCGATGTTCCGACCACCAGGCGACAAGCCGCCTGCCGGATATTGCGGCTTTTGCGGTTCTTCGCACGCAGGATCCAGGTGAAGCGCGGTTTGCACGTATCGATTCCGGACGGAGACGTCAGCCATTCGACCCGCAGGTCGTCGGCAACAGCATCTGCACCGCGCCGGATCGAGCCGGCCAACGCCTGCGGCGACACCAGTCCCGCCAAACCGATGAGTTCCAGCGCCCCTCGCCGTGTCGGCATCTGCCTTCCTCCCCGAAGACCTGTCGGCTGCGTATACGGCTGCAGTCCCTCTAGGTCGGTTCGTACATGGTACGCCGCAATGCGGTGGACCATTGCGTCAGTATTTCCGCTCTGGCGACCGCGGACATGTTCGGCTCGAATTGCGCCGCAGCCGATCGATCGCCGGAAGCATCCCACATCTGGAGCGCCTCGGCGGCCATCTTGCCGGCACCATAGGGCGACAGCTCGGCGATCGTTCCGCGTCGGACGCTCCGGTCGGCAAGATCGGCAAGGAGCTGCACTAGAAAATCGTTCTTGGAGGCTCCGCCATCGACGAACAGCAGCGACATATCCGCGCCAAGATCGGCTTCCATGGCATGCAGCACATCGACTGCCTGCAACGCGATAGCTTCCAAGGCGGCACGGGCGATATGCGCTGCCGTCGTCCCCAAGGACATGCCGCAGATCGTTCCCCGAGCATTGGGATTCCAATGCGGAGCGCCCAACCCCGCCAAAGCCGGCACGAAGCTGACTCCATCGCTGTTATCGACCGTGCGAGCCAATTCGGTGAGCGCTATTTCGTCCTTGAGGTTGAGCAGCTGCCGGGCAAAGGCCGCCGTCTGACCGGATACCGCGATATTGCCTTCCAGCGCATACAAGACGTTTCCGTTCTGCGCCCAGGCAATAGTGCTGGATAAACTATGATGCGATGTCACGCGCTTGCCGGTCACCGCCATCAGCGAAGAGCCGGTACCCATCGTAGCCTTGACGCATCCAGGTCCGGAAATTCCGTGCCCGAAGGCCGCCGCATGGGAATCGCCGATGACGGCGTGAATCGGAATACCTTCCGGCAATGCCGTGACACTTCGAGCCGTAGTCCCGAAAAATGCATCGGACGGCAGAACTTCCGGCAATAGGGAACCCGGCACGTCAAACAGCTCGCAGAGCGTTCCATCCCATGCCAGCGCATCCAGATTGAACAGTTGCGTCCGCGACGCGTTGCTGAAATCTGTTGCGTGCTGTTTTCCGCCGGTAAGCTTCCAAACGAGCCAGCTATCAACCGTCCCTGCCCGTAGTTTGCCTGCCCGCGCCGCCTCGCGGGCCCCGGGCGTATGATCGAGAAGCCAAGCGAGCTTGGCCGCGGGAAAAAGCGGGTCGAGGCCAAGACCAGTACGTGCGACGACGTCTGCCTCGTGCCCGGCGGCCTGCAACTCGGCGCATCGCGACGCCGAACGTCGGCATTGCCAGATCACACAAGGCCCCACAGGCTCGCCCGTAGCGGCGTCCCAGAGGACAATGGACTCCCGCTGATTGGAAATCGCGATCGCGGCAATCTCGTGCTCAGTGGTGCCGACGAGATCGGCAACGACGCCGGCCACCGTCGACCAGATCGCCGCAGCCGATTGCTCCGCCCAACCAGGCCTGGGGTAGGACACTTGCATTGGGCGGGATGCTTGAGCCAGAACACGACCGGTGCCCGTCAGCAGTATGGCTTTTGTATTGGTCGTCCCTTGGTCGAGTGCGAGAATGGTGCGCATGTCAGTCACTTCCTGACCGCAAGATCTCGCGCCGCGACGGCGATACCCTCGGCTGTCAATCCGTAATGCTCCATGAGCCAGGACGCACTACCGGTCGGAAGAAAGCCCGGAAAACCCAGCATACGCATGCGGCAGGGAGATTTAGCCGCCACGACTTCGGCAACCGCACCACCCAACCCGCCACGCACGGAATGCTCTTCGACCGTCACGATGGCACCCGTCTTGGCAGCCTCGACGATGACGTTCTCATCCAAAGGCGACAGACAGGCCAGGGATACGACACGGGCCCGAATACCCTCCCCCTCCAACGCGCGAGCGGCTGCCAACGCCCGTGAAACCATAACGCCGTTGGCGATGATCGCAACGTCATTGCCGTCGTGCATCACCTCCGCCGTCTCACAGTTGAAGATGCGATCTGCATGATTCAACATGGGAACTCCCATGCGGCTGATACGCACGAAGTAAGGTCCGCTTGTCGCTGCTGCCGTCTTGATTGCCTCCCCCGTTTCCCAGGGGTCCGAGGGGACGACGAGCTTGATACCGCCCATGGTCCGCAGCCAACCATAGTCCTCGATCGAGTGATGCGTCGGCCCGAGTTCTCCGTAGGCAACGCCACTCGCCATGCCGCAGAGTTTTACGTTGGCGCGGGAGTAGGCCAAGTCGGCTTTGATCTGCTCGAGTGCCCGCCCGGTCAAGAAACAGGCCGCGCCGCAGACGAACGGAATTTTTCCGCCGTTGGCGAGACCGGCAGCGACACCGATCATGTTCTGCTCGGCGATTCCGACATTGATCAACCGCTCGGGCCAGCGCTTGGCAAAACCACCAACATTGCTGGACCCGATGCTGTCGTTCACGACGACCACAATGCGCTCGTCGCGTTCGGCCAAGGCTTCCAAGGTCTCCGCAAAAGCCTTGCGGCAATCGTAGAGTTGCGCAGTCGTACTGGAGGCGGCCGTCATGCTTCGAGTTCCTTCATCGCCGTGGCAAATTGTGCAGCATCGGGAACGCCGTGATGCCATTTGGCCTGGTCGCACATAAAGGAAACGCCCCGTCCCTTGGTCGTGTTGGCTATAACGCAGAGCGGCTTGTGGCGCGGCGTTGCGGGTGCCGCGAGTACGCGAAGAAGCTGTGCATGATCGTGGCCGTCGATTTCTTCGACATCCCAGCCGAAGGCGCGCCATTTGTCTGCCAAAGGTTCGAGTCCCACCGTGTCTTCGGTGCGCGCACCTTGCTGCAAGCGGTTGCGATCGATGATCAGGGTCAGGTTGGACAGCTTGCGATGACCAGCCGTCATGCCCGCCTCCCAGTTACTGCCCTCTTGCTGTTCGCCGTCGCCGGTAAGAACGAAAACCCGATAGGGCGCGTTGTCGATCTGGGCCGCAATCGCCATCCCTACGGCCACAGGCATGCCGTGCCCCAGAGGACCGGTGGAAGTCTCCACGCCCGGCAGATAGGCTGAGCAGGGATGGGCGTTGAGCTTGGACAACGGCTTCATGTAGCTGGCCAGATCCGCCTCGGGAAAGAACCCCGCCATGGCCAACGCCGAATAGAACGCGCCACTGCAATGTCCCTTGCTCATCACGAAACGGTCGCGACCGGGATCGAGCGGTTTCTTGGGATCGAAACGCAGAACTCCGAAATAGAGCGCTGCCAGGATATCGGCCGACGACATATCGCCGCCGGGATGGCCGTTTCCTGCCTTAACGATCATCTCCAGAGCGCTTCGACGTATCAGCCGCGCGCGTTCGCGCACCCGGGCAACGGTCGTTTCGGACACGGTCATTCTCTCGGCGGGTTCAAGCTTCATGGCGATAGACCGGCCAGCCGAGATACCGTACGGCAGCCTCCTCCACGACATCCGCATAAAGCCCGCGCACCATGGCGACGTGATGCTCGAATCCGTTGCGAGTGATATGGCGCAACAAGTCGCGCAAATTCGGAATTTCGGTCACGGCGATTCCGCCGTCCATCCCGAAGGGATCGTCCGTGAACCTGCCTTCGCCGAGGTAGCTCTTCACCGTGCCGGCGGCATCATCCGTCGACAGCCGGAAATACGTCATATCGCCGGCCTTGACCTTGCCTTTGACGGCACCGAAGCATTTTTCCGGGCCGATAGTCGTCGCCAGAACATCGAGATTGGAAATCTCCGGCGTTTCGCCGATAAAGTCCTTCGGATAATTGCCGCAATGCGTACAAACGCACTTGTCCGGCTCGGAGCCGTAATTGTTATTCCAGTCGAGCAGCGCCGGAGGCGCACCCGCAGCGAGCGCCAGCGCATACATCGAAACCGCGCCGGTCACGTCCACCTCGCAGGCGCTGGGCTGCAGCTTTTGCCCCATCATGCTCATGGTCAGGCAGGTGGCGCAGCCAAAATTGTCCTGCACACTGGTCCAGCACTGAATGCTCGACGCGTCGCAGTCGTTGCGCTCCAGCCAGCGGTTCACGGCGACCGATAGCTTGGCCTGCTTGACGATGTTTTCGTGCTTGATCGTTGCCGGAATGCGACCGTAGCCGGAAATCTCCGCGAGTTTTTCCTGCACGGCCTTGTCGGTATCGGTGAGCGCGCGCGCCGCCGCAAGCACTTCCGACAGATCGACCGTGACGATGGTGATGCCCGATTTCTGCAGCAGTTTTTCGGAATACCGGACAGTCTGGAACGCTCCGGTGCGAGCGCCGATGGCGCCGATGCGGGCCCGCTTCATTCCGCGCACCAACCGGCATACGCGCAAAAAGCGATCCAAGTCGCCCTTGAATTCCGCGCCATTCACATCGTTGGTGTGGGAAACCGTGTCCGTCCAGGGAATGCCGTACTGATAAAGATTGTTGCATACCGAAATCTTGCCGCAGAACGCATCCCGGCGCCCCTTCACGTCCACCTTGTCGATACGGTCGTTGCAGGCCTGAACCAGAACCGGAACGTTCAAGGCCGCGCGCGTCAGCGTCTCGACCACGGCGATCTCGTCGCCGAAATTCGGCAACACGACCACCACTCCGTCGATTGCATCGCGATGCGCGCCGAAATAGCGGGCGCAATGATCGGCATCGGCCAGCGTCTCGACCGCTCCGTTCGGCGTGTCGCCCGCATTCAAAATGTAGGGGGTGGCACCCAGCGCCTCGATCTGCCGGACCACCTGGTCACGCGCGTCCTGGGTAAAGGCGGCATTGAAAAAGGCCCGACTCGATACGATGACCCCGAGACCCATAGTCCGATCAAATACGCTCATTCGTCGCCCATCCCTGATTGTCTTTCTGGCCGGACGGCGCGCCGCCGGAGCAGATTTCGCAGACAATTCCTATAGGCCCGCAACCCGCTTTGTGCAACATATAACATAATTTATGGTACATTATAACACACCCAAAGACATGTGCCATTCCGATGAATTATATTCATCTTCAGCGGCTTAACTGGTGTGCGCAAAAGCCGATCTCAGCGCTCCGGTGGAGAGCCCGCGGCAAATAGAGCCGTGATCACAAAATTCTTGGTACATTATGATCTAAACTGATGGCGTCCGGAATGGACGTAAAGATCGCAATCCAACCTTACGGGGAAACGATGGCAGGGACGGAAATAACGCGGCGCAGGCTCTACTGGCTCGGTCTGGCAGCCATGGCAGTTTCGGCGGAGGGGGCCCCGGCAAAGCGCGCGATCGGCGGGGCCGAACGATGGGGCATCGCCGAACTCGCATTCAAAGGACCGCAAGTAGGCAACCCGTTCCTGGACGTATCGCTCTCAGCCGATATTCGGCAGAACAGTCAGAGCATCACTGTCCCTGGGTTCTACGACGGAGATGGAATTTATCGCGTGCGCTTTTCGCCTCCGACGGAAGGGATCTGGCACTACGTCACGAAGAGCAATACCGCCGAACTGAACGGACGCGAGGGCAGCATCCACGTTCATGCCCTTTCCCGGAACAATCACGGCCCTGTGCGGGTCGCCAATCAGTTCCATTTCGCCTATGCCGACGGCACTCCGTACAAGCAGATCGGCACGACCTCATACGCGTGGACCTATCAGAGCGATGCCATTTGCGCGACGACCCTGAAAACGCTCGATGGCTCCCCATTCAACAAAATCAGAATGGCGGTTTTTCCCAATGGCAGCGTGCATTTCGAGCCCCCTTATCCGTTTGAGGGGTCGCCCGGACACTTCGACCTGGAACGCTTCAACCCGATTTTCTTTCGCCGGTTCGAAGCCTATCTCAAAGCGCTGCAGGACCGTCAGATCGAAGCCGACATCATCCTCTTCCATCCGTATGACGGCGACAAATTCGGCTTCGACAATCTTCCGACTGCGGCGGACGAACGCTACCTTCGCTATGTCGTAGCCCGTCTTTCGGCCTTTCGGAACGTCTGGTGGTCGATGGCGAACGAGTACGACGCCATGAAGTACAAGACAGAGGCGGACTTCGATCGCTTCTTTCAGATTGTCCAAAGCGCCGATCCATACGGCCGCCTGCGCTCCATCCATCACATGCACAAATTCTACGACAACAACAAACCTTGGGTGACGCACGCCAGCATCCAGAGCGGGGCCATTGCCAAGGACGACGAACGGGCCTCGATACTGCGCGACATCTGGCGTAAGCCGGTCATCTTGGATGAAGTGCAATACGAAGGAACGTGCCCGTACCGCTGGGGCCAACTCAGCGGAGAGGAAATGGTCAGCCGTTTCTGGGTGGGCACCATCGCCGGGGCCTATGTCGGGCATGGCGAGTATATCGAAAACGAAAACCAGGCTGTCTGGGTTGGAACCGGTGGAAAGCTGCATGGTACGAGCGCTTCGCGGATCGCGTTCTTCCGCAAAGTCCTCGAACAAGGCCCCAAACAGGGCATTGACGTCATCGACAAGTGGTACGATCGCCATCTGGCGGGCGTTCCGGGGGAATACTACCTGCATTATTTCGGCAAAGAGACGCCGCAAAGCTGGAACTTCGTATTGCCCCAGGAGGGATTGAAGGACGATATGCAGTTTGCAGTCGAGATTCTCGACACCTGGAACATGACCGTGACGAAACTACCGGACGTCTTCGTCCTGAAAAGGAAGGACCAATACGATTTCGCCGATACCCTCGGACGGTCGATTCCCCTGCCAGCCAAGCCATGGATTGCCCTGCGCATTACTAGAGTCTAGACGAGCTCTGTTTTCGATCTTCAATCGATCGCAGAGCGTCTGTTCCGCTCTCAAACCTTGGATCGCCGGAGGTTAAATTTTTCCGGCTATGAAGCGGTTGCGGGCTCGGATGTGCCATCGCGACGGATCAATGATATCGGCATTTTTGCCCAATCGCCCCAGGCGGGCGCTACTTGTTGTAGTATCCGCGCCAATCCTCCAATTTTTCCTGGGCATCTTCAAGGCTCATGAACCAGTGGGCGTTCAGGCATTCGGCGCGGAACTTGTCGTTTAAGGACTCGATGTACGCGTTGTCCGTCGGCTTTCCGGGCCGCGAGAAGTCGAGCACGACGCCCGGCGATACGCCCATAGATCAAGATCCTTCGAGATAAACTGGGGCCCTAGGTCTACCCGGATCGTTCGGGGGTAGCCGACATCCTTGCAAACACGTTCGAGCACATCGGCTACAGTCGCGCCGCGCCAGTTGAACCGAGCCTCAATCGCCGGCGAGTAACGCGTGAACGCATCGACCATGGTGAGTACCCGAGCCTTGCGACCGTCAAAGAGCTGGTCATGGACAAAGTCCATCGCCCACACGTCGTTTCGGCAGGTCGGTTCCTGCCGATCCTCCCGGAGCTTTGCCTTGACCTTCTGCTTTGGCGATTTGTTCCGCAATTGCAGGCCCATTTCGCGATAGAGGCGGTTCACCAGCTTGACGTTGACCGGCCAGCCCTCTCGCCGCAGCAGAACGTGGACACGACGATAGCCGTAGCGCACACGCGTCTCGGCGATCTCCTTGATTCTGGTCCTCAGTGCTGCCCGGTCCGGACGCCGGCTCTTGTAGTGGTAACTTGACCGCTCCGTCCGTAGCACCGAACAGGCCCGTCTGATCGACGACCTTCCAAGTACCACGCACATCGCCAATCACCTGCCGCCGCCGACCGGGCGTCATAGTTTTCTTTTGATGACGTCCTGCAGCATTGCTCGGTCGAGAGACAGATCGGCGACCAGCTTCTTCAGTTTGCCGTTCTCCTCCTCGAGGAGCTTCAGCCGCTTCATCTCCGACGGAGTCAAGCCGCCGTACTTCTTGCGCCAATTATAAAACGTGGCTTCCGAGATTCCCGCCGACCGGCACACCTCGCCGATGGCCGTTCCCTCCTCAGCCTGGCACAGCACATACGCGATCTGCGACTCCGAAAACTTCGATGCCTTCATGACACTCTCCGCGTTCCGGCCCTCTCAGCATAACTGGAATATTCCGCCTTGCCGCGGTCCAAAAAACGGGGAGCATATCACTGCGGGTGCTAGTTTGGCGAAGCCATTGCTGTGGTTTCCAGCTTAGCAAGTGCGGTGATTACGGTCTTCGGTGTCAGAATCTGTGGCAGCACATCGGTCCCGCCATTCGGCGCATAGAGCACGTAGAGCGGGACGCCGTCCCGGCCGAACTGGTGCAACGCCGCAGTGATCGCCGGATCAGGATTGGTCCAATCGCCTTTCAAGGTGACCACACGACCCTCTTTCAGGCGTTTCACCACAGCCGCATCATTCAGCGCCACGCGCTCGTTGACGAGGCACGTTACGCACCACGCGGCCGAGAAATCGACCAACACCGGGCGGCCAGCTTGGCGCGCCGAAGCCAGAGCCTGTTCCGACCATGGCCGCCACATTGCCTGCGATGGCGATGCGGGCGCGGCCAGTGCCAGGACGGAACTGATCGTTATGGCTGCGGCCCCGGCAATACCAACCACCCACGACCAGAGGCCGGGCGTGACCCGGCACAACCAGACAAGCAACGCAATGCCAAGGCTCACGGCCAACCCAACCACGACCGCATCCGTCCCACTTTGCCGTCCCAAAACCCACAACAGCCAGATTGCGGTGGCGAACATCGGAAACGCCAAGGCCTGCTTGAAAGCATTCATCCAGTGACCGGGCTTCGGCAGCAGGCGAACGAATGCGGGTGAAAAACTGACGACGGTGAACGGAGCGGCAAATCCCAAACCAAGAGCCAGAAACACCGAAGCCGCCGCGAGGACCGGTTGTGTCAGGGCAAACCCGAGCGCCGCCCCCATGAACGGAGCCGTACAAGGACTGGCGACCACCACCG
Source organism: Rhizomicrobium electricum (assembly GCF_011762045.1). Classification (GTDB taxonomy): domain Bacteria; phylum Pseudomonadota; class Alphaproteobacteria; order Micropepsales; family Micropepsaceae; genus Rhizomicrobium; species Rhizomicrobium electricum. Next base: position 134,239 of record NZ_JAASQS010000011.1, on the reverse strand, counting down.
CCAGGGCTCCAGTGAAGAAAGCACCTTTGGCGCCACCGCTTTGCGCCAGATGATCGCCCGCACCAGAAAATCCCAACGGCAATTCGAACACACCGAAGAGGTTCATGCCGATCGCCGCCATCAACAGGGCAAGCGACAGCACGATTAAGGGCGATTGGAGCTGGAAGCCCCAACCAAGCGCCGCGCCGCTCGCCTTCAGCGCCAATAGCATCGCGGCCATGATAGCGAACGTCGCCATCACCCCGGCGAGATAGAACAGCCCTTCCCGCTTGGCCTCGGCACTATCCGAACCCGTCCGGGCCAAGGCCAGCGCCTTCATGGAAAGGACCGGCAGCACACACGGCATCAGGTTGAGGATCAAGCCGCCGAGAAACGCCAACGCCAGCGCTGCCATCAGGCTCGTGTTTTCTTGGGCTGCGTCCAGAGGCGCGGCGGTGATACCCGGCAGTGCCGTGAACGCCCAGGCACCCTGTCCGGCGATCATGAAAACACCTGCGAACGTGGACGGCGCTTTGGCACCAGCCTGTGCCGGCATGATCCAGGTCACGCGCGATCCATCGACGCTCACATGGGCAACGCCGCCATCCGCCATCAGACTCTGCGCGACGGGAAATACGCTGACAGCATCCGCTGCAAGACCATGAGCTTGGGGCAAATCCAGCACCACGCGAGCGGAATGCGCGTCGACCGAAAAATGAGCCTTTCCGGCAAACGGTCGCGGAATCGCACGCCGCGCGGCCTTGAACATTGCCGCATCGCCGGACGCCTTACCAAGATCGAGATCGAGCGTCGCCTGCTCGGGGATGCACATATGCTCGCAAGCCAAAAGGTTGACCGTCAGATGCGCCATTCCGGGCTCCGCCGTGGCCGCCGCGGTCAACGGCACTAGCAGTGTCGCATCTTTCTCGTAGCCGTAATTGGTGACCGTTTCGTCGCTGAACTGTTCTGGTGCAGGCCAGCGGATGTCTCCCGCCGAGATACCTGGCGGCAAGGTCCAGGCTATGGAGGTCGCAACACCGGCTTCGCCGGGATTGCGCCAATAGGTGTGCCAGCCGGGATCCATTTGCTGACGGATTGCGACCCAGACGGTCTTTCCCGGCTGCAGCGGCGCCTCGAGAGTGGCAGCGAGGCGAACATGATCTAACGTCGCAACCGAACCGGCCTGAGCATCTGGTGCCAGGACCATGGCGGTGAATGCGGCGAATACGAAGATCAGGATTCGTTCCGGCATCATGTCACCGGATACACCAGGCTTTGACGCCTTCGCGCTTCAAGAAACGCTCCGCGTTCTTGCCTTGCAGAATGGTCATAGTCGCGGTCATGCCGGCTTCGACGCAGGTCGCCGCCGCCACAGTGACCGAACGCGGAGCCGCAACGATCGGCCAGCCGGTTTTGGGATTGAGGATATGGCCGTAGCGCACGCCATCCTTGAGGAGAAAGCGGCGGGCATCGCCGCTGGTCGCCAACGCACCGTGGGACAGCTCCAGCATCGCCGCCATATTGCCCGACCGATCGACGGATTCGATGGCGACTTTCCAGCGCGAACCATCGGCGCGCGGCCCCGAAACGCAGAGATCGCCGCCGAAATTGACGAGCGTCGGAGTCTCGGTGATCTGGCGCGCCAGTGCGACGGCGCGATCGACGGCATATTCCTTAGCCAGACCGCCGAAGTCGATTTCCATGCCGTCGGCGAGTGTCAGAAACGGCGCCTGCCACTTCACCTTGTTCCAGCCGATTTGCGGCAGAACGGCGTTGACCTGCGCCGCATCGGGCACGCGATCCGATCCGTCGAACCGCCAAATGCGCCGCAAAACGCCGGAGGTAATATCGAACAAGCCATCCGAGAGACGATGGCACTGATCGGCGAAGTCGAGCAGCATGGCGGTTTCGGTGTCGACTTCCACCGGCGCGCCCCCCGCCGCATTGATCCGGCTGATGACGCTGTCGGAGCGATAGCGGCTAAACTTCTGTTCGATCCGCCGAGTCTCAGTCTCGACGACCCGCGCCACATGCTCGGCCAACGTAAAATTCAGCGTTTCCAGCCGGACCTCACACGGCGTCGCCATCGCCTGAAAAACGTACAGCGTATCGCGCCCGCTTTGCGTCATCCCGGCACTGAAGTTCTCGGACGGCATGATCGCGTTCACGTCAATGGAAGTCCCAGGTGTAGCCGACAAAGGCGAACAGCGCCTTGGTCCCGGAGAATAGGTCCTGGTTCTTGAGCTGGCCGATGGCGTCGGCGGGATGGCCGTTGCCGGTCTGGACGTAATAGCCGCCGCGAACGTAAAGCTCGGTCCGGCCCGTCAGCGCCACGCCGACCTTGGCGCCGTAAGTCATCGAGGTGAATTTGCCGAGCCGGATGTCCGACGATGCGTAATCCGGCACCGACTGGCCGCCGACGAGATAATAGTGGAAGAAGTTCGCCGCGCTCTGCTGGTACCAGCGCACGCTCGGCTCGACATAGAACCGCGAGCCCAAGTCCACGCGCTCGGAAAATTCCGCCGTCTTCGACGTAATACCCCAGCTATCGGTGAAATAGCGCAGCGACAGATCGGTGATGGTCGGGCCGAAAGCGAGCTTGTTGTCCCAGAAGACGCTGTGGCTGACGCGCTTGTTGGGGCGGTTCTCGTAAAGGTATTGGTTGGGCTCGCCGCTCGACGGATCCACCACCGACAGGATGCGGTAGGGATCGTTCTGGTAGCCACTCTGGTTGTCGTAAGCGTAGTTGAGCTGCATCAGCCAGTTGCGCGTCATCACCTCGGTCAAACCGAACACCAGGCCAAGCTGGGTTTTCGATTTCGATTTCGGCGATTTCCACGCCCCGTCGATCACCGCGAGCGGCGTCGGCACGCCGCCGTAGGGCGATGAGATGTCGTATTCGGTGTTGAGCGAAAGGCTCACCGTCGTGTTGTTGCCGTTAAAGGTTTTGGCGGCGTGGACATTGCCGGTGATCGAGCTGTAGTCGGACTCCATCGAGTATCCGGCTCCGGCGCCGAATTGGGAGAACCAGCCCCACGGCTGCGAATAGGACAGATTAATGGCGCCGCGATGATCCTCGAAACCCTTGTCCACCGGCAACTGGCCTGCCGCCACCGTGTACTGACGAATGGCCGGCTGGCCCGGAACGTGAATGATGGTCGAGCCGCCCGAGGCGCCCGTCACCGAATAGGACGAGCCTTCGGTCTTGACCGGCGTGACAAAAGTCTGCAGCACGTCCGCCCGCACGGCGCCGTTCGGCGTGGCGCCGGACACCGCATCGGCGGTGAGCTCCAGCGTCAGAAGCTGATCCTTCGGTCCATGCACGGCGAGATTGAGCGTCGGCTCCAACGCGGTGATCCGCCCGCCCTCTTCCGAATAAACCAGCAGCGCCGCGTCCAACTGGCTGTAGGCGATGCCGGGACCGAAATCGTCGTTGCGCTTGTCGTACTTGTAATACAGGTCGGCGCTCTGCGCGTCAGCCCGTTCGACATGCGCCGCGACCGAAGCGGCGATCAGGCTGGCCGACAAAGCGCCGAGCTTTTCGCGAATCTTTCCCCGCCGCTTCAGTTGCATCCGCAACCTCCGCCGGCAAAGCCGCGGCCGCCGCTCGAGGCTTCCTTACTGAAATAGATATGATCGACCGCGGCCGCTTCCAATGCGTAGGCGTCGACCTGCATTGGCTTCTTCGCCATCAGGTCCTTTTCCCACGGCTCGGGGCCGACGGTGGAACAGCCGCTCGCGGCCACGCCGAGCGCCACGCACACGGCGGCGCGGCAAGCAAGATCAACGAGACGGCTCATTCAAGACCTCCTCAATATGGGCCGAATAGACGGCCTGCTGGTTGGGATAGAAACCGGCGTGGGTGAAGCGCACCTTGCCGTCGCGCCCGATCACGTAGGAGGTCGGCATGTCCTTGAGCCCGTATTGATGGGCGATCTCGCCGTGGGGGTCGTAGACGATCTTGAAGCGGGGCGAGAACCGCTGGAGAAATTTTTCGGCCAGATCCTTGTCGTGATCGACATTGACCGCGATGACGACGAGCCCGCGCCGGCCGTTGCTCTCCTGGATCTGGCCCATCCACGGAAACGACTGGCGGCACGGCGTGCACCAGGACGCCCAGAAATCGAGATAGACGACTTTTCCCTTGTAGGCGTTGAGGTCGAGGTCGGCAGCGTTTGCCGGAAATCCCGTTAATCCAACTGCGAGGCACAACAGTGCCCATCGCATGGCGCGTAAGCCCATGGTCCGTCTATTCCTGTGATGTGCAGAGGCGTTATCGAAGTGTGGGTTTTAGCGTGACGAACCTACCCTCACATTGCGGGAGTTCGTCATTTTTGTCGTATTTGTCGGAAACAGGAAAAGCCGGTCGCAAACTGTATCAGGCGGCGGGAAGCGTCAGTGCGATCCGCAACCCTGGATGATTGTCGCTCGCCCGCGCCGCCCCGCCGTGGAGTTCCGCGACGGCAGCTACGATGCTCAATCCCAATCCATTGCCCGCCGTGCTGCGACTCGGCTCCAAGCGAACGAAGCGCTGGAAGATGCGTTCGAGATCGGTCTCGGGGACACCCGGTCCGTTATCCGCCACGGAAAGACAAATACGGCCCTCGCACCGTTGTAAGCCGACGGCGATCACACTGCCTTGCGGCGTATAGGCGATGGCGTTTTCGATCAGATTGACCAGCGCCTGCACCAGTAGCTCCTGGTCGCCGTTCACGGCGAGATTCGGCGCCACCTCGGCCGTGAGCCTTTTGCTGGCCTCCTCGACGGCATCGGCAAAGCTTTCGCAGACATCCTCCACCAACCGGCTCAACGAAAAGGCCTTGAACCCCGCCCGGCGGCTGCCGCCTTCGATCTGGGCGATCCTAAGAATGGCGCTGAACGTGCTGAGCAGCCCGTCGACTTCCGCAATCGCCTCTTCCGCAGCCGCCCGGAATTCCTCAGGCGTTCCGGCGTGGGCCTTCGCGTCCTCCAACTGGTTGCGCAAGCGGCCGAGCGGCGTGCGCAGATCGTGCGCGATGTCGCTGGTGACATGGCGCAGGCTGTCCATCAGATCGTTGGTGCGGTCGAGCATCCGGTTGAGCGTGGCTGCCAAGCGGTCGAGGTCGTCCGGCGCCGCACGCCGCGGGATGCGCTGGCGGATATCGCCTTCGATGATCGCTTCCGCCGTCCGGTTGATGATGTCGATGCGCTTGAGAAAGCGCGAACTGAGCAGCAGGCCGCCGGCCACGGCCAACGTCAGCGTGATCAGAATCACCCAGCCGAAGGTGCGCAACACCAAGGTTCCGACACCGCGTACCTTGCCGTAATCGTCGCCGACCATCAGGCAGTAGCCTTGCCGCAGCGGTGTAGCGAAAACCGCCAAGCGCTCCATTTCGCCCGATGGCTCGTCCCCATCCGGCGGCCCCACCACCTCGAACCATCCGGCCTCGCAAGAGTGCCGCTCCGCCGTTCCGGTCAGCGCCAGCCCATTCGAATCGAGCACCGAATAATAAAGCCCGCCGGCCGTCCGGTTGTGCTGGCGCTCGCTGATCGCGCGCAGCAGCTGCTTAGGTCCTCCGGCGGCAAATTCGGCGGAAAGAGTATGCGTGTCGGCACGAATATGGTTGCGGAACTCGAGATCGAGCCGCGACACCACGAGGAAATAGGTCAACGCCGCCAAAAGGCCGACGGACACGGTGAACAGCAGCACATAAGCCGCCGTAAGCCGGAAGGCCGCCGATCTAACCGTTTGAGCGAGCCGCATGAATTATGTACCCAGAGCCGCGAACGGTATCGACCATATCGGCACCGATCTTGGCGCGCAAACGGCTGATATGGGTTTCAACGATGTTGGTCTTGGGATCGAAATGGTAACCCCAGACGCCTTCCAGCAGCATCGTTCGCGTCACCACCTGATTGGCGTGACGCAACATGTATTCCAGGAGCGTAAACTCGCGCGGCTTGAGGTCGATCTCCCGTCCCTGCCGCCGGACCTCGCGTTTGACGAGATGCATCTCAAGATCGCCGAGCTGCAAAACGATCTGCTCGGCTGTCTGCACCCGCCGGCGGAGCAATGCGTTGACCCGCGCCAGCAATTCGACAAAGGCAAACGGCTTCGGCAGATAATCGTCGCCGCCCGCGTTCAGCCCGAGAATTCTGTCGTCGAGTTCGCCAAGGTTGCTGAGAAACAGCACAGGCACGCGCACTTGCCGTTCCCGCAATACCTTTACCAGCGACAACCCATCGGTTCCCGGCAGCATTCGATCGACGATCAGAAGGCCATAGTTGAACTTCAAGGCGCGATCGAGCCCTGCGTCCCCGGTAGCGACGTAGTCCACATGGTGTCCCTCTTTCGTCAGACTGCGGACAATGAAATCTGCCATCGCCGGCTCGTCTTCGATCAGCAGGATATCGCCCATAGCTCTCTGCGTGACTACTTTTATCTCCAGATTGCTACCATCCCGCCCTTCCCCGGCGAGTGTCAATCCATCACCTTCGCTTGGCCGTTGTCCAAATTGGCTAGAGTCGTGCTTGCACGGCCGCCCTGCCGCGTTCCTAGAACATGTTCAGTGGCCAAGCCGGAGTTGGATCAGAGCGCCGCCGTCTTCGGCATCTTCGATCGTGATGCTCCCGCCATGGGCTTCGGCAATGCGGCTGGCGATGGCAAGCCCAAGCCCACTGCCTTCATTACGGCTGCGGTCACCGCGCCAAAAACGCTTGGCAACGAGCATTCGCTTTTCCGGAGGAATGCCGGGGCCGTGATCGCGCACGGCCAGCACCGGGCCCGGTCCGGCGATGACATCGACGGCCGTATTGTCCGGTGTATGCTTCAGCGCGTTTTCGATCAGATTGCGCAGGGCCCGGCCGATAGCCTCGCTATGGCCTTCGACCGGCGCAGGATGCTGGTCGATGAAGCGGATGTGGCGGTGATCGCGTAACGCCAAGGGGGTGATATGGCTGACCACCTGCGCCGCAATGGCGGAGAGATCCGCGGTCGCTCCGGCCGGAATCAAGATTGCATCCGCCGAAGCCATGTCGAGCATCTGCCCCACCGAACGGGTCATGACGGCCACATCGGTTTGCAGCTTGGTTTTGGCCGGGCTCGGCGGCAGCTCGTCCACCGCCATCGACATGACGGTCAGCGGCGTGCGCAATTCGTGAGCCGCATCGCCGGTAAACTCGCGCAGCGTCCGGATAGCGTTTTCGATGCGGTCCAACGCGCGGTTCACCGCTCCCACCAGCCGTTGCGCTTCGGTCGGCGAGCGGGGCATCGTCAAGCGGCCTTCGATACGGCGTGGATTGAGCGCGTCGGCTTCGCGCGCGGCAACCGTCAGTGGATTGACGGCGCGATAGACCAAGGTGACGTTCAGCGCCAGCAGTAGAACGACCAGCGGCAGCAGCGGTACGCCGACATGCTGCACAATTTCATTGGCGATGACCGGCCAGAAGGGACGCAAGCCCTCCCCCCGTACCATCAAGCTCACCCAGACCGGCTCGCTTCCCACAGCATCCTTGCGCACGCCGCTGAGGACGAAGCCAGTGGCGTGATCTTCGCGGCGAGTTTCCGACGTCACCGCCGTGATCGGCGGCGTCAGGACACGGGCCATATCCCAAGGACCGTCGACGGCGACTTCCCGGCCCTGCCGGTCGTAAACAGCAAAGGCGAGCTCAGCCGCGCCGATCGGCTCGCGGTACAATTTGGCCCGATCGAGTTGCATTCTGCCATGGTCCAGCACCACAGCTTCGGCAATCTCGTCGGCTTGCAGCGTAAGCAGATGCTGGCCCAGACCCTCGCGGTCCGTCGTATAAGTCACCAGCACAAAAGCGATATCGAGAGCGGCGAACAGCAGCACCACGGCGACCATGCGCCGAGCGATGATGGCCGTCATACCGGCGCCGCCGAAGACGGCTGCAAGCGCGGCCTTCCAACGGGACTGCAAAGCGGTCATCTGCCCACTCCTGCCGGCAAGAGAGCATAGCCGAGACCATGGGCCGTATGCAGAACGACATCGGCTCCGCCGCCCGTCAACCGCCGACGCAAGCGCGACACCGCCGCCTCAAGCGCATTTGGCGAAACTTCTTCCCCCATGGCATAGAGCCCGTTCTCCAATTGCGCCCGCGGTACTACCTGGCCGCTTTTGCGCATCAGCAATTCGAGCAAAGACAATTCCCGCGGCGGCAGACTCAAAATGCGGTCGCCGATCTTCGCCTGCCGGCCGTTGCAATCGAGCGAAAGATTGCCAACGCTCAGCACGCTTCCGAGCACGCCGCCGGGACGGCGCAGAAGCGCACGGCAGCGCGCCGACAGTTCTGCCGTGGCGAACGGCTTGACGAGATAATCGTCGGCGCCGGTATCGAGACCGGCAATGCGATCATCCAGTCCGTCGCGCGCCGTCATCACCAGGATGGGCAACGCAATGGCCCGCGCCCGAAGCAATTTGATGAGATCCAGCCCGTCGCCGTCCGGCAGACCGAGATCCAGGACGACCAGATGGTACTCGGCGGCTGAAAGAAACGCCTGCGCCTCGGCAAGGCTGCTGGCGACGTCCACCGCGAAACCGTCTGCGATCAAGGCTCGGCTGACCAGTTCCTGAAGGCGCTGATTATCCTCGACCAGAAGTAAGCGCATGATCGACATCGTCCCCGCTGGCTGCCCGCTTGCGGCCAGTCATCATAGACCAAATCAGGTTTTCGCGGTGACGGATACTTTCGACAATCGCCGCGGCGGCGTGCAGACCAGCCAGTACCATGATCGCGTTGGCCGCGAGCCCATGCAGCTCCCGGACCCATTCGACACCCCAGAAGGCGTCCAGCTCCTGCATCCAGCCACTGATCCCGGTCAGGAGCAGCAGGACGATGAGCATCACCATCATGATCGCGCCCGCCGGGTTATGGCCGACATAGCGCGGCTCGCGCCCTCTGATGAGAGCCCGCCCGTACGACCACAACCGGTTTGGCGAAGGGACGAAATCCGAGAAGCGGGCGTGGCGCGTCCCAACGATGCCCCACACCAGCCTGATGCCGACGAGCGCCATGATCGCGTAGCCGGTCCAGCGGTGGGCGCGCTTGCCCTCCTCCAGAAAAAACAGATTGGCGGCGACACCCGTCACCACCAGCCAATGGAAGAGACGCACGACCGGATCCCAAATCACGACGCGGGCGGCAGGGACTGTACCAGACGGCGCGGTTTGGGTTTCCAGCGTCATCGGAGTCTCCTATTCGCCGTCAACGTTCTTTTCGACGACAGCGCCGGTGACCGGATTGAAATAGACCTCAGCTTTTTTGTTGTCGGGGGTGAAGCCGTAGATTTCGTAGCAGCCGCTCATGGTCCTTTGGAAGGTGCGGATCTTCTTGAAGCCCATCTTGGCGATCTTGGCCTTCATGGCCTCTTCGCTGAGCCATTTGCTTTGCGGCTGATCGGTGCATTTGGGGCTCGCCAGTACGGGGGATGCGAGACACGCGGAAACGGCTATAGCGGAAAGCAAAGAGGCAGTGCGCATCAAAATCTCCAGAGCGGACGGACAATTCCGTCCTCTCTGGATATTCGCCGGACCAGGCTGACCGAGTCCTGACGAAGAAAAACATTTGCGGCGCCCCGACCGTCAGGACTTCGTCAGGCCGGATCGCAAAGCTGCGCAGTCGTTGCAATCGGTGCAACGTACCAAGGAGAATTCTGATGCGATTTTCACGGATTGCGGCCATTGCCGCGGCGCTCGGCTTCGGCATGCTGTCGGTCAGCGCGGTCTCGGCCGGCGACCTGAGCGCCCGGACCAGGAAGAACCTCGAAACCGCCATGCATGGCGAAGCCTTCGCCAACCTCAAATACCGCGCCTACGCCGAAATGGCGCGCGAAAGCGGCAAGCCGGAACTGGCAAAGACCTTCGAACAGGCCGCCAATGTCGAGGCCAACGAGCATTTCGCCCGCGAAGCCGATGCGCTCAAGCTCGCCAAGAGCAATGAAGCGAATCTGAAGGACGCCGCGGCCGGCGAGCATTACGAGAACACCAAGATGTACAAGGAATTCGCCGCCCAGGCCCGCGCCGACGGTGACGTCGCGGCGGCCAAGCTGTTCGAGCAGATCGCCGCCGACGAAGGCGATCACTACGCGGCCTACGAAGCGGCCCTGAAGCAGTTGCAGGGGAAGCGCTAAGCACTTGTCCCGCAGCGGCGGCCACCCTTGGGTGGTTTACTCTCTCGCGTCCCTCGGGTGGTCCGCGCTGCGTTCACTCTGGATTTTCCCCCGTCTGCTCGCCCTCGTCCCGTCCGCCATCACCGCCTCCGAAGGTGAAGACGAGACCTGCATACAGCATGCGTCCGCTCTGGTGGCGAACTGCGATCTCGGATACGGCTCCGCTGTCCAACACCGTTTTGTCCTTGTGAGAATCGAACAAGTTCATAGCGGTTACGACCCCGGCCAGCGTATCCGAGAACGCGTGCCGGTAGCCGGCGTTGGCGGTAAAATTTGGCAGCCTGTAGCCTTGTGCCGTCAGCCGCCGCGCCGTGTAGTTGCCGCTGAGCTGGAACTGATCATCGGGTGTGATTTTGTATTCGAGCGACAACTTTCCGCTCCATGCGAGGCCTGAACGCGCCTTTCCAAGCGCCAACGCGCCCGGATCGATTTCGTTGTAATAGCCCGTAGTGCTGAAGCGGACACCGAGATCCTTGACGATATCGCCGTTGACGGTGAATTCGAGACCGGCATTAATGGCCCTGGCGAGATTCTCCCTGGTTGTGAGCACCACCGTATCGCTGATGTAGCGGCTCACATCGGTAAAGCCGTTGCGAGTGCGGCGGAAATATCCGGTCAACAGTGTGTCGAACATGTCGTTCGTGTATTTGTATCCGGCCTCGATCACGTCGGTCTGTTCAGGCTTCAGGTACGGATTGCCCGCCGACACGTTGAAGGCATCGTGGTACTCGTAGGACGGATTGATGTCTTCGTCGTCCGGCCGGTTGATGCGGCGGCTATAATTCAGCCGGAGCTGCCGTTTTTCCCCGAGATCATAGGTCAGATGCAGCGAGGGATACAGATCGAGATAGGAATTCTCGATCCGCGATCCCAATGTGCGCTGATCGGCGGTGACCGTGGTGTTTTCCAGGCGAAGGCCGGCCAGAACGCTGAGCGGGCCGAATTTCCGGTCGTAGGTCGCGTAGGCCGCATGGATCGTCATGTCGACGACGAAGCGGTTCGTGTAGTCGGTGTCGACGGTCCAAACCGATCCATCGAAATAGCGGCCGAAATTGGAATAGTCGTTCAGTTCGTCCTGATAATTGTATCCTGCCTTCAGCAAACTACCGTCGACGAACGGCAGAATGTAATCGGCCCGCGCTTCCGTTTCGATCTCGCTCGATCGCGTTTGCAGGAAATCCTGCGTAGTGGCGGAAAGGGGGGCCAGATTGGTGTAGGTGTCCCGCGAATTGTCCCAGTCGAAGCCGCGCTGCAATTCGAACCGGAGTTCCTCGCCCTTGCGCGCAAAGGTGTGGGTATATTCCAGAGAAACTTCGAGATTGTCGCGTTTGCGCAGGCCCTCGCCAAGACGTTCGCTGCCGAATGTGTAGGATCCGCTCTGCACCCGGTTGAACTCGCGACGGTCGATGCGGCCCGTACTGAAGCGGGAGAACAAAGTCGCCGCCAGCGTGTTACGCGCGTCGAATTCGGCTTCCGCGCCGAGCCGCAACTGGAGACCTTGGCGGAAATTCTTGGCCTTTGTCGTCTGCGATTGGTCGCTCCCGCGTTGCGTGTCGCCGGTGCGATAGCGGACATCCCGGCGGTAGGAGATATTTCCCGTCGCAGTGTAGCGGCCGAATTTGGTACTGCCCGATGCCGACGTGTTGAAGCGGCCGTCGTTTCCGACGTTGAGCCTGACCATCGCAGCCTCGTCGGCATCGGCGTTCTTCTTCATGACGATATTAATGACGCCGCCGGAGCCCTCGGCCTTGAATTCGGCCGACGGATTGGTGATGACTTCGATCTTCTCGATGTGATCGGCCGGAATCTGCTCCAGCGCCTCGCCCAGGCTCCCGGCCAGCATGGCCGAACGCTTGCCGTCGATCAGGACCGTCACATTGCGGTCGCCGCGCAGACTGATATTGCCCTCCACGTCCACCTCGACCGACGGCAGATTCCGGAGAACGTCGCTGACCGACCCGGTCGCGCTCTGCAGATCGCTCTGGATCGTATAGACCTGCCGATCCGCAAGGTTCTGCACGGCCGGCCGCTGCCCGCTGACTTGCACCCGCTCGGTAGCGGACTGCTGCGCCGATGCGCCCGCCGCCAAAATAGCCGCCGCAGCCGTCCCGCACAGAAACTTGAACCGAGAACGCATCGAACCACCTGCAGTAGATTTTCTGCGGAATAAGGCCACATCCAAGATGATCCCAGCGTGACCGCGGACGATGCGCGATGCCGATCCGTGCGGCGAAACCGCACAGACCATGCGCTCGGCATTGCAGTGGCGCGATCATCGTCCCGTCATCTGGATCGTGCGCATCCTGTGCCGGGAGAGACAGATCATGCGTTTGCTGGTGGTCGAGGATTCACAGCGCCTGCGGCGATGGGTTTCGCGCGGCCTCCGCAACAAGGGGTTTTCCGTCGACGAAGCTCCTGACGGCGAACTCGGATTGCAACTGGCGACCGACAACGATTACGACGTCATCGTTCTCGATCTCATGCTGCCCGACATCGGCGGCCTCACCCTGCTTCAGTCCTTGCGGCGCGCCGGACAGGCGGTCCATGTGCTGATCCTAACGGCCAAGGATACGGTGGAAGACCGAGTGCGCGGGCTCAACACAGGTGCCGACGATTACCTCGTCAAGCCGTTTGCCTTCGACGAACTGGTGGCGCGCGTGCAAGCCCTGGTCCGCCGCCGCTATAACGTCAAAGACCCCCGCATCCAGATCGCCGATATCGAAATCGATACCGCATTGCGGGTCGCGCGCCGAAGCGGGGAGACAATTTCATTGCGGCCGCGCGAATACGCGCTACTGGAGTATCTGGCATTGCACCGGGGCCAAGTCGTGTCCCGCTCTGAAATCGAGGAGCATATCTACGACGAGCGCGTGCAGCCCATGAGCAATGTGGTCGACAACGCGATCTGTGCACTGCGGCGGAAGATCGATGTCCCCAGCGCGCCTTCTCTGATCGAAACGCGCCGCGGCATGGGATATGTCTTTGAGGGCGACCAATGACATCGATCCAGGGCCGCCTCACCTTCCGCCTGCTCGTTTGCGTGCTGACGATCAGCATGGCCGGAAGCTTGGCAGTCTACCTGATTTTTCGTTCCAGCATGATCCGGCAATTCGACGACGGGCTCAGGACGGAAGCCAACTCCATCGCCACGCTGTTCGTGCGCGATGGTGACGGCCATTATGAGTTTCGCAACATGCCCGACATCGAGACCATGTTCCGGCACGGCAACGACGCCGACGTCTACTGCATCCGACGTATGGACGGCACTCTTGTCGTCAAATCCTCTTCTCTCGGAAACCGGCGGTGTCCGGGGATCTCGCGTCCGGCCGGCTTCGAAGGATTTGCCCAAGTGAACGTGGAAGGTGAACGCCACCACGACGGCGCCTGGCGAGCCATTTTTCTCACATTCATTCCTCCCAGCGAAGTCGGCGTTGCCAAGGAACGATTTCAGATCGTCCTTGCTGCAGAGGGCGAAGAGATCAGTCACCTGCTGGAACGGCTGCTGTGGGCGCTCGCCTTGGTTGCCGGCTTTGGCGGCACCGCTACCGCTTTTCTCGTGATTTGGACGGTGCGCAAAGACCTGTCGCCCCTGCGCGCCCTAGCCGAACAGGCCAGCACGATCAATTCCGACAATCTCCAGCAGCGCTTTGCGCTCTGCGGTGCGCCGCGCGAACTCGATCCCATTCATCGCGCCCTCAACGGCCTGCTCGACCGGATGGAGACGGCGCTCAAGCGGGAACAGCGGTTCAATGCCGACGTGGCGCATGAATTGCGCACTCCGGTCGCCGAACTTCGCTCGCTTTCAGAAGTCGCGCTATCCGGACACGAGAGCGAGGAGACACTGCTCGAAGCGTTGCGCGACGCCCGCGACATCGGCGTGCAACTCGACAACACGATCTCGGCGTTGCTGGCGCTCCGCCGCTGCGAACCGAGAATCCTGAGCAGCGTCGATCTAGTGCCGGCGCTGCGGGAAGCCTGGCACCGCGTCGAGGCCACCGCCGTCGAACGCAACCTTGCGATGACGTGGCAGATCCCGGACCAAGCGCATGCCGTCAGCGATCCGGTCATGCTGCTCGCCGTTCTGCAAAACCTGTTCGAGAATGCGACGGCTTACACGCAGCACGGCGGAGAAATCGCCTGTACAGTTCGCGGTGTCGCCGCGCGGACCGTCATCGCGATCCGTAACCGGCCGCATGGCCTCAACCGGGATGATGTTGCGCATTTGTTCGAGCCGTTCTGGCGAAAGGAAACCGCCCGCACCGATGGGGCGCATGTGGGTTTGGGGCTGGCACTCGCCGAAGCCTATTGCCGGGCCTGCGGCGCCACTTTGCACGCGACGCTTCTCGATGATGGTTGGCTTGAAGTTGCGATATCCATGCCATCACGCCCGGGGTAACAGGAGCGCAATCCGTCTCGCGCGATCGCTTCGGGCGAGTTTGCCGTTCACGGTTTGATTCCAGTATCATCGGCCCGTGTCAGATAGGCCTCCAGCATCGTCACTAGCTCGACGACGAAGTCGTCCTTGGCGATCGTCTGGTTCTCAGGATGCGCGGCATACCCGCGCGTGAGGCTCTCCACCGTATGCATGACGAAATAGGCGGCGCGGTCAGGCGTCCGACGGCGGACTTCGGGAAAGAGCCGCAACAGGCCGGCCACGGCATTGATAGCCTCACGCTCGGCCGCGAGCAGAACCTGGTGCAGCCTTTCGGGTAGTTTGGTTTCCTTGGGTCTCTAGCTCGCCTTCCCGTAGGTATCTTGCCACGATCTGCCTGCCCCTCAGCTTCCGTAGCCCAAGCGCGTACATCTTCCCGATGCAAGAAGGTCTCGCTGACGCTATGACCTTTCCGGCGCACTTGGGCGCGCCATGAGCCAGAAGGAAGTTTCGTGATCGACGCCATTCGAGGTAGGTTTCCGTGCGCAAAATCTGCTCAGTGCGGTGGCAAAACCGGGGATAAATGGGCGTATTTTGGGATACAAAAGAGTGTGAACGTCGCCCTACAAGTCTTTGGAAAAAGATCGTAATAATGCATATAAATCAATCACATAGATTTTGTATTGCACCCATGATGGAGTGGACGGACCGGCATTGCCGGATGTTCCATCGCCTGCTCTCGCGCCGGGCCCGGCTTTATACCGAAATGGTGACGGCCCAAGCGGCGATCCGGGGGGATCGGGAGAAGCTGCTCGGGTTCAACCCGGCCGAACATCCCGTCGCGCTGCAGCTCGGCGGATCGGAACCAGCGCTGCTGGCCGAGGCGGCCCGGATCGGCGCCGATTTCGGATATGACGAGATCAATCTCAATGTCGGCTGCCCGTCGGACCGCGTGCAGTCGGGCAAGTTCGGCGCCTGCCTGATGCTGGAACCCGAGTTGGTGGCGGACTGCGTTGCGGCGATGCGGGCGAAAGCGAGTGTGCCGGTGACGGTCAAATGCCGCATCGGCGTCGACGATCAGGACCCGCAAGTGGCGCTGCGGACGATGATCGCGCAGTGCAAAGCGGCGGGGGCGACGATCTTCGTGGTGCATGCCCGCAAGGCGCTGCTGCAAGGCCTTTCGCCCAAGGATAACCGCACGGTGCCGCCGCTCGATTACGACCTCGTCTATGCGGTCAAGCGCGAGAACCCCGAACTCACCATCGTGCTCAACGGCGGCGTTGCCGATCTCGACACGGCGGAGGAATGCCTGCAGCACGTCGACGGCGTCATGCTGGGACGGGCGGCGTATCAATCGCCGGCGCTTCTGGCCGAGGTCGATGCGCGCCTCTACGGCGAGGCACCGCGCGAGGTCGATGCGGCGGTGGAAGCGTTCGTGGAATATGTGGCGAGGAAGCGCCAGGAGGGCGTGCCGCTCAATGCCATGACCCGGCATATTCTCGGCGTGTTCCATGGCCGCCACGGCGCGCGACAGTTCCGGCGTTATCTCTCCGAAAACGCGACCCGCCACGAAGCCGGAGTCGAGGTGCTGCGCGAAGCGATCGCGCGGGTCGGCGCGCAGGCCTTGGAAACCGAAACCGCTACGGCTTGAAGTCGTCGGGATACTCGCAGCAGCTGACCATCACCACGATATCGCCGCCGGCGACGCATTCGAGATACTGATGGCCCGGATGGGCGGGCGAGCAATGCATCAGCTTTTCGACCTGCTCCTGGAACCAGCACCAGGTTTCCGTATCGACCCGCCAATGGAACAGGTCGGGCTCGACCGGATCGCGCTCGATGCCTTCCGCTTCGCCGACGGTTTCGAACTGCACCGACGTGCCGTCGACCGGCTGGCAGCCGGGAATATCGGTGAAGAGTTGCGGGCCCTCGCCGGCCGCGACCTGCGCCAGCGCCTCGTAAAACCGCGCCATGGCTTCGGGACCGCCCCACACCAGTAGCTTGGGGCCGTTGTTCAAATCGTGGAAATACCCGTAGCGCAGCATGGCGGGTCCATCGGTTGACGGGCGGTGGCGGCAAAGCCTATCACGGCCGGGGGAAAGGGCGAACATGCGCGCATCCGAGATCGCCATCCGGGGTTTCCGCGAGGCCAGCGGGAGTCTGCGCCGCTTCCTGACCGCACCGGGCGCCGAAGGCACGCTGAACCGCGGCTTTGCGATCCTCGCCGCCGTGACGGCGGTGACGGCATGGTTCAGCGAGACCTTTTTCTTCCCCGACGAACATTTCCAGATCCTGGAATACATGGCGATGAAGCTGGGCCTCACCAGCCCCGCCGATCTGCCGTGGGAATTCGGAGCGCAGGCGCGGCCGTTCACCCAGGCGTTTCTTTATTATCTGATCGCCGTGCCGCTCAGGGCGCTGGGTCTCACCGACCTGTTCGACCTGATGGCGGTCCTGCGGCTGGTGACGGGCATCGTCTCGCTGACGGCCCTGTTCGCCTTCACCAAACAATTTTCGCAGCAGCTCGAACGCGACGACGAGAAGCGCGCCTTCGCCCGCATGCTGCCGTTCATGGGATTCCTGCCGTATCTGTTCGTACGGACCGCGTCCGAAACCGCCTCTTGCGCTTTCTTCACCCTGGCGCTGGTACTGGCGTTGCGCGGCGGCGGACGGCGGATGCTGGCGGCGGGGCTGCTGGCCGGATTGGCGTTCGAATGCCGCTACCAGTCGGCATTCCTGACCCTCGGCTTGATGGCGTGGCTGGTGGTGATCGCGCGGCAAGGCTGGCGACCGATGCTGATCTTCATCGCCGGCGGACTGGCGGCCGTGATCGCAGCGCTGTTCATCGACCGCTGGGGCTACGGCGTCTGGTGCTTCCCGCCGTGGAATTATTTCGACGTCAATCTGATCCAGGGCGTAGCGTCGAAGACGTTCGGATCGTCGCCCTTCTTCGCCTACTTCTATCTCGAGCCCGGCACCATCTTCGCACCGATCACCGTCGTGCTGTTGATCGCGGGCGTGGTCGCTGCGATCCGGGCGCCGCGCCATGTCGTGACCTGGGCGACGGTGCCGTTCTTCCTGGTGCACTGCTTCATGGCGCACAAGGAAGAGCGCTTCCTGTTCCCGCTGGCGATCCTCGCCACGGCGTGGCCGGTGCTGGCGTTCTCGGGAACCAAGGTGTGGCGCTGGCGTACATCCTGGGCCGCCAAGGCGGTGGGCTGGAGCGCGGTGGCGGCGATGCTGTTCCTCGCCGTCTATCCGTTCGGCATCCGGCCGCACATGAAGATGGCGAAGTATCTCTACCGCACGTTTCCGGCGGGACTTCACGCCTACAGCTTCGACGCCGAGCGGTTCGATTCCTATCCGATGGTGCAGCCGAAGCCGTACCGGGTCGACATCCTGTTCGATATCCAGGATCTGCAAACGGCGCTCGCTAAAGGACCGGTGTATCTGTTCTCGAACACGCCGACGCTGCCGGTGGCGCTGCCGCCCGGCGTCGGGGCGCGGCTGCAATATTCCGAATTCGTCCTGGCACGGAGCAATGCCGCCGCCGCGACCAGGATCATGTGCGCCGCCGCCGATCTGAAACGCGAAGGCCCGATCCACCCGCCGAAACTCACATTTCTGACGCTGTTCCGGGTCGAACGCGGCATCGCCAACGACGCGGCGCCCTCGCCCTGCATTCCGCGCTGGTCACGGCGGTAATCCATATACCAAAGGCGGAATCGAAAAATTCCGCCTTCAGCCTCAAGCCCGCCGCCGCCTCCGGAGGCCGTTTTCAGGCGGCGATCGACAGGCGCATTGGTCTCATTCTGCGGAGTGCTCACCAAGACCTACCGCCTTGCGATGCGGCCGATGCCGCCATAGCGGTCTTACTCGGGCTTAAGCATCCTCGCGGGGGATTTGTCTCTTGCAGCGCGTGCGGGCGCGATACTCCTGTATTTGCGCAGATAGTTTAGGCCACGCGACGGATCGGAAAACTGTTTCACATTTTTCCGGTCGCGCTTATCGGCCGAAGATCGTCCTCCATTGTCAAACACCGCATTCCGATGTGGGTATGCGGTGCCAACAATTCAAGACGTGAGGAAAACTATTTTTCTGCACCTAGTTGCGCGACGCAGCCGCAATAATTTCCGCAAGATGGACGAATGAAACGCGTCACAATGATGAACGGAATTGATTCACGCGGAGACGCGGAGGAAGTGCGCTGTCGTTTCTGGATCGCACCATTCTTTTCTGCCCCACGCGGGCGCGACGGATTTCGCGTTGGCACTCAGAACGCGGGGGGAAGTGCTGAGCGTAGCGAAGCGAAGGGGGGATTACTGCGGGCATCACTCTCTCGCGCAAAATCACCCCCCTTCGTCATCCTGCGCCTACGCGCAGGCTGACACTTCCCCCACGGTCCTAGTGCCGGTGTGAAAAACCTTGCGCCCGTGGAGGGCAGAAAAGGGGACGTCGCAGAAAGAAGAAGCGCCTACACCCCTTTGAACCAGCCGCCCTGTTTGCCCCAGGCGAGGAAGAGGTCGGCGTTTTGGGCGCCGATGGGGTTCTCGCCGGTGAGGCCGTAGCCGTGCGGGCCGTTTTCGAAGGCGTGCAATTCGACCGGGACGTTTGCCGCCATCAGCGCCTTGTACATCGCCAGTCCGTTCGGGCCCGGCGGCACCAGCGTGTCGTTCTGGCCGAACGTGACATAACTCGGCACCGTCGCCGGCGTGACCCGCTGATCGCAGGAATAGGCGGCGATCCGCGCCGGGCTTTGGTCGGCGCCGAGCAGACAGTTGCGGGAATCGGCGTGCGTGCCGGGTCCGAGCGTGATGACGGGATAGACCAGGCCGGCAAACGCAGGCTTCGGATCGATCCGATCGGCGGCATCGATGGGCGTATAGACCTGTTCGGCATAACGCGTCGCCAGCGTCGCCGCCATGTGGCCGCCGGCGGAGAATCCGACGACACCGAGGCGCGCCGGATCGATCGCATAATCTTTGGCATTGGCGCGGATGAGGCGCATGGCACGCTGCATATCCTGCAGCGGAACGTTGGCGCTGTCGGCCCAGCCTTCGGCGGGCAAACGGTATTGCAGCACGAACGCGGTGATGCCGGCCTTATTGAGCCGCCGCGCGGTCTCGAAGCCTTCGTGATCGACCACGATGACGGTGTAGCCGCCACCGGGGATCACCAGCGCCGCCGAGCCATCGGGCCGCTCCGGACGGCAGACCCACAGATGCGGCACGGCGACATGGCGCAGCAGACGTTCGTGACGGCCGGGATCTTTCGACATGTCATCGGATTGGTAGGTCAGCGACACGCCCTGCCCGCCCGGCGGCGTGCCCGGCCACAGACGGATGATTTCGGACGGATCGGCGGAGCGCGGCAGGCTCGTGAACGGCGCGGGCTTGGAGAGACGGTCCATCACGCAATCTCCCCGCGGAACCATTTGTGGGCGACGCCCCATTTGAGGAACAGATCGGGCCATGCGGCCCCCGGCTTGCCCGCGGCCCACCGAATGCCGAAACCATGACCGCCGACCGCGAAGGCATGCATCTCGACCGGCACCTTGGCCGTGAACAGCGCTTCATAAAAAGCAACGCCATTGGCCATCGGCGGCACCGCTTTGTCGTCTCCCGCCAACGCGATGAAGCTCGGCGGCGTGGCGGCGTTGACATGCCGCTCGCAGGAATACTTGGCCACCGCGTCCGGCGAGGGATCGGGGCCGAGCAGCTTTTCGCGCGACCCCAAATGGGATTTCTCGCTCATGGTGATGACGGGATAGAGCAGACCGACAAACGCCGGACGAGCCTCGAGATCATCGGCGGTATCGACCGGCGCATACACTTTATCGGCGTAACGGGTGGCGAGCGAAGCCACCACATGGCCGCCGGCGGAGAACCCAAGCACGCCGACGCGCGCCGGATCGAGGCCGTAATGGCCGGCATAGGCGCGAACCAGGCGCACGGCGCGCTGAATATCCTGCAGCGGCACATCGGAGCGATTGGCCCAGCCGTCGCCCGGCAAACGATAATAGAGAACGAACACCGTGATGCCGGCGGCACTGAAACGGCGCGCGGATTCGAACGCCTCGGTGTCGATCACATTGCGGATATAGCCGCCGCCCGGCGCCAGCACGATGGCGGACCCATCGGGGCGGGCGGGACGGAACACGGTGAGGATCGGCTTGCCGACATTGTCGGCATAACGATCGCGCCGGACATTCAGCTCGGTCGAGCGTTCGACGATGCGGGTGGTGAGATGCACGGCCTCGCCGCCCGGCGGTGTGGCGGGCCACAGCGGAATGATCTCGGCCGGATCGGCCGTGAGCGAGCCGTCGGACGCCGCGGTCCCGGCGCGCGCAGCCATCGTGGCCAAGGCGGCCGCTCCCAATCCCAGAACCGTCCGTCGCTTCATGACCGCCTCCGCCGCTTCCCCGCAACGGTGTAGCGCCAAGATCACGGCCGCTCAAGCAATTGGGAGTTGGGCAATTTAAGTGCAGGAAGCGGCTCAGCGGGCGATTTTCGGCGCGACCAGCCCTTGCGTCTTGTTGCCGACCGGCTTGCCGTTCTTCTGATCTTCCGCGTGCTGATAGGCGCTGGCGCTGGTGCAGACATCCACCGCCGCCGAGCCGGACTTGCCCGAGGGAGCGTGCCAGTACCACAGGCTTGCGGGCTCCGGATCGAAATCGCCGGGCACCATCATGTTCCAGCACACGCCGGTGCGGCCGCTGTCGAGTTCGAGGAACACATACGCCGCCCATTGCTGACACGCCCGCCGGTCGCGGCTGTCCTGCTTGCAGACATGGACGGCAATCATATTGTCGTAAAGCTGGATGCGATCCTCGGTGCAGTGCGCGCCCCAGCAGGTCTTGAGCTGGCTGAACTGTTCGGCAGGAAGCGTCGCCGCCAGCGCCGTCTTGACGACCGGATCGTCCCAGAAGGTCTGACCGGCGGGCAGCGGTGCGGTGTTGGCGTACTTGGTGGGATAGAACCCTTCCCACTTCTGCACGGCGCTGTAGTTTTGCGCCAAGCCGGGGACGGTCAGCACGACCAAAGCGGCCGTTCTGCAACAGGCGCCGAAACCAGACATCTCAAACCCTCGCGAACAATTCCGCGTGACCCTAGCCGGTTTCGGGGGCCGAATTGTCCGAAAAACGTCGCAAACCGGGAAGGAATGGTAAGGCGATGTACAAGCGCATTCCGGTCGCACCCACTTGCGGGACGGTGCCGCCACACTTATCTCGCGAACATCCTGTTGAGGAGGCTGAAGTGACCATCCGATCATGCCGCGACGGCGAACAGGCCGAGATCTGCGCCATCATCAACGCGGCGGCGGAGAAATACCGCGGCGTGATTCCGCCCGACTGCTTCCACGACCCCTACATGACGCGCGACGCGCTGGCCGCCGACATCGCGCGCGGCGTCGTGTTCTCGGGATGGGAAGAACACGGCAAGCTCGCCGGCGTGATGGGACTGCAGATCGTGCGCGGCCAACCGCTGATTCGCCACGCTTATGTGCCGCCGGCGCTGCAAGGCAAAGGCATCGGCTCGGCGCTGCTCCAGTTCCTGATCGGACAATGCCCCGGCACCATTCTGGTCGGCACCTGGGCCGATGCGACGTGGGCGATCCGGTTCTACGAACGGCACGGCTTCAAGCTGACCGGACGTGACGAAACCGTACGGTTGCTGCACGAATTCTGGACCGTCTCGGACCGGCAGGTCGAAACCAGCGTGGTGCTGACGCGCCCTTGACAGTGACATTTTCGGATTTCGCGTCCCGGTGTCTCGCCAAGCCGGAAACGGCGGGGTAAGAGCGCCGCGCCAGACGGGGACGCCGAAATGATACGTGGTGCAACA
This sequence comes from Rhizomicrobium electricum, assembly GCF_011762045.1. GTDB lineage: Bacteria > Pseudomonadota > Alphaproteobacteria > Micropepsales > Micropepsaceae > Rhizomicrobium > Rhizomicrobium electricum. The sequence goes on along the minus strand of NZ_JAASQS010000011.1, from coordinate 111,876 downwards.
ATCGCCGCCTTGATGCTGACGAGCGCGCACGCGGCCAGCGAAGAAGTGCTGGTCACCGCCTCCAAACGCGGCCCCGACGCCAATCTGCCCGTCGCGCTCGACGTTGCGGATGCGGCCGGCCTCGCCTCGCGTAATGTCGCCAATCTGACGGATCTGTCGGGCACCATGGCGTCGGTGGCGATCGACGATCTCGGCACCGCACGCGGCATCGCCAACATCACCATCCGCGGCATCGGCGTGAATTCCTCGATTGCTTCGGTCGATCCCGCGGTCGGCGTGTTCCGCGACGGGCTCTATGTCGGCATGAATGCGGGCACGCTGACGGCACTGTTCGATGTCGCCGCGGTGGAAGTTCTGCGCGGGCCGCAGGGAACCCTCTACGGTCACAACGTGACCGGCGGCGCCGTTCTGATCCGCACGCGCCAGCCCGGCGACGCGTTCGAGGCCTATGGCACCGTGACGGTCGAATCCGGCCCCGATACGACCCTGAAAGCGGCGGTGTCCGGACCGATCGTGCCGTCGATCCTGTCGGGGCGCATCGCAGTGATGGCGGAACGCGACGACGGCTGGTTCACCAACCGCTACGACGGCTCGAAATTCGGCGCGGACTCGCGCTACGGCGTGCGTGCCAGCTTGCGTTTCACGCCGACACCGTCGTTCGAAGCCATCCTCCGGGCCGAGCACGGCCAGGACAACGGCGACGGCCCGGCGGGCCAGAACCACGCCGTGTTCGCGCGCGGCAGCTTCGATTTTTCCATCGACAATCGCGGCCGCGCCGCCACCGACTGGACCGAGGCCTCGCTCGATGCGACGTGGCGGATCGGCGGCGGCACGCTGACCGGGCTCGCGGGCTGGCGTTCGGTGACGGTGCCGTGGGCGGCCGATATCGATTCCACGCCGCACTTCGTCTTCCACACCCGCATCCTCAATATCGAACAGCAGCACAACGGCGAGCTGCGTTATGCCGGCGAATTCGGACCGGCGTCATTCGTCGTGGGTGCCTCCTATTTCGACGAATCCCTGACCTATATCGACGAGCGCAACTTCTCGCCGACGTTCCGGCGCACCGGCGGCGGGCAAGGCTATTTCCAGTCCTGGGCCGGATTCACCGATACGAACTGGCGCCTCGGCGACACGCTGGAACTCGATGCCGGACTGCGCTTCACCTACGAGCACAAGCATTCGCGCATTTCGCGGGTGCGCCGCGCCGCCGACGATCTCGACGGAGCGGTGGTGGTGCCGGGCGAAGGCGTCGAAGGCGGCAGCATCGATGCGAAGACGCTGGCGTTTTCGGATTCGCCGTTCCTGCAGTCGTGGACCGATCTGTCGCCGCGCCTCGGCGTGCAATGGACACCCGATCCCGACACCGACGTCTATGCCACCTGGTCGCGCGGATTTCGCAGCGGCGGCGCCAATTTCCGCACCTCCTCGCTCGGCCTGAAACCGCGCACCTACGAGCCGGAAACCGTCAGCACCTTCGAACTCGGCCTCAAGCGGCATTTCACGGGCGGGCAGCTTTCCGCCGCGCTGTTCCACAATCATGTCGGCAATATGCAGCGCGAAACCAATCTCGCCGATCCGATCGCGGGCGTGCAGCAACTGGTGCTGAATGCGGGAACCGCCGATCTCTACGGCGGCGAAGCCGAGGCGCGCGTCGATCTCACCGAGCGCCTCGCGGTGTCGGCGAATGCGGCCTACGTCAACGGCTCCTATGCCAAAGTGGTGGAGGACCTGAACGGCGATCTCGCCGTCAGCGATGCCGACCGGCGGATGCGCATTCCGCGGCTGGCGCCGGTCAGCGCCGGGATCGATGTCACCTATACGATGCCGCTGCTGGGCGGCGAACTCGCAAGCCGCGCCGGATACCGCCATCGCGACGGCTCCTACTACAACGACAGCAATCTCGGACGGCTGGCCGCGACCGATTTGTTCGATTTCCGGATCGCGTATACGCCGGCGTCAGGCGGCTTCGGCGCGGCACTCTACGGACGCAACCTCACCAATGTCGCGACCTGGGGCGGCGATACCACCCTGCCGGCCACAGCGGCGTTCGGCTATTCCGGCGGCGCGCGCCCGACCTTCTCGCCGCTCGCCAAAGGACGCAGTTTCGGCCTCGAACTGTCGTGGCGGAACTAGAGCGCTTTCAGGAGCCGATAGCGCCAGCGTATTCGGCGGGAACCGGTTTTCCGTCCGAAAGCGCGACAGCTAAAGTTTACTTGTTCCGGATCGACAGGCACACCAGCGTCTGGTTCATCAGGACGTGCGCCAGCTCGCCGAACACCACCGGGCCCGGCAAGGGATACGGCGACGGCGCCATCAGCCCGCCGAACGCATAATTGTGGAAGCAGTTGAACGCCAGCACCGGGTGCAGCGCGCGCTCCTTGATGGTGCGGATCAAGCGGTCGCGATAGCCGGTCACCGCATCGCCGAGCCGATAGACGCGGCCGCGCATCACGGGGGCGAAAAACTGCACCGAACGGGTTTCGGCATCGACGCCGCGCAGCGAGACGCAAATCGGCTCGCCGTTCATTTCCGTCACCAGCGGCTGGTGGACGCCGATCCGGTTGCGCACGGCGTATTCGTAGAGGTCCTCGCGCTTGCCGTTGATCTCGCATTCGCGCACCGAAAAACTCGGCGCATCGAACACGAAGGTATCGCCGGTGCCCGGCATGACCAGATTGACGATGTCGACCTTGGCTTCCTTGCTGAACGGCAGACGGGCCCGCATCACCACGATGCGGTCGTCGGCGACCTCGCCGGTGATGCCGTCGAACACCTTGGCCTTCGCCTTATCGCGCTGGTCGGCATGGACGCCCGACACCCATCCCATCAGCGGAATGTCGCGGATGCCCGGTATGTTCGCCGAGGTGAGACTGTAGATGCTGTGGACCTCGCTCATCGCCGGCATGATGACGAGGGTGAAGCCGAACCGCGGCGCATCCACCGAAATCGCCGGGATGTGTCCGATATCGACAAACTCGGTAGACGCGGCATCGGGCGGCACCGGCAGTTCGGTGACGAACACCTTGTCGCGCTCGACCATGCCGCCGTCGTGGGTCAGCATGTACGGCGTGGTGCCGCCGATCCAGTTGCCGCGCTTGAGCCGCCGCATCGCCTGCTCGTCGCCGGCGATATGGAGCACGCAGCCGCGGGCAATCAGGGCATTTGCCTCATCGGTCGTTAGTAATTCGTTCAAAGCGCGGCCTCCCATTGCCGCGGCACCCCCGGCTCGGCAAACAAGCGTGGGGACAAGTCAAACACCAAAATCCCTAACCGTCGCTTGCCATGCCGAAATTTTGAGCGTTCAACTGCTCTTTTTTTGGGAGGCGGCATGGAATTCTTCAGCGGCGGCAACGATCTGGGCACATTGGGGCTGGGTCTGCTGATGGCGGGGGCGGCGGCCGGACTGTTCAGCGGCGTGCTCGGACGCGGCGCCGGGTTGATCCTGGTCTCGGCTCTATTCCTGGTCGCACGCTCGGCCGGACTGACGCCCGAGCGGGCCATACCGCTGGCCATCGGAACTTCCTTCCTCTCGCTGCTGCCCCTGACCCTGAGCACCCTGGCGGCGCAGAAATTCGAACGGGCCGGAACGCGCGGCCTGTTGGGCACAATGGTCGCAGGCGTCGCAGCCGCAGCGGCGATCCTGGCGGCAGCCGGACCGGGCGCCTGGCAGATCGCGGTCTTCGCCGGAGCGGCGCTGCTCGCCGTGGTGCTGACCTTCGTGCGCTGGGACGAGCGCACCGGCCCCGGCCCGCGCGGCGTCGCCGGCGGCGCGACGGCGTTCGTCTGCGGACTCCTGCCGGCCCTGACCGGACTATCCGGCGCCGCGCTGACCACCCCCGCTCTGATGCAATGGGGCATGGCCCGCAAACAGGCTGCCGGTCTCGCCGCCGAAATCGCCGTGGTCATCACAGCCACCGGTGCCGTCGTTGCGCTCGCGAGCGGATGGAACGTGCACGGACTGCCGCAATATTCCTATGGCTATATCAACCTGCTCGCCTTCGGCGTCGTCGCGCCGGTGGCATTCGGCACCAACCTGATCGCCGCCCATTATGCCGACATGCTCGAGGCCAGGAAGCTGCGCGTGCTGTTCGCCGCGTTCGTGGTGTTCTCGGTGGTGCGGATGGTATGGAGCGTGGCGGGATGACCCTCAAGCCGGAGCCGGACGGCGCGCCAGCGGCGACAGCGTAAAGGCGGTCAATCCCATCAGCGCAACCACACCGGCGCCGGCAAACAGCATCCGAATGCCGATCACGTCGGCCAGCCAGCCGCCGGCGAGCATGGATATCAGCGCCGGGATGGCAGAGATCAACGTGTTGCAGCCGAGAATGCGGCCGCGGCAATCGGCCGGGATTACCCGGTCGCGCGCCACATGGACGGCGACCGCGGCGGCGTAGAGCGCAGCGTTCGCGCCGACCACGCAGGCGAGCGCCAGCGGATAGGACGCAATCACCCCGAGCGCACCGGTCAGGACGAAATTCGCCGCCATGCCGATCTTCATGACGGGATTGGGCGCAAAACTGTGGCCGAGAAACGATCCCAGAATGCAGCCCACGATGCTGCCGGCCGCCATCGCCGAGGTCATGATGCCGAAAGCGATACCGTCCTTGCCCAGCCCCTGCACGACATAGATTACCAGGAGACCGTTCTGGAATCCGAAACACAGGCGCCACACGCAGGACACCGACACCAACGCCATCAGATCGCCATCGCGCCAGATAGCCCTTATCCCTCGGCCGAGATCGGCAACGATGCCCGACAGAGCCGTCGCGGGACGGCGAACGTTCTCCAGCCGGAGCGACAGGGCCGCAGCGGCGGCGCCAACATAGACCACGGCGCATAGCGACAGCACGCCGGACGAGGACCATAGCGCCGCCGCTATGCCGCCGATCACCGGCGCCGCCAAACGCGCGGCATTCAGGAACACCAGCACCAGACCGTTGACATGCGGACGATAGCGCTCGCTCATCACCAGCGTCAGCACCGTGGAACGCAGGTTGAGGATAACCATCGCCAGCACCGAAACGGCGAACCACACCGCATAGAGGCCCGCGAGGGTCGCCTGCCCTGCCAACAGCGGCGTCAACAGAGCCGTGGCAAGGCAGGCGCCGCAGAACAATCGGTTGCGCCGGTAGCGGTCGGTCAGCGAGCCGTAAAAGGGCGAGAATACGCGCGGCAGGAACGAGACCGCCATGAACACCCCGACATCGGCCGCGTGCCCCGTCAATTCGTAGACCCGCACGGTCAGAACGAAAGCGAGGAATTCGTAGCCGAAGGCCGACAGCAGATAGGCGAGTGCGAACGAGGCCATGTTCGCCCGGACAACCGCGGTGTTCATGGAGAGACCGACTTGCAGCCGATTTCGATCACCGTCCCTTTGACCAGGGTGCCGTAGAGCGGGCACTGCCGCGACTGCTCGATAAGGTCGTCGCCTTGCGCCGCCGTCACGACAGCGCCGCGCACCTCGATGGCAAGAACGATGCGGGCGATCGAAAGTCCGTCCGCCACCAGTTCGGCGTCGGCTTTGACCGCGAACTTCGAGAACGCGATCTTCTTCTCGATCAGCCGGTCGCGGACATGATGAGAAACGCAGGCGCAGAGCCCCGCCAGCAAAGTCTCGATGGGATTGGCGCCGCTCTGCCCCATCACGAACTCGTAGCCGCGCGATGTTGCCCGGTACTGCTGCGAACCGTTGTTCTCGACGATAGCCGTGTACATGGGTGTGTTTCCCGTTTGGTTTCGGCCTCTGTCTAGGGGGAGCGGACGGCGCGCTGTAGACGCAAAGGGGCATTTTCCGCATGGCGACAGTCGGGCCGCGCCGAAACTGTACCCATGGGTTTGTGCGAAAACTGCATCTGTCATCCACCCAGATGCCGCGCTAGACTGCTGCCGCGATGGACCATGCCGGCAAAACCGATTCCGAGCCTCTGCTGTATGAGGAAATCGCCGAACGGATCGGGCGCCAGATCGAACAAGGCGCCTACCGTCCCGGCGAACGCATTCCATCGATCCGTACACTGAGCACAAATCTGCGCGTCAGCATCAATACCGTCATGGGCGCTTATGCGCGGCTGGAGAACGCCGGTCTGGTCGAAGCACGGCCGCAATCGGGCTATTACGTCCGCAGCCGCCCGCCCGAACCGGAAGCACGCCCTTACGACGACGAACTGGCGGCCAAGACGGTCGAGTTCGGCCCGCGGATCTGGCGTATCCGGCGCAATCTCGCCCGCCCGTGTCCGGTGCAGCTCAGCGGCGGCGCGCCCAATCCCGCGCTGCTGCCGATCGCCAAACTCAACCGGATCATGGCCGCCCAGATGCGGCTGTTTCCGCACGAAAGCGTTTCCTATTCGCCGCCCGCCGGTTTCGAGCGGCTGCGGACGCAGATCGCGCGGCGGTCGCCGGAAAGCGGCTGCACCTTTTCGCCCAAAGACATCATCGTGACCTCGGGCGGCGTCGAAGGCGTCACCCTGGCGCTGCAAGCCACCTGCCGCGCCGGCGACACCGTGGCGATCGGCTCGCCGGTCTATCACACCTATCTCGCGTCCATTCAGGGCATGGGGCTGAAGGTGCTGGAAATCCCGTCTTCGCCGCGCGACGGCCTCAACGTCGACGTGCTCGCCTATGCTTTGCGCCAGACGCCGGTGCGCGCCTGCCTGATCCTGGCCACCTTCAACAATCCGCTCGGCGGCGTGATGCCGGACAACCGCAAGCGCGCGCTGGTCGAGCTGTTGGCGCGCCACGACATTCCGCTGATCGAGGACGACGTCTACGGCGATCTCGGCTACGCGCCGCAACGGCCCTTCACCTGCAAGGCATTCGACAAAAAAGGCCTGGTGCTGCTGTGCTCGTCGTTTTCCAAGACGCTGGCGCCGGGCTATCGCGTCGGCTGGATCGTTCCCGGCCGCTTCCAGGCGAAGATCGAAGCCCTGAAAGCCTGCTTCAGCGTCGCCGCGCCGTCGCCGACGCAGCTTGCGCTCGCCGAGTTCCTCACCAACGGCGGCTACGACCGCCATCTGCGGACGCTGCGCAAAGCCTATGTGCGCCAAGTCGAACAGATGCGGGCCGCCATCGGCCGCCATTTCCCGAAAGGCACGCATGTCACGCGGCCCGAAGGCGGATCGGTGCTGTGGATCGAAATGCCGGCCGGCACCGACGGACTGGCGCTGCACGAACGGGCGCTGAAGGAAGGCATCGCGGTGGCCCCCGGCGCGATGTTCACACTCGGCGATCAATATCGCAACTGCATCCGGGTCAATGCCGCCTTCTGGTCGAACCGCGTCGAAGCGGCGATCGCCAGGCTGGGGAAACTGGCGAAGTAGGACACCCCCGCCCAGCCCGGAATGTGCTATAAGCGGTTCCGACGGGCGCGATGCGCTCGACGGGGGGCACTATGAAAATCATCGCGTGCGGTATTGCCGCTTTGGCGCTGACGGCGGCCGTCGCCATGCCGGCTTCGGCGCGTACCGAAGAGGAAATCTGGGATCGTTGCCTGCAATTGCAGAAGGTGGGGCCGCTCGAGCCGGAAGAAATCATCGAGGCCTGCCGCGCCGTGCTGCGCATGGACTACATTCCGCCCAATGTCCGCAACGATGCGTTCAACAATATGGGCGTGCAGTACATGCACCTCAATGAGTTGGACAAGGCGATCAGCATGTTCTCCGAGGCCTTGCGCAAGATAAAGGAACTGCCCGATCTGCGCGAAGTCCGGCAACTGGGCAACTACACCCGCCGCAACCGCGCCAAGGCCTATATCGCCGCCAAACGCTACGACGATGCGCTGAACGATTACGACCAGATGGCCTCGCTCGAACCGCTGCCGAAATACCAGGGCCAGCGCTGTCTGGCGCATGCGCTCTACGACGACGATTACGCCAGCGCCTTATCGGACTGCCAGAAAGCCATCGATGCCGACAAGTCCGCGGAGGACGCTTATGCCGGCTGGCTGACCATCGAATACCGGCAAGGCAAATTCGCCGACGTGAAATCCGACTGCGATCTGGTGAAGGAAAAGGCGTTCATCGGGATCACCGGCGCCTATGTCTGCCGCCTCGCAGAAGTCCGGCTCGGCAGCACGAAGGTCGACGCCGAAGATCTGCGGCAATCGCTCAACATAGTGGAACACGGCGACCGTTTCCGCGAACTCGGCATGGTGCCCTGAACTGCGAACCGCGTCCTGCAGCGCGAACGGTGTGGACCGCAAGTCCACACAGTCTGTGGCGTTGATCTTCGCCGTTCCTCCGGCAAAGCTTTGCCGAGCCGGCAGAGGATCAGACGCCATGGAAGACCCGTTCCGCCGTCCTGCGTTCACCGCCTCCGTATTCTACGAAAATCCGCGCGCCGCGCTCGACTGGCTGGAAAAGGCGTTCGGCTTCGAGACCGTGATGCGGATCACGGATGCGGACGGCACGCTCGTGCATTCCGAGATGCGATACAGCGACGGGCTCCTCTATGTCGGGGCACCGTGGAACCAGGATTTCGCGGCGCCCGGCAAGACCGGCGGCAGGAACACGACCAACCTCCATGTCCGCGTGGCTGACGGCATCGAGGCACATTGCGAAACGGCGCGCGCGGCGGGCGCCGTCATCCTGCAAGAGCCGCAGGAGCAGTTTTACGGCGACCGCACCTACCGGGCCCGCGATCCCGAAGGCCATATCTGGACGTTCGCGCAGTTCGTGCGGCAGGTCGGCCGCGAAGAAGCGGAAAAAGCGACCGGACTGAAGATCGAGGCGCGGGATTGGCAGTAAGACCAAAGCCGTAGGCCGGAACAAAGTGGTGGGCTACCATGGCTCACTGGAATGCAATTGAACATCACTCGTGCCATTGCGCCACATCGCTGCGGCCCGGTGTACGAGGCATTTTGCCATGCGATTGCGGGGGGCAATGCGATGGCAAGCGACGAAAAACAACACGGCTTCAGTCTGGGTTGGTTCGCGTATCAGCAGATCGCCTCGATTCTGGGGGCGTGCTCGCTGCTGATATTCTGTGGCCACTATATCCATATCGACTGGTCCGGGATTTTCCAGGCGCTGATCCTGGCGTGGAACCAAACAGTCGTACCGGTGGTCCGTCTCGTTCTGGACGAAACCATCGTGGCGTTCCTCAAATGGGCCTTTCATTGGTCGATCGTCATTCCAGCGGCACTGCGCGATTATCTGACGGTCGGCATCGTACTGGGGATGGCGTTCGGGCGCGTTGTTTTCACGGCATGCAATGAATCCCGTTGCGACAAAGGGGACTATGCCGCCGCGATTATCTTTACACTGATTAACATCGTCCTCTGGCCGCTGGTAGTGGCCTATTACATCAAACTCCTGACCGAGTCCGATACGCGGATGAGCCGCGTGCTCTCGGTCTTTCTTCCGTTCCTTTATGCCATCGCCATGGTTGGTGCGAACTACTATCTGCACCACCAAACCTGACCTCAGCTATAGCCATCAGGTTTGGTGTCATGCCCGCCACTGCGAGCCACGACAGACAAATGGGAGCGGAGTGCCTCCTCCGTCCGGCTTTGCTGCGAGTCCGCGAAGATAATGTGCACTCAAAAGCAAAAGGGGGCGGATGAACCGCCCCCTTTTTTGTATGTAAGCCCCCTTCGATCCTTCGGATCACTTCCCCCACGGTCCATGTGCGGCGTCGACTATCTTGTGCCCGTGGGGGCAGAAAACGGAGGCGCCCGCGGGGGCAGAAACTAGATCTTCTGGTCGTACTCGCCGACTTCGGGGTGCTTCGACAGGCGGGCGTCGAGGTCCTTGAAGATCGCGTGCATGGCTTCGTCCGACGTCGGGCTTTCGACCACCACCACCAGCGACGGCTTGTTCGACGAAGCGCGCACCAGGCACCAAGTGCCGTCTTCCAGCGTCACGCGCACGCCGTTGACCGTCACGATCGAGGCGATGGCCTGGCCGAGGATCTTGCCGCCCTTGGCCTTGAGGTCCTCGTATTCCTTGGTGATCGCGGCGACGACATTGTACTTGGCATCGTCGGCGCAGTACGGGCCCATGGTCGGCGACGACCACGTCTTGGGCAGGGTCGCTTCGAGGTCTGACAGCTTCTTGCCGCCGGCGTGATCGAGCATTTCGAGCACCGCGATGGCGGCGAGGACGCCGTCGTCATAGCCGTGGCCGTAGGGCGGATTGAAGAAATAGTGGCCGCTCTTTTCGAAGCCGGCGGTGGCACCCAGCTCGGCGGTACGGCGCTTGATGTAGGAGTGGCCGGTCTTCCAGTAATCGGTCTTGACGCCGTTGGCCTTCAGGATCGGGTCGATGGTGTAGATCGCGGTCGACTTCACGTCGACGACGAACTGCGCGTTCTTCACCTTGGCCGAGAGATCGCGCGCCAGCAGCACGCCGACCTTATCGGCGAAGATCTCCTCGCCCTTGTCGTCGACCACGCCGCAACGGTCGCCGTCGGCATCGACGCCGACGCACAGCTCGGCGCCGTACTTCTTCACGGCGTCCGACATGGCATGCAGCATGTGCAGGTCTTCGGGGTTGGGGTTGTAATTCGGGAAGTTGTAATCGAGCGACGTGTCGACCTCGATCACATCGGCACCGATGCGGCGCAGCGCTTCCGGCGCGAACAGACCGGCCGTGCCGTTGCCGGTCGCCACCACCACTTTGATCGGACGCGACAGCTTGTGGCCCTTGGTGACGGCTTCGAGATAGGTCTCGATGAAATTCTCGACGAAGGTGTAGCTGCCGCCGGGACGTTCCTCGCCCTTGTTGTTGAGGACGATGTCCTTCAGCCGGTTGATCTCGTCGGGTCCGAAAGTGAGCGGCTTCTGGCAGCCCATCTTGACGCCGGTCCAGCCGTTCTCGTTGTGGCTGGCGGTGACCACCGCGACGGCCGGGCAATCGAGCGCGAACTGCGCGTAGTAGGCGCACGGCGTCAGCACCAGACCGATGTCGACGACTTCGCAGCCCGCCTGCATCAGGCCGAGGCAGAGCGCGTTTTTGATGGAAAGCTCGTAGGAGCGGTAGTCGTGGCCGGTGACCACGCGCTTGACGCCTTCCTGCTGGTAATAGGTGCCGAGGCCGAGGCCGAGGGCCTGCACGCCCAAGAGATTGATCTCTTTGCCGAACAGCCAGCGGGCATCGTACTCGCGGAAGCCGTTGGGGGTGATCAGCGGATAAATCTCGTTCTCGAAGGTGTTGGGCTTCAGGTCGGTACGGGGTTTCAGCATGGGATTATTGGTTTCCAAGGTGGCGGTCCGTTGTCTAACGCAATGCGGCCTTGAATTGAACGCCAAGTCGCGACATTCCCATGAAAGACCTCTATTTTACCGCGCATAAAGGTGGTACAATGTATTTTACATTTCGGGATTGATGAATGACGTCCGACCTCACCAATGCGGCCGAACGCGCGGCGATCGAGAAACTGGCCGCGGCCCTTGGGCTACCCGCCTTCGAACCCGGCTGGGTCTGGCTCGCAGGCGCCGGTCCCGGCGATCCCGGATTGATCACAGCGCTCGGACTTCATGCCGTAAGCGCAGCGGACGTGATTTTGTACGACGCCCTCGCCAATGAGGACCTGCTCAAGCTGGCGCGGCCGGGCGCGGAACTGGTGTTCGCCGGCAAACGCGCCGGAATGCGCTCCTGCAAGCAGACCGAGATATCGCGCACGCTGGTCGCTCTCGCCCACAAGCACAAGCGCGTGCTGCGGCTCAAAGGCGGCGATCCCCTGGTGTTCGGACGCGGCGCCGAAGAAGCCCTCGACCTCGCCGCCGCCGGCGTGCCGTTCCGCATCGTGCCGGGCGTGACGGCAGGGATCGGCGGGCTCGCGTATGCGGGCATTCCGTTGACCCATCGCGACACGGGACACGCGGTAACCTTCCTGACCGGTCATGGCGCCGACGGCAAACTGCCGGAGTTCGATTGGAATGCCATCGCGCACGGCTCGCCGACGCTGGTGCTTTACATGGCGACCAAGCACGCCGGGGTGATTGCGGAAAAACTGATCGCCGCCGGGCGCAACGCCGACGAACCTGCGGCCGTGGTCAGCCGAGCCTCCCTGCCCGACCAATCCGTCCAGACGACAACCCTCGGACGACTGGGCGAGGTGACCGCGGTCATGCCGGCGATCCTGGTGATCGGTAAAAATGTCGATTTGCGCGACGGCATGAACTGGCTCGCGGGCATACCTTCACCACCGCAGCCCATACCATTGGACCGGGCCGGCTGAGGCTTCCTTTTACATCCAATTAACAAGCCTGCGGCATAGTCGCGTCCGCTTAGTTGCGGGGAATTGCGATGCTGCAGACGCTGGACGACATCTCGTCGCCGCTGCCGCCGAACGCCACCTACGAATGGATCGATCCCAACGATCTCCACGCCGAACCGCTCCGGGCGGGTGTGCGGTGGTGGCGCAAAGCGCGCGGCGACCGGCCTTTTCCGGCCCGCGAAGATCTCAATCCGCGGGATATAGCGGAGCTGCTCGCCTACATGTCGCTGCTCAAAGTGATCGACGGCGGTGCCGATTTCGAACACCGCATCGTCGGCGACGTGATGGTGCAGGCGTTCAACGTGCGTATCCAGAACCGCCGCTTCAGCGACATCGCCTACGAAGCCCCCGAATTCATCGAACGCTGTTTCGAGATCTTCCGCCGGGTGGTCGACACCGGCGAACCGCGGGCCTGGCGCGCGGTCGAAGGCCGCGACTCCACCGCCGTCGTATTCCGGCATTCCGAAGTTGTGCTGCTGCCGCTGGGACACGAAAAGGTCAATCATCTCGTCGCCTTCTGCTGTCACGGCGAGGGCACACGCCCTGCGGCTGCCGCGTGAAAAGCGCCGCACCTCCGCCGCAGAGATTAACCCGCAATTAAAGGGCAAGCGCTTACAATCCGGCGCCCGAACGGAGAGATGGAATGGCCAAGGCCCAGTTCCACAAGAATCAGCGCGTCTACGTGAAGCCCGTGGGCACATGGGCTCTCGTCGAACGTGTCGTGCCGCACTGGACCAAAGGCCTCGATGAGCCGATCCGTGTCGTCTACGACTGCGGACTCGGGCGCGATTTCGTCGCCGAAGAACTGCAGCAGGAAGAACCCATTCCGGAAAAGCTGCAGTCGCAGAGCGAACGCTGGCGCGTCATCCGCGCTCGCAACAAGTGGCAGCCGACCGAAGACTGCTCGCGCCATCCGGTGCCGGGCACCTATCCGGTGGTCGTCACCGGCGAACAGGACTGGGGCGGCTGGCGCGTGCCGGGCGCCGAATACGATCTCAATCCGAGCCGCGTCGAGCGGCAGGCCCGGCTGATCGCCGCAGCGCCCGCGCTCGAACGCATCGCAACGGCACTGGTCGGCTGGGCACGCAAATCGGGCGAAGACATGCCGACCGAAGTAGCCGAATTCGCGCACGACGCTCAAGACGTGCTGACGCGCATAGAAACCGGAAGCTGAGACGCGGACATGGGGGCGGAGATGTCGCTGCAGTCTTTCACGAGATGCATTCCAGAGAGTTCCGTTTTCCATGACATCGCTTTCAGCAGTCTCGAAAGCGAGCCGTTGCGTCTGGGCTACGAGTACTGGAAGAGCAAATGCGGCGGCCGCCGCTTTCCGGCGCGCGAAGACATCCGGCCGCGCGAAATCGCCACGCTGCTGCGCTATGTGTCCCTCATCAAGGTCGACGGCGACGATTTCGTTTATCGCATCGTCGGCGACACCATCGTCATGAGCTACGGCGTGCCGTTGCAGAACCGGCGGCTGTCCGACCTCGTTTACGACGAGCCCGGTTTCGGCGCGTTCGTGATCCCGTTCCTGAGACAAGTCGCCGATACCGGCGAGCCGCTCGCCCGGCGCGGCAAGGTCGGCCGCGACGTGACCCGCGTGAACTTCACCCATTGCGAAAACCTGCTGCTGCCGCTCGGCGCCGATGACGCGACCGTCGACTACGTGCTGACCTTCTCGTCCTACGTCTCGCAGCCGCTGGGTTGAGTCGCGCAAAAACCGTAACGTCAGCGGGAGATTAGCGCCGGAACGAGGCTGCGCCCGGCCGCCCGCGCGCGCCTGCCCCCTCGCGAAAACCGGTTCCCACGTCTGGCCAAGCGATCTATACCGTGCCGCAGATTTTTGTCTTCACGCGCTTTCCCAAAAAGCGCTTTCGGAACGGACATTTCGCATGCGCACCGACGAACCTCACGCCATTCATCTCAAGGACTACCGCGCCCCCGATTTCCGCGTGCCGGAAGTCGCCCTCGACTTCTTCCTGGACCCGCAGGCGACCAGAGTCGCGGCCAGGATGCGCATGGTGCGGACCGGTGCCGCCGGCGCGCCGCTGGTGCTCAACGGCGAAGCGCTGAAACTGGTGTCGGTGGCGATCGACGGCCACCCCCTGAAGCCGGACCAGTACACGCTGGAGCCGGAACTGCTGACCATCCCGGACGTGCCGGACAAATTCATTCTCGACGTGGTGACGGAAATCGCGCCGGCCGACAACACGCTGCTGTCGGGGCTCTATACCGCCAAGGGCCTGTTCTGCACCCAGTGCGAAGCCGAGGGCTTCCGCCGTATCACCTATTTCTTCGACCGCCCCGACGTGCTTGCGGTCTACACCACCCGCATCGAAGCCGACAAAAAGCTCTATCCGGTGCTGCTCTCCAACGGCAATCTGATGGAGAAAGGCGATCTGGCGAACGGCAAGCATTTCGCGGTGTGGAACGATCCGTTCCCCAAGCCGAGCTATCTGTTTGCCCTGGTTGCCGGCGATCTCGGCGTTCTGGAAGATTCGATCGTCACCATGTCGGGCCGCACCGTCGATCTCAAGATCTTCGTCGAACACGGCAACGAGCCGCGCGCCACCTATGCGATGGATTCGCTGAAGCGCGCCATGAAGTGGGACGAAGAGGCCTACGGACGCGAATACGATCTCGACATCTTCATGATCGTGGCGGTGTCGGCGTTCAATTTCGGCGCCATGGAGAACAAGGGCCTCAACATCTTCAACGACCGCGTGCTTCTGGCTTCGCCGGAAACCGCAACCGACGACGATTACGCCCGCATCGAAGGCGTGGTGGCACACGAATACTTCCACAACTGGTCGGGCGACCGCATCACCTGCCGCGACTGGTTCCAGCTCTCGCTCAAGGAAGGCTTCACGGTGTTCCGCGACCAGGGCTTCTCCGCCGACATGCGTTCGAAGGCGGTGAAACGCATCGAGGACGTGCGCGCGCTGCGCCTCAGGCAGTTCCAGGAAGACGCCGGCCCCTTGGCGCACCCGGTGCAGCCGCAGAGCTACATCACCATCGACAACTTCTACACCTCGACCATCTACGAAAAAGGCGCCGAGGTCATCGGCATGCTGAAGACGCTGGTCGGCGACGAAGCCTATCGCAAGGCGACCGATCTCTACTTCAGCCGCCACGACGGCCAGGCCGCCACGGTGGAAGACTGGGTCAAGTGCTTCGAAGACGCGACGGGGCGCGATCTGGCGCAATTCCGTCTGTGGTACCGGCAGGCGGGCACGCCGACCATCACCGCGAGCGGACACTACGATGCCGCCAAGAAGACCTATGCGCTGACGCTCGCCCAAGCGCTGAAGCCGACGCCGGGCCAGCCGGAAAAGCTGCCGATGCACATTCCGGTGCGGCTGGGAATGGTGGGCAAGTCGGGCCGCGCCCTGCCCTTGACGCTCGAAGGCGACAACGCGCCGGGCCCGGAGGAGCGCGTGCTCGAACTGACGGCGCCGCAGCAGACCTTCGTCTTCACCGGTGTCGAAGAAGAACCGCTGGTGTCGATGGGACGGCGCTTCTCGGCACCGGCCGAGTTCCGGATCGAGCAGAGCGCCGCGGATCGCACCCATCTGATGGCGCACGATCCCGACAGCTTCAATCGCTGGGAAGCCGGACAGACCGCCGCGCGCACCGCGATACTGGCGATGATGAAGGGCGCCGCGCCCGATCCGCTCTATGTCGCGGCCATCGGACCGGTGCTCGAGCGTGCACTCGACGATATGGCGTTCGCCGCCAATATGCTGTCGCTGCCGCTCGAAAGCGAAATCGCCATGGCGATGGACGTGGTCGATCCCGACGCCATCCATGCCGCCCGCGTGGCGCTGATCCGCGCCGTCGCCGCGGCCCATCGCGGCGCCTTCGACGCGCTTTACGGCAAACTCTCCGACACCGCGGCGTTCTCGCCCGATGCGGCATCGGCCGGTAAACGGGCCTTGCGCAATGCGGCCTTGCGCTTCCTCACGGCGGCCGACGACGGTGCCGCGGCGGATCTGGCGGCGCGCCATTACCGCACCGCGACCAACATGACCGACATGGTGGCCGGACTGGCGGCGCTGGCGCGCATGACTTCGCCCGAAGCCGACAAGGCGTTTGCGCATTTCCACGACCGCTTCGCCAAGAACGCGCTGGTGCTCGACAAGTGGTTCGGATTGCAGGCGACGAGCCCGCGCGCCGATACGGTGGAGCGGGTCAAGGCGCTGATGAAGGATTCGCACTACGACCTCAAGAATCCGAACCGCGTGCGGGCGCTGATCGGCGCCTTCTCGGGCAACCAGCTCCGCTTCCATGCCGCCGACGGCTCTGGCTACACGCTGGTCGGCGACGTCATCCGCCAGCTCGACGGCGTCAATGCGATGGTCGCCGCGCGCATGGCCGGCGCCTTCGAGACCTGGCGCCGCTTTGATCCCGCCCGCCAGGCGCTGATGCGCGCCGAACTGGAAGCGACCCTGAAGACGCCGGGCCTGTCGTCGAACATGTTCGAAGTCGTGTCGAAGATGCTGGCCTAGAAGCCATCGCTATCTTCCAGCCATGGCGCGAGTGCCGTGGCTGGAAGAGGCCTCGATATCGGCAGCAAAAATTTCCGGATTACGAACACCGCGCGCAGCACAGCTTCGCGCGGTTTATTTTTCCGCATTCGCGCCGCCGCGCCGTGCCTGCCCTAACGGGAATGACAGGTCGATAAAATCCTCATCATCTGTGACCAAAAGCGGACCGAAATTCGAACCCTTCGAAAGTCTGCATACGAACTTTCGAACTCCTCGAAAACACCTACGTAGTTCATACATTTCGCCTTAATTATCAGGGCTTTTATCACAGCCGATTACTGCGGCGAGACGCCTCACGATTGCGGCAGAACAAACAATCCTGAAATCGGAAGCGTTGCAGACAAGCGTGTTTTCGCTTGGAAACACACGCTTTTTTGCACGGGCTTACGTGGCATTAGGGGATAGTACGAACGACGCGCGGTCGCGTGGCGCTTCAATAATTTGGAAGCGAAAAACAACCAACACTTCCACACGCAACCGAACGAGGCGAACCGATGCCTACCACTCCAACCCAGCAAGACGAAGTCGCATTCATCAGCGGCGTGAAAGCCGACGGGACGTTGACCCAGTATTCCTACTGGGGTTGGAATGGAAATACGCCGCCGACGTACAACACTGCCTACGTGAAGGCCGCAAAGTTCGGCGCCAATACCGCGGGCACCTCCGGCGGCACGGTCACCTACTACTTCGATCCCGGTTCGAAGTGGTCCGCCAGCGAGCAGTTCCAACTCTCCAGCGGTCTGGCGCTGTGGGCCGCGGTCGCCAACATCAGCTTCGTTCAGACCACCGACTCCACCAAAGCCAAGATCACCTTCCGGCGCGGCAGCGACGGCGGCGCCTACACCTACACGATCTACAACGCCACCAGCGGCGCCGACAAAGTGGGCGGCACGACGCTCGGCACCATCACCTCCTCGCCGATTTCGCTCGACACCCACCAGGCCTGCTTCTCGATCAGCGGCGGGCTCTCGAGCTACGGCGGTTACGGCGTCGAAACGCTGCTGCACGAGGAAGGCCATGCCCTCGGCCTCGGCCACGCCGGAGCGTACAACGGCTCGGTCAACACCTATTCGCAGCAATACAGCGCCTACGACAACCGCCAGTACTCGCTGATGTCGTACATCAATCCCGGCACCGCGGGCACCTACTCCTCGCAGGATCCGGTCTCCGGCACCAACTGGGCGGGCCATTATCCCACCACCTGGATGCCGCTCGACATCCTGGCGATCCAGCGGCTTTACGGCGTGGCCACCACGACGCCGCTCTCCGGCGGTCAGACCTTCGGCTTCAACTGCAACGTCGACGCCTCGATCAAGCAGTATTTCGACTTCACCGTGAACAAGACCCCGGTCATCACGCTGTGGGACAAGGGCACGGGCAACACGCTCGACATTTCCGGCTTCTCGCAGACCGCGTACATCAACCTCAATCCCGGCACCTACTCGTCGACCACCGGCATGACGCACAACATCGCCATCGCCTATGACACCAAGATCGACCGGCTGGTGTCCGGAAACGGCGCAACGACCGTCATCTGCAACAACGACGGCGACACGGTGATCGGCGGCTCCGGCAACGACACCTTCACCGGCGGCAGCGGCAACGACATCCTCACCGGCAACGGCGGCAACGATACGGTGATCTATTCCGGCAGCTTCTCCGCCTACACGCTGACCTACAATGCCGACGGCAGCTTGAGCGTCAGCGGCAGCGGCACCGGCACCGATCTGTTGTCGGGCATCGAAACCCTCAAATTCTCCGACAAGACCTACACCGTCAGTTCGGCGCCCGTCGTCACATCCCCGCCGCCGGTCACGACACCGCCGCCGGTCACGACGCCCCCGCCGGCCTCGACCGCCAAACTCGTCCAGCGCGACTTCAACGCCGACGGCAAGGGCGACATCCTGCTCGCCATCAACGGCAACACCTCGGCGCAGGTGTGGACCATGAACGGCACCACCCGCATCGCCGCGGCCAACTTCACCGCGCCCAATTCCAACTTCACCAACATCCGCACCGGCGATTTCAACGGCGACGGCATGAGCGATCTGATGTGGCAGAACGTGGTGACCGGCGCGATCCAGATCTGGACCATGAGCGGCACCACCAAGACCGCGACCGCATCGGTCTCCAATCCCGACGTGAACTGGCAAGTGGTCGCCACCGGCGACGTCAGCGGCGACGGCCGCAGCGATCTCATCCTGCAGAACGGCAGCGCGCTGCAGGTCTGGCAGATGAACGGCGGCACCGTGACCTCGGTGGGACCGGTCGCGACCGCGGCCCCGACCGGCTTCAAGGTGATTTCCACCGGCGATTTCAACGCCGACGGCAAAGCCGACATCCTGTGGCAGAACTCCTCCACCGGCGCACTCGAAATCTGGCAGATGGACGGCAACACGGTCACGTCCGACACGGTACTGTCGTCCAATCCGGGCAGCAGCATGAAGGCGATCACCACCGGCGACTTCAACGGCGACGGCAAGTCCGACATCCTGTTGCAGAACACCTCCACCGGTCAGGCGGCGGTGTGGTTCATGGACGGCTCGACCGTCCTGGCCTCGAGCGGCAACGTCTCGAAGAATCTCGGCTCGACGTGGAATGCGTGCGGCGTGGCCGACTACAACGGCGACGGCTTCAGCGACATCCTGTTCCGCAGCACCTCGAACGGCCAGTACCAGACCATGACGATGAGCGGCACGTCGGTGCTGTCGAACAGCGTCCTTTCGGTCAATCCGGGCACCGGCTGGCACGCGGTCGCCGGGTAATCCAAGTCCTTTTTGTGGGGCGCGCGGGCGGCTCGGGGAAACCTGAGTCGCCCGCGCCTCTTCACACCGACTCAAGCGATTCTCATAATCGCCCCAGCGCGAATCACCGGACCGCGCAGGACACGGGATTCATGGCGGGGCATACCATCGCGATACGGCCGATCTTCGCCACCACCCTGGCGAAAGTCGCAAGCGTGTCGACGCGCCATATCCGCCTCACCGTCATTCTCTGCGTGGTCGTGATCTCAGGCAGCTTCGCCGCGGCCGGATTGCTGCAATTCCGGCTCGAAACCGCCAACGCCAACCGGCAGGCCGCGTTCTTCGAAGCCAAGCGGGCCCACGACGTCGCCGCGATGGTGAGCGAGACGCTATCCCGCCAGCGCAAGATCGGCCGTCAGTTCGCCACCGGCGAGATTTTCACGCTGCCGCCCGATGTTTCCGCGATCACGGTCTCGGATGCCTTGGGCAAAGTTTCGGCCGCCATCGGCGAACCGATCGCCATGAGCGGGATTGCCGGGCTTGCGGTCGATCAACCGGTGGTGATCGGCGGACGCGGCTCGGCCACCGTGGTGTTCCGCCAAGGCATCGACATCATCGCCGTCCGCTTTCATCCGCTGGTGCCGCCGGGCGTGCTGAACCATCTCGAAATCGCCTCCGCCAGCGGCGCGACCATCGCGGGCGCGCCGATCAACGGCGGGACCATTGCGGCGGCGGTGCCGGCGTGGCCGCTGAAGGTGCTGGTGCCGCGCGAAAATCCGGACGCGCTCAACGCCTGGTATGGAACCCTGCCGCTGTATGTGTTCGTGATCCTGGGACCGGCTTTGGTCGGCGCCTGGCTCGCCGCCGTGTTCGTGCGCGAGTTCGAGCGCCGCGCCAAGGCGTCGGAAGCGATCCGCAACCTGCGCTCGACACGGCCGGCCGAAGCGCGCCTGTTGGTGCGGCTCGCCAATGCCGAGCGGGCGGCGATCGAAAGCCAGCGCTCCAAGAGCGAATTCATCGCCCATATGAGCCACGAACTGCGGACGCCGCTCAACGCCGTGATCGGTTTCGCCGAAGTGATCGAGCGCGGCTTCTACGGACCGGTAGGGCACAAGAAGTATATCGAGTACGCGCACGACATCGGCATGGCCGGACGCGCCCTGCACACCAAGGTCGGCGACATCCTCGAATTCGCCGATATCGAAGCCGGGCGCTATCCGCTGAAGCCCGAGCGCTTCGATCTGGTCGACGTGGTGGAATCCTGCGTCGACGAAAGCGCCGGCCGCGCCTTCTCGCGCCAAATCACGCTCAACCTGTTGCCGTCGGACGCTTCGCCGGTGTTCGCCGATCCGATGGCGGTGCGCCGGATCTTGACCAATCTATTGTCCAACGCCCTCACCTACACGCCGGACGGCGGACGGATCACGGTCACCATCAGCGAAGATGCGGGCGCCATCGCGGTCGCGGTCGCCGACAGCGGCAGCGGATTTTCCGACAGCGAACGGGCGGCCGCCGGAAAGGCGTTCCGCCGCTTCCAGCGGGCCGGCGTTTCGACCGGCACCGGATTGGGGCTCGCCATCGTGGTGGCGCTGGCGCGGCGCATGGGCGGCGCCTTGCGGCTCGAAAGCGAGCAAGGTCACGGCACGTCGGCCGAACTCAGACTGCCCAAAGCGCAGGATCACTGACCGTTGGAAGACGGGCCGTTGGAAGACGGGCCATTGGAGGACGGGCCGTCGGAAGGCGGGCCGTCACGGTGATCGTCGCCACGGCGACCGTCATCGCGCGGACCGCCGTCGTGACCGTGCCAATCGCGGCCGGGAAATCCGTGACCCTGCGACTGCCATTCGATCACCTTCTTGCGCTCGTCGGCGGTGAGCAACAGGCTGACGTCGGACGACATCTTCACCAGCTCCGCTTCCATCGCGGCGTCGGCCTTGAGCATGCGGGCGAAGGCCTTATCGAGCGCGGCTTTGTCGAGCGTGGGCGCAGCATAGAGAGACAGCACCTCGCGGCGCGCCGCCGAGGTTTCCGCCCGCAGCGCATCCATGTGCGCACGATGCGGCTGCAACGCGGCCCGGATGGCATCCTGCTTTTCGGGCACCACATGCATCAACCCGCGCGGTGCCAGGAGGAGCCGGATCTGCTGGCGCTCCATGTGCCCCGGCCTGCCGCTAAAGCCGCCCATCATCGGAGCCGGCGGATGGAAGGCGAAACGAAACACCGCCATGGCAATGACGCCGGCGAGCAGGAGATTGACGCAGATCGAAACGATCAGCGCCACGTTCCAATGCGACCGTTCGGGCGGAGGGATTGCGCTCATCTTACGGGTCCTTGTCGAAATCCATGACCGGCGCGGAATCAAGCGCGGCCGTCACCACCTGATCCGAGGTCGTGCTGTACGCCGTCGGGGACGGCACGAAGACACCGGCCATCAAGCCGACAGCCAGCGACAGCGCCAGGATCGAGGCGGGCTGCCACGCCGGTGCGCCCGGCCACAACCGCTCGCCGAACCGCCCGAGCCAGCCGGGGCGGCGAACCGCCAGCCGGTCGAAATCCGCGAGAATGCGCGCCTCGAGCCCGGCGGGTACCGCCGTCGTCGGCAAAGCCCTGAAGATGTCGCGCGCGAACTGCGCGTCGTTCCGATCGTTCTCGCTCATCACACCGCTCCGTCCCGCAAATGCGAGAGTTTGGTCCTGAGGGTCCGTCGCCCACGGGCCAACAGGGACTCCAATGCTTCAACGCTGATCCCGAGGATCTCCGCCGCTTCAATGTTGCCGCGCTCCTGGTAATGACACAGCAGGATCGCCGCCCGCTGGCGCTCGGGCAGATCCGCCAGCGCCGCCGAAACCTCGGTTTCCAAGGCCGCAACTTCCAGGCCCCGATCCGGGCTGTCGCCGCCATCGGGTACATCGGCCGCCGCTTCCAGCGGTTCCGTCGGCTTCTTGCGCAGCCGGTCGTAGCACTGGTTCAGCGTCACCCGGTACAACCAGGTCTCGAATTTGGCCTTGCCCGGCTGCCAGCGGGCGGCGTGGGTCCAGACCTTGAGAAAGGCTTCCTGGACGCAATCCTCGGCCTCGGCCTGGCCGGACAGCATCCGCCGCGCCAAAGCCAGCATTCCCGGCAGGTGACGCGCCATCAAAGCTTGTGCCGCCGTCCGGTCGCCCCGCCCCACGCGGACGACAAGATCGGTGTCCGGATCAACCACCATTTCCGGGTTCCACTGCCGCCCTCATCAAGACCTAAACGGCGGAGCCTTCGGGTTCCGTCGCGGCCGGATTCGGCAGGAAGGGTAATTCAACCGGACGGCAAATGCTGCCCCCGATGGTAAACGGGCCTTCGGGCGCGGGATCGGGCAAGGCCGCCATGGCGATCACCTGCTGCATAGCGGGAGAAAAGCGGCTGCCCAGCGTCCGGCCGACCGTCTCGGTGCCGTTCTGAACGGGCGTGCCGGGAGGCGGCGGCTCGCCTTCGACCAGGAAACCGGCCAACGCTGTAACGGGTCCGGCGGCCAGAACGCCGGCGCGGCCGTTGAACAGATGTGCCCGATCCACCAGCGCACTCAGGCCCAGCGCCTGCGGTGTCGGAACGGCGGCGAAGCCTTCGTGGGCGGGCGTGTAATCGCGCAGCGGATGCACGATGCCGCTTTCGATCTCGAGAATGTCGAGCGCGGCCTGCCCGGCCGGCATCAACGCAAACGGACGCCCGGCGGCGAACAGCCGGTCCCAGACGACCGGCGCATCGTCGGCACTACAGCCGATCGTCACGCCGAGGCCGAGCCGGGCGAGCGATACCGGCAGGCCGCGCCAATCAAGACGGCGCAGCGAAAGCGGCGACAGCCCAACCTCAAGCCCGGCGGCTTTGAGAATTTTCTCCGCAGCCGGGCCGATCAGCGCCAGCGCGCCTTCCATCCGGGTGCGATCCTCGACGCGAACGCGGTAAAGCCGGGCAGCGGCGTCGATCCAATCGATATCGTCGGCGGCGGAGACGAGCAGGAAGCGCGTGCGTTCGAGCCGGATCACCGTGCCCTGGCCGCGCACCGCGCCGGCATCGTTGAGCCACAACACCTCCATGGCCGCGCCGATCCCGAGCGCCGCCGCATCGCGGGTGAACAAGCGCGAGACCAGCGCGGGCGCCTGATCGCCGGAGAGTTCCACCCGCCAGTGCCACGACACGTCGCCAAGAACGGCGCCCAAACGCGCGGCGATAGCTTCCTCGGCGACGCTGCCGTAATGGGCGGCGAGCGTGAAGCGGCCGCGATTTTCCCAAGCGTTGAGGCGATTGGCTTCCACCGCGCGGGCATGGAACGGCGAGGCGTCGAGCGTCATGGCGTGCGCTCCCACTCTGCCGCGATCATCGCCGCGGCGATGCGGCCGGCGCGTCCCGACACGCACGGCACCGGCTCGGCGGCGGCGCCGCAGAGATAAAGCCCGCGCACCGGCGTCGCGATCCGTGTCCGCCACGGCTCGACGAGATCGGCAAGGCACAAGGCATCGCGCGGCGCCGGCGGCACGAAACCGAAAGCGGTGATCGCGGCGGCAACGCCCGGCACTTGGCGTTCGAGCATCCGCACCACCGCGGGCACCAGTTCCGCCGCGGCGGATTTCCAGCCCTCGGCCGGTGCCACCGGAACCGGGCGGATGCGGATCGAGAGAAGAATTTCCGGCGGCTCGCCGGGTTCGATCACGACGGCTTCGAGATACAGATCAGAGGGAATCCGCCCGGCCCGCGCTTCGGCATAACTGAGAACGACATTCTCCAGTCTCTCGCCGATGCCGTAGCGGGCGGGATGCGCCAGCGGCGCCGGACACGCCTTCAACGCCAGCACCAGCTTGGCCTCGCCGACTTCGGCGACGGTGGCGTATTTACGCGCGGCGGCAAAACCGGCGGCGCCCGGCGGCAAAAATTCGAGCAGCGTCTTCTTGCGGCTGAGGCACGACAGGACGGTGCGCCCTTCGACCGTCTCGCCCGAGGTCAGCACGGCGCCGCGGATCGCTTCGCCGGCGAGATCGAGACGGGCCACTTCGGCATTGAAGCGGATGTCGACACCGGCCGCGGTCGCCGCCGCTACCAGCGCATCGACCAGAATCGCGGGACCGCCGAGCGGAACCGCCACGGCGCCTTGCAGGCCGCACATCTCCTGCGCCGCCGCCCACGCCAGCACCAGCGCACTGCCCGGCGCCGAGGGATTGGTCGCCAGCGCATCGAAGGCGAACGCGGCGCGCGCGCTTTCGGATTCGAAATTCTCGTCGATCAGCGCCAAGGCCGAGGTCACCTGCAAACGGCGCAAGCGCGCGTAGGTCTCTTCGCCGGTCACCGCGCCGTCTTCCCACCACAACGAGCGCATCGCCCGCGCGAAGCCGAAATGGCTGCGGCGGAAGACGGGATAATGCGCGGCATCCTTGGCGCTCTGCCGCGCCAGGGCGCGCTCGGTTTCGTGCACGTCGCGCGGAAACGCGAGCGCCTCGCCGTCGCGCAAAAACGTGAGCGGCAGATCGCGATGGACGAAAACGAGGCGTTTGGTCAGCTCGAGATCCTTGAGCACGCGCGGATCGAGCGCCGAAAACGCGTGCGGACCGGCGGGAACGGCATAATTGCCGACCGGCACGCGATTGGCACAAACCCCGCCCGCGATGTCGCCGGCTTCGAGCACCGTCACCGCCGCGCCCGCCCGCGCGAGATAGGTGGCGGCGACGAGCCCGTTCACACCGGCGCCGATGACGAGCACCTCGCTCATGCGCCTCTCCGCAAATCGGTCATGACGGCGATGGCGGCGGCCACGCCCGAGGCGCAAGTCGCCAGCGGCCCGAGCGCCGACGAAGATCCGGCGAGATAAAGTCCTTTCACCGGCGTACGCGTACCGGCGCATTCGGGGAACGGACGGAACGACAGCATCTGGCTCGGCGACAGCGCACCGCCGTAGAGATCGCCTTCGGTGCAGCCGAGTTCGCTCTCGATATCGGGCGGAACGATCAGCGCGGCGGTGGTGATGCGTTCGAACGTGCCGGGAAATACTTCTTCGACCAGCTTCAGCGCCCGCGCCTGCAATACGATGCGCTTGTCGCCGTTCCACGGGCCGTCGAACGGCTCGCGCGGAATGGCGCTGAGCGTCACGGTCAGAACCGCGGCGCCGTCCGGCGCGAGGAACGGATCGACCGCCGAGACCAGGCGCAATACGGCGGGCGGGCGATCCGGAATCATGCCGCCGGCCCAAGCGCGCACCGCTTCGCCGTAATTCGCCGCAATCGGGATCGGGCGGCGCAAAATCTCGGGGTCCTTGACCGCGGGCGGCGCTTCGAGCGCCAGCAGCAGGCGCGCAGTGCCGGGCGCGGCACGGAAGGCGGCGATGCGGTCGACCAGCGGCCGCGGCAGCTCGTTCCAGGCAAACAGCGTCAGAAAGGTGCGTTTGAGATCGAGCGTGGAGACGATGGCGGCGGCGGCAATCTCGCGCCCGTCGGAGAGGCGGACGGCCACCGCGCGGCCGTGACGGCGGCGGATGTCGGTCGCTTCGACGCCGCAAACGAGTTCGGCGCCCGATTCCTCTGCCGCACGCCGCAAGGCGCTGCCGAGCGTGCCCAAGCCGCCGCGCGGCAGACCGCCGGGCGAACCGGCCAGCAGCGCCAGCGCGCCGCGATCGGGATCGCCGAGGCCTTCACCGCCGCATTCGATGCCGCCGCGCGTCGCCAGTTCCTCGCCCGGCCACGGCGCCTGCCGCCTCCGCGGGAACCCGAACAGCGGCCGCGGCTTGGCGGCGTCGGCCAGCACGCGGGCGATCACCGCCTCGCGCGTCGCCGCGACGGTGCCGCTCGTTGCCGCCGCCGGCGTCAGAATTGCGCCGCGACGGGCCAGTTCGAGATCGCGGAAGATCGCGGGCGGGATCGCCGGCAGTTCGTCGGCGAACGGCGATGCGGAAAATCCGGGCGCGAACGCCCGCGTCACGCAGCGTCCGCCCGGCTCGGCCAAGCGCTCGACGACGAGCACATGGCGGCCGCGCTGAGCGAGCGTGGCGGCACATGCCAGCCCTTCCGCTCCCGCTCCGATGATGCAGACGTCGTATCGCAACGAAGGATTCCCGCCGATCCGGCCCCATTATGGCAGAGCGCCGTCGAGAACACAGTTAACCGTCGGTGGATGCAAAAAATAAGGGCGGAACCGGTTGCCCGACTCCGCCCGTATATGAAACTCGCGCTTTGAGGCTGATTACAGCACGCCGCGCTTATGTTCACCGATCACCAGACGGCCTGGATTGAACGCCGCCTTGAACACCGCCAGTGCTTTGCGAGGTTCGGCGTCTCCACACATGAAGACATCGAAAGCCGCATAGCCCCGTTCGGGCCAAGTATGAACGCTGATATGGCTTTCCGCGAGAACGGCAACACCAGAAATGCCGCCGCCGTCGCAGAACGTATGCAGGTGAATGTGCAGCAGGGTTGCCCCCGCAGCCTTCACTGCATCGATCAGCGCCGTTTCAATCCGATCACGGTCGTCGAGACCCTCGGCGTCCCATAGATCAATTATCAGGTGACTTCCCGCATAGGTCAGTCCGTTACGCGTGATGAAGTGGTCCTTGCGGTCCTCATCCCCAGGGGGAATAGGAACCGGAACGGTCTTCGCCGAAGCGCGAGCGCGAGGCGCTTTTGCTTCTTTGATCGCCGCTACGAGTTCGAGTCGAGCCATTCTGGCACCTACCCTCTCAGAGCGTTGACACCTGTGCCCCCCGCCTCGCGACGGTGAGCGCCTCAAGAAGAAAGCGGCCCGACGGAAGGCCGTCGTGCCGCTCTGTCCTCCGAAGAGAACGCGCGAAATATAGGAGGGTCCCCCCCCGACGCAAGAAATTTATGACCCCTGGGGGAAAAAAAGTGCCGCGGGCCCAAAGGGGTTGGCGCGTGCAGGCGAGTCGAAGCCTGTCACAATGGCGGCGAAAAGACGGCGGGCTTTCGTCCACAGGCATTCGAGCGCACTTGGGCGAGCGCGCTTGGGCCAGCGTGCTTGGGCGAGTGTGCTTGGGCGAGCGCCGCTGAAGCCGCGGTTGGTACGTTGCGCGTCTGACCAAGGCGAGCAACGCCGCTTGCACCCGTGGCCACTGGGACCTAAAAGCCCCCGCCCACTAGTGTTATCGCGCTTTCGGACGGAAAACCGGGCACCACTTTTCCCGAAAGCGCTCCTGTTTCGGAGGAAATCATGGCCAGCATCAAGGAACGCCTGCACCGGGGCTACGCCCAGACGATGGAGCTGAAAGGCAAGCCGCTGGCCGACGAAAAGAGCCAATATCAGCGCATTAAGATCTTCGACACGATTGCGAACGGCCGCGTCATGACCCTCGACGGCGTGGTTCAGATCACGACGCGCGACGAATCCGCCTACGCGGAAATGCTGACCCATCTGCCGATGCTGGAACACGGCAAAGTGGAGCGGGTGATGATCGTCGGCGGCGGCGACCTCTCCATCGCCGACGAGGCTCTTAAGCATAAGTCGGTCAAAGAAGTCGTCCTGGTCGACATCGACGGGCGCGTGATCGAGCTGTGCAAGAAGCACTTCGCCGACATCAACGCCAAGGCCTTCCGCGACCGCCGCATGAAGGTGGTCGTCGCCGACGCCTTCGAATATCTCGCCCGCCCGGAAGCCAAGAACCGCTTCGACCTGATCGTCGGCGATCGCCCCGACCCGATCGGCCCCGGCAAGGCGCTGTTCGGCGAGACCTTCTATGACCGTATCAAACGCGCGTTGAAGCCCGGCGGTTTCGCCACGTTCCAGACCGGCGTGCCGTTCTACCAGCCGGAAGAGATCACCGACGCGCTCAAGGAGCTTCAGGCCCACTTCCCGAAGTCGGGCCTCTATCTGACGGTGGTGCCGACCTACATCGGCGGCTTTATGGCCTTGTCGTGGGCCGGCAAAGGCGCCCGTCTCGGCACGCCCGCCGGGATCAAGAAGGCGGCGCGCGCCTACAAGCGGCTCAAACTCAAGACCGACTATTACAATCCCGCCATCCACGCCGCCGCTTTTGCGCTGCCGGAGTGGATCGCGCGGCTGGTGCCGTAAGACACACCTCCACGACTTTGCAGAAACGCCCGGCGGACGGACAGTTCGTCGGGCTTTTTGTTGGCAAACCGGCCGTCATCGGCGTTCATCGGTTTTCCGGCCGGACGTTATCGGCTCCAGGCCGTGTCGGATCGGACTGCCATCGGGCTTCTTGGCGGGGTCACCCCGAACCAAAGGAAGCCCCTATGTTCCGTACCCTTCTTTTCACCGCCGTCGCCGCCGTCGCTCTGACCGGAGCCGCTCCCGCCCAGCCGCCGGCGCAACTGCGCGGCGATGCCGTGGTCCGCTACGACGATCTCGACCTCGGCCGCGAAGCCGACGCCCGCACGCTGCTGAAGCGCCTGGAAGCGGCGGCCGAGAACGCCTGCGGACGCCGTCCGTCGCTGCGCGGCAACCGTCCCGGCCTCGAAACCTTCCTCAAAGCCGATTTCCACGACTGCCGTGCCGCCGCGATCAACAACGCGGTCCTGGCGCTCAAGGCACCGGTGGTGACGAGGCTGTTCGCCCAATCCGCCGCGCATCAGCCGAACCAGATTGCCAACCGTTGAGTGATTGACGTCCCCAACAGGTGGCATTCCTTGCGGGTGGAGCTTGGCTCCGCCCGCATTTTTTATGGCGACAGCCTCTTGCAGACCGGCGCCCGCTCGGTGGAACAGAAATCCGGCGGACGGGTGCGCCAGTACTGCAACAGCCCTACCCGCTCGACCACCGCGGCAAAGCGCGGATCGGCCCGCATCGCGGCGGTTGCCGGAATGAACAGATAGCGGGTCGACGGCAGCTCCGGATTGGCGAGCCATTTGTGCACCAGGCTCTCGCCCGGCGCCGGACGCTGATCGGGATAGGCTTCGCCGGCGATACGGAAGGCATCGTCCTGGCGGCCGAGCATGCTGAGCGCAACCATACAACTCCACCAGTCGTCGCCGGGCCTCACGCAATCGCGCGCCACGGCCGCGATGTCGGCCGGACGGCGGCTGTCGAGCGCCGCGACAATGCCGCGCCAGCGTTCCGCCCGTGCCGGCGGCAATTCGGCGAGCACCGCTGCGAGTGCTTGGCGTCCCTGACGGTCGCCGCTCTGGAACGCCGCCGCTTCGAGCGTGAGATCGCGGAACACCTGAGAATCGGGCCACAGGCGGCGGGCTTGCGGCAGCAGTGCCAGCGCCCCGGTCGCATCGCCCGATCCGAGCAACCCGCCGATCCGGCGGTCGTGCGAATTGATGTTGAAGGCAAAGCGTTCGTAGGTGGACCGGGCGCTGACCTCGGCGTCGCGGAAACGGCCGGCATCGTTCAGGATCCAGGTGAGGAATTCGCCGAGATAGGAGCCCGGTGTGATCGCCAATCCTTTGCGGATGTGCGCCTCGCGCTCGGCCCAGGAGAAATGCGGCGTCGCGGCCGCGAGCACGGGATAGCTGTCGCCCATGTCGGGCCTGAGCCGGATCGCACGTCCGGCGGCGTCACGCGCTTCGTTGACGTATTGCAGTTTGCGCGCACCGCGGCTGGCGAACACGAGATTGATCGCATCCCATGCGAAGATGCGCTGCACCACGGCATCGTCGGGATTGGCGGCCGCCAGCTCCCGCGCGGCCTGATAGGCGGCAAACACGTCGCCGCGCTTCTGCAACTCGAAGATCCGCAGCATCGCCGGCGCGTTCTTGTCGCTCCAATGGGTTATGTCGGAACCCCAGGTCACCGATGCGATGTAAGCGGCCACGCAATCGGGCATGTCGGCGGCGCGATCCGCGGGACTGTCGAAGGTTCGCGCGAACACGGTGAGGCCATGGGCGGCATCGTCGAGACGGACGCTGACCCGGACGCGGCCGTCGCGCCGCACCACTTCGCCGTCGATCACATACATGGCGCGCAATTCGCGGGCGGCCTTTGCCTTGGCGGCGCCGCGGTATTGGAAACTGAGCGACGGCGGCACGATCGGCCCGCCGGACCCGCTCAGCGTTTCGGCAATGGTGGTGGCAACCTGATCGCCGAACAACTGTGTTTCGCGATCGGAGGACAGCGGCGTGAACGGCAGCACCGCCACCACGCGCCGCAGCGGCGCCCGCACCACCAGTTCCTTGACCGGCGTCGCCAACAGCCACACCGCGGCACCCGCAGCGATCACAAGAGCGGCAGCAAGCGCGAGCCAGATCGATTTGCGGCTTCCTTTGCGGCGCGGCTGGGCCGGAGCTGCAGCTTCGCCCAACACGTTCAAGCGATAGCCGACGCGGGCGATGGTCTCGAGTTCGAAACCGCCGAACGCGTCCGCCAGCCGCCGCAAGCGCCCGGTACAGCGGTTGATGGCATCGTCGCCGACGGCGCGCCCATCCCAGCACTGATCGATGAGATCGTCGCGCGTGACGATCTCGCCGCGACGAACCGCCAGCGCCACCAGCACCTGCATCACGCGCGGTTCGAGAATCTCACGTTGGACGCCGAGCGCAACTTCGCGCGTCGCCGGATTGACCTCCACCGCACCCAAGGCGAACGCCGGTTCGCGGCTGAGATCGATCCGCACCTTTGCGGTGGCGGTCTGGATATCCATAACGGCTCCCGGCCCCGACGGCCGTTTTCATCCCGGCCGCGAGTCTCGCGTGAATGGGAGCGCGCAGCAACCGCGCGCAACATCACACCTTTGCGCGCAACATGCGTCTCGCTCCCAGCAGCAAGGCAGCATTGCGGCAAGGGTTACAGCCAGTACACCAAGCCGGCCGCGATCAGCGTCAGACCGGCGGCGCCGGCGATGGCGGCGGTTTTCCAAACGCGCGGCGCCGGCAGCGCGACTTCGACCAGCCGGTAACCGACGCGCGGCACGGTCTCGAGCGCAAAGCCGCCGTGACTTTCGGAAACCCGGCGCAGCCTCGCGATGCAGCGATGAATGGAATCGTCGCTGACGGCAAAGCCGCCCCAACAGCGCGCCATCAACTCGTCGCGCGAGACGACATCGCCGCGCCGGCCCGCCAGCGCCACCAGAACCTGCATCACCCGCGGCTGCAGCGTTTCGCACGCCGCCCCGCCGACGATCTGGCGGCGGGCGGGACAGACTTGCAGTCCGCCGAGGCGGAAATCCGGCTCTTTGGCCAGAACGATTTGGTCCGACATGGCACGCATCCAAAGCTCCCGCGCGGGGATTTGCCCCGCTCTTCAGCCTTCGACTCGACGCGTCCTCCCAGGACCAGGCGACTATACTTTCGCTACTGCACAATTCTGTAAACGACTGATTATGTGCATTTTGCCTAGGACTTTGGCGTCAACATGGCCAAACCGGCAGCAATTTATGTTGCAGTGCAAAAAGATCGGCATTGGGACAGGTTTGATCGGCAACAGATCGGGCCGAAGTCCTTTCGGATCGGATGCTGACAGCGCTGTCCTATAGGCGAGCGATCCGCGTTGGACCGCCCAAACCCGGACCGGATTTTCCGGCCGCCAAAAGGAGAACAACACCATGCTGAAGATTGTGGGCATCACCCTCACCGCCGCCGCCCTGCTGGGCGCGGCCGCCCATGCCGACCCGAACATGATCCGCAAGGACGTGAAGGTCGCCTTTTCCGATCTCGACCTCTCGACCGAAGGCGGTGCACACCAACTGCTCGGACGCGTCGAACATGCCGCCGCGGAGGCTTGCGGCTACTCGCCGTCGTTCTATTCCGTCTACTCGGTCGCACCCGATCTGGCCGTGCGGGAGTTCAACACCTGCCGCGCCAACGCCGTCGACACGGCGATGAAGTCGCTCCAAATTCCGATGGTTCAGAAGATCTATTCCAGCGCCGAAGCGCCGTATCTGCGCCTCGCCCGGAAGTAATTCATTTCCGGCCGCGCAGCCCAGGCGGACAATCGCATCACGCTTCCGCCGGTTGCGCTCCTGAGCCCACATAAACTTACGGGCGGACTCGCAAGAGCCCGCCCGTTTTCACATTCACAAGAAAGAAAGCGCGCGCGCTATTCGACGTGCGCCGAGATTTCGATGCCGACCACGCGCGGATCGGAAACGAAGCCGGTCAGGTTGTTGAAGTCGATCGCACCCTGAAGGTTCGGCGTGTTGGTGATGTTGCGGGCATAGGCCGCCACCTGGAACCGCTTGTCGGGGAAGACATACCCGAGCTTCAAGCCGCCTTCGTAGTTGCCGTTGGTGTGGAACTCCTTCGACTTGTAGAGGAAGAAGTTGGTGTAGCCCTGCAGCCACCAGTCGGTGTAGGCGAACAACTCGCCGCCGTTCGACAGCGGATAGCCGTACCGGGCCGTCAGCGACAGCTGATAATCCGGCGCCTGCGGGAACGGATTGCCGTTGATCGAAGCGATACCCGTGACCGGATTGTAGGGATTGAGCACCGTGCAGTTGAGGCTGGCGGCCGACATGCCCGCCTGAGCGCCGCACGGGGCAATGCCGAGAGTCGGGTCCTTGATCTCGGTATGCGTCCAGCTGGCGCCACCGGTGAAGGTCAGATTGTCGGTGGCGGCCCATTCCGCATCCGCTTCGAGGCCATAGGCCTGACCGGCGCGGGCATTGACCAGCAGCACCGAGTTGCTGCCGCCGCCGATCGCCGAGAACTGCATATGACGGATGTAGTACGTGAAGCCGTCGAAGTTCAGGCGCAGGCTCTTGTTGAAGAGCTCGGTCTTGAGCCCGGCTTCATACGACTCGATCGTCTCCGACCGCGCCGAGGAATAGCCGTTGCCGAACGCCAGATTGCGCCCCTGGATCGAAGGCGCCCGGAAGCCCGTCGCGACACGCGCATAGGCTTTCACATTGTCGGTGAGGGCGTAGTCGGCCGAAAGGTCCCAACTGAGATTCGAACCGCTCTTGCGGACCGGATCGGTGATCGGCGCCATCAACGCGCCGTGGGCCGTCATCCCCTTGGTATCGGCCGTCCAGCGCAAGCCGCCGGTCACCTTCAGCTTGTCGGTGATCTGATAGCTCGTCTGGCCGAACAGCGCATAGGAGATGTTGGTCTGCCGCACCGACGTCGGTCCGACGTAATAGGGATACGTCGTGTCCTGGTAATCGGTATCGAACCAGAAGCCGCCGACCTGCCAGAACCACGCTCCGCCGGTCGCCGACGCCAGATGAATTTCCTGCGTGTACTGATGCAGGTAATCGAGACCGTCCTGGGACTGCGAATTGAACGGAATGAAGCCCGGACCGTAAGGCGGGTTGTAGACGGCACCGTAACCGCCGTCGATGTCGCCGCGGCTGTAGCCGTGGGTGTATTCGTAGCCGGTGATCGAGGTCAGCACGACCGGGCCGAAGTCGTAGCTGATTTCGGCGCTAGTGCCGATGCTGTTGTACTTCTGCGGATTGTTGGCGCCTTCGTCGAACCACACCTTGTCGTGCTGGTAGTTGGCGTTGAGCTTGTTCGAGCCCTTGGTCGTGATGTTGGCGCGGAAGATCGCGGCGGTGCCGTCGAGCGAACGGAAATGGCCGTTCAAGAGCACGCTCAGTTTGTCGACGGGCTTCCACAGCAATTGCAGGCGGGCCGCCTTTTCGTCGTAGCCGCCCATCGCGTCCTTGATGCCGAGATGCGCGTTGTCGATGTAGTTGTCGCGGTGCTGCCACAAACCGGAGATGCGCGCCGACAGCGTGTCGGTGAGACCGCCGCCCGCACCCATTTCGATGGAGGCGGTGTTGTACTGGCCGTAGGACGCCGCAAAGCGCGACTGGAATTCCTGGGTCGGCTTGGCGGACGTGAGCTTGATGATGCCCGCGGTGGTGTTGCGGCCGAACAGCGTGCCCTGCGGTCCGCGCGAGACTTCGACGTCGCCGACGTCGTAGATCGGGGACGACTTGAGGATCACGTTCTCCATCACGATGTCGTCCATGATGATGGAAACCGGCTGCGATGCCGCCAGATCGAAATCGGTGTTGCCGAGGCCGCGGATATAGAAGCGCGGGGCGACTCGGCCGTTGGAGGATTCGGCGTAGACGTTCGGAATGTGGTTGGCGATCGCCTTGATGTCCTGACCGGACTGGAAGATCGCTTCGACGTGCGTCGTATCGAGCGTCGCCACCGACATCGGAACGTCTTGGATGTCTTCGGCGTGCCGCTGCGCCGTCACGGTAACGGATTCGACCTGCTGCGCGAACGCCGCGCCGGCAAAGGCCGCCGACAAAAGAAGATAAGAAGAATACTGTTTGAAGTGGGTCATTTTACCCATGTCACCCCGTCGCATGCCAATCGTGTCCGGCTGCCGGCGATTCCAGCGATTCCAATGCGGCCACGATCTGGGGCGGAGATAGGGGGACCGTTGCGAAAGTGTCAATTGACGGCGAGCGCGCGCCGACGCTTTGAATCCTGCTGTGGCCGCACCACTACGATTCTGGAACAATACGGTTGATTGCGGGATGCAAACTGACGCAAAACGCAGCGGAATGATGACACTTTAGGCACGTTCATGACGTCAGGTCTTCCCGTTCCCGAAATGCGCGAAGCCGCGGTGTACAATTTGCTCGGCGAGATCGGAATCACCTGGAGCACGATCGAACACGCGCCGGTTTTCACGGTGGAAGAATCGGCCGGCATCTATGAACGCCTCACCGGCTGCCACACCAAGAATCTCTTTCTCAAGGACAAGAAGGGCGGCCTCTGGCTGGCGGTGGTGCGCTCGCATCTCCGAGTCGATCTGCCGGCGCTGGCCAAGCAGCTCGATGCCCCGCGCTTCTCGTTCGGATCGGCGGAGCTGCTTCAGGCCACGCTCGGCATCACACCGGGATCGGTGACGCCGTTCGCCCTGATGAACGACACCGCCCATCGCGTTACGGCCGTGCTCGATGCGGCGATGCTGGAGGAGACGCCGCTCAACTTCCACCCCATGCGCAACGACCGCACCACGTCGATCACTCCGGCCGATCTCGTCCGCTTCGTCAAGGCGACCGGCCACACCCCCGTGATCGCCCAAATCCCAGAAAAAACGGGATAAATTACCGGTCCGCGGCGGCGGCCGGACCGTCCGCATGCCCCCTTTTCTTTCCGGCGCCCAAAGCCCATGTTGGGGGGAGCAATTCAGGGTTCTTGACCATGGTCTTATTCGGTTCCGGCGGCACTCCCAAGCAAGACGGCAAGGACGGCTCGGCCAGCCCCTACATTAAGGAAGCCTCGATCGCCACCTTCGCCGCCGACGTGCTGGAAGCCAGCCGCGAGGTGCCGGTCATCGTCGATTTCTGGTCGCCGCGCTCGCCCCAGAGCAAAGAACAGGACAAGCACCTGGAAGCGGCCGTTGCGGCGGCCAACGGCGCCGTCAAGCTGGTGAAGGTCAATGTCGACGAGAATATCGAGATCGCCCGGCAGCTCCGGATTCAGGCGATTCCGACCGTCTATGTCTTCCAGAACGGACAGCCGGTCGACGGCTTCGCCGAAGTGCTGCCCGAAGCGCAGATCAAGAAGTTCGTCCAAGGCCTGGCGGGCGGCGCCGGCGGCCACGACCATGCGGCCGAAGTGCTCACCATCGCCGATCAGGCCTTCGAGGCCGGCGATATCGGCCAGGCGGCGCAGGCCTATGCCCATGTGCTGCAGGACGAACCGGGCAATCCCAAAGCGGTGGCGGGCCTCGCCCGCTGCTACCTGAAGGGCGGCGATATCGAGCGCACCAAGCAGACGCTGGCCCTCGTCAGCCCCGAGCACGCCAACGACGAGGCGGTGCGGGCGGTGACGGCCGAGCTTACGCTGCGCGAGACGGCGGCGGCCGCCGTCGGCAAGACTGGCGAACTCGAAGCCAAGCTCGCCGCCAATCCCAACGATCATCAGGCGCGTTATGATCTCGCTTTGGCGCTGGAAGGCGCCGGCGACCGCGACGGGGCGATCGAACAGCTCCTCGATATCGTCCGCCGCGACCGCAAATGGAACGAGGAAGCGGCGCGCAAGCAACTGGTGACGTTGTTCGACGCAATGGGGCCAACCGACGACCGCACCATCGCCGCAAGGCGCAAGCTGTCGTCCATCTTATTCTCGTGACGCCATGGCTGGGACCTACAACACGCTCGACGATCTGCCGACAATCCTGAACGTCTTTCCGCTGTCGGGTGTCCTGCTCTTGCCGCGCGGACAGTTGCCGCTCAACGTGTTCGAGCCGCGCTACCTGGCGCTGGTCGATGCGGCGCTGGCGGGCGACCGGCTGATCGCGATGATCCAGCCGACCCAGAACGAGGAACAGGCGTTGAAGCCGACGCTGGCGGCCATCGGCTGCATCGGGCGGATCACCGGCTTCCGCGAGAGCGAGGACGGGCGCTATCTCATCACCCTCACCGGCATCTGCCGCTTCCGGGTGGCCGAGGAGCTGAAGACCGACACGCCCTACCGGCGCATCATCCCCGACTTCACGCCCTATGCCGACGACCTGACCGAACCGGACGAGGCCGATTTCCCGCGCGACCGGCTGCTGGTCGCCTTGAAGGATTATCTCTCCCGCCGCGATCTCAAGGCCGACTGGAAAAGCGTGATGAGCGCACCGCCGGAAACCCTCATCAACGCGCTCGCCATGCTGTGCCCGTTCGAGCCGGCGGAAAAGCAGGCGCTGCTCGAAGCGCCAAGCTGGCCCGAACGCGTCGACACCCTGATCGCGCTTCTGGAAATGGCCAATGCCGGACCGCAAGGGCCGGTGTCGCTCAACTGAACCCGCATGGAACCCGATCCGAAACTCCTCGACGTGCTGGTCTGCCCGATCACCAAGACGACGCTGGTCTACGACCGCGAACGGCAGGAACTCGTCAGCAAGGCGGCGGGCCTCGCCTATCCCATCCGCAGCGGCATCCCGATCATGCGGCCCGACGAAGCGCGCGAGCTTTCGGAAGAGGAACGAACCAAACGATGACGTGGCCGACCGAAATCCGGCTTTCGCCCGACAAGCGCACGCTGACGGTGACGTTCGACGGCGGCGACCGCTTCGCCCTGCCGGCCGAATATCTGCGCGTCGAATCCCCCAGCGCCGAAGTGCAAGGTCACCGGCCGGAGGAAAAGAAGACCGTCGAAGGCAAACAGAACGTGACGATCGCTGCGATCGAGCCGGTGGGCAATTACGCGGTGCGGATCGTGTTCGACGACGGCCACGATACCGGCCTTTACGCCTGGGACTATCTCAACGAACTCGGCCGCGAACTGGATTCGCGCTGGCTGGCCTATCTCATTGCGCACGGGCGCGATGTCTAAGCGTGCACCCCGGATCCGGTCGCGGCGGCGGCGCATGGCCGTCATCATCGGCCAGGATTTGTCGCGCTGGACCGACTTCTATCATTTCATCCTGACGGTGCCGTGGAGCGTGTTCTTCCTCGGCGTGGCGCTGTTCTTCTTCTCGATCAACGTCGTGTTCGCGTTCGCCTACATGGCCGATCCCAACGGCATCGAGCATGCGCGGCCGGGCAATTTCTGGGACGCCTTCCTGTTCAGCGTCCAGACCATCGGCTCGATCAACTACAGCGTGATGGTCCCGAAAAGCATCTACGCCAACATCGTCGTGGTGGCCGAGGCGTTCTTCGGCATCCTGAACCTCGCGGTCATCACCGGCGTGGTGTTCTCGCGTTTTTCGCGCCCCTATGCGCGAGTGTTGTTCAGCCGCATCGCCGTCATCACCGATTTCGACGGCGCCCCGACGCTGATGTTCCGCGCCGCCAACCAGCGCGGCAACCAGATCCTCGATGCCAACATCACGGTCAATTTCGCCTTTCAGCAGACGACGCGCGAAGGCCTCGTCATGCGCCGCTTCTGCGAACTGAAACTGATGCGCCCGCGCTCGCCCTTGTTCGCACTCTCCTGGACCGTGATGCACAAGGTCGACGAGGAAAGCCCGTTCCACAATCAGACGCCCGAAAGCCTCAGCGCCATGCAGGCCGAGTTGATCGTTCTGTTGTCGGGCACCGACGAAACGCTCGCCGATACGATCTTCGCCCGCCATTCCTACAAGCCGCACCAGATCCTGTGGCGGCACCGCTTCGTCGATATCCTGTCGTTCAATGCCAAAGGCCGGCGCGTGGTCGACCTGACGCGGTTCCACAACGCCGTGCCGGACCTGTCGACGGATCAGTAAGGTTTCCGCCCGTCCGCAGTGGCAGTATGATCACGGACCGATCATGGCGAAGAGGGGGCCGCAATGAAGTCGATTTCGCTGGCATTGGCAGTGGCGCTGGTATTCGTCGCAGCAAAGGCCGGTGACATAGTCCCGCGTGATGGCGATTACCTGAGCGAGATCTATCTCACGGTGCTGGAGAAGACCAAATCACATCACAAGGCATATCAGGCGTGGCGCGGATCGGCACCGCAGGCTATTCGGGTTTCTCGCGACGGCCGTGGATTGGTACTATCTCTCGGCTACAACTGGCATGAAGGCGACGAGGCTGTGTTCAATGTCCAGAAGCCCTCGATCCAAGTCGACGTGGCCGAATTCCATAAGAAGACGCTAATCCCACTAGATACGGTTCGGTTCCGTTTCAAGGACGGAGATGGACCGGTGCTGGATTATCGCTATATCGGCGATGAACAGACCTTCCTGATGGAAAAACTGCTTGTCGGTGCGTATGCGGATTCACGGGGACGAACCTACATGTTCGACCGCGACGGCAAAGCGCGCTTTTCCGACCGGACATTCCACTATGAAATCTACACCGACATGGTGTTCGAGGATGGCGATGAGTTCGTTGACCGCGATGCTTCCAAGCCTGACGCCTGGAAAATCTATGGCTTCGCCCGCCGCGCCAACCAACTGTTTCTCTACAATGCCGTTTGCGACGATACTCGTGCTGGCTGCGCGACGGACCGCAAGCACCCCATCGCAGTGCTGCGCAAAGTGAAACCAGCGAGGTGAACAGGCTTCTTAGGGGGTGTCCGCTGTTGATTGGACCGAGTGGCGCGGGTGGGCCGGACGGAACGACGTATCAGTAAGGTTTCACTTGAACTTCGCGAACACGAGGCGGTCTTTGTTGTCGGCCATCAGGCTTGAAAGGCCGTTGATGGTGTCGAGGCCGAGGCCTCCGGGAACGCCGCTGGTAGGATCGGGGACGATCTTGGAATAGCTCGCGCCGGCGACTTTTTCCCACTTCCCGTTCGGCTTCCTGATTTCCAGGCTCGCCACCGTGGCCTTCAACACCAGGCGGACGATCGGTGTGTCGAACGCGCGCGGCTTCATCAGGCTGAGATGTTCGCCCGACATTTGCCAGCCGTTCGCCTCAGCCCAGGCGCTCAATTCATCTTTGGTCATGCCGCAAGTCCTTTCGTCCGCAAACCAGCATAGCGTACCGCCCCCCGAAAAGGCGCTATCCCGTCCAGGGCCAATAGCCGGCGGGGCCAGTCACACCTTGCGGCGCGGCGGGATCGGAAAAAACTTGCCGCCGTGCATGCAGCGGATGCAACCGCCCCTGACGTGCTCGGCTTCTTCCTTGGCGACGAAGCGCCTGAGGCCGTTCGCCTTGATGAAGAGAAGATTGTCGATCGGCTGGGTGGCGTATTTGGTGCGGTAGCGCTTGTCGATGTTTTTTAGCCGGGCACAGGGAAATGCGCCGCAGCCGCCGCACAGCACCTGTTTGCGCTTGGTGCAGTTGCGCATCGAGCACAGAGCGAGGTGGGCCG
This sequence comes from Rhizomicrobium electricum, assembly GCF_011762045.1. GTDB lineage: Bacteria > Pseudomonadota > Alphaproteobacteria > Micropepsales > Micropepsaceae > Rhizomicrobium > Rhizomicrobium electricum. Next base: position 71,796 of record NZ_JAASQS010000011.1, on the reverse strand, counting down.
CCGCAGCCGTCTTGGACCGGCAACCGGGACACGGATTGCCCTTGCGAAACCGGCCGTGACACCGGCCGCAGTTGAGGCCACAAGGCGCGATATCGGTGGTCTTGAATACGGGCATGGCAATGCCTCCGCGGCCCGCCATCGACGCTACTTCTTGCCACAACCGCCCAAGTGAGGCTGCGTCGTTGCGGTGAGAAGACCGAGGCGATACGGCAGCTTGATATAATCGCCGCCGGAACCGGGCGGCAAGCCCTGATAGAGAAACTGCAGCGGCTTGCAGAAATCGACCGTCATGGTCTGATCGATGCCGGTGCGGATCAACTCGCCATGCGAAACGCCTTCGGACCACGGCTTGCCGTCGAACGCGACATTGCCGGCGCCGGCGAAATCGTTGGTCAGAAGCTTCCAGTCGCCGTCGAGACGGTCGGCCGTCCAGGCGCGGAAATACCGCCCTTTCGGACCCATCGCCTCAATCATGGTGATGTAGTGACCGGTGCCGGCGATCTTGTACGTCATGCTCGCTTCGAACAGATCGGCACGATCTTCTTCCATCACGACGGTGGTGTTGCCGAAGTCGTTGGGAAAACGGTCGATCGCGGTTTCCGACCGGTAGAACAGGCCGTCGTCGCCGGTGTGGAACAGGTAGCACTTTTTGTCGTCGCAAATATTCCAGAAATCGAGCCAGCCGCCGTGGTGGGCCTTGATCACCTCCGGCGTCGCCGTGAAGAACGGCTTGGGCGCACTCCACGACAATGGGTCGTCGATGTTCGCAGTCGTCGAATAGAACGGATCGCCGCCCTGGAAGATCAGGTACCACAGCTTTTGCGGTGCGAAGTAGTAGACCTGCGGCGCGGCGCGATAACCGGGGCCGACTCCGGAACGGTCGAGCAGGGTAATCGACGCTTCGTTCGCCTTCGACCAATCGGTAAAGCTCTTGGTGGCGATGTGCCAGCCTTTGGCGTCGGCGGTGGTGAAGAAGACATGGTAGCGGCCGCTGGCGAACACCACGGAGGGATCCTTAACGGAATAGGTGCCGTCGGCGGACGGCAGCATCACCGGCTCCGACGACGTCCACCGGAACGCGGCATCCTCGGCACAGGCGGCGCTCGATACGAGCGCCAGCACGGCAGCAACCGGCAACATTCTCATCCATTGGCTGGCCATCGGGGTATCCCATTCTCTTGTCTGACAATTCTAGAAAGACCTTACTGGCCCGTGCCTGCGGAACCATAGGGCACAACCGCGCTGGCCCTTCCCGCCATTCCGGCGCACGTTTGTGTCGTTTCCAGCCAAATGCTTGTTATGTTTGACTTGTAGAGCTTCGGCCGAACCGCTAAAACGCGGCCGCCATGGAAGCTTTCAAAACCCTCTCGGGCGTCGCCGCGCCCCTGCCGATGATCAACGTCGACACCGACATGATCATCCCCAAGCAATTCCTGAAGACCATCAAGCGCACCGGCCTCGGCAAAGCGCTGTTCCACGAGATGCGGACCCTGCCCGACGGCAGCGAAAATCCGGACTTCGTGCTCAACAAGCCGGCCTACCGGAACGCGAAGATCCTCATTGCAGGCGCCAACTTCGGCTGCGGCTCGTCCAGAGAGCACGCGCCCTGGGCGCTGCTCGATTTCGGCATCCGCTGCGTGATCGCGCCCTCGTTTGCCGACATCTTCTACAACAACTGTTTCAAGAACGGCATTCTGCCGATCGCCCTGCCGCAAGCCGAGATCGACAAGCTCTTGGACGACGCCTCGCGCGGCGCCAATTCGATCGTGGCGGTGGACCTCGAGAAGCAGGAAATCACCGGCCCCGACGGCGGCATGATCAAGTTCGACGTCGATCCCTTCCGCCGCCAGTGCCTGCTCAACGGCTGGGACGATATCGGCCTCACGCTGCACCAGGAAAAGAAGATTTCCTCCTACGAAGACGCGCGCAAACTCTCGGCGCCGTGGATCTAGGTTTCACGCGGAGACGCGGAGGCGCGGAGATACCGTGCCGCCATTGCCTCCGCGTCTCCGCGTGCAAATTCCTTTTCCCAAACGGGGATAAAACATGACCTATAAGCTTCTCATCCTGCCCGGCGACGGCATCGGCCCCGAAATCATGGACGCGCAGAAGCGCGTGCTCGGCTGGTTCGGCAAGAACCGCGGCTTCGACTACACGACGGAAGAGGACCTGGTCGGCGGCATTTCCTACGAGACGTACGGCGAGCCCGCCACCGATGCGATGATGGCGAAGGCCCTGGCCTCGGATGCGGTGCTGTTCGGCGCCGTCGGCGGTCCGCAATGGGACAAGCTGCCGTTCGACAAGAAGCCGGAACGCGGCCTCTTGCGCCTGCGCGGCGACATGAAGCTGTTCGCGAACCTTCGCCCGGCCCTGTGCTTCGATGCGCTGAAGGATGCCTCGACGCTGAAGCCGGAAATCGTGGCGGGCCTCGATATCCTGATCGTGCGCGAACTCACCGGCGGCGTCTATTTCGGCCAACCGAAGGAACTCGTAACGCTTTCGACCGGCGAAAAGCGCGCCGTCGACACGCAAATCTATTATGCCCACGAAATCGAGCGGATCGCGCGCGTCGCCTTCGAACTCGCCCGGCTGCGCGGCAACAAGGTCGCCTCGGTCGAGAAGTCGAACGTGATGGTGACCGGCGTGCTGTGGCGCGAGACGGTGCATCGCGTGCATGCGGCCGAGTTTTCCGATGTCGAACTGGTCGACGTCCTCGCCGACAACTGCGCCATGCAGCTGGTGCGGGCGCCGAAGACCCTCGACGTCATCCTCACCGACAACCTGTTCGGCGATATCCTGTCGGACGAAGCGGCCCAGCTCACCGGCTCGATCGGCATGCTGCCGTCGGCGTCGCTGGGGGCGCGGCTGCCCGACGGCCGTCTGCCGGGCTTCTACGAACCGATCCACGGCTCGGCGCCCGACATCGCCGGCAAGGACCTCGCCAATCCGATCGCGACCATCCTCTCGTTCGGCATGTGCCTCAAATACACGTTCGGCCGCGTCGACGACGCGGTGCTGATCGACAAGGCGGTGGAACGTGTGCTGGCCGAAGGCTATCGCACCGGCGACATCATGCAGCCCGGCATGACCAAGGTCGGCACCAAAGGCATGACCGACGCGATCCTCAAGGCGCTGGATAAGCTGAACGGATAACGCGCTACTGCGTCTTTCCTCCCCCGCGGTGCTTCGCACTACGAGCCATACGGTTTCGAAATAGCGGGGGAGGTGTCGCTGAAAGCGACGGTGGGGGGAATGCGAACCCGCCGTCGTCTGCCCCCTCCGTCTCGCCGCTACGCGTCGATCCACCTCCCCCGCTATCTCACTGTTGCGTGAGTTCGAGAGCTGTGCTCCGCGGGGGAGGAAAGACGGCCTACGCCGCATCCGATTTGAGTTCGCCGTTGCTCTCGCCGCTTTCCTCGTGATGCTGCATCTCGGGCAGCGCGCGCACGCCGCCGAGGAACAGCGCGGTGGCGAAGTCGGCGGCGGCCTTGGGATCGTGCGGAGAGGTCTTCAGCATGCGCTCGGAGACCTCGAAGGCGACGCCGACGATCGCGGCCATCAACAGATCGGGATCGACCGGCGGGAACAGATTCTTGGAAATGGCGCGCTCGATGTCTTCGCGCAACTCCTCGAAACCGGCGATCACTTCGGGCGTGTCCATGCGGACGCGCGTGTTGTCGGCCGCGTGGCGGATGGTACGGAAGTTCATCCGGTCGTCGGCGACATATTCGAAGAAGGTGCGGAAGGTGCAGGAGATGAACTCCTCCACTGTGGAAGCTTTCATCCGTTCGTCATGCAGGCGCGGGCGGATCGCGAGTGCGACTTCGTCGCGAATGGCCTGATAGACCTCTTCTTTCGACTTGAAGTAATTATAGAAAGTTCCCGACGCCAGCGGCGTCGCCCGGATAATGTCGCGCACAGTGGCGGCGCCATAGCCGAGCTCGGCGAAAACCTGCCGGGCGGCATTCAAAATGAGTTGGCGATTCAAAACCTTGGTCTGCTCTCGCTTGCCGGCAGCGGCGGCACGGGGCAGATCATTTCTCATCGGTGCGCTATCCATCGGACCGGTCCCTCCTGTCCATAATGTCGCACTTTAACCTGTGACGACTCCTCGTCAATTTCCGCGGCGGCAGGTTTGGAGGGAACTTTCCGGCAGCAAAACGTCGGGAAATATCGGCCTCTCAGGCCAATTCTTGCTTTGTTGAAAAGCACATAGCTATCATTCTCAAGTGCAATTCGGGCGCATACAGCCATCGCGGGTGCGAAAAAATTTTTCCGAATCCCCTACTGGTAGCGGCCTTTGGCGATCGCGAGCTTGCCGGGACCGAGCAAAAGGATCGCCAGAGCGCCCGCCAGATAGAGCGCTTCGACCTCGAGCGCGTAGCCGCCGTCGGGCGTGATCGCGATCATCTGGGCCACGCCGCCCAGAGCCACCAGCGCCGCCAGTTCGACCGCAATCAGGAACGCGCCGACCCGCGCAAACAGCCCGACGATCACCAGCAGCGGCCCGACGATCTCGCCGAAATAGACCACGTAGGCGAGCACGTCGGGGAGCTTGTGCGCCTCGAGCATCGTCTTCACCGGATCAAGCCCATTGAGCAGCGTGTGCACGCCGTGAAACAGCATCAAGCCGCCAACGCCAAGACGCAGCAGCAGCCGGCCGAAATCTTCCGCCATGATAACCCCCACCCCAGAGGGCAAGGACTATAGCAGATTTTCAGGGGCGCGGAGGCAGCGGCGAAGTGGGCGCGTCGATTTCGGCCGGTCTTGCGGCGCGGCGGATTCGCGGGCGCGGCGGACGCTGGCGGTTGATCGTACGCGCCGCCGACTTTTGCGCTGCACGCAGCGCGAGCATCCGCAGGCGGAACGGTTGCGGCAGCGGCTTCGATGCCGGCTCCAGCGACGGCGGTGTGGTTAAGGCGCGAGCGAGCGGCGGCGGCTCGGCAACGTTGAGAGGTGCGAGGACCTTGGGGGCTGCGGGACGGAAGGCGTGGCTGAGACCGATCAGGATCATTAGCGCGAAGAACGCCGCCGCCACCAGGATGAGCAGCCGGACCTCGACCGGCTCGGCGCCGAACTGGGTCCACGCCGCCTGCCACACTGCACCCCACCCCATCGCCGTCATCCCCCGCGACGTTTTCCGGGAGTCGTCCTGCACGAACTATTCCGCAGGAAAAGCCCTGGTTTCGGGGATTTTCGCGCGCCGGAACGACCGGGCATGCCCAGCGAAACGGCAATGCGCCGAACGATTGGGCGCCGGCTTAATCGACGTCCTTGCCGACCGCCTCGGCAACCGAGGCGAAGCCGTCGCGTTCGAGGCATTTGAGGAGATCGCGCTTGATCTTGGGGACCAGGCTGCCGCCTTGGTAAACCATCGCCGTGTAGAGCTGCACCAGGCTCGCGCCAGCGCGGATCTTGCGATAGGCGTCCTCGCCGGTGGTGACGCCGCCGACCCCGATCAGCACCAGCTTTTTGCCCACCCGCCGGCGCACCTCGGCGAGCACGCGCGTCGACGGCTCCATCAGCGGCTTGCCCGACAATCCGCCGCTCTCGGCCGCGTAACGGCTTTTCAGCGTCGCCGGACGGTCGACGGTGGTGTTGGTGACGACCATGCCGTCGATACCGCTGGCCAGTACCACGGCCGCGATGTCGTCGAGCGCGTGGGCGTCGAGATCGGGCGCGATCTTCAAGAGGATCGGCTTCTTTGCGGCGCCGCGCGCCTCCACCAGGGTCGCCAGGAGGGCGGTCAGCTCGTCCTTGCCCTGCAGGCCGCGCAGGCCGGGCGTGTTGGGCGAGGACACATTGGCGACGACGAAATCGGCGAGCGGCGCCAGTTTCTCGAAACCCTTGCGGTAGTCGGCGATGCGGTCGGTCGAGGTTTTGTTGGCGCCGATATTGATGGCGACGATCCCGCGTCCGGCCTTGCGGCGGGCCAGACGCGCCGCGGCGGCGTCGATGCCCCGATTGTTGAAGCCCATCCGGTTGATGATCGCCCCGTCCTCGGGCAGGCGGTACATGCGCGGCTGCGGATTGCCCGGCTGGGGCAGCGGAGTCACGGTGCCGCTCTCGACATGGCCCAGACCCAGCTTGAGCATACCTTTGTAAGCCCGGCAGTCCTTGTCGAAGCCGGCCGCCACCCCCAGCGGATTGGGGAAATCGAGCCCCAGCACCGACACCTTGAGGCGGGGATCGTCCTTGGCCGGTCCGGGCAGGAAAAACCCGAACCGCGCCATCAGTTCGACCGTTAGGTGATGCGCCGGTTCCGGCGGCAGGAGGCGTATGGCGGCAACAGCAATATCCATTCCCCAATCGATGATGGACATCCCCTGGACTCCTTGCGCCGTAAAGTGGTAATTCCTATTAAGCGACCGTGTATAGGAAGATTAACCAACAGAGGGACGAACTTCTTATACCGGTGGCCGGCGTTCGCCGACTTTGCTTAATCGACCACGGCCGCGCTCTTGCGCAAGCTGCGTTTTGGCCCATCTAGGAACTGTCCAAGGGATTTCGCATGCTGACGCACAAACAAATCTGGAATGCCATCGACGCGCTGGCGGCGAAGAACAAGCTGTCCGCATCGGGGCTGGCCAAGCAGGCGGGGCTCGATCCCACCACCTTCAACAAATCCAAACGCGGCATGCCGAACGGCAAGCTGCGCTGGCCTTCGACCGAGAGCATCTCGAAGATCCTGGCCGCCACCGGCGCCAGCCTCGACGAGTTCGTCGCCCTGGTCGGCGGCGAAATCGGCAATCGCGGCCCGATGCGGCTGGTGCCGCTGGTCGGCATGGCCCAGGCCGGCAGCCGCGGCTTCTTCGACGACGCCGGCTTTCCGGCCGGAAGCGGCTGGGACGAAATCCCGTTCCCCGATGTCGGCGACGAACGCGCCTATGCGCTCGAGGTGACCGGCGATTCCATGCTGCCGGTCTATCGCGACGGCGACCGCATCATCGTCTCCCCCGCCGCTCCACCGCGCCGCGGCGACCGCGTGGTGGTGAAGACGCTGGCCGGCGAAGTGCTGGCCAAACAACTCTCGCGCCTCACCGCCCAGCGCATCGACCTCAAATCGCTCAACCCGGCCTACGAGGACCGCAGCTTCGCCTTAAGCGAAATCGCCTTCATCCATCGGATCATTTGGGCGAGCCAGTAAACTCGGCTGTCATCCCCGGCGTGCAGTGCGAGCTTGCGAGCGTCGCGCCGAGCAAGCCCGTCAGCACCGAATCCGTCTACGCGCCCACCCGGTCGCTGCGCTGACGCTTGCTCGGCGGAATGCCAGATAATTTGTAGACGGCGACGTCCGCGCAACGCCAGAACGCGGACATTTACCGGCAGCCAAGGAAAGTCATATATGCGCCGATTGTGTTGAAAAACTCGTTCGCGGACGGCTGTAACGCAATTCCAGAATCGGCGCTGCATCATGATTGAATCTATGATGCGTATTAACCGCATGCGCTGAATCGAAGTTGCGCAAAAACGGGCCCAAAATAGTTTTTCAACACAATCCGCCAAAAGTCGCCGTTCGCGAACCCTATCCGCCGCCGCCCTCAGCCGGGTAGGGACCATCCGTCTCAGAGAAGCAGAAGTTGTAGTGAAGCACCCAGTGAGGCTTTGTCGTGTCGAATTCGCAGGCGAAATACTTGTTCATCCATTCCTGTTCAAGGAAGGACATTTTCATGGCACCGGCCCGGTACTGCTTCGGAACATAGATGACGGTCACGATGCCTGCTCTTTGACGGACAAGAACGATCTCCAAGTCTCCATCGGCGGCGATTTGGGCGATTGAACGCTTCTTGTGTTTCGGATCAGCCTTGTACAGGAAATCGTTCGTTTCCTTATCCAATTTGCCGCCTTCGAAAAAAGCCGCACCAAAGGAGCGAAGGGTGCGCTCGTCTCTAGACAGGAGGGCCGTCAAAAATGCCTTGGCGATCACGACATCGTCGTCAATGGCACTTTTCGCAACTGTCGCCCCTCCGTTTCCTTTAGGTGTGGCCCCCTGGACTGTGGAAAGAACACAAACCATTCCGATGGCGACCGCAACCGAAGCGCACCGCAACAGAAGCTTCGTCATACCCCCCTCCCTTAATGAGGTTAGCATACACCGAGAGCGAACAACGCGCTGCGCTCAAGTGGCAATGAGGAGCGGCAGGTTCTGGCGCATCTCGGAAGCAGCTCGAAGGTGCGGAGTCCGCTCCAAACTTGCCGTTTCCATTCGCAGATGACGCGGACGGCAACACTCCACCCGAACCCGGACATTGCCAGCGCCCCGGCTACTTCCGAGATGCGCCGATAGTTGCCATTCCCGGCGACGCGAGCCGTCGCCAATCGCAATGGCGGGGCGTCAGCTGTGTACTTTCTGCTGAACCCGCGTCAGCGACAGTCCGAATTGCTCAAACTCGTTCGGCGCGAGTTGAAACCTGACCGTTGGGCCATGCGGAGACTTGATGATCAAACGTACACTGGGACCAGCCCAAAGCTCCATACGAGCTGGGTCCGACGGCGTTGTGTCGGCTACGACAGCGGCAAGGGTCCACGCCGCGGATGGCGTCGGTTTCGCCTTGTTGCACGCCACGACAAGGGAGTTCCATTCGGACGCTTCCAATACCATGCTATTCGTCTTGCCTTGGTCAACAATTCTGATCACTCCAAATGCATCGTCCTGCCAAGCCCCCTTGCTCACGCCCACAGTCAATTGAGTATCAGCGTGTTTCAATGTCTCGAATGGCTCAAGCTTGATGTCGTCTCTCGCGCGAGGCGTCAGAAGAACGACTGCGCCAATAACACAAGTCGCAACTAGTGCTAAGAACAAGTACCGCGTCACTTTTTTTGGCGATCGTTGCACCGCAGTATCTTCTTCCGGCGAGGGTTTCCCAAAGCCCGAGGACACGCCTATGACAGCCGCCATGCCAACCCCGAAACCGGCGTACACCAACAAAATCCCTGTCGCATCGGCGAATGGCACAGCAGGCGATAGATCTGCTGTTCCAAGAAACATGAGGAGCGGAACAAAAACACCGACATTTACCGGAACGAATCGCAGCCACCGCGGCAGGCGTTGCCAGGGCGTCTGACTACTAATGCCGGCCCCGCTAATTATTGCGATTGCTCCCGCTGCCAGCCTGAACTCCTGGAGAGCGCGGGCGTCCCACACGGCCACGAAAGGCGGAACCCAATTGTATTGAACAGCGATCCACGCTCCCAATGCGACTGCGAGCCCAACAGCAAATACAATACCCCAGCGCATCATCCCCCCATTCCTAGCAGTGTAGTGATCACGCCTCTCAAACGGTCTTGCGCCCGGTACTTCAAGCATAATAGGCCGGATTACCTATGACCGGTAATGGCGCATCTTCCCCCTAGCTCGAACGACCGGATAAACACCCAAGCTCGCCCTTCGAGAAAATCCGACATTCCACATCTTGAAACGGCGCCGTTCGCACCTACCTCAACAACAGGTGTTTGACCGCGCTGGATAGACTGCAACGCAGTTGCGTTTGCACGGAGTTTGGAACGATTCGATTTCGATTCTGGACGCGGTGCTTACGGTTCTTGCGTTGGCGCGCCGCGATGCGCGTCCAAAGTTTAGAGCCATTCGATTTCGATTCAGGACGCCCGCCCTTCTCCGCTCTCCAAACGGGCTATTTCGTGGCGCCAAGCAGCAAGGCGATTGTCGTGGCACGATCGCCACTTAACCCCGATTTTGGCGATTTGAATTCAGGTTTTCACCCACTGTCATCCCGGACGCGCCACGGAGATTTTGATTTCTGGCAGGTTGGCGCGATCCGGGACCTACTCGGAAATCTGACTTGCGCTGAAGTGGTTCCCGGATCGCGCCCAAGTGCCAAACGGAACTGCCGGCATGGGCGCGTCCGGGATGACAGAGGTTCTTATGTCTCCTTGATTACTTCCTTGATCACTTCGCGCTGGGTGATCAGGCGGGCGCTGTGGATGCCGGTGAGATAATTCCACAGCCAGCTCCACGCCACGGCGAAGCGCGAGCGCGTGCCGATCAAGAAGTAGATGTGGGCGATGCCCCACAGCCACCACGCCATCCAGCCGCGGAAGTTGAAGCGGCCGTATTCGATGATCGCGGCGTGCTTGCCGATAGTGGCGAGACTGCCCTGATGCCAATAGCGGAACGGCGGCGGCGCCGTTTTGCCGTCGAGGCGGCGGCGAACCACTTTGGCCGCGTAGGCGCCTTGCTGCTTGGCGGCGGGCGCGAGACCGGGCACCGGCTTGCCGTCCTGCATCACCGCCGCGGTATCGCCGACGACGAAAATCGCGGCGTCGCCGGGCAGCGTCAGATCGGGGCGCACGATCACGCGGCCGGCGCGGTCGGCCTCGGCATCCAGCCATTTGGCGGCCGGAGAAGCCTCGACGCCCGCGGCCCAGATGATGGTGCGGCAGGCGATGGCGGTGTCGCCGATGCGAACGCCGTCCGGCCCGCAATCCGTCACCCGGCTGCTGGTCGAGACCTCGACGCCGAGTTCTTTCAACGACGCTTCGGCATAAGCCGACAGCGGCGTACTGAACACCGGCAGCACCCGCGGTCCGCCTTCGATCAGAAGGATGCGGGCGCGGCGCGTGTCGATGCGGCGGAATTCGCGCGGCAACGTGTAGTGCGCCAGTTCCGCGATCATGCCGGCGAGTTCGACGCCCGTCGGGCCGGCGCCGATGATGGCGAAGGTCAGCAACGCCTCGCGGCGCTCGGGATCGGATTCGCGTTCGGCCTGCTCGAAGGCGAGCAGCACCCGGCGGCGGATGGTGGTCGCGTCTTCCAGAGTCTTGAGACCCGGCGCGAACGCCTCCCAATCGTCGTGGCCGAAATAAGCGTGGCGCGTTCCCGTCGCCACGACCAGCGTATCGAACGCAAGCGCACCGCCGTCTTTCAGCAGCACGCGCCGCTGCGCGCGGTCGATCCCAGCCACTTCGCCGAGCAGCGTTTCGACATCGCTACGGTCGCGGAAGAGATGGCGGACCGGCCAGGCGATTTCGGAGGTCGCCAGCACCGTCGTCGCAACCTGATAGAGCAGCGGCTGAAAGAGATGATGATTGCGGCGGTCGACCAGCGTGATGGCGGCGCTCGGATGCCGGAGATCGTGGATGAACTGCAAACCGGCAAAACCGGCGCCGATCACCACCACCTTATGCGGCGTGCCCCCGCTGCGCGTCATGGATGCCCCCTGGCCTGCTACCGGCCAGTGTATGGGCATCCGACGGATACAGCAAACCCATCAGTCCCGCCTACGAGTGGTTCTCAGACAATTCCTTTGCTGTTCAAGAAGCCGCCGTAGGCTTTGTCGTTCTTCTCGATGTGCTCCAGGAGCCACTGCTTGAGGAATTTCAAAACGTCGATGGACAGGCACGCGTTCTTCTCGCGACCGGTGTTGAACGCCATCACTTGTTCGACCAGCTTCTTATGCTGGATCTTGTGCTGCGCGGCATCGGGATAACCCGTGCGGGCAAAGACGTCTTCTTCATGCTTGAAATGGATCTGGGTGTATTGCACCAGCTTTTTCAGAACGTCCTGCACCACGTCCTGGCTGCGGCTCTCCATCATCGCGGTATGCAATTCGTTGATCAGCGCGATCAGCCGCTTGTGTTCGTTGTCGAACTGCACAACTCCGGTGCTGTATTCGTCTTTCCAGGTAAACAACGCCATCTATGAACCCCCTGAATGCTGCGCCGATTTGAGCGGAGCCCTGCTTGCGCAAGACTTAACGCCACGAAGCAGACAGCGGAACTATTGCCGCAGGCCCTCGCCTGCGCTAAGCCACGTGGGTTGTGTTGCGCATGATCTTTATCCGGTCGCGATGCCTATTTTGTCGGAAGCACAAGCTTTCATCAGACGACTGATCAAAAGGCGTGCACCATGAGCATTACCGATCTCGATCTGGTACCGGGACGCGAGTGCGGCGCATGCACCGCCTGTTGCAGCGTGATGGCGATCGACAAACCCGAAATCCAGAAAGCGGCCGGGGTCCTGTGCCGCCATTGCCAAGGCGGCTGCAGCATCTACGAAGCCCGGCCGCAGGTCTGCCGCAGTTTTCACTGCGGCTGGCGGCAGTTTCCGATCCTCGACGACAATTGGCGGCCCGACCGCTCCGGCGTGTTCGTGGAAGTGGAAGAGATCGACGGCGAAACCGCGATCAGCCTGATCCTGATCGGCAATCCGCTGAAGACCGTGCGCCAGGACTGGTTCATCGATTTCGTGCGCACCGGCGTCGGCGGCCGCGTGCCGCTTTATCTCGGCATCTCCGGGCCGCCGGGCTTCAAGGGCGCTTCCGTGACGCTCAATACGCGTCAGATGTTCGAGGCCGCCAACACCTCGCGCGCGCAGGTGAAGACGCTGCTGGAACAGGACCTCAAGCGGCTCAAGGCGCACGAATTCGAACCGCGGGTGTTCCAGTACCGCGGCAACGATTTCGGGTGAAGGCGCGCTCCGGCGCCGTCAATCGGCCTTGGTGAACTCGCCCTTGAGTGCGCGCTCGATCAGGTTCGCGGTTTCGACGCAGCCGAACAGCGCGGCGAAGGAGCCGAAACGCGGACCTTGGGATTGGCCGAGGCAGACCTCGTAGATCGCCTTGAACCAGTCGCGCAACGGCTCGAACGCGTGGCGCTTGCCGATCTCGAAAATCTCGAACTGGACCTTTTCGGCATCGTGCTCGTCGCCGAAAGCGCGCAGCGTCTTGGCCAACTCTTCGAGGGCGGCGCGTTCCTTATCGGTGGGGGCGCGGAACTTCTTCGCCGGTTTGACGAAGTCTTCGTAATAGCGCACGGCATAGCCGACGAGCTTGTCGAGGCCGGGATTTTTCTCCGGCGAAGCGTCCGGCGCATAAGCGCGGATGAAGCCCCACAGCACCTCGCGATTGTGCGCGTTCGAGGCGCTGACGAGATTGAGCAGCAACGCAAACGAAACCGGATAGGTCTCGGCCGGAATCTTGCCGCCGTGGATGTGATAGACCGGATTCTCGAGGTGCTGGGCGTCCTCGGTTTCCTTGTTCCGATAGGCATCGAGGAACGCGACGTAATCGTCGACCGCACGCGGGATGACGTCGAAATACATTTTCTTGGCGGCGCGCGGCTTCTGATACATGAAGAGGGCCAGGCTCTCTTCGCTGCCGTAGGTTAGCCATTCCTCGACCGACAGGCCGTTGCCCTTCGACTTCGAAATCTTCTGCCCCTGGTCGTCGAGGAAAAGCTCGTAGTTGAAGCCTTCCGGCGGCCTGCCGCCGAGCGCACGCACGATTTTGGACGACAGTTCGACCGAGGAGATCAGGTCCTTGCCCGCCATTTCGTAATCGACGCCGAGCGCCAGCCAGCGCATCGCCCAGTCGGCCTTCCATTGCAGCTTGACGTGGCCGCCGGTGACCGGGGTCTCGACCTTCTTGCCGTCTTCTTCGTAGACGATGGTGCCCGCCTCGATATTGGTTTCGAGCGTCGGCACCTGCAGCACCACGCCGGTCTTCTCGGAAACGGGAAGGAACGGCGAATAGGAGGCGCGGCGCTCGGCCCCCAGCGTCGGCAGAACGATGTCGCGCACCTTTTCGAAATTGCGCAGCACCGTCAGCAGCGCCTCGTCGAAGCGGCCGGACTTGTAGCAGTCGGTCGAGGACAGGAATTCGTACTCGAACCCGAAGCGGTCGAGGAACGCCTTGAGGCGCGCATTGTTGTGGGCGCCGAAACTGTCGTGGGTGCCGAACGGATCGGGGATCGACGTCAGCGACTTGCCGAGATGCTGCTGCAGCATCTCCTGGTTGGGAACGTTGTCGGGAACCTTCCGCAGGCCGTCCATGTCGTCGGAAAACGCGACCAGACGCGTGGGCAGGTCGCTCATCAACTGGAACGCGCGGCGGACCCAGGTGGTGCGGGCGACTTCGCCGAAGGTGCCGATGTGCGGCAATCCGGACGGGCCGTAACCGGTCTCGAAGATCACTTCGCGGCCTTTCACGCCGCGGGTAAGTAGTTTGCGCGCCTCCTCGAACGGCCAAGCATGGGCTTTCAGCGCAATTTCCGATAAGGACATACCGAGTTCCTAAACTGTTTGGAAAGGCGGGGAAGCTAGGCTGGAGGGGCCATGTCGTCAACGTCCGCCGCCGAGTTTCTGACCGAATCCGACGCCCCCGGCGCCGCAGACGACGCCGTTTTCACGCGTTTGGAAGCGGATTTCGGGGACGAATTGAAGGCGGTGCTCGCCCTCTATCTCGAAAACTCGGATGCCTTGTGCCAGCGGCTCGAAGAGGCGATGACCTGTGCCTATTGGCAGGAAGCGGTGCGCGCCGCCCTCGAGATCGGCCGGGAAGCCGAGGGGCTGGGATTTCGCCGCGTGGCCGCGGCCGCCCGCAAACTGGCCGACGCCGCCTATCGCGCCGACAGCGCCGAGGCGCTGCGCAATGACGCCCAGATGGTGATGCTGGAATACGAGCGCTTCCGCCTGGCACTCGCCGCACGGTTTCCAAACCTGGTAGCATCCATGGTGGATTCCGTCGCATAGTCGCGGCGTGAACGATCCCAGAATCAACCCGCCCGACCTTTCGCTTCTCCTGGCGCTGCCGGCGCTCGTGCCCGCCGGTACGGGCGCGGTTGTTGACGGCGGCGACCACGGCCGGTTGCGTCCTATCGGCGCCGCCGAAGCCGCCGCCCTGCTCGCCGACGGCAATGTCCTCGTCGCCAATGCCGCCTTTGTCGCCGGGCGGTTGAAAGCGGCGCCGTCGCGGCTCTGCTACGACGTGCTGGAGCTGTTCGCCTTCGTGCGGCCGGGTACCCCCTGCGTGCCGAGTGCGCTCGGGATCGCGCAGGTGCTGGGTGTAGCGGTGGCGGATCAGACCGGAGCCGGCGCGTTGCGAGAATCCGCGCGGCTGCTGCTGGAAGAACTGCCCACCCTCCCCGCCAAAACGCTGTCTGTATTGCGTCCGCTCTGCCAGACCATGGCCAAAGCGGGATGGCGCTGGGCCGGACCGATCCTCGACATCATCGAGCCGAGCGAATTGCAGCGCGCCCCGCTTGCCGGGTTCGAAGTCTGGCGCACGCTATCGGAATGGGAAGACGCCCCGGCGCCGGGCAAGCCGTCGTCCCTGCCGGTGACGCCGGAAGAAGCGCGCGCGCGGCTGGCATCGCTGGTCGGCAACACCGGCGAGGAGCGCCCCGAGCAGCGCGCCTATACCGACGCCGCCGCATTCGCCTTCAGCCCGCGCGAACGCGCCGGAGCGCCGCGGGTGGCACTGGTGGAAGCGGGCACCGGCATCGGCAAGACGCTCGGGTATCTGGCGCCCGCGAGTTTATGGGCGGAGAAAAACGGGCCGGGCCTGTGGATCTCGACCTATACCCGCAATCTGCAGCGCCAGATCGTGGCGGAGTGTTCGCGGCTTTACCCCGATCCCGCCGAACGCGAAGACAAGGTCGTTGCCCGCAAGGGACGCGAGAATTATCTCTGCCTGTTGAACTTCGAAGAGGCGGTGAAGCGGCAGGCGCTGGCACCAAGCCATCGCACCATCGCGCTGGCGCTGATTTCGCGCTGGGTGGCGGCGACCGCCGACGGCGACATTTCCGGCAGCGGCTTTCCGGCATTCCTCGCCGCCTATCTGCCGCTGCGCGAAATCACCGACCGGCGCGGCGAGTGCATCTACGCCGCCTGTCCGCATTACCGCGTCTGCTTCATCGAAAAGATCGTGCGGCGGGCCAAGAATGCTCAGATCGTCGTCGCCAACCATGCCCTCGTCATCGCCAATGCGGCCCAGGATTGGCTGGGGACCGACGAAACCACCGACAATGGCGGCGAGCGGCGCACACGCTATGTCTTCGACGAAGGTCATCATCTGTTCGATGCCGCCGATTCCGGATTCGCCGCGGCGGTCTCCGGCACCGAAATGGCCGACATGCGCCGCTGGGTGCGCGGTCCCGAAGGACGCACGCGGTCGCGCTCGCGCGGGCTGGAAGAACGACTGAAGGATCTGGTCGAAGACAATGAAGACGCGCGCCGCGCACTGGAAGAAGCCGTGGCGGCGGCCAGCGTCCTGGCGGGCGAAGGCTGGACCTCGCGCCTCGGATCGCCACATGGGCCGGGCGAAGTGTTTCTCGCTGCCGTCTATCAGCACGTCCGCGCCCGCTGCGAAGATCGCGACCAGTTCTATTCGCTCGAATGCGAGACCATGCCGCTTACCGACGAGATGATCGAAGCGGCGCAGCAATTAGGCAAAGGCTTGAAGCGTCTGGCGGTGCCGTTGATGCGGCTCGCCAAGGCGCTGCGCCAGCATCTCGACGACAAATCGAGCGAGCTGGAACCTTATCAGCGGGCGCGGATCGATGCGGCAGCGCGCGGCCTCGAATGGCGCGGCAGGATCATATTGCCCGCCTGGATGAGCATGCTCGAAGCGCTCGAAACCGGCGAGATCAACGACGATTTCGTCGACTGGTTCGAGATCACCCGCGAAGACGGCCGCGGCACCGACATCGGTCTCGAACGGCGCTGGGTCGATCCCACCGTGCCGCTCACCAACGAAGTACTGGCGCGCGCGCATGGCGCATTGGTCACCTCGGCGACGCTGCGCGACGCCGGCAACGAAGACGATTGGCAATCCGCCGAAGTCCGCACCGGCGCAGCCCATCTGCCCGAACCGGCGCGGCGCGCGAGTTTCGGTTCGCCCTTCGCTTACGCGGAGCAATCGCGCGTGTTCATCGTGCGCGACGTCGAGCGGCGCAATCCCGACCAGATGGCGGCGGCGTTCCGCGAACTCTTCCTGGCGGCGGGCGGCGGCGCGCTCGGGCTGTTCACGGCAGTGCGGGCACTGAAGTCCGTCGAAACCAAGATCGCCGGGCCGCTCGCCGAAGCGGGTCTCACTTTGTATGCGCAGCATGTCGACCGGCTCGACACCGGCGCGCTGGTGGACTTGTTCCGCTCGGAAGAGAACTCGTGCCTCCTGGGCACCGATGCGTTGCGCGACGGCGTCGATGTGCCGGGGCGCTCGCTGCGTCTTGTCGTGTTCGACAAAGTGCCGTGGCCGAAGCCGACCATCCTGCACAAAGCGCGGCGGGCGCGCTTCGGCAGGAGTTACGACGATCTTCTGACCCGCTTACGGTTAAAGCAGGCGTTCGGACGGCTGATCCGGGGTCAGAACGACAAGGGCTGTTTCGTCATCCTGGAATCGGCAACGCCATCGCGCCTCTTGGCCGCTTTTCCGCCGGAAACGCCGGTTCTGCGTTGCGGTCTCGCCGAAGCCGTCCGCGAAATCCGTGGCTTTCTGGGCACCGGCCTGCTTCCTCCTTCCGCCTGACCCGGCAAAGTGCGATGCTAGCGCGGACATAGGGGCGGCTGGACAGCATGAACCGGATGATCGTGGCGGCTCTTTTCGCCGCCGTAGCAGTTTGCGCGAACGCCGAAACGACCGACGAAACGCTGCTGGTGCCGCCCTATCCGGCGGCGACGCCGTGGAAAAACATCACCGACAAATCCAATGCGCTGATGCTGATGCGCGAGTGGATTCCGGCCGATCAGACTGAAGACGACATCAAGGACATCCTGACCGAGCAGCATTTCTTCAAAGGCCAGATGACGCCTGCCGATTTCGTCAAAGGCATGTTCCAGCGTGTCCGCGGACAGTGCGAGAGCTTGCGCGCCAACGGCCCGGTGGAGCGTATCGATAACGGCTTTGCGGTCGCCTATGCCCAGCTTTACTGCTCCCACCAGAAAGGCACCGACAAGGATATCGACATCTTCCTGAAAGCGATCGCGGGCACCAAGGCGTTCTATGTCGTGCAATACGAGATCCGCCGCCCGGCAGATAAGAACCGCGTCGGCGGCGTCATCGAATTCAGCGGCGATCAGCTCGAAGCCGTCAAGGCCATGATGGCCCGCCAGGGCAACGCCAACAAATACCTCAGCGAACAAGTGAAGCTCTGCGCCGCTATCGATGCCAAGGGCGTCTGTCTCCCCGGCACCGTCACCGAACCGCCCAAACCGGTTGCGGCCCCCGGCGGCATGCGCCGTCTCGCCGACGACGCTTCGGCCGACTACGGTTTCACGGCGGGTAAGTCCACCGCCGACGAGGTCCGCAAGAAGTTCGGCAAGCCGATCACCGAGAACCACAATCCCGACGGCCGCTTTGTGCTGATGTTCGACGCGCCCGAAGGCAAAGGCCGGATGCTCGGCTGTCTGTTCGATTCTGCCGGTGTTTTGACCGCGATTCGGCGTTACGGCACCGAATAAGCGCGAAAAGCCGTGGGTTTCTCGATTCCCGAGGATGACGGAGGGGGGACGGCAGGCTAGTTTCCGGCCCCATGACCACCGAAAATCCCGACGAAACCCTGTTCGCCGCCGATGAGCCAGAGAGCTATGGCAAGCATTCCACCGGCATCCTGCCCGGTCACGTCCTGAAGCGCCTCATTCGCGCCCGGCGCGAAGTGGTCGCTACGGAAGAGTTCGACGACGCCCAGATCCAACCGGCCAGCATCGACCTACGTCTCGGCCCGGTCGCGTGGCGGATGCGCGCGAGCTTCCTGCCCGGCCCCAACGCCACGGTGCAGGAAAAGCTCAGCAATGCGGTGCTGCACGAGATCGACATCTCCAACGGCGCGGTGCTGGAAACCGGCTGCGTCTATGTCGTGCCGCTGCTCGAAAGCGCCGACTTCTCGTTCCGCGTTTCCGGCATTGCCAATCCGAAAAGTTCGACCGGGCGGCTCGATGTCTTCACCCGTCTCATCACCGACCGGGCGCAGAGCTTCGATCGCGTCGAGACCGGCTATAAAGGCCCGCTGTACGCCGAAATCAGCCCACGCACGTTCCCGGTGCTGGTGCGCAAAGGCTCGCGGCTGAACCAGCTGCGCGTGCGGCGCGGTAATCCGCAGTTCACCGATACGCAATTGCGCCGTTTGCATGCGGAAAGTCCGCTGGTCGATTGCGAACCGAATATCGAAGACGGACTGGGCCTGTCGGTCGATCTGATCGGCACGGATAGCGGCCCCCAGATCGGCTGGCGCGCCAAGCATCATACCAACATCATCGATATCGACCGGCGCGGCGTGCTCGATCCGCGCGAGTTCTGGGATCCGATCGAGCCCTCGAAGTCGGGCAACATCGTGCTCGATCCCGACGAATTCTACATTCTCGCATCACGGGAAGCGGTCGCCATTCCGCCCGAATACGCGGCCGAAATGGTGCCGTTCAATCCGCTGGTCGGCGAGTTCCGCGTCCATTACGCGGGCTTTTTCGATCCCGGTTTCGGCTACACCCAGGGCCGGCCGCCATCGGCGCGTGCCGTCCTGGAAGTGCGCAGCCACGAAGTTCCCTTCATCCTGGAACACGGCCAGATCATCGGACGATTGGTCTTCGAGCGGCTCACCGAAGTTCCGGTGGAAGCCTACGGCGAAGGTATCGGCTCACATTACCAGCGCCAAGGTTTGAAGCTTTCTAAACACTTCACCGATTAACCTTCGCAAATTGTTGCCCCGAATCCACAAGCGGTCGCAAACCCGACAGGTGAGACGGCGCGGCCCGTTGCGAAAGCGACGCGAGTTTGGACTTATTCGTCCCGCCGCGGATGACGACGAAGGGGCAAGAGCTCCGCGGAGGGTCCGCATTGAAGGGGGCAGCATGAGGCGGCTACGGCGCGGGAACGCGCCGGCCGCCTCATGAGTTTCCAGGGTTCCACGCCCGCGCTAGTATCGCGTTCGAACCCCCGGAACCCCGCGCATGGTTACACGCATTATCCTAGCGCTCTCCGGATTGATGATGGTGGCAACGATGAGCGCATCAGCAGCCCCGTTCAAACTTACCTCACCCACGCTGCCCGACGGCAGCACCGTGCCGATGGTGCACGTCTTCAACGGCATGGGCTATCACGGCCAGAACCGCTCGCCCGCACTCGCCTGGAGCGGCGCGCCGGCCGGTACCAAGAGTTTCGCCGTCACCTGTCACGATCCCGATGCGCCGAGCCCTGACGCTCCGCGCCCCGGCGGCTGGTGGCATTGGCTGGCGTTCGACATTCCTGCCGGCACGGCCGGCCTGCCCGAAAATGCCAGCGCCTTCGGCATGCCACCCGGTTCTATCCAATCGGTGACCGATTTCGGTCCGCCCGGTTACGGCGGCCCTGCTCCGCCGCCCGGCAAGCCACATCGCTATGTCTTCACGGTCTATGCCCTGAAGATCGACAAGCTCGGACTCGGCGCGAGCGACAGCATGACCAAGGTTGACGCAGCGATCCGCAACAATGCGCTGGCGTCGGCAAGCTTCACCGTGAAATTCGGGCATCCGTAACGCGATGCCCCATCTCGACACCTTCCTGATCTTCATGGCAGGCGCCTTGGCGCTCAACGTCACGCCCGGCCCCGACATGACCTTCGTGCTGGCGCAGGCGACCCATCGCGGCACCCGCGCCGGCGTGGCGGCGGCGCTCGGCATCGGCATCGCCACCATCGTGTTTCACATGACGCTCGCCGCGTTCGGACTGGCGGCGCTGTTCGCGGCGTTTCCGCTCGCTTACGACGTGGTGCGCTATGCCGGTGCGGCCTATCTCGTCTGGATCGCTGTCGGCATGATCCGCAATCCGCCGAAACTCTCCGAGATGAGCGCCGAAGAGGGCGTCAGAACCGCATTCCGGCAGGGCTTCGTCACCAACATCTTCAATCCCAAGGTGGCGATCTTCTTCATCGCCTTCCTGCCGCAGTTCGTGAACCCCACCATCGGGCCGGTGTGGCTGCAGATCATGATCCTCGGCACCTGCTTCTCGATTTCCGGCACCACGGTGAATGCGATCGTCGCTTTCGGCGGCGGCAAGCTGTCGGAAAAGCTGAAAGCCAATCCGATCGTCGGCCGCATCATGGGCTGGATCAGCGCCAGCGTGATGCTGGGCCTTGCCGTGCGGCTGGCCTGGAGCGAGCGGCGCTGAACCGGTTCGTCAGGCCTTCTCGTCCGCTCCGGTAACGTAGAGCTTCTTCTCGCGATAGGCGATGTACATGTGCAGGTGGTGCATCACCGACAAACCGAGGATCAGCGACGGCCCGTTCGGTCCCATCTGAGCGACATTGTCGGGCACCAGCACGATGTCGGGATTATCCACCCTGACGTTGCCGAACGTCATCTGCTTGAAGGGAAACCGCTTCGTGTCCTTCAGTTTTTCGTAGCGGGTGTCGTCGGACAGCCGCGGATCGTCCCTGCGGATGCCGAACTTGTAGCGCGCGGTGTCCATGCTCATCACCGTGGAGGACGCCCCGGTATCGATCAAAGCCTTGAGGTCCTCGCCGTCGACATTGACGTGGGTCCAGATGTGTGCGCCGTCGTCATCACGCAGGATGTCGATGGGCTCGATCGGCGATGCCGCCCAGTATCCGGCCTTGCCGTCGCAATGGTTCTTGGAAAACAGGCTGAGCTTCTTGCCGCCGAAATCGAAATCGAGATCGAAGTTGGCAAGAAAGTCCGGCGCCAGCAGACCGTCAACGCCTTCCGGCAAATGGCCCGGCGGCATCAGCGGATAAGGCAGCGGCGGCGCCCGCATACGTCCGATGCGAAAACCGGCGATGTTCACGAAACGGCGCAACGGCAGGCCGCCGTACATGACGATCCCTTCCTCGGGACGCAGATCGACCGGCAATTTCAGCTCGGCCGCAATGGCCTCGGTGAAACAGGTCAGCCATCCGCCGGTGTCCACCAGCATGTGGAGCTTGCGGTCCTCGATGGCGCACTCGACGACGACCAACCCGCCGAAGGGTATCATGTCGAGGATGGCAAGCCGCAGCAGCTTGCATTCCTCTTCCGCCAAGGCGGGCCCAGCCGCGACGGCGGCCACACCGGTGCCGAGAAAAGTCCGCCGCGAAAACGCACGCGCGCGCGAAAGTCGATCCATGATTGCCCCCCGTTTCGCGGAAGACTAATCCTGCATCGAAATCCGTTCAATCAGGGCCGGTAGTTCAAATTCGGCGCCAGCCAGCGTTCGGCTTCGGCGAGGCTCCAGCCCTTGCGCGTGGCATAGTCTTCGACCTGATCCTTCTCGATCTTGCCGACGCCGAAATAGCGCACGTCGGGATGCGAGAAATAGAGACCCGACACCGCCGAGCCCGGCCACATCGCGAAGCTCTCGGTGAGCTTCACGCCGGTACGCGCTTCGCCTTCGATCAGGCGGAACAGCGTGGCCTTCTCGGTGTGATCGGGCTGGGCGGGATAACCGGGCGCCGGGCGGATGCCGCGATACTTCT
The DNA here is from genome assembly GCF_011762045.1 of Rhizomicrobium electricum. Lineage (GTDB taxonomy): Bacteria > Pseudomonadota > Alphaproteobacteria > Micropepsales > Micropepsaceae > Rhizomicrobium > Rhizomicrobium electricum. The sequence continues at coordinate 49,620 of NZ_JAASQS010000011.1, read as the reverse complement.
CGGCGATGAGATCCTCGTTCGAGAGGATTTCGTCGGCCGCGTAGCCCCAGAACTCGCGGCGCACGCGGGCGTGCAGGCGTTCGGCAAAGGCTTCGGCCAAGCGATCGGCCAGGGCCCGCAGCAGGATCGCGGAATAGTCGTCGTGCGCGGCTTCGAACGCCTTGATGCGCTCCGCCTCACCGTGGCCCGCGGTGACTACGAAGCCGCCGATATAGTCCGGCGTGCCGACCGGCGCGACGAAATCGGCGAGCGCCAGATTGGGGCGGCCTGCTTCGCGCGCCATCTGCTGGCGGATGGTGTGCAGCGTCGCCACTGTCGTGGAGCGGGTTTCGTCCGCATACACGGCGATGTCGTCGCCGATCTGGTTGGCCGGGAAGAAGCCGATCGCGGCGTTGGCGGTGAGCCATTTCTCGGCGACGATCCGGGTCAACATTTTTTGCGCGTCGTTAAAAAGGCTGCGCGCCGTAGCACCGGACTTGGGATCGTCCAGGATCAGCGGATAGCGGCCCTTGAGCTCCCAGGCCTGGAAGAACGGCGTCCAGTCGATGACGGCAGCGAGTTCGCCCAGATCGTAATCGGCAAAGGTCTTGAGACCAAGGAACGACGGCTTGGGCGGCGTGTAGGACTTCCAATCGGGCGCAAAGCGGTTGGCGCGCGCATCGGCAATCGCCACACGCTCCTTGGGCGCGTGGCCGGCGGCGTGGGCGCGCGCGACGTCTTCGTACTCCCGACGAATGCCGGCCGCGTAAGCGGCGCCGTTCTTCGACAACAGGCTGGAGGCCACACCCACGGCGCGGCTGGCATCGGCGACATAGACCGTCTGACCGCGGCGGTAATTGGGATCGATCTTGACGGCGGTATGGACGCGGGACGTGGTAGCACCGCCGATCATCAGCGGAATGTCGAAGCCCTGGCGCTCCATCTCGGCCGCGACATGGCACATCTCGTCGAGCGACGGCGTGATCAGGCCGGAAAGGCCGATGATGTTGGCCTTGCGCGCCTTGGCTTCATCGAGGATCTTCTGTGCCGGGGTCATGACGCCGAGGTCGATCACCTCGTAGCCGTTGCATTGCAGCACGACGCCGACGATGTTCTTGCCGATGTCGTGCACGTCGCCTTTCACCGTCGCCATGATGATGCGCCCGGCCGGCTCCTTGGTCTGGTTCTTCTCCTGCTCGGCGTCCATGTACGGCAGCAGATAGGCGACCGCCTTCTTCATCACGCGGGCGGACTTGACCACTTGCGGCAGGAACATCTTGCCCGAGCCGAACAGATCGCCGACGACGTTCATGCCGGCCATCAGCGGACCTTCGATGACGTCGAGCGGCCGCGCGGCACGCTGGCGGCATTCCTCGGTGTCCTCGACCACATAAGCATCGATGCCGTGCACCAGCGCATGCGTCAGGCGTTCTTCGACCGGCAGCGAGCGCCACTCGGCATCCTGCGTCTGTTCCACCGCGGCGCCGCCTTTGTACTGCTTGGCGGCATCGAGCAGACGTTCTGTGGCATCGGCCCGGCGATTGAGCAGCACGTCTTCCACCGCCTCGCGCAACGCGGTCGGGATGTTCTGATAAACCGTGAGCTGGCCGGCATTGACGATGCCCATGTCCATGCCCGCCTTGATGGCGTGGAACAGGAACGCGGAATGCATCGCTTGGCGCACCGGTTCGTTGCCGCGGAACGAGAACGAGATGTTGGAGACGCCGCCCGAGATGTGGGCGTGCGGCAATTCCTTGCGGATGCGCGCCGTCGCCTGGATGAAATCGACGGCGTAATTGTTGTGTTCTTCGATGCCGGTCGCGACCGCGAAGATGTTGGGATCGAAGATGATGTCTTCCGGCGGCAGGCCAACCTTGTTGACCAGGATGTCGTAGGCGCGCTTGCAGATCGAAACCTTGCGCTCTTCGGTGTCGGCTTGGCCCTTTTCGTCGAACGCCATTACCACTACGGCGGCGCCGAAGCGGCGGACCTGTTTGGCATGCGCAATGAAAGCCTCTTCGCCTTCTTTCAGCGAAATCGAATTGACGATGCCTTTACCCTGAACGCACTTCAGGCCCGCTTCGATCACACTCCATTTCGAGGAGTCGACCATCACCGGCACCTTGGCGATGTCGGGCTCGCCGGCGATAAGATTGAGGAAGCGCGTCATCGCCGCTTCGGAATCGAGCAGGCCCTCGTCCATGTTGATGTCGATGACCTGAGCGCCGGCTTCCACCTGCTGACGGGCGACATCGAGCGCGGCATCGTAATCGCCGCCGACGATCAGCTTCTTGAACTTGGCCGAACCGGTGACGTTGGTGCGCTCGCCGATGTTGACGAAATTGCTCTGCGGCGTGACGGTGAACGGCTCGAGGCCGGAGAGGCGCAAGTACTTCGGCTTTTCCGGAATGGCACGCGGCTTGACGCCCTTGATCGCTTCGGCGAAGGCGGCGATGTGCTTGGGCGTGGTGCCGCAGCAGCCGCCGACGATGTTGACGAGACCGGAGCGCGCAAACTCGCCGATCTTCTCGGCCATCTGCTGCGGCGTGTCGTCGTAACCGCCGAATTCGTTGGGCAGACCGGCATTCGGGTGCGCCGACACCAGCGTATCGGCGACGGCCGCGATTTCGGCGACGTACTGGCGCATCTCGGCAGCGCCGAGGGCACAGTTGAGGCCGATGGCAAACGGATTGGCGTGCCGCACCGAATGCCAGAAGGCTTCGGTGGTCTGACCGGTCAGCGTGCGGCCGGAACGGTCGGTGATGGTGCCGGAGATCCAGACCGGCAGGCGTTCGCCCAAGTCCTCGAAGGCCTGTTCGATGGCGAAAATCGCCGCTTTGGCGTTCAAGGTGTCGAAAATGGTTTCGATCATCAACAGATCGGCGCCGCCTTCGATCAGTCCGTGCGCGGCATCGCGATAGGTCTCGGCAAGATCGTCAAAGGTGATGTTGCGATAGGCCGGATCGTTGACGTCGGGCGAAATCGACGCGGTGCGATTGGTGGGGCCGAGCACGCCGGCGACCAGACGCGGCCGGTCGGCCGTGGTGCGCTCGTCGCAGATCGCGCGCGCCAGACGGGCGCCTTCGCGGTTGAGTTCGCGCACGCAGTGCGACAGGCCGTAATCGCCTTGCGCCGGCGCGGTGGAATTGAAGGTATTGGTCTCGATGATGTCGGCGCCGGCATCGAGATAGGCGTGACCGATTTCGCGCACCACGTCGGGCCGCGTCAGGGTGAGAAGATCGTTGTTGCCCTTGAGATCGTGATTGTGGGCGGTGAAACGCGTACCCCGGAAGTCGTCTTCCTTGAGGCCGTAGCCCTGGATCATCACGCCCCAGGAGCCGTCGAGCAACAACACACGGCGCTGCGCCTCTTCCTTCAGCCAGCGGATACGAGCGGAACGATCGAAGCTCATAAGGTGTCCTTTACGCCGAGAATGCGGCAGGTGGCATAGGTGAGGTCGGCTTGGTTCAAGGTGTAGAAGTGGAACTGCTCGAAGCCGTAGGCGTGCAATTCGCTGACCTGTTCGGCCAGCACCGCCGAGGCGACGATGCGGCGGCTTTCGAGATCCTTGTCGAGACCTTCATAGAGCGCAGCCAACCACGACGGAACTTGCGCGCCGCAGCGCGCCGACATGTTGCGGATGCCCTTGAAATTGGTGGTCGGCATCAGGCCCGGCACGATCGGCACCGAAATGCCCCAGCGGTCGGCGCGGTCGCGAAAGCGCGCCAGCGTTTCGGCGGAAAAGCAGAACTGCGTGATGGCGCGGTCGGCACCGGCATCGACCTTCTTTTTCAGAAGATCGAGATCGTGTTCCAGCGACGGCGATTCCGGATGCTTCTCGGGATAGCACGACACGCTGACCTGGAAATCGCCGATGGCGCGGATGCCGCGGATAAGGTCGGGCGTCGACGCATAACCTTCGGGATGCGGCTGGTAGGGTTGCGCCATACCCGGCATGTCGCCGCGCAAGGCAACGATATGGCGCACGCCGGCGTCCCAATACTGGCGCACGATGGCGTCGATTTCGGCTTTCGGCGAGCCGACGCAGGTCAGATGCGCGGCGGGCTTTAATTTGGTCTCCTGCACCATGCGCTTGACGGTGGCGTGCGTGCGGTCGCGGGTCGACCCGCCGGCGCCGTATGTGACCGAAACGAACGACGGCCCGAGCGGCTCCAGGCGCTTGATGCAGGTCCAGAGTTGCTCTTCCATCTCGGCCGTCTTGGGCGGCGAGAACTCGAACGACACGCTGATCGGCCGTTCGGTGGAGAAAATGTCCTTCAGGCTCATGCCGCCACTCCCAATGTGGCCGCGGGGCTTTGTCCGAGCCAGATCTGCACGATGAGTTGTTCCTTGGAATCGGTGTGCGGCGCGATGGCTTCGGCTGCCGTCAGCTTCAAGCCGGCTTGCGCAAACCAGCCTTGCACTTCTCTGTCGGAGAAGCCGAGGCGGCGGTGGGCGTAGTCGTCGCGCAGGAATTCGAGGCTGTGGGGCGCAAAATCGGCGATCAACAGACGTCCGCCGCGCTTCAGCACCCGCGCCCCTTCGGCCACGGCGGCGGCCGGATCGTCGAGATAGTGAAGAACCTGATGAAAGAGCACGACGTCGAAGCCGCCAGCCGCTCCGCCGGCATCGAACGGCAGGCGATAAGTGTCGCCGAGGCGCACCTGGCAGTTCGGCAGCGTGCCGCGCAAAAGCCTGTCGCGCGCGATGGCTAGCATCTCCGGGCTGGTATCGATGCCGACCGCGCGCTTGGCGTGCGGGGCCAGCAGTTCCAGCATCCGCCCGGTGCCGGTGCCGGCATCGAGCAATTGCTCGATGGGCGCGGCGGTCAGATGGCGCAGAATCGCCTCCTCCACTTCGCGCTCGGGCGCATGAAGCGAACGGATGCGGCCCCATTCGGAGGCATTGGCCTTGAAATACGCGGCGGCCTCTGCGGCCCGCTTCTCGCGCACGGCGGCAAGGCGCTTCAGGTCGGCTTCCGGCGGGCCCGGCAACAGATCGGCCAAGGCGGCACCCAGGGCGGCACCCTTGCCCTCGTCGGTGGCGCGATAGAACACCCAGCTGCCTTCCTTAAAGCGGGCGATCAGTCCGGCGCTGCACAAGAGCTTGAGGTGGCGGCTGACCCGCGGCTGGCTCTGGCCGATGATCTCGATCAGCTCGGAAACCGTCAGCTCTGCCTGGCGCAGCAACAGGAGCAGGCGCAACCGCGTCGGGTCGCCGGCGGCACGCAGCATCGCGACAAGCCAGTCCATGAACAGGTCCTACCACATATAAACATATCTTTATATGCTTCGTTTGACCGCCTGTGCAAGGGCCGCAAAACCTGGGACCAATAGCGTCTTCGGGGGGCGGTGCCCAGTCCTGGGCGGTACCGCTAACATTATGCGCATATTGGCTTTTCTCGTTGCTGCGGGGGTGCTCCTTGGCGGCTGTGCCACGCCGGCGGACCCCGCCGGGGTGAACGATCCTTATGAAGCCACCAACCGGGCGATATTCGATTTCAATCTCAGTATCGACCGGACGTTCCTCAAGCCGACCGCCCAGCGTTACCAGACCTATGTGCCGGAAGAGGTGCGGGACTCGGTGCGCAGCACGCTCGACAACCTGCACGCTCCGGTGGTGGTGGCCAACGACCTGCTGCAGGCCGAGCCGGGCCGCGCCGGCACCATGACCGGCCGCTTTCTGATCAATTCGACCCTCGGCCTCGGCGGGCTGTTCGACGTCGCCACCCGTTTCGGGATCGAGTCGCACGACGAGGATTTCGGCCAGACCCTGGCGGTCTGGGGCGTCGGCGACGGGCCCTACCTCATGCTGCCGCTGCTCGGTCCGTCCAACCCGCGCGATGCCGTCGGACGCGGGGCGGATGTCGCTTTCGATCCGGTCACTTACATCAAATTCAAGCGGCACGTGATGTGGGAAGGCGTCCGCATGTATCTGAACATCGTCGACACCCGCTCACGCGGCCTGGAGACGCTCGACGGCATCGAACGCAACTCGCTCGACTTCTATGCCACGGTGCGCAGTCTCTACCGGCAGAACCGGGCGTATCAAATCCGTAACGGAATGCCCTCGAACGACGAGTAAATTGCGCCACGAACTTGCCATACAGGCGAGCGAGCATTACCTCTCCTCACGGATTACGGGCAAAGGATATTCGGATGCGCGGTATGATGAGACTTAAATTCTTTGCGACTTCGTTCAGTTTCGTGGCGGCGCTGGTGCTGAGCCTCGGCCTTTCGATGGGACGCGCCGAAGCGGCGAGCCCGGCCGAGCAGTTCATCGCCGACAACGTTCAGAAGGCCATGGGCATCCTGAACAACACGGCAAGCTCGAAAGAGCAGAAGAAGACCGAGTTCCAGAACTTCCTGCTCGGCCTCACCGACATCCAGTCCATCGGCCGCTATACGCTCGGCCAGTACCGCCGTTCGGCCAGCCCCGAAGACCTGACTGCGTTCGACGCCGCGTTCAAGGACTACGCGATGTCGGTCTACCAGTCCTATTTCGCCAAATACTCCGGCCAGAGCCTGAAGGTGACCGGCTCGAACCAGCTCGGCGCCAACGACATCATGGTCAAGACCGTGACGGTCGATCCCAAGAAGCCGAGCGCCAAGCCGTTCGAAGTGAACTTCCGTGTGCAGACGGTCAACGGCCGCATGCTGGTGGTCGACTTCTCGGTCGAAGGCGTGTGGATCCGCGAACTCGAGCGCAACGACTTCACCTCCTACCTCGGCCAGAAGAACGGCGACGTGAAGGCGCTGGTCGCCATGCTCAAGCAGAAGGCGGCGCAGCAGCACTAAGTTTCGACCCGATCGAATACCGAAACGGCCCGGAGCAATCCGGGCCGTTTTTGTTTAGAGCTGATAGTCGTCGTGCAGCCCATCGAGGCCGAGACGCCACCCTTCTTCGTGGCGCCGCCCCATCGCGTCGTCGGGCAGACCGGCGTGGTGAAGGGTGAGGAGCGTACCCTCGCCTTCCGCCGCAAACGTCAGCGTCAGCACAGATTCAAGTCCGCGCGTCGCGGCCGAAACCCAGGTGTGTTCGATCTTTTTCGGACGATCAATCACCAGGAAGCGCCCGTAATGGGCCCACTCGCGCCCTTCGAACGTGACGGCATGATAAAACAAACCGCCGGGCACAGGATCGAGCACCAGCGCCTTGACCCCGAACCACGGTCCGCCCGGCTTCTTGGGATCGAGCCATGCATCGAACACGGTGGCCGGCGGCGCGGGGATGGCGCGGGCAAGCGTGAGTTCGAAGGTAGGAGCGAATTCGAAACTGCGGTCCATGAGGCTCTCCGCTGTGCCAGCCAAAGTGCCAACGGTGGAAAAGAGCTCCGGTTCCAAGCGAGCCGCAGAACGGAAAAACAAAACGGCCCGGAAAACCGGGCCGTTTCTATCTGAGTATCGAAAAAGTATTACCGCGCGAACCGCTTGTATTTGATCTTATGCGGCTGGTCGGCGTCCATGCCGAGGCGGCGCTTCTTGTCGGCTTCGTAGTCCTGGAAGTTGCCTTCGAACCATTCGACGTGGCTGTCGCCTTCGAACGCCAGCATGTGGGTGGCGATGCGGTCGAGGAACCAGCGGTCATGGCTGATGATCATGGCGCAGCCCGCGAACTCTTCGAGCGCCATTTCGAGCGCGCGCAGGGTCTCGACGTCGAGATCGTTGGTCGGTTCGTCGAGGAGGAGCAGGTTGGCGCCGGACTTCAGCATCTTGGCGAGATGAACGCGGTTGCGCTCGCCGCCGGAAAGCTGGCCGACCTTCTTCTGCTGGTCGCCGCCCTTGAAGTTGAAGGCGCCGCAATAGGCGCGGCTGTTCATCGTGCGCTTGCCGAGCTCGATCACATCGAGGCCGCCGGAGATTTCCTCCCACACCGTCTTGTTGGCATCGAGGCTGTCGCGGCTCTGGTCGACATAACCGATATGCACCGTCGGGCCGACTTTCAGGGTGCCGCTGTCGGGCGTTTCCTGACCCGTCAGCATGCGGAACAATGTCGTCTTGCCGGCACCGTTGGGGCCGATGACGCCAACGATGCCGCCCGGCGGCAGCTTGAATTCGAGGTTTTCGAACAACAGGCGGTCGTCATAGGCTTTCGACAGCCCTTCGGCCTCGATCACCAGGCTGCCGAGGCGTTCGGCCACCGGAATGATGATCTGAGCCGGACCGGTGCGCTGCTCGTTGGAACGAGCCACCAGTTCCTCATACGAATTGATACGCGCCTTGGACTTGGCCTGACGCGCTTTGGCGCCTTGCTGAATCCATTCGCGTTCGCGCGCGATGGTCTTTTGCAGCGCCTGCTCTTCCTGGCTCTCTTTGGTGAAGCGCTCTTCCTGCTCGATCAGGTACTTGGTGTAGTTGCCTTCGTGCGGAATGCCCTTGCCGCGATCGAGTTCGAGAATCCACCCCGTAACGTTGTCGAGGAAGTAGCGGTCGTGGGTGACGAGGATCACGCAGCCGGCATATTCGCGCAACGTGCGTTCCAGCCAGCCGACCGTTTCGGCGTCGAGATGGTTGGTCGGTTCGTCGAGGAGGAGAATGTCGGGCGCATCGAGCAACAGACGGCAGAGCGCCACACGGCGCTTCTCGCCGCCCGAGAGCTTGGCCACGTCGGACTCGCCGTCCGGGCAACCAAGCGAGTCCATCGCCTGATCGACCTGGCTGTCGAGGTCCCACAGCCCCTTGGCTTCGATCTCGTCCTGCAGGCGGGACATTTCGTCGGCGGTCTCGTCGGTGTAGTTGGCGGCGATCTCGTTGTAGCGGTCGACCAGCGCCTTCTTGGCCGCGACGCCGAGCATCACATTGCCGCGCACGTCGAGCGACGCGTCGAGCTGCGGTTCCTGCGGCAGGTAACCGACGCGCACGCCGTCCGCCGCCCAGGCTTCGCCGGTGAACTCCTTGTCGATCCCCGCCATGATCTTCATCAGGGTCGACTTGCCAGAGCCGTTGATACCAACAATGCCGATCTTGGCGCCGGGATAGAACGACAGCCAGATGTCCTTCAGGACCTGTTTCCCGCCGGGGTAGGTCTTGGACATGCCCTTCATGTAGAAGACGAATTGCGGGCCGGCCATCGGCAGTTCCTTTATGGTTGGGGCGTTGGGATCGGGCGCGTTGTACAGAAGCGGCACGGCGCAAGCAACCGCGCGCGCGTTACGGCGACCGACCGCCTAAATCAAAATTTGATTTTGGCCTTGGACAGGAGCGAGACCGAATCCCGGCCCATGATGCCGCCGTAATTCATCTGGTAGGAGGCGTTGGTCTGCAGCGCCACCGAATCCCCGAAGAACGACGTCTTGTAGCCAAGCTCGATGTCGGTTTCCTGGGCCATCGACGACATCAGCTTGTCGTGGCCGAAGAACTGCAATTCCGCCGGCTTGTCGACGGTGGTCAGCGGCGTGCCGAAATTGGGAGCCGGCTGCGCGAACGCGACGCCGAGGGCATCGTTTTTCTTGAACAGGCCGTGCTTGGCAACCGCCACGCCAAACGCCTCGGTGCGGAACGTCGTGTTGGAGCCGATCGCGCCAGGACGCAGCGCGAGTTGCGTGAGGCCTTCCGAGTAGCTCGCCGTGGTCACCCAGCCGCCGCCGAAATTGACATGGGCCGTCACGCCCAAAGCGGAGGTGCGCCCGCCAAGCGACGAGTTGACTATCCCGAGCACGCCGCCGCGCTCATCCGTCTGCGAGGCCGTCAAATTGATGCCGCCCCAGCGCGCGAAATCCCACGTCATCGCGGCGAGCACCGAATTGGTGTAGCGGGTATCGAACGGCAGACGGCCGCCGAGCCCGGCATAAGCATTGCTCCGGTTGAGCAGGAAACGATTGAGCCCCGGCGACGAGGACGCGCGACCGAACGAGAGTGTCAGGCCTTCGGAGAGCTTGCCCCTAAGACCAATGTAATCGCCGCCGCTCGACAAACCGGCGTAAGGCGATCCCAGCGCCGCCGAGGAATAGAACAGACCGTCGAAGGCATCCGTGCCCGGCACAAAGCGATCGAGCATGCGGGTGACGTCGGCGTTGTAGCTGGTCTCGAGCGCCATCATGTCGTCGAAGGCGTAGACGGCGGTGATTTCTTCGATCGGATTGCGCAGCACATTCGGGGGCGCCACGGCATCGGGCAGCACAACCGGAAGATCAAACGTCCCGGCTAGCCTCGCCGTCTGAACGGAGATGCCCGACGTTTCAGCCGCCAACGACGCGGAGGCGGTCGCCAATCCGACGACGACGCCCGCGGCAAGCAGCCCGCGGTTTAACCAAAAACCCCTCATGGCACGGCGTACCGATTGCTCTCCCACGAAACTGCCTAAATTTAGCAGATCGATCCTTCCAATCTCAAAGGTTTCCTTGGTTTTTCCGTGACTTCGCGGCAACAAGCGGCGACTCTTTTGCAGCGGCCGAGGACCATTATTAATCTAGATATAGTTAACACCGCCCGCATACGCGCTCGCTTTTGAGGCAGATGCCAGCAGCAGGGCCGGCAGTTTCTGCAACGCATAATCGTTAACAGCCCTGCCACCTCAACTGAATAATGGTTAACGCCCCAGCACCAACTCTCACAGTTGTGTTCCCATCCGGAACAGGGCTTTGATGAATAATCAGTCGCGCAGCAGGCCGCTGGCTTTGTTGAGGAAAAAGGGATCTTTTTCCAGAACTGCAGGGTTAGGCGCATGGAAACTGAACGCGACTCTCGGTAACCTGATTCTATCTGGGGGTCTTGGTGGCTACGTTACCGAAGTTTGGGTCGATACTTGTACTTGCCGTCCTGCTGGGCGGCTGCGCAGGCGCCACGCACGATGGCGTTTACGACCCTTTGGAGCCGGTCAATCGCGAGATTTTCGACTTCAACCATTCCCTCGACAAACACGCGGCGCTGCCGGCTGCGAGTTACTATAAACATGCCCTGCCCGACTCGGTGCGCACTGGCGTGCACAATTTCATGTCCAATCTGAGCCTGCCGGTCAGTATGGCCAACGACCTCCTGCAAGGCGAAGTGACCTATGCCGGGTATGCGATCTGCCGGCTCGGCGTGAACTCCACGATCGGCATTCTCGGCTTCACGGACCCGGCAACGGACATGGGCTGCATCGGCCGCGACGAGGATTTCGGCCAGACCCTCGGCGTCTGGGGCGTGCCCGGCGGACCCTATTTCGTCCTGCCGCTGATGGGTTCGACGACGGCTCGCGATGTCGGCGGCAAACTCCTGATCGACCACTATTTCAACCCGTTCTCGTACGTGCGCTACAGCGGCAAGTACTATGTCGGCCTCGGCCAGACCGCGATCAAAGCAGTGGATCAGCGGTCGCGGGCGGTCAGCGCCCTGCACGAAGTCGAACGTACCAGCATCGACTATTACGCCGCCATGCGCCGGCTCTACGCGTTGCGCCGCGATGCCGCCATCACCAACGAGCCGCGGCCGGGCGCGCGGCCGCCGGAAGCTCCCGGCGAATCACCTGTGTTGGACGACGACGACAATCCCACACCGGGCGACAAACCGACGGCAGCACCGCCTCCGCCGGCCCCTGCCCCCCTCGCGCCGGACGCCCCGAGGCAGTAGAAGCCTAGTCCGTCGAATCATTTTGTCGAAAGTCAGCGATGTCGATCGTCGGACGTATCGTTTCCTATTGCACCAAGCATGCCCGCGCCGTGGTGGTGGCGGGCCTCGTCGTGGCGGCGGGTTCCATGGCCTATACGGCCGGCAACTTCGCCATGAATTCGGACTCGGGCTCGCTGATCTCACCCGATCTGCCGTGGCAGAAGACCATGGCGCGTTTCGACAAGCTCTTTCCTCAGCGCAATAACCTGATCCTGGTCGTCATCGATTCGAACGCGGCCGACCGTTCCAATTCGGCCGCCAATGCGCTGGCCGCCAAGCTCAGCGCCGATCCGAAGATGTTCCCGGCTGTCCACCGGCCCGACGGCGGCGCTTATTTCGAAAAGAACGGCTTGTTGTTTCTGCCCGAGCATTGCGTGCAGGACGCAATGGGCAAGCTGGTTCAGGCGCAGCCCTTCCTCGGCTCGCTGGCAGCCGATCCATCCTTGCGCGGCGTGATGGCTTCGCTGTCGACCATGATGCTGGGCGTCAACAGCGGCCAAGCCAAGCTCGCCGACATCGACGCGCCGATGAACGCCTTCGCCGACACGCTCGACCGGACCAACGCCGGCAAGCCGGATTACCTGTCGTGGCAGTCGATGTTTGCGGCCGGCGATGCCAGCAACAAGGAATGCTCGTTCGCCCGCACCCGCACCTTCATCGAGGTTCAACCCAAGCTCGACTATTCCAGCCTGATGCCGGGCGAGACGGCGGAGAATGCAATCCGCGCGGCCGCCAAGGCCCTGCATCTGACGCCCGATCGCGGCGTCACCGTACGCCTCACCGGTCCGGTACCGCTGGCGGACGAGGAATTCGCAAGCCTCTCGGAAAACGGCCCGCTGATGGGCCTTGCGATGTTCCTCGCCATCACCTTCTGCCTGTGGCTGGCGGTGCATTCGGCCCGCATCATCGTCTGCATCCTTCTGACCCTCGGCGTCGGACTGGCGGCGACGACGGCGCTGGGCCTTCTGTTCGTCGGCATCTTCAACATCATCTCGATCGCCTTCATCGCACTGTTCGTCGGCCTCGGCGTCGATTTCGCCATCCAGTTCGCGGTGCGCTACCGCGCCGAGCGGCATGCGGTCGGCGATCTCGACAAGGCCCTCAACTGTGCCGGACGCGGCGTCGGCATTCCGCTGGCGCTGGCGGCATCGGCGACGGCGGCAGGCTTCTTCTCCTTCATCCCGACCGATTATGTCGGCGTGGCCGAGCTCGGCGTCATTGCCGGCACCGGCATGGTGGTGGCCTTCGTGCTGGCCCTCACCTTCCTGCCGGCATTGATCAAGCTGGTGAAGCCGGCGGGCGAAGCCGAACGTGTCGGCTTCACGGCCTTTGCGCCAGCCGACAAGTTCCTGCGCGAAAACCGCCGCAAAGTTCTCGCCTGGGGCGCCGCGATCGGTGTCGTCGCCGTGGCGGCGCAAATCGCCTTCCCGCCGCAGTTCGACGCCAACCCGCTCGATCTGCGCAGCCCCAAAGTGGAGTCGATGTCGACTTTGAACGACCTGTTCAAGGACCCCGACACTTCGCCCAATACCATCGACGTCCTGGCGCCCAATCTCGCTGCCGCCGACAAGCTGGCGGACAAGATCGTCGCCGCCGACGCGGCCGAAGCCAAAGCCAATCACCGCGAGCCGCTGGTCGGCATGGCGCTGACGCTGTCGACTTTCATCCCGCAGGATCAGCCGAAGAAACTGGCGATCATCCAGGACACGGCGATGTTGCTCGATTCGACGGTCAATCCGTTCGAGGTCAAGCCGCCGCCGACCGACGCGGAAATCGTGGTCAGCCTCAAGGCCGCCGCCAAGTCGCTGCACGAAGCCACCGCCAAACCGGCCGACGGCAAGGAAACCGCCGCCGACAAGGAAGCGCGCTCCGACGCAATCCGGCTGGCCAAAGCCCTCGACGTTCTCGCCGATGCTCCTGCCGCCAAGCGTCAGGCCGCGACGGAAGCGCTGATCCCCGGTCTCAACGATCTTCTCAGTCAGCTGCGCGCCGCGCTGCAGGCCGAACCCGTCGACATCCACTCGATGCCGCCGGCGCTGGTCGCCGAATGGGTCGCCAAGGACGGTACCGCCCGCATCCAGGTCTCGCCGCATTCCTCTGCACACGACAACAAGTCGATGAAGCGCTTCTCCAAAGCGGTGATGGCGGTGGCGCCGAATGCGACCGGCACGCCGATCACCATCGAGGAGTCCGGTCAAACCATCGTGCGCGCCTTCGTCCAGGCCGGCATCTGGTCGTTTATCGCGATCTCGATCCTCTTGGCCTTCGTGCTGCGGCGGCATCGCGACATCATGATGACCATCATCCCGCTGGTGCTGACCCTGGTGCTGACGCTTGCCACCTGCCGCATCATCGGGCTGCAGCTCAACTTCGCCAACATCATCGCCCTGCCGCTTCTGTTCGGCATCGGCGTGGCGTTCAACATCTACTTTGTGGTGGCGTGGCGGGCCGGAGCGCAGAACCTGCTGCAGTCGAGCCTGACCCGTGCGGTGCTGTTCAGCGCCCTGACGACGGCATCGGGCTTCGGTTCGCTGATCCTCTCCAGCCATCCCGGCACGGCGAGCATGGGCATCCTCTTGATGATCTCGCTCGGCTGGGTGCTGTTCACCACCCTCTTCTTCCTGCCCGCCCTGCTGGGCCCGCCGCCGCAGAAAGCGGACGGCAAGTGAAGCCAATAAAAAAGCCCGCGGCGACGCGGGCTTTTTCGTATCCGGTAATAACGAAGCTCAGTCCTTCATCATCCCGTCGGCAAGCGTATTGATCTTCTTTTCCAGCGCCGCGGCGCCGCCCGCCGTCACCGTCGAGGAGAAATCGGAACGCTGCTTGGCCATCTGGCTGACGAAGCCGTTGAGATAGATGTCGATCACCTTCCAAGAGGCGCCATTCTTACGCATCAGGTAGTTGAACGGAATGGTTTCGTTCCCGGCGATAAGCTTCGAGAATACCACCTTGTCGGCGTTGCGGTCTTTGGCGGCCGGTTCGACCACGAATTTCTCGCCGTCGAAGCTTTTGAAATTGGAGGCGTAGCTCGCCACCGTGTAGCGCGTCAGCGCCTTGGTGAGCGCCGCATGATCGGCATCCGACATGGTGTTCCACGCCGGACCGACCGAAAGCCGGGTCATGCCGGGCATATCGAACGAGGCTTCGATCACCGGCTTGAGCTTCTCGAAGCGGCCCTTGATGCCGAGCGACTTGCCCTGCTTCATGGTCGACAACAGCCCGTCATAGAACGACTGCACCGGCGCGACCGCCGCATCCTCGGCATGGGCGACCACGCCCGCCGTGAGCAGCGCCGTCGTCATCGCAGCAGCCCGGAACCAACCTTTCATCATCTCTAGACCTCGTAAAACACTGCCCCGTTCCATCAACCTAGCAGTCTCGGCTCGCTTGATGGCGGAATTTTGGGTTAACCTTGGTTCAGCTTTCGCGCGTGAGGAGGAACGGCAACAGGTCCCGCAGCGCCGCCGCGCGCTCGCCGTAAGGTTCCAGCGATGCAACCGCACGGTCCGAGATCTTCTTCGCTTCGGCGCGGGCCCCCTCGATTCCATAAATGGACACCAGCGTCGCCTTGCCGTGCTCCTGGTCCTTGCCGACCGCCTTGCCAGTCTTTTCCGCCGTCGAGGTGACGTCGAGCAGGTCGTCGGTGATCTGGAACACCAGCCCCATGTCGCGGGCAAACGCACGCAGCCGGTCCTGATGCTCCGGCCCCGCTTCCGCCAGGATTGCGCCTGCTTCGCAGGAAAATTCGAAAAGCTGGCCGGTCTTGAGCCGCTGGAGCAGCTTGATCTCTTCGGCATCGAAGCTGCGGGTCGCCGCCACCATGTCGATCATCTGACCGCCGATCATGCCGTTGCAGCCCGCCGCCTCGGCCAGCCGCGCGATCAGCTTGACCCGAACCTCGGCCGACGGATGGGTCTCGGGATGGCTGAGAATCTCGAAGGCGATGGTCAGGAGCCCGTCGCCGGTCAGAATGGCCGTGGCCTCGTCGAAAGCCTTATGGGTGGTGGGACGGCCGCGCCGCAGGTCGTCATTGTCCATGGCCGGCAGGTCGTCGTGGACCAGCGAATAGGTGTGCAGCACCTCGATAGCCGCCGCCGTCCGGCTGGCTCGGGCCGCCTCGACGCCGAACAGACCGGCGCATTCGATCACCAGAAACGGGCGAAGCCGCTTGCCGCCCGCAAAGGTAGCATAGCGCATGGCTTCGTGGATCCGGCTGTGCAGGCCGTGAGGTTGCGGCAGGACGCGTTCCAGAGTGTTTTCGGTTGCCTTGGCAGCTTTATCCAAGGCTCCGCCCAGGGTGTTCATGATGTTATCCTTTCCCCACCTGCCCTGCCCTCTCTCTAGCGCAATCCGGCAAAGGCGCAACTGTCCCGGCAAGAACGAGGACGGCCGCAATAAAATGATTGCGTAAAGAGCACAGTTTCGGGAAACTGCCCCTTGACGGGCTGGTGCGAATTTCCCTTTTCCAACTAGGGATTTAGCGTGCTAGACGATGGCCGTCCTCACAAGGAGTCTCAGCTTCCATGCGTGTCGTTCTTGCTCAGCCGCGCGGCTTCTGCGCAGGGGTCGTGCGGGCGATTGATATCGTCGAACGTGCCCTCGAGAAGTTCGGCGAGCCCGTCTATGTGCGCCACGAGATCGTGCACAACAAATACGTGGTCGAGACTCTGAAGAGCAAAGGCGCGCGG
This sequence comes from Rhizomicrobium electricum, assembly GCF_011762045.1. Classification (GTDB taxonomy): domain Bacteria; phylum Pseudomonadota; class Alphaproteobacteria; order Micropepsales; family Micropepsaceae; genus Rhizomicrobium; species Rhizomicrobium electricum. The sequence continues at coordinate 33,365 of NZ_JAASQS010000011.1, read as the reverse complement.
TTCGTCGAGGAGCTCGATGAGGTGCCGAACGGCGCCGTGACCATTTTCTCCGCCCACGGCGTACCGCAGGCGGTCGTCAAGGACGCCGAAGCGCGGCAGCTGCCGATTCTCGATGCTACCTGCCCGCTGGTGTCCAAGGTCCACAGCCAGGGTAAGCGCTATGTCGGCGCCGGCCGCACGCTGGTCCTGATCGGCCATGCCGGCCACCCGGAAGTCGAAGGCACCATGGGCCAGGTCGGTGCGCCGGTGCATCTGGTGCAGTCCGAGGCCGACGTCGAGGCCCTGACCATTCCGAACGACACCCCGGTCGCCTATGTCACCCAGACGACGTTATCGATCGACGACACCCGCGGCGTGATCGCCGCCCTGAAGCGCAAATTCAACGATATCGTCGGGCCCGAGACCACCGACATCTGCTACGCCACCCAGAATCGCCAGCAGGCGGTGCGGGAACTTTGCCGCGTTGCGGACGTCATTCTCGTCGTGGGGGCGAAAAATTCGTCCAACTCGAACCGGCTGTGCGAAATCGGCAAGGAAGCGGGCAAGCCCAGCTATCTCATCAACGACGGCGGCGAGCTCGATCCGGAATGGATCAAGGGCAAGGGCACGATCGGCATTACCGCCGGCGCCTCCGCCCCGGAAAAACTGGTCGAGCATGTCATCGACGCGTTGCGCGCCATCAATCCCGACACCACGGTCGAGCAGATGGACGGCAAAAAGGAACACATCGAATTCCGGCTGCCGCCGGAATTGCGTGCGTAAGGAGAAGTTCGTTGGGTATTCCCGCCAAGCAAGCGGCCCGTATCGGGGCCTATGTTCTGAAGCAGCATCTTTCCGGCCGCGCCCGCTATCCGCTGGTGCTGATGCTGGAACCCTTGTTCCGCTGCAATCTCGCCTGCGCCGGCTGCGGCAAGATCGATTATCCCGACGAGATCCTGAACCAGCGCCTCAGCTTTGAGGACTGCATGCAGGCGATCGACGAATGCGGCGCGCCGTGCGTCTCCATCGCCGGCGGCGAACCGCTGCTCCATCGCGAGATGCCGCAGATCGTCAAAGGCTACATCGAGCGCCAGAAGTTCGTCATCCTGTGCACCAACGCGCTCTTGCTGGCCAAGAAGATCGACCAGTACGAGCCGCACGAAAACTTCACTTGGTCGATCCACCTCGACGGCGACAAGCTGATGCACGACAAGTCGGTGTGCCTGACCGGCACCTACGACAAGGCCGTCGCCGCGCTGAAGCTCGCCAAGGAAAAGGGCTTCCGCACCCAGATCAATTGCACCCTGTTCAACGACGCCGATCCCGAGCGCACCGCGAAATTCTTCGACGAGATGATGGCGATCGGCTGCGACGGCATCACCATTTCGCCCGGCTACGCCTACGAACGCGCCGCCGACCAGGAGCACTTCCTCAACCGCGAACGCACCAAGACGCTGTTCCGCGAGATCTTCAAGCGCGGCAACGGTGGCAAGAAGTGGGAGTTCACGCAGTCCGAACTGTTCCTCGACTTCCTTGCCGGCAACCAGACCTACGAGTGCTCGCCGTGGTCGATGCCCTGCCGGACCGTATTCGGCTGGCAGAAGCCCTGCTATCTGCTCGGCGAAGGCTATGTGAAGACCTTCAAGGAACTGATGGAAGACACCGAGTGGGAAAAGTACGGCGTCGGCAACTACGAGAAGTGCGCCAACTGCATGGTGCATTGCGGCTACGAAGGCACCGCCGTCTCCGACTCCGTCAGGAAGCCCTATAAGCTCCTGCCGCTGGCGCTGCGCGGGATCAAGACCGAAGGCCCGTTCGCGCCGGAGATCGACCTCTCCAAGCAGCGGCCGGCGGAATTCGTGTTCTCACGGCACGTCGAGACGAAGCTGGCCGAGATACGGACAACCAAGGCTGGGGCCGAGGACACGGCAAGCGCGGACTAGCGCCTTGAACGCGGAGCCCGCTTCACGCCCGGTGCGCAACAGCTCGCCGAGCTGATCGGGCTCGCGCCACAGCGATCTCAGGATCGCGAACATCCGCGGTTTGCCTTTGAGGCTCAGCCGTTCGAGCGCGGCCGGCGGCAGCGTGCGATGGCAGTCGTCCGAGATCACCCGGAGCACGACGAAGGGAATCCCACGTTCGTGGGCGAAGCGCGCCGCAATGTGGGATTCCATGTCGACGGCATGGGCGCCGGTGTCACGGAACAATTCTTTCTTGGCGCTCATGTGCATGGCCGGCTCGTCGACGCCCGCGATCACCACCGATAACGCTTCCGGCAGCTTGGTGCGCAGGATCTTGGACCAACCGGGATCGCAGGCGTAATGCTCGCGGGCCGTGACCACGTGCGTGCCGATCAGGGGATCGCCGACGCGCGGAATGGGCGCCAGTGCTCCGGCCAGCCCCATGCTGACGACACCGACCACATCGGGGCCCAACGCCTTCAGCCGCCGCTTCAGAAGCTTGGAGTTGCACGCGCCGATCACCGGCACCAGCCCGAACCGCTTGGCGATGCGGGCCTCCTTGGCCAATCCGACGACGGCAACGACTTTGGCGCTCATCTTCCCACGACTCGACGCAACGCCCCAAAATGTCCCGCTTTCCGGCACGGAGCAATCCTGGAAACCCCGGACCACACCGGAAATCAGAGCGCAGCGGCCGTGACGCCGGAGCGCAGCGCCCCTTCGATCGTGGCCGGCAGTCCGGTCTGGGTCCAATCGCCGGCGAGCCTCAGGTTTTGCCACTGGGTCTTGGCCGGCGGACGCAGCGCATCCTGCTCCGGCGTCGCGGCAAAGGTGGCACGCTTCTCCTTGACGATCTGCCACACCGGAAACACCGGCGGCAGGTTCAGCGCCCTGGCGACATCATCCCACAGCGTGCGGGCGAGATCCTCACGATCGCGATCCGCCAACCAGTCGGCGCCCGAGACGGTCACCGACACGCGATCTTCGAAGGCGAAGATCCACTCCGCCGTACCGCCGACCACGCCCAGCATCTTGGGAGCATCCGCAGGCGGAACAACCTTGAAATGGGCGTTGACGATGGCGCGGAACTCGGTGGGGGCCGACAGTCCGGGTATGAGGTCCTGAGCCACCCACGGCGGCACTGCCAAGACGACGCGATCCGTCGGCCCGACCGGCACCGTGTTCTCGGGAAATTCCAGCGCGATCACCTTGCCCTCGCCGAACACGATCCGGCGCAGGCGCTGGCCGAAATGAACCAGGGCATGCAGTTCGGTCAGCTTGCGCAAGGCCGGTTCGATGAAGGCGGCGCCGAGATTGGGATGGGCGATGCGCGGACGATAGGCGCGTCCGCCTTTGGCCATGGTTTCCTTCAGCACCGCTGCCGTGAGCTTGGCCGAGCCCTGTTTCGGATCGGTGTTGAGCACGGCGAGCAGCACCGGCCCCATCATCTTCGTCCACAACGGTCCATCGGTGGGAACCAGATCGGCCACCGTCGCCGCAGGACCGGCTGCCAGCAATCCGCCGAGCTTAAGGTAATCGAGCGGCGTCGTGCCGGGCACGCGGCGGTCGCGGGCAAAAATCCACCACGGCAGCGGGCCTTCGTTGGGTTTGAGCGTCCAGCGCTCGCCGCTTTGAAGATCGACGAAATCGAATTCCGCCGTTTCGGGGCCGGTCAGCGCGTCGGGCGAACCGATGGTCTTGAGAAAAGACTGCACTGCCGGATTGCCCGACAGGACGAGATGATTGCCGTTGTCGATGACGCAATCGAGCGTCGCGTCGACATAGGAACGGCAGCGTCCGCCGGCGTGACCTGCGGCTTCGTAGACCACGACATCGTCGCCTGCGACGGCCCGCGTCACCGCGGCCGCCAGTCCCGACAATCCCGCCCCGACGACGATCGTTCTCATGCGACGATCCCGTAGCGCAACGCGAGCCAGCCGAGCAGAATTTTCGGTACCTTCACGCGCTGGCGTGGCGGCGCCCAGCCTTGCGCTTCCATTCGCTTGAGGATTTCGGCATAGACCGCGCCCATCAAGCGAGGCGCCCGCAAATCGCCCGCCGGCCGGGCCGCCATGATGGCATCGGCTTCGCGGTAATGCTTGTGCGCCAGCACCGCGACTTTGCGGCAGGCATCGTCGATCGTGGGTTTCGCCAGCGCTTCGCGCGGATCGACCGGGCCGATGGTGCCGAGATAGTCGCGCGGCAGATAAAGCCGTCCGACTTCGGCATCCTCGTCGAGATCGCGCAGGATGTTGGTGAGCTGCAAGGCGCGACCGAGATGGAAAGCGAGCGCGAAACCCGGCTCCTCGTCCATGCCGAACACCTTGATCGACAGCCGTCCGACGGCACTGGCGACGCGGTCGCAATAAAGATCGAGCACGTCGAGATTCGGCGCCACGATATCGCCTTCGAGGTCCATCGCCATGCCGTCGATCACGGCGAGGAAATCGGCGAGCCGCGGCCGAAAGCTCTCGACCACCTCCTTGAGGAAGGCGACGCGCGGCGCGTGGGCGCCGGTGTAGAGCGCTTTCAGATCGTCGCGCCAATCCTCAAGTTCGGCGAGGCGTTCCTCGCGCGTACCCTCGCCGTCATCGGCGATGTCGTCCACGGCGCGGCAGAACGCATAAATGGCATACATGCCTTCGCGCCGCGCTTTCGGCAGCACCTTCATGGCGGAATAGAACGACGAACCGGCGGCCTTGCGGCGCACCGCTTCGATTTCGGGCGAAGAAGAAACGGCGTTCATGGCGAACTCTTGCGGGCGATACGGGAGACGGCGAAACGCCCGAAGGCGGAGATGGCGAGCGGGATCAGCTCGGATTTCCTATGATGCACGCGGTCCCGCAACGGATCGGCGGTGAACAGGCGGATGTTGAGGTCTTCGGCGAAGCGCTGGATCAGGCCGACTTCGAGCGCCAGGCGCGGATCGCGGATCTTGCCGGAGAACGCCGCCGATGTGGCGAGCAGATCGGCATTGCGCCCCGCCACGTCGTTCAGCACCGCTTTCAGTGCCGGACGCGCCTGGGCCTCACCCAGCATCTCGACCGTCGCGCCGTGTTTCCGCAACAGGTCTTCCGGCAGATAGACCCGGTTGATCTGGCGAAAATCCTTGCCGCAATCCTGCAAGTGGTTGATGACCTGCAACGCCGCGCACAAGGCATCGTTCAGCGGCCACACTGCGCGATCCTCGCCGTGCACGTCGAGCACATAGCGGCCAACCGGCATCGCGGAATAACGGCAATAGTCGATCAGCTCGTCCCAGTCGGCATATCGCAGCTTGACGACATCGCGGCGGAAAGCCTCGAGAAGATCGGCAGCGTGATCGGTGCTGAGGCGGCGCTCCTCGAGCACCCGGCGCAGCTTGACGCCTTCCGGCGAGGCATCCGAGGCGCCCATCAACGTCAGGCGCATTTCTTCCAGAATCCGCAACTTCTCTTCGGCCGGAGCAATGGCGTTGTCGGCCACGTCGTCGGCGATACGAACGAAATTGTAGAACGCCAGAATCGCCGGGCGATGGCGCGCGGCAATGACGAAGGACGCGACGGGAAAATTCTCGTCGTTATGGCCTTTGCCCGATTTCAATGTCCCAGCGTTGCTCATTTTGTGATCGCCTGTGCGCGTCCCTTCCACAATCCACCGCGTCCTTGCCAGTGTTGTACCGCCGAATCGAGGGTGAATGCGGCATAGAAAACGCCGATCAACGGCAATGCCAAGCCCCAGAACGGCGAACGCCGGTAGAACTTGAGGATCGGCTGAAAACACACCGTCATCAAGGCCCAGGTCAAGGACCCAAATACCGCGCTGATACCCCCGATCGCCAGCCCGGCCACGGGTACAACGTAGAGCAGCAGCATGCCGAGAACGGTTCCAATCAGCGCCAGCGGCGAATAGCCGAGCTGGGTATAGGCCGAGCGGGCGACCATGGCGCGGATGTCGGCGATGCGCGGATACGGCCGGATCGAAACCGAACGGTCGGTCAACCCCAGCCAGATCGGTCCGTGGGCCTTCAGGGCACGCCCCAGGGCGCAATCGTCGATGATCTCACCACGGATAGCCGCGATGCCGCCCGCGGCCTCCAGGGCCTCGCGCCGGACCAGCATGCAGCCGCCTGCCGCCGCTGCCGTCTTGGCTTTGGGATCGTTGACCCAGGCGAACGGGTACAGCAGGTCGAAGAAAAATACGAAGGCGGGGACGAGCAGCCTTTCGGCAAAGCTCTCGCAAGCGAGCCGCGCCATCAGCGAGGTGAGGACAAAGCGACCGGCTTCGGCCCGCGCCACCAAAGCTCTCAAATTGTCGGAAGTGTGCGAAATGTCGGCATCGGTCAGCCAGAGATAATCCGCCGCGGCGGCTTCCGCCACGCCCTGGTGCACAGCGAACAGTTTTCCGGTCCAGCCGGCGGGATGGGCGGCGCCGTCGAGCACCGTGACGCGGTCGCTGCCGAGCCCGCGCACGATGGCGGCAGTATCGTCTTCGCTCTGATCGTCGACCACGATGATGCGGAACGGTCCCGGATAATCCTGCGCGATCAGGCTTTGCACCGAGGCGGCAATGCCCGCCGCTTCGTTGCGCGCCGGAACCACGGCAACGACCGAGGGCCAATTCGCTGGTGCGGGGGGCACGTCGGTATCGCGCTCCCGCATACGCCAGAACCAACCGCGGCCGAACACCAGCACCAGCCAGATCGCCAGTGCCACGAAACTGACGGCAGCGGCGATCATTTCAGATACCCGGCCGCCTTGAACCAGGCGAAAGCATCGGCCAAGGCTTCGCGATAGGGGCGCGCCGTGTAGCCGAGTTCGGCCTTCGCCTTCGCCGAGGAAAAGAACATGTGATACTTGGCCATGGTCAGCGCATCGGCGGTGACGAACGGTTCATTGCCGGTGACGCGGGCGATTGCTTCGGCGATCCAGGCGATCGGATAAAGCGGCGTACGCGGAAGATTGACCGTCGGCGGCTTACGGCCGGCGAGATCCGCGATCACCACCAGCATCCGGCGCAGCGCAACGTCTTCGCCGCCGAGAATGTAGGTCTCGCCGATGCGGCCCTTTTCCAGCGCGAGGAGATGACCTTCGGCGACGTCATCGACATGGACCAGATTGAGCCCGGTATCGACGAAGGCCGGAATCTTGCCGGTCGCCGCTTCGACGATGATGCGGCCCGTCGGCGTCGGCTTGATGTCGCGCGGCCCGATCGGTGTCGACGGACTGACGATCACCGCAGGAAGCCCCTCCTCCGCCACCATTTTCTCGACCACGCGCTCGGCGACGACTTTCGAACGCTTGTAGGCACCGATGGCGCTTTGTTCGGTATGGCGGCAAGTCTCGTCGACGGCGACGCCATCGGTGCGCGCCTTCAAGGTGGCGACCGACGACGTATAGACGATGCGCTCGACGCCTGCGGCCAATGCGGCCTGCATCGGCGCCAGCGTGCCGTCACGATTGTTGCGGACGATCTCTTCCGGATCTTTGGCCCACAGCCGGTAATCGGCGGCGACATGGAAGAGATAGCGGCAACCCGCCATCGCTTTTTCCAGTGCGGCGCGGTCCTTGATGTCGGCAACGACGACATCGGCGTCGAGGCCTTCGAGATTGTCGCGGCGCGATGAAGCGCGCACGGCCAGACGAAGACGAAAACCCTTCTGTTGCAGCCGTCGCGCCACGGCCGAGCCGACGAAACCGGATGCGCCAGTAACGAAAACAAGATCGCCGCTCATGCCGCTTCCGTCCCGTTGCCGCCGCCGAACGCGCGCTTGCCTTCGACCGCCTGCCAGATTAGCAGCACCGGAATGCCGAGCACCACGTCGCGCGCGCGCTTCAAGAGCGACACCGCCAGCCCGATCTCCGGACCGACGCCGAACACCGGCGCCAGCGCGGCGTAGCCCGCTTCCTGAATGCCGACCGCGGCCGGAACGAACACCGCCGCCGAGCGCAGCGCCGACAAGATGCATTCGATGGCGATGGCATCCATCAGCGAGATGTCGGCGCCGCACAAGCGGAAGATCACCCACACCCAGACGGCCGTCGCCAGCCAAGCCAAGAGATGAAACGTCGAAGACAGCGCCAGCTTCTTCGGCTGTTGATAGAGCGCTTCGATCTCGGCGGTGAATTGCTCCGTATGCGCCACCGCCTTGGGCAGGAAATGCGCGGCCATCTTGGCGGCGAGCTTGGTACCTTTGCGCTGCAGCACCACGAAGGCGATCACGCCGGGCACCAGCAAGGCGGTGCCGAGGATCAGCGCATCGACATAACCCGCCATCTCCGCCGAGGCCTGCAGCTTGGTGAAGCCGATCAACAGGCCGATGATGGTGAAGGCGATCTGCGCCATGGTCTCGCAGGTGAGATCGACCACCGACGAGGAATAGGCCCGGATCGGCGGAATGCCGGCGAGAATGCCGGCACGGGCACCGATCACCCAGCCGCCGATCTGGGTGAAGGGCAACAGATCGGTGGCGGAATCGCGCAGCTGGCGCGAGACGAACAGCACCCAGAACGGCACCACCGGTCCGAGCAGCGAGCGCCACGCCAGCGCCAAGAGCGCAATGATCGGCATGGCGGCGAGCAGGATCGCGATGAAGCCGAGCCAGCCCACCCCGACCACGGCGCCGAACACCGCGGCCACGCCGATGTGCATCACCACGAAGACCGCCAAGGCGAACCCGACGATCAGCGCAACCCAAGTCCAGACTTTCATGCCGCGTTCTTAGCGCTTTTGGGGCTCCGGCAGAAAGCGCCGGATCAGCCGCACCATGGCCGGAACCAGGGTCGGCCGCAACAGGCGGTTGTCGTAAACCCCCAGCCTGCGGTCGTTTTCGGCGAGGCAGAGGTCCATCAGCGCGGCCGGGGTGATGTCGACGCCGAGCTGGTCGGCACCGTTAACGGTGAAATTCGATTGCTTGTCGCCCTCGCCGATGTTGGAGGCGATACCGATCCGCTCCAGGATCAGATAGGCCCAGATCACGGCCACCTTCAGCTCGAACCAGGGCCGGCGCCACGCCGGCATGGTGCGACGATGCCAGGCGAGCCAGTTGACGAAAAAGAGGATGTGGCGCCCCTCCTCGGCGATCACCGGCTCGAAGGTGTCGACCAGTTCGGGCGGGAAGAAGCCGGTGCGGCGGGCCGCTTCGAACAGGCCGAACGCGAAGAAGCTGTCGATGCATTCGGAAAATCCGACCTGAACGAACGCCCATTCCGGGTCCCTGGGCGCCGGATAGGCCGGCTCGGGTTTTAGCGCGATGCCGTAGGCCTCGACCAGATTGGCCAGCACATGGCGGTGGCGGCGTTCCTCGAAGGCATTGAGTTCGACCGCTTGGCGCAGCAGCGGATCGCGGGCCTTGTCGGCATAGGACCCGACCCAGACGCCGGCGCGGTTCTCGGTCTGCACCGCGATATCCCAGATCGGCAACGACGTGATGAGGTCCTGGGTCTTGGCGTCCAGTTTGGGCCAGTCGATCACCGCCGGCTTGTAGGGATTGAAGGTCTCCAGCAGCGTCTTGCACAACAGGCGGAGATGCTCCGGCGAGCCCAGCCGGACCGGACCCTCGGGCACGTCGATGGGGTCAAAGCGGAGGTTCGGCAAAGCAAGCGTCACAGGCGGGCTCCGGCTGATGTTTCAGAATAAGTCTAAACTACAGCCGTAAAACCCTCAAACCCCAAGACGCAAATGCGATCTGCAAAAACGTGAATTCAATTCCCGAATTTCGGGCCTAAGCCGCGAAACCGTCACAAAAATTGCCTTGCGATTCCGGCGATAGAAAACGCCCACGAACGGCCGGGCGTCCCGAATCGAAATCGAATCGTTCTAAACTACAGCCGCGATTGCGACGCGTTCGTCGATCCTCTCCCGTGCGGTCAAACAGCTCCAGAGAGGTAGGTGCACTTTCGCCAGATTCAAGATGGTCGGGAGCGGATACGACCGCGGACATTGCTTTGGGACCGACTTGCGCCAAAACCTCCCATACCCGCCCTCAGGCGTAGTTGGAATAGTGCACGCGGCCATCTGCAAACCGGATTGTCCAAATCTCATAGCCCGTGAAATTGAAGACTTGGAGTTTGATGTTGGGTGCGAACTCAAACACTAAGTACAAGTACCGTCGGAAAAGGTGAGACTGATTGCAGCGTGCCCCTCCGCAAGAAACGCATCGGCGGCGGTAACGATCACAGTTGTTTGCGCCAGCGAGGTTAAGTCCAAAGTGGGCATGTCGGCTGGCCTTCGATCCAAAACTTCTGGAAGGTAAGCCAAGCGGCGCACGGAAGGAACGGCGAGTTGTGGCGCCTTCCCGCCGCCCAGGCTATGTCTGGAAACGGTCTAGGAACGGACCTAGCCGTTTCGGCGGAATCGCGCCATGAACGGTCATTCGCCGGGGCGTTGGGTCGTGCGATAGTCTACGGCACTAGTTGATAGGAGGGGCGGGCATGCCCGATGGTTCGGCGCTCAAAGCCGGGAAATCCAAACTGGCTATTCGGCTGTTTCTGTGTGTTGTCGTCGGCGTGGGGAGCGGACTGCCGTCCGTGCAATCGGCGAGCGCTTCCACCGCGAAGAAAGGACCTAACACAACCGAAGCTTGGCGCGACTATCTCTTTTATCGATGCGTGCACGAGTATTTTAGCGGCGGAGAACTCGACAAATTGGACTCCAGCGTCGGGCTTGCAATCGAATATGTATCGCTCGATCCGGCGGCACTGGAAGCAGTGGTTGGCAAAGCGAAGGAAGTGGCAAAGCGGCTGCGCGCACCAAGACCACCGGGGACGCAGGTCTCCGAAGGAACTGAAGGCAAAGTCGCAGTCTTGGCCGTGTGCCTGGATGAGGCGCGCGCTTTCAAGCTACCGCGCAAATAGCTTTCGACGAACGCTTCGGGAATGGCCGGAGTTGGCGCCGAACCGCCGTCCGGCCAATGTCTGGAATCGGTCCGGGATCGGAAGTAGCCGTTTGGGCCGGAACGCGCCAGAAACGGAGATTACGAGACGCGATTTCGGGAACGCCTCGCACGCCATAGAACCAGCAGGATAGCCAGTGGGACTAACAACATCAGCTCAAGAAACAAGACGTCGAAACTGAACAGGCCGCGTACATCGCCGCCACCCCAGAGAGCGAAGCGCAAGTCAGCTTTTATCGTGGCAGAGACGACGTTGATGATGAGGTAGCCCTGAGCAAGCAGAACCACACCCAACCAGCCGAACAACGCCACAGCACAACCTCTGCCCATTTACTCCCCCCGAATGTTGCGCATTGCCGTTTTAAAAGGCGGGCTTGGAATGTCCACTTCTGGCGCCAAGTCGCCGGTTGGCCTAGGTCCGAAGTTGAACTGATTCCGGACGTCGTGGCGACGGCGGAAACGCGCCACTTTCAGACATGGGCCTTCATGTGCTCGACGCGTTGACGTGTTGCTGCCATGCTCTGGCTGGGCGACATTGTTGAAAGGACGGGCCGTGGCCAAAATTGCGAACTATAGCCACGAGATCGAAGTTGACGAAAAAGCCAGAAAAATCAATGTTTATCGACTAATGCCCGATTATCGCGAACTTTATACTGCAATAGACATTCCCGCGATCCAATGGAAAAAGAACCCGACAGAGTATGCAGAGTTCTGCCGTAGACTCGGGGAAGACCTCGTGATCGACTCTCCCGCCCTACGAAACCTATTAGGACATTAGCATCGGCGGATCGGAGTCCGGGGTGGCTACGATGTCCGGTGTTGGCGCTTCTGCGACCATCTCTCAACGGCGAGTTTAGGGTCAGAAACAGAAGTAGGTCCGACGGCGACCTAGCGCCAATTTCCGCCATCCCCGTTTATGCTGTCGTATTATCGGGCATACTCGCGAATGGGAGGGTTGCGACATGAACCAGATGATTAGCTATATCGCGATGGACCTCGCAATTGCGGCCCTTCTCGCACTGGTGTGCGGCGTTGTCGCCCGCAAGGTTTTTCGAGCTAACCTGAAATGGGCCGTCGTTGTCGGAGTGGTCGTGCTGGTAGGCTTGGCTCTCGTTCCGATAAAGACGCATGCCGTCGCGGTCGACATGCCTGTTGGCAAATCCAATTAGATTTTTTCGCAAGGACCGGTTTTGGCGCCTTTGCGAAGTTCTCTCAACGGCGAGTTCAGGGACGTTTCCGGACGTAGGTCGGACGGCGACCTAGCGCCAAACCCGGACGTAGCCGAGACCGTCTCGAAAGACGCTAACCCCAGACAACGGATAAAGTGCAGGTGGGGCAGTATTAGCCAATAGGGACTTTGACGATCCGATGCCTGGACAGCGTAGCGGGATACCGGTGACAATCACACTATTGTTGGGGGGATGAAATGAAGCGTCGGCATTTCATAGAGTCTGCAGCAGCGCTTGCCAGCCTGTCCGGCTGCGGTGTTTTTACAGGCAAGCACACATTGCGATACCGCTTAACGCTTAAAGTATCAGTGAGCGGTAGAAAAAGAGCTGCGTCCACAGTGCTCGAAACAACTTGGGTGGACACGCTCGGTTTGGGGCAAGGGTCTCGATGGACTGGCAAGAGCTGGGGCGATGCAATCCTCATAACGAGGGAGGGCAATAGTGCGCTCGTTGGACTGCTTGGGTTCGTTCCTGGTTATAAGCCGGGTTTTACCCTCCCATATGATTGGCTTGATTTTCTCAAACCTGCTGATCGTTCAACTGATGAACGCCGATTCCAATCTGTTCTCCAACTAAAAGGCGAACACTCACTTCCATCTTTTCAGTGGCCGCTAATGGCGTACATCTCAGATATAGAGAATCTAGCGAGCGCCAATCTAATTTCCGAAGAAACGCCGGATGACCGCTTTTCTATATTGGACTGTTCATTAGCAGTGACATCCAATCCCATCAGCCGCGGTATTGAAGGCATCATGCCGTGTCTGAAGCAGGTGGGAACCTATAATCCCCCATTTGTCCCAATTCGAGAGATTCCCGCATATCAGCTGTTTCGCGCTGAGAACTTCAGCGCGAATGGAGATGGTGTATGACCAATTCGGGCTGCTTTTTCCCAGCGTGAACGTTCCAACGAATGACTGCAATTGGCGGCGGGTTCAACCGGCTCTGTTCCGCGAGGGAGAAACGATGGAGATGCCGGGGGGCGCGGGAATCATCTCGGAACCCAGTCCCCCAAAGGCGTGCTATCATGCCCGGCATGTGGGTGGGGGGAGCCATGAAAATTGCGCGATGGAGTTTGATCGGAGCCGGTCTGGCCGCAGCGGCGGTTGCGGGCGCGTTGCCGTCGCTGCCGGCGAGCAAACCCGGTCTTTATGAATTCCGCGGTGCCACCAATGCCGGCGCGTTTCTCGGCAAAGGCGCAGGCAATCTGCCGGAACAAGAACTGCAGCGGCTGGCCGACGCAAGTCTGGCGCAATCCATGCCGATGTTTCAGCTCTGCGTGCCGGACGGCGGCGCCAAGGAAATGGATCCGGCGAACCTGTTGCCGACCGATTGCACCTTCGCCGACGTCGTGACGCGCCGAAACGGATACACGGCCGTTGCGCACTGCACCGTCGGCGCCAGACGGGATCCGACCGAGATCGCCGTCGAAACCGACCCGAACGGCCGCCGCAAGGTGACGCTCCGCGTGCCGCTGGCCGGCACCTCTCTTGCGATGATCTCGCTCTACGAGATGACGCGCCTATCCGACGATTGCGGGGCCGTCCCGCCCGGCGGCCGGCGCATGCCCAACGGCGAAATCATCCCGCCGCGCACGCCGTGATAATTGCGCGCGTTCCGTCAGAGAGGAAATAAGGGGAAGCGGATACTACGGTGTCTTCGCCGCCACCGTTTCGCGCAAGGCTCTGAGTTCGTAGACCACCGCCGACAGGCCGGAACACATTGCGGCGCAGCGGAGATAGACACTCTGATCTTCGTGCTTCTCGATGGCGGCGAGATAATCGCTCATGATCTTCAACGCTTCCATCGAATCCGGTTTGGATGTCATGGCATCCTCCAACGGTTGAAGGCGCCGCCATTCTACACCCGGCGGCGGCATCCCAACATGTCATTCCCGGCCGACCGGCCGCAGCCGCGGAGCAGCGAAGGTTGGGAGGGGAAGGGAATCCAGGGGCTTCCTACAAAAATGATCGTCGAGAGACGGTACAGATCTGCTTTTCCTCCTCCAGCGTGGCTGCCGCGACGACCTGGGTCCCCTTCCCTCGCACAGTCGCTTCGCGCCTGTTGCTCGCCGGGGATGACAGTGTACCGAAATCACGCCCGGATCGCGGTTTCCAGCTGGTCTTCGGCGAGGGCGGCGCCGGTGAAATCGCACGCGAGATAGTCGCCCGAATGCAGTTTGAGCGGGCGCAGGTCGGCGCCCTTGAAGCGGGCATGATCGAGGCGGGCGTTGTGGAAGCGTACGCCGCGCAAATCGGCGTTCTCGAAGCTGGCGCCGCGAAGATCGGCATTTTCCAAATTGGCGCCCTGAAGCTCGCAGCCGGAAAAATCCATCACCACGCCGATGGCGCCCTTGGCGGAGATCGCCGTCAGCTTCGCGGTGCGCACCACGTCGGCGAGCGGGCGCAAATCCTCGCCGTCGAACACGGCGGCAATGCCTTCGCGCCCGTCGGTGGCGATCCAATGCTGGTGCAGCGTGAGCTTTTCGAGTTGGTGCACGCGCGCCGACACCGAACGTTCCGACGGCGCCACGATGCAGGTCTTCAGCGCCGAAGCCGGCAGATCGGCAAGATCGACGCCGCTCAGCACCGCATCCTGAAACACCGCGTTCTTGAGACTGGCGCCCTTGAACCGCGACGCCTCGATGATAGCGCCGGAGAAATCCGCCCCTTCCAGATGGGCATTCTCGAAATCGACGTCGCTGAGCAGGCTGCGGCTGAAACTGGCGCTGGCGACATGCGGATCGATCACGTCGCGCAATCCGCTTTCGCCCGATTGCAGCATCCGGCCGGGACGGCAATCGGCGCAGTTCAGCCGGGCGTGGGCGAGATTACAGCCCGTAAGGATCGCTCCGCGCAGATCGGCATGACTGAAATTGGCGTAGCTCGCATCGGCCCCGCGCAGGTCGCAGCAGTAGAGATTGGCGCCGACGAATTCGGTAAAGCGCAAGGCGGCACCGCTCAACACCGAGCCGGACAGATCGGCATCGGACAGAACGCGATTGGACAGGTTGGCGCCCTTCAGATCGCAGGATTTGAGCTGCGCCCGCCGTCCGCCCGCCACCCGCGAGACGAACGCCGAATGGGACCACAGAACCCGCTCGAGTTCCTCGACCGACAGCCGCTGAGGAGCAGTACTTTTTTGATCGGCAGACGCCATGAAGGTCATCCCAATGCAGCCAGGATATCCTAGAAAACGGCGGCTAATTCCACGTTAAGGAGAAAACGGGCGGCCCGGACCCGCAAAACCTTCGCCCGCGAGAGGCGGTTCGACGGGCATAGGTAGTACTACGCAGAGAGAGGCGAGCGCCGGTTTTGTTCGTTGTTGCCTCATACAATCTTGCGACAGATACGCAGTTTCTTTACCTGCCCTCCATACCGTTCTCGTCGGCACCGAACCAGACGACACGCTGGAGAATCACATGACCGAGGTTGCAGGACTGCCGCCGAGAACCCACCCCAACTGGAACGCCGTCGCCGTGGGCAAAATCAAGCGGCCGTGGTCTGCCCTCGGCATGAAGATCATGATGACCCGCATCGCAATGGAAGTCGCCAAGGACGGCTCGCCCGCCGCCGTGCAGAAGTTCGGCGACGAGATCTACGATTTCTTCAAGAAGAACGAGAAGATCGCCGCGCAGGACCTCCGCGCGATCTTCAGCTGACCGCATCGAAAGGGCTCCCAAAATGGCAAAGAACGGACTCTATTCCGTCAAAGACGTCACCGCCCTGATCGCGAGCGGGAACATCTTGCTGGTGGCCGGAGACGAAGCGCTGCTGACGCAGCTTCCGGCGGGCAACTGGATCGGCGGCACGGCGGTCTCCTTCATGACCGAAGACGGCGGCATGACCAATCTCGACCGCATCTTCGTGCACGACCTCACCGGCATCGCCACCACGGCGACGATCAAGCGCTACACCGCGGAAGGGCTTGCCGGCATCGGCGCCGATTATCCCGCCTCCGGTTTTTCGGTACTGATCGTGCCGGGCGGCGGCGACGTGCACCGCCGTTTCGCCAAGGAAGTGCAGAGCTACGAGGGCGTCTTCAACAGCCCGTTGCTCGGCTGGATCGCGGCCGTCGACGTCGCCGATATCGGTAAGCGGCAACCGAAAGTGTTCGCGGGTTCGCCCGAAGCCATCGCCGACGACGCGGTGGTGCTCCATGTCGAGTTGCAGCCCGGCAAAATGGCGGTGCTCGACATCATCAATCCGTTCCGGCCGGGCAACGGCGACACCATCGTGTTCGATCAGGAAGGATTTTCGGTCAGCGGCGATTGTCGGATCGCCGACCAGCCCGCCAATCTGGCGCGCTACATCCGCGAGAACGCGATCGACACCAAGCTGCCGCTGATCGCCGACTATAACGGCGCCCATATCAACGTCTCGATCCAATCGGTCGACGATGCGACCGGGACCGTCCGCTTCTATGCGCCGGTGTTTCCCGGCATCGCCTACCGGTTTGCCGAACCCATCGTCGATTACGTCGAGGCGTTCGAAAACGCCGGCAATACCGGCGCCGACGGGCTCGTCTTCTCGTGCAACTGCATCCTCAACTACATGTATGCGGAACTCGAAGGCGAGATGACCGGGAACTTCGACGGCCCCATCACCTTCGGCGAAATCGCCTACATGCTGCTCAATCAGACGGTGGTGTACCTGAAGATCATCGACATCGGCTGAACCCTTCAACCGCCGGCGAAATCGGCGAAGCGGCCGAGGCGCAGCCCGCGCGTGCGTTCGATCACCTCCGGCGCCGTGAGCGCGGTGAGTTCGTCGCTGTAGCGATAGCCCTGGGCCGAGCCGGGATAAGCCGACAAAGCGGGGTGGCAGTAGATCTCGCTGACGCCGTCCGGCAGGTTGTCGAGGATCGCCTTGACGCGGCCGCGGTGCATCGCGCCGGACCATGCCAATCCGAACACCTGATCGGGCGACCAGATGCGGCTGACCCACAGCCGGTCCTTCAGCCGCGCGCCGACGAAGCGTTCGATATCGCCGCCGGTGGCATGGGGATCGATGCGGCGGATGATTTCCGGCGGCTCGATCGGCGCGCGCATCGCCGTCAGGCCGTAGCGCTTGCCGATCTTGACCGCGAGGCGGCCGATGGTCGGATGCAGATGGAAATGCTTGTGGGCGTTGACGTGATCGAGCGGAAGGCCGGTCGCAGCAAAGGCGGCAAACTGGGCTTCGATCTCGGCGGCGAGCTGGCGCCGCACCCACGGCAACATCGCCATGCCGAACGAGGCCTTGACCATGTCGGTGCGGAAATTGCCGTCGGCGCCGACCAGATTGGGAATGCGCTGCGGCGGGAGTACCGGCTTGCCTTCGACCAGGACGAGGTGCAGCCCGACGCCGAGGCTGGGCGTTTCCCTGGCACGCTTGACGGCATCCGCTGCCCCTGCCCCCGCCACCATCAGCGAGGCGCAGGTGAGGATACCCTCGCCATGGGCGCGCATCACCGCTTCGTTGACCTCCGGCGCGGCACCGAAGTCATCGGCGGTGACGATCAAACCCTTCGCGTTCATGCGGATCTCCGGCGCGTGCCGGACCGTCTTACGGCTTCAGCGGATCAGAGAGCAAGGACCGGAATTTCCGGCCGTCAGGAGCCGATCGTCAAGACTGTTCGAGGTCGTCCGAGCCCGCATTGGCCCCGTTCAACGTTTGCTCGCTGATGCCCGCCAACGGAGCATAGACCGGCGCGTGCCACGCCTTCTTCGCCGGAGCGGCATCGCTGACGTTGCTTTTTTGATCGGGTTGATCGGACATTATCGCCTCATTGACAACCGTACAGATGTACGTCGACATTCAGCGCATTCGGTGACGCTGTCAACCAACCGACGCGCATCCGCCACAGCGACGGGACGTGGGTTATGACGGCGATTTTCGGACTCTGGCATCGCAACGGACGGCCGGACATTACGGCCGACGCGGCGCGGATGAGCCGCTCGCTGGCGATCTACGGACCCGATCGCAGCGGGTCTTGGAGCAGCGACGATCTCGTTCTTGGCACCGATCTCTTCATTCTCACGCCCGAAGACCGGCTTGACCGCCAGCCGGTCGCCAGCCGCGATGGGCGCCTCGTTCTCGTTGCCGACATGCGGCTCGATAATCGGATGGAACTGACGGCAGACCTTGGTTTGACCGCCGAAAATGCGCGCACCATGGCCGATGCCGATTTCGCATTGGCGGCATGGGAGCGCTGGGGCGAAGGCGCGCTCGACAGACTGATCGGCGATTGGGCGCTGGCGGTGTGGGACGGGCGCGAGCGGACGCTGACCCTGGCGCGCGATTTTCTCGGCAACCGGCCGTTGTTCTATCGCGCCGATTCCGACCGGCTTGCGTTCGCCTCGATGGCCAAAGGAATTCACGCCCTGCCCGGCGTGCCCATCGCGCCCGATCTCGACACCTTGCGCGATCAACTAGCCTTGGCGCCGATGCGTGGGCCGGGAAGCCATTTTGCCGGCATCAACCGGGTCGAGCCGGGCGCGCTGGTGATCGCCCATGCCGACGGCCGCATCGAAACCCGCGACTGGTATACGTGGCGCCTCGACCGCAAGAGCCGATTTGCGCGCGACGACGACGCCGTCGAGGCCTTCCGGGCGACCTTCGACCGCGCCGTGGCGGATCGGCTACGGAGTATCGGATCGATTGCCGCCCATTTGAGCGGCGGATTGGATTCGGCAGCCGCGGTTTCCAGTGCCGCGCGTCTTCTCGCCGGCCGGGGCGCGCGGCTGACGGCCTATACCCATGTGCCGATGAAGGGCGTGGTGCTGGACGAACCCGAAGGGCGTATCGTTGATGAAGGCCCCCTCGCGGCGCTGCTGGCGGCACGCTATCCCAACGTCGATCACGTGCTGGTGGACTCGGCCGGACGCGAAATCGGCGACGACTTCGATCGCAATTTCTTTTATTGCGAGCGGCCGGTTCTCAATCCTTGCAACGCACTCTGGGTCCGCGAGATCGCCCGGAAAGCCTCGAACGCCGGCCACCGTGTCGTGATGAGCGCGTCCTGCGGCAACGCCACGATCAGCCAGGATGGCGTCCAACGGATAGCGGAACTTTTCTCGTCCGGCCGGCTGGCGGCCTGGTGGCGGGAAGCCGCTGCGCTCCGCCGCGAGGGATACCAGGCCCAGCGCGTCTACGGCGGCCTCACCCTTCTGCCGCTGCTTCCGGCGCGCGCCGCCGCGCTGCTGCGCGCGTTGGCCGGACGGGAAAGAAAAGATCTCGCCGAAGTGACCGCGCTGCATCCGGATGTGATCGCCGGCGCCGACTTGAACGCGCGCCTGAAAGATCTCGATTTCGATCCGACCTACCGCCCCTGGCGCAACCATCGCGCTTTGGCCGCCTTCATCCTGCGCCGCCACGACCGTGGGACCAACCTGAAGGGCGAATTGGGCGCATTCGGCGTCGACCGGCGCGATCCGACCTGCGACCGGCGGCTCGTCGAACTGACGTTGGAAATGCCGTCGCACATGTATCTGCGCGACGGCCAGACGAAATGGCTGTATCGGCAGGCGTTCGCCGACCGCATCCCTGAGGAGACGCTGGCCGTCAATGCGAAGCACCGGGGCTATCAGGGCGCGGATTGGTTCGCGCGGATGCAGGGCGATCGCGGCGCAACGCTTCGGATGCAAGCCGCCATGGCGCTGGCCGCTCCGGGGGTCGCCGGATTGATCGACTGCGAAGGCGTGAAATCCCTGCTTGAAAGGCCGTTGCCCGCGAAGCCGGGCACGACGACGACCAGGAATTACCGCACGAAGCTTTTGCGCGCGATCTCGGTGGCGCACTTTGTCGCCAAGGCGACGCGCAGCAACGGGGCGGGCGATTGCTAGCTGTTGCTGCTGTCGCCTTCCTGTTGCCCCGTGCCGGTCCCTAGCGTCTCGGACACGTCGAATTCGACCATAATCGGCGCGCGCCACACGCGCCGTTCGGACTGCGAACCAATGGCTGAGTTCGGAGTAGCTTGGTCCTGCATCACGTCCTCGGGGTTTGTCTTACGGCCTTACAATAGAAGAATCTGATTCGTCAGAATCAGTCAACGACGTGCGGCGGCGAGCACCGCGTCATCCGTCCGGGTCCGAACAACCAGGCTCCCGCCGCTTTGCCCGTTCTACGAAACGATCATGTCCTCGCGGGTCTTGAGGAAGTCGAAGAACTCGACGCCTTCGCGCAGACGGCGGCCGAACATTTCGGGGTTGGTCACCATCTCGCCGACGATCTCGGCGATCTTCGACGGGCGGAAGTAGAACTTCTTGTAGAACCACTCCACCGCTTCGAAAATCTCGCTGTGGCTGAGATTGTCGTAGTTCAGCGGCGCGATCTGGGTGCCGTCGTCGGTGAGAAGATCGACGTCGGAGGCGAACCAGCCGTTTTCCTTGGCCTGATTGTAGAGGAACGTGCCGGGATACGGCGCGGCCAGCGACACCTGCAGCGTGCGCGGGTTCACTTCCTTGGCGAAGTTCAAGGTTTCCTGGATGGTCTGCTTGGTCTCGCCCGGCAGACCGAGAATGAAGGTGCCGTGCACCAGGATGCCGAGTTCGTGGCAGTCCTTGGAGAACTGACGCGCCACGTCGACGCGCAGGCCCTTCTTGATGTTGTGCAGGATCTGCTGGTTGCCGCTCTCGTAACCGACGAGGAGAATGCGAAGGCCGTTCTCCTTCATGATCTCGAGCGTCCGCCTCGGAACGTTGGCCTTGGCATTGCACGACCAGGTCACGCCCATCTTGCCAAGTTCCTTGGCGAGGGCTTCGACGCGCTCGTGGTTGTCGGTCAGGGTGCCGTCGTCGAAGAAGATTTCGCGCACCTGCGGGAAATTCTCCTTCATGTAGCGCACTTCGTCGAGCACGTACGGAATCGAATGGGTGCGGTAGTTGTGGCCGGAGATCGTCTGCGGCCACAGGCAGAAGGTGCAGCGCGATTTGCAGCCGCGGCCGGTGTACCACGACATGTACGGGTGCTTGAGATAGCCGCCGTAATAGTTCTCGATCTTGAGGTCGCGCTTGTAGATCGGCAGCACGCTCGGCAGCTTGTCCATGTCCGTCAGGATGGCGCGTTCGGCGTTGTGCACGATCGAGCCCGACGCATCGCGATAGGAAATGCCGGCAAGGCCGTCCCACTTGGCGCCGTTGGCGATTTCCTGGATGGTGAATTCGTATTCGTTGCGGGCGACGAAATCGATCGCCGGTTCGGCTTCGAGACTTTCGGTCGGCTGCACCGAAACCTTGGCGCCGATGAAGCCGAGCTTGCAGTGCGGGTTGACCTCTTTGATCATCCGCGCGGTCTTGCAGTCGGACTTGAACGACGGCGTCGACGTG
This sequence comes from Rhizomicrobium electricum, assembly GCF_011762045.1. Taxonomy (GTDB): domain Bacteria; phylum Pseudomonadota; class Alphaproteobacteria; order Micropepsales; family Micropepsaceae; genus Rhizomicrobium; species Rhizomicrobium electricum. The sequence continues at coordinate 12,020 of NZ_JAASQS010000011.1, read as the reverse complement.
TGGATCACGATCAGCTCGTGATTCTTCACGTCGTCCTCGATGTCCTTCCAATGCAGCTTGTGCGGCGGGGCGTCGATCAGCTTGGAGCCTTCCACCATGGCGGCCGCCTGGGCCAGCCAGGTCGGATACCAGAACGACTTGACCTCGCGCTTCATCTGATAGCGCGCACCGGCCCCGCCGTCGTAACCGTCGTAAGAGGGCGCCTGCAAGAACAACGACTTCATCTACTTCCTCATCGATTGGCCATCAGCGGCCGGACAACGCACCGTCGCCACCGACCCGAAGGCGCTCCTTCTGCCAGACAACGGCCGATCCGAAAAGCGACGTGACGAACACACAGAAGGTTAACACATCCCGCACCGGCATAAGCCAGTACGGTCCTGCGGGTTCCCCGAACGCCGTGTCGATACACCATTTCAGCACGAGGCGCGCAAGGATTGTAGTGGCGAGTGCGCCCCAGGCGACCGGCGCCCATCCGGTGAGGATTAACCCCAGGAATGCCAAGGGAATGGCGTGCGTCACCAGAGATCCTGCATGTCCGGCCGGATCGACGGTGCGAATGGTCCGCATCCAGCGCAACTCATGCGATAACCACTCGGACCCTGTGGTCTCGGTGGCGGCGTGACGCACCGCGAACGGCGGGATGGCGACCTCGTAGCCTTTGGCGCGGACGGCCCGGCCGATCTCGTTGTCGTCGGCAAGTTGATCGGCAAAGGCGGCCAGTCCGCCGATCTCGCGCAACACCTTGCCCTTGAGCGCGATGGTCGAGCCGAAACACGGCGCGGTCATTTTCAGGCCCAGCCCGGCCATGACGTTGGGCAAAAAATGATAGCTGACGCCCATCGCCGACAACCGCGATACCAGCCCCGCTGCCGCCCAGCCGGTGTAAACACAGGTCACCGCCCCCACCCGTTCGGGCGCCAGAGCGGCGGCGATACGGCGCAGGTAGCCCGCTTCGACCGCGATGTCGCTGTCCGAAAGGATCACCACGTCGTGGCGGATGGCGCCGCGCATGTTCATCAGATTGGCGATTTTCGGATTGGTGCCGTGACGCGCCTTGTCGACCACCAGCACGGCATCGGCCGCGGGATGACGCTTCAACAACCGCTCGACCACCGCGATGGCCGCATCGTCGGGCGACTGGACGCCGAACACGTATTGGCACGGCGCCGGGTAATCCTGCGCCAGGAACGTCTCCAGATTCGCTTCCAGCGCCGGCTCGTCGCCATGCAAAGGCTTGAGGATCGACACCGCCGGAAAATTCTCGATGCCGCCCTCGTCGCGCGCCGCGAACCGCCGGGCGAAGCCAGCCGCCATGAGCGCATACGCCGCCCCAGCCAAACCGAGGGCCACGAATATCCAGCCGAGAATTGCGACGACGCCCATGAAGGCCCCCATGGAGGTCTTCCTAAAGCAAAACCCGCGACTTGGAAATCGCGGGTTCCGCCGACAATTATCTTTTGTTCAGAAGTACTTACCGGATGACGCGGGCGCCTTTGCCCTTCATGACGGCTTCGACTTCCTTGAAGTTGACCATCGAAGTGTCGCCGGGGGTCGACATCGCGAGCGCGCCGTGGGCGGCGCCGTACTCGACGGCGGCCTGCGGGCCCTTGCCTTCCATGAAGCCGTAAGCGAGGCCGGACGCAAATCCGTCGCCGCCGCCGACGCGGTCATAGATTTCCAGGTTCTCGCGCATCGGCGCTTCGTAGAAGTTGCCGCCGGCCCAGATCACCGCACCCCAGTCGTTGACCGAGGCGGTCTTGGCGTTGCGCAGCGTCGTCGCGGCGACCTTGAAGTTCGGGAACTCCTTCACCGCCGTGGCGATCATCTTCTTGAAGTTGGCCGGGTCGATCTTGGAGATGTGCTCGTCGAGGCCTTCCACTTCGAAGCCCAGGCAGGCCGTGAAGTCTTCCTCGTTGCCGATCATCACGTCGACATACTTGGCGATCTCGCGATTGATCTTGCGCGCGCCTTCCTTGCCGCCCTGGCTCTTCCACAGCTGGCCGCGGTAGTTGAGGTCGTAAGCGACGATGGTGCCGTACTTGTGGGCCGCCTTCACCGCTTCGATCACCACTTCCGAGGTGTTCGGAGCCAGCGCCGCGAAGATGCCGCCGGTGTGGAACCAGCGCACGCCCTCTTCGCCGAACAGCTTGTCCCAGTTCACTTCGCCCGGCTTGATCTGCGACGCGGCCGAGTTGCCGCGGTCGTTGCAGCCGAGCGCCGCACGCGGGCCGTAGCCCTTTTCCGTGAAGTTCAGGCCGACGCGGGTGTTGCGGCCGATGCCGTCGAACTCGCGCCATATGATGTGCGAGGTGTCGACGCCGCCCTGCATGATGAGGTCTTCGGCGAGCCAGCCGATATCGTTCTCCGGCAACGCCGTCACGACGGAAGCGCGCTTCTTCCAGCACTTGCGCATGGCGCGGCACACATTGTACTCGCCGCCGCCTTCCGACACCGCGAACTGGCGGGTGGTGCGGATACGGCCGAAGCCGGGGTCGAGGCGCAGCATCACTTCGCCGAGCGACACGCAATCCCACTTCACTTCGGAGGCGGGACGGATTTTGAGGATTTCGTCTGCCATTGGCTTATTTCCCACGGATTTTCTTGATGAGGGCGATGGTCTCGGCAACCTTCTTCTCGATGGCGCCGAAGTCTTTCGCGGCGAGCAGTTCCTTGGTGATCAGCTTGGAGCCGATACCGGAGGCCACGATGCCGGCCTTGTACCACTTGGTCAGCGACTCTTCGGTCGGATCGACGCCGCCGGTCGGCATCAGCTTGGTCCACGGCAACGGCCCGAGAATGTTCTTGACGAACTCCGGACCGCCGACGCACGAGCCGGGGAACACTTTGACGATCTCGCAGCCGAGCTCGTGGGCGTAGTTGACTTCCGAGGCCGAGCCGCAGCCGGGGCTATAAGGCACGCAATGGCGGTTGCAGACCTTGGCGACTTCCGCATTCAAGAGCGGGCCGACCACGAAGCTGGCGCCGTTGGCGATATAAAGGGCCGCAGTCGGGGCATCGATGATCGAGCCGACGCCCATGATCACCGACGGGTCGGCCTTCTTGAAGTGCTTGGTGACGTCCTTGAAGACTTCCCAGGCGAAATCGCCGCGGTTGGTGAACTCGATGCACTTGGCTCCGCCGTTGGCGCAAGCCTGGATCACGTTGATGCACAGCTCGACATCGGGATGATAGAAAACAGGGATCACACCCTGCTCGATGATCGCCGATAGTACGGCCAGCCGGTCCTTTGCCATCTTCTCTCCTCCTAGTGCGCGCGGTCGGGGCGAACCGCGGCCGAAATCGTCCGTTGCGTAGCACAGCCCGCCTCCCGACGGGGAAGCCGCGGCCGGCGAAATTAATGATACCGCTAACAATACCCTTCTGCGGCTCGGGTCAAGCGGCCGGCACGGCAGAAGGGGAAGCCGTTGCAGGTGCCAAATGACACCGGTGTCTATAGCGCGATACCGGCCGCTTTCCAAGACCCCTCGCGCCGGAACGACGCGGCGGACGGTCGCCGGTACGGAAAGGTTTATTCAACCACGTTCCTTCAGGGCCGCTTAACACGCTTAAGCCAAAGTGGCGCCAGGAGAAACGGAGAAGCCGTGAGTCCCTCGCGCCCCAAGTCCGCCCAGCCGCTTTCCGCGGCAGAAGCCCTGCAACTGCTGGAGCAGCACGCCCGCCAGTCGCAAGACGTCTTGGCGTCCCGTACCGATGCCGGTCCGGAAGTCCTCAATTATCTCGCCGAAAACGGGGCCGCCGCCACTCGCCGCGCGGTGGCCGCCAATCCGGCGACGCCCGCCGAAACCAACTGGCAGCTTGCCGACGACATCGACAAGAACGTGCGCAAGGCGCTGGCCGGCAAGATCGGCCGGCTGTTCCCCGGCCTGCTCGCCGAAGAAGAAAAACAGCTTCGCGACCTGACCTTTGCCACGCTCGAAAAACTGGCGCGCGACGAAGTGTCGGAAGTCCGCGCCATCCTGGCCGACGAGATCAAGGCCTACGACTGCGTTCCCAAGACGGTGGTCGAAGCCCTGGCCAACGATGCCGATCCCAAGGTGGCGTTGCCGGTGATCGAATTCTCGCCGCTGCTCGACGACCGCGATCTGATCGAACTGGTGGCGGCAACACGCGCCTCCGCCATCCTGTCGGCGGTGGCCCGGCGCAAGCACCTGTCGGGCGACGTATCCGATGCGGTGGCGACGACCCTCGACATCGACGCGGTGGCGGCCCTGCTCGCCAATACCGATGCGGCGATCCGCACCAAGACCCTCGACAGGATCATCAGCCAGGCGGCGGAAGTGGCCGAGTGGCATTCGCCGCTGGTGGTGCGCGCCGATCTGTCCAAAAGCGCCATCCGGCGGCTGGCCACGTTCGTCGGCACCGCCCTGATCGACACGCTGGCGGCCCGTTCCGGTCTCGACGAGGCGACCCGCACCCATCTCAAATCCAAGCTCGAGGAGCGCCGGAGCACCGAAGCGGCCGCCGAAGCCGCCGTGATCGAAGCCGCCCGCAAGGCCGGCACTCTCAACGAAGCCTTCGTCGCCGAAGCGGTGGAGGAATGCCGCAAAGAAACCGTGGTCAAAGCCCTCTCCGTGCTCGCCAAGACCGACGAACTCACGGTGCGGCGGGTGCTCGACAGCCGCTCGGCCAAGGGCGCGATCGCGCTGGTGTGGCACGCGGGCCTCTCCATGCGGGTGGCCTTCAAGCTGCAGACCCAGGTGATGCGTCTTTCCGGCAAGGACCTCGTCCCCGCCCGCCACGGCATCGACTTCCCGCTCGACGAAGACGAAATGCGCTGGCACCTCGGCTATTTCGGGATTTCGTGAGCCGCCCGCGCGTGTCGTTCGGGAGTACCAGAGCCACCGATACGGCCCGCCGGCCACCCGGCCGTCGACGACTGCCACCACCATCGACCACACCACCGCAGTCGGCCGAAGACGGCGCCCATCCCCAACTCCGGTGCCAAGGGGTGTTTCGTTCCGCCCGAACCTCGTGCTAAGAAGCCCGCCCTGCCCGCGGGCGTAGTTCAATGGTAGAACGGCAGCTTCCCAAGCTGCATACGAGGGTTCGATTCCCTTCGCCCGCTCCAGCACTTAGCTGAGAACGAACCGGGTTTTTAACAGCGAATTTAACAGGCTCTGTTCCGATTTCGGTCCCATAGCTAGGCCCGCGTCCAGTGTTCGCAATCGATGGAAGCGAGGACAGGTTCGCCTGTCCCCCGAAAGCGACGGGCGCGGCACCGAAATAAGCCAAGCCCCCGCTAAATTGCCATCCGTCCGTGGCTCTGGTTTCGCATGGTGCGACCCGTGATTCGAATGTCACCGCGCACGATACATCAAAGACCCACCGACCATATCTCATCCGAGGCCTGCAGATAACGTGTTAGCGATGAAACTGCTCGATTTACTTGGCTCGATTAAAAACTCACCCCCAGCCGATCTCCTCCACTTCGACTAATCATGCCCAAAGCCGGATTATTTCCGCCGACCACCCAGCGCCGTCGACGTTCGCCTGCGTGACCGATTGGTACATGGATCGGATAATCAAGGGTTGTACAGTGGATAGTGTTGAACAGCGCGCCATTGCTTCAGCCGCGCGAAAATCTCAACCGCGATGATTCGGGAAAAAATGCACTATGAGCGGGTCCGAACAGTCAAACGCTAGAGCATTGTCCGGTGCCGGAGCCACGTCGCTTGCTGGTTATGACTACCAGATAGACGTTTCCGTGTGGTTGGCGCTTGAACTTGCGCTGGTCACGAGAATGACGAATGAGCTTGTACTAGAACCTGCATCTCAGGAAGACATAGAAGCAGAACTCGATGCGGACGAGCCCGGCAGCATAGTCAACCGCATACGACTGCATGATTCGGCAACCTACACCCTTGTCGTTCAGGCAAAGCGTCGGGATGGTGATGCCTGGACGACCGCGGCCATAAAATCTCTATTGGAGCATGGTAGCGAGCGCCGCATTTCGGCGGCTAAACGTTTAGAAAATTCTGATGTTCGATATCTGCTGGTTACCAGTGCAGGCCTGAATGGAGAAGTGAAAGCACTTGGAAAGCGCCGGCCGGGTGTCTGGCCGGCCAACGGAGCTATACCCAAGTCCATCGCTCACATTCTTCCCGAAGGATGCGACGGGCGCTTGGCAATAATCGGCAACGAAGATGACGAGCGGCTGGCCTATGATATTAGCCGCAATCTCATCGAGGGCTGCCGAGTGCCGAACTCGAGGTTGCAATCGTGCATAAAAAAGCTTCGCGAAGAGGCGCGAGCGCGCATCCGTGGAGCGGGTGGCGGCCGCTGGATCCGCGCCGATATTGAGAACATCATTCGAGATCATGACGGGTACGTCGCAAGCTCTCGCGATCTGGAGCACTACGTCCACCCCCTCAACTGGCGTGAACTTCGAGCCAGAATGAATTCTCGCAACGCCGCAATCATCGTTGGCCAGTCAGGCACAGGTAAGACACTAGCGACGTCAAAGCTGTACGAAGAATTGCGCGACGAAATTCCCGGCTTGGCGCGAGTGAAGATCAGCTTGGGCCCCCAACAGTTGCGGGGCGACACTACGCCGGGTCCAGTTTTGTACGACATCGAAGACCCGTGGGGACGTTTTGATTTTGATCCAAGAAGTAGACCCTGGAACGATCAGCTCGCTCAATTCTTCCGATATGCCTCACCGGATCGGATGATAATTGCGACCTCCCGATATGACGTGGCAATGTCGTCGGGGGCCCTAAAGGACGTGAAGCCCTGGATCGTCAAACTTGAGGCCGAACACTACGGACCTCACCAACGAAGCAGTCTATTTAGATCACGCATCGATGAGTTGCCGCGAGAGCTCCAGGAAATCGCCCGGATGGCCGAGCACAGGGTTCTCGACGCACTTGCTACCCCGCTAGAAATACAGAAGTTCTTTGATGCACTCCGAACGCAAGAGCGGGACGGCCTCAAGAACCCCGCGCAGTTTGTGGCGGACGCAATCAGCCGAGCACATGAGAACTCAATTGAACGCACGGTGATTGAGCAGATTGAGGAGCGAAAGGATGCAAAAGCGGCGGCAGTGATTTGGTCGTTAATGACTGCGAACCAGAAGTTCAGCAGGTCCACACTCCGGGAAATTGAAGACTGCTTATCGGATGGGGACACTGGAATTGAATTATCCCTTTCGTCATTTGTTGACTTTTTTGTTGCAGCCAGAAATTTGCGACAAAGTGATGATGGGATTATCACTTACTATCATCCTCGCGTTGAAGCCGGGATAGAGAAGACGTTGTCGCGCCATCGCGTCGAGACCCGCGGCATACTCAAATCACTAATAAACCTCCTCGTGTCGCCACACGGACCAGACGAAGAATGGGGAGCCGGCGCTGCCGCCCGACTAATCGCCAAGGCAGGCAAGAGGTTCAGCATCAAAATTGACTCTCAATCCCAGGCAAGGATTGATGCATGGCTGGAGCGACGGCTCGCGGAGAACAATGGCGGCTTCGAAGACGATCTTCGGCTCGCCGCTGATGCCGGGTCTAGTGCCAGCAACGGCGCCGAAATCGCTCGGTTTCTTACGTATCGACCGGACAATAGCTTTGGAGGCCTTTTATACTGGGCACCCCCGAGCCGATCTGACGAATGGTTTACAACGCGACGGTCTGATCCTTCTACGAAGCCGCTAATTGAGGCTTTCATTCGTAAGGTTCTTCCGCAAGACCGAACACATTACGCAGTCTCTCTTGTGGCCGACCTCGAGAAGCTCGCGCCCGACATAACGCAGGCATTTCTCGATGCAGCTTCTGAAATTGTCCACTACGGGGTCGTATCGTCCGACGACGTCATTGCGGCGGGCGCACTTAATGATCTGGATGCCTTCGAAGCGATTGTGGACACAGCGGTTCATATCTTGCAACCCAGTGAGGAGGAAGAACGCAAGGCGGCAGAACTGCACCTTGACCTCATTAATGAAGTGTACAGCCCGGATTACGGCGAGTACTTAGCTGACAACGACGATGGCTACACAGCGAAAGAGTTCTTAAAGGCTTACGTAGCACGTGTCCGGACGGTCAGAGGTTGGCGTTCTCTCGTTGAACACAACTATAGCAAAGACCTGTTGCTATATTGGTTAGGCCTTCTTTCCGAAGAGGCGAAAGAGAGCTCTCTGGATAAAGACGAGGTCGCCAGCGCATTCAACGCGGCAATTGGAACTGAAAACGAGAGCAGAGCGTGGCTTGTCCTCCTCAGGTGTTGGGATGACCATTTTCTAGAGACGCTTATCAACTGTATACTTACCAGCGCCCAAGACCGGGATGTCGAGATAACAGCGCTAGCCTGCGCCGCCATGCATACTCCAGATCGACTCGCGATCTTAGTCGAAGAGCTGGTGAATAATGGCGACGTGGGCTGTATGGTTGAAATAGCTGCTGCAATGGGCGAATTGCACCGACAGCGGCTTTACGACGGCCGAAGAAACAATGAAGCCGCCGAGGCGGCGATATCCACTTTACCGCAAGCTCTCATAGAAATAGCAAACGCAGAAATTTGCGTTGAAAAAGGGGACGTCCCTAAAGTCTCAGTAGCCACAATGGAGATGCTTGCATCGGCTCCAGACCCTAGCGAGCGAATTCGGCATCTCCGTGTTGTGCTAAACCCGCAAGCCTGTTCGCAGGTACAGGACGACGTACGCTGGTTGCTCCAGCACACTACAGATCCAGACACAGCTCTGAGCGCAATCGAAGCTGCCATTCGGCATTCTATGACGCATGACATCGAGGCGGCCGCTAATCATCAGTATGCTCACGTCAGAGCACGCGCTATCACCGCAATTGGTGAAGGCATACCAGCGCCGCTACCGACAGGATTACTGGTAAGGGCCCGTGACCGCGCCAGTCCGGTCCGGAAAGCTCTGGTGACACTCATCAAGGCAAAACCGCACCAAGACTATGTAACAACATTGATGCAACTTGCCAAAGATCGGTGGTCAAGCACCTCGTCATATTACAACGAGCCAACTAACCTTCCGATTGCGCGCGACGCGGTAGATGCTCTCGCGGGTTTAGCGCCATTGGTCGAGAGGGATTTGGACGAACTATTCACAATCGGCATCGATACATCCGACAACACATTACGCAGCGATATTTTTCGATTATTGGCGAACACTGGCGGGAAACCATGCCAAACGCGATTGTTTGAGCTTGCTATTAAGCCGGGAGGAGGCGCACTGATACGTCGAGCAGCAGCATATGGCCTGTTGGAAGCAGCAGATATGCTCGATCACGAAATAATTTCCCGGATTACTCTTCGATTGCTCATTACTCGTTACGAACCCGTAGCCGCTGCACTGATGATACTACTCTCCTATCGGGGAGAGCCATCTTTAATCCTTGCTGCAACTCAGGAACTGGCAACCAATACAAAGCGTCGCGCGCTTATTCTGCTGGCCGTATGGGTATTAAAAGATAGGGACATGGCCTTAGCGAACGATATCGCAGCGATGCTTCCAGAAAACCACCTCGCCCTTAAATGGGCTTTCGGCACCCAACTTGCGACCGTTGATGACGCATTAATTGCAGACCTTGGCAATACGGCCATCTGCAAAGAAGTTCTTGTGTATATGCGCCCTTCAAAAAAGAGCTCTTAGAAAGCTAAGTCCAAGTTAAATGGGCTCTCGCCTTGTCGTGCGCGGCCAAGCACAACTCGTGCTCATCAAACGAAAGGGCTTCTCTGACTGTGGAATCCCCCCAGATGTCAGGATAGAAGTTTTCCAATACAAACTTTACAAACATGGCATACCCCATCGCGGAGCGCACAGGAATACGGCAACAGGGATCATTTACTGTTACATGTGAAGCCGGATGATAATCGCGCGCATCTCCTGGATCAAAATCAAACCGAATGGGAGATCGCAGCAAGAGGTATTCGTCGAGTCTTTCCGAGAAGTTTTCTTCAATGAAGTCGGCCAAACCTCCTTCGTAGCCAATCATATCCAACGGAGCGATAGCTAGTGGGCAGGGGTAATACAATAACCTGTGCCTCACCACACTCGCCCCATCGAAGATGTAGGCAATCTGCACGATGGAACCATCATCCAGTACAAACGAAAAATCCCCCGCTCTCAGGAGTGCCAGATAATCTACTAGACGTGCAGGACAGGCGCTCACTAGGTTTCCTGACACACTAGATCTCACCCAAATTACATCCTTTCGGTGGGAAGGACCTTTGATTACCTTGTGCGGATTTGCGTTTTGGGCGTAACCCTTCTCGAGCAAAAAATAGCCAAATGAACTTACTCGTGAGCAAAGCGACTCTGCATTCATTTGAGCTTCTTTTCCCCCTTTGTACCGAGCGCCCGTAATTCCTCCCTCACATCCCTTGGCAGGGCATCAAATGGAAGTTCGCCATCTAGCACGGCGCGAACTACATCCTTCATTGTTCCGATTTTGCTCTCCCACTCACGCCTCTCACCTTCCGACATATCCCTGTGAGCGTGCGCCAACCGCTTGATTTCTTCATCGTCAGGATAGGTGAACTCTAGTTCAAAATTGTGCGCGAATACTTTCTTCACCTCGGAGCAAAGCGCTTCCATATCAGCGCCCACCCCGAACAACCGGACCCAGCACCGAGAGCGCGTTATGGCTGTGAATAATATGTTGCGGCGGCGGCTAAGTTCAAATCCGGAGTAGCAATATTCCGAGTTGATTACATATACCATGGGCGCTTCATTTCCCTTCGCCCGGAATATGTGTGTCACAGCGACGGAGTTTGGTCGAAACATCTCGTCTCGGCTAGTTGTCACCCCAGCCAAATGCGCAGCAATTCCCTTCCCGCTCAGAGCTGCCATTACGGCTGCGCCAACTTTCCTCGACGTATATGCGCTCGGAAGAACCACAAGTATATCTGAGGCGTCCAGCTCATCTTCTGTCAGATTCCTACTAATCTCCGCTGCGAGCGCCTCGTATTGACTAACAGCATCCCCGAATACCGCACACACAATCGCATCGTCAGGCTTAACCAGATCCTCAAAATACGACGGGTAGGACTCCTTGCTGCGTCGAACAGTGACCGAGCAACCCAGCTCCAAGCGACCATTCACCTTCTCGTAACCTATGCGCGGCCAGATCGACGGCTCCTCAAACATGTTTGCTAGTCCGGCTTCGCGATAGATGCCAAACCCCAAAGCATGAGCGGTCGCTAAAGCCCAGGGGGTGTTTCGGTAGCAAACGGGCAGCACAATATCCTCTTTGGCGCGATCAGCCTCATTCCGAAGCGTAACCAGCGCGTGCCCATGCTCGTCATCCCCGAAGAGTTCTCTTTCCGACCGCATCTCGTAGCTTCCGAGATTCTGCAAGTCGTCGTAGGCCCACATGATCCTATGCGGAGAGGGGACAACCCTATAAATCATCCTGTAGAACGCAGTTGGGAAGTCCTGTGCCTCATCAATCAAGATTGCATCAAAAACGCGCGCGCCACCCTGTTCCTTGATGACTACATTTAGTTCCTCGCACACGCCTTCAAATGAACGAGATCCATACTGTGCGTCGGCGGTCCTCCAGTCCTTCGGTGCAACCCCATATTTGAGGCAGACCGTAGAGTATACGCCCAACTCGCGTGCGCTGCCCCAGGCATGCATGACTAACAAGTTTGACCAGTCTGGCTCATCTTCAATCTGATCGTAAGTGAACCTTCTGATAAGGTCGCGAAACTGCTGATAGAGTGATCTCGACTGAAATGTAACGGCGATTTTCCAATCGGGGTGGCGCGCGTGCAGATATGCGGCCTTCAAAGCCAACACTACCGTCTTGCCTGATCCCGCAAGACCACGGATGCGCTGAGGCCCATCAGCATATTCGATTGCCCCTCTGTTTTGCCATTGATCTAGGTTCGCGATCTCCCTCTCAATTCTCCTTAAAACCGCGCCCCGGGAGTTTTCCTTAATTGTCAAATCGCTTCCAACCGTGACCCCAGTTACGCGCCCAATAATGACCCCCTTGTAGGTGCTGTTCGACAGGCCACGGAGGGACCCGCGCGCG
>NZ_JAASQS010000010.1 GCF_011762045.1 Rhizomicrobium electricum | reverse complement strand
TCGCCGTCGCCAGGCGGTTACTCACCATCCTCAACGCCATCCTCAGGGATCGACGCCCATGGCAACCCGCTTGACACCCAAGACAGTCGCTCCCCGGCGCGGAGAAGCAGGCGTGGGGGACCATAGCCTCGACGGTGGGATGTGGCTAACGATTTTTCGAAAGGCAGGACCGCAACGACTGCGCCAGATTGCGCATCAGCCGGGGATAGAGGTCGGGGCCGGGTTGAAGGTCGGCCCCGAGCGGATCGAGGACCCCGATGCGCGCCTTGGTATCCTGGTCCAGCGTGTCGATCAGCTTGGGCGGGAACTGCGGTTCGCGGAACAGGCAGACGGCCCGGCCCGATGTCACCGTCTGGCGCAGGTCTGCAATGCGGCGGGCGCCCACCGGCCGGTCGGGCGCGACCGTCACGGCGCCGGCCGGCTTCAGGTCGTAGCGCGCTTCGAAATAGTGATAGGCGTCGTGGAAGACGAGATAGGGCCGGTCCTTCACCGGAGACAGCGTTGCGGCAAGTTCGCGATCGAGCCCCTGCAGCATCGCGATCCGGCGGGCGGCGTTGGCGCGATAGAGACCGGCGTGGGCCGGATCGGTGCGGACGAGGGCCTCGGCGATCGCTTTGGTGAAGGCGATGGCGTTTTGGGGATCGAGCCAGACATGCGGGTCGGTCCCGCCATGGTCGTGGCCATGGTCATGATCGTCGCCCCACAATCCGCCTTCGCGGGCCGTGACGCGTTTGACCCCAGGCGCCTGCTCGAGCACGACCACCCGCCCGCCGGCCGCCGCAAGGGCGCCGGAGAGATAAGTTTCCATGTCGGGGCCGACTTCGAAGATCAGCGTCGCTTCGCGCACCTTGCGGGCGTCGGAAGGTTTGAGCGCGTAGGAGTGCTCCGACAGCGCGCCGCCGATCAAGAGGTCCGGCTGCCCGGCGCCTTCCATCACGCCCGCGACCAGAGAATGAACGGGCTTCAAAGTCGCCAGCACTTTGGGCTCGGCGGCTGCTGCCGCGGCGGTGACGGCAACGAGACTCACGCGGAGGAGGAATTTAACGATCTGCATGGCCGGCATCGTAGCATGGCTGTCAACCGCGCCGCGGCTGCGTCAAAAAGTGTAAGCCGCAGCGAGTGTGTCGTTGATGTCCCGATCGCGTCGCGCGCAGTCGCGCATGACGCGAGTCAGAAAATTGCGATGCAGTGGAGCGCTTTGCGACGGTGCGTTTGGTCTGTTGCGCTCTGCCGGCGTACGTCCCGGATTCTCGACAGAGATTCCGTTTGCAGTAGGAAATGGTCTCGTACCGCAACGGCTGCGCGTGAACTGTTGGTGATGGCGGACAAGTGCAGTTGCTGATTGAAATGGTTTTAGTTTGAGGATCGCGCGCATCACTGCGGCGGCGAAAACACACCGTTCAGTTTAACCATACGAACGCCAAAATGTGCCTTACTTCCGCCATCTCGCTTCCCAATCCGGCCAAAATTCGTTACCGTCAAACGTAAATAAAATCCTAACGTCGTTGGCTTGGTGGGGTAGATGGACAACGGGGTGGTGGGCGGCTCCGGCCGCGGTTTCAGGACGTTTATCAGTGCAACCTTCATGCTCTCGCTGGTGGGCTGCGGTGGATTAGGGCTTCTGCCGCACGAGTCGAAGGTTTCGCAGAACGCATTCAGCACTTACGAGCAGGTGCAGGCGGCGTACACCGACGTGGTTCCCGGTCAGACGCGCCTGACCGATCTGCCGCGTCTCGGTTTCGATACGGCGACCACGCCGAACGTCGAAGTACTCAGCTATCTCGGCGTGATCGAGCGCTTCATGCCGCGTTCGACCATGAGCTTCGATCATCTCGCGGCGCCGGTGCAGTCCTGCATCGAGTCGCAGGATCGCTGCTCGGCCTTCGTGTTCCATCCGCAGCACGTCGAGTCGCGGCGCATGGGCAACTTCTTCCTCGATCTGTTCGGTTTCGAGCGGCGCACGGTCGATACCGGCTGGACCGCCGAAGTCGTGCTGCTGATGCAGGACGGGCACGTCGCCTACAAGCTGATGAGCGGGCGCCCGCGCATCGAGGACACCCACGATCAAGTCACGCCGTTGGGGCCGTTGCAGGACATCGGCGACACGGTGACGAAGACCGCCTCGCGGTTCTTCTAGGGAGCATTTCCAGGAAAAGTGGGTACCGGTTTTCCGTCCGGAAATGCGACCAAAAAAAAGAGTTTTGGGGCTGAGGGGAACGATCCCTCATCAAGGGAAGCATAACAACAAAAGCAAAACCCCCGGATGCAAATCCGGGGGTTTTCTAATTCCTGCACGGCGGCAGCCTTATCGTGGCGCCAGCACCATCATCATCTGACGGCCTTCGAGCTTCGGATACTGCTCCATCTTGGCATAGGTCTCGGTATCGCGCTGAATGCGGGTCAACAGTTCCATGCCGATATGCTGATGGGCCATTTCGCGGCCGCGGAAGCGCAGCGTGACCTTGACCTTGTCGCCGTCGTCGAAGAAGCGGCGCATCGCCTTCATCTTCACGTCGTAGTCGTGATCGTCGATGGTCGGGCGCATCTTGATCTCTTTGATCTCGATGACCTTCTGCTTCTTGCGGGCTTCGGCGGCTTTCTTCTGCTGCTCGTATTTGTACTTGCCGTAGTCCATCAGCTTGACGACGGGCGGCTTCGCTTCCGGAGACACCTCGACCAGGTCGAGCCCTTTTTCCTCCGCGATGGCGCGGCCCTCGTCGGTACCGATCTCGCCGTATTTGTGGCCATCATCGCCGATCAACAGGATCGTTCGGGAGAAAATCTCCTCGTTGATGCGGGGACCGTCTTTGGCAGGAGCGCGTTCCTGCGGTGAAAACCTTCTAGGCGGGGCTATGACCTTTTCTCCATCGTTACGCCCAAACGCCGGCTACGTTTCGCGGGGCTTTGGCCTGCTTCGCGAAACGTGTTCCGTCTTATGCGCGCAGGGCAAATCCTCCCAAGCCGGCTCTGAGGCCGCTGATTAGGCACAGAATAGGAAAGCTAAACCGTTTCGCAAGGGTTAATCGGCCACAGCCGGGCACTATTCCGTAACGTCCTTGCGAGTCTCGGCCTCTCCCTTAATGCGTGCAATGAAGGCCTCCAGGGGCATCGGTCCCAGGTCCTTGCCCGAGCGGAGCCGGACAGAAACCTTGCCTTCGGCCGCCTCGCGCTCGCCAACCACAAGCATATAGGGGATTTTCTGGAGCTGGGCGTCCCGGATTTTCTTTTGCATGCGTTCCGAGGAGAAGTCGGCGTCCACCCGCAACCCGGCCGTGCCGTTGACCACCGGAACCTGGAACAGGGCCTGCCGGACCTTCTGGGCGTAGTCGGTGACCTTCTCGGAAATAGGAATGATTCGCGCCTGGATCGGGGCCAGCCAGGTCGGGAAGGCACCGGCATAGTGCTCGATCAGGAAGGCGGTGAACCGCTCGTGGGTACCGAGCGGGGCGCGGTGAATGACGTAAACCGGCTGCTCGCTGCCGTCGTCGGCGACGTAGGTGAGGCCGAAGGTCTGGGTCGCCAGGAAGTCGAGCTGGTTGGTGGAAATGGTGTACTCGGTGCCGATCACCGACTTGATCTCGAAGTCGATCTTGGGACCGTAGAACGCCGCTTCGCCCGAGACTTCCTTGAAGGGATAACCGGACTCGACCATCGCTTCCTTGATGATGTTGAGCGCCGCGATCCACTTTTCCGGCTGGTCGACATACTTGTCGAGCTTCTTCATATCCGGCAGCGACAGCCGCATGTAGTAGTCTTTGATGTCCATCAGGTCGTAGTAGCGGGCATGCAGGTGCATGACCTTGATGAACTCTTCCTTGGCCTGGTCGTGACGGCAGTAGATGTGGGCGTCGTTCATGCAGAAGCCGCGCACCCGCATCAGGCCGGTGAGGCCGCCGGACGCTTCGTAGCGATAATCTTGGCCGTATTCGGCGATGCGCAAGGGCAGCTCGCGATAGGAATGCCGCGTCGCCAGATAGATCATGTGGTGATGCGGGCAGTTCATCGGACGCAGGTAGTAGTTCTCGCCGTCGATATCGAGCGGCGAATACATGCTGTCCTTGTAGTAGGGCAGGTGGCGCGAGCGCAGATACAGCGTCTCTTTGGTGATGTGCGGGGTGGCGACGCGGACATAGCCGTCCTTGCGCTCTTCCTGCAGGGCGAGGAATTCGAGTTCCTGGCGGATCACCATGCCTTTCGGCATCCACAAGGGCAGGCCGGCGCCGACGTCGGGCGAGAAGGTGAACAGCTCCATTTCCTTGCCGATGCGGCGATGGTCGCGCTTCTCGGCCTCTTCGAGGCGATGGAGGTATTCCGACAATTCCTTCTGGTCGCGCCAGGCGGTGCCGTAGATGCGCTGCAGCTGCGCGTTCTTGGCATCGCCGCGCCAATAGGCGCCCGCGATCTTGGTCAGCTTGAAGGCGTCGCCGATCTTGCCGGTAGACGCGAAGTGCGGGCCGCGGCAGAGGTCGTGCCAGTCGCCGTGCCAATAGAGGGAGACGTCTTCGCCTTCCGGAATGGCTTCGATCAGTTCGGCCTTGTAGTGCTCGCCCATCTCTTTGAAGTGGGCGATGGCCTTGTCGCGCGGCCACACCTCGCGCCGGGTCGGAAGGTCCGCCTTCACGATCTCGTGCATCTTGGCCTCGATCTTGGCGAGGTCTTCGAGAGTGAACGGCGTCTCTCTGGCGAAATCGTAATAGAAGCCGTCTTCGATCGACGGGCCGATGGTCACCTGGGTGCCGGGGAACAGTTCCTGCACCGCCATCGCCATCACGTGCGACGCGTCGTGGCGGATCAGATGCAGCGATTCCGGATCTTTCTTGGTGATGATGCGGATGTTCGCGTCATGCTCGATGGGACGGAAAAGATCGTATTCTTCACCGTCGACGAGCAGAATTAACGCCGCCTTAGCCAAACCCGGACCGATCGAAGCGGCGATGTCGCCGCCGGTAACACCCTTCGGAAACGTCAGCGACTTGCCATCGGGCAGGGTGATAACGATATGATCGGCAGAGGCTGGCGCAGACACGGGAAGGCTCCTTGAAAAAAGTGGGCGGGACCATCTGCCAGCAACCGGCTCACGTCAAGTTTTGGCCCGCGACAACCTGACGGAAATGCCGGGTGGATAGGGTTAGCGGGCCGGTGTTAGCTTTGGAGCCGAAAAGGGCAGAGGATCGTGTCGTACTCAGTGAAATCGCGGCGTCTGGTCGCCATGGCGTGCATTTTATGCGCGCCGGCGGCGCTTGCTGACGATTCCGCCGAGCTGGTGAACACGATACCGGCGCCGGTCGGGCCGGTGGAGGTGAACGACCTGCCGCCGGTAACCGCCGACGGCCAGTTGGGGCCCGTTCTGAACCTTATGCTGCCGCCCGGTGCGGTGAAGCTGCAGGCCAAGACCCGCGGCAAAGCCAGATCGCCGCTCGTGCGCACGACGACGGCCTCTGCCGATACCGTGATCCTCGGCCAAGGTTCGGTGGCGCTCGATCTCAAGGTTCCCGGCGGCCGCGATCTCACCAGCGGCGCTACGCTCAATCTCAACCTGCCGGACGGCGCCGTGAAGGTGCAGGGCTCGGCCAGCGTCGGCAAAGAGGACGGCCAGACTGCCTTCTGGCACAAGGACGCGGCGCAAATCGAGGCCAATCTCTCCGGCCCGCTCGGTACGGAGTTGTCGGCGTCGGGCGAGAACCGCTTGTCGTTGACCTATCGCGCCCCGGAAAGCGTCGGCGCCTCGGATCAGGCGGCGCATCTGGTGCGGACCCAGACCCAGGCGGCACAGGCTGCGCTGACGGTTCCGGTCGCGCCGTTCCGGGTGACCGCCGGCGCCAAGAGCTCGAGCGACCAGACGCAGGAAGGCGCCCCCGGCAATTCCGCCAGCTTCACCCAATCGGCCGTTCGCACGTCCGATCACACGGCCTATGTCGATGTCGAATGGCAGCCGCTGCCGGTGTTGCAACTCAAGGGCGGCACGGCGGCGCGCGTGGCCGACATCAGCTGGCAGAACAACGCCCATTCGAGCACGTACCGCTCGGTCAATCCGAACCTGACCGCGACGCTGCAGCCGTTCAGCGATACCACCGTGACGGCCAAGGTCGAGCACGTCGTGGCGCCGTTCGATGCGGCGGCGTTTGCCGCCTATGCCAATGCCGACAGCGCCACCGACGCCAGCGGCTTCCAGCCCGATCATGCCTGGCAGATTCAGACCAAGGTCGAGCAGAAACTCGGTCCCGCCAAACTGTCGGCGACCTACACCGCGGCCCGCCAGGGCACGGTGACCGAATTTGCCGAAATTCGTGGCGTGCAGGCACCCGCGACGACGCCGCTGGTCGGCCGCAAGAGCGTTGCGGTGGCCTTGCAGTTGCCGCTTTCCCCGCTCGGTCTGCCGCACACCGATCTCAGCTCGGAAGCGATGTGGCAGAGCTCGAAGGTGGTCGATCCGGTGACGTTCGAAACCCGCGCCGCATCGGGCGAGCCGGGCGAGAAGGTGTCGCTCAAGCTGGCGCACAAGCTGCCGGCCTCGAACCTCAGCGTCGGCTTTACCGGCGATTTCACTGGCACACGCACCTCCTATCAGGTGAACGAACTGTCGACCACCGAAGCGAGCGCGTCGCTGGGTGCCTTCGTGAGCTACAAGCCGGGCCCTTACGTGCTCGATTTGAACCTCCACGGCCTTTACGGTGGCTCGACGCGCGACGACTTCTTCACCGGTCCGCGCGGTTCGTCGAAGTTCAGCCATTCGGCACTGCAGGACAATTCCGGTCCGGCGGTGAAGCTCGAACTCAAGCGGCCGTTCTGAACTCCCCGTCTTGTGATTGGCACGCTGGCCGCACCCGCGCATACTGCCGCGCGGGAGGAACCAATCATGAAATCCATTGTCGCGTCTCTTTGTGCCGCCGTGTTGCTCGCCGTCGCCGCCTCGGCCGCCGATCCGATCCTGTTATGGCCGAAAGGGGCTCCGGGCTCGGAAGGCAAAACGGCGCCCGAGACGATGCGCATCAACCCGCCCGACGAAGAGGTCGTCAGCAAGGTCAATGCGCCTTCGATCACGCCGTTCCTGCCCGATCCGGCCAAGGCGACCGGCGCCGCGGTCATCATCATTCCGGGCGGCGGCCATAAGGAGATCTGGGTCACGCACGAAGGTTATCGCGTCGCGCAGGCATTGGCCGATCGCGGCGTCGCGGCATTCGTGCTCAAGTACCGTTTGGCCTACGCCGACGGTTCGACCTACAAGGTGATGGATCACAGCCTCGCCGACGTGCAGCGCGCCATCCGCCTCGTCAAATCGCGCTCCGCCGAATGGAAGATCGATCCGGCCCGCGTCGGTGTGATGGGCTTTTCCGCCGGCGGCCATCTGACCGCGCTGGCCGGCACCCATATCGCGCTCGAAAATCCCAAAGCCGCCGATCCGATCGACCGGCTCAGCGCGCGGCCCGCATTCCTCGGACTGATCTACGCCTATCTGCCGGCCGAGGTCGTGTTCAAGGCCGATACGCCGCCGTCGTTCTTCATCTTCGGCGACAAGGACAACGTCACCACCGGACAGGTCAACCGCTATATCGAAGTGCAGAAGCTGGGCGTGCCGAGCGAGATTCACATTCTTTCCGGCGTTGCGCATGGCTTCGGCATCCGTCCGACCAACCCGCCCCAGGTTGCGATCTGGCCGACCCTGCTGGTCAATTGGCTCGACGCGTCGGGCTTCCTGCAGCCCAAGCCCTGAAACAGTAATCCTTGAAACAAAAAAGGCCCCGGATCGCTCCGGGGCCTTTGCTATTTGTAGTGCGAGCAATCAGCGGCGCAGCAGCACTTCGATCGTCACGCGATAGCCTTCGGTCGAGCGGCAGCGCATATAGAGCTTGGTGATGTCGCGGTCGTATCCGGGCAAGTCGTAGACGGTGACGCGGCCGCGTTCCAGCGGACGCCCGTCGGCGAGCTTGACCTTCCTGCCGTTCGCGAAGGTCGCGACAATGCTCATGCACTGGGCGTTGGTCTCGATCGGACGCAGGCCGATCCGTTCGACGCGGCGGCCGGCCCAGCCGGTGAAGTTGCTTTCCTTGTCGTTGCGCCCTTCGAACGACATGGTGCCGAGCGGGAACCAGTCGCCGCCGGGACCGCGGCGGTCGTTCCAATCGCGCCGGTCGCCAGGGCCGCGCATATCGCCAGGGCCGCGCATATCGCCGCCGGGGCCGCCCCGGTCATTCCAGTCGCGCCGGTCGTTCCCATCGCGCCGATCGTTCCCATCCCGTCTGTCGTTCCAGTCGTGCCGGTCGCCGGGGCCGCGCATATCGCCGCCGCCCATGATGGCGCCGAACAAGCCCGCCCAGCGCCGGTCCCAATTGCGGTCGCGCCGCCATTCGTCGCGGTAATTGCCGACTTCGCCTTCGACGTACACGCGTCCGCCGCGGAATTCATCGGAACGGCAGGCGAAACGGATGCTGTCGATCTTGCGGGCGCGGCCGCGGAGATCGACATCGACCGGCCGGCGCTCGTCGAGCCGTCCGGAGAAAACATTCTGGCGTTCGCCGTTGGCGTATTGCACCACGACGGCGCGGCAGAAAATGTCGCTGCGGCTGGCGATCAGGCGCAGGCTTTCGAGCCGGCCGCCGAATTCGCTGTAGGCCGTATCCATATCGGCCCTGAAGCCGACGTCCACACTGCCAAGCCGCACATACTCGGCCGCCGCCGGGCTCGCGACGACAGCAGCGAGCGCCGCCGCCCCGAGCAGCGTGTTCACAGTCTTCATGGGTCTTCCCTCCAGATTGGTCTGATCGACGATTTGTCGTCGCTATAGGTGACATTTTCCAGATGGTTCATGAAGCCCGCAATCGTTCATTCTGCATCTGCGTTGCAAGTGCATGACAAAAGGCCCGGAGTCGCCTCCGGGCCTTGTGCCTGCCCATGACCGATGTTCAGCTTCGGGCGAGGATTTCGATCGTCACGTTGCGGTCGCCGACCGCCCGGCAACTGAGGTCGAGGCTGCGCAGATTGCGCTTGCCGCCGGGCAGATCGATTTCGACCATCCGGCCGCTCTCCATCACGTCGTGGCGGTCGACTTCGAGATCGCGGGTGCGGCCGTTTTCGAAGGTCGCCGAGACGCGCCGGCAGCGCGCATCGTTGTCGAGCGGACGCAGGGCGATGCGGTCGACATGGCGACCGCGCCATCCCGCGAAGCGCGCCTCGTCGTCATGGCGGCCTTCGAAGTTCTCGCGGCCGAGACTGATCCAGCCGTTCTGGTCGTGCATCCCCATGTTCTGTTCGAACTTGCGCGCCATCCGGCTGGCCCACGCTTTGCTCCGTTCCCACGCCCGATGGAAGCGCCCGACATCGGCGGCCACGACCAGGATGCCGCCGCGCGGATCGGAGGCGGCGCAGTTCATGGTAAGCTGGTCGATGCGCCGTTCGCTGCCATGGACATCGGCATCCACCGGCCGGTCACGTTCGAGTTTGCCCGAGAACACTTCTTGGCGCTCGCCGTTGCGGTATTGGACCGCGATCGAGCGGCACCACATATCCGATCCGCGCGCGGTGAAACTCAGCCGTTCGACCGGTCCGGCGAAATCGGAATAGGTGGTATCCCGGTCGCGGTGATGGGCGACACGGACGTCGCTCAGCTTGACCCATTGGGCATGTGCTCCGACGGCCAGCGCCGCCAGCGCGGTTACGCCCAGGAATGCCGCTCTCAACATCCGACGACTCCGTTTGTCTGCCGCGGCTTGGCCGCAGCGTGTTGCGAGAGGAAAAACGGATGCTGACGGCGTTGGCTCCGGTCCGAGCCCGTGAATTTCCTGAGGCAGGTTTGCCGTGTTTCTGCCGCGAATGGCCGGAGGGCTACGTAATTACCCTTATGCTTCGTGGACGGACCAATATCATTACCGCCACGTACGGCGCAGAAAACAGGCAAATTCGCTTTTTGGATGCGGAAATTGCCCCGTCTTTCAGCTTTGTGAAACGGGTGTGGGCGTAGCTTCGGGTGGAACTGTTCAAGAATGGCGCAATTATGGTCGGTGTAAAGTCGATCTCGGGTAAAGCATTAATACTGGTTTTGGTATTGATTGTTGCGAGCGTCGCCGCGACGACGATTTTTCTGCTCAACCATTTCAGCGGCATTCTCGGGACCGGCCGGCTCAAGCAGAACATCTCCGCCGCGGAAATGATCATCAATCCCGGACGGGCGCCTTACAGTATCGTAGACGGCAAGCTGATGATCGGCTCGCGCGTTCTCAACGGCGATACTTCCGGCGTCGACGACGTCGCGGCTGCGTTCGGCGGTGTGGCGACAATCTTCCAGGGCGACATCCGGATCTCCACCAATGTGAAGAAGGCCGATGGCACGCGCGCGCTCGGTACCAAGCTGGCCGCCGGTCCGGTCTATGATGCCGTGCTCGGTGCAGGGCAGGACTATCTCGGCTCCACCAAGATTCTGGGCGAGGACTACGTCGCCGCCTACAAGCCGATCAAGGACTCGGCCGGCCGTACCATCGGCGTTTTGTTCGTCGGCTTCGAAAAGAGCGCCTTCAATGCCCAGTTCGCCGAGGCCGCCTCGGTCGCGGTGATTGCCGGCCTTATTTTGGCGGCGATTTGCGGCGGCATCGGCTGGTTCGTGTTCCGCAAGCTCTTTGCGCCATTCCATCCTCTGGCGAAGCTGATGGAAGACGCACGCGCCGGCCGCTACACCGAGAACGTGCCCTATACCGAGCGCACCGACGAATTCGGCGAACTGGCGCGAGTGATCGAGCTGTTCAACAAATCGGTCGGCGAACGCCGGGCGCAGCGTGCCGCGGCCATCGAACAGGTGGTATCGACGTTCGGCGAAGCGCTGGCGGCGCTGTCGAAACGCGATCTGCGCTACCGCCTGACCAAGGACGTGCCGCCGGAATACGATGTGCTCCGGGCGAACTTCAACGCCGCGGCCGAGGAACTCGAAAAGGCGATGATCGCCGTCCAGCAGCATGCCGGTGAAATCGCCGTGGCGTCGTCGGAAATCCACGGCGCCTCCCAGCAGATGGCGCAGCGTACCGAACGCGAGGCGGCGGCGCTGGAACAGACCTCGGCGGCGGTCAACGAACTGAGCGAAGCGGTCAACCGCTCGGTCGGCGGTGCGAACGAGGCCAACAGTGCCGCAGCGACCGCCAAGACCGATGCCAATGTCGGCAGCGAAATTTCGCACAATGCGGTGGAGGCGATCCGCGCCATCGCCCAGTCGTCCGGCGAGATCACACAGATCGTCGGCGTCATCAACGAAATCGCCTTCCAGACCAATCTGCTTGCCCTCAATGCCGGCGTCGAAGCGGCGCGGGCGGGCGATGCGGGCCGCGGCTTTGCCGTGGTGGCGTCGGAAGTGCGGGCGCTGGCGCAGCGCTCGGCGGAAGCGGCCAAGCAGATCCGCGCCCTTATCGCCCGCAGCGAGAGCCAGGTCGACAACGGCGTGCAGCTGGTCGAAGAGAGCGGCGCAGCGTTCGGCAAGATCGTCGCCCAGATCGGCACCGTCTACGATCTGGTGGCCAACATTTCCGCTTCCCAGACCCAGCAGGCGACCGCGCTCAAGGAGATCGATGCCGCCATCCAGCAGCTCGATCAGACGACGCAGCAGAACGCGGCCATGGCCGAGCAGAGCTGCGCCGCGGCCGACGGCATGAAGGGGCGCGCACACGAACTCGGAGAATGTGTCGGCCGCTTCCAGATCTCGATGGTCGGCGAGCTTCCCCAAAGGCGGACGCGGGCGGCGTAAGCCTTCACGCTTCTGAGAGTGCCGATTTTTCGGTGGCGAATTGCAGCGCGCGGCGATAAACCGGCCGCGGGTTTTCTGCCGGAGTCGGTCCATGGCCGCCAAGTATTCGCGTATTGCCATCGTCACGGGTGCCACGTCGGGGATCGGCGAAGCGACCGTCCGCCGGTTTGCGGCGCAAGGCTATGCGGTCGTCGGCAACGGCCGCACGGCGGAGAAACTGGCGAGCCTCGAGAAGGATTTGTGGCCGCTGTTCCGCGGCGTGGCGGGCGACGCCTCCAAGCCGGAAGTGATCGAGGAACTGTTCACCTGCGCCGAAGCCGCCTTCGGACCGGCCGACATCGTGGTCGTCAATGCGGGCCGTGGGCTCGGCGGTTCGGTGGCGACCGGCGACACCACACGGCTGGGCGAGATTTTCGAACTGAACGTGATGGGCGCGCTCGGCCTGATGCGCGCGGCGGCGAACCGGATGGTGCCGCGGCAGGAAAAAAGCTTCCCCAACAGCGCCCAGGACATCGTGGTGCTCGGGTCGGTCGTGGGCCGCAACATCTCGCCGTTCAGCGCGCTTTATGGCGCCACCAAGCACGCGGTGCATTCTCTGACCGAAGCGCTCCGCCGCGAGATCGGGCCCAAGGGCGTGCGGGTGACGCTGGTGGAGCCGGGCTTCGTGCTGTCGGGCTTCCAGGACGGCGCCGGTTACTCCAAGGAAATGGTCGACGGCTTCAAGACGCGGCTTGGGCCGCTGCTCGACGGCGAGGCGATTGCCGACGCGATCCATTATGTCGTCAGCCGCCCGCCGCATGTGCATATCGGCGATATCGTAATCCGTCCGACGCGGCAGGATTATCCGTGAGACAGCTCCGCGCGGTTTGACTAACATCGCCGCGCTGTGGCTGAACTGCTGACGACCTATCCCGAGAGTTTTGCGCTCGCATTGGCATTCGCCGTTGCGGTGGATGTGCTGCGCCGCCTGTTCGCGGCGGCGCGTGCGCATCTGATGCGGTTTCTCTCGACGCGCGCCGAGGCACGTCCGCCGGGGCCGCTTGCTATCGATCTCGCCGGATACGTGCTGTTGCCGGTTCTCGCCGTGATCGCCTTCGTTCCGGCGCTCGTGCTCATTGTCGATGTCGGTTGGCTGATGGGCTTCGGCACCGTTGGTCTGGCGCAGTTGCCGCATGCCAAAGCGCTGCTGTGCCTCACCGCCGGATCGTTTGTGGGATCGCAGGTGTGGCACATGATGGGGCTGGCCGGCTTTTTCCACCGCGTCCGTTATGTGCTGCTGCTGGTGTCGGTGCCGTTACTGGCACAGATCCTGGCGTGGCTCGCGCTCGGACTGCTTCCGGGGATGAGGCCAGCGCTGGCCATCGTGGGCCATCTTCTCTGCCTGGGCGTGCTGCCCTATCTGATGCCGCTGGTGCACGGACGTGTGCTGGCGCCGCTGTTTGCCGCAGCCGGTGTGGTGCCGCGCACCAACTGGCGGCCCGCGGTGCGGCGGATGGGCAATGTCGCTCTGGTTGCGGCCGTGGCCGGGATATTCCTGTGGTACGATCATGCCGTACACGTCAGGCCGCTTGGCATGATGGCCCGAACGGGTTATCACGCCGCGCCGGAAAACCTGGGACCACCGTCATGACCGATCTGCCCGACCGCCTCAGCGCCAATCCCAAGAGCCCGTTCTACAACGAGGCGCTGCTCGAATCCGGCGTCGGCATCAAGTTCAACGGCTCCGAGAAGACCAATGTCGAGGAGTATTGCGTCAGCGAAGGCTGGATCCGCGTCGTGGCCGGCAAGAGCGTCGACCGTCACGGCAATCCGATGACGATCAAGCTGAAAGGCACGGTCGAGCCGTACCTGAAAGAGCCGCCGTCCGCCTGACGGAGCAGTCACGACGGCGTGAAAACGGCCCGCCCTGCGCGGGCCTTTTGTTTTGGGCGCGTACTATTATGAAAATAAACAAGCGGTAGTGGAATAATAAAATATTGAAGGCCGGCCGATCGCCGCCATTTCACGAAGGTACTTCTTTTCTGGAGACCTTCATGAATCGTTCTTTCCGTTTTGCTCTGGCCGCGGCAGCCGCGATTGTGACGGCCTCCGTCGCAGCATCGGCGCAGGAATATGTCACCCGGCACGTCGACGTCGCTTATGGCGATCTCAATCTGGCGACGGCGGCCGGGCAGGCCGCACTCCAGAAGCGTATCGATTCGGCGGCGGCCATGGCCTGCGGCGGCAGCGCCGCATTCGTCGGCTCGTATCGCGATGCGCCGCAATTCCACGACAAGGAGTTCGCGCACTGTCTCAGCGATGCCCGCCATCAAGCGGTCACAAGTCTTACCGATCGCGGCGTACGCTTGGCGGCGCTGCACTGACCTCGTTCGCAACCGTAACCTCAAGGCCCGGACACGCCGTTCGGGCCTTCTTTTTTTGACCGGTCGGCAACAAATCGGCGGTTCGCGAACGTCATCGGCAAACCATCGGCTCCAGTCCCTGGCCGCAACGGCGCTGCGATCGCATCTGAAGGGTGTCCGGCCCACCCCAGGCCGCAACCAAGGAGCCCTCCATGTCCCGAACCCTTTTTGCTTCCGTCGCCTTCGTCGCCCTGATCGCCCCGGCCTTCGCCGCGTCGGTGACGCTCCAGGGCATGACGCCGACCCTGGGCGGCGATCGCACCGTCAAGCGCACGGTGGTGAAGTACGACGATCTCGATCCGGCCAAGGACGCCGCTGCGCTCTACGAGCGCATCAACCACGCCGCCGCGGCGCTGTGCTCCTCCAATGCCGGCGGCACCGGTCCGCTCTTGGCCGACAAGGTCGAGAAGTGCCGGGTTCAGACGGTGAAACAGGCGGTCCACGACGTCGGCTCGGCGCCGCTTCTGGCTATTGCCGAAAAATAGTTCCGCGACCTCAGCGGCCCCCCCTCTTGAGGTCCGGGCACGGCGCCACGGCTTCTGTCTTGCAGAAATCGGGCGCCGTGTTGTTTTTCCAGTAGGTCACAAGTCCGAGCCGTTCGGCCAGCGGCAGGAAGCGCGGGTCGCGCCGCAGCGCCGCGGTGGTCGAGCGCAGCAGCACTGCCATATCGGGACGGCTATAGCGGCCCGCCAGCCGGTCGGCGCGATAGCTCTGGTCCGCCACGGCGAAGGCGGTATCGACGTCGCCGAAATACGTCAGAAGCTCGATCGTCGTCTTGTCGTCGAAATGTTTTTGCGCAACGGCGGCGAGAAGGCGCTCGCGCGCCACGGCGCGGGATTGCGGCGTCTTATGCGCCACGGCGTCGATGGCGGCTTCGGCGGCGGCGTAGAAGTCCGGTTCGAGCTGCGGCGCGACATGGGGGCCTTCGGCGAGCAGCTTCCGCGCTTCGGCGGGATCGTCGACCACCGCAATGCCGACGCGAGCGCCCCATACGCTCGGATTGTCCGGCCACAGTTTGGCGGCGTGCTGGATGGTCTGGCGCGCCTGGGCGATGTTGCCGGAGATGAGCAGGGCGGCGGCATAGCCCGCGTTCTTGCGCGGCGACAATGGATCGAGCAGCGCGGCGCGTTCGTACAGCGGCAGGGCTTCGGCGTTCCGCCCGACGTCCTGGAGCAGCGCCGCCAGGCTCGAATTGAGCGTCGGTTCGTCGGGCTGGACTTCGAGGCCTTTGCGAAGTTGCCGTTCCTGTTCGGCATAATC
This sequence comes from Rhizomicrobium electricum, assembly GCF_011762045.1. Taxonomy (GTDB): domain Bacteria; phylum Pseudomonadota; class Alphaproteobacteria; order Micropepsales; family Micropepsaceae; genus Rhizomicrobium; species Rhizomicrobium electricum. The sequence goes on along the minus strand of NZ_JAASQS010000010.1, from coordinate 187,304 downwards.
GCGCGGCGGCGCCAGCGCCGCCAGGGCGAGATAGGCTTCGCCGTTGTGCGGATCGAATTCGAGCGCCTTCTTCGCTTCGCGTTCGGCGTCGCTGCGCAGGCCCGTGATTTCGGTCGGCGGGGAGAATTGGATCAATGCGGCCGACGACCACGCCAGTCCGGATCGTCCCAGGCTGAAATCGGGCGCATGCGCCACCACGATGCGCATCTGGTCGCGCCGGAGCGAGGTCGCGGTGCGTCCGCCTTCGCGGCCGTATTCCTTGGCTTTTATGAATGCAGCGACCGCGCCATCGTCGCGCAGCACCGCCGCCTGCAAGGCGGCTTTGATGACGTCGACCACGCGCGCCGCCACCTGGCTTTGCAGTCCGGCCGGGTCGGAACTGGTCTCGGCCGGCTCGAAGGTCGCAGTCCACAATGTAGCGTGGCTGGAGGCGCGATCGAGATGGACCACCACGCGCAGGCCTTGGCGCGTGTGCTGCACGGTGCCGTCGAGGATGAAGTCGGCGCCGAGCTTGCGCGCGGCGTCGTCGCGTCCGGGGCCGCGCAGATTGGCGATCTCGCTCTGCGCCACCGCCTGGACCTGGTTTTCGTTCAGGACGCCGACGATCTGTTCCGCGACGGCGGTGCCGAACACACGTGCATTGTCGCCGCCGCCGAGCGGTTGCAGCGGCAGCACCGCGACGCGATCGAGCGGCTCGGGATGGCTGAGCCATAGATTGGCCGACGTCACCGCTACGATGACCAGAACGGCGAGGCTCAGCGCCCACCAGTTTTGCCACCAGCGTTTCTTCGCCGCGGGTTTCGGCGGGAGAGGATTCGGCTCGGGCTTCGCCGCGACCGTAATCGCATCCGGAGCGCCGACCTCCTTCAGCCGGTAGCCGACGCGCGGAATGGTTTCGATGATGAAGCCGCCTTCGGCTTCGGCCAGCCGCCGCAGCCGCCCGATGCAGCGGTTGATGGCGTCGTCGCCGACGCTGCGGCCGTCCCAGCACTGGGTGATGAGGTCTTCGCGGCTGACCACTTCGCCGCGGCGAAATGCGAGCGCCACCAGCACCTGCATGATGCGCGGCTCGAGCGTGTCGCGGCGGTCGCCGTTCGCGACTTCCAGCGTCGGCGGATTGACCTTGAGTGCACCCAGCGCGAACGCCGGTGCCCTGGCCAAATCGATGGTGTCCTCTGCCGCCGCCACGTTGAAACCGCTTCGCACCCGCTATTGGTGCGTCCTTCCCGCGTGAGTGATAGCGCAACGGGTTGCCCGCGTCAGCCGATCAGAAATCGACAGCACTCGCTACGCTTGTCGCAGGACAGTGCAGCGGCTTTGTGTCCGGCTTGCGGCAGCCCAAGCCTGGTTCATCCGTCCAACCGCGGCGACCGTGGCCGCCCTCGTCAGCCAGCCGTCAGCGTCACAAAATGCGATCCCGCCAGCGACGATTGCCCGCCCAGGCCCCGTCAGGATCAGTACCGGCGTTAGGGCTGTGTCGAACGCGTGATGAATGCGTCTCGGTCCCCAATTGACGACGTCGTAACCGAGGCCGGCAATGCAATCGGCGAGGATCCAAACGCCGCCAGGGGCCATACTTTGGATATCGTCGCGTGCCGCAACGAGCCAACAATCAGCAAGAGTTCATTCCTCACCGCCCTCGAACATGGTCGTGATATCGCGGGCGCTGTGCACGACGCGCACGATGAAGACGATCTTGGGAAGCGGTTTGTAGTAGATGGCATAGCGCCGGTGAAACACGACGCGCAATCCAGGCAACAGATGGTCGCGCGGTGCGCCGGCATTTGGGAACTTGCGGAGTGGTTCGAAATGCTTCTGCAGCGCCCAGATGAAATTATCGGCAACGTCCGTCGAGCCCTCGGCGACGATGGTGTCCCATATGCTGTCGAGGTCGCGTTCGGCGGCGTCGGTCAGGCTTATTTCGAGCGGCTCCGTAATCGTTGTTGCCCCCGCTTGATGATGTCCTCGGTATCGAACGGCTTCGTCCGTCCCGCCGCAATATCGTCCAGCCCCTTCTGGAGGTCCGCTCGGAGCGCTGCCAGTTCCTGCATCTGGATCGCGCGCTTCATCTTCCACTCGCGCAGCGCTTCGCGGATCACTTCGCTGGACGAGGCATAATCTCCCCCGTCGACAGCTTCCTTGACGGTCGCAGCCATTTCGGCAGGCAGGGTAATGGTCAGGCGTTCGATTTCGGACATGACGTAAAACAACGCGCTCATACGGCTCTCCTTCTGGTCGATGGTTCTCATCAGCCAGCGGAGATCGCCAACACAGAAGTCATACTAAATCATACTTTGTAAGCACGCAATCCCAAACAAAAACCCCCGAAGTTGCCTCCGGGGGTTCTCGCATTCATTGAGCTTTGGACAACCCGGCTTCGCCAAGGGGCTACGCCGCGGTGATCCTTCGTGGGGCGCGCTGGATCAGAAGTCCATGTCGCCCATGCCGCCGCCGCCGGGCATGGCCGGAGCAGCAGATTCCTTCTTCGGACGATCGGCGATCATCGCTTCGGTGGTGACCAGCAGCGCCGCAACCGAGGCCGCGTTCTGGATCGCGATGCGCACGACCTTGGTCGGGTCGACGATGCCGGCGTCGATCAGATCGACATACTCTTCCGACTGGGCATTGAAGCCGAAGTTGGAGTTCTTCTGGTCGAGCAGCTTGCCGACGACGATCGAGGCTTCGACGCCCGCGTTCTCGGCGATCTGACGGATCGGGGCCTGGATCGCCTTCTTCACGATGGCAATGCCGACGTTCTGGTCGTCATTGTCGCCGGTGACGTTGGCAAGGGCCTTGGTCGCATAGAGAAGCGCGGTGCCGCCGCCGGGGACGATGCCTTCTTCAACCGCGGCCTTGGTCGCGTTGAGGGCGTCATCGACGCGGTCCTTCTTCTCTTTCACTTCTACTTCGGTGGCGCCGCCGACGCGGATGACGGCCACGCCGCCAGCCAGCTTCGCCAGACGTTCCTGCAGCTTCTCCTTGTCGTAGTCCGACGTGGTCTCTTCGATCTGCTGCTTGATCTGCGCGACGCGGGCCTGGATGTCCTTCTTGCCGCCCGAGCCGTCGATGATCGTGGTGTCGTCTTTCGTGATGCGGACCTTCTTCGCCGTGCCCAGCATGTTCAGCTTGACGTTCTCAAGCTTGATGCCGAGGTCTTCGGAGATCACCTGACCGTTAGTGACGATCGCGATGTCTTCCAGCATGGCCTTGCGGCGGTCGCCGAAGCCCGGAGCCTTCACGGCCGCAACCTTGAGGCCGCCGCGCAGCTTGTTGACGACCAGGGTCGCCAGCGCTTCGCCTTCGACTTCTTCCGCGATGATGAGGAGCGGACGGCCCGACTGCACGATGGCTTCGAGAACCGGCAAGAGGTCCTTCAGCGAACCCAGCTTCTTCTCGTGGATGAGGATGTACGGCTCTTCGAGCTCGGCCACCATCTTCTCGGCATTGGTCACGAAGTACGGGCTGATGTAGCCGCGGTCGAACTGCATGCCTTCGACGACTTCGAGTTCGGTGTCGAGCGACTTGGCTTCTTCAACCGTGATCACGCCTTCGTTGCCGACCTTGGCCATGGCTTCGGCGATCATCTTGCCGACGGCGCTGTCGCCGTTGGCGGAAATGGTGCCGACCTGGGCGATCTCGTCGTTCGACTTGATCTTCTTGGAGCGCTTCTTGAGGTCCGCGGTGACCGCTTCGACGGCCTTTTCGATGCCGCGCTTGAGGTCCATCGGGTTCATGCCGGCGGCGACGCTCTTGGCGCCTTCGCGCACGATGGCGCGGGCCAGCACGGTGGCGGTGGTGGTGCCGTCGCCGGCCGCGTCATTGGTCTTGGAGGCGACTTCGCGCACCATCTGGGCGCCCATGTTCTCGAACTTGTCGGCAAGCTCGACTTCCTTCGCGACCGTCACGCCGTCCTTGGTGGTACGGGGAGCGCCGAAGCTCTTGTCGATCACGACATTGCGGCCCTTGGGGCCGAGGGTCACTTGCACCGCGTCGGCGAGGATATCGACGCCGCGAAGCATCTTCTCGCGGGCATCGGCGCCGAACTTTACGTCTTTAGCAGCCATTGTTGTGTTCTCCAGAATTCTGTGGGGAATGCGATGCGAACGGCGGTCGGGTTTCCCCATTCGCTATTCGCCCGTCGCAAACTTATTTCTTCTTCTTCTCGACGATGCCCATGATGTCGGACTCCTTCATGATGAGGAGTTCGTCGCCATCGATCTTGACTTCGGTGCCGCTCCACTTGCCGAACAGCACGATGTCGCCGGCCTTCACTTCGGGCGCGACGCGCTTGCCATTGTCATCCAAGGCGCCGGGGCCGACGGCGATGACTTCGCCTTCCTGCGGCTTCTCTTGGGCGGTATCGGGAATGATGATGCCGCCGGCGGTCTTCTGGTCCTCTTTGACGCGGCGCACGACCACGCGGTCGCCTAACGGACGGAATGCCATCGGGATTGCCTCCTAAAATTGAGCTAGTTCAAGTACTTGGTAAACTCTAGGGCCTTGCGGGCCGAACGTGGCAGCACTCTCACCTGGGGAGTGCCAACCGCTGGGCGGGGATATAGGCGCGAGTCCCGATTTCGTCAAGAAAAAGGACGGTTTGTCGCAGATTGGGGCGGAGGGCCGGGAGGGTCTATCCTTCCCTTTGTGGTGGCGGCGAGCCAGGGAGGGGGGAGTGCTGTTTCCAACAGCCGGTAAAGCCAAGATCGGCAAGAATTTTTCCTGGCCCATAGGTGCGGAAGTCATTTCCTCGGCGCTGGCCGATGTCCCTCAGGCCGCGTTCATTCGGATCGAATTCCACGAACCGGAACAACACTACAGCCCCGAAACGCGCCCCCGATCGTGATGAGCGCGCGATACTATTACAAAGCCAATTCGGTTTTCTTCGCGCGCCGGCCGGAGATCCCCAGGCCTTCCACGCCAACATGGACCGTCGAGGTTTGGGCCAATTACAGGACCTTCAAGGTCCGCATCCGGGAATTGCTCGTGGAGCAGGGGCTCCCGAATGTGATCAAACCCTGGTTGGTGCAAAACCACGGCGAGCCAGGACGCGAGGGAGAGGCTTTGGCTCGCCTCTATTTCGACCCCGCAAACGATGCACTCTTGTCCAAGACGTGGGGTGCGATTGAACCGGCATCCTCCCGCTAAACACAGAGGCGATCCGCTTCGTTAAGTTCATCGCCCATCGCAACCTTCGCGCCGACATCGCCGTTCGCTCCTAGTTGCGAATCTGGCTGGTGCCCGGCAGGGTGCTCGTTCCCGTGAAGGGGTTGAAGCGCATCTGCAGGAGTGCGACCCAGGCCAAGGCGGCGAGATGCGGCGTATGATAATACTCGCGCGGTTTCGTCGGGTCCGTCTGAAGCTGGAAACCCGTCGGCAGGCTTGGACCGTCCGAGGCGTAATAGGAGCCGTCGGCGGTGCGATTGCGTGCGATCACGCTCGCCAAAGCGGTTTGATCGTCAGTCGGTTGGCTCAGCCCCATCAGGAGGCCCGCCTGGGCAGTGCCCTCCGTCCAGATGCCGGTTCCGGCTTCGCTGTAGGCAAATCCGTCGCCATGCCGGAGCCTTTCTTGCGCCGTCGCCAGCGCGCCGGGAAAGCGCGTGGCTCCATCCGGGATCGCCAACAGCGGCCATAGCTGCGCATCGAGCGCCAGAATGCGATTGCGCGTGTGGCCGTCGTCTCCGGTGCCGACGGCGAAGCAATGGCACTTGCTGTTCCACATGGCAGCGACAAAAGCCGCCGCCTTTTTCGAAAGAACGGCCCAGTGCTTGTCGCCGCTGTCGCGGGCCAGCCGTCCGAACGCCGCTGCCAAATCGGTATTATGCTCGGTCGATTTCCAGCGATTGGGTTCAGGTTCCGGCTCGTGGCCGAAGGTTCCGCCTTCATAGCCGCGCGGCCGGACATCGGACCAGGCGTTTTCGACGTACCGGCCGATCCGCTCGGCGCCCGACAAATACGCAGGCTCGCGATCCTGTTCGTACAAGGTCAGCAACGCGAGCATGGCCCACGCCATGTTTCCCGTATCGCTGCCGACTTGATAGCGATCTTCGACCCATTTGTTCTGCGCGGGCTCCCACCAGCCGGGAAGGGGCAGCGGGTGGTGTTTCACCGGGCCTGTGAGATAGGCGTTTCTGATCCGGCCATCGGTCCAATAGCGGTCGTGGTCGAGGGCCAGGAGTATGGCCTCGCCGATGCGCGCCGCTTGGTTGGGGCGCCCGCATCCCGTCAAGGCGATGATCGCAACGGCATTGTCATAAAGAAACGCCGTATCGTGCAGGGGGCCGTCGCGCGCTTCGGGAAAGCTGGTGAGAAAAAGCGGACCGGGTTCGCGCAGTTCCGGGCTGTTGATGAGGGTCAGGCACGCCGAGACATCGCTCGCGCAACCCGGAGCACAGAGCGCGATCGCTACACCGATGGCCGCCAACACGCGTCGCAATGCGATCCCCTTTCAGGATGGCGCCACCACAGTCCCGGATTTTCGGCCGGAATGCGAACCGCGCGTTACGGCGTGATCCCGGCTTTACACGAAACGGCAAGTCGGGAGACAGAACGTGGCCATGATTAACGCCGCAAATGGATTTTCTTCGCGTCGTCCCGTCACAAATTTCTTTGCGACCGCGAGGCAGACGCGCCGCGTAAATCGGTGCGTGATGAGCAAGTAATTGGCAGAACAAACAAAATGCCGTTCTGTCGCAGCCGGAAAAACTCCCTTGAAGAATGCGGGGAGTTTCCCCATCTAAGCTAAATCCCAACAATTATAGCCGGACGGATGCAGTTGTTACGACCGCATCGCTTTCGGCGCTTTGCTGGCGATATTCGGGCTCGTCGCGGTGGCTTTGGCGATATCGGCGTCGCCGCCTTTGTCGCCGAGTTTCTTGCGGGTTACGCCGCGCTCGTAGAGGAGCAGCGGATCGTTCGGGTAAAGCTGCAGCAATTCCTCGAAGTCCGCCAGCGCATCGCGGTATTTGGCTTGGCGGAAATAGATGAGGCCGCGGGCGCGCAACAGCGACGGATCGTTGTCCCTGAGCTGCAATGCGCGCGAGCACTGGTAGGCAGCGTCGGCCAGCCGGTCGGTATGGCTGAGCGCGACGCACAGGTTCGGCAGAACGGCGGAATCCGGAATGCCTTGTTTGATCGCCCGTTCGAACGCCGCGACGGCGGTGTCGTAGTCTTTGAGATCGAGCGCCCGTCCGCCATCCATCAGCGAGCGGACCATCGGCGGAACGTCCTTGGCGGCGATTTCCTTTTTGGCCGTGAGGCCGAACGGCCGCCACAAGCCGCCGGGCTGTTCCAGCTTGGGGTCAATCTGGGCCGCTTTGGCGACGTCGCGGTTGCCGCCGAAATGATCGCCCAGCGCATGGCGTATCTGGGCGCGCAACAGATAAAGGCGCGAGGCGTTCGGTGTCAGCGCCAGGGCCTTGTTACAGTCGGCCAGTGCCAGTTCGTCGTTTTTGGCATCGTGATAGGCGGCGCAGCGGCCGGAATAGGCATCGGCGTTTTGGCTGTCTTTGGCGATGACGTCACCGAACGCGGCGGCGGCGCGGTCCGGCTTGTGCGTGAACGACAACAGATAGGCGCGGTGCAGCATGTACTCCGTGTTCTCGGGATCGAGTTCCACGGCCCGCTCGTAATCGGGCAGCGCCAGCTCGTATTTGTTTTGCCTCGCATAGTCCCGGCCGCGATTGGCTCTGACCACGGCGTTGTTGTCGTTGGCGGCGATCAGCGTGGTGTAGTCGGCGATGGCGCGATCGGCTTGGTCCGACACGTCATAGGAGTAGCCACGGTCGAACAAGGCCGCGGCGTTGTCGGGTTCGATCGCCAGCGCGGCGGTGAAATCGGCAATCGCCTTGGCGTGATCGCCGGCTTTTTCGAAGGCTTCGCCGCGTTCGACCAGCGCTGCGGCGCCCTCCGGCTTGGCCGCCGACGCGTCCTTGTAGCTTTGCGCCGAGCGGATGATTGCGAAAGTCTGATCGAACTTCTTGGCGATCTGTTTCAACGCTTCGGCGGTTTGTTTGCGCACCGGGCCGCGGCAGATCGGCTGGTCGATCTTGCTGACAAATTCACGATGGACGGTGAGCGCGCCCGCGGTTTCGCTCCAGTGCGCCGTGAAGGTGAGATTGGGCGTGGTGACGGTCTCGTCCTTGGGCAGGAAGCGGACCGTGTAGCCCGCCGGCAGTTCGAGCGTGAGGTCTTCGTCGGCTTTGGCGGGGATGCAGACCGTCGGTTCGTCGGCAATGTCGTCGCCGCCGTAGAGCGGGCCCATGATGCCGTCGCCGGTCACCGGCAGAAGTCTGAGGCCGCCGGGCATGATGGTGGATTCGCCTTTGAGGACGTCTTCCCAGCCTTTGGCCGAGTACTCGCCGCGGATGGTGTAGCTGTCGCCGAGTTCGGTCAGCGGGCCGGCGATGAGTTTGCCTTTGCCGTCCTTGAAGCCGCGCGCGCCCATCTGCAGCTCGCCCGCCTTTTCCGGGCCGATCGCCTGCACGGCGTAGCCGATATAGCGCAGCGCGATGGCATACGGGCCGGTCGCGGTGGTCGTGGTGGTGCCGCTGAGGGTGCCGTCGGCGGCGATTTTCTGCACGGTGGCTTGATGGATGGTGATGGCGCCCGGCTTCGGCATCGGCAGCGTCACCAGGCCGGCGCCCTTGGCCACGGCGAGAACCGCCGGCTTGCCGTATTCGGTCTGCGGCAGCACGCCGAACGGCGCGACCGGCACGCTGGCATCGAGATAGACCCCGAACTCGGGCAGGTAGGTGATGATATGATTGAGCTGGGCGAAACTCGGCGCGTCGGTCAGCGCGTAATCGTTGGTGCCGTTGATGAGGACGCCTTGCGCCTCGATGCCTTTGGCTTTGAGGAGCGCCCTGAGCAGGACTTCGTGGTCCTTGCAGTCGCCGTAGCCGCGGGCGAGAACGGTATCGGCGTCGTGCGGCACGAACGAGCCCTGGCCGAGTTCGATGGCGACATAGCGGATGTTCTTGGCCACCCACTCGTAGGTCAGCCGCGCCTGTTCGCGCCGGTCGGTCGTGCCTTTGGTGATCTGCTCGGCCAGCGTCCGGATTTTGTCGGTCACCGCCGCCTTGGGCTCGCTTTGCGCGGCATAGGCGCGGCCGAGATCGCCGTAGTCCTTGAAGCTCGACACGAAGAAGCGCGGTTCGCGGTCGAGCGGCGACACCAGCGCCGTCTTGGCCTTCTTGTCGGAGGCCGCGGAGCGGTGCCAGCGATAGATGATCGTGTCGCCGCTGGTTTCCTTGCTGAACTGAAGATCGTGGGTCTCCACTTTCAGCGGCAGCGATTTCGGCGCCCGGATCGTGACCTCGGCGTTCTTGAAGGCGACGCTGCGCGGGAAATATTTGCCGAACTGAAAGGCGCCCGCGAACATCGGCTTGGGATTGTTGGTGCGGACCGTATAGACCGCGGTATCGCCGGCGGAGAATTGCGGGAACAAGAGCACTTTGACCCGGAAGCTCGTCACCGCCAGCGTGTTATCGGCGGGCACCTGCTCGTAGATCGTGCTGACGTCGATCGGGATCTTGGTGCCGTCCTTCTTCAGCGTATGGGCTTCGAGAATTTCGGCGTTCTGCGTTTCGGAATCGTAGAACACGCTGATGCGCGAGGCCTGCATCGCGCCGGCTTCGTTGGTGGCGCGCAGTTCGGCATGATTGGTGACGCTGAAACTGCCGTCCGGGGCGACCGTCACGTCGTCGCTCGAGGCTTCCATGGTGGTGGCGTCGGGGTCTTCGGACGCCGCGCCGCTCACACCGGCGCAAACCAAAAGCATGGCTACCGCCGCACTACGCCACGTACCCATCGAACGCCCCCCGGAACAAGTCCGGGGCAATCCTATGCTCCGCCGCGGACAAAGAAAGTTGTGTCCGGGGCGTGCGCGCATTTGCCTGCCGGAATTTTTCCCGGCGTGGCGCCGCGGCACTCAGTTAAGCCTCTGGGGACGCAGGGGAAGCCGTCAGGCGCCCTGGAAACTCTCCAGCACGTTGACCACCAGCTCGCCGAGGGCGTCGAAGCAATAGCCGCCTTCCATGACGAAGAGGACCGGCTTGTGCAGGTCGGCGAGCGCCGCGCCCATGCGCTGGTAATCGGCCGCCTTGAGCCGGAAGCCGGCGATGGGGTCCTCGAAATAGGTGTCGAGGCCGAGACTGACGATCACCACGTCCGGCCCCATATGTTTGATGGCGCCGATGGCGAATTTCAGCGCCTCTTCGTAGCGCGTCCAGTCGGTGCCGTTCGGCAGCGGCAGATTGAGATTGTAGCCCTCGCCGTCGCCTTCGCCGCGTTCGTCGGCGAACCCGATGTAATGGGGGTAGGCGAAATTGGGGTCGGCATGGATCGAGCAGAAGAACACGTCGGCGCGCTTGTAGAAGATCGACTGGGTGCCGTTGCCGTGGTGATAGTCGACATCGAGGATCGCCGGCTTGATCCCTGCCTTCACCAGCCACTCGGCCGCGATCGCGGCATTGTTGAGGTAGCAGAAGCCGCCGAAAACATCGAACGCGGCGTGATGGCCGGGCGGGCGCGTCAGGGCGAAGGCGCTTTTCTCGCCGTCCTTGATCGCCGCCGCCGCCGAGAGGGCGACGTTCACCGCTTCGCGCGCGGCAGCCCAGGTGCCGCTGGCGATCGGCGCATCGCAGGAAAACGCATAACGGCCGAGCCGGGCCTCGATGTCGCCTTTGTGGCTGTCGGGCATGTTGTGGGCCGGCCAGGCCGAAGGAATGGCGACGGGAGCGCTCTTGCCATAGCGCTTCACCCATTCGTCCCAGGCTTCGGCCAAGAGATTCACGAGTTCCGGATCGTGCACGGCGAGGATGGTGTCGTCGGCGAACGGGGTCGGCGGCACGATCGGCCCGATGCGGCGCGACTGCAGCGCCACGCGCACCTTCTCGGCCCGGACCGGGATTTCCACGGCGGGCAGGAGATGTCCGCCTTCGAACTGTACTTTGGGATCATGGTCCAGATGGACGGGAGAATAGAAAGTTTTCATTCCAACTCGCGATCGCGCGGCGCACCGTTTGCCGGTCAGGAAAGGTATCGCGGCCGCCCACCCCCATCAAGCATTGCCGGGCAGAGTTTGCCGCGTGCCCGGAATCGGACCGCTGCGATCGTGTTTTCTCGCCCAAAATGCGCGGCGGCGGAACGGTTGCGGTATGGCACGGAGAATGCTTGCACGCGAGAAAAGCTCAACAGTGGGGGGAATGCGTGTCCATCAGTGCGCTCAATCCGGTGTTTTCGTCGGCGCTGTACGGGACTCACAAAAGCAAATCGGCCGAGACTTCGTCCGATCCAACCGCGATCAAGACCGACGGTTCGGCCGGCAGCGCGTCCGACACCGCTCTGACCGGCACCACCACGGCAGGTCTCAGTGCGGAAACGCAGGGCGCCATCACCTACGGCCTCAATGATCTGCCATGCATCAGCATGACCGAGATCCGGCAGCGGGCGATGGCCGCTTACGATAGCGACAACAACGGCACGATCGACGATCAGGAATGGCAGGCCTACACCGATATCGGCCGGAAGGCGGGCCTGGGTGACGCCAAGCCGCTCGACTTCCGCGTCTACGATCCGTCAGCCCAGTCGACGCAGGTTTTCACCGGCGGCCTCACCGTTTTGCCCTACGAGCCGGCATCGACCGACGCCAAGGCCTGATCAGTCGTCGATCTCGCGGTCGCTCTCATGCCAGTGCGTGAGGGCGCGGGCGTAACGCGGCATCACATCGCGCATCATCGATTGGCCTTCCGGCGGGCGGTCGACGCCGAAAACCGTTTTGGGGAAATCGAGCGTCTTCTGGATCGCCCAGATCTCGTCGTGCTGTTCGGGCGGCAGGATTTTCGCCGGGTCGCCCACCGCGATCCAGCCGAGCGGTACGACGGCGTCTTCGGGCAGGACGGTGCGCAAATGGACGATGGCGTTGATGCGCACTTCCGAGCGCGCCTTCAGTACCGCCTTGTTGAACACCGTGGCGCCGGTGGCGATGAAGACTTCGTCTTCCACCGTGCAGCCGGTGAGGTAGGCTCGCGGACCGACCAGGACATTGCTCCCGATGGTAAGCGGTGCGTTCTTCACGCCGTGCAATACCGCCGTATCCATCACGACGACGTTGCTGCCGATCCGGATCGGGCCGCTCTCGGCGGTCAGCACCGCACCGAAGCCTATCGCACAATTGTCACCGATGCTGACGTCGCCCACGATCGTAGCATTGGGTGCGATGTGGGCAGTGGCGGAAATGGTCGGGCGGAAGCCGCGGTGTTCGAGGATCATGAAAAGCTCCATAGGCGGCGGGTTTCATAGCACGTGCCCGGCAGCGGCGCGTTTCAATTGTGGCGGAGCTTGGGCGGATACCCGACGCAAACCTGACTGCCGCGTTCATGTCCGGTTCAGCCGGCGGGGACCAGAGTCGCGGCTAAAGGCGAATAAGGAGACCTCATATGAACAGGATCGCCAAAGCAGTTTTGGGAACGTTGATGCTGGCGGGAGCGGCCGTGGCCGTTGCGACGCCGGCGTCCGCCGAATGGTCGGTCGGCTTCTCGGTCGGGCCCACGTGGGTGCCGCCGCCGCGCCACTATTACGGTGCGGGCACGTGCAATCCGTACAGCCGGTATTACGACCCCTACTACTGCGACGACTACGAATACTATTACGGCCCGCCACTCTACTTCGGCGGCACTTGGTATGACCGTCCGTTGCGCAGCCGCTGGTATGGCGGCCATCGCGAGTTCTGGGTCCACGATCGCTGGTACCGGCATGACGGCTGGGATCGCGGCCGCTTCTATCGCCATTACGGCGATTGGGGTCACGACCGCCGGGGCGACTGGGGTCGCGGACGCGGTGATTGGGGCGGCGGACGCGGTGATTGGGATCGCGGCGACCGCGGTCATGGCGATTGGGGCCGTGGCGGCCGGGATCACGGTGGCTGGGGCGGCCATCACTGACCACACACAGCATTGAGCGCGACGGCGCATCATCTTGGGAGACCAGCTATGAAACGGTTTGGCAGGGTAGCGTTCAGTGCGATGCTTTTGGCGGGTGCGGCGGTCTTCGCATCCGCCCCGGCGCGAGCCGATGTCGGTATCGGTTTTTCGTTCGGGTATGACGACGGATACTTCGAGGATCCGTGCGACTACTACGACTATTACGACGTCGCTCCGCCGTGGGGTTTGCCGCCGGATTACTGCAACTACACCGTCTATTACGACCCGGTCTATTGGGGCGGTAACTGGTATCGCGGCCCGATCTATTACCGCTGGTACGGCGGCGAGCGCATGTACTGGCTGAACGGCGGCTGGCGCCGCGACGAGTGGCGCGGTTCGCGGCCGTATATCCGCTGGACCGATCGCGGCGGCTGGCACGGTCGCGGCGGTTGGGGCGATCGTTATGCCGGTCGCGGTGATCGCGGCTGGTCGGGCGGTGACCGGCGTTGGTCCGGTGGCGGCTACTATCGCCAGGATGGCGATCATCGCGGCTGGAGCGGCGGCGATCGCGGCTGGAATCGCGGCAACACCGGCTGGTCCGGCGGCGGCAGTCACAACTGGCAAGGTCACGGCGGCAATACGGGTTGGACCGGCGGTAATCGCGGTTGGACCGGTGGCGGCGGCAATACCGGCTGGACCGGCGGTGCCGGCGGAAACGGCAACACGGGCTGGTCGGGTGGTAACCGCGGCTGGACCGGCGGCGCCGGCGGTGGTGACCGCAGCGGCTTCAGCGGTGGACGCGGTGGCTTCGGCGGCGGCGACCGCGGCGGCTTTGGTGGTGGCCATGGTGGTGGCGGCGACCGCGGTGGTTTTAGTGGTGGTCACGGTGGCGGCGGTGGCGGCGGTGGTGACCGCGGCGGCTTTAGTGGCGGCCATGGTGGCGGTGGTGATCGCGGTGGACACGGTGGCGACTCTGGCGGCCATCATGATCGCCGTTGAGGTGCTAAACTCAGGTAATTGATTCAAGCCGAAAGGGGCTAGGCAATGAAGGTTTTATCGAAGGCGGCTGTCGCCATGGCGGCGGTGGCAGCGGTGGCGGCATTTGGTTCGCCGGCTTGGGCAGACAATTTCAATATCGGGTTTGGCAGCGGCGGCGTCACGTTCAGCTACGAGTCCGGCGGCTATTGCGACCGTTGGGGATGCCCCGACGGTTATTGGGATATGCCGATCTACGATTGTCCGGTCTATTGGCGCGGCAGCTGGTATCGCGGTCCGGTCTATTACCGGCGCATGCATGGACGTCTGTATTATTGGCTCCGCGGCGACTGGCGCCTGGATGAATGGCGCGGCATGCGTCCGCACGGCTATTGCGTCGACCGCTTCCGCGAACCGCTCGGTTTTCCGTGGTACGAGAACAACGGCTTCCGCATTCGCGATGACTGGCGCCGCCGTTGGCACCGCGAGCATGGCGATCGCGATTGGGATCGTCGCGGCCGCGGCGACTGGAACGATCGCGGTAACTGGAACGATCGCGGGAACGGCCGCGATGGTCGTTGGGATGGCCGGGACGGTCGTCACGACGGCAACTGGAACGGCAATAACAACGGCAATTGGAACAACGGCGACCGGGATGGTCATCGGGATGGCCGCGATGGCCGTCACGACGGACCCGGCAACTGGAACGGCAACAACAATAATAACGGCAACAACAACGGCAATTGGAATAACGGCGGCTGGCCGCAAAACGGCCAAGGCGGTAATCGCGGTGGCCAGGGCGGTCGCGGCGGCTTCCACCCCGGCAACCAAAGCGGTTTCGGCCCCACCGGTGGCAACAATCAGGGCGGTATGCAAGGCCCGACCGGCGGCAACAACCAGGGTGGTCCGACCGGTGGTAATCAACCCGGTCAGGGTCGTCCCGGCGGCTTCGGCGGATTCCATCCCGGTAGCCAGGGCGGCGTCACTCCGACCGGCGGCAACAACCAGGGCGGCATGCAAGGTCCGACGGGCGGTAATCAACCCGGTCAGGGTCGTCCCGGCGGCTTCGGCGGATTCCATCCCGGTGGCCAGGGCGGCGTCACTCCGACCGGCGGCAACAACCCAGGCGGCATGCAAGGTCCGACCGGCGGCAATCAGACCGGCCAAGGCGGTCGCGGCGGCTTCCATCCCGGTGGCCAGGGCGGCGTCACTCCGACTGGCGGCAACAACCAGGGTGGTGTCGCTCCGACCGGCGGCAGCAACCAAGGCGGCATGCAAGGTCCGGCCGGCGGTGGCCGTAACGGCACGCCGGGTGGCGGTAGAGGTGGAAACAATCAGGATGGCGGCGGCCGCGGCGCTGGCGATAACCGTGTCGGCGGCGACCATCCGCGAGGCACCCAGCCCAGCAACTGATCGAAACGCCATAGCTTGAACGAGGGCCCGGCAATGACGCGTCGGGCCCTCTTCTTTTACAGACACAATCGTTCCGTTTGAGCCCTCCGGCCGCAAGCGCGCGACGGAATGCAATACGCGGGGCACCGGAATGCGCGGATGTCGATTGATCGGCACTCCCGCACTGCTAGCCTTTGCGGCGAAGACTTCCGCTGAGGGACTTGAACATGCGCGTCGGTGTTCCAAAGGAAATCAAGAACCACGAATATCGCGTCGGCCTGACGCCGGCCGCCGTGCGCGAACTGACCGCGCGCGGACATGAGGTGTTTGTCGAGACCAAGGCGGGCGACGCCATCGATCTCACCGACGAATTGTACATGAAGGCCGGAGCCAAGATCCTGCCGGCCGCGGCCGAGGTATTCGACGTTGCCGACATGATCGTGAAGGTGAAGGAGCCGCAAGCGGTCGAGATCGCGATGCTGAAAAAGGGCCAGACCCTTTTCACCTATTTGCATCTGGCGCCCGATCCGGACCAGACCAAGGGACTGATCGCATCCGGCGCCGTCTGCATCGCCTATGAGACCGTCACCGATCCGCACGGCGGCCTGCCGCTGCTGGCGCCGATGAGCGAAGTGGCCGGACGCATGTCGATTCAGGCCGGCGCCCATTGTCTCGAGCGTGCCCAAGGCGGCCGCGGCCTGCTGCTCGGCGGTGTGCCGGGCGTTTCCGCGGCGAAGGTAGTGGTGCTCGGCGGCGGTGTGGTCGGCACCAATGCGGCGCGCATGGCGATGGGTCTCGAAGCCCATGTCATCGTGCTCGACGTCTCGCTAAAGCGGCTCAAGGAACTCGACGAGCAATTCGGCTCGCAGCTCCACACCCTTTATTCGACCATGGACACCATCGAGAGCGAGATCGTCACGGCCGATCTCGTGGTCGGCGGCGTGCTGTTGCCGGGTGCCGAAGCGCCCAAGCTGATCACCGAAAAGATGGTCCGCGAAATGAAAAAGGGCTCCGTCATCGTCGACGTCGCCATCGACCAGGGCGGTTGCGCCGAAACCAGCCATCCCACCACGCATGCCGATCCGACCTATATGGTGCACGATGTGGTGCATTACTGCGTCGCCAACATGCCGGGCGCCGTGGCGCGGACCTCGACCTTCGCACTCAACAACGCGACTCTGCCGTTCACTCTGGCGCTCGCTAATATGGGCGCCGACGCGGCGATGAAGGCCGATGCGCATCTACGCGCGGGCCTCAACGTGTACAAAGGCGCACTGACCTACAAAGCGGTCGCCGACGCGCAGCATCTGCCGTTCGAAAGCGCGGAAAAGGTGTTGGGACTCTGACGCACGATGGGAAGTGCGGGCTACATCCCGCACTTCTCGGCGTTTCTCCAGCACGCGAGTTTGGCCTGCAATTCCATGGTGCGCTGGCGGGTCAGCCGCGCCAGACAACCGGCATAAACCATCGGATGGATCGACCCGCCTTCGTTGTCGGCGGTCTCGTAAGTGCATTCGCGGTCGCGAAATTCGATCCAGGCACGTTGCGACGCCTTCAGTTTGGCCCGGAACCCGGCATCGTTGAGCGCCGCCATCAGCGTGCCGTACGCCGCATTCAGGCGGGCGTCGGCGGCCTGAAATTCCGCTTCGGCGCAGCGGTTCATGGCGTTCTGGCTCATGGCGTTGCGGCAGTCGATGTCGCCGGCCAGCGCCGGAACGGCGAGCGCAAGACTCGCGAGAGTTAGTACCAGTTTCATGTAAGTCCCCCGACCCGGCGCGCAGTTTACGCGAGCCGTCCGTTCGTCGCACGCATTTTCAGCCGGTGTGGCGCGACGGTGCTTGCCGCCTGACGGGAACAATTGCATCTTTTTGCCCGTCCGTTGGAATGGGGTCTCATGCAAAAGAAACTTTTGGCCGCGGTGGCGGTGCTGATGCTTGCGGGTTGTCAGTCGCCCCAAGCCGTGTCGCCGTCAGAGAGCCCCACGCCGTCCGCGCCGGTGCCGCCGCGGGCGCAGCAGCCGGCACTGCCGCCGATCCATTCGGCCGGGCCGCTGACCAAGGCGACGGTCGGGACTTACATGGATGCCCAGGAATCTGATCTGCGCAGTTATCTGCGCGGGCAGGGCGTGCTGGTGTCGCGGCGCGGCGACGGGCTGGCGGTCACGCTGCAGAGCGACAGGCTGTTCGATCACGGCGAGATCTCGGATTGGGGCGATGCCTTCCTGCGCGCGATGGTGCAGGTGCTCGGCCACTACGATCACACCCTCATCGAGGTGAACGGCTACAGCGATGCCGGGTCGAGCCCCGATGCGGCCGTGGCGGCATCGCAGAAGCGCGCCAAGCTCGTCGCCGACGGTCTCGTCCGTTACGGCATCGCGTCGGGCCGCCTTAGCGTCAACGGGCTCGGCGCCACCAACTTGCGCGTCGCCAATGCGGCGGATGCGAAGAACCGGCGGATCGAGATCAGGATCACGCCCAATCCGAAATAGCTGACGTTAGTACAGCGTACGAAATTCTTCAGTACCGATCTTGCGGGAACCCCGGATTGCGTGCTTCCTTCTTCAAAAGGGGGTGTGCACATGCCGTCATTCGTTTTTGCGCTGATTGCAGTGGTCGTTCTGAGTGTCGGAGCCGATGCTACCGCGATCGCGTCGGTGAAGAACGCGTTCTGGCGCGCCGACTTCGCTTGGTATGACGACGGCGTCACCAAATCGTCCGTGCTGCCCTCAGGGATCGAACTTCTTTGCAGCGGTACTGCGCACGGCGACGGCCTGGGCGGCTGCGGCGACAGCGCCTCGGCAACGGCGATCAGCGCGAACGGCGCCTGGAAAATGACGACCATCGATCGCACCGGCGGCCTCGTATTGCGCAACACCAGCGGCCACGCGTTCGGCGGTGTGTTCGCTTTCAAGTCGCGCTTTTCGTCGTTCTATCCGGCCGGTTCGGGCACCGGTGCCAGCGTCGATAACGGCGGACGCGAATCCGCCGATTACCTGACCGTCGTCGATGGGGCCGGCGGCTCCGATCTGCAGGGCTGCAACATGGTAAGCGGGCCCGGCCAAAGCGGCCGTCACGAATGCCGCCCGATGCCTCCGACGTTCCAGGAGAGCATTTTCACGCTCGGCCCGTCGGCGAGCGGAAGCGATCTTGCCGCCGACTGGCGGATCTACATCCAGGTAACCGCGAAGGGCGAGGCGGCCGATCCGGTACCCGAACCGCCCGCGCTCGCATTGTTCTTCGCCGGGGCCGCGGCTACGGCGTGTAGGCGTAAGGCCCGATCACCGTTCCGACAAATCCGCCAGCTTTCTTGGTCGAAAGCACCGTCGCGTCCGCGTCCTTGACGAGCGTCGTCAACGCGCCGTTCTGGCCGAAGGCGAAGTCGATCTTGTCGGATTTGACCGCGATCTGCAGCGTCAGCGCACCTTGCGGTGCCGGCGCGCAGCCAAGCGTCGCGCCCTGTTCCGGATCGGCCGCGCCGGCCCGTCGTGTCACGCAGACTTGCGACTTGCCGCCGTCGCGCACCACGCCGAGGAAGTAGAACGCGTTCGAGTTCTGGAACGCGACCAATCCCGCGCGCTCGCCGTCGATCTTGGGATCGAAGCGCATCGTGCTCGTCACCGTGGCGTTGGCGTGCTGCTGGCGTTTGGCGATGAAGGACGGATTGGCGGGTGCGCCGATCGCGACCGGCCGCGATTGGATGTTCAAGGCACCGCTTTCGACCTTGTACCAGCTTTCATGCGGTGTACGGATCATCACCCAATCGAGCCCGAGCGGCTTGTCGAATGTCTCTTCGGTGCCGAAATTGCCGGCGTGCGGCTGTGGCCCGCCTTCGTCCGGCAGGTTCGGACGCTTGGCCACGTAAGGCACCGGCGCGCCTTTCTTCAGGATGATCGGCCAGCCGTTCTTCCAGGTGACCGGCAGCATGAAGGTCTCGCGGCCGGTGTTGTAGAAATCGCCGCTATAGGGCCGGGTGCCGAGGAACACGGCATACCATTCGCCCTTCTGGGTTTGAACCATGTCGGCGTGACCGGTGGAGGTCACCGGGAATTCGCGTTGGCCCAGATCGCGCTGGGTGAGGATCGGATTGCCTTTGTACGGCACATACGGTCCCCACAGTTTCTTGGAGCGGAAGATCACTTCCGAGTGGTCCTCGGCGGTGCCGCCTTCGGCCGCCATCAGATAATACCAGCCCTTGATCTTGTAGAGATGCGGGCCTTCGATCCAGATCGGCTTCTTCGAGATATCGACGCCACCGTTGACCAGCACCTTGCGCGGGCCGACCATCTTCTTGGCGGCGATATCGTATTCCTGCATCCAGATGGCGCGGTGGCCGTTGTAGAGCGCCGGACCGTCCGGGCCGCCGTTATTGACGATGTAGGCCTTGTCCTTCTCGAAATAGATCGAGGGATCGATGCCTTCGAATCCGAGCACCACCGGGTCCGACCACGGACCGGCCGGGTCCTTCGCGGTGATGAGGAAATTCTCCTGATTGTCGGGCACGCAATCGACGCAGGTGTTGATGATGTAGTACGTGCCGTCGTGATAGTTGATCGCCGGTGCGAACAATCCGCGCGAGACTTCCAGCTTGCCGAAATCGGCCTGGCTGGGACGGTCTACGGCATTACCGATCTGGGTCCAGTGCACCATGTCCTTCGAGTGCCACACCGGCAGACCGGGGAAGTGGGTGAAACTCGAATTGACGAGGTAATAATCTTCGCCCACGCGCGTGATCGACGGATCGGGATAATAGCCCGGCGTGATCGGATTCAGATAGTCCTTCGGTCCGGCCTTCTTCGCGTCATAGACGGCATCATGTCCGGCGTAGGAAAAACTGTCGAAATGGGCGATCGCTGGAGCGGGCGGTGGGGGAGGCGGCGGAGGGGGCGGCGGCGGCGCAGCGCACGCGGCGAGCAAAAAAGTTGAGGTGATGCTGAGAACGGTTTTGCCCATAGCAGGCCCCCTGGCGGATGATGTTGTTTTCTACGACAATATGACCTGGGCTACAGCGGCGCAAACCGCTATTTCGCGGGTGCGGCCAGAGGGTAGGCGACAATCAGCACCAGAGGTTCTTCGCCCATCTGTGAGATCCCTACATTGGCACCGTTGTAGAGATACGCCGCCATTCCGGCGGTCATGATCTTCTTGTCGCCATCCGAAACCACTTCGCCAGTCCCCGATACGACATAGTAAACCTCGTCATGGGCGATCGGATGCAGGCCGAGGGCGGCGCCTTTGTGCAGGACGCGCTTTTTGAACTCCATCATCCGGCCGGGAGCAGAGGCGCTGAACGCCGAAACGGTGGACATGCCAATGGCGCCATGCGGGGGCGGCTCGTCCTTGGCGATGGTCTTTTCGTCGGTCACCACCATGGGAGGGGCGGCTACGGCACCGGCCGTGAAGAGGAAAATGGCGGCGGCACCCGGAAGTACTTTGGCGATCATCAAGAGCCTCATATCTGGCGTCTGTTCCAGGGAATTCTCCTACGCACCCGAAGGTGATCGGACAATGATGCAAGGGTAACAAGCGCGTGCGGCGCCGTTCACTACCCCTGTCCGGATTACTGGAAATGCCCCGCCGGTTCCCCTATACCCGCTCCCGCAAAGGAGTTCCCCGTGGTTTGGTCCCCTGAAAGCTGGCGTTCGAAGCCGATCGTCCAAGTCCCCGCCTATCCCGATTCCGAGGCGCTGGCGGCGGTCGAGAACCGGCTGCGTACCCACCCCCCGCTGGTGTTTGCCGGCGAGGCGCGCAATCTTATGTCGTCGCTGGCCCAGGTTGCCGAAGGCAAGGCTTTCCTGCTTCAGGGCGGCGACTGCGCCGAGAGCTTTGCCGAATTCCACCCCGACAATATCCGCGACACCCTGCGCGTCCTGTTGCAGATGGCGATCGTGCTGACCTTCGGCGCTGCCGTGCCGGTGGTGAAGGTGGGGCGTATCGCCGGCCAGTTCGCCAAGCCGCGGTCCGACGATTTCGAGACCCGAGGCGAGGTCTGTCTGCCGTCCTATCGCGGCGACAATATCAACGGCATCGAGTTCACCCCCGAAGCGCGGATACCCGATCCGCACCGGCTGATGGAAGGCTATGCCCAATCGGCGGCGACGCTGAATCTGCTCCGGGCCTTCACCAACGGCGGTTATGCCGATCTGCACAACGTCCACAAATGGATGCTGGGCTTTATCGAGAAGTCGCCGGCGGCCGAGCAGTTTGCCGGTTTGGCGCACCGCGTGTCCGAGGCGCTCGATTTCATGCGCGCTTGCGGCATCACGCCGGAAAGCGTGCCGCAGCTGCGCTCGACCGATTTCTACACCAGCCACGAGGCACTGTTCCTCGGCTACGAGCAGGCGCTGACCCGCGTCGATTCCACCAGCGGCGACTGGTACGACTGTTCCGCCCATATGGTCTGGATCGGCGACCGCACCCGTCAGCTCGATGGGGCGCATGTCGAATTCTGCCGCGGCATCAAGAACCCGCTCGGGCTCAAATGCGGCCCGTCGATCACCAATGACGGATTGGCGCGGCTGATCGAGACACTGAACCCGGAAAACCTGCCCGGCCGCATCACGCTGATCTGCCGCTTCGGTTCCGACAAGGTCGAGGCAAGCCTGCCGCGGCTGATCCGAGTGGTGAAGCGCGAAGGCTTCAATGTCGTGTGGTCGTGCGACCCGATGCACGGCAATACCGTCAAATCGGCCACCGGCTACAAGACGCGTCCGTTCGACCGCATTCTTGCGGAAACGAAGACGTTCTTCGACGTCCACCGTGTCGAGGGCACGCACGCCGGCGGCGTCCATTTCGAGATGACCGGCCAGAACGTCACCGAATGCCTCGGCGGAGCGCAAGCCATCGGCGAAGAGGATCTCGAGAAGCGCTATCACACCCATTGCGATCCGCGCCTCAACGCCAGCCAGTCGATCGAGCTCGCGTTCCTGTTGGCGGAAAGCATCCGGGCGGAACGCATGAAGGACGCCGGATACACGGCGTAGGTCGGCACATGGGCGTTTCGCGGCTGTTGGCCAAGGCCTGGGTGGTGATCTGCCTGTTTGCCGGCGCGCATGCGCTGCGGACGGCGGTTCTCAACGGCACCGATCCCTGGCCGGTGGTGTTCCAGGTGCTCGCCGCGGTGCTGCTGTTTGCAGCGATGGGGCTGTTGTTTGTCGGCGGCTATGGCGTGTCGCGCGATGCCTTTCACGCCCGCGCCACGGCGATCTTCAAGCCCGGCGTCACGCCTCGCACCATGCCGATGTTCAACGACATCGTCTTTCTCGTTTTTGCCGCCCTGAGTTTCGTCATTCAGGTGTGGTACGCGCCGCGCCATCTGTCCGGGTCGATCACCGATGCGGTGGAGAACGCGCTTTATTTCGCGATCCCCGGCAATGCGATGGTGATCGCGCGGCTGGATACGTGCGCCGTCGACGGCGGCCGCGTCTTGGCTTCGTCCGCCGCTTGGCTGCTGGCGCTGGTGTTCGCGGCCTCGGCGGTTTCGCGGCTGAAACAAACCGCCAACGCCATGCGGGTCGATCGCATGCTGCATCCGCAGAGCCTGTCGCCGACCGGGCTGGCGGCCGTGCTGGGGATCGTCGCGGTGGTCGGCATCCAGTGCCTGTTTGTCGGTTCGCCGATCATGCTGTTGCCCTGCAGCGCCTTCATCGGGCTGCCCGGCGTGCTGCTGATCGGACTGGCGCCGCTGATGTTCGCCTACGTGGTGTATGCCGCCCTTGCGGCCCTGCTCGCCAGCGGCAGCGAGAAGTAGCGTCTAGCGCATTCTGTCGATTGGCTTTTTAGCCAAATTCTACCCTTCCCGTAACGGTTTTTTACCGCAATGCGGGTATACCGAGGGTTGGATTTTCAATGAATGCGCTGTCATGCACCTGTTTGGTTGTGGCTCTTTCGCCAAATTCATCCGGAATTGTGAAGGCAATATTGCCTGGGTGTACGCACTGGCGATGGTGCCGCTGACGCTCGCCGCCGGAGCGGGGGTCGATTTCATATCGGCGATGGACGCCAAAACGGCGTTGCAGAACGCCATCGACTCCGCCGTGCTGGCGGGGGCAAGCGCCGGCAATTCGACCAGCGTTGCCGCTTCGGTGTTCGCCGCCGAGCCGCTGTCGAAATACGGCGTGACAGGCACGCCGATCTACACGATCAACGGCGATGCGAGCTTTACCGGAAAGGTTTCCGCGACCGTCCCGATGAGCTTTCTGTCGATCGTCGGCGTCAAGACGATTGCCGTCGAGGTGACGGCCACCGCCAAGCAGGGCGGCAGTTCGACGGCTTGTATCCTGGTTCTGGACCAGACGGCATCGCAGGCACTGCTGATGAATAGCGGCGCCGATATCGAAGCGCCGAAGTGCGAAGTCCATGTCGCCTCGACCGGCTATCCGGCGGCGATTTTCAACAATCAGAGCACGCTGATCAGCGCCAAAACCTGCATCGCCGGCAATTCGATCACCGACAACGGCGGAACCCATCCCAATCTGGCGAAGGGCTGCAAAGTGGCTTCCGATCCGTTCGCCGGCAATCTGCCGACGCCGTCGAGCTCGAGCTGCACCAATAGTAACGGCAATTACAATGGCGGTTCGTTCACGATGTCGCCGGGCGTTTACTGCGGCTGGTTTAATTTCAACGGCACCAACAATCTCACTTTCAACCCCGGCGTCTACGTCATCAAAGGCGGCGGCTGGAACGTCAACGGCGGCACCTGGACGGGCAGCGGGGTGACCTTCTATTTCGCCGATACGTCGAAGATCCAGTTCAACAGCGGCGTCAAGGCGACGCTCTCGGCTCCGACCAGCGGCACCTATGCCGGCATCCTGATGTACGAGGCGGGTGGGTTGTCGAAGAGCCAGTTCATACTCGACGATTCCAAGGGGCACGTCCTCAACGGGCTGATCTATCTGCCCAGCCGCCAGATGACCCTCAACTCGGGCGCCAATGTCACGACCGACCAGGTCACGGTGGTGGTCGATACGTTGATCGTGAACAACGCCACCTGGTACGTCACGCCCCCCGCGACCAAGACGATCGCCGGTTCGGGGTCGAGCGGCAGTGCCTATCTGATCAGGTGACAGTCAGGTCCTCGCCGGGAAGCGTCCTGTTGCACTTCTTGCGAGTACCGGACGCCGCGTCCTCCGTAGTTTTACCTACGCCTTAGGACTCCGTTAGCCTCCGCCGTGCTACAACTTATGCGTTAGGCTGCAGTGGGGGTGTCATGGCGGTCGTAAAGTGGGCACGCGAGCTCAGTGTCGGTGTGGAAAGCCTGGATGATCAGCACGAAAAGATGCTGGTTCTGCTCAATGGGCTGCACGAAGGACTGATGTCGGGCAAAGGCAAGATTGAGCTCGGCGGGGTTCTGAACCAGCTGATCGGCGCGACGGCGTCCCATATCCGGTACGAGGAAGGGCTGTTGGCCCGCGCCGGCTATGATGACAGTCCCGCCCACCGCGACTCGCATGCCGCTCTGATGCGCCAGTTCTGCGGAATCAGCCGGCAGTACGAAACCATCGGCCCCAGCGCCCTGTCGCTTCCGGTGATGAGCTTCCTCAGGAACAGCTTGATGGGCCATATCGGCGTAGCCGACATCCGCTATCGCGACTGCCTGACCGCAAACGGCATCCGGTAGAGATCTCGCCGGACGTTCTCGCTTTACGGGTGTTGGCGCATTACTTTTTGACAACTCTCCGCGCCTGCGGAACGTTTCGTTAACCATGAAAAGCGGGCGTCGTTAGCGCCGGGAAACCTTCATTTCCGGACAGGTGTAACAAGACGAAACATAAAATGACTCGCACAAAGGCGACGTCCGGGCAGTATGTGCCTGTCATCACGGGGGAATTCCTGTGTCGCCCATCCGTATCGTGCGTGAGAGTGGTTTCTTGAAAGCAGCCGTTATCGGCGCCGGAGCGTTCGGCCGTCACCATGCCACCAAGTATCGTGGCATCGAGGGCGTCGAACTCGTCGCCATTGCCGATCCGTCGCCGGAAGTCCGTCGCAATGCGCCGACGACCCATGGCGTGCGCGGCGTTGCCGATTGGCGCGAGCTTCTGGGCGAAGTCGATCTCGTCAGCGTTTGCTCGCCCGCCACCACGCATTCGACCATCGTGCGCGCGTTCCTCAACGCCGGCGCCAATGTGATGGTCGAAAAGCCGATCGCGACCTCGGTCGAAGAAGCCGACGATCTCGTTACCTTGGCCGCGAAGACCGGCAAAGTGCTGACGGTGGGTCATCAGGAACGCTTTGTTTTCGCCCATACGGGGCTGCTCGATTACAACGAAGTGCCGCTCGAAGTGTCGTGCTGGCGCAAGGGTCCGTGGACGGGCCGTGGCGCCGACGTCAGCGTCGTGCTCGATCTCATGATCCACGACCTCGACCTCGTGCATCAACTCATTCCCGGCAAGGTGCGCAGCGTGCAGGCGCGCGGCCGTTGCGAGAAGTCGCTGTTGGCCGACGACGTGCAGGCGGCGGTGATGTTCGAGAACGGCGCCGTGGCGCGTCTCGAGACCAGCCGCGTGGCGCCCGAGCGCAGCCGCGGTATGAAAGCCGTCTATGCCGACGGTATCGTCGAGATCGATTTCCTCACCCGCTCGGTGACCAACACGACGCCGCGGGCGCTCAATGCGCTCGACGTCGGCGATCCGCTGGGCGAATCGGTGACCTCGTTTGTCGAATCCGTACGAACCGGTACGTCGCCGTTGGTGCGTCCGGAAGAAGCGCGTAATGCCCTGGCCACGGCCATCCTGGTCGACGAGGCCTGGGAACGTTCCATCCGTTCTCGCGTGCGCCGCGACGTCGTGGCTGTCGCCGCTGCGAACTGATCGTTTCTCGCTACTGCCTTCAAGGGCGGGCCTTCCGGTCCGCCCTTTTTGCTTGTAGGGACAAACGTGAAGCCGCACTTGCCGGTGGTGTCAGGCGAAGGCGGGCTTGCCACGGCGTAGCTACAAGCGAAGCCGGGTTTATTTATGCTCAAAAGTGTACTAAATACCCTGCCGTGACTGACCGCATCCGCATCGCGCTCGCCCAGCTCAACCCGACCATGGGCGATTTGACCGGCAACCTCGCCAAGGCCCGCGCCGCACGCGCCGCCGCGGCCGACGCCGACCTCATTCTTTTTCCCGAGCTGTACATCACCGGGTATCCGCCGGAGGACCTGATCCTCAAGCGAGCCTTTGTCGATGACGCGCTGGCGGCGGTTCAAGCGCTCGCCGCCGATACCGTATCGGGACCAAGCGTGCTGATCGGCACGCCGTGGCGCGAGGACGGCAAACTTTACAATGCCGTCGCCCATCTCGACGGCGGCAAGATCGTCGGCCGTACCTTGAAAGCCGATCTGCCCAATTACGGCGTGTTCGACGAGAAGCGGATTTTCTCCGCCGGACGTTCTGCCGGGCCGTTCGATGTGCGCGGCGTGAAAATCGGTGTGCCGATCTGCGAAGACATCTGGACGGACGACACGATTGTCGGCGCGATCGTGGCCGCCGGCGCGGAAATCCTGCTGGTGCCCAACGCTTCGCCCTATGAAGCGGACAAGGAAAACGTTCGCCTCAATCTCGTCAAAGCGCGCGTGGCCGCGGCGGGCAAGCCGATGGCCTATCTCAATACGGTCGGCGGCCAGGACGAAGTCGTATTCGACGGCGCATCGATCGTGGTGAATGCCGACGGATCGCTGGCGCGGCTGATGCCGCCGTGGGCGGAGAACGTCGTCACCACCGAATGGACACGCACCGCCACCGGTTGGGTCTGCACCCCTGGCGAGATCGCATCGCCCGAAGAGCGTTCGCAGTCGGTCTATCACGCCATGATGCTGGGCCTGCGCGATTACGTGAACAAGAACCGCTTCCCCGGTGTGGTGCTGGGTCTGAGCGGCGGTATCGACAGCGCCTTGTCGGCCGCGGTGGCCGTCGATGCGTTGGGGGCGGATCGCGTGCGCTGCGTGATGCTGCCGTCGCGCTATACCTCCGACGACAGCCTCGTCGATGCCGAAGAGTGCGCCAAGCTGCTGGGCGTGAAGTACGAAACCATCGCCATCGAAGAGGCAGTGAAGGCGTTCGGCACCACGCTGGCGTCCACCTTTGCCGGGCGCGCGGCCGATACCACCGAAGAAAACATCCAATCGCGTATCCGCGGCCTGATCCTGATGGCGATCTCCAACAAGTTCGGTCCGATGGTGCTGACGACCGGCAACAAATCGGAGATGAGCGTCGGCTACGCCACCCTCTATGGTGACATGTGCGGCGGCTACAATGTGCTGAAGGACATCTACAAGATGGAGGTGTTCCGCCTCAGCCATTGGCGCAATGCGAATATGCCGGCGGGCGCCAAGGGCCCCAATGGCCGCGTTATTCCCGAACGCATCATCGTCAAGCCGCCGACGGCGGAATTGCGCGCCAACCAGACCGATCAGGACAGCCTGCCGCCCTATGAAATCCTCGACGGCATCTTGCTGTGCTTGGTCGAGCAGGAATTGTCGTTCGAAGAAGTCGTCGCCAAAGGCTATGATCCCGCCACCGTCAAGCGGGTCGAGCATTTGCTATACCTCTCCGAATACAAGCGTCGCCAAGCCCCGCCGGGTGTCAAAATCGGCCCCCGCAACTTCGGCCGCGACCGCCGCTATCCCATCACCAACGCTTTCAGAGACGCACGATGACTGTCGTCCGCTTTGCTCCGTCGCCTACCGGTTTGCTGCATGTCGGCAATGCCCGCACGGCTGTGCTCAATTACCTCTTCGCCAAGAAGGCGGGCGGCAAGTTCCTGCTGCGCATCGACGACACCGACACCGAGCGCTCCAAAAAGGAATACGAAGACGGCATCATCGAGCATCTCGGCTGGCTCGGCATTCGCTATGATCTCTTCGCCCGCCAGTCGGAACGCGCGCCGCAGCATCAGGCCGCCGCGGACCTGCTCAAGAAAATCGGCCGGCTGTATCCCTGTTACGAATCCCAGCTCGAACTCGACCGCCGCCGCCAGCGCCAGATCGCCAGCGGCAAGCCGCCGGTCTATGACCGCGCAGCGCTGAATCTCACCGCCGAAGAGCGCGCCAAGCTCGAAGCCGCCGGCAAGCGGCCGCATTGGCGTTTCAAGCTGTCGCAAAAGAAGGTCAAATGGCACGACCTCATCCGCGGCGAGGTCGAGATCGACACCGCGAACCTGTCGGACCCGGTGCTGATCCGCGAAGACGGCCGTTTCCTCTACACCCTGCCGTCGGTGGTCGATGACGTCGATTTCGGCATCACCCACATCATCCGCGGCGAGGATCACGTCACCAACACGGCGGTGCAGATCGAGATTTTCGAAGCGCTGTCCGGCAAGGCGCCGGCCTTCGCCCATCATCCGCTGTTGATCGGTGCGGGCGGCGAAGCGCTGTCGAAGCGTCTGGGCTCGTTGTCGCTGAAACTCCTGCGCGAAGACGGCATCGAGCCGATGGCGGCGGTCAGCTATCTCGCCAAGACCGGCACCTCCGACGCCATCGCTCCGCATGTTTCGCTGGACGAGCTCCTGGCCAGTTTCGATATGGCCAAGATCGGCCGCGCCCCGGCGCATTTCGATCCGGCCGAACTCGGCAAGCTCAATGCCAAGCTGCTGCACCTGTTGCCTTATGCGGCGGTGGAAGGCCGTCTGCGCGCGGCCGGTGTCGGCGGCGAAGCGTTCTGGGACGCGGTAAAAGCGAATCTCGCTCGCTTCTCGGACGTGAAGGATTTCTGGCCGCTGGTTGTCGGCCCCGTCACGCCGGTGATCGAGGATAACAATTTTGTTGCGCAAGCCGTCGCCGCGCTGCCGCCGGAGCCTTGGGATGAGGGCACTTGGAGCCTGTTCACCAAGGCCGTGGCCGCCGCCTCGGGCCGGAAGGGCAAGGATCTTTTCCATCCCCTCCGTTTGGCCCTGACCGGCATGGACCATGGACCGGAGCTGAAAAAGCTGCTACCGCTCATCGGACGACAGCGGGCCCTTGCCCGCCTCGAAGGGGAAACGGCGTGACTTTTCTCGCCTGCACGATTATCGCGCGAATTTGCGGCTGACCGCCGCGACACTCCCCTTTTGCCCAAAACCCAGAACAGCCCTATTTAACTACCTCCCCTTGCGGGGAGGTCGATCCGGTGTAGCGCGAGCGAAGCCAGATCGGGTGGGGGGCTGATCCCCGAACACCGCTATGAAGGCCGCTATGTCCATTCGTCTGCACAACACGCTTACCCGCCAGAAAGACCAGCTTGATGCCCAGCCGGGCTTCGATTCGAACAATGTCCGCATGTATTGCTGCGGACCGACGGTCTACGACTATGCCCATATCGGCAACGCCCGGCCGGTGATCGTGTTCGACGTGCTGTACCGCCTTTTGCGCCACGTCTACGGCGCCGATCACGTCACTTATGTCCGCAACATCACGGACATCGACGACAAGATCAACGCACGCGCGGCCGAGACGGCCAAGGCGAAAGGCATTTCGGTCGAACAGGCGCGGGTGGAAATCACCACCAAGACCGCCCAGCAATATCTCGACGATGTGGCTGCGCTCGGCTGCCTGATGCCGAACCACACTCCGCGCGCCACCGAATACGTCGCGGGCATGATCGAGATGATCGGCGAGCTGATCGCGGCCGGTCACGCTTACGCCGCCGAAGGCCATGTGCTCTACGACGTCTCGTCCAAGTCCGACTACGGCAAGCTTTCGCGCCGTTCGCTCGACGAGATGATGGCGGGCGCACGGGTAGAAGTGGCGCCTTACAAGAAAAACCCGATGGATTTCGTGTTGTGGAAACCTTCGGACGATCAGACGCCCGGCTGGGAGTCGCCGTGGGGCCGCGGCCGTCCGGGCTGGCACATCGAATGTTCGGTGATGGGCGGCAAGCTGCTCGGCGACACCTTCGACATTCACGGCGGCGGCGTCGATCTGATGTTCCCGCACCACGAAAACGAAATCGCGCAGTCGGAAGGCTGCCACCACGGCAAGCCGCTCGCCAACATCTGGATGCACAACGGCTTCCTGCAGGTCGAAGGCGAGAAGATGTCGAAGAGCCTCGGCAACTTCATCACCATCAATGAGCTGCTGAAGGATTGGCCGGGCGAAGTGCTGCGTCTCAACATGCTGCGCACGCATTATCGCCAGCCGATCGACTGGACGCTGGCAGGCCTCAAGGAATCGCATCGCACGCTGGAACACTGGTACAACACCGCCGCACCGCAGGCCGGTGCGGTTCCGGCCGCCTTCCTCGATGCGCTGGAAGACGATCTCAACACGCCGAAAGCCATCGCCGAACTGCATCAAGCCGACCCAGCCGGTATGGCGGGCGCACTCCACCTGATGGGCTTCTCAGTCGATCCGGCTCAGATCGCGCTCAAGCTGTCGGAGGGTGTTTCTCCGGCCGAAATCGAAGCGCAAATCGCCGCGCGCACCGCCGCGCGCAAAGCCAAGAACTTCAAGGAAAGCGACCGCATCCGTGATGAGCTGCTGTCGAAAGGCATCGTGCTGAAAGACGGCCCCACCGGCACCACCTGGGAAGTGACAAAATGAGCAAGGATCGCCTTTACATCTACGATGTCACCTTGCGCGACGGCGCCCAGACGCAGGGCGTGGATTTTTCGGTCGACGACAAGCGTCAGATCGCAGAGGCGCTCGATGCGCTGGGGATCGATTACGTCGAGGGCGGCTGGCCCGGCGCCAATCCGGCGGACACGGAGTTCTTCTCCGAGCGTCCCGCGCTCAAGAAGGCGCGCTTCGCCGCATTCGGCATGACCAAGCGCGCCGGGCGCAGCGTCCATAACGATCCCGGTTTTGCCGCGGTGGTGAATTCGTCGGCCGAAGCGGTGTGTCTGGTCGGCAAGACCTGGGACTTCCAGGTCGATGTCGCGCTCGGCATTCCGCGGAGCGAAAATCTCGAAGCGATCGCCGAATCCATCGCGGCGGTGAAGGCGGCGGGACGCGAAGCCCTGTTCGATGCCGAACACTTCTTCGACGGCTACAAGGCCAATCCGGACTACGCGCTCGAATGCATCAAGGCGGCGCACGAGGCCGGCGCCGAATGGGTCGTGCTGTGCGACACCAACGGCGGCTCGATGCCGAGCGAAGTGCACGAGATCGTGTCGGAAGTGCTGGTCGAAATCCCCGGCATCCGCCTCGGCATCCATGCCCATAACGACACCGAACAGGCAGTCGCCAACAGCCTGGCGGCGGTGGAAGCGGGTGTGCGCCAAGTCCAGGGCACGCTGAATGGTCTCGGCGAGCGCTGCGGCAACGCCAATCTGTGCTCGATCATCCCGAGTCTGATGCTGAAGGAGCCGTTCCGCGACACGCTCGAACTCGGCATCACCACCGATCAGTTGAAGACGCTGACCCGCGCCAGCCGGATGCTGGACGAGATCCTCAATCGTGCGCCCGCACGCCATGCGGCCTATGTCGGTCCGTCGGCCTTCGCGCACAAAGGCGGTCTGCATTCCTCCGCCATGCTCAAGGACACGCGCACCTACGAGCATGTGCCGCCAGAAAGCGTCGGCAATCGCCGCAAGATTCTCGTCTCCGATCAGGCGGGGCGATCCAATCTCCTGGCGCGGCTGGCCGATGCCGGCATCGATGTCGACGCCAAGGACCCGCGGCTGAGCAAGCTCCTCGAAGACATCAAGGAGCGCGAGCATCTCGGCTACACCTATGATGGCGCCGAGGCCTCGTTCGAACTTCTTGCCCGCCGTGTGCTCGGCGAGGTTCCGGAGTTCTTTGAGGTCGATCGGTTCCGCGTCATCGTCGAAAAGCGTCACAATTCGCGCGGCGAACTGACGACCGTGTCGGAAGCTATGGTGCGGGTGCGGGTCGACGGCGAGACCTATTACAATGTCGATTTCGGCCAAGGCCCGGTCGACGCCTTGTCGAAGGCCTTGCGCAAGGACCTCGGCAAGTATTCGAGCTATCTCGCCGACCTGTCCCTCACTGACTATAAAGTTCGTATCCTCACCGCCGGCACCGAGGCTATTACACGGGTTATGGTGGAGTCGAAGGACGGCAAGGGCACGCGCTTTTCCACCGTCGGCGTATCGGAAAATATCGTCGATGCCTCGTTCGAGGCGCTGGTCGATGCCATCTACCTGAAGCTCCTGCGCGACGGCGCGCGACCGTAACGCGAATGTGATGGATGCCGGGCGACCGGCCCCTTATGTAACGACGATGTCCAAAGAGCTTTCATCGGCGCCGAACGAAACGGCTGGGATTTTTTACGCCGTCGGTTCCTACAGTCTGTGGGGTGTACTGCCGCTTTACTGGCATATGCTCGGCAGCGTGCCGCCGTTCGAGCTTTCCTACCACCGCATGGTGTGGTCGGCGCTGTTCGGCCTGATCGTGATCCTGGCGCTCGGCCGTCGCGGCGAAGTGTTCGCGGCGTTGCGCAGCCGCAAGGTGGTGCGGGCGCTGTCGCTGTCGGCGCTCTTCATCGCCTGCAACTGGACACTCTACATCTACGCCATTGCCAAGGCGGAACTGGTCGAAGCCTCGCTCGGCTATTACATCAATCCGCTACTCAACATCGCCATCGGCGTTGTGCTTCTGGGCGAGCGCATGTCGCCGCTTCGGCTGGTTGCGATCGGCCTTGCCGCCGTGGCTGTGCTGTTCAAGGCGCTGACGCTCGGGCATTTCCCGTTCATCGCGCTCGGGCTCGCGGTCTCCTTCGCGGTCTACGGTTATATCCGCAAGCTGACGCCGGTGGCGGCGCTCGACGGCATGACCATCGAGACCTGTTTGCTCCTGCCGTTCACCGCGGGCATCCTGTTGTTCTGGGGCTGGCAGGGCACGGGCGCCTTCACGCTGGCGCATCCGGGCACGGATATCCTTCTCATCCTCGGCGGACCGCTGACCGCCTTGCCGCTGATCCTGTTCGCGGCGGGAGCGCGCCGCGTGCGCATGTCGACGCTCGGATTCCTGCAATACCTGTCGCCGTCGATCTCTCTCCTGATCGCCGTGTTTATGCTGGGCGAGCCGTTCACCAGGACCGATATGACGGCGTTTGGCTGCGTCTGGGTCGCATTGGTGCTGGTGGCGCTCGACGGGCATCTGCGGGCTCGGGCGAAAGCCTGATTTTCCGGGCCGGACCTTTTGGGGCCAAATTATTCGGGATTGAAGACTCGCCCACGGCACCTTACCTAAGTGTCCTTGCACAACGCGGGGAATTGCCATGGCGAGATCGCTGCTGGAAGAAGGCGAGGGCGTACCGACCTTGCGGCCGCTGTGGGCGCTGATGCCCTATTTGTGGCCGAAAGGGCGCCGCGACCTGAAATGGCGGGTCGTGATTTCGCTGGTCTGCCTCCTAGGTGCCGTGGCGGCGACCGGCGCCTATCCCCTGTTCATGGGCTGGGCGACCAACAAGCTGGCAGTTAAACCCTATTACAGCATCCCGCTCGGCATCACGATCGTGTTCATCGTGTCGTACGCCTTCGGCCGCATCCTGATGCAGGCGATGGCGCAGCTCCGTGACGGCATCTTCGCCAAGGTGCAGTACCACGCCATGCGCGAGGTCGGGGTCAAGACCTTCGCCCATCTGCATTCGCTGTCGCTGCGGTTCCATCTCGAACGCAAGACCGGTGGTCTCAGCCGCGTGATCGAGCGCGGCACCAAGGGCATCGACACCCTGTTGTCGTTCGCCATCTTCTCGATTTTCCCGACCATCTTCGTGCTGATCGTGTTCAGCGTCGAGATGTACGCAACTCTCAATCTGGCCTCGACACTGGTGATGCTGGTGACGGTGGCGCTCTACGTCTGGTTCACCTTCGCCATCACGCGCTGGCGCATCCAGTTCCGCCGCGACATGAACATGTCGGACCAGGACGCCAATACCAAAACGGTCGACAGTCTGCTCAACTACGAGACGGTGAAATACTTCAACGCCGAGAAGCACGAGACCGCGCGGTTCGACGTCTCGATGGAGAAATTCACCAACGCGTCGATCCAGTCGCAGACCTCGCTCAGCGTGCTCAACACCGGGCAAGCCGCGATCATCAATGTCGGCATGGGCATCGTGCTGGTGCTGGCGGCGATCGCGGTCAAGGCGGGCACGCGGACACTCGGCGATTTTGCCACCGCCAACGCGATTCTGCTGCAGCTTTATGTGCCGCTGAACCTGCTCGGCACCGTTTATCGCGAAATCGTGCAGGCCTTGGTCGACATGGACGCCATGTTCCGCCTGCTTGGCCAGCGCGAGGAAGTGAAAGACAAGCCCGGCGCTCCGGCGCTGAAGGTGTCGGGTGGCGAGATCCGCTTCGACAATGTCGTATTCGCCTACGAACCGGCGCGGACCGTTCTGAAGGGCATCTCCTTCGCTGTTCCGGCCGGCAAGACCGTCGCGATCGTCGGGCCGTCGGGCGCCGGAAAGTCCACCATCAGCCGCATTCTCTACCGCTTCTACGACATCGCTTCGGGCCGCGTGACCATCGACGGCCAGGATATTCGCGACGTGACGCAGGATTCCCTGCGCGCCTCCATTGGCATTGTTCCGCAGGATACGGTCCTCTTCAACGACACGGTGCGTTACAACATCGCTTACGGCCGCATCGGCGCAGCGGACACCGAGGTCAAGGAAGCCGCCCGCTTGGCCCAGATCGACAAGTTCATCCGCGAACTGCCGCAGGCTTACGAAGCGATGGTCGGCGAGCGCGGCCTGAAACTGTCCGGCGGCGAGAAGCAGCGTGTCGCCATCGCCCGCACCATTCTCAAGAATCCGCCGATCCTGCTGCTCGACGAAGCCACTTCCGCGCTCGACACCCACACCGAGCGCGAAATCCAGAGCGCACTGCACGAAGTCTCGCGCAACCGCACCACGCTCGTCATCGCGCACCGGCTGTCGACCGTGGTCGATGCCGACGAAATCCTGGTGCTGGAAAAGGGCGAAATTGTCGAGCGCGGTCGCCACGACGATCTCGTCGCCCGGAAAGGTGCGTACGCCGCGATGTGGAACCGGCAGAAGCGGGCCGAAGCGGCGCGCGAGCGCGTCAAGAAGCTCGAATCCGATCCGCTGGCCACGCCCGGCGCCGTCCGCACCAATCCGCTGGCGGGAGAATGACCTCTCGGTCTACGGCAGCGTGTCCGGCACCGTGAAGCCTTCCGGCACGACGATCATCCGCAAGGTACGGTCGTCCTTGAGGAACTCCTGCGCCGCCTTTTTCATGTCCGCAGGCGTCACCGCCTTCAAGCCCGAGATGCGGCCCCGGATGATGTCGAACGCACGGGGCTCCACGGCAATGCCGCTGAGTTCGTACAGCCAGTAATTGTTGGTCTCGCGGGCATGTTCCGCTTCGGTGACGAGTGGGCCGCGGGCGCGTTCGAATTCGTCGGCGGCAATCTCGTTCGCCGCGAGATCGGACGCGACCTTCTTCGCCGCGGCATAGAAGGTCGCGAGCTTGTCAGCAGGCACCGTTGCGGTCACCGATAGAACACCCCAACCGGGCGTCACCCAGGAATTGATGTTTGTGGTCTGGGGCGAATAGGTGATGCCTTCCTTGGTTCTCAGTTCGTCAAAAATGCGGGTTCGCATTACCGCTTCGAGAATGCGCAGCACGCGCGGCGTCTGGGTGTCGGGGAACATGCCGGTGGTTTCCCAGCCGAGCATGGCGACGGCTTCCTGCGATTTTCCTGCGTGATGCAGCACCAGCGGCGCCGCGCCACCTTTGGGCATGGTTTCTTGCGGGGCATAGGGCTTCAGCTCGAGCTTGCGCTTGGCGGTTGCGCCGAACGTCCGCTTCACGCTATCGAGCGCCGCGTCGACCGTGGTGTCGCCGACGATGATGATATCCATCGTTCCGACTTTGAGATCGTCGGCGATCAGCGCTTTGACGGCGGCGAGATCGGTGTTCTTGAGTTCGTCCAGCGTCGGCGGAAGCCAGCGTTTGTCGCCGTTGTGCAGGTATTCCCAATAGTGCAGACCATAAACGCCGCCGGGCGTCGTGATCGCCTGGGCCAATCCCGTTTCCGTCGCCGATTTGATCTGGGCCAGTCCTTCCGGACGCCACGCCGGATCGGTGACGAAGGCGGCGATGAACTGCAACTCCGCTTCCAAATCGGCCGGGCGCGTTTGCGCCGTAACCTGGAACGCGCTTTCGGCCAGATCGGGGTGGGCGCCCCATTGCCGTCCGCTGAGCGCTTGCGGCAAGTCCGGTGTGGCGATGCGATTGACGCCACCCAAGCCCCAGGCACCGCCGATGGCCCAGCGTGGTGTGATCTTGTTCCGCGGCATGCCGTAAAGCCCATGGCCGATCCGGACCAGGATCTGCACTTGGCCCGCCTGAAGCTTGGTCGGCTTGACGATAACGCGCACGCCGTTGGCGAAGATTGCCGTCGTGACGTCGAGATCGTCGATACGGGTCTGAGACGCGATGGTGCCGGCCGGCCCGAAATTGGTATAGGGCCAGACCACGGGGGCGGTGGCGGCGGCAGCTTTCTGCAATGTGCCGGCGTCATTGTACGCGGCGAGCATGGCATCCGCGCCGCCCTCGATCGGCGTCGGACTGGCGACGATTACCAGCGGCTGGCCTTGCAGGAATAAGTCGCGCAAAGACGCGGTGACTTGGGCGGCGGTGAGGCCTTTGACGGCCGCTTCGAAGGTCGGCGTCCAGTTGTCGGGCGCGTCGAGCACGGCGTCCTTGCCGATGGCGGTCGAGAAAAAGCCGGTGAGATTGTTGTTCTTGCGGCTGGCCGCGGCGGTGACCGATGTCGTCAGCATCACGCGCTGCTGTTCGACCGCGCGGTCGACTTCGTCCTGGTCGACGCCGTCATGCAGGATGGTCATCAGCGTTTGGCGCAGCGCCTTGAGGGCGCGCTTGGGATCGCCTTTGCCGACCGATGCGCCGATCGACGCAACGAACGAGGTGCGGAAATTGTTGGCCGCTCCGGCACCCGCCGAAAGGAATGGCGGATCGGCCGAGGTGGCGAGCTTGTGCAGGCGCAGGTTGAGGGTTCGCAAGGCGACCTCGCGTACCGTGTCGCGAATGTCTCGGGCCCGCGTCTCGGGCGTGGGATCGAAAGGCAAGACCCACGTCATCTGGACGGCCGAATTGGCGCCGTCCTCGGTGTACAGATGCACTTCGGCCGCTTTGGGCGGGTTCGGTGTCGTGAAGGTGGGATCGGCCGGCTTGGGGGTGGCCGCTTTCCAATCGGAGAAGCGCTTTTTGATTTCGCTCTCGATCGCCTTGGGATCGATGTCGCCGACCACGATCAGCACTGCCCGGTCGGGCCGGTAATAGGTGCGGTAATAGGCTTTGAGATCGTCCGCGCTGGCGGCCTTGATCGCGGCATCGCTGCCGAGCGCGATATAGGCATCGGCGAGCTGGTCGCCGTACATCGCCTTGTAGGTTGCGCGGGTCATGCGCAGCTGGGCGCTGTCGCGCAGCCGGTATTCCGACAACACCACCTGGCGCTCGGACTCGACCGCCTTGGGATCGAACAGGATTCCGCTGGCGATGTCGCGCGTCAGCGTCAGCGCGGTATCGAGCGTCGCCGCGTCGTTGCCGGGAAAATCGAAGGTGTAGACCGTCGAATCCGCCATGGTGAAGGCGTTGGAGTCGGAGCCGAGGCCGACGCCGATCTGCTGCAACCGCTTGAAGGCTTCGCCATCGGGGATATGGGCGGTGCCGCGGAAGCTCATATGCTCGATGAAATGCGAGATGCCGGCGGTCTTGGGCGTTTCGTTGAACGAGCCCGTCGCGATCCTCAGGAAGAACGATACGCCGTGTTCGGGATGGGTGTTCGGCTTGATCAGATAGCGCATGCCGTTGGGCAGCGTGCCGAAGGTGATGGTAGGGTCGGGCGGCACATCGGTCTTGGGCCAGACGGCCGGGGTCGTAATGGTAACCGTGCCGGCGATGGCGCCGAGAAGACTGCCGGCGAAAATCAGCACCGGCACCGCAAACCGCAATATCCGCTTCATACCCAGCCCCCCTTGCGCGAGGGCCAAGGGTATCAAGCCCGCCGCGTCCGACCAACGTGCGCAGGTGCGGCGTCTGGCCCCGGCCAAAGAAAAAGGCCCGCTGGAGCGGGCCTTTTTGCCGAGTGACGTTAGGTTACTCCGCCGAGACGCGCTCGGGGATGCCGGGAATGTGCCCCCGCCGGGCGGCGCGCGCCGCCTTGCGGGCCTCGCGGCGTTCGTGGACGCGATACGGCCAGGCCAGCATTGCCGGGATCAGGCCGAGGGTAATCATCTTCGAGAAGGCGAGGCCGAAGATGATCGCGGTGGAGATCTGGATCCACATCATCGCATTGACGCTGCCGATGGTGACCGACCGCTTCCAGAAGTCGATTTCGACCGCATACATCATCGGCAACAGGCCGCAGATGGCGGTGACGGTGGTGAGGAACACCGGACGCAGACGTTGGGCGCTGGACCGCACCACCGCTTCGATCGGCTCCATGCCCGACTTCAGGTGCCGATGGAAGGTGTCGATCAAGACGATGTTATGGTTCACCACCACGCCGGCAAGCGCGAGCAGGCCGGTGCCGGTCATAATCACCGAGAAGGTCTGACCCATCACCACCATGCCGAGGAGGGCGCCGATCATCGCGAGGATCACCGCCACCAGGATCAGGAAGGTGTGATAGATGCTGTTGAACATCGCCAGCAGCACCACCGCGATGATGCCGAGCGCCATGATCCCCGCCACGCTGAGGAAGTTCATGGACTCGTCCTGGTCCTCGGTCGAACCCTTGAACGCGACGTGGACGTTGGACGGGAAGTTCTGCTTCGCAATCCATTCCTTGATCTTGCCCATCTCCTGGTTGGGCAGGATCGTGTTGGGCTTCATGTTGGCGCGGATGTGATAGACGCGCCGGCTGTCGGCATGTTCGATCTGGTTGGTCTTTTGTCCGGCGACCACCTTGACGAAGCTCGAGAGCGGCACCACCGCACCGGAGTTGGTCGGCAGCCTGAGGTCGTCGAGCGCGGCGACGCCGCGGTCGTTCGAGGGGTAGCGCACGCGGATGTCGACTTCGTCGTCGGTATCGTCAGGCCGGTAGCGGGCGATGAAGATACCGTTGGTGACGAGCTGGACCGCGGTGCCGATCTCGTAAGTGGAGACACCGAACCGGCTCGCCAGCTCGCGGTCGATTTTCATGTTCCATTCGATGCCGGGCAAAGCGCGGGTGTCTTCGACGTCGCGCAGTTCCGGACTCGCATCCATATGGTGACGGACGGTATCCACCACCTGCGACAGGGCGCCGAAGTCTTCCGAGGTGACATCGACCACGACGTCTTTCGACGCCGACGGGCCGGATTGCGGCTCATGCACTTCGACGCGGATGCCCGGCATGCCTTCGGTGCGCTTGCGCACGTCTTCGAGGATGGCCTTGCCGGTGCGCGTGCGTTCGTCGATCGGCTTCATCTCGACCGTAATGCGTCCGATGACGTCCACCGGAGCACCTTGGCCGCCGCCGCCGGTGCGGGCGTAGAAATACTGCACGCCGTCGAGGCCCTCGATGCGCTTTTCCACGCTCAACAGCAGATCGCGTTTTTCCGCCGCCGACAGGTTGCCGCGTGCCGACACGTAGATGTTCGCCATGTCGGGGTCGGTGGTGACGAAGAATTCGGTGCCCTTGTTGAAGAGGACGAACGCGATCAACACCGTCACTGCAAGGCCTGCGGCGGCGGCGACGACGCGGCCGGGATGCTGGGTGATGCGCTCGGCGAGATGGGCGTACCAGCCGGTGATGCCGGGGATATGGCGCCAGTCACCGGTTTCCGAGGCCTCAATGGCGCGCTCATGCGCTTCGTCATGCGGCGGCGGCTTGCCGAACCAGCCGCCCATCACGGGCAGGAAGATCAGCGCCACGATCATCGACGACGACAGCACCACGATGAGCGTGATCGGGAAGTAGCTCATGAACGAGCCGACGATGCCCGGCCACAGCAGCATCGGCGCGAAGGCGCCGATCATGGTGGCGGTGGCGCTGACCACCGGCCAGAACATGCGCAGCGCGGCTTCGGCGAACGCTTCCCGCGGCTTGTGGCCTTCGGTCATTTTGCGGTCGGCGTATTCGACCACGATGATCGCGCCGTCCACCAGGATGCCCACGGCGAGCAGCATGGCGAACATGATCATGAAATTCAGCGTGTAGCCGACGCCGTT
Organism: Rhizomicrobium electricum; assembly: GCF_011762045.1. GTDB lineage: Bacteria > Pseudomonadota > Alphaproteobacteria > Micropepsales > Micropepsaceae > Rhizomicrobium > Rhizomicrobium electricum. The sequence goes on along the minus strand of NZ_JAASQS010000010.1, from coordinate 146,953 downwards.
GAGGACCAGGAACGCCATCAGGAACGAGGTCGGGATGGCGATGCCGACGAGCATGCCGGATCTGACGCCCAGCGCCGCCACGATGATGACCATCACCAGCAGGATGGCGAGCAGGATGGAGTCGAACAGGCTGCCGAGCTGGTCGGCGATGAAGGTCGACTGGTCGAACATGAAGGTTGCGTGCACGCCTTCCGGCCAGGTCTTCATCGCCTTGGCGACGGCTTCCTTCACCTTCTGATTGGTCTCGATCAGGTTGGTGCCGACGCGCTTCTTGATTTCGATGCCCATGGTGGGCTTGCCGTTCATGCGCGCGAAGCTGTTGGGGTCGACGAAGGTGCGATGCACCTGGGCGACGTCCTGCAGGCGGATGGTCGAATCCGCGGTGGCGCGGATCGGCAGGTTGAGCACATCCTGGGCGGTGGCGATGACGCCCGGCACCTTGACCTGGAAGCTGCCTTTGCCGGTTTCGATCGTGCCCGCCGCGATCAGGGTATTGTTGTTGGTGACCGCGGTATAGATCTCGTTCTGGGTGATGCCGTAGGTCTCGAGCTTGGCCGGATCGATGGTGATTTCCAGAAGCTCGTCGCGGGTGCCGAACAGCTCGGCATCGAGCACCGAAGGGATCATCCGAAGCTCGTCGCGCAGCGACTTGGTGATGTGCAGAAGCGCGCGTTCGGGCATATCGCCGTAGATGGCGACGGTGATCACCGGGTTATCGCTGGTCGAGGCTTCGTTGATGACGGGAGGATCGGCCTCCTTTGGTAATCGGGCGCGCGCGGAGTCGACCTGGGCACGCACATCGGCCAGGGCCTTCTGCATCTTGGTGTCGGCCATGAACTCGATTTCGATCGAGACGCCGCCTTGATAAGCCCAGCCGCGGACGTGACGGATGCCCTGCACCGAGCGCAGTGCCGTCTCCAGTGGACGCAGGATCAGCCGTTCGGAGTCTTCCGGACTGACACCGGGATAGGAGACGTAGACGCCGATATAGGGGATCGGGACGTCCGGGTCGGATTCTTTCGGGATCGATGCCAGAGCCCAGGCGCCGCCCAGGATCACCACCAGGATCAGGGCGCCGATCAGCTTGGTGTTTTCGACCGCCCACTCGACGATTTTGGTCATGACGCCTTACCCGGCTTCTGCTCGTACACCGCTTTGACGCGTTCGCCGTTGGCGACGAATTCCTGTCCCACCACGATCACGTCGGAGACCTTCGGCAAGCCGGAGATCCAGGTGCCGTCGGGCCCGTCGGAGATCACCTGCACCGGCAGGAACTTGGCCTTGCCTTTGTCGACCACGCGCACGCCAACCACCCCGGTGTCTTCCAAGACCAGAATTCCGGAAGAGATCTTCACCGCCGGAATCAGCCGGTTGGGCACGATGACAATCTGAGCCGAGACGCCGCTCTTCAGCTTGGCGTTGGGATTGGGGATTTCGACTTCCAGCCGGAAGGTACGGCTGGTCGCGTCGGCATGGGTGGCGACGAAACGCACGGTACCGGGCACGGTTTCGCCGGTGACGAGTTTGACCTGCACCTTGTTGCCGGGCTGGACTTGGCCGACGAGTTCTTCGCTCAAGGTGCCGACCGCCAGGAACGGCTCGGGTGCCACGACCATGGCGCATTTGTTGCCGACCTGCATGTAGTCGCCGAGATTGGCATAGCGCTCATCGACCACGCCGGCGAAGGGGGCGCGGATCTTGGTGTTAGCGAGCTGAATGTTCATGGTCGAGGCGCCGGCTTTGGAGGCTTCATAAGTGGCTTCGGCCTGGGCCATCTGGGTCTTGGAGCGGAAGCCTTCCTTGTAGAGTTCGCGCGCGACTTCGAGTTCCTTCTGCGACTGGGCCATCTGGGCGCTGGCTTGCAGCGCGCGGGCGGCGCGGTCGTTGACCTTGAGCTCGCACAAGACCTGGCCCGCCTTGACGTGATCGCCCTTCTCGAAATGGATCGCGGAGACGACGCCATCGACCTCGGCGCGGACGTCGACCTGATGCAGCGCTTCGGTGCGGCCGCGGACGACGATGACCGCCTCGTGCGGCACCGCCACCATGCGGGCGACGCGCACGACCGGCACCTGGGAGGCGGTGTTCGCCTGCGCCTCGGCGGGGTGAGGCAGGATGTAGCGGATCAGACCGGTCGACAGATAGAGGGCCACCATGATGGCGATGCCGAAGGCCCACTGTGTTTTCGGATTCAGGCGTAGCCAGAAGCCCGGCATCAGCCGTTCATAAAGTCCGTCGACTTTTTCTTTGAATTGCGAAACCACGGTTATCCACCCTCACTCGGCTGCCGCGATGGCGGCGTCCGTCTTGAATTCTTTACGGCGTTCTTTGAGGAAGCCCAAAACCGCAGAATAGGCCGTCCGGCCATAACCGCAGATGAACGCTTCTTGGGCATTGCACGGCCGGCCGCACTCGCAGGTGATCTGCGCCAGCTTGGCTTCGGTATCGGCGATGTAGCCGTCGATCATGGCGGCGATCCGCGTCTGATCGAGGAAATTGGAGAACATCATCGCGAACAGGAACGGCGAGCGGAAGCGATCGTCGGGCATCGGACCGTTGAGGCCGGCGACGAAGGTGCTCTTCCCCTTTTCGGTGATGGAGTAGACCTTGCGATCCGGCCGGCGCCCGCCCGCCTCTTCACGGACGGAGACGAGGCCGTCCTCGGTCAGGCGCGACAGAGCCGGATAGATCGAGCCGAAGCTCGCCTCAACGAAATAGGAGAAGCGGCCGTCCTCGAACAGCTTCTTGATTTCATAGCCGGTGGCATCTCCGCGTGTGAGAATGCCGAGGCATATTGTACGGACGTCCAACCCACCCTCCGCTATATTGGTCTGATATAGCTCGGGGGTAGATATGGCGAAATTCGGGGTATTCAAGGCCGCTATAGCGGTCTGCGGGTGCAAGCGAGGCCCGCGCCGTGCGTAGGCCTCGCAACTAGTGCCAAAATCCGGCGAAAAACCGCGATCTGGCCGGTTAACCCATCGAACGAGAGATCAAATCACTTCTACGCGATCAACCTCGACGCCCTTCATCCCCTGCCGGGTCGAGAAGCGTACCCGTTGTTCGGGTTCGAGAGCGGCAATGCCGGAGCGTCGCAGAGCACTGGCGTGAACGTATACATCGCCGCCGCCGTCGTCCGGCATGACGAAGCCGAAGCCTTTCTGGTCGTTGAAGAACTTCACTTTGCCTTCGACCATGGGGCCGCTTGGGCCGGCATCGCGATAACCGCCGCCGCCGCCGTAGCCGCCACCACCATAGCCGCCACCACCGAAGCCGCCGCCGCCGAAGCCGCCACGCGGGCCGCCTTCGCGGCGAGGTCCGCGCGAGGAGGCTGCGGGATCGGCCGTCGACGTATCGATCGTATGCACGGTAACCACTTGAAGACCGCGCGCCGATTCCTGCAGATCGCAAACGATCGTTGCGCCTTGCGGAAGATTGGGTGTGCCCAGTGCGGCCAGCGCGGAGGCGTGACAGAATGCATCGCCGCCGTTTTCAAGCGTGATGAAACCGTATCCTTTGGTCGCGTTGAACCACTTGACCGTGCCCTTCACCGAAGCTTGGGCGAGGGGCCTGTCGCCGTTGTCGAAGTTTGCCATGTGTATGCCGATGCCGCACCAGCCGGAAATGATCCAAGAGCGCACGGACCCGTCCGGCGGCCGGGCCAGTGCGTCAACTTGCATCATGCCTAAACTCAAAGCTGATCCGCAAGCGGTCTCGCGCAAGCTCGGCGCCGCTAGGGCAAGAAATATGGGGCGTCGGTAACAACCGATACCAAGCCAAGCCGCGGATTCTGCTTGGTAGTATCATTCCATGGTAACGCTCTCGCCTGAGAGGCTAGGGCGACACCCGCTCCAGTCGTACCAGCGCAACGTCGTTGATCCGGAACGGAATCGCCCGCCGGAATACCCCGTCTGCCCCGACTTTGACGGTCCGCTCGAGCTCCGGCTTATCGGCCGTGAGCGTCCGTAAGGTCTCGATCTGTCCGGCCGACAAATCCTTCGGCAGACCCCAGCGAATGTATTGGGAGTAAGCATCGTTGGCGTCGTAACCGGTGCGGCGGATCGTGAGCTTGTAAGTGCCGGGCTTGAGGGCCGTGACGGTCAGCTTGACGGGGTCCGCGGCCGGCGCGGGATGCAGTTTGCGGAAATAGGGCCGGTTGCTCTCGGTCATCTCCGGTGTCGTGTAATTCCAGACGAGACCGGCGAAATTGTCGCCGTCGCGCGTGACGATGGATTGCGCGTCGCCGCCCGTTACCGTCTGGGCGCCGAGATGATCGAGATATTTGTAGGCGAAGAACGCCGCTTTGCGGATGCCGTCGCGGCTGATGAGGCCGAAGCCGCCGTGGAAGGCGGCCGGCGGCGGACCGGCTTCCTCAAACAAGTCCGTATACGTCCAATAGCTCATCGAGCCCGCGGCGCCTTCGCTCTTCTTCAGCTTGTCGAGGATGAAAGCGGCGGAGAGATAATCGTCGTGGATCGGATCGCGCGGATTGTAGCTGGTGCTCCATTCGGTGAAATAGAGCGGCAGGCCGGGCATGGTCGAGGCGTCGATCTCATGGCGCACTTTCCACACGTCGCCGGAAATCGAAGCGGGATCGGGATCGAGTTTGTTGTCGCCGTCGCCCTTTTCGTCGAGGAAGCCGCCTTTGACGCCGTAGGTATGGGTGGTGATGAAATCGACCGGAACGCCGGCCGCTTTGGCGTGGGCGATGAACTCCGGCACCCAGGCTGCGCCCGCCGTCGCCGGTCCGCCGACCTTCAGCGTCGGGTCGACCTTTTTGATCGCCTTCACGGTCGTGTCGTAGAGCTTGAAATACTCCTGCTGATTGCCGTCGGTCCAGAAGCCGTCGAGATTGGGTTCGTTCCACACCTCGAAGCGCCAGCTCTGCACTTCCGCCTTGCCGAAGCGCGCTTCCATCGTGGAGATGAAATCGGCAATGAAATCGGCCCATTTGCCGTAGTCTTTGGGCGGCGAGCCGTTGGCCTGCCAATAGAAGATCGGCTTCGTTCCGGTGGCGAGGTCGTGCGGCATGAAGCCGATCTCGACGAACGGTTTCATGCCCGTCTTCAGGATGGCGTCGTAAGCCGCAATGACCTTTGTGAAGTCGTGGACCGGCTTGCCGTCCACCTCGCGATAGGCCGCCATGTCGTCGTGGAAGATGCCGTGGAAGCGGATGTATCTGAAGCCGGTCTCGTCATGGGCGAGCTTCAGGTGGGCGAGATTGTCCGTGCGCAGAAGAATGCCGGGATGGTCGGCGCCGACGCAGTCCTGCCAGGCCATGTCGCGCGGCGCCGCCGGCTTGGCCATATCGGCCGCGATGAGACGCTCGCCCGCCGACGCCGATACCAGCATCGCCGCCAGCCCCAGCCCAAATCCCATTGCCCGCCGCATGCCCGCTCTCCCTTGGTCCTATTTATATGACTATAAGCAGACCGAAAGGGACGCGTCGATGAGGCAAGGCGTTCCGTTCAGAACGGCCAGAAGAACCGCTCGCGGTTGCAGGTGTTGGCGCGGACGCGAACCGGATCGTCGTTGTAGTCGTCGTCGATGCAGACCGCCGGGCTCATCGCGTAAAGCGTGTTGCCCATCAGCTTGCCGTCGAGACGATGCTGGCGTCCGCCCGCGCGCGCGTCGATCCGCACGGCCGCATGGCGCACATTGGCGACCAGATTGTTCTGCACGATCGGCCCGCCGTCGTCGCCGTCGATCATCGCGACCGCGGAGAATTCGGGGAACACCGGCGGCGGGAAGGCGGCGGGCGCCAGCAGGCGGATGCCGTCGTCGGCGTTGACGATCTTGTTGGAGGCGATCAGCGTGCCGGCACCGAAAGCGGTGATGCCGGTATCGCGGCTATCGGTAATCACCGAGCCGGTGATCTGCGATTCCGCACCGGGCGCCACCACGATGCCGTCATGCGACTTGGCGATGGCCGCCCGTTCGACCGTCACCACGCCGCGCTGTCCCGGCAGGATCAGCATGCCGGTATCGGCCTTGGTGATCTTGACGTCGGTGAAGCGCAAGCCGCGCGTACCGGCCGAGGCGAGAATGCCCACGGCGCCGCCGATGATCGAGCCGCCTTCCATCGAACCTTCGCTGCACTCGAGCGCGAGGCCGACCGAGCCGTGAATGGTGCCGGCTTTGCGGTCGAGGCAATCGGTGCGGCCGAGATTGAGCGACGCCGCCATGTTGCGGCCGGCGATGTCGATATCGACGTTCTTGAGGGCGACCGCGGCCCGGCGCGCATGCACCGCCGAAGCGTCGGTTTCGATCTTCGCGTTTTCCAGGATCAGCTCGCCGGATTCCTGGACATCGAAGCCCCAGTCGGTGCCGCGCGAATCCACGGCCGAATTGCGCATCACGACGCGGCCGGCTTCCACCGTCACGCATGGCGTTTCGCGGCCGCGGGAAATGAATTTGACGCCGTCGATGACGAGTTCGTCGCCGAGCGGAATATGCGCCCTGAGACACGGCGCGCCGGCCGGCGCCTGGATCACCGCGCGGCCCGAACCGCCGTACGTGGCGATGGTCAGCGGCCCGCGCACATGCACGGACTCGACGCACGTCATGCCTTCGCCGGGCGGCACGATCAGGATGGTGGCGTTGGGCGGCGCGAATTCGGCCGCTTCATTGACCGAGGTAAATACGCGCTCGCCATGCGGGCCGTGATGGCGCCCGCGCGGCCCCTGCGGCCGGCCGCAATCGACCAGCAGTGTCGGGTGTCCGTTGATGCCCGGCAGGTTCGGTCCGGTATGTCGCGGTGCGCTTTGAACCGGGTGGCGCGGGGCGCAGGGGCGCCAGCGGCACCACGAAGGATCGATCTCCGGCACCGGATCGTAAGGAGCTCCCTGCGTCGCGGCTTCGCTCGGATAATCGTATGGCGGCAGGTTGTCGTACGGGTCGGCGGCCGCCGGCAGGGCCAGAACGGCCAGCGGCAGCACACTCAAGCGGCTCCATCGCATCACGCGCGCGGTCATGGTCATCTCTTGGCCCCCTCGGGACGGCCGGCGGCATCAGCCAGTTTCAACAGGTCGAGCAGTTCGCAGCGCGCCTGGGCGTAGCCGGCGGCCGCCGCCTGGGCTCTGAAACTGTTGGATTTGTGTTCGTCGGGTTCGACGCCGTTGGGTCCGACTCGGTAGAGCACCGACAGATTGAACAACGCGTCCGGGTACCGCTGGTTGGCGGCTTTGATGAACCACTTCTCCGCCTTGACGAAGTTCTGCGGCACACCGATGCCTTTGGTGTACATGATGCCGAGCCGGTCCTGCGCGATGGCGTCGCCGTCGACCGCCGCCATCTGGATCAGCCGTACGGTCTGGATCGGATTGAGCCAGCCGGTCGGCTCCCAGTTGAGCGCAGTCTGGAATTGTGTGACGGCGCGGTTGAGACACACCGGCGGCGGGCCGCACAGTCTCGGATTCATGCGGTAGCCGCGGAAGTCGAGCGCTTCGACGATGGAGGCGAGCGGAATTTCGCGCACGCGCCGCAGCGCCATGCGCTGCTCGAAGGTCGGCAGGCTTTCGTCGCTGTGCAGTTCGCCTTTGGCCGTGACGCCGGGATAGTACTCGTAGGGTGCGTTCCAGAAGCGGGCGCGCTTCTCGGCGTCGGCGATGATGCGTCCGGCGTCGGCATTGTAGTACCGGATGGCGCCGCGTTCGGTACCGACATATGGCCCCGCGAGCGGATGGCCGAGGCTTTGCGCGATCAGGAAATAGGTCAGCGCTTCGGCATCGTTGGTGACGAACACCGAGGACACCGACCGGCCGTAATAGCCGCCGTAGCCGTACGCGCCGTAGCCTGCGCCTGCGTAACCACCGGTGCCTCCGATGACGCCGTACGAACCGTCGCCCGTACCGCCGCTGCCATAGCCGGTGCCGGCATAGGAGTTGGTCGTGTTGCCGTAACCGCCGCCCGGATTGACGGTTTGCACCGCATCGGACGAACCGCCGTTGGTCGAGGTCTGAGCCGGCGGCACGATCAGCGCGGGCGTGCCGGAGCCGGACGCCGGCGTGGTGTTGGTCACCGACATCGAAGTCGAATCCGTGCTGTAGAGATCGGTCGGCGGCGGCGGAATCTCGGCGCCGTAGCACTGGTAATCGGGCAGGCGGCGGTCCCAATTGATGGGTTCGTTATCCACCCACTTCCACACCGGCGGATGCGGATAGGGGCGCGAGGTCAGGCTCGACCAGATCCACCACAGCCAGCCGCTCCACCAATGGTCCCACGAGGACCGCATGCAGAGACGGACTTTGGTTTGCGGCAGCGACGATCCTCCGCCGCGATAATTGCCGTCCTGCCAGCCTGAAGCATGAATGCGCCCGAGCGTGACGAAGCCTTCGGCCCCGCGGCTCGAGAGGATATAGAGAATGCGGGCGCGGGCATCGAGACGCTGCTCGAAGGTCAGCGAATTGTAGATCTGCTCGGCGTTGTTCAGCGCGGTACTGCGGACGTTGGTGACCGTATCGGCCGCACTCATATTGTCGTCGGCGCGATAATCGCGGCCCGGCCGCAGCGCCATGAAATACCAGACATACGCTTCGACCGGATCGGCGAAGGCGGCGTTCTTGGTTTCGCCGGGCGCGATCGACTGGTTGGCGGAATAGAGATCGCCGAGACGTACTTGGGCGAGGAAATCGTCGCGCTGCCAGGCTTCCTGGCGCCATACCTTCACCGCATCGGGCAACGTCATCGCCTGTTCGGTGCGTCCGCCGTCGGCGTAATCGGCAAAGGTCGAAGATGCGAAGACGACGACAAGCGCCGCGGCCGCGACGAGACTCGTCGTCATGATGCGAAAGGCGCGTGCGAGTCTTCTGGTGCCGCCGCCGCTGGATCGCGGAGGTGATCCGCGATCAGAATTCTCTACCCCAGTCACCCCAAATCCCCACTACGCTAGGCTGCGGAATTCTTTTGATTATCCTTAACATTTTGCGAAGATTTACGCCATGCGGATTCAGGCGGTCGGAGACAAAATCGCCATCTGGTGTGCGTTTACTATGTCCGGCTGCTGTACAGGAACGGTCTTCGTTTCCAACAAGCGCACTAACCTATTGCTGGTCTTAGCAGTACACGGAAAATCGGTGGGCGCGGATCGGTGTGCTTGCGCTGCTGCGCGGTCGCTGTAGCGGTCGCGAAAGCGGTGGAAAACTCGGAGCGCTTCACGAAAACGTGGGCGCCGGTTTGCGGACATAACGCACGACGAACGAACTGCAGCCGGACCGTTTTCGATAAACGATGAAACGGCTTAGCCCGCGTACGGCGCCGTGGATTCCCGCACGACAAGTTCGTGCGCGAGCTGGCGTTCGAGCGGGCGGTCGTGCGTACGCTTCTGAGTCAGGAGCGAGACTGCCGCTGCGGCCATATCCTTCAGCGGTTGGCGGCAGGTGGTCAGGCGCGGCCACACCACCTGGGCGACGATCGAATCGTCGAAGCCGGCGACCGACAGATTGTTGGGGATCGACAGATTGAACTTCTGGGAGATCGCCAGGACGCCGGCTGCCATGTCGTCGTTGCCGGCGAAGATTGCGGTCGGACGGACCTTGGCCGAGAGGATTTTTTCGCCCGCTTCGATGCCGGACTGATACGTGAAAAAGCCTTGCGCGCAAAACTCTTCCTGGAAGGGGAGGCCGGCATCGGCGAGTGCCGAACGATAGCCGTCGAAGCGCAGCCGCGCGGCGCCGTGATCGGGTTTGCCTTTGACGAAGCCGATGCTGCGATGGCCGAGGCTGACGAGATAGGCGGTCATTTCGTAGGCCGCCTTGAATTCGTCGATGTGGACCACCGAGGTGCCCGGCATCCGGTTGCCCGGCGCGACGCGGACGAACGGTGTCTTGGCCGCCGACAGTTCTTGCATGATGGTGCGGTCGTCGCACAAAGGCGGGGTGAGAATCACGCCGTGCAGGACCGATTCGCTCACCAGGGCGCGGACGCGCTGGTCGACGTCGCGATCCTGCTGCGGATTGAGCAATTCGACGATCAGGTGATAGCCCTCGTCGCGGCAGCGGGCGAGCGCACCGAGCTGCAGGTCGGCGATGTAGGAGCCGGGCGCCACGTCGTGCAACAGGCCGATCAAATAGGACCGTTCGCTCGCCAGTCCCCGCGCGAAGACGTTCGGCTTGTAGGCAAGGGCGTCGATGGCGGCGAGCACGGCGGTGCGCGTCTGCAGCGAGACGTTGGGCTGGCGGTTGATGACCAGCGAGACGGTCTTGATCGAAACCCCGGCGCGCTTGGCGACATCGTAGATGCTGACCGGCTTGTCGCCGTTGCCGTCGCGGCGGCGACTGGATCGGCCAAACCCCGCGGGATCGACTCCGAGTCGCGCCAGTTCGGGCATTTCGCCGGGTTCGAACCCGACGGCGTCGCCCAACCCGGCGCGGATCAGCGTCCGCAGTTTGTCGGCACTGATGCGCCTGAGGCCGCTGGTCAGGGCGCCGCGTTCGAACGGCAGGCTGTGCTGGAAATGGCTTTCGCCGCACAGGAGCTGGAAATACGGGTTCTCCAGCCAGCGGTCGAACAGCGCCTCGTCGGTGAGATCGTAGAGCTGGCGCAGGATGGCCAATCCGACCAGCAGGCGCGATTGGGTGGGGCGGTCGTCGCCGTCGGCGCCGGGCTGGCCGAGGCGGCCTTCGAGCAGGTGCCAATCCACCGCGGCGTTGAGTTTGGCCAGCGCGTGGTCGTGATCGATGATGTCGTCGAGGCGTGGACCGGTGAAGTCCTTGTCCGTTTCCCGGCGCTGCTTGCCTCGCATCGAATCCCCGCGCGCCGTCATTGACTTGGCTTTCCGCAACACAACTGTCTGAGTCCGGGCCGGACTTTACGCTCGGTGGCCCGGCGGTCAAAGAGGACGCATCGCCTTACTTCACCGCGTTCCGCATGCAGTCGATGCAGCAGATGATGTGATAGAGCGAAGAGGCGGGGGCGGGTTCCTTGACGAAATGGCCGTCGGGTTCGAACCGGTCCCACCACAACCCGCGCACCGGCGTGTCGAGATAGCGCCACAGGGTGGCGGCGCCTTTCAGGGCCTCGGCGACCAGCGCTTCTTCGCCGTCCGCCAGCATCAGGGCCGCCTTGATGCGTTCGGTCTGCGCCCACAGCCGCGCCGTCGGCACCGTGACTTTGAAATCGTCGTTCATGGCATGAACGGCGGCATCGCGCTTGGGATCGACGCCGCGGCAGCCATGATCGAACAGACGCCGGCAGACCGGGCGGATTTCGGGGTGGCCGCGCAGCTTGCCCCAGCGCATCAACAGCCACGCCCATTCGAATTGGTGGCCGGGCTCGACGACATGGCCGTCGGCGCCGGGGGCGGGCGACCAGTCCGCCGCGAAATACTCGCGCAGGAAGCCGTGCTCGGCGTCGATGAATTTGGTGCGGGCGAGGTCTGCGATGTGATCGGCCCAGCCGCCCCAAATCCCGTCCGGCTCGACCTCGCACCAGGCCAGCAGCGATTCCAGGAAATGCATGTGCGGATTGGACAGGAACGGCTTGTCGCCGGTTTCTACAAAGCCGCCCGCCGGATGCTTGCGCGCCGCCACGATGCTGTCGAACAGCGCGTGTCCGGCCGCCCTCAGATCGTCGCGCTCGGGCATGGTTTTGAGCATCGTCGCCGTCGCCAGCAGGGCGAACGCCTGATCGTAAAGCAGGGTGTCGGGCTTCAGCACCTCGCCGCGTTCCGACACCAGGGTGCAGAACTGGCCGTTGGGCTGGGCGTAATGGGCCTTGAGATAGGCGAGCCCGTGCGGAGCCCCATCGCGCCAGGGGCCGTTCCAGCCCATCACGCCCGCCTGGGCGTAAACGTAGCTTTGGCGGCCTTGAACGCGCGCGCGGCGGAACGTTCCGGCCGGTTTGCCGTCTTCCCCGAGCAGTTCGCGGAAACCGCCGTGATCGTGATCGGCGCCGCTCTGCCACCATAGCGGCAGCGCGCTCGTGAACAGCCAGTCTTCGAACGTCGCGGTCACTGCGCGTAAATCTTGTTTCATCGCCTTACCTGCCGGCTACGTCGCCGTTTTCCTAATCGCCGCCGCCGGGATTGTCACCGTGATTTCGTAACAGTCCGCATACGGATCATTAGAATCACGCGCCTGCTGGAGGCCGGCGGAGCACCGTTCCGCCCGCGGCGGGAGGGCGACGGATGGTCACGGGGGGGTGCGCGCTGATTTATCCGATAAACGCCGCGACACCGCGAGACAAAAACTGTCCATCCCAAAGGCCGCGATGTCGCGTGCGCTTGGTTGATTTTTGCTAATCCATTGAGTTGCAATGAAAATTGCAGCCGCAAGTAGAGGGCACCCGTGTCCTCGACTCGTCTGGATTTTTGAAAGCGCTTACCCGTCGAGCGTTAACATTGGAATGCGTGCAGACAATTCTATAACACTATGAAATCACATAGAGTTAACGTTCACAATTTGGACCAGAGTGTTTTTGCCAACACACCCTCAGTGATTTTGGAAACGTCCCGGTTGCACCAATAGAAAGCGCTTACATAACCGGCTAACCTTTCCTCATCCAGCAGTGACACGGGCAAAGCCCAGCATTGCCAAGAACATTTGTTCAGAAGGGGACGTCCAACCATGAAATCCAGATACCAGTTTTGTACCCAAACGGCAGTCGCCGCACTGCTGATCGGGCTTACGGGAGCGGCTCAGGCGCAAAACGCCGACACAATCGAAACCGTCACGGTTACGGGCTTCCGGGCATCGCTGGCCAGCGCGCTCAGTGCGAAGCAGAATTCGAACCTGATGATTGAATCGGTTGCGCCGGAAGATATCGGCAAGATGCCCGATAAGGACGTCGCTGAATCGCTGCAGCGCCTGCCGGGCGTGCAGATCGATCGCGTCGCCGGTGAAGGCACGCAGGTCCGCATCCGCGGTCTGTCCTACAACGTCACGCTGCTCGACAGCGACGTGTTCGTGACCGGCCGTGAAATGTACACCTCGGGCGAAGGCTCGGGCTCGGGCGCCGGCAACCTGTTCCAGAACTCTCTGGAAGGCATTCCGTCGTCGCTCATCGCGGGCATCGACGTCTACAAGTCGCCGAACGCCGCGCTGGTCGCGGGCGCCCTCGGCGGCACCGTCAATCTGCGCGTTCGTAACGCCACCGACGGCGAAGAAGGCCTGAAGATCGGCGGCAACGTCGGCGTCAGCTACAGCCAGGGCGCGGCCCATGCCACGCCGGCCGGTGCGGTCGTCGCGCAATACAAGTTCTCGCCCAACTTCGGCGTTCTCGCTGCGATCTCCTATGACGAGCACGATGTGCGCGTCTTCGAAGCGCAGGCGCAGAACCGCGGTAACTGGGCGGTTGCCGGACCCACCACGGGCATCGACAACAATATCGGCAAGAACTACATCGAGCAGGAACTTGCCTATCTGACCAATCAGAAGGTCGACCGTAAGCGCCTCGGCACGTTCTTGGGCGTGAACTACAACCCCGTCTCGTCGGTCCAGATGGGCCTGTCGTGGTTCCACTCCTTCCTGACGATCGGGCGGCAGGACGTATCCGACAAGCTCTTCATCCATTCGAACGGTGAAGCGCAGGGTCTCGATGCCTCCAAGGCCTATTCGGTCGACGATAACGGCGTCGTTCTGGCGGGCACGTTCCGCTCGCACAGCGCCGAAGGTGCGACCCTTGTCGAAAAAGACAAGAACATCGGCGACAACGTCCAGTTCAACATCAAGTACGACAACGGCGGCAAGCTGCGCGCCAGCAGCAAGTTCTCCTATGGCAAGGGCTCGATGTACTCCGAGTTCGTGCAGGCGGACTTCCGGCAGTCGGGCTACAACATCGACTTCGGCAACCGCAATGCGTCGAACGCCAGCCTGTTCACCGGCAACCTGCCGGGCAACCACTTCGCCAACTGGAAGGCTTGCGGCGGCAACAAGGGCGATGCCGGCCGTACCCTCAATCCGGTGAACTGCGATTTCAGCTACACCAACGTGAAGGGTCTGTATCAGCGCGTCTCGTACAATATCGCCGACATGCTGACCAACCCCGACTACATCCTCTACAAGTCGCACTGGGGCTGGGACGTGAAGTCCAAGAACGACCAGTGGGCCCTGCGTGGTGATGTCGAGTACGACGTGATCGACAAGGTCACGGTTTCGGCCGGCCTGCGCCATGCTTCGTCCAACGTCGACTACGACTTCGGTCGCTTCCTGCTCAACGCCTACGGCAACGGCACGTGCTCGTTCAACGATGCGTCGCGCAGCATCGTCGCTGGCGTGACCCATTGCGCGAATGGTCAAGGCCAGTTGTCGTGGGAAATGGACCAGACCATCCGCGGTCCCTGGACCTATTACCAGGATCCGGATCTGCCGTTCGTTCCGGTCCAGACGGCGACCACCAATCCCGAACGCCTGAAGATGATCAAGGACTTCTTCCCGGCCGCAGGCATCAGCGAGATGCTGGCCCAGAATCCCGATCAGATGATGAGCGATCCCAAGGCGTGGCTGCAGAGCATCAATCCGAATGCTCCGCTGCAGCGCTTCAAGGACGCCATCAACTCCTTCAAGATCGCCAAGAAGGTGTCGGAAGGCTACTTCATGGTCGACATCGGCAAGCCGGCCGATGGCTTCCACATCAATACCGGCGTGCGTGTCGTCAAGACGCAGCTCGATATCGGCCAGTACATCCTGAACTCCAACCCGGCGCCGAAGTACATCTCGACGGCGACGTGGAACGGTCTTCCGGATGTGGGCTCGACCAGCTACGTCGTGACCAAGCGCGAATACGTCGACATCCTGCCGAGCTTGAACGCCTATGTGGACGTGTTCGAAGGCCACAAGCTGCGTCTGACGGCGGCCCGCGTTATGGCCGACGCCAATCCGTGGCAGCTCGGTGCGGGCATGTACTACAACTTCACGCACGCCACTGCAGACGTGCGCTGCAACGTTGCGGTTCAGGCCTCGACGGGCGTCTGCTCGCATGACGGCTTCTACTTCAACAACGGCCAGGGCGGTAACAACCAGCTCGATCCGTATCGCGCCAACCAGGTCGACATTTCGTGGGAATACTATTTCGGCACGCAGGGCCTGATTTCCGCGACCCTGTTCTGGAAGGGCGTCGATAGCTTCACGACGTCGTCCACCATCTCCACGACGGTCATGGACGACTTCGGCGGCACGGCCGGCGGCATCACCAAGGTCACCAACGGCCGCGGTGGTATGATCGAAGGCGTCGAACTCAACGCGCAGTATGCGTTCGAGAACGGCTTCGGCTTCAACGCCAACTACACCTATGCCAAGTCGAAGACTCAGAACGCGACCGCGTTCACGTCCAACCTTGGTTTCCCCGGCGTGGCGCAGAACGCCTACACCCTCCAGGCTTACTACGAGCAAGGCCCGTTTGCCGGCCGCGTGTCGTACACCTGGAAGGGCAGCGCGGTGGGTTCGGCCTACCAGACCCTGTCGGTCGTTTCGACCGCAACGGGCGGTACCAAGACCTACGGCGTGTTTGACCGCTCCTACGGCCAGATCGACGCTCAGTTGAGCTACAACATCACCGAAAATCTGGGTGTTGTGCTCGAAGGGCGGAACCTGGCGGCGGAAGCCACCTCCAGCTACCTCCAGTACAAGAACCAGCCGTTCACCTATGACCAGGCTGGTCGGAGCTACGCTCTCAACGTGAAGTTCAACTACTAGAATTTCTCGAAGTGCCTTCTCGGGGCGGTCGTTGGCAAGGCGACCGCCCCTTTTTTATGCCCAGCGTGGATGCGGCTCTGCGCCGAACTGGCGGATAACTCCGGTTAGCCAACTCCGGCCGGCGGTGATACGGTCCGGGCCAGGGAAGGGATATGGGCATCCGCTGGCACGCAAATTTCTTTTGGGGATTGGTACGGCGCTGGCCGCGGGCGACTCTCATCGCGACCGGCTCGGTCGCGGTGTTCTATTTCCTCTATTATGCCGGGGTTGAGGCGCTCTCCATTCCCGAAAGTTTGGCGGCCGCCGCCGGAATGGTGCTGATGTGCATCTTCTTGAAAGCGGCGTGGCTGTTGGTGTTCTACCGCTTCACCCATCACGGCAGCTTCGACGGGTCGTTCCTGCTGGCGGCTGTGTTCGTAACGCTGCCGCTGGTCCCGGCGCTGGGGATCGCGATTTTCCTGGCCGTGATGGAAGGGGCCGGTCCGCCGCCGGACGCGATTGTGCCGATGCTGGCCGGTGCCGCCGTAGTGGTCGGGCTGACTTTGGGGGTAGCGGCAAAGGCCTCGTACTGGATCTGGGGCGGCGGCCTCCGGCGGCGCGAGAAGTCCACGAATTCCTAGGGCGTGGCGCGCGCGACCGCGAGCCTGTTCCGGCTGTAGAACACCGTCAGGTGCAGGCGCCGCAGAATGCCCATTCCCAGCACCAGCCGCGGCGAGTCCGCCGGTCTGCCGCCGATGGCATCGGGCACCAGCACGATGTCGGGATCGTTGATCGTCACCCCGCCGATACTGATCTGGCGGAACGCGTGGGTGGAGACGCCGCGCTCGCAGTCGGCCCGCTCCGCCGGCTGTTCGCGCAAGGCTGTACCGAACAAGGCGCGGGCGGTTTCGAGGCTGAAGTCCGAGCGCGAGGCGCCGGTGTCGAGCATGGCGTCGATCGGCTTGCCGTCGAGCATCACGGTCACGATCAGATGGCGGGTGCGGTCGGGCTTGAGCGGGATGGCGTTCCCGGCCGGACAGGCGCCGGGCGCGTAGAGCCGCATGCGGGCGTGGGCGAAATCGAAGCCGACGTCGTAGCGCGACAAGAAATCCGGCGCCAAAGTTCCGGACAGGGCATAGGGCACGCGCGCGTCGGGCATCACCCAGAACTGGTCCGGCATTCCGGCGCCGTCGACGCGCACCCAATGCGTCACTTGCAGCCCGCCGTACAGCGTCACGCGTTCGTTGCGGATCGGTCTCGGGGTGAGGTTCAGATCGGCCACGGCCGACCCCGTCAACATCGAGCGCACGCCGCCGGTGTCGACCAGCAGCGACAAATGCTTGCCTTCGACCGCGACCGGCACGGTCATGCCGCCGTACCAATCGGGTTCGAGCGTCCAGGAGGCTTCGGGCGTGCAAGGCGGTGCGGCCAAGGCGGCTGCGGCGAATGCGAAAAAGGCGAGAAGGGCGATGCGCATCATTCCAGCCTCTTCAAGGCCCGGCGCGCCGCATCGAACGCCACGTAGTTGCGCGGGCAGTTGGCCGCCGCGCGTGCATAGAGGTTCTTGGCGAGTTGCGGCCGTCCCTGCGCTTGATTCCACGCCCCGATGTAGAACGCGGCCTCGCAGGCGCGTCCCTTGTCGTTCGCCGCCGCCTGCCACACCGCCTCCGGCGCGATGCGCCCGCCGAACAGATCGAGTAAGGGGCCCGGCCAGTCGCCAATGGTGGCGGTTCCGGCGCCGTCGATGGATTTCGGGCGGGCCAGCGCCGTCGCGGTCACTGCCGACCACAAGCGGAAATAGGCATTGCCCGGATCGCGCGTGGCCGCGGTTTCGGCGTCGGCATGGGCTTCGGCAAAGGCGCCGCGGTTCCAGTTGAGGCGCGAGCGGGTGAACAGATAGCCCGCCGCCGGCCTGAGGCGCACCGCGGCATCCGCATCGGCGAACGCGGCGCCGTCCTGACCGAGGCAGACATGCGCTTCGGCGCGCAACGAGTAGGCGTCGGCGAAATCGTGTTTGCGGACGATGGCGGCATCGAGATCGCGCACCGCTTCGGCGCATTGTTCCTGCCGCAACGCGGCGCGGGCCCGTCCCACATACGCCGCCGGCAGATAGCTCGCCGGCAGATCGCCCGCCGTGATCGCGCGCGTGAAATGCATCGCCGCGACGCCGGCCGCACCGCGGTTGTTGGCATCGATGCCGGCACTGAAATCGTCGTAGCCGCCCGCATGCGCCGCCGCGGCGAACGCCACGAAACCGATGATTGCGAGCCGTCCCATGGCCGCAAGCGTAGTCCCGCGCTCGCGCGCGGAGACGGCGGTGCGGTGTCACGCGTAATCGTACGGATCGTACGGACGACTACCTATTTCAGAGCGAGATTCCGGGCGATCAGGGCGCTGCGCTGCTGGACACATCCGGCCGAGGTCAAAGGATCGGACGGCGTGTTCATGACGTAATCGACGAGGCGTGCCACCGTCGATGTCGCAACATGCATGCGCGTATCGGACGAAGCGTAATAGATGAATACTTCGCCCGCCTCGTTTGCGATCCAACCGTTCGAGAACGCCACATTGGAGACGTCGCCGACCCGCTCGGCGCCTTCCGGGGCGATGAAATAGCCGCTCGGCGAATGGGTCACGCGCCAGGGCTCGTCCAGGGCGGTCATGAACATGTACAGCACATATCTTAGGCCTGCCGCGGTATTGCGCACGCCGTGGGCGAGGTGGAGCCAGCCCTTCGGCGTCTTGATCGGCGCCGGGCCCTGGCCGTTCTTCACTTCCTTGATGGTGTGATAGCGCTTCTTGTCGATGACGATTTCGCTGTCGATTACCGCCGGGTTCATCGAGACCGTCAGGCCCCAGCCGATGCCGCCGCCCGAGCCGACGGAAATGAAGCCGTCCTGCGGACGCGTGTAGAGCGCGTATTTGCCGTCGACGAATTCGGGATGCAGCACGACATTGCGCTGCTGGCCGGAATGCGTCACCAGATCGGGCTGGCGTTCCCAACTCACGAGATCCTTCGTCCGCGCGATGCCGCATTGGGCGACCGCCGCACTCTCGTCGTTGGGCTGGGCGGTGTCTTTGCGTTCGGTGCAGAACAGGCCGTAGATCCAGCCGTCCTCATGCGCGGTCAGGCGCATGTCGTAGACGTTGGTGTCGGGCTCGCCGGTTTCCGGCATCGCGACCGGGTAATCCCAGAACTTGAAGCCGTCGACGCCGGTCTCGCTTTCGGCCACCGCGAAGAACGATTTGCGGTCGTTGCCTTCCACGCGCACCACCAGGAGATATTTTCCGTCCTTGTAAATCGCGCCGGAATTGAACGCGGCGTTGATGCCGAGCCGTTCTATCAGGAAGGGATTGGTTTTCGGATCGAGGTCGTAGCGCCAGAACAGCGGCGCGTGCTCCGCCGTCAGGATCGGATTGGCCCAGCGCCGGTAGATGCCGTTGTGGCTCTCCACCGGATGATTGGGACGGGCGATCAGCGCCTGATGCGCCTTGGTCAGTTCTTCGAGACGGGCGGAGAAGTCGCGGGCTTCGAACATCGATTGTTCCTAACGCAGTTTGGCCGGGCAGACCGGATTGGATTTGTGCAAGGGGCGCGGATTGGTGGTGTCCCTGGCGATGGTTGTCTTCAGCGCCGCCGGAATTTCGTCGAGCGTGACGATGCGCGGCAACTTGATGAAAGCGGCGACCTCGCCCGGCTTGTTGCACTGCGGGCAGTCGCCGTTCCACGTCCAGTTGACATTGAGGTGATCGCCCCAGAGCAGCACATAACTCGGATTGATCGCGTCGAGCACCTTGGCGCCCGGCGCCTTGCCGGTTTCGGTGACGGCGAACGGCGCGGCGCCGCCGAGCTTGGTCAGGTTCGTTTTGGCGGCGGCGAATTTCGGCGTGTCGGCGTCGTTCTCGTACATGTCGGTGCCGACCATGTCGGGCTTGTGCCGCTTGGGGAAATACTTCGCCGCATCGGGCGCATCGCGGTCGGTCGACCACACCCAGATTAGGTTGTCGAGTTTCTCGCGCACCACGAGTTCGTCATAGAGCGCGTCCCACAGTTCCGGCAGCGCCTCCTGCTTGCCCCACCAGAACCAGCCGCCGTTCATCTCGTGATAGGGGCGGAACAGCACCACCACGCCGGCGTCGCGCAGCTTGTGCAGGGTCTTGGCCATGGCGCGTACGTCGGCAAGCCACAGTGCGTTTTCCTTGGTGCCCGGCGTCAGCACGGCCTTCAGCGTTTCCGGACTCATCGCCTTCTTCGCGCACTCGTAGTATTCGCCGCGCTGGCAGACTTCGACCGGATTGCGCTGGTGCCACGCCATGGTGACGAGGCCGCCTGCGGCGGTTTGGGTCAACGCCCGGTCGATCAAGTAAGACGGGTAGGGCGGATAGGCGATAGCGTTCATCAGCTCGAGGCCGAGCACCGCCGGGCGCTTTCCGGTCATCTCGGTGAGGCGGTCCGCCGACGTGCAATCGATGTAGACCTCGAACTCGTTAACCTGGACGCCGGCGAGCGTCTTCTTCTGCGCGGGCAATTGCGCCATATAGGAGAGGATCGCAGTTTTCTTGCCGTGGATTTCGGCCGCGTCGGGTGCTGCCGTTAAAGATGTCGTGGCCGATACACTCAATCCGGCCGCGACGAGCCAGGTAGAAAAATGGGCGCGCACCGTTTCTCTCCGCGTTGTTCTATTGCTTTGAAACGGCCGGGATACTATCCACCCCGCCCGGACGTGACAACGCTTACTACAGCGCTTACCGTTCCCTTTCGGCAGTGAAATTTACGGAGCAGACCATGTTGGCCCTCTCGGAACGCGGCAAGAAGCGACTGGCTTACGGATTCTGGCGCTTCACGGCGGACCAGGTGGACGAAGCCATCGCCATGATCGAACGCGTGCGCGCGAGCGGCATCGACCATCTCGATACCGCCGACGTCTATGGCGGCGCGTCCGGTTTCGGCGGAGCGGAGACACTGCTCGGAGCGGTGCGCGCCAAGGCGCCGAGGCTGCTCGACGGGGCGATGATCGCAACCAAGGCCGGATGCGCCCCCGGCACGCCGTACAATTCGTCGGCGCCGTATCTGAAGGCGGCGTGCGAGGCTTCGCTCAAGCGGCTCGGCATGGAGCGCGTCGATCTCTTCTATGTCCATCGTCCCGATCTTCTCGCCCATCCGGCCGAGGTGGCGGGTGCGCTCGACGAGCTGGTGCGCGAAGGCAAGATCGCATGCGTCGGCGTGTCGAACTACACCGCGGCCGAAGTCGCTGCGCTCAAGCGCTTCCTCAAGGCGCCGCTGATCGCCCATCAGATCGAATTCTCCGCCGGCCATGTCGATCCCTTGTTCGACGGCACGCTCGATCAGGCCATGGCCGAGGACATCGCGGTGGCGGCATGGTCGCCGCTGGCGCGCGGCGGTCTCGCCGAGAACGGACCGGCGGACCTTGCAGCTGTTCGCGCCGCTTTGGCGAAACTCGCCGCCGCTCACGGCGTCTCGCCGAATGCGATCGCCATCGCGTTCCTCTTGGCCCATCCCGCGGCGGTGACGCCGATCCTCGGTACCACCAATGAAGCGCGCGCCCGCGAATGCATCGACGGCCTCAAGGTCAATCTCAGCCGCCGCGACTGGTACGACATCGTCGAAGCCGCCCGCGGCGAGCGGATGCCGTAATATCGTACCGCTGTCGCGAAGGTCATCTGACAGGAGCAGTGGCTAAATCGCTCTCCCTTATCCGCCTTGGCCGAATTTTGGGGGAGCGGATTTGGCCTGTTCTTCGTCCTGCTTTTCCACTTCCTTCAATTTGGCATTCAATTGCAGTAGCTCGGCGTCGATCTGTTCGACCTCCTGTCTCATGCCAGCTATCTTCTGATTCAACTGCGCCACATACGTTTCCTCGGCTTGGTGCGCCTTTTCCACGGTGTCGGCGTTATGCAGCGATGAGTTATAGGCGCTGAAAGTCGTCCGGGCATCGGCGATTTTCTCTTCCATCAGTTTGATCTGCATGGAAAGGACCATTTCCCGGTATTGCAGATCGCTGATTTTGCGTTTCAAGGCCAGCTTTCTATAGGCGAATATCAGAAAGCCGCCGTGCTTTTGGGGTGGTTGATTTGCCGCTGTGGAAGTGGGCGCCGGCGCCGGTCCGTTGCTGGCAGCGGATGGCGCGGTGGTGTCTCTCGGCGCTTTTTGCTGGGTGTCGCTGTCTGTCTTGTTTGCAGTTTCGTTGCCCCGGCTCGGCCGGGGGGCTTTTGCCTGTTGGTCGAGATGGCTCAACTCTGCGAGAACGAACAGGCTGACGGTGTAGGATGCCATCTCGTGGCACATGTAGATCGCCTTGTCGGATGGCGACCAGTAGGCGTTGACCGTGCCGCATTTCTTCGCGACGACCTTGACGTTTTCCGGGAGCGCGAGGTTGTCGGAAACTACATCCAATAACGGTTGGATGGCGTTCGACAGGTACATGTTCTCGATCGCCTGGTATTCAGCGCTTCCGTTCGGCTCGATGGAAAGCTTCAGTTTTCCGCCACGATTGAGCACCCGGTCAATGAAGCTCTTTCGATGTTCGGCAAGCAGTTTCTGCCATGACCCGAGTTTGCGCTGATACTCGTCGGCGCAGCGGGTGACGCGGTCGTCGGGCACCCCGAGCTTGGCGCCCAGCGGGGCGAAGAAGCCCGGATCAGCGCCGGTCGCAACGCAGTAGATATTGTAGAGACGTCGCAGATCGGGGGAGTGCTCGTCAGACCATACGGCTGCGGTTTTGGGCAGGCCGTGAAACTGGGCGCTGAGATACCAGAAATTCAGACCATCCACCACGACCATGCGATAGTCGTGCTTTTCTTCAGGTGTACGTGCGTTCTTGATCGCTTCCGTCAGGACGAAGCCGGCGAATTCGTCGGCGACATCCTCTTCCGGACCAATTGCCGGCAGATCAAGTTCCTTGATGAACATATGGCCGGTTTCATGGAGAACCGTGAAGAAGATCGCGTCTTTTGCTTCCTTGTTGATGTGCTTGATGCTGGCGGCCGGAAGCCCTTCCTCGCTTTTATCGAGCAAGCCGGATGGCGCCTCGGTGGCGATGGATCCGTGCTCATAGTTAAAAACCGAAATGCTTGGATTCAGCACGCCCGACATCAGCAGCGCTCCAAGAGCGATACCGATTATAAAAATCATTACGCTGAGAATGACGCCGAGTTTATTCCGGCCCATGTTCGCCCCCGAACAAGCAGTCCGATCGGCACGAATGCTGCGGACCCCCCGCACACTTTACATGGGTATTCCACCGCATGTGTGAGCCAAAAGGCCGCTTCCGGCGCTAGTAGTAGCTCGATAGGAAATTCTGCGTTAGAGATAATGCCATCTAGATCAATTGCTTGGCATGTGCTGGGTTTATGGCTGTTGGATCGTGTGCAGGAGTCTATTTCGCTGCCAGAATCTTCGCCGCCCAGTCGTCCTTGCTCGGCAGCGCCGGGGTTTGCAGCACGCCGTTGGCGTCGGCGGTGAGCGTGATCGCTTTGCTCCAGCCGCCGGTTTGCGGTTCGAACCAGACCCAGCGATAGCGCGCGCCGGGCTTCATACCGGCGATTTTCGGTGCCGCCGCTTTGCGTTCGAAATAGGCAAGCGCGAACGTCTTGTCCGGCGTGCGCATCAGGAACGACCAGCCGTCGAGCCCGTCGGCAACGGCCTTCGTACTGGCGCGCGGAGAAAGCGCATCCGTCGCCAGTGTCAGATCCTGATAGCGTGCGCCTTCCGACAGCACGAAGTCGCGCAAATGCGCCATGTATCCGGCCGAGCGGTAGTTCAGCGCGTCCCAGATGTACGGCCGCCAGCCCGCCGGCTCGCCGGTCGAGGTGAGGTCATACGCTGCGGTGCCGTGCACATGCCCGGCCAGTCCGCCCGACAGCACCGAGCCGTACATCATGGCGCGGGCGAAATAGATGTCGCGATCGGAATCGGGCTCCGGCCGTTCGCCGGCCGGCGAATTCATGGTGTGATCCCAGCCGGTGTAATACGGCTCCATATTGGCGAGCGGCTTTGCCGGCGAAAGGCGGAAGCTCTCCTCCATCATCGGATAGATGCCGTGGTCGCGCGGGCGGTTGCCGGCCGTGTGCATGGTGAGCCACTTGGGATCGCCGAACACGCGATAGGTCGAGGTGTCGATCAGCGCCGTCACCGGCTGGCCGAACGGCATCACACCGTAGGTTTGGCGCCATTGTTCGAGGGCGCCGTTGTACTCGGCGCCGGACAGGCCGTAGCGCGGCGTCAGCCAGTCGAGATGGATGCCGCTGAACAACAGATTGTAAGCGCCGTAGCGCGCCTGCAGATAGCCGACGAAGCGGGCGTAGGATTTGTTGAAATCGAAATAGGCTTTCCATGACGGCCCGGTATCGCGCCGTACCGGTTCGAACATCGGTGCGAAGCCGTTATCGGCGAGGAAGCGCATCTTGCGATCCAGGCTGCGGAAATACGCCGGATTGATGCGGTCGAAATCGGACAGCCAATCCTCGGGCTTGAGCAGCGGGAACGCGACATTGCCCGCTTCGTCTTCCATGTTCTTCGCCGTGGTGGTGGCGCCGTCGCCGGTCGAGATCTTGGCGCCGGGCGCCCAGACGCCGAATTTCTCCCACGCATTGCGGATGCCGACGCCTTTGGCATCGTCATACGTGGCGCCGTGCGCGTCGCTCGCCCAGTTGGGGAACGCGGCGATGAAACTGATCGAATTGAAGCCCTGGCGCTGGCGATAGCCGATCGCCTGTTCGAAACTGATGCCGGGGCCCGGTGCGTACGCGCTGCGCGGATCGGCGCCGGTCATCGGCAGCCGCCACGTCGACGCCGCCAGCCAGGTGTCGCCGACGATGAAGAACGGCGTTCCGTCCGCATACTGAAGAGCATGCCCGTTGGCGGTCGCGCGGATGAAGCCGCGCCGGTTGGGATTGGCTTTGATCTCGTCGGCGTTCCACGCCACCGCTTTGAGGGCGCCGTTGCCGTTGTTGAGACCGGCGTCGTCGGGATGATCGGAATGGGCGGTCCAGGTCCAGTCGCCCGGCGCCGTTGCCACGAAGCGCACCCGCCACGTCCGGCCGCCATCCCAGAAGCCGTAGACGCGCTTGTCGAAACCCGGTCCCTTGAGGTCGATCCACACCGTCACGTCGGCGTACGGATTGGCGTAATCCTTGGCCGCCGCGAGGACGATTTCCTGGGTGTCCCAGACATGGGCTTCGCCGCGCTTGAGCGAAGCCTGGGCCGGGCTCGCCAAGGCGAGCGCCAGCACCGCAAGCGCGCAGAGCATTCGTTTCATGCGCGGCAGCCTAGCGGTGCGCTTGGTGCCTCGCAATCGACGAAGCCGTTACATCGCCTGCTTGTACAGCCTCAGCACGTCGTCGGCCGTGGCCGGAATCGGATTGCCGCCGGCGCAGGGGTCTTTGAGCGCCTTGGGCACGAAATCGGCGAGATCGGCCTCGGTCACGCCGAGTTCGGCGAAGCCCTTCGGAATACCGACTTTGATCGATAGATCGCGGATGGCTTCGATGGCGGCGTGGCTTGCCTGCTCGTCGTTGAGATTGGCGGTTTCGACGCCCAGGGCTTCGGCGATCCGGGCGAAGCGCTTGACCGCATGCGGACGGTTGAAGGCTTCCACCACCGGCAGGAGAATGGCGTTGCAGACTCCGTGCGGCAGATCCTTCACCGCGCCCGGCTGATGCGCCATGGCATGGACAAGGCCCAGCCCCGCGCTGTTGAAGGCGAGACCGGCGATGAATTCGCCATAGGCCATCTGTTCGCGCGCGACGAGATCGTGGCCGTTCGCGACCGCGCGCGGCAGGTATTGCGCGATGATGCGGATGGCTTCGAGCGCGGCGTGATCCGTGAGCGGATGGGCGCCGACCGAGACATAGGCTTCCACCGCATGGGTGAGGGCGTCCATGCCGGTCGCCGCGGTGGTGCCTTTGGGCACGCTGACCATCATCTTGGGATCGTTGACCGAGATGTCGGGAATGATGTTGGCGTCGATGATGACCATCTTCACCGCGTTGGCGGTGTCGGTGATGACCGCGTTGGAGGTGACTTCCGCCGCCGTGCCGGCGGTGGTGTTGATGGCGACGAGGAAGGCGCCTTCCTTGCCGACCTTGCCGATGCCGTTATAGAGCGTGATCGGTCCCGCATTGGCCGAGAGAATCCGCACCGCCTTGGCGGTGTCGATCGGGCTGCCGCCGCCGACGCCGAGGACGCAATCGCAGCGCCCGTTCTTGAAGGCCGCGTAGGCCGCGTCCACCACCGCGACGGTCGGATTGGGAATGACGCCGTCGAATACCACCGGCGCCAGATCGGCCATCTGCAGATCCGCGATCAGCGGCGCGACCACGCCCGCTTTCACCAGCACCGCATCGGTCACGATCAGCGGCCGCTTGAGACCGCGTTTGACGAGTTCGGCCGGGACCTCGGCGAGGCAGCCCGCGCCGCTGATGTTGATTTTGGGGAAGCACAGGCGGAAGCCCATGGGAGCGCTCCTGATCGGAAATGCGCGATGATTATCCGCATTTGAGCGCTTATGGCCACGTTGCGCCTTGCCGCAGTTGTGAGCGATTGGCCCCTGAAATCGCTCATCTGTCTATTTTCGGAACAGCCAGAACAGCAGCGACAGCACCACCGAGACGATGATGCAGGTCACGATCGGGAAGTAGAAACTCGTCTGCCCGCGCTGGATCAGGATGTCGCCGGGCAGGCGGCCGAGGCCGAGTCGGCTCAGCCAGGGCCACGCCAGTCCGGCCAGGATCAGCACCACGCCGCCGACGATCAGCAGCCGCGCCATGTCAGCGAAGCTGCGTCAGCGAGCAGACGATATGGTGCTTATAGCCGGCATCGGAGCAGCCCATCGTTTCGAACGGGGCGGTCGAATCCTCGAGCGGGATGAAGGCGACGAGGCCCTCGGGATGTTCCGGACACTTGAATTCGACGACATGGCGTTTGGAGGCGTTCTGGCGCCCGATCAAGCGTGTGTCCTCTACCGTGCAGGCGACGTTGTGTTGCTTCAAAGCCTGTTTGAACGTGTCGAGGGTCACCAGTGGCGCGCCGTTGCTCGACAGCTTGCAGGCGACGCCGCGGCGATAGGAGTCCGGACAGCTCAATGCCGAAACCGGTTGCGTCACACCGGGCAGGGGGCTCGCGATGATATATCCGGTACCGCCGCTGCAGGCGGCTTCGGTGAGTTCGGTATTGGCTTTGGTGTCGCGTCCGATCGGGCGCAGCGCCGTCACCGTGCATTGCAGGCCGAGGCGGGAAAGCACCGCGCCCGCTGCCTTTTTCACGTCGGCATTGGCGGGCAGGCTGCAGGTCGGCTGCGGCTCGCGCCCTGCCGCGACGTCGGCCGCGTGGGTGGCGTCGGCGCCGAAACAGGAGAAGCCCACCATCGGTTCGGGCGCCTGATCGACCAGGAAATAGCCGAGACCGTTGCTGCACGCGGTCTCGTAGGTGCGCACATGCACCGATTTGCCGTTGATGTCGGCGTTGCCGTCGGCGAGCAGTTTGGCGTCGGTGACCTCGCAGAACAGCGGCTTCGCCAGCGCGGCGGCGTCCCGCAGGACATCTTCCTTGCTCGGCGCTTTGGCTTTCTTGCCGGCGTACGGGTCCTTGTAGCTCGGCGGGTTTCCGGCACCGGGATTGGTGATCGGGGCCGGTCCGACGGCGCCGCCGGAACCGTTGCTTTGCTGCAACTGGGCCGTGGCCGCACCCGCCACCAGTGCCAGGAATGCTGTCGTCGCAACAAGCCGTTTCACGAAGGTTCTCCCGCTGGAACTCTTGGGCCGATCTTATGCGAGGCGCGGGGCATCCCAAACGCGCATGCTGCCGCGGTCGGAACCATTGCGCCTGCGGGCCGTTCACCCGGACACATGAAAGCGGGATAAAATCCATGAACGGCATCATTTATCTGGTTGGACTCGTCGTCGTCATCGTCGCCATTCTTTCGTTTTTCGGACTGCGCTGATGAGTTCCGCGAGCATTCCGCCGACCCAGGCGGCAAGCGACGGCGCAGCGCCGTTCGTGCAGTGGTCGAGCGTGATTGCCGGTGCGATCGCGGCGGCCGGAATATCGTTCACTTTGCTGGCGTTCGGCGCCGGTATCGGCCTGTCGGTGGTGTCGACGGCCCCGACCTGGCGCGATTCCAGTGCGTGGCTGTGGATCCTGTCGGGATTGTTCCTGATCCTGGTGGCGCTGTGCGCCTTCGGCTTCGGCGGCTACATCGCCGGACGGATGCGCACCGCGTTCCGCACGCCGACCGTGCATGAAAGCGAGTTCCGCGACGGCGTGCACGGCCTCGTCACTTGGGGCCTTGCGATCCTCATCACCGCGCTGATCGGTCTGGCCGGAGCGGCCGCCGTGACGCCGATGATGGCACCGTCGGGCGGCACCATGGGGCCGGGGGCGTCGACCGCCGGCGAAAACATCATCGCCTCGGAGCTCGACGAGTTGTTCCGGTCGACGCGCAACACCACCGACGCCAATCTGCTGGCGGCGCGGCGCGCCGAAGCTTCGCGGATCTTGCTCAAGAGCAACGGTCACGTCGGCATCGGTTCCGAGGAGCGTAACTACCTCGCGACGATGGTCTACGACCGTACCGGTTTGTCCTCCGATGCCGCGGCCGCGCGCGTCGAGCGGGTGATCGCAGCCTCGGCACAGGAACTTCATCGCGCCCGCGTCGCGGCCGTGTTGCAGGCCTTCATGGCTGCCGCCGGCTTGCTGCTCGGTGCGGCGGTGGCGTGGTATGCGGCCGTCGAAGGCGGACGCGATCGTCAGCGCGGCGGAATGCCGGCCTGGAACTGGCGTGCCGAGACCGCCGGGCACGTTCACGATACGCGCATGTAAGAAGAGCCATCCCCGGCCGGGTTTTTCGGCCGGGGGTGCGTTCACTTTTCATCGGTCGCCAGTTCGATCGCGTGTCGGACGCGCGCGTACGTCCCGCAGCGGCAGAGATGGCCTTCCATCGCGTTCCCGATCTCGTCGTCATTGGGTTTCGGGTTCTCCGCCAGCAGCGCGGCGGCCGCCATGATCAGTCCGCCCTGGCAATAGCCGCACTGGGTCGCGCGAGCCTTCATCCATGCCGCCAAAACGCGTTTGCCTGCTGCCGTATCGCCGATGCCTTCGAGCGTGACGATCTTGGAGGTTCCGAGCGCCGATATCGGCGTCTGGCACGCCTGCTTGGGAACGCCGTCGATATGCACCGTGCAGGCGCCGCACTCGCCCTTGCCGCAGCCGTACCGGGTGCCTTTGAGATTGAGGGAATTGCGCAGCACCCACAACAGCGGCGTATCCGCGTCGACATCGACGCTGCAATCCTGACCGTTGACATTCAGCGTGTAGCGCATGGGAGCTTCGACCGTTCCGGCGGGATGGCCTTATAGCAGAGCCTCGGCGTGAAATAGGCTGTCCTTCCGCGGCATTGCAACCGGGGCCCGCCCGTGCGGGTTGTGTACCGCGACGGGAGTGAGCATGGCAGAGGTCCGGATCGGCATTTCGGGATGGCGCTACAAGCCGTGGCGGGGCGTGTTCTATCCCGAGGACTTGCGCCAGAAGGACGAACTGCCGTTCGCCTCGCGCACCTTCCGCAGCATCGAGATCAACGGCACCTTCTATGCGCTGCAGCGGCCGGCGAGTTTTTCCGCCTGGTACGATCAGACCCCGGACGACTTCATGTTCTCGGTTAAGGCGCCGCGCTACATCACCCATGTCCTCCGGTTAAAAGAGGCGGATCGGGCCGTCGCCAATTTCTTCGCTTCCGGTCTTCTGGCGCTGAAGCAGAAGCTCGGTCCGCTGTTGTGGCAGGTGCCGCCGAGTTTCCGTTTCGATCCGGAGCGGCTGGAGACGTTCCTGGCTTTGCTGCCGCACACCACCCGCGAAGCCGCCGCGCTGGCTCGCAAGAACGACGGCCGCCTCGGCAGCGTGCTTACCAGGACCGATGCCGAACGCCCGGTGCGGCACGCGCTCGAAATCCGCAACGAGTCTTTTCGCGATCCGGCCTTCATCGCGCTCTTGAAAAAATACGACGTGGCGCTGGTCGTCGCCGACACGGTGGAATGGCCGTGTCTGATGGATGAGACCAGCGATTTCGTCTATTGCCGCTTGCACGGCTCCGAACGGCTTTATGTTTCGGGTTATACCGACAAAGCGCTCGACACCTGGGCGGGGCGCATCCGGGCCTGGACCTCGGCCGGAATTGCCGACGGTCCGCGGGTGGGGAAACCGGGACGCAAGAAAAAGCGCGACGTGTTCGTCTATTTCGACAACGATGCCAAGGTGAAAGCGCCGTTCGACGCGCAAAGGCTGATCCAAAAGCTGCAATAGGAAATCTGACGAGAATCTGTCTTTCCTCCCCCGCTATCCGAACAAAGTGCGGGTCTTCGATTTGATATCCGCGAGGGAGGAAAGAACGCGGAGCTATTGTTCGAGTGCTTTACCACCACAAAAAAAAGACCCGGCACGGCATCCCGTACCGGGTCCCATTTCCCCCATAGCGTCCGATCAGAACGGCTTGCCGAAATTGTTCGGCAGCTTGTTGGTGTCGACGCCCGGTCCGAGATTGAGAACGTAGACGGCGCCGATATCGAGAGTCTGTGCGCTGCCGCCGAGCTGCATGGCGAAGCCGGTGGTGCCGGAGGCGTAATCGGTCGTGGCGACGCCGCTGGCATAAACCCAGGTCCACTGGCCTTTGGGTGCGGTCGCCGACGAGGTGGCGATGGCGGTGTAGGGTGCGCCCGCCAGATGCACGCCGAGTTCCGGAATCAGAGCCGCCTGCGCGCCCGGCGCAGGTTCCGTCGCACGCACCAGCACGGCGGCGAACACGACATCGCCTTTCTTGATGGCGGCCGAGATCGGGCTGGACGCGCCGTCGTCATAAGGATGAGCGCCTGCCTTGTTGGTCACGATGCGCTTGGCTTTGCCGCCGGTGATGTCGGCCGCAGCGATCTGGGTCTCGGTGATGTCGGGACCGTAGGAATAGATTTGCGTCGGATCGTTGATCAAAACGCCTTTGACCGGCAGCTTGGTGCGGAGCTTGGCGAGATCGGCGGCATAAGCGGCTTCCGGCGATGAGGCCGCGGCAGGCGCAGCAGGGGCTGCCGGCGCGGCGGCGGCCAGCTTGTTGTGCGGAATTTTGGTGAGATCCCAATTGGGTCCGAGATTGAACATGAAGACCGGGCCGAGATCGACGACCTGATCGGCCGCAGCGAGCTGGATGCCGAAATTGAGGCTGCCCTTCGGATGATCGGCTTCGGCGACGCCCGACGTGTAATAGACGCCCCAGGTTCCGTTCGGCGCCGACGGCTCGCTCGCAAAGCTGGTATAGGGGGCTTTGTTGAGGCCGATACTGGCGCTCGGGATATTGGCGGTGGCGGCACCGGCGGGTGGTGTTTCGACGCGCGCATAGTAAGCGACCAGAATGATATCGCCCTTCTGCACCGCTTGCGGCACGACCGTCGAGGCCTGCGCATCCCAGGGATTGGCACCCTTTTTGGCAGTCACGCGCGTGATCTTGCCGCCTTTGACGCCGGCATCGTCGCGCACGGCCCCCGGCGCGCCCCACACGGTCCAGGAGTCGCCGCTGGCGCTGAGGATCATATGATCCAGCATGTCGCCGCTCTTGGTTTCCGCCGCTACGGCCGACGCCGCCATAAGCGCTCCTGCGCAGAGCGCCACGATCCACTTGTTCATAAATCCTCCCCTCAAATCTTGTTGTCGTCCGCTTGAGTTGACGGACGCTGGGGCAGTATCCCTCTCGGTGGTAAGCGCTGTCTATGCCGCAGGAGTGGTGATATCGCTACCAAATGCGGCCCCTTGCCAGTGCGGGACCCGGTGCGTTCGGGTTGCCGGTAGCGCCGTCGCGCGAAGGTTGTCTGCCGGCGAAGCGCAGGTACTGGCGTTGCTTAAATCCTGCCGAAATCGAAATCGAGCTGATCCGAAGCGTCGCCGTCCTCGGCCGGGAAATGCGACACCGTCACGCCCACCAGCCGGACGCCGTTCTCGAGCGGATAAATGCTGCGGGTGAGCGCCAGCGCGATCTCGTGCAGATCGGATTGCGCCAGCACCGCCTTGTTCAAGGTGCGGGCGCGGGTGATCTGGCGGAAGTCGGCATATTTGATCTTCACGGTGACGGTATGCCCGTACGTGCCGGTCTTCTCGCACCAGGTCCAGACTTCGTCGGCCTGTCCCAGCACTTCCTTTTCGATTTCGTTGGGATCGGTGAGATCGGTGAGGAGGGTGGTTTCGCTGCCCGAGGATTTGCGCGGCCGGTCCGGTTCCACCGGCCGTTCGTCGATACCGCGGGCGATATCGAAATACCACGCGCCCGAGCGGCCGAAATGGCGGGTCAGGAATTCGATCGACTGCCCGCGCAAGTCGGCGCCGGTGTGGATGCCGAGCTTGTTCATCTTCTCCGCCGTCACCGGACCGACGCCGTGGAATTTCGCCACCGGCAGGGTGGCGATGAAGCGCTCGCCCATCGCCGGCGAGACGACGAACTGCCCGTTCGGCTTCTTGTAGTCGGAAGCGAGCTTGGCGAGGAACTTGTTGTAGGAGACGCCGGCCGAGGCGGTCAGCCCGGTCCATTCGAAAATGCGACGGCGGATTTCGCCGGCGGTGTCGGATGCGCTCGGCAGATGGCGCAAGTTTGCGGTGACGTCGAGATAGGCCTCGTCGAGCGACAAGGGCTCCACCAGCGGCGTGTATTCGAGGAAGATCGCGCGGATCTGGCGCGACACGCCGCGATAAACCTCGAACCGCGGGGTCGCGAAGATCAGGTCCGGACATTTGCGCAGCGCCGTCGTCGACGGCATCGCCGAACGCACGCCGAATTTGCGCGCCTCGTAACTCGCCGCCGCCACCACCCCGCGCGCCCTGGGACTGCCGACCGCCACCGGCTTGCCCCGCAACTCGGGATTGTCGCGCTGTTCCACCGACGCATAAAACGCGTCCATGTCGATATGGATGATCTTGCGGACGGGATCGGACATCGGGAACAAGCGAAGCAGCAGGCGGCACTATAATGTTCCTGAACGGAATGTCCTCCCCACTTGTCATCCCGGACGCGCCCGCAAAATTATCGAAGCTTGCACGTGGGCGCGATCCGGGAACCACTTCGAGATCTGAATTGTGTCTGAGTGGATCCTGGGTCGCGCCACACGCCACATGACGCAATCATCGTGGCGCGCCCAGGATGACAGATTGTGCAATTTCCAGAAACAATGCTTTCCGATTATTTCGCCTATTTCTCCTCCCCGCGGGAGCCTAGACTTCCCGGCGTTGTCGCTCGAAAGGACACGCCATGTATCGCACTGCCGCCGCTCTCGCCTTTGCTGTCGCCGCGTTTGCGCCCGTTGCATCCGCGCAGGTCGCCGATTCCGATCCGGGCAAGGTGCAGGCCGGCACCTATACGCTCGAAACCAATCACGCCCGCGTGCTGTTCGCGGTTTCGCATATGGGTTTCTCGACCTGGTACGGCGATTTTACCGGCGCCACGGGCACGCTGAAACTCGATCCCAAGAACCCCGCGAGCGCCGCGCTCAGCGTGACGATTCCGGTCGCGTCGGTCTCCACCACCAACGCCAAGCTCGATGACGAACTGAAAAGCGCCGATTGGTTCGACGCCGCCAAATTCCCCACCATCAGTTTCACGACGACCAAGGTCACGGCGACGAGCCCCACCACCGCGCGCGTCACTGGCGCTCTGACCTTTCACGGCGTGACCAAGCCGGTGGACCTCGAGGCGACCTACAAAGCCTCCGGCGCCAATCCGATGTCGAAAGCCTTCACCATCGGCTTCGAGGTCAAAGGCATGTTGAAGCGCAGCGATTTCGGCGTGACCAAATACGTCCCGCTGATCGGCGACGACGTCACCTTGATCATCTCGGCGCCGTTCGAGAAAAAGTGATTTTCACGCGGAGACGCGGAGCCGCGGAGAGTAGTTGCCTGACGATGCTGGCATAACACTTCGCGCTCATTGCGGATTTGCAGGATTTCTCCGCGCCTCCGCGTCTCCGCGTGAGTGTTCTTCCTTTGACAACTATCCCGCCAGATACCCCATCGCCTTGGCGCGGCCGAGCGCCATTAGCGGGAAGTAGTGGCAGTAGAGCGCGTAGCGCAGCATGAAGGCGCGGCTCAGTTCCGGGCCTTGCTGCAGGCGTTTCTTCACTTCGGGATCGCTGACCTTGATCGTCTGGCCGACGCCGTAGCCGGGGAAACCGGTGCCGGTGTATTCCATCTCGATCCAGGTGCCGCCTTGCTGATGCTCGATCAGATAGAGCAGCCCGCGTTCGATCGCGCCGCGATCCTGCGGCCGGTTCGCCGCGAGCAGCGCCATCAGCGCCCACGCCGTCTGTGACGCCGTGGTCGTGCCGTAGCCCGCTTTGCTGGCGTCCATATAGCTTTCGCAAGATTCGCCCCAGCCGCCGTTCGACTGCTGGCGCGAGATCAGCCAATCGCAGGCGCGGCCGATATGCGGCGCGCTCATATCTTCGCCGATCGCCTTCAGGGCGGGCATCACGGCGCCGGTGCCGTAAAGATAATTGACGCCCCAGCGCCCGAACCACGGCCCTTCGGCTTCCTGCTCGCGCTTGAGATACGCCAGCGCCCGCACCATCGCCGGATGATGCTTGCCGAGGCCGAGCGCTGCGAACGCTTCCACCACATGCGCGGTGACGTCGACCGACGGCGGATCGAGCGCTTCGCCGAAATCGCAGAACGGGATCTTGGTCAGGATCGCCTTGTTGTTGTCCTTGTCGAACGCGCCCCAGCCGCCGCCTTCGCATTGCATGCCGATCAGCCAGTCGACCGCGAGCTGGATCTGCTCCTCGATGCCGCGCGCTTGCCATTTCGGGTCTTTGCGGAACGGCGCCAGTGCGATCAGCGCCGCGGCGGTATCGTCGACGTCGGGATAGCAGAGATTGGCGTATTCGAACGCCCAGCCGCCCGGTTTCACATGCGGCAGCTTCACGCTCCAGTCGCCCTTCACGCGCACTTGCCGCGCCAACAGCCATTCAATCGCTTTGTCGATTTCCGCTTCGGTCTTGTCGACCGCGGCGGCATCCTTCAACGCCATCAGCATCAGGATGGTGTCCCACACCGGACTGTTGGTGGCCTGGATGAAGGTGGCGTCGCCGATATCGATG
The DNA here is from genome assembly GCF_011762045.1 of Rhizomicrobium electricum. Classification (GTDB taxonomy): domain Bacteria; phylum Pseudomonadota; class Alphaproteobacteria; order Micropepsales; family Micropepsaceae; genus Rhizomicrobium; species Rhizomicrobium electricum. The sequence continues at coordinate 112,214 of NZ_JAASQS010000010.1, read as the reverse complement.
CGCCAGCCGGGATCGCTCAGGCCGGCGAGGCCTTTCGCCATCACCGGATGCGCAGCGCTGTAGCCTTCCGCATGCAGCGCCATCAATCCGTACACCCACGGCGGCTGGATGCCGCCCCAGGCGCCGTCGGCATCCTGATGCGCGATGATCCATTCCAGCGTCTGCTTCACCGCTGCGCCGCGCCACAAGGACAGGCCCATGAACGAGCCCATCTCCTGCAACTCGTGCAGCACTTTGTCGGCGCCGCGGAAGAACGAGTCCCAGGCATCGGCGCTGGCTTTTTTCGGCAACTCGTAATCGAACGCATCGCGACCGCCGGGAAACAGCGCATCGAGCCGGCGGTCGGGCGGCAATGGCCGCGAGGGGCGGCGCGCCGACAGAATCGTGATCGGCATCAGTGTGGCGCGGGCCCATTGCGCGAAATTGTAGATGCAGAACGGGAACCAGGTCGGAAACCAGATCACTTCCGGCGGCACGTTGGGCGTCTTCTCCCACGGCCATTCGCCGATCAGCGCCAGCCAGTAGCGGGTGAAGACGCGGATATTGCGAAGCCCGCCTTTGGAGCGGATCCAGGCGAGCGCCTTGGCCAGCGCCGGTTCGTCGTCGGAATGGCCGAGCGAGCGCAGCGCCGCATAGGCTTCCACCGTTGCATTGATGTCGCCGTTGGGCGCGCCGCGGAACACGTCCCAGGCGCCGTCGGGCCGCTGGGTATCGAGCAGGGCCTGTCCCAGCCGCGGCCGCAAGGGATCGTTTTCGAGACCCATGAACCACAGCGCGAGGCACCATTGCGCCTCCATGCAGGCGTTGGTTTCCGCCCGCCCGACCCAATGCCCGTCGGGGCGCTGCGTTGCCTTCAGCCAATCGACCGCGCCGTCGATGCTGGCGGAAAGCGCCGCCGAAAGATTGGACCCTACTTCGCTCACGACCTGCTCCCGAATACCCCGGCTCCCGTCAGGGGATCGCTTAGCACGAAAAGCCGAGGCTGGTAATGAACTTGGCGCAAGGGAGGACGGTCAGATATTTCCTTTTCTGCCCCCGCGGGCACAACGATTTCGCCACCTGCACATGAGACCGCGGGGGAAGTGCCCAGGGCGCGCAGCGCAATGGGCGAAGGGGGCTTCGCGAACGCAGGTCACCGCGCCATTGGGAATTTCCCCGCCCGATGTGCTAGGCGTGGCGCACACAACGAGAAGTGGCGGATTTCATGCTTCCATGGGTCGAACTGGGCCGGACAACCGTACCGGGCGATAGCTCTGAACTGCGGCTGATGCAGCGCGGCGGCGAATTCGCGATCATGGTGGGGCCGATCGCGCTGATGAACAGCCGCATGACCGGCTCCGAGATCGCACTGGCCGAGGTGGCATGCGAGCGCCTCAAGGGACGGCGCAATGTCCGTATGCTGATCGGCGGCTACGGCATGGGCTTCACTTTGCGCGCGGCGCTGGCCGGGCTGGGTGCCGATGCGAAGATCGTGGTTGCCGAACTGGTGCCCGCGGTTCTCGATTGGGCGCGCGGCCCGATGGCGGAACTGACCGCCGGCAGCCTCGACGATCCGCGCGTTTCGATCCATGACGGCGATGTCGGTGCCGCGATCGGCGCGGCCTCTTCAAGCTTCGATGCCATCCTGCTCGATGTCGACAATGGCCCCGACGGCCTCAGCCGCAGTGCCAACGGAAAGCTCTACACCCGCGCCGGACTCGAAACCGCGCGCAAGGCGCTGAAGCCGAGCGGCCTGTTGATCGTGTGGTCCGCCGCCCCCGACCGCGCCTTCGCCGCCCGCCTCGGCCACGCCGGCTTCGCCGTCGAAGAAATCACCGCCCGCGCCCACAAAGGCCGCGGCGGTCGGTATGTGATCTGGGTGGGGAAGAAGGCGCGATAGGCCGCCTCAATGAGCGAGGCGCCCCCTTCTTTTCTGCCCTCGCGGGCAAGACGATTTCACCGCTGGCACTAAGACCGCGGGGGAAGTGGATCGGTGCGCAAGCGCCGAGCCGAAGGGGGCTTCGTTCAAATAACGGACGCAGTTGCGCAGTTGAGATCAGAGCGAAAATTCCTCCGTGAGCCGCGTCCTGGTCCGCAGGACGCACTCCGGAAATTCCACTCTGACCCAATTTACGAGGCGACGCTTCTGCCGCAAATTCGTCACGCCCCTCGAACAGAGTCTCCACGACTAGAAAAGGGCGCGGCATCTTCTGTCGTCCACATGGAGTCATGTATGTCAGGCTGGCGAGTTACCATTCAGTGATCTGATGGGGGAATTGCCCCTTCACCCATCGGGGCGGAGCGCAACTTTTGCACCACGTAATTTCTTGAGTTCGCGAAGTTCGTTTGAAACCAAGTGTGCGATATTCCACCGTCACAAATATGTTGGCTTCTGAGATGCCCCCCTCTCCGATCCCAATTGCACTGCATTGGAAATTCCCGACATCACTAGGAGCTATATTCTCAATGGCCTTTGCGAACTGCAACTGTATGCCAGTGATGACGGCAGTAACGGAATGTGGATTTCCTCTTTTGCGATTAGTGAGTGAGACGGTGCCGAGCCCACACAATATATGTGTCTCTGACATTTCAAACATGTAGCTCCGATTACTCACAGCGATGGGGGCTGCAAATGGCGAAACAGATTCCGCGATTGGCACATCAATGTCAGGACCAATCAAGGCTTGCCAGACAAAGCCGCACAACGTCGTTAGCGTCGCAATTGAGCCAAGAAGCCACCCTAGAGGATGTTTTTGAATTCGCAGCCAAAAGCTCTCTTGAATGTCCGTGAGCGACTGCTTTTGGAGGGGCGACGGGCTCTGTTGTGGGCGTCTTGGTCTGTGTGACCCTTTGGGGCTTTGCCTTCGTTTTTTGTTTTTAGCCATATTACATTATCCCCGTTCCGGAAATATCCCTTGAATACAGATGGAGCAGCCAACAATTAGTTGTTCCAAACGCAAGATTGGAATGGTCGCTGTATAATCCTCAAAGGCTGATCTTATTCCGCAAATTCCATTTCGTCTCGTTTACGTCGATATCACCGGTTTTCTGATGTATTAGTTTTGACGAGATTTTGGGAGTCCGAGACCTCATTAAGTCTATGTCTCCTGAGATTTCAGATCTTCGCTCCAAATCTTTGTGGTACTTCCGCTCTGATACCTCGTCCTCTTGAATCCACCTCAATCGTACCTACATCAAACAAGCTCTTTGACCGCGCCGGAGGCATCACGACTTCATGCGTCGCAGTCGCGTTTGCGTGCACGCGTAGTTTGGAACGATTCGATTTCGATTCTGGACGCGCGCGCTGCTTGGGTGCCGTTCGTGTGCATCGCGTCGTAAAGCGATTGTCGCGCCGCGTCCGGCACTTGCGCCGGAAATCGCCGAATTGATTTCACGTTTTCGCTGATCGGATTTTGGAAGTGCGTAGTCTGGAACGATTCGATTTCGATTTTGGACGCCCGCGCTTCGCGGGGACTGTTTCGAAAAGGACAGTGCGTCGACCAGCCGTCCTTCGCCTGTGCCGGCAGCACAGTGCGAACCACCGACCGCTTGGCTACGGACGGCAATTCTTCTCTCGCTTCGCTCGGAAGAATTGGCTGGGGGACTAGGATTCGAACCTAGACAGGCAGAGTCAGAGTCTGCAGTCCTACCGTTAGACGATCCCCCAACGGAGGGGGCGCTTCTAGCCTTTTTTGGCGTCCGATTTCAAGGATATGCACGCGGCCTGTTGGGGGTGATACGGTCGCGGGGGTGCGTCGCAGGGCGCGGCGGCCGAAATCCGGTCATAAGCGGGCGGCAAGGGCCGGTTCGGTGAGGCCCGGCGGGGGCGTAACGGTATGGGGCCAATGGAGAATTCGGGCAAAAGGCGGCGTCGGCGGGGGCGGGCGCCGGTGCTTGCGGCCCTGGACCTCGGCACCAACAATTGCCGCCTGTTGATTGCCGCCCCCGGCCCCAACGGGTCGATGCGGATCCTGGATTCCTTTTCCCGCATCGTCCGGCTGGGCGAGGGGGTGGTCGGCACCGGCCTGTTGTCCGAGGCCGCCATGGACCGGACCGTCGCGGCCCTCAAGGTCTGCGCCGCCCACATGGACAAAGCCAAGGTGCGGCACGTCCGGGCGGTGGCGACCGAGGCCTGCCGGCAGGCGGCCAATGCACCCGTTTTGGTAGAACGTGTGGCGCGCGAGGCGGGCATTGCGCTGACGGTGATCTCGGCCGCTGAGGAAGCGCGGCTGGCGGCGCTCGGCTGTGCCCCGCTGATCGGCGAGGAGTACGAGGGCGCCCTGGTGTTCGACATCGGCGGCGGCTCGACCGAAGTGATCTGGCTGAAGCGCGAGAACGGCAAGGCGCTGATCACCCATTTCGCCTCGGTGCCGCTCGGGGTGATGACCCTCACCGAGACCAACGGCCATTCGCGCATCGACGGCGATGCCGCCCGCTACGCCGCCATGCACGAGGACATGAAGGCGCGTTTCGCCGCCGTCCGCCGCGATATGGAGCGCAAGGGCGTATTCGAGGAGGGCCGCCATCATCTGCTCGGCACCTCGGGCACCGTCACCACGCTGGCGGGGGTGGTGCTGAAACTGCCGCGCTATGTGCGGTCCAAGGTCGATGCGTCCTGGCACGATTGTTCCGACGTGCTGACGCTGGCCGCCGACCTCATCAAGATGGACCGCAAGGGGCGGGCGCAGCAGGGCTGCATCGGTCCCGAACGGGCGGATTTGATCGTGCCCGGATGTGCGATATTTACCGCCATCCACGATGTCTGGCCGTGCACGCGGCTCAGGGTGGCAGACCGGGGCCTGCGCGAAGGCATCCTCCGGGAACTGATGGCAGAGGCACGGCGATGACAGGCAATGACCGGCGGGTGCGCACGACACGGGGGCGGACGGCCTCGTCGGTGCGCTGGCTCGAGCGCCAGTTGAACGACCCGTATGTCGCCGCCGCCAAGGCCAAAGGCTATCGCAGCCGCGCCGCGTTCAAGCTCAAGGAACTCGATCAGCGCTTTCATCTGCTCAAGCGCGGCGGGCGGGTGCTCGATCTCGGCGCCGCGCCGGGCGGCTGGAGCCAGGTGGCGCACGAGCGCGTCGGCGATGACGGCGTGATCGTCGCCGCCGACATTCTGGAGATGGAACCGATCGCGGGCGTCACCATCCTCAAGCTCGATATGTTGGACGAGGACGCGCCCGATCGCGTCAAGGAAGCGCTCGCCGGCAATGCCGATGTGGTGATGACCGACATGGCGGCGCCGACCACCGGCCATCGCTCGACCGATCACATCCGCACCCTGGCGCTGTTCGAAGCCGCCTTCGATCTGGCGGTGGAAGTGCTGAAGCCGGGCGGATCGTTCGTCGGCAAGGTGTTCCAGGGCGGGGCGACCAACGAGATCCTCCCCAAGGTGAAGAAGCGCTTTTCCGATGTGAAGCACGTCAAGCCGCCGGCAAGCCGGGCGGAGTCGGTGGAACTCTACCTCGTGGCCATGGGCTTCAAGGGATGAATGCGCCCGACGCCGCGATGCTCGCCGCCGCCGATAAGCTGGCGGGCTTCATCGCAGGGCGCGGGCTGTCGCTGCCGGCCGATCTCTTCGCTAGCGAGGTGGTCATCGTCGAGAACTTCGCGCCCTTCATCTTCCGGGATGTGACGACATGGGCGAAGGAAATGCGCGTCCATCTCGCCGACCTTTCGGACCTGCACCACCGCTTCGGCGCGCCGGTCGATTTCGCGCGTGACGGCGATACCGCTTACTTCGCCCTGCCGACCACCTGGTCCGGCTTCAACCGCGGCGTGCCGTTCCGCGAGACGGGCGGCTGGGCGCTGGTGCTGAAATTGGAGGCAGAAGGGTGGCGTCTGGCCGGATACGGCTGGGCGGTGATCGAAACGACCGTGCCGCAATAAGCATTTCCCCTGAATGTATTGCGCGGATTGGCCGCGCTTTGATGCCCCAAACCGGTCACCGGCCGCGTCTAATCACCGGCACCGGAAAACACTGCAGCATGGATCACTGATGGGCGTAGAACCGGTCGGCAAGACGGCGGGATGGGGCGATTGTTTTTCGCCGCAGGAAATCGAAGCGAATGTCGAGAAGCTGGGGCTGAAGAAAGCCCGCTCGCCGCTGATGGCGAGCCTCGGACAGGCATTTCTCGCCGGCATTTATATCGGCCTCGGCGGCCTGTTCTTCTGCATCGTGCTGGCGGATGCGACGCTCGGCTTTGCATCCCAGCGCCTGCTCGGCGGATTGGTGTTTGCGCTCGGTCTTGGATTGGTCGCGGTGGCGGGCGCCGAACTCTTCACCGGCAATTGCCTTTTGACGATGGCGTGGGCGCAAGGTCAGATCAAGGCGTGGGAGGTCGGCAAGAACTGGACGATCATCTGGCTCGGCAATTTCGTCGGCGCGCTGACGCTGGTGTTCCTCGTCTTCATGTCGCATCACTGGGCGATGAACGACGGCGCGGTGGGCAACGCGGTGGTCAAGCTCGCCGTTTCCAAGCTGACGCCGGACGGCATCACGATCTTCTTCAAGGGCGTGCTCTGTAATCTGCTCGTTTGCCTTGCGATGTGGATGAGCTATGCCGGGCGCACGGTGACCGACAAGATGATCGGTCTCGTTCTGCCGGTGGCGGCGTTCATTGCCGCCGGGTTCGAGCACTGCATCGCCAACATGTATCTGTTGCCGCTCGCCTGGGTGCTGGTGACGACCGGTCATGTTCCGGCCGGCCTCGACGTTTCGGCTGTGACGCTCGGCGCTATCGGTCACAACCTCGTGTACGCGACGCTGGGCAACATCGTCGGCGGCGGCGGTTTTGTCGGCCTTGTGTATTGGGTGATCTACCGCAAGGCCTACGGCGCTTCGCATTAAGCCTCCAAGCGCGACAAATCTGCGTCTTCAACAAGGTTTGACTACCAGCTGCTCCTGTTCTCCCGGTACGCTCGACCGGGAGCGGCTGGGAGGATGCGATGCGCGCCGGAATCTTTGCGACAATGGTGGCCGTGCTGGCGGTGGCAGGTGCGCACGCAGGCTCGGCCGATGCCGATCTTCGGGCGCTCTATACCAATGAGTGGTCGTGGCGGATCGCTGAATTCGCCGACGACGAAAACGAAACCCGTCCGGTCCCCGCACGTCTGCCGCATGTCGATCCCAAAGCCCAGGACGCCCGTCTCGCGCATTGGCAGGACGTGCTCGCCAAGCTCGACAAGATTCCCGTTGCCGAACTCTCCGAGAAGGAGCGGGTCAACGCCGAAGTCTATCGCTTCCAGCTTCGCAATCTGATTGCCGAACAGACGTTCCGCGGCTACGAAATGCCGGCCAACTCGGATTCGAGTTTCTGGGGCGAGTTCGATTATCGCGCCCGCCGCGCCTTCCGCACCGAACAAGACTATAGGAACTGGATCGCCCAGATCGGCGAACTGCCGCGCTATTTCGCCGAGAACATCGCGAACATGCGGGCCGGTCTGAAGCGCGGTTTCACGCCGCCGCAGGTGACACTGCAGGGCCGCGGCAAAGCCATCCATGCGGTTGCCGATGCCAAGCCCGACGCGACGGTGTTCTTCGAGCCTTTCAAGCAGATGCCGTCGGCCATTCCCGCCGCCGAACAGGCCCGCCTCAAGGCCGAAGCGCTCAAGGTCATTGCCGAAAAGGTGCAGCCCGCGTTCGTCGATCTCGCCAGGTTCTGGGACAACGAGTATGTCCCGCACACCCGCACAACGCTCGCCGCCTATGCATTGCCCGACGGCAAGGCCTATTACCGCCAGCAGATCCTCGAATACGCGACGGTGGAGACTTCGCCCGACGAGATCCATCGCATCGGCCTCGCCGAAGTCGCCAAGCTGCGTAGCGAGATGGAAACGGTGATGCGTGAGACCGGTTTCAAAGGCGATTTTGCCGCCTTCTTGAAATTCCTGCGCACCGATCCGCAATTCTATGTGACCAAGCCCCAGGACCTGCTCGATCGCGCCGCCTGGGTCGCCAAGGAATTCGATGGCAAGGCGTCGCTCTTTTTCGGCCGTTTGCCGCGGGCGCGGTTTGCGATCCGCCCGGTGCCCGATGACGTGGCGCCGTTCTACACCTCGGGCCGCGGCGGTCCCGGCCTTTATCTCGTCAATACCTACAATCTGAAAGCGCGCCCGCTTTACAGCCTGCCGGCGCTGACCTTGCACGAAAGTGCGCCGGGCCACGCCTTCCAGATGCCGCTGGCGATGGAAGACACCTCGCTGCCCGACTTCCGCCGCCAGTCCTACATTTCGGCCTATGGCGAAGGCTGGGCGCTCTATAGCGAGTGGCTGGGCCAGGAGATGGGCATCTATCACACGCCTTATGAGCGTTTCGGCATGCTGTCGTATCAGGTCTGGCGTGCGGCGCGTCTGGTGGTCGATACCGGTCTGCACGCCAAGGGTTGGAGCCGCGACAAAGCCATCGCGTATTTCCACGACAACACGGCGCTGCCCGAGCACGAGATCGAAACCGAAGTCGATCGTTACATCGCGTGGCCGGGACAGGCGACGTCCTATTATCTCGGCGAAATGGCGATCCGTGCCGCCCGCGCGCGTGCCGAAAAGGCGCTAGGACCGAAATTCAACATCCGCGCCTTCCACGATGCGGTACTGGCGACCGGCTCGGTGCCGCTGCCTGTGCTCGATCGCGAAGTCGACGCTTTTATCGCCAACGGCGGCAAAGGTCCGTATCCGGAGATGGAGTAGTTACGGTCCGGCGAAATAGATCACCGCAAACAGCACCACTACCAGAATGAGGCCGATCGCCAGCACGTAGCGCATGCGGCCGAGCGTAACCGCTTGGCGTGCCTGATACGTATTGAGCTCGTGCTGCTCGTTATCTTCGTTCGGCTGTTGCGACATGAGAGGCCCGAAAAGAAAAGGGGCCGGTCGCCCGGCCCCGCATGACTTACTGCTGCGGCGGTGTGGTGCTGGTTCCGCTCGGCGAACTTGTTCCCGTCGAACTGCCGGGGGTCGATTGGCCGCTCGATGGGCTCATGGTCGGATCGTTCGGCGAACGCGGGCCGTTTTCGGTGCCCGGTTGCGGCTGCACGGTCGGCGGTGTCGAATAACCGGAATTGTTCTCGTTCTGGCTGCCGCCCTGGGAGCCGGTGGTGCTGCCCGACATGCCGCTGGTCGAGCCGCCCGTCGTCGAGCCCGACGTGCCCGAACTGGTCGTCGCGCCGCTGTCGCCGCCCGGATTGGTGCCGTTCTGGTAGGTGGCGGCATTGTTGCTGTTGCTGCCCGCGCCCATGCCGCCGGTCGACGAACCGGCGCCGAGCTGCTGCTGGTTCAGGCGTTCGGTCTGGTTTTGCTCCGATCCCGACGAAGAACTGTGCATCGAATGCGATTTCTTGGTGTGATGGCGCTTGTGCTTCTTGGGATGGCTGACGCTCTGGTCGCTCGATGCGCCCGAACCCGGCGTGGCGCTGGAGGTCGAATCGCTGGACCCTGGGGTGCCAGGGCTGGTTGTTTGGGCGGTTGCCGCCGGCGTCAGCATGCCGATGGCGAGCCCGGTAATTCCGATAAGCAGGCTTTTGCGAAGCGTCATGAGTGTCTCCTTCCGTCGCCCGGCGTGCGAGCTGTGTCCGTCGAGAACGCACGCGCCGGTGCGGCTGTTCCGCTTCCCGCAGCGACGGGAGCGAGGGGCCGCCAAATCAAGGTTTCGTGAGTTTCCCGAGGCCGCTGTTCAGCTTCGGTTCATCGCCGTACAACCATGCTTGCGCCAGGGAAACAAAGGGGCATTGCCATGCGGGTGTGGGCAGCGGTTTTGGTACTCGGTCTTTGCGGCTGCGCGACGACTGTTCAGGTTCCGGCTCGATTTCCGGCTAACGATCCCGACGCGGCGGCCTTGCGCCGTGTTGCGGTGGCGGCGTTCGATGGCCCCGAAGGCGACCACTTCGCCTATGCCCTCGAAGACATGCTGGCCAACGCCGATTTCGATGGCCGTGCTTATTTCACTTTGGTCGGATCGGGGGCGCGCGACGTGCGTCCCGATCAGACGCTGTCCTTCGGCCGCGCCGTCGGAGCCGATGGCGTTTATTCCGGTTTGATGCAGGCGGTAAATTTCGACAACTACCCCTGGGAAGAGCGCGAGAAGCGTTGCGTCGAGAAGGACAAAGACGGCAAGTGCGTGCGCAAGGAGATGTTCGTTCGGCCGTGTCTGCGCCGCACCTTCCATATGGAAGTGTTTCCCTCGGTGACCAACGTCCGATCGGGACAGGTGGTGTACTCCGCGCGCAAAACGGCCAATGCCGAAACCAGTTGGTGCCGGGGCGATATACAGCCGATCAGCGACGATCAGATGATCGACGGCGCGATCGCCAACATCCTGGGACAGATCCGTCCCGATATCGCGCCCTACAACACCGTTCTGAAAGCGACGGTGATCGAGAAGAAGGACGGACTGTCGGAAGCGGACGGCCAACTATTCGATGCCGCGGTCAAGGCGGCAGGCAAAGGCGATCTGTCGACCGCCTGCCATACCTGGGATGGACTGCTGACGACCAATCCGTCTCATCCCTGGACGATCTACAACATCGGCGTCTGTGCCGAAGCCAATGGCGACTTCGCCGGTGCTCTGACACACTACGAAAAGGCCCGCTCGCTTGCCCTCAAGCCCGACAACGATGTGGCCGAATCCATCGACCGCGTTCGCCGCCTGATCGCCGCGCAAAAGGAGCTGCGCCGGACGGCGAAGCAACGGAAATAGCGCTCATCCGTGCGGGCGCATCACCACTTTGATGCAGCCGTCCTTCTTGTCGCGGAAGGTCTCGTACATCTTGGGTCCGTCTTCCAGGCCGCAGCGATGGGTGATGACGAAAGAGGGGTCGATCTTGCCCTCCTCGATGGCGCGGATCAGCGTCTGCATGTAGTTCAGCACGTTGCACTGGCCGGTGCGGATGGTCAGACCCTTCTGCACCGCGGCGCCGAACGGAAAGCCGTTGAGATAGCCGCCGAACACGCCTGAAACCGATACCGTTCCACCGGCACGTACGTTGCGGATGCATTCGCGCAGGGCATGGATCCGGTCGGTGCCGAGGCCGGTGGCAGCAAGGGCGCGATCGCCCCAGGCATCCCAGCTTCCCGCTCCGTGCGCTTCCATGCCGACCGCTTCGATGACGCGATCGGGGCCGCGCCCGTTGGTGATCTTGTTGAGCCGGTCGTAAGTGTCTTCCTGTTCGAAGTCGATGGTCTCCGCACCTGCTTCCGCCGCCATGGCGAGGCGCTCGGGAACGCGATCGATCACCACCACATGCCCCGCGCCCAGCATCTTGGCGCAGCGCAGTGCCATCTGTCCGACAGGGCCTGCACCCCAGATCGCCACCGTATCGCCGTCTTCGATCTCGGCATACACCGCGCCCTGGTAGCCGGTCGGCAGGATGTCGGTGAGGAACAGCATTTGTTCGTCGCTGAAACCGTCGGGTACTTTGGTCGGCGCCACATCGGCGAACGGCACGCGCACATATTCCGCCTGTCCGCCCGGATAGTGTCCGGTCAGGTGCGAATAGCCGAACAGTCCGCCACAGGGATGGCCGAACATTTCGCGCGCCTTGTCGGCATCGCGATTGGTGCGTTCGCAGCACGACCACAGGCCCTTCAGGCAAAAGAAACACTCGCCGCAGCAGATGGTGAACGGCACCACCACGCGATCGCCGACCTTGAGTTTGGTATTGCCCGGACCGACGTCCACCACTTCGCCCATGAATTCGTGGCCGAGAATGTCGCCGTTCATCATCCCCGGAATGTAGCCGTCGTAGAGATGCAGATCCGAGCCGCAGATCGCCGTCGCGGTGACTTTGACGATCGCATCGCGGGGTTCCTCGATGACCGGATCGGGAACCGTGTCGCAACGGACATCGGTCCGGCCGTGCCACACCAAGGCGCGCATGAGAAACTCCTTCTGGATCGCGTCTGATAACTCGGCGGATGCGCGCGCGTTCCTGGACCGCTTTGTTGGCCGTGCCCGGTTCGGTTTCGCTGCGATACTTTTCGGCCGCGGTCTTCCGCTGCCGGGCTGGTGCAAGAGGCGGGATCGCCGCCGCGCGATTACCTCACGAGGTCTTGCCGATCCGGATGTTCCACAGCGTTTCCATCAGGCCGAACACCTGCAGCAGCCAGAGGACGACCGCGATCACCACCACTGCGTTGAGGATGGATTTGATCTTGGGGTCCATCGGCACGTAGGTGTTGATCAGCCACAAGACCACGCCGACGACGATGAGGATCAGGATCAGGCTGACCAGGGACATTGCGCTTTTCCCGCTTACTGCCGGCAACAATGCGCGAAGGGGGCGCTGCGTTCCCTCTCATATCAGCGGCGGTGCGTCGTCGCCGGTTTCGAGGCCGATGGCGTCATCGACAAAACGCCGCCAGTGCCGCGGTTTCAGCCCCATCGCCAATGCCACCTCGCGCACCGCCGAGAGATCGCGTCCGCCGTGACTGTTGAGGAGCGTTCCGCGTCCCCAGGTCTCCCGCCAATAGCTGGCGAAGAAGGTGCGGATGGCGGGGCCCCGGATGCGCAGCACCGGATCGTGCTGGGGCGGATAGCCGGTCCAATAGCCGCCGAGAACGACGTCGTTGTCGTCGAAGGCGTAACCGCTGAGAAAGGGGGCTATCTCCTTGAGACCGACGCAATAGGCTTTCACGTAGTAGCGCTTGCCGTCATAGCGCAGGATGTTCGACAGCACCTCGCGCAGGCGCTCCAGCGTGTAGAAGATCTCGACCCGCTGGACCTCGATGTCTCCCGCCATGATACGTTCGCCGATGAGCCGGCGGGCTTCGGTCTGCACGTTTACCGTGGTGGAATAGGACGACGACAGGCGCATCGCCTTGATGGTCCGGCGCGCCCTGCGGATGCAATTGGCGAACAGGGGAGGGAATTCGCTGGTCACGTCGAGCACGGTCACTTCGCTCGGTTGATCGTCCTCGATCTGCGGCGACATCAGCTGCTCGAGTTCGCAATCGAGGGCGCGCGCCAGAAACGGCCGCAAGGTGTCGCGCGGCAGGCGCAAGCCGCGTTCCCATCCCGAGATGGAACTGACATCCACGTCGATCTTGCGGGCGAGGTCGGTGCGCGAAAGACCTTTGGCTTCGCGCAGGCGTCGGATGCGTCGGCCGATGGCGGTCGCGGTAACACTCATGGGACGAATTCACGAATATTCATGGTTTCGCAGTCTTCCCGAATTTGTGTGAGACGCATAGGCGTTATCAGGAGACCCAACGTCGCGCAGGGTAAACAATGAAAATGAAAAAGGGCGCGCTACAGCCGCTCATCGTGGAGTTGGACAACATCATCGCGGCAGCTCGCGCCGCGAAGCTGGAAGAGACGGTAGCTTTATTGCGGATGGCGCGTCTCGATCTGATGATGCGGGCACATGGCATCGCCACCAACGAGCTGGAATTGGTATCCTTCGCTCTGGCGCGCGGGTTCTGGGAGAACAAGCCGTCCAAGCCAGCGAAGTCCACACCCCAACAAAGGGAAAGACGAACGCGCCGCAAATCTCCCCACTAGACGAAACGTCTCATGCCACGATTGCCGCGGCGGTGGCGTTCAGTGCACGGAGAATGTCGCCGGGCGCCATCAGGACCTGCAGTCCGCGTTGCCCGCCATTGAGGTAAACGTCGTCGAACACCAGCGCGAGTTCCTCGAGCACGGTCGGTACCGTCTTCTTCTGGCCGAATGGCGAGATGCCGCCGACGTGATAGCCGGTGAGCCGCTCGGCATCGGCCGGCTTCATCATCGCCGCCGATTTGCCGCCGAACGCTGCCGCCAGCCGTTTCATCGAGACCTCGCAATCGGAGGGCACGACGGCACAGACCGGCTTGCCGTCCACGGTCGCCATCAGCGTTTTCAAGACCCGTGAGGGTTCCACCCCCATCGCTTCGGCCGCCGCCATGCCGATGCGGTCGGCGTTCGGATCGTAGGCGTATTCGGCGAGCCGGAAGGCGATACCCTGCTGCTGCAGGAATTGGGTGGCGCGGGTGGTGTGAGACATGGCGGGAGGGGTTTGACCAGCAACGGCCTAGCTTATCAACCCCGAAGCGGCCCGATCCGCAGTCGCGCGGATGTGATCCCCCGAGGGCCCGGCGCTGCCTTCCTGCCGCCGAGGAACGATGTATGCTCTGTGGCGTAGAGCACTCTTAAGGGTTTGTAATATGTCAGAAAATCACGACCGGCATTGTACTTGCGGGCAGCCGTCCCGCCGCGTGGTGATGGGTTCGACAGCGGCCCTGGGAGTTGCTGCGGCTTTGGCCGAGTATGCTCAGGCGGCCACCGGCCCGAAGACGTTGCCGGCCAAGGGCTTTGCGGTGAAGGCCAAGGATTCCGGCTTCTCGCCGTTCGCCTTCAAGCGCCGCGATGTCGGCCCCAAGGACGTGCTGATCGACGTTCTCTATTGCGGCGTCTGCCATTCCGACATCCACACCGCCTGGAACGAATGGCCGGGCACACATTATCCGTGCGTTCCGGGGCACGAGGTTCTCGGCCGCGTGCTCAAGGTCGGCAAGGAAGTGACCCGCTTCAAGCAGGGCGACATCGCCGCCGTCGGCTGTCTGGTCGACTCCTGCGGCCATTGCCCGAGCTGTGAGGAAGGTCTCGAGCAGTTCTGCGAAAACGGGTACACGCTCACCTACGACAGCGCCGACAAGACCCTCGGCGGCTACACCTACGGCGGCTATTCCAACCTCATCACCGTCACCGAGCATTTCGTGGTGAAGATTCCGGAGAAGATGAATCCGGCCGCCACCGCGCCGCTCCTGTGCGCCGGCGTTACCACGTTCTCGCCGATGCGCCACTGGAAGGTGAAGAAGGGCTCGAAGGTCGGCATCATCGGCATCGGCGGGCTTGGCCATGTCGGGGTCAAGATCGCGGCCGCGCTCGGCGCCGAGGTCACGGCCATCACCACGTCGCCCGGCAAGGCGGCCGATGCCAAGCGGCTCGGCGCCAAGGACGCGATCGTCTCGACCGACGAGGCGGCGATGAAGGCGAATGCCAACCGCTTCGATTTCCTCCTCTCCACCATCCCGCAGCACCATCCCTTGATGCCGTACACCAACCTCTTGCGGCGCGACGGCACGCTGGTGCTGGTGGGGGCGCTCGACGGCGAGCCGATGCAGGTGTGGGGGCCGCCGCTGATCGGCCAGCGCAAGGCCGTCGCCGGCTCGGTAATCGGAGGCCTCAAGGAAACGCAGGAGATGGTCGATTTCTGCGCCGCCAACGGCATCACCGCCGATATCGAGATGATCGACGGCAAGAATCTCGACGCCGCCTATAAGCGGGTCAAAGCCAAGGACGTGCGCTACCGCTTCGTGATCGACCTCGGCAAAGTCTGAGGCCCGGCAAAACGTGTGGAAAATCCGGCTGTCCCGCTCCGTGCGGGGCAGCCATGACCACACGTCGCGATGAATTACGGCCGGTTCCGGCTTAAACTCGCGTTCAGGACCGCTGCGGCGGTAAGCGGCGGCCCGAACGGCTATTCGCGCGAGCCTCCTCCACGTCGGCCGTTACGGGCCGGGAAGGAGGAAAAATGACCAAGTACATTCTGGCAGCATTGGCTTTGGCGGCAGCGTTGTCCGTGCCGGCCGCGGCGACCGACATGTCGTCGCTCAGCGCCTTCGTGTCGAGCTGCACGTCGGACTCCAAGGGCTGTCATTCGGCGGCGACGAGTGCGATCCACTCGGCGCGCAACGCGAAATACGGCTGTATTCCGGAAAAAATCTCGGCCGACGACGCCGGCGACAGGCTGCTCGACTGGTTGCGCTACACGGCCGCCAAGGACCCGAAGTACGTCAAAGAGTCGCTCGCCGACCTGATGTGGACCGGCATCGACGAAGTCTGGCCTTGCAAGAAGTAAGACCCGCCTCCCTTGGCGGGAAGGTTGGAAAATCGCGCGGGTTTCTGCCCTCGCGGGCGTGTGTTTTCGATAGAGGCCGCGGGGACGGGCGCGGAGCGCACAGGGCGAAGGGCTGCCGGCAGGCAGCCTTCTCGTCAAACCGTCTGGTTCAGCCGTTTGACCACCCTGGCCGGATTGCCGACAGCGAGGCAGTCCGGCGGAATGTCTTTTGTCACCACCGCACCGGCGCCGATCACGCTGCGATCGCCGATGGTCACGCCCGGCAGGATGGTCACGTGGCCACCGATCCAGCAATTGTCGCCGATCACCACCGGCGCGACGTCTTCCCATTGGAGCCGTTCGGCCAGTTCCAAGGGATGGCGCGCGGTATAGATGTGCACGCCCGGCGCGATCAGCGTCTTCCTGCCGATGGTAATGCCGCCGCCGTCGAGAAAGGTGCAGCCGAAATTGACGAACACGCCTTCGGCCGCATGGATGCGCACCCCGTAGTCGCAATGGAACGGCGGCTCGAGATAAAGGTCGGGCGCCGAGTTCGGACACAACTCACGGATGACGTCCTGCATCGTGTCGGCATGATATTCGGTGACGTTGAGCCGGTGCAGGATGCGCTTGACCTTCTTGCGCACCCCGATCAGCTCCGGCCCGTGCGCATCGAACGGCTCACCCGCGAGCATCTTTTCGTATTCGGATTTTGGGGACATGCAATCCTCAATCGACATTTGCCCAGTGTTGTCGCGAGACGCGACC
Source organism: Rhizomicrobium electricum (assembly GCF_011762045.1). Classification (GTDB taxonomy): domain Bacteria; phylum Pseudomonadota; class Alphaproteobacteria; order Micropepsales; family Micropepsaceae; genus Rhizomicrobium; species Rhizomicrobium electricum. The sequence continues at coordinate 95,649 of NZ_JAASQS010000010.1, read as the reverse complement.
ACACTAATCGGATATACCGCACTATGTCGAGGTTTGGCGAGGGAATGAGTAGGCCTAGTGATTTGGTCGACCAACATCACGCAGCATTATGAACTTTTTGATCAGAAACCCGACGACACCGCTGATAACGGTGTCCATTCGGAGTTCGCCGAACGTTTTCCACTGATCGATTGGGATGTTGTCGCGTATGTACTCGACTGTAGTGCTCTGGCCGATGAACGAAAACCAACCGAATGTCGTAACGGCCAGGATGAACAGTATTTCGCCCGGCAAGCCGCCAACAATGGCGTGAGGACCGACGCATAGCACGATAGCCAGCACCGCAACGCAAAGCAAAATTTGCAGTATTGCGGCGCCATACTGGATGTAAACATAATTGCGGTGGACTCGCCACATCGTCATCTGGAAGTAGCGTTCGATATGGAGGACACGCAAGGGCAACCAGATAGTTAGTGCCATCAGGTAGTCCGATTGTGCCATCCACTTGCCTTCGTCTAGGTCGTAGGAGTCGCGAATGGCGATTTGGATGTTGTCAATGCAGGCCTTCAGCGCAGCGAGGCGCTGAAGCGTATTCTGGCTAACGGCGATGCAAGACTGCTGCAACGCTGTGGCGAATTCCTGATCCACTCTGCCCAACACGAGCAAGTATAGTCCGTACGCCAAGAGTGCGCACGTTGGGTAGATCACAAGCGTTCCATATATGGTGCCATCCAGAACGCTCAGAGATGTAATCGCGCCGCAAAGTGCACTGGTCAGACCCAGCAGGATGCTGAAGACGGCGATTGTCCCCAGGATGATTACGCGCTTGATGATGACCTTGTGTCCGTAGCTCGTACGAAAAAGATAGGCGAAGCGCTGATACAGGGCTCGCAGATCGTTATCGGCGTTGGGGAAATTGAGTTCAGTTTCGTCGGCGAAGACACGGAAGTACATTCGCCCCAGCAAATAGGTCACTCGCGAATCTGGGAACATCTCGTCGCGCGTTCGGGTCCGATCGAGTAGTGCATTCATCTGCTGCGAGATTTCTGCGCGCTCATCTGGTCCGGCCTTGCTAAACGCTTCCGGTTCCACGTTGTCGAGTTTCAGATCGGCAGGGAAGTGCCGAAAGTTTGTCCCGACTTCGTGGAAATGCCAGTTGTTTTTGATTGTCTGTTTCGCTCCCGCGTCAGACGCCGCTTCGCCTGCGGCCGGCGCATCTTCCCCCATTGCCCCTCGCCCCATACCAAGACAAACAAGCATACTCCAGCCGCTGTTTCTCGGTAAGCGCCATCACCCATCATGATCTGGATTGGCACTAATTCTCGATCTGGGTATGATTTGGCCATTGTCAGTGGTTTTTGGCTCAACAGCATAATGTCGTCAGTCTTAGTGTGTTAAGGCGTAGCGCAGAACCCGAAAGAACCCATGTTCTCCGTCATCACCGCTTTGATCGACCTCATCGCCGGTATCATCGGCGGGGTCATCCGGCTGATCACCTCGTGCATCGGCTCGTGTTTCGGGATGGTGATCGTGGCGCTGATTTTCGTCGCGCTGATCGCGGCGCTGGTGCTGCACGTGTTCTGAGGCGGCGCTCAGTGCCAGGGATGGGTCTTGAGGCCGATGACGGCCGTCAGGATCAGCGGCAGGGCCATGACGACGCCCCATGGTCCGGCGACCAGGTACGCAACGACCGACCACAGTACCAACGAGAACATGCGCAACTCCGCTGGCGCAAAGCTTACGCTGCGGGGCGCTAACGGCCGGTTGTTAAACTCGGTTAACAGAAGATGTCCGCCCGCGGGGGCTGCTGTGCTGCGCCGTGATGCCGTCTTGCGGAGTTCCTGATATGTTCTACAATCCGCACAGTGCCGGGCCTGACGTGAACGTAGACGTGAAGACGCGGCTTTGGGGGGGAGGGGGGACCGTGATTACGCCCATTCCTCAATTCAATTCTCAACGCATTGTGGAGTTGTGCCGGCCCAACCCTAGATAAAGTGGCTGCCTGCGACCCTCGGCCCGGCTCAGGTGCTTGCGTCGGAACCGACTCGCTGGTACAGGCTCAGCGCTTCAGAGATTGCCTCGCTTTTCCGCCGACGAGCTATGGTTCGCCGCCGGATTTGCACAATCTCACCCAGGCCGGGCGCGCAGCCCGCCGGAGCGCGCCCCCCGTATAGAAAAGGAGTGCGCGCCATGACCACCATCCGGGAAGCTCTCACCTTCGACGACGTCCTGCTGGTACCCGCCGCCTCCGAAGTTCTGCCGGGGCAGGTCGACACCCGCACGCGGCTGACCAAGACGGTCGAACTCGGCATCCCGCTGGTCTCCGCTGCGATGGATACGGTCACGGAGGCCCCCCTCGCCATCGCCATGGCGCAGTCCGGCGGCATGGGCGTCATTCACAAGAACCTCTCCATCGAGGAGCAGGCCGAGCACGTCCGCCGGGTGAAGCGCTACGAAAGCGGCATGGTGGTGAACCCGGTGACGATTTCGCCCGATGCCACGCTCGCCGATGCGCTGCATCTGATGGAGCAGCACAACATTTCCGGCGTGCCGGTGGTGGTGGGGGCGACGCCGGGCCATGCCGGCACGCTGGTCGGCATTCTCACCCATCGCGACGTGCGCTTCGCCATCGATCCGACCCAGAAGGTCGCCGACCTGATGACCAAGGACAATCTCTGCACCGTCTCTCCCGGCGTTTCGATGGGCCGCGCCCGCAAGCTGCTGCACGAGCGCCGCATCGAGAAGCTCCTGGTGGTCGACGAGGATTATCGCTGCATCGGCCTCATCACCGTGAAGGACATCGAGAAGGCGCAGAAATTCCCCAACGCCTGCAAGGACGAGCGCGGCCGCCTGCGCGTCGCGGCGGCGACCTCCACCGGCGAAGACGGCATCCGCCGCGCCATGGCGCTGATGGAAGCGGAAGCCGATGTGATCGTGGTCGATACCGCGCACGGCCATTCCAAGGGCGTGCTCGACACCATCGCGGCGATCAAGAAGCACTCGAACTACACCCAGGTCCTGGGCGGCAACGTCGCCACCGCCGACGGCGCCAAGGCGCTGATCGATGCGGGCGCGGACTCGATCAAGGTCGGTATCGGCCCCGGCTCGATCTGCACCACGCGCATCGTGGCGGGCGTCGGCGTGCCCCAGCTCACGGCGATCATGGATGCGGTGGAAGAATGCCGCAAACACGGCGTTCCGGTGGTCGCCGACGGCGGCATTAAGTTCTCCGGCGATCTGGCGAAGGCCATTGCGGCGGGCGCGTCCGTTGCGATGGTGGGCTCGCTGCTCGCAGGCACCGAAGAGGCGCCGGGCGAGGTGTTCCTGTTCCAGGGCCGCTCCTACAAAGGCTATCGCGGCATGGGTTCGCTGGGCGCGATGGCGCGCGGTTCGGCCGATCGCTATTTCCAGTCGGAAGTGAAGGACACGTTGAAGCTGGTGCCGGAAGGCGTCGAAGGCCAGGTGCCGTACAAGGGCCCGGTCGCCGGCGTGATCCACCAGATCATCGGCGGCCTGCGCGCCGCGATGGGCTACACCGGCTGCGCCACCATCGGCGATTTTCATGAGAAGGCCAAGTTCGTGCGCATCACCGGCGCCGGTCTTTCCGAAAGCCACGTCCACAACGTGACGGTCACGCGCGAAAGCCCGAACTATCCGGGAGCGCATTAATTGACCCCCGCCGCCCGTCTCCAGGCTGCGATTGACGTGTTGACTGCGCTGGAAACGACGGCGGCACCGGCGGACCGCGTGTTGCGCGAATACTTTCGCGCCCGCCGGTATGCGGGCTCGAAGGATCGCGCTGCGGTGGCCGAACGGGTGTTCGATTGCTTCCGCCATGCCGGTTCGTATGCATGGCGGATGAACGAAGCCTCGCCGCGCGCGCGGGTGATCGCCTCGCTTCTGGCGGAAGGTGCCGATCCGGCCGATTTCTTCACCGGTGCGTCCTATGCACCGGCTGCACTTACCAAAGAAGAAGCCGCCGCACTCGCTGCGCCGCCGCGCGATCCGCCGTTGCATGTCGAGGGCGAGTTTCCCGCCTTTCTCGAACCGGAACTGACCAAAGCGTTCGGCGCCGATCTTTTCGCCGAAATGGCGGCCATGCAGCCGCGCGCGCCGGTCGGCATTCGCGTCAACACGTTAAGGACCGCGCGCGAAACGCTCGTCACCGCGCTCGCCTCGGAAGGCTTCGAAGCCACGCCCACGCCGCATGCCGCGACCGGCTTGCGTCTTGATGGTGCGACGACATCCAAACTTTCCGCGTCCGGTTTGTTTGCCGCCGGGCATTTCGAATTCCAGGACGAAGCCGCGCAAATTTGTGCCGCCCTCTGCGATGCCAAGCCCGGCATGCGCGTGCTCGATTACGCCGCCGGCGCGGGCGGCAAGGCCTTGGCGCTCGCCGCCGCTATGAACAACAAAGGCGAGATCGTCGCCCACGACATCGAAGCCGGCCGTTTGGCGATGATCGGCCCGCGCGCGGAGCGGGCTGGTGTGAGCATCATCCGCACGACGACGTCGCTTCCGCCGGTGCAATACGACCTCGTTCTGCTCGATGCGCCGTGCAGCGGGACCGGTACGTGGCGCCGTCAGCCCGAACTGCGCGTGCGGTTCACGCCGGAACGTTTGGCCCAATTGGTCGCGTTGCAGGCCAAGCTGATCGCGGACGCCTCGCGGTTCGTCGCTCCCGGCGGACGCTTGGTCTACGCCACCTGTTCGGTTCTGCCGTGCGAGAACGACGAGCACATTGCCGCCTTTCTCGGCACCCACCCCGAATTCGCGCCGGTCCCGGTCTCGGACCGCGAGACGTTCTTCCACGCCAGCCCGCGCCGGACCCAGACCGACGGGTTCTTCACAGCCGTATTGCGCCGCTCTACATAGTTCGTCCCCAACGCCCGCAGGAATTATCCCATGTCCGCTCCCGTCCTCGTTCTCGACTTCGGCTCTCAGGTCACCCAGTTGATCGCGCGGCGAGTGCGCGAGATCGGCGTCTATTGCGAGATCGTTCCGTTCAACAAGGCGGAGGCCGCGCTGGCGGAGAAGCCGCAAGCCATCATCCTGTCCGGCGGGCCGATGAGCGTGCACGCGGACGGTTCTCCGCGGGCGCCGGAAAGCGTGTTCACGGCAGGCGTTCCGGTGCTCGGCATCTGCTACGGCGAAATGACGATGGTGACCCAGCTCGGCGGGCGCGTCGAAGGTGGTCATGCCCGCGAGTTCGGCCGCGCCGACATCGTGATCGGCAAGCAGTCGCCGCTGCTCGCTGGTCTCGGCGACCCGTCCGGCCGCGAGCCCGTGTGGATGAGCCATGGCGACAAGATCGTCTCGATCCCGCCGGCCTTCGAAGTGGTGGCGACCAGCGAGAATTCGCCCTACGCCGTCATCGCCGACGAGGCGCGCAAGTTTTACGGCGTGCAGTTCCACCCCGAAGTGGCGCACACCCCGCGCGGCATCGAAATCCTGCGCAACTTCGTCGTCGGCATTGCCGGCATCAAACCCGACTGGAATATGCGGGCCTTCAAGGAACAGGCCATCGCCCGCATTCGCGCCCAGGTCGGCAAAGGTAAGGTGATCTGCGGCCTCTCCGGCGGCGTCGATTCCTCCGTCGCGGCGGTGTTAATCCACGAGGCCATCGGCGACCAGCTCACCTGCATTTATGTCGACACCGGTTTGATGCGTGCGGGCGAAAGCGAACAGGTGGTCAGCCTGTTCCGCGGCCACTACAACATTCCGCTCTTGCATGCCGATGCCTCCGACATGTTCCTCGAACAGCTTCACGGCGTCAGCGACCCCGAAAAGAAGCGCAAGATCATCGGCAAGGGCTTCATCGACGTGTTCGATTACGAGGCCGGAAAAGTGGGCGGCGCCGAGTTCCTGGCGCAAGGCACACTCTATCCCGACGTGATCGAATCCACCTCGGCCACGGGCGGCCCGTCGGCGACGATCAAGAGCCATCACAATGTCGGCGGCCTGCCGGCGCACATGAAGATGAAATTGGTCGAGCCGTTGCGCGAACTCTTCAAGGACGAAGTGCGTGCGCTCGGCCGCGAGCTTGGCCTGCCCGAAGCCTTCGTCGGCCGCCATCCCTTCCCTGGCCCCGGTCTCGCCATCCGCATTCCGGGCGAGATCACGCGCGAGAAACTCGAGATCCTGCGCAAGGCCGATACCATCTATCTCGAAGAGATCCGCGCCGCCGGTCTCTACGACGAAATCTGGCAGGCGTTCGCGGTGCTGCTGCCGGTCAAGACCGTGGGCGTGATGGGCGACGACCGCACTTACGATTACGTCTGCGCGCTGCGCGCCGTCACCTCATCCGACGGCATGACCGCCGACTTCTATCCCTTCGGCCACGATTTCCTCGCCCGCGTCTCGACCCGTATCGTCAACGAGGTCAAGGGCATCAATCGTGTCTGCTACGACATCACCTCGAAGCCGCCGGGAACCATCGAGTGGGAGTGAATTAAGGTGGTTTCAGACCATCCCGCTCCGTGCCGGAAATCGCACGAACTCGTTTACTGACAAGGATTATTTTTTCCACCCCGTGTCGCTGCATGTCACCCCAACCGAGCCACTTTGTTGGTACCGATGTTGGTATGGCGCAGGATGGTCGAGAAACGGGCTTCCGGTACCAACAGCTCCTCCTGATGGTATCCGTTCGCCCCCGACCGGATGCGGATTTATGAGCGAACTCACTGATAAAGAACTGAAAAATCTCAAGCCGAGGGCCAAGCTTTACAAGGTGACGGACCGCGACGGGATGTACGCGGCCGTCACCCCAACCGGGGTCGTTTCGTTCCGATATCAGTACCGGGTGAATGGACGGCAGGAGGTCTTGACTATCGGCCGATATAGCGCCGCGTCGGCGCACAAGCTGACACGGGCGCCCGACGCGCTGGATTACGGCATGGAGGTGTCGCTTGCGGAGGCACGGTCGCTGCTGGCGCGGGCTCGGCGTCAGGTCGAGCGGGGCGAGTCGCCGTCAAAAGCCAAGGTGGAGAAACGCACCGCATCAGCCAAGGCGTTGACGTTCGGTGGGTGGGCGGAAGCCTATTTTAAGCACAAAGCCGATCCTAAGTCTGGGGCCGAGAAACTGGCCGACAGCACCCTGGCGATGCGCCGATCGGTTTATGATCGCGCCATCGCGGGAGAGTTTTCGAAGCTCAAGCTGGGGGAGGTGACGCCACAACGCCTCAAACATCTGTGCGACGAGGTCAAAGAGAGGCGTGGGCCGGCCGTCGCCGTGCATGTTCGCGAGGTCGTGTTACTGGTGTTCCGCCATGCCCAGGGATGCGGGCTGGACGTGAGCAACCCGGCCGAGTCGATCCGCACCAGCGCCATCGCCACGTTCGAGCCGCGCGAGCGCGCCCTGTCACCTTCCGAGGTCCGCGCGTTCCTGGGAGCCTTGGATCATGTATCGGCAGCGCCCACGCTGCGCTTAGCGGTGAAGTTTGTCCTGCTGACCGGCGTCCGTAAGTCGGAGTTCATCGACGCCACGTGGAAGGAAATCGACTTCGCCACCGCGCGCTGGACGATCCCAGCCGAGCGCATGAAGGCCGGTAAGGCGCATGTCGTTCCGCTAAGCGATCAGGCGCTCGACATTCTAACGGTATTCCGCACCATGTTCGGTGCCAGCCGATACCTGCACCCCGGCCGATACGACAGCGACACGCCCATTAGCAACGCCACGCTCAACCGTGTGATCGACACGGTAGTAGAGCGTATCCGGGTGACTGATCCTGATTTTCAGAGCTTTGGCGTTCACGACCTGCGCCGCACGTTTTCGACTGGCCTGAACCGTGCCAAGTTCGATGATCGTTGGATTGAGATGAGTTTGGCCCACGCGCCCAGAAACCGGATCGCGGCCATCTACAACGTGAACCGGTATCTCGCCGAGCGGAAGGTTATGCTGCAGTGCTGGGCTGATATGCTCGATGCTTGGGTGAGGGGCGAAACCGCCAAGGAGTTGATCGCCGACGCGAAGCGACGTGCCTCCGAAATTCACGACGATGAACTGGATGACGATCTCTGAACTACGTCGTTTGCGTCTATTCTGTCATCCCGTTTGGAATATTTGTCGTTGTCAATTGTGGCTCGCCAGCGTGCGGGATTAGCGATCCAGCGATTGATGTCGGATTCATGCCAGCCCGAGCCATTGGTGCTGATCTTAAGCTGGGCGGGGAACGTGCCTTCGGCGATCTTGCGATAGATGGTCGATCGGCTAAGACCGGTGCGGGTCAGCACCGTTCGTATTCGTAAAATCTTCTCGGGCTCCGGCATGAAACATCCTCGATAGCGTGAGGATTATGTTCGTCGGTGCGCCATCGAAGTCAACGCGAGTTGTGGTGGCCCATTATTGTTCTTGGCGTATTGCGGAGCATTAAGGGATGCGACAACGCACGCGAGCGTGCCGTCGGTATGGTTTGGAACCGGCAAAAATATTTTGCGCCAGACGTGATTGCGGGGGCCCCGACTACTGAACCTTTCTCAAGAAGCCATAGCTGACCGTCGATCCGATCCCAAGCCACTATCCGCTGCCCACTCTCTGTCAAGGCCGCGAGCCGCTCTGCGGTGGCGCGAAGCGCCAGTCTTGACAGTGTGTGGGAAGCGGAACTTCTGCCTGGATCGGATCGACGGCGGCATTGGTCGATTATCGTTCTGCCGCAGGCATTGTGATCACGCAGCGCTTGCGCTGCTTGCTGGTGCTTTTCAGGCAGGCATCCAACGCGTGCCTGTTAGCAACAACAATGCGATTGCCGAGAACAATATCGTTCCAAAGCGCGGGCGCGGAGGCTTGGATCAGATGTTCTCCGGCCGCCGTTTGTTCCATACCGAGAATCGCGGCGGCTTTTGCTTCAGGCGATCGATGATCGACTGGAGGGGACTGAACTATAAGCCCTGCGATAACCGCCCAGAGGATCATGCCGGTGATGAGGCACGCTGCACCCGTAGCGACGAGCCAAATGCGCTGCGACTTCGCGCTGCGCGCCGACTGCAAATAGCTATTCAGGTCCCGCGTCGCCTGCTGTAACGCAGCGCTCGCGCCGGTCAGCACTGCATGATTGGCCCGCCTGGCGCTTTCGGCCGCATCATCAATTTGCCGACCGATATTCTCCGGCGTTAGGTGCAACCCTAGCAACTCACCGAGCTTTTTGAAGTGCCACGCCGCAGCGGTGCAGGCTTTCAAAATCTGTCCCAGGGTTTCGCTGTAATCGGGGATGGTGGCGCGTTCGGCAGCAAGACCAGCAACGGCGCGGCGGGCGAGCGCCACTTCCTCACGAAGTGCCTCGAACGCCGCCGCCGCGGGATCTTCGGCGAGGGAAGCTTTCGGCTCTTGGGTTGCCGGTGTTGGCGTCACTGCGTTGGGCAAAACCTCGGGTCCATCTGTCATGGTCATCTCCAGATCATGTTCACAAGCCAAGCCCCCGATTTCGGCCCCGGCCTAACTGGTCCATCAGCTCGGCGCCGATACTCGGTCCTTCCCGTGCCCCAAGACCCAATTCGATTTTTCGATTGCGCAGGATCGATTCGACTTGCGGGTCGCGCTCCAGGGATTTCGCCATCCCGGCCATGTTGGCGCGTACTGCCTTGGCACCCTCAAAATCGTAAGCCCGCTCTAGCCGATCGTGCGCCTTCGAGAGCCCTTGCCATTCGGCGACAAACCGGTCGGCGCGCAGCGCCGGATTGGTGCGGATTTCGACCTCGGCTTGAAGAGCCCGGATGATCCGGTTTGTCTGCCCTTTGGCGGCATCGGAAAGCAGCGTGGGATCGTGAGCGATCGCACTTTCCAGATCGGCCGCCAGTTTGGGTCGCACCTCGTCGAGGCGTCTTCGCGCTTTTTCGAGAGCGCGTTCCTGTTCCGGCAGCACCGGCAGTTGCCGCGCACTCATGCGGTCAATATCGGTCCGCGCGCGGCCATATTGGCCAATGGCGGCATCTCGCTCGGCGGCCCGTTCGGGCGCACCGACCAACGTTTTGGGAACCGCCGTGCGTTCTGGGGCACGATGCGAGTCTATTCCCCGATCCGGCGGCGGCATTGGCGGCCGGAAGGTCACGAACAATCCGCGCTTAGTCTCGGCGGTCTGCTGTCCGGCATCGCGCGTCCGATTTTGTTCCGGCGTTACCTGATGGCGGTGCTGATCCGCGGTGGAGATGTCACGCGACTGGCCGCGGTCCGTTTCGCGAACTTGGGCTCGCGCATCCCTGCCGTAGTCGCTCGCCATATCCTTGGCCCGCTCGCGCGACAGAACGCGAGCAAGTTTGTCGTCGTCGGTGAAGTCGTCACGGCCCAAATGCAGGTCCACCCGCTCGCGATGACGAGACAGCGCCACGTAAGAAGCGTGACGATCCAAACCCGGTGTTGCCAGCACATGCACCTGGTCCACCGTGACGCCTTGGGCCTTGTGGATGGTGGCGGCATAGCCGTGATCGAGCTGGTTATAGTCTTTGAAGTCGAACCCGACCTGCCGCCCGTCATGCAAACGGATGTCCATATGGGAGGAGGTGACCCGTTCGACGGTGGCAAGGGTGCCGTTCTTGATGCCAAGGCTGCGCTCATTCTTGAGCATCATCACCCGGTCGCCAGCCGCAAAGTCTCGCTTCCCACGCTCGACCGTAATGGCGACATCTTCACCTAGATTTCCGGCTTCCCGGAGCCTCTCCCGCGCCAACTGGTTGAGGCTTTGCACTTCTTCATTGGTGTGGGTGAGTATGATGCGGGATTTGCCGGGAGAGGCTTGCCGGTCTCGATCCCAGCTTTCGATGAGCTTGGCCCGTGCCTCGTCGCGTGTCAGCTCGACATGAACCATGCCGCGGTCGCGGTAGGCCTGAAGCGCTTCGTCGGTCCGCCCGGTCGCCAAATGCCTTGTGGCTTCGCGCTGCCAGGTCTCGCGCTGGCGGCGGATTTCGGTGATCTCGACATGGGGATGGCGCTCGCTGAGAGACCGGAAGGCAGCGCCAGCTTCAATCGCCTGGAGCTGCTCGGGGTCACCAACCAGAACCACTTTGGCGCCGCGGCGCTCGGCTTCTGAGAGAACCCGCTCCAATTGCCGTGAGCCAACCATCCCGGCTTCATCGATCACCAGCACATGATTGCGGTCCAAAAGCTCCCGGCCTTGCGCCCATTGGTGCTCCAGACTGGCAATGGTGCGAGAGGCGATCCCGGAACCGGCCTCCAGGTTCTCGGCGGCAATACCGGAAAGTGCAATCCCGCGCACCTCAAACCCAGCATGCTCCCACGCCTCTTTGGCCACGCCCAACATCGCCGATTTGCCAGTTCCGGCGTAGCCGATGACGAGGCCCAGGTCTCGCCCGTCCGTAATATGGAGTAGGGCCCGGCGCTGCTCCCCGGACAGCACCAAACCCCTCTTTTCGGCCGCGGCCAAAGCCCGATCCCGGGCATATTCCGAGATTTCGTGGTGTTCCCGTCCGACCAGACGATCGGCCGAGCGGTGAAGGCGCTCTTCGATCCGAACCATATCCCGGCTGGTGAAACGATCTTCGCCGTGGCCGTCCCTCCCAAGTCGGACCAATTTCGGCGAGCCTTCCACCGCCGCCATCACGCCATTGAACTGCTCCAGCCCGTCGGAATGGCGATGGGCAAACATTGCCAAATCCCGCCGAGTGAAGGTTGCCTGTCCATGGGTAATGGCATCCAGGGCAATGGACGGACTGGCGATGATCTTCTCGCCGTTTTCCCGGGCAATTTGGCGATGGTCGTCGAGCCGCTCCGATTGCAGCCCATCCCCGGCCATCCGCGTGGCCGCCGGGCCGATCTTGTGCTGGGGCTCAAGGTCGATGCCTTGGTCTTCAAAGGAGCGGTGATCGATCCGCGCCTCGATTCCAAGTTCCCGAAGCCGCTGATTGACATGGGAGCCCCAGGCTTCCCGCCAATGCTCCAAAAGCTCGCTGCGGTTCCATTCGCGCACCTTGGCGCCGAATCCAGTTTCGTCGACGCTCCTCATGGTCAGCATGACATGGGCGTGGGGCTTGGCCTGACCGTCCGCGCCGATATCCCAATGCACATTGAGGTCGGCGATCATGCCACGCGAGACGAACTCGTCCCGGACAAAGTCTCGCGCGAGTTCAATTCCTTGGGATTGATCGAGCTCGCGCGGAATGGCGAATTCAATCTCGCGGGCAAGCTGGGCATCGCGCCGCTTCTCGCAGGCTTCGACGGCGTTCCAGAGCTGCTCGCGATCGTGGAACTCATCCGGCACATTCTCGGGCGTCAATACTTCGGAATGAACCACGCCGCTTTTGCCGGTAAAATCGTGATGTCGATCCAGGCGCTCATCATAGAGCCGCCCCGCGGAGCGATAGGCAGCCGAGGCCAGCGCGCTCGATCCGTTGGCACGACTGATGACCTTGGCCGAGAAGTGGTAGATCGCCATAGCCACACAGATACGCTTCGAAGCGCACGTCGGCACGACGTATAAGCGCGCCCTCACGAGAAAAAATCCCGTGAGGGATCGCTTGGTACCAGACTGTCTCACGCTCAATGGCGCGTTCGGCAAGAGCTCACGTTATTATCCAGACAGCAAGGAATGATGGAGCCCACCATGCGCAAACCTCGTGATTTTGACGCCGCGCTCAAAACCCTCACCGAAAAGACCAAGGCTCTCAAAGAGAACAAACGCAAACAGCTCGGCGATCTGATCGTTGCGACCGGTGCCGACGCGATCGACATCGAAACTTTAGCCGGTGCATTGATCGCGGCGGTTCAATCCACCGAAACCGCACAGAAGCAGACCTGGAAGAAAGCGGGGGCAGAGTTCTTTCGGAAGGCAAAAGCCGCTCAGAGCGCTGATGCAAGCCAACCGGAAAGCACTCAAGCGAGCGATAGCCTCTTTGCGCCGTCTCGAAGCGGAGCAGGCAAGAATTGATACGCGAGATTGGGTCGTGAAACGGCGCGAGCGTACTCGGCATTTGATCGAACTCGGCGGGCTGGTCGTCAAATCCGGCCTTGTCGAACTCACCAAGGACGATCGGACTGCGCTCTACGGGGCATTCCTAGAACTCGCACTCACCCGTCAAAGTGAAAATTGCGAGCAGACGATTATTCTTTGGAGGCGGCGGGGTGGACGAGCATTCAACGAAGAAGATGTGGCAAGAGGAGTGGAACCGGCGGGGCCGAGTGGGCGAGGGCGAAATTGAGCGTGCGGGCGTGACTGATTCAGCAATAGTGCGGCACCGAACAAAGACGCGAAAATTATTGCGATCTACCACCCCTATTTTGCTTCACGTGGAAGTAGTCATCAACAGAGTTAGCGATGGCATCGGTCAAAGCTGCTCGCCAGGACGCGGACTTCAACCGAGCAGCCTCGGCATTATTGGACAGAAAGCCCATTTCTAGAAGCACAGATGGGATTTCCGGCGTCGTAAGCACGCTCAGACGGGCGCTCCGAATCGAACCGTTGGGAAGCATATTCGTCACGTCAGCTAGTCTTGCTGTCAGCTTTTCGGCGAACGAGCCGGAAAGATTGGCGGTGTGGCGCGAGACGGTTGGCGTAACAAATCCGCTGGGAGCATCCGAGGAGCGACCATCGGGGTTTGATGTGCCGATATTCTCCTCCTTGAGCATGCTCCCGCTCTCGCTGTTGGTATAGACATACACCGAAGCACCGCTCACGGAAGGATCACCGCTGTAGTTGACATGGAGCGAAATAAACAAGGAGGGATGAGCCTGTATCACTATTTCCAGCCGCTCGTTCAAAGCTAGCAGCTCATCCGATTTGCGCGTTAGACAAACCGAATAACCACGCTGCAACAGCCTCGCAGAAAGCGTCTGTGCTTCGACGAGCGCGAGGGTCTTTTCGTCAACGCCGTTTTTGTTCGTGACGCCCTTGTCGACACCACCATGACCTGGATCAATAAGGATAAGCTTTCGACCATCATGCACACGGTCGCAATGTAAACTTTGGCCCGCATAAGCTCGAAAGCCTACAAAACTGCCGACGAAAAGACACACGAGAATGGCGGCTGCATATCTGCACATTGTACCCTCCCAGAATCGTGCTTGGCTAATCGTAGCGGTATCGACATCGCGTGCGAAAGTTAATTGATCGCATGTCCTGCCAGATCTCCAGATAGTCGCTCGGACAGATTTGGCCTTACCTGCAAAAAAAGGTCGGGGGGCACAGTGCCCTTCCGACACAAGGCGTTCCCCGGTAAATTGCTAAAATGATCTTAGTGCGCAGTTGATAAGGAAATTCCTATAAGCTCCCTGGTTCCAGGTGTCGCACAGTCGATGCATGTCCCAACGACCTACGTGTCCTATTCTATCGTCTTAGCGTACGGAGGGAATGACCTGTCCACCGTGTCAGGGCAGGCCGTGAGAGGGGGCGGAGCGTATGGGGCAAGGCTACAAATATCGCGCATTTATCAGTTATAGCCATAGGGATAAGGAGTGGGGCGCGTGGCTGCACAAGGCCCTCGAATCCTATCGGATTCCCAAACGCCTCGTCGGTACGGACGGACGCGACGGGCCGGTTCCAGCGCGTCTCTATCCAATTTTTCGCGACCGTGATGAGCTTCCTTCCTCCGCCGATCTCAATTCGCAGATCGTCAATGCGCTGAACGATTCCGCCTATTTGGTCGTCATATGCTCCTCTCATGCAGCGCAAAGCCATTGGGTGAACGAGGAAATCCTGGCTTTTAAGCGCATGGGGCGGGAGAACCGCATTCTCGCCGTCATCGTCGATGGCGAACCGAGTGCGGCCGGCGATCCGCAAACTGCTTCACGCGAGTGTTTTCCACCAGCGCTGAAATTCAAGCTCGGGTCCGATGGCAATCTCTCGGCGGAACGTACCGAACCAATTGCCGCGGATGCGCGCCCCAGTGCCGACGGCAAACAGAACGCCAAGCTCAAGCTGATCGCAGGCTTGGTGGGCATCGGCTATGACGCGCTTAAGCAACGCGATTTGGAGGCACAGCGCGCGCAGTTCAGAAAACGCGTGATGATTTCCGGCAGTGTGGTCCTAGGGCTCGCGAGCCTATTGGTTTTATCCGTTTTGTTCGCGATCACGTCTGAAAAGACACGTAACGCATCGCTGATTTCGCAGTCGAGTTTCCTGGCGCATGAATCGCAGACAGCTACCGCATCGGGCGATGCCGGGCTGGCGATGTTGCTCGCGCTTAAGGCTTTGCCGGAGCGGCTGGATTCGCCATCACGGCCGTTGTCGATGGATGCACTTGCTGCACTCAGTCAGGCATGGATCGAGTTACGTGAAATCTCCGACCTGAATAGCGACCCAAAGCTCAGACGAAACTGGAGCGAAGCGCAAGAGGTTTCGGCGCAGCTTGATCATACCAGCGGCATCAACTCCGTCGCCTACTCTCCAGACGGTACGCGCATCGTTACCGCATCTTGGGACAATACCGCGCGTATTTGGAATATCGCCAACGGCCGGGACCTCCTGACACTCAGGGGGCACACAAGCGGAGTCGAATCTGCCGCCTATTCGCCGGACGGAAAGCGCATCGTCACCGCGTCGTGCGATAACTCGGCACGCATTTGGAGTGCGACGAGCGGCAGCCAAATCGTTTTGCTTGGCGGTCATGCCGACTGCGTAAAATCTGCCGCTTTTTCGCCGGACGGCAAACGCATCGTCACCGCATCTTGGGACAAGACCGCACGCGTTTGGGATGCGGCAAACGGCAAGCAGCTATTGTTGCTTGGCGGTCATGCAGATAAGGTCTTGTCCGCCGCGTTCTCGCCGGACGGTACGCGGATCGTCACCGGCTCGGTTGACCAAACAGCGCGCATCTGGGACGCCGCGACCGGCAGACAGATAGCGGTCCTAAGAGGGCATAGCTTCACCATTCATTCCGCCGCGTTCTCGCCGGACGGCAGGCGAATCGTCACCGCATCTGGCGATAAGACCGCGCGCATCTGGGACGCCGCAAGCGGTAAGCAACTCTCGATGCTCAGCGGTCACGAGGCTTCCGTGATCTCGGCCGCCTTTTCGCGCGACGGCCGGCGCATCGTGACCGCCTCACCGGACAAGACCGTGCGTATCTGGGACGCGGCAAGCGGAGAACAGCTTTTGGTGCTGCGTGGTCATGCGGAAACCGTAAATTCCTCAGCCTTCTCCCCGAATGGCGCGCGCGTGGTGAGCGCCTCGGATGACAAGACGGTGAGGCTGTGGGATGTGGTGAGCCAAAATCAGCTCTTAGTCCTCAAGGGACATGAGAACACGGTTCAGTCCGCCGCATATTCGCTGGACGGCAGGCGTATCATTACGGCGTCGGAAGATGCGACGGCCCGCCTTTGGGATGCGGTCAGCGGCAAGCAGATTTTGGTACTCAAAGGCCACCAGGGTCCTGTTACTTTCGCCACCTTCTCTCCTGACGGAATGCGTATCGTCACCGCATCTGCGGATACGACCGCGCGCATTTGGGACGCGAGCACCGGAAATGAAATTATAGTGCTCAAGGGGCACGAAGCCCCCATCGCATCCGCCGTCTTCTCTCCGGACGGCATGCGGGTCATCACGGCGTCGGTTGACGAAACCGCACGTGTTTGGGATGCCGCGAGTGACAAGCAGCTTCTGGTGCTCAGCGGTCACGGCAGCGCCGTAAACTATGCAACGTTCTCGCCAAACGGAAAGCGCATCGTCACCGCGTTGTGGGACAAGACCGCACGCGTGGTCGATGCCATGAGCGGCAAGGAACTCATGGTGCTGCGCGGTCACGATAATTTTGTGACCTTTGCGGCGTTCTCGCCTGACGGAAAGCGTATCGTTACCGCGTCAACCGATGCGACGGCGCGCGTTTGGGATGCTGCCAACGGAACGCAGCTTGCCGTGTTGCGGGGCCATGAGAATTTCATCTATTCGGCAAACTTCTCACGCGACGGTACGCGCATCGTCACCGCGTCAAGCGACAGAACGGTGCGCCTTTGGGATGCGGCAAGCGGAAAACTTCTTCTGGAGCTGAAGGGTCATGGCGATGATGTCAACGCCGCCGTGTTCTCGCCGGATGGAAGGCACATAGTTACGGCCTCATCCGACAGAACGGCCCGTGTCTGGCCGATTGCTCCGCGCTGCCAGGCACTGATCGACGACAGCAATGCCCGCATCGCCAGAATAGGTCGCGTGCTCACCGAAAAGGAGCGCGCCCGGTATTCGCTCGACCGGCAGAATGATGATGTGCTCACGCGTGCCTATGCGCATTTGCGCCCGCTATTTGCTTGGATGATCCCCCAAACTGGGGATCAATGCCGGTGACGCTGAACCAGCGCCGCCTGGTTTGCAGTGTTGGCTTTTGGAGTTGTTCTAAGATTGGGCCGGTTTCTGAATTGCTAAAAGCTATGTGGGCAGAACGTGACCAGTTGGGAAACGCGATGTATTCTCTTCTGACGGGAAGAGTTGGGGGCGTGCGTGGCGGGGAAGAACGAAAAGAGCGCGTTCAAATACGCGGCGTATATTTGTTACAGCCATAAGGACGAGGAAATCGCCGCTTGGCTGCACCGGTGTCTTGAACGCTACAGCATTCCCGGTGGTGTCGCGCCCGGATACGGCAAGCGGGCGCTGTGGGGCCGGCGCTTAGGACGTATTTTCCGTGACCGCGAGGAATTACCCGCCGGCCAGCCGCTAGCGCCGAAGCTGTTTGAAGCGTTGGCCGCTTCCGAAGCGCTGATTGTGCTCTGTTCGCCGAACGCGGCGGCGAGCCTGTATGTCAACGACGAGATTGCCGAGTTCAGGCGGCTGGGCAAGGGCCGCATCATCCCGGTGATCGTCGAGGGCGATCCGCCCGGTTGCTATCCCCCGGCGTTGGAAGCGGCTGGCGAAAATCTCAATGCCGATCTGCGCTCCGGCAGAGACGGGCGCGAAAACGGCGCGATAAAAATCATCGCCGGAATGTTGGGGGTGAACCCCGACGATCTGGTGCATCGCGAAAGACGGGCGCAACGGCAGCGTTTAGCGCTGGCAGGGCTGGGCATGACGGTGTTCGCGGGGATGGCTGTGGCAGCGGGCTGGTTCTGGCAGCAATCGGAGGCAAACACCCAGAAAGCCAACAACGCGCTCAATCGCTTCGTAGCAATAGCCGCCGAATCTGCTGTGAAACACGGCGATCCCCTGCTCGCAATGCGCTACGCCCTTGCCGGTATGAAACTCGCTCCGGCAAATGGTCCGGAGTATCATGATGTCCTTCTCAGTGCGCTCGATGCCACGCATGAGAGCAGGGTTCTAGAAGGACACACTGGCTCTGTTAATTCGGTTGTCTTTTCACACGATGGCAGACGTATTGCGACCGGTAGTGCCGATGGCACGTTGCGCATTTGGGATGTGAAAAGCGGCAGTCAAACGCACGTATTGGCGACTTCGCGCACCAATATCGTTGAATCAGTCGTCTTTTCGCTTGATGGAGCACAGGTAGCAGCAGGAAACAGCGACGGCTTTATTCGCGTATGGAATGTGGCGACTGGCAAACTGATACGCGAGTTCTTCACGGGCAGATCGTCGATCAGTACAATTTCGTTTTCACCTGATGGCAGCCGCATAGTCTCGGGAGGGTTGGATCACAATATCCAAATTTGGGATTGGCGCACTGGCATACCGGCAGCCATGTCTCTGGTAGGACATAAATTCCATATAAATGCCGTTATATATTCACCGGACGGCAGTCGCATTTTTTCCGCGAGCGACGACAAAACAATCCGAATCTGGAATTCGACGAACGGCAAGCAGATCGGCTTGATCCTGGACGAAGGTGTTGCCAGATCCCTTACTGTTTCACCTGACGGCAGCCGCGTTGTGACGGGTGATGGCGACAATGTGATCCGAATATGGGATGCAAAGACCGGCCGAAAAATTGGGCCGCCTCTTGAAGGGCACACCGGCGTAGTTGGCTCGGTCGCTTATTCGCCTGACGGCAGCCAAATTGTGTCAGCGGGTTGGGATGGTACCATCCGCATATGGAATGCGCACACAGGCAAACAGATCGGAGATGCTCTTGCGGGGCATACAAGTACAGTTAGATCTGTAGGCTATTCACCAGATGGCCGCACGATCGTATCTGGAAGTTGGGATTCTACAGTCCGTCTGTGGGATGCCCGCATAGATAAGCAGATTAGCGCCACGCTCCTGGAAGGAACGTCGTTCAGTTGTTTTGCATTTTCCGTTGACGGCAGCCGAATTGTGTCCGGAGATTTCAACGCCGGTATCCGTATCTGGGATACAAAGACCGGACATCAAGTCGGAGCACCATTCATTGGGCATACCGATGAGATTTCTTCGGTAGCGATTTCTCCTGATGCACAACGTCTCGCGTCGGGCAGCCGGATAAACCCGGTCGGCATGTTTGTGGGACGGCTGGATGCCACCGTGCGCATTTGGGATGTCCGTACGCGGAGTCAAGTCGGATCGCCGCTTACGGCACTCAAAGGTGGAGCACGATCAATCGCCTTTTCACGGGATGGTAACCTGATTGCGTCGGGAAGTGGCATGGATTGGTCTGGGGCCGGAACAGGGTCAAGGGACGCGAGCATTGTTATTTGGAATGCTCATACCGGAAAACAAATCGGATCATCCCTCTCAGGGCACGACGAAGAAGTCTCAAGCGTCGCATTTTCGACCGACGGTCGATATCTCGTGTCGGGTGATATCGATAATGCCATTCGCATTTGGGATGTGCGGAGCGGAAAACAAATTGGCGCCCCCCTCACCGGCCATACCAGCCCTGTCGAATCGGTCGCTTTTTCGCCGGATGGCAGTCGCGTTGTGTCGGGAAGTGGCGACAACACTGTACGTCTTTGGGATGCGCGCACCGGAAAACAGGTCGGCGCGCCACTGACGGGGCACACCGCAGCTGTTTCAACCGTCGCTTTTTCGACCGACGGCAGCCGCATCGTATCGGGGGGGTGGGACAATACAATCCGCATCTGGGACACTCGTACCGGCAAGCAGATCGGCGAACCGTTGAAGGGGCATGCCGACGCCGTCGTGACCGTCGTGTTTTTGCCGAACGATCACCGCATCGTATCCGCAGATTATAGCGGAAGGATATTGCATTGGGACTCTTCGCTGTATGTGAAGGATTGGGCCCAAGCCGCAACTGAAGCCTGCAATATTGTTCTGGGCAGCGGCGGCCGCCGTTTCAGTGCTGCAGAAATCCAAAACGACCCGCTGCTGCAGGCCGAATGGCCTGATCCAACCCGCGATGTTTGCGAGGGCATTCCCGGCGTGCCGCCATTGCCAGGCGCCAAACCGAAGCTGTCAGCGCCGCAACGCTGGCTCGACCAGTTGCGCACGTATCTGTCCTTCTTGAACAAGGCGAACTGATCCAATGGAACACAAACACAGCCTGCGGCTTCTTCTTTTGTTGGGTCTGTTGTCGGCCACCGCCATTGCGCTCGGCCTCTATGGCTGGAGCGGCCAGGTGCCGTTCACCGACAAAATTTACCTCGCCATTAGGACAATCGACGCCGGCGAAACCTATGAACTCCTCGCAGAACATCACGACGCCAATTGGGCGCTTGAGGCGGCGCGCTTTCTTGGCGTGATCGTCGGGCCGCTGGCAGTGTTTATCGTGTTTCTGGGGCTGTTCCGGCAAAATCTGATCCGCCTCGGCGCAGCCCTCAAGCGTGGCCACTTGATCGTGGTAGGTGACAGCGCCTTCGCCGACGATTTGAGCGAAGCGCCGGGCGCTTCGGTCGTGCATCTGCGCAGCTTGACTGATGCAGTACATTCGAGCGGTGGACTTGTCCGGCTGCCGTTCGCTGGCCCCCGCAATTTGCACTCCACAGGGGCCACGAAAGCGCAGGCGATCGTTGTTGCGCCCACCGATGACGCTAAGGCAATCGATCTCGCTTTGGCAGCCAAGCGGCATTACCCTCGCACCCAAGTCCATGTCAGAGCGCATGATTTCTGGCTTGCCGAAACTTTGCGCAATTTGCCCGGAGCCGAACGATTGAGTGCCTTTTCCGAACCCGGCCTGGCTGCGCGCTATGTTGTGCGCAGCTATCCGCCTTTTTTGCTGGCCAAAGATGCGGGCCAGCAGCGTGTCCATGCCATGCTGATGGGAGACGATGATTGGCTGGAAGCACTGATCTGCGAAATGATCCTCACTGCTCGCACGCTCACCTTCGGCAAGTTGATATTCAGCGCGCTTTGCGCAAACCCCGATGAATTTAGGGCACGGCTAGCGAGCCGCTATCCTGAGATCGAGGTGGAAGCGGATATCCACCTCCTTCCGGCGGGTTATCTCGATACCAGCACAAGCTTTGCCGGCAACATCGGGCGACTGGCCGAAAACGCGCCGGTGACAGCCGTTTACGTCTTGTTCGACGATGGCAGGCGTTCGCTCGCCACCGCTCTTTCGTTCGTTCCGCAAGCGCGCGAAGCTGTCTTTGCCGCGCCGGTTTTCGTGCTCCATGGCGCTCACGAGATCGACAGGCCGGCGCCCGGCAGCACGCTGAAGCCAAATGAAATCATAGCATTTGGCACCACTGCGGACATGATCGCGGCGAGCAGCTTTCTGGCCAAAGAAGATGATATTGCCGAGCGCGAATATCATCGAGCCTACTTGGCCACCTCGCCTAGCAATGGTCCCGCGTCGAAGCCTTGGGACGAGTTGGCAGAGGAATACCGCATTTCCAACCGCCGGGCCGTGGCTCACATCTATGCCAAGCTGTTCGAGGCTGGGTTCGACGTGCGTGCCTGGATGGCAAAGCATGACGTCTGGAAGAGCCTGCCTGCACTTGCCCCCGGCGAGTCATTGTACCGCAACCCGGCCGAACGCGAACGTCTGGCAGAACTTGAGCATGAGCGATGGATCGCCGACCGGCGCATCAGCGGCTGGCGCCATGGCGAGCCTCGCGACAATGTCCGCAAGCACCACCCGGATATAAAGCCTTTCGATCAACTCACCGAGGCGACGAAGGATTACGATCGGGCCTTCATTGGTCTGCTGGATAAAATCTTGAAGCGAAAAAAGGGCGGGTTGTCGAGGTCGCACTGAAAGACGTCTTTGTTTTGGCGGGTGTCGACGCTGAGTGTCAATCTGCGGGAGGGGGCAATGCCGCAAGAGGCGAAAGCGCGCGCGCAAAAGTACGCCGCGTTCATCAGCTATAGCCACAAAGATAAGAAATGGGGCGACTGGCTCCATAAAGCGCTGGAGAGCTATCGCGTTCCGAAGCGCCTCGCAGGCACTCAAGGGCGGAACGGCAAGATTCCACCTCGCGTCTTTCCGGTGTTTCGTGACCGGGAGGAATTGCCGTCTTCAGCGGATCTCAATGAACAGATCGTTGCAGCCCTTGATGCATCTGAATACCTCATCGTCATCTGTTCACCACGTGCGGTCACAAGCCGGTGGGTGAATGAGGAAATCCTCGCGTTCAAACGCAAGGGGCGGGAGAATCGGATTCTCGCCTTGGTCGTAGATGGCGTTCCAAATGCGGATGACGAGCCTGCGCTCGAAGACCTTCAGAAACCGGGCTTTGCAGCGGCCTTCGGCGTGGCACGGGATTATCCCAGAGAGTGTTTCCCGAGTGCTCTGAAATTTAAATTAGATGAGGAAGGTAACCTCGGGACCAGGCGGAATGAGCCGATAGCAGCCGACGTCCGTGCTGAAGGCGACGGCAAGGAGAATGCAAGGCTAAAATTGCTGGCTGGACTGCTCGGTGTTGGCTACGATGTCCTGCGTCAGCGTGAGCATGAGGCACAGCGGCGACGCATGCGCCGGGCGGCGGCGCTCTCGGGGGCTATCGCATTGTCCTTGACGGCGCTGCTTGTGCTGTCGCTATTCGCTCTCGTCGATTCTGAAACCACCCGCAACAGCGCTTTGATCGCCCAGTCGCAGTTCCTGGCGAGGGACGCCGATACGGCGACCACGTCCGGTGATGCGGGACTCGGAATGATGCTTGCGCTGCAAGCGCTGCCGGAAAAGATCTCGGCGCCATCCCGCCCCCTGAAACGGGAAGCGCTGGCTGCTCTGAGCCATGCTTGGAGAGATATGCATGAAATCGGGCAGATCAATGTTGGTGAGCCGCTGGTCGGTGGTGGTTATTTGACCGACAGCCGCATAGTTGTGACGGGCTCGGCCAAAGGTACCGTGACGGTGTGGGACATTGTGCACGGACAGCGCATCCTCGCTATGGCGCACCCCGGTGCGAAGATTCTCTCGGTCGCACCGTCGTCGGACGGCAAGCGTATTGTCGCGGTGTATGACGACAAATCCGTCTGCATTTGGGATACCGCAACCGGGCGCAAGCTGTCGGTGATCACTGGATTCCTTGTGAATGCGAGCTATGCCAGCTTCTCACCCGACGACAAGTGGATCGCGATTTCAAGTTGGGACGAGGCCACGATTCGCAATGCCGCGACCGGAAAGGTCCTTGTCGTCCTGCGCGGCCATGACGGCCAAATCAAGTCTGTCGTGTTCTCGCCAGACGGCACGCGTGTGGTGACCGCTTCTAGCGATGCGACTGCACGAGTGTGGGACGCGAGATCGGGTCAGCAGATCGCTGTGTTGCGAGGCCACGACGAAGGGTTGACGTTTGCTGACTTTTCGCCAGATGGAGGATCCATCGTCACTGCATCATGGGATCATTCGGCTCGCACTTGGGATGCAAGAACCGGCAAAGCCCGCGTCGTAATGCGTGGACATGAGGCTGAGGTTGTTTCGGCCCGCTTTTCGTCCGACGGCCGGCAGATCGTTACCGCCTCGCGCGACACCACTGCCCGAATCTGGACGGCGTCGACGGGAATTGCGCTTCTGGTGTTGCGCGGGCACACAGGCGGCGTCAGTTCGGCAGAATGGTCTGCCGATGGCACGCGCGTGATCACGGCATCGGACGACGGAACCGTCCGCATATGGTCGGATCCCGGAGTATTCGTCACGGGCGAAAAGATCAACTTTGCTGGGTGGTCCGCCGACGGACGCCGCGTTGCGACCGCATCAATGGACGGAACGGCACAGATCTGGGATGCCCGCACAGGCAAAGTGATACGCGTACTCGGCAGTCAAGGCGTGATGATCAACACCGCGCTGTTCTCGTCCGACGGGGCCCGCGTCGTCACGACCGGATTTGACTCGTCGTTGGCGGGCAGCGTTCGTGTATGGGATGCCGCAACCGGGCGACAGTTGCTGTCCTATCCCGGCGGGTATTTCGGATCCGCCGTATTCTCCGCTGATGGAACCACGATCGCCGCCACCCGCACCGACAACACCATCGTGGTCTTCGACGCCGCCACCGGACGTACGGCCCTTACCTTGAAAACGGGTAATGCCGCTGCGACCTTTACAGCAATTTCTCCGAACGGCCGTCACATCGCCGGAGCTTCTACGGATGGAAACATCCGCATTTGGGACCGCTCCAGCGGCCAACTCTTGAAAGTCCTCCGCGGGCATCTCGGCCGTGTGAATGGGGTGGCCTATTCGCCAGACTCCCGGCGCTTGGCGAGCGCAGGCGAAGACGAGACGGCGCGGATTTGGGATGCTGCTACCGGCACGCAAATCTCGATTCTGCACCAAACGGCGCAGGTCTATCGCGCCGCGTTCTCGCCCGATGGAACACGGGTTGTCACTGCGTCCGGTGACAAGACCGCGACCGTTTGGGATGTTGCGACGGGAAAGAAGCTCGACATTCTACGCGGCCATGTCGATGTCGTGTCGAGCGCCGCCTTCGCGGTGGATAACGACCATATCCTCACAGCATCCTGGGACGGTACATTCCGCAAGTGGGATCCCATTCCGCGCTGCCAGACACTGATCGATGCCAGCCGTCGACGCATTGCCCGTTCTGGTCGCGCACTCACGTCCTCCGAACGAAGCCAATACTTCCTTACTGGTACCCCGGTTCTGCGCTTCTCGCAGTGGTTCGAACCTATCAAACCGCTCTATCGCTGGATGGTGCCGGCGATGGGCGACACATGTCAATGAAGGTCAGAAGATGAAACGGCCGCTCCAATTTATTGCCTATTCCTGCGGTGCCTTGATTTTGTGCTCCGCGACGGCAGACACGATGATGACACAGTTGAAACCCGGATACTGGAAAATGGTAAGCCGAATGCGGATCGACGCGAAACTGCCGATGGACGGGGTGCCGGCCGATATGGCCGCGTACCTGAAGTCGTTGGGATACAACAACGAAGTTATCCGAACCGACTATTTCTGCACCAACGGCGATGTGTCGAAAATCGTGGCGGACAAGATGCCGGCTAACTGCAAGTCCAAGCCGTTCAAATTCGGTGAACGCAGCTTTGATGCCGAATTCACCTGTGCTGGAAACACCTCGCGCATACATATGACCATCGATGCGCCCGAGCATTACAACATGACAATTACGGGGACGGGCGAAAACGTTTCGATGTACAGCAAGGCCGATGTCACATTCGTATCCACCAACTGTCCGAAAGAGAGCAAATCAGATCCGATGCCAAGTTTCGACGCGTTCCTCAAAGACTCGCACAGGGTCAAGCCTGGACACTGGGAAGCAAGTGTGAGCTATACATCCAACATAAAAGAGGTGACGCAGCGTGTCATTCCGCGGCTGCCGGAAGACAAGCGAGCGGCGGTGCAGGAACAGTTCGACAATTTGATAGCTCTAATTAACAGTAACCACGATTTTCACGACTGTATTTCCGGCGAGCTCGAACGGGGCCTCATGGAGGCGAAGTTGAACGATGACTGCCCTCTTTCCAAACCTCGCATCAAAGGCGATACAATTATCGCGGATGGCGTTTGCAAAACGCCGGGGGCGACGTTTTCCGCCGAACTCACGCGCCAAGACAGTGAGCATTATTCCATAAAGGTGTTCCAAACGGTGCCTGCAGGGGCGGAGACCATAACAATGTCCGGGGTGCTCAAATCGCATTATGTTTCGCAAGACTGTCCTGCTGCAGGCATGACAACACCTCCGGCTGGGGCGGCGATCGACACAAAGCAATAGAGGCACATTGGTATGGGCCAACCCACGCTAAGTATCGCAGGTTTTGTCCTGTTTGGTGCGCAGGGGAAGCTAAGAGTGCAAACTGGCTGTGACCAGAGCCCCCGAATCTCATCAGCGACCAAATCCCTATGATCGACGAATCCAGTCTTGGCTTGGTGGTATGGCGGTTGGTATTGCGCTTGTAGCCCAGGGGAAAAGTCAATAACTACAACGCTAACTCAACCCAGTTGACCATCGAGTGGGAGTGAGGTTCGTTCGCGGGTTGGCACGATAAAGAGGGTGGAAAGCTACGCGTGGTCTTTTTTCGCGGCTGCTTTGCCGGCCCGAGGGGCCTTCGTTCTTCCGCGCGTGCGGTCTTTATTATTATTGGCGCTGCTGAGAGACGTCCCAATCCGCTTGCGGTTGCGAAGGGATTCGAACCCGGCGGCCATGAATTCGGACATTCTTTCACGAACAGCCTGAAGGTCGTCTGAGGAGCACAGCCCATCCGAAAGCCGATCAATGCGCCCTGTCCGCGCCAAGGATTGAGAATAAGCCCCCGACGTGAACTGAAAGCCCCACAGAATGTCCCGCCGGTCGACACCCGGTAAGGCTTTCTGCAAAATGTCGATCAGGCGCAGCACGACGGGATCGAAGGACATCTGCATCTTCTGAGCACCGAAGCCGGGCGCATTGTTGATCTGCGCGAAGAGACGTCCGAAATTGCGCAACCCTTCTCCGCCTTTGATGAAATCATCGAACGCGCTGTCGTAGTAAGCCTTCAGGGCCCCTTCGACGGTGGGACGATCTCCAACCTTGGCCTCATAGGCATCGAGCGCCCGTATGCGGGAGGCGGCGGTTCCCTGGATCCGGCGCTCCCAGACAGCATCAAACAAACCCTGCTTGCCGTCGAAGTAATAAAGGATGAGTGCGGAGTGCACCCCGATTTTCTCGGCCACATCCTTGATGGTCACGCCGGAATAGCCGTGAACCGAGAAGAGCTCCTCGGCCACATCGAGAATCTGTTTGATGGCTTCTGCCCGCTGTTCCGCTTTGGTGCGGTGGGCTTTGGGACGCGATTTTGCAGGCATAAAACACCGTGGGCAAAGCGAAAAGGCAGTGCTCGTCCTTTTCGCGAGCAACGTATTCCTTGGTCCGGCGCTTGGTCAAGTTAACCGGAACCCGCGGATAGCCGCGACCAAAAAGTCATTCAACCGCGATTGAATAACATTGACCCCCTGTCACGGCCGCATTAAGCTCCTGGCTGCGGTGAACGTGCTGGCATCGTGATGACGGTGCCCGGAATTCGGGTTGTTGGAGTCGGGCGCTTCTCAAACATCATGGATGCAGCGGCAATGAGCGGTAATTCGTCCCCATCGGCAGCGCAAAGCGGCCATTCCTCCGTAACGCCGCCGGCCGCGCCCGTATCCAGGCGGGCTTGGCTCGTCCTGGCCATGCTGATCGTCGTCTACGTTCTGAATTACCTGTGCCGCTTCTTGCCCGCGGTACTCGCCAAACCGATCGAAGAGACGCTCCACATCACCGACGGTCAGTTCGGCCTTATTACCGGCTTCTATTTTGCATTGTTTTATACGCTTATTTCCCTTCCGATCGGCTTTCTCGCCGACAAGACGTCGCGATCGAAGGTTCTGGCGTGCGGCTGTGCGATCTGGAGCGTGGCCACGGCGGCGTGCGGCTTTGCGGTGAATTTCATTCAGTTTGCCGCGTCCTATATGGCGGTCGGCTTCGGCGAGGCCGGAGGTGTTCCCCCGTCGTACGCGCTCATTTCGGACTATTTCCCGCCAGGCAAGCGTGGGACAGCTCTCGGCCTTTTCAACCTCGGTATGCCGATCGGAGCATCGCTTGCCATCGCTTTCGGTGCCGCCATCGCCGCCGCTTTCGGCTGGGAAACGGCATTCCGGGGGCTTGGCGTAATCGGGCTAGTCGCGGTCGTCGGGATCCTCGTGATCGTGAAGGAGCCCAAGCGCGGCGGATTGGATCCTGTTTCGGCCCAGCAAACGAAGAAGTCGGGTTTCCGGGAGACCCTTTTCTCGTTTTTCTCGCGACGGTCCCTGGTCGTCGCCGCCCTGGCCGGCGGCATTACGCAGATCATCACCGCGGGCGTTGGCGCCTTCGCCATTCTGTTCATGATGCGTGAAAAAGGCATGACTCTCGGTCAGGTCGCGGTCTGGTACGCACTGATGGTGGTGATCGTGATGAGCGCTGGCCTGTTTGTCGCGGGCCGCTCGGTCGACAGGTTCACGCGGGGCTCGAAACGAGCCTACGGCTTGGTGCCCGCTGTTTCGCTCATGGTCTCCCTGCCGTTTTACATCTCGTTTGTGATGGCGCCGACCTGGCCGATCGCCTTGGTGTGCCTGGCGGGGTGCATGTTCGTGAATTTCTTCTATCTGCCGTCGGTGATTACCTTTGTGCAGCAGGAAGTGCGTCCGGATCAGCGCGCCTTGTCGGGCGCCCTGATGTTGGCCACGATGAATCTCATCGGCATCGGGCTTGGCCCAACCTTTATCGGCGTCGCTAGCGACTATTTCCACGCGATCTCCCCGCAGCATTCGTTGCAGTACGCGTTCTTGGCGCTGCTGCCGTGCAGTGTCTTGGCTATCGCGTTGTTCTACTGGCTGTCGCGCATCCTGGCGGGTGATGGCCGCAAAGCTGGAGAAGCCGTCTGATGAATCCGTTTCGACATTCGGGGTTGTCGAGCACGAAGCTCGCCGCGATCCGGCCTGAGCTTCAGAGGTTCATCGATCGCGGCGAGCTTGCCGGCGTCGTGACCCTCGTCTCGCACCACGGCGATATCGTCAGTGCCGACGCTCTCGGCTGGAGCAATCTCGAAGAGCGGGTTCCGATGCAGCAAGACACGCTCTTCCGTATCGCCTCGATGACAAAGCCGGTCACCTCGGTGGCGGCGCTCATGCTCATCGAAGAGGGAAAGCTTGCGCTCGACGCTCCCGTCACGCGCTGGGTGCCTGAGCTTGGCCGCCGGCGGGTGCTCAAGGATCCTGCGGGTCCTTTGGACGACACGGTTCCCGCACATCGCGAGATCACGATCGAAGATCTGATGACCCACCGTTCGGGGATATCTTACGGCTTTCTCTGCGACGGCCCCATCAAGGCGGCCTACGACGCGGCGATTGATGACCCCGCGATGAACCGTCTCACGCCCGACGAATGGCTGGCTGGGCTCGGCACCCTGCCGCTGGTGTGCCAGCCTGGCGAGCGCTTCCAGTATGGGCAATCGAGCGATGTTCTGGGTTTCCTGATTGGACGCGTCGAGGGCAAGCCCTTCCGCGAAGTCTTACGCGAGCGGATTTTCGCCCCACTTGGAATGTCCGACACCGACTTCTGGCTGCCGCAATCCAAGCGGCATCGGCTGGCCAGCGTATACCGCTATGACGCCAAATCGGATCGTCTCACCAAGGTCGACTTGCCGATGTATGACAAGCCACCGGCCTATACCCCCGGCGGCAGCGGATTGATCTCCTCGGCTCCCGACTTTCACCGGTTTGCGCGCATGCTGCTGAACGAAGGCGTGTTGGATGGTGTGCGCTTGCTGAAGCCGGAGACCGTGCGTCTGATGCGCACCAACCGCCTGACGCCGGAACAGCGCAAACTGCCGTTTCTCGGAATGCCGTTGTGGCAGAAGTCCGGCTTCGGGCTTGGTTTCGCATTGATCGAAGACCCCATCGACAATGTCTATGGTTGCGGCCGGGCGGGTTCGATGAATTGGCCGGGGATATTCGGGACATGGTGGCAGGCCGATCCGGTCGAAGACATCGTGATGCTCTACTTCATTCAGCACCAGGTGCCGGTGACGGCGGATTCGGGAGCAACAATCGCAACCGGCAGAGGAGCTGCCGGGCGGCGTGGGCTTCCGATCTTCCAGCATGGCGTCTATGCCGCGCTGGGACACCAGGAAGAAGACACTCTTGAGGGAGCCGAGCGATGAGTCGCGCTATTCGTCGTCTGACCGCTTCAGCCGTCGCGGTTGTTTGTCTTTCCTTCACCGGTTTGAGCGCCGCAACGCCACCGGTCGTGAACGCTCCTGCCGGTACGCTGGAAGGGGCGGGCGAGGATGCCGTCAACGTCTTCAAGGGTATTCCTTATGCCTTGCCGCCGGTCGGTCCCTTGCGCTGGAAAGCACCGGTCGAGATGCCGCGCTGGACTGGCGTCAAGCGCGCCACGGATTTCGGCAATGCCTGCATGCAACCGCATAGCAAGGCGGCCGTCAGCATTTACTCGGCCGATGTCGGTCCGCTGAGCGAAGATTGCCTGACATTGAATGTCTGGGCCCCGGCAGATGCGAAGAACGCGCCGGTGTTATTCTGGATCCACGGAGGCTCTTTGACCGGCGGGTCAAGCCAATATCCGCTTTTCATGGGTTCCAAGCTGGCAGCCCGTGGCGTCGTCGTCGTGACGATAAACTATCGTCTCGGCGTCTTCGGCTGGTTGGCGCATCCCGGACTCAGCGCCGAATCTCCGCTCAATATTTCCGGCAATTATGGTCTTCTCGATCAGATCGAGGCGCTCAAATGGGTGAAGCGTAATATCGCCGCGTTCGGCGGCGATCCCGCCAACGTCACCATTATCGGTGAGTCCGCGGGTGGTCTGTCCGTCATGTATCTGATGGCGTCGCCGGCGGCACGCGGCCTGTTCGCCAAGGCGATTTCGCAAAGCGGCTACATGATATCAACGCCCGAGTTGAAGCAGGCGAAATACGGGGCGCCATCCTCCGAGCAGATCGGCGTCAATCTCACCACGGCCCTGCATGTGCCGGACATGGCTGCGCTGAGAACGATGGACGCGGATAAACTGTTGGAGGGCTCCGTCGCGGCCGGCTTCCTGACCATCGGCGCCGTTGACGGCCATATCCTGCCGCGTCAGCTCGTCGATACCTTCGCCAAAGGCGAACAGGCGCCCGTGCCGCTTCTGGCTGGATTCAACAGTGGTGAAGTGCGCTCGCTTCCGGTGCTTCTGCCGCCGCCGCCGCCACCCTCCGCAGCGGATTACGAGGCGATCATTCGGGATCGCTACCAGGATCTGGCCGAAGATTTCCTGCGCCTCTACCCCAGCAGCAATGTGCGGGAGAGCATGCTCGCCACCACGCGCGATGCATTTTACGGCTGGACGGCCGAGCGGATGGTAAGGAACCAGACGGCTTTGGGGCAACCCGCGTTCCTTTATATCTGGGACCACGGCTATCCCGCCGCGGATGCGGCCGGTCTGCACGCCTTCCACTCCAGCGAAGTGCCGTATGTGTTTGGAGATCTCCAGCGCGTCCCGATGTACTGGCCGAAAATCCCGCCAACGACAAAGGAGCGGGAAATGTCTGATGCCATGATGGGCTATTGGATCAGTTTCGCGCGCACCGGACAGCCGGAAGCGGCGAACGCACCGGCATGGCCTTCCTACGGGTCCGCTTCGGCCTTCATGGCATTTCAGGAAGTGCCCAGGGTGTCCGCGCATCTCATGCGAGGCATGTACGATCTTGTCGAGCAGGTGGTCTGCCGCCGCCATGCGAGTGGCGATCAGGCCTGGAGCTGGAATGTGGGCATCGTCGCGCCCAAGCTTCCTCCGAAAACGGCAGCTTGCAACTAAGCGAGGCTGCAATGGAGGTCGGTCAACCAGCACCAGTCGGCAAGCGTGCCTGGCTGGTGTTGGGCATGCTCTGCTTCGTCTACGTCATCAATTTCCTGGACCGGCAGTTGATGCCCATACTGGCAAAGCCGATCCAGGACACGATGCACTTCAGCGACGGGCAACTCGGGCTGATCGGCGGTTTCTATTTCGCGCTCGTCTACTGCTTTATCTCGATCCCGATTGGATACCTGGCCGACAAGACCTCGAGGTCCAAAGTTCTCGCAGCCTCGTGCGCAATCTGGAGCGCGGCAACGATGTCGTGCGGGCTGGCAGCCAACTATCTGCAATTTGCCATCGCGCGCATGACGGTCGGCTTCGGGGAGGCGGGCGGTGTACCTCCATCCTATGCGATCATCTCGGACTACTTCCCTCGAAGCCGCCGCGGCCTTGCGCTCGGCATCTTCAACACCGGTCCGGGAATTGGGGCCGCTTTGGGTGTGGCATTCGGGGCCTCGATCGCCGCCGCCTATAGTTGGCGATATGCCTTTATTGTGCTTGGCGGCGTCGGCATTCTCGCGGCGATCGCAGTTCTCGTGATCGTGCGCGAGCCTGTGCGGGGCGGTCTCGACCCTGTCCCGGCTTATCCCGTGAAAAAGGGGAGTTTTTGGGAAACTTTCGCGATGTTCTTTTCGCGGAAGCCTCTTGTGCTCGCCGCGCTCGGAGGCGGCGCCACCCAGATCATCACCTATGGGCTACAGAATTTCGCCGTGCTCTTTCTGATGCGCGAGAAGGGCATGACCCTTGGCGAGGTTGCCGTTTATTATTCACTGGTGGTTCTGGTTGGAATGACTGGAGCCATGGTGATTGGTGGCGCGATGGTGGACCGTCTCGCGAGGCATTCGAAAGCGGCTTATGCCTTGATCCCTGGCGTGGCGCTGGTCTTGGCGGTTCCCTTTTTCATTGCCTTCGTTACGTCGCCGACATGGAGCAGTGCCTGCTGGTTCCTGGTCGTCGCGGTATTTCTGAACCATTTCTTCCTGTCGTCCAACGTTACGCTTGTGCAGCAGGAAGTGCGGCCCGATCAACGCGTCATGTCCGGTGCGTTGTTGCTTCTGGTGATGAACTTCATCGGTCTCGGCCTTGGTCCGACGTACGTTGGGGCAGTCAGCGACGCTCTGCGCGCTAGTCATCCTGGACAGTCCTTGCAGGTTGCCCTGTTCACCCTGGTGCCGTTTTACCTTGTGGCTATTTCGCTTTTCCTGGTTTTGGCGCGCGTGCTGCGGCGGGAGAGCCGCAAGCCAACGCACTTGGTAGGAGAGTTCGTCGAATGATCTCGATTCGCCATCTGGCCGCTTCGGCCGTTGCCGCGGTTTATCTTTCCTTCTCCGGTGCCGCGAGCCCGCCGATCGTGAAGGCGCCGGTCGGAACGCTTCAGGGGCAGAGCGAGGACGGCCTTAATGTGTTCAAGGGCATTCCCTACGCAGTGCCGCCGGTCGGTCAATTGCGCTGGAAACCCCCGGTGGAGATGCCGCGCTGGAATGGCGTCAAGCACGCGATGCAGTACGGCAATGCCTGCATGCAGCCCGTCAGCAAGGGCCCTCCCACCATGTACACGGCCGATCCGGGTCCGCTGAGCGAAGATTGCCTGGTGCTGAATGTATGGGCTCCGGCCGGCGCCAAGAACCTGCCGGTGTTCTTTTACATCCACGGCGGCAACTTGATCGGCGGCTCGGGTCATTACCCCGTATTCTCGGGTTCGAAGATGGCCGCCCGTGGCATCATCGTCGTGACGATCAATTATCGCCTCGGCGTCCTCGGCTATCTGGCGCATCCCGAACTCAGTGCCGAATCTCCCTTCGGCATTTCGGGCAATTACGGTCTGCTCGACCAGATCGAGGCGCTCAAATGGGTGAAACGCAACATCGCTTCGTTCGGTGGAGATGCAAGCAATGTGACCATCGCGGGCCAGTCGGCGGGGGCGCTCTCGGTCGAGTTCCTGATGGCCTCGCCGATGGCGCGCGGCCTGTTCGCCAAGGCCATCGCGGAAAGCGGCTACATGTTTACGGCGCCTGAGCTGAAGCAGACCAAATTCGGTACGCCGTCTGCCGAGCAGCTCGGTGTCAATCTCACCACGGCGTTGCATGTGCCCGATATCAAGGCGCTCCGGGCGATGGACGCGCGGCAGTTGGTGGATGGTTCCATCGCGGCGGGCTATCCGACGGCCGGTACCATCGACGGTCATATTCTGCTGCGCCAGCTCGTCGACACCTTTGCCAAGGGGGAGCAGGCGCCCGTACCGCTGATGGCCGGATTGACCAGCGGCGAGGTCCGTTCGCTTCCGATCCTTCTGCCGCCGAAACCAGCAGCTTCCGCAGCGGAGTATGAATCCACCATTCGGGACCGCTATCAGGATCTGGCCGACGATTTCCTGCGTCTCTATCCCAGCAGCAATATGCAGGAGAGCACGCTGGCCGCCATCCGCGACGCCGTCTTCAGCTGGCCGATGGAGAAGATGGTGAAATCCCAGACGGCACTGGGGCAGCCGGCATACCTCTATTACTGGGACCACGGCTATCCCGCCGCGGATGCAGCCGGCGTGCATGCCTCCCACTCCGCTGAAATTCCCTACATGTTCGGGACACTCGATCATCTCGGGCCCTACTGGCCGAAAATGCCCAACAGTCCACAGGAGTGGGCGCTCTCGGATGCCGTGATCGGCTACTGGACCAGTTTTGCCCGCTCGGGCAAGCCGCAGGCGGCGAAAGCACCGGACTGGCCTGCCTACGGTTCCACGGCCGCCTATATGGAATTCCAGGACGTGCCCAAGGCCGCTACGCACTTCATGCCGGGCATGTACCGTCTTATGGACGAGGTGGTTTGCCGCCGCCATGCCAACGGCCAGCCCTGGCTCTGGACTGCCGGGATTTCCGCACCGAAACTCCCTCCCATGACGGCGGAGTGCCGCTGAGCAGTCAGAGTCGGAAGCCATAAAAGAGCGCCCGGAGGATATCCGGGCGCTAAGTTTTCGACGATGACGACGTGGAGATCACATGGTCAGGCGGGTTGCCCGACATGCAGGGCTCGAGGGAGGAGGCGGTTTTCCAGGGCTTGGCGTTCGAGGTCTTCGCGGTAGTCGGGATGGGCCAGCGAGATCATGGCGCGAACGCGCTCGGGGATCGATTTACCCTTGAGATTGACCATGCCGTATTCGGTGACGACGTACATGACGTCGGATCGCGGCGTGGTGACGATATTTCCCCGCGTCAGATCCAGCACGATGCGGCTCTTGCGGACGCCCTTCTTTTCGAAAACCGACGACATGCAAATGAACGACTTGCCGCCCTTCGACGCGTAGGCGCCGCGCACGTACTGCAATTGCCCCCCGGTTCCGGAGATGTGGCGATGCCCGTCGGACTCCGACGCCGCTTGGCCTTGCAGGTCCATCTGGGTCGTCGAGTTGATGGAGAATGCCTTGTCGTTCTGCATGATGTAGTGCGGCAGGTTGGTGTAATCGACCGGACAGCACAGCATGTCGGGATTGCCGTCGAGCGCGTCGTACATCAGCCTCGAGCCCAGCCCGAAGGTGAAGGCCGACTTGCCGGGATCGAGCTTTTTGCGGGCGCCGGTCACGACGCCCGCCTTGTAGAGTTCGATCAGCCCGTCGGTCAGCATCTCGGTATGGATGCCGAGGTCCTTGGCGCCGGAATCCTTCAAGAGAGAACAGACCGCGTTGGGCATGCCGCCGATGCCGATTTGCAGGCAGGCGCCGTCCTCGATTTCCGCGGCGATACGCCGGGCGATGGCCCGGTCGATGTCGGACACCGGCGGCGCCTTCAGCTCGAACAACGGGGCGTTGTCGCCCTCGATGATGTAATCGACTTCGCTGATGTGAACGGCATTATCGATGCCGCAGACATGGGGAACGGCCGTCGACGTTTCGACGATCACGGTCCTCGCCCGTTCGATGATGGCGCGATTCCAAGTGTTGGTGGGGCCGAAGTTGAAATTGCCGTCGGCGTCGGCGGGGCGAACCTTCAGCACCACGATATCGATCGGATCGATGAAGCGGCGGTAGTAATCCGGCACTTCGCCGAGATTGAGCGGAATGTAGTGGCAGATGCCCGCATCCGACTTCTTGCGCTCGTAGGTATTGTAATGCCAGCTATACCAGTGGAAGTGCTCGGCGTGCGGATCGGCTTCCAGCATCGCACGTGGCTCGAAGCCCTGGCTGCAGCGGATATTGACCTCGGCAAGCTCGCGGACGCGCGCCGCAAGGGCCTTGTCGAACACATCGGGCTGGCTGAGGCAGGCGCCGAAATCGAGCCAATGACCGGACTTCACCAGGGCCGCTGCATCGGCGGCTGAGATTTTTTTGGCGGATTGATACGCAGTACGCATGGGAGTGTCTTTCTACAGGCGGTTTTTCTTCGGTTTTTTGGGGTGAGCTTGGCCTCGCTTCGGGTCCAGCAAACTGATCGTGCGAAAACAAAAATGCCGGCCGCCGGCTGTTTTCGCAGCGCGGCGACCGGCCATGATCACGGTCAGAATACTTTCAGGAGACGGATGCCGTATTGGCGGGGCGGGCCGCCCCAGGCGAGGTTGGCATTCATCGCCGCGACATAGTGCGAGTCGGTCAGGTTCGTTCCGTAGGCGGTGACGATGTACTCGCCGTGCTGCCACGACAGCTGGGCATTGATCAGATTGCGGACACCGATCCGGTCGCCGTAGTTGCGATTGTCGAACAGCGTCGCCCACTGCGGACCGGTATGCGAGTAGCTGATGCGCGGCGTGAGTGCGTCGCCTCCGCCGATATCGAACTTGTACTCGACGCCGATGTTGGCCGTCAGACTCGGCGCCATCGACTGCGGGTGGCCCTTCAGGTTATGGCAGGTGCTGTTTCCGAGATGATCGAACGAGCGCCATCCGTCGGCGATGCCATACGCGCCGTAATAGGCTTGGTAAGCCTGGAAGTTCGGACCGGTCACGGGATCGCACGGCAGCGGGAGCGCCCCGAAGGTCGTATTATACACGCTCGGCGCTCTCGGATCGGTGGTCCAGAACTCGCCGACCGAACTGTGCAGCCAGCCAAGTCCGGCATTGATCGACAGATTGCCGAAGATCGCCTCGAACTCGGCTTCGTAGCCGTACATGATGGTCGAATTGGTGGTGTTCTTTTCGTAGAAAATGGTCGGATAGTCGGGGTAGCCGATCGAGACCTGGAAGTGATCGTAGGTGTTGTAATAGGCGTCGACCTGGGCCCGCAGATGCCCGTCCAACCAGACACCCTTATAGCCCGCCTCATACGACATGACCCGTTCCGGGCCGAACGGGGGCGTGCCTGTCTTGGTGTCCTGCGAGGCAGCCGTGATCGGAACGTTCAAGCCGCCAGGCTTGTAGCCGGTGGCGACGAAGCCGTAGACGTAGTGGTTTTCGTTGATCGTCCAGTTGAGCGCCGCCTTGTAGTCGAAGGAATACGACTTGGTGCTCTGCCTTGAAAGAAGTGGAATCGGCTGGTGGGTCGCCGGGTCGATGGGGCTGTCGGCCTGGGTAATGTCGAGATCGTTCTTGGTGCGCTGCGTCGACCAGCGGAAGCCGAATTCGGCGTCGAGTCCCCAGATCAGCTTGCTTTTGATCTGGCCGAAAACCGCCCAAGCCGCCTGCGGGTTGGAGCCTTGCATCTTGAACTGCGTGGGGGTTGCCGGAACCCCGTCCAGCGGGTCGCCGTGCGGTACTGCGCCGGCCGGTGTGTCGACCACCAGGCTCCACGGCTTGGGATAGTTGTACCGGTCGGCTTGCGCGAAGGCGCCAAGAACCCAGGTGACCCGCTGATCGCTCGGGGAGATGATGTTGATTTCCTGGGTCCAGATGCTTTCGTTGACGCGATCGTACCAGAGCACATTCTTCCGGCGGGATGACGTGGCCGTATCGAAGTACGTGATGAGGCTGCCGTTGTCGGTGCCGTCCAGATCGGTCTGATACATCGTGCTGCCGATCTGGTACGACGTGATCGAGCGGATGACCGTGCCGTCTCCGAGCGTATAGTCGATCTTCAAGTTGCTCCGCGTGAACTTGTCGAGGCCTTTGTTGGTGTCGTTGGCCGTGAACTTCAGCGGATCGCCGGTGTACTGCGGATTGGGTGTCGTGCTGTTGCAGCCGATGGCGTAGGGGCTGCCGACGATGGTCGAGTTGTTATTGGCGGCAATATAGGTCGCCGGCGTGTAGTTCCTGCAGAGATTGTAGTACGGACCGGCCGCATAACCGCCGTTGTCCAAATAGCCCACGTCGGTCTTGAACAGGATCGACCATCTGTCGTTGGGCTTCCACAGCAGGCTGAGGCGCCCAGCGACGTGTTGAAGGGCGCTCAGGCCCTTGTAGTTGGCGCCGTTGTTGGTGACCTCGTAGAACGGATCTCGACGCTCGACGTAGGCCGCGACGCGCGCCGCGAAAGTGTCGGAGATCGGAATGTTGACCGCGCCTTGCGCGCCGACGTCGCCATAGGTGCCGACATTGGCCATCACGTAGCCGTCGTAGCTTCCCCCGACGTTCGGATTGTTGGTCGTGACGAACACGGCGCCGCCGGTGGCGTTCTGGCCGACGAAGGTGCCTTGCGGTCCGCGCAGCACTTCGATGGCCGCGATGTCGTAATAGGGCTCTTCGGTGATGTAGCCGGGGAAGGTCGGCGTGCCGTCGCGATAGGTAATCACGCCCGACAACGTCGCCGTATTGTGCTCGCCCTTGCCGATGCCGCGGATGTTGAAGTTGATGCCTTGGCCGAAGTTGTTGATGGTGATCTGCGGCGCAACGAACTGCAGGTCGTCGACTTTGACGACGCTCTTGTTCGACAACTGCTCGCCGGTGATGACCGACGCCGAGATCGACGTCTGCATCAGATTTTCGCTGCGG
Source organism: Rhizomicrobium electricum (assembly GCF_011762045.1). Taxonomy (GTDB): domain Bacteria; phylum Pseudomonadota; class Alphaproteobacteria; order Micropepsales; family Micropepsaceae; genus Rhizomicrobium; species Rhizomicrobium electricum. The sequence continues at coordinate 57,311 of NZ_JAASQS010000010.1, read as the reverse complement.
CGCTGTGCGGTAACGGTCACCGTCTCCAGCATCTGAGCGTCTTCGTTTTTATTGGTCTGAGCCCAAGCTGAGCCTGCCCAGTTGATCGCAAGCGCAGATGCGCTGAGCAACAATGCGTAGGTTTTCATGAGTTCCCCTTCACTCTTCGTTATCTAGGCGTTTCCTCGTGCACTCTTCGGCGCATCGCGAGCGCTCTCGCGCATGGTGTCACACTGCCACAAAATCACTAGACATTCAATAGCGATTGAATATCTTGCTCAACTTAGGTTGAACATTTTGCAGTCGACCGATTAAGAAAGAAATCCTCGCTGCACCGCAAAAGGGAAACCGCATCAGCCGGCGAAATTGCAGCGCTGCGAACCCAAGATGGGAAGGAGATGCACGTGATAGATTTGAGTGGGCGGGTTGCCATCGTTACTGGTGCTGGCGGCGGTTTGGGGCGCAGTTATGCGCTGCTGCTGGCGCAGCGCGGCGCCCGCGTGGTGGTCAACGATCTCGGTGATGGCGCCGAGAAGGTTGCCGAGGAAATCGCTGCGGCCGGTGGCGAAGCGCAGGCGGCCAGATGCTCGGTGACCGATGTCGCTGGCGTCCAGGCGATGGTCGAGCGGGCCGTCAAGGACTGGAAGCGGGTCGACATCCTCATCAACAACGCCGGTATCGTTCGCGACAAGTCGTTTGCCAAGATCGCGCTCGACGACTTCCGTCTGATTTTCGAAATCCATGTCATGGGCGCCGTCACCTGCACCAAAGCCGTGTGGGAAACGATGCGCGAGCAGAAGTACGGCCGCATCGTCATGACGACGTCGTCCTCAGGCCTCTATGGCAATTTCGGCCAATCGAATTACAGCGTTGCCAAACTCGGCCTGGTCGGGTTGATGCAGACGCTGGCCATCGAGGGCGCCAAGTACGGCATCCATGTGAATGCGATCGCGCCGACGGCCGCCACCGGGATGACCCAGGGCATCTGGCCCGAAGAGCAGTTGAATCTCATACGGCCCGAATTCGTCGCCCCCGGCATTCTGGCGCTGGTCCGCGAGGAGGCGCCGACGCGTGCGATTCTCTGCGCCGGCGCCGGCAGCTTCGAAGCCGCGAACATCACCATGACCAAGGGCATTCACGTCGCCGGAGATCCCCCGTCGGCGGAAGAAATCGTGGCGCGCTGGCCGGACGTTGTGGACCGCACGAACGAATCCGTGCCGGCCTATGCCTTCGCCCAGAGCGAACTTGAACTGAAAAAGGCGGGCTACGTCGCCCCCGAAAAGAAAGGCGCTTGAGATGAGCCGTGATGCCGTAATCGTTTCCGCCGCCCGCACGCCGATCGGCCGTGCCTACAAAGGCGCCTTCAATGCCACACCGGCACCGTCGCTTGCCGCGCACGCCGTGCGCGCCGCGGTGTCCCGCGCCAAGATCGATCCTGCCGAGATCGACGATTGCATCTGTGGCTGCGCGCTCACCCAAGGCGAACAGGACATGATCGGACGCCAAGTTGCTCTGGCTTCGGGACTGCCTGTCACGGTTCCCGCCATGACGGTCGAACGGCAATGCTCGTCGGGCTTGATGGCGATTGCCACCGGCGCCAAGGAGATCGTCTTCGACCGCATGGATGTCGTCGTCGCCGCAGGCGTCGAGTCGATTTCGCGGGTGCAAACCAAGGAGTTGCGTATCATCTATGATCCGGCGCTCCTGGCGCAGCGGCCGACCTTCGCTTTGCCGATGATCGACACGGCCGAGATCGTCTCCAGGCGCTATGGCATCAGCCGGGACGCGCAGGACGCGTATGCGCTCCAGTCGCAGCAGCGCGTTGCCGCTGCCCAGGCGGCGGGTCTTTTCGATGCCGAAATCGTTCCCGTCCGCGCCACCAAGATCGTGACGGACAAGGCGACGGGTGCGATCTCGATGCAAGAGGTGGTGCTCGAGAAGGACGAGGGCAATCGTCCCGAAACCACTCTTGAAAGCCTGAAGGGTCTGAAGCCCGTTCGCGAAAACGGTTGCGTCACCGCCGGCAATGCCAGCCAGTTATCCGATGGCGCTTCGGCCTGCGTGTTGATGGAAGGTGGGCTTGCCGTCAAACGCGGGCTGAAGCCGCTGGGGCGGTATTGCGGCATGGCGGTGGCCGGTGTCGATCCGGACGAGATGGGCATCGGTCCGGTCTTCGCGGTTCCCAAGCTTCTCAAGCGCCATGGTCTCAAAGTCGAGGATATCGGGCTTTGGGAAGTCAACGAAGCGTTCGCCGCGATTGTCCTGGCTTGCCAGCGCCGGCTCGAAATTCCCAACGAGCTCATCAATGTCGATGGCGGAGCCATTGCGGTCGGCCATCCGTATGGCATGTCCGGCAATCGTCTCACCTTGCATGCCTTGATCGAAGGCAAACGCCGCGGCGCCAAATACGTCGTGGTGACGATGTGCATCGGCGGCGGCCAGGGCGCTGCCGGCCTGTTCGAAGTCCTGTAGCGGCTTTGGGGTGAGTGCGCCGCGTGGTCCCGCAGAGTCCCGTCCCTCTGGCACAAGGCCACTCACCCCGATCCACCTGAGGAGATTTTTGTCCATGACCGAAATCGTCATTGCTTCCGCCGCCCGTACTCCGATCGGTTCCTTCAATGGTGCTTTTGCCGCGGTATCGGCTGTGCGCCTCGGCGAAGTCGCCATCCGTGCCGCGCTCGAGCGCGCCGGAATCTCCCCGAATGATGTTGATGAGGTGATCCTGGGTCATGTTCTGGCGGCCGGGCAGGGGCAGAACCCGGCACGTCAGACCGCGCTCGCGGCCGGGTTGCCCGCCCATTCGACCGCAATCGGAATCAACCAGGTTTGCGGGTCCGGCTTGCGCGCCGTTGCGCTCGCCTCCCAGGCCGTCGCGGCGGGCGATGCGTCCATTGTGGTGGCCGGCGGCCAGGAATCGATGAGCCAGTCGGTTCATGCCGTGCATCTGCGTGGCGGCATCAAGATGGGTGCCGGCGAGTTGACCGACACCATGATCAAAGACGGCCTTTGGGACGCATTCAATAACGTCCACATGGGCATCACTGCCGAGAATGTCGCCCGGCATTACGGCATTAGCCGCGCCGATCAGGATGTGTTCGCCTTGGCTTCCCAGGAGAAAGCCGCGGCCGCGATATCCGCCGGACGTTTTCAGCCGGAAATCGTTCCCGTCACCATCAAGGGACGCAAGGGCGATACTATCGTCGACAAGGACGAATACCCGAAGCCCGAGACCACGCTGGAAGCTTTGTCCAAGCTTCGTCCGGCCTTCGCCAAGGATGGCACGGTGACGGCGGGCAATGCCTCCGGCATCAACGATGGTGCGGCGGCCGTAGTGGTGATGACCGCAGCGGAAGCGATAAAACGCGGCATCGCACCTCTGGCACGCATCGTGTCGTGGGCAACGGCTGGCGTCGATCCGGCGGTGATGGGCACGGGCCCTATTCCGGCAACCCGCAAAGCCCTCGCCAAGGCGGGCTGGAGTGTTGCCGATCTCGATCTGATCGAAGCGAACGAGGCATTTGCGGCGCAGGCGCTGGCGGTGACGCGCGAGCTGGAGTTCGATCCCGCGAAGGTCAACGTCAATGGCGGCGCTATCGCGCTTGGCCATCCGATCGGTGCATCGGGTGCGCGCGTTCTCGTCACCTTGCTGCACGAAATGCGCCGTGCCGGCGCGAAAAAGGGTCTTGCCACGCTTTGCATCGGCGGCGGTATGGGCATCGCGCTCTGCGTCGAAGCCTGTTGAGCAAACCGGAACAACTCATGAAGGCGTTCGGCTGAAGCCGCGCCAAGGAGGACAAAATGACTATCGAACGCGTAGGAGTCATCGGCGCCGGTCAGATGGGCGGCGGTATTGCGCACGTTCTGGCATTGGCGGGATATGACGTGTCGCTGTCGGACGTGAACTCAAGCTTGATCGACAAGGCCATCGGGGCGATCCGCAAGAATATGGGCCGTCAGGCCGGGCGCGATATCATCAAGGAGACCGACATCGAACCGGCGATCGCGCGGATCAAGCCGGTTGTCGAACTGGGTGGTCTCGCCGATTGCGATCTGGTGATCGAGTCGGTGGTCGAGAACGACGCCGTGAAAAAGTCCATCTTCCAGGAGTTGGCAAAAATCCTGAAGCCGGAGACCATTATCGCCACCAACACCTCGTGCATTTCGGTGACGCGGCTCGCGGCTGCATCGGGACGCCCCGAGCGTTTCATCGGACTGCACTTCTTCAATCCGGTTCCGATGATGAAATTGGTGGAAGTGATCCGCGGAATTGCCACGGCGGACGCCACTTATGAGGCTGTGCTCGCGGTGGTGCGGCGGGTCGGCAAAACTCCGGCCGAAGCCGGTGATTTCCCAGGTTTTATCGTCAACCGTATCCTTCTGCCGCTGATCAACGAAGCCGTCTACACGCTTTACGAAGGTGTCGGGACCATCGAAGCGATCGACACCTGCATGAAGCTTGGCGCCAACCACCCGATGGGCCCGCTGCAACTGGCCGACTTCATCGGCCTCGATACGTTGCTCTATGCCATGGAAGTGATGCACACGGGTCTCGGTGATTCCAAATATCGGCCTTGTCCGCTGCTGATTAAATATGTCGAAGCCGGCTGGCACGGCCGCAAAACGGGCCGCGGTTTCTACGATTACCACGGCGAACAGCCGGTCCCGACGCGATAAGCCAGACACATGACGTTGAACGGAAAGCGTGGTCTCGTTTTCGGGATCGCCAATCAAGACAGCATTGCCTACGGCTGTGCCAGAGCGTTTCGTCGCGAAGGTGCCGATCTGGCCATAACCTATCTCAATGCCAAGGCGGAGCCGTATGTCCGTCCTCTTGCGGAGAAGCTGGACGCTACGATCATCGAGCCGCTCGATCTTCGCATTCCTGGACAGATCGAGGCGGTGTTCGACCGCGTCCGTACCGAATGGGGCCGCCTCGATTTTCTGGTTCACTCGGTCGCGTTTTCGCCCAAAGAAGATCTTCTGGGCCGTCTGGTGGATAGTTCGTTCGCTGGCTTCAGCCTGGCGATGGACATCTCCTGTCATTCTTTCGTTCGCATGGCGAGGTTGGCGGAGCCGCTCATGGATCGGGGCGGCTCTCTTGTCACCATGTCGTATTTGGGCGCCGAAAGGGTCATTCCCGCCTACGGCATGATGGGACCGGTCAAAGCGGCATTGGAGGCTTGCACGCGCTATATGGCGGCCGAGTTGGGCGGAAAAGGTATTCGCGTGAACGCCATTTCACCGGGGCCGATAAAAACGCGAGCCGCGAGCGGCGTGAAAAACTTCGAGACCACGCTTGACTACGCGAGGCAGCAGACGCCGCTTAAGCACATGGCGGATATCGACGATGTCGGCAATCTTGCGGCATTTCTAGTCGGCGACGGAGCGCGCGCTATCACCGGCGAAGTTTGCTATGTCGACGGCGGCTACAACATCTTGGGTGCGTAGCCAGGTGGCATTCCCTTCCGGCGACCGCTAATCGCCTGTCCAATCGGGGCGACCATCCACTTGCCGGTCGTTCCCGCCGAAAACACAAAGTCAAAGGTTCATTTGGCTACCGTCACGTTGCCTTCGGAATCGTGGCGTTCCGCGAAAAGCGGTTTTTCCTTCAACTCTCCGTTGCCATCGAAGCGATATTCGCCGTTGGCTCCGATCCAGGCGGGCTTGTATCGGACGGTGAATGCTAGATCGAGCGGGTTCAATGTTCCTGTGATCCTGACCGCGTTCGCCAGGATTTGAAGCGCGTCATAGCCTTGCGCCGCCGACGTATCGGGGTCTCGGCCGTAGCGGGCCCGAAAGGCCGCTACGAATTTCCGGTTCTCCGGCGTTTTGGCGGCAACGTTGTAGAGACGGATAAACGTGGTGTTCCGCAAGTCCGCGGCGGAGATGCCGGCAAAATCGCTGCTCCGGTCGCAGGCAACCAGAATAGGCGCTGTGATACCGACGCGACGGGCCTGGCGCAGAAACGCAGCCGTATTCGCATCGTTTCCGGACGAGAACATGATGACGTCGACCTTGATCCCCTTCAGTTGATTGACTGTCAGGCGGAAGTCTGGGCGGCCGGCAGGATAAGGGGCTTGATAAACCAATTCACTCCCGAGCGCGTCCTGGGCGATGCGATACTGATAGGCAATGTCCTGGCCGTAGGCGTCGCCCTCCCAGACCATCGCGTACTTCTGCGGGTTACGGCCCGACGGGGAGGAAACGGCAAGGAACCGTGAAATCTGGTCGGTGGCCTGAACGGTGCGGACGATATATTTGTAGCCATGAGAGGTCATGGCCCGGTTGTTGGCATTCACGGCAAAGTGCAAAAGCCGACTGGCTTCCAGAATCTGCGAGGCTCGTATGGCGACGCCGTCTTCATAATAGCCGATGACGGCGCTCATCTCGGGCGTATTGGCGAATTCGAGGGCGACGTCGCGCGCCGTCCTCCAATCGTTCTTGTCGTCGCGGATCACCAAGCGGATCGGCGGGATGCCCGGAATCTTGCGGGCATTGATCTCGTCTCGTGCCAGAGTCAGTCCATCAACCATGCCGTCCTGTTCCTCCGCGATCGGCCAACTTATGCCGACCACCAGTTCGTCATGGTGCTTTTCGAGATAGGCGAACCGATGCGCGCCCATTTTCTGCGGCGACGTCCACTGCGGCATCAAAAGAAGGACCAACGCCACCAGCGCCACCAGCCCCGCCGCCCAGAAGAGCAGTTTTCTCATCCCGTCAGTCCTTTCCGAGAATAATCGGCAGGCCGGATTTTCCCGCTCCAATGACCACGGTCTTGGCGTTGGGCGATTTGGCAAGCTCTTGGGTCGCTTGGACGCCATACCAGCTCAAGACAGACGACGTGAGGCTTTTGTCGACGGTGTCATTATAGACCTTCAGTCCATTCGCTTCTATGCGCCGGCGCTCGGCTTCTTTTTCCGCAATCGACAGCTTGTAGACGTATTCACCTTCCAGTTGTTGGTAGGCCATCTTGCTTTCGATGGCCTGCGAGATCCTGGGCGGCAGCGTGATGCTTTCGAGCGGGACGTCGTCGAGATCGATAAAGCGCGCTTCGAGGCGTATCTTCGCCAGCTCACTGACCCGTTCCTGGATAGCCTTCTGCGTCGTGTAGATCTCTTCCGGTTTGTACTGGCCGAATACGGATCGGACGACCGAGCGCATTTCCGCGCGGATTACCACGTTGGCGTAATCCGGCCCGACGCGCTGGTGCAACAGCGGCAGGGTTTCCGCCGGCAGAAAGTAGCGGACGGAATACCGGACGCGAACGTTCAAGCCGTCGACAGTCAGGGCATCGATCGTGTCCCTGAACTGTTGGGTGCGGACGTTGTAGACGTACATTTTGTTGATCGGCAGGATCAGGTGAATTCCTTCCCCGTACACCGTGTCGATGACGGTCCCGCCGCCCAAACGCCGCCACAGTATTCCCAATTGTCCGGAGTGAATCGAAACGATGTAGGTGTCGTGGAAGAATACGGCCGCGAAGACGAACAGGAATCCGCCGAGGATCCAATACGGCTTTTGCCGCCGGACGTGGGCTTTGAAGTGCCGACGGACATCGGTGAACCACTGCAGAAACTTTTCCAGAAACTTTTTCATTCGCTACCCTCCTACGGGGAAGCACTGCGCTTGTTTGAGATCAGGTATTGGTAGAGTTGGGATCTGCGGGATTGGACGTGTCGCGCAATGTCCCGTAGTCCATTTGCAGAACGCGATCGGCGATATGGTGATAGCGGTCATCATGGGTTACGACCACGACCGTCTTGCCCGCCTTTTTGAGTTCCGGAAGCATGGTCTCGTAGAAATAGCGCCGGAAATGCGGATCCTGGTCGGCCGCGACCTCGTCGAATACATACACCGCCTTGTCTTCGAGATAGGACACGACCAGCGCCAAGCGCTTGCGTTGTCCGGTCGAAAGACGGGTGTTGGTGAAATACCCGTCGACGAAGGCCGTCTTGTGCGAAATCCCCATGAGCTTGAGCAGAGCGTTGACGCGCTCCGGTGCGGCATCGCGCAAGCCGTGCAGCCTGTCGAACAGGTGGAAATCCGAAAAGATCGCCGAGAACAGGTTGCGGTAGGACTGGATGTTGGCGGGACCGATTTGCTCGTCGTCGACGCGGATCGCGCCCTGCTGCGGCTGATAGAGCGCCGTGAACAATTTCAGGAATGTCGTCTTGCCGCTGCCGTTGCCGCCGACCAGGAACAGCATCTCGCCGTGGCGGACTGTGCAGTCGATCGGGCCGACCCGGAACGTCGCATTGCCGTCCGGATCGAGATAGGTGAAGCCGATGCCGTCGAAGCGAATGGCCTTGAACGCGCTCATGTCGATGATCGGTGCGTCTTCGTAACTCGCGGATTTTGCCAAGGTATCGTCCAGCGTTGTCTCCAGGCGCTGGAGATTGCCGATCGTGACGTTGACCTGCGATATCACCGGAATCATGGTGACGACGTTGCCGAGGGGCCCGAAGAAAAACAGAATCGCGGCCACGATTTTCGTTGCTGATCCGGTGAAGGAACCCGACAAGATCGGAAGCACGAAGACGATCGCTCCCAAGAGGAGGACGAGGAACATCTCGACGAGAACGATGTTGTTCGAGAACAACATCATGACCCGTGTCCGGACATCGCGCACCTGACCGGCCGTCTCCGTGAAGTCGCCGAATACGTCGTCGCTTTTCGCTTGATTGATGCGGAGTTCCTTGAAGCCCGCCAATAATCCGGTGAGCGAGGAGAAAAGCTCGTCTTCCTTCTCGGACGACTTTTTCAGCCCCTCCTCGTATCCCTTGCGGTCTTTGAGGTACACCGCGGCGCCACCGGCGATGAGCCCGGCGCATAAGAGCATGGCAACCGGCGAGACCGTCGCGATATAGCCCAGCGTAAAGACGATCATGACGGCCGACTGCGCCGCCGAAAAGAGCGGGCGCGCGGATTGCGCTATGGCTGCCGTATCCCGGCTGATGCGGGCATGAATGTCGGTGCCGCCGATGGTTTCCAGGGCGAGGAGATCGGACCGGCGGATCTTGTCGGCCAGTCTCACCCGGACGCTGCAAATCGCGTTCTCGGCAATCCGGCTGGATTCGTAAAGCACGTAGCGCAACGAGTATACGAACAGCGCAATCGAGAGGCCGAACCACAGAAAATGCTGCCACGACGGCCCGCCGGTTTTGAGCGTATCGACCGATGCATTGATGACCGCCAGATTCATGGCGTTGGCGACGCCCGATACGGCCGTCAGCAGGAACAGCTTTTTGTTGAGAGCGTGCGTTTCCCGCTGAAGGAAGCCGAGGATGCCGATGCGCGACGGAATGTTCATGGGGGAGCCGATTTCGTTGGGGCGAAGAGACGTACTGCGCGATGCAAAACGGCCCGCCGTCCTTGTTCGGGAATTGGTGGCCAGGCGAGGCCGAGCTGAGTAAGAAGCATTTGGGTCCGTATGGATACGATTTCGAACCGCCGCGACCGGGGCTGCGGCGAAATCCCGCGATAGAGGCCGAAATTCTCCAGCGTTTCGGTCAACGCGGTATTGGCCTCGGGCTGGTCGATAGCGGTCTCCAGGCGGTCGAGGAATTCGTCGAAGGCAGTGACGCGAATGCTTTCGGCCTCGGCGATGAAGGAGGCGAGGGTGCGCCGGATGCTGTTTTCCAGGTGATGCGTTTCGTTCGCCAAAGCCTGGGTTTCGGCGAGCAGCACAATTCCATGCGCCACCACATCCACGTGGCAAAGCCAGATGTGCATATCATCCGGAACCGTTCCGAGGTTCAGGAACGCCGCCAATTGCCGGAAGAACGCGTTCTGCGCGATATCGCGCTGCAACGGCCCGCCGTCGGCCGCATACACGATGTTGCCGACGCGATGGATCGAGGCGTTGGGCAGATAATCGCGTGCGGCCATCACCAGCCGTTCGGCTTCCTGCTTGCTGCGAACGTAATAGTTCTCATCCAGGACATCGGGGACGGGGTCATATTCGGTGAAGAGATGAAACTCGCTTTCGGGCGCCTTGCCGCCGGTCGACAGCGTCGAAACATAATGAAAATCGGCGCAGCGACGGGCGGCGAGGTTCAGCAGTCTGGCGGTGGCGGCGACGTTGTCGGCCTCGAAATCCCGGTAATGGCCGAAATGTTTGACGTTGGCGGCGCAATGATAGATTGCCTGAATCTCCTGCGCCGTCCGGTCATAATCCCGAGGCGCAAGACCGAGGCCGTCGCGGCGCAAATCCGACGCCAGCACGGTCAGGCCCGGTGCATTAAGCAAGGCGTTCCCGTTCTCGTCGCCGAAATAGTACCGCAGGACATCGCCGAGGCGCACGCGCGCGGTCCGGTCGTCGGCCCCGCGCACCAAAGCCGTGACATGTCTCGTCGTGTCGGCCAGAAGTTCGCGCAGAACGTAGCTGCCCAGATACCCCGTCGCGCCCGTCAAGAGAACGTGGCCGTAATCTCGGCGGTCCGTCGCAATGCCCCGATAGGCGAGATTGCGCGTCTCGTAAGCGCGCCATTCGGGCGCGAGGGCTGCATCACGTTCGTCTTCATAGGCTGCGAGAGTCGCCTGATAATCTCGCCAATGCTGTTTGGCGGAGCGGATAAGCGTGTGAAGATGCTCGGGACGGTACTGGCAAACCGCTGCAAAGTCGGCCAGGCGGGGATGTTCGTAGAGATCGGTAATAGCGCAGCGGAACGTGCGGCGAAGCTGATTGACCACCGCGATGACCCCGAGGCTGTCGCCACCGAGATCGAAAAAATTGTCCTCGCGGCCGATGAAGGAGCGCTTCAAATGCTCGGACCAGACTTGGGCAATGCGCTGCTCGATCTCCGAACTTGGCGGCGTCCGCAGAGGTCCAGCTACGTCTGGTAGCGCATTCTGGCCGCTCACCAATGCAAGAAGGGCTGCCCGATCGATTTTTCCGCTATGGCTCACGGGAATGGACGGCACCCGGACGACCGACGACGGCACCATGTAGGAGGGCAGTTTGGCGGCCAGATAGGCGTGCCATGCATCCTGGCGCGGTTCGTCGGCTTCGGGCTTGAGACATACAAAGCCCCACAGGGTTTGGCGGTCGTCGCTCTCGGTCCCCACCAGAACGACACTCTGGCGCACGCTCGGATGCGCGGCGAGGAGATGCTCTATTTCTCCCAACTCGATCCGCTGGCCGCGCAGCTTGACCTGGCCATCGGAGCGGCCGAGGATTTGCAGATCGCCGGCCAACGTCCAGCGCCCCAAATCGCCGGTACGATAACGCCGACCGGATTGGGTCTCGATAAAACTTGCCGCCGTCAGATCCGGGCGATTGAGATAGCCGATGGCCAGTCCCATGCCGCCGAGCCAGACCTCACCGATAGAGCCCGGCGGCACCGGATTGCCGTGATCGTCGCAAATATGAACGTCGATATTGGCGAGCGGTCTTCCGGTTGTCAGGCGCGGCATGCCGGGGACGATTGCGCCGACCGTCGTTGCGGCCGTGTTTTCCGTCGGGCCGTAACCGTTGATGTAGCGAAGACGCGCCGCGTAACGCTGTGCATCGGCAGCTACGGGCGGCTCGCCGACGGTCATCAAGATACGCAGTCCCGGAAAATCGGCGTGTTCGAACAAGCGTAAATACGACGGCGGTAAGGTCGCCACCGTGACACCCAGCCGGGGCAGCTTGGCCCGCATGCCGGCAATATCGTCCATCTCGCTGCGCACCACCGGAACCACCGCCGCTCCGGCCGCCCAGGCCATGGCAAGATCGGAAATCCAGGCGTCGAAGGCAGGCGATGCCGTCAACAGCACACGATCCTCGGCTGCGATGTTCAGGGCGCCCGAAAGCGCGATGCCGAGATTGTTCAACCCTTGATGCGAAAGGACGACGCCTTTGGGAATGCCGGTCGAACCGGAGGTGTAGATGACATAGGCCGGGCCGGAGCAATCGAGCTTGGGATGATTGCACGCTGAACCTAGTGTCAGAGTTTCGGGACGAAGAACCGAACAGCCGGTCGCGGCCAGCGCCGCAGGAAGGGGGCGGCCGTCGAGAACGACGAGCCGCTTTATTCCAGCGTCCTGGATGATGAATTCCAGCCGCTCGGCCGGCAGCTCGCTCGCCAGCGGAACGTAGCATCCGCCCGCTTTCCAAATCGCCAGAACCGTCTCCGGCAGTGCGATGGAGCGGCCGGTGAACACGCCGATCGGCTCGTGCGGCGCACAACCACTTTCTTTGAGGGCCTGCGCCAGAGCATCGGCACGGGCATTCACAGCGGCATAGCTGAGAATACCCTGTTCGGTCACGACGGCAGGGTGATCGGGCTGCAGTGTGCACCACTGTTCGAACCGGGCCGGGAAGTCCGGCGTCGGAAGCGGCACGCGCGGTCCGTATTCCCACTGCTTGAGCAGCGCGGCTTCCGCCGGCAGCAAGACCGGTACCGGCGTGTTCGCGGGGCGGTCGTCGGAGGCAAGCTGCCTTGCCCATCCCACCAGCGAGTCCATCCACGCGGCTGCGGTATCTTTTTCGTAGAGCGCGGCATTGGCGTACCACTGCAAATGCACGCTGCCGTCCGTCCGGCCTTCATGGACCAGAACCATATCCTGCGCGGGCGTATTGGGGCGGAGGCGATAGTCTTCATCCGAACGAAGCGCTTCGAAATGGAGTCCGATTTGATCGTCCGTGGCGCCCGGATTTTCCGCCACCGCAAAATCGAACAGTGGGAAGCGCGCCGGATGCGGGGACACCGCCTGATCGCGGCGGAAATCCTGATAGATGCGGGCAAAGGGATAGCGGGCATGCTGCAACCCTTCCGCCAATGCGGCCTGCATCGTCTGCAGAACCTTCTCGACCGGCATCTCTTTGGTGATCCGGCACGGGACCGGCAGCATGTTGACGAAATAGCCGACGAGATCGGCCTCGCCGGCGGTTTCTCGGGTAGAAGCCGCCGTTCCGAGCAGAAACGCCGGTCTGCCGCTGCGCCGGAAAACTTCCAGAGCCAGCAGAGTCAAAAACAGGGCGTGAAGGCTGGCGCCATGCTTATGCGCGAAGGCACGCAAACGCGTGGCAGTCGTCTCGTCCAAGCAGGCGTGGAATATGTGGACGCCTTTGGTCGCTTGTGCCGTGCGTCCGTTGGGACGGGCGAAATCCAATGGCCATTCGTCGAAGGGCGTATCAGATTCCGTACTGAGTTCGGCGAGCGTCTTTTGCCAATAGCGCGCATCGCTTTGACAGGCAGGGCTCGACAGATAAGTCTCTTCCCGTCCCGCCACCAGATCGAACGACGACGGCAACGGCGGCGGTGTTTGTTGCTTGAGGAAACGGGCGAGATCGTCGGTCAGGATCCCGAGCGAGACGCCGTCTCCCACCGAATGGTGCAGCGCCATCCAGAACAGAATTTGCTTGGTCTCGGCGACGCGCACGATCCCGGCGCGCCATAAGGGCGGGGACACCATCGCAAAGGGCTCGCTCTGGCGCGCTTGGCAATAGCTGAGCGCGGCCGGCAGATCGGCACATGCGCAGAATTCGAGATCGGCCGTCCCCGGCGCCGCGACGAACCGCCTGAGAACACCGGCGTCATCGGTGCGAAATCCCGTGCGCAGAGCCTCATGACGATCCACCACGGCAGTCCATGCCGCACGCCACACCGATTGCGGGATGTCCTCCGCATTGCGCGCGACCAGGGTCAGCGGAATGACGAAGCCGCGGGTGTCGAGACCGGCTTGTTCGGCTACCCAGAATTCGCGTTGGCCTTCGGTGGCCCGGTCCGAACGGACATCGCTGGCGGCCACCGGCGTCCATTGGCGAACGCGGGCGGCAAAGCCGCGCAAGGTCGGCTCGACGAAAAGGTCGCGCGCCGGAACCGGATGGCCGAGAAGCTTTTCCAGACGATGCGCCAGCGCGATCGCGAGCAGGCTATGCCCGCCCAAGGCGAAGAAATTGTCGTCGCGATGAAGCTCTTGGACGCCCAAAAGTTCTTTCCAGATGCGGGCGATATCGCGTTCCAGTCCGTCTTGGAGCTCAGTGTCTTCTGTGGCGCGCGACCGTTCGCTCAAAAGGCGCTTGAGGGCGGCCTTATCGACTTTTCCGGAATCGGAAAGCGGAATGGCGTCCACGGCGATCACCGTGGCGGGGATCATGTAGGCCGGAAGCCGTTCCGCCAGATACGTGCGCCAACCTTCTTCGGTCGGCAGCGTTCGGCCGGATCGTGGCAGGGCGAATGCCCACAGACGGTGATCGTTGCCATCGCCGCGGTCCAACAGAACCACCGCCTGGGCGACATCGGGATGCGTCCGCAGCGCAGAGTCGATTTCACCCAACTCGACCCGGATGCCGTTCAGCTTCACCTGATCGTCGGCGCGGCCGATGATTTCAAGCTCGCCGTTCGCACGCCAGCGTCCCAAATCGCCGGAGCGATAGCGCCGTCCGTGCGGTGTCGCGACAAACGCGGCGGCGGTCAGGTCCGGCCGTCCGACATAGTCCTGCGCCAAGCCGCAGCCGCCGAGCCACACTTCGCCGATCACGCCGGGCGGAACCGGATTTCCGTCCGCGTTGCAGATGTGAACGCTGGTGTTGGGCAACGGGCGCCCGGCCGACAAAAAGTCCGTCTCGGCCGACAGCAGCGCCATCGTGCTGCTGATGGTGTTCTCGGTCGGCCCATAGGCGTTGTAATAGCGAAGCCGCGGCGCGTATGTCCGAATATCGGCGGGCGCGGGCGCCTCACCGCCGGTGACGAGAATGCCCAAGGTCGGCAGATCGGCGCCCTCGAACAACCTCAGATAGGACGGCGTCACATCGGCGACCGTGATCTTCAGCGCCCGCAGGAAGTCTTGGAACGCGGTGGGCGAACGCAAGACATCGTAGGGAAGGGGGCAGATGGTGGCGCCGAACGCCAGCGGCAATCCGATATCCGACAGCGAGACGTCGAACGAGGGAGAGGAGAACATCAGGGTGCGATCGTCCGGCGTCAGGCCGTAGATCTCGCCGGTACTCAGGACCATGTTGATATAGGAGCGATGGCAGATCCGCGTTCCTTTGGGCCGCCCGGTCGAGCCGGAGGTGTAGAGAATGTAGGCGATATCGTCCGGCGAACCGGAGACGTGCGGACGGTTCTCCTCAGCAGCGAGCGTTTCCGGCCGCACGATGTCGGGCGCGGCGTCGGCAAGTTCGGGTGGAACCGCCAAACCATCGAGCACGACAAGATGTGTGAGGCCCGCATCCTCGGCCATGAACGCCAAGCGTTCGGGCGGCAGATCGGCGGACAAGGGCAGATAGGTTGCGCCCGCTTTCCAAATTCCCAGAACGGCCGCTGGAAGGGCGGCGGAGCGCTCGGTCAAAACCCCGATCACAGAGCCGCGTTCGGCGCCATCTTGGATCAAGGCGTGGGCCAGGGTATTCGCGTCGCGTTCGATCTCGGCATAGGTCTGCTGCGACGATTGCGTCAAAACAGCGGGATGGTTGCCCCTTCCATCAAGGCGCTGTTCGAACAGTTCGTGAAAGCGCAGCGATGGCCGTTCGACCTGTGGTCCGTACTCCCACACCTCAAGCAGTTCTGCTTCTTGCGGCAGAAGTCCTGGCAGGAGTGATTGGGCGCGCTCAGGGCTTTCCGTCAGCCAATCGGCCCATCCGGTCAGCGAAGTCAGCCAACGCTCGGCCGTGTCGCGGCTGTAGATCGCTGCGTTGACGTGCCATTGCAACAGAAGCGTGCCGTCGGGCTGGAGTTCGTGGCTCAGCACCATGTCTTCGCCGGGCGATGTCTCCCATCGCTCATAGGCGGCAGCGCGACGGCGCATCTGGGGCGCGGACGCGGGCGGATTTTCCGTCACCGCGATATCGAAGACGGGGTAGCGTGCCGGATGGCGCGCCAGCGCATGCCGGTTGCGATGATTTTGATAGATGCGCGCGAAGGGATAGCGCGCGTGCGCCAAGGCACCGCTGAGCCGCTTGCCGGTCTCGTCCAAAATGTCTGCAAACAAAGCGCCCGGAGGCACATGAACGGGGACCGGCAGCATATTGACGTAATAGCCGACCACGCGCGCCTCGGCCGCGGTTTCGCGAACGGATGCGGTGGTGCCGATAATGACATCGCAGTGGCCGATACGCCTCCGCGCCTCGATGGCCAGAAGGCTCAGCATCACCGCGTGCAGGCTGGTGTTGTGGGCGCGCGCCAGTGTCTTCAGTCTTTGGGCGGTTGCGGCATCGAGCGTGGCTTCGAACCGATGCGTTCCCGGTGTGGCCGTGGTGGATCGCGCGGTGTCCAGCGGGGCTTCGTCGAACGTGGCATCGGGAAGGCCGGCCAACAGATCGTCCCAATAGCGCGCGTCCTCGCGGCATTCGGGTCCTGCAAGATAAGCCTGCTCGCGTGACGCCGTGTCGGCAAAATCGCCCGTCACATCCGGCAGTGCGTCGCCGCGCAGCAGGCGTTCCAGTTCTTCGACGAGAATCCCGAGCGATTGTCCGTCGCCTACTGAATGATGCAGCGCCAACCAGAATAGCTGCTCGCCCGTATCGGCGGCCGTAACAAGGCCGGTGCGCCACAGCGGTGCAGCCGCCATCGAAAACGGCGCTTGCTGACGCTGGCGGACGAAGGCAATAGCCGCAGTTCTGTCGGGCTGGGCGGAAAATTCGAACGGCGCTGGCCCCTCTTGCGGCGGCGCGATCGTGCGGCAGAGAACGCCGTCCGCGTCCATCACAAACGATGTGCGCAAGCTGGCATGCCGCGCTACCAATGTGGTCCACGCCGCCCGCCACGCCTCGAGTGGATACGCGTCGACGATCCGGATCAGCGGAATGGTGAATGTTCCGGTATCCAGGCCGGCCGCTTCGGCAACCCAGAACTCGCGCTGGCCTTCGGTGGCGAGATCGGTTTTCGATAAGACGCCGGAGAGCACCGGAGCAGCTGCGGTATCGCTGTGCAGAATCTCGGCGACCCGCGCGGAAAATCCCGCCAGTGTCGGTGCCGCAAACAAATCGCGGGCCGGAACCGGTCGCTGCAAGTCGAGGGAAAGCCGATGCGCCAGTGCGACCGCAAGCAGGCTGTTGCCGCCCAAAGCGAAGAAATTGTCTTCGCGGGCGACGGGCTCGCCGAGGAGGTCGCTCCACGCCTTGGCAATGCGGCGTTCCAGTCCGTCGGTTGGCGGCGTTTTGGCTTTGCCCTGGCTTTTGGAGGTTTGCAGGCGTGTCAGCAGAGCGCCGCGGTCGCGCTTGCCGTTCGCCATCAACGGAAATGAGGCTACCTCCGTGATCGATGCCGGAATCATGTGTTGGGGAAGGTGGGCGCAAAGATAAGCCCGCCAGCTTTCTTCTTCGGGCATCGATGCGTCCGGACGAAGCCGGACGAAGGCGTGCAGCGCTTTGGTTTCGCTGGCCGCCGCCGCCATCACAACTACCGCCTCGGTGACGGCCGGATGGCTTTGCAGCGTCCGCTCGATTTCGTCGAGTTCGATGCGCTGGCCGTGCAACTTCACCTGGGTGTCGATGCGGCCCTGCAATTCCAGCCGTCCGTCAACGGTCCACCGCGCCAGATCGCCGGTCCGATAGAAGCGCCCCTCGGATGTCTCGACGAAATGTTTCGCGGTCAGTTCCGGGTTACCGAGGTAGCCCGACGTCACGCCGACGCCGCCGAGCCACACTTCTCCCGTCGTGCCCGGCGGAACGCGAGTGCCATCATCGCGGCGGATCGAGATGCACGTATTGGAAATGGGGCGGCCGACGGTCAACGGACGATCGTCCGCCGGATTCACTTTGCCCAAACTGACGATGATCGTGGCCTCGGTGGGACCATAGGGATTCCAGAAGTCGAGATACGCATGGGCGCGGGCATCGTCATGGGTCGGCGCTTCGCCACCGCTGAGCAAAACCCGCAAGCCGGCGAACGGCGTCTCTCGCGATATGCGCAAGTAGGACGGCGCATGGAAGGCAACGGTGACACCGCTGGCCGTGTATTTCTGTTTCAGCGCCCAGGGGTCATCGCGCAGATTGCGGGACACCGGCACGATCGCCGCGCCGTTCACCAGTCCCAGCGTCAATTCCCAAACCGAGGCATCGAAGCCGGGTGTTGCCACGAAGGCGACGCGATCCTCTGACGTCAGCCCGATCGCTTCCGCCGTCGCGTAGGCGACATTGACCACACCTGCATGCGGCAGGACCACGCCTTTGGGCGCGCCAGTGGTCCCCGAGGTGTAGATGATATAGGCGGCATCGTGCGGCGACCCGGAGCACGCGGGGCGCTCGGCGGAAATGTCCGGCTCGGTCTCCGGACGCAGCACCGTCATCGCCGACAGAGTCGCCGGCAGTTCGAGGCCGTCGAGCGCCAGCACGATCTTCGCGCTCGCATCTTTGGCGATGAAGGCCAGCCGTTCGGAGGGTTGTTCGACCGGCAGCGGCAGATAGACCGCGCCGGCTTTCCAAATGCCAACCACCGCCGCGGGCAGCGAGGGCGAACATTCCGTCAGAACGGCCACGGCATCGCCGTGCTCAACGCCATGATGGATCAAAAGCTGCGCGATGCGGCTGGCTTCGCGCTCCAGCACCGAAAAGGTCCACTCGCCGGTGTCTGCGACGATGGCAATCCGGTTCGGATCGGTGTCCGCAATGGCCTCGATCAGTTCATGCACGCGCTTGGCCGGACGTGAGACCGACGGCCCGTTTTCCCATTGCGCGAGGGTGGCGACTTCGTCCGTCCGCAGCGCGGGAACGGGGGCTTCGATCCGCATCCGATCCTCGGCCAGCCAGCGAGCCCAGGCGGTAAAGGATTTGAGCCATGCCTCGGCGGTCTCCTGGCGATAGACATCGGGATTCCAGACCAGCGCCAATTCCAAGCCGCCATCCGGCAACGGCTCGTGGCTGAATGCGAGATCGAGACCGGCCGCGGGCGCGGTGACCTCATCGGGCAAGACGTATGGGGAAAGAGAAAAATCCGTTTCGGCATTGCCGCAGATTCGCGACGGATTGGCCGTAAGCGAAATATCGAACAGCGAGGTTCGGGCCTGCGACCGGGCCTCGGGGTGGCGTTGGCGGAATTCGCGATAGAGCAAGCCGGACGGATAGGCGGCGTGCTCCAGGGCTTCGGCCAAAACGGTTTGGGTGGTGCGGATCGCAGCGGAAAGTGTATCGGCTTGGTTGCCGCACAAGGCGAGCGGCGGCAGATTGACGAAATAGCCGACCGCCGTTTCGGCCCAAGCCGGACGAACCGAGACGCTGGTGCCCAGGAGGATGGTGGATCGTCCGCTGCGCCGCCGGGTCTCCGCGGCCAGCAGGGTCAAGAGCAGGGCGTGAAGTCCTACCTGTTGCGCTTGCGCCAAGCGGGTCAGCGTCGCGACCGTCGCCGCATCGAGCCGTTCGACCAGGCGGACAGAGGATTTTCCACTGGGATAGGACGGGCGGCTGTGATCGGTGGGCAGTTCGCTGAAGACCGGCTCGTCCGGGGCGGACGCGAGGCCGTCGAGCAGATCGCGCCAATACCGGCTGTCGTGTTCGGCCTGGGGCGATGCCAGATACGCCTCTTCCGCTTGCGCGGCGATCGCGGGTCCGTTGAGCCCTTCCGGCAGCGGACGACCGAGCAGCAGGGCATGCATCTCGTCCTGCAGGAGGGCGGCGGAGACGCCGTCGGCCGCGGCATGGTGCAGGCTGAACCAAAACAGCGTCTCGCCTGTGACCAGCCGTACCAATCCGGCGCGGGCCAGAGGCGGTTCGGTGAGCGAGAAGGGGGCCGTCGCCTGCTCAGCGATCAGGCGCTTCCCCGCGTCGGCAGCGAGGCCGTCGTCGATGCGAAAGCCGGCGCCGGGCGGAAGATCGTCGTTCGCCTCCGTCCGCCACCGGATCGTGCCATCGGCGCCGGCATGAAACGCCGTGCGCAGCGCGGCGTGGCGCGCCAAGAGGTTCGTCCATGCCGCACGCCAGTGCTCCGGCGTCGGAACGTTTCCTCTGACCGTCAAAATGCGAGCGATCTGGGCGTCGGTCGTGGCCAGGCCGAGGGTTGCCGCGATCCAGAAATCTTCCTGGCCCTTGGTGGCGACACCCTCCATACGCTCAAGGGTAGAAGAATCGTGGGCGGGGGTCTGGATGATCTTCCCGGCCAAAGCGGCGACCGTCGGCGATGTCAAAATCGTGCGCGCCGCGACCGTGATGCCTGACGCCTGGAGTTTTTGGCTGATGACGATGGCCAGAAGACTGGTTCCGCCCAAGGCGAAGTAGTTGTCGTCCCGCAGCACCGGATGCATCCCAAGGACGTTTTCCCATACGCCGGCGATCTGTTGCTCCAGCGCGCCCTGAGGAGCCAGTCCTCGTCTTTCGCTGGCGTGCAGATCCGCCGCGAGCGCCTCGAGCGCTTGGCGGTCGGCTTTGCCCGCTGGGTTGATGGGCATCTCGGCAAGGGTTTCGACCTGCGCCGGGTACATGTAGGACGGCAGGGTTTTCCCCAGAAACGCGTGCCAGTCTTCCAGCGGCTTCGGCTCCGCCGTGCTTTCAACAAATGCGATCAGCTTGCCGTCGTGCTGGACGACGAAGGCACGACGAACATCGGGGTGGAGCAATAGGGTTTGTTCGATTTCTCCGAGCGAGACTGCCTGGCCCGAGACTTTGACCATATCGCTGGTGCGACCGAGGGTGATGAGATTTCCCTCCGGCGACCACCGTCCCAGATCGTGCGTGCGATAGGCGCGGCCGTAACGCGTCGGCACAAAACTGGCGGCCGTCAGATCGGGCTGATCGAGATAACCGCGGGCAAGGCCTTGGCCCACAACGTAGATCTCTCCGGTCTCGCCGGGAGCAACGTCTTGTCCCTCTGCATTCAGGAGATGGACGGAGGTGTTGGCAAAGGGGCGTCCGCTCGGAATCGGACCGTGTCCGTTCGGGGCCACCCGCATCATGCAGATGGTACCGCAGACCTCGGTCGCTCCGTGGACGTTCCACACCTCGATTGTACGGGCGTAACTCCGGGCATCGTCGGCATTCGGCCGTTCGCCCGCCGTGATCAGGCAGCGCAAACCGCTTGGAATGGCGCCATCGAACAAGCGCAGATACGACGGCGTGAAGAAAGCCACGCTGACCCGGTGGCGGGACATCAACGCGAGAAGGTTTGCCGGTTCGTCGAGCAGCGCGCGCGGTGCCGGGACCAGAGCGGCTCCGGCCAACAGGGGCATGCAAAGCTCGCGAAACCCCAGAATGAAACCAGGGGCGGTGGCGAGTAGGACGCGGTCTTCAGACGTGATCGCTTGGGCATCGATATGCCCAAAGGCCATGTTCAGGACAGCATCGTGCTGTAACTGCACGCCTTTGGGGCGGCCGGTCGATCCGGACGTGAACAGGATGGCGGCAAGATCGGTCGGCTTGCCCAACGTCTTGAGCCGAGCTCCGTCGCGGGCAATCGCGTCGGGAGGGATCTCCTCGGGTCGAAGGATGGCAATTCCTTCTTCGGCGGACGCGTTTCCCTCAAGAGCGCTTACAATCGTATCGGGTGGTTCCAGTCCATCGAGCGCAATCAAACAGCGCATTTTCGATTGCTGGATCATGCTGACGAGTCGATCGGCCGGAAGATCCGCGCCCATCGGCACATACGCGCCACCAGCCTTGAAGATTGCGAGGAGGGCGATGGGAAGCAGGCCCGACCGCTCGGTGAGAACACCGACCGGCTCTTCCTGAGCCAAACCGTGGGCGACTAATGCGCGAGCGAGGGCATTGGCCCGAACCTCGACGTCCCAATACGTCAAAACGGTCGTGTCGGAGATGATCGCTGCCGAACTGGGGCTGCGATCCGCTATCGCTTCAAAACATTCGTGAAATCGCTCCGCCGGCCAACGCTTGCAAGGACCGTCAGCGGTCGCGCGAAGCATCGTCTGAGGCGGGGAGAGGGCTGTCATGACATTGGCCAAGCCGGACGGCGCCAGATAACGAATGTCTTTGTACGGTATAGAAAATTTTGCGGCAGAGAAGGACGCGAGAAGTTCGCTGTGAACCTATCCACATCTATGTCTTTATTTACATACTATCGCTACCACATATAATATGATTGCGTTGTACGGTGATATGTTCACGTCATTGTTTTACTGCTCTATCCGGGTAATTGCGTATAAGTATCATCTCACTTTTCGAAACATGTGAGGCCACCGCTATGTCTGAAAAAGGCAATAAAAAGCCGTCTGATCCCGTGGCAGACGCTCCTGTTACTTCAGCTGATCCTGTTGAGCGGGCGCGGCGTGTTGAGGTGCTCTCGAGGAATCACATCTTGATGGCCATGGGGGTTGCACTGGTTCCGCTCCCCGTGGTGGACATCCTCGGCGCAATGGCGGTCCAACTCGATCTGATCAAGAAGCTCTCGGCGGAATACGGAGTTCCGTTCAAGGAGGATCGCGGCAAGGCCATTTTGACGTCGCTCCTGGGCGGGATCGCGCCCATGGCCGTGGGAGAGGCAGCCGTCAGTCTTCTGAAGTTCATTCCCCTGGTCGGGACGACGTTCAGTGTGGCGACGATGCCGATCGTTTTCGGGGCTTCGACCTATGCTGTCGGCAAGGTATTTGCGCAGCATTATGAAGCTGGCGGCACGATCCTGGATTTCGATGCCTGCAAGATGAAGAAGGTCTTCCTCGAAGAGTTCTGTGCCGGCAAGAAAGCCGCTACCGACCTTCACGCCAAAAAAGAGGCCGCCAGTTAAGGCGGTCTGCGTTGTCAGGGTGGCCTGCCGTCGATCTTCCGAGCCAAGCGGTTCGGAGATGGTGGGCTGCGCGTAGGCAAGGCGCTCAAAGCGCATCGTTTCCGGGATGGAGAGACTGTCGTGGGAGCATTATTTCTGTGTGCCCTGGCAAGCGTTGTCGTCGGCTGGATCGGCCGGAATAGGCGGTTCGGGTTCTGGGGATACTTTTTCTGTTCCTTGGCTCTGACCCCTATTGTTGGCCTGATCATCCTTTGGGCGTCCGATCCGATAAAGCCGGAAAAGCGTGACACCGCCGCCAGTGCCAGCCATTCGCCGACGTGACCTATGCCTCGGGTCTATGCTGTCGATCTTTTCGGAATGAAAAGCGTGCCGCCGGAATGGCTGGGCGTGCTGGACGACAGCGAGATCGCGCGTGCCGACCGTTTTGTCCGGACGCAGGACCGTGTGGCGTTTGTCGCGGCGCATGCCTTGAAGCGCCTGATATTGGCGCAAGCATTTCCCGGCCGCAGTGCTGCGGCGCTGCGGTTTGCCGCCGATCCATTCGGCAAGCCGTTCTTGGCGGAAACGGCAGTGTTGCCGTTCAACTTATCTCACACGACCGGTTTGTCCGCAGTGGCCGTATCGCTCCGTTCGCCGATAGGTATCGATGTTGAGACGCTGGGCTCAGCCCTCCCATGTCGGGATGCGGTGCAATCGGTTTTGAACGCTTCCGAGCGAGCGGCGCTCGCGCGCGCCGGAGACTGGGACGACGCGTTTCTGGCGCTTTGGACCGCCAAGGAAGCGGTGATCAAGGCCGAAGGGAAGGGGCTGTCTCTGTCGCTTTCCGAAATCGAAGTGCAGCAAGACCGGGCGCTGGGACCATCACGGCGTTGGACGCTGTGGCGATCCCGGCCGACGCCCCGTCATGTCCTGGCTCTGGCCTGGGACGGAATAGACGGCGCGGTGGAAAGCCGCTGTTTGTGCGGCGACGACTTGACGGCCTGGGTTTCCCATGAGGGACAACTCCAGGCGAAATTTGCGTGAACGCGGCGAGACCTCGCTGATCATTGAGGACATAACAATGCCAATCTACGCTGATCTGGAAACGCATGGCGATGCCCATCGCCTTCCCAACTTCAAGCCCCTGATGGTCGATGACTCACTGATCGATTCGCTTGGGCTCCCATATCCCGTCTCACCCGAGGTTCGCGCCGCGCTGGCCGCGGGCTCCGCACGCTACAAGATGTTGTTCGACAACAACGCGCTCCAGCCCGGATCGACCTATCTGGAAGAAAAGGTTCCGACCGACCAGGAGTTGGAGATTCACAACTACACCAACATCTGCCCGACCAATGTCTACGAAATCACGCCGTCCTCCGGGTCGTGCTCGATTTCCTGTCAGTACTGTCTGGTGACCGACGGCAATCAGTGCAAGCCGATTACCGTCTACACGAACTATGCCGAGAAGTTGAAGGCCTCGCTGGAACGCAATACGGACAAGAACCTCTTCTACTATTTTTCGCCCAAGACCGACGCGTTCAGCGAACCTCTGCTGGTTTCCGGCGTCGCGCATGACGTTCTCAGGACATTCATCGATCACTACGACCGTCACCCCAACTCGCGGGTGCGCCTCTTCATCTGTTCCAAGGCAGGCATGAAGCAGGTCCGCGTCGCCCATCGCGGCGATACCATCTTGTCGTTGGCGCGCCAGTTGGCCGGCAAAGCCCAGTGGAACGGCTCGATCGGAATCATGCCCCAATATCTTCGCAACATTCTGGAGCCGCATGCCGGTACGATTGCGGATCGGCTGGAGGTGATGCAGCACTGCCAGGATATGGGCTTGGTGTCGGATTCCGTCTTGTGCCAGCCGCTGATCCTGCCCTACCTGACGCCCGAATTCGTCGAAGACTACATGTCGGATTTGGCGAATGCCGGTGTCATCAATATCAAGCCGGAATTTTTGACCGCCGATCTGGCCAACCTGTCGCTCATCGCGCAGTACATCAACTACTACGATCCGGGGCGGCTGGCCGAGTTCTTCCAGTCCTATCTCATGGAAGAGAACCAGACCCACCTCAAGCAGCGCTCGCGGATGGCGCCGGAGAAGTCGATCTGTATCGAAAAGCTGGCGCTGATCCGGGACACCGCCCGGCGGCACGGCATCTCGATCAGCATCTGCAACTGGGTGCGGCGCGAACTGATGCAAAAGGCCGATTGGGTCGGCTCGATCGCCAACGATACGGGATCGAAAGCCAACGGCTATGCCTGTCTCGGCTATTATGTTCGCTTCTTCGAGGACGAAGCGGTCGAACCGGTAATCCGCCAAAGCGCCGAATAAGTCGGTCCGAGACGAACCCGATACGGAGTGGTCTGATCTCCGATAGAGTGTCGGAGCCAGCGATCAACCGCGAGGTCGCCGGAGAACACGACCGGCGTGGTCTTTTCGCACGTGTTTCGGCGTCACTGGCTACGGCGCTTGCGTGAGGGTGCAGGCGTTGGTCATCGCATCAGGATCGGGCGTGAGAGTTCCGAGACGCCTGTTTCGTTGAAGGCCTCTATGGCGACCCAATAGGACTGTCCCGCGGTCAGGGCACGCAGTTCGACGATCGGGTCGCTGCCGGCCCAGACTTGATGGGTTTGATAGAGGCGGTCCGGCCTCAGTCCCCAGCGGATGTTGTAGCCGATGGCGCCTGGAATTGCGGTCCAGCGGATCACCGCGTTGCGGCTGTCGGCTTCATGCGCGGCATCGACGATTTGCGGCGTGAGCGGCAGCTTGCCGTCGGCCTTTCCGAACACGCGCATGTCGCTGATCGCCAGATTGGCGGCGCCGGCATGGATATGGTCGTAGCGCACGTAACGCACCCGCGCCGCGACCGGGAACGGCACATAGGCGTTGGGGCGGTCGCGATGCTCCGTTGCGGGAACGACTCCGAGCGCAATCCAATGTTTGCCGTCCTTGGAGCCGAGCAGATTGAAGGCCGTCCAGATTTCCGAATTGTCGCCGAACAGCGTCGATTGGTAATCGGCGAAGTTCACCTGCACGGCCCGCACGGTCATCACCGCGCCGAGATCGACGGTCAACGTCTCGCCGGCCGCATTGCGCGCCGCCACCCAGAAGGTATGTGGGTCTTCGTCGGTGACGTTCTTCGCTTCGAAACCGGCGCGCGTCGAAGAGGCCGTCACCGGCTTGTGGTACGACAACAGCATCCAGCCGGTGAAGAGATCGTCGGGATTGCTCACCCGCGACGTGGCCGCCCAATGGGGAAAATCGCCGAACCGGGTCGAGGCGTACATCTGCCCGTCGGCGGTGAAGCCCGCCGGGTATTGCACGATGCGGCGCTCGAAATTCCAGTTGTTGCCGATCCAGGTCGTGCCCGTGTTCCACCAGTTGCCGTGACGGTCCTGGAAGGTCGAGCCGTGTCCGGCGCCGGTCGCATATCCGCCCGGCCTATAGCTGATGGGATTGTAGGGCGCGTAAGTGAACGGCCCGAGCGGACTGTCGCCGACATACACGCCGTTGGCATAAACGTTGTATTCGGTTCCGGGGGCAGCGTACTGCAGGTAATAGTGGCCGTCGTGCTTGGTCATCCACGAGCCTTCCGCATACGGTCTGGTCTGCTCGCTGCGGTGATCCTGTCCGAAGCGTTCCCAGCCGTGCAGGTCGGGATGCGCCAGAAAGAGCGGCGCCGGCTTGCCGATGTAGGACCAGTGTTTCGACGGATCGACTTCGATGCCGTAGATCGGATAGAGGTTCGAGGAACCCCAATAGAGATACCAGCGGCCGTCGTCGTCGCGGAAGAGGTCCGGATCCCACGGTCCGGGCGGGATTTGTCCTTTCCCGACGCGGTCTTCCTGCCCGGCCGGGACGGAGTCCGGCAGTTTCTCCATCATGCGCTCTTCGAAATCGAGGGTGCCCGATGCGGGGTTGGTTGTGGACAGCAGCGGCCGCGGTCCGAACGAGGATTGCATGATATAGAGCTTGTTGCCGTCGCTGACGGCAGCGGGCGCGACGTTGCCCTCGAACGGCCAGCGGATTGCCGGAATGAAATGCCAGCGGACGAGATCGCTCGAGCGCCAGTATCCGTCGGCTTTGGTCATGAAAAGATAATAGGCATCCTTGTGCAGAACGACGGCCGGATCGGCGCCGGTGCGGAACGAAACGCCTTGATGCTCCAGCGTGAAGTCGTACTTGTAGTCGATGTCGACGGGATTGATCCATGTCGCGCGCTTCTCGGCCGCGTTCGCAGCGGACATTGCGATCGCCGCGCATAGCGCAACGCATCCGAGACGGACGAGTGCCGCTCTCACCATGGACAGTGCCGTATCGTATTGCATGCCGGGACTCCCGTTTCCCTGCGCGACCCGCTATCGTGCGCGAGGGGGTGCTTCATGCCTGCTGTTGTTCTCAAGTCTCTGGAAATGGCGTTCGGCGGTCAGGCCGTTCTCAAGAACGTCGATCTTGAGATCGGCGACCGCGAGTTTGTCGTGGTGGTCGGTCCGTCGGGTTGCGGCAAGTCCACTTTGCTGCGCATTCTCGCCGGACTTGAGGCGCCGGCCTCGGGCGATGTGCTGATCGACGGGCAAAGCGTTCTCGGCGTCGCGCCGGCCAAGCGCGGTGTCGCCATGGTGTTCCAGTCCTACGCGCTTTATCCCCATCTCAGCGTGTTCGAGAACATGGCCTTCGCGCTCAAGGTGGCGGGCAAGGCTCCCGACGAAATCCGCGCGGCGGTGGAGCGGGCGGCGCGGCTGCTCGGGATCGAAGCGCTGATGGACCGCAAGCCCAAGGCCTTGTCCGGCGGCCAACGCCAGCGCGTCGCGATCGGCCGCGCCATCGTGCGCAAGCCCAGTCTGTTCCTGCTCGACGAACCCTTGTCCAATCTCGATGCGGGCTTGCGCGTTCACATGCGGCACGAATTCGCCCGCCTGCACCGCGAACTCAAAACGACGACGGTCTATGTGACGCACGATCAGGTCGAGGCCATGACGCTCGCCGATAAGATCGTGGTGCTCAACGAGGGCCGCATCGAGCAGGTCGGTTCGCCGCTCGAGGTGTATCACGCGCCCAAGACCCTGTTCGTGGCGTCGTTCCTTGGCTCGCCGCGCATGAACCTTCTGCCCGGCGAACTCGTGGCCGTCGAGGGCGAAGAAGCGCGCGTGCAGATCGCCGGCGGCCGGCAGATTCGCGTCGGGTTTGCCGCCGCTGACGTTGCGCCGCAGCCGGGCGACCGCGTGACAGTGGGCGTGCGTCCCGATGCGCTGAAACCGGATGAGAAGGACAACGGCTTCCCGGTGCGCGTCGATATCGTGGAAACCTTGGGCGCGAGCGTCACGGTTTATGGCGTGCTGGACGGATATGACGCGCCGCTGGTCGCGCTTGTCGCGGCGGCGGAGCACGTGAAAGCTGGCGAGATGCTGAACTTGGGCTTCCATCCCCATGACGCTTATCTCTTCGACGCCCGCGGCGCGGCCTTCGCGCGCAAGCGGCCGTGATCAGGTTGGATCGTCCAGTGCGCGTCCATGGCTTGCGATGATGCGGCTGTAGTACTCGGCGCTGTCCTTGAGCGTGCGCTCCTGGGTTTGCCGGTCGACGTGGACGATGCCGAAACGTTTGGAGAAGCCGAGCGACCATTCCAGATTGTCGAGCAGCGACCACACCATGTAGCCCCGAACGTCCACCCCCGCCGCGATGGCCTGGTGCAGCGCCAGGAGGTGCTGTCGCAGATATTCGATGCGTTGCGGATCGTGCAGCCGGCCGTTTTCCACCGGCGCATCGGCCAGCGCCACGCCGTTTTCGGTGATGTAGAGCGGGATGTCGCCATAGCGTTGTTTGATCCACACAAGTGTGTCGACCAGCCCTTGCGGGTACACTTCCCAGCCGGTCTCGGTATAGAACGCGCCGTCCTGGCGCACCGTTGCGGTACGGACCGGCCAGGCCGCCGGATCGTCGCGCGTTACGGCGCGCGTGTAGTAGTTGATGCCGAGGAAATCGATCGGCTGGCGAACGGCGGCGAGATCGTCGTCGCTCCAATCCGTCCAGGCTTCGCCGAAGACGTCCCGTAGTTCGGGCGGACAGCGGCCGAGCATCGCCGGATCGAGATATTGCTCGTTCATATACGCCGTCGCCCGGCGCGTGGCGGCGAGGTCTTCGGGGCTTTCCGAGGCGGGATATTTCGGC
This sequence comes from Rhizomicrobium electricum, assembly GCF_011762045.1. Lineage (GTDB taxonomy): Bacteria > Pseudomonadota > Alphaproteobacteria > Micropepsales > Micropepsaceae > Rhizomicrobium > Rhizomicrobium electricum. Next base: position 28,583 of record NZ_JAASQS010000010.1, on the reverse strand, counting down.
TCGATGTTGACGACGAGGCCGATCTCGTGCCGTCCGGTCTCGCGATAGGCGCGAACCGCCGCGCCATGCGCCCGCATCAGATTGCGCGAGGCGATCGGCGTTTCGAACAGATTGCGGTGCCCCGGTGCGAGCGCACCGAAGAGATAGCCGCCGTCGGTGACGACCCACGGCTCGTTCAGCGTCGCCCATTTCGTCACGCGGCCGTCGAGCGCCCGGAACAGCACGCTGGCGTATTCGGCAAACCATTCCGCGGAGTCGCGATTGAGCCAGCCGCCTTTGTCGTCCAGCGCCGCGGGCATGTCCCAATGATAGAGAGTTACGAACGGTTCGATGCCGTTGGCGCGCAGCTCGTCGACGAGGCGGGAATAGAAATCGACGCCGGCTTGATTCACGCGGCCCGTACCGTCGGGCAGAATCCGCGACCACGAAACCGAAAAGCGGTAGGCCTGCATGCCCAGGCGCTTCATCAACGCCACATCGTCCTTGAACCGCCGGTAGTGGTCGCAGGCGATGTCGCCGGTTTCGGCGTCGCGCATCAGGCCGGGTGTATGGGCGAAGCGGTGCCAGATGCTGGGACCGGCGCCGTCGGCCAGAGGCGAGCCCTCGATCTGATAGGCCGAGGTGGCACACCCCCACAGGAATCCGCTCGGGAAAGCCGCCACGTGCTACCTCGCACACCAATAAATTGTCTTAGCGGCACATCGCATTTTGGGCCCCTCAAATGGCGTTATTGCCTTGTGTAAACGTTTACTTCTTTCTTGACAAGCTCTAAAGAAAACGTTTTCTTGAAGGCATGGCAACGCGGGGCCCACCATGAAGGGGTCGACACTCAAGGATGTGGCGCGTGAGGCAGACGTCTCAGTGGCGTCCGCATCGCGGGTGATGAACGGGATCGGCACGGTTACCGAGGACGTCCGGGCGCGGGTGCTCGAGGCGGCCGAACGGCTGCGGTACGTGCCGCATTGGGGCGCGCGCAGCCTGGTCACCAGCCGGACCAACACGGTCGGTCTGCTCCTTCCCGATATCTACGGCGAGTTCTTTTCGGAGATCATCCGCGGCGTCGATATCGCGGCGCGTGCGCGCGACCTGCATCTCTTGGTGTCGGGATCGCACGGCGATCTCGCCGAAGCTGCGGCCGTCATCGAGTCGATGTCGGGACGGGTCGACGGGCTTCTGGTCATGTCGCCGGTCGCAAGCGCGGGCGATTTGCCGGTCACCGTTCCGCTGGTAACGATCGGCGGCAGGCCGGACGGCAGCGAGCGGTGCGCGATCGGAGTCGACAATTTCGCCGGAGCCTGCACGGCGGTTCGCCATCTTGCCGCCAATGGATGCCGCCGTCTGGCGCACATTTCCGGGCCTGCCGAAAATCTCGATGCCCAGGAACGCTTCCGCGGTTTTGCCGCAACGGCATCCGAGGTCGATCCCGGTGCTGAGTTGCGCGTCCGCGAAGGCGACTTCACGGAAGAGGGCGGCCATCGCGCGATGGCTGCTCTGCTCGATCGCGCCGATCGGCCGGACGGCGTCTTTGTCGCCAACGATATGATGGCGGCGGGCGCGATCCTCGCCATCAAGGAAGCCGGTCTTGCCGTTCCGGAAGACGTTGCGGTGATCGGATTCGACGATATTCCGCTGGCCCGCTTCACCTCTCCGCCGCTTAGCACGTTGAGGGTGGGAGTCTGCGAACTCGGAAAGCAGGCGCTCGAGATGCTGGTCTCGGCCATCGAAGCCGGTGACGCATCGGAAGTGGAAGGCATCGTGATTTCTCCCCAACTCGTAGTTCGGGAGAGTTCGAAGAGAGGAACGAACACCAACTGAGCGGAGGCACGACCGGAAACCGGCGGCTCCGCAAAACGGAAATCAGGGGAGGTTACGGCATGTTCAATCTGACCAATCGGGCGCGGCTCGTTTTGACCGCATCGGCCATCGCGATAATGGCCGCATTCTCAGTGGATCCGGCGTACGCCGTCGAGCAGACCGCGCGGCTGCAAGGCACTGTCGCCAACGCCGCCGCGGGAACGGCGATCACAGCCGTCAACCGGACGACCGGCGAGACGGTCCAAGGCAAAGTGCGCAGCGACGGCAGCTATATCTTCCTCGGCCTGCGGCCGGGCGCCTACGAAATCACGGCCGGAAGCGACAAGGAAAGCATCCGGCTGTCGGTCGGCACCACGGCGACGCTCAATCTCGATGCCAGTGCCGCGGCGACCGAGACCGTCGTCGTTTCGGGCACCAAAGTGGCGCAGGGGTTCGCCCCGCAGCAAGATCTTCACGCATCGGAAGTGGCGACCTCCGTTTCGCAAATTGAGATTCAAAAGCTGCCGCAGCTCGACCGCAACTTCCTCGGCTTTGCCGCGACGGCGCCCGGCGTCATCGTGCAGAACGCCGGTATTGCCGGCGACAAGACGTTCAGCGCCGGCGGCGGTTCGTCCAGCCGCGTCAATGTCTTCATCGACGGCCAGAGCATGAAGAATCAGGTGCTCAAAGGCGGTGTAGCGGGCGAAGAGAGTTCCCGCGGCAACCCCTTCCCGCTGGCGGCGATCGACGAGTACAAAGTATCGACCCAGAACTTCAAGGCGGAATACGAGCAGGCCGGCACCGCCATCATCACGGCCGTGACCAAGACCGGCGGCGACGACTTCCATGGCGATCTGTTCGAGGAATACCAAGGCAAGGATATGGTCGGTCAGCCATACTATTCGCGCGGCGCGGAGAAGCCCGATTACAGTCGGCACCAGTACGGCGCCAATTTCTCGGGCCCGATCATCGAAGGCAAACTGCATTTCCTTCTGGCTTACGAGGCCGTCGACCAGAATACCCCAACCACGCCCTATAATTTCAGCAATCGGCTGGCTCCGCCCGAACTTGCGAAATTGACCGGCACGGCCTCTGCGGGCAACTTCCATCAGAAGATGCCGTTCGCCAAGTTCACTTGGGACGTCGGCGACAACGACACCATCGACTTGACGCTGATGGATCGCGAGGAAAGCGACCGGCGCGACTTCGGCGGCTCGACCACCTATTCGGCCGGTCACAACCTCAACCAGTTCGTGCGTCAGGGGACTTTGAACTGGAAGCATCGTGCCGGCGACGTGCTGAACGAGATGAGCTTCGAAGTGCAGGCCTATCACTGGAAGCAGTCGAACCTCGACAACTCGCCCAATATCACGCTGGTGGACACATCATCGACCGCTGGCTGCACGGTCTACTGCTCCGTTGTGGCGCTGACCGGAGGCAACCAGTATCACCAGAAAAAATCGCAGGACAATTTCACCTTCAAGGACAATCTCACCTATGCCGGCATCGACTGGTACGGCCAGCACATCCTGAAGGCGGGCATCAAGATCGCCCATTACAGCTACAGCGCTACCGAAGCCTTGCATCAGTACTTCTACGACACCACGACCTATAATTTTAGCGGATCCAACACCCCGATCGCGGCGCAAGTGAATGTCGGCAGTCCGGAAGTGAAAAGCTCCAACATGCAATTGGGCGTCTTCATTCAGGACGATTGGACGGTGGACCAGCACCTGACCGTCAATATCGGCCTGCGCTGGGACTACGAAACCAACATGTTCGACAACAATTTCATCACCCCGCCCGATGTGGCGGCGGCGATCCGCGGCTGGTCGAACTTCAAGAACGCCGGCTTCAATCCCGAAGACTACATCTCCAATGGCGGCAATCGCACGGCAACGGCGGGCATGTTCCAGCCCCGTCTGGGCGCGTCCTACGATCTCGACGGCGATGGCGAAACGGTGTTCTTTGCCGGCGCGGGCCGCTATTACGATCGCGACATCTACGACTATACCCAGCTCGAATATCGCCGCTCCTATGCATCGCAGTATTCGCTCGTGTTCGGCACTGGGCCAGGGCAGGTGCCGTGGAATCCGGCTTATCTCGATCCGGCCAAGCTGGAAACCCTCGGCGCCGTTTCGGGGGCGCGCGAAATTGAGGCACTCAAGAACAACAACAAGGTGCCTTACACCGACCAGTTCAACATCGGCATCCGTCAGAAATTCGGCTGGCTCGATACCGGCGTGACGTTCGCGCATATCGAAGGCTACCACAACTTCAATTGGATGCTGGGCAACCGCCAGGCGGATGGATCGTGGTGCGTCAACGGCCCGCAATATGCCTGTCAGCCCTGGGGCAATGGGCTGCCCGGTTTCGGCAGCTTCATCATCTCCAACGACAGCGGCCGCACGCACTACAATGCGGTCTATCTGACCGCTTCGAAGGCCTATAGCGAGACCTCGCCATGGGGCTTCAGTTCGACCTTGACCATTGCCAATGCGCGGGCGCTCGGCAACGACAGCGACGCATTCAACTTCGATGTCGCCACGCCCGAAGCGGGCGGCTGGCACGCGGCTTCCGGTGTCGACCGCTATCGCTGGGTGACCTCGGCCGTCGTCGATGGTCCGTGGGGCACGTCGCTTTCCGGCTTGGTGACATTGGCATCGGGCGCACCGTTCGGCAGGGCCGATTGCCGGGCTCCGGCGTGCAGGCTCAATCAGAGCTGGTACTATCCAAAGGGTCTGGTGAACTACAAGCAAATCGATCTCAAGCTTGCCAAGACGTTCGACACCTTCGAAGGCCAGAACGTGACGCTCGACTTCCAGGTCTACAACGTCTTCGATTGGATCAACCGGACCTATTCGCAATGGGTCGCCGGTTTCAGCAATGACACGACGCCTGCCACGCTGCGGCCCGACAAAGACACGACCGGACCCGCCCGTACGTTCCAGGTCGGCATCAAGTATCATTTCTAACGGAGTCAATACCGGTCCGCAGTCCGGATGTGTTTTTCCGGCTGCGGATCGGACGTATAGAGGGGGTGGAACCGTGTGCGCAACCGGGCACCGCAGCTACAGCGGCGCGTTGAACCTGTTCGGCAGTGGTTCGCGGAGGCGTTGCCTTGCGTAATCCTCTTCTGATCGGGCGCCTGGGCGGAAGCAGCATGTCCGCGGTTTCTGAGGGTGTGAAGAAAAACGTCGTCCGCGGCCTCGATCGCCGCGCTTTGTTGACGGCTGTTCCCGGCCTCGTTCTTTACGGCGAATCGGCGTGGGCTGCGGCGCGGCGTTCGGCGCGCCATCAGCGGCAAGCACCCAAGTATTGGGATGCCACGCTGACCGACGTTCAGCGCCGGACGTTCGACTTTTTCTGGCATGCGACGGATGCCAAGACGGGACTGGCGCCCGACCGCTGGCCGTCGAACCAATACTGCTCCATCGCCGCGGTGGGCTTTGCCTTGACCGCCTATTGCATCGGCGTTCATCGCGGTTTCGTCAGCCGCAGCGAGGCGGCGGAGCGCACGCTGACGACCTTGCGAACCTTCTGGAACGGCCGCCAAGGCGACGCCAAGACCGGCTGCATCGGAAACAAGGGGTTCTTCTATCATTTTCTCGACTTCAAGGACGGCAACCGCTTCGCCAATTGCGAACTGTCGAACGTGGACTCGACCATGTTCTTCCTCGGGGCGTTGACCGCTGCCGCGTTCTTCAATCGCAAGACGCCGGTCGAGACCGAGATCCGGGCCCACGCCTACGCCCTCTATGAGCGCGCCGATTGGACGTTCTTCGAGCAGGCCAACGGCGTCTTGAGTATGGGATGGGACCCCGAGACCGGGTTCAACCGCACGACGTGGAATGGCTATGACGAAGGCATGATGATCTACCTTCTCGCCATGGCGTCGCCGAAGTATCCGTTGTCGCCGGAGTCCTGGGCTTACTGGTGCGCCACCTACGACTTGAGTTGGGGCACGAATTTCGGAGACCCTCACCTCGGGTTCGGTCCGATGATGGGCCACCAATACACCGAGGTGTGGTACGATCTGCAGCATATCGTGGACCCCTATATGCGCAGCCATCACAGCGACTATTTCGAGAACTCGCGCATCGCGACGGTTGCTCAGCGCAATTACGCCATCGCCAATCCGAAGAAATTTGCCGATTACGGTCCGAACATCTGGGGGCTGACGGCGTGCGACGGTCCCGGCGACGTCACGCTCAAGATCGACGGCCGCGAAATCCAGTTCCACAGCTATTCCGCCCGCGGCCCGTCGCAGGACGACGACGAAGGCGTGCTCGACGACGGCACCATCGCGCCGACCGCGGCGATTTCGTCGGTGGTGTTTGCGCCCGAGATCTGCATCCAGGCCACGAAAGCCATGCTGGCCAAATACGGCAGCGACATTTACGGCAAATACGGTTTCTACGACTCGTTCAATCCGACCTTCCGCGGCGATTATCAGTCGCCCTACGGACGGCAGACGCCGCGGGCCGGCTGGGTGTCGAACGATTATCTCGGGATCGATCAGGGGCCGATCCTGGCGATGCTCGAGAACTACCGGTCCGGCTTTGTCTGGAAGCTGCTCAAGGATGATCCCTATACCGGCGCCATCATACGGCGCGGCCTGTTGCATGCCGGCTTCGAACCGCTGGAGAGCGACGGAAAGTGGCTCGTCGCGGGGGCAAAATGAAGCTCGACCGGCGCCATCTTCTGGCATCGGCCGCGGCTGCGGGCGCGATTGGCCTCACCTCCTGTTCCCGTTCATCCGGTGCCATACAGGTGTGGGCGATGGGCGTCGAAGGCGAGGCGCTTGGTACGCTCGCCGAGCGCTTCATGCGGGATCGCGGCACCGAGGTGGTGGTTCAGGCTTTGCCGTGGAGCTCGGCGCACGAAAAGCTGCTGACGGCGTTTGCCGCCGACAGCCTTCCCGACGTTTTGGCGCTCGGCAATACCTGGGTGCCCGAGTTCGTCGCCCTCGATGCCCTCGAACCGCTCGAACCGTTCGTCGCCGCCCACAGGATCGATTTGAACAAGGACTTTGCCGTTGCGCGGCGCTCGGTGACGATCGCGGACAAGCTCTACGGCCTTCCCTGGTATGTCGACACCCGTCTTCTCTACTACCGGCGCGACCTGCTCAAAGCGGCGGGGTTCGACCGCATCGCGGTGACGCGTTCCGAATGGGATCGGCAGTTGTCGGTGCTGTCGCGCGCCGGTCACGGCTTGCTGATGCCGATCAACGAGTACGAGCCGCTGGTGGCCTTCTCACTGCAAGCCGGCGCTCCGCTTCTGCTCGACAACGGTACGCGAGGCGGCTTCCGTCAGCCCGCTGTGCGGCAGGCCTTCGCTTATGTCGCGTCGCTGTATGATCGCGGTTTCGCGCCGGTGGTCACCAACACCGAGGTACCGGACATTTATGGCAGCTTCGCCCGCGGCGATTTTGCATTCCTGATTTCGGGGCCGTGGAATCTGGGCGAATTCGCCCAGCGGCTTCCGGCGGACCTGCATGATGCTTGGGCGACCGCGCCCTTGCCTGGACTCTCCGGTGCCGGTGCGTCGCTCGCCGGTGGCGTCAGTCTCTGTCTGATGCGGGCCTCGCGCAACAAGGCGCGCGCCTTCGCCGTCATCGATTATATCTGCAACGCCCGTCAGCAGCAGATCCTGCATCGGACCACCGGCGATTTGCCCGCCGATCAGATGGCCTGGTTCGACACCGGACTGATGCGCGACCCGCGCTCGAAGGCGTTCTTCGATCAACTGATGATCGCCAAGCCGCCGCCGATGGTGCCGGAATGGGAACGCATTGCCAATGAGATGGCGACGGCGCTCGAGCGCATTGTGCGCGGGGTGGAGCCGCTCGACGCCGCTCTGGCACGCCTCGATGCGTTCGCCGATGCGGTGCTCGCCAAGCGGCGCTGGATGCGGGGGCGGGCGCAAGCATGAGGACGCGGCGGCTTTCTCCCGGATTTCTTTTCGCGGCACCGGCGTTGTTCGTGCTGACGGTTTTCTTCTTCGGGCCGGTGTGCGCCGCTTTCGTCATGAGCCTCACCGATTTCGACATTTACGCCCTGGCGAGCCTGCACAACCTGCGCTTCGTCGGGTTCGCCAATTACCTCGACCTGCTGCAAACGCCGCTGTTCTGGCGCGCGTTCGCCAACACCTGCTATTTCGCCTTCGTCGGCGCGCCGCTGTCGATCGCGGTGTCGCTTATTGCCGCCATGGCGCTCAACGTCCCCGCGGTACGGCTGAAATCGTTGCATCGCACCGCGTTGTTCGCGCCCTATGTCGCCAGTCTCGTCGCGGCCGCCGTGGTGTGGCGCTATCTGCTCGGCAGCGGCGGTGCGTTCGACGAAATCCTGCATGCCATCGGACTTCCCGCCGTCGATTGGCTCGGCGATCCGCGCTGGTCGATGCCCGCCATCATCCTGTTCGCGGTGTGGAAGAACTTCGGCTACAACATGCTGATCCTTCTGGCGGCGTTGCAGAACGTGCCGCAGGATCTTTACGACGCCGCGCGCGTCGATGGGGCGGGGCCGTGGATGCGCTTCCACCATGTCACCGTCCCCGGTATCGCGCCGAGCCTCTGGCTGGTGGCGCTGCTGACCACCGCGGGTTATTTCCAGATTTTTGCCGAGCCGTATGTCATGACCCAAGGCGGCCCCGCCCAATCGACCGTCACGCTCCTCTATTTCATGTATCAGGACGGCTTCAAATGGTGGAACCTCGGTCACGCCTCGGCGACCGCGTTCATCCTGTTCGCCGTTCTGGTCGGATTGTCGCTGCTGCGGCCGCGGACACGGGAGGGCGTGGCATGAAATCCCGTCGCGCCATCCTGGCCGAACTCTTTCTGACCGCCGCATCGCTGATGGCGCTGTTCCCGTTGGCGTGGATGGTATCGGTATCACTGATGCCGCCGCACGATGCGGTCGGTTTCCCGCCGCCGCTGTGGCCGTCGCATCCGACGCTCGCCAATTATCGCGAACTCTTCGCCCATCAGAACATGGGCCGCTATGTCCTCAACAGTCTCATCGTCGCGTCGCTGGCCACCGTATTGTCGCTCGCCTTCAACGTGGCGGCTGGCTATGCCTTCGCCAAGCTGCGGTTCGCCGGCCGCGACCGAATCTTTCGCGGTCTGCTGGCGGCGCTCATCATCCCTGGCCAGCTCAGCATGTTACCGCTTTTCTTTCTCATGAAAGAATTGGGCCTTTTGAACAGCTACGGCGGGGTCGTCGTGCCGTTCATGGCGTCGTTGTTCGGCATTTTCCTGGTCCGCCAATACGCGCTCGGCCTGCCCGACGAGATGCTGCAGGCGGCCAGGGTCGACGGCGCCAGCGAAGTTCAGATTTTCCTCAAAATCGTACTTCCCAACCTCCGCCCGATCATGGTGACGCTCGGCGTTTTCACGTTCCTGAGTGCCTGGAACGACTTCCTGTGGCCGTTAATCGTGTTATCCCACGACCAGCTCTATACGTTGCCGTTGGCGGTCGCTTCGCTGTCGCGCGAGCATGTCCAGGACAGTGCGATGGTCATGGCCGGCGCCGTCGTCACCACTGCGCCGGTGCTCGTCCTGTTCCTTGCGTTGCAGCGCCACTATGTGAGGGGGCTGTTGGCGGGGAGCGTCAAAGGATGAGACTCTTTGTCTGGCCGCGTGAGGAGCTTTGCCTTTTGCGGCCTCCAACCTTACTTTCACGACAACGACTGGTTATGCCCGGAGTGCTCCCGTGAATCCTTGTCAGCTTAGCCGCCGCGGTGCCTTGAAAGGTGCTGCCTCGATGTTCGCGCTTGCGGCCGTTGCCGCCCCCGGCTTTGCCAAGCCGAAGCTTGCGCGCGATCCGTTCATCGAGAACCTGATCGGCCGGATGACCCTGGAGGAAAAAGCCGGGCAGCTCAGCATCTATTCCGACCAGACGCGCTTCGATTACCAGCGCATCAATCCCGCCAGCGATGCGGTCACCAGGGAACAGACGCTGGATCTGATCGCCAAGGGCCGCATTACCGCGCTGTTCAACGGCATCGGCGTGGCGGGCGGGCGCGAATTGCAGAAGACGGCCGTGGAACGTTCGCGGCTCGGCATTCCGCTGATTTTCGCCGGCGACATCATTCACGGCATGCGCACGGTGTTCCCGATTCCGCTGGGCGAGGCGGCGAGTTTCGATCCCGATCTGGCGATGCGCACGGCGCGCGCGTCGGCGGTCGAGATGAGCGCACTCGGCATCCACTGGACCTTCGCGCCGGTGGTGGACATCGCCCGCGACGAACGCTGGGGCCGGGTGGCCGAAGCGGCCGGTGAAGACACCTATCTCGGCAGTCTCCTGGCGGCGGCGCGTGTGCGCGGCTTCCAGGGTTCGAGTCTCAAGAACGACGATTCCGTGCTCGCCTGTCCCAAGCACTTCGCGGCGTACGGCGGCGTGATGGGCGGCATGGAATATAGCGACGTCGACATTCCCGAGACCACGCTGCGCCAGGTTCATTTGCCGCCGTTCCAGGCCGCGTTCGAGGCGGGCGCGCTGTCGACCATGAGTTCGTTCAACACCATCGCGGGCGTGCCTTCGACCGGCAACCATCATTTGCTCACCGACATCCTGCGCGGCGAGTGGAAATTCCGCGGCCTCGTCGTCTCCGATTACACCTCCGACGAGGAACTGATCGCGCACGGCTACGCCGCCGACGGTCCCGATGCGGCGCGCAAAGCCATCACGGCCGGCTGCGATATCAGCATGCAGAGCGACTTCTACAACAAGTATCTGCCCGATCTGGTGCGCAGCGGTGCGCTCGACGTTGCGGTGGTCGACGAAGCGGTGCGGCGCGTGCTGTACGTCAAGAAGATGCTCGGGCTGTTCGAGAACCCGTACCGCTCGTTGAATGAAGAACGCGAAAAGCGCGATATCCGCACGCCTGCAACGGTTGCGCTGGCGCGGGAATCCGCGCGCCGCTCGGTGGTGCTGCTGAAGAACGAGAAATCGCTGCTGCCGCTGCCGAAGTCGGGCAAGAAGATCGCGTTGATCGGCCCGTTCGGCGCCGACCGCGATCATCTGTTCGGTCCCTGGACCATCTTCCCCGACCGCACCGCAGTGGTTTCGCTCGAACAAGGCTTGCGTGCCGCGCTGAGCGATTCGTCCTTGCTGACGGTCGTTGCGGGCAGCGGCATCGAGGAGCCTCTGGCCGGCGGCATCGACGCGGCGGTTGCTGCGGCGAAATCGGCCGACGTCGTCGTGCTGGCGATCGGCGAGGGCGCCAATATGTCCGGCGAAGCGCAGGCGCGGGTGGAGATCGTTGTGCCGCCGCCGCAGCAGGCGTTGGCCGAAGCCGTCGCCGCCGTCGGCAAGCCGGTTGTCGTGCTGCTCCGTCATGGCCGCGCGCTGGCGCTCACCGGCGCGGTGCGCAATGCCGATGCGATCATGGCGACGTGGTTCCTCGGCAGCGAAACCGGTCATGCGATGGCCGATCTGTTGTTCGGCGATGCAAGCCCGTCCGGCCGCTTGCCGGTCAGCTTCCCGCAAGCCTCGGGCCAGGAGCCGTTTTTCTACGATCATGGTCCGACCGGCCGCGCCCAGACATCGGACGATGCCTCGTTCAAGTCGCGCTATCGCGAGGTGACCAATGAAGCGCTGTATCCGTTCGGTTACGGCCTCACCTACGGCAGCGTTTCCTACGGCGCCACCGCCGTCGATATGCCGGAGCTGTCCTGGGACGGCACGGTCACCGTTTCGGCCGTGATCGCCAACACCGGCAAGCGGGCGATCCATGAAGTGGCGCAGCTTTATATTTGCGACACCGTCGCCAGCCTGACGCAGCCTGTTCGTGTTCTGAAAGGCATCCGGCACATCGATCTCGCCCCCGGCGAAAGCAAGACGGTGACGTTCACGCTGTCGCGCCACGATCTCGCGTTCGTCAATGCATCCTTGAAATGGGAAGCGGAACCCGGACTCTTCAAAGTGTGGGTGGCGCCGTCCTCGACCGCCGGCACGTTCGCGCAATTCCGCCTCTTGCCGGGGATTGGCATCAAACCGAAGCGGGTCTGAACCGTCTACGCGTCCAGCACCTTGCGCAGCGATGCTTCGATTTGGCCGCCGCAATAGGCGTCGCCATAGTCTTCGCGGGCTTTGGCGGCGAGTTCGGCCAGCGGCGGCAGCGCGGCGATGCGTGCCGTCAATGCCGCCGTCATCGGTGCCGTCTCTTCCAACAGCAATTTCAGCGTTTCGAAGCGCTCGGTCATGGTCGACCACAGCGTGGCACTGACGACATCGGCGATCCCCGGCGTTTCGCCGCCGAGCAGAAATCCGGAGTCCGCGGTCAGTCCGTGGCGTCGCCCGGTCTCTTCCCAGAACGACATCCATTTCTTCAATCGCGGAACGAACTCGTCCCAACGCTTCTCCGTCCACATCAATCGGCCGCCGTCGAGCGTGATCTCGTCGATCACGTCGTTGGCATCGCAGACGATCTTCATCGTCATGGCGCGCCTGGCGGCATCGTCCGGCAGCAGCCCGAGCGTCTCGCCTAGGTAAAGAACGACCGCCGGCATCTGCGAAATGGCGACGTGCGCCTTTTTGTCGATCAAGAGCGGCGGCCCCATGAAGGGAACCGGCATGTCCCGCACCGGTCCGCCCATCAGTCTGGCGATGGCTTCGTCGCCGCCTTCGGTCCAGCGCTTTCCGGCAAAGCTGAGAACGGCGCGCACGAACTGGCCGCGAAACGGCACCGACCAGTAATAAAGATCGTAATCGGACATGAGAGCCTCCGGTGTCAGCCGGTAACGCCGCGTCCGGGCTGCGGTTCCGTCGCAGCGGTCATGCACCGCGCGCCGCGCAATGCCCTAACGGCGCCCGTTGACGCCCGATCGGTCTCCGCCTCTCATGACCGCGCTTTTGAAGGACCACGCACATGGAAATCGCAGGTGGCGTGTTTGTGGTGACCGGTGGCGCCTCCGGATTGGGCGCCGCCACCGCGCGCATGATCGTCGCCAACGGCGGCAAGGTCGTGGTCGCGGACATCAACCAGGCGGCTGTCATGGATGGCGCCCGCTATGTGCACACCGATGTTGCGAGCGAAGAGGGCGCCCGTGCGGCCTATGAGGTTGCGGCAGCGATGGGGCCTTTGCGCGGACTCGTGAACTGTGCCGGAATCGCACCGGCCGAAAAAGTCGTCGGCAAGAACGGTGCCCATGCGCTGTCGTCGTTTGTGCGGACGATCTCCGTCAATCTGGTCGGTTCGTTCAACATGCTGCGGCTCGCGGCCGAGATCATGGCCCGCAACGATCCGAATGCGGACGGCGAGCGCGGCGTGATCGTCAATACCGCATCGGTGGCTGCGTTCGAGGGCCAGATCGGGCAGGCGGCCTATGCCGCGTCCAAAGGCGGAATCGTGGCGATGACCTTGCCGGTCGCGCGCGAACTGGCGCGTTCCGGCATCCGCGTCATGACGATTGCGCCGGGCATTATGGAAACGCCGATGCTGCAAGCCATGCCGGCGGAGGTCCAGGATTCGCTCGGCAAAATGGTTCCGTTCCCGTCGCGCCTCGGCAAGGCCGAAGAATATGCGGCGCTGGTCCGGCACATCGTCGCCAATGCGTATCTGAACGGCGAGGTGATCCGTCTCGACGGCGCCATCCGTTTGGCGCCGAAATAACCGGGCCCGGCTTCGCACGCGAAAGTGTCATGTCTCCCGAAACCCGGAGTATATAATGTAAGCCGGAATTTGATGGGGGCGGACCATGAGAACTCTGCCGCTCGGCAAGGCGTTCACGCTGATGGAGCCTGGGCCGGTCGTTCTGGTCGCGACCAACGACGGCCGCAAAGACAATGTCATGACCATCACCTGGACCATGGTGCTGGATTTCTCGGCCTCGTTCGCGATCACCACCGGACCGTGGAACTACTCCTTCGAAGCGCTGCGCCGGACCAAGGAATGCGTGATCGCCATTCCCACCGTGGACATGATCGATACCGTGGTCGGCATCGGAATGTGCTCGGGATCGGACACCGACAAGTTCGCGAAATTCGCGTTGACGCGTGAGAAGGCCAAGAAGGTCAAGGTGCCTCTCATTAAGGAATGCCTTGCCAATATCGAGTGCCGGGTGGCCGACATCGTCACGCCATACAACATCGTCGTGCTGCAAGGCCTTGCGGCCTCTATCGACATCGCGCGCAAGGAGAAGCGAATGCTTCATGCCGTCGGCGACGGCACGTTTATCGTCGACGGCCGCCGCCTCGACCGCAAGCGGATGATGCGCGCCAAGTTGCCGGACGGCGTGTGATCGCTTTCAGGAGCCGATACTCCTTTCCTCCCCCGCTTTTTGAGCATTGTGCGGCTCGCTGGTTTCGACACCGTGGGGGAGGAAAGTGCTCTTCCTTCGGCGCCCTTACCCTTCTTCGCGCTCAACCAAAATCGCGCGGAAATCGTTGACGTTGGTCAGTGTCGGGCCGGTCACCACCGAGTCGCCGAGGGCGCCGAAGAAACCGTGGCCGTCGTTGTTGGCGAGCGCATCGCGTGGATTGATCCCGGCCTTGCGCGCGCGCGCCAGCGTGGTCGGCGTCACCACCGCGCCGGCGATCTCTTCAAGGCCGTCGACGCCGTCGGTATCGCCCGCCAGCGCCCAGATGCCTTCCCGCCCGCCCAGCGCTATGGCCAGCGACAACAGGAATTCGACATTGCGTCCGCCGCGTCCCTTGCCGCGTACCGTCACGGTGGTTTCGCCGCCGGAGAGCAGCACGCAGGGCGGCACAAACGGCTGATAGCGCGACGCCACCTGCGCCGCGATGCCCGCCATCACCTTGCCGACGTCGCGCGCTTCGCCTTCGATGGCATCGCCCAGGATATGCACCGGCAGGCCTTCGCCGCGCGCCACCTCGGCCGCCGCTTCCAGCGCCATTTGCGGCGCGGCGATGATCCGGGCTTCGGCATTGGCCAGCCGCGGATCGCCGGGTTTGATCGATTCCGCATCGTCGCGCTCCAGCGCGGCGCGGACATTCGCCGGCAGTTCGATCCCATACCGGTCGATGATGGCGCGGGCGTCGTCGCACGTCGTTGGATCGCCGACCGTGGGACCGGATGCGATGTCGGCCGGATTGTCGCTCGGCACGTCGGAAATCAGCAGCGTCAAGATCCGCGCCGGATGCGCCGCCGCCGCCAGCCGTCCGCCTTTGATCGCGGACAAATGCCGCCGCACCGTATTGATCTCGGTAATGGTGGCGCCGGACGCGAGGAGGGCGCGGTTCACCTGCTGCTTGTCTTCCAGGCTGATGCCGTCGAGAGGCAGCGGCAGCAGCGCCGATCCGCCGCCCGAAATGAGGCACAGCACGGTGTCGTCAGGTCCTGCCGAGCGCGCCAGCGCCAGGATGCGCTCCGCCGCCTTGAGCCCCGCCGTGTCCGGCACCGGATGGGCGGCCTCGGCGATCTCGATCCGGGTGCAGGGCACGGCGTAGCCGGTGCGCGTCACCACCAGACCCTCGAGCGGGCCATCCCAATGATCTTCCACCGCCTTGGCCATCGCGGCCGAAGCTTTTCCGGCGCCGATCACGATCAACCGGCCCTTGGGCCGCGGCGGCAGGTTGGCGGGAACGCACAGCGCCGGCTGGGCCGCGGCGACGGCGGCATCGAACAGGGCGCGGAGAAGCAGGAGCGGACGCATAAGATTTTTCTCCCGACCTGAACGGTTACGACGAAACACCGATATCCACTGGCTGCATTGGTCCGGCCGATCGCGGACATTCTAGCCCGGTTTTGCCTGCGGCGGCACGGCCTTATCGACGTTGGTCTAGGTACCACGGCGGGGTGGTATCGGTACATCATCGGGGGTGCGCGGCCGCCTCTACCGGCCTGTCTGAGAGCGAGGTTTCCATGGATTCGAAAAACATGTGCGGGAGGAAGCCGGATGGCGACGCCTGAGGAAATCCGCCGGATCGAAAGGATCGCCTGCGATCTTCGCACCGACGTCATCACGATGATCGGCGTCGGCAAGGTGGGCCACATCGGCGGTTCGTGCTCGCTGGCCGAGATTGCGGCGGCGCTGTACTTCTCCAAAATGCGGTTCGATCCCAAGAATTACACCGACCGCGACCGGGACCGCTTCCTGCTCTCCAAGGGCCACACCGTTCCGATCCAGTACGCCGCGCTGATCGAACTCGGCATCATCCCGCGCGAGGACATCGGCGGTCTCAAGACGCTGAAGGGCAAGCTGCAAGGCCATCCCGACATGAAGACGCCGGGCATGGAGGCCGTCACCGGTTCGCTCGGCCAGGGCCTCTCCATCGGTGTCGGTATGGCGCTGGCGCTGCGCTACGCCAAGAGCCCGTCGCATGTGTACGTGGTCATGGGCGACGGCGAGATCGCTGAAGGCCAGATCTGGGAAGCGGCGATGGCGGCGGCGCGCTACAAGCTGGATTCGCTCACCGGCATCGTCGACCGCAACCGCTTCCAGGCAACCGGCGCCACCAAGGACGTCTTCGACATTCCCAATCTCGAGGACAAGTGGCGTTCGTTCGGCTGGAACGTGATCAGCGTCGATGGTCACGACGTCGGGGCGGTCCTCGATGCGCTCGATGCCGCGACCACCACCAAAGGCATTCCCACCGTGCTGATCGCGGAGACCGTCAAGGGCAAGGGCATTTCCTTCGCCGAGAACACCTCCGCCTTCCACAACGCGTCGCTGACCCAGGCGCAATACGACCAGGCGCTCGCCGAAATCGCCGAAGCCAAGAGGAAACTGCAATGACCGCGGTGAATTTGAGAACCGCTTACGGCGAAGCGCTGGTCCGGCTCGGCCGCAAGGACTGGCGCGTCATGGCGCTGGAAGCGGACCTCGGCAAATCGACCCAATCGGTGATGTTCCAGGCCGAGTTTCCCGATCGCTATTTCCAGATGGGCATCGCCGAGCAGGACATGACCTCGACCGCCGCCGGCATGGCGCTCGCCGGGATGATTCCGTTCGTGCATACGTTCGCGATCTTCGCCACCGGCCGCGCCTACGACCAGTTGCGCAATTCGATCTGCGTGCCGAACCTCAATGTGCGGATTTGCGGCTCCAGCGCGGGCCTGTCCGATTTCGGCGACGGCAAGACCCACCAGAGCATCGAAGACGTGGCGCTGATGCGGGCGATCCCGCATATGTCGGTGGTCTGTCCGGCCGATTCCATCGAATGCGAGAAGATGATGGAGTGCCTGCTCGATTGGGAAGGGCCGGTCTACATCCGCATCAATCGCAACGACCTGCCGTTCGTCACGCCGCCCGACGAGCCTTATCATATCGGCAAGGTGACCCAGCTCCGCGACGGCCGTCATGTCGCAATTTTTGCCGCCGGCGTCATGGTGTCGATTGCCCTCGAAGCCGCCAAGACGCTCGAAGCCGAAGGCATTTCGGCGCGGGTCGTCAATGTCTCGACCATCAAGCCGCTCGATCGCGACGCCATCGTCCGTTACGCCGCCGGCGTCGAGGCCATCGTGACGGCGGAGGAGCATTCGCTGATCGGCGGACTCGGTTCGGCGGTGATGGAGGCGCTGCGCAGCGTCGCCCACGCGCCGGTGGAGTTCGTCGGCGTGCCGGACACGTTCGGCGTTTCGGCGGAAGGCTATGACGGCCTGATGGCGCGCTACGGTCTCACCCCGGCGACGGTCGTCAAGACCGCCAAGGCGCTTCTGAAGAGGACATAGGACATGACCATCGGTTTCATCGGCCTCGGCATCATGGGCAAGCCCATGGCCAGGAATCTGTTGAAGGCGGGCTACAGCCTCGTCGTCTACGACGTCGTGGCCGCGCCCGTGGCCGAGCTGGTCGAAGCCGGTGCCAAGGCGGGAACCTCGCCCAAGGATGTCGCTGCGCAAAGCGAGATCGTCATCACCATGCTGCCGAACTCGCCGCATGTGAAAGCGGCCGTGCTGGGCGAGAACGGCGTCATCGAAGGCGCTGGGCCCGGCACCATCGTCGTCGACATGAGTTCGATTGCTCCGCTCGCCAGCCGCGAAATCGCCGAAGCGCTCGCTGCGAAGGGTATCGAAATGCTCGATGCGCCGGTGTCCGGCGGCGAGCCCAAAGCCATCGACGGCACGTTGTCGGTGATGGTCGGCGGCAAACAGGCCGTGTTCGACAAGGTCAAGGACCTTCTGCTCAAAATGGCCGCGAGCGCGGTTCTGTGCGGCGATATCGGTGCCGGCAATGTCACCAAGCTCGCCAATCAGGTCATCGTGGCGCTCAACATCGCGGCGATGTCGGAAGCCTTCGTGCTCGCCACCAAAGCGGGCGTCGATCCCGAAAAAGTGTTCGACGCGATCAAGGGCGGCCTCGCCGGATCGACGGTGCTGAACGCGAAAGCGCCGATGGTGCTGACCGGCAACTACAAGCCCGGTTTCCGCATCGAGCTGCACATCAAGGATCTGCAGAACGCCCTCGACACCGCCCACGCCACCGGCGTTCCGGTTCCGCTGACCAGCCAGGTGATGGAATTCCTGCAAGCGCTGAAGGTCGACGGCAAAGCGGGCGACGATCACGGCGGCCTGATCCAGTTCTACGAGAAACTGGCCGGCATCAAAGTGCGCAAAGGAGGCCTCGCGTGAGCGGCCGCCTCGCGGACAAGGTCGCGCTGATCACCGGTGCGGCCGGTGGGCTCGGCGCCGCGATCGCAACGCGCTTCCACGAAGAAGGCGCCACGGTGTTCATCGCCGACGTCGTCAAGGATCAGGGCGAGGCCACTGCGGCATCGCTCGGCGGCACGTTCCTCAGCCTCGACGTGACCAGCGAAACCGCTTGGAAGGATGCCATCGGCGCCGTGCTTGCCCAGGCGGGCAAGCTCGACATCCTGGTCAACAATGCCGGCATCAATGTCCGCAAAGCCATCGAGGAGATGCCGGTGGAGTCGCTCGACGCCATGCTGGCGGTCAACGTGAAGGGGCCGTTCCTCGGCATCAAGCACGCCCTGCCGGTGATGCGCGCGGCGGGCGGCGGCGTCATCCTCAACATGTCGTCGGTGTGCGGCCTGATCGGCCACGCCTATACCAACGAGACCTACACCACCACCAAAGGCGCGCTGACGCTGCTGACCAAGTCGATTGCGGTGCGCTACGGCAAGGACGGCATCCGCTGCAACTCGCTGCATCCCTCGACGGTGGAAACCGCTTTTGTGCGCGAGATGCTGAAAGATCCGCAGCGCCGGGCCGAACGCCTCGGCGAGGTGCCGCTCGGACGGCTGGCAACGTCGGCGGATGTCGCCAATGCGGCGGCGTATCTCGCCAGCGACGAAGCGGCGTTCCTCAACGGCGTCGCGCTCCCCATCGACGGCGGCGCCACGGCGGATTGAGCCGCCGCGTCACGGTTTGCCCGTGGTCGATTTCGGCAAAGTGAGCGTGATGAGAAACCCGGCTACCAGCGAGGCGGTCAGGAAATAGATGCCCGCATCGTAATTGTGGAACACCACGCGCAGCCAGCCGACCGCGAGCGGGCCGATGAAGCCGCCGAGATTGCCGAGCGCGTTGATGACGCCGCGCACGCCGCCCGCCACTTCCGCCGGAAAGATCAGCGGCGGCACCGTCCAGAACACGCTGGAGGCCGATTGCATGAAGAAGCCGCACGCCACCAGGAACGTGTACGACAGCCAGATATCGACCGTGAACAGCGTCGACACCAGGAAACACACCGCAAATCCGAGGATCGGCAGCGCGATGTAGCGGCGGCGGTTGCCGCTGCGGTCGGACAGGCGCCCGAAGGTGTAGAGCCCGGCCACCATCACGACATAGGGCAGGGTGGACAGCCAGCCGATGCCGGCCATGCCGCTGTTGGTCAGAACTTTCAGCAGCGTCGGCAGCCACATCGCGAAGCCGTAGATGCCGACTTGATAGCAGAAGTAGAGCAGCACCAGCTTCCACAGATTGGCGTCGGCCAGGGCCGCGCGATAGGAAATGCGGGATTTGCCCTTGAACTCCGCTTGTTCGGCCTTGAGGCGGGCGACGATCCAGTCGCGCTCGGCGGCAGAAAGCCATTTGGCTTGGTCCGGCCGGTTGGCGATCAAGGGATACCAGATGAGGATCAAGAGCAGGGTCAGCGCGCCTTCGCCGATGAACACCCAGCGCCAGCCGCAGCAGGCGATCATCCATCCCGACAACGGTCCGGTGAGGATCGAGGCGATGGCGATGTTCATGATGAAAAACGCGTTGGCGCGGCCGCGCTCCTCGTTGGGAAACCAGTGGCTGATGATGACCAGCATCGCCGGCCACACGCCGCCTTCGGCGACGCCGGTGAGAAAACGCACGATCAACAGTTCCGTCGGGCTGCGCACGAAACCGCACAGGATCGACAGCCCGCCCCAGACGAGGATCGACAGGCCGATGAACTGCTTGGCATTGCCGTGTTCGGCGAAATGGCCGGCGGGAATTTGCGGCACGACATAACCGATGAAGAAGATGCCGGCCGCCAGTCCCGACAGCGCCGCGGTCATGTTGAGGGCTTCGTTCATGCCGCCCGCCATGGCGAAGCTGATATTGGTGCGGTCCATGAACGAGAAGATGTAGACCAGGATGGCGGCGGGAATGATGCGCCACCAGCGCGCCGACGGAACCGTCGCCGCATCCTGGATCGTGTCGCTTTCCGCGGCTTGGTCTTGCCGCATTTTCAGGGCCGGCATTGCGATCTGCTCCCAGGCAAGCGAACGCGCTGCCGCGAACGGCATCAATGGTCTGTGATAGAAACAATCGTGTCGATGCTACCAAAGTCGGCATTCCGTCCCGGAAGGTGTGTCCTGATTTTCCGATGCGCTGCGGGTGTGATCCGTATACGGATTATACCGGAATTGGAACGGCAGGCCTGACCGGACCGTTTCGGAAACTCCAGCACCCGGCAAAATGGTACCGGTACCACTTGAAGCAACCGGACCAATCTTGCTAAGCTATTCCCGGCCTTTAGCGGCCTGAAACGCGCGTGCCGGCACGCCGGGAGGTGGTTCGTGGACAACCAGATCGTTGCGGAAGCAGGCGATGACGCCTGCGGTTGCCACGCAGCATCGCTGGTTCTGTCGCCCCTGCAGTGGAAGATCATCGACGGCGTTCGCGCCGGCCGGATCAACAAGCAGATCGCTTACGACCTCGGAATTGCCGAAGCCACGGTCAAGGCGCACATGACGACGATCATGCGCAAGATGAACGTCCGCAATCGCACCCAGGTCGCGCTGGCGGCGCAGGCGATGCACACCAAGCCGTCCGCATAGAGATAGGCCGCTCGCGCCAACGCCGGCGATGCACGGGTCGAAGGCCGCAAGCCTGCGATTTCGTGAAGTTCCGAACGCGATAATTTACCGGTACAGTGCTCGCGCGGTTTGTCCTGTGGAAGGCGCACCACGATGTTTCAGCTAAAATGGTCTGCCGCAGAAAAGAAGATCGCGCGGTCCGCTTATGACGCCGCGTTGCACGCCGCTCTCAACAAGGTCATGACCGAGTTCAAGCAGAAGGCGCAGGCCGCCGCGTCGCCGTCGGAAATGTGGGATTTGCAGAACTATCTGGGCGACCGGCGATGGGAAATCAGTTCCATATTTATCTACAGCTACTCCAAGCTCCCACTGGTGTTTGCATGGTCGCTTCGCAATGGCTGTTTGGAGGAGAAGGCGCTTGCTGGCCTCTCGGATGACAAACTGAAGGTCATCCGCTCGATGGCGAAGGATTGAACGCCTCCCTCTTGAAAAATAGTTCCCGATTTGTTCTAGTTCGGCCGGATCAAGACTCGAGTTGGGCGGCGTGTCAGTTCAAGCGGCATTCGATTTCTGTCGGCCTCCGGCGCGGGCGCGCAAACCGGAGCGGTTGTTTTTTGCCTTGATGCCCGACGAGACGGCCTCGTTCGTGCTGACCGAGTTTCTCGATCGCTTCCTGATCGCCAACGGGGTCGAGGCGGTACGCGTCAAGCCGATCGTCGCGTTGCAGCGTCTTTACGCGTGCAAGGACCCGGTGCTCTACGGCGCCAAGCTGGCGGGGCAGGCGGTTGCGGCGGCCGGGCTGACATTGCGGTTCGATGCGGTGGGAACGGTGACGACGCCCGAGCGCCGGGTTCTGGCGCTGACGAGCCGCGATCCGGCGCTGGCGGCCGTGCAGGAGAATTTGCGCACCGCTCTTGTGCAGAACGGTCTCAAGGCGGAGGAGGCGGCACCTTTTCTACCGCTTGCGTATGGTCTTGCGCGGATGCCGCCGGAAGCGATCAAGCCGGTCAAGATCCGCGTCACCGGTCTGGCGCTCCTGCGCGGCGAGCAAACCGGGGCGTTCTCGGTGCTGCGGCGCTGGCCTTTGAATTCCGTATCACGACGACGTGAGGGCGCCGCGACCAATCGCGGTTTATCCGCCTGAAAACGTCCCTTAAGCTTGCTCCGCTCACTTTCCGAGGCACCGATGCGCCGCTCCGTTGTTCTTGCCTTCACCGCTATTCTTGCCGCCCCGGCAATTTCTGCGCCCGTCACGCCCGACATGGTGCAGGCCGGCTCCGACGTCACCGGCAAGTTCGTCGCTCCGCATCCGGGCTACGACTACGAAAAACGTGTCGTGATGATCCCGATGCGCGACGGGGTGAAGCTGAACACGGTCATCCTGATCCCGAAAAACGCGAAAGGGCTGCCGATCATTCTGGAGCGCACGCCCTACAATGCGGGCGGGTTTGTCGACGACAAGCCGCATATGCGCGATGCGGCGCGCGGCGCGTTCCGCGAGTTCATCGACGACGGCTACATCATCGCGATCCAGGACATTCGCGGCAAGCACGGCTCTAACGGCGCCTATGTGATGACGCGTCCGCCGATGGGGCCGCTCAATCCGTCGAAGACCGACGACACCACCGATGCCTGGGACACCATCGATTGGCTCACCAAGAACATCAAGCAATCGAACGGCCGCGTCGGCATGATCGGTTCGTCCTATGACGGCTGGGCGGTGACCATGGCGCTTCTGGCGCCGCATCCCGCGCTCAAGGCGGCGGTGCCGGAAAGCCCGATGATCGACGGCTGGATGGGCGACGACTGGTTCCATTACGGCGCCTTCCGCCAGAACAGTCTCGACTATTATCTCGGCCAGACCACGGCTCGCGGCCGCGGCGAATCCATTCCGCGCGAGGGCAGCGACGATTACCTGGGTTATCTCGATGCCGGCTCCGCGGGCGCCTATGCCGAAATCTACGGCTTCAAGCAGTTGCCGTGGTGGAACCGCGTCGCCGCCCATCCCGCTTACGATGCGTTCTGGCAATTGCAGGCGCTCGACAAGCTGGTTGCGGCCCATCCGTCCAACGTGCCGACCATCTGGCTGCAGGGCTTATGGGACCAGGAGGACATGTACGGCGCCATCACGACCTGGGAGGCGCTGAAGCGCTCCGGCCACGGCGCCAACAATCATCTGGTGATGGGGCCGTGGTATCACAGCCAGATCAATCGCACCGGCGAGACGCTCGGGCCCTTGAAGTGGAACGGCGACACCTCCGCCGATTTCCGCAAGAACGTGCTGCTGCCGTTCTTCAATGCGCATCTGAAGGATCGCGCCGCGCCGCCGCTGCCGGAAGCGATGCTGTTCAATGCCGCGGAAAAGCGCTGGGAAACCTTCGCCGACTGGCCGGTGGCGGAAAAACAGGCGGTGAGGCCGCTTTATCTCAAGCCCGGTTTCGCGCTCGGTTTCGACAAGCCCGCGGGCGGCGAAGATTCGTATGTGTCCGATCCCGCCAAGCCGGTGCCGTTCCTGACCCCGCCGGTCGATTTCGACAATCACGCCCGCTGGACGACGTGGCTTGTCGAGGATCAGCGTCCCGTCGCCACCCGTCCCGACGTGCTCGTCTATCAGACGCCGGTGCTGAGCGACGACGTCAAGGTCGAAGGCGCGCCGTTCGCCGACATTTTCCTCAAGACCACCGGCACTGACGCCGACGTGGTGGTGAAGGTCATCGACGTCTATCCGCCGAGCTATGCCGAACAGCCGGAGCTTGGCGGCTATCAGCTTCCGGTCAGCCAGGACATTTTCCGCGGCCGGTACCGGGGCGGCTTCGCGCATCCGCAAGCCTTCAAGCCGGGCGAGACGGCGGAGATCAAGTTCCGGCTGCCGACGATGAACTACACCTTCAAGCGCGGCCATCGCATCATGGTGCAAATCCAGTCGAGCCTGTTCCCGCTCTACGACCGCAATCCGCAGACTTTCGTGCCGAACGTCTTCTTCGCCAAGCCGTCGGACTTCAAGAAAGCGACGATCACGATAGAATACGGCCCGTCGGCGGTCTTGTTGCCGGTCAAATAGGAAGCGCACCATGGTCACGATTCACGGCATCAAGAACTGCGACACGATGAAGAAGGCGTTCGCCTGGCTCGACGGGAACGCCATCGCCTACGACTTTCACGACTACAAGAAGGTGCCGCCGACCAAGGCGCAACTGACCGAGTGGTGCCGCGCGATGGGGTGGGAAACGGTGCTGAACCGCGCCGGCCCGACCTTCCGCAAGCTGCCCGATGATTCCAAGACCGGCCTCAATCAGACCAAGGCGATCGCGCTGATGCTCGGTAATCCGTCGATGATCAAGCGCCCGATCCTCGAAACCGGCAGTGCGATCGAGATCGGATTCAAGCCCGAACGTTACGCGGCGCTGTTCGGACGATGACATCGCGGTAAGGCCGTTGCGGCGTTTCCCGCGGAATTTGTCCGTGTAGTGACGATCACGCAACAGGTCTGCGTCCGACGGCCGCGTTAATGTGGCGAGATTGGTCAGCGTCTGTCGGATTTGTGGCCGTCGCGCCTTTTTCGTGGCCGTCGAAATACATCGAAATACATTATGAAAATCTCGTATGTGGCGGGAGGGCTTGATGCTTCCTATGTAAAGCGCAGTTTCAATTCGTCATGGAGTACATTATGCGCTTTACGATGCTCTTGTTGGGGACCGCTGCCGTTCTTGCCACCTCCGCCAATGCGACGGACTGGTCGGGATTCAGCGGCACGCTTACCGGGGGCTACGATTATTCCGATGTGCGGGGGACCGGATACGATGCCTATAACTTCGGCGGTCAGGCCAATTACGCCATTCCCGGCACCAAACTGAACGTGCAGGGTCTGGTCGACTATTCCGAAGTCCGTTCGCAGCATACCCCGCGCGATACCTGGACGTCGGGCGGCGCGCTCACCTGGCGCGACCGTAACTTCGCGTTGGGCGCCAACGGCGATTACCATGCGCAGCAGGTGCTGGGCACCGGTTCGAACTACGGCACCTACGGCGTGTTCGGCGAATGGTATGCGGCCGACAATCTGACCGTGCGCGTGCGCGGCGGCGGCATCAGCGGCGGCTACGACGGCTTCTCGAAGGACGGCGGCTATCTCGGCGCCGGCGTCAACTACTACATCCTGCCGCAGCTCGCGGCGAAGGCCGATCTTTCCTACGCCACGCTGGGCGGACTGCACTGGACCAATGTCGAGATCGGGCCGGAATACATGCCGTTCGCCGAGGTTCCGGTGTCGCTGTCGGCCGCCTACACCTACAACAACACCAACTATTACGGCCGCCGCTATTACAGCAACGGCCTCATGGTGCGTCTGACCTGGCACCTGGGCGAAGGCAATTCGCTGGTGGAATACGATCGCAACGGCCCGCTCGACGCGCGCAGCGTGAAGCTGCCGGTCAACGCGTTGAACTACGACTTCACAGCGCCCAGCCACTAAAGGCTTCGGCATTTGACGTATTGGCGGCCGCATCCTTCCGGGGTGCGGCCGTTTTTTTGGCAACCTTTCCGGCTTGGCGGCGTTACCGGAGAAATCCGGGACAGGAGAGACCCATGTTCGTCGACGGTTTCGTCATCGCCGTGCCTACCGCCGCCAAGGACACGTTCGTAGAGCAAGCCAATGCCATCGATGCGGTGTTCATGGAACTCGGCGCGCTGCGCATTCTCGAATGCTGGGGCGAAGACGTGCCCGACGGCAAGCTCACCGATTTCCGCCGCGCGGTGCAGGCGACGCCGGACGAGAGCATCGTCTTCTCCTGGGTCGAATGGCCCGACAAAGCCGCGCGCGACGCCGGCATGGCCAAGCTGCACGAGATGATGCAGACCGACGAACGCTTCGATCCCGCCAAGCATCCGCCCTGCTTCGACGGCAAGCGCATGATCTTCGGCGGCTTCCAGCCGGTGGTGCGGCTGGAGAAATAGCGCCTCACTGCTGGATGTCGGGCTCGACCAGCTTGGCCAGATTGCGCAGCGAGTCCTGCCAGCCGAGATAGCAGGCTTCCGCCGGAATGACGTCGGGCACGCCGTCCTGCACGATGCTGACCTCGGTGCCGACCGAAACCGGCTTCAGCGTCACCGTCACGCGCATTTCGCCGGGCAGGTGGGGATCGTCGAACGCGTCGGTGTAGACGATCCGTTCGTGGGGCACGAGTTCGACGTATGTGCCGCCGAACGCGTGGCTCTGGCTGGTGGTGAAGTTCCGGAACGACATCTTGAAGGTGCCGCCGACCTTTCCTTCGAACTGATGGACGCTGCAAACAAATCCGTTCGGCGGCAGCCATTTGGCGAGCGCATCCGGTTCGAGAAACGCGCGATAGACTTTTTCCGGCTTGGTGGCGAGCACGCGATGCAGACGGATGGTGCTGGGCATGATCTCTCCCTGTTTTTTGGGGATGGCGCCGTCTCGGAGACGCGAAGGGTGGATGACGCCGGAACGCGCGACAGGAGATTTGGTTCCCGAATAAAATGGGATGGACGGACGCGTCGGCGGACTGGAATAGTGCGGCGATGGCTCGCAAACATCTTGCACTGGTTCTCGGCGGCGGCGGTGCTGTCGGCAATGCATGGCTGATCGGTATCGTCGCCGGCTTGGCCGATGCCGGTCTCGATATGGCGCAGATCGCCGATCTGGTGATCGGCACGTCGGCCGGCGCCACCGCCGCCGCGCAGATATTGAGCGGCATACCGGCGAAGGAATTGTTGGCCTCGGTGCTTTCGCCACCGGCTCCGCCCGGCGGACAGAGCCGGGCGCCGCAGCCGTCCGTGCCGATGACGACGGTGTTCGCGCGGATGCGGGAGATCGGCGCCGCAGCCGTGTCGGCGGTAGACCTGCAACGGGCGATGGGCGCGTTCGGGTTGGAGTGCGATGCCGTCCTCGCGCCCGCAGCGGAGTTGCGCCGCGCGACGGTCGCCTCCCGATTGCCGCGTCATGAATGGCCGGAGAAGGCGATGCTCGTGACAGCCGTCGATGCGCATACCGGCGTGTTGGTGGCGTTCAACCGCGAGTCCGGCGTCGATGTGGTGGATGCGGTCGCCGCGAGTTGCGCGCTGCCCGGTCTGGCTCCCACGCACGACATTGGCGGCACGCGCTATATCGACGGCGGTGTCCGCTCACCTGAGAATGCGGACCTCGCGGCGGGCTATGCCAACGTTGTGGTGCTGTCGCCGCTCGGCGGGCCGAGACCGCCGGGCCAGTTCGAGGGCCTGCGCCGCGATCCGGCATGGGGGACGGACTTGGCAAGTCAGGTCGAAGCGTTACGCCAACACGGCAGCCGCGTCGAAGTGATCACGCCGGACGCCGAGACCCGCACCGCGATGGGCACCAACCAGATGGATCTTGCGACCCGCATCCCCGCCGCCCGCGCCGGTTTCGCCCAAGGCAAACGGGAAGCGGCGCGCCTGACATTCCTCTGACCCCATTTACGCGTGTCCGATGCTGTCTCGAAAGCAGACATTCCCAACGGATCGCCTACTTCCGAAATGCGCCAATAGTCGCCGTTCCAACTGTCCGCTACACTGTGAGGAAGATTAGGGGGCAGCGATGAAGAAGGTCGTTGTGGCAATGGCCGCCGGGGCGCTGGTAGCGGGTTGTGCAAACGGACCGGGTACAGGGGCTGTTGTTCGCGACGAGGAAACCGCCATTCGCATCGGCGTGGCCGAATGCATGGCTGGACCACCTCCGCGCAAAGAACTCCATGCAAAATACAGTGCTGGTGTGTGGCGCGTTTGGTGGGGCGGCGACAAGAGCGGAAAAACGTTTGCAATCATGGTCAATGTGGACGCCGCGACGGGAGCCGCAGGCAATTGTACCGTGGGCACGAGTTGAAGTGCTCGCGAATGACCGTTCCTGGCGCGTTCCGGCCCAAGCGGCTAGTTCCGATCCCAGACCGATTCCAGACATTGGCCGAGCGGCGGTTTGCCGCCAGTTGCCGCCGTTCGCCTGGGATGGTTTGCACACTACTCGTGCGGTAGCGCCGCACAAGGTCGGGACGCAAAGTCAACCTGGGTCAACTTGAGCTTCCGTGTCTTCACGAAATCCGTAGTAATCCAAAGCTCACCGGACACTGCGAACTTAGCGTTCGCCCGATCGCTGGCACGAGCGCAGATCCATACGTTTTGCAGTTCCTTGCGGTACAACGCACCGGCGCCTACCGACACCTCGCCAGACAACGCCTCCTGTGCGTGAGTGCTGTTGTCTATGCGGAAATACCAGCCCTCTGGAATGCCGTTGAACGAACTGAACGTGCCATTTGTAAGCGTGATTGTTAGGCCAACGATTCGCTCGTTGTCCGTCATCTTAACCCTCGGAGAGATGCTGTAGCCCTTTAGGTTAGAGCCGTACGCGGGCATGCCACTGAGCATTACCGACAGAGCTGCTGCGATGATGCAGCCTGCATATGGCGAAATGGAAGACACGACCACGCCCCGAATGATCACTACTGTTAAGATAGCGCGCAGTTTGTGCTGTTGAAAAGCCGAGAGCGTCAGGATGCGGGAATGTCGCGTTATGGCGGATTTTGTGGAAAAACTCGACACTGAGCGCGTCTTTTCCGGCCTGACGATCTTGTGAAGTTGCAGTTCGAGCGCCGTTTACCTTCACGCCGCCAT
>NZ_JAASQS010000009.1 GCF_011762045.1 Rhizomicrobium electricum | reverse complement strand
ACGCGCGCGGGTCCCTCCGTGGCCTGTCGAACAGCACCTACAAGGGGGTCATTATTGGGCGCGTAACTGGGGTCACGGTTGGAAGCGATTTGACAACATGAAGGGCGGGCGACCAGCTCTACTCGCTGAAAATTGGTCCCGAAAAAAACAGAAGTAGGGGCTACCCGCTCGTGGGAGAGGCATAGGCCCGGAGGTATCTCCGGGCCTTTTCTATTGCGAAATCGGCACCCAATGCGCATCAATTTGAGAATCACTCGCATCACTCTCGCGGGCCTGACGCGGTGTTGGCCTCGAGACCAACAAAGGTAGCCACCACCAGCGCGAGCCAGCGGAGCGCGGCATACTGTCCTGACCACTTAAGTAACTGTCCTGTTTCGTGCGGCAGGTAGTACCTGGCCGGGCTGTCACCTATTGGTTGCGCAGCGAATTGCGATAATGATCCTCGATTCGAGGGCTATCGGGCTCTCCGCTTGAGAGGTTATCGCAGCAATGAGTCGGGATCTGAACAGTAACGATCCTCCAATTAGTCTTCGATTTGCTAGACCCCACTATCGGAGCGGTAAGGCATCTCTCGCTACAGAGTTTTTCGCACCCTGCCTCCAAAATTGTTCACTCTATCGGCGTGCCGCAGGTTACTTCTCGAGCTCAGCTCTTATCACTTGGGTAGCTGCCCTCCCGCGGTTGGCACAATCGAATGACGTATCGATAAAGGTAATCGCTTCACACAAGTTGTCGCGAGAAGATATTGAAGTCCTCAGCCAGATTGCAGACCCGGACCAACGCCGTGGACACGAGCAGGTCATACTTGAGAAGATCATCGACGAAATTGTTCATTTCGCCGAAGAGCCATCGGATCTAGCTACCCGAGCAAAGATATTTGCGTGGCTCCTGGCCAACAAGAAAATGGAGATTAGGTTTGCATTCGCAAACCACGTTGAGGATGCCGGAATCTTCCACGAAAAGATTGGCATTTTTAACTTTCCATCAGGGCACGCGTTAGCTTTCACCGGTTCTGCCAACGAAACAATTTCCGGCCATGAGCGGAATTATGAATCGGTTGACGTATACCGTACTTGGATGCCAGGCGAACTGGAGAGAGTAGAAATAAAAATCGAGCAGTTCGACGAAGCCTGGAATAATGAAGCAAAGGGGTTAAGTGTAAGAAGGCTAACTTCTAAGTCAGTCGAAAGGCTTGAAGCGATTGCGCCCGACGTGTGCCCCTCAACAATACATTCGAAACTCGAGTTCGAGGATGAGCCGGATCAAAACGAAGACCCTGCGCGATGGCGCCATCAGGACGAGGCCGTCTCAAAATTTCTCGAGGCGCGCGCGGGAATTCTGGAGATGGCGACAGGTACAGGAAAGACCCGCACAGCTCTGAAGATACTGTCCCACCTTAGTGAAGCAGGCGATATAGACAGCGCCATAGTTGCGACCGACGGCACAGATCTGCTTTCGCAGTGGGGACTGGAGCTAGACGAGTGGGTTCGAAAATCTCGGTCTGACTTCATTGTGTACAAGCACTTTGGGACATTTCACGAGCTTGGAAATTATGTTCTTGATCCAAAGCGCGCGATCCTCGTGATTTCCAGGCAACAGTTGGACAAGGCTCTTGAACGTCTGGACCCAACGCGTCGAGCTTCCACAATCATCATCCACGACGAAGTGCACGGTTTGGGTGTGCCGAGTTTGATACAGTCCCTAGCCGGACAGCACCAGTCATTTGGATACAGGCTGGGTTTAAGCGCCACTCCCGAGCGAGCCTACGACGCTGAAGGTAATAAATTTATCGAAAACGAAATCGGCAAGACGCTGTTCGACTTCCCACTAGAAAAGGCCATTGCAAGAGGTGTTCTGTGCGAGTTCGACTACACGCCTCTCGACTACGATCTGACGGAAGATGATCGGTTGAGATTGCGGCAAGTTTATTCCCGCCAAGCGGCGAGGGCGAATTCGTCCAACCCAATGTCCAACGAGGAGCTCTGGACTGAACTTTCGAAGGTTTACAAGACCGCCGAGATGAAGCCGTTGGTGTTTGCGCGCTTCTTGCAGAGTGACCAGTCCATACTGGACAGTTGTGTCATCTTTGTCGAAACCCGAGAATACGGCGCGCGGCTGTTGGAAATACTCCACCGCTACACGCACCTTTACAGAACTTATTATGCCGACGACGAGCAAGAGCATCTTCTGGAATTTGCACGCGGGCAGATTTCGTGTCTCATAACGTGCCACCGCATCTCACAGGGAATCGACATTCGCGCACTGAAGAGCGTGATTTTGCTTTCGTCCGCGCGCTCCAAGCTTGAGACCATTCAGCGTATCGGAAGGTGTTTGCGGGTCGATCCGCATAACCCTGGCAAGAGAGCGCGTGTGCTGGACTTTGTCCGACCGGACAAAGAAGAAGATCTTTTCCCAAACGCGGATCAGGAACGCGCTGAATGGCTCGGAAAAATCTCTAAGTCTCGAAGGGGGGACCACAATGCCGCTTGATCCGGAGCTGGAACGGGCTGTTCGAGAAGTCGTCGCCAATAAATCGCAGCCTTCTGCGGTATCGCAGCGTCTCATCGCTTGGCTCAAGCAGCTCAGTACCGGCGATGTTCAAGCCGCCGATAATGCAAGGCATTTGAATGACGTGTGTAGTGCACTCAAGCTTGAAGGCCGGGAACATGAAGATTGAGCTGCGTGGCTGGTCAAGTGAAGGCCTTAGGTGCCCTGATGTAGCGGTGGATTTGCTTGCGCATGGGGAGATTCCTCCGGTGAGCTTAATCCAGATGCCGAACGGAACTGGAAAAACCACTACGCTTGAATTGCTCAGGGCAACTCTTGACGGCGGAGCAAAGCAGTGGGCTCCTGCTGACGTCCGGCGTTTTCAGCGCCCGCATGATACCTCTGCTCGTGGGAGCTTCAAGGTTGACCTCTTGGTCGACGAACGCCCGCTTACGTTCGAACTCATCCTGGACTACACGGAGGGGCAGGCATTTTATCGAACGACAGATCCT
This sequence comes from Rhizomicrobium electricum, assembly GCF_011762045.1. Classification (GTDB taxonomy): domain Bacteria; phylum Pseudomonadota; class Alphaproteobacteria; order Micropepsales; family Micropepsaceae; genus Rhizomicrobium; species Rhizomicrobium electricum. Next base: position 330,020 of record NZ_JAASQS010000009.1, on the reverse strand, counting down.
GCTACGGGCGGAGTAAAGTCCGGATACCACCCACCGCCGCAGGTCTATCCGTTTCTTCGTAGTCAGTTCATCAATTTGTTCGTATTTGACGGGGAATTTGCTGGCAGACTGCTGGATGTAGGCAAATCCGAAGCGGAAAAGGCCATCGATGCGTTGTGTCAGTTGTATCTCCTAAACGACGTCGCAGAGACTGCAGACGACGCCTGGAAACGAGCTGCACGGGGGGGGAATCCGAGAACCACGACTGGGTTAGCCGGTTGGGAACGAGCGCAAACACGGATCGCCACACGGATTACACAAATTGAAACAGCTCAGTCGCAGTCGAAAGGTGAGTTGGAGGGGCTAAAGCTTCGGATTGAAAAACTGAAAGAAGTCATTGCGACCCATATGGCTCGAAGCACGAGCGACAACACGGAATATGAAAGCGCTCAACGGGCGTTAGCAGATAGTGAAAAGCGAGTTGAAGCCCTCACGGGCGAGTTAATGCAGTTTGTCCGGCGACCAGATGTCTTGCATTCTCAAATCGCAACGTCCCTGCAAATGCTTAAGAGTAATTTGGATAGTTTGAAACTTCCGGAGAATACGTCCGCGCAGTTTTTTCAAGATTTGCTGCGCGAGGATACTTGTATTTGCGGCCGAGAGATGAACGAGAAAGCGCGGACCGAAATCACCGTGCGCTCGAAAGATTATCTTGGCGCTGAAGAGAATGGGCTGATCAATGCGATGAAGACTGACATTGATAAGTTCATTCCCTGCACTGGAGCATTTGAGCCGGATGTTCGATTAGCTAGTTGTATTAAGGCGCTCGGCGATGCCGTTAGAGATAGGCAGAGAGCCACTGGTACGGTTAGCGCTCTTCGCCAAAAACGTATCGAGCAGGGTGATGATAAGCTGCTCGAATGGCAAACAGAACTTCAAAACAAAACTGCAGAGATCAAGGAAATCGAAAACGTACTTAAAGAGATCTCTGCGCCCGCTGACGATTCCGAAGATACGGAAAAGACGTTTTCGCTGGCCTTACTTAGAAAGCGACTGGCGGAGGCAAACCGCAAAGTTTCGGAGATTACAGAAACTGTAACGATTCATCGGCAAACAGAGTTGTTGAAGGATATTGTCTCAGAGGCGCGAGAGCTTGCTCGAAATCGTATCCGAGGAATCGTCCTTACGGAGTGTAACAACAGGCTAAACAAAGTACTTGCACACGACCCGGTGCAGCTCGAAAGGATCGATCGCTCTCTGCATCTGGCGCATCAAGCTGGCGCGAGCGTGGGACAAACGCTTGCGGTTGGCTATATATTCCTCATGACTGTGTTGGAGCGAGGTCAAAATAAGTTTCCGCTGATAGTGGACAGTCCGGCCGGGCCGCTAGACGCAGGCCGTCGTCGAGCAATCGGTGAATTGCTCCCAAAACTGACAAGCCAATTTGTCGGTCTCGTGATTTCGGTTGAAAAACTCGGTTTCGTTTCTTCGCTCGAGGGTAGCGCGTCAAAAGTCAAATATCTGACCGTGTTCCGAAAGACCCCAGGGACTAAGCAATGGGTCGACGCGTTGCCGGAAAAGGGGGTCGCGCAATCAAACAACGCGGCCATTGTAGAAGGCAGAGACTATTTCAACGAATTTGATTTGGTAGAGGAGGCGCATTTATGAATTTTCGGCTCCGAACAGATGCAAAAAAGTGGTTCTCAGAAGTTTCTGGAAGATCTCCGTTCAAAACAGCGTTTGATGTTTTCTATTTTTGCCTGATCGCCGGCTTGGTGTCAGGAAGGCATAACGAGCTAGGGCAAAGCGAGAACTCATCGTATGAGATCACCGATAACTTTACAGAAGAATTTCGGGCTCAAAGAAACTTGATTATCGGACTCCTCATATTGGCCGATTTGAGGGCGCACGGGATTGATGTCCATGAAAAACAATCTGTGCGAAACACGATTCAAAGTCTGCTTGATCCCCACACGCAGACCGGCCTTAGTGACCTCGGTGTTCGGCTGATGAATGAGTACTCCAGCGGCGGCTGCGACTATTTGGCTGAAAGGCGCGCGAAGCCATTCCTGGCTGAAGAGTTTTTGCGGGATTTTGTTCAGTTGGTGGATTCGGCTGTGACCTCCGGTCCTCTGGTGGGGGATCTGGCCGTCAACTGATCTGGAGTCTGCCAAAAACCGCTTAAACGTCCAAGGCTTAGTCGATTGACTTCCAAACAGGCACAGAATAACGTCCCTTCACCTATGAGGAGGGGCGGGTGGAAGGAAATACCTACGACTTCACTGCAATTCGTGGAGTGCAGGCCGGCGCGGCATATTACGTCATTATGGTTCCGCTAAAGGTCGTCCCGAAGCTCTTTCGGTTTGACGACGAGTCTGTGCCAGCCTCTTTGCGCGCACAGAGGGTGCTTAACTCGGCGCGAGTGCCTGCAATAGCGCGCTACATCACCGAAAATCCCGCCGAGTACATCTTATCTTCGTTGTGTGCGTCGGTTGACGGGATGATGGAGTTCGAGCCTGTTCAGGCGGGTGGCGCGTTGAAGTCGGTCGGTAAATTGAGAATCGCAATGTCCGCGACAATTCTCATTAATGATGGCCAACACAGGCGGGCTGCGATCGAGGAAGCGCTTCGCGGCCGTCCTGCGCTAAGCGATGAATCAATATCGGTTGTTGTGTTCGCCGATCGTGGCCTTAAACGCTCTCAGCAGATGTTTGCCGATCTAAATATCCATGCTGTGCGGCCGACAAAGTCGATCAAACTGCTCTACGATCACAGGGATTCTCTTGCTGCCCTATCGCGTGATGTAGTTAACGCCATTCCCCTATTTCGCGACTTTACCGATCTGGAACATACGAGCATTTCCAACCGGTCGATGAAGTTCTTTACGTTGAGTAGTTTGCACCAAGGAATGTGCGAGCTTCTTGGAAAAGGGAAGAGCGATACCGCGTCTGCTTCGGATCGGAAGTTGGCGATTGAGTTTTGGACCGAAGTCATAAAAAACATGCCGGATTGGCAGCGCGTGGCTACGCGGGATGTGACCGCGGCTGAACTTCGTCGAGACTACATTCATGCTCATGGTGTGGCGGTCCAGGCGATTGCCATCGCAGGTGCAAGGCTTGTTAGTGAGCGACCCAAGGATTGGGCAAAGGCTCTTACTAAACTTCGTCATATAGACTGGTCGCGATCGAACCGAGCGCTTTGGGATGGACGCGCGTTGGTCGCGGGTAAAGTCAACAAATCACGAAACAACGTGATCCTAGTTAGTAACGTGATTGTTCGAGCTATAGGGCTTCCGCTCGATGTTGAGGCCAAGCGGTTGGAGACGCTTTACGGGGGCGGCCACCAGCGGAAATTGCGGGCGGCGAGTTAGGCTATGACATCTCAAGCGAAATTGACTAAAGAATGGCTTGCTGAGCGATATCGCGAGATTCAGCGGGTGTACTTATCTGATAACCGTCCGTGGGTTGTCGGTTACAGTGGCGGTAAAGACTCGACCTGCGCTTTGCAGTTGGTTTGGACAGCGCTTGGCCAGCTCGCTCCATCACTGAGGCAAAAGCCGGTTCATGTGATTAGCTCGGACACTCTAGTAGAAACACCTGTAATCGTCCGATACATAGATGAAACGTTGCAGCGAATTGGCAACGCGGCAAAACGCGATCGGCTACCCTTCAATACAGAGAAGGTGAAGCCGACGATTGACCGTACGTTTTGGGTGAACCTGATCGGACGAGGTTATCCCGCTCCGTCGAGAAGATTTAGATGGTGCACAGAGCGCCTCAAAATTGAGCCAGCCGATGCCTTTATCAAGGCGCGAGTTGCAGAATTTGGCGAAGTGGTTGTTGTTTTGGGCGTTCGCTCGTCTGAGAGTGCTACGCGCGCACAAGTCATGTCGCTGCATCGCATTGAGGGTTCGGCACTTTCACGCCACTCATCATTGTTGAACGCGTTTGTCTACGCGCCGATTGAGTCGTTCACTGTCGACGATGTGTGGACGTACCTACTTCAAAACCAATCCCCTTGGGGGAATGACAATCGCGATCTAGTTGCGATGTATCGAAACGCTCAGGCGGGTGAGTGTCCTCTGGTGGTAGACAAAACCACACCGAGTTGTGGAAATTCGCGATTCGGTTGTTGGGTGTGTACTGTCGTTGAGCGCGACAAGTCGATGGAAGCGCTAATTGACTCCGGAGAGGAGTGGTTAGAGCCTCTTCTGGAATTCCGAGACTTACTTTCCAGCACACAGGATCCAGAAAGAAAGCGTCAGTTTAGGGAGTTCAGGCGTCGAAGCGGACAGGTAGCGTTCATTGGCGACAGCGATACTCCGGTGCCGGGCCCGTATAAACTGGAGTTTTGCAAAGAGCTACTTCACAAACTGTTGCTTGCGCAGGTCGAAGTGCAAAGGCGAGCTCCGGCAGGAGAAGCGCCGACGTTGATAAACGACGCCGAGCTTCGAGAGATTAGGCGCTTGTGGCGTCTCGAGCGGGGAGATTGGGCAGATACCGTCCCAAAAATCGTGAAGGAGGCGTTGGGACACGAGATCGAATGGATTACCGAGGATTCTGTGTCATTTACTGCCGATGATGCGTCGCTGCTTAACCGAATCTGTGAAAAACATGCCGTGCCGACCGATTTGGTTGTGCAGTTGCTTGATGTTGAGCGCTCTGCCCACGGGCTGAAGCGTCGCCATGCTGTGCACACGAGAATTGAAGAGATACTCCGCCAGGAATGGCGTGATCTCGACACCTTAATTGCAGAGCGCCGCACTCAGAAGGCGACGGAAGAAAAATGATACTCCGAAATATCAAAGTTTCGAATTTTGGGCTCTTCGCAGGAGCTCATGAGATCGATTTGACCCCTCGAAAGTCTCATGGGAAAGTGAGCCCTATCGTACTAATTGGTGGCCAGAACGGGGCGGGCAAAACGACGCTCTTGGACGCAGTTCGCCTTGCGCTCTACGGCCGCCGCGCACTTGGACCAAGAGTGGGACAGGCAGAGTACGAAAGCTACCTAAGAAGTATGATTCATCGTAGGGAGCATGTCCGCAGTGCTTCAGTTGGAATTGAGTTCGACTATGCGGAAGCTGGCGAAGTGCATAGCTACCGCGTAGAGCGTGAGTGGAGCATCCGCGGTAAATCACTCGCTGAGGCGTTGCTGTTGGAGAAGGACAACTTCATTCTTACTTCTGTTCCGAAAGAGGAGTGGCATCTATTCCTTCAAGAACTGATTCCTCCCGGGTTGTCGCAACTTTTCTTTTTTGATGGCGAGAAGATCAGGGAAATTGCCGACGGTGAGCACGAGAATGAACAGCTCGCAGAGTCGGTTCGCGGCTTGCTCGGCATTGAGTTGGTTAGTCGTCTGCGAACTGATTTAGGACTTTTCTTGGCTCGGCACCAAAAGGGGACGGGCGGCGCGACTGCGACGAGGCTGGAGCAGTTGCTGAAAGATATCGACGGGCTAGACCGGCAATGCGCCGAGATTGCGGATATCATCGCGGACCTGCAAACCAAAAAGGACACAGAGGCGCGTGTCGCCGAACAGATAAAGCGCCGCTTTGTTGCGGAAGGCGGTGACGTTGCCGCTAAGCGCGGCCGCCTTGAGGTCGAAAAGGTCGAGGTGCAGCGTCAAATTGCGACGGTCACGAATGAACTGAGGGAACTCGCGAATGGGCTCCTCCCTTTCTCATTTGCTCCGCGTTTGGTTTCGAGCTTTGAAGAACAGTTGAGGGCGTCAGGGCCTTCAGAAGATCGTGCGGTGTTCACGAAACATTTCATGTCAAGCATTGATGTTTGGAAACGACGATCAAAACCAAAGAGAGACGCAAATTGGTCAGAACGTCACTGGTCAGACTTGAAGCGCTTTATAAATGCTTGGTCCGTCGGTGGCGCAGGAAATTCGGCTACTTGCCCCGCATTTCGGGAAGTGGGGGATGGAGCATCAGCTATAGCTCGGCTTTCCGAAGTGGATCAACTCGCACGTCCGCGGGCAGTAAAGCTTGGCGGGGAATTGGAAACTCTGGTGAACCGTCTTAACCGCTTGGACGCATCGCTATTGCGAGCAGACAATGCAGCCGCAGGCGATTTGCTAGATGACCTTCGCTTGGCTGAAAAGAACCTAGGGGCGACCGAGGCCCTTTTGATCACCCGCCAAAACGAATTGAAAGTACTTCGAGGTCAACAAGTCACTGCCGAGCGAGAGCGCAACAAATTGCTCGAAGTTCAACAACAATCAGCCGCTACGGACCGGAAATCGGAGTTGGCCGCGCGTACGGCGCGGTCGCTTGAGGAGTACGAGAACAGTTTACTTGCTCAAAAACTCTCCCAGCTTCAGGCTGAGTTTGTGCGCTGCTTCAATAAGTTGGTGCGTAAGCAGGAATTTGTTGCGAATGTGAGGATCGACCCAAAGACCTTTATTGTTACGTTGATCGATCGTGCTGGAAATGAGGTGCCAAAAGCAAACCTTTCAGCCGGCGAAAAGCAAATCTATGCTATCGCCGTTCTGTGGGCGCTCGCCCGAACTAGCGGGCGGCCTCTCCCCATGATTATTGATACGCCGCTGGCGCGTTTAGACTCGGAACACCGGCGAAATTTGGTGGAATCGTATTTTCCTGCGGCGAGTCATCAGGTGGTCCTCCTTTCGACAGATACTGAGGTCGATGTGTCTTTGGTCAAGAGCCTGAGGGATGCCGTCTCTCACAGCTTCAGGCTCGACTATGATCCAGGCCAACGGTCGACCGCTATTTCTGCCGGCTACTTTGGCGACGAACCCGTGAGAGGCACGCGTCATGCAGTACAGTAAGCTCAAAATCTCCGCTGATGCGACGAGCAAGCTGCGCAGTCTACGGCAGCGTACAGGTCTGACGCCAAACCTGCTTTGTAGGATGGCGATAATGATTTCCCTCGAGGAGGGATCCGTTCGCGGCACACCTGTGCCCGATGAGAACGGGTCTGAGTTCAACGCGTATACGTTGACAGGGGAATACGGGTCGCTGTTTGCAGCGCTATTAAGGTGGCGAGAGGAAGGTCCAAATCCTAAGAAGCCGATTAGCAACGATGAGCTTCTGCGGATGCTTCGTATTCACATAGCGCGGGGCGTAGGTAGTCTTTCGGTCCGCGTGAAATCACCGCTTGATCTTCTCCAACTAGTTCCGCACGAGGGATGAGTGCTATATGGTGAATGTGAGCCGCCCGATCTATCTTGATCATAATGCTACAACGCCGATCGATTCGTGTGTGCTTGAGGCGATGATGCCATTCCTGACTGGCTCCTTCGGCAATCCGTCGAGCATAGAGCACGAGCACGGACATGAAGCCGCTGTGGCAGTTGATCGTGCCCGGGAGCAAGTAGCGTCAGTAATTGGTGCGCAAACTAGTGAGATCGTATTCACTGGCAGTTGCACTGAAGCCAACAATCTCGCGATTCTCGGTGTTGCAAGGGGTGCCCCCAAGAAGGGGCACATTATTACATCGCAAATCGAACATCCTGCTGTTTTGGAGCCAGTTCGAGCTCTTGAAAGAGAGGGGTGGCGAGTGACTTATTTGCCAGTTTGTGATCAGGGATTAGTATCGCCGGATAGCGTGGCAGAAGCGATTTCAACCGATACCGTCCTCGTTTCCGTCATGGGCGCGAACAACGAGGTAGGTACGGTACAGCCCATTAGGAAAATTGGCACGATTTGCACTGAGCGTGGCGTGCTGTTCCATAGCGATTTGGCGCAGTGCGTTGCCTATGAAAATTTCGACGTCAAGCGTGACGGATTGCATTTGGCCAGTCTGTCCGCACACAAGGCGTACGGCCCAAAAGGTGTTGGAGCGTTGTATGTACGGTCAAGAAATCCCCGCGTCCGCGTTGCGCCGATCATGTTCGGCGGTGGCCAAGAACGCGGTATTCGGTCCGGTACATTGAATGTTGCAGGCATTGTGGGGATGGGGATGGCCTGTGCGATTGCTCGAAAATCTGGCGCTCAAGAGGGTGCCAGATTGCGCAAGATGTCGAGTACCTTTCTTGGCATCGTCCAAAATGCGTTTCCAAATGCCCGGCTCAATGGGCATCCAACCTTGCGATTGGCTAACAGTCTATCAATATCAATTGACGGCGTTGAGCCATTAGCTCTCATTCGAAAATTGAGGGGCCAGATTAGCTTTTCCGCGTCTTCCGCTTGCGCGACAAGCAAAGTGCAAACATCTCCCGTCTTAATGGCAATGTTTGGGGACACTGCGCGGGCGCGCCAAGCGTTTCGAATTTCGTCAGGCCGCGACACGAATGAGACAGAATACCTGGAAGCTGCTCGGGCCATAGTTGAGGCAGCGAATGAACTACAGAGGGCTGCTGCTTAGGGGATTGGCACTGGGGCCATGGGGCAGGGGAAGAACCATCGGAACCAACTTGATTGGTCGATACAGGAAGTCGTCGAGATTTCCGACGTTTCCGTGCGGTTAAGAAACGCCATTAAGTTGTCCAAGGACAGATTGCCTTACAGGACGGTGCGAGAATTTCTCTGTGCCGGGCCTAGCGCTTCCGAACAATTTCTCCGGCTGCAACATCTCGGACGCAAGACTGCAAACGAACTTGATTTGATCCTACGTTCTTTTGCGGTCCAAAACAGCCTAAATAGTCCGGTCGATGTGTCGCGCACTCACAGTGAGCGCGCCCAGGTTCGTTTGCGTGGAAGCCTAATAAGGCTGTTTTCTAAATTGACCTTTCCCCAAGTTGTTGCAGCCTTTCCAAGCTCAACGAGACTTACGAATTCGTTGCGATCAGATGTGCTCGATAGGCGACCGTTTTCGGAGGTTCTTCGCGATCCGGCCCCAATCTACTCCGAACTACGTGCGCTGCCCAATATCGGACGTACTTCGATACAAGAGCTCCACGCGCTCCTGCGGAAGGCCGTAGAGAGGTTCATACAGACACGGGAGCGCTCAGCGCCGCTAGTCAAGGTAGCGGTCGCGGTCATTATGGATGACGTGGGCGTATCTGAAGAGCAAGTGCCGGCGTTATTGTCGTTGGCGCAAGGCCAACCGTTCCGTCAAGGAGCTGCTTTTGCGGAGCATGACGGACGGTGTCTTAGTGATCTAGTGCTTGACTTTTTAGCGGAACTTAATCCGCGGACTAGAACTGTGATCGAGAGGCGGTATGGCATCGCTCAAGTCGAACGCGAGACACTTGAGCAAATTGCGGCTACATGGAGTGTTACACGCGAGCGCATACGCCAGATCGAAGCACGGGGATTGCGCGAATTAGCATATCCATCTCGGTTGCGGCCGATTAAAGATGCCCTCAATCGCGAAGCACCAGGACAAGTGGCCGTAGCGTTTGCCGGCGCAGTCGCTATACATGAAACCGTGGGTTCACGGCTTTTTAAGCGCCTCCCGCCGACGACACGTCTTGCGATCGATATCGTTTACCACTCGGCAGCAAAGGGTGCTGTCGAGCAACTGTTTTTCCGTCAATATTGTACTCAATGGAAGAATGGTTGGTTGCTAAAGGGCCGCCCCGTCAAAGAGCTGAATCAGGTGCTGGCTGTGGTAAAGTCGCGATTGAGACATCGCCCTCTACCTGTGGCTCTGGACGAGTTGTTCGAAGGCGTTGACCGTGGCCTTGGGACAACGGCTGTTGAGCTCGGGACCGGCGCAAGGCTGAAGGAGGGGTATATTTCCCTTGATCGTTTTGGGATTCGGCGATCCCGGATGATTAGGTTGCATTCGCGGCTCTCGGACATGGGCGGGGTCCAAGAAATTCGTGATCTATTGGCTCAACACCACAGGGCGTTTCCGTCCGACTTGTGCTCAGTACGGGATGCCGAAATCGTGATGGCTGGTGCGCCACATTTGTTTTTGCGCGTGGTCGACGAAAGCTGGCGAGCGATAGGACCGGCTGCCGCCGCCTCAGCCGCACGAAATGAGGACGCGGCAAACGAGACAGAGGAGTTTGACGCGGACCCGTTCATCAGTTGGGAGGAAGAAGCGAACGTCCGCAGCGTTATACGCAGTGCTCTGGCAGAGAATGGTCCGCAACGCTTTGTCGATCTAAGAGCAATTTGCGCCGATCGACTCTGCGGGCAATCCGTCAGTAGTGTGGGCCCGATTCTTCTTACATCTGGATCCTTTGTAAGGCCGTTGCCTGGGATCTATGCCTTGCCGGAGCAGTTACCCACAAGCGCAATACTTCCTTTTGACCCTCCCAAGTTCCTCCTGTCGGAGGAACAGGCAAAGTGGTTGGCAATGGCTCGACATAGTGGTGAGCCGTTCGGACTATTTCCGTTATGGTCACCCGCAGCCGAGTACGCACTTTGCCGGTGGGCTCAGACGAACGCGACTCGGTCAGTATTCCGATCATTGCTGGCAGTATCCACTATCGCCGATTGGCCGGTATCGAGCGAAACGCGTGAGCACTGGCGTAATTTGCAGCGCAATGAAGCATTGTTTCAGCTGGATTTCTTGCCAAGATATCCGCTCTCGGAGCTCTTGCCGCCGCTAGACCGAGTGCTTGCTGCGGCGATGTACGTCCAGTGTCGTGACAGAATCAGTTGGATTTCTGCAAACCGCATTTTAAAAAGACGGCTAGACGCGAGCGTTTCCGCGGGATTACTCGCTCTGATGACCGTTTGCGGTGCGGTCCAGCCGTCGTCTCACTGGCAGGGAATACATGAACCTGGACCTGCGTTGAGCGCGATTATCCAAAGATTGTCGGGAATTCTACATAGGGCGGGTTATCTCGACTGGGGTTCGTCTGACGGGAAAGCGTTCGTTGAAGAAATAACGCGGGAATTCAAGAGGCATCTTGGAGGGTGGGTCGATCAGATGTCCGCCGAGCAAGTGCTCGCCAGTGCCCAGGCTGATCACCTAACGACGTTGGTCCCTACTTTGGACGAAGAAGAGCCGGTGAGTGCTCTTGAATCGCTACTTCAGGAGCACAGGCGAAAATCCGAGAAAATGGCAATGGGATCTACGATTTTTTCGCTTACCGAAATGGCGCGCGAGAACCGAGGTAATTGAAATGGCCCGCTATAAAGATGTCCAGGAATACGTTCGAGCGACGGACGGATTTGTGCCAAAATCCTGTTGGATAGCTGAAGTGTTATCTGAGCACGGCTTGACGAGGAGCGTAGCGCCGAATCGACGTGATGGCGCTCCCAGGTTACATCCATGTCCAGAAAAAAAACGTCCAGCGATCGAGCGGGCTCTTAGGCATTTTGGGACAATTAAATAGCCTCACGATCGTGCAGCGCCATTGCTTGGAGACTTTTACCAGCGTGGTTCAGCCTGATATGCGACCAGTTTGACGACCTTGGTTGCGTCGCCACGATTTTGATATCGGCCGATTAAGCTGCCGGGCTCGCTGTCGGAGACCTCGTTCACGCGGAACATATGCCACTTCTTGTCTTTCGCTGGTGATAGTCGGTAGGTCCGGCCATTAGCTCGGCAAAACCAGTGTGTGGACCCGCGTATCTGGGTCCAATTGCAGTCGGCCCCAGAGATCAGACGCTGCTCCCGCTCGGCGCGTTCTTCTTCCAATTTCTTCGCGTAAGCGAGCTGGCGCTCCTCCCGTAAACGCCTTTCCTCTTGCTCAATATAATCGCGTAGAGCGCCAATGATGGCGGGCAGCTCGGTTCCAGCTGCCTTTTCCGTTGCATATAGTGCAAGGCACCCGTCACGGAGATCTTCGTCCGGAAATCGGAAAAACTCGTCTTCCTCAAATGCCCGGAGGCGCTGCGTGACGTCTGTGACCGTCAATGGTGGTCCAGGTAGTCCATTTAGGAAGTCCTTCAAGTCCTCCGCCGGTGTCCAAGTTCCCACAGCCGACTTAAGTAGTGCTTCGCGTTGAGGGTTCCATTTGGTCCAATAGGAACTTCCACGGTCAATCTTCCGCACGATTTCCTGCGAAAGCTGGATCAGCGAATGCGTGTCGCGAATATGGCGGAGCGAAGGGCTTTTCACATATTCAAATAGTAGATGCCTAACGATCCCTATCCGCTCGTCCTCTTCCATCATCACGTCCCTCTGTTATGCACCAAAATCGCGCGGGATCGACCATTTTTGGATCGCATCTGGAACGCGCTCCCAGGGTATTTGGGCGCGCCGATGCGGATCGGCAGGGGTCTCGGCAGACGAGGGCACGGTGAATGTGGTCGGATGCCCGCCACAGCTTGCACAGCGTAGGGCTGCGAAAATGATTTCAGCCGGCCGATCTGCTCCGAACCGGTCGACAAAGTATGACATCGGCAAGGCCACAGATCGTGCACAGGGCAGGGGACAACGCGCCCAGAGCCAGCCGTCCGGGGCTCGGTCAGCCATGTCTCCGACGGTACAATCTCTGTAGGGGCGAGTTGTCATCGTACCCAATTTGAGCAGGGAGCCATCCCGGAGTCGACCGCAATCCCATAACGAAACTCTGGCCCGAATGAGGGTTGGCGCGCGGTGTCTGCGGCGAGGGTGCAAAGCCCCTTGGGTAGCGAGTGGTAGTGAGCGGATCTCCCGAGGGAGCAGCGAATGGTAGTGGCTTGTGTGGTCCGCCCGGCTCGCCTGCCTGCCCCACCTCGCGCCGCATAGTAGTGAAACGGAGGTGGGTGCAGCCCCAGTGACGGGAACTGGAGGTCGGTTTTGGTGGTGAACTGGTAGTGAGCGACGACGTGCAGCAGCCACAGTCTTCGGAACTGGGGGTCGGAAATTCCGGGACTTGGGGTCGGCATGCTCCCAATTGGGGGCAATCTGGTAGTGGTTTTGGTAGTGACTTTGGTCTTGAATCGTACCTGTTCTGGTCTTTTTGGTGCAGTTTCGGCCCAATAAAATCAGGCACTTACAAAACTAGCCGTTTCCTGGGGGACTGGGGGTCGAGAGTTCAAATCTCTCCGCTCCGACCATTTAGTCCAAGGTGTTTCGCCAAAAATCTCAACGGCACCAGAGGCTTTTCTCTCCTGTATGGGACTCGCGTCTGTGATTTCTCCCTCCGCTCATGGCGCCTTGCCCCCCTTGAGGAGCGCCAGCGCGGGACGGTTGGCGGCTGTTACTGCTCCCGCCCTGAGCACGTCGTCGGCCACGGCGATATAAACTTCGGTCGTGCGGAAATCGCTGTGGCCGGCAAGGGCCTGGGCGGCGATTGGCCCTCCGGTTAGCGCGACTTGCGTGATGAACGCGGCGTGAAGGTCGTGCCAACGCCATTTTTTCCATGCGTTTCCCCGATCACCTTCATGGCATGTCGCCAACACCCGCGAGGGTTTTTGACGCTTCGCCAGGGCTCGGCCGCCTAGTTCGAGATATAAATATGTCCTGAGGAAATAGGACCGCCCTGAAGGCGGTTTCTGTTGGCTATCGCGAGTTCGCTTGAAAATCCCTCGGTAATGCGAAGTCCGCGCGGATTGTAAAGGAAATGAAAGGAGCCTCCCGCGTCGTTTGTGACACAACCTCCAAGTCGCCGGGACCCATCGAGCGAGGCGGGCGCTCGCATTGTCACGGCCCGCGATGCCTTACTGCGGAGAGGGGGACGAACGCGCGTCCTATCCCGGCCAGCCTCGGAAATGCTCCTTTCCGTATTGCCGGGCCAGACAAGAAATCAGCATAGGCGCGTTCAAGTTGGTGACGGCAGAGGATGCGTTGCGCATCTGGCGCGAGACCATCCAGTCCCACAACGCCGGCGAGATTGTCGTGAAAGCGTTTCAGGATGTGCAGCCGGCACGCGGCCAGGATGCGCGGCTCGTAGGGAACGCCGAAATGGTTGAAGAAATCTTCGGCGCTGGACAGCCCATCCAGCTCTTTGGCCAGAGCGCTCATTGTGTTTCCTCTTCGCGGTGCGAGGCTTCGCGATAGAAGCGCATCAGTTCGGCGCTTTCGGGCGGATGCTTGGTATTCGTGGCGAAGGCGCGGACGCGGCCGAGAATGTCTTGCGCCAGCGTGTCGCTCAGTTCGAGACCGAGGTGGGCGTAGGCGTGGCGGACGGCGCTAACGCCGGAATGCTTGCCGAGAACCAGACGATGTTCGCGGCCCAGTTCCACCGGATCGACGCTCTGGTAATTGCTGCGATCGCGCAACAGGCCATGCACGTGGATACCGGATTCGTGGCTGAACACTTTGTCGCCGACGATACTTTTGCCATCCGCCACCGGGCGGCCCGACACTTCGGCAACCAGGCGCGAAATTTCCGGAAGCCGACGTGTCATCACGCCGGTGTCGCGATGATAAAGATGGTGGAGCGCCATTACGACCTCCTCCAGCGGCGCATTGCCGGCGCGCTCGCCGAGGCCGTTGACGGTGGTGTTGACGTGCGTGGCGCCGCCCAAGATGGCGGCCAGCGCATTGGCCGTCGCCAGCCCTAGGTCGTCGTGGGCGTGGATTTCGAGTTCGCAACCGAGCGCCGCTCGCAGACGCCGGAAAACGGCGTGGGTGGTGAAGGGGTCGAGAATGCCGAGCGTATCGGCAAAGCGGAAGCGCCGGGCGCCCGCGGCTTCGGCCGCTCGCGCCGCCGTAATGACGAAATCGAGATCGGCGCGGGAAGCATCCTCGCCACCGACGCAGACATCGAGCCCTGCGGCGCGGGCCAGCCGCACGACGCGATCGATCTCGCCGAGCGCCCAATCGCGGTTGCGACCGAGCTTGCGTTCGAGCTGCAGGTCGGAAACGGAGATCGACATATTGACCATGCCGACACCGGAAGTCTTCGCCGCTTCGAGATCGTCCTCGCGCATGCGGCACCAGGCGATCAGGCGTGCGTTCAGGCCCATGCCGCAGATGGCGCGGATATCGGCCTGTTCCTCCGCGCCCATGGCCGGAATGCCGATTTCGAGTTCCGGCACGCCGGCCGCATCCAGCGCGCGCGCGATGGCGAGCTTTTCGTTGCGCCGGAAGGCGACGCCGGCCGCCTGTTCGCCGTCGCGCAGCGTTGTGTCGTTGATGATGGCGGGCAGGGCATTCATGCCGCCACTTCCTTCCCGATCAGAGCCATAGCCGAGCGGGGCACGACTTTGAGCGGGTGTCCGATGGCATCGATGAGCCGCTTTCGCACGCCCGCCAATGTGACTGAGGCCAAAACGCAGCCGCTGCAGGCGCCCTTGAAGTCGACGACTACGATATCGCCCTCGACGGCCACCAGTTCGATGTCGCCGCCGTCGCGCTGTAGCACCGGCCGCAGATCTGCGATGGCCTTGGCGATCTCGGTTTCCAAGTCGACGGGGGCAGTGGGAATGTCTTCGACGGCACGATCCATGGTCAGCTCCCGCACGTCCCGCGCTTTCCGCATGCGCTGCAGCGCTCGGGCCCGTTGAAGATGAAACCGGTGGCGGCCGGCGTGTCGCAGAAATCGACTTCGGTGCCGTCGAGCAGCGGCTTGGAAACGGCGTCGACGAATACGATCAGGCCGTCGACATGGATCACCGCATCGTTTTCCCGCGCCACGGCTTCCAGGCCCATCTCGTACCGCAGGCCTTCGCAGCCGCTCGACGCTGCAATCCGGATGCCCCGGATGTCTTCGTCGTCGGCCTGAGCAATGACCCGCCGGATGGCTGCGACCGCATTGTCCGTCAGTGCGAGGATGATGACCTCCCGTTCCGCTGCATTACGGTCCTAGCAAAGCGCGCGCCAACCGGTTCCGGCTGGATTCCGGCCGGAAAGACGCGACACGACATGTCGGTTGTCGGGTTTGCGACATACGTCCTGTCGCATCTAGGCCGCTTCCAGAAGCGGTTCGGTGCCGTGTTTCTGGCAGGTCTTGGCGCAGACCCGCGAACAGGCGCCGCAGCCGATGCAGTCGCCGGGATTGGACACCGTCACGACATAGCGCTCGATGTCTTCCTCGTCCTCGGCGACATTGCCGTCCTCGTCGAGCGGCACCTGGGTGAGGACGTTCCGTCCGCACACCTTGAAACAGCGCCCGCAGCCGAGGCACTCGCTGCCTTCAATAGAAAGAAGATAAACGGGCTCCCACGGTGTGCCGGCCCTGGTCAGATGCTCACTCATACTCCCCTCCGTCAGTCCGCCGTGGCGGCTTGCTTGAATTTCTCGATCCAGGAAAGGCCGCCGTCGACCAGCGTCGCACCGGCGCTTTCCAGTTTTTCCAGGCTGGCGAACCCGAAGCGATGCACGTCGCGCAGCGTTCTCGACACCACCACCAAACGGCCCGCGATCAGCACGGCGCGCCCGAAGCCTTCGCCGGAAATCTGCAGCACGGGCGCGGCCATGATGCCGCTGCGTTTTTCGATCGCGAGCGCCACCGCGCCGTAGAACTGGCTGATCCGCGTCAGCACCGCCGGATCGGGATCGCCGATCAGCGGGACCGTTTTCTTGTCGACAATGAACGGCGCCAGAAGCGCGGCATCGGGCTTGCCGTCCCACAATCCGTAAACATCATGGGCGCGTACCTGCCGCACCAACTCCTCGCAAAACAGTCCGGTCACGCGCGCCTCATTCGTCCAGGAACGCGGTGGCGTTGTCGTGATAAAGCAGTTTGCGCATCCAGGGTGGCGGTGTGCCGGTCATCATGGTCTGGATCCGGCCGATGACGTCGGTGATGGC
The DNA here is from genome assembly GCF_011762045.1 of Rhizomicrobium electricum. Taxonomy (GTDB): domain Bacteria; phylum Pseudomonadota; class Alphaproteobacteria; order Micropepsales; family Micropepsaceae; genus Rhizomicrobium; species Rhizomicrobium electricum. The sequence continues at coordinate 313,545 of NZ_JAASQS010000009.1, read as the reverse complement.
TTCCGGCGCGGGCAGCTTCAAGGGATAGACTTTGGCATTCACCACCCGTGCTGCTGCGACGCCGCCGATGGCGAGCGAGAACAGCATGGCGCAACCGGTGAGCGCCGCGACCTTGGCGCCGATGCGGTCGTCGCTTTCCGTGTCATCGATGTGATGGCCATCCTGGTTCGACACCTGGTCGAACTGTACCGCTTCGAGGAAGCGCGCGTCGGTCGGGCCCACCTCGTAGATCACGATGGCGGGCGCGCTGCCGAAATGCGAATCCACCCGATGCAGATCCTGGGTGGCGAACGCGATCTTGAGCGCTTTCGCGGCGGTGTCTTCCGGCTTGGCTTCAATGACTTGCAGTCGTCGCATGCATCCCTCCGTTGCCTGCAATGAACAGATTGCCGAGTTCGAAAATCAGATCGCGCGTGCCGCTGTAGCCGACCGAAAGCTGGTGCGCCGCACCGAGGCGATCGAAGTTAGGAAATCCGGCGCGGAAAAACGGAATGCCGAGGCGCTCCGCCACTCGCGCGCCATGCGAATGGGCGATCATGAGATCGCAGCCTGCCGCGCCGGTTTCGAGATCGTCGAGATCGCCGATGGTGACCGTCTTGGACGGAACCGCCGCGAGTGCGGGCGTTTGCGAGGTGGTCACGGCGGTCGTAATCGTGGCGCCCATGTCGTTGAGGAAGCACGACAGGCCGGTGAGCAAATCCGGTTCGGCGGCGATGGCGACCTTTTTCTCTCCGAAGAAGAAATGGCCATCCAGCATCGCGTCGATGAGTTGACTGCGCCGCCGCCGGATGGCCTGCGGCACGGGCCTTCTGGAAATCCGTGCCAACGCGGCTATGAAATTGTCCCACGGCAAAAGGCCGGTGAGGCGCGAGAACACGTCAACCGGAACGCCGCAGCGCGTCTCCAGCAACCGTGCAGCCGGTTCCATCTGCTGTCCCAGCGCCAGCGTGGCAACGGAGCGGCCCATGCCGCGAATGTCCTTAACGCTGGTGCCGCCCTGGGTGGTCGCGACGTATTCGTCTGCGACATGGCCATCGAGCGAGCCAGAAATATCCGGCAGGATGATCGGCGCGAGGCCGAAAGCCTCGATAGTGTCGCGGATTTCGTCGATATCGGCCGGCGTCAGATGGCATCCGGCGAGTACATTGACTTGGCGCAGATTGCGTCCCGGCAAGGGTTCGACCAACTGATCGATGGTCGCTTCCACCGCCGCCGCCCAGCCGTCCTGAAAGCCGCCTTTGTAATCGGGTGTGCGCGCATAGATCAGCGCGGTGCGGGCAAGCTCGGGATGGCGGGCGCGGATCGCCTTGAGATCGCCTTTGATGTCCTCGCCGCGGGCCTCGATCAGGCCGTTGGAGCAGATGCCGATCACGTCGGGATGGGCGCGTTCGACGATGTTGACGATCGCCTGTTCGAGATTGTCGGCACCGCCGAGAATGGTGGTGACCTCGCTCATGGCAGTGGTCTGGAACGGGATTGCCTCGCGGAAATGGCGTACCAAGAGGACCAGCGCGAAGGCGGTGCAGCCTTGGGCGGCGTGCAGCATCGGAAGACAGCGGTTAAGGCCCATGAACGCCGTCGCGCCGCCAAGCGGCTGGCTCATTTTGAGCGGATTGACGGTGACGTTCTTACCGTTGGCTTGGGCCGATGCCATGTCATTCCTCCCACGGCGGGGGCGTGCGAACCTGCGCCCAGATCGGATTGGTGAGTGCCTTGTGGATGCCTTTGAGGAAGGCGATGGTGCCGTCGTAGCCGGCATAAGCGGTGTGACGCTCCTGATTGGAATCCATCCACGGCGTTTTGGCTTTGAGCGCCACATATTGCGTGCGCCCGCCCGAAAGAAGGATATCGGCTTCGCCGGCCTTGAGCTTGGCGTACATCTCGCGCTGGGGCAGGGACTCCCACAATGTACCGCTATCGCCCAGCAACGCGGAAGCGCGGCGCTTGTCGTCGTCGGTCGCTTTGCGCACCGAAGTGCCGATCACTTGCATGCCGGCCCATTGCAGCGCCGCGATCATCGACCACGACTTGACGCCGCCGGAATAAAGCAGCGCCTTTTTGCCTTTGAGCGCGGGCAGGATGGGCGCCAGTACTTCGGCGACGCGGGCTTCCTCGCGGGCGATAAGGGCTTCGGTGCGTTTGAGCAGGCTCACGTCCGCGCCGCGGTCAACCAGCATTTTGGCGATCGTCCGCAGCGATTTGGAGGTTTCCGGAACGCCGTAGAACGAGCCTTCGAACCAGGGAATGCCCCAGCGCTCTTCCATCTTGCGCGCGACGTTGATCAGCGCCTGGCTGCACACCATCATGTTGACGCGGGCGCGATGGGCCTTGGTGACGTCGTGATAGCGCGCATCGCCGGTGATGGCGGCGAGAAGGCGGATGCCGAGACGTTTGAACAGCGGCGTGACGTTCCACAAATCGCCGGAAACGTTGTATTCGCCGAGAAGATTGATGTCGGTCGGCGTGGTGACGTCCGGCTCTTCGGTGCCGATGACGTACTCGAGCAGCACTTCGCCCGCGAGCTTGGTGCCGAAATTCTTCTTGCCGACAAAGCCGGGCGCGATCACCGGGATGACGGGCTTATGGAGGCGCTCCGTCGCGGCGGCGCAGACCTTGGCGATATCGTCGCCGATCATGGCGGTAACGCAGGTCTGATAAACGAAGACTGCCGGCGGATCGTAGCGCGCGACGATTTCCTTGATCGCCTTGTAAAGCTTTTTCTCGCCGCCATAGATGACGTCGAGCTCGGAAAGATCGGTGGTGAAGCCGGTGCGGTAGAGCATCGGGCCGGAGGACAGCGAATGGCGGCTGTCCCAGGAATTGCCTTCGCAGGCGATCGGCCCGTGCACCAGATGGGCGGCATCGGTGATCGGCTGCAGCACGATCTTGGCGCCGTCGAAGGCGCAACCGCCCGCCGCATTGCCCGGCGTTAGCGGCTTGCCGCCACAACCCTGTTTGCGCGCCTTGGGGTCCTTGGCGCGGTTGGTGGCGCAGGACGGCTCGTCAAACAGGTGTTGTAGCGTGTGCTGCAGCATCGACTTTACCGAACCATGTCGAACGAGATTCCCGTCTTGATGGTCTTGCGGTCGAGATCGTCGAGGATTTTGTCGAGGATCGTCACCAGGACGCGAATGGCGCCTTCATAACCCCACACCGGGAAGCGGTGATGGTGATGGCGGTCGAAGATCGGGAAGGTGAGGCGGATCAGCGGAATGCCGAGGTCGCGCTCGAAGATCTTGCCGTAGGTCGAGCCGATCACGTAGTCGCTGGGTTCGGTGGCGAGCAGCGAGCGCATTGCCCACAAATCCTTGCCGGCCCAGACTTGCGCCCGCGCGCCATAAGGACTGGTGGCGAGCAGCGCCTTCATCTCCGCGGCCCACTCGCTGTTGCCGTTGGTGGCAAGGCAGTGGACCGGCTCGCCGCCCATCTCCATGACGAAGCGCGTCATGCCGAGCACGAAATCGGGATCGCCGAAGATCGAATAGCTTTTGCCGTGCAGCCAGGCCGAGGAGTCCGCCATGGCATCGACCAGCCGGCCACGTTCCTTTTCCAGGCTGTCCGGGATCGGCTTGCCGGTGAGGTCCGAGATCTTCATCAGGAACTCGTCGGTGGCCCCAAGTCCGAGCGGATAATGGAACGAGGCATATTGCTGGCCTTTTTCCGCGACGAAGGCGCCAGCCTTTTCGGTGCAGTATTTCTGCATCGACACCGTTGCCTTGGCGTTGATCGCACCCCGCACCGTATCGAGCGGCGTGCCGCCGTCGAACATGCGATAGGTGCCGTCGGTCGGCGTATCGAACTGGTCGGACACGTCGGAGATGATGTCGTAGCCGATGTCGAAGGCATTCAGGATGCGCTTCAGCTCGCGGTTGTTGCCGACCGCAAAGCCGTCGAAGCCGGGAATGATGTTGATGCGCTCGTTCGGCTCGCGGGTTTTGCCTTCCCAGAGATAGGTGAAGACGCCCTTGATCACCGCGTCGTAGCCGTTGATGTGGCTGCCGACGAAGGACGGCGTATGGGCCTGGGCCACCGGGAAGTCCATCGGCACCGAGCCTTTTTCGCGCGCATTGGCGATGAAGGCGGAAAGATCGTCGCCGATGACTTCGGCGATGCAGGTGGTCGACACCACGATCATGTCGGGCTTGTAGACGGTGTAGGCGTTTGACAGGCCGTCAATCAGGTTCTGCATGCCGCCGAACACCGCCGCATCCTCGGTCATCGAGGTCGAGACGGCCGCGCACGGCTCCTTGAAGTGGCGCGCCAGATGCGAGCGGAAATAGGCGGTGCAGCCCTGGCTGCCGTGATTGAAGGCCAGCGTCTTGGCAAAACCGACAGTGGCGAACATGGCGCCCAAGGGCTGGCAGGCTTTGGCCGGATTGATGCACAAGGATTCGCGAGCGAGATTCTTTTCGCGATATTCCCAGCTCTTCGTGTAATCGAGCTGCTCCTGCACCTTGTCCGGCGGCACGCGGTTTTCCAAGGCGTGCTTGCGGGCGAAGAGTTCAAGATACTCCGGCTCGTTGAACAGCGAGGCGTGGTCGAGAATACGATCTGCGGATTGGGGCATGGGCGTTACTCGGCTTTCTTCCAGGGCGCCTTGGTCATGCCCCAGACGGGATTGTTGATGGCGAGATCCATGTCGCGGGCGAAGATCGCGAACCCGTCGTACCCATGGTACGGGCCGGAATAGTCCCACGAATGCATCTGGCGGAACGGAAAGCCGAGCTTCTGGGTGCCGTACTTTTCCTTGATGCCGGATCCGACCAGATCGGGCTTCAGCGCCTGCGCGAACCGCTCCAGTTCGAACTCGGAAGCGTCGTCGTACACCACCGTGCCGTCCTTGATGTATTTGGTGGTGCGCTGATAGTCGTCGTTGTGAGCGAACTCGTAGCCCGTCGCGATGACTTCCATGCCGAGGTCGCCATAGGCATCGGAGACGTGGCGGGGGCGCAGGCCGCCGACATAGAGCATGATCTTCTTGCCTTCGAGCCGCGGCTTGTACTTGGCAAGAATGGCGTCGATCATCGGCGTGTATTTGGCGATGACGCGTTCGGCGCCTTCCTTGATCTTGTCGTCGAACTGCTCGGCGATGGCGCGCAAGCTCTTGGCAATGCGGGTGGGACCGAAGAAATTGAACTCCAGCCACGGCACGCCGTACTTCTCTTCCATGTGTCGGCAGATGTAGTTCATCGAGCGGTAGCAGTGGATGAGATTGAGCTTGGCTTTGGGGCCGCGTTCCACTTCGGCGACCGAAGCATCGCCCGACCATTGGCCGATCACGCGAAGGCCCATTTCTTCGAGCAGGATGCGACTGGCCCAAGCGTCGCCGCCGATATTGTAATCGCCGACGATCATGACGTCGTAGGGGCCCGGCTCGAAGCTCGGGTCCTCCTTGTTTGCCGCAGGATCGATCAGGAAGTCGCGCATTACGTCGTTGGCGATGTGATGGCCGAGCGATTGCGACACGCCGCGGAAGCCTTCGCAGCGCACCGGCGCGATCGGCTTGCCGATCTCCTTGCTCTTGCGCTTGGCGACGGATTCGATGTCGTCGCCGATCAGACCGACCGGGCATTCGCTCATCACCGAGATGCCCTTGTTGAGCGGGAACATCGCCTCGATCTCGTCGATCACCTTGACCAGCTTCTTGTCGCCGCCGAAGACGATGTCCTTTTCCTGGTAGTCCGACGTGATCTGCATCACCACCCAGGAGTTCACGCCGGTGACCGCACCGCTGACGTAATTGCGGCGCTGACCCCAGGAGTACTGGCCGCAGCCGACCGGGCCGTGGCTGATGTGGACCATGTCCTTGATCGGTCCCCACACCACACCTTTGGCGCCGGCGTAAGCGCAACCGCGCACCGTCATTACGCCCGGAACGGACTTGATGTTCGACTTGACGCCGCAATCCGTATCGCCTTCGTTGAAGACGTTGAGATGCTTGCCGCGCTTCTTCGCGGTTTTCGGCGGGTATTCGGCCAGCACGTCGGCGATCATCTGCCGTCTGGCTGCTTTGGCTTCCGCTTCCATTGTTGATTTTCTCCTGGCGGTGAGCGGCGATTAGGCGACGGCTTTGTTCCTGGCCTGGCCGACGATGGTTTCGTCATCCGGCTTCAGGATGCCGAACTGCATCAGCATGTCTTCGAGTTCGTCCATCGACACCGGCGTCGGGATGGTGCCCTTGCCGCCGTTGGCATCGATCTTCTTAGCCAGCTTGCGGTATTCTTCGGCCTGGGCGCATTCGGGGTCGTATTCCAGCACCGTCATGCGGCGCAGTTCGGCGTGTTGCACGACATTGTCGCGCGGTACGAAATGGATCAGCTGGGTGCCCAGCTTCTTGGCCATCGCTTCCGACAGATCGAGTTCCTTGTCGGTCATGCGCGAGTTGCAGATGAGGCCCCCCAGTCGCACCGTGCCGTTGGCGGCGTATTTCAGAATGCCGCGCGAGATGTTGTTGGCGGCGTAGAGCGCCATCATCTCGCCCGACATCACGATGTAGATCTCTTGTGCCTTGTTCTCGCGGATCGGCATGGCGAAGCCGCCGCACACCACGTCGCCCAGCACGTCGTAGGAGACGTAGTCCACGCCCTCATAGGCGCCGTTTTCTTCGAGGAAGTTGATCGAGGTGATGACGCCGCGTCCGGCGCAGCCGACGCCCGGTTCCGGACCGCCGGATTCCACGCATTTGATGTCGCGGTAGCCGACCTTCAGCACATCCTCGAGTTCGAGGTCTTCGATCGAGCCGGCTTCGGCTGCGAGCGACAAGACGCTGTTCTGCGCCTTGGCGTGCAGGATCAGTCGCGTCGAATCCGCCTTCGGATCGCAGCCGACAATGAGAATCTTCCGCCCCAACTCGGCCAGCGCGGCGAGCGTGTTCTGGCTGGTGGTGGACTTTCCGATACCGCCTTTGCCGTAGAAGGCGATCTGACGCAATCCCATGATGCACTCCTCTGAATCTCGAACCCGAACCCAGAGGAGCAATCGCTGTGCCAGTTCTGCCGTCTGCGACGTTTGCGTCGCGAAGGGCGCAAATCTGGGCGATTTTGCGTTATCGCTGTCGGACAGGTGCTGCCGTTGTCGGGCCGTTGTCGGAAACCCGACAAGACAAACGTCTGGATGACCGCCGCGTGTCGCATATCGCACGCTGCGTGCGGCCGGCATTACTGCAATTCGTGCGCATTCGGCTGAAATCACGGTTGGCACGGCGCGTGCAAAACGGCATCTCCGAAGCTTGCACCACGCGTGTGTCATGCCGCAGAACATTGTCGCGTTATCCAGCATCGGCCGATTTTCGGGAGCGTTGTGCGAGTCGTCAGGATGTTCGTCGCGCGGAACCTGCGGCAGTGCGGCGGACGATTTGCCGGACGCGGTCTGGCAGAAGATTCAGGATCATCCCTGCTACAGCGAGGACGCGCACCACTACTTCGCGCGCATGCACATCGCGGTTGCACCGGCGTGCAATATCCAGTGCAATTATTGTCACCGGAAATTCGACTGCGCCAACGAAAGCCGCCCCGGCGTGGTCAGCGAGAAGCTGGAGCCGGAAGAGGCGTTGCGCAAAGTCCTCGCGGTCGCGGCCGAAGTGCCGCAGCTTTCGGTCGTTGGCATTGCCGGACCGGGCGACGCACTCGCCAATGCGGAAAAGACGTTCGCGACCTTTGCGCTGATCCACGAAGCGCTGCCGCATCTGAAACTGTGCCTGTCGACCAACGGCCTGATGTTGTCGGATCATGTCGACCGCATCGCGGCGATAGGCATCGATCACGTCACCATCACCATCAATATGGTCGATCCCGAGATCGGCGCGCGTATCTATCCGTGGATTTTCTATCGGCACCAACGCTGGGAAGGGATCGAAGCCGCCCGCATTCTGCACCAACGCCAGATGGCAGGGCTGGAAGCGCTGACCGCCAGGGGAATCCTGGTGAAGGTCAATTCGGTGCTGATCCCCGGCGTCAACGACGAGCACTTGACGGCGGTGAACCAGGCGGTGCGTGCGCGGGGCGCCTTCCTGCACAATGTCATGCCGCTGATTTCCGATCCCAGCCACGGCACCTATTACGGACTCAACGGCCAGCGCGGCCCGACACCGGCGGAATTGCGCAAAGTACAGGACCAGCTCGGTGCCGACGCCAAACTGATGCGCCATTGCCGCCAATGCCGGGCCGATGCGGTCGGTCTGTTGGGCGAAGACCGCGGCGCCGAGTTCACCCGCGACAAACTCGGCGAAGCCAAGCCGTTCGATCCCGCGCAGCGCGAAATGTATCTCGCCGTCGTCGAGCGCGAACGCGCCGACCGCCAGAATGCCAAGGAGGCCGCACAAGTGGCCCATAAAATCGAGGAAGCCCCAGTGCTGGTTGCGGTCGCTACCAAAGGTGGCGGCCGCATCAACCTGCATTTCGGTCATGCCAACGAATTCCAGATCTACGAAGTCGGGCCGGACGGCGCGCGCTTCGTCGGCCATCGCCGCACCGACAAATACTGCGTCGGCGGACATAGCGAGCCCGATGCGATGGCGACGAGCATCGCCGCGCTCGAGGGTGTTGCAGCCGTGTTCTGCGCCAAGATCGGCGAGCGACCGCGGCAACGTCTGAAAGAGGCGGGCGTCGAAGCGGTCGATGCCTATGCCTTCGACTATATCGAAGCATCCGCGATCACCTGGTTTGCCGGACGGAGCCAATCGGGAACCGTCGCGGCGACCGCGTGATGGCGTAATAGGGAGAATGTCATGGCCTTCAAAATCATCGCCGAGAATTGCACCGGGTGCGGTGCCTGCCAGTTCGAATGTCCCAACAACGCCATTTCGTCCAAAGGCGGCCTGTTTTCCATCATCACCGGCAAGTGCACGGAGTGCAAAGGCATCTATCCGACCCAGCAATGCGCTGCCGCCTGTCCGATCCCGAAAACCTGCGTGAAGGCATGAGCGAACTGACCGAGTGCGACCGTCCGCCGGTGTTTCAGCCGGGCGACAAGGTGCGTGCCGGCCGCGCCGTGCGCAATGACGGCAGCTTCCCCGGTAAAGCCATCGGCGATCCACTGATCGGGCCCGGCGAAGTGGGATATGTCCGCGCCATCGGCACCTTCCTGCAGCGCCATGTCATTTATGAGGTGGATTTCTTGTATCGCGGCCTCGTAGTCGGGATGCGCGCCAACGAGCTGGAGCTGATCGAGGCCGCCGATCCATGAAAATCATGCTGCGCAAGACGGGTGAAGGCTATGCGGTCTACGTTGCGAAGAAGGATCTCGAAGAGAAAATCGTGGCGATGGAATGCCCGTGCCTGTGGGGCGGCAAGGTGACGCTCGCCAACGGTTGGGTGTTTCAGCTTCCCGACATGGCGCCCGATACGCGCCTGCCGATCAGTGTCGAAGCGCGACGGCTGGAAGCCTGATCAGCGCAGCGCCAGCAGTGCGGGCACTTGGTCGCGGATTTCGGCGACCACGGCCGGATCGATGCGGCGCAGCCATTCGTCGGGAATGGCGCTGGCGCCGTACGTAGCACCTGCCAGCATGCCGGCGATGGCGCCGGTAGTGTCGGCATCGCCGCCCTGATTGACGACCTCGATCAGATAGCTCTTGAACGTGTCGGTGCGGAAATAGAAGTGCAGCACAGTTTGCAGCGTGTCGACGATGTAGGGCGACGACAGGCCGTGATACGGCGTGAACTGAAAGGTGCGATGTTTGGCAACCAGCGCATTGGCGTGCGCCCGCACGTCCTTCACGCCGCCGCCCGAGACGAGCGACTGCACCATCGCGCCGACCGCCAGCGTGGCGTCGTCCGACAATGGATGATTATGGGTGATGTGGCACTGGCCGAGGGTCCAGCGCTCGAAATCGATCCGCGAGGCGAGGGTCGCCAGCGCCACGGGCAGGGTCCGCATGCAAGCGCCATTGCCGGCATCGCCGTCGTTGAACGGCTTTTCCGTCGTGCCTTGATGCATGTAGCGGCTGATACCGCGCCGGCAGGTATTGCCGATATCGATGGGGCGGGTACGAAGCCACGCGACGAACGCCTCACAGATGGCGCGGGTGTCGAAGCCTCCCGCTGCGATCAGGGCGCGCCCGAGCGCGAGGCTCATCGCCGTGTCGTCGGTCACCTGACCCGGCTTCAGCTTCAGCCAGCCGCCGCCGATGATACGATTGTGCTCGCCGTACTTCGCCTTGATCTCGCCGCGGGTGAGGAACTCCACCGTCGCGCCCAGCGCATCGCCGACGGCAACGCCGAGATAAGCACCCAAGGCACGGTCAAGGAGCTGGTTTTGGTCCATCAATAATAATGCGCCTTGGCTTCGTAGTCGCCGCCGATCACGACGTATTCGCCTTCGCCCTTAAGCGCATGACGCGGCAACAGCGAGTTGAAGAACAGGATTTTTACGGTCGGTACCGCCACCTCCAGGATGGTGTCGCCGAAACTTTCGGCGAGTTCGCGTTCCGAGGTGAAGGACAACAGGCTGTTGAGCCGCACGATGACGTGCCGCTTGTCGAGCCGCTGCAAGAGCTGCTGTTCCTCGAAGCTGTTGGTGCCGCGAAAGAGCGTGATGTGCTTCTGGCCGACCGAATGGAAACGCAAAAGACTCCACTGACAGAACTCGTAGAGCAGATCGAGCTGCAATTGGATGGCGTTGGAGTGGAATCGGCTCGACATTTTTTCTTCGACATAGGTGATCCAGGCGGAACCGGAGAAGCGGTCGATCGGTGCCTTGTGGAAGGTCGGAAACAGGCCGAAGCGGCTTTCGACCCAGCCTTTCAGCACCGCCCCTTCCGGAGAATTGGCTTCGTAGCCCCAGCCGCGCAACAGGCGCAGATAGCTGGAGGCGCGAAAGCGCGCCGGGCCGCGGCCGTCGCGATCCTGATCGTCGAGATCGAACATCGTCGCCATATAGGCTTCGAACATGCCGGCGGCGGTTTCGGGCGTGTCCGCTTCGGCCAGCATCCTGAACAGCGAGCGGTTCTGTTCCCGCACGGAAGCGATATGTAAGGGCACCGGATAGGCGTTGAATGCGGTGGAGGCGAGAAGGCCGGTCGGAACCCCGACGAGATTGGTGGAGTGTCCCGGCCCCATGGCTCACTCGGCCGCCGCCGCGAACAGCGAGTTTTCGCGTGCTTTGGCGACGATGGCGGGGAGCAGCGCTATCACGCGATCGATGTCGTCGTCAGTGGTCTCGCGCGACAGCGAAAAGCGCAGGACGCCGTGCGCCGCGGTGTAGGGCACACCCATCGCCCGCACCACATGGCTGGGCTCCATGGCACCGGCGGCGCAGGCCGAACCGGAGGAGGCGGCAATGCCTTCGCGGTTCAAGCGGTGCAGAAGTTCTTCGCCATCGGCGCCATCGAAGGCCATGCAACTGGTACCGGGCACGCGATTGCGGATGTCGCCGAGAACGGCGCTGCCTTCGATGGCCGCCAGCACGCCGTATTCCAGACGGTCGCGCAGGTCTGCAATCCGTTTGGTATCGGACTCAATCCGCTCCACAGCCAGTGAAGCCGCTGCGCCGAAGCCGACAATACCCGGAACGTTTTCGGTACCTGCTCGCCGGGAACGCTCCTGCCGTCCGCCGCGCAGCAAGGCGCGGAATTTCGTGCCTTTGCGCACATAGAGCGCACCGATCCCTTTGGGGCCGTGCAGCTTGTGGGCCGAGAGCGACAACAGATCGATCACGGTCGATTGCACGTCGATCGGAATTTTTCCCGCCGCCTGAACCGCATCGGTATGGAACACGGCGCCCATCGCGTGCGCCATCGCGGCGAGTTCGGGAATGGGAAACAGCGTGCCGGTCTCGTTGTTGGCCCACATGATCGACACCAGCGCGGTGCGCCGGCTGAGCGCAGCGCGGTAGGCAGGCATGTCGAGGCGACCGAAACGATCAACCCCGATGCGGTGAATGACGAGCCCGTTATGCTTTTCAAGGTCGGCGAGGACCGCCAGCACGGCGGGATGCTCGACCGCCGACGTCACCACCTCGTTGCGGCTTTCGCGCCGCAAGGCTTGGCGCAAGGCGGCGTTGTTGGCCTCAGTGGCGCCGGCCGCAAACACGATCTCGTCTTCGTGCGCGGCGCCGATCAGCGTCCGCACCTGCTGGCGCGCGTGGGCAACGGCGGCGGCGGCGGCGCGGCCGAAATCATGCGCCGAGGACGGGTTACCGAAGCTCTGGGTGAAGAACGGCAACATGGCCGCAACCACCGCCGGATCGGTGCGGGTGGTCGCTGCGTTATCGAGATAGGTCCAGTGCGTGACTGCCTCCGGCGAAAGCCGCACGGCTGTATCAGCAACATTGGTGCCAGAGGTCATGCCAATCCGCCCAAGGACTTAGCGTTGTCGGGAATCCGACATGTCGGGTTCCGTCTCGGTGTTGCGGCGGACATGAGCGAGGAAGGATTCACCGCTTTCGTCGCCGAAACAGGCCTCGAAGTCGCAGCATTCGCCGCAGCTTGGCGCCGTGCAAAGGGTGTAGGCGGCATCGCGGCAGATCATGCGGAAGAAGAACTTCTTCCATTTCATGTCCTGGGTGTTGCGGCGGGCGAGGGGCGCAAACCATTCGGTCATCAGGCGGCTGAGTTCGCCGCGATTGGCGAGGCCAAGGTCCTGCCAGAGATGGTTGGGGCATTGCGAGCGGCGCGCGATCATGCCGGCCAGGAGCCGTTCGAATGCCGATCCGGTCGATGTTCCGCGTGTCAGAAGCGCGAGAAGGCAGGCTTCGTCCTCGGGACGGTGTAGTGGTTCGCTGGGGCTCAGCGCTTCCGCAGCGTGTGGAAAGAAGGTGATCAATTCTGACGATGCATCCAATCCGGCGGTCTCGGCAAGCGGACGGCCGCTGGCTGAAGTTTCGGCCGAAGCCACCGCCAGAATGGAGGCGAGCACATGCGTAGCGAAGTCCTTTCGCGTTCCCATCAGCCAGCGGTAGGTTTCATCCGCCGTCATGCTCAGAACTTCTTCAGCGGGATGCCTTGTTTCTTCAAGGCATAGCCGATTTGGCGTGGCGTAAGTCCGAGAATGCGGGCGGCTTTGGCTTGCACCCAGCCGGCCTTTTCCATCGCGTCAATCAAGTGGGCGCGGTCGAGGTCTCCATGAGGCTCGACGGGCTCCGGTGCCGTGGGCGCCATCACCGGATGCGGCGGTTCGGCATTGACACCCTTCCACAACATCGCCGACAGGCAGCCTTCCTTCTGACACGGGAAATCGCCGTCGGCCAGAAGCTTGGTCCGCGCCAGCGTGGCGGTGTGACGGATGCAGTTCTCAAGTTCGCGCACATTGCCGGGGAAGTAGCAGGATTCCAGCATCGCCAGCGCCGCCGGATTGAGCGCGAGCTGGGTGCCGTGTTCGTGATTGAAGCGGGTCAGGAACTCCTGAGCCAGCGGCGCGATATCGTCGCGGCGGTCGCGCAACGGCGGCAGGAAAAGTGGCACCACCGCGAGGCGGAAATAGAGATCGGCGCGGAATGCCCCTTTGGCGACCTCGGCCTCAAGATCGCGATTGGTGGCGCAGACGAGGCGGACATCGACTTTCAGGGTCCGCGTGCCGCCGACGCGCTCGAATTCGCCTTCCTGCAGCACGCGCAGAAGCTTGGCCTGAAACGACGGCGAAATCTCGCCGATCTCGTCGAGAAAAAGCGTGCCGCCATGCGCCAGCTCGAACCGTCCCTTGCGCTGATTGAGGGCGCCGGTGAACGCGCCTTTCTCGTGACCGAACAGTTCCGACTCCAGCACCGATTCCGGCAGCGCCGCGCAGTTGAGCTTGATGAATGGTCCGTTCTTGCGCGGCGACTGGTTGTGGATCGCGTTGGCGATCATCTCCTTGCCGGTGCCGGTCTCGCCGCGCAGCATGATGGTGGAATTGCTGCGGGCGACGCGCTTCACCTTCTCCAGCACGTCCATCAGCGCGTGACTGTGACCAATGATGCCTTTGACGGTGATGTTGCTCCGACCCTTGACCTCGTTGCGTTCCTTGGCAAGGCGGGCTTGTTCGCCCAAAAGTCGTTCGCGATCCTGCGCCACCACCTTGTGCAGCCGGAGCGCTTGGCCCACCAGATTGGCGACCATGGTGAGGAAGCGCACATCGCTGTCGAAGGGAACCGGATGATCGCTGCTGGTCTGAACCCGGTCGATGGTGAGGGTACCCAGCACGCTGTCGCCCTGCTTGATCGGCACGCCAATGAAGGACACGACGCCGCTTTCGGCGCGGTACTCTTCCGGTGCAGAGCGGGAGAACAGCGGATCGCGCGAAACGTCGGGCACCACCAATGCCATTTTGGTGACCACGATCTGGCCGATGGCACGTTCCGGAAGGCGCTGGAAGAATTGTTTGGCGTTGGCTTCGGTCCAGCCCGATCCGACCACCAGTTCCGCGGTGCCGTCCGGCGTCAGCAGCGCGATCAGGCCGCGCCGCATATCGAGGAAGCTGGAAAGCAATGCCAGCACGCCGGAAAGCGTCGGCTCCAGCCGGTTGGGCGCGGCCAGGAGCTTGGAAATCTCGTAAATGCCGCCGAGCGCCATCTCGGCCCGGTTGCGGGCAGCCATAAGGTCCTGACGACCTTTGTCCATTGCGACCGTATTCATGACCTTCGGTCCCGTCTCTTTCGGCACCCGACCAGCCACGATCCTCCCAGTCCTGTTTTTCGAAGGTATTGTGCATGAACCGCGCCACACGATCTTGCCGCGGCTTGGCCGAAACGATCAGCTTTACAAATCAAGTCGCGCGCAACTTTGCCGCGGCAGGTAGCTTGCGCGGGATGCTCTGCCTAACTCTTGGGCGATCTGCCGCCCAATTGCTCGGCGATCATCGGCGCTTGTTGTGCCGGACGAATCTCGCAAAAATCGGCGTATCCACGAGGACGTCTTCCATGAAACTCAGCGCCCGCAATCAGCTCAAAGGCAAGATCGTCGCCGTCGTCAAAGGTCAGACCACCGCGCATGTCCGCATTGATCTCGGCAACGGCATGGTCGTCACCTCTTCGATCACCAATGAGGCCGTCGATGATTTGCAGCTCGCGCCCGGCGACGAGGCGATCGCGATCGTCAAGGCCTCCGATGTCATGATCGCGAAATAGCCTTTACTGCACCTCGATTTTCACGACGTCACGAACTTGTCGCGCTCCTTGTTTGTCGTCCGGTATCGGCACCGCCGATCTCGTAATTAATTGCGCGTTCGGTTTCGAGCCCGTCAGTGGCTCGGGGAGGGCGCACCGAGACTCTTTGGGTCTAGCTCTCCTTGCCCCCTGATTGCGCGGTCCGTAGCAAATTGCCGGTCTCGGAACGATTCAAAGACCACTCCCTTGCTCGTGGCCGAAGACTATGGGCGGGGCCGGTCCAGGACCGCGTCGGGAATCCGCTGCGCCCGCGAGGCCGACACCGACCAATGCAGGGCGTTCGGCTCTGGCGGTGTCGAATTCCCAAATCTGCCGATTTGTCGCATGAAAATGTCGAAAATATACAAAATTGTGAAATGAAAATCTTGATGGAAGGCATATGAAGAAAGGAATGTACGGATTGGCCGTACAGGGGTGCTGACTGTTGTAACAGCAGATGCGAAAGGTTTCTGGAGGCGCTTCAGCCCAGTGTCCGTGTGTGCCGTGAAGAGGAATGTGATGTCAGATTGGTCCGAACATTATGCGACGCGTGTTTCGAATATGCAGGCGTCGGAAATCCGCGAATTGCTGAAGCTGCTGGATCAGCCGGACATCATTTCCTTTGCCGGCGGCATTCCCGATCCCGCCTTGTTTCCGCATCAGGCAATCGCGGCAGCGTATCAGCGCATTCTCGGCGATCCGGAGCGATCGGCGGTGGCGCTGCAGTATTCCATCAGCGAAGGCTATCTGCCGCTGCGCGAGTGGCTGGCGGGATATATGGGCCGGCTTGGCGTCGCCTGTACGCCCGAGAACATTCTCATCACCAACGGCTCCCAGCAGGCGCTCGATTTCATCGGCAAACTGTTCCTCTCGCCGGGCGATACTGCGCTGGTGGCATGGCCGACCTATCTCGGTGCGCTGCAGGCGTTCAACAGCTACGAGCCGCGTTTCGACGTGCTGCCCGGTCCCGACACCAATCGCTCACTGGAAAGCTATACCGCCGGGGGAATGGCTAAGCCGAAATTCGGTTACGTCATGCCGGAATTCCAGAATCCGACCGGCACCAGCCTGAGCCTTGCCGAGCGCGAGCGCCTGCTCGATACCGCGGCCGAGTTCGATCTGCCGCTGGCGGAGGACAGTGCTTACGAAAAGCTGCGCTATGACGGCGAACGCGTGCCTTCGCTGCTGGCGCTGGCGGCCGCGCGCGCCGGGGGCATCGATCATTGCAAGGTGCTCTATTGCGGCACCTTCTCCAAGAGCATCGTCCCGGCGCTGCGCATCGGCTGGATCGTGGCGGCCAAGCCGGTCATTCAGAAGCTGGTGCTGATGAAGCAAGCCAGCGATCTGCATGTCTCCACCTTGAACCAGATGGTCATGTACGAAGTCGCGTCGGCGCTGATCGAGGATCTGGCCGACACGATGCGGCAGGTCTATCGCGAGCGGCGGGACGCCATGGTCGCTGCGCTCGACCGTTATATGCCGGAGGGTGTCAGCTTCACCCGGCCGGAAGGCGGTATGTTCGTTTGGGTGACCTTGCCGGAGGGGATCGATGGTGCCGCGCTTCTGAAGCGCTGCATTGAGGTGGGGCGGGTGGCCTTCGTGCCCGGTGCCGCATTCTTCGCGGACCGCTCGTGCCGCAACACCATGCGCATGAGCTTCTCCTTGATCCCGCCGGCCAAGATCGAAGAAGGCATCAAGCGCCTCGCTGCGGTTCTGAAGCAGATGATCTCGGAAACGGCAGTTTGAGCGCGGTGGAGTAGACGGTCACACACTCTGCCGCCAGCCGATGATGGCGCGCACGGGCGGTTTCATGCGGATGCACCGCACCGGCGTCGCCGTATCGCGCCACGCCGAAGTTGCCGTCACGATACGGTGCCCGTTAGGTGTTTTTACGGCCTGTTAACCGGGCTCTGGCGCCGCCACTAATAATGGCGAGGTCGGATCGGGAGTGCGCCAATGCGTGGGAGTTCGAGCCATTCGGGCTTGTGCGCATGAACGCGTTCCGGCTGTTCCAAAAGCACAGCCTGCCGATACCGGGGGGCGCTTATTCCCTGGGGCTCATCCTGGTGGTGCTGACACTGGCGCTGCGTACCTTTCTTCTTCCCGGCTTCCAGATACCGATCCTCGTCATTTTCGTCCCGGCCATTCTTGCGACATCTACGCTCGGAGGATTCCGGGCCGGGCTCTTTGCGACCGTGTTTGCGTGCGTTAGCGCCGACTACGTTCTCATTCCGCCTTTCTTTTCGCTGACCATTCCATCGGGAAATGCGGAGATGGATTTGGTCTCGCTCGCCGTCACCGGATTGGTCACGTCCGCCGTCTGCGCGATCCTGCGCAGTGCCATCCAGCAAAGCGAAGCGGCGAAGGCGGAACTGGCCCGCGCTCTGCAAGCCGCCGACCGGCTGGCCCAGGAGCAGAATCGAACGGAGATGGCACTTCGCGACAGTCTGGAACGTCTTGAGAAGGTGTTGGACAACCAGACCGTCGGCGCGATGTTCTGGGACTTGAACACGGGCGCGATGGTCGATGCCAACAAGACCTTTCTCGACTTGATGGGGTATAGCCGCAGCGATCTCGAAGAACGCCGCCTGTTCTGGCAGAACCTGACGCCGCCGGAGTATCTCGATGTGAGCCGCGCGGAAGTCGAGAAATTCCTCGCCACCGGGCGGGTCGGTCCGTACGAGAAAGAATACTTCTGCAAGGACGGCTCGCGGAAATGGCTCCTGTTCGCCGGCAGTTCGCTGGGGGGCAATCAGTGCGTGGAATTCTGCGTCGACATATCCGCACGGAAGAAGGCGGAAGCGGCACTGCGCGAAAGCGAGGAGAAATTCCGCAGCTTGATCGACCAGGCGTCCGACGCGTTTTTCCTCCACGACGAGAACGGCCGGTTTCTCGAGGTCAATCGCCAGGCTTGCGACAGTCTGGGCTACACGCGCGACGAACTTCTGCGCATGAGTATCTTCGATGTCCAGAGGGACCTCGACCGCGCCGAGGCGCAACGGGACTGGAACGCGGCGGAGCCGGGCAACCCGCGCACCATCGAGGGATGTTATCGGCGCAAGGATGGAACGGAGTTTCCGGTCGAGACCAGGCTGTGCGCCTACCACCTAGGAGGACAAAAGCTCCAGCTCGCATTGGTACGGGACGTTTCGGAGCGCAAGCGGGCGGGCGAGGCGCTCAGGACGCAGGCCAACCTGCTGATGCAGTCGTTCGATGCGATCATCGTGTGGCGGCTCGATGGCGTCATCGAATGGTGGAACGCGGGCGCCGAGAACCTGTACGGCTTTTCCGCAAATGAAGCGGTGGGGAAGGAGACGCACAGTCTGCTTTCGACGACGTTCCCACGGCCATGGGCGGAGATCCGGGCGGAACTGATCGACAAGGGATCGTGGGAAGGCGAATTGCAGCACCGCACGCGCGAGGGCGATGTGGTGATCGTTTCCGCGCGCAAGCAGCTGGTTCGCGATTCTCACGGCGTCGAGCGGGTGCTGGAAACCAACCGCGATATCACCGAAAAGAAGCGATCGGAGGCCGCGCTGCGGCAATCGGAGGAACGCTATCGCCTGCTGCACGAAACCATGCGGGATGCCTTCGTGCAGACCGATATGGACGGCACCATTCTCGATCTCAACGACGCCTTTTGCGACATGCTCGGCTATTCGGCGGACGAGTTGCGCGCCATAAGCTATCGGGATCTGACGCCCGAGCGGTGGCACGGCGTCGATGCCGCGCAGGTGAGCGGATCGGTTCTGACCCGCGGATATTCCGATGTGTACGAGAAGGAATTTCGGCGCAAAGACGGCGCCGCATTTCCCGTCGAACTGCGGGTGATGCTGTCGCGCGATGCCGGCGGCCGGCCGGAAACCATGTGGGCCATCGTTCGCGATCTGACCGAGCGCAAGCAGTACGAGGAGCATCTTCGCACCATGCGCGATCAGTTGGCGCATGTGGGCCGCGTGAGCGAACTGGCGCAGGTGTCGGCGGGGATCGCGCACGAATTGAATCAGCCGTTGGCGGCCATGATGAACTATTCCAACGTCGCCAAGCGGCTGATCGCCACCAGGGAAATCGCCCACCTCGAACGGGCGCAACGCGCGATGGCTAAGGCGGCGGACCAGGCCGAGCGGGCGGGAGTGATTATCCGGCGCATGCGGGGCTTCATCGAAAAGCGCGATACGAAGCGCACGCTCGAGAACGTCAATATCATCGTGGAGGAGGCGGTTGCGCTCGGCCTCTTGGGAACGCAGGGCGACGGGATCACGACCGACCTGCAACTCGGCGACGACCTCCCGCTGGTCTACGTCGACCGGGTGCAGATCCAGCAGGTCATCGTCAATCTCATGCGCAACGCCATCGAAGCCATGGCGCAGTCGCCGCGGCGCGAGATCACCCTGGCGACGACACTCAATGCCGAAAACGAGGTGGTCATTTCCGTGGGCGATACCGGACCGGGGCTCTCGAAGGAGGCCGTCGACCGCATCTTCATGCCGTTCTTCACCACCAAGCCGGGCGGCATGGGCATCGGGCTGGTCATTAGCCAGTCGATCTTCGAGGCGCACGGCGGGCGGATCACGGTGGACTCGAACCCCGGCCGCGGCGCCTTGTTTCAATGCCGTCTGCCCGCGGCCGACAGCATAGCCTCGGACATGGGACTGGCCGCCGGATAAAGGGGGGCGTTCTATTTGTTGTTTTCGACTTCCTTGGCGACCTGTCCGTAATTGAGGGCCGCTACCAGCGCGACACCGCCGCAGATATTGCCGAGCAAGGTCGGCAGGAAGAACCGCAGTACGAAATCGTCCCACCCCGCCATGCCGGCGAACGCCAGGTAGGCGCAGTCGACCGACCCGGCGATGATGTGCGAGAACTGCGCCAGAGCTATGACATAGGTTATCACCGCGATGATCGTGGGCCGTGCTCCTTCCGCGGCGGGCAGCAGCCATACCATCAGCGCGATCAGCCAGCCGGCGAAAACGGCCCGCGCGAAGGTCACACCGAAACCGTCCTGGATCGTCTTGCCGGCAAGATCCGCAAGGCTGGCATAGACGCCGGATTCGAATAGCGGAACGTGGGCAAGGATCGCGGCGATGGCCAGCGCGCCGGCGAGGTTGGCGACCAGCACGATCGCCCACAGCCGCAGGACTTTGACCAGTGTTTCGCCGTTCCGGTTGTGCAGCAGCGGCAGCACGGGTGTCAGCGTGTTTTCCGTGAACAATTGCTGGCGACCGAGCACGACGATAAGGAAGCCGATCGTATAGCCGAGAGGCGCAAGGATCGTGCGGGCCGGTCCGGCGGGCAGGGCATGCGCGAGAAGGCCTTCCGTGATGAAGGAGAATCCCATCGACAGTCCGGCGGCCAGCCCCGAGGCGGCCAGCGCCCACGCCGCCCGTTCCAGTTCGCTGACGCCTTCGGCACGAATGGTCTCGTGGATCAGGGCCGCATTGGGACGGGTCTGGGTTTCGACCTGTTGCTTCTGCTTGTCCGAAAGGTTGTCGAGCTGGGCGGCGCCTCCGAAGCTCGGTTCGACGGTGTCATTGTCCGGCATGGGGGCCTGCGATCGGTCGAAATGTCCTCACGCCGGGTTCGCTTTCAGCGCTTGCGTCAACATCTGGGTGAGGGTGGCGATCACCATCTCCCGTGGAATGCCCATGCGGTCGGCTTCCTGGAGGCACTGAGACATCGCGCCGACGATGGCCTGGCCGGCGATTTCCGGATCGCAGTTGGCGGGGATTTCCTGATCGCTCATTCCCTGCCGGATCAAATCGGCCCAATCCATGCCCCAGCGCCGCACCGCCGAAGGTGCGCGCAATCCGTCGGCATCGATGAGCGCTTCGTCCGCCATCACCGCATTCAGCAGTCTCGGGTTCTGGTCCGAAAAGGCGTAGATCGCTACCAGGGTCTGGGCGATCGTTTCCTCGATCGAGGTGTTGCGCACGACGCGGGCCCGCATAAAGCTGTGAAACTCAGTACGGGCATCGTCGACGAAGGCGAAGAAGCAATCCCGCTTGTCCCGGTAATGCAGATAGAAGGTGCCGTGGCCTAGTCCTGCCGCGCGGGTAATGTCCTGCGGGCGGGTCTCGTGATAACCGCGCTCCGTGAAAAGCTTCCGTGCTGCTGTCTTGATTTTTGCAAGGCTATCGGGGTGCCGAGGGGCTGTTCCGATATTGGCGTGTATATCGCCATCCATGAAATCCCCTTCGCAGCGCTGTACCGTGCTCGTACCCTATTCGACAATGGCCATCCGGTATTCCAGTTCCGTCGCAAAACGCCGAATAATTCGCCGTGAGAGCTTCCGCTGGAGCAGTCCGTCAAAGGGCCGATGACGTTCTTTTCTCTTTTACGGGGTGTGGGTGACCGGACGGGCGGGCGGGCGCTTAGCTGCCGCCGCGTTCGGATCGCTCTTCGTTGGTCCGCCCGAGGCAACCGCGCGGGGATCTTGCGACTATCTGCCCGATGAGGGCCAAGGAGGCCATCGCGTCCTATTAATGTGGCGTTCGCGGTATCCGTGAGAACGCACGCTCACTCAGATTTGTAGCGCGGCTGCGTTGGGAAAGAGTGGGCAAACGCGCGATCCGTCTTCCGCGAATTGAAGAGAGCCGGCGAAGCAGCTATCAACTTCTCAGACAAAAAAATCGGGGAAGGATACATGCGCGCCTCTCACTGGGTATTTCCGTCAATCTTGCTGCTTGCTTTCGGGACGACCGCTTTCGGCCAGAACGCAGCGCCGTATCTCGATCCCAATCTGTCGCCGCAGGCGCGCGCCGCCGATCTCATTTCCCGCATGACGCTGCAGGAAAAAGTCCTGCAGATGCAGAGCGGCTCGCCCGCGATTCCGCGGCTCGGCATTCCGGCCTACAACTGGTGGGGCGAGGCTTTGCACGGCGTCGCCAACGGGCACGCCACCGCTTTCCCCCAGGCTATCGGACTGGGCGCGACGTTTGATACCGACCTGATCCATCGCGTCGCCGATGTCACGTCGACTGAAGCGCGGGCGAAATTCCATGAAGCCCAGCGCAACGGCGTTCCGGCCCGTCCGGGCGTCATGCCGACCGACATCGCGCTGACCTTCTGGTCGCCCAACATCAACATCTTCCGCGATCCGCGCTGGGGCCGCGGCCAGGAGACCTACGGCGAAGACCCGTTCCTGTCGGGCCAGTTGGGCGCCGCATTCGTCCGCGGCATGCAGGGCGACGATCCCCGCTATCTCAAGACGGTGGCGACGCCGAAGCACTATGCCGTCCATTCGGGTCCGGAAACGCTGCGCCACGGCTTCGATGCCAAGATCAGCGACTACGACCTGAACAACACTTATCTGCCCGCATTCCGAACCGCCGTCACCGAAGGCAAAGCGGAATCGGTGATGTGCGTTTACAACTCGGTCGACGGCGTGCCCGGTTGCGCGTCGCCCGATCTGTTGCAGAAGCATTTGCGCGATGCGTGGGGCTTCGCCGGTTATGTCGTCAGCGACTGCGGCGCGGTCGGCGATATCTATCAGAACCACAAGTATACGAAGACGATGGGCGCGGCGGCGGTTGCGGCCGTCAAGGCGGGCACCGACATCACTTGCGGCACCGAATACGAGACGCTGCCGGACGAGGTGAAAGCCGGCACCATCAGCGAGGCGGAAATCAATCGCGCGCTGGAACGGCTGTTGGTGGCGCGCATCCGGCTCGGCATGTTCGATCCGGCGGACCGCGTTCCTTATGCCTCCATCCCGATCAGCGAGAACGATTCCGCGGCGCACCGCAAGCTCGCCCTGGAGGCGGAAAACAAGGCCATCGTCCTGTTGAAGAACAAGGGCATCCTTCCGTTCAAGGCCTCGATCAAGAAAATCGCGGTCCTCGGTCCGTCGGCGGATGATCCCGGCGCGCTGCTGGGCAACTACAACGGCATTTCGACCCGTCAGGTCACGCCACTGGAAGGCATTCAGCATCAGTTCTCGGATGCCACGGTGCGCTATGCGGTCGGCGCCAGCTATACGGACTCGACGCCGGTGCCGGTCTCTTCGGCCGCGCTGAGTTCGGCGGACGGCAAGACGCCGGGCGTCAAGGCCGAGTATTTCGACAATCCCGATTTTGCCGGCACGCCCAAACTCGTGCGCGACGAGGCGCGCATTGCCTTCAACCAGCGTTCGAGCGATGCGGCCGCGCAGGCCGTCATCCGCGGTGAGAAATACTCGATCCGCTGGACCGGCACCTTCACGCCGCCGGTCAGTGGCGAATACCTGCTCGCCGCCCGCACCCATATCTGGAATCGCGGCGGCAAGATTCACATGTTCATCGACGGCAAGGATGTCGGGACCAATGTCACGCAAGGCCCCAGCGCCATCCCCGGCGCGCAACCGGTCGGCATGATGGCGTCGCGCAACGCGGACGCCAAGTTGAACCTGATCGGCGGGCACAAGTATTCGATCCGCGTCGAGCTGCAGCAGAATGGTCCCGAAGGCACGACCGATCTGTTCTGGATCGCTCCGAAACAGGCGGCGCTCCGCGAGGCGGCCGATGTCGCCAAGCAGTCGGACGTGGCGGTGGTGTTCGTCGGCCTCAATTCGTCGCTCGAGGGCGAAGAGAATCCGTGGGTGAAAATTCCCGGCTTCCTCGGTGGCGACCGCACCAGCATCGATCTGCCCGAACCGCAGGAGAAGTTGATCGAAGCCGTGGTGGCGACCGGCAAGCCGGTGGTGGTAGTCCTGACCAGCGGCAGCGCGCTCAGCGTGAACTTTGCCGACAAGCATGCGGCTGCGGTGCTGCAGGCCTGGTACGGCGGCGAAGAGACCGGCACGGCGGTGGCGCAAACGCTGGCCGGCTCCAACAATCCGTCGGGCCGTTTGCCGGTGACCTTCTACAAGGGTCTCGACCAGGTGCCGGCCTTCACCGATTACGCCATGAAGGGGCGCACCTATCGCTATTTCAAAGGCGAGCCGCTTTATCGCTTCGGATACGGCCTCAGCTATTCCCGTTTCACCTATTCGGGATTGAAGGCGGTCCGCAATGGTGCGGACGCGACGGTGAGCGCCACGGTGAAGAACGCTTCGGCGCGCGACGGCGACGAAGTGGTGCAGCTCTATACGTCGGGGACCGGCGAGGAAATCCGCTCCCTGAAAGGCTTCCAGCGCGTGCATCTCAAGGCCGGCGAAAGCCGCGAGGTGAGCTTTACGCTGAAGGATGTGCCGCAGGGCCGGATCGGCGTCAGCGTCGGCGGCGGTCAGCCGGTCGGCAAGACCGCTCATGTGAAAGGGTCGCTGTAGAAGACGAGGGGGCGCTCGGCTACCTGTGCCGGGCGCCCCTCAGCCCCGTAGTACGTCTAGATCTGAATCGCAGTCCGCAGCCCGATGACGAATGCGTTCTTCATCGCCGGTGACGGCAATGGGGCCTCGGGATCGGCGCTGTGGCCGGCGGGGTGGATGATGTACTGGATGTCGGGCTGGATCGTCCACCACGGGGCGACGACATAACTATACGACAGCTCGACCACCGCTTCGTAGTCGCGCAGCGGGCGTTGGGCCGATGGATTGGCGAGATTGTAGTCGCGATCGAAATCGCGGACGCGGTCGCTGATCTTGGCGTACGCGAAGCCGAGGGCGA
Source organism: Rhizomicrobium electricum (assembly GCF_011762045.1). Taxonomy (GTDB): domain Bacteria; phylum Pseudomonadota; class Alphaproteobacteria; order Micropepsales; family Micropepsaceae; genus Rhizomicrobium; species Rhizomicrobium electricum. Next base: position 288,908 of record NZ_JAASQS010000009.1, on the reverse strand, counting down.
GGACATCGTTGTCGTGCCCCTCGATGAGGCCGATATAGCTGAGACCGGCATCGGCGTAGAAGGAGACCATATTGCGGTCTCCGGGTGCGGCGCCGACGCGGAAAAATCCGCCGAGCCCCTGGTTCTCGCTTTCGCCTTCCCGCCACAGACGTTTGTCGATCACCGCGTAGAAGCCGTAATCGCCCCGCCGCGTATACGGCTCCGCCCCGGTAACCGCCGCCAGGTCTTTGTCCTCGTCATAGCGCAGATCGGTGAAATGGCCCGAGTGATACCAGCCGCCCAATTTGAAGCTGGCGGGAAGATCGCCGGGCACGACGTAGCCGATCTCGCTGATGACGAACACGTCCTTGTCGGTGCTGAAGGTCAGGCCGTTGTCGTTGCAGACCTGCCCGTTGCCGCTGCAGTCTCCGGCCGGATCGCCGTTGAAAACCGCCGTTTGCCAGGAGAACGACATGTCCGGCGTCCATTTCACCCGCACGCCGGGAGTCGACAGCGGATAGCCCGGACCGCCGTTCGGCAGGTCGGCAGCCATGATCGCGGCCCAGCCGAAGGTGCCGTTGACGAGCGCGGCCGCATAATCGCTCAGCAGGAATTCGTCGTCGGCGGCAATCTGGCCGATGCGGATCGACAGGGTGTCGTCGAACAGCTTTTGCTCGAGATACGCGTCGAACAGGCGGGTGGCGCGGTTGGCCTCGATGCTGGAAGGATCGAGCAGGTTGCCGCCCAGTGTGTCGGCCGTCAGTCCGCGGCCATGGATTTGAAGCGCGTTGACGTGAATGGTAGCGCCGCGCCAACCCGCCAGCCGTTCGAGGTCGAGATCGAGATCGAACTCGGCGCGGCCGGTGAACACGGTGCCGGTTTTGCGGCCGCCGGAGGTGTTGCTGAAGGTTTCGGCCACTTCCGACGCGCTCAGCGTCACGCCGCGATCCTGCAGGTCGGTGCGCAGCCCGGCCCAGGTGCCGGTCAGCGTATCCTGTGTCCATATACTATCGGGCGTGCCGGTTGCCGCGTTTTGGGCAAAGCCCGGTATTGCGGCCGCGATGGCCGCCGCCGCCAGCATCGGAAGAACGCGCCGGCGGCGCCGGGCGGCGTCAGGCGTATCCGTTCTTCCCGTCATTCCAAGCACTTCCCCTCGTAAGGCCGGTCGGCTCCCCGGACGGCCGCAGGTAGTAAATAGTATTGAGAACTAGTCGCAACTAACGTGGCAATATAGGCCATGGGGAAGGTGCGCGCTCAAGGGGGGCGCGTCAAAACGTCTTCAAACTTTCGGAAAACAAAGTACTGCGAAGTGCAACGCCTGTGCGAACGCGGGGCTCTACATCAGAGGTACGCTTTGCCCGCCGACGAACTGCCCGAGCGCCGGATCGTAGCGAAGATGCTCCGGTTTCGCGCCGCGACGCTCCAATACGATCGTAATGCCCGGCGTTCGCGCATCGGCCTGGATCGCGATGATCGTGCCGTCCGGTATGGCGATGTCGGTGATTTGGGAAAACCGAAGCGCCGGGAACGAACGGCAGTTGCGGCAGTTGGCGGCGATTTTCTGCGGCAGGGCGGGGTCCATGCCTCCATCCGGTTGAACCGGAATGCGCAGAAGCATCATGCGCGCACTTTTCCGCGCCAGCACATACAAACCGTCGGCTGCGGGATGGACGGACAGGAGCGTGCGATCCGGGCGTGCCGGCATCAGTTCCGCTGCCATGTCCGGCGGCTGGCCGTTCCGGAGGAACAGGAGTTTGCCGTTTGGCGCATTCTGCGTCGACAACAGGAACGTCTGGTTTCCGCGCACCACCGATACCGCCACTGGCCCGGCGATCCGGGTATCTGTCGTTGTCCCGGCTTGTGCAGCTTGCGGCACCAACGCTGCCAGAAATGAAAAAGCGAAAATCGTCAAAACCGTCAGTTGTGTCCTGGATAGCATCGATCGCCCCTGTGCTCGCGTCGTGGCGCAGGTGCCGAAGCGGCTGCGCTGGACGTACCCGAAAATGCGGTGAGAGAGTTCGCAACGGAGGGAAGGTCTCCGCCGCTAGGGGAATTAGGCCGGCGGGGCCCGGCTATGCCATGCATGCGAGGATGCCGAAATCGCGGCGGGTGCGTGCTGGATGATCGGATCGAGAAACCCGAACGCGACGGGGAGGGCGATCGGCAATGCCGTAGGGGGAAGGTAATTCCCGCTCGCGAGGACGGCCTGGCACCAGGGACAGTGCGCCATCGCAGCGTCGCCTGTGTGCTTCGCCAGACGAAGCGCGTCGGATGGAGCGCCGGAAGCGGCGTGTCCGATATCGGCCGATGTCGCCGCCGGAAAATGGACGTGGGTTTGGACGACGAATATCTGCAGCAGAAACGCGATCAGCACCATCGGAGTGGCGATCGCTCGTCCCCACGATGGTTTCTCAACTCGCAACGCAAGGTTGATGCGTGTCTTCGGCATCGGCTTGAAAGGACACTACATTGTCGGCCGCAGCGAGTATGGCACGGCCCGGCGGCGGCGTCGCGCACTTCTTTACGTTTGATTAACCAAGGAAATCTCGGCGCCAATGCGGATCCTGACGTCCGCTTCGTTCGATCATCCCGTGCATCCGCACCCGGCGAAAGCCCGCAGATCTATCGCCGGCGTTCGAATGACCGGTTCGTCCGTACAAAGACATCACCTTGTAGGCGAGCCTGCGACACGACCATAGCCGAAACATCAGGACGATAATTTCCGCATTGCCGCGCAACCCTCGATGACGATGTCGGGGCGTTGCGGAGCCGTTAGCGCTGAACGCACGCGATATTCCTCGCCTCGCATGCAATCTGAAGTGCTCTGGACGTAGGCCAAACGAATTCGTCTGTGGACGTACAAAACAAATCTCTGTGACAATCTGTCGTTCACTTCCGAGTGGGTGCAAGCGCAAGCGGTATCGCGCTGCTATACATCGCTTAGCGGGACGTTGAGCCGTCGTGTTTACCTTACCGAGCGTCGAGACATTCGACTGCTAGTGCGGGGGAAATGCGGTGCGTTCCAAACCGACCAACGTCGGCGTGACAAATATCGCTGACATACAAACCATCGGCCAGATCCATAACGATCTGAAACAGGCGTTCGAGCGTGGCGGCAATATCCGTCTCAAGCTGGATGCCGTTACCGATGCTGATCTCACATTCGTGCAGCTCGTGGAGTCCGCGCGACGGTCCGCGGCGTCGGAAGGCAAGTCGTTTGCCGTGACGCCGGCTCCGGATTCGCTGCGGGAGCTTCTTGAGCGGGGAGGGTTCGTCTCCTCGCCCGAGGATCGCTCCTTCTGGCTCGGTAACGCGGGAGGCAAGTAATGGCCACAATACTGACGGTGGACGATTCCGCCTCGATACGACAGACGGTGAAGATCGCGCTGGCCGGCGGCGGACATACGGTGTCCGAAGCCGTTGACGGCATGGACGGTCTGCAGAAGGCCGGGCAGTCCGGCTTCGATCTCGTCATCACCGATTTCAATATGCCGCGCATGGACGGCCTCTCGATGGTGCGCGAGCTTCGCAAGCTGCCCCAGTACGTCGGCATTCCGGTCCTGCTGCTCACCACTGAAAGCGATGCGGGACTGAAGCAGCAGGCCAAGGCCGCCGGGGCGACCGGCTGGATCACCAAGCCGTTCGCGGCCGATCAATTGATCAGAATCGTTGAGAAGGTTCTTGCACGATGAGCGTCACCGATCCGCTACAGGTATTCCGTGTTGAGTCCCAGGAGCTCCTGGAACAGATCGAACAGGGTCTGCTCGATCTCGAAAACAATCCCGAGGACGGCGAGACGGTCGCCCAGGTTTTCCGCGCCCTTCACACGCTGAAAGGCTCGGGCGCGATGTTCGGTTTCGAGGCGTTGGCCTCGTTCACCCACCATTGCGAAACCGCGTTCGATCGGGTTCGCAAGGGGCGCGCCACCGCCACGCCGAAACTGATCGGCGCCGTACTGGCCGCTCTAGATCATATGCGCGCGCTTGCCGAACGGCCGGATGCTCGGTCGGAGAACGGCGAAGCGCTGCTAGCCGGATTGCGTCAAGCCATGGAGGACGATGGCGAGAACACCCCAACTCAGCCTCCTTCCAAGACTTGGCGCATCAAATTCACGCTGCCGTCCGACAGTTTTGTCAACGGCACGCGTCCGCTGGCGCTGCTCGACGAGCTGCGTGCGTTGGGCGAGGCGGAGGTCAAGGCGGTAGCGGACGATGTTCCGGAATTGCCGGCGCTGGTCCCCACCGAATGCCATCTGGCGTGGGACGTGCGTCTGACGACGGCACATCCGCGGTCGGCCATCGAAGAAGTGTTCATCTTCGTCATCGACGAAATGACATTATCTATCGAGGAAGAGGGCACCGCGCCGCCGGCTGCCGAAACGGCTGCGGAAACCGCCGAGGTTCACGCCGCGGAGACGCCGAAAGACGCAAATCAGCCGGCGGAAAAGTTCGAAACCCGCCATACCATGGCCGGGGAAACCGTGCGCGTTCCGGCCAGCCGCCTCGACGAATTGCTCGACCAGGTCGGCGAGCTGATGATCGCGCAATCGCGCCTCAAGCAGGTGGCGGGCACGACGTCGGACACGGGCTTGCGCTCGGTCGCCGAGGAAATCGAACGTCTGGCGTCGGAATTGCGCGACTCCATGATGTTTGTCCGCATGGTGCCGATCAGCCAGTTGTTCGGGCGCTTCCGCCGTTTGATCCACGATCTCGCGCGCGACACCGGCAAGCAGATCGAGTTCATCACCGAAGGCGAAACGACCGAACTCGACAAGACCGTGATCGAACGGCTTGCCGATCCGCTGATCCATCTTATCCGCAACTCTGCCGATCATGGGTTGGAGACGCCGGAGGAGCGCCGGGCTGCCGGCAAGCCGGAAACGGGACGCGTGACCCTGTCGGCCCGTCAGGCGGGTGCCGAAGTGGTGATCTCGGTGATCGACGACGGTCGCGGCATCAATCGCGACCGTGTGCGGGCCAAAGCCGAAGAGAATGGCCTGATCGCGCCCGGTGCGGTGTTGAGCGACAGCGAAATCAATCAGCTCATCTTCCAGCCGGGCTTCTCCACGGCCTCGAAGATCACCAACCTGTCGGGACGCGGTGTCGGCATGGACGTGGTCAAGCGCACGATCGAAGGACTGCGCGGCGCCATCGAGATGACCTCCAAGCCAGGGGCCGGCTCGTGCGTGAACCTGCGCATTCCGCTGACGCTGGCGATTATCGACGGACTTCTGGTCCGTGTCGGCGGCGGGCGTTATGTCATCCCGCTGTCGTGCGTCGAGGAATGCGTCGAGCTGTCGACGGAGCAGGACGAGCGCTCGATCGGACGCACCTTCCTGACCTTGCGCGATGCGCTTGTTCCATTCCTCCGGCTGCGCGAACTGTTCGCGACCGGAACCGCTCCCGATCTCTATCAGAAGATCGTGGTGGTTTCGACGGGATCCGAGCGCGTCGGCTTGGTGGTCGATCAAATTCTTGGCCATCACCAGACCGTGATCAAGCCGCTGTCGTGCTTCCATGCGGCGGTCGACACCTTCTCCGGTGCGACCATCCTGGGAGACGGCTCCGTCGCACTGATCCTCGACGTGATGCATCTGGTGGCCGTTGGACAGAAACAGGAGGAGCGGCTTCGCGCCGCGGTGTAATGCCATGACCGGTGAACTGACTAACGGCTGGGACGATGCCGGCCACATGCAGGTTCTGACCTTCGACATGCAGGGCGAAACCTTTGCCATCGAAGCGGGACTTGTGCGCGAAATTCTCGATCGCATTCCGGAAACCGTCGTACCCGGCGCTTCGGCGATGGTCGGCAGTCTGGTCAATTTCCGCGGACGCGTCATTCCGCTGGCCGATCTGCACAAGGCTTTCGGGTTCGAACCCGCAGGCGTAACGGCGGACAGCCGGATTATCGTGATCGAGATCGAAATGGACGGCGAAGCCACGCTGGTCGGTCTGAAGGCCGACAAGGTGCACGAAGTGACCGTTCTGGAAAAGGCCGCGGCGGAAACCGCGCCGCGCGTCGGTATGCGCTGGCGGCAGGACTTCATCCGCTGCCTCGCCAAACGGTCCGGAGACTTCATCGTCGTGCCGGAACTCGAACGGATCTTCGCCACCGGCCGCAGCACGGACACGTCTGCCTTCACCCAACACTGAGTAGCGTACTCGAGGTTAGTAAAATGCGTTTTACGATTAAACTGAAACTGGTATCGGCTTTTGCACTGATTGCCGTGTTGTCCCTCGCTCTGACGGCCGTTGCGGCCGGCGGGCAGGGTTCTCAGACGCTCTTGTGGGCAATCGGTGCGGCGCTCGTGTGCGTCTCCGCCGGTGCAGCGTTTTGGTTGATCGATGCCGTGAATAGCGGTCTCGGAAAGCTGTCCTCCCACGCCGCCGCGCTTGCCGACGGCGATCTCAGCCGCACCATTGCGCATACCGCCAACGACGAGATCAAGGACATTGCGGATGCGCTCAACACGGCGACCGCCCATTTGCGGGATACGGCCGACGTCGCGACGCGCATATCGATCGGCGATCTCAGCCGCGATCCCAAGATCGCGTCCGATCACGACACCCTCAGCAAGGCACTGACCCAGGTTCTGGTCGCCGAGCGCAAAGTCGCGGCCGGAACGGAAAAGCTTGCGGTCGGCGATCTCAGCTACGACCCCAAGATGCGGTCCGACGGCGACAAGCTGGCCGGCGCCTTGATCAAGATGATGGCGCGCCTCCGGGCGATCGGAGCCTTCGCCGAGAATCTCGCCAAGGGCGACCTGTCGCGCGATCCCAACATCCTGTCCGAGAACGACGTCATCGGCAAGGCGCTCGCCGACCTTATCAAGAACGAACGCCGCGTCGCCGAAGTGATGGATCAGATGGCTCAGGGCGATCTGTCCTACGAACCCCGGCCGCGGTCGGAGACGGACAAGCTCGTCATCGCGATGAAGGAAATGGTGCTTGCATTGCGCGACAGCGCCGCGGTGGCCCAGGCCATCGCCATCGGCGATCTCACCAAAGATCCGACCATCCGTTCCGATAAGGACGATTTCGGCAAAGCGCTGACGGCAGTCATAACGGCCGAGCGCAAGGTCGTGGCCGGCATGGAGAAGATCTCGATCGGCGATCTCAGCTACGATCCCAAGATGCGGTCGGACGGCGACAAGCTGGCCGGTTCGTTGATCAAGATGATGGCGCGGCTGCGGCGGATCGAGGAATTCGCCAAGAGGCTCGCGGTCGGCGATCTGTCGAAGGACGCGCAGATTCTCTCGGAAAGCGACGAGATCGGCAAATCGCTGAACCAGCTCGTCACTATGGAACGCCGCATCGCCGGTCTGATGGACGACCTCGCCAAAGGCGATCTCTCCTATGAACCCAAGCCGCGGTCGGAAAACGACAAGCTGGTCATCGCGATGAAGCAGATGGTGTTGTCGCTGCGCGATAGCGCCGCCGTGGCGCACGCCATTGCCATCGGCGATCTCACCAAGGATCCGACGGTCCGCTCCGAGAAAGACGAGTTCGGCAAGGCGCTGGTGGCCGTCGTCACCGCCGAGCGCAAGGTCGCAGGCGGTATGGAGAAGATCTCCATCGGCGATCTCAGCTATGATCCCAAGATGCGGTCGGACGGCGACAAGCTGGCCTCGTCGCTCATCCTCATGGTCAAGACCTTGCGCCAGATCGCCACGATGGCCGGTCAGATCGCCGGTGGCGACCTGACGGTGAACGTCAAGCCGCAATCGGACAAGGACGAGATCGGCAACGCCCTGAAGACCATGGTCGAGCGCTTGCGCGGCGTGGTTGGGGATGCTGTCGCCGCCGCGAACAACGTTTCGTCGGGCAGCCAGGAACTGTCGGCTACCGCCGAGCAGATGAGCCAGGGCGCGAGCGAACAGGCTGCTGCGGCCGAAGAGGCGTCCGCTTCGATGGAGCAAATGGCTTCCAACATCAAGCAGAACGCCGACAACGCCGCACAGACCGAGAGGATCTCGAAGCAGTCGGCCAAGGACGCCGAAGCCTCGGGTGATGCAGTCAACAAGGCCGTCGCGGCCATGCAGACGATCGCCGAGAAGATCACCATCGTGCAGGAGATCGCGCGCCAGACGGATCTGCTGGCTCTCAACGCGGCGGTGGAAGCGGCGCGGGCCGGCGAACACGGCAAGGGCTTTGCCGTCGTCGCGTCGGAAGTGCGTAAGCTTGCCGAACGCAGCCAGACGGCGGCCACCGAGATCAGCGGCCTGTCCTCGGAGACGGTGAAAGCCGCTCAGACGGCCGGCGAAATGCTGGTCAAGCTGGTGCCCGACATCCGCAAGACGGCGGAACTGGTGTCGGAGATTTCTGCGGCTTGCCGCGAGCAGGACATCGGCGCATCGCAGATCAACGAAGCCATCCAGCAGCTCGACAAGGTCACGCAGCAGAATTCTGCTTCGTCCGAAGAAATGTCGGCGACCAGCGAGGAACTCGCCTCCCAATCGGAGGAGTTGCAGACCTCGATTGCCTATTTCCGCACCGACGAGTCGTCCAGTCAGCGCGGGCGGCCTGTTTCGGCTCACCGCAAGCAAGTGGGCGCGCCGGCCGCCAAGGCAGCGTCAAGCCTCGCTCGCAATGCGGTAGCGGAGCAGCAGGCCCGCATCAAAGGGTTCGCGCTCGACATGAAAAATCAGGAGCCGGACGACGGCAGCTTCAAGGAATACGCGTGAAGACGGCGGCGGGAAACATCACGGCATCTGCATGAAATACGTCGGAGGAAACTTTTTCAACTCGCGTCCGGTCGCAGCCTTGTAGGGGGGCTTTGGGTTCGGACGTTACCCGGAGGGGGATATGCGGTTCACCATCAAAACGACTTTTGTGTTGTGTTTTGGATTAATCGCGGTTCTGTCCATGACGTTGATGGCCACCGCGTTCGGCGGGATGACCGGCGGCATCCTCTCCGGCTCCATTGCTGCCGTGATCGCCGTCGTAGCTGTGGCGGCAGGCATCTGGGCGACGCGCACGGTTTCCGGCGGCTTGAAGCAGGTCGGCGCAGCCGTGCAGTCGCTGGCGAAAGGCGAACTCGATCTGGCGGTCGAGCGCCGCAGCGATGACGAGATCAAGGACCTGGCCGACGGGCTCAACGGCATCGCCGCGCACCTGAAGGCGACGACCGATGTCGTGACCCGCATGTCGGTGGGCGATCTCAGTCGTGATCCCGTCCCCGCGTCTGACAAGGATGCGCTCAGCAGGGCACTGCAACTGGTTTTGGCCGCGGAGCGCCGCATTTCGGCCGGCACCGAAAAGGCCGCGGTCGGCGATCTGTCGTATGCGCCCAAGATGCGGTCGGAGAGCGACAAGCTGGCGGGATCGCTGGTTGCGATGATGAACCGCTTCCGCGATATCGCGGCGCTGGCCGAACGTATGGCCACCGGCGATCTGTCGAAGACGCCGGAGGTGCTTTCGGACGCCGACGTCATCGGCAAGTCGCTCGCCGATCTGGTGACCACGGAACGGAAGATCACGCAGGATATGATCCAGGTCGCGCAAGGCGATCTGTCGTTCGAGCCCAAGCCGCGTTCGGAGAGCGACAAGCTCGTCATTTCGATCCGCGACATGGTTCATTCGCTGCGGGAAAGCGCGATCGTGGCGCACGCCATTGCGGTCGGCGATCTCACCAAGGATCCGGTCGTCCATTCCGAGAAGGATGAGCTCGGCAAGGCATTGACGGCGGTCGTCGCGGCCGAGCGCCGCGTCGTGGCCGGTATGGGCAAGATTGCCATCGGCGATCTGTCCTACGACCCGCATATGCGTTCGGACGACGACAAGCTGGTCATCGCGCTCATCGCGATGGTGAAAACCTTACGCGAAATCGCGTCGATGGCGGAGAAGATCGCCGAGGGCGATCTGACCGTCGATATCCAGGCCCAGTCGGAAAAGGACGAAATCGGCAACGCCTTGCGCGTGATGGTCGAACGCCTGCGCGGAGTCGTCGGCGACGCCGCGGCGGCCTCCAACAACGTTTCTTCGGGCAGCCAGGAACTGTCGGCCACCGCCGAGCAGATCAGCCAGGGCGCGACCGAGCAGGCGTCTTCGGCCGAAGAAGCCTCGGCTTCGATGGAGCAGATGGCCTCCAACATCAAGCAGAACGCCGACAACGCCGCCCAGACGGAGAAAATCTCCAAGCAATCGGCCAAGGATGCCGAGGCGAGCGGCGAGGCCGTCAACAAGGCGGTCAGCGCAATGCAGACCATCGCCGAAAAGATCACCATCGTGCAGGAGATTGCCCGTCAGACCGATCTTCTGGCCTTGAATGCGGCCGTCGAAGCGGCCCGCGCCGGCGAACACGGCAAGGGGTTCGCGGTTGTGGCGTCGGAAGTGCGCAAGCTGGCCGAACGCAGCCAGACCGCGGCGACCGAGATCAGCGGACTTTCCGGCGAAACCGTCCGTGCGGCGCAGTCGGCCGGCGAAATGCTGATGAAGCTGGTGCCCGATATCCGCAAGACGGCGGAACTGGTGTCGGAGATTTCTGCGGCCTGTCGCGAGCAGGATATTGGCGCCTCGCAGATCAACGAAGCCATCCAGCAGCTCGATAAGGTTACCCAGCAGAACGCTTCGGCGTCCGAGGAAATGTCGGCGACCAGCGAGGAGCTCGCATCGCAGGCCGAAGAGCTGCAGTCGTCGATCGCCTATTTCCGCACCGATCTGGCAGGCGGAGAAGCTCGCCAAAGCCGTACGCCCGATAAGAAGGCCGTCAAAGCGGCCGGAAAGCCCACGGTCAAATCCATGGCGAAGACGTCCGGCAAGCCCGCGGCGCGCGGCACGGTCGCCGAGCAGCAGGCTCGGGTCAAAGGATTTGCACTCGATATGACACAGGGGCAGTCGGACACCGACGGCTTCAAGGAATACGCGTGAGGCGTTGCTGCCTCTGGTCCACCAATCCGATACCTCCAGGAGGGGGAAATGCGCTTCACCATCAAACTGAAATTGGCTGTCACATTCGGGCTCATCGCCACGATGCTTCTGGTAGCTGCCTTTGTTGCCGTTAACAGCCTTTCATCGCTCAATGACACCCTGAAATCCATGATCGCCGGGCCGGTGGAGCGCATGAACGTGGCGCTGAACATTCATGACTCGTTCATGGACATCGCCCGTACCCAGAAGAACATGATCTTGGAGTCGGACGCGCAGGAAATCCGCGGCTACGACGAAAAGCTGACGAAATTGCGCAGCGAAGTCGACGAGTTTATCACGCGCGGCGATGCCATTGCCTCGGAAAAAGGCAAGCTCAAATACAACGAGATCCGGGCCAGCTGGGACACGTTCAAGTCGCTCGATACCAAACTGCGTCAGCTCGCCCTCGAGGGCAAGGATGCGGAAGCGACCGCGCTGTCGTTCGGTGATTTGCGCAAGGCCAACAATGCGATCACGGCGGAAACCGACGATCTGGTCGAGATGACCCGCACGCAGTTGAAGCAGGCCGAGACGGATGCCGAGGATTCCTACCAGGCTACCCGCCGCGTTCTGATCGGCGTGGTGATCTTGGCGTTGGTTCTGGCGATTTCCTCTGCCGCCTGGGTGATGATCTCGATCAACACCGGCCTCAAGAAGATCAACCTGATGGCGCAGGCCGTCGCGATCGGCGATCTCGAGCAGCACATCGACGTCAAGACCAATGACGAAATCAAGGATGTCGTCGACTCCGTCAACGTGATGACCGCCAACCTGCGCAACACCGCGGGTCTGGCCGACAAGATCGCCGGCGGCGATCTCACCGTTCAGCCCAAGCCGCTGTCGGAGAAGGACAAGCTGGGCAAGGCGCTGGAAAGCATGGTCGAGCGTCTGCGCAGCGTGGTGAGCGACGCCGTCGCCGCCGCCAACAACGTTTCGTCGGGCAGCCAGGAACTGTCGGCCACCTCGGAACAGATGAGCCAGGGTGCGACCGAACAGGCGTCTTCGGCCGAAGAAGCCTCCGCGTCGATGGAAGAGATGGCGTCCAACATCAAGCAGAACGCCGACAACGCCGCCCAGACCGAAAAGATATCCAAGCAGTCGGCCAAGGATGCCGAGGCGAGCGGCGAGGCCGTCAACAAGGCGGTCAGCGCGATGCAGACCATCGCCGAAAAGATCACCATCGTGCAGGAAATCGCCCGTCAGACCGATTTGCTGGCTCTGAACGCGGCCGTCGAAGCGGCCCGCGCCGGCGAGCACGGCAAGGGGTTTGCGGTCGTTGCGTCGGAAGTGCGCAAGCTCGCCGAACGCAGCCAGACCGCGGCCACCGAGATCAGCGGACTTTCCGGCGAAACCGTCCGGGCGGCGCAGTCGGCCGGCGAAATGTTGATGAAGCTGGTGCCCGATATCCGCAAGACGGCGGAACTGGTGTCGGAGATTTCTGCGGCTTGCCGCGAGCAGGACATCGGCGCGTCGCAGATCAACGAAGCCATCCAGCAGCTCGATAAGGTTACCCAGCAGAACGCCTCGGCGTCCGAGGAAATGTCGGCGACCAGCGAGGAACTCGCCTCGCAGGCCGAGGAGCTGCAGGCCTCCATCGCCTATTTCCGCACCGACAATACGGGGCAGGGGCAGGCGAAATCGGTTCAAGTCTCCGCCAAGCACACATCGGTCGCCCATATGAACGTCAAGCCCGCCGCCAAGCTTGCAAAGGCTCCGGGCAAGCTCAACCGCGGTGCCAGTGCGGTCGCCGAACAGCAGGCGCGTGCGAAAGGCTTTGCGCTCGATCTGTCGAACAGCCGCACCGACGAGGACGGGTTCAAGGAGTACGCCTGATATGCAAACTGCGACGCATGAATCCCAATTCGTGACGTTGTGCCTCGGAGCGGAAGTGTTCGCGGTGCCGGTGTCGATGGTTCGCGAGATCCTCGACTACCGCGACAGCTTCCGCATCCCGGAAGGGCCCGACTATCTGCTCGGCCTGATCGACGTGCGCGGCCGCGGCACGCCGGTGATCGATCTACGCTCCAAGCTCGGCATGGCGAAGGTGCCGCCGGACTCGGCAACGCGGATCATGGTCCTCGATGTGCCGCTCGCGGACCGCACGCTGGCCCTGGGCTTGGTCGCCGACCGGGTGCTGGAAGTGGCAACCTTCGCCGACGATCAGATCGAAGGCGCGCCCGACGTGGGCGTTGCCTGGCGGTCCGACTACATCGCCGGCGTTGTGCGCCGCGAGAGCGGCTTCGTCGTTCTGTTCAATCTGTCGAATCTCCTCACGGCAGACATGGCATCGCTCTGCGCCATCAACAATCCGTCGGACGTCAAGCTTCGTTCGGCGGCCTAGCTCACATCACCAAAGGTTTCTTTCATGTCATCCCGAGTAACGCTCGTTCTATCTCTTCTGGTCGCCCTGGTGCCGTCGGCTCAAGCTGCTTCGCAGAGCGACACGCAGGATCTGCAGCGTCAAATCCAGGAAATGCAGTCGCAGTTCGACAATCTCAAGAAGTCGTCGAACGACAAAGTCGACGAGATGCAGCGCAAACTCGCTGCGTTTCAGGAACAATACGCGGTGGAGAAGAAGAAGGACACCGCGGTTCGTGTGTCTCTGGTCAACGGCTCTCCGACGATCAGCTCGGATGACAACTCGTTCGCCATATCCCTGACCGGCCTGATGCAGGTCGACTATGGCTACTATATGCAAGGCCACCGCGCGACGACGCTGGGGCCGTCCTATGGACCCGACTTGTCCAGCGGCACCAACATCCGGCGCTCCGCGATCGGCGTGAAAGGCAAGATGTTCGGCAATTGGTCGTATCTGTTGCTCTACAACTTCGGCAACTCCGCGATCGAAACGCCCGGCAGCATCTTATACTCCTATGTGCAGTATGACGGTTTTGGGCCGCTGACGATCCGGGCCGGTGCGATCGCGCCGCCGTCCAGCATCGAGGACGGCACCAGCCCGGCGGATTTGATGTTCATCGAGCGCAATTCGTCGTCCAACCTGCAGCGCAATATTGCCGGTGCCGAGGGACGGGCAGGTGTTACGGTCGCGTATGCCGGTGACCGGCTGTTTGCGGCGCTGTCCTACTCGGGCGGCAAGGTGCAGGACTCAGCCGTGTTCGACGAACAGATGGCGGTCGTCGGGCGCTTGTCCTATCTGGCCTATGCCGATCAGGAACGCGACCAGCACCTCATCGTCGGCGGCAATTTCCTTCACGTCTTCAAGCTGCCGGATATGGTCGCGGGCGGACAGGATACGCAGCAGACCACGCCTGGCGGAACGGCTCTGCATTGTTTCACGCTGGGCGATTTTCCGGAACTGACCGTCGACTCGACGGCAACGAAGCTCGTCAACACGGGCAGCCTGTCGGCCAATCATGTGACCAGCGCCGGCATGGAAACGGCGGGGAACTGGAAGAACTTCTATGTCCAGTCGGCATACTACCTCTATCAGGTCGACCGCGCGCCCATCGCCTACAACGTCTACACGGCACCGTCCACCTACGCGGCACAGACGGTCCGCCCCGGCAACAACGACTTCCACGGCTGGTACGTGCAGGCAAGCTGGGTTCTGACCGGCGAAAGCAAGCCTTTCATCAAAGCGACGAGCGCTTTCGGCAATCCAAAGCCGTTCCACCCGCTCTCCCTGAAGGATGGCGGATGGGGCGCGTGGGAACTGGCCGCCCGTTACTCGACGCTGAATCTCAACAGTCACGAGAACAGCGCCGACGCCGTCGTGACCGGATGGAGCGGCAGCCAGAAGACCTACACGTTCTACAATACCGTGCGCGGCGGCAATCAGCGGATCGCGACCGTCGGTCTCAACTGGTACCCGGTCAGCACCATCCGTCTGTTGTTCAACTATCTGTACGTCGAATCCGATCGAACCCAGGTTCCTGGACCCGTCGTCTCGGCATCCACTCCGGATCTTCCCGCCGTCGCTGTCGGCCAGAGCTACAGCGCCGCCGCAATCCGTCTACAGGTCGCCTTCTGATCCCTGATCCCATTGCAGCGCGATATGGACGATCGTCCGTGTGACGCTGCAACGGGACCGACCACTGTCACAGCAAAGTTTGCATACGAGGATTTGTCATGCGTTTCTCCGTCAAATTGAGGTTTGTGCTCTGCTTCGGGCTGATTGCCGCCACGCTGGCCTGCCTGTCCGCAGTCGCCGTCCAAAGCTTGTCGTCGCTCAACGATCGGTTGGGGCTGGTGATGGCTGGGCCGGCCAAACGCGTCGAGCTGAGCGGAGACCTTCTTTACAACCTGATGGAAATCAATCGTCTCTATAAGAACATGATCATCGAGACGGACGCCCAGAAGGTGCAGGGTTACAACACGGACGTCCGCGGCTTCGCCAAGAATTTCGAGGCGGCCATTGCGGAGGCCAGGAACCTCGCAACGGACAAGGACCGCGCCACCTATCAGGACATGGAAATCCAGGCCGAGACGCTGAGGATGTACGGTCCGAAGTTCCGCGAATACGTCCTGGGTGGCCAGAGGGACAAGGCATCCCAGCTCGTCTTTGGGCCGATGACGCCGGTGTTCAAGGCGATCATCAAAGACGCACAGGAGGCGGTCGCGGTCGCCAAGCAGGACATGGCGGCCTCGAAAGCCATCGCGCATGAGGAATACGTCGGAACCCGCAACTCGATGATCATTGCGGCGGTCGTCGCTCTGCTGGTGACCGCGACATTCGTGAGCTGGATCGTCTACAGCATCATGATGGGTCTGAAGAAGATCGGTGCCGCGACGGGCGCTATGGCGATCGGCGATCTCGATAACGAGATTTCCTATAAGCTCAATGACGAGATCAAGGATCTCATCAAGTCCGTCGACGGTCTGAGATCGCACCTGAGAAATATCACCGCCGTGTCGCACAAGATTTCGGCTGGCGATCTCTCGGAAGAGCCGAAAATCCTGTCTGATAAAGACGTGCTTGGAAAGGCTCTCCGGGAAGTCGTCATATCGGAGCGCAAAATCGCGGCTGGAATGGAACTCGCTGCGATCGGCG
This sequence comes from Rhizomicrobium electricum, assembly GCF_011762045.1. Lineage (GTDB taxonomy): Bacteria > Pseudomonadota > Alphaproteobacteria > Micropepsales > Micropepsaceae > Rhizomicrobium > Rhizomicrobium electricum. The sequence goes on along the minus strand of NZ_JAASQS010000009.1, from coordinate 273,011 downwards.
ATCTCTCGTATGTTCCGGAGAAGCGTTCCGACCGCGACATTCTGCTGATCTCGCTCGACAGAATGATGGATCGTCAGCACAAGCTGGCGGCTTTTGTCGAGAAAATGTCGGTCGGCGATTTCTCGGTGGAACCGCGCATCCTGTCGGACAAGGATACCATCGGCAAGAGCTGCCACGATCTGTGGAAAGTCGAGCAGCACATCTCCAACGTTATGGAGAATATGGCCAAGGGCGACTTGTCCTACGAGCCCAAGTTGCGTTCGGAGGCCGACAAGCTGGCGGCTGCCGTGAAGACCCTCACGCATTCCTTGCGCGACGTTGGCGAAATGGCCAACCGGATCGCCGGCGGCGATCTGACGGTGAGCCCGAAGCCGAGATCGGACGTCGACGTGATGGTTCAGGCGCTCGAGAGCATGGTCGGGCGCTTGCGCGGTGTGGTGAGCGATGCATTCGCCGCCGCCAATAACGTCTCGTCGGGCAGCCAGGAATTGTCGGCCAATGTCGAGCAGATGAGCCAGGGTGCGACCGAACAGGCGGCCTCGACCGAAGAAGCGTCGGCTTCGATGGAAGAGATGGCCTCCAACATCAAGCAGAACGCCGACAACGCCGCCCAGACCGAGAAGATCTCCAAGCAGTCGGCCAAGGATGCCGAGGCTTCGGGCGATGCGGTCAACAAGGCGGTCAACGCGATGCAGACCATCGCCGAAAAGATCACCATCGTGCAGGAAATCGCCCGCCAGACCGACTTGCTCGCTCTGAACGCGGCGGTGGAAGCGGCGAGGGCCGGCGAGCACGGCAAAGGCTTTGCCGTGGTGGCGTCGGAAGTGCGCAAGCTGGCCGAACGCAGCCAGACGGCGGCGGCCGAGATCAGCGGGTTGTCGGGCGAAACCGTTCGCGCCGCGCAGTCGGCCGGCGAAATGCTGGCCAAGCTGGTACCGGACATCCGCAAGACGGCCGAACTGGTTGCGGAAATCTCTGCGGCTTGCCGCGAGCAGGACATCGGCGCCTCGCAGATCAACGAAGCCCTGCAGCAGCTCGACAAGGTCACCCAGCAGAATGCGTCGGCCTCCGAGGAGATGGCAGCGACCAGCGAAGAGCTCGCCTCGCAGTCGGAAGAGCTGCAGGCCTCCATCGCTTATTTCCGCACCGATGAAGCGGACGGCCAAGCGCAGGCGAAGACGCCGGTCAAGCGGATGCCGGTTGCGCGTGCGGGTGCCAAGCAGATCGTGAAATCCGGGGCCGGCAAGGTCAACCGCGGCGCCGCTGCCGTGGCCGAACAGCAGGCGAGGGCGAAAGGTTTTGCAATCGACATGTCGAACGGCCGCACCGAAGATGACGGGTTCAAGGAGTACGCCTGATATGCAAGCTGCGACGCATGAATCCCAATTCGTGACGTTGTGCCTCGGGGCGGAAGTATTCGCGGTTCCGGTGTCGATGGTTCGCGAGATCCTCGACTACCGCGACAGCTTCCGCATCCCGGAGGGGCCCGACTATCTGCTCGGCCTGATCGACGTGCGCGGCCGCGGCACGCCGGTGATCGATCTGCGTTCCAAGCTCGGCATGGCGAAGGTGCCGCCGGACTCGGCAACGCGGATCATGGTCCTCGATGTGCCGCTCGCGGACCGCACGCTGGCCCTCGGTCTGGTCGCCGACCGCGTACTGGAAGTGGCAACCTTTGCCGACGATCAGATCGAAGGCGCGCCCGACGTGGGCGTTGCCTGGCGGTCCGACTACATCGCCGGCGTCGTGCGCCGCGAGAGCGGCTTCGTCGTTCTGTTCAATCTGTCAAAACTGCTGACGGCGGACGTAGCGATCCTCGCTTCGTCGGCCGCCAAAGCAGCCTAGGAGCACAAACGTGATGGGTGGAACGGCATTGGCGACGACAACTTCGGCATCATCCGCGAGACCAAGCGGTTACGGTCTCAGCGAGAAGAACTTCCGCAAGCTTTGCACATTTGTCTATAGCGTCTGCGGCATCAAGCTGACCGAGAAGAAGCGCAGTATGGTCGATGGGCGGTTGAGGCGGCGCATGCGCGCGCTCGACATCGCCGACATCAACGACTACTGCGACTTTCTGCTCGGCGGCAGTGCGGCGGCGGAGCCGGAAGTGCCGTACTTCATCGATGCCGTTACCACCAACAAAACGGATTTTTTCCGCGAACCGGCGCACTACGTGTTCATGCAGGAACATGTGATGCCCGCTTGGGCCGCCGAAGGTCGTCGCGGTGCCAAGATCTGGAGCGCGGCATGCTCGACGGGCGCGGAGGCGTATACGACCGCCATGGTTGTGGACGATTTCTTCCATGGCCGTTTCGACTATTCGATCCTGGCGACCGACGTATCGACCGACGTCCTGCAGAAGGGCTATGCCGGTCTGTTTCCGCGCACCATGATCGATCCGATCCCGGAAGAATTCCGCAAGCGCTATGTCCTGGTGCCGAAAAATCCGGCGCGGAACGAGATCCTGATCTCCTCCGCCTTGCGCAGCAAAGTCTCCTTCCACCGCTTGAACCTGATGGACGACCGCTATCCCTTCGACCGGGATCACGACATCATCTTCCTGCGCAACGTGCTGATCTATTTCGACCGGCCGACCCAGGACTGCGTGCTAGCCAAGCTTTGCGATCATTTGCGGCCCGGCGGCTATCTGTTCCTCGGTCATTCCGAGTCCCTGGCCGGCGCCAAACTTCCGCTGCAGATGGTTGCCAACACGATCTTCCGCCGGAAGTAGCCCATGACGTCAGGCAAGATCAAAGTTCTCATCGTCGACGATTCCGCCACGGTGCGGCAGACCCTGACCTCCGTTCTGGAAAGCGATCCGAACATCAAGGTCATTGCCGTCGCCTCCGATCCTTTCGTCGCCGCGCGCAAGATTTCCGAGCAGGTGCCGGACGTCATCATGCTCGACGTCGAGATGCCGCGGATGGATGGCATCACCTTCCTCAGGAAGCTGATGGCACAGCATCCGATTCCGGTCGTGATGTGCTCGTCGCTGGTGGAATCCGGTTCCCAGACCCTGTTGCAGGCGCTCGAGGCCGGTGCGGTCGACATCATCCTGAAGCCGAATGTCGGCGTCGCCGAACATCTGGCCGAAGCCAAGATTCACATTTGCGACTCCGTGAAGGCCGCCGCCAAGGCCCGGCTCGGCGCGTTGCGCAGCCGCCAGAAAACCAGCTCGCACGAGCCCGAAAAGAAGCTCTCCGCCGACGTCATGCTGCCGCCGCCCCGCAGTCACGCCATGGCGAAGACCACCGAGAGCGTGATCTGCATCGGCGCCTCGACCGGCGGTACGGAATCGCTGCGGGTGGTGCTGGAAATGCTCCCGGCCGCGACTCCCGGCATCGTCATCGTCCAGCATATGCCGGAGAAGTTCACCACCTCGTTTGCCAAGCGCTTGAACGATCTCTGCGAGATGGAAGTGAAAGAGGCGGAGAACGGCGATGCGGTCCTGCGCGGCCGCGTCCTGATCGCGCCGGGCAATTTCCATACGCTGCTGGTCCGCAGCGGCGCGCGCTATCATGTCGAAGTGCGCGAGGGGCCGCTGGTATCGCGCCATCGCCCGTCGGTCGATGTCCTGTTCCGTTCGGCGGCGAATGCGGCCGGCGCCAACGCGGTCGGCGTCATCATGACCGGCATGGGCGACGATGGGGCCCGCGGGCTTGGCGAGATGAAACAGGCCGGTGCCTTCACCATCGCCCAGGACGAGGCGACCTCCATCGTGTTCGGCATGCCCAAGGAAGCTATCGCCCGCGGTTGCGTCGATCGCGTCGTTGCGCTGCCGGATATTGCGCGGGAAATCCTGCGCGCCGTGCCGGCGGAGCCGCAATCGGTCAGGGCCTGATCGCCTAAAACAGGATGCTGTCGATGCCCTCGGCGGCATGGACCGCCTCGGCGCAGGGGATATTGCGCGCGGCGAGGAAGGCATGATGCAGATCGCGTTCCCGCGCCATCGTATAGGTGCGGGAAAATCCGGTTAGCGTGCGTACCAGCGCCTCGGGATGCGTTTCGGCGCAATCGTAGGCACCTTCGGCGAGGTCGGCGGCTTCGAGCGCCGCCAATGCCAGCATCTCTCCGATTTCGTGGCTCAGGCACAGGCGCGAGGCGTTCACTTTCAGCGCGCCCACGACTGCTTCGCCTTCCGCTGCGACTTCTCCGAGATCGGCTTCGGTAATGTCTCTGGCTCGATGAACCCGTGCGGCGGCGTGTGCGAGCGCCGCGGCGGCCGCAGTCGCTTTGCAGTCGATGACCCGGTCTCCGTCTGTCGCAGCCGCAATGGTACCGGTCAGTTCCATCAACTGATCGAGTGCCGCCAGGCCGACTTGCATCGTGTCCTCCAGAACACGGCAGTTCGCGTCGGGTGTTCCGGAGTTCAAGGATTGGCGCAGTTTCTCGATGGCACCGGCATGTCCGCCCAGATTATGAGCGGTCGCGATCATCGCGCGCTCCGTCGCCAAAGCGTTCTTGTCCGCTGCTTCGATGGGGGCGACGAGGCCGAGCGCCGCGTCGAGCCGCCGGGCCATCGCGTGCAGAAAGCCGGCCTTGTCGCCGTTGCGGCGGTCGAACGCGACTTCGTGCAGTTTCAAGAGCTGCGCGGTATGGTCGGCCATCTCGGCCATATGGTCTTCGATTTGATTGCTCTGGCGGGCGAAATCCTCGTCGATCTCGGCCAGATGCCGTGCGATCAGGGCGTAGCAGGTAGCTTCGAACCGGCGTCGGAGGTTTTCCGGCTGCTCGGCCGCATCGGCCTTCATCTGGGCGACGCAGGTCAGGACATGCTCGATGCGCTGGCGGGTGATGTCGCCGATTTGCAGCGATATCAGCAGATGATCGAGCTGGCGGTGAATGCCCCCGGCGACGGCGGAGACCTGCTCGGCGGTTGCGACCACGGCCTTGTAGCGTTCGCTGAGCTGCCGTCTGGCCGCCGTCAATTCGTCGGGAACCGCCGGAATGACCGCCGCGATCTTGCGATTGCGGAGTTTTCCTTGCACGACCGCCAAGCCCAGTTCCCGCTTCAAGAGGCCGAGTTCGGCTTCGAACGCCTGTAGTTCGGTGCTGCTTTGCGCGGCCTGCGCATAGAACTGTGCGACCAGTTCTCCGGTCGCCGTTTTGCCGCTGGTGCGGCCATGGACGAAGTCGTCCATGAAGGCGAGCGAGGTCCGCATGGTCTCGATATGGCGCGCCAGCTTTTCGATGGACCGGTTGAGCCGGTCGATGGTGGCGACTTGTTTGGCCTGGCTGGCGGGCAGGCTGCAAAGTTTGGCGGCGGCGAGCGTCAACTCGGCGTGGGTGGTCGCCATCGCTTCGGCGTCGAAGGTCGCCGCGAGCCGGTCGAGTGACGTCGTGAGATTTTGGATGCCGTCGAGCGATTGCGGAAGGCATTCGCAGGCCGCCAGGAAGCGCCCGTCGATGATCGAGCGCACGCGCTCCAGCTTTCCAGTGATGTCGCCGTGCGCGCGATCGGCGGGTTTACGGATTGCCTGCTGCATCTCTTGATCCGTTTTCGCCAACGGTACGGCGGCACGACCCAAGCGAAAGTAAATATGCAGCGATAACAAATGGTCCGTGTGGATATTGGCAAACGCCGGCTAATCCATCGCTACCCTCGGTTTCCCGATCACCTCCGAGCGCAACCTGCCGGCACGTGCTTACCCGCATACAGTGTGCCAGATGCTTCAACTGGAGGTTAATTTGTGCTATGACGCAGTGGCGCGTGCGTCGAACGCGCCGAAATCGTCTGGGTCTGAGTGACGCAACGCCGAGCGCGCGCGCTTGGTGAACGGGATTTCGTGCGCGCTCTACAACCCGGCAGTGTTGCGGGGTTGAGCCGTGGAAGCGCTCTATCAAAAATCCGGATTGGTATTGCAGACGGACGGCCTCGGCGATCCGGCCGCGGTCAAGGCGTTGCAGCACGATTTACGCAAGCTCGGTTATCTGCGCGCGGGTATCGACGGAGTTTACGGCTCGGGCACCGCCGCGGCGGTCAAAGCGTTGCAATACGACTTGTTGAACAATGACGGCGGCGGCACCGACGGGCGTTCTCCGATCGGGCTCTCCGCCTGCAACCAGAAAACCGGCGGCGGTACGGCGGTAACCAAGATCGACGGCATGCTCGATCAGGATTTGGCGCAGATCGTGGTGCAGCTCGTCGGCGAGCCGAAGATCGGCCTGATGCCGCGTGCGCCGGATGTCAAAGCCGCCAATGCTTCGGCCATGGCCGCGCTCGCGGCGATGTCGAACACGACCGCACCGCCGCCTTTCATCGCCGCGATGGTGGTGCAGGAGTCGAACGGCTGCCATTACCACGTTCCCGCGCCCGGCGATGAGGACACCTACGTGACGGTGGGGCTCGACCGCAACGACAAGGACCATCCCGAACGGATCACCTCGCGCGGTTACGGTCTCGGCCAGTTCACCTTCTTCCATCATCCGCTCAGCGTCGCGGAGGTGGAAAGCCACGTCGCCGATCCGGCCGGCAATGTCGCCAATGCGTTTGCCGAGCTTCGCGACAAGTTCGATCATTTCGTCGCCGGCAAGAGCGGTGCCGACGACCGGGCCGTCGAGCATCCGGCGCTGCCGCTTCGCTTGTGCCGCTATCCCAAATCGGATCCGCGCTACATGCGCGATTGCAAGGCTTGCGCTCTGGCGGCGCGGCGGCGCGACATTACCCGCGGCACGCCGGTCTATATCGGATCGTCGGCCAGTTATCAGCCGACCCAGTATTATCCGTCGGCGGACTATCCCGGCGTTCCCGTCCGGGCCGATTTTCCGTGCGACTGGCCCTATGCGGCCCGCCGCTACAACGGGGCCGGCGTCAACTCCTACCATTACCAGGCCCGGATCCTGCGCAATCTGCTGCGCTGACCGGGCGAAGAGGGGGACATCATGAGCTTTGGACCGATTGTCGACGTTGCCATCGGATTGATCCTCGTCTTCCTGCTGATGGGACTGATCGTCTCGGCGTTCCAGGAAATGCTGGCGACATGGATGAAGAAGCGCGGCACGCTGCTGCGCCAATCGATCGCGGAAATGCTGACCGGCAATGACGGCAATGACGACCTGTTCCGCAGGGTCTACGGCCACGGCTTGATCCTCGGTGCCGCGGCCAACGATATCCCGTCGTATGTGCCGTCGCGCAATTTCACCCTGGCGCTGATCGATACCATCACCGAGGGCAGCAATGCGCCGGTGTTCGGCGAGATCGAGCGCCGGATCGCGGGTCTTCCCGACGGTTATGTCAAGCAGACGCTGCGGGTGTTCGTGCAGCATGCCGCCGGCGACCTCGATGTGCTCAAGGCCGATCTGGCGCAATGGTACGACGATGCGATGGACCGGCTGAGCGGCAAGTACAAGCGCTACAGCCAGGTCGTCGCCATCGTCTCGGGGCTGGTGATCGCGGTAGCGCTCAATGTCGACACCATCCGGATCGCCGATGCGTTGTGGCGGAGCGAGTCCTTGCGCCAGCAAACCGTCACCGCGGCCGAGGCATTCCAGATGCCGGACACGCCGGTCGGCGACAAGGCCGAACAGGCGATGAAGGATAATGTCGATAACCTGTTCAAGCTCGACCTGCCGATCGGCTGGCTGACGCCGTACACGTTCCAGAAAACGCATACGGCCGTGAAGAATCCGGACAGCACTGCTGTTGAACAGGCCTCCACCGGCGTCTTCAACTATTTCAGGGGCGCAGGCTGGGGCGGGGTGCTGCTGGCGATTGTCGGCTGGCTGATTACCGGGCTGGCGACCTCGCTCGGTGCGCCGTTCTGGTTCGATACGCTGCAGCGCTTCCTGCAATTCCGCGGCACCGGGAAGAAGCCGGTCAAAGCTGCCGAGGAAGGAGCGAACTGACCATGAAGAAGCCCGATCCGCTGACCGTGAAGCAGTTGCGCCGCTGGTTTCCGCTGCGCCGCCGCGCGCTGAAGCAGGAAAACACCTACGAGTTCGCGCTCACGTTGGGCGGCACCGTTTCGGCCGGCGCTTATACCGCGGGCGTGCTCGACTTCCTGTTCGAGGCGCTCGATCTGTGGCAACGCGCCAAGGAAGACAACAATCCCGCCGCTCCGCGACACAACGCGGTTCTTTCGGCCATAGCCGGAGCCTCCGGCGGCGCGATTAACGGCGCCATCGCTTTGCGCACGGCGGGCTGGGTGTTTCCGCACGGGCCGGTGAAGGGCAATCCGTTCTACGATCTCTGGGTCGATGGTGTCGGCATTTCGAGCTTGCTGTCGATCGCCGACGGCAGCGACACCGGGCTGGGTTCGGTCTTCTATACCAAGGCCTTCGATACCCTGGCGGACGATCTCATTCAGCGAACCGGCGCGCCGCTCGGCAGCGACAAGACTTCGCCGAAACAGCGGTCCTATCTCGCCGATCCGTTGCGCCTGATCGCGACGGTCGGCAACGTCACCGGCATTCCCTATGAGATCCGGTTTCGCGGCGAAACCAAACTCGGTCACGAACTGGTGGCCCATGCCGATGTGGTGCGGTTCACGCTCACCATACCGGGCGGTGTTCCCAATATTCCGCGCGCGCGCCCGGACGAACGGGCGTTGTCGTTCTCGGATAAGGACTGCTGGCGCTATGTAAAGGACGCCGCGCTCGCCACCAGTGCGTTCCCGATTGCGTTCCCGCCGCGGCGGGTGGACCAGACCTTCTATAGCTATGCTTATCGCGTCGTAGCCATTCCCGGAAATGATACCGATCCGCCGGAGCGGGCGCAGCTTTTGCCGTGCTGGGAGCTGATGGATGCCGATCCCGGTGCGCCTCCCGATGGGTATCGCACGGTGAATGTCGACGGCGGCACGTTCAACAACGAGCCGCTCGATCACGCCCGGATCGCGCTGGCGGGGTTGGGGTGGCACAACGCCCGCAACGGCGGCCAGGCGGATCGCGGTGTGGTGCTGGTCGATCCGTTCACCGATCTCGAGACACGCGGCCTGTTCGAGTTGCCGGGTCTGCTCAAGATGTTCGGCCCCATGCTGTCGGCATTGATCAATCAGGGTCGCTACAAGCCCGAGGATATTGCGCTTGCCAAGAAATACGATTCCTACAGCCGCTTCCTGGTGGCACCGGAAGGTCCTGTTCCGGGCAAGCTGGATGCGAAAGGCAAGGCCGCGCTGGCGACGGGCGGCATGGGCGGTTTCCTCGGTTTCTTCAATCGCGCGTTTCTCGATCACGATTTCCGTCTCGGCCGCTACAACGCCTATTTCTTCTTGAAGGACGAATTCGTGCTGCCCGAGACCAATCCGATTTTCGAGAAAACCTGGGAGCCGGATCACAAGACCAAATACGGCCATGTCGAGGACATGCCGACAGTGGCGGAAATTCCGGCCTCCGAACCCGACGATGACCTCGATGCGGAGGATGCCGACGAATGTCCCGACCTCGCGCCGGCGCCTGAAGACGCGCCAATCCCCGCCGCAAATGGGCCCATCCGCTACCTGCCGATCATCCCGATGATGGCGCCCTTGGGCGATAAGCCGCCCGAACTGGCGAAGTGGCCGAAACTGAACGCGATGCCGGATCTCAAGGCGGCCGTGACGTCGCGCCTCGATATCCTGTACCAGCAGTTGAAGCGCGAGGGTCAGAAAGAGGAGAAGGACAAAGACGGCAAAGTGACGAAGGAGAGTTGGTGGCCGGGCGGCGCAATAGGGTTTGCGATCGGCGTTGCTTGGCGAACATGGGCTCGATCTTGGGCTTGCAACAAGTTCATCAAGGCGGTTCGCAAAGGGTTGGTCGATCAAGGCCTCCTGGACCAGAACGCGCCTTAGGAATTACTGCCTTACTGACCGGTCCTGCTTGCGGCGCACGGCGGCTGTGCTTGCGGATGCGCTTTACGGGCTTGTTTTCGCGGGGATAAGTTCCCATATCCCCGGTAGACCTTTATACAATAGCTCTCATGATCAAACCGCTTCGCGGCAAAGCCGCTCCCAAGAAGTCTTCCAAGAAATCCATCAAGAAAGCCGGCAAGCCCCAGCCGGGCGTGCGCGCCGACAAGAAGGGCATTCCGCCGGTCGCACAGGTGAAGCGGCGCGAGCCGTTGCCCGAGGAAATTCCGAAGCACCCGGAGGAGGACCCCGAGGCCCCGGCCCGGATCAAGGCGATCCTCGACAATCCGTCGTCCCGGCGATCCGACTCGGATATCGACTTCCTGGCATCGCGCCCCGTCCGCAATCTGCGCATCGGGCTCGATTATCTGAAGCCCGAACTTTATCTGCAGAACAACGCCATCACCTCGACCATCGTGGTGTTCGGCTCGACGCGCATTTGCGAGCCGGCGGCCGCCCGGCGCACCATGACCACGCTGAAGGCGGCGCTGGCCGACGATCCCGGCGACAAGGATCTGGCCCGGCGCCTCGCGGTGGCCCAGCGCATCCTCGACAAGAGCCGCTATTACGACGTGGCGCGCGCCTTCGGCCGTCTGGTCAGCGAGGAAGCGAAGAAGCCCGGCAAACCGAAATGCACCGTCATCACCGGCGGCGGACCGGGTATCATGGAGGCGGCCAATCGCGGCGCCTACGATGTCGGGGCCAAAACTGTCGGCCTCAATATTTCGCTGCCGCACGAGCAGTTTCCGAACCCGTACATCACGCCGGGCCTGTGCTTCAATTTCCATTACTTCGCGATGCGCAAGATGCACTTCTTGCAGCGGGCCAAGGCGCTGGTGGCGTTCCCCGGCGGCTTCGGCACCTTCGACGAGCTGTTCGAGGCGCTGACCCTGGTGCAGACGCGCAAGGTGAAACCCATTCCGGTGGTGCTGGTCGGCGAGTCCTACTGGAAGAACGCCGTCGACATGGACTTTCTGGTCAAGGAAGGCGTGATCGCGCCGGAAGACCTCGAACTCTTCTGGTACGCCGAAACCGCGCGCGAAATCTGGGACGGCATCCTGCACTGGTATGACAAGAGCGGCACGCCGCTGGTCTGAACTCGCATAATGAGGAAACCATGAAACTCTCGTTCAACGGCGCCGATCGCGGCGTCACCGGTTCCTGCCATATGGTCGAGGCGGGGGGCTTGCGCATTCTCATCGATTGCGGGCTCTATCAGGGCGGCCGGGAACTCGACGAGGAAAACGAGGAGCCGTTCGGTTTCGATCCGCGCGACATCGATGTGGTTTTGCTCACCCACGCCCATCTCGATCACTGCGGACGGCTGCCGCTTCTGGCCAAGCGCGGCTTTAAGGGCGAGATCATTTCGACCTCGGCGTCCGCCGAACTGGCGCGCCTCGTCATGGTCGACGCCGCCAACCTCCAGGCCGAAGACGCGCGCTTCCACGCCAAGAAGATGCGCAATCATTTCCGCCGTGCCGACGTCAAGCCGCCGCTCTATTCGCTGATCGATGCCCTGAATGCGGCGTCGCATTTCGGCCGTGTCGCCCATTACGGCAGGCGCATCGAACTTTCCGACACCTTGACGGCGACCTTCGTCGATGCGGGCCATATTCTCGGCTCCGCCAGCGTGCTGCTGGAAGAGAAGAACGGCGCCACCAAGCGCATTCTGTTCTCGGGCGACCTCGGCAATCCGCACGGCATCCTGCTGGCCGAGCCGCCGCCGCCGCCGGAGGTCGACAATGTGGTGATGGAAACCACCTACGGCGACCGCAATCACAAGGACGTCGATCCGTCGGTCGGAGAATTCTACACGGCGGTAACCGAAGCGTTCCAGCGCGGCGGCAACGTGGTGATCCCGACCTTCGCCATCGAGCGTGCGCAGGAACTGCTGTTCGTCATCTGCAAGGGCATGGTCGAAAACCATCTGCCGCCGCAGACGCAGGTATTCCTGGATTCGCCGATGGCCATTTCGGTCACCGAAATCATGGCGCGCAATCTCGATGCGCTGAAGCCGGAAATCGCCGACGCCATCCGTCGCGGTTACGATCCCTTCGATTTCCAGGGCGTGAACATGGTGCGCGAGCACAAGCAGTCGCAGCTCGTCAACGAGATCAAGCGCGGCGCCATCATCATGGCGGGTTCGGGCATGTGCACCGGCGGACGCATCCGCCATCACCTGTTGCAGAACCTGCCGCGCGAGGAATCGAGCGTCGTGTTCGTCGGCTTCGCCGCCGGCGGCACGCTGGCCCGCCGCATCATCGATGGCGCCGATGTCGTCACGATTTTCGGCGAACGCGTGCCGGTGAAGGCGAAGGTCCACACCATCAACGGTTTCTCGGCGCACGCCGGGCGCGATCAGCTGTTGGAGTGGCACGCCGCCACCAAGGCCGCCCGTACCATCCTGGTGCACGGCGAAGAATCTTCGATGGCGAGCTTCGGCGATGCGCTGAAAGGCACCAGCGTGGACATGCCGCGTTTGCATGACACAATCGAGTTGTAATAACCCGCCGCCGTCCGACCTGACGAGAATTTCGATGACCTATCCTAAGCCGCAAAGCGCCCAGATGCTCGCCGAACTGGCGGAGTACGTGATCGCCGAGCCGTTCCCGTTTGCGGCCGATCTCGAGAAATGCCGCGGCATCAAGCTCGTTACGGTCGACGGCGACGAAATCACCGATTGGGGCGGCATCTACGGCTCCAAGCTGATCGGCTACAATCATCCGCGGATGATGACCGATGCCTACGCACGCGAAGTACTGATCGCGGCCAACACCAAGATCGCCAATCCCGATATCCTGACGCGCCAGTGCCTCGATTATTACCGGCTGCTGCATCAGCTCCGGCCGAAATGCATGCGGCGGGACAAGGTCGAGGTCTACGCCGTGAACTCGGGCGCCGAAGCGGTCGAGAACATGATGAAGTACTTCATCAACCTGTTCCACCACCGCCAGAAGGCCGCCGGCCGCCAGCCGGGGACGCCGCGCTTCATCTATTTCGATCAGGCGTTCCACGGCCGGACGGTCTATGCGCTCAACGTCACCACGCTGAAGAACGATCCCATCGCCACGCGCGATTTTCAGGGCATCATCGCGGGCAACCTGCAGGTCCAGTTCCCGGCGCTGCACACCCGCCTGACGCCGGAAGAGAACGACGAGAAAGTCACTTCTTCGCTGGAAACGCTGGAAGCGCTGTTGTCGACCTATCGCGACGAGATCGCGGGCGTGATCCTCGAGCCGCTGCAAGGGGCGGGCGGTCATCGCCTGGCGCCGGCGCGTTTCTATACCGGCCTTTCCGAGCTGTGCCACAAATACGATGTGCCGTGGGGCCTCGATGAAGTGCAGACCGCGGGCGGCCAGACCGGCGAGATTTTCTGCATCGACAATTTCGATATCGCCTATCCGCCGCAAGCCGTCGCCAGCGCGAAGAAGTTCGGCAACGGCGTCGTCTATATGCGCCAGTCGATGGAAGACGTCGGCGTACTCGATTCCACCTGGGGCGGCTCGCTCACCGACATGGTGCGCTTCATCCACGAATGGCAGATCGTCGTCGACGAAAAGCTGATCGAGCAGGTGCCTGCGAAAACCGAACGGCTCCTCGCCGGGCTGCATATGCTGGAAGAGCGCTTCCCGACCAAGATGTGCAACGTGCGCGGCCTCGGGCTGTACCAGGGCTTCAACGTGCTGGGGCAGGGCAACAAGGGCCGTCTGATCGAGATGGCTCTCGAGGAGGAGAACTATCTCCTGCTCGGCGCCGGCACCTACAGCGTCCGCTTGCGCCCGCCGCTGGACGTGACCGATGCCGACATCGACGCCCTGATCGCGACCCTGGTCCGCATGTTCGAGCGGCTGTAGGGCGGGACGCGTTTAGCCTCCATCTTTCCTCCCCCGCGGAGCAACCATCTCTCGAGCCGCTCGGTCATCCGAATAGCGGGGAAGGTGCGGATCGCGCGCTAGCGTGAGACGCGGAGGGGGACCGAAAGCCGTCTCAGCCGCCTTCCCGCGGCAGACCGGCGCAGTGAGCGTCTCGCTTCTACCGCTTAACGCATTGCTTCTCATCGCAAATTTACGCGAGCCCCGATGCGCGCTCATGCGCTATTTCTGCAACTCTGGCTGTTGTTCTCTAATATCTACTGTTCTTATAGAGATTATCTGCGTAAACTACCTCAATCGATGTTGTTAGAGGGGATATACACAGATGCAAATGTATTATCGTGCTGTTGCCGCCGCCGCGTTCCTGGCTACCGCCGCTGTTTCGGCTGGTGCCGCTCCTTATGAGGCGGGCACGGTTCTTCTGCGCGCCCGCGCGGTCGAGATCGTGCCGGACGTCTCGTCCACGGTCAGCATCGGCGGCAAGGTGTCGATCACCGACACCACCATCCCCGAAGCCGACATCACCTATTTTCTCACCCCGCATTGGTCGCTCGAACTGATCGCCGGTTCCGACAAGCACGCGATCTATTACGGCAACACCAAGCTCGCGAACGTCTGGCTGCTGCCGCCGACGCTGACGGTGCAGTATCACTTCGACCAGATCGGACCGCTCCAGCCTTACGTCGGTGCCGGTCCCAACTACACCGTTTTCTACGACCGCTCGACCGGTCCGCTCGGCAAGCTGCGCACCACCGACAATTGGGGTTTTGCGCTGCAGGCGGGTGTCGACGTTCCGCTCACCGAAGACGGCCGCTTCTTCTTCAACTTCGACGTCAAGCGGCTGTGGCTGTCGACCAGCGCTTCGTTCAGCGCGTCGCCGGTGACCGCCAAGGTGAACATCAACCCCTGGCTGATCGGCTCGGGCGTCGGTATTCGACTCTAAGGATCGGGCGCGGGGGCGACGACAATGGTATGGTTCTTCAACAAACGGAAAAGGGGAACGGACCTGAGACATGGTTCCGCCCCGGCCTCCGAAGCAGTGGCATCAACGGAAAAAGGAGCCTTGAAAGTGGCCGAACCTGGATTTGCAACACGCAGCATTCACGCGGGCGCCAAGCCCGATCCTACCACCCACGCGCGCGTGACGCCGATCTATCAGACGACGTCGTATGTGTTCGACAACACCGATCACGCCGCCAACCTGTTCGGGCTCAAGGAGTTCGGCAACATCTATTCGCGCATCATGAATCCGACCAACGACGTCTTGGAACAGCGCGTGGCGGCGCTCGAAGGCGGTGCGGCGGCGCTGGCGGTCGGATCGGGGCATGCGGCGCAGCATCTGGCGCTCTACACGCTGCTCAATCCGGGCGACGAGGTCGTCGCCGCGCGCCAGCTCTATGGCGGCACGGTCAATCAGTTCAATCACGCCTTCAAGAAATACGGCTGGGGCGTGAAGTGGGCCGACGGCACCAAGCCCGACACCTTCAAGCCGCATATCACGGACAAGACGCGCGCCATCTATGTCGAGAGCATTGCCAATCCCGGCGGCGTCATCACCGATCTCGAGCCGATCGCCAAGATCGCGCACGATGCCGGCGTGCCGCTGATCGTCGACAACACCCTGGCGACGCCGTATCTGATCCGTCCGATCGAGTGGGGCGCCGACATCGTGCTGCATTCGGCCACCAAGTTCCTCGGCGGCCATGGCAACTCGATTGCCGGCGTGATCGTCGACAGCGGCAAGTTCCCGTGGAACAACGGCAAGTTCCCGACGCTGACGGAGCCGAACGGCTCCTATCACGGCCTCAAGATCTGGGACACGTTCGGCGCCATCTCGTTCATTCTGGCGACGCGCGTGCTGGGCTTGCGCGATCTCGGACCGGCGCTGTCGCCGTTCAATGCGTTCCTGGTGTTGACCGGCATCGAAACCCTGCCGTTGCGTATCCAGAAGCACAACGAGAATGCGCTCGCCGTTGCCAAGTGGCTGCAGACTCATCCGCAGGTGGCTTGGGTGAACTATGCCGGCCTCGAAGGCGATCTCGGCTATGCGCTGGCGAAGAAGTACAGCCCGAAAGGCGCCGGCAGCGTTTTCACGTTCGGCGTCAAGGGCGGCTTCGAGGCGGGCAAGAAACTGGTGAACTCGGTCAAGCTGTTCAGCCATCTCGCCAACATCGGCGATACGCGCAGCCTCATCATTCATCCGGCGTCGACCACCCACAGCCAGCTTTCGAAAGTCGAACTGGAACAGGCGGGCGCCTCCGACGATACGGTACGCGTGTCGATCGGCCTCGAAGATGTCGCCGATATCATTGCGGATCTGGAACAAGGCCTGGCGTAACAGACAAGTCCTCTGGGGAAGGGCACGGATGTTTCGGCATCCGTGCTCTTTTTTGTTACAGACGCGCCGCAACGCCCGCCGCAGCCCCCGCGTTGAGAACTGGGTTGGCATGGGGTAAAAATAAGTCTATTTTATAGGTAGACTAAATATAGAAAGTGGGACTCGCGTGAAGCTGTTCTATTGCGACGTGCCGGCGGGCAATTTCGGCGACGATCTCAACACCTATCTGTGGCCGCGGCTTTTGCCGGATGCGTTCGAAGGCGCGGTGCGTTTCACGCCGCTCGAAGCGGCCGCCGTCGATCACGAGGATTCGCGCGATACGCTGTTCGTCGGCATCGGCACCCTGATCCACGACAAGGTTCCCGCCGTCGGCCGCAAGGTCGTGTTCGGCAGCGGCTGCGACGGTTCCCGCCTGCCCGACATCAACGGTCAGTGGGACATCCAATGCGTGCGCGGGCCGCTGACGGCGGACGCGCTCGGGCTCGATTCCACGCTGGCGATCGCCGATCCCGCGATATTGGTGCGGCTCCTGCCGCCCGCGGCGCCCGAGCCCATCCATCGCGTCTCGTTCATGCCGCATTGGTGCCAGGCGCAATCGGGCGCGTGGCAGAAGATCTGCCGCATGGTCGGCATCCATTTCATCGATCCGCGCTGGCCGCCGTTCCAGGTGTTGGAAGCGATCTCGTCCACCGGCACGCTGATTTCGGAGGCGCTGCACGGCGCCATCGTCGCCGACGCGCTCAGGGTGCCGTGGATCGCGGTGTCGTCGAAGCACCACATCCAGGACTTCAAATGGCGCGACTGGTGCGCTTCGATCGGGCAGGCCTACGAGCCCGTTGCCATTCCGGCGATCTGGACGCCCGCGTCGGGCTTGCGCAGCCGCGCCGTGATGGCGGCGAAAATGGCTTATGGTGCGTCGGTGCTGACCCGCCTCGATCACAGCTCCCGGCTATCGAACGATGTCGTCATCGCGCGGCTGACCGACCGTCTCGTCGAGGTGCTTGAGGCGTTCGCAAATCCCCACCGCTTCGCCGTGAACCTCGCGCCGCAGTATTAGCACGCGGAGGCGCGGAGAGCGAAAACCAACGGATTACGCCGCTTACTCCCCGGCCACTGTCCGAGGATCTGCAGTTTCCCTCCGCGCCTCCGCGTCTCCGCGTGACCCCGTATTGAGCCGGAATCCGCGCGGCCTGCAGAACGCATCCAACGTTTCCAGCAGCCGTTCGATGCGGTTTTCGAGCACGCCGTCGCGGCTTAGCATCGGCCGCCCGGATTTGATCAGATAGGCGAGCGTTGCCGCGGCCTGCAATTGCTTGGCGCCGTTGATGAGGCGGCCGATGTGCGGGCGCGGTCGCCAGAAGGTCGGCACCGCGGTGGGCGCGTAGGTCAGGCCGACCGAGCCGCACCAGTCGTGCCATTTGAAATCGAGAATGGTGTGTTTCGACGACACCGGCGTCCACGGCACCCGCAGCGCGTCGGCGACGATGGCGCCGTGCAGCGCTTCGGTAATCAGCGTCTCGGTGGCGGCGATATCGGCCATGACTTCGGCCGGCGAGCGGCGCGGATCGATGTAGTGGATGCCGGCGAGGCGGCAGACCGCCTGCCAGTCGCCCGAGATCGCCATCTCCCAATGCGGAATGAAGGAGACGCGGTGGCGCTTCTCGCTCGCCGGCCGCGGCAGCAGGCGGATCAGCACGGCCGGATCGGTGATGCCTTTGGCCGGATCGAGGCCGAGCTTGGCGGCGGTCAGCGGGCCGCGGACGCAGTGGTAGTGCCAGTTGCCGTCATCGGGCAGGGCGCCGTAGCCGAAGCCGCTGCCGAACACGTGCTTGATTGCCGTCGCCGGCAACTCCCGCCGGATCAGGGTGCCGATCCCGACGAACAGCTCCTCCTGCGGGTCGGCGAGGTCGATCGCATGGTTGTCCTTGGGCCGGTACTCGACCGCGCCGTCGAACGCGTCGGGCAGCAGGCGGGGCCACAAATAGGGGTTGAGATCGTCGCCGAAATTGCCGTCCGGGATGCGGCAGAAGAACAATTTCATGGGTGATTCCGGTGGCCTCGGCATAGGTCCTAGCTGCAGCGACGCAACGGCATTCAAGCGGATTCCCCGGCCGCGGCAGTAATCGTGCAAAGTTATATCTACTGAATGCGAATAAATTGCAGCAATGGATGATTGCAGGTGTGCAACGATTTGCCGATAATCTTGATCTGCGCTAAACAATCGCATTGCTGTTCTGTAATAATTTCGTATCCTCAACGGAAAGAACGGTATTTCAGGGGCATATCCATGCGTTTGCGGGCACAGATCGTCGTCGACATCGATGCGGATGATTACGTTGAAGCAGCAGCCCACCAAAACGCGCTGAAGTCCTACCTTGAGGAAATTCAGGCGCGCTATCCTCACGCCGAGATGACCATGCGGGAGCGGCGGGAGCGCCGGCACGACGGCCTCGCACTCGACACGCTGGAAGCTCCGCGGCCCGGCGCGCGCTAGAGCCGCTAGATGGCCGAGCCGGGTTCCTTTGCGCGCCTCTTGGCATTGATCGATGCGATGCGGCTATCGAGCCGCGATGTGTCGCTGCCCGGCGTCGTCTTGTTCCTGCACGTCTGCGAGAACGACGGCATCGCCATCAAGGATCTTGTCTATCTGTCGGGCTACGGCGAGAGCTTGGTCTCGCGCGCCGTGGACCGTTTGCGCGGCGAGAGCAAACTCGCCGGTTTCGACGGCGCGCTGGTAACGGTCACCCGTCATCCCGAAGACGGCCGCCGGCGCCTCGTCTACCTCACCGAGGCGGGCAGGGCGCTGAAGGCGCGCATCGACAACGCCCTGACGGGCGTGCCCGAGGAAGTCTGATCTCCACGACCTGATGATGCGCGGCAACGCCCTTGGCGTTGATCGAGCCGCTGTACGCGCTGCGCAAAAAAAAAAAAAGCGGCGGGCCGAAGCCCGCCGCCGAAAGAGTATGCCGTTACGAATTACATCTTGAAGCGGGCGCCGAGGAAGAAGCGGCGGCCGATGGCATCGTACACGTCGGCAACCGAGGTGGTGCCGGTCGTGGCGTACGCGTTCGGAACGAACGGAGCGCGGATGTTGAGCAGGTTGTTCACGCCGCCGAAGAATTCCAGTTCGTCCGTGACCTGATACGAGGCCGACAGGTTGTGCAGATAGTACGGACGGATGGAGATCTTTTGGAACGGCGTGAGGTAGACGCGGCTCTGGAAGTCCGTCTCCCACTGCATCGACAGCGGGCCGTTCTGGTAGATGAGGCCGAACTGGGCCTTATGCTTGGGCGCGCCGACCACACCGTTGTCGTTGGTGACTTCACCGAAGGATTCATCCGAGAATCCGTTGGTGTAGGTCCAGTTCAAACGGGTGGAGATCTGGCCGACATCGTCGAGGCCGAGACCGCCCTTGAGCCAATCGACTTCGTTCAGGTCGAAGTTGTGCGAGATCGCGATGTCGAAGCCGTTTTCCTTCACATAACCCTGGTTGAAGTAGCCGGTATTGACTTCGGTGATCGCACCCTTCTGGAAGTTGCCGCCAGTGGACTTGCGGACGACCATGTCGCAGAACGCGTTCGGATAGCTCGTGCCCTTGTAGCAGAGGTCGATGGCCTGCTGCCGGCCGACACGGGTGATCACGTTCTGGATGTCGATGTCGTAATAGTCGACCGACAACATCAGCGAGCCGTACGAACCGAAGTCGTGGTTGAACACGGCGCCGAGAGTGTAGGTGTCGGACTTTTCAGGCGACAGGTCCTGCTTGCCCTTGCCGTTCGTGCCGCCCGTGCCCTGGATTTCGGCAAGCGACAGGGTGAGCGAACCGGTGGCCGCAACGCGTGCTGCGACGGTCGGATCGGCCAAGCAGTGCGCCGCCGTCGAGCCCGTTGAGGTCGGGGTCACGCCGTTGCAAGGATCGTCGACCGAGGCGAAGTCTTCGCCGCCCGGTGCGAACATTTCAGTGATGTTCGCCGCACGCACCGCTTTCGCATACTGGGCGCGGAAGCGCAGGTCGTCGAGAGGCGACCAGGAGATACGGCCCGTGTAGGCGTTGGTGATGGTGGTCGAGTTGCCGGTGCCATACTGCGACCAGCGGACGGCACCGCCGACCGAAAGGTCCTTCGCCAGGAACTCGTTCTTCAGGATCGGGACTTCCGTTTCCGCGAAGAATTCGAGCACGTGGTAGCTGCCGATGGTCTCCGGCTCTTTGTTGCCGGCGTTCTGGCCCGATTGGGACAGCGCATCCGGAACGTCCGAAGCATATTCACGGCGATACTCGAAGCCGACAACACCGGAGACGTCGCCGGCCGGCATCTTGAAGACCGGGCCGGAAATCGAACCGGCGATCACCTGCTGGTCGATATTGTCGATACGGCTCTGCGGGGCCATCACATACTTGAGGGCGTCCGGAGTGACCGAGTTGAGGCCGAACAGATTGATCGGAACGCAACCTTCGGCCTGCGCGTAGCTGTTATCGCAGATGATGTCGCCGACTTTGGCCGGGCCGCCGCCGAGAAGAGCGCCAGCGGAGATATCGGCCGCAGTGGCCGTATGAGCCTGCACCGCTTCGCGCAGGTTCGGGATGTTGATCTGGCCGGTACCCTGCTGGGTGTCGAGCGTGTGACCCCAGTTGAAGTACAGATCCCAGTTATAGTTGTCGAAGATCGTGCCCTTGGCGCCGACCACGAGGCGATAGAGATCGCGGTTGGCGTTGTAATGGCGCGGTCCGAACTCGGTCAGACGGCGGCGATAGGTCAGATAATTATCCGACAAGCCGAGTTGGTTGAGCGTGGCGGCTTCCGTCGTCCAAGCGTCAGCAAGAGCCGGAGTGGCAGCCGAGGCGGCCTGTGCCAGAGCGGCATCGCGGGCGGTGAACAGATTGGCTTGCGAAGCCAGAGCCGCAGCGCGGATCGACGCGGGGACATAGGGATTGTAGATCGAAATGCCGCCGCCGCCGCCGGCGCTCGCCGGAATGTTGTTCAGGTCGGCGCTGTCATGCGGATACGGTTCGATATTGGCCGACGACTTCGTGTTGGCGAAGGTCGTTTCCATATAGAACTGCAGGCTGTTGGTCAGGTTGTAGTGACCATTGGTCGAGAACACCAAGCGATCGACCGGCACTTCGATGGCGCGCCAGGGCTGGCGATCGAAGCCGTACTTGCTGCCATACGGGCTCACGGTGCCCGTCGGGCCCACGCCGGAACCGACGACGTCAACTTCACCGCCGCCGACGGCGTTTTCGATATCGCCGGGCTTGGTGGGATCGAGCGTGGCAAGAGCGGTGGTGTCGAAGTCGGCCTGCACGGCGATACGGCCGTAGGCGCTATAGCTCGACTTGCCGCCACTGACGGTGAGGTCGGAGCGCAGCGGACCGCGGTTCTTCGCCCAGGCGCCTTCGTTGCGCGACCAGGTGGCCGACACGACGAGGTTGCCCTTGTTGTTGGCGAAGTTGCTGCCGAACATGGCATGCACTTTGTAGGTCACTTCGTCGTCGTATTCCGTACGGCCGGTCTGCACGTCGGCAGTCATGCCTTCGTAGTCGGTCTTCAGAATGACGTTGATGACGCCGGCGAGGGCGTCCGAACCGTAAATGGCCGACGCGCCACCGGTGATGACTTCGACGCGGTCGATCAGGTCGGTCGGAACGGTGTTGAAGTCCACCGCGCTCGATCCGGCGACGCCCGCGACATAGCGGCGGCCGTTGACCAGCACGAGGGTGCGATCTTCACCGAGGTTCCGCAGTTCGAGGGTGCTGATACCGGCGCCCGTCGTCGCAAAGTTCGAGTTCGTCGCCGAAATGCCGGACACGCCGAAGCTCGGGACCGAACGCAGCATGTCGGACACGTTGACCGTGCCGGACATTTGCAGGACTTCCGAGGAAATGGTGGTGACGGCAGTCGGTGCTTCGACGTTGGCGTGCGGAATGCGGGTACCGGTGACGGTCACCGTTTCCACATCGGCTGCAAACGCTGCAGTAGAGAGGCCCACAATGGCTGCAGAGGCCAGCAGGGCACTGCTAATTTTTCTTAACACTGGTTTTACCCCCTTGTTCGCAACGGCAAATTCCCTTGGCCTCAAGCGCTGCGGTACACCGCAAAGTGCCACCAGCACAGGCAAGGACGGATGTTGGGCAAGACTGCCCGATGGGGGGGGATGTCGAGCTAAAGTCGTTTGCGATAGAGCAATTAAATAACTAACGAATAGCAAGCTGAAAGCTAGTCGATATCAGATTGCTCAGGAAGCACGCGGCCAAGCGGATATGTTAATTTAGCACTCGCGGGAGCGCTCCGGAGCTCCTGATTTGACAAATCTGTGACGCTAGGTTGCTGATATTTCATGGACTCTTTGCTTTGCGACAAGCGCACATCTGCCAATCGAGAATGTCACGCAAGGGCAAGATCGGGTCGCTTTCTGGCACCGAACTGCACAAATATTAGGATGTTTCCACCGCCTTCTGCTAATTTTATATGCGTGGCAAAAACGTCTCGGTTTTCTGGAAAGTGACGTCACGCTCGGCCCTTACCTCGCGGCGGTGACGATTTCTTCGAAATCGTCGCGAATGCGGATCATGCCTGTAACCAGAACGTTGTGGTGCGGAAGAGCGATTCCGAGGTGATGAAATGGAACGGGAAGACCGCATCCGCGAACGGGCGCATGCCCTTTGGGAAGAGGAAGGCCGGCCCGAGGGGCGCCGCGAGCAGCATTGGCAGCGCGCCTGCGCTGAAATCGACGCCGAAACACGCCATGCTGGCACCAAATCGGGTATTCCGAATGTGCCTGCGGCGGGCGGCAACCCTGAGGGTATCTCGCAGACGGGAACGACCGCGAGTTCAGGTCTGGTGGGCGCAGATCCGCTCGATCAGGGCTATCCCAACACAATGGGCGTGGACGATTTGAATGTCGCCGGGGATCTCTCGGACCCGAGTGACAATCGCCTCTCGACCGGCCGCAGCAAATTGGTCGGCACCTGAGGCGTGACGTGGTGCGCGGCGTGGGCTAAACGAGCCCCATGCCCGCACCGCTTCTGACTCTGCAAGACGTCCATCTGACGATCGGAACCACGCCGCTGCTCGACGGCGCCGAGTTGTTCGTCGAACCCGGCGAACGCCTGTGTCTGGTCGGCCGCAACGGCTCCGGAAAGTCGACGTTGCTGAAAATCGCGGCCGGCATGCTGGAGCCCGATGGCGGCCGCCGCTTTGCGCAGCCCGACGCCACCATTCGTTACCTTCCGCAAGAGCCGGATTTGTCGGGCTATCCCGATACGCTGGCTTACGTGGCCGGCGGTCTCGCGCCGGGCGACGACATTTCGCGTGCGCATTATCTGCTCGGCATGCTGGGCCTGTCGGGGAGCGAGTCCATCGACGCATTGTCGGGCGGGCAGGCGCGTCGTGCCGCCTTGGCGCGCGTGCTGGCGCCTGAGCCCGATATTCTGCTGTTGGACGAGCCCACCAATCATCTCGATCTGCCCGCCATCGAATGGCTGGAAGGCGAGCTTACGGCGATGAGCGGCGCGCTGGTTCTCATCAGCCACGACCGGCGCTTCCTCGAACGGCTGTCGCGCGCCACGGTGTGGCTCGACCGCGGCAAGACCCAGCGGCTCGATCGCGGCTTTTCCGGTTACGAGGCCTGGCGCGATCAGCTCCTCGAAGAAGAAGAACGCGACCGCCAGAAATTGAACCGCAAGATCGTCGCCGAGGAGCATTGGGTCCGCTACGGCGTCACTGCGCGGCGCAAGCGCAATGTCCGCCGCATGGCGCTGCTCGGCGAACTCCGCCGCGAGCGTCGCGAGGCCCGCCGCCAGCTCGGGCAGGTGAGTTTTTCCGTCAGCGAGGCGGGCAGTGCCGGCACCCGTGTGATCGAGGCGCGCGGCATCTCGAAAAGCTACGGCGATAAGCCGGTTGTAACGGACTTCTCGACCCGCATCTTAAGAGGCGACCGGATCGGTGTGATCGGTTCCAACGGTGCCGGCAAGACCACGCTTTTAAAGCTTCTCACCAAGCGTCTGGAGCCCGATACCGGCGAGGTCATTCACGGCACCAACATCGCGCTGGTGACCCTCGATCAGAGCCGCGCGCTGCTCGACGGCCAGGCGTCGCTCAAAGAGGTTCTCACCGGCGGCCACGGCGACAAGGTCGAAGTCGGCGGCCAGATGCGCCACGTCATGAGCTACATGCAGGACTTCCTGTTCCTGCCCGAGCAGGCCGGCACGCCGGTGGAAGTGCTGTCGGGCGGCGAACGGGCGCGCTTGCTGCTGGCCAAGGCGCTCGCCAAGCCGGGCAATCTGCTGGTGCTCGACGAACCGACCAACGATCTCGATCTCGAAACCCTCGATCTCCTCGAAGAGATGATCGACGAGTATCCCGGCACCGTGCTGCTGGTCAGCCACGACCGCGATTTTCTCGACCGCACCGTGACCGCGATCCTCTATGCCGAGGGCGACGGACGCTTCACCGAATACGCCGGCGGCTACACCGATATGGTGGCGCAGCGTGGCGGCGGCGTCGAAGCGGCCAAGCCCGAGAAAGAGAAGAAGGAAAAGTCCGCGCCGCGCGCCAAGGCCGATGCGCCGCGCCGCAAGCTGTCGTTCAACGACAAGCACGCGCTGGAAAAGTTGCCCGGTCAGATCGACAAGCTGAGCAAGGAAATCGAGAAGCTGCACGCCGAACTGGCCGATCCCGCGCTCTACGCCAAGGACCCGTCGCGGGTGACCAAACTCTCCGACCGCCTCACCGCCGCCGAAGCCGAACGCACGGCGTGCGAAGACCGCTGGCTCGAACTCGAAACCCTGCGCGAAGAGATCGAGGGGAAGTAGCTCCGAACTGTCATTCCCGGCCGAGACCGGTAGCGTTGCGGAGCAACGGTAGCGGGCGAGGGGAAGGGAACCCAGGTGCATCCGCTCGCACGCCGTTGGCGGTGAGATCCGTCGTGTTTTCTGCGATCGTTGAGGTTTGAAGACCTGGGTCCCCACTGCGCTACGTTTGCTCGGCCGGGGATGACATTTGTGTTTACGCCGCCCCCGCCAATTCCATCCGTGCCTGCCGCACGATCTGCGTCGCGGTCGACAGGAACAGGCTCGCCATGATCGTCGCCACCGCGAGGTCGGCCCATTTGGTGCCGGTCACCGCCACCACGCCCGCCGCGATCAGCACCGCGATATTGCCCAGCGCGTCGTTGCGCGAGCACAGCCAGACCGAGCGGACATTGGCGTCGCCGTCGCGGTAGCGCATCAAGAGCAGGGCGGCGGTCACGTTGGTCGCCAGCGCCATTACGCCGACCACGCCCATGGTGGTGGCTTCCGGCACGCCCGTCACAAAGCTCCGCCACAGCGCCGATCCCAGCACGAACACGGCGAAACCGCCGAGCACGACGCCTTTCAACTGCGCCGCCCGCGCCCGCCACGCTACGCCGTGTCCGATGACGGCAAGGCTGATGGCATAGGTCGCCGTATCGCCCGCGAAGTCGAGCGCATCGGACTGCAGCGCCAGCGAACCTGCCAGCCGTCCGGCGACGGTCTCGATCAGGAACATCGCGGCGTTGAGCGCCAGCACGATCCAGACCGTCCGCCGGAACGCCGGCGAGCCGGTTTCGACCGAGCGGCCGACGCTTTCGCAGCCGCAGGTATCTTCGGTTTCACGCGCCCGCAGGGCGGGCATTTCGGAACTACAGGCGGTCTCGCCGCAACAATCCTTGGACATGGGAGCCGTATGCATCCTACAGTCACTGTAGGAGCAAGCCCCTTATGCCGACAAAATCCAGCCCCGCAAAACCCGCCAAGGACCTCGCCATCGGCGATCTGGCCCGCGCCACCGGCGTCAAGATCACCACCATCCGCTTTTACGAGAGCATCGGCCTGATGCCCGAGCCCGCGCGCACCGCGGCCGGCCGCCGGGTCTATGGCGAGGCGCACCGCCGCCGCCTGATCTTCGTCCGCCACGCCCGCGATCTCGGTTTCGAGGTCGATGCCATCCGCGAGCTGTTGACCCTGTCCGACCGGCCGGAGCAGTCCTGCGCCCGCGTCGACGCGCTCGCTAGCCAGCACCTCGCCGATGTCGAGGAGCGCATCGCCCGGCTCGAGCTGTTGCGCACCGAACTCACGCGCATGGTCAAAGCCTGTCGCCACGGTCGCGTCGGCGACTGCCGCATTCTGGATACGCTCGCCGACCACGGCCGCTGCGCGACCGAGCATGGCGCGGTGAGGGACTGACTACTTCGTCCACGTCCCCAGCCAGCCCAGCACTTCGTCGTGCCACTGGACCGAGTTTTGCGGCTTCAGCACCCAGTGGTTCTCGTCCGGGAAGTAGAGGAACTTCGACGGGATGCTGCGGCGCTGGAGCAGGGTGAAGGCGCCGATGCCTTGGGTCTGGTCGATGCGGTAGTCGCGTCCGCCGTGGACGATCAGCATCGGCTTCGACCAGTCTTTGACGTGGGTGAACGGATTGAACTGCTCGTAGTTCTCCGGCTTGTCGATGACCGTGCCGCCGCGTTCCCACTCGTCGAACCAGAGTTCTTCGGTGGTGAATCCCATAGAGCGCGTATCGACTTCGCCGTCGTGGCTCACAAAGCACTTGAACGGCGCGTTCCAGGTACCCGCGATCCAGTTGACCATGAAGCCGCCGTACGAGGCGCCCAGCGCGCAGGCCTTGTCGCCGTCGAGGAACTTGTATTTGCCGAGCGCGGCGGCCCAGCCCTTTTGCAGGTCTTCGAGCGGGCGGTCGCCCCAATGGCGGCTAATCGCATCTGTGAAGTTCTGGCCGTAACCCGTTGATCCGTGGAAGTCGATCATCACCGAGGCATAGCCCGCGCCGGCATAGACTTGCGGATTCCAGCGGTAATGGAAGTCGTTCGCCATCGAGCCTTGCGGCCCGCCGTGGATCAGGAACGCCACCGGATACTTCTTGCTCGGATCGAAGTTCGCCGGCTTGACCACGTATCCGTATACGGTTTCGCCATTCCAGCCTTTGAACGAGAACTGCTCGGCCTTGCCCATCTCGACGCCCTTCAGCGCGTCTTTGTTGACATTGGTAAGTTTGACCGCCTTACCGCCGTACGGCGCCGCGTAGAGCTGGGCCGGACCTTCGATCGTGTCGTGCGCATACACCAGTCCGTTGGGTCCGACATCGAACGCGCCGACATGGCCGCTGCCGGTCAGCGCCGTGACTTTGCCGCTCGCCGGATCGATCGCGAACACTTTGTGCTGGCCGAGATCGTCGGAGCCTGTCAGCAGCCGCTTGCCGTCGCGCGACCACACCGGCGCGTCGGCCGAGCGGTCCCAGGCGGGCGCCACTTCTTTGGTCTCGCCGGTCGCCACATTGCGCAGCATGACGCCGAAACGGTCGGCTTCGAAGCCGGGGCGCTTCATGGCGGTGTAGGCGAGCCACTTGCCGTCCGGCGAGAAGGCCGGTGCGGCGTCCCAGGCCTTATTGGCCTCGGTCAGGTTCTCGGGCTTCTTGGAGCCGTCGAGCGGCACCGCGAAGAGGTCGAAATTGGTGCTCCAGGGTTCGGTCTTGCCCGCCACGCGCGCCGAGAACACCAGCGTCTTGCCGTCGGGCGAAATCGAAAAATCGCCGTCGCCGCCGAACGGCTTGGTCGGGGCATCGCCGTCGAAGCCCGGCATCAGCGCCACCGGAGCGCCCTCGGCCACGCCGGAGGCGTTCAGCTTGAGGGCATAGAGATGGTTGCGGGTGCCGTCGGTCCATTCGTCCCAATGGCGCACGAACAGCCGGTCGTAGACGACGCCGGTGGTCTTGGCCTCTTCCTTGGCCTTCTTCTTCGCCACCGTGCAGGCGATGTCGGGGCACTCGGGGAAAACGGCTTGGGCGATCACCAGCGTCTTGCCGTCGGGCGAAATCTTGAACGCGCCGACATCGAGGTCGGCATGGGTGACCTGGGTTGCGGTCTCGCCTTTGACGTCGGTCTTGAACACCTGGTCGCGGCCGTCGCTGCGCCCGGAGATGAAATAGATCGAGCCGTCCGGCGCCCAGCGCCCGTTCGAAGCGCCGCCGTCCGACGCCTTCAGCCGCCGCGAAGTGCGGGTCTTGAGATCCACGATCCAGAGCGAATGCGCCGCCTTGTTCGCGGCATAGTCGACCGTCCGGAGGTCGTAGAGGGCGTAGCGTCCGTCCGGCGACACCCGCGGATCGTCGATGCGGTCGAGGGTGGCCATCAGTTTGGCGGTGAACGGGGCGGCGAGGGCGGGAGACAGCGAGGTCGCAGACAGGAAGGCCGCGGCAACGGCGGCGAGACAGCTACGGTGCATGGAAAACCTTCGGAAGTTGACGGCCGCGGACATTAGCGGCACAGGATCGGTTGTGCGAGGGCCCTCACCGCGAAGTGACGCCCCGCGAGGAGATACACATGCGCGCCATGCGAACCTACAGCCGCCGGGTCTACCGCAACACGATCCTCTTCGGCGTGGGGCTGGTCGCGGCCGGCGTCGCGCTGCTGCTGGCGAACATCTTCCTCTTCACCGGCTTCGCCCCGCTGGTGCGCGCGATCGCCGGGATCGTGGATTTCTTCCTCTACTTCTTCGGCGGCTCCTACCTGCTGGCCGGTTTCTACGGCTTGGCGAAGGCAAAGAAATAGGATGCCTGCTCTTTCCTCGCTCGCGGATCTGCGCACTGGACGACGCACGATAGGGGACGAGGTGGTCCGCAGGGTGACGAATGGGTTCGCCAGACGCGGCCCGCATGAAAATTGGCGGCGCCCGTTGCGGAGCGCCGCCGAGTTCATGCCCAAAGGGGAGGAACCCCAAAAGGCGAGGCTAAAAATAAGGGAATCTGCGGACTTTTGGCGCATAAATTCTGGATATGGTTGCGGCCATTCCGGTCATTGCGCACCCTAAGTTGCGTCACTTTCTGATAAAATCAGACAAATGTCGCAGGTCCTTGTTACCAATAACAATCTTGGCGTGCAGGCCGCCCTCAGCCGGGTTTTGCGCGCGACCGCTTCTTGGCGGTCTCGGCATTCGCTTTCACCGCCGCCCGGATCAGCGCGATCAGCGCCTTTTCGTCGACCTTGTCGCCTTCGCGGAAGTCGATGGCGCGGCGGGTATTGCCGTCGAGGCTGGAATTGAACAGGTGCGCCGGATCGGGCAGCGCCGCGCCTTTGGCGAAGGTCATCTTGACCACCGCTTTGTAGGTCTCGCCGGTGCAGACGATGCCGTCATGCTCCCACACCGGCACGCCGCGCCACTTCCAGGTTTCGGTCACGTCGGGATCGGCCCGATGCACGATCGCCCTGAGCCGCGCCAGCATCTCGCCGCGCCAGTCGCCGAGTTCCTTGATGCGCGCATCGATCTGATCGGATGGGGTCATGGGGGGCTCCGCCGCCAAATGGGGTCGGAGTGGATTTAATTTGTTCTTCTGACGATCGGCAACAGCGCCGCTCGCCGTTGCGCGGCCTGCCGTTGGAACCGCCCGTCGCCAGTCGCGGCCCGGTCGTGCATGGACCGATTGGTAATGAGGGCATACAAAGCGGCCGGTCCGTACGAACCCTGTCGGACCGGAACGTCGCTGGGAACCGGCCCCGCGCTCCGCGAGTTGCCATTCCATGCTGACGATCGATCTTTCCGGCCGGCGGGCCCTGGTGACGGGCGGCGACGGCGGCTTGGGTGCGGCCGCGTCTCGGGCGCTGGCGGCGTGCGGCGCCTGGGTCGGCATCGGCTGGCGCGGCGACCGGGCTCCGGCGGAGGCGCTGGTGGCGGAACTCCATGGCGCCGAAGGCCGTGTCGTGCCCATTCATCTGGAAGATGTGGCGGACCCGGAGTCGGTCGCGGCCGCGTTTGCGGCGGTCGACGAGGAACTCGGCGGCATCGACATCCTCGTCAACAATGCCGGCATCGACGGCAAACGCCAGCTCTGCGCCGAAAGCGATCCGGCAGCGTGGCGGCGGGTGATCGAGGTCGATCTGATCGGCCCTTATAACTGCGCCCGCGAGGCGGCGAAGCGGATGATCGCCCAGCAGCGCGGCGTGATCGTCAACGTCACCTCCGTGCACGAGACGATCCCGTGGACCGGGTATTCGGCCTACACGGCGGCCAAGGCGGGCTTGTCGATGTTCACCCGCACGCTGGCCCAGGAGATTGCCGAGCACGGCGTGCGCGTCGTGGCGATCGCGCCGGGCGCGATCAAGACGCCGATCAATGCCGATGTCTGGAAGGATCCGGCAGGCAAGGCGGATCTGCTCGGGAAAATCCCGATGGACCGTATCGGCGAGCCGAAGGATGTCGGTCGCGTGATTGCGTTCCTGGCAAGCGATCTCGCCGGCTACGTCACCGGAACGACAGTTGCCGTCGATGGCGGCATGCTGCTGTATCCCGGCTTCCGGGAAGGCGGGTAAAAGCCAAAAGCGAGGCGGAGAACCGCCTCGCTCTGGAACGTCATCGCTGTCAGCCGGAGATCAGCGCGTAAAGCGCTTCAGACCTTCGACGAAGGCGCCGAGTTCGGCCTTCGTGAACTTCTGGCCGATCCACTTTTCGTGTTCGTGGATCGCGGCCTTGGCTTGCGTCAGGACCTTCTTGCCCTTGGCCAGCACATACAGCTCTTGGCGGCGGCCGTCTTCGGCCGACCGCTTGCGCACGATCAGTCCGCGCTCTTCAAGACGGTCGACGATGGCCATCATGGAAGCGCGGTCCATGCCGAGCTCGTTGGCGAGCGCGATCTGGGAGACCGCCGGGTTGGCTTCGATCAGCCACAGAACGCTGGTCTGCTTCTGCGTGAGATCAAGCTTTTCCATGGCGGCTTCGAACTGCCGGCGGATGGCGACATACGCCATACGGACCTGGTAGCCGATGTTGTCATCGAGCTTGTTGTGTTTGAGGGCGGGCTTTTCATTCGTCGGGGCGGACGCAGACTTGCGCTCGCGCCGGGTCGAGGAGTGTTCCATAAGCATTTTTTGGGAAATTCCTGCTGCGGTACTTATCGCTAAGGCAATCGTACTCGATCACCCCGAAAGGTGGCAACGGCGTCCGGTTCGTACGCATTGCTTTACAACGCGACATAACGAACCGGCAGGGCGCAATATTTTTTGTAATCTGATGATCGCAACGCGGCCGATAGACACTCATTCTGTCGGCAATGCGTACGGCCGGTGCAGCGCTCGAATGGGCGAAATTCGGCAGGGCGTTCAAGCAGCCGAGGCCGTTCAGTAATTGTGCAGTTGCGACTTGTTAACTGTCAAATATCTCCCGGAAGATCGGTTATAACGTCCTCTATTTACAAGAAAAATCCGCCGCGCAGCGGCGGCGGATTTTCTCGCTGGATCGGATTATTTGTGATCCTTTTTGCTATCTTTCGGTGTGGATTTCGGTGTTTCGCTGCGCGGCTTCGGCGGCGGTTCTGACTGCTTTTGCAGGGCACGTTCGACCTGTTCGACTCCGCCTTCGGCGGGTTGCTCATGCGCATTGGGGTTCGGCATGGTGCGTCCTCCTGTCGTTCGTCATGAAAACAGCTTCGATGGCCAACCGTTCCGGAATCTCATCCCGTTGCTGCGTGCCACATGCGGGGAGATTCGATCAGTCCCGGACGCAGAAGCGGGCTTGCATTGGCCAGCGGCGTCGATGCGGGAAGGGCCAGAGGATCGTTCAGCGCGTATTTGGACGAAGATACTGGCGAAGGTTGTGTGGCGAGTAGGCTCGCAGGATCCCATCCGATTTGTGTGGAGGAGGTATCATCGATGGTACTGGCTGAGGAGAGCGTGCTCGTCAGCGACAACGACTTATCCGCGAATTTTACGACCTCGATCGACGACAGCGTATCGGAGATCCCGCTGCCGGTGAGCGTTGCAGCGCCGCTGCCGGTCTTCGTGAGTTTGTAATCCGCGGCGTTGCCGGACACAATCAGCGTATCGGTCCCGGCTCCGCCGTCGAGCGCATCGCTGCCGGTTGAGACATAAAACGTGTCATTGCCGCCGCCGCCGCTCAGGTGATCGTTACCGGTGCCGCCGCGGATCGTGTCGGAGCCCGCGCCGCCGATCACGGTGTCGCCGTAGTTGTTGCAGGTGACCGATGTGCCGCCCGTTGTGCAGACCAGCTTGTTGATCTTGGTATCGTAGGCGATGGCGATGTTCTTCGTCAGGCCGGCCGCGCTCGAATAGGTGCCGGGATTGAGGTTCACCGATGCGGTGCCCGTGAAACCGGAGAGATCGAGCGTGTTGTTGGTCCCTTTGTCCCACAGCGTGACGACCGGCTTGGTGTTCTGCGTGAAATCGAAAAAGGGCTTCAGCGCGCCGGTGATATTGGTATGAAACCCGAACACTTCGCCGCCGTCGAGCGGCGTGGTGGTGGCGACGCCGTAAAGCCGCTGAATGGCCAGGATGTCGAGCGGCATCCAGGTCGTCGGCTGGTGTCCGCCCCAATTCACGCCACTGACCGGCGCTTGCGAGGAGTATTGCGACGTCGTGTTGGGATCGATGTACGACATCACCGAGTACAGCTTGGTGTCGTAGGCGCTGTATTGCTGGGTCATGGTGTTGACGGAGCCGTCATACGGACCGGCATGGCCAAGACCAAGCACGTGACCTTCCTCGTGCAGCAGGTTTTCGATGGTGAAGCCGCCCTGACTGGCGAACCCGGTGATCGGGCCGAAGGACGTGCCGGTCGTGTCGATGCTGACGGCGCCGCGATAGATCGTGCCGAGCACTTTGCCGCCCGTCGTGCAGGCGTTGAGTGCGGGCGTGTAGAGCGAATACGCGTAGGACCCGCCGTCGTTGCTGCGGCGGAAGCTGATCTTGGCTTGCGATGCGTTGGTGGTCTGTACGAATTTGATGTTGGCCACCGCCGACCATAATGCGAGGCCCGCGGCGAACCATTTCTGCTCCGTGGCGCTCCAGAGCGACGCGGGATCGAAATAGTAGGCGATCGTTCCGCCGGAACTGCCTGCCGACGTGCCGCCCCATTTGCGGGCCGTGGTCCAAACGCTTGAGTAGGTTGCCGGTGTGTTTAGGTTCCAGCCGTAGAAGCTCTTTTTGGCGAGCGTGCCGTCGCTGGCGACGCTGGAGATGAACGCAACTTCGTCGTTTATGGTCGGAGTGACCGCCATTCCCTCTTCCTCTTTTGCAATGTGATCCGGCTGCGGGCGGGAATGTGGCGAATGCTTGTTGCATTGTCGCGAAGCAACTTAAGCGGTCACAGAATTTTCACGGCATCTGAAAATATGCACAGTGCCTGTGCGACGAAATGGCTTGAATGCGCGTCGCGAACAGGGCAGCCCCGCCGGAGAATCGCTGGACAAAATCGCGCTCCCGTCTGTAAATCCGCCGGTCGATTTAGCTGGGCATCATAATGAGCACGTATTCCGGTCGCGCGATTCTGAAGGGTCAGGCGCCGCAGGACGAAACCGTTACCGTCAAGGGATGGGTTCGTACGCGGCGCGATTCAAAGGCGGGCATTTCCTTCCTGCAGGTTTCCGATGGGTCCTCATTCCATCCGGTGCAGGTCGTTGTTCCCAACACGCTGGCAAACTACGCCGACGAGGTGTTGAAACTCACCGCCGGTTGCGCGGTGGAAGCGTCGGGCAAGATCGTGCCGTCGCCGGCCAAGGGCCAGCCGTTCGAGATGCAGGCCGAAAGCGTGACGGTGGTCGGCTGGGTGGAAGATCCGGACCATTATCCGATCCAGCCCAAGCCGCACACCGTCGAATATCTGCGCGAGGTCGCCCATCTGCGTCCGCGCACCAACATCATCGGCGCGTCGGCCCGCGTCCGTCACACCCTGGCGCAGGCCATCCACGGCTTCTTCAACAAGGAAGGCTTCGTCTGGGTCAACACCCCGATCATCACCGCGTCGGACTGCGAAGGCGCCGGCGAGATGTTCCGCGTCTCGACCCTCGACCTCGCCAATCTGCCGCGTACGGATGAAGGCAAGATCGACTTCTCGAAGGACTTCTTCGGCAAGGAAGCGTTCCTGACCGTGTCGGGCCAGCTCAACGTCGAGACCTACTGCATGGCGTTGTCGAAGGTCTACACTTTCGGACCGACGTTCCGCGCCGAGAATTCCAACACCTCGCGCCATCTCGCCGAGTTCTGGATGGTCGAGCCGGAAATCGCCTTCGCCAATCTGCAGACGGATTCCGAACTGGCCGAAGCGCTGCTCAAGCACGTCTTCAAGACGCTGCTCGACGAGCGCGCCGACGATCTCGAATTCTTCGACATGCGGGTGGAGAAGGGCCTCGTCAAGAAGCTCGAAGGTATCGTCAATTCCGAATTCGTCCGCATGGACTACACCGAGGCGGTCGACATCCTCGGCAAGTCGGGCGCCAAGTTCGAATACCCGGTGAGCTGGGGCACCGACCTGCAGTCGGAGCACGAGCGCTATCTGACCGAGAAGCACGTCGGCAAGCCGGTGATCCTGATGAACTACCCGAAGGCGATCAAAGCCTTCTACATGCGCGTCAACGACGACGGAAAGACCGTGGCGGCGATGGACGTGCTGGCGCCCGGCATCGGCGAAATCATCGGCGGCAGTCAGCGCGAAGAGCGTCTCGACGTGCTCGACGTCCGCATCGAAGAGACCGGCATGAACAAGGACTCGTACGACTGGTATCGCGATCTGCGCCGCTACGGGACGGTGCCGCACGCCGGCTTCGGCCTCGGCTTCGAACGCACCCTGATCTACGCGACCGGCCTCTCAAACGTCCGCGACGCCATCCCGTTCCCGCGCACGCCGGGAAATGCACGGTACTGATGAAAAAGGGGCCGCATTCGTTGCGGCCCCTCGTTCACTTTCACGCAAACGCCTTTTCGTAAATTTCCACCGTCTCTTCGAACGACAGCTTGTAGCGGTCGAGTTCGAACAGGCCGCCCATGGTTTCGCGGGCATTCCTGGCCAGCGCCGGCAGTTCTCCCCTGGTGATGCCGTAATCCGACATCTTCAGGCTTTCCATGCCGCACGCCTTGATCATCTTTTCCAGCGCGGTGAGGAACGCGGCGGCGCGCTTGTCCTTCGGCAGCGCCTCGACGTCTTCGCCCATCGCCTTGGCCATGGCTTCGTAAAGCTCGCCCGGAATCTTGCCCAGGAAGAAGCCGAAATAGGCGCGGCACAGCATGATCAGCCCGGCGCCGTGTTCGAGCTTGGGATGGAACGCGCTCATGGCGTGTTCGAGCGAATGCTCCGACGTGCAGCAGGAGGCGGTCTCGACCAGGCCGGACAGCGTGTTGGCAAGGGCGACCTGGGCGCGGGCTTCCTTGTTCGAACCGTCTTTCACCGCCACCGGCAGCCAGCGCGCCAGCAGTTCGATGCTTTTCAGCGCAAACAGATCGCCCATCGGGTTGGCGATGGTCGCAATGAAGCCTTCGGCGGCATGGAAGAAGGCGTCGAAGCCCTGATAGGCGGTCAGCGCCCGCGGCACGCTCATCATCAAGTCGGGATCGACGATCGACAGATACGGGAAGGTGTGCTTGTTGCCGAAGCCGATCTTCTCGTTGGTGTCTTCCTTGGTGATGACGGTCCACGGATCGGCTTCGGTGCCGGTACCCGCAGTGGTCGTGATCGCGATGATCGGCAGGGCGCCTTCGGTCACCGGCTTGCCGCCGCCGCTGCCGCCGGCAATGTAGTCCCAGTAATCGCCGGGATTCTTCGCCATCACGGCGATGCTTTTGGCTGCATCGATGCTGCTGCCGCCGCCGAGGCCGACGACGAAATCGCACTGCTCGGCGCGGGCGATCGCCGCCGCTTCCATCACGCTCGACTTGGTCGGGTTGGGCTGGATCTTGTCATAGACCACCGTCTCGGCGCCGTTTTTGTGCAGCAGCGCTTCCACGCGGGACAGGTAGCCGAGCTTGCGCATCGAGGTTCCGGCGGAAATCACCACCAGCGCCTTCTTGCCGGGCAGCGGCACGCGGCCCAACTCGTCCAGGGCTCCCGATCCAAAGCAGATGCTGGTCGGCATGAAATAGGTGAAGGTCATGATCGGACTCCGAAAAATCTATCGCGATAGGGTTGTGCTATCGCCGCGAAGCGCATCCTACCGCCCTCCGGATAGGCGGGAATGTGCGGTACTGCCGCTGTCATAAGTCAGACATTTAGTTGCCGGGTCCGCGGGGCCACGCTAGGCTCGGGCAAAACAGGCGTTTCAGGGAGAAAAGTCGTGGGCAATACGAAGGGTTTCGGTCGGCGTACGTTCCTGAGTGGCGCGGCGTTGGCCCCGCTCGCGGTTTCGGCGGAAGCACGGGGCAAACGCATTGCCGTGCGTCGTCCGCCTCTGAACCTCGCTCTGATCGCGACCGTCGCCACGTCGCGCGCGACCAGCAATGCCGAACGCGCCAGCGTGAACAGCGGTTACGCGCCGTCCAACTCGGCCGACGGCAGTCACGATGCGCTGCGCTATTGGGAGCCGGAAGGGGCTCAGTGGGTCGAATACACCTGGACCAAGCCGGTCACGCTCGACAGCGTCGACGTCTACTGGCACATCGCCGGCACCTGGCTGTATGCGCCCAAAAGCTATCGCGTGTTGTATTGGACCGGCTCCGCGTTCGAACCGGTGAGCGCCGCCGCTGGGCTCGGCATCGCCGCCGATCAGTTCAACACCACCACCTTCAAGCCGGTGAAGACGCTGCGCCTGCGCCTCGAAATCGAGGCGGATAACGCCAAGAATTTCGCGCTGCTGCAGTGGAAGGCCTACGGCCGGCCGAGCGTGCTGCTGCCGCGCGTCGATGCGGGACTGGACCGGACGCTAATCGCGGGCGGCGAGACCTATCTGCTCGGCAAGGTTCGTTCGCTCGGCGAACAGCCGGCGCTGCTGTGGCGCAAGACCAGCGGTCCCGGCGAGGTGAAGATCGCCGACGAGGATGCGGCTCAGACCTCCGCCACGGCGACGGTGCCCGGTAACTACACGCTGGAACTTGCCGCACGCGGACCGGTGACGTCGTCGCTGGCGTTGAAGGTGGAAGCGCCGCCGCCGGACGAGCGTCTCGATGTCGTCTATACGACGCCGTACGCAATCACGAGCCCGTTCTGGAAGGCGCGCACCAAGGCGCTCATCGTCAACTGGATTCCGTATTGCGTGAAGCAATGCGAGCGCACCGATCTGACCATCGGCGAGGGCGGTCTCGACAATTTCATCGAAGCCGCGAAAGCGTTGCGCGGCCAGCCGCACGGCAAGCACAAGGGGTTCGTGTTCTCCAACGCCTGGGTGCATCAGACCATCGAAAGCATGTGCATCGCCTTGATGGTGGACGCGCAAGGCGATCCGGAAATCCTCAGCGCCCAGGCCGCGATGCGCGTGACGCTGGAAAAATGGATTCCGATCATCCTCGCGGCGCAGCATCCCGACGGCTATCTGCAGACCGCCTATACGCTTGCCGACCGCAAGGAGTGGCCGGAACGCTGGTCGCCCGAGCATCGCGATAATCACGAAGGCTATGTCTCCGGCTATTTCATCGAGAGCGCGATCAATCACTACACGCTGACCGGCGGCAAGGATTTGCGCCTCTACAACGCCGCCAAGAAACTCGCCGATTGCTGGGCCGCCAATATCGGGCCGGGCAAGAAAGCATGGTTCGACGGCCATCAGGAGATGGAGCAGGCGCTGGTGCGCTTCGGCCGTTTCGTCAACGACATGGAAGGACACGGTAAAGGCGATGCCTATATCGCGCTGGCCAAGTTCCTCTTGGAGTCGCGCCAGGGCGGCTCGGAATACGACCAGAGCCATCTGCCGCCGCAGCAGCAATACGAAGCCGTCGGCCACGCCGTGCGTGCGGTCTATTTCTATTCCGGCATGTCGGACATTGCCGCCGAAAC
This sequence comes from Rhizomicrobium electricum, assembly GCF_011762045.1. Taxonomy (GTDB): domain Bacteria; phylum Pseudomonadota; class Alphaproteobacteria; order Micropepsales; family Micropepsaceae; genus Rhizomicrobium; species Rhizomicrobium electricum. The sequence goes on along the minus strand of NZ_JAASQS010000009.1, from coordinate 235,244 downwards.
CGGCGACCGCGGCTATCAGAGCGCGGTGGCATCGCTGCGCGACAACATGGTCAACCGCAAATACTATGTCACCGGCGGCGTCGGGTCCGGCGATACCTCCGAAGGCTTCGGCGACGATTACGCGCTCAAGAACGATGCCTATTGCGAAAGCTGTTCGAGCTGCGGCCTGATCTTCTTCCAGTACAAGCTGAACCTTTCCTATCACGACGCGCGCTACGCCGATCTCTACGAAGAGACGATGTACAACGCGCTGCTCGGCTCGGTGGACCTCGAAGGCAAGGCCTTCACCTACACCAATCCGCTGGAAGATCGCGCTCCGCGCTATCACTGGCACACGTGCCCGTGCTGCGTCGGCAACATCCCGCGCACGCTGTTGATGGTGCCGACCTGGACCTATGTGAAAGGCAAGGACGGCCTCTATGTGAACCTGTTCGTCGGCTCGAAGATCGACGTCGGCGACATCGCCGGCACGCGCGTCGAGATGGTGCAGGAGACCAATTATCCGTGGGAAGGCGCGGTGGCGATCACCGTCAATCCCGCCGAGGCGAAGGAATTCGCCGTCCGCATCCGCGTCCCCAATCGCGCCACCAGCACACTCTATGCCGCAACGCCCGCCATCGGCGGCCTGAAAAGCCTCACGGTCAACGGCGTCGCCGTGCCGGTGACGATCGAGAACGGCTACGCGGTGATCCGCCGCCGCTGGCAGAAGGGCGATAAGATCGCGCTCGAATTGCCGCTCGGCGTGCAGACGGTGAAGGCCGACGGCCGCATCGAAGCCACCCGCGGCAAGCTCGCGATCCGCCGCGGCCCGCTGGTCTACAATGTCGAGACCGCCGACCAGCCGCGCATCGATCTCGCGATGGCGAACGCCGCCCTCAGCGAAACCTGGCGCCCCGATCTCCTCGGCGGCGTGGTGGCGGTGAAAGGTCAGTGGGCGGACGGTTCGCCCTTGCTCGCGATCCCCAACTACGCCCGCATGAACCGCGCCGGCCCCGCCGGCGAACACCCCGTCGAACACAACCACGGCCCGGTACTGAGCCAGGTGTGGATCAAGGCATAGCGTCCCGACTCGTCATGGCCGGGCGTTCGACCCGGCCATCCAGAGTTTTTGTGAAAGCTGGCTTTTTGACGGGCCAGAGGTCTCCCTGTCATCCCGGACGCGCCACGGTGGCTTTTCCGTCTGGCACGTTGGCGCGATCCGGGAACCACTTCGAAATCTGACTTGCGTTGGAGTAGGTCCGGGCACGCCCCGGCATAGCGCTTCGCGCGAAGCCGGGTTGACGGGGATGACAGTTAGGCTTTGGCGCCGCCGGGCGGAATGAAACGCTGTGCGGGATTGCCGTGATAAGCGTGATGGCCGACATGCGTGAGGCGGCCCTCCGTATCGAGCCAGATTTTTCCGCCCAGCCGCCGCCAGCGCCAGCAGAAGGCATAGTCTTCGCTGAGATAGGACTTGGTCTCGGGATCGATCATGCATTCGAACAGCGCGTATTGCGTCGACGGCGTCGGATCGAGGCGCGGATAGGTGTGGATGCCGCTGTAGCAGAGGTCCGGATAGGCCGCGACCATGCGCTCCACCATCGCGCGCGTGATCATCATGAAGCCGGTGCCGGCGTAATCGCCGGTGACGAACGGGCCGTCCCACTCCGCCGCGGCGGCGGGCAGGGGCCGTCCGACATAGTGCAGCGCCAGTTCCTCCACCGTGTCGAACGCCGGGTGCGGCTCGGGGACGGGAATGGTCCAATCGAGCGCCTTCAGCGGATACATGCCGGCCACCAGGTCCTTGTCCGCTTGCAGCAGCCGCGCCACATGCTCCGGCCGGAAGGTGATGTCGGAATCGACGAACAGCAGGTGGGTGGCCTGGGGGTGCTTGAGGAATTGCGAGACGATGGTGTTGCGGCAGCGCGTGATCAGCGCGTCGTTGCCCAAGAGGGTGAAGTCGACATCGAACCCGTTGGCGGGCGCGTATCGTGTCAGTTCGATCAGGGATTGGACATAGCCCAGCGACAGCATCGCGCCGAAGCACGGCGTCCCAATGATCACCAGCGGTCTTGCCGACATTCCTGCCTCCGTTCCGGTCCTTGCGAAGGCACCCGACGCCAAACCAAGAAACGGCCGCGATACTGTTCGATGTTGGTAAACAAAAGGTTGCTCAGGCGCCGAGCGCCGATTTCCGCGCAGAAGCGCCCGTCTTTTCTGCCCCACGCGGGCGCAACGTTCTCTCGACCCGCACCGAGACCGCGGGGGGAAGTCCGCAGCGAAGCGCGGGAAGGGGGGCTTATTCAGCGCACGGACGATCCCCCCTTTGCCTCGCTACGCTCAGCACTTCCCCCCGCGTTCTGAGTGCCAACGCAAAAATTCGTCCGCCCGCGTGGGGCAGAAAAGAATGCGTGGTGCAGAAATAACAACGCGATCTCTCCGCGTATCTTTTCTGCCCCCCACGGGCGCTTCCTTTTCTGCCTCACGCGGGCGCACCCCAACTGTCATCCCCGGCGGAGCTAGCGCAGCGCAGCGACGGGAAGGGGACCCAGGTCGTGACAACGGCACGCTGCCGGCAGTGATCTTCGCTTGTTCTTCTTCGCCCAATGTATTTCGGCTCCTGGGTTCCCTTCCCCTCGCAGGACGCTGACGCGTCTTGGCTCGGCCGGGAATGACAGCAAGGGAAATCGCTGCGCGCGTCATTCACCAATTCATCATTGTGACGCGTTTCATTCGTCCATCTTCCGGAAATTATTGCGGCTGCGTCGCGCAACTAGGTGCAGAAAAATAGTTTTCCCTGCGTCTTGAATCGTTGGCACCGCATACCCACATCGAAATGCGGTGTTTGACAATGGAGGACGGCTTTCGGCCGATAAGCGCGACCGGAAAACTGTTTCACATTTTTCCGATCCGTCGCGTGGCCTAAACTATCTGCGCAAATACAGGAGTATCGCGCCCGCACGCGCTGCAAAAGCATGACCCCCGCGAGGACCGCGTAAGCCCGAGTAAGACCGCTATGGCGGCGTCGGCGGCGTCACAAGGCGGTGGGTTTGCTCACGCACTCCGCAGAAAGAGACCAATGCGCCTGTCGATCGCCGCCTGAAAACGGCCTCCGGAGGCGGCGGCGGGCTTGAGGCTGAAGGCGGAATTCTTCGATTCCGCCTTTGGTATATGGAGCGCGGCGAGCGAGGGTTGCGAAAAATCTTTCCTCCCCCGCGGAGAACAGAACTTCGAACGGCACGCCATGGAAATAGCGGGGGAGGTGGCGCTGCGTAGCCTCGGCGAAGCAGTGACGAAGGGGGGAATGTCGCGGTGGTGGAAACAGTTCTCGGTCCCCCCTCCGCCTCGCAAAAAGCTCGGCACCTCCCCCGCTTTTTTTGCCAATGTGCGGGCGGAAAGAGTTTTCACCGCGGGGGAGGAAAGAGGTTTTGCGCCTTCGCTAGATCGCCTCAGTAAAACACCACCGTCCGCTTGCCGTTCAGCAGGATGCGGTGTTCGGCGTGCCATTGCACCGCGCGCGCCAACACCTTGTTTTCGATATCGCGGCCGACCGCCGCCATTTCGTCGCCGGACATCGCGTGGGTGGCGCGTTCGACGGCCTGTTCGATGATCGGGCCTTCGTCGAGGTCGCTCGTCACATAGTGCGCGGTGGCGCCGATCAGTTTCACGCCGCGGTCGTGCGCCTGATGATAGGGGCGGGCGCCCTTGAAGCTCGGCAGGAAGGAGTGATGGATATTGATGATCCGTCCCGGCATGGCGTCGGCAATCGCGGGCGACAAAATCTGCATGTAGCGCGCCAGCACGACGAGATCGATGCGCTCCTCGGCGATGATCTCGGCCAGCGTCTTTTCCTGCGCCTTGCGATTGTCGGCATTGACCGGCAGATAGCGGAACGGAATGCCGGACGCGGCGGCGACGTCCGCGAAATCGCGATGGTTGGAGACGATCACCGGAATCTCGATGGGCAGCGCGCCGATGCGGTGGCGGTAGAGCAGATCGACCAGGCAATGGCCGAGCTTGGACACCATCAGCAGCGTGCGCGTCTTCACCGCGCTGTCGTGGATCGCGGCGGTCATGTCGAATTCGCGCGCGATGGGCGCGAAGCCTTCGCGGATCGCATCGCCGCTGGCGCCGGTCTCGGAGGCGAACGAGATGCGCAGGAAGAAGCGGCCGTTGTCCCTGTCGCCGTACTGGGCGCTGTCGATGATGTTGCAACCGGTATCGAACAGATAGCGCGTAACGGTCGATACGATCCCGCGCCGGTCGGGGCAGGAGACGGTCAGGACATAGCTGGTGTCGCTCATCGGAAGGCCAGTTTCTTTCTGCTGGCCGTCCTCTTACGCAATTTATCGCCGCACGGGAAGAGGACCGAACGTCTATCCTTTCAAACCGGCGCGATGTGCGGCGAGAAGCGCCAGCGAGGCCCAGTCTTTCTCCGACCAGCCTTTGGCCATGGCCTCGACGAAATGGTCGTGCACCACGCTGGCCAGCGGCAGGGAGGCTTCCATCTCCTTGGCGGCGGCGAGCGTCAGCCCCGCATCCTTGTAGCCGAGGCTGAGTTTGAACCCGGCCTTGTCGTAGGCCTCGTCGCCGATGATCTTGCCGTAGATCTGATAAATCGGCGCCGAGAAATTGGCCGTGGTCATCACGTCGAAAAACACCTTCGGATCGACGCCGCCTTTCTTCAGCAAAGCCGCCGCTTCGCCCATGGTTTCGATCGCCGAGGCGATCATGAAATTGCCGGTGATTTTGAACAGATTGGCTTGCGCCGGTTCGCTGCCGACCACGGCGTATTTGGCGCCGATGGCTTTCAGGATCGGTTCGACCTTCGCAAGGGCGTCGGGCGCTCCGGCCGCGACGATGGTCAGCTTGCCGGCGGCCGCGGCGTCGGGGCGGCCGAACACCGGCGCGGCGACATAGCCGAGGCCGTGGCGGGCGTGGGCGGCGGCGATCTCGCGGGCGAAGGCAATCGAGACCGTCGCCATGTTGACGTGGACGAGACCCTTGGCGGCGCGGTCCAGGAGGACGCTGTCGAGACCCACTTCGTGCACCGCCGCGTCGTTGGCGAGCATCGAGAACACCGCGTCGGCCTGCAGCGCGTCTTCCGGCTTTTCGGCGGGCGTCGCGCCTTGGGCGGCGAGGGCTTCTACCGGCGCGGGACTGCGGTTCCAGGCGATTACGCCATGGCCGGCCTTCAGAATATTGGCGGCAATTCCTTGTCCCATACCGCCCAAACCGATGAATCCAATCCTCACGGCAACCTCCTGCTCGACGCAATGACCTGATGCTATATAAGACGCCCATGAGCGATTTGAAGCCGCCTTCCGAGCCGTCCCTCGATCCCGAGAACTGGGAAGAGTTGCGCGCGCTCGGCCATCGCATGCTCGACGACACGCTGGAGCATCTGGCCGAGGTCCGCAGCCGTCCGGTGTGGCGGCCGATTCCGGACGCGGTACGGGCGCGGTTTCGCGCCGATCTGCCCGAAGAACCCGGCGATCTCGCCGCCGCTTATGACGAATACACCCACTCCGTCGTTCCTTACGCAGCGGGGAATGTCCATCCCGGCTTCATGGGCTGGGTTCAGGGCGGCGGCACCGCGGTCGGTATGCTGGCGGAAATGCTGGCGGGCGGATTGAATGCCAATCTCGGCGGCCGCGATCACATGCCGGTCGAGGTCGAACGCCAGATCGTCCAATGGGTGCGGCAGATCTTCGAGTTTCCCGAAGGGGCGTCCGGCCTGTTTGTGACCGGCTCTTCGCTCGCCAATTTCATCGGCGTTTTGGTGGCGCGCACCGCCGCGCTCGGTCCGTCGGTCCGCAAGGCCGGGTTGGATGGTGCGAAATTGCGGGCTTACGCCAGTGCGGCAGCGCATCGCTGTATTCCGCTGGCGATGGATATGTCGGGTATGGGCTCCGACGCCGTGCGCCCGATCCCGGTCGATGCCGATGGCCGTATGGAAATGGTCAAGCTCGCCGAAGCGGTCGCGCGCGATCGCGCTGCCGGTCTGCAGCCGTTCCTGGTCGTCGGTACGGCCGGCACCGTCGACACCGGTTCGATTGACGATCTCGATGCCATTGCCGATTTCTGCAAGGCTGAGGGTTTGCGTTTCCATATCGACGGCGCGTTCGGTGCGCTCGCGGTTTTGTCGCCGCAATTGAAGCCGCAGGTGAAAGGCATCGAACGGGCGGATTCCATCGCGTTCGATTTCCACAAATGGGGGCAGGTGCCGTACGACGCCGGGTTCGTGCTGGTGCGCGACGGGCAGTTGCATCGCGACACCTTCGCCAGCCCTGCCGCCTATCTGCGCACGCAGGCCAAAGGCCTCGCCGCCGGTGCGCCGTGGTTCTCCGATTACGGCCCCGATCTGTCCCGCGGCTTCCGGGCCCTCAAGACGTGGTTCACGCTGAAGACCTTCGGCCTCAAGCGCATCGGCCGTTCGATCGAGCATTCCTGCGAACTCGCGCGCCATCTCGAAGCCCGCGTTCGCGCCGAACCGAAACTGGAACTGCTGGCACCGGCCCGGCTCAACATCGTCTGTTTCCGTTATCGCACCTCCGATGCGGCGAACGCGAAGATCGTCGTCGATCTGCACGAATCCGGCATCGCGGCGCCATCCACCACGACCGTGAATGGCAAGCTCGCGATCCGCGCCGCCTTCGTCAATCATCGCACCCAGATTCGCGATGTCGATGCGTTGGTGGACGGCGTTCTCAAGCTCGGCGCTGCTGCACAATAGCGCGATCGTCTTCGCCGACTTGTTCCTGACGCCGGCGGGGCAGCGCTTCGGGATATTCCTCCCGCAGCCATGCCAGTACCTTTTCGCGGATTTCGCAGCGCAGGTCGAAGTTCTTTCCGGCATCGCTGGCGGTGGCGAGAATACGCAATTGCATGGTGAACTCGTTGACATCGGTCACCGCGACGTTGATGACGTTGCCGTCCCACAGCTTCGATGCTTTGGCGATCTCCTGAACCTTGTCGCGGATCAAGCCGACGTCGGCCAGATAATCGAGGTTCAGCATCACGGTGCCGATCAGTTGTGACGACTGCCGCGTCCAGTTCTGGAACGGATTGGTCATCATGTAGGAGATCGGCACGATCAGCCGCCGCCAGTCCCAGCAGCGGATCACGACATAGGTGGAATTGATCTCCTCGATCCAGCCCCACTCGCCGTTGACGATCACCACGTCGTCGATACGGAACGGCTGGGTGATGGCAAGCTGCACCCCCGCGACCAGGTTTTCCAACAGCGGCTTGGCCGCGAAGCCGACGGCGATCCCGGCGATCCCGGCCGAGGCGAACAGCGACACGCCGAACTGGCGCACCGCATCGAAGGTCATCAACGCGAAACCGATGGTGATGGTCCCGATCACCACATCGACCGTCCGCTTCAACAGCCGCATCTGGGTGATGGCCTTGCGGGCAAGCAGATTGTCGGTCGTATCGGAATGGAACTTCGCCATATAGCGGTTGATGGCGAGATCGGACGCCACGATCGCAATCCAGCCCATCAGAATGATGAACGCCGCGAAGAGCACGCGCTCGATGATCTGGTTGGTGCCGCGGTCGAGCGGCAGCGCCGGCGTCACCAAGCCCGCCACCAGAAAGGTGAGAGCAAATTGCGCCAGCCCGCCGGCGTGGGCGAGCACGATATGCGTCAGCGTGCGGTCGCTCGGCAGAATGCGGCGGATCAGCTTGCGGATCAGCCCGAGCAGCAGCGCGGTCACGATCGCAATCCCCACCAGGGCCACTACGGCGACCAGCCAGTCCGGTGCCCAGCTCGGGATGAAGGAATAGTGAGCCCTCATGCGGCGGCCCTCGCCGGAACCGCGCCGCTGAGCGCTTCCAGGAACCCGTCGCAGTAGGCGCGCGCCGAAAGCGACTTCAGCTTTTCGAACAGGCGGCCGTGACGGAGCTTGCGCTCGTCCAGACTCATGGCGAGACCGTCGTGCATGGCTTCGGCGATTTCGTCGGGGTCATGCGGATTCACGATCAAAGCCTCCTCGAAATAGTTGGCGACGCCGGCGAAGCGCGACAGGATCAGAACGCCCGGATCGGCCGGGTCCTGAGCGGCAACGTATTCGTGCGCCACCAGGTTCATTCCGTCGCGGAGCGGCGTCACCACGCCGATGCGGGCGATGCGGTAGAACCCGGCCAGCGTCGAGCGCGCCAGGCTCTGGCTCATATAGCGCAGCGGCACCCAGTCGAAGGCGCCGTGACGCCCGTTGATGTCGCCCGCCATGCGGTTGAGGAGGGGGCGCAGCGCGGCGTATTCCGAGACGTCCTCGCGCGAAGGCGCTGCGATCTGCAGGAAACTGACGCTGTTCTTGTGTTCGGGGAACCGCGTCAGCAGGCGATTGAAGGCTTCGAACCGGTTGGGCAGGCCTTTCGAGTAATCCAGGCGGTCGGCGCCGATCATCAACTGGCGCCCGACGAGGCTTTCCACCAGCCGTCGCGTATTGCGCCCTTTGACGGCCCGTGCGGCCATGTTCTGGAAGCCCTGCGTATCGATACCGATAGGGGTCACGATCGAACGGACGCTTCGCTCGGCGGCGATGGTTCCTTGGCCGTCGACAGGGAACTTCAGGATGCGCTTCACGCAATCGAGAAAATCGTCCCGGTGTTCCGCCGTTTGGAAACCCACCACATCGAACGAGCAGAGGTCGTTCAGCAGTTCCTCGCCGCGCGGCAGCGCTGCGTAAAGGCTGGAGGGCACGAACGGGATGTGGAGAAAGAATCCGATGGCGTTGGTGACGCCGGCCTGCCGCAGCTCGCTCGCCAGCGGAATAAGGTGGTAATCGTGTACCCAGACGAGATCGTCGGGCCGCAGCAGCGGCGCCAGGGCGCGGGCGTAGAGCCGGTTCACTTCGCGATAGCCGTCCAGATGCTCGCGGCGGAACTCCATCAGGCCGAGGCGGAAGTGCAGCAGCGGCCACAAGGTGCCGTTGGCGAAGCCGACATAGAAATTCTGATAGGCGTCGCGGCTGAGATCGACGGTGGCGATATCGATGCCGTCCTCCTGGGCAACGGTGGCGCGATCGGAAGCCTTGTCGGCCAGACGTCCGCTCCAGCCGAACCACAGCGTGCCGGGCTCGATGGCATCCTTTAGGGCCACAGCCAAGCCGCCCGCCTTGGCGCCTTTGCCCGGCGTGCGATTGGAGACGATTACGAGGCGTGCCACAGGCCGTACTCCCCCAGTGAGGCTAGGGTTTCAGAAAGGGAACGCCTGAAAAAAGCGTCAGGTTCCCGAAGCAAGTTCCGTGGCGACGGTTTTCAGCCAGCGGCGGACGTTGGCCGTCTCGCCGTCGAAATCGCGTGCCACATGCAGGCCCAATCCGCCGGCGTCGCGCGCAACGGCAAATCCGTCCTCGTCGGTGACATCATCGCCGACGAACACCGGCACGCGCCCCCGGAATGGTGCGGTTTCGAGGAAGCGGCGTATGGCGGTGCCCTTGTCGGCGCCGCGCGGCCGGATTTCGAACGCCATGCGGGCCGGCAGAACTTCGAAATCCGGATCGTCGGCCGTAATCCGCATTACCAGCGCCCGCACGTCCTCTTCGTGCTCCGGGGCCAGCCGGTAGTGCACCGCGACGCTCGCGTGCTTCTCGCCTACGAGGACACCGGTCCAGTCCTTCGTCTCCACACGCAGGCGCTTGCGCCAGGAGAGCGGCACGCTTCGGGCTACGCAGGTCTGAACGCTCCCGTCGGGGAGGCGCACGATAGCGCCATGCTCGGCGGCCGCGGGCAGGCGAAGCGGTGCCATCAGCCGGTCGATGATCTCGAGCGCTCGTCCGCTGACCAGTGCCAGGGCGCCGCCGAGCCGGTCCGATACCGCTTGCAGCAGGCCGGGCAGATCGGCCGGGACCACCACATCCTGGGGACGCGGGGCGATATCGATCAGTGTGCCGTCGATGTCGAGAAACAGGGCCCAATGGCGCTGCGGTACGGTGATCCGTTCCATGTCGATCCTTTAGCCCAGCGGGAATGCACCGGCAAAGGCACCGGTTCCCGCTCCGGCTTGAAGACCGCAGGCGTCGCGTGGAACACTTCCGCAGTCGATTCGCGTAAGCGCATGAGCAGCAATTTCCAAACCCTGGATGTCGCCCGTTTCCTGTCGGAAACGCCGCACAAGATCCTCGAGCAGATTCAGACGCCGCTGTTTCTCACCCAGGCGGCGCTGGTTGTGTTCGGCGGCCTTTGCGCGTGGTGGATGGCCCGGCTGGCACGCGGGCCGCTGGTCCGTTTCGCCGCCAAGCTGCCCCGCTCCTGGGCGGCAACCTTCCTGCATCGGGCGCAGTACATCGCGCTTCCGCTGCACTGGCTCGCCATTCTCTGGATCGGCGCGTTGACCGGATTGGCGCTGAACCTGAAGCTGCCGCTGCTCGATGCCGCCATCGATTTGGTGACCGCCTGGATCGTTATCCGGCTGTTGTCGTTCTCGGTGAAGAGCCACGTCATGTCGGTGGCGATCGCCAGCGCCGCCTTTCTGATCGCCGCGCTCAGCATTCTCGATCTTTATCATCCGCTGATGAACTGGCTCGGGCGGGTCGAGGTTTACAACACCAAGCAGACGCACATTACCTTGCTGGTCGCGATCCATGCGTTGATCGTCCTCGGCATACTGCTGTGGCTGACGCGCTTCCTTTACCGCTTCCTGCAACGGCGTATCGAGCAGGCACCGGCCCTGACGCCCTCGTTGCAGGTGCTGCTCAGTCAGCTTCTCAAGATTTTCCTGCCCGCCATCGCGGTAATGGTCGCGCTGCAGACGGTGGGAGTCGATCTCACCACCCTGACGGTGGCGTTCGGCGCGGTCGGCCTCGGCATTGGGCTTGGCCTGCAAAAGGCGGTATCGAACCTCGTGTCGGGCTTGACCCTGATCATTTCGAAATCGATCAAGCCGGGTGATATCCTGAAATACAAGGACACTTACGGCTGGGTCACCAACATGAGCGCGCGTTACGTCACCGTGCGCACGCTCGGCGGCATCGAGCATCTCATACCGAACGATTACTTCATCGAAAACGGGGTCGAGAACTGGAGCTACTCCGATGCCTCCGTGTCGCTGTCCCTTTCGGTGGGGATTTCCTATGACGACGATCCGCATCGGGCGCTGCAGATTTGCCGCGAGGCTGCCGCATCGGTGAACCGCGTGATAAAGGCGCCGGCACCGACAGCCGTGATCAAGGAATTCGGCGACAGTTCGATCAATATCGACGTGTTTTTCTGGATCGACGACCCGCGGCTGGGCACGTCGAACGTCAGGAGCGAGGTCTTCCTCGCCATATGGGATCGCTTCAAGGCTGCAGGCATCACCATACCTTTTCCCCAGCGCGATGTGCGGATCGTCTCGGAAAAGGTGCAATAGGCAACACACGCCTTCGGAAGACCGGCTATTTCTTCACATGCTCGAGCGGATTGGCGGTTTTGAGATCGCCGCCGAGACGGGAGATGTTGATATACCCGAGATGGATATCGAACCGGTTCCAGGCCTCCGTCTTCGGCGGGTTGTGGCGGAAATAAACCGGCAGCCAGTCGTATTCGTCCTTGGATAGCTCGACCTGCGGCACGCCGGCCCGTTTCGCCATCCAATCCTGGTCTTTTCCGGCCGCGGCGCAGAACACGACCAGTTTCTCGAGTTTTGCCGAATGCTCGTCGAGAATGCTCTCCAGCATCACCAGCGGCGTGACGGAGAATAGGTGATAGTGCAACGCCCGTGACCCGCGTTTCATTTCGAGCGGCAGGATACCGTCGTCGCCGATATCGGCTTCGGCGGCCCGGAAGACTTTGCGGCTCCAGTCGAGGTCCGCGGCATTGCCGGTCACCGCGCCGGTAGCGCCGACCGCAAGACCTTCCCAATAGTAGTGATTGTTCTTGGTGCCCTTGTACGCGTCGGAGTGTTTGCGCACGCCGTCGGCAAGCGCCAGCAGCCAGGTGTCGATCGCCGCTTTCTGATCGCGCGAAGCCGCATCGCGCACTTTGGCGTAGCTGAGCGCCAGCCCGGCCAGCAGCCATTTGCGCTGGTAATGAGCCTGTTCCTTTTCGATCTTGCCGAGCAAGGCATCGCCTTCGGCCCAGGCCGTCAGCCATTGCAGGGTGCATTCCGTGTCGCCGTCGCTCGCCGACTTCGCGACCGCCCGCAAGAACGTCTCCAGCGGCGCTACCGCCGCTTCGTAGGCCGCGTGCTTCACCGGGTCGATATGCGAGTTGACCGGCGGGTCGTCGTAATAGCTATCGGCGATGATATCGCGTTGCGCCGGTGGCGGCGCCGGACAGTCGGCGAGGGCGGTCGTGGCGGTCACCGCGAAGCCCGCAAGCAGCAGGATTTTCAGCACAGTTTCCCCCGAGACCCCAACGGGGCGGACCGGTCAGCCCGCCCCGATCACAGCTATTTATGCCATTCCATCCCGAGCTGATCAAACAGGAAGCACAGCATGTCGGTCTGTTCGGCAATGCGGTCGCTGAGCGAGGAGCCGATGCCGTGGCCGGCGTGCATGTTGGTGCGCAGCAGGATCGGCAGGCCCGACGATGAGGCCGCCTGCAGCGCCGCCGTGAACTTGCGCGAATGCATCGGGTTGACGCGGCCGTCGGTGGCGCCCGTGGTCATCAGCACCGCCGGATAGGCGGTCTTGGCCACGACGTGATGAAGCGGCGAATAGGCGTAAAGCGCCTTGAACTGGTCGGGGTTCTTCACCGTGCCGAACTCGGTGGTGTTGAACGAGCCGTTAGGATCGAGTTCGACCCGCACCATGTCGTAGATGCCGACCGCCGAGACCACGGCGTGGGCAAGGTCGGGATGCTGGGTGATCTCCGCGCCCATCAACAGGCCGCCGTTCGAGCCGCCCATCAGTGCCAGCTTGGTATGGGAGGTGTACTTGTTGTCGATCAGATACTGCCCGGCGGCATAGAAGTCGTCGAACACGTTCTGCTTCTTGGTCAGCATACCGTCCTGGTGCCACTTCTCGCCGTATTCGGAGCCGCCGCGGATATTGGCGATCACGTAGATGCCGCCCGCGTCGAGCCACAGCCGCCGGAGGGCACCGAGGAAGTTCGGATTCTGGCTGACGCCGTAACCGCCGTAGCCGTAGAGCAGGGTGGGATTATTCCCGTCGAGCTTGGTACCCTTCTTCATGATGATATTGAGCGGGACTTTGGTGCCGTCCTTCGATGTTGCGAACACGCGCGTCACGGTGGCGTCGTCGAATTTGACGGGCGAGACCACCTTCAGCGCGGTTTCCTCGACCTTGCCGGTTTTGGGGTCCCAGGAGTCGTAGAAATACGGCCTCAGATAAGTCGTAACGCCGAACAGGATGCGTCCGTCCGCGAGTTCGACGATCTCGTGATTGGCGGCGATTTCCGGAAGCGGCAGTTTTCCTTCCGGTTTGCCGTCGAGCGTGAAGATGCGGACCTGATTGGGACCGCCGACGATATCGTTCACGAACAGGCGGTCTTTGGAGAACGACAGTCCGCTTTCGTTGGTCGTCTGGATTGCGACATCGGTTTGCGGCACCAGCACCTTCGCTGCCGCGAACCCGTCGGGCGCGATCTTGTCGAGCTTGACCACGAAGCCGTTCGAGGCACCCTTGCGCGAAACGCCGTAGACCGCGCCGTTGGGGCCGAACGCGGCGTAGACGATCTCATCCTCGTGTCGGCCGATGCGGACCGATGGCTTGCCGCGCGTCAGCACGTAATGAGCCCAGATGCCGCCGTCGCCTTTCTGGACGCGCGCCAGCACGGTCGGAAGGTTCTGTTCGTTGTCGAGGAAGATTTCCGAAACGCGTTCGAGACCGTCCTTGGTGCTCAGCACCAGTTCGTCCTTGGCCGCATCGCTGCCGAGGACGTGGAAATACACCTGCATGTTGAAATGCCGGTCGGCTTCCGGGGCATCGGGACCGGGATAGCGCGTGTACCAGAAGCCTTTGCCGTCCGGTGCCCAGGCGAGGCTGCCGCCCGCCGTCGGATACTGCACGCGCGGGATCGGCGTATCGATTTCCTTGCCGGTGGCGACATCGAACACATGCAGTGTGCCGTCCTCGCTGCCGTCCTTCGACAGCGAGGCTGCGATCTTGCTGCCGTCATGCGACGGTACGTACCAGTCGACCGCAATATGGCCGGAGGCGTCGAGCGCGTTGGGATCGAGCACCACTTTTTTCGTCGCCGGATCGGCGGCCGCATTCATGGTGACGATCACCGGCTGCTGCAGCTTGGGATCGGAGTAGGTCGCGAACACGACCGGTCCGCGCGGTTTGAGATCGAAGAAGGCGGGCGAGGTCGCGGAGACCAGCCGCATCAATTCGTCCGAGACGGGGCGTTGGCTTCTAAGGCCATCGAGGTAAGCACGCGTGCGCTTGTTCTGCGCTTCGCTCCATGCCTGCACTTTCGGGTTGGACCAGTCCTCCAGCCAGCGATAGGGATCGGCAACGTTCACGCCTTGCACGACATCGCTGGTCGGTTCCGAAGGTGTGGCCGGCGGCGGCGGAAGGGTTGCGGCAAGCGCGGCTGTAGTCAGCGCCACGAAAGTGACTGCGCGAAGGATGACGTTCATTTTGCTCCCCAGCATTGAGCGTAAAGCGCGGTGCTATGACGAAACCGCAGATGTGTGCGTCAACCCAAACAGAGGTTGGGTGGTCCGTAAAGACCCGAATTGATGTACAAAGACAAAGCTGCGAATTCGCGTGCATGCGATCCGCCGACCGCGGCAACAACAACGTATAAAAAGCGCGTATCTGGAGGCAGTAATGTTGCAAGAGTCTGGGCAAGAGCGAAAGCAAAATGCCACCCAGCCCGAAGATATCGAAGGCCTGAAGGGACTCATCGCCAAGCTGCGGTGGGCAGGCATGGACAAGGACGCCGAAAAGCTCTGCCACGAGCTTGAGGCGCGGGCGCCGGCGGATTGCCTGGTGCCGGGTCCGCTCGAGACGGACTGAGGCGCGTCGGACCAAGGTCCGATTTCCAAAAAGCGGGGTGTGCCAATGGCGCGCGCCGCTTTTGGCGTTTCTACGGGCCTGAATTACGGCTTGAATCCGCCCATTTTCGTTGAAATCTGCGGCACTATTTGTAATAACTCTAATCTATGGAGTCGCGGCCTCCTTTTGCCGCCGATGGAACTCGACTGGAGATTATCATGACGATTCAGCTTCCCGATCTGCCGTACGCCAAGGACGCGTTGGCCCCCCACATCAGCGCCAAGACGCTGGAGTTCCATCACGACAAGCATCACGCCGCTTACGTCACCAACGCGAACAAGATGATCGCGGGCAGCGATCTCGAAAACGCGTCGCTCGAAGACATCGTGAAGGCCGCGGCCGCCGATCCTTCCAAGAAGGCGCTGTTCAACAATGCCGGGCAGGTGTGGAACCACAACTTCCTCTGGAATTCGATGAAGCCCAACGGCGGCGGCAAGCCGACCGGCGACATCGCATCGCGCATCGAGAAGGATTTCGGCGGTTACGAGACGTTCGCCGAGAAGTTTGCTGCGACGGCGGTCGGCCAGTTCGGTTCGGGCTGGGCTTGGCTGGTGCTCGACGGCGGCAAGCTGGCGATCGTCGGGACGGCCAACGCCGACACGCCGCTGGTGCACGGCCAGACGCCGCTCCTCACGGCCGATGTCTGGGAGCATGCCTATTACCTCGATTACCAGAACCGCCGTCCGGATTACGTCAAGACGTTCCTCGAGCATCTGGTCAATTGGGAGTTCGCCAACGTCAATCTCGGAAACGCGAAATAACGGGAACCTTTCGAGCCACCCGCGAGTTACGGTAGACGCTGTTCTCGCGGGGGCTCGATGACTTCGGACGTGTTGATCGTCGGCGCGGGGCCGACGGGACTTGCGGCGGGACTCTTTCTCGCCGCCCGCGGCTTGTCTTGCCGCATTGTCGATAAGGCGGCGACGCCCGCTACGACCTCGCGCGCGCAGCTCATCAATCCCCGCACCTTGGAGCTTCTCGACGGCATCGGCTGCGCGGCGGCTTTGGTCGCCGAGGCGCGTACGATTGGCGGCGTCGCGTTCTATCATCATTGGGAAAGTGTCGGCGTGCTGGAGTTCGGCGACGTTCATCCTCGTTTCAAGATGAGCGTGCTGCCCCAGACGCGGACCGAAGCGATCCTTGCGGCGGCTCTCGCGGAAAAAGGGATCGTGCCCGAACGCCGGCTCGAACTCGAGAAATACAGTCAGGACGAGGCCGGCGTCGATGCGGTGCTGCTGCACCCCAGCCGCCAGCGCGAGACGGTGCGGACTTCGCTCCTGTTCGGCGCCGACGGGGCCCATAGCGCTGTGCGCAAAGGCATGGGCGTCGCGTTCATCGGTTCTGACTTTCCGGAGGAATGGCCGCTCTACGACATCCATCTGCACAATTGCCCGCTGGACCCCGAGCTGGCGCACATCTGCTTCGTCGACGGCGGCTTGGTCTTCCTGATGTGCATCCGCGATGGCGTCTGGCGGCTGTTCGGCGATGTACCGGGTCTGGTCGGCCGTTTGCCGCCGGGCACCCGCGCGGGCGAGCCGGTGTGGCAGTCGGCGTTCCACATCGCCCACCGTCTGGCCGAGCGCGAGGTTGACGGACGGGTCGCGATCGGCGGCGACGCGGCGCACATCCATTCGCCGGTGGCGGCGCGCGGCATGAATCTCGGCATCGAGGATGCCTATGTCTTCAGTGCCTGTGCCGCCGACATGCTGAAGGGCGAGGCCGCGCGCCTGTCCGATTACGGTCGCCTGCGCCAGGCCACTCACCGGCAGGTGGTGAGCGAGGTCGAACGGCTGACGCAACTGGCCCGCGGCCGGCCGAGCGTGATCGGCATCTTCCGGCAGATGTTCGTGCCGTTCATGACCATGTATCCTCCGGCGGCGCGCGCGGTGAAGAATCTCGTCACCGGCCTCGATCACAATGCCGATCTGAGCTGAAGCGTCAGTCTGCTTTACAAACAATCGATGGCGCGGGCGCAAGCCATTGAAAAACCGCGCTGGCACGAGGCTTGCGACCCTTCCCGCAGAACACTATCCCAGGGGAGTTTCCGATGCATGTGAAAGTCCTTGCCGCTGCGGCGGCCTGTGCCGTGTTTTCCATGGCTGCGAATGCCGCGTTGGTCGAGTACACCTCGCGCGCGGCGTTCGACGCGGCCTACAGCAACCGCAAGACCATCGACTGGAGCGTTTTCGGCCCCGCCGGAACGATCATTTCGACGCCGGATCAGCGCATGACCAATGGCATCATGGTTGGAGTCGGTTCGTCGCAGGGTGTCCTGGCCCGTCACGATGAAGGCACCGATTTTACCAGCGACTTCATGCCCGGCGAACATCTGCTCACCGATGCCGGCAGCCAGTCCGACACGTTCATCGTGCGCTTCGGCAATCCTATCGCCGGCTTCGGCGTTCAGATCGAGCCGGATGCGTTGAGCGGGCCGTGGACCGGCTCGATCGATCTCTTCGACTCCTCGGACGTCAATATCGGCCACATCACGATCGGCGGCACGCGCGGGACGGCCGAAGACGGCTCGTCGCCGTTCTACGGGCTGGTGCTCGATACCGCCAATCTCTCTTACGCGATGTTCTGGGTGGACAATCCGGAAATCTTCCCCGGCAAATCGGGATCGCTCGCGCTGGGGCCGATGGAGGTCGTTGCAGGCGTGCCGGAAGCGCCCGGTCTGCTTTTAGCAGGCAGCGGATTGCTTCTCCTGGGAGCGTGGTCCCGCCGGCGTCAGGGCTTGGTGAAATAGAGCCCGTTGGCGGTTGCGAAGCCGCGCTCGAACGCGGTGTGCAGCACCACCACCTGTTCGAGTTCCTTCTCGAAGGCCTTGAAGCGCTGACCGCGCCAAGGCTCCTGCAGGTGGCGCACGTTCGCGGCCATGTTGACCGAATTGTTCAGGCCGCGCAGCAAAGTGGAACGGACGTCGGAGGTAAGGTCGACCTCGGAATAGAATTTGAGGCCGGCGTCCGTCAGCCACTTCTTCCAGTCTTCGAGGCGCCGGCGGTCGGCGGCGGGCTGGCCCTTGGGGCCGCACATCACGTCGGCGACGAAAAGCTGTCCGTCCTTCTTGAGCGCTTTGGCGGCTTCGAACGCGAGGCCCTGGGGCGATCCGGTGAGCTTTGACGGCGACAGGATTGCGCAATGGGTGAGCCGGTTGTTGCCGAGCTGGCCGGAACCGGGCTTCCAGATCGCCAGCTTGATCTTGTCCTTCTTGGGCCGCTTTTCCAGCGTCGACAGTGCGGATTCGCCTTCGAACGTGTCGATCCAGATGCCGGCTTCGCGACTGAACGTGAAGAGCCGCGCACCGAGTTGATAGCAGACGCAGCCGAAGTTTCCGCCTTGGGTAGGCACGATCGTGCCGATGGCCCGCGAAGCGAACACGTGATCGAACGGCGTCAGATTGCCCATGCCCCACATGTCCTGGGCCACGGCCAACCAGGATTCGAACGGTCCTTCGTCGCGCGAAAGCTCGACTTCTTTATTCGGATCCTTCTGCCCCAACAGAATGATCTTCGGTTTGCCCACCGCACTCATGGCAATCACTCCTAGCCCCACGAATATGGCGGCTTGGTGTTAATGGGGTGTAAAGCAGTCGCTTCCCGCACTGCGCGCAATAGGAGCGGGAGGCGCGAAATATCTGGATTTTTTGGCAGCCTCTGGTTGTCGGCGGTCACGCGGTTAACTGCGTGCTAACCAACGCATCGATCTTTCGCGACACCGTTGCAGAAGCGGAACGCGGCTCTGGGGCGCGCGTTGAGCCCGTGAATTTCCCACAAACCACGGAGAGACCATGCCCAGCCCGAAATCCGCCCAGGAAGTCCTGGCGACCGAATTGAAAGAGATCTTCAGCGCCGAAAAGCAGCTCGCGCGGGCGCTGCCGCGTCTGGCCAAGAAAATCTCGAACGAGCGGCTCAAGGAATGCATCGATATGCGGGTCGAGCAAGGCGGCCGCCTGATCGGCGAGATCGAGGAGGCGCTCGATGAGATGGAAACTTCGCGCGGGCGTCCCAAGAACGTCGCGGCCGAAGGTCTTATCAAAGACACCGAAGAACACGCTCAGGAGATCGAAGAAGAACGCTTCCTCGAACCGGTGCTTGTGGCGTCGCTGCAGAAGCTGGAGCACTACTGCATCGCAGCTTGGGGTACCGCCAAGACGCTTGGCGAGCTTTTGGAGCATCAGGAGGTCGTCGATTGCATGGAGCGCGCGCTCGAAGAGGGCCGCGAGATGGACGAGAACCTCACGCAGCTTGCCGAGGAAGAGCTGAATCCCGCCATGATGGAAGGCGAGGAAGAGGGCGAAAGCGAGGGCGAGGAAATGGAAGAGGAAGAAGCGGCCAAGCCCCGCCGCCGCCGCGCTTCGCGATAACGAAGCCACCGGAAAGGGAGGCTCCCTGAACCGGTCCGTCCGCGCCGAATTCTGCTGGTTCCGGCTCCGCCTTGGATTATGGTGGTGCCGGAACTAAAGCAACGGACCTTAAATTCGCCTCATGCCGATGGCTGGCACCGAGCGAATTCAAAGTCCAAAGACGCTTTAATGGGGGCGGGGACATGTCTGCGACACGGCGCGAGGTGCTTGGAGGCTTAACGGCGGCTGCCGTTATCGGTAAGGCGTCCGGAGCGGATGTCTCGAATCCGATCATAGCCTTGCCCAAGACCAACCAGATCGGGTTCCTGCCGCAAGACGCCAAACACTTCGTCTGGACGGTCGAAGAGCTTCAGTCCCCGCACGCAGCATTTGCCATCCATCGCGCCGACGAAAGTTTGGTGTTCCGCGGGTTTACCGCAGCACCTGCCGACCAGCGCGCGTCGGCCGGCGAGTTCGTGACGGTCGGTGATTTTTCGCAATTGCGCGCCCCTGGCACGTATCGGGTCGTGGTGAATGGCGTGTCGTCGCATCCGTTCGTGATTGGCGAGACGGTCTATCGGCCGCTGCTGCGCGATGCCGTCCGGGCGTTCCGTCTCATCCGCGCCAATACGGCAATCGACGATCCCGTCACCAAAGTGCATCACGCGGCCGGACACCTTCGCGACGGCGCGCTGCCGGTGGATGGCGTCACGCGCGATCTTTCCGGCGGCTGGTACAACGCCGGCGACTTCGGCAAGTGGGTGCACATGGCGGCGCTATCCGTAAGCCATATGATGTGGCTTTACGAATTGCGTCCGCAGGCCGCTTTCGCCTTGAAACTCGATGTGCCGTCCACGCCCGGCTTGCCCGACCTTCTTGCCGAAGCGCGCTGGGGCCTCGATTTCATGCTGAGGATGCAGAACGCCGACGGCAGCGTGCTGCACAAGGTCGATGCCGAGCCGAATTTGCCCTGGGGCGTGCTGCCCGCCGACGACACCACCGAGCGCCACGCCATGCCGGCGGGAAGCTGGGATGTGGCCGTGTTCGTCGGTGCCATGGTGCAGGCCGCCGGTGTTTTCAAACCTTTCGATCCGGCGTTTGCAGAACGATGCCGCGCCGCAGCGCTCAAGGCCTGGACATGGCTGCAAGCGCATCCTGCGGTCGAAAACAACGATCCCTATTACGCCGGCAGCGACATTGCGCCGAAGTGGCTCTGGGCTTTGGGCGCGATGGCATCGTGGGATTCGTCGCTTCTGTCGCGTGCGGCGCAGGAGTTCGATGCGCGCGGCGTGGTGCCGTCCTCGTGGATGACGCCGCAGATACTCGGTGCCCTGACACTGGCGCGCGGTCCGGCGGGAAAAGCCCGCGATGTCGCGATCGCGAAGATTGCCGCCGCGGCCGACACCGTGATGGCTCAGTCCGCGACCGACGCGTATGGCTGCAACGGCGACCCGGCGATGTATTTCTGGGGCGGTGTCGAGAACGCGCTCAATGCGGCCAATACGTGCTTCATGGCCCATGCGCTCGGGGCCGGTGCGAAATACCCTGATGGCGGTACCCGCGTGCTCGATTACGTGCTCGGTCACAACGCACTCGGCCGCGCCTTCGTCACCGGGCATGGAACGGTCCGTGTCGAGCATCCCTGGCACTGGATTTATCGCGACCAAGCCATCGCCATCCCCGGCTGGGCCGTGGGCGGTCCCAATCACGCGACACAGGGCGCCGATCAGCCTCTGAAAATTCTGATCGCCAGCGGCACGCCGGCGGCCAAATGCTATCTCGATCAATGCGACTCCGGTTCCTGGGCTTCGAACGAAGGTCAAACCTCGGAAAACGCGGCGTTGCTGTTTGCGGTGGGCATGCGGGCGGCCTGATCCGCGCACCCGCGACGGTGCGTCCGATGGGAATCTGCGCCCGCATCTATAAGGCTCGTCCGGACTTTTGGGGCTTGGGTCATGTCGATCAAAGGAATTGTGCAGAACGCCATCAACGCGACCGGTTTCGACATCGTCAGGGCGCGCGTCCGCGATGGCGAGATTATGACCGGCCTGTTCGAGGTGTTCCTCGAATACTTCATCCTGGCGCAAGGCAAGGGCAGCATTCTTCAGGTGGGAGCGAACGACGGCGTTCGCGCCGATCCGGTCTCCGGTCTGATCCGCAAATACGATCTGGACGCGGTTCTGATCGAACCGCTGCCCGATATGTTCGAAGACCTTCAGAAGAACTATCTCGGCTGCGCCAACGTCCGGTTTGAGAACGTCGCGATCAGCACGAAGGACGGCACTGCGGCGCTGTTCCGGATCAAGCGCGACTGCAATTCGGTCCCGGATTGGGCCCATGGCATCGCTTCGTTCGACAAGAACCATTTGCTTCGTCTCGCCAATGCGCCCGACGTGGCGGATCGCAAAAGTTTTGGCGAAGCGATTGAGCCGGTGTCGGTGCCGGTCACGACGGTTTCGACGATTGTCGAGCGCCATCCCGAACTGCAGCGCATGCTGGCCCTCCAGATCGATACCGAAGGCCACGATTTTGTCGTCATCCAGTCGGCCATGGCGGCGGGGTGCCGTCCGACCCTGATCCATTACGAGGATCGCAGTCTGTCGTTGGCCGACCAGCGGGCCTGCCGGGCGATGCTGATGGACCTGGGTTACGGCTTCGTGTCCGAGATCGGCGACGCCATTGCCGTTCAACGCGGCGCGCTTCCCGCCGCCTAAGCGGGGCTGGGTTGCCCGGCTGAGGCTTGAAATGCGGTGGGCCGCTTCCCATCTACTGGGTAGGTGTTTGATCTCGCCGGATCGACTGCGACGCATTCGCTGGTACGCCCCCCAACCTCGAAAACCGAAAAACGAATGTACCGCCCCACCGGGGGGGGAGGGGGGAATGGACTGATTTCCGCAAATCAAAGATCAACGCCATGGGCTTAGGGCGCAAATGGCCGCTACAGCTTGTGGCATGAGGTTGGACGTAAGCGTCACCAACAAAGTGCGGAAGTCACGTGCGTCGAATCTGGACACGTTCTAATATCATCCTGTTCTGCCTCGAGGATTCCACGTGAGGAGTGATGGATGACTGGGAAAAGCAGACCGACCTACATTGCAGTGATGGATGGCTCGATGGCGCGGTTTTTCGTTCTGCGCCGTAGCGAGGAGGGCCAGGTATTTGAGGAATTGGCGTCGCCGCTCGCTGCGCGCCGCAAACAGCCTCGCGACAAGGCGGAGAAGGTCGACATCGACACGCTCCACTTCACCCGCGAAGTGGCCGCAGCGCTCGATACGGCTCATGCCGACAAGAAATTCGATCGTCTCGTTGTCGTGGCGCCGCCACGCCTTCTTTCGGAATTGCGCGATCAGATGACGGCGCGCGTGCGCGAGACGCTCGCCCATCAGGTGCCGAAAAACCTCGCCGGTCTCGGTGTCGATGCCCTGTGGGAGAAGCTGTCGCTGGTATTGCTCACCGCTGCGCGGCCGGTCAGCGTCGCATCGGATCGCGTGCCGACGGTGTCGGGCAACAGCCTGCCGGTGTCGGTGGTGTTCCGCAACATGGACGCCTCGCTGTCCGTGCAATCCGCCGCGCTCAAATACGCCGCCAAGCTGGGGCGCAAATTCGGGCGGATCCAGAATTGCCGCGTCACCGTCGAGGCGCCCAAGCACGAACATCGCAAGGTGAAGGAATTCCGCGTCGCCATCGACATGAAGGTGCCGGGCCATGAAATCGCGGCCAAGGCGGCATCGAGCGATGGACCGGCTTTCGACGATCTCGGGACCGCGTTGCGCGAGGCATTCGCCAGCGCCACGCGTCAGCTCCAGGATCATGTCCATCGGGTCAAAGGAGAAGTCCTGCGCGAACGCCGCCACGCCGCGCCGCGGAATGCCGCTTGAACCGTCAGTCTGCCTGCTACCGCTTCTCGCGGTACATCCAAGGCAGCAGCAGCCCGACCGGCACGATCCATAGCGTGCCGGCCAGGGCGTAATAGAGGAGGCGCACCAACGGTCCGGCGTGGGGCAGGACGCGGACGCCGACACCCATGGCGAGACCGCAATAGATCACCAGCCAGATAAGGGTGAGGAGCGTTCCGATCAGCTTCTTGACGTGCGGGCTCATGGCTGCACAATCATCGCTATGAGCACGGCCGCGTCAACGAGCATTCCGCATATCCCCAGTCAACGTGCCGTTGGGCTATGGCTTCTGGCCGTTGCCGGCTTGATCGTCGCCATGCTGGCGGTGGGCGGCTTGACCCGGCTGACGGGATCGGGGCTTTCCATTACGGAATGGGACCCCATCGTCGGTGCCATTCCTCCGCTCAGTCATGCCGACTGGCAGGCGGCCTTTTCGAAGTACCAGCAGATTCCCCAATACCGGCTCGAAAACGCCGGCATGACGCTGGAAGCCTTCAAGGGCATTTTCTGGTGGGAGTGGGCGCACCGCTTCCTCGGCCGCGCCATCGGCTTCGCCTTCCTGCTCCCGTTCCTGTGGTTCGCCGCCACCGGCGCCATCGGTCGGAAAGACTGGGGCCGGATGCTGATCCTGTTCCTGCTCGGCGGCCTGCAAGGCTTCGTCGGCTGGTGGATGGTGCAAAGCGGGTTGGAGGTGCGGGTCTCCGTCTCGCAGTACCGCCTCGCGATCCATCTCGGCGTTGCCGTGTTGCTGCTGGGCGCCATCCTCTGGGTGGGTCTCGAATACCTGCGCGGCAGACCCGAAGGCCACGTCAACAAAACGACGAAGATCGCCGGCTGGTTCACGGTACTGGTGTTCGTGCAGATGCTGCTCGGTGCCTTGGTGGCAGGCCTGCATGCCGGGCTCGTCTACAACACTTGGCCGCTGATGGACGGCGCCGTCGTCCCCGAAGGGGCGTTCAGCGATGGCTGGCTCAGTTTCTCCGAGAACCCCGGCCTCGCGCAATTCGATCACCGCGTGGTCGCTTATGCCGTGGCCCTGTTCGCATGGTTCTTCTGGTCGTGGCTGCGAACCCACAGCAAGCCAACCCTCATGGTCCGCCGTGCCGCCAACACCGTCCTGGCGGTGACGCTGGCCCAGGTCGTTCTTGGCGTCGTGACCCTGCTATACCAAGTGCCGGTCGCGCTGGCGGCGTTGCATCAGGTCGTCGCGGCGCTGTTGTTCAGCGCCGCGTTGTGGTTGACCTTCGAACTGCGCCGGGCTCAGTCCTTCATCGCCTGATCGAGATCGGCGATGATGTCGTCGATGCTCTCGATGCCGATCGACAGGCGTACCACGTCGTCGCCGGCCCCCGCCTTGGCGCGGTCTTCGCTCGAAAGCTGGCGATGCGTGGTCGACGCCGGATGGATGATCAGGCTGCGCGTGTCGCCGATATTGGCGAGATGCGAGAACAGCCGCACATTATTGACGAGACCGAGCCCCGCGTCGTAGCCGCCTTTGAGCCCGAACGTGAACACGCTGCCGGCGCCCTTGGGGCAGTACTTCTTGTGCAGCGGATAGGAAGGGTTGTCCTCCAGTCCCGCGTAGCTGACCCACGCCACCTTGTCGCTCGCCTTCAGCCACTTGGCGACGGCCAGGGCGTTGTCGCAATGGCGCTGCATGCGCAACGACAGTGTTTCGATGCCTTGCAGGATGTTGAACGCATTGGTCGGCGACAGGCACGGTCCGAGGTCGCGCAGTCCCAGCACGCGGCAGGTGATGGCGAACGCCATGTCGCCGAACGTCTCCCACATCCGCATGCCGTGATAGGACGGACAGGGCTCGGAGATGGTCGGGAATTTGCCGGAGCCGTAATCGAACTTGCCGCTGTCGACGATCACGCCGGCCATCGAGTTGCCGTGGCCGCCGAGGAATTTCGTCGCCGAATGCAGCACGATGTCGGCGCCCCATTCGATCGGGCGGATGAGATAGGGCGAGGCGAGCGTATTGTCGACGATCAGCGGCAGGCCCGCATCATGGGCGATCTTGGCGATGGCTTCGATATCGGAGATCACGCCGCCGGGATTGGCGAGGCTTTCGATATAGACCGCCTGGGTATTCTCGTCGATCAGTTCCTTGAACGTCTCGGGCTTGGTGCTGTCGGCCCATTTCACGTGCCAGTCGAATTTCTGGAAGGTCTGGCCGAACTGGGTAATGGTGCCGCCGTAGAGCTGGCGTGCCGCTACGACGTTCTTGCCCGGTGCCATCAGGGTGAAGAGGGCGGTCATCTGCGCCGCATGGCCGGAGGCCACCGATAGGCCCGCACGGCCGCCTTCGAGCGCCGCCACGCGCTCTTCCAGCACCGCGTTGGTCGGGTTGTTGATGCGCGAATAGATGTTGCCGAAGACCTGGAGGTTGAACAGCGCCGCGGCGTGATCGGAATCTTCGAACACGTAAGCCGTGGTCTGGTAGATCGGCGTCGCCCGCGCACCGGTGGCCGGATCGGGCTGTGCGCCCGCGTGAACACTGAGAGTATCGAAGCCGTATTCTGCCATGTGCCGCTCCTGGTGATGTGGGGAGGCAATCCCCAAAGCGAAATTGTCGTGAGACTCGGACGGTTCTAGCGCCCCCGACGGTGTCTTTCCACGATTTTCCTGCCGGGCCGGACGGCTTGACGGCTGATTACGGATAAAATATATCTGTAATAGGCAATCCCGCTGATTGGAGCTTTGTCATGAGCCAACGCCTCGATTATGCCGCGCATTCGAAGTCTCTGGTCGACAAGCTGGTCGCGCTGTCGGCGGCGACCAAAAAGGAAGGTTCGATCGAGCGCGGCCTGTTGCATCTGGTCGATATCCGCGCCTCGCAAATCAACGGTTGCGCCTTCTGCCTCGACATGCACAGCAAGGAGGCCAAGATCGACGGCGAACGCGAGCTCAGGCTTTATCATGTCGCGGTGTGGCGGGAATCGCCGTTGTTCAGCGCCCGCGAGCGCGCCGTTCTGGAGTGGACCGAAGCGGTCACCAAACTGGGGGAGCATGGCGTCGCCGACGAGATCTATGCCCGCGTTCGCGAGCAACTGTCGGAAAAGGAAATCGCCGATTTGACCTTCGCGATTGTCACCATCAACGCCTGGAACCGGCTCGCGATCGCGTTCCGGGCGGTACCGGGATCGGCCGACGCCGCTTACGGTCTCGGCCGGGCCGGTTTACAGTGACGGAATGAATCTCAAGAATCAGGTCGAGTGGGCGTTGCACTGTTGCGCCGTGATGATGGCGCTGCCGGAGGGCGTGTATCTGCCGGCCAAGGTTCTTGCGGAATTTCACGGCGTGCCGAAGGAGTATTTGTCGAAGGCGCTGCAGGCCTTATCGCAGCACGGCATCGTGATCGGCACGCTGGGGCCAAGTGGCGGCTATCGGCTGGCGCGGGCGCCGGACCAGATTTCATTCCTGGATATCGTTGAAGCGGTTGAAGGCAAGCGGTCGACCTTCCGTTGCGAGGAAATCCGCGGCAACAATCCCTGCGTGCCGCGTCGCCATCGGGCTGGCAAGCCGTGCACGGTGGCGCGGATCATGTGGAAGGCGGACGAAGCCTGGCGGGAAAGCCTGCGCGGCGTATCGTTGACCGATCTTGCCGCTCAACTCGCCGAGGACGTGCCGGACGATGTTCTTGCCAAAAGCCGGGCGTGGCTGCTCGAGCGAGCTTGAATTCTCAGATCAGGCGCGTCTCTTGTCATCGATCATCAGCGAACCGCCTTTGCCGAACAATTTTGGCTTGCGGTTGTCGATCAGCTTGCGATTGATGCCCATCCAGCCGATCTCGCCGCAGAAGCGGCCGTATTCGATCTTGGGGCAGCGATCCATGATGACCGTAAGCCCTGCATCTTCGGCCATCTTCGCCGCTTCTTCGTTGATGACCGTGAGCTGCATCCAGATCACCTTGATGCCGAGCCGCTCGCGTTCTGCCAGCGCCTCTTTCACGATGGCCGGCGCGTATTCCGGCCCGCGGAAGATGTCGACGATCTCGATCGGCGCTGGAACGTCCTTGAGCGAAGCATAGACGTCCTGGTTCAGGATCTTCTTCCCCGCCAATCCGGGGTTCACCGGCCGCACGCGATAGCCTTTGTCGAGGAGATACTTCATCGCGAAGTAGCTCGGCCGCATTTCGTTGCCGCTGGCGCCCACCATGGCGATGTAGCGGTTGTTGCGCAGGATCGACTTAATGAGGTCGTCGGGATAGGTCGGCATCGGTTTCACGGTCCGGCGTTGGAAAATTGCGCAAATCGCGTGCACCTATTTAGGCCATTTGCGGGAAAATCCCAAGAGGCTGCGACGGCATTCCTGGACGACTTCGGAGCGATGGCTTGGTAGGGTCGTGAGGAGGGGGGAGGCACTATCAAAGGTGCCGGCAGGGCGATGACGTCTGATAGCGAGAAAAGCGAATATCGCAAGGAGCGTCGGCAAGGTTGCCTGATGCTGATTGTGATGGTCGTTGTGGTCATCGCCTTACTCGCCGCGGGCCAGGAGGCGATCGCGATGCCGGCTGCCGGGATGGCCGGGAGCCTAGTCATGGTCGCACAAATACGCTGGAAATATCGCGACACGGTTTGGTTTTGGGTTGTCATCGGAGCGGTTGCTGTTGCTGATATCTTCGTGCTGGCGTCGGTGACATGGCCGCCCCATCTCGGTCGTGGTCGAGGAAGGCTAGAAGATCTGATTGTATTTCTCGCCAATCTCGCAGTAGTCGAAATTCTGTTCCGCATTGTGCGACGGGTGATCGAGGGTGTTCAGAAACCGGATCCGATCGTCTGCCGCCATTGCGGCAAGGAGATCGACAAGAACACAATCCGCTGTCGGGAATGCGGGGAATGGAAACCTGGCCCCTTACCGGTATGGCCGCTGTTCGTCGTGTTGGGACCGGGCTTGGCGATACTGATTGGGTTGGCGATCACAACGGACTGGTACAGACCGGAAGAAACACCGACGACATCAGATTACTCGAAATTCCAGCCGGGCGAGGAAATCCGCGATCCGCTCAACCGCAGCGTTGCCCGCACGCTGTTCCGGGAAAAGCATGTCTCTTGTGCCAGGATTGCATCGATGCGTGCAGTGAATGGGAAAGCCTGGGATGTTCGCTGCGGGCAGGCGCACGGCCACGGGGTGTTGCGCTACACTGTATATCCCAAGACCGGAGCGGTAGTGCCGTGCTCCCCAGACGCCGAGGCGGCCTGCGAATAATAGCAGCCTATTACGCCCGCGGGTCGGGTCCGTAGCGATTGGGACCGGCGGTTCCGGGCTTGGCGAAGCACACCACCTGCGCTCCGACGATGAGAACATCGAGCACCGGCACCGGTGCCGCCGCCGAAACCAGCCACCAGCCGGATAACCCGATGTCGTGCAGCCGCCGGACCGCCACTGCCGCAAGCGGCGCAAACAACACCAGCGGGATCAGCAACACCGGCGCTCGGGCGAGCATCGCGAGCGCAGTGGTGGTGTTCATCGGGCCGGGTGGAATTTCGAACGCCATCACGCTCGCAACGGCGACGGCGATCCAGAACGCCAGAAATGACCAGAACTCGCGCCGCCGCGCCCGGCCGCGGAAATCCGCGGTTTTCTTGAAACAGATGAAAACGTCGGCGGCGAAACCCATTGCGGCATCGGCAAAGATCCGCCGTCAGCCTTACGAATCTCTCGCATGCACGGAACGGCGCCAAATGCCGCTGTGGGGAGTACGTAGGACATACGGAGAAAAGGGGCGGCCGAAACCGCCCCTTCGCTATTACCACTTCACGTTCAGGCGGCCATACACATAGCGGCCGTTGAAGCCGAACGGCGAGTAGTACGGGAAGCCGAGCACGCCGTTGGAATTCAGCGCCAGCGGTACCGCGTTGGGATAGGTGTCGAGCAGATTGTCGGCGCCAACTGCCACGCCGACATTGTCGGTCACCTGATAGCGGGTTTCGAGATCGATCAGCAGTTTGTTGCCGGTCCAATAATCGCCCGAGGCGGTCGAGGCCGGCTGCAGCACGTCGCCGTAATAAGTCGCCCGCAACGTGGCGCCGAACTTGTCGAGGTTCCAGTCGGTCGATGCCGTGACCTTGTATTCCGGCGTGCCGTTGGTCAGCGTCAGGATGCGCTGGCGTGCGAACAGCGTCGGCACCGGATTGAGCACCGACGAATTGGTCGGAACTTTCGTCACCGCGACATCATTGTAGTTGGCCGCCAGCGTGAAATCGAAGGTACCGAAGGCATCGGCGGGCAGGCGGTAGTGGCCGACGGCATCGATGCCGCGGGTCCGGCTGGCGACGCCGTTGAGGAAGAACCGCGCCGCCTGCACGTTCAGCGGATCGAGCAGCGAGGCCACTTGTGTCGAGAAGCTGCGGTTGATGAGTTCCGACAGCACGATCTGGTCGTCGATATCGATGCGGTAAGCGTCGACGGTGAGATCGAAGCCGCCGAACCGCACCACGGCGCCGACCGAGTAGTTCTTCGACTTCTCCGGCTTGAGTGCTTTGCCGCCGAGCGCCGTTGCGATCGGGCTGGTAGCGGGGAAGGTGCCGGTTTCGACGACAGTGGAGGTTCCGCCGGTCGTCTGGATCACCGACGAGGTCGACGTGAAATAGGACTGTTGCAGCGACGGCGCACGGAAGCCGGTCTGGAACGATCCGCGCAGTGCGAAGTTCGGACTGAAATCGTAACGGGCCGACACCTTGCCGGTCACCTTGTCGCCGAAGTCGGAGTAATGTTCAACGCGCAACGCGCCGCCGACCGTGAGTTCGGTCGTCACCGGCGCTTCGAGATCGACGTAAGCGGCGAAGTTGTTGCGATCCCGATCGACGGCATTCGAAGGCTGGAAGCCGACGAAGCCTTGTGCGCCGCCCGCCTTGGTGGTGTCCGACCCAAGCGGTCCGCGATCCCAGCTTTCGTGCTGGCCGGCTTCGATCTTGTAGTTCTCGAAGCGCTCTTCCAGGCCCCAGGCGACGTTGAGCGGACCGGCGAGGCCGATCTCGAATTCGCGGCTGAACGCAGCGTCGAGCACGATCTGATCGTAGATCAGGCTGCCGTCGTTGAAATTGGTCGGAGACGAAGCGCCATAGGTGGCGTTCAGGCTGTTGACCGTCGAGAAATCGAGCGCGTTCCGGCCATAGGTGACGCTGAAATTGGTTTTCCAGCCAAGCAGCGTTCCTTTCACGCCGCCTGCCGCGCTGACGTCCTGCGAACTGACGCCGATCTTGGGCAGGAATCCGTCGGGATAGATCGCCGTGACGTTGTTGACGTTGTCGGAGAGGCGCGGGAACGCGGCGCTCTTGCTCTGGCGGTCCTGATACTGCACCCAGCCGTAGGCCTGCCAATCGGCGTCGATATCGTAACCGGCGTTGGCGACAAACGACCATTGCGGATCGATCTGCGGATCGCCGATGCGTGCGGTAATCCGTCCGCCCGCAGCGGCGCGCGGATCGTAATCTGACCGGCCGGTCGCTTCGCGATGCAGGTATTCGCCGGTCAGCGTGAGAAACCCGTTGCCGCCGAGCGAAAATCCTTGCCACGCCGAAACCGTGATGGTGGCGCCGTCCTGTTCGTCGCGTTCGCCGCGCGCGGTCTTCACCGACGTGACATACTCGCCGCCGGTGATGCTGGCGCCGCCGCCGGACGAGGCTTCCTTGAGGCGCAGGTTCACGACGCCCGCGATGGCATCGGAGCCGTATTGCGCCGAGGCGCCGTCGCGCAGCACTTCCACGGTCTCAAGCGCCGCCGAAGGAATGGTGTTGAGGTCCACCGCTGCCGCGCCGCGGCCGACCGAACCGTTGAGGTTCACCAGCGCCGAAGCGTGCTGACGAAGGCCGTTCACCAGCACGAGTGTCTGATCGGGCGAGAGGCCGCGCAGCGTAGCGGGGCGGATGGCGTCGGTTCCGTCTACCAGCGCCGAGCGCGGGAAATTGAGGGACGGCACGGTCTCGGCTAGCGCGGCGGCGAATTCGGTCGAGCCGCGGTTCTGGATTTCGGCCGTCGACACGACATCGACCGGCGCCAGCGTCTCGAGCTTGGAGCGTCCTTCGGTGCGGGTACCGGTCACCACCACCGTTTCGCTGGCAGCGGCATCGAGCGCGGGAGCGGCGGACGCAGTCCCGACGAGGGCGAGCGCGGTGGAAAGCAGGAGCAGGGAGCGGGCGGAAGATTGGGTCATTTGGCGGTCCTTGACATTCGGCAATGGAAATCCGTTCCCCGGCACGCGCCGAGGTTGGCGGCAAACTTGTTTGGGAAAGGGGGGAGGCTAGTCCGGGCTACAACACGCGCCGCGCGTCTTGGCGCCAACGGCGATTGTCTTGTGATCCATGTCGTCCATCATGCCTCCGGTGTTCCGGCGCGGAACATTGTACATGCGAATAACACATGCTAGGCGAGTATCCGTCAATGCAAGTGTGCAATGTAATAAATAACAAAAATTTACTGGTGATATGGACGGGACACCCACCGGTTCGGCGGCCAAGGAAACCGCCGCGCGACAAAACTCCGTAGAAGCGTGAAGGGTTAGCAATCCTTAAGCCTCGCCGCCTAACCTCCGCCATAATTCGGGCGGGGCTACCTGCATTGGGCATTTTCAGCGGATCGATGACTTCCGATAAGCCACTCTTCTTCCCGGTCGATGCGGCGGAGAGCAGTGTCATCGGCCAAGGCATTGCCTACTGGCAAAGCCTCAGAGGCGCGCGCCGTTTCCCCACGCGCAGTCAGGTCACGCTGCGAGGTTTACGCGGGCTGGCCAAGCACTCCACCTTGATCCGCGTGATCGACGGCGGTCGCGACTACGAATTCCGCTTCGTCGGTGATGTGCCGGTATCTGCAGTCGGCTGGAACTTCCAAGGGCGGCGCACCAGCGAACCGGAGGTCGCCGCCGTCATGCAGGCAAACTACCGCCAGCGGTTCTATGACGAGGTGGTAGGGACAGGCGAGCCGCGGCTGTTCAAGTGCCGGATGGTCGAACACTGCCGACTCCGGCTGCCGATGCACAGCGAGACCGCCTATTTCCCGCTCGGCGATGACGACGAAGTGGTCGATCATCTCTTGGGATTTACCGTCTTCGCGACCGACGGTGGATAAGCGGTAATATATTACCGCACAACAAAAATCCCCTAACTTCGGCCACTTCCGCTTGACGGAACGGAGGCGAGCCCGTATACGGCGCGCCTCTCTAAGGATTATTCATCCCATGACCACCTACTCGGCAAAGGCCTCCGAGATCGAGAAGAAGTGGATCGTGATCGACGGTACGGGTCTCGTCGTCGGTCGCCTTGCCGCTCTCGTCGCGTTGCGCCTGCGTGGCAAGCACAAAGCCACCTACACGCCGCATATGGATTGCGGCGACAACGTCATCATCATCAACGCAGCCAAAGTCGTCCTGACGGGCCAGAAGGCCAAGAAGAAGGTGTATTACCACCACACCGGCTACATCGGCGGCATCAAGGAGCGTTGGGCGGAGGACATCCTGCGCGGTGCCCATCCGGAGCGCATCATCGAGAAGGCGGTCGAACGCATGCTGCCGCGGGGCCCGCTGGGTCGTCGTCAGCTTGGCAATCTGCGCTGCTATGCCGGCGCCGAGCATCCGCATGCCGCCCAGCAGCCCGAGGCGCTGGACGTCGGCAAGCTCAATCCCAAGAACACCAAGCATCACGTGAAGGCGGCCTGACCATGGCGGAAGATGTGAAGAGCTTCAGCGATCTGAAATCGACGCTGATTAAGGCGAAGCCCGCCACCTCCGCGGATGCGGCTCCTGCCGCCGGCAAGCGCGACGCCAAGGGCCGCGCCTATGCCACCGGCCGCCGTAAGAACGCCGTTGCGCGCGTCTGGGTGAAGCCGGGCAAGGGCACCATCACCATCAACAGCAAGGACGAGAAGGTCTACTTCGCCCGTCCGGTGCTGCGCATGATCGTGCGTCAGCCGCTGATCGCCGCCAACCGCGACGGCCAGTTCGACGTGATCGTGACGGTCACGGGCGGCGGATTGTCGGGACAGGCCGGTGCGGTCCGTCACGGCCTCAGCCGTGCGCTCGTTGCCTATGAGCCGGCGCTGCGCGGCGTGCTCAAGCCGGGCGGCTTCCTTACCCGCGACCCGCGCGCCGTCGAGCGCAAGAAGTACGGCAAGCCGAAGGCCCGCCGCAGCTTCCAGTTCTCGAAGCGCTAAGCGAACGCCGAATATCGATACGGAAACAGCGGGAGGAGACTCCCGCTGTTTTTGTTTTCGCCATTCGCCAGATGCCCGTCACGAGCGAAGCTTTTTCATAATTCGCGCACGATTCCCCAAGTCTTTGCATGTACGCGCTGCCAGTATGGAGTGCGTTGCTACAGCGAACTTGGAATTCAAGCTCATGCCACTCGCATCGACGATGCCGGGCCGTGTAAGGCACCGGTCGAGACGAAGAAGCAACCTTCGATGATGACCAAAGAGGTGCTCAGGCAGTTGCTTCGGCCGGGTGGAGGCGTTGCATTTCTGGGAGGCGCGGCGATCCTGTACGGGATCACCTGTTTCCTGCTAGGCGACTTCGCAGCCTACTGGCAACCGGTGCCGCAGAGCATACCCTCGCGGCAGTTGCTCGCCTATTTGTCGGCGGGGTTGCTTGTCCTGGGTGGCGCAGGCTTGCTGATCCCGCGCACTATTCGAGCCGCGGCAATGATCCTGCTGCTCCTCTTCGCGCTCTATGACGTCTGCTATCTGCTGAAATTGATCGGACCGCCCGCCAGCCCGGTAGCCTTACTGGGCCTGGCCGAGCAGACATCCGTAGTGGTTGGCAGTTGGGCGGTCTTGCTCCGGATGCGCGCGGGCGGTTCGGCAGGAGTGACGACGGCGCGCATCGTGTTCGGCATCTGCTCGATTGTCTTCGCTCTTGCGCACTTCACGGGGCTCCAGGCGACCGCGAAGATGGTGCCGGCGTGGATGCCGGGCGGGCAGGTCTTTTGGGCTATCGCGACGGGGGTAGGACATCTCGCGGTCGGCCTGTCCTTGATCGCGAACCGGATTGCGGTGCTGGCAACGCGGCTCGGTGGGCTGATGTACATCTGCTTCGCGCTGTTCTCGTGGCTGCCTGGAGCGGTCACGCATCCGACGGAGTGGCTGCTCTGGGCGGGTGTTGCGATCAGCCTTTGCATGGCAGCGGCCTTGTGGCTCGTCGGCGATCTCCTGGCCGCGCGCAATGCCCGCAATCCTAACTTCGATAGCGGTTTCTCAATTGGCGCGGAGAGCAGGCGAAGGCGGCACGAAAGTATGTATTGAAATGCGAAATGTCGTTGAACCCAACGTCGAAGGCGATATCCGATACAGGCACTTTTGTTTCCGCGATGCGTACCGCCGCGGCGCGTAGACGCGTGGCGATCACATATTGATTAGCGCTCTGCCCGGTCACGGCTTTGAAGAGACGCATGAAGTGATAACGGCTGAAGCCCGTTATCGCCGCGAGAGCGTCAACGGAGCAGCTCTCGAAAAAGCCACTGTCGATATGGCGTACCGCCGAAAGTATGCGTTTTCTATCGCGATCCGATATGCGCGGGCTTGATTTGGATTCTCTCCCGAAGAGTAGGGCGGTCTCGGCCAGACTGCTTGCGATATATTCTACATCTCCCGATCCAACGATAAGGGCAAGCATATCTCGGAAAATGCCATACGCCGGTTTTCCTGGCGGCAGTGCCGCAACGGAAAAGCGGGGGTGATCGATCCCGCACGCATCGGCAATTTTTTCCAGGAAGTCGTTATCATACCAAATGGCGAGTCTGCGTATTCCGGGCGCGCCAAGATACCGGCCTGTAAAATGCTCGTCTTGGTTTCCGAAGAAAATTGTTCCCGGCACACCGGTCACGTGTCCGGTTTGGCTGCGGTATTCGCACCATCCGGAAAGCATAATGCCAATGCCCGTCTTGCCATACATTTTGTCCCAAGGGCGATCGCGCCCATCGGCGATGGACTGTTCCACGCGCGCAAGATAGGTGCGTACCCCTGAGGTTTCCCCAATTCTCTCGGCATGAGGATCGACCAAATGCGCGGGCTCGGACAATATCGACATGCCCAACTCTCACCATTCAAGGCAGTTCGCTGATACTGACGCAAATATATACTGCAATTCTAGAATTTCAGTTGGTATTGCTGACGGATGCGGCCGCACTCCAAACGAGTGAGATTTAGCGCACGATTCCCAAAGTTGACGCCTGCTGTTGGCAGGTTTCGTGACGTCAGCTCTCCGCTCGCGCGGCCACTTGAATCCGTCCAATACAGGTCGGAGGATTTGCGCCATACTAAAGGTTTGGTTCACTGGGCTCAGATGTCAAAAATCACTGCTTGTGCCGCTGCTGCCGTTGATAGGGCGACCTATGCCGCCTGCAACGGCGCGGCATTCTCCGCTCGCAAAAGATCGCTCCTGATCCGGGCCCTGGTGGCGTGCCTGGTCGCGTCGATCCCTTCGCCGGCGCGCGCCGGGAGCACTGTCGACTGCCACATCGGCAGCTATCAACTGAGCGATGGCCGGGTGATCGATATCGATGATGCCACCAATGGGCTTCTACGCTGGCGCACCTTCACGGGCGAAACCGGCCGGCTCACGCGCCGGTCAGACGGATCATGGGCAAGCTCCTACGGTTGGACCGGGCGCCCGGACGGCAAAATCGTCTCCTTTTCGGATTGTGCCAAAGGCGAGATCCATTTCGGAAAAATAATGGGGCGCCGCATTGCCTTTGACGTGACCGATACGACGTTCGAAAGCAACGGCACCAAGCTGGTAGGGCGTCTGGTCATGACCAAAGGAAGCAACAAGGTTCCTGTCGTTGTCCTTGTCCACGGTGCGGAACATGATTCAGCACGTGACACCTATGAGCTGCAACGGATGTTCCCTGCGACAGGAATTGGTGCCTTCGTCTACGACAAGCGAGGAACAGGTGCCTCCGGCGGCGCCTACACACAAGACTTCAATATTCTGGCCGAAGATGTGGTAACCGCGATGCATCAAGCGCGGCGGCTTGCCGGCGGGCGGGTGGGCCGGATCGGTTATCAGGGCGGCAGCGAAGCCGGATGGGTTCTGCCGCTCGCCGTCAACCGCGAGCACGTCGACTATGCGATCATCAGCTTTGGTCTCGCGGTAACGATCCTTGAGGAAGATCAGGAGAGCGTCGCGCTGGACATGCACTTTCATCACCGCTCGGCGGAAGACACCAGGAAGGCGCTCGAGCTGGCGCGCGCCGGCGAACATGTGATCGAGACATATGGACGGGAGGGTTACGAAGCCTTCGACGCCCTTCGACGAAAATACAGCCCCGAGCCCTGGTACAAAGACGTGCACGGAGATTTCCTGTTTTTCATCCTGCAACTCAACAAGCAGCAGATCGTTGAAGCGGCGGCCAAGTTCTTGCCCGGCACGCCATTCCGTTATGAGCCTATGCCCGCTCTGCGCGCCTCCACCACTCCGCAGCTTTGGGTATTGGGCACCGACGATCTCGAAGCGCCGAGTGCCGAAACGGCGCGCCGGATCAAATCCCTGATTGCCGACGGCAAGCGCTTTACTCTGGCCGTCTATCCCGGCGCCGAACATGGGATGACGGATTACGAACTGGATGCGAAGGGGATGCGCGTTTCCACCCGCTACGCGTCGGGCTATTTTGCCATGATGCGGGACTTCATTCGCGACGGCCGGATCGGCGGCCATTACGGCAACGCGGAAATTACGCGACCCGAAGCCCATTGAGGTGCCGCAAATCCGGCAAGTCCGCCCCGCGGCACCGCGGGCCGTTGTTTTTGTCAGATCAGGCTCGGCACCGAGAGGAACATGCTCAGTAGTTCCGCCTGATTGCGCGTTCCCGTCTTGGTCAGCATGCTGCGGAGCTGCTTCTTGACCGTCGAAAGCGACTTTTCCAGAACGATCGCCGCGTCGGCCAGACTTTTGCCGGCCAGCAACAAGGCGGCGATCTGCTGTTCGGCCTTGGTGAAGCCGAACACGTCGGTCAGCCGTGCGGCGATGGCATCGATGTGACGGCGCATATCCTTGATGGCGACGAGTACGGAACCCGGCCGGATTGGTCGCGACAGCGCGGATGCGGGCATGGCGTCGATGTCGAGCGGCGAAAACGCCAGTCCGTAAGGCAGCCACATCGAGGCCTGCTCGACGAGCATCACGCCCGGCCGTCCCCGTGCGGCCTCGCGGATGAGCATCTCGATCCGCGTGCTTTCGAAGACGCGCGCGGCGCGCAGCCGGCCGTTGACGTTCGAAAGTCCTTGCTGCGCGGCGAGGATGTCTTGCGCCGAAGGATTGGACCACAGGATCTCGCAATCGGCAGAGACGATGATGAGCCCTTGGGACATGGTCCGGACGAGGTGGCTGCTCGCGGCGCTTCCGAGCACGCCTTCGGGAAGCAGGCTTTTGACGAACTCGGCGTTTTGCAGATGGACTTGCAGCAGCGATAGCCACGCCAGATCGCGATCCGTGAACGGCGCGCGACGGGGATGGCGTACCACGATCAGCCTCAGCTTGTCGTAGCCGCGATCGACGATATCGAGCGACAGCACATGCGGGGCAGGGCGTCCGTCTCGATCCTGTACGGTTTCGTTCTTGTCGTCCGATTCTTCGCCGGTCGTGCCGCTGTACGGCGCAAGCAACGCCGACGGACCGGTGCGCTGACAGGTGAACACGATCTCGTCCGCATCGACGAGCGCACAAACGGCCTGCTCCACGGCGGCGCGCTGAGCGTCTCCGACGATCGTTTCATATATGAGTGCAACGGCCGCACTGAAGTGCGCGATCCGATCTGTCTCCGCTTTCATCGAGTACCGGAGTTCAATCGGATGCGTTATTTGCGCTGACCATAACGTCCCCCGCTTGCGTTGCCGAGCACCGCACCGATAGCTCTGCGAATCATCGTCGTGGCTCTCGAACCGCCACGACTTGCACGCCTTCCTTATCGGACATGTCTTCTCAATATTTTATAGACTGTGAACCTTTTTCGATGATCCGAATGGACCATACCGTGGTTGTCGCGGTTAGCATGGGTTCAACGCAACGGCGTGATGTTGGTATCTGGCAAGAAGTTGCGTCTTCGATCGGCAACCTCAAGGCGGCATCGGGTGTCGCCGTCTTGATCTGCGGTTGATGTTTGTCGTCCGGGTGCGCCGTTTTCTTGCGATCGGTGTGTTCGGGGGATTGGTGTGATGAATGAGCACGGACATCGGTTTCTGAACTTCTCGTCTCGGCGCACGCGTCGGAGCGAAAGCCCGTTCACCGGCCAACCCAACGGTCACAGTCAGCGCTTTACGCGCGGGAGGAGAAGTTGCGCTTCACGATTAAACTGAAACTTGGTCTAGCTTTCGGCCTGATAGTTCTCATGCTTGTCGTGGCCGCTGGATTTGGTGTTGGCGGTTTGGCGACCATGAACGAGACGCTGAGGGCGATGGTCGCGGGCCCGGTGGAGCGGATGAAGACCGCGCAGGCCGTCAAGACGGACCTGCTCGACGTCGCCAGAACCGAAAAGAACCTGATGCTGACCGACGATGCCAGCAAGCGCCGCTCTTACGCGGACGCCTTGACGCGTCTCCGGGGAGAAATGGATCAGGACCTGGAGCACGGCTACAGCGTTTCGTCGGAAATCGGCAAGCCGAAGTACGAGCGGATGCGCCAGCAATGGGAAGACATGAAGGCTCAGGACGCCCAGCTGACGGAATTTGCGCTTGCCGGCCGCATGGATGAGGCCAAAAAGGTCGCATTCGGCGAGCTCTATCGCATCAATCTCGCGATGCAGAAGACGTCCGACGACATCGTCGCCTTGGCCGTCGATCAGGTCAAAAAGGCCGATGCGGAAGCCGATCAGACCTATCTGTCGACGCGCAATATTCTCATCGCCGTCGCGTGCATCGGCGTGGTCGTGGCGATCGCTTTCGCGGTTTGGGTCATGGTGTCCGTCAGCACCGGCTTGAAGAAGATCGCGCGTGCGACGGAAGCGGTGGCAGCCGGCGACCTCACCCAGACGGCGACCGTGCAGACGAACGATGAAGTGCGGGATGTCGTGAACACGGTTAATACGATGGTCGAGCGCCTGCGCGGCGTCGTGGGAGATGCGATTTCCGCGTCCACCAATGTCTCGTCGGGCAGCCAGGAACTTTCGGCGACGGCCGAGCAGATGAGCCAGGGCGCCTCCGAACAGGCCTCGGCGGCCGAGGAAGTGTCGGCGTCGATGGAGCAGATGGCGTCCAACATCAAACAGAATGCCGACAATGCTGCGCAGACGGAAAAGATGTCCCGGCAGTCGGCCAAGGACGCCGAAGACTCGGGCGAGGCGGTCAACAAGGCGGTCAACGCCATGCAGACCATTGCCGAGAAGATCACCATCGTGCAGGAGATCGCCCGCCAGACCGACCTGTTGGCCTTGAACGCGGCAGTCGAAGCGGCACGTGCCGGCGAGCACGGCAAGGGCTTCGCGGTGGTGGCATCGGAAGTGCGCAAGCTGGCCGAACGCAGCCAGACGGCGGCGACCGAAATCAGTTCGCTCTCGGGTGAAACGGTCCGCGCCGCCCAGACCGCCGGCGAGATGCTGGTTCGTTTGGTCCCCGATATCCGCAAGACCGCCGAACTGGTGGCGGAGATTTCCGCCGCCTGCCGCGAGCAGGATATCGGCGCAGCCCAGGTCAACGAAGCCATTCAGCAACTCGACAAGGTGACCCAGCAGAATGCCGCCGCCTCGGAGGAGATGTCGGCCACCAGCGAGGAGCTCGCCTCGCAATCCGAAGAGCTGCAGACGTCGATCGCCTATTTCCGCACCGACAATGCGTCGGCCGGAAGAATGCAGGTGAAGTCGACCCCCAGGCATATGGGTTCACCGGCCATTCCCGTGAGCGTGCGATCCATGTCCAAGCCTCCGGCGAAGGGAGCAACCATGCGGCCGGCCAGGAATACGGTTGCCGAGCAGCAGGCGCGTATCCAGGGGTTTGCCCTCGATATGTCCTCGAACCAGGCCTCCGACGGCGATTTCAAGGAGTATGCGTGACATGACCGGCGCGGCAGACGAAGCCCAGTTCGTGACGCTTTGCCTGGAGTCGGAAGTTTTCGCGGTGCCCGTCGATTTTGTTCGCGAGATCATCGATTACCGCACCTTCTTTCGCATTCCCGAAGGACCGGACTATCTGCTCGGGCTGATCGATGTGCGTGGGCGGGGAACGCCGGTGATCGATCTGCGTCTCAAATTGGGACTGCCCAAAGTTGCGCCCACGCCCGCGACGCGGATCATGGTAATGGACGTGCCGCTGGCGGATCGCATTCTGTCGCTGGGATTGGTTGCGGACCGGGTGCAGGAAGTCACGAGCTTCAGTGGATCTCAAATCGAAGGAGCGCCGGATGTCGGCGTGGCTTGGCGGTCCGATTACATCGCCGGAGTGGTTCGCCGCGACCAGGGATTTGTCATCCTGCTCGATCTTCCGACGCTGCTGACGGTAGACGAGGCGGTTCTGGAGTCTTCCGCCAAGGCTGCGGCCTGACGCGCTTGAGGTAAATTTGGAAAGCGAAGACGGCTCGCAGTGATGCGAGCCGTTTTCATTTGGGTAACGTTGCGAGCGCATCGTGGCTCCCAAACGTGATTTGCGACATTTTGGCCGATTGCCTGTAACGCCTCGCTGTCTTTCTTTAGAACAATGTCAAAGTGCAGTACCGAGTAGTTGCAGAGTATCCTTCCTGAAGCGCCGCGCGCGCGAAATTCCCCAACGGCACCAGCACCTTGACATAACGATCCGGCGTTTGCGGCTGGCCAGGATCTTGTTCATTCGCCGCGAGCAGGGATTCGAGCGTGTCACCCAAATCCAAGTGGACATCGTGGATCAAAGTCGGAGCGCGCGCCGCAACTCTGGCGGTCGCCGCCGTTCTCCTCAGCGGCTGTGATGCCGTTCTGCTCGACCCGAAGGGGCCGATCGGCGAGGCCGAACGCGACATCATTTATCTGGCGACCGGTTTGATGCTTCTGGTCGTGGTGCCGGTCATCGGTATGACCGTCGCCTTCGCTTGGAAGTATCGCGCCTCCAACACCAAGGCGACCTACGCCCCCAACTGGAACCATTCGACCGTCATCGAAGCCGTGGTGTGGTCGATACCGGTCGTCATTATTCTCATCCTCGGGACCGTCACCTGGATTTCGTCCCACACGCTCGATCCGCGCCGCCCGATCGCCTCCGCTCAGAAGCCGCTGGAAGTGCAGGTGGTATCGCTCGATTGGAAGTGGCTGTTCATCTATCCCGAATACGGCGTCGCTTCGGTCAACGAACTGGCGCTGCCGGTCGGCCGCCCGGTGCATTTCTCGCTGACGAGTTCGGGCGTGATGAACGCGTTCTTCGTGCCGCAGCTCGGAACCCAGGTCTACACCATGCCGGGCATGCAGTCGCAACTGAACCTGCGCGCCGATCACGCCGGCAGCTATCTCGGCATCTCGGCCAATTACTCCGGTCGCGGCTTTGCCGACATGAATTTCAAGGCCCTGGCGATGGAACCTGCCGCGCTCAAGGACTGGATCGCGCGCGCCAAAGCCGCGACGCCGCTCGACACTGCGGCTTATCGCACTCTGGCGGCTCCGGGCACGCACTCCGTCGCGCTTTACGGTACGGTGGAGCAGGGCCTCTACGACCGCATCCTCAATCAATGTGCCCTCGGCGGTATCTGCACCAACGAGGCGGTGAGCATGGCCCGTATCAAGGGACCGGTCCCCAAAGGCCCGTTGTGCGATCCGAAAACCGGCAAACCGATTTCGATAAAGAGCTGATGCTATGAACGAGAGCTTTCTGTTCGGCAAGCTGACCCTCGACGCCATTCCGTTCCACGAACCCATCATCATGGGGGCAGTCGGCGGCATGGTGCTGGCGGGTCTCGCCGTGGTCGGTGCCTTGACCTATTTCAAGGCCTGGAAGCTGTTGTGGGACGAGTGGCTGACCAGCGTCGATCACAAGAAGATCGGCATCATGTACATCATCCTGGCGCTCGTCATGCTGCTGCGCGGCTTCGCCGATGCGCTGATGATGCGCAGCCAGCAGGCCATCGCCTCGGCCGGAGCGGCCGGATACCTGCCGCCGGAGCATTTCGACCAGGTCTTCACCGCCCACGGCGTCATCATGATCTTCTTCATGGCGATGCCGTTCGTGATCGGGCTGATGAACATCGTCATGCCGCTGCAGATCGGTGCGCGCGACGTGGCGTTCCCCTACCTCAACTCGCTCAGCTTCTGGCTCACCGCGGCGGGCGCCATGCTGGTCAACATCTCGCTGGCGATCGGCGAGTTCGCCCACGCCGGATGGCTTGCCTATCCGCCGCTGTCGGAGCTGCCGTTCTCGCCCGGTGTCGGTGTCGACTATTACATATGGGCGCTGCAGATATCGGGCATCGGCACGCTGCTCACCGGGGTGAACTTCATCACCACGATCCTGAAGATGCGCGCGCCCGGCATGAAGCTGATGCACATGCCGATCTTCACCTGGACCACGCTGTGCGCCAACATGCTGATCGTCGCCGCGTTCCCGATCCTGACGGTAACGCTCGCCATGCTCGGCCTCGACCGCTATTTCGGCATGCACTTCTTCACGCATGACGGCGGCGGCAACCCGATGATGTACGTCAACCTGATCTGGGCGTGGGGCCACCCCGAGGTCTATATCCTCGTCATTCCATGCTTCGGCATCTATTCCGAGGTCGTGGCGACGTTCTCGGGCAAGTCGCTGTTCGGCTACAAGTCGATGGTTTACGCCACGATGTGCATCACCGTGCTGTCGTTCATCGTCTGGCTGCACCACTTCTTCACCATGGGCTCTGGCGCCAAGGTCAATGCCTTCTTCGGCATCACCACGATGATCATCTCGATCCCGACCGGCGTGAAGATATTCAACTGGCTGTTCACGATGTATCGCGGCCGGGTACGCCTGGAAGTGCCGGTGTTGTGGACCATCGGTTTCATCATCACCTTCGCGATCGGCGGCATGACCGGCGTCTTGATGGCGGTGCCGCCGGCCGACTTCGTGCTGCACAATTCGCTGTTCCTGATCGCCCACTTCCACAACGCGATCATCGGCGGCGTGGTGTTCGGCGTCATGGCCGGCTTCTCCTACTGGTTCCCCAAGGCGACCGGCTTCAAGCTCGATCCGTTCCTCGGCAAGGTGTCGTTCTGGAGCTGGTTCATCGGTTTCTACATCGCCTTCATGCCGATCTACGCGCTCGGCCTGATGGGCATGACCCGGCGTCTCGCGCACGTCGACAATCCGGTGTGGCATGCCTATCTGATCGTCGCCGCCGTGGGCGCGGTCATCATCGGTGTCGGCATTGCCGCGACGGTGCTGCAGGTGGTGCTGTCGATCGTCCGCCGCGACAAGCTGAAAGACACTACCGGCGATCCGTGGAACGGGCGCACGCTCGAATGGGCGACCTCGTCGCCGCCCGCTTTCTATAATTTCGCCAACGTTCCGGTGGTGAAGGGCATCGACGCCTTCTGGACCATGAAGCAGGAGGGCAAGGCGCCCAAGCTCGAACCGTCGTATGCCAAGATCCACATGCCGAAGAATACCGG
This sequence comes from Rhizomicrobium electricum, assembly GCF_011762045.1. Taxonomy (GTDB): domain Bacteria; phylum Pseudomonadota; class Alphaproteobacteria; order Micropepsales; family Micropepsaceae; genus Rhizomicrobium; species Rhizomicrobium electricum. Next base: position 191,548 of record NZ_JAASQS010000009.1, on the reverse strand, counting down.
TACCGGCTTCATCATCGGCATTCTGTCGATCGGGCTCGGCTTTGCGCTGACCTGGCATATCTGGTGGATGGCGGCCGGCGCCTTCCTGGCGATGGTGGGAATGACCATCTGGCACAGCTTCGACGAACATCGCGACTGGTTTGTGCCGTCCGAAACCGTGGCGCGGACCGAAGCGCTTCACTTTGGCGTCAAGGCTCCGGAGGTGGTGCAATGACCGCGATCGTCAAGGACCGGGAGTTCGCCCACGCCGATCATTCGGATGCCGGCAAGACGCCGCTCGGCTTCTGGATCTACCTGATGAGCGACTGCGTGCTGTTCGCGTCGATCTTCGCCGGCTTCGTCGTACTGCGCGACAATCTCAACGGCGGACCGGCGGGGCGCGAACTTTTCGACCTGTCGTTCGTCGCGGTCGAAACCGGACTGTTGCTGGTGTCGAGCCTGACCTACGGCATGGCCATGATCGCGGCGAATGCGGGAAACTTGCGCACCGTATTCGTCTGGCTGGCGCTGACCTTCCTGTGCGGCTTCGGCTTCGTGTCGATGGAAGTGCACGAGTTCGGCAAACTGATCGCCGAAGGCGCCGGCCCCGATCGCTCCGGTTTCCTCTCCGGGTTCTTCACCCTGGTGGGCACCCACGGGCTGCATGTGACATCGGGCCTTGTCTGGATGGGCGTGATGTTCGTTCAGCTCGCGCTTCGGGGCCTCACGGCGGTCAACCGGACGCGGCTGTTGCTGCTCAGCCTGTTCTGGCACTTCCTCGATATCGTCTGGATCGGTGTGTTCAGCATCGTCTATCTGATGGGAGCGGCGTGATGACAAAGCCGGTCGATAAGCACGAATTCGAAGACGGCCACGCGTTCGAGGATACGGGTTCCGGCCACGTCACCGTGAAATCCTACCTCGTCGGATTCGTCCTGTCGGTGATCCTGACGGCGGTGCCGTTCTGGCTGGTGATGACCCATGCTGCGCCCGCGGGCGTGCTGATCCCGGCGATCATCGCCGTAGGCGTGGTGCAGATCGGCGTCCATCTGAAGTGCTTCCTGCACATGGACAGGAGCGCCAGTCAGATCTGGAATAACGCCGCCTTCGTGTTCGCGGCGATCATCGTCGGCATCCTGATCGTCGGCTCGCTGTGGATCATGTATCACCTCAACATGAACATGATGCCTGGCATGATGCCGGTGGAGTAAGTTACTGTTCGCCCATCTGCTGGATCAGGTTGACGACGATGCGCCGCTGCTGCGCGCTTTTGATGCGCTGGAAGCCTTCGCACAGGCTCCAGCCTTCGGGGGTGAGCGAGAAGGCGGTAATTTTATCCTGTTTCTTGCATTGCTCCGATCCGTCGGCGGTCCCAACGGTCTTCGGAAACAGGTCCTGAATGGCCACGCCGTAGAGCGACGCGAACTGGAACAGCCGTCCGGCGCCGATGCGGTTGAGACCCGCTTCGTATTTCTGGATCTGCTGGAACGTCACGCCGAGTTGCTTGGCGATCTCCGCTTGGGATAGGCCGAGTTGCTTACGACATGTGCGCAGGCGCGCGGCAACGTAGGCATCGATCGAATTGGCTGCTTTTGGAGACATCGCGATGTACGCCCGCGGATGATGGCTGCGGCAGCATACAAAGCGCGTGACGCCGGAAATGACAACGCCGCGGAAATTAGGTTTGTTAGTACCCTAAACCGGAGGTTGACGGTTTTCGGTTAATTTTCGGACATTACCGTTTGGGCTTCTTTCGTTCCGTCGGGGTGCGTGGCGCGGGCTCGCCGGCCGCGATGTCGAGCGGATTGCCGAGAGACGGGCCGCGGTACTTCTTTCTGAGTTCCGACGGCGGAATGTACTCGTCCCGGAACCACGGATAGAGCCGCGGCGAGAACGCTTCGACCAGCCAGTCGGCCAGCGCGCGCACGCGCGGAATCTGACCGGCGCTCTCGTGATAGGTCATCCAGATATCGGTCTGATACCGGATCGGCATGTCGAACGGCACGAGCGGCGTGTCGTAGGCATAGATGTACGTCGGCAGCATCCCAACCCCGGCGCCGCGCGCCACCGCCCAGTAGTGGACGCTCGATACGTTCGAACGCTGCGCGATGAATTTTTCGGGGGGAAGACCGGGAAAGTATTTATCGTAAACGCGACGCGCATTCTCGTCGCTATCGGTCTGTATCACCAGCCGGTGTTTACCGAAATCGGCCATGCTTTTCGGAAGGCCGTGGCGGTCGATATAGGACTGCGCCGCGAAGAAATGGAAATGCATGCGCCCGAGCTTGACCACCTTGAGATCCTTGGCGGTCGGACGGGTGAGTTGCACGGCGAGGTCGGTCTCCAGCCTCAGCACGTCGGAGGACTGCATCGTCGCGTGCACGTCGACCATCAGTTCGGGGTAGCGCCGCTGAAAGTCGACCAGCCGGTTGCCGACCCAAACCGCACCCAGACCCTCGGTTATCGACAGGCGGACTTCGCCGCTCATGGTTTTCTGGGCCGGTTCGCAGGCGCGTACGAGCTCGAAGGAGGTTTTCTCCATTTCGGCGACCAGTTCCAGGATGCGTTCGCCTTCTGCCGTAACGCGAACGCCGTCAACATGGCGGGTCACCAGCTTGACCTTGAGGGACTTTTCGAAGTCGTCGATCCGGGCGCGCAAAGTGTTAACGGAAATGCCGAGGTGGTCGGCGGTGGCGCGGAAGCTGCTGCGACGGACCAGTTCCAGGAACAGGTGGGCGCCTTCCCAGTCGGTCAGACCGCGGATCGGGCGCCGGAGCACGTGTTCACTCATGCGAACACCCCGTTCGCTACCATTCTGCATACGGACGACTCCTACTCGGCTAAATCTACGTCGCAAAGTTTGCCGGGACAGAAAAATGAGACAGACGACGAGCAAACGCAAACCGGCAACCAAGGGGCGAACGGCCGCACTTAGGCGGCGTCCCGCCGCGCCGAGCACGAAAACGGACAAGTCAGAGGCTGCGCTGGCGACCCTCCTTGCACTGCTGCACGCCGACCGCTGGCTATTCGAGGCGACCGAACTCGCCAAGAAGGGGCAGCTGACTGCGGAGACCAAGGAGTTCAATCGGATTCGGCTGTCGATCGTCGCTTCGCTCAACCGGCTGCAGCCGCGCGCTTACGGCGCTATGACGCGCAGCGGTCATCTGGCGGGAGGATACTAGGGCGACGGGAGGTCAGTTGCCTGCGGACGGGCGGCGAGCCGCCAGTGCGATGCGGACCATGTCGGACAGGCTGTGGGCGTTGAGCTTGTTCATGATCTGCGCGCGATAGACTTCCACGGTGCGGGGTGAAATCCCGAGCTTCTGCGCCGTGGTTTTGTTGGATTGCCCGGCGACCAGTTCGTCGAGCACGTGTTGCTCCCGGGGGGTGAGCAGGGCCAGGAGGCGCCGAGCCGTACGGACTTCGGCACTCCTGGCCCTGATATCTTCGCCAATGCCGATCGCGCGGCGGATCGAGGCGAGCAGGGTTTCCACATCGACGGGCTTCTCGAGGAAGTCGACGGCGCCTGCCTTCATGGCCTTGACGGCGAGTTCGACTTCGCCGTGTCCCGACACGAACACGACCGGAAGATCGCCGCGGCGGCGGGCCACTTCGCGCTGAAGCATGAGCCCGTCCATTTCGGGCATGCAGAGATCCGCGATCACGCACGCTGCAGTGAAAACGTCGGCATCGAGAAACTCGACCGCACTGGCGTAATCGCGCACCGTGAAATCGGCCGCTTCGAGGAGCACGCGCAATGAAGTGCGGATGTCTCCGTCGTCGTCGACAATGCAGATTGCAGGATTTGTGTTCATTGCGGTGCCTCGCGCGCTTTCAATGCCGCGGGCGCAAGACAAACGCCATGCGGCGCCAAGCCGCTAAGCTTAATAGTGTGCAAAGCTTACAAACCCAGACCGTTCCTGTGCGATTCTGTCATAGGCACTTAACAATGAAAGTACGCGGAAGCACTGATACCTGTTGTGCCGGAATGGAACGGTAAGCATAACACCGCATTGTACACCCTCTCGGGAGAGGACACGATCTCCCGATTGAAGGTAAGGGCATCGCATGACGCGCGGAATCTGTCTGATCAGTGCGGGGCATGACGACGGCGCGGACTTTGCCGGACTCTTCACGGGATGTGGTCTGGATGTCTGGACACCGCAATCTGTTGAGGATGCAGGCATCTATGGGGCCGCGCTTTGCCTGGTTATCGACATGGCAGGCGAAGCCGGTTATCGCACGCTTCGGCTATTCCGCGATTACGGAATTACCACGCCGGCACTCCTGATCGTCGATCCGGGCTCGGAAGTGGCAATTTCCGAACTGAATTGCGGCAACGTGATGGATGTCATTCCGCGCGATGCCAGTCCGCTGCGGATCATGCGATGGATTCAGTCGATGGTCGCGGCGCGCAGCGTGCTCGATCAGGCGCAACGCCTGTCGGCGTGAAACCGCCGGCGCTCCTGCGGCGTTCTACCGGTGAAACGCAGCGGATCGTCCGCTTACGGCATGGAAGGCCGCCGGATCGGCTGAGCCGGTAACCGGATAGGAACCGCCACCAGAGTAAAAGGCCAGTATGCATCGCCTCATCGTCGTCAATGGTCATCCCGATCCGCGCCAGGAGCGGTTCTGCGCCGCGCTGACCCAGGCGTATGTGCGCGGAGGCAAGACCGGCGGGTGGGACGCATCGTCCGTGAGCGTCGGCGAACTGGCCCTGTCCTCGTTGCAATGTCTGGCGGAAGGCGATCAGCCCGATGCGGCCGCCGCCGCCATGCTGTCGGAAATCGAGCAGGCGGACCGTCTCGCCTTGGTCTTTCCGCTGTGGTTCGACAAACCGCCGGCACCGCTGACCACGCTGTTTTCCCGCGTGGCACCGCGCAAGGCGCACATTGTGGTGACGATGGATATGCCGGCTTTTGCATATCGCTCGATCCTGCGCGGGCCGGAGCGGTCGCCGATGCTGGCCGTACCGGGCATCGAACCGGAAGAGCCGGTGCTGATCGGCTGCGTCTCTTCGATCAGCCTCGAACAGCGCCGCGACTGGCTGGAGACCTTGCGCGAATACGGCGAACGCTCGCGGTTTGGCAGCGCCGTCGTGCCGTCGCGGGTTCAAGCCTTTGCGGACATGATCGACCGGACTGTGGCCCAGCTCTGGGCGTAAGGCGCCGCGCTGCGCCGATTTTGGCTGGGACGCCCGACTAAAGCCGCTCACGCTGCGGTGACGACCTTCGGCTTCAACAGCGTTTCGGTGAACTGGGCGAGATCGGTGTTGTCGGTGAACGTCACCAAGGTGGCGCCATCGGGCAGGCGGGTCACGTCCAGCGACAGGGCTTTGCCGTCGGCCCGTGCGAGATCGCCCCATTCTCCGAGGCGTTCGGGTTCGCTGGCGTTCACGCCGGCCGCGATCATGCTCCAAATGCCGTCCCGACCGATGCGCGCGGCGCACAGATCGGCGATTTTGGTCAGGTGCGGCTCGCCCGCGAGTTCTCTCTCTGCGAACTGCCACAGCTTGGTGAAAGCGTCGTTGTGCATGCGCAACCGGCCGTCCGGGCCGAACAGGGCCAAGGCCTGATCGACGGTGTTGACGAGCGCGCGCTGCGTATTGAGGAGGAGCTGGTGCGTCGTTTCCATGCGCAGCCGCTCGCTGATGTCGCGGAAGAGATACACGGTCCCGCCCAGCAGATACGGCACCGAGCGGACGTCCACGCTCATGCCGGTCGGCAGGTGCCAGGTCTCGAGTACATGCTGGCCCGCTTCGTGGAACTGCTGCAGGTGTTCCTTTTTCCAGGCGGCGAAATTGCGCTGTTCGGGGACGCGCCGCATCTCGCGCAGGCGATCGAGCACGTCGCTGAAGGTCGGATGGGCATCGAGCCAGGCTTCGGGCAGATGCCACATACGCACGTAAGCGCTGTTGTAGGAGACCAGTCTCTGATCGGCACCGAAAATTGCGACTGCGGTTTCAAGCGTGTTGAGCACCGCCCCGAAGGCATCGATCGAAAGCTGCAACTGCGCCTCCGCCCGGCTCAGCGCCGTTGTGTCGACGGCAAACCCGGCGATGGAGCGGTCGTTCAGCCGCTTCAAATCCATCGACAGCGAGCGCCGCTCGCCGTTGACCACGGCATAGCGCTTGGCGGCCGTCACGTCGCGGCCTTCGCTGGCGGTGCGCGCCAGATCGCGTTCGGAGCGATCGAGGCTGGCATCGGTGAGCAGGGCTTCGCGCAGCGTCGCCGAGCCGGTCGCCGCCAGAAACGCGCGATTGGCCCAGGTCAGCACCAGGTGCCGGTTGCGGATCCAGATCGGCAGCGGCAGGGCGTCGAGGATTGCGGCAAAATCGTGGTCCGGTTCGTCGCTGGCGCGATCGATGCGGAAGAAGACGGCAGCACGGGAGCCGACGGCACAGCCGCGCACGGCAACCTGCGGGAAGCTTGCGGTGCGCACGGTGGCGGCGAATCCGGTTCCGGACGCCAGCAGATCTTCAAGCTTGGCGGCGAGGGCAGGCGCGTCGGGGCCGTCGAGGCATGACTGCAACAGGCCGGCGCCGCCGCGATAGCTGAGCGGTGCGTTCATATCGGAGCCGAGCACCGCGATCGCTTCGGGACATGCGGAAATCATGGCTTCGCGGAAGCGCACGTCGGATTGGGCGCGGGCGAGGGCGGCGCGCATCGAGGCGCGGTAAGATCTGTGGCGCAAATGAGTCACGATCGCCCACAGACTGCAGCCGAGACCGAGAAGCAGCGACGTCACCACCACGGCAGCGAGGCTGTAGTGATGTGCGGGATCGTCGCCGAGGACGGTAAGCCAGTTCGCCAGCCGCGAGACGCTGGACAGAACGAACAGGTATGCACCCATTATGATTTCGAAGGCCGTATGCATGGCTCAACCCATCTGGCCCCCCTACAACGCGCAAGAGCGGGCAACAGCTACACGAAAACTCAGGAAAGGGACGGCTCGCCGGCTACGGCCGAAAGCGCCGAGCCGTCCCGCACAACCACGAGGTGCGCATTCGGCACCTCGATTACGCTCTCGGCCTTCAAGGCCGCTAACGCCCGGCACACCGTTTCGACGGTGAGGCCGAGATGATCGGCTATATCCTGGCGTCCCATGGGCAGATCGAGGCGGGCGCCGTAAACAAGCTGTGACTTCTGCATCATCCGCGTAAGGAACGTCGCGACGCGTTCGCGGGCGCTGAGGCAGCTGAGCAGGTAGAGATGCCGGTGTGCGCGCTGGATGGAGGCGGAAAGGTGCGCGAAAATTTCCGAACGAAGACGATTATTGCCTTCCCCAAGCCGGTCGAATTGCTGCCGCGGATAGGCCGTAATCGTGGTCGGCGATACCGCTTCCGCCGACAAGGCAAAGTTGTCGGCGTCGCCCAGTCCCCAGAGATCGCCGCCGAACAGGAAATCGGCGATGTGGCGGCGGCCGTCATTGCCGTGATGGGTAAGGCGCAAACATCCGGCGCTCACGGCGTAAATGTGGGCGGCGGCATCGCCGGCTGCCGCAATCGTATCGCCGCGATGAAAGCGCAAACGGACTGCATAGTCCTTCAAACGCTCGAGATGGCCGGAAATTCCAAGATGCTGGACGTCGGCAGAAACAAGGTCGTCGTCGGCCACTGCGCGTAAGCGTACTGCAGTCGATGTCATCGCGTTCCCATCCCGTTTTTGTCACAACCGGTATTGGGGCGAGCCTGACCGCATGGTTACCGAATCGAAAGCTGGTAGTTCCGCGTACGGAGTGTCCCGTCAATCATAGTGGGGATATTCCGCTATTGCTGCGCGTCGGAAAATTTTCGCGACGATTCAAGCGTCAACGCGAATCGGATGGTCGTCCGTGTACGGCGGAAACACTTAATGCGTGCCGTACCATTTTGGGACGATGTTGATTTAGACCAGGACTGCGGCTTTATGAGAACACTGCCTCGGCGTGCTGCCCGGCGGTAAACGCTGTCTCGGAAATATCGGTTTCCAAAATTTCGCCCGATTTGAGAACCAGCGGTCGCATATCGGCGCCCAGGAATCTGGCGTGGTGGAGCAAGGCGCCCTTGAAACGCACGCCGCGGAGATCGGCGCCTTCGAAGCTCGCGCCCCTGAGATCGGCGCCTTCGAAATTGGCGCCTTGCAGTTCGGTGCAGGAGAAGTCGACGCCGGCAGCAATGACATTTTTTGCCGAAATGGCCGTCAGCTTGTACTTGCCGATCTGCGTGGCGACGGGGCGAAGATCCATGCCGTCGAGCACCGCGAAGGTTCCGAGCTGCGCATCGGACTCGACCCATGTCTGGTGGGAGGTGAGGCGGAACAGGATTTGTGGCCGGATTGCGACCGCCGCGCTGGTCGGCGGCATGATGCAGTCCTTGAATGCTTCGGGCGGCAACTGCATTTCGCTGACGTCGACATCGGTAAGAACCGCGTCCTTGAGGACGACGCCGTTCATCTTGGCGCCCTTGAACTTGGTGCCGATCAGCATCGCCCCGGTGAAATCGGCGCCTTTGAGATCGGCGCCTTCGAAGGTCGCGCCGTTGAGCGAGCAATAGCTGAAGTCGACACCGGCCGCCGAACCGTTGCGATCGATCACGGCTTCGATGCCGGCGCTGTTCTTGAGCAGTCGGCCGGAGCGGAAATCGGCGCCGTCGAGCCGCGCGTGACTGAGATTGGAACCGCTGAGAGTCACGCCGCGCATGTCGGCGCGCGCGAAGTTGGTGTAGCGCGCATCGACGTTGCCCATCTCGCAGCAATAGAGCGTCGCTTCCGAGAAGTTGCTGAACTTGAGGTTCGAGCCGGTCAGTATCGTGCCGGAGAGGTCGGCCTTCGCCAGCATGCAGTTCGATAGATCGGCTTGTGCCAGGAAATGCGAAATCAGCGTCGCGCGACGGCCGTTGCGGGCGTTGGCCAGAAACGCCTTGTGCTCCATCAGTATACGGTCGAGTTCGTCCGGCTTCAGCATGGAGAACCCGCGGGCGTGATCGAGTTGGGCGGCTGACGACACGGCGACGGCACTCCGGATAGCGCTGGGCGACTCTAGGCTAGAAAATTCTGCTTAACCGGTCGTTGACGTTTCAATCGCCGGGGTCCCAGTAACGGAATTGTTTACCGCTTTCCTAACTCGATATTAGGGCCAAGACTTTCTTCACCAACACGGCTCAAAGTAGACGCGGACGTCAAGGGTCCCGAGCCAATTGTCCGGCGCACAGACAAACAGTGTGGTGCAGATGAATGTCCGGGCGGCGATCATCGCCGCGGCCGAGGCACTGTATCGTCGCGGCGGGACTGACGCGGTGACTTTGAGCGCGGTCGCGCGCGAGGTGAATTTCGCCCGCAGCGTGATATACGCGCATTTCGCGAGCCGGCAGGAATTGATCGCTATGGTGGCGCCGCCGGACGCCGTGCCGCCGATCGCGTTGCCGTCGGCCACGCCCTCGCTCGAAGCCGTGCCGTCAGTCCAATTGGTGACGGATGCCGTGCCGCCCGAGGAACCGGTACTGGAGATCGTGCCGTCCGCCGAGCCGCTGCCGGACGATCCGCCGTCGGCCCAAGTGCAGCCGGACGCTGTTCCTGCCGACGAACCGCAGCCGCCGAAGGAGGCGGAAAGCTACGATGCGCTGATGCGGGCCCAGGCCGAAGCGCTGCAGGAAATCACCAAGCAGGTCATCGTCCCCAAGCCGCGCACCGCGACCGATGCGGCGCTGGCGCGTTTGGATGCCCGTCTCAGTGTGGCCGAGAAATCGCTGCAGAGCCTTGAGCAGCGCATGGGCGAGCGGCTGAAGAGCGTCGACGTCGACACCGGCGCCTTGGCGGAACGGCTGCACGGCCTGCGGCAGCGGCTGGAGAAGTTCGAGGAGAGGCAGACGTCGGCGTTGGCCCAGATTCGGCTGGACGTCCACAATCTGCGCAGCGGCGGGCCGCTGCTCGAGCCGGTCCGCATGGAAGCGCTGGTGCCGGAGCCGCAGCCCTATGAGCCCGAAGTGGTCGCGCCGGAGGCCTCGGATATCGAGCCGGCCGTGGAAGCGGAGCCCGCCGCCACGGAGCCAACCGTTCGCGTGGCCGATTACCTCGTCTCGGCGCGTCGCGCCGCCAACGATGCGGCAGTGCGGAGGGCCAACCATCCGGCGAAGCACCGGCCGGCATGGTTGCGGTTTCTCGGCAAGCGCCGCTGGGCCATCCTGGCGGCGGTGGCAGCGCTGGTCGCGTGGTTCGATATCTACGTTTTCGCGCATTATCAGCCGGCCCAAGGGGCGGACGTTCCGGCCGCCGTCACGAAGCTCACACCGCCGGTCACCGCCAAACCCGAATGGAGCCCGCGCGCCCAACTCGTCCGCGGACTGAAGTATTTGAACGGCACCGGCGTACCGGTCGACCTCGACAAGGCACGGCTGTGGATCGGGCGCGCGGCTTTGCGCGGCCAGCCGGTGGCGCAGAACCTGATGGGCGTGATCTACCAGACCGGCACCGGCGTCGGCGCCAACATGCCGGTGGCGATCGGCTGGTACGAGGGCGCCGCCAAGGCGGGCAATCTCAAGGCGATGACCAATCTCGGCAAGCTGTATGCCGGCGGCTGGCCGGAAGGCACCGATTTCGCCAAGGCGGCGGAATGGTTCGCCAAGGCCGCGGCGTTCGGCGAAGTCGATGCCGCCTTCGATCTGGCGATCCTCTACGAGCGCGGCGAGGGCGTCGTGCGCAACCGGCCGCAGGCCTACAAATGGTATGCCGTCGCCGCCCGGCTCGGCGACCGCAATGCCGCCGCGCGCGCCCAGACGCTGGCCGTCGAACTGACGCCGGAAGAGCGCGAAGCGGCCGATGCGGCGGCGATGGCGTTCCGCCCGGCCGCGGTCGATGCCGCCGCCAACGATACCCCTGCCACCAAGGGCTGAAATCCTCTTGCCAGCGCGGCCAGGACGAGTAGAAGGGGCCCGCAATTTCAAAGAGGGACAGCGACCACAGTGGCTAAGGTCTTCATCGACGGCGCAGCGGGAACGACAGGTCTTGAGATCCGCGAGCGGCTGTCCGGGCGACGCGACTTGACGGTCGTGCAGCTCGGCGAGGCCGATCGCAAGGATGCCAAGGCCCGTGCGCGCGCCCTCAACGATGCCGACCTCGTGGTGTTGTGCCTGCCCGACGATGCGGCGCGCGAAGCCGTATCGCTGATCGAGAACCCGGACGTGCGCGTCGTGGATGCCTCCACCGCCCATCGCACTGCGCCGGGCTGGACCTACGGCTTTGCCGAACTCGAACCGGGCCAGCGCGAGAAGATCGCGGCCTCCAAGCGCGTTTCCAATCCCGGCTGCTGGGCGACGGCGTTCGTGAGCCTGGTGCGTCCGCTGGTGCGCGCCGGCGTGCTGCCGGTCGATTTTCCGGTCACCGCCAACGGCGTCTCCGGCTATTCGGGCGGCGGCCGCAAGATGGTCGAGGAATTCGAGAAGAAGGACGCGCCGGACTACACCGAAACGGTGGTGCGCAATTACGCGCTGACGCTGACGCACAAGCATCTGCCGGAGATGAAGGCCCATACCGGCCTCGCGCACACGCCGGTGTTCGCGCCGTTCGTCGGACGCTTCTACCGCGGTATGCTGGTGGAAGTGCCGCTGGCGCTGTGGGCGCTGCCGGGCGTGCCGTCGTCGGCCGATCTGCATCGCGTCCTGGCGGATGCGTATGCCAGCCAGCCTCTGGTCGAAGTTGCACCGGCCGATCTCAAGGTGGCGAACCTCGATGCCGAAGCGCTGAAAGGCACCAACAAGATCAAGCTGTTCGTGTTCGGCAACGACGCCAGCGGGCAGGTGCGTCTGGTGGCGCTGCTCGACAATCTCGGCAAGGGCGCGGGCGGGGCGGCGGTGCAGAACCTGAACATCATGCTCGGTCTGCCCGAAACGACCGGACTTCTCTGACGATTCCGTCGCAGGATCGGTTCTTGTGAGCGCGGGGCGGCGCGGGCATTCTCGCGCCCCTCGCGAAACACGGGTGCGCGCCGGATGAGACTGCGAGTTTGGATCGATAGGTCGAGCGAAATCCTCGGCCGGATGTTCCCCACCGAGCGTGCCTCGGCGGCCGCTGCGCTGGCTCTCGCACTCACCTACGGTCTCGTGCTGGCGGTGTGCAAACTCCTGCCGCTGAACGATGCGCTGGCGTTTTCCGGCGTCCTGATCGTGATCGTGCTTTTGCTCGATCGCTGTTCCGGGCGAACGCGCAGGCTGGCTCTGCACGCCATCGTCCAGATGATCGTGCTGTCCTGGGTGATGAACCTCTGGACCCTCGGCTACGAAGGGCGCAGCGCCGTGTTCGGCGGCATCCTGCCCTGGAGTGACTCGTTCGGCTTTTTGAACGACGCCTTGCGCCTGACGCACGGCCATATGCTGGAGATGAGCGCCAAGCGGCCGATTTTCCCGACGACGCTGGCGGCGTTGCTGCGGCTGTTCGGCGGCGATCTGCGTTTGGCGCTGCTGGTGTTAAGCGCCTTCGCGGCATGGACGGTCGCGCTGGCGACCAATGCCGTCTGGGCGACCCACGGGCGGCGGGCCGCGCTGATCGTGCTGGCGATCCTCTTGTTCTCGGAGCGGCATTGGGCGGGTGTGATTCAGACCGAAGACATCGGTCTGCCGCTGGGCCTGATCGGCTTCACGCTGATCTGGCGTGCCACCGCCGCCGGCGATGTCGATCCCGCCGCGGCGCGCGTCAGGGTGTTGGCCGGACTGTTCGCCATTACCATCGCATTGATGGCGCGGGCAGGGGCGTTCTTCATCCTGCCGGCCCTGGCGATCTGGAGCGCGCTGCATCTGGTTCCGGCGCAGCGCAATGCCCGTCTTCGTCATTTCGGCATGGCGGTGGCGGCGATCGTGGCCGGGGCGGCGGTCCACGAGATCGTGCTGCATGCGGCGGCCAGCGGCATGAGTTTCTCCGATTACCCCGCCATCGTGTTCGGGCTGATCCACCACCGCGATTTCACGCTGCTCAAGGAATTGCATCCCGAGTTGAATGCGCTGTCCGGTGCCGCGCAGGCCTCGGCGGCTTGGCAGATCGTCATTGCCGAAGCGCTGAAACAGCCCGGTCTGGTGGTCGTCGGATTGCTGCGTTCGCTGGCGGAGTTGTTCTACACGCCCAACGGCCTGTTCGGGTTCGTCTGGCGCAATCCCGACGACATGGTGCTGGAGAACGGCGCCGCGGTGCGGGCCGCGATGGCGCATTACAGCATCCTCGGGCCCTTCCAGATCTGGATCGCGCAGCGCGGCGTCTACAGCCTTGTCAACGCGCTGGCGATGGCGGTCATGGCGGTCGCGTGGGTCGGAGTGACGATTGCGGCGCTGGTTTCGCTGTTCCGTCGTCCGGCCGACCGTTACCGGACGCTGTTGCGTTGGGCGATGGCCGGCGTGTTGCTGTCGGCGCCGTTCACGCCGCCCTGGATCACCCAGGCCCATCAGGTCGAGACGGCGACGTTGGCCTTTATCGCCGTGACCACGGCGCTGTGGCGTTTGCGGGAGGGCCGGCCGCTTATGCGGCTTCCGGGCAGGGGGCTCGCTGGGCTGCCGCTTGGCTTCGCGGCCGTTGTCGTGCTCGCGGCGGTGTGGCTGCCGGCACGGCCGCTGCAATCACCCGATGCAACGCGTACGATGCATCTCTATCCCAGCGCGATGGTGCGGGTTTCGGAGCAGCGCTCGCTCAACTTCACCGACCGGCGGGATGCCGACCTGTGGTTCTCGATCCAGTACTTGAAGAAGCACAACGCCGCCTTCACCGCTTCGCTGACCCCGTATTTGAAGCCGGGAACGGTCTACGCGCTCGGTTTCGATACGCGCGACGGCAACGCCAAAATCCTGATCGACGACACCCGCAAGCTGGATCCGGCGGCGCGCTGGCAGGCGGCGGCGGGAACGCCGCTCGCCGAACCGTCCGTCGTGCACATCACGGCCGTGTCGCGCTGATCCGGCGCTTGGCAAAGCATCGCACCCATGCCGGGCGCTCTTTCGGGTGACACTGTCATATGCTGGCGTAAACGCGAGGCGGCCGTGCGATTCGCCCGATTCCGCGCCGAAATGGTGGTAATCTGCTGCGACATTATGGGACGCCGCACCAAGTTTATCACCGATTTCATGCCCTTGCGGGGGTATGACGGCTTGGAACGGACAAAGCGGCCTTGTATATGGCAAACCGGTGCCAACAAGGCATCCAGGAGCACTCCATGACGCTGGGCGTTCGCAAGATGAAACTACTGGGCGTTGCTACCGTGGCCCTCCTTGCCATGGGTGCATCGGGCTGCTCCAGCCTGCCGACCGTGCCCGATTGGGTCGATCCCACGACGTGGTTCGGCGGTAGCGATGAGCCGGTCGACAACGCACAGACCCCCGATCTGGCCAGTGTGCCAGATGCGCCTGTCGCGCCGGCCGCGGACGAGCAGCAGAAGGTTGCGGAGTCGCTTTCGGCCGATCGCAACAATGCGAAGTACAGCGCGGAAGCTCTGCGCGGCGGTTCCGAACCGGCCGCCGCACCGCCTCCCGATCTTCCCGCCGAGAAGGTTGCCGAAGACGCGCCGGTAGCACCGAAGGCCAAGGCGCCCGCGGCGCCGGCGCCGACCCAGGTCGCAGCGGTCGATCGCTCGCTGGCACAGGATCCGGCCGGAACCACCACGGCCGGAACGTTGCCGCCGCCGCCCGCCGGTGCGCCCGTGACGGCCGTCGCAGCCGCTCCCGAAGCGGTGAAGACTGCCGAACTGGCCGAACCCGCGCCCGCTCCGGCACCGGTAAAGCCGGCGAAGAAGGTCAAGGCCAAGCCGGTTCAGGTCGCCGAGGCCGCACCGCCGCCGCGCGTAACTCCGGCTCCCGAGCCTCAGGCGGTTCCGCAGGCGCCCGTCAACAGCGTTTCGCCCAGCGACGCCGAACTTGGCTTCAAGCCGTCGAGCGCACCGCCGCTGGACCCGTCGGTGTCGCAATTCGTCGCCGCGCCGATCGTCAATCATTACCGCGCCACGGCCTCGAACGCCGGCATGCGCAGCGGCCCCTCGGGCTATGCTGCCGCCACGCCCCGCCACAAGGCCGTCCGCCATCGTGCGCCGGCCACGGATGTGGCCATGGGCGGTCCGGAAAAGATGGAAGGCAAGGTCGTCGCCAATCTCGATACGCTGGGGTCGGCGCCTGCCGTGCAGCCGATGGCCAACGTCAATGGCGCCAATGCCGTCGTCTATTTCCCCGGCGACGCCGTTGCGCTGAATGCCGCGGCGAAGCTCCAGGTTCGTGCCGCCGCCGAGCAGTTCAAGGCCGCCGGCGGGCAGGGCTATGTCCGTGTGGTCGGCCACTCGTCCAGCCGGACGCCCAACATGTCGGCCGAGAAGCACCTCGAGCTCATCTTCAAGAAGTCCCAGGCGCGCGCCAACGCAGTGGCGCGGGAGCTGATCCGTGCCGGGATTCCGGCGGACAAGGTGCTGGTCGAGGCGGTCGGCGATACCCAGCCGGTCTTCTACGAATCCATGCCCAAGGGTGAGGACGGCAACCGCCGGGCCGAAATTTTCCTGCAAGGCTAGCGCTTGCAGGAAAAGTGGGAACCGGTTTTCCGTCCGCAAGCGCGGAAGTAAAGGTCCAGAGGCTCAGGAAATTGCGCTGGAAGACGCTGCCGCGCACCCTATGCGCGGGATTGGCGCAACACGCCATGTCAAAAATGTCTCGATAGCCATTGACGCGGCGGGAAATCTGCCGTGTTTTGCGGCTTCGTAATCCCCAAGGAGATGGTTCACACCTGTAATTCCATGCAAACCGACTTCCACCGCATCAAACGACTGCCGCCCTATGTGTTCGAAGAAGTGAACAGGCTCAAGGCGCAGGCGCGAGCTGCGGGCGACGACATCATCGATTTCGGCATGGGCAACCCCGACATGCCCACGCCCAAGCACATCGTCGACAAGCTGTGCGAAGTCGCGCGCGATCCCAAGTCGAACCGCTATTCCGCGTCGCGCGGCATCAAGGGCCTGCGCCGGGCGATGGCCGCCTATTACGAGCGCCGCTTCGGCGTGCAGGTCGATCCCGATACCGAAGTGATCGCCACCCTCGGCTCGAAGGAAGGCTTCGCCAACCTCGCCGCCGCGATCACTGCGCCCGGCGACGTCGTGCTGGTGCCCAATCCGGCTTATCCGATCCACGCCTTCGGATTCATCATCGCGGGCGCCGCCATCCGGCACATCCCGGCGACCAATCCGGAAGAATATCTGCGTCAGGTCGATCGCGCGGCGCGCCATTCGATCCCGTCGCCGCTGGCGGTGGTGGTGAACTATCCGTCCAATCCGACGGCGCAGGTGGTCGGGCTCGATTTCTACAAAGAGCTGCTCGCCATCGCCCGCAAGCATCAGATGTGGGTGCTGTCGGATCTGGCCTATGCCGACATCTATTTCGACATCGAGCCGCCGCCGTCGATCCTGCAGCTCGAAGGCGCCAAGGACATCTGCATCGAGTTCCAGTCGCTGTCGAAGACCTATGCCATGCCGGGTTGGCGCATGGGCTTTGCCGCCGGCAACAAGACGCTGATCAGCGCGCTGGCGCGCATCAAGAGCTATCTCGACTACGGCGCCTACACGCCGATCCAGGTTGCTGCGTCCGCCGCGCTCAACGGCCCGCAGGAATGCGTCGACGAGATCCGCGCCATCTACAAGTCGCGCCGCGACGTGCTGGTCGAAAGCATGGGCCGGGCCGGATGGGAAATCGATGTCCCGCCGGCGTCGATGTTCGCCTGGGCTAAGCTGCCCGAGCAGTATCGCGAGCACGGCTCGATGGAGTTTGCCAAGCAATTGCTGGTGCACGCCAAGATCGCGGTCGCGCCGGGCATCGGTTTCGGCGAATACGGCGAAGGCTATGTTCGTATCGGCCTGGTCGAGAACGAGCACCGCATCCGCCAAGCGGCGCGGAACGTGAAGAAGTTCCTGTCGCTGCGCCTCAACGAACCACCATCGCTGGACATCTCGAAATGAATGCAATGAAGATCGGCATTGCCGGCCTCGGCACCGTAGGGGGTGGGGTCGCCAAGGGTTTGCGCGTGCACGGCGAGATGCTGGATGCGCGCGCCGGCACGCCGCTCGAGCTGGTGGCGGTGTGCGACCGCGATCCGGCCAAGCGCGAGGCGTTCGATGCGCCGGCCAAGCTCGACGACATCAAGGCGCTGGCCGCGTCCAAGGCCGATCTCATTGTCGAACTGATCGGCGGCGAGAACGGCGCCGCGCCGATGCTGGTCGAAGAAGCGTTGAAGGCCGGCAAGCACGTCGTCACCGCCAACAAGGCGATGATGGCGCGCCACGGCGCCCGTCTGGCGGCGCTGGCCGAGAAGAACGGCCGGGCGCTGAAGTTCGAAGCGGCGGTGGCGGGCGGCATTCCGATCGTCAAGTCGCTGCGCGAGAGTCTGATCGTCAACGGCATCAAGGCCGTGCGCGGCATCCTCAACGGCACCTGCAATTATATCCTCACGCAGATGGAAGCGACCGGCCGCAGCTTCGACGACGTGTTGAAGGATGCGCAGGCGCTCGGTTATGCCGAAGCCGATCCCGAACTCGATGTCGGTGGCGGCGACACTGCGCACAAGCTGGCGCTGTTGACCGCATTGGCGTTCGGCGTCGCGCCGGATCTCGATGCGGTGTCGGTGCAGGGCATTCGCGCCATCACGCCGGACGACATCTCGTTCGCGCGCGAATTCGGCTATCGCATCAAGCTGCTTGGAATCGCGCGTCAGACCGATAACGGTATCATTCAGCGCGTTCAGCCGGCGATGGTGTGCGCCGGAACGCCGCTGGCCGACGTCGATGGCGTACTCAACGGCGTGGTTGTGAACGCTAACGAGGCCGGTCCGTTCTTCTTTGAAGGCCGTGGCGCCGGTGAATATCCGACTGCCAACGCTGTCATCGCCGATATCGTCGATATTGCGCGCGGTAACGTCGGATCGGTATTCGGTGTGCCTGCTGCATCACTGTCAGCGCTGTCACCCGCACCCGCGGCTGGCGCATCGAGTGCGTTTTATCTACGGTTCCAGGTGCTGGATGTGCCTGGCGTATTGGCGGAGATCGCCAGCCATCTGGCGAAGTGGCGTGTTTCGATCGAAAGCATGATTCAGCGCGGACGTGCCCCTGGGGAAGCCGTGTCGATTGTCATGATTACGCACGAAACGACCTACGCGGCCGTCGAGGGTGCGCTTCAGACGATTGCCGGAACGAGCAACGTCGTGGCGCCACCGGTGAAGATCCCGATGGAAGCGAAATAACTCTCCGCCGACACACGCAGTGCCTTCATCGGCGCTGCCTATGACGGGAGTTATGGCTTGTCGAATTGGTTGGACCGTGCCTTCGCGCTGGAAGCAGTGCGGGTAACGGAGGCGGCTGCCGCGGCAGTGGCCGATCAGATCGGACGCGGCGACGAACACGCCGCCGATCACGCCGCGGTGGAAGCGATGCGCCGCGCCTTCAATTTTCTGCCCATCACCGGAACGGTGGTGATCGGCGAAGGCGAGCGCGACGAAGCGCCGATGCTTTATATCGGCGAGAAGGTCGGTACCGGCGGCATTGCCGTCGACATCGCACTCGATCCGCTCGAAGGCACGGCACTGACCGCGAAGGCGCTGCCCAACGCGCTGGCGGTGCTGGCGATCGCCGAGCCCGGCACGCTGCTCAACGCGCCCGACGTCTACATGGACAAGATCGCGGTCGGTCCCGGCTATGCCGAGAACACCATCGATCTCGATGCTCCGATCGAAGAAAACATTCTCGCCGTGGCGCGCGCGAAGGGCGTGCATCCGCGCGAGATCACCGCGCTGGTGCTCGACCGTCCGCGCCACGAAACCCATATCGCCGCGATCCGCAGCGTCGGTGCGGCCGTGCGCCTGATTACCGACGGCGACGTCGCCGGCATCATCGCCACCACATCGCCGTCCGAAACCGATATCGACATTTATGTCGGCCGCGGCGGGGCGCCGGAAGGCGTTTTGGCGGCATCGGCTTTGCGCTGCCTCGGCGGCCAGATGCAGGGCAGGCTGGTTTTCCGCGACGACGCCGAGCGCGAACGCGCCGCCAAATGGGGCATCACCGATCTCGAGCGCAAGTACGGCCTGAAAGAACTGGCCAGCGGCGACGTGATCTTCGCCGCCACCGGCGTCACCAACGGCGCCATGCTGCAAGGCATCCACCGCACGCCGGACTATATCGTCACCCACAGCGTGGTAATGCGCTCGACCTCCGGCACCGTCCGCTGGATCACCGCGAAACACCCGCGCAGAAGGGCGACGCGATAACACGCTGTCATTCCGGACGCGCCCGCGGCCTTCTTTTCTGCCCCACGCGGGCGCGCTTTTCTTTTCTGCCCCATGCGCGCGCCCTCTTTTCTGCCCTCCACGGGCGCGAGGCTTTTCACACCGGCACTAGGACCGTGGGGGGAAGTGTCATCCTGCGCGTAGGCGCAGGATGACAAAGGGGGGCTTATCCCGCGCAAGAGCGATCCCCCCTTTGCTTCGCTGCGCTCAGCACTTCCCCCCGCGTTCTGAGTGCCAGCGCAAAACTGGTGCGCCCGCGTGGGGCAGAAAAGCCTCCGCGTGAATTTCTTCGGCCACGAACCGGGCAGTGTGGCGCACGAAAATGTCTATCCCACACCGGCACTCGCCAACGCACGTCCGCTATCGCGATGATGCGTTTGCGCTTTCATCGCGGCATCAAAAATAATCGGCAAAATCTATCCCCCTGCGCGAAAACGGGCTTAGATTCTATGGCTCCGAAACACGAGGAGCCCATGACCAATCAACCTCTTTCCGATCCTAAGAGCGACGCCGTTTCGCTTCTGGAAGCCGAACTGGCTGAAACCCTGGCTGCCGTCGGCAGTTCGTTTGCCGAAGTCCGCAAGTTCGATGAGAGCAATGGCCGCAGCCTCGACGAGTTCGGCCACAAGCGCTCCGCGGCGGTGAACGATGCCGTGAGGTTGTTGGCGGTCAGTGCCGAACTCGGCAACGCCATTGCCAAGATCCGCGGCCGTTCCAGCCATAACATCAATGTGCTGCATGGAGACATCTGGCCGCCGCCGAGCCGCCCGGTCGCCAAACCGCAGACCGTCGAAGATGCGATCCCGTCGCAGGACTCGCTCGACGAAGCGATCGCCAAGACGATCGCCTGTCATTGTAAGGACGGTGGGGGTACCCCTGCCGAAAAGTGAGGTTCAATTGGGCAAGCGAACCGGAAAACCGCGCGGCGCTCCGAAGGGAAACAGCAACCGGCTGATCCACGGTCGCTACAGTGGCGCCACCAAGGCCCGCCGCCGGGCCGTACGGGCGCGTGTGGCCGCCGCGCGGCGCGCAATTGCGCAAGCGTTACTGTGGACCGAATACGGCTGCGAGAGGTCGCGTGCCGGGGACACCGTCACTTGAAATGCCGCGCCACGTCGTAATTGGTGATGCTGCGCGCCGCCATTTCCGGCGAAACGCCGTAGCGATTGAGCAGCGTCTTGTCGGCGCCCGCGCTCAACAGCTGTTGGATCATCTCGCCGCGGCCGCGGGATTCGAACACGGCGCGAAACAGCGGCGTGTTGCCTTGATTGTCCTGGGCATCGACCTTGGCGCCGTAAGCGAGCAACATCGCCGCCGCGGCGAGCCGGAAGTCCTTGGCGGCGAGATGCAGGGGCGTTTCGCCGTTCTTGTCGCGGACATTGACGTTGGCGCCGGCTTCTAGCAGCGTCCGGACCCGGTTGGCGTCGTCTTTTGCCACCGCATAGAAGAGAGGCGTACGGCCGTCGCCGTCGGTCTGTTCCATGCGAGTCAGCATAGCCGGATTTGACTTGGTTGTATTGGGATACAAGCGTAACTGGCGGGGAAAATTGTCGTTGGTGTTCGTGTTTTCACGGTACCACTGGCCGTCTCAAGGCGAATCGCCCCATGTCTGAAGCCATGCACGTCGAAAACTCCTTTTCCGGCCGCCGCTGGGAACTCGCAAGCTGCGACGAGGATCTCGCTCGCGGCATCCAGCTCGATCACCAGATTCCGGCGGTGATTGCGCGGCTGCTGGCGTCGCGCGGCGTCGAACGCGACGCGGCGATGGATTACCTCAATCCGACACTGAAGCGGTTGTTGCCCGAACCGTGCGTGCTGAAGCACATGGACGAGGCGGTCGCCCGCGTGGTGGCGGCGCTCAAGACCGGCGAGAAGATCGCGGTGTTCGGCGATTACGATGTCGACGGTTCGTGTTCCGCCGCGCTGATGGTCGGCTTTCTGGCCGCCGTTCGCGAACCGCCGCGAGTTTACGTTCCCGACCGCCTCACCGAAGGCTACGGCCCCAATTCCGCGGCCTTGTTGAAGCTGAAGGCCGAAGGCATTTCGCTGGTCGTCACCGTCGATTGCGGAGCGGGCGCGCACGTCGCGCTCAAGGCGGCGCATGAGGCGGGGCTCGATGTCGTCGTGCTCGATCATCACGCCAGCGAACACGTCGTGCCGGCGCTGGTGCAGGTCAATCCCAATGCGGGCGGCGACGACTCCGGCCTCGGCCATCTTTGCGCCGCCGGGATCACGTTCCTGTTCCTGGTGGCGCTCAACCGCGCTCTGCGCCAGGCCGGGTTTTACGCCAAGCATCCCGAGCCGAATTTGATGGATGCCGTCGATCTCGTCGGCCTTGCCACGGTGTGCGATGTGGTCCCGCTGACCGGCGTCAACCGGGCGTTCGTTCGGGCCGGGTTGGCGCGGCTCGGACATCTGGAGCGGCCCGGTCTCAAGGCTCTGGCCCGCATTGCCGACGTGGCGCCGCCGTTCACGCCCTACACCCTCGGCTTCGTGTTCGGACCGCGTATCAACGCCGGCGGACGGGTAGGGCGGTGCAGTCTCGGCGTCGATCTCTTGACCACGTTCGACGCGGCGATGGCCGAAGAACACGCGCTCGCGCTCGACACCCACAATCGCGAGCGGCAGGCGATCGAGAAGATGATCCTCGATGAAGCGACCGCGCTGGCGGCGCAGCAGGAGGCGAGTCCGTTCGTGCTGGTCGCGGGCGAAGGCTGGCATCCGGGTGTCGTCGGCATCGTCGCCGGACGGCTCAAAGAACGTTTCGGCAAGCCTGCCTTCGTGGCCGGGTTCGAGGGCGGATTGGGCCGCGGCTCGGCGCGTTCGGTGCCGGGAGCGAATGTCGGGGTGATGGTGCGCGCGGCGCACGAGTCCGGCGTGATCGAGTCCGGCGGCGGCCACGCTATGGCGGCGGGCTTCGGCCTCACCCCGGCCCAGGTGGAACCGTTCCGTCTCTTCTTGTCCGAAGCGTTCGCCAAAGGCGGTCCCATTGCCGACGTGCCGCTGGCGATCGATGCGACCGTCTCGCCTGGCGGGGCGACGCTCGGCTTGGCGCGCGATCTGCAACTGGCGGGGCCGTACGGTTCGGGCAATCCCGAGCCGCTGCTGGCCATTCCCGATGTCCGGGTGGGGTTCGCCGATGTGGTCGGCAGAGGTCATGTCCGCCTGCGGCTTGTCGGCGGTGACGGTGCTCGCCTTGATGCCATTGCCTTCCGTGTGGCCGAAACCCCGCTGGGAGACGCGCTGCTCAAGTCCCGCGGCGCCAATATCCACGCCGTCGGCCGCCTCCGCGCCGAAGAATGGAACGGCCAAGCGCGGGTACAACTACACCTCGACGATGCGGCCGCGGCTGCCCCGTAAGTTGTTGGTAAAAAAGAAAAACCCGCCGAAATGGCGGGTGATTGGCGCGCCCTAGGAGAGTCGAACTCCTCTTGCAAGATTGAAAATCTTGAGTCCTAACCGATAGACGAAGGGCGCTGCCGGTTCCTCGGGTTTCCCCGCGGAGGACGGGGCTATATAGGCCGCCGCGCCGGTTTGCAAGCGCCGGAAGCAGGGCATTTTGGCGGCGCCGCTCAGCCGTCCTGTCGCACCAGATAGAGGGTGTGGCCGATGCGGCCTTCGACCGCGATATCGTGCCGTTCCGAGGTGGCCAGCGCGCCCGCCAGCAGGCGCTCAAACCCCGGCGACGGGTCCGCCGCCCAGAAACAGGCGATTCCGCCCGGCGCCAGCGCGGCTAGAACCAGCGCCAGCCCGTCCGCGGCATACAGCGGCCGGTTGCCGTCGAACATCACCGCTTCCGGCCCGTTGTCGACATCCATCAGGATGACATCGAACCCGCGCGGGTTGGCGTGCAATGCCTCGACGACATCGCCCGCGAACACCGACACGCGCGCATCGTCCAGCGGCCGTCCGGCGAGGCCGGCCAGCGGTCCGCGGTTCCAGTCCACCACTTTGGACACCAGTTCGGCGACGGTGATGCAGGCCAGCGGCGCCGCATCGAGCAGCGCGCGCACCGTGTAGCCGAGCCCGAGCCCGCCGATCAGCGCGTGTCCTATCGGCCGCTCCAACCGCGAAACGACCAGTGCCGCCATGGCGCGTTCCGACACCGGATTGCGGCTCGACATCAATTCGTAAAGCCCGACGCGGATCTCGAATGCTTCGCCGTTGCGGCGCAACGTCATCACGTCGCCGTCCGGCAATCGCGCGGTGTCGATCTCGGTCCAGGGCATGCGTCCAGGCTGCGCCTTTTGACGGTCTGCGGAAAGCTCTATTCTGCACCGGAACGCCACAACTTTGCGCGACGGCGAAAAGCGATGATCGCGTTCAATGACTTTCAAGGATCATTCGTCGTGTCCAGATTTGCTTCCGCATTGCTGTTGACGTCGGTGTCGCTGGCTGCTTCGGCGGCCGCGCAAGATGCGCGCGCCGTGACGGAGCCGGTCATCCCGCCGGTCTGCACCGTGGTCGCTGCCAAGCTGAGTTCCGTCGCCGATGGCCCGTATCGCAGCCTCGCGGCCGCCGATGAATCCAAGCTCGACACCGGCCGCATCCAGAGTGCCATCGACGCCTGTCCGAAAGGCAAATCGGTGGCGCTGCGCTCGAACGGCAAGGCGGATGCGTTCGTCTCCGGTCCGCTGACCTTGCGTGCGGGCGTGACGCTGCTGGTCGACAAGGGCGCGACCTTGTTCGGTTCGCTCGATTTCAGCCAGTACGCCGTCAAGCCGGGAAGCTGCGGTGCGGTTGAGCCCAAGGGCAAAGGCTGCAAGCCGTTGATCGCGATCGATCGCGCAGCGGGCGCGGGCATCATGGGCGATGGCGTGATCGACGGCCGCGGCGGCGTGACCATTCCCGGCAAGACGGTTTCGGCCTGGGATTTGGCGGCGGGCGGCAAAGGCGGACAGATCCTGCCGCGTCTGGTGGTGGCCAATCACGCCGACGACTTCACGCTCTATCGCATCACCCTGAAGAACTCGCCGAACTTCCACGTCGTCTATTCGGGCGGCGATGGATTCACGGTTTGGGGCGTGAAGGTCGAGACGCCGCAGCGGTTTACGCACGAGGCCCGGCCGCTGGCGCACAACACCGACGGCATCGATCCCGGCAACGGCGCCAGGAACATCACCGTCACCCACAGTTCTATCCGCACCGGCGACGACAATATCGCGATCAAGGGCGACGGCGGTGGGCTCACCAACATGACCGTCAGCCACAACCATTTCTATTACGGCCACGGCATGTCGATCGGCTCGGGCACGCAAGGCGGCGTCTCGCATGTGCTCGTCACCGATCTGACGCTCGACGGCACCGACAACGGCCTGCGCATCAAGTCGGCCGGCAATCGCGGCGGACTGGTGCACGACATCACCTATGAAAACGTCTGCATCAGGAATTCGCCGCATCCGATCCAGCTCACCGGTTCGTATGGCTCCGACGGCGCGTCGCGCGGCGATTTCCCGCCGGTCTACAAAGACATCACGTTCAAGAACGTCGCGGTGTCGGGCGGCGGCGAGTTCATGTTCTCCGGTTATGACGAAGCCCATCGCGCCGAGGCGACCCTCGACGGCGTGTTCGTCACCGATGCTGCCAAATACACCTACAAGTTCACCCATGCTGACGTGATTTACGGCAAGGGCGGCAGCAACCTGACGCTGCCCGCGGGTACCGACGCGACGGTGAAGGGCGCGCCTTCCAACGGCACACCAACGAGCTGCGCCGGCCGGTTTGTTCCCTGGCCGGAATAGGTGCCTCTTTCCATTCCGCCGCGAATGGGCCATCAAAGCCGGATGGAGCACACGCCAAAGCCCCTTTCGTCTTACGGGAAATTCCGGGAAGAGAAACCGGCGCCGTTTCTGCCGATGTCGCGGGCGGAAATGGAGGCACTCGGCTGGGACGCGTGCGATGTGATCGTCGTCACCGGCGACGCTTACATCGATCATCCGAGTTTTGGTATGGCGATCATCGGGCGGTTGCTCGAGGCGCAGGGGTTCCGCGTCGGCATCATTTCGCAGCCCGATTGGCATTCGGCGGAACCGTTCCGCGCGCTGGGGCGGCCGAGACTGTTCTTCGGCGTCACCGCCGGGAACATGGATTCGATGGTCAACCGCTACACGTCGGACCGGCGCTTGCGCCACGACGATGCCTACACGCCGAACGGCGAGGGCGGCAAACGTCCCGATCGTGCGGTGATCGTCTATGCGCAGCGGTGTCAGGAAGCGTTCGCCGGCGTGCCGGTGGTAATCGGCGGCATCGAGGCGTCGCTCCGGCGCATCGCCCATTACGATTACTGGTCCGACAAAGTGCGCCGCTCGATCCTGCTCGATTCCAAAGCCGAGCTGCTTTTGTACGGCAATGCCGAGCGGGCATTGGTGGAAATGGCCCATCGCGTCGCCGCCAATGGCTTCGATCAGGATTTCTCCGATGTGCGCGGCGTCGCCTTCCCGCGCTCGAAGTTTCCCGAAGGTTGGACCGAAGCCCACGCCGACGATCTGGATAGCTCCGACGAAGGCCGCATACCCGGCGACAAGGTCGTCGTCCGCCTGCCATCCTACGAGCAGGTGTCGGCCGATCCGGAAGCCTACGCGCGGACTTCGCGCGTGCTGCACAAGGAAGCCAATCCCGGCAATGCGCATCCCTTGGTCCAGCGCCACGGCAACCGCGATGTCTGGTTGACACCGCCGCCCATTCCTCTGACATCGGAAGAAATGGATTACGTATATGAGCTGCCTTATGCGCGCAGCCCCCATCCCGCGTATCAGGGGGCCCGCATTCCCGCCTGGGAGATGATCCGCAACTCGGTCACCATCATGCGCGGCTGTTTCGGCGGCTGTTCCTTCTGTTCGATCACCGAGCACGAGGGCCGCATCATCCAGTCGCGCTCGGAAGGCTCGGTGCTGCGCGAAATCGAGAAAGTGCGCGACAAGACCGAAGGCTTTACCGGCGTCATTTCCGACATCGGGGGCCCGACCGCCAACATGTACCGCATGGCGTGCAAGGACCGCGAGACCGAAGCGCTGTGCCGCCGTCCGTCTTGCGTCTTCCCCGATGTCTGCAAGAACCTCAACACCAGCCACGACGCACTGATCGTGCTGTACCGCAAGGCGAGGGCGATCCCCGGCATCAAGAAGGTGATGGTGGCCTCAGGCGTGCGCTACGATCTCGCGGTGAGAAGTCCGGAATACATCAAGGAACTCGTCACCCATCACGTCGGCGGCTATCTCAAGATCGCGCCCGAGCACACCGAGCCCGGTCCGTTGTCGAAGATGATGAAGCCCGGCATCGGTGCCTACGAGCGCTTCAAGGAGATGTTCGATGCGGCGGCGAAGGCGGCGGGAAAAAACTATTTCCTGATCCCGTATTTCATCGCCGCCCATCCCGGTACCACCGACGAGGACATGCTGAATCTGGCGCTGTGGCTGAAGAAGAACAACTTCCGCCCCGATCAGGTGCAGACTTACCTTGCGGCGCCAATGGCACTGTCGACCGCGATGTATCACACTGGCTTCAATCCGCTGCGCCCCGTGCGCCGCGGCGCGTCGGAAAAGGTCGATGCCGTGAAGGGCCTCAAGCAGCGCCGCTTGCACAAGGCGTTCCTGCGCTATCACGATCCCGAAAACTGGCCGCTGCTGCGCGATGCTCTGCGCGCCATGGGCCGCGCCGATCTGATCGGGCCAGGCAAGCAGCAACTGGTTCCGTCGGGACCGTCGCGAGGGCCACATGCTGCGAAACACGGACATGCTGCGAAGCACGTTCCCTCCCGTCCGCGCCGAAGGGTATAGTCACCGCGTTGTTGTGATGGCGAGGGGCATGCGATGCGCAGTGCGATTGTTCTTTTGCTGGTTTTTGCAGCCTGGACACTTACGGTTCCTGCCTCAGCAGCGTCGGTTGCCGTACCGTCCAATCCCGAGATGAAAGCGATTTTCGACGCCGATCAATCCGAGCGTCAGGCTGACAAGGTCAATTGGGAGGCCGTCGCCGCTGCGGACAAAGTGCGGCGGGCACGTACGGCTACGCTTCTGTCCCAAGGAGCGCTGCATTCGGGCGATGATTACCTTGAAGCCGCATTCGTGTTCCAGCACGGCGACAGTGCAAACGACTATCTTCTTGCTCATATCTTGGCGACAGTTGCAGTGAACAAAGGCAACAAGGATGGGGTTTGGATCGCCGCAGCAACGCTCGACCGCTATCTCATGAAAATCGGTCAGAAGCAGGTGTTCGGCACGCAATACGTCACGCCCCAGTTCCTTGATCCCAAAGCCAGCGGGCCATGGACGCAAGAGCCGTATGATCGTTCGTTGATCTCGGATGCCCTGCGCAAGGAATTGGAGGTTCCGCCGCAAGCCGAGCAGGCGGAAGAACTGAAGAAAATGATCGACCGGCGGTAAGCGCCGGCAGGTGATCGGACAACGCAGCCTGTCAAACGGGCACCGCGTGGCCGTTCTGCTCGACGATACTCTTCGATTTCACATGAAAGGAGGCGAGAGCCGATGTCAGAGTCGCCAGCATGTTTACGCGATCGTTCTTTCACGGCACGCGGGCCGATCTGAAACCCGGAGACCTGATTGTCGTCGGCTATAAGTCCAACTTTACCGAGGCGAAGCCGCTATCCTGGGTTTATTTCGCAGGTACGCTGGATGCCGCGATCT
The DNA here is from genome assembly GCF_011762045.1 of Rhizomicrobium electricum. Lineage (GTDB taxonomy): Bacteria > Pseudomonadota > Alphaproteobacteria > Micropepsales > Micropepsaceae > Rhizomicrobium > Rhizomicrobium electricum. Next base: position 163,677 of record NZ_JAASQS010000009.1, on the reverse strand, counting down.
GGGGCGCCGAACTCGCCGCCGGCAATGGCCAAGAACGAATTTATGTTGTGGAGCCGACTGGGCCAATCGAGGACGACCCGAACCTGACGGACAAGAAGTTTCCGGGAAATCCGACGTTATCGTATCGCTCCCGTGAACCGCTTCGCGTCATTGCCGAAGTCATCAAGTGGCAAGGACACCCGCCCGAACAATTGCAGCAGATGAAAGATGGCGTCGCCCGAGCATTGTCGAAGGGTGATGCAATCATCGATTAGCGGGGGCCTCAACGGGATGAACCCGCTGACGTTCGAAGCGGTGCAGTGCTCGGCCGCACGGCGGAGCTTTGCCGCTAAACCTGATAATCACTCTTAATTGCACCAATGATAACGCTACCAACCCTGCATGGTTGTGCTATGGTAGCGTTATCACGCCAACCCGGCTGAGTCCGGGGGCGGTGCCGTGCTCACGGGAGGGGCACGACTAAACTGGACGGTATCAGGCATGTCCCGCCGCGCGGACGTCGAGTCCGCGTGCTCTCCAAACGCATGCCCGCCGCCGGCCAAACAGGGAAAACGTCCATGACGACGTTCACAAAAACAGACGCGATCCGGTTCGAAGGCCCGGACAGCACCAACACGTTGGCATTCAAGGCATACGACAAGGACCGCCCGGTCCTCGGCAAGCCGATGGCAGCCTGGTTGCGCCTCGCGGCAGCCTACGGCCCGTCGGTGGCATGGTCGGGCAAGGAATGGTTCGGCGACGGCACGCTGCCGCGGCCCTGGCTCGGTCCGGGGCAGGAAAAAGCGGACGCGAGGTGCGCCGCGGCATTCGGCTTTTTTGCCCGGCTCGGAGTGCCGTATTTCACTTTCCTCGATCACGACGCCATTGCCGAGCCGTCGAGCCTTGCCGAGCACCGGGAAAATCTCGAGCGGATCGCGGAAACCATTGCTGCGGAGATGCAGGCCTCTGGCGTGAAGCTGCTTTGGGGCGGGGCGAACCTGTACGAGCATCCGCGCTATGCGGCCGGGGCCGCGACCAATCCCGACCCCGAAGTGTTTGCCTACGCGGCCGCGCAAGTGCGGTTCATGCTCGAGACCACGCACCGTCTCGGCGGCGAAGCCTATACCGTACTCAGTCATCGCGAAGGCTACGACACGCTTCTCAACACGGACCTGAAGGCCGAACTGGATCGCCTCGGCCGCTTTCTGGCAATGGTGGTGGAGCACAAGCACCGTATCGGCTTCAAAGGTCCGATCCTGATCGAGCCCAAGCCGTTCGAGCCGCTCAAGGCCCAATACGGCCGCGATGTCGCCACTGTGTTCGCATTCTTGCAGCGCTACGACCTTCTCAAGGACGTCAAGGTCAGTGTCGAAGTCAACAACGCCACGCTGGCGGGCCTCGACTTCGAACATGAGATCGCGTCGGCGCAGATCCTGGACGTGCTCGGCTCGATTGACGTCAATCGCGGCGATCCGCGCACAAACTGGAACACGGCGCAGTTCCCGCACAACGCGCTCGATCTGACACCAGCGATGGTGCTTCTGCTGGAGGCGGGCGGCTTGCCGTCGGGCGGCTTCAACATCGATGCTCGGATCCGGCGGCAATCGGTCGATCCTGACGATCTGGTCATCGCTCATGTCGCCGCCATCGACGTGGTGGCGGAGGCATTGCTGGCGGCGGAAAAGATCGTCGCCGGGCAACGTCTCGCGGCGTTGAAGGCGGAGCGCTATGCCGGCTGGAAGGGCGAACTCGGACAGGCGATTGCGACGGGAACTCTTGCCCTCGACGCCTTGGCCGATCTCGCGATTGCCAGGAATCTCGATCCCAAACCGGTATCGGGTCGCCAGGAACTGGCGGAAGCGATCGTCGCCGGAAGCTGACCTCGCTGGGCGCCTTCGCCGGAGCCGGGGAGGGCGCCCGCAACAACAACTCTTCAGCGTAAAGTAAGACTATCGTCGCGGTAGTCTCGTCTGCGCGCTTGATAGCGCTTACCATCTTTTTCGAGACTCGGGTTTGCCGGGCGCTTGAGGGAGAACGATATGCGCAGGTTCGTTGGCGCGTTACTGGCCGTATTGGTTTTTGGTGCTCTGGGGCCTGCGGGCGCCGATATCGGCAAATACAAGAATTTCCGCACTGCGATCTACGTCGTCGTGGGCACCACCAAGCAGCTCGCCGATCCGGCCGAATTCGCGCGCCAGTACGACCGCATGCAGCGCCAGCTCAAGTTCGACAAAGTGTATGTCGAGGTTTATCGCAATCACATCTTCGCGACCGACGCCGAAACCGAGGCGGTGAAGAAGGCATTCGAGGCTAAAGGCATCATCGTGGCGGGCGGCGTCACGCTGGCGGCGGGCGGCAAGAACGGCCAGTTCGGCACCTTCGATTATGAAGATTCCGCCGATCGCGCCGAATGCCAGAAAGCGTCCGAGCTTGCGGCCCGGCACTTCAACGAAGTGATCCTCGACGATTTCTTCTTCTACACCGCCAAGTCCGATGCCGATATCGCCGCTAAGGGCGACAAAAGCTGGACGGCCTACCGGCTCGGCAAGATGCGCGAAGTGGCCAAGGATCTCGTGATCGGTCCGGCCAAGGCGGCGAACCCGTCGGTCAAGGTGGTCATCAAATATCCGAACTGGTATCCGCATTTCCAAGGCCTGGGCTACGACTTGGACAAGGAAGCCCAGATGTTCGACGGCATCTATACCGGCACCGAGACGCGCGATCCGTTCGTCACCGACCAACTGCTGCAGCAGTACGAGAGCTACGGCATCATCCGCTATTTCGATAACATCCGTCCCACCGGCCATAACGGCGGCAACGGCGGCGGCTGGGTCGACACCTACAGCATCAAATACGCCGACCGCTATGCCGAGCAGCTTTGGGACACGATGTTCGCCAAGGCGCGCGAGATCACGCTGTTCAACTGGCACGACCTTGTCGATCCGCGTTATCCGGTCGCTGCGGGCGCACGCGGTGCGTGGGAGAAACGGCCGACCAGTTTCAATTGGGCCGACATGGCCAAGGGCTACACCCCGGCGGGCAAGGGCGACAGTTTCGGTTGGGGCCGCGTCGCCGGCTATTCGCTTGAGGAAGTCGACAAGGCGCTGGGCGATCTCGGCACGCCGATCGGCATTCCGAGCTACAAGCCCTATCAGTCCGACGGCGAGGATTTCCTGCAGCATTATCTCGGCAATATCGGCATTCCGATCGAGATGACGCCGACGTTCCCGCAAGGCGCCAAGCTCGTTCTTCTCACCGAAGAAGCCAAATACGATCCCGACATCGTCAAGAAGATCGATGCGCAGCTGAAGTCCGGCGGCAATGTCGTCATCACCTCGGGCTTCCTGCGCGCCATGCAGGACAAGGGCTTCAAGACCATCGCCGAATGGGAGACCACCGGCCGGGTGATCGGCATCCGCGAGTTCGTCAACGGCTTCGGCGCCGGCAACGGCCAGTCGCTGGGACAGCCGAAAACGCCGATCCTGTTTCCCGAGGTGCGGTTCTACACAAACGACTCCTGGGCGATCATCCGCGGCACGGCGGGCGCGAAAGGCAATCCGCTGCTGCTGATGAACGGCTATTCGAAGGGAACGATCTACCTCCTGAACGTTCCCGACAATGCGGCCGATCTCTATGCCATGCCGCAAGCCGCCCTCAGCCAGATCAAGCATTATCTGCTCGCCGATTTTCCGGTGCGGATCGATGCGCCCGATCTGGTGTCGCTGTTCGCCTACGACAACAACACGCTGGCGGTCGAATCCTTCCGCGACGCTCCGGCGACGGTGAACATCGTGGTGCCAGGCAACGACGCCAAGCTGCGGGACCTCAAAACCGGCAAGCTCGTCGCCGCCAAGGCTCCGCCGCCGCCGCAGAAGGACGCGCGCGGACGGCCTATCCTGGCGCCCTCGGGCACGGCATTCCCGATTTCGCTTGAGGCCCATTCGTGGCGGACCTACAGAATCGAGCGTTGAGCGATTCAACTGGGAGGTTTGCAGATGCGTGTGTTGGTTATCGGCGCCGCTTGCGCCGTTCTTCTCGCTCCGGCAGCTATGGCAGGGCATGGCAAGGTCGGGACTTGGCAGGTCACCACCAAGATGGGCGGTATGGACAATGCCATGGTGAAGATGCCCGACATGTCGAAAATGCCGCCGGAGGTTCAGGCGCGCATGAAGGCGCACGGCGTTCAGATGAACCCGGGCGGCGGCATGACCACCAAATACTGCATGACCGAAGATCAGGTCAAAAACGACAAGCCGCAGCTCACCCGTCCGGACAGCCCCTGCAAGGCCGCCAACATGAGCGTGAAAGGCAACACGTTCAGCGCCGACGTCGTCTGCACCGGCGAAATGAACGGCAAAGGCCATACCGAGGTGACCTTCGACTCGCCCGAGCACTACAAGGGCCACCAGACCATGACGATGACCAGGGAAGGCCAGACCATGACCCATGAGATGTTCATGGACGCCAAATGGCTGTCGCCGACCTGCACGGTCCCGGCGGGACACTGAATCCGGCGCGGGCGATGCTTCCCGGCGGTGTCGCCCGCCCAAGCCCTTGACGCAAAAGCCCGAAACCCGCTGTTAAGCGTCTGGACGGCATGCTGGCGGGGCTGTATGGATTGGGGGTCCGCCCCATAGGAGCACACATGTACCGCCTCGACGAAGAAGAAGACGAGAAGACCAAGGTTGAACTGCCCGAGCCGCAGTCCGCTCCGGTTCAAAAGGCGCTGTTCAAGTCGCGCACGGTCCTCATCTTCGGCGAAGTCGATATGAAGATGGCCGAGCGGGTGTCCGCCCAGCTTCTGGCCCTGGCCGCCGAAAACAACGACGACATCAAGGTCATCATCAACTCGCCCGGCGGCCATGTCGAAGCCGGCGACACCATGCACGACATGCTGCGTTATGTCGGCCCGCGGGTGAAGGTGATCGGCACCGGCTGGGTCGCCTCGGCCGGCGCGCACATCTTCCTCGGCGCCAACAAGGATAGCCGCTTCTGCCTGCCGAATACCCGCTTCCTGCTGCACCAGCCGCTCGGCGGCGTGCGCGGCCAAGCGTCGGACATTTCGATCGAAGCCGAAGAGATCCTGAAGATGCGCGAGCGTCTCAACCGGATCATTGCCCGCGAAACCGGCCAGACCATCGAACGCGTTGTCGCCGACACCGAGCGCAATTTCTGGATGGGCGCGGAGCAGGCGGTCGAATACGGCCTGGTGACCAAGATCGTGCCCACGGCCTGCGATCTCTGATGGTGACCGCACCCTGGTGGCAGGGCGCCGTTGTCTATCAGGTCTATGTCCGCAGCTTTGCGGACGGCAACGGCGACGGGCAGGGCGATTTCGCCGGCCTGACGGCGAAGCTCGATTACATCAAGGCGCTCGGCGTCGACGCCATCTGGCTGTCGCCGATCCACCCGTCGCCGAACCGCGATTGGGGCTACGACGTCTCGGACTACGAAGACGTCCACCCCGATTACGGCACCTTGGCCGATTTCGACCGGCTGGTGGCCGAGGCCCACGCGCGCGGTCTCAAGGTGCTGCTCGACGAAGTCCTCTGCCACACGTCCGACGAGCATCCCTGGTTCCGGGATTCGATGCAGCGGGGCGAGAAATCGGACTGGTACGTCTGGGCCGATCCCAAGGAAGACGGCACCGCCCCGAACAACTGGCTGTCGGCGTTCGGCGGCCCGGCATGGTCCTATCACCCGGCCCGGCGCCAGCATTTCCACCACAAATTCCTCCGCCAGCAGCCCAAGCTGAACTGGCAGCATCCGAAGGCGCGCGAGGCCGGGCTGAAGGTGCTCGATTTCTGGCTCAATCGCGGCGTCGACGGCTACCGGCTGGACGTCGCCAACGCCTATCTCCACGACACGCTGTTGCGGGATAATCCGCCGGTACCGCAGCAGATGCGGACCGACACCACCTGGGCGGATGCCGACAATCTCCAGGAGCATCTGTTCGACTGCAATCTGCCCGAGAACGTCCTGGTGCTGGAGCAGATCCGCCGCCGCGTGGAAGCACACGGGGACCGTTTCGTCTTCGGCGAGTTCTCCGAAGGATACGAGCGCGCCGGGGCCTATGCCGCGCCGGACGAGGGCCTGCACGGCGGCTACACCTTCTTCATGCTGCGTCAGAAGCTGCTCAGCCCCGGCTTCATCACCGGCAACTACGCGCTTCTCAGCGGCCATCCGCGGCACTGGCCGGTGGTCGCCTTCTGCAATCACGATATCTCGCGCACCGTCAGCCGCTTCGGCGGCAAGCCGGAGGGCGATCCGGCGCTGGCCAAGCTGATGCTGGCGCTGCTGTTCGCCATCAAGGGCACCGTCTGCCTCTACCAAGGCGAGGAACTGGGTCTGACCGACGTCGACCTCCGCCGCGACCAGCTTCGCGATCCAGTCGGCGACCTCTATTACCCGGTCGCCAAGGGCCGTGACGGATGCCGCACGCCGATGCCGTGGGACGCCTCCGCGGTCCATTACGGGTTCTCCTCCGGTACGCCCTGGCTGCCTGTGGGCCCGGCCCATAAGGCGCTGGCGGTTTCCGAGCAGGAGAACGACCCGCACTCGACGCTGGCCTACGCCCGCAGATTCCTGGCCGCCCGCAAGGCCGAACCGTCCCTCGTCACGGGCGAGATGAAGTTCGTCCCGGCGCCGTTGCCGGTGCTCGCGTTCGTCCGCAAGCTGGGCGAGGAGAGGCTGATCTGCGTTTTCAATCTCAGCCGCCAGCCGGCTTCGTTCGACCTCGATCCGCTCGGCGCTGTGCAGCCGCTCGACCTCGGCTGCGGCGAGGCGACGGTCCGCGGCGATACTCTCGACCTTGGGCCGTTGGCCTGCTGGTTCGGGCGCGGATAGAGCGCTTCAGGAAAATCCCTGGGCGTCAGCCTTGCGCCGCTTTGATCGCCGCATCGATCGGCAGCAGCACGCAGCGATGCCGCGCCGGATGACGGGCGACGTCGGCAAGGTGGCGATAGGCCGAGAAGCCTCCGTCCGGGGCAGGGCCGCCCTCCAGCATGGCAGCAACCGCCTCACGCAAGGCCTTCAGGTCGGCCAGCGAATGCCCGGCAAGGGACTGTCCCAGGATCGAAGCGGAGGCCTGGGTCAGCACACAGGCCATGGTCTCGTGCGCCATGGCCTCGATGTTATCGCTGGAAATATGCAGGTCGACCGTGGTCCGGTCGCCGCAAACGGGATTGGCTTCGGTATGGCTGAGGCATGGCGGTTCGAGCCTTCCGGCCCCATGCGCTTCGGCGGCGAGCCGCAACAGATCGGTGGTGTAGGGCAGATCGCTCATCGGCTGGAGAATTCCGGGGTAACGAGGCCGGAACCAAATCCGACTTCAAGTTCATAGAGAAGATCGCCGTGCAACGCCATGAGATGTTTGGTATCTCGATTGTTTGTCGTGAAACTGTTCATGTGGCGTAGGAACGTCGCTTTGAAATAGACTGTAGAACAGGGCTTTTCGCGATACCTGCCGGCCGTAGCGCCATCACGAATGGGCGTTCGCTGGCGGTCGCGGCAGGAACAGCCGGGCGCGCAAACCGTGACCTTCGTCGCGATCTTCCAGCATGATGCGGCCGCCGTGGCCTTCGGCAATCGCCTTCACTAGCGTGAGCCCGAGACCGGTGCCGCCGGTTTCCAGATTGCGCGAGATTTCCAATCGCACGAAGGGTTCGAACACCCGCTGACGCTCTTCGGGTGGAATGCCGGGGCCGCGATCCTCGACCCGGACTTCGTATCCTCCCGGCACGTCGTGGAGCGAGACTTCCGCTTTGCCGCCGTAGGCCACCGCGTTCTCGACCAGATTGCGGATCGCCCGGCGTACTTCGCCGGCGCGGCAGGACAGTGGCGCTGCCGCGTGCCCGGCCCAGTCCACCGGCTCGCCCAGATCGTCGAGATCGGCGCAGATGCTCTCGACCAGCGCCGAAAGGTCGATTTGGCGCGACGGCTCGCCGCCGGTACCGCGGGCCGCCGACAGCACCGCTTCGGTCAGCACCTGCAGTTCTTCGAGGTTCTTCTGTAACCGTTCCTGTAATTCGGGATCGGAGACGAACTCGATGTTGATCCGCATGGCGGTGATGGGCGTGCGCAGGTCGTGCCCGACGGCCGAGAGGAGGTGGCGCTGGCTTTCCAGGGTTCGCGTCACCTGATCGGTCATCGTGTTGAACGCCTCCGCCGCCCGGCGCACGTCATCGGGTCCGACTTCAGGCACCCGTGGCGCTGGCTCGCCACGCGCCGTCGCCGCTGCCGCCTCCGCCAATTTTGTCAGGGGACGTGCCATGTTACGGGCGATATAGGCGCCGGCTACGGAGGTAATCAGCACCGATAGCAGTGCCGCCAGGATCATTTCCGTCGGCCATGGCGGACCAGGAGGACGAATATAGGTGGCAACCAATTCGCTGCCGCGAACGATCGGCACGGTCATGATGAGCGACATCGTATCGGGCCGCTGCATATCGGGCGGCAACTCCACGCCCGGAGGCTTGCCATAGTGAATGTGGACTTCGACCGGCCCTTGCGCATGGCGAGGCGGCAAAAGGGTTTCAAGGCGGGCGGCAAGCTTGGCTTCTCGGGACGTCATCGGCGCACGGTCATGCGCCGTCGGCTGCACCCGGTAACGCCAGAACCGCCCTTCCATTGCGGTCGCGGCCGCCATTCGCGCCTTGGGTGGAATGGAGGTCATCAGGCTCGAAAGGTCCCTGGTGCGTTCAAGCATGCGCTGGACCAGATCGGCTTCGTTCAGGCGTTCGGCTCCGAGCTCGAACCACAAGGCGACGGCGCCGTTGCTGAGGAAGATGGCCAGCGAGATGACCACGATAAGCTGCGCGCCCAGAGTCCGCGGCCAAAAGCGGAAACGCGGGATCATTCGGTTACCGGATCCACGGCGAAGATATAACCGCCGCCCCACACCGTTTTGATGTAGCGCGGGTTCTTGGGATCCGGCTCGATCTTCTTGCGCAGGCGGCTGACATGGTTGTCGATCGAGCGGTCGAACAGGTCGGCGTCGCGGCCTTTGGTGAGGTCGAGAAGCTGGTTGCGCGACAGGGCGATCTTGGGCCGTTCGATCAGCGCCGTGAGCAGACGGAATTCGCCGCTCGACAACGGCAGGGCGACGCCATCCGGGCCGATCAGTTCGCGCTGGCCGGTGTCCAGCGTCCAATCGCCGAATTTGATCATGGCGGCGGTGGGCGGCTTCTGGCGCGGGGGCAGGGCCTGGGTCCGGCGCAGCACCGCGGCGATACGGGCGATGAGTTCGCGCGGAGAGAAGGGCTTCGGCATGTAGTCGTCGGCGCCCATTTCCAGGCCGATGATGCGGTCGACTTCTTCGCCGCGCGCCGTCAGCAGTATGACCGGCGTTTGCGAGGTTTCGCGGATCGAGCGGCAGAGCGACAGCCCGTCTTCGCCCGGCATCATGATGTCGAGGACCACCAAGTCGATGCCGGAGGCTTTCATCACTTTGCGCGCGGCGGCGGCGTCGGGGGCTGTGGTGGCGCGGTAGCCGTTCTCGCGCAGGTATCTGCCCAAGGGCTCGCGGATGTCGCGCGCATCCTCGACCACCAGGATATGGGGCTTCGATTCGTCGGGTTTCATCGGTGACAATTCTAGCATGCCCCATTGTCGGCGCGGCGCCTGTCGGCCGCAAAGGTGCAATTGTGACGAAGTTTGTCGACAGGCAAATCGGCGCCGGGTTTGCGAAGGAAGATTTTTGTTCTGGAAAAGTTCCGCGACAACCTATGCGCGATATTGGTCGCGCACTTGAATTGAGGGTTGGCACGATGAACAGGACCACGAGACTGGTAATGGGTACGGTGCTGATGGCTGGCGTTGCGGCGACGGGGATGTGGGCTGCCGGCGACAAACCCGCCAACGACGGCCCGATGCAGGGTCTGGAGCGGACGAGCGAGCGCGGTGCCGTCCGGATGATTCGCGATTTCGATCGCAACAAGGATGGCCGGGTGACCAGGGCCGAGATGAATAATGTGCTCGGCTATCGCTTCGCTTCGGCGACGCATCGCAGTCCGACCATGTCGCTCGAGCAGTTCATGGCCGAGCGCACGGCCGAATATCGCAAGTCGAACGAAGCCATGTTTCATCGCCTCGATTGGAATGGCGACGGCAAACTCTCTCTTGCCGAGTATGGCGCCGCCCAGCGCGTGCGCCTGGTCCAGCTTGACCGCGACGGCGCCGGTTTCGTCTCGTGTTCGGTGCGCGATCAGGTGATGGGCGGCTACGGTCGCGGAGTGTCCGGCTTCTGCCGCGATAACGACACCAACATGGATGGCCGCGTCACGCGGGCGGAACTCGATGCGGCCATTGCCAAGCGCTTCGCGCAAGGCGCCGGCGGCGCGCAGACCATGGGTCTCGAAGCGTTCGTGAAGGGCGAGGAGGAGCGCTACGCCACCGCCAATGTGCGGCTGTTCCGGCGGCTCGACACCGACGAAGACGGCTTGCTCGGCATCAAGGAATTCGCGGCGCAGGACGAAGCGCTGTTCGACCGGATCGACAAGAACCACGATGGCGTTCTCACGCCGGCCGAACTCCAGCCGCGTACGGTCCGCACCAAGAACCGAGCAGCCGATCAGAGCTGAACCGTTCAACGCGGTCCGCGGCGTGTCAGCAGGAGAGCGGCCATGGTGGTTACGGCCGCTCCCGCCGCCGCTCCGATCCCGATCCACAGCGCTTTTTTGCGCATCGGGGTCTCGCGATGAACGGTTGGCGTTGTGACTGCCGGTGATTTTATGGGCGCGAAGGCCGGCGCGGTCTGCGGCGCAATGGGTTCCGGAGGAACGGCGGCAGCGAAGCGGCAGAAGAATTCCTCGACCAATTCCTGCGCCGCGTCGCGGCCCCAGTGTTTGGCAAAGCGCCTGAGTTGTCCTTCGAGGTTCGCTTGTGCGTTGTAATTGAGAGTGGTCCCGCCGACGTTCGCATCGAGGTGCAGTGACACATGTGTGTCTGCCGATCCAACGGCGCCTTTCGCACGGATCGCAAGAATGGCGTGATGAGGAGGATGTCTCTCCGTGAATGTAATGTTGACGGTGATCCGTGATCGTACGAGGCCGATTTTCACCGTCGCAATTGCGGCATAATTGTGAGGAGCAGTTTGCTCAAAACTGTCGCATCCCGAGACGCACTGGGCCAGGACGACGGGGTCGTTCAGGGCCGCCCAAACGCTCTCCGGCGGTGCCTTGATTGCGATGGAACCGGCTATGTCCATGGAATCCCTTCGTGATTTTTGGTCGCTGAGATGCAATCTCAGATTGAAGTTTGATGATGACTATGCGACAGTTTGGCTTCACTCCCCTGGGGAGCTATGTTAACCTTATTTTAACGTGCAAGGCATGGGACCATAAGTTCGGGGACGGGGATGGAAACGAACATTGCGACCGCAGCGGCGGTAGATGCGACTCTTGAGGTCACCGGACAGATCAAATGGTTCGACCTCACCAAAGGCTACGGTTTCATCAAGCCCTCGAGCGGAACGCAGGGCGATATCCTTCTGCATCAAACCTGCGTGCGCCAATCCGGTTTCAAGGCCGCCTATGAGGGGGCCAAGGTGGTGTGCGAAGCCATTCAGGGCCCCAAGGGTCTGCAGGCGCGCCGGCTGATCTCGCTCGACAACTCGACGGCCCAGCCGTCGGAGCCCTCGGCACAAAGGGCCACCCATTACACCGCCGAGCCGCGCGGGCCGGCGTTCGACGCCACCGTCAAGTGGTTCAACCGCGGCAAGGGTTACGGCTTCGTCAGCCGCGGACCGGATACGCCCGACGTCTTCGTCCATATGGAAACCTTGCGGCGGAGCGGCATCCGCGAACTGCGTCAGGGTCAGCGGGTGCGGGTGCGCGCCGGCGACGGACCGAAGGGCGAACTGGCGGCGGAAATTACCGTTCTGGACTCCTGAATTCGGCGGAATTGGCGTATGGAATCCGCCTCCTCTTGGGCGGAAGGTGTGTCATGCGTCGTTTGCTGGTGGCTTTGGCGGCCCTGGTTTTCCTGTCCGGGTGCTCGCCGGCGGAGCAGCCGCAGACCGGTCTGCCGAAAATCCCGATCGAGGTCGATACGCCGAAAGGCCCGGTGAAATTCACCGTCGATCTGGCCAATACCGACGAAAGCCGCCGCGTCGGCCTGATGTTCCGCAAGACCATGGGCGAGGACGAGGGCATGCTGTTCGACTTCCGCAAGGAGCAGTACGCCTCGTTCTGGATGAAGAACACGGTGCTGCCGCTCGATATGCTTTTCATCAAGGCAGACGGCACCATTTCGACCATCGCGGAAAATGCCGTGCCGTATTCCGAAGTGCCGGTGCCGTCGAGCGAGCCGGTCCAGGCGGTGCTTGAGATCAACGGCGGCCGCGCCCGCGCGCTCGGCATCGAGGCGGGCGCAAAAGTCCACGCCAAGATTTTCGGCAACGGCCCCTAAATCGGCCCCGAGGGTTGCGCGGGGACCTCGATTTCGTGTACGGCGTTGAGACCGTCGCGGGGCGTAGCGCAGCCTGGTAGCGCATCTGCTTTGGGAGCAGAGGGTCGTGCGTTCGAATCGCACCGCCCCGACCAGCCTTCGCTCGCGTAAGCGAGAGGAGGCTGCCGCGCCGTAGCCAGTTCGGCGAAGGCGGGCTGGTTGCCGCGAGCTTCGGCTCGGCAAGCCCGAGGCCTTCGTACTGACAAGCCATCTTCGTGTAAGATGGCGGAACGTGATTTGGATCGATCAGGAGGCTTTCGTGCGCGCGCGGATTTATCAGCCGACCCGGAACGCTATGCAGTCGGGCAAGGCTCGCACCAAGGCGTGGGTGCTGGAATTCGAGCCGGCGTCGCCCCGCCGCATCGATCCCTTGATGGGCTGGACCAGCTCGTCGGACATGCTGAGCCAGGTGCAGCTCGAGTTCGACACGCGGGAAGAGGCGACGGCTTACGCCGTTAAGCACAATATCCCCTACGATCTGTTCGAACCGCTGCGGCCGACACCCAGACCCAAGGCCTACGCCGACAACTTCCGTTATGATAGGAAGGTTCCCTGGTCGCATTGAGTCATTGATGGTCGCGCGGCTTGTCGGAAAACCGCTTCACGCTATTTCCGGCCGCGCTCCGGAAATGTTTCGGCCCCGTAGCTCAACTGGATAGAGCAGCTGCCTTCTAAGCCGCAGGTTGCGTGTTCGAGTCACGCCGGGGTCACCAGTCTTCGCGCGCAGCGTGCGAAAACCGCGTAGCCGGTTCGGCGAAGCCGGGCAGCACGGCGTCTTGGCAAGCCGGCCCCAAGAGAAACTGTCACAGTGTGCGGCGGCTGCGCGCTCCGCTTTGGTTAGGCGAAATTTTCGCGGTTTGCTGGCGGATTTCACTGAGAATCGCTTGCGGAGGAGTGTTCCCCTCGGTCTTTCGCATCCCAGTTATGCAACACCATGTTGTCGCGACCCGCTTCCGCCCGTTGACGTGGCGCGCCGACAGGCTAAAAGCCGCGCCGATCCTGATTAAACGGGTGTCATGAAAATCGTCGGTGGCAGGTGGACCAACTGGTCGGGGAGCGTCAGCTTCCGCCCGCGCGAAGTCGTGACGCCTCAGGACGACGTCGATCTCGCCGCCGCCGTCCGCAAGGCGGAAGGGCATGTCCGCTTTCCCGGCGCCGGTCACTCGTTTTCGCCGCTTAACCAAACCGACGGCACGCTGATCGATCTGGCGGCCTTCGCCGGCCTCAAGGGATTCGATCCCGAGCGCGAGGTTGCCTCGATCGGAGGCGCGCAGCCTCTGTGGGGCCTTGGTTCGCTGCTTCACCCCCTCGGCTACGCGCTCGACAGCATGGGCGACACCGATCGCCAGACGCTCGGTGGTGCGGTCGCCACCGGTACGCACGGCACCGGTCTCAGGCACACCAGCTTTTCCGGCGCCGTCGCCAGCTTCCGTCTGCTGCTGGCCTCCGGCGAGGTGTTGCATTGCTCGCCCGAGGAAAATGCCGAGATCTACGCCGCGGGGCGGCTGGCGCTCGGGTTGTTCGGCGTGATGACCGAAATCGATATGGCGGTGCGGCCGATCTACAAGCTGCAGCGGCGCTACTTCCAGAGCCCGGCCAAGGAAATCCTGCGCAAGCTCGACGGCTTGGTCGAAGCCAACCGGCACTTCGAATTCTACTGGTTCCCGCACAGCGACGTGGTGGTGTGCAAGTCGCTCAACGAGACCGAGGCGCATGCTCCGACCCGTCACAGCGCGCGCACGCTCTACAATCGCGGCGAAATCCGGCGGCCGCAGGAATATGCGTTTGCCGGCGGCGCCGAACTGGTGCGGATGATGCCCCAGTTGGTTCGCCCGGCGCATCGGCTGTTCGCGGCGCTGATGCGGCGCAAGCAGAAGGTCCGCTGGAGCCACGAAGTGTTTCCGACGCCGCGCACCGTCAAGTTCAACGGCATGGAATACGCGCTGCCTTACGAAAAGGGTGTCGAAGCGGTACAGGAAATCGTCGAGGCCATCCGCAAGAAGAAGTTGTCCACCAGCTTTCCGCTTGCGTTCCGTACCGTGAAGGGCGACGACGTCTGGCTCAGTCCGTTCTACGGCCGCAACAGTGCCACCATCGCGGTGCACCAGTACGCCAAGGTTCATGCCGGTCCGTTGTTCGCCACCTGCGAAGCCATTCTGAAAAGCTACGGCGGCCGGCCGCATTGGGGCCAGTTCCACACCATGACGCGCGGCGAGGCCGAAGCGCTCTATCCGAAATTCGGCGACTTCATCGCCCTGCGCAAGAAACTCGATCCCAAGGACAAATTCCTCAACGAGTATCTGGCGAAGTATTTCGGATAGGACCGAAGTTGCTCAAAACTACATCTTAGTGGCGTTCCCGGCCGAAGCGCATAGCGCGAAGGGGAAGGGAATCCAGGTGTAGTCACGCGCGTGGTGATGCCGGTGAGCCTCGCACTAATCTCCGCAAGGAGTGCCGCATTTACCCCCCTCGGCATGGCCGGGCGTTCGACCCGGCCATCCAGGCGGTGCTCGATATCTCACTCATTGTGCCGGTTTCGGCATGGATGGCCGGCTCGGAGGCCGGCCATGACGGTTGATGCGATTGGGCGGTCGTGCAGAACTTCTGCGCCGATTATTCCCTCATTTCTCGAACACCCATATCCGGATCATCTTCTTTCCGACGTGACGCGCCCAATCGGGATTGTGGCGGGGCAGGCGTTCGTCGCCGATGACGTCCTGCTGTGCCGTGAGCCGCAGGCCGGCGCGTGTTGCGGCCGCCACGATGTCCGCTTCCGGATGCGCAAAACTTCTCAGGCGGACCGTCTCTCCGGTTTGCGCATCGACGAAGTTGGCCTGGGTGCCGCCCGCAATGCGGTCCGGATGGATTTCCGACAGGAACATCGCTCCGTCGTCCTTCAAGGCGCGGCCGGCGGCAAGAAAGAACGCGTCGAGGTCGGCGATGTGTTCGAGCACCAGCGCCGTCACCACGGCATCGAAGCCTTCGAGCGGCGTGGACAGTAGGTCACCTTCGATCAGGGTGACGTTGGAAAAGTCCGCGAGCTTCTTGCGCGCCTCTGCCAGCATTCCCGGTGAGAGATCGAGGCCGGTTACCGCATTGCCGGCGCGCGCGAGGCGCACCGTATGCCGGCCCGTGCCGCAACCGAGTTCGAGGACTTTGCGACCCTTGAGATGCGCCCAGACCGGCGGAAAGAAGATGTCGTCGGTGAAGACGGTCGAATTGACGTACCCGTCATAGATGGCGGCCCAGCGGTCGTAACCGCGGCGATTTTCGGAAGAAGGATTCATGGCACAGCTCCGCAAACGACGGACGACCTGCCGCCGAGGAGCGTATTATTATCGGTCCCGAAGGAGCCCGCAGCGCCACAGCACGAGCCGATAATTAAGCGGTGAACGCCGCCTTGTCCATATTCTTTTCCTCCCTCGCGGATCTCCATCGGCGGAGCCGCACGGCGTTGAAACAGCGGGGGAGGTGGCCCTGCGTAGCCTCGGCGAAGCAGGGACGGAGGGGGGACAGAAAAACCTCTCGGCTCCGTTATTCCCCCAGCTTCCGGAAGAAACACGTCGGCGCGCCGGTGTGGCAGGCGGGACCCATCTGGTCGACCCGGAGCAAAATCGTATCGCCGTCGCAATCGACAAACGCTTCCACCAGCCGCTGAACGTGTCCCGAACTTTCGCCTTTGCGCCACACCTTCTGGCGCGAGCGCGACCAGTAGGTCACGTGGCCGGTCGCCAGCGTTTCCTCCAGTGTATGCCGGGTCATCCACGCCATCATCAGCACCGCACCGGTGGAGCAGCTTTGCGCGATCGCGGGCACCAGTCCGTCGGCATTGAATTTCACGGCGTTGAGGAATTTCTCGCGGCTGATCGTGTCGGTCATGCGGCCTCCATACGGTCGAATCCGGCTTCGAGATCGGCAATCAGGTCGCCGGTGTCTTCCAGTCCGGCGTGGATGCGAAGGACCGGGCCTTCGGCTTGGAACGTCTTCACCGTGCGCACGTAATTCGCCGGGATGATCAGGCTTTCGAACCCGCCCCAGGAATAGCCCATGCCGAAATGCTTCAGCCCGTTCATGAAGGCCGTAAGCTTGGCTTCGCTGATCGGCTTCAGCACGACGCCGAACAGGCCGCAGGCGCCGGTGAAATCGCGCCGCCAGATCTTGTTGCCGGGATCGGTCTCGATGGCCGGATGCAGGATGCGCGAGACTTCCGGCCGTTCCATCAGCCAGCGCGCCAGCTTCAGGCCGTTACCCCAATGACGGGCGAGGCGAACGGGCAGAGTGCGAAGGCCGCGCAGCGCCAGAAAGCAGTCGTCGCCGCTGGCATAGAGGCCCATGTCGTGGACGAACGTCTCGAGCCGCTTGGCGTAGGTTTCGTTGGCGCTGACGGTGCCCAGCATCACATCGGAATGGCCGCCGATGTACTTGGTCGCTGCCTGGATCGACAGATCGACGCCGTGCTTCAGGGCGTTGAAATAGACCGGAGTCGCCCAGGTGTTGTCCATCAGGACCGCGGCGCCGTGCTTGTGTGCCACCTCGGCGATGGCCGGAATGTCCTGCACCTCGAAGGTCAGCGAGCCGGGGCTTTCGCAGAACACCAGCTTGGTGTTGGGCTTGAACAGCGCTTCGATGCCGGCGCCGATCAGAGGGTCGTAATAGGTGGTCTCGACGCCCATGCGCTTCAACGCGCCGTTGCAGAAGCGGCGGGTGGGGCCATAGACGCTGTCGACCATCAGGATGTGATCGCCGGCGGCAACAACCGTCAGAATGGCGGTCGTGATGGCGTTGAGCCCGGTGGGAACGCTGACGGTACGAGCGGCCCCCTCGATTTCCGCAACGGCGTTTTCGAAACTCTCGGTCGTCGGCGTGCCGAGGCAGCCATACTGATAGCGCGCCGCCTCTTCGTTCCGCAGCGAGGCGAGGGTGGGATGCAGGATGGTCGAGGTGCGGTAGACGGGCGTGTTGACGGTGCCGAAATGCTCGGCGCTCATCCGTCCGGCGCCCACGGCAATGGTCTCGGGTTTCTTCGATCTGGAATTCACGGCTGCCGCCTGAAAAGCTTCAAACGGCAGCCGTAACCCTGATTTTGACCCGGTGCAAGGTCACTTAATCCCGTGCATTCCCCGCTTGAGGACCGGCGAAAGCAGGATGGCGACCACACCGGCAATGATGCCGGCGATGCCGATGGTCTGGAACACGCCCATGTAGGTGTGCAGCGAGACCTCGGGGTTGAGGACCTTGCCGCCGACTGTTTCGGTCGAGGCGAACTGGGCGACGATGCCGCCGACGTACTGCGCCACGGCCGAGGCCATCAGCCAGACGCCGAACATCATGCCGACCAGCTTCGGGATCGACAGTTTCGACACGGCGGAAAGGCCGACCGGCGACAGGCAGAGCTCGCCCATCGAGTGCAGGTAATAGGCGAACACCAGCCAGAACAGCGGCACTCTGAAGTCGGCGCCGTGGAACTTGGAGCCGAACACCAGCGCCAGGAAGCCGAGGCCGACCAGGATCAGGCCGATGGCGAATTTGACCGGCACGTTGGGCTCGGCGTTGCGCTTGTTGAGCCAGTTCCAGGTCAGCGTGAACAGCGGCGCGAAGGCGACGATGAACAGCGGATTGAAGATCTGCACCTGTCCGGCCGGCATGACATAGCCCCAGACGGCCGGAATGACGACGCCGAACAGGTTCATGTCGTGGTCGAACACGCGGAAGGGCGACAGGATCACGAGGTCGGTGTTGCGGTCGGCGTAGAGCGTCAGCGACGAACCGGCCTGTTCGAACAGGGTGAAGAACACCACCGAGAAGCAGGTCAGGACGCAGGCGACGATCATGCGGTCGCGTTCTTCCGGCTTGAGGGTGAAGAAGGCCCACACCGGCAGGCCGATGATGGCGGCGAAGAAGGCGACGAACATGACCTGCCCGAGGATCGGCTGGCTCATCAGGAAGCCGACGACGCCGGTCGCGGCGACCTGGTGGGCGACGGCGGCGGTGGTCATGGTGTTGTTGAGCAGGAACCAGACCACGGGCACGGCGCACAGGGTACCGACGTAGAACAGGAAGTTGATGTTCTTGGCGTTCGCCGGCGGATTGCCGTAGGGCTCGAGTTGCGGCCCGGCGAACTGGAAGCGCGCCCAGGCAAAGCACATGCCGATACCGGCGAGGACGAAGCCCCAGCGATAGCCGAACCAGATGGCGAACAGCGGCACGAAGAACTGCGAGATGATCGAGCCGAGATTGATGCCCATATAGAAGATCGTGTAGGCGGCATCGCGTTTTCGGTCGGTGCGGTCGTAGAGGGTGCCGAGGATGTTGGTGATGTTCGGCTTGAAATAGCCGTTGCCGACGATGACCAGCGCCAGCGAGACGAACAGCAGGATCACGTTGAGCGAATTGCGCTCGCCGTCGAACTTGTAATGGCCGTCGGCGATCTTGGCAGGAACGTCGCCCTTGGCGCCGACGATGGAGATCGACTTGTCCGAATTGCCGACGATCTTGTACTCGGCGCCTTTGTCGACGAGGTACTGCACGGCCTCTTCGCCGCGGCCCTTGATCGTCACTTCGTAGCGCTGGTTCTCGATGGTGACGAACGGCTTGGCCGCGTCGCCGCCGGTGAAGGCGAGCATCATGTAGCCGACCGACATCAGGATGGCGCCGGTCTTCACCGCCCGCTTGGGACCGATGAACTGGTCGGCGATGAAGCCGCCGATCAGCGGGGTGAGATAGACGAGGGAGGCGAAGGCGCCGTAGAGGCCGTTGGCGACCTGATCCGAGAACACGAAATGCTGGACCAGATAGAGGACCAGCACCGCCCGCATGCCGTAATAACCGAACCGCTCCCACATCTCGGTGGAGAACAGCAATTTCAACAAATGCGGATGACCGTGCCAGAGCTTCTGTGGTTGCACCGGCGCGGCGGTTTCAGTCGTGTTCATCGGAACCCCTCAATGCGACGCGGCGCGCTCCAGGGCTCTTCGGCCGGGCACCGTCGTCTTTTGGGGGCCAGTGTTGCGGTAAATTTGCCGTTAAAGCAACTCGACGCTACGGTCCTCGCGGGAATATGGGACAAAACCCATCCGCTGGTAGAGCGGCAGCGCCCGAGGATGGTCCAGGGTGCAGGTGTTAACCAGAAGCGTCGAGATCGGCCGGGTCCAGGCGTTCTGCACCGTGTGGTACAGGAAATAGTATCCCAGGTGCCGTCCGATGAACTCCGGCATCAACCCGAAGTAGGCAAGCAGCCCGATGTGGGCCTCGTGGAAATCGAGTTCGGCCATGCCGGCGGGATTGCCGTCGACGTAGAGGACGTAAAGCTCCTGCGTCGGGCTCTGGATCAGCTCCTTGAGCGAGGAATCGTCCATCCGGCGGCGGTCGACCCAGTAATAGGGTTCGCCGATCGTGTTGTAGAGATAGCGATAGAAATGCACCGGCGGCTTTTCCGCCCTGAGGATCGCGATCTTGGTGGAGGGATGCGGCGGCGGGATCACGGCCGGCTTGGCCTTCATTTCCAGGAAGGTCACTGTCATCGGCAGGAAGCGTTTCGATTTCGCCATGGCGCTTATTCCGTTTCGACCGGCGCGTCGGGCCGGGCGCCCCATTCGGACCAGGAGCCGTCGTACAGCGCGACATCCTGCGCTCCTGCGACGACGAGCGCCAGCATCACGATGGCGGCGGTTACACCCGAGCCGCAGCTGGTGACGATCGGGGCCGCAAGATCGACCCCCTTCGATTCGAACAGGCGCTTCAGCTCGCCCGCCGGCTTCAGGGTCCCGTCGGCGGCGATCAGGGTGGCGTAGTGGACGTTCTTGGCGCCCGGAATGTGGCCGCCGCGCAGGCCCGGCCGCGGTTCCGGCTCGCGGGCGAAGAAGCGCGGTTCGCCGCGGGCGTCGAGGATCTGGGCCGAGCCGTCGCGGGCGATTCGCATCATGTCGTCGAACGAGCGCACCAGCGCCGGGTTCGGCCGGGCGGTGAAGGTCGTGGCCGGCTGCTGCGGCGTGGCGTGGGTGGTGAGTGGATAGTCCACCGCCGTCCAGGCCTTCAGGCCGCCGTCGAGGATCACCACTTTGTCATGGCCGAAGGCGCGGAACATCCACCACACCCGTGGGGCCGAGAACATCGGCGCGGTGTCGTAGACCATCACCGTGGTGTCGTTGCCGATGCCGAACGCCGCCATCGCGGTTTCGAACTTATCCGGCGGCGGCAGCATGTGCGGGTAGGGGCTGGAGGAATCCGACTGCGCGTCGATGTCGAAGAACTGCGCTCCCGGAATGTGCCCGGCGGCGAATTCCGCGGAGGGATTGCGCTTTTGCGCGGCCATGTACCAGGAGCAGTCGAGCACCTTCACGAGAGGATCGGCACGACGTTCGGCGAGCCAGAGGGGCGTTACGAGCGGGTTCATTTTTCGAATGGGACCCTGATGGTTGGCCGGGGCCCGGTGAGCCAGGGCGGCGTCGGCAGGTTCTTGGAGCGGAGAAACTCCGGATTGAACAGCTTGGATTGATAGCGCGTTCCGTAATCGCAGAGAACCGTTACGATGGTATGGCCGGGTCCCATTTCTTTCGCCATGCGGATCGCGCCTGCGACATTGATGCCGGTCGAGCCGCCGACGCACAGGCCTTCGTGCTCCATGAGGTCGAACACGATCGGCAGCATTTCCTCGTCGGGGATTTCATAGGCGTCGTCGATTGGGGCGCCGTCGAGATTGGCGGTGACGCGGTTCTGGCCGATGCCTTCGGTGATCGACGAGCCGTGCGCCTTGAGTTCGCCGGTCTTGACCCACGAATAGACCGCGGCGCCGAGCGGGTCGGCCGCCGCGATGCGGATCGCCGGGCTCTTCTCCTTCAAGGCGATGCCGACGCCCGCCAGCGTGCCGCCGGTGCCGACCGCCGCCACGAACCCGTCGACGAGGCCTTTGGTCTGCGTCCAGATTTCGGGGCCGGTGGTCTCGATGTGGGCTTGCCGGTTGGCAATGTTGTCGAATTGGTTGGCCCAGATCGCGCCCGCCGGTTCGCTCCTGGCAAGCTCGTCGGCGATGCGGCCCGAAATCTTCACGTAGTTGTTAGGATCGCGATACGGCACCGCCGGCACTTCGATCAGTTGGGCACCATAGAGCCGGAGCGCGTCTTTCTTCTCCTGGCTCTGGGTTTCGGGGATGACGATCACGGTACGGAAGCCCATCGCGTTGGCGACCATGGCGAGCCCGATGCCGGTGTTGCCGGCGGTGCCTTCCACGATCACGCCGCCCGGCTTCAGGGCGCCGCGGGCGATGGCATCCTTGACGATGTACAGCGCGGCCCGGTCCTTGACCGATTGACCGGGATTGAAGAACTCCGCCTTGCCGAAAATTTCGCAACCGGTTTCCTCGGAGGCGCGGCGCAGCCGGATTAACGGCGTATTGCCGATGGCGGCGAGGGCGTCGGGGCGAAAATCCATGCGTCGGCTCCGGGAGGCATCCGATCGAACCGTACCGGCGGCCCGTTTTGCCCGCAAGACGTTCGCAAAAATGGAAAATCCGTCACCAGCGGCGGCCTCGACAAAACCATGGTCCGGTGCGAATCTGACTCTGGATGCGAACTGGGGGGCCTTCATGCGTCGCATGGTGTTCTCGGCCGTTTCGATGATGGCACTTGCCGCTGCGGCGGTCGCCGCCGATCCGGCTCAGACGATCTCGCTGACCATCTACAACTCGAACCTCGCTCTGGTGCAGGACATGCGCCGGCTCGACATTACCGCGGGCCGCCAGCGGCTGGAGTTCAAGAACGTCTCCGCCCAGATCCGTCCCGAAACCGTGGCGCTGACCGGCAAGGACCTCGGCGTGGTCGAGCAGAATTTCGATTACGACTTGTTGACGCCGTCCAAGATGATGGAGAAGGCGGTCGGCAAGCAGATCAAGATCATCCGCACCAATCCGGCGACCGGACATGAAACGCCCGAACTCGCCACCGTCCTCAGTGTCAACGACGGCGTGGTGCTGAAAATCGGCGACCGCATCGAAGTGTTGCGCAGTGACGGCATTCCGACCCGCGTGGTGTTCTCCTCGATCCCCGAGAATCTGCGCGCCAATCCGACGCTGTCGGTGACGGTGCAGGCGCGCGAGGCGGGCGCGCGCGACGTGACTCTCAGTTATCTGACCACCGGCATGAACTGGAAGGCCGATTACGTCGCCCTGTTCGACGAAGGTCGCAGCGCCATGACGTTGCAGGGCTGGATCACGCTCACCAACCAGTCCGGCGTCTCCTATAAGAACGCCAAGACCCAGCTTGTGGCCGGTGCCATGGAGACCGGCAGCGATACCTACAACTACAATTACAATCGGCCCCGGAACAGCACGCGCCAGGCCGGCACCAAGCCTTCGGGCGACAAGGAACTGGCCGATTATCTCATCTACGATCTGCCGGAACGGCTGACCGTCGCCGAGAACCAGACCAAGCAGGTGAGCTTCCTCGATCTGCAAGGCGTCAAGACGCAGAAGGTCTACGAATACCGCGCCGGCTGGTTCAACAGCGATCCCAACCCCAACCACGCCGATGTGGTGTTGAATTTCATCAACCGCGAACGTGCGTTGCCGCAAGGCACCATTCGCGTCTACATGCGCGATGCTTCCGGTGAAGCGAAATTCCTCGGCGAGAATGCCATCGACCATTCGCCGGGCGGTTCGGAAGTGGCGGTCAAGATCGGCGAGGCGTTCGATGTCACCGCGCAGGCGACGGTGGTGTCGTCGGAATTGACGTCGAGCCGCAAGAAAACCCGCTATTCGATGTCCTACGTGTTCCGCAACGCCAAATCGACACCGGCAACGGTCGAATTCCGCCAAGGCGGGTTTTGGCGCGACGCCGACGTCGAGAAGGAAAGTCTGAAGAGCCGCCGTATCGACGCGTCGACTCTCGGCTGGAGCGTGCCGGTTCCGGCCAACGGCGAAACGGTTCTGACCTTCACCGTCGTCACCGGCTGATCCCTGCGATGTGGCGCGCGCTCGTCCTCGCGGGGCTTGTCGCCCTGACACCTTCTGCCGCCCAGGTTTCGGAGCGGCCCGACGGCGTGCGCGTGACCGTCTATCATTCGGGCGGCGAGGGCGATCCGTCCTCCTTCCGCGATCCCGAACCCGACGAAGGGCTCGCCTTTATCACCGAGACGCGCACCATCGACGTGCCCGCCGGACCTGCGACAATCGAATTTCGCGGCGTCGCGTCGACCATCATTCCGCAGACTGCCGCCGTCGACGGTCTGCCGGTGCCGCTCCTCGAGCGCAATTTTGATTACGACCTTTTGAGCCCCGGTTCTCTGATCGGCAAATCCATCGGCGAAACGGTGACGCTGGTACGCACCGACAAGAAGACCGGCAAGACCACCGAACGCAAAGCCGTGATCCGCACCGGCCCGAGTGGCGTCGTGCTCGATTTCGGCGGCAGCTACGAGGCCCTCGATTGCAGCGGCTTGCCGGAGCGGCTCGTCTTCTCGAAGGTGCCCGACGGTTTGCGCGATAGTCCGACACTGTCGATCCGCACCAATGCGCGCCAAGCCGGCCGCTATACGATCAAGCTCAGCTATCTCGCCGCCAATGTGAACTGGGCGGCGAATTACGTCGCGCGCCTGCATGGCGACCGCCTCGATCTGTCGGGCTGGGTCACGCTGGTCAACGCGGGTGACACCAGCTTCAAAGACGTGCCGCTCGACATTGTGGCTGGTACGGTTGCGCGCCAGGAGGACGAGGACAAAGCGGTCGAACCGACGCACCTCTATCGTGCGGATGCTTGCTGGCCGACCAACATACGCTGGCACAAGCTGCTTGAGTTCCGGGACAAGCTGATGCGGATGGCGCCACCTCCACCCCCGCCACCGCCCCCGGCAGCCGCACCGGCATTGATGGCGGACAGCATGGAAACCGTTGCCGTCACTGGCATGCGTGCTTCGCAGGACCTCGGCGACTACAAGCTTTACAGTCTGAACGGCACGACCGACGTGAACGCCCGCCAGACTAAGCAGCTTCAATTGCTCGATCAGAAAGACGTACCGTTCGCGCGGATCTATTACGCCGAACTTCCTTCCGATGAAGAACAGCACGCCGCGTCGGTGATGCTGCGGATGAAGAACTCGAAAAAGAACAATCTCGGCTTGGCGCTTCCGGCCGGCATGTTTACCGCAACCGAAGTGTCGGACGACCATGCGCCGGTGGTTTTGAAGCGCACCGAATTCCGCGATTTCTCCGTCGACAGCCCGATCGAGGTGGAGATCGGCGGTGCGATGGACGTCTATGTTCGGGCCAAGCAAATCGACCGGGAAGTCATCCGGAGAAAACACGACAACCGGACACGGGCCTCCGGTTCGGTGCGGATCGAAAACCACAAGGCCGCCGCCGTCGATTTCGAACTGCGTCTGCCGGTGAGCGACAAGGTCAAAATCATCGACGAAAGCCAGTCCCACACCGTGACCGCCAACGGCATGACCTGGACCTTCCACATCCCGCCCGGCGAATTCAAAGACCTCCGCCTGACCGTGGAAACGCAGGACTAGCGCAATAGAACGATTCACGCGGTGCCGCGCGTCCTTTTCTGCCCTCCACGGGCGCAAGGCTTTTCACACTGGGCACTAGGACCGTGGGGGGAAGTCCGCGCGAAGCGCGGGAAGGGGGGATCGTCTTGCGCGCTGCGCGCGACGGCAGACACTTCCCCCCGAGGTTCTAGTGCGCATTGAGAGATTGTCGCGCCCGCGTGGAGCAGAAAAAAACGCGCACTCTCTCCGCGCCTTCGCGTGAACCAACTCCGTTCATCATTGTGACGAGTTTCATTCGTCCATCTTGCGGAAATTATTGCGGTTGCGTCTCGCATTTAGCGATGCAAAATAGTTTTCCTCACGTCTTGAATTGTTGGCACCGCATACCCACATCGAAATGCGGTGTTTGACAATGGAGGACGGCTTTCGGCTTCGGCCTAAACTATCTGCGCAAATACAGGAGTATCGCGCCCGCACGCGCTGCAAAGGCATGACCCCCGCGAGGATACGTAAGTCCGTCTAAGCCCGCTATAGCGGCATCGGCCGTATCACAAGGCGGCCGGTTTGCTCGAGCACTCCGCAGAATGAGACCAATGCGCCTGTCGATCGCCGCCTGAAAACGGCCTCCGGAGGCGGCGGCGGGCTTGAGGCTGAAGGCGGAATTTCTCGATTCCGCCTTTGGTATATGGAGCACAAGCAGGCGGAGACCGGCCGAAAGCGCGACATCGGAAAAAAACTTATGTTGTCGGCGTTCCTTACGCCGTTTTCAGCCGCCCTACAGACTGCCGAAACCTGCGGGGACTATCTCTAGTCCTGCAACAACGGAGTCCCCCATGCGTCTAGCATCCGTACTTCTGATCGGCGCGGCTGTGGCCGGTGTGACGGGGCTGGCTCTCGCGGCAGGGCCCGCGGTCCATGAGATGACCGTCGCGATGCCCAACGGCGGAACCGCCCATATCCGCTACACCGGCGATGTCGCCCCGAAAGTAAATTTCGTCCAAGGTCCGGCCAGTCCGTTCGTGATGACCGCCTTCGGTCCCGGCTTCGGCCCGGAGTCGCCGTTTGCGGAAATCGAACGCGTTCAGGCACTGATGGATCGCCAGATGGCGGCGATGATGATCCAGGCTCGCCAGATGCAGGCAGCCGCGATGCGCGATCCGCTCTATTCGGCAACGTTCAACGGCGCACCCGCCGGCGACAACGCCATGCGTTTCGTCTCGACCTCGTCGGGAAACAATTATTGCATGCGGTCGGTACAGATCACGGCGTCGCCGAACGGCGGCGCGCCGAAAGTCGTGTCCCATACCGAAGGCAATTGCGGCGGATCCCCTTCGCCGCAACTCAAGGCGCCGGCAGCAACGGCGGCGTCTCCAAGTCCGAAGGTACCGATTCAGACTATCTCCTATCAGCCGCGGAGTTCCTCCCCCTCGACGCGGCAAGGTATCTGAACCGGTAAAGACGCAAGGCCCGCGTGCCCCCGCGGGCCTTGTGCTTTTCCAGGGGTACTATCTCCCGAAATCCGGCTCGCGCTTTTCCCGGAACGCCGCGATGCCTTCGCGGTAGTCGGGTCCGAAATAGACCTCGCGCCTGAGCCCGTGCAGGTACTCGTAGGTATCGGGATTGATCGCCACCGCTTCGCTCAAAACCCGGATCGCTTCCTTGTAGGCCGAGATCGCCGACGGCGAGCGCTTGGCGATGGTGCGCGCCATGGCGTAGGTCCGTGCCTCCAACTCGGCCGCGGGCACCAGGTGATTGATGATCCCAACCCTGAGCGCCCGTTCCGCAGGCATCGGATCGGCGGTGAAGAACATCTCTTTCACCACGGTAAGGGGGAGGCGGCTGATGAAATTCAGAAACCCCGCCGCGTTGTACGGCACGCCGAGTTTGGCCGGAGTAATGGCGAAGGTGACGGTCTCGTCGGCCATGACGATATCGCACGCGATCACCAGCTCGCAGGCGCCGCCCCAGACCGATCCATGCAGCATGGCGATCACCGGCGCCGGATAGGTCTTGATGGCCCTGAGCAGCCGCTCCAGCGGATCGCCATAGGGAAGAGGGTCGATGCCTGCTTTCGGCAGCTCGTCCACATCATGCCCCGCCGACCACACCTTTTCGTTCGTCGCCGATCGCAGCACGACGGCCCGCACGCGCTCTTTGCGGAACTGGTCCACGGCCGCGTGAACGTCTTCCACCAGCTCGCGGCTCAAGGCGTTGCGCTTGGCGTAATGGTCGAGGAAGAGTGTCCCGATGCTATCGGCGATCTCGGTGCGGATGAGGGGCATGGAAGGTGCCTTTTGATGACGTAACGCCACCAAGGCTCGGCGCCTCCCGCCCCGAAAACAAGCCGCCCTACGCACAACCCCCTTACGCAGAATCATGCGTCCAGCCCCGAAGGGGCTGCTATTCGGCAGTGCGGTGGAAGAAAGAATGGCTCCCCGGGACGGATTCGAACCGCCGACCAACCGGTTAACAGCCGGTTGCTCTACCGCTGAGCTACCGGGGAACACTTGAGGGCGCGTTGTCTAGCGCATCTCGTGGGGCGTGCCTATATCAAACTCGTTGCCGCTTACCAAACCACTTGATGACAAAAAACCGCGACAAACGCGCCAGCGTCCGGATCGGCCGTCGCAAGATCCCCCTTCCGGGGTCCCGGAAGAGCCGTGTGCTTCTAGGTTCGGGGCTGGTGGCAGGGGGAATCGTCGGCTTCCTGCCTGTGGTCGGCTTCTGGATGCTGCCGCTCGGGCTGATGGTTCTATCGGTCGATAGCAAGGCCGTTCGGCGAGGCCGTCGGCGTCTGGAAGTGGGTTGGGGACGCTGGCGTAAGCAGCGCAGCGCTTCACAATCGAGTGAGGATGAGGGCTGACCAAAACCCAAAAAAGAAAGGGCCGGGATTGAACCCGGCCCCAAGGCGTTGGGTAATGGTGGGGTGTCTTCAAGGGAAGACGGTGGGGAGGATGCCCCCATAAGGTTAACAAACCCTTAACGCCTGGGATCGTTGGGTTATTTTTCTGAATTCGCGTTATACGGGCGAACACCGAACGAATCGGTGTCCCGGCAACAAGCTGATTTTTAAGGAAAGTAGAGTGGAGGCCACGTCCGGAATTGAACCGGAGTACACGGTTTTGCAGACCGTTGCGTAACCACTCCGCCACGTGGCCCCAAGGGGAACGGCCTATATCAGATGCCTGCGCAGGACGCCATGCCGGGATGCGGCTGAAACATTGGCACGTGTGGTCGCGGGGCGTTGCTCCTTCCGTAGGTGGTTCCTATATGCGTGCGGGCGAGGCCGAGGGGCCAGCCGAAGAACCAGCCGCGGAATAGGGCGGCTCGTGTGATTCGAACCGGAGGGGTTAGCTATGGGAATTTCGCGCCGCCTGGCCTGGGCTGCGGCCGCCTTGATGTTGTGTGGAACGGCGTATGCCGATCCGGCGGCATCGTCCAACTTCTCACTGCTGGAAGCTCTGGGCATCGCATACACAACCAACCCTCAATTGGGAGCGGCGCAGGCCAGCTTGCGGGCTACCGACGAGACCGTCGCGATGGCGAATGCCAAATGGCGGCCGAGCATCAGCGCCACCGGGACCTACTCCTATAATAACCTGAAGGTAGGCGGCCTGGGCCGCTCAGTCACTTATCCAATTCAGGGCCAAGTCGGGTTGCAGCAGGAACTGTTCCGTGGCGGACGCACCTACGCTGAAATCGGCAAGGCCAAAGCCAATGTCCGGGCCGCGCGCGCCGAACTCGTTGCCTCCGAGCAGACGGTTCTTCTGGCGGCGGCAACCGCCTATATGGACGTGGTGCGCGACGCGGCGATCGTCAACTTGCGGCATCACAATGTCGATGTCTTGCGCCGGCAGAAGGATTCGACCGCGTTGGAATTCAAGGCTGGTTCGCTGACCCGGACTGACGTTGCCCAAGCAGAGGCCCGGCTCGCCGGCGCGCAGGCGGCATTGACGGCTGCGGAAGGTCAGCTTGCGATCAGCAGGGCGACTTTCGTTCAAGTGATCGGCCGTCCCGCTGAAACATTGGAAGAGCGCCCCGCGACGCCCCCAGCCGTTCCGGCGAACGAGGACGCGGCACAGCAGAGCGCCGTCCATGCCAATCCGGCCCTGGTCCAGGCCCAGGAATACGAAAAGGCAGCCGACTACGCCGTTGATGAAGCGATCGGGGCATTACTGCCGGAGGTTAATCTTCAGGGCGGCTACCAGTATTCGCAACAATCCTACGCCTCGGCGTTGGGTGGCGGTGGAGGGGTGACCCAAGGGGTCGGTGCTCAGCTTCAGGTGAACATCCCAATCTATCAGGGTGGCGGAGAACAAGCCGCCGTTCGCCAAGCCAAGCAGCTCCGCGCCCAGGCGCAGCTCAACGTGTCCGTCACCGACCGGCAGGTGCACTCGACCGTCGCTTCCGCTTGGAACGCGTATCAGGCGGCTCTCGCCAACATCGAATCCAATGAAGCCACTGCCAAGTCAAACGAGATCGCCTTTACCGGCGTCAGCAAGGAACAGCGGGTCGGCGGTCGCACTATTCTCGACGTGCTCAACGCGCAGCAGGAGCTGCTCAATGCCCAAGTTGCGGTGGTGACGTCGCGCCGGGATGCGACAGTGGCTGCATTCCAAGTGCTGGCGGCCTCCGGGCTCCTGACCGCAAAAAATCTGGGGCTGAAGGTTACAGTTTACGATCCATTAGCTCATTACGAGGACAACGCGGCTCGTTGGGTCGGCTTCGGCGAATGAAAGCATTCCGACATATTTCGCAGTTATCATGCTGAACGTTAACTGCTTCTTTGCCTTCCATGGTCAACTGTTCTAGGGTTTACTGAATAGTCTGGCGGCCGGGAGTTTCGCATGGTTTCGAGTCCTCAGCACGAACCGACAATGGAGGAAATCCTCGCCTCCATTCGCAAGATCATCTCCGAGGATTCTACCGAGCAGCAGCCTGCCGCGGAGGCCAAACCCGCCCCGGTTTCTGAGCCGATTCCCGAGCCGGAGCCCGAGGCCGACATCCTGGATCTGACCCAGGTGGTCGTCGACGAGCCGATGCAGGCGCCGCAGCCCGAACCGGAACCAGAACCAGCCATGGAGGCCGTCCCGGAACAGGATGTGGTGTTCGAGCCGATCGAAGAAGAGGCTGCACCCGAGGCGATGGCACAGCAGAACAACGATATCTTCTCCGACAAGACGCGCCAGTCGATCGACGATGCCTTTGCCGCTCTGGACGAGCCGGAAGAAGAGGTCGCCGCGCCTGTGTCGCGTGCCATGCCCGCCGCAGCGTCCGGGGGATCGGTCGAGGCGGTGTTCGAAAAGGCCGTCCGCGATGCCTTCGAACCTGTCGCAAAGGAGTGGCTCGGCGACAACGCCTCCTTCGTCGTGGAAAAGATGAAGCCGATCATCCGCGAATGGATGGACGAGCACTTCCCGGCTCTGTTGGAAGGCGCGGTACGCGAGGAAGTCGCCCGCGTCGCCAAGGCGCGCGGTACAAAGCGCTGATTTTTCGGGTAATCCGGGGATCAGCCCGGATAACCCCTTGACGGATTGGTGTCCGGGCTGGTTTCACCCAGTCCGGGCACTTTCGTTTTGGGCCGTTCAGGGCCCGCCCAGCCGTCAGAGGGGAATTTCATGCTCGACAAGACCTTCAATCCGCACGACGTCGAAAGCCGGATCTACCGGCTCTGGGTCCAGTCGGGAGCCTTCCGGAGCGGCCGCCGCCCTGATGCCGACCCGTTCTGTATCGTCATCCCGCCGCCGAACGTTACCGGCCGGCTGCATATCGGCCACGCCCTCAACAACACGTTGCAGGACGCGGTGACCCGCTTCCAGCGCATGCGCGGCAAGGACGTCTTGTGGCAGCCGGGCATGGACCATGCCGGCATCGCCACCCAGCTCGTGGTCGAACGCCAGCTTGCCGAAAAGCAGCAGAGCCGTGTCGCCATGGGACGCGAGAAATTCCTCGAAGCCGTTTGGGCGTGGAAAGCCGAATCCGGCGGTGCCATCCTCGACCAGCTCCATCGCCTCGGCGCCTCCGCCGACTGGGACCGCGCCCGTTTCACCATGGACGAGGGCCTGTCGCGCGCCGTGCTGAAGGTGTTCGTCACGCTTTATAACCAGGGCCTGATCAAGAAGGACAAGCGGCTGGTCAACTGGGACCCGCGGCTGCAGACGGCGGTTTCCGATCTCGAAGTCGAAAGCATCGAGATGAAGGGAAACCTCTGGTACCTGAAATATCCGGTCGACGGCACCGACGAGTTCATTACCGTTGCCACCACGCGTCCCGAAACCATGCTGGGCGATACCGCAGTCGCGGTGCATCCCGAGAACCCGAAATACAAGCACCTGATCGGCAAACAGGTGAAGCTGCCGCTGTGCGGCCGCCTGATCCCGATCATCGCCGACGAGCATGCCGACCCGGAGAAGGGCACCGGCGCGGTGAAGATCACTCCGGCCCACGATTTCGACGACTTCGAAGTCGGCAAGCGCCACAACCTGCCGATGATCAATATCCTGACCAAGGACGGCAAGCTGAACGACAACGTGCCCGAAAAATATCGCGGGCTCGATCGCTTCGTGGCGCGTGATGTCGTGCTGGCGGATCTGGAAGAGCAGGGCTTCTTCGAAAAGAAAGAGCCGATCGTTCACGCCGTGCCGCACGACGAAAAGACCAAGACCGTCGTGCTCGAGCCGTACCTGACCGAGCAGTGGTACCTGAATGTGAAGCCGCTGGCCGAGCGGGCCATCAAAGCGGTGGAAGACGGCCGCACCAAGTTCGTGCCGGAGAACTGGACCAACGTCTATTATAACTGGCTGAAGAACATTCAGCCGTGGTGCATCAGCCGCCAGCTCTGGTGGGGACATCAGTTGCCGGTGTGGTACGGACAGGATGGTCACATATTTGTGGCAGAATCCGAAACCGAAGCTCTTGATCAAGCTGAAAAGTACTATGGAGTTTCAGGAGTTCCACCTGAAGGGAAACACCTGGAGACGATTAGGCGAGGTGACTCGCAGAAGATTTCGCTGACCCGCGATCCCGACGTGCTCGACACCTGGTTCTCCTCGGCGCTTTGGCCGTTCTCGACGCTCGGCTGGCCCGACCAGACGCCGGAACTGAAGCGCTACTATCCGACCAACGTTCTCATCACCGGCTTCGACATCATCTTCTTCTGGGTCGCCCGCATGATGATGATGGGGCTGCACTTCATGGACGAAGTGCCGTTCCACACGGTCTACATCCACAATCGTGTCCTCGACGAAAAGGGCGTGAAGATGTCGAAGACCAAAGGCAACGTTATCGATCCGCTCGAACTCATCGACCAATACGGCGCTGACGCGCTGCGCTTCACCGTGGCGATTGCTGCCGGTCAGTCGAAGGACATGCGCATCGGTCCCTCACGCGTTGAAGTGAACCGTAACTTCGCGACCAAGCTGTGGAATGCAGCGCGGTTCTGCGAGATGAACGGCTGCGATACGCGCGAGGACTTCGATCCGTCCAAGGTCACCCATACGGTCAACAAATGGATCGTGGCGGAAGCCGCCAAGACGGCGGCCGAGTGCACGGACGCGCTGGAAGCCTATCGCTTCAACGATGCGGCCGGTGCGGTCTATCATTTCGTCTGGGACGTGTTCTGCGACTGGTATCTCGAATTCATCAAGCCGTTGCTCAACGGCACGGACGAGGGCGCCAAGGCGGAAGCGCGCATGACGGCCGCCTGGGTGCGCGACACCATTCTGAAGCTGCTGCATCCGTTCATGCCTTACATCACCGAAGAACTGTGGGCGCGCACGGTCGAACACCTGACACCGCGCAAGAGCCTCTTGATCGAAGCGGAATGGCCCGATCTGTCGGCGCTGCCGGTCAGCGAAGCGGCGCGGGCGGAAATGAACTGGGTGATCGAACTGGTGCAGGGCGTGCGTTCGGTCCGTTCCGAAATGAATGTGCCGCCGTCGGCCAAGATCGCTTTGGTGCTGAAGGATGCGAGCGCGGAGACCAAGCATCGCCTCGACACTCACATGTCGATCCTGTCGACCTTGGCGCGTCTTTCGACCACCGGAACGTCGGATGCGATTCCTCCGGGTTCGGCGCAGTTCGTGATCGGTGAAGCCGTCGCCGCGCTGCCACTCGGCAATGTGATCGACTTTGCCAAGGAGCGCGCGCGTCTCGAAAAGGAACTGAAGAAAGCGCACGACGAAATCGCCCGGTTCGAAGCCAAGCTGGCGAACGAGAACTTCGTTTCGCGCGCTCCCGAGGACGTTCTTCAGGAGCAGCGCGATAAGCTCGCCGATGCGCAGGCCTTGGCGGCGCGGTTGAAAGAGGCGGTAACCCGCCTGCAATAGCGATCTTCACGCAGTGCTTGCATGACTTCACACCGGTGTAGTTTCGGCTTGCTGCCGCGGAGCCATGCGGCCGATTTTGCGGCCGTTCTGTGTCTCTCAAGAGGCGCAGTCACAGGAATGCTACAGCAACCGGCCACGGTCGCGTCCATTTTGTCGATAATGCTCGTGACAGCATTTGAAGGAGCTAACTCATGCGCAAAGCAGTGCTGGTTGTGTCGGCGCTTTTCGCCTTCGGCGTGATGAATTCGTCCGCCTGGGCCGACGGATGCAGTGGTCGCAGCCATGCGGGCGGCAGCATTATCGGTGCAGTCGGTGGCGGTCTGATCGGCAATGCCGTTTCCGGCGGCAGCGCCTTGGGGACGGTCGGCGGAGCTGTGGCGGGCGGTTTCGCGGGCAATGCGATCGCTCGTGATATCGATTGCGATCGGGGGCGCCATTACGACCGGCACCACCACCGCTACTACTGGTATAATAGGCACGGCGAGCGGGTTTACGAAGATCGCCGTGAACGCCGCCGCGACTACGACCGCCGGGATCGCGATTACCGCGACTAGAAAAAACGATTACCCATAGTAAAGTTATGGAAAACACCCTGTCCCTGAGGGCAGGGTGTTTTTGCATGCAGTGCTTGCAGGACAGGATGACGGTTCCTATCTCTTCCGGGCAGCCTTCTACCCCGAGGTTTTCATGCCATCATTGTTCGATCCGCTGAAGGCGGGTGCTCTCGAATTGCCCAATCGAATCGTCATGGCTCCGCTGACGCGCACCCGCGCGACACCGGATGGCCGCGTTCCCGTGCCGCTTATGGCCGAGTACTACCGGCAGCGAGCATCCGCCGGTTTGATCATCACCGAAGCGACCAGCGTCGATCCCATGGGCGTTGGATATCCGCGTACACCGGGCATCTGGAGCGACGAACAGACCGAAGGCTGGAAGCAGGTGACCAAAGCCGTACACGAGGCTGGCGGCCGGATCGTATTGCAACTCTGGCACGTCGGTCGGATTTCCGATCCGCTTTATTTGAACGGTGCCACGCCGGTGTCGGCGAGTGCGGTCCAACCGAAAGGCCATGTCAGCCTGGTGCGGCCGGAGAAAGCTTATGTAACGCCACGCGCACTCGAACTGGATGAAATTCCCGGCGTGATCGCAGCCTATAAGAAGGGTGCCGAAAACGCCAAGAAAGCGGGTTTTGACGGTGTCGAACTGCACGGCGCCAACGGCTATCTGCTCGACCAATTCCTGCAGGACACGACCAACAAGCGCACAGACAAATACGGCGGCTCGATCGAGAACCGCGCCCGTCTGATGCTCGAAGCCGTCGATGCGGCGGCCGAAGTATGGGGCGCCGATCGCGTCGGTCTGCATCTCGCACCGCGCGCCGACAGCCACGACATGGGCGATTCCGACCGGCTCGCCACCTTCAGCTATGTCGCCCGCGAAGCCCGCAAGCGCGGACTCGCGTTCCTCTGCGCCCGTGAGGCCCGCAAGGACGATTCTATCGGCCCGCGGCTGAAGGATGAATTCGGCGGCGTCTATATCGTCAACGAAGGCTTCGACAAGGCGAGCGCCGAACGGGCGCTGAAGGACGGCATTGCGGACGCGGTGGCGTTTGGCAAGCTCATCATCGCCAATCCGGATCTGGTCGAGCGCTTCCGCACCGGGGCGCCGTTGAACGAATGGAACGCAGCAACGTTCTATGCGCCCGGCGCGGAAGGCTATACCGACTATCCGGCTTTGGAGCCCGTGCTCGGCTGAGCCCGACGGCGGCGTACGAGCCCGGCCAATCCGCCCAGGACGAGGGCGAGAGTGGCGGGCTCGGGCACCCGCTCGAACTCGACCTTTCCGGCCAGCACGGCATCGACCCAGCTTTGGAAGGCGGACACATTGGTCGCGCCGTTGAATTCGCCAAAGCTGGAATCTGTGCAGGAGCCGTTATCGACGTTTACCGACACGTCGATGTCATGCGGGCCTCCGCAATAAATATAGGTGCCGTCGAAGCTCAGGATGGCGCCGGTTTGTCCCCAAGACGTGATGCCGGCGATCTGGTCGCCGATGAACAGCGGCCCGCCGGAGTCGCCCGGCGCGGCACCGACCTCATTGGGAAGTCCGGTTTGCGTGACGCAGAGGCTCTTCAGCGCCGGATCGGCAAACGAGCAAAGCTGGCCGAAGACGTCATTGGCCGCAAGGCCGCTGTCGAAGTCGTACATGATGACGCCATTGCTCGGCCCGGTGGGGATTTCATTGATGCCGAAATGCGCTGCGATCGCCTCGAAGAACGGTGTCGCGTAGAGTTCGAAGATGTTGTCGCCGACGCGCTTGCGCAGATCGAACAGGCCTCCGGCGTAACCGGTCTCGCTATCGACGCCGACGCTGCCCCAACCGGCGGTTCCTGTGCCGACGATAGTCGTCTGATGTCCGAGCGGATCGCCGCGATAGATGCTGTAGGTTTCGACGCCGGTGATTGGGGCATCGAGTTTCACCACCGCCAGGTCCTCACCAAGTGTGGAAAAATTCCAGCCCGGCAAGGTGGTGAACGCACCGCCGACGCTGACCGCCAGCGGACCGGTATTGGGGGCCGGGCTGGCGCCAAACAACGGACGCCCGTTCGGGACGGCAAACTGCATCTGCTTGATGCGGCCGATCTCGGGATTGTTGACGCAATGCGCGGCGGTCAGGACGAGCGTCGGAGAAATCATCGAGCCGGTGCAATAAAACGCACCAGCGCCGCTCTTTTCGCTTTTGATCTGGATGGTGCCGACACCGGTATAAGCAGCCGTCCCGCCAACACCCGCCAGATACGGACTCGACTTGTTCACGGTCCCGTTCGGATTAAGAAGATCGGGCTGCGTGGAAAGCGACAGCAACGGCTGCGGCTTGAAGGTATTCACTTTCACCGGACTGGCCGACGCTGCGGCAGTCAGAAGTACCCCAACGGCAACGGCACACAATAGTGCAGATTTCTTCATGAGACCCCTCGCTCTTTCAATGCAGAGTTGATCGAAGTGCAAGTCCCAGACCACAAGGAAACGCCGCACTTTTGCAGCATTTTCGTGGCGCCGGTGTCAGGAAAATTGACAGGATCGGAGCAGTGAAAGCGCGTTCTTGTACACGCGGCCCCCAACATGTCCTAAGACGAAGAGAGCAGGTCTAGAGGCTCAACTTCAGACCGATCATCACGTTGTGCGTCCGGTATTCGACCGGTCCCACGATGCTGAAGTCGGTGTGACCGGCGTCGATGTAGCGGTATTCGCCGAATGCCGACAGCTTTCCCGCCAGCGGATACTCGATCCCGGCAAGGGCCTGATAGCCGAACTTGGTGCGCGTCTCGTGCGGACCTGTCGTGGCGTTGCCGAAATTGATCGCCACCGCACCGAGGCCTGCGCCGATATACGGCTTCAGGCGCATGCCGAGGTCAATGTGATAGATCAGGTTCGCCATCACGCTGGTGCCACCGAGGTGGGCCGTGCAGCATTCGTACTGGTTTTGCGAATGCATGATGTCGCCGCGCAAATCCCACGACGGACCGATCAGGTCGACGAGGTTGATGCCGCCGGATACGCCGATATTGAAACCGGTATTGAGCTTGTAGCCGACGCCTCCGACATCGAGCCACGTCATCCAAGAACCGCCCGCCGAACCTTGCACATACCCTTGGGCCATGGCGCAGCCGGCGCAAGCCAGGAAGCCGAAAGTCGCTGCTCCCACTGTCCTGGCCGAGGCCCGCATATCAACCACCGCGCTCTTGCGCCGGATTAACTACCGAGCGGGCGCCGTAGTTCCACGTCAGAGCTCTCGACTTGACGCGACCGTCGGCTACAATCGCCGCCAGGGGACGGGGGTATGGGATACCGGTGCGGGTTCGATCTCGACTGCGTTGCCGGCCGGTGTTCGGCGGTGGCGACGACGATCTTTCTTGCCTGTCTCGTTGTGCTAACCACCTCCTCGGTCGTGCAGGCGCATTACCAAGCCATCTCCTACGGTCCGCCGCCCGCCTTGAAGGCCGCTATCCTGGCTGAAGTGGCGCCACCGCCGGAAACGCAGCTCTGGTTTTCCGAGCGGTACAAGCCGGGCGACCCGCAACTCATCAATATCGCGGCCGCCGGCGACGTGATGATGGGCGCCAGCGATATTGGCCTCAATCCGGCGATCGTGCCCGGCGTGGATGCTGCAGCCTTGATCGGGCCCGATCTGGCCACTGTCTTTCGCCGCGCCGATCTCGCGTTCGTCAACCTCGAAGGCGTGCTGTATGACGGTGCCGAGCCCAGCACCAAAAGCGGTTGCAAGCGGTGTTATTCCTTCCGCAGCCCCCAATACTATGCCGACGTTCTGGCATCGCTGCGCCTTTCCGCCGTCAATCTTGCCAACAATCACAGCGGCGATCACGGCGTTCCCGGTCGTACAACTACTATTGCCGAACTGAAAAGGCGCGGTATCGGCTTCGCCGGGCTCGATCAGGACGGTGCGCGGTACACCACGATCGCTTTGCGAGACGGGCGGCAGGCCGCTGTGATCGGCTTTGCACCCAACGACGGTACGCTCGATATCAACGCGATCGGCGAGGCCGCCGATGCGGTCCGCGCCTTGAAGAAGACGCATGCGGTCGTGATCGTCTGGTTCCACGGCGGCGGCGAAGGCTGGGACCACGCGCATATTCCGCAAGGCCACGAGGAATTCGCCGGCGAAGACCGCGGCGACGTGATCGGGTTTTCCCACGCCGTAATCGAGGCGGGCGCCGACATCGTGATCGGCTCGGGGCCACATGTGCCACGCGCGATGGAAATCTATCGCGGCCATCTCGTCGCCTACAGCCTGGGCAACTTCTGGACCTACGATGGCGTGTCGGTGACCGAGGTGCGGGGGCTCGGCCCGGTGATCGAAGCCTGGCTGGCACCGGACGGCACCATTGCCGGCCTCACCATTCACTCGACCCGCCAGACCGGCACCGGGGTGCCGCGGCTCGATCCTGCCGATGAGGCGGCCCGCTATGTCTATCATCTGACGCGCGGCGACTTCCCCGATACCGGTGCGGTGCTTGCGCACGCGGCCGAGGGCAAGGTCCGGGGATCGGTTTTTTCGCCGGAAACTGCGGCCAAATGAGGCCTGACCGGCGTTAAGCATGCCGGGGTGGCCCTTGCTCTGGCGTTGTGCCGCCCGTAAACTTCCGCCTGGATTGTGGGGTGTGCGGGGGCCATGAGGCTGTCGACCGTTGGTGCCGTCGTAGCGGTTGTGATGGCGTTCGGCGCGGCTCTCGCCAGCGACGACCAGGTTGCTTGGTTCAAGAGTTCGAGCATCTTCTATTCGGGTTTGCGCGAGGCGCACACGATCGCGCTGACCTTCGACGACGGTCCTGCCGGTCATACGCCCGAAGTGCTTGATGCCCTCAAGGCGAACAATGTGCACGCGACCTTCTTCGTCGTCGGCAGCACTGCCAAGACCCATCACGCCACACTGGCGCGCATCACGAACGAAGGTCATCTGCTCGCCAATCACAGCGCAACGCATCCCATGCTGCGCAGTTCTTTCGATGCCGTTCCGGAGCGGCTGATCGACCAGATCCGCATCACGCACGACCAGATCGCTCCCTTCATGAAACCGGGCGACAAGTTCTACTTCCGCGCTCCCTACGGCTACTGGCGTGCGGCGCATGCGAAAATCCTCAATTCCGATCCGGTGCTGCGCAACTATGTCGGCCCGATCTATTGGGATATCGGCGGACAGATCTCGATGCGCGACGGCTACGTGATGAGCGCCGCCGACTGGGATTGCTGGCGACACAAATGGACGGCGCAAACCTGCGCCAAGGGCTACTTGCGCGAAATCCGCCGCTCCGACGGCGGCGTCGTGTTGATCCATTCGCTCTATGCGAAGTCGGCAGAACTGAGCGCCACCATCGTCGCCGCGATGACGGAAGAGGGCTATCGCTTCGTGCGCCTCGACGAAGTGCCGGAATACCGGCAGTACGAGACGCCGCAGAACGCGCCCGCGATTGCTTCGCGCGACATCGGCAGCCCCACAATGACGCTGGTCCGCAACGAAGACGTCAAGTAGCGGAGCCCATCGCGCCGCTTACGGGAAAAGCTGATACATCCAGGTTTCGGTGAGCGGCTTGCCGTTCTGCTGCAACACGCACCGCAAATTGACCGGATCCCGTCCGTCGAAGACCGCGTCGAACACCGCCCGCCAGCGTCGCGTCCCAACGACCTTGAGCGAATAGGCACTGGTGACGCGCCCGCGCGACAGCGTCACGATCGGCTTCAAGTCGTAGCGCTGCGGCATATCCGAGAGAGGGCCGCCTTCGAAATCGATGGCGAACTTGTATCCCGGCAGGCCTTGCGAGCCCGCGATGCCGGCGCGACCGCGGCGCGTCGCCACCACATGCGCAATCCCTTTCGGCAAGAACGGTTCGGGGTCCTGCCAATAGAGACGGTAATCGAGGCGCAGCGATTTGCCGGCGGCGAGCTTCGTCTTCGGGACCCAATAGGCGACGATATTGTCGTGGATTTCGTCGGCGGTGTTGATTTCGACGAGCTGCACCGCGCCTTCGCCCCAGGCACCGCGCGGCTCGACCCAGACGCTGGGACGCTTGTTATAGAACGCGCCGTCGTCCTGATAGTCTTCGAAATCCCGGTCTCGCTGCATGAGACCGAACCCTTTCGGATTCACGTCCATATACGAATTGACCTGCACGCCGGGCGGGTCCGCCAGCGGCCGCCAGATGCGCTCGCCGTTTCCGCGCCACATGCAAAGTCCGTCGCTGTCGTGAATCTCCGGGCGCCAATCGCCAGCTTGGTTGCGATTGGCTTCGCTGTACCAGAACATGCTGGTGAGCGGCGCGACTCCGAGACGCTCGATGTCGGCGCGGGCGAACAACTCGGCATGGACGTCCATGACATCGCCTTTGCCGTGCCGCACCTCGAATTTGTATGCACCGGTAATCGACGGTCCTTCGAGTAGGGCATAGATCGTCACCGGCGACTCCGGCACTGCGCCCTCGGCGATCCAGAACTGCGTGAAGATGGGAAACTCTTCGCGCGTGGATGTTGCGGTGTTTACCGCAATGCCGCGCGCCGAAAGGCCGTACTGATCGTCGCTGCCGGACGAGCGGAAATAGGATGCGCCCTGAAACGCAAGCCAATCGCGCTCGACATTGCGGCCGTTCATTACGCGGAAGCCCGAGAATCCGGCATCGCGCGGCAGTTTCCTGTCAAAACCGGTATTGCCCCAATCGAAGTAGCGCGGGTCGTAGAGAATCGGCCGGGCGCTATCGCCGCTGATGAGGTTAATGCGAACGGGTTCGCGCACAGTCTCGCGCAAGTTGAAGAATCGTACCGGGTAGGGACCGGGGCCATTCGCCCAGAGCGCGAACTCGGGACGGAAGCGAATCTTCTGGGCAACGTCGAAATTAATCGCCTGCACGATGTCCTGCGCCGGACGCGTCGGTGATTTATATGATGATCCAGCGAGCCTTTTGGCGTGACTGCTCAGTCGATCGAAGCTGAAGGGTTGCGATGGCCCAAAGGACAGGCTTGGTGCCTTCTGTTTCGGCGCCGCAGCTTGTGCCGCGAGCATCCAGGGCAGCGCACCGGCCACGAAGGAACGTCGGGAAATCGGCAACGCGTCATCCTTTATGAAGAAGATTACGACAGGTTCACCTGAACAGGGGCTGCCCGAAACCTAGCCCAAGGATTTGGACAATTGTGTGCCGGATTCGATGGCGCGCAAATTTCCTCATTGCGGACGAAATGTCGCCATCTGGGACCTCTACATACGATCGCGTTACAGCGTAACAAGGAAATGCGCTGGGTGACAATTCTGTGTCATTTGCGCGTACCGGCTTCGCACAGGTGTTTACTACACGAAGACCGGGCTCGTCCCCACCGGGTTCGGCCCGAAGCGAAGCTAAGCTAGGAGAGTGACTTGAAACGTGCGCCGGATACGATTCGACGACTCCCGACGGCATTGACCGCTCCGCCGCCGTGTCCGCGCGCGATGCCGATCCAGGAAATCCTAGTGTGGACTCCGCGCCGCGCGCTAGAAGCTTTGGCTCGGGCTTTCCTCGAACCTCTGATGCCGAGACGGGAGGCGCGCGTCTCGCGTCGGTCGTGATCCGCAACGCCACCAGCCTCACCACCTTGCGATGGCTGTTTCTCGCCCTGGTCCTGGCGACCACGGCGGCGGCCATATCCCGTTTGTTTAACATCCTGCGCGTCGACGATCTGACGTGGCTCGAGACCGCCTATCTGGTGCTGGTCGCGATCCTCTTTACCTGGATCAGTGCTTCGTTCTGGATCGCCGCGCTCGGCGCTTATGCCCGTTGGCGCGGCCTTGCCGACTTCACGCTGGAGCGGCCGCAAGACGCCGGCCCATCGGCCTCGCGAACGGCGCTTCTGTTTCCGGTTCGCAATGAGGATACCGCACGGCTGGTGGCCGGCATTCGTACCGTTTGCGAGTCCGTTCGCGCCGAGGGGCTCGGCGAGTTCTTCGACGTCTACATTCTCAGCGACTCCAACGAACAGGCCAGCATCACGGCGGAGACGGCGGGCTGGCAGACGCTGCAGACGGGCGAGGGGCCCAACGTCTATTACCGCCACCGCGAAGACAACACCGGCAAAAAAGCCGGCAACATCGCGGAGTTCTGCCGCAACTGGGGTGCGCTCTACGACTACATGGTCGTGCTCGATGCCGACAGTCTGATGACGGGCGATACGCTGGCATCGCTGGTGCGCCTGATGGACGTCAATCCGCGCACAGCTCTGATCCAGGTGGCACCGCAACTGGTCGGCCGGGACTCATTGTTCGCACGCATCCAGCAATTCACCTCGAGCGTCTATGGCCCACTCTATGCCACCGGGCTGTCGCTGCTGCAGGGACCGGGCGGCAATTACTGGGGCCATAACGCGATCATCCGCATTCAGCCGTTCATGGATCATTGCGGTCTGCCGGAACTGCACGGGCCGGCACCGCTCGGCGGGGAGATTCTCAGTCACGATTTCGTCGAGGCCGCGCTGCTCAGGCGAGCCGGATGGCATCTGCATCTCGTCACCGATCTCGA
Source organism: Rhizomicrobium electricum (assembly GCF_011762045.1). GTDB lineage: Bacteria > Pseudomonadota > Alphaproteobacteria > Micropepsales > Micropepsaceae > Rhizomicrobium > Rhizomicrobium electricum. The sequence goes on along the minus strand of NZ_JAASQS010000009.1, from coordinate 121,389 downwards.
AGGCAGCTACGAAGAGCCTCCGCCGACCTTGATCGACTTTCTCATCCGTGACCGTCGCTGGTGTCAGGGCAACCTTCAGCATCTGCAACTGATCCTGGGGCAGGGGTTTCGCACGGAAAGCCGGGGGCATTTTTTCAACGGCGTCATGAGCTATGTCTCTTCGCCGCTGTGGCTGGCGATGCTGATCGTGTCGGTGTTCGTAATCGCCAACCAGCCGCATATCGCGCCGGTGATCTATATCGGCCGCTATCCGGTGCTGGCGTTCGGGCTTTCGCATACGTTCGACTTCGCCGTGCTGGTCCTGTCCATGGTCGTACTGCTCTACGGCCCGAAATTCCTCGCGCTCGCGCTATTGCTGCGCGATCCGGCGGCGCGCGCGGCGCACGGCGGCGGCTGGAACGCGACCGCGAGTGTTCTGCTCGAAGCGGTGTTCTCCACGCTGCTCGCGCCGATCTCGATGCTGTCGCAGAGCGCGTTTGTGGTGCGCATCATGCTCGGCGAGACCAAGGGGTGGGGCGCGCAGTTCCGGGGCGAGCGTCAGCTCCACATCGCAGTGATCGCGCGGGCATTCGCAATCCATACTTTGGTCGGCGTCGGGGCCGCGGTCGCAATCCACTTGTGGCTGCCCGCCAGTCTGTGGTGGTTCATACCGCTGCTTGCCGGACCGATCCTGTCGATACCGTTGGTGCGCCTGACCAGCAGCACGCCGGCTGGGCTTGCGGCGCGACGTCTGGGACTATTCATAACTCCGGGGGAAACCGGACGGATCGGCGTTGTCGATCGCGTTCGCGCGCTGACCGCGGCCTAGTTACTCGGCCACTTCCGTCGTGCGGCGTTGAACCAGAGTGGCAATCGCTTCAATAAGGTCGGAGGGCGCGGCGGGTTTCTGGATCATGGTGACGTGCCGCCAGTCGGCGATAGCCGGATCATTAGTCTGGACGCTGTAGAACACGAACGGAACATTCCGTTCGGCCAGCACGCTCGCAACCGGTGCGGCAGTCTCCCGTCCCAGATTGACGTCCAGCGAAGCGGCGGAAATGTCGTCGCTGCCCGCATGTTCCAGCGCGTCCGCCACGTTGTGATAGGGACCCAGAACCTGGGCACCTTCTTCCTCAAAGATCGACTGAAGCTGCATTGCGATGACAAACTCGTCTTCCACCACAAGAATGCGCGCACCGCTCAGCCGCCCCGCGTCGGGGTCGTCGTAGGTCTCGGGCGACATGTCCAATTTTGATACTCCTGGACGTTCTTCTGCCTAACAATTCCCCAAAGGTCAGTACGTTCCCATTTCGCAGCGGAACTTTGCAAAATGACACCGGAAAGAGGTGCAGGAACGCCACAACCGATGTTGGCGGCGTCCGGCGAATTTACGCGGCGCGTATTTGTCCTTGAATCGGAATAATGTAGCGTGATGTCTTCCGGTTGGGGGAGTCGTCCATGAAGCACACTCGTGTTGTCGCCGCGCTGCTAGTCGCGAGCGCTTGCATGGCGAGCGCCAATGCCACCGAGGCCAGCGAACAGATCTCGGCCGGATACGACCATCTCTCGGCAGGCAATCTCAACGGTTTCAGCGGCCGCGGCGATCTCCTGGTGTCGCTTTCCAATCCGGGGCTCAACATTCAACTTAGCGGCGGCGACGAGCATTTCGACATCAGCGGGACGTCGGTCGACATCGCCGACATCTCCGGCAGCGTATTCTGGCGCGACCGCATGGGAACGTTCGGCGCGACAGTCGCCTATCACCGGCTGAGTGCTGCCGTGAACTTCCAGGGCATGCACACCAACGGCGCTGCCACCGCCGAGAGTTACGGCGCGTTCGGCGAGTACTATTTCAACAAGTCGCTGACGCTGCGGGTCAAAGGCGGCGCCTTCAGCGGCGATTTCGAAGGCTATTACGGCGGCGGCGGCCTTGCGGTTTATCCCAGCCACAACATGGCGATTTCGGCCAACTACGACTACGTCTCGCTGAAGCACGGCGGCCATAGTTCCCGACCGGGCGCCAGCTTTGAAATCCTGCCCTATGAGCCCTGGCCGGCAACCGTGACGGTGAACTACGCCCGCGAAATGGAAGCCGGCGGCTACAACGTCATCGGGGTCGTTCTGAAGTGGCACTTCGGCGCGTACGAAAACGATCTGAGGGCGTGGGACCGCGCGGGGCCTACCCAATGGACCGGCGCCTTGAAAGTGCCGCTGTAGGCGGGCGACTGGCGGATGGGGAGGGATTCGAACCCCCGGACCCCTTTCAGGGCCGTCGGTTTTCAAGACCGATGCAATCGACCACTCTGCCACCCATCCGTGAGCGAACCAGATAGCCGCCCCGGCCCGGCCGTGCAAGGCGGACACAATAGCCTGAATTTCCTGACATAGTCGCCGGAAACGCGCATTCGTCCTTTCGTATCTGGACGCCATCCTTTACCAATCGGGTCAATCCTTTGGGGCTGATTCCGCAACGATGCGTGGATTTCCGGGAAAGGCCTGTACCGGTCTGTTGCTTGCCGTCCTGGCGGCGGGGTGTGCGACGCCTCCCCCCGAGCGGCCATCGGTGACTGTTCCGCCCAACGCGGGCGTCTACCGGGTGGGGCAGCCCTATCAAATCGGCGGCATCTGGTACTACCCGCGCGAGCAGCCCGATTACGACGAAACCGGCATCGCCTCGTGGTACGGCCCCGGCTTCTACGGCAACCTCACGGCGGACGGCGAACTGTTCACCTCCAAGGACCTGACGGCGGCGCACAAGACGCTGCCGATGCCGGTCAACGTCCGCGTCACCAACCTCGAAAACGGTCAGTCGCTGGTGGTGCGGGTCAACGACCGCGGGCCGTTCGCGGCCGGACGCATCATCGATCTGTCGGAGCGGGCGGCAAAGCTGCTCGGCTTCTACGAAAAGGGAACCGCCAAGGTCCGGGTGCAGTACGTCGCCCGCGCCGATCTGCCGACCGGCAAGCCGCAGCCCTTCGGCGCCGGTACGCCGGAAGAGGTCCAGAACGCGGTTCCGAAGGTCGATACCGGAAAGGTTGAGACCAGCGCACTGCCGGAAATCCCCGGAACCCGCGAAGCGGCCCAGAAGCCGGTGCGTCAGTTGCCAAAACCGACCCAGACGACCACGATCGGCTCGCCCGATGCCGGCGCGCTGCCGACCGGGCAGGTGACCAAGATGCCGGTGCCGGTGGTGACCCGGCTCTATGTCCAGGTCGGTGCGTTCTCGAACTATACCAACGCCTATCGCTTGGCCACGCGTCTGGGCACCGAGATGAATATCTCCGCCATTCAACGCAACGGACAAACGCTCTATAGAGTGCGTTCGGGACCATTCGCGACGACCGAAGATGCCGACGCCGCGCTGTCGAGGCTGCTGGGTCTCGGAGCGGCCGACGCTCATATCGTCGTCGATCAATAGACTAATTCCTGCGGGAGACTTCTTCATGCCGCGTTTGCGCATCTTCATCGCCATTCTTGCCGTTCTCGGATTCGTCGCTGCACCAGCGAGTGCCGTGATGAGCACCAGCGCGGAGCATGCGATCCTGATGGATGGCGCCACCGGACAGGTGTTGTGGGCCAAGGACGGCTTCTCGCCGATGCCGCCGGCTTCGATGTCGAAGCTGATGACGGTCGAAATCCTGTTCTCGCGGATCAAGGACGGCCGCGTGAAGCTGACCGACCGCTTCCCGGTTTCGGAACGCGCCTGGCGCGAGCGCTCGGGCTCGACCATGTTCGTTAAGGTCGGCGACACCGTCGCGGTGGAAGACCTGATCCGCGGCATCATCACCCAATCGGGCAACGACGCCTGCATCGTGGTGGCCGAAGCGCTCGGCGGCACGGTGGAAGGTTTCGTCGACATCATGAACAAGCGGGCGAAGGAACTCGGCCTCGGCGCCTCGCACTTCGTCAATCCGGACGGGCTCGACGTTCCGCCCGGCCAGCGCATGTCGGCCTACGATCTCGCCAAGCTGGCGCGGCAGCTGATCTATTCGTATCCCAACCTCTATCATTTCTTCAGCGACCGCCAGTTCACCTTCAACGGCATCACCCAGCACAATCGCAATCTGGTGCTCGACCGCTTCCCCGGTACGGACGGCCTCAAGACCGGCCACCTCGAGGAATCCGGCTACGGCATCACGGTGTCGGCGGTGCAGGGCGGCCAGCGTTTGATCCTGGTGATCAACGGGCTGCGCTATCCCGATCTCACCGGCAAAGCCGCCGACTGGTTCGCCGAACGCCGCCGCGCCGACGAAGCCGCGCGCGTGCTCGGCATGGGCTTCCGCGAATTCCGCTCCTATCAACTGTTCAAAGCCAACGAGATCGCCGGCACCGTTCCGGTGTGGGGCGGCTCGCAGAAGACCGTGCCGGTCACGACCGGCAAGCCGCTGGCGGTGACGTTGCAGGTCGACAGCCGCCAGAAGATGGTGGTCGCGATCAAGGCGACGGCGCCGGTCAATGCGCCGATCAAGAAGGGCCAGCAGGTCGGTACTCTGACGGTGACGGCGCCGGACTTCCCGACGCTCAACGTGCCGCTCTATGCCGCCGAGGATGTCGGCCGCCAGAACATCTTCGCGCGCATGTTCACCGGCATCAAAGCGCTGTTCGGAGGCGCGAAGTAGGTGCCCAAACAGGGACGCTTCATCACCTTCGAAGGCGGCGAGGGCACCGGCAAATCGACCCAGGTCAAACGGCTTGCGGCGGCGCTGGAGGCGAAGAAGATCGCCACCGAGGTCACGCGCGAGCCGGGCGGTTCGCCGGGGGCGGAGGAAATCCGCAACCTCGTGCTGACCGGAGACCCGGCGCGGTGGAACCCATTGACCGAAGCGCTGCTGTTTTACGCGGCGCGCGCCGATCACACCGAGCGCAAGATCAAGCCGACGCTCGCCGACGGCAAATGGGTGATCTGCGACCGTTATTCGGACTCCTCCTATGCCTATCAGGGCGGCGGCCGCGGTCTGGCGCGCGAAACGGTGCGGCGCATCGAGGCGATCGCCATCGATGACTTCAAGCCGGACCTGACGCTGATCCTCGACATGCCGGTCGAGATCGGCCTCAAGCGGTCGATCGCGCGGCAAGGCAATACCGAAACCCGCTTCGAGGAAATGGACGTCGCGTTCCACGAACGCATGCGCAAGACCTTCCTCGACATCGCGCGGCGCAATCCCGACCGTTGCGTGGTGGTCCCGGCCGACCGCGAGGTCGACGAGGTTGCCGATGCAATCTGGCAGACGGTCAAAAAACGCTTCCGGTTGAGGTAGGCCATGGCGCCGCGCAAAGCCCGCGTCACCGAAACCGTCGAACTCGACCGCGCGCCGGGTGCGCCGCATCCGCGCGAGACGACGCGGCTGGTCGGACAGGACGCGGCGCTTGCCATCGTATCGCGCGCGATCCGCGGACAACGGCCGCCGCAAGCGTGGCTGATCTGCGGACCGCCGGGCGTCGGCAAGGCCACGCTGGCCTATCGCGTCGCGCGGTATCTGCTTGCCTACGGCGCCAAGGCGGACGGGCCGGAAGATCTGGCGGTTCCGGCGAACGATCCAGCGGCGGTGCAGATCGTGGCGGGTTCGCATCCGGGTCTCCTGGTGTTGAAGCGCGGGTACAACGACGAAGGCAAGCTGATGACGGTGCTCGGCGTCGATGTCGTGCGCCGGCTGAACAGTTTCTTCGGCATGACGTCGGGCGCAGGCGGCTGGCGCGCGGTGATCGTCGACACCGCCGACGACATGAACGATCAGGCCGCCAACGCGCTTTTGAAACTCCTCGAAGAGCCGCCGGCGAAAGCGATGCTGTTCGTTTTGAGCAACACGCCGGGCAGACTTCTCCCGACCATCCGCTCGCGCTGCCAGCGATTGACTTTGCGGCCGCTCTCCGACGCCGACATGACGGCGGAACTCGAACGGCTTATGCCGGACACCTCCACTGACGATCGCAATGCCCTGGTGAAGCTGTCGGGCGGATCGCTCGGCGCGGCGCTCCGGCTCAGCGGCGGGGAGGGCGTCGCCCTCGCCCAGGAAGCAGCCAAGCTGATCGACCGCGCCTCGGCGCCCGATATCACCGCCATCATGCAACTCTCCGACAAACTGGCGCGCATCACCGACGGCCTCGACATGCTCGGCGACTTCCTGGTGCAGAACCTCACCGCGCGCATACGCGACCGCGCCCTGGCCGGACAGCCCGGCCTCAACAAATGGGTCGATGCGCTGGAACGCCTGCGCCGCACTTTCGCCCGCACCGATGCGCTGCATCTCGAGCCCCGCCAGACGCTGCTCAGCGCGGCGCGGGACTTGAACGCCACCGCAAGGCGTGCTGGAACGGTTTGATGCTCGTCGACAGTCATTGCCATCTCGAATACGACAGTTACGCGGCCGAAGGCGACGCGCCGATCGAACGCGCCCGTGCGGCGGGCGTCGGGGCCTGCGTCACCATCGGAACCAAGCTTTCGACCTTCCCGAAAACCCTTGCGGTCGCGGAACGCTACGACAATGTCTGGTGCTCGGTCGGTTCCCATCCGGACGCTGCCGACGAGGAATCCTTCACCGACGCGTCCCAGCTGATCGCCCATGCCCAACACCCCAAGGTGATCGGCATCGGCGAAACCGGACTCGACTACCACTACGAAACGCCGTCCCAGGCGGCCCAGGCGACGAATTTCCTCGTCCACATCGATGCGGCGCAGGAAACCCGGCTGCCTTTGATCGTTCATACGCGCGATGCCGAAGACGACACCATCGCCATGCTCGAAGAGAAGATGAAGCGGGCGCCGTTCACCGGCGTGCTCCATTGCTTCACCGGCACGGCAAAGCTGGCGGAGGCGGGCTTGCGCCTCGGGCTATACATTTCCGCGTCGGGCATCATCACCTTCAAGAATGCGGAACCCTTGCGGGACGTGTTCCGCGAGGTTCCGATGGACCGACTACTGGTCGAAACGGACTCGCCGTATCTGGCCCCGATCCCGTACCGGGGCAAACGCAATGAACCCAGCTTCGTCACCCATACGGCGGCGATGCTGGCGGAGTTGAAAGGCGTCTCGCCCGACGAGATCGCGCTGCGGACGACCGACAACTTCTTCCGCCTGTTCCTGAAAGCCGTGCTGACATGAGCGAAATCGTTATTCGCATTCTGGGTTGCGGGTCCTCGGCCGGCGTGCCGCGGCTGGGCGGACCGGATCTGGCCGGCGACTGGGGCAAGTGCGATCCCTCCAATCCGAAAAACTACCGGACCCGCTGCTCGGTCCTGGTCGAGCGGCGGAGCAAGAACGGCGTCACCCGCGTGCTGGTGGACACCTCGCCCGACCTCAGGACGCAACTCCTCGCCGCCAAGGTGGCCGAGGTCGACGCGGTTCTCATCACCCACGACCATGCCGACCAAATTCACGGCCTCGACGACCTCCGCCAGATTGCGCACTACACCAAGCGCCGGGTCGACGTCTGGGCCGATGCCGACACCGCCAAGACCCTGATGAGCCGCTTCGGCTACTGCTTCGTGCAGCCGGAAGGCAGCGGGTATCCGCCGATCTGCAATCTCCATCTCATTGCCGAACCGCTCGCGCCGTTCGAACTCGCGGGGGCAGGGGGCCCTCTTCCGGTTCATCCGTTCTGGCAGCAGCACGGTTCGATCCGCTCGGTCGGCTACCGCTTCGGTCCGGTCGCCTATTCTCCCGACGTCAATATTCTGGACGACGCCGCCTTCGCGGCGCTCGACGGCACCGAGGTCTGGATCGTCGACGCGCTGCGCTACAAGCCGCACGTCAGCCACGCCCACGTCGCCCTGGCGCTCGAATGGATCGCCCGGCTGAAACCGCACCAGGCGGTGCTCACCAACCTGCACCAGGATCTCGACTACGAGGCCCTGAAAGCCAGTCTTCCCGCCGGGGTTGAACCGGCCTACGATGGCCTTACGGTGCGGGCGGAGGACTGACCCTGCTGGAAATGACGCAAGCGCGGGCCAAGGCGGCGCGCCTTTGGATTGCTGTGATGCTGGCGACGGCTGTCGCCGTGGCGTTCTCCTTCAAACATCTCGATGTCCCCGTGGCGATGGCCATGGAGCCGCTGTCTCATCATCTCGAGCCGCTGGGCCGGCGGCTGGCGGGCGCATTCCTTCTCGCTGCCGAGGCCGTCATATTCCTCACTCTGGCGATTACCCGCGTGGTCCGCGGCCGGATTTCACCGCTCGGCCGGGCCATTGCGGCGGCCTGCATCAGTTCGATCTGCGCCTACGCGATCAATTCCACCATCCTGAAGCCGATGTTCGGCGTCTTCCCGCCGGGCTATGTGACCACCGGCTGGCCGCATATCGCGCAGTTCTTCCAAGGCAGTCCGGACTCCAGCTTTCCCTCCGGCCATATGGCTCTGGCGGGGGCATTCGTCGGCGTGCTGATGCGCCATTATCCCAAGAAGGTGTGGCCCCTGGCCGGAGTGCTGGCCGGAGGAGGGCTTCTTCTGGTCCTCGGGAACTGGCATTTCCTCAGCGACGTGCTCGCCGGCACCTTTTTCGGCGTCTCGACGGGCTTGTTCGCAGCCGAAGTTTGGCTGGCGCACGAACGCCGGCTGTCGTCCTGATCCAATTGTTGGGATGTAATGGAAATGGGGAAACTACCCCCAATCTTCAAGGGGAGTTTTCCGGCGTGTACAGTTTGTCGCACTTAGGCGAAATTATCAAGGCAGGGCAATGGGATAGGGGATCACCCTGCCCGATGCCCTCGCCCGATAACCTGCGACTCGTCCGCAAACTCTGAAAAAATCGTCGAGACTACCGGCCCTGGTGCCGGAAATTGCGGCCGCCGCCGTGCTTCTGGCCAGCAAAATGGCCTTTGCCGCCTTTGCTGGGAAATTGTTCGGCGATATTCGGCGGAACGCCGCCGATGGGCGCCTTGAGCGGGCGCTTGGTCTCATCGTGGAGATGCTGCGGTACAGGGCCGTTTTCGTCGGCCGGAGGCTTCGATGGCATGACAAGGCTCCTTGGTTCAGAAGCGAAACGGATTATACCGCGGCGCGCTCCAATAGCGTGAAAGATTCTGGAGTAGGTTTTCCGATGTTCCGCGAAACCTAGGACAGGAACCGATAATGCGTACCCCAACCGGAGCCTTAGTGCCATAAACGACTCGTTTTAGGCTGACGTCTCGTGTTCGACTTTTCGTATACGCTAAAAAGCTCCGTCCTAACTCTTCTATTTTGGGCATTAATTATGGTGGTTGATCCCCGAAAGCCATTCTTTCAGGCTAGGATGAAACACCTCTGGGCGGTCAAGCACATCAGTTACCTCAAGGATTTTTGGACGGCATTTCTCAATACTGACTATTGCAAGCTCGATGTTGTGGATGAGGCGGATGGTAGCCAAGGGCTCCAAATTGTGTCGCTTGATCCACTTCCGGCCAACATTGTTCTCGCACTTGGGGATGCAGTCCATTGTATGCGCTGCGCTTTAGACTTCACGGTTAGCGAACTGATCGGCTGGAAAAATACGCGTCTCACGTTCCCTATGGGCGAAAACCGGGAAGAACTCATATCTTCCTTTCGAACAGATGTTGGTGATCCCTGTAATACCTGCGGGAGAGGGGGGAAGAAGGGCAGAAATGCCGCTCTAGAGGCTGCCGTTCCTGGAATCGGAAAGTTCATTGTCGATGAAATCCGTCCTTATAAGGCATCTGGTAGTCTTGTTTGGGAAATCGGGAAACTTGATGCGCGTGACAAGCATAGGCTGGTGATTCCGATCTACTGTCCGATGACGATTACCGGGATCAATACCGTCGATCGCAATCAAAATAGACTTGTCGACGCGACTGCCGCCGTTACTCCTGGCGGGAAAGCAAATCTCATGCTTACCGGTTGCGGAGGCCTAAAGATTGAAAGCTACAAAAAACCTACCGCTGAGATATTCATCAACGAGGCTGGCATTATCCAGAGGCAACCGCTATTTCCGACGCTTGCCAGCATCTCTGAAGCAGTTACTCGAACAATCGACAGCATCGAGAGGTTTGCCCTTGGTGCCGGTTGGAGGGCTCCTTCCAGTTCGACATCTAATTTCCCATAATATATCTTATACGAACTTTGGATAGGCAAGCGCCGGGGTTACCCGGCGCCTGTCTTGGGCTACCCGCTTACGCGAACAGCGCGTCGCCGCTCTGGTGCTCGAACATCGGATGCAGATCGAAGCGCACCACACCGACCAGCGCTTTCTCGGCTACGGCCTTGGCGATCCGGGCCGTGCCGTCGTGGCCGAACCCGGCGCACAGTTCGATCACGGTGATGCCTTCGGCGACCAGCTTCAGAGCCTCCTCCTCGGCCTCGGCATAATTCTGGACGCCGATCGTGGTGATCTCGGCTACGGGTGTGACCACTTTGGCTTTGGCCTTGGTGCGGTCGGTCTGGGGCGCCACGAACATGAATGCGACTTTGGACGTCATCTCTGATCCTTTCGGTTTCAGATCAGGAGATTTCTATCCGGGGTTGGTTTTTCAATGTGGCAGCCCCACACGTATCGCCCCGGCATATGCCGCCTGGGCGCCAATTCGTACACCGGATTTCGCGCCGGGAGCTGATGGCGGCTATTGCCGGGAAAAGCCGCGGCGGGCTTTATCCCCGGTATGGAAAAAACGCATCCCTCCAGAGACATCGCCGGGCTTCTTGAACTGATGGCCCGGCTGCGCGATCCCAACGGCGGCTGCCCTTGGGATAAGGAGCAGACCTTCGCGACCATCGCGCCCTACACCATCGAGGAAGCCTACGAGGTGGCCGCGGCGATCGAAGACGGCGATCCGCAGCACATCAAGGAGGAGCTCGGCGACCTCCTGTTCCAGGTCGTGTTTCACGCCCGCATGGCCGAGGAAAGCGGGCTTTTCGGCTTTCAGGACGTGGTGGCTACATTGGTCGACAAGATGGTCGCCCGGCACCCGCATGTGTTCGGCGACGTCGACAAGCCGGACACCGCCGCCGCCCAGACCGATGCCTGGGAAGCCCTCAAGGCGCGCGAACGGGCCGCCAAGGCGATGTCCATCCTCGACGACGTGCCCCACGCCCTGCCCGCGCTGATGCGCGCCGAGAAACTTCAAAAACGCGCTTCAAAGGTCGGATTCGATTGGGATAGTGCCCCAAAGGTGGTGGAAAAGCTGACCGAGGAGGCGACCGAGATCTGCGACGCCCAGGCGGAGGGCGCCGGGCCGGAAAAGCTGGAGGAAGAAGTCGGCGACCTGTTGTTCGTGGTCGCCAACCTCGCCCGTCATTTGAAAGTCGATCCGGAAAAGGCACTGCGGACGGCAAATGCCAAATTCGTTCGCCGTTTCCGCCACATCGAAGCCGCTCTTAAAGCACAAGGCCGGTCCTGCGCCGAGGCCAGCCTGGACGAAATGGAAGCGCTTTGGGTCGAGGCGAAGGGGAAGGAACGCGGCGAGTAGCTTTCTGCCCCCGCGGGCGCATGGCTTTCCCGGCTGGCAATCAGACCGCGGGGGGAGTCCGCAGCGAAGCGCGGAAAGGGGGCTCGCCAACCGCAGGAAATGAGCCCCCTACGGCGCTGACGCGCCACTTCCCCCGCGCTCCGAAGTGCGGGTTGAGATAGCGTGTTGCGCGCGGGGGCAGAAAAGAGAGCGCCTCGCTCGTGGAGAGGAAAGTTGGTTTAACTTTCCTCCGCTTCCCCTTGCCCGGACAGCATTTTCTCTCCGAAGCGGTGCTCGAATTTGTCGAGTTCGGCGGGGGTGGCGGAGAGTACCAGATCGACGGTGGCGTCGTCCTTGTATGTCTTCTCCAGCACCTGGCCGTGACGGTGGATCCAGGCCAGCGCCTCGCCATCGGCCGCGTCCAGGGTCAATTCAAACCGAATGTTGGCATTGGAAAGTTCGGCCTCGAAGCGGTCGAGCAGCTTGCCTAAACCCTCGCCGGTCTTGGCAGAAACGGCGACCGGCAGGTTCGGCTTATGGGGGCCGCTGAGCAGCGCGTCGGCGACTTCGGGCTCCAAGAGGTCGACCTTGTTGAGGACCTCGACGTAGGGCCGGTTTGTCCCCAGTTCTACCCCCAGCTCAGACAGAACTTTAAGAACGTCCCCCTTTTGTGCTTCAGATTCCAGGTGAGCACAGTCGCGGACGTGGACGATGAGGTCGGCCTCGAGCACCTCCTCCAGCGTGGCGCGGAAGGCGGCGACCAGCTCGTGCGGCAGGTCGGCAATGAAGCCCACCGTGTCCGACAGGATCGCCTTGGTCCCGTTCGGCAGCTTGAGGCCGCGCATGGTCGGGTCGAGGGTGGCGAACAGGATATCCTTGGCGAACACCCCGGCGTCGGTCAGCTTGTTGAATAGGGTCGACTTGCCGGCGTTGGTGTAGCCGACCAGGGCGATCATCGGGAACGGTACCCGCCGGCGAGCCTTGCGCTGAAGATTGCGCGTCCGCTTCACGCCCTCGATCTCGCGCCGGATCTTGCTGAGCCGCTCGCCGATCAGCCGGCGGTCGGTTTCGATCTGGGTTTCGCCGGGGCCGCCGAGGAAGCCGAAGCCGCCGCGCTGGCGCTCCAAGTGGGTCCACGACCGGACCAGACGGGACCGCTGATAGGTGAGATGGGCCAGCTCGACCTGAAGCCGGCCTTCCCGCGTCCGCGCCCGCTCGCCGAAAATCTCCAGGATCAGGGCGGTGCGGTCCAGCACCTTGGCTTTCCAGGCGCGCTCGAGGTTGCGCTGTTGGACGGGCGACAGCGCCGCGTTGACGATGACGACCTCGGGCTCGACGGCGGCACAGTCGGCGGCGATCTCGTCGACCTTGCCGGAGCCCATCAGGGTGGCAGGCGTCGGGCGCCCTAGGGGAACGATGTGCCGCGACACGACATTAAGACCGATCGCAGCGGTCAAGCCGACCGCTTCGGACAGGCGTGCGTTCGCATCGCGGTCGAAGGCCTCGGCGCGCGACTTCGGCTCGACATGCACGACAACAGCCGTGCGGACCCGCACGGTTTCGATTTCTTCACTCAAACTCAGACTGTCTCGGCAGCGGTTTCCTGCTCCTGGAGCTGGATCGGCCCCATCGGCATGACGGTGGAAATCGCATGCTTATAGACGAGTTGCGCCTGGCCGTCGCGGCGCAGCAGCACGCAGAAATTGTCAAACCAAGTGATATTTCCCTGAAGCTTCACCCCGTTCACAAGAAAGATCGTAACGGAGGATTTGCTCTTCCGGACTGCATTCAGAAACGTGTCCTGCAGGTTTTGTTGTTTTTCGCTCATCGTTATACCCGTCTGCTTATTGGCTTCGCGTCCCCTGCGAAGCGTGTGCGCTCAGCATAAGGGTTTCCGGACGCTAGTTGAAACCCTTAAGCGAAAACTAACCAACCGGCCGCCGGGGCCGAAAGTTGTCCGGATTCAGCTCCTGGCGGCATAAATCTCCGCCAGCCGGCCGGTCAGCGGACCCGGCTTGCCCTCACCCACCGGACGGCCGTCCACCGTCACGATCGGGATCGCCGCGGCTGACGCGGCCGTCAGGAACGCCTCGCGGGCGGCGATCGCCTCGGCCGGCGTAAAGGCTCTTTCTTCAACGGAAATTTTCGCTTCGGCCGCCGCCTCGAGCAGCACCCGGCGGGTCACGCCGGGAAGGATCGCGTGGGTCAGATTGCGGGTCACGAGGCGGCCGTCCTGGGTCACGATCCACGCCGTGGTGGAGGCGCCTTCGGTGACGAAGCCGTCGGAATCCGTGAACCAGACCTCGAATGCACCGGCCCGGCGGGCGGCTGTCTTGGCCAGCAAATTGGCCAGCAATTGCGTGGTCTTAATGTCGCACCGGGCCCACCTTTGATCGGGCGCGGTGACAACGGCCACACCTTCGACGCGGCGGCGCGCGATGGCGGCAATGTCGAGACGATGCGCGGTGACGATCAGCGTCGGTTTCGACGCCGGATTCGGAATCGGGTGATCGCGATGCGCGGCGCCGCGCGTGACCTGCATATAAAGGAGGCCTTCGGTCACCGCGTTGCGGCGGGTGACTTCACGGGCGATCAGCTTGAGCGCGCCGCGGCCGACCGGCATTGCCATCTCGATCTCGGCAAGGGAGCGTTCGAGACGGTCGAGATGCTCCTCCTCGTCGAGGAAGCGGCCGCCGGCGATGCGGAAGACCTCGTAGATGGAGTCGCCAAGCTGCAGGCCGCGATCCTCGACATGCACCCCGGCGTCGCCGTGAACGAGATAGCGGCCGTCGACATACGCGACGCGGCCGGGCGGTTTCCGGGTGGGCCAACGGGACATGCTGTATGACGCCAAAATTTCGCGGCGGACCTTAGCGGCTGCGTCCCGCCATGGGAACGTTCTCGATGCGCGCAGCCACGCGGCGGGCGGCGCGATCCATCGTCTCCAGGCTCAGCTCGACATCCTTGGCGGTCGTGGCCCAGCTCGACACGCTGATCCGCATCGCGGTGCGGCCCTGCCAGACCGTTCCGCCGCACCAGCAGATGCCGCCGGATTGCAGCTCGGCAATCACCGCGCGGGTGCTTTCGGGCGACCCGAAACTGACCAGAACCTGATTGAGCACGACCTCGTTCAAGACTTCGTAGCCGCGTGCTTGCAGGCCGCGCGCGAAGTGGCGGGCGTGGGCGCAGCAGCGCTCGACCAGATCGGCGACGCCGTCGCGGCCGAGATGCTTCAGCGCCGCCCAGACTTCGATCGAGCGGGCGCGGCGGGACATTTCGGGCGTGAAATGCGACGGCTCGCGGGCGCCCTCCTCGCCTTCCAGCAGATAGGCCGCGGTTGCCGACATCGCGGCGCGCAAATGCTTGGGCTCGCGCACGAACACGAGGCCGCTGTCGTACGGCACGTTCAGCCATTTGTGCGCATCGGTGGACCAGGAGTCCGCCTGTTCGAACCCGGCAGAGAGCGAAGCCCTGGACGCGGCCGCTTTGGCCCATAGACCGAAAGCGCCATCGACATGAACCCAGGCGCCCGCCTCGCGGGCGCGAGCGCAAATCTCCGCGGCGGGATCGAAGGCGCCGGTGTTCACGTTGCCGGCCTGGATGCAGACGATAGTGCGCTCGTCGAGCGGCGGCAGCGCATCGGCGCGCATGCGGCCCTGATCGTCGACCGGCACCCGGATGCAGCGGTTGCGGCCGAAGCCGAGCAGCGACAGCGCCTTGAGGATCGAGGGATGCTGTTCCTCACTGACGACGATGGTGACCGGCGGAGCACCGGCCAGCCCCTCCTCTTCCACATCCCAGCCGGCACGCGCGAACACCGCATGCCGGGCGGCGGCGAGCGCGGTGACCGACGCCATCGAGGAGCCGCTGACGAAGGCGCCGCCGAACCCTGCCGGCAGATCGAACAACTCGCCGAACCAGCCGAGCGCCACGTCTTCCAGTTCCGCCGCAACCGGCGAGGTCCAGCGGAAGACGGCGTTCTGATCCCATGCGGCCGCCAGCCAGTTCGCGGCCACGGTCACCGGCAGCGCGCCGCCCATGACAAGGCCGAAATAACGCCCGCCGGTGGTGGCGACGGTCGCCGGAGAACCGAATTCGTCGAGCAGGCGCACGACGTCCAATGCCTCGGTGCCGGCGGCCGGCAGCGGCTCGCGAAACCGCGCCAGCGCCGCAACGGCTTCGGGCGAAGGCGCCGCGAGACGGTCTGCGGTCGAGGCGAGATAGGCCTTGGCGCGGGTGCTGGCCGCGTCGAACAGGTCTTCCGCAGGCAGGTCGTGCAGCATGTGTCCGTTCCCTCGTAACAGTCACACGCTAGATTGCTGCGGATCGCCTCTAGTTCAATTCCTACTTTGTCCTATGGATCAATTTAGACGAGCGCGGCTTCGGCGGCGGTGACGCCGGGCGCAAGTGCGGCCTTGAGGCGTTCGAGTCCGATGGCGAGTGTCGCGGCGCTGTCGGGACTGCCGAGGCAGACGCGAATGCCGCTTTCGCGCCCGCCCGAAACGAGCGGCGCATCGGGCGCAGTGACCGATACACCGGCGCGCAACGCCCTGCCCGCGATGCGTTCGGCCTCCAGCTCCGGCACCGCGATCCAGAAATGCGGCGTGTCGCCGATGGCGGCGGCATACGGCGCGCCGAGGATCTTGCGGGCCAGCGCGGCACGAACGGCAATCTCGCGCCGCATCGCGTCGGCAATCCGCTTGGCGGTTCCGTCGAGCATCCATTGGCCGAACACGAGCGCACCCCAGGCGGGCGGCGCGTACAGCACGGCACGGATCGCCTTCAGGGTCTGTTCGAAAAACGGTCCCGGCGGACAGACAAGAAATCCGACGCGCAAGCCCGGTGCCATCGCTTTGGAAATGCCGCCGAGATGAAAGACGCGATCAGGCACCAGTTCGGCCAGGGTCGGCCGCCCGCCATCGCGCGGCGCGAACAGCGCATAGGCGTCGTCTTCGACCACCCACAATTTGCGGCGGCGAACGACGGCGGCGATATCGCGCCGACGCGCCGGGCTCATCGTGCGGGCGGTCGGATTCTGCACCGTCGGCATCGTGTAGAGAACGCGCGCGCCGGTCTCGGCAGCCGCTTTGTCCAGCGCCGATGGCTTCAACCCTTCACCGTCGAGGGCGCAGGGATGAAGTTTCAGGCCGGTGTGCTCGGCCAGCGATTTCATGCCGAAGAACGTCGCCGCTTCGCACAGCACGGTATCGCCCGGCTTGGCCAGAACACTCATCGCCAGCGACATACCGTGCTGGACGCCGGCGGTCAGGACCAGTCGCGAAAGATCGGCTTCATAGCCCGAGGTATCCTTGAGCCAGCCTGCGGCCGCTTTCTTCTGCCACTCGGCACCGTCGAGCGGGGCATAGGCCAGACTGTCGAGAAAGTCGGCACGGCGCCGGACGGCCGCCATGGCGTCGCTGAAATAGCGCGTCGCCGGGCCGGCGGGCACAATGTTGAGCGACAGATCGACCGCGCCAACGCCCATGCCGGCCGGATCGGTTCCGGCCACGTAGGTGCCGCGCCCGACATGGCCGCGCAACAGCCCGCGACGCTCGGCTTCGATATAGGCTTTGGTGACCGTGCCGACGCTGACGCCGAGGCGGTACGCCAGATCGCGCTGGGGCGGCAGGCGGCTACCGGCCGCCAGGACGCCCGATCTAGCGTCGCGCTCGATGGCGGCGGCGAGCCTTTCGTACAACGGCCCGCGGCCGGTCAATGCCGGTTTCCAGGGATCGGCCATAGCAATTGTCCCAGATTGCGTATGGGACAATAGCGCCCCCGCGCCTACGACAACAAGACGGCTCCCCCTCCGTCTCACTGCTGCGCAGTGAGCCACCTCCCCCGCTATTGCGCCAACGTGCGGCGTGAAAAGCGGAAACCGCGGGGGAGGAAAGACGTTCAGTCGCTCAATTCAGACTGCGTTTACACGCTCACGCCTTCGCGGCCGGTCAGGTTCGAACCCACGCCCAGCGACTTCAGCTTGCGGTGGAGTGCGGAGCGTTCCATGCCGATGAAGGCCGCGGTACGCGAGATGTTGCCGCCGAAGCGGTTGATCTGGGCGATGAGATAGTCGCGCTCGAAGATTTCGCGGGCTTCGCGCAGAGGCAGCGAAATGACGAGATCGGAACGGCCGTTGCCGCCGCTCCATTGCGCGCCGGCGCTCAGGTCGGACGGCAGAAGATCGGCCGAAATCGCCTGCGCGGCATCGTCGGTCGCGAGGATCAACAAGCGCTCGACCACATTGCGAAGCTGGCGGACGTTGCCGGGCCAGTTATGGGCCTGCAGCACCGCCATGGCGTCGTCGCCGATTTCGCGGATCGGCAGACCGCTCGCGGCGCTGAGGCGCTTCATGAAGTGCTGCACCAACAGCGGAATGTCGTCGCGGCGTTCGCTCAGCGGCGGCACCCGCAGCGGCACCACGTTGAGGCGGTGGTACAGATCCTCGCGGAACTTGCCGGCGGCGATCTCGTTGCGCAGGTCGCTGGAGGTCGACGACACCACGCGGGCATCGACTTGCACGCGCTGCGTACCGCCGACGCGGGTGAAGGTCTGGTCGACCAGCACGCGCAACACCTTGCCCTGGGTCTCGAGCGGCATGTCGCCGACTTCGTCGAGGAACAGAGTGCCGTTGTGCGCCAGTTCCAAGAAGCCAATCTTGCGCGGGCCTTCGTTGGTTTCGGCGCCGAACAGTTCGGTCTCGATGCGGTCCGGTTCCATGGTGGCGCAATTCACCGCCACGAAGGCGTTGCCGGCACGGCGCGAACGGGCATGGATCAGGCGCGCGAGCAGCTCCTTGCCGCAGCCCGGCGGGCCGGAAATGAAGACGCGGCTGTTGGTCGGCGCGATCTTCTCGACCGCCTGACGAATCTGCGCCATCGCCGAGGACTGGCCGACGAGATCGGTCTCTTCGCCCGCCTTCAGCTTCAGTTCCTGCACCTCGCGCTTCAACCGCGCCGCTTCGAGAGCGCGCTGCACGACGTGCATCAAGCGATCGGCCTTGAACGGCTTCTCGATGAAATCGTAGGCGCCCTTCTTGATCGAAGCGACCGCCGTCTCGATGGTGCCGTGACCCGAGATCATCACCACCGGCAGATCGGGATGTTCGCGCTTGATGGTGTCGAGCACCTGGATGCCGTCAAGGCGCGAGCCCTGCAGCCAGATGTCGAGCACGACCAACTGGGGTCGCCGCTGGCGCACGGCGGCGAGTGCGGTATCGCTGTCGGCCGCAACCCGCGTTTCATACCCCTCGTCGCCGAGAATCCCGGCGATGAGATCGCGAATGTCCTCCTCGTCGTCAACGACCAGGATTTCAGACGCGAGAGGCAATCCGTGTTTGCTCATCGATCAGACCTTTTTCACGCACAGTTTTCTGTTTCAGGGGGAGCACGAGAGAAACCCTCGCGCCCTTCCCGTCTTCCGCGGCGTCTTCGAGGAGAACCTCGCCGCCATGGTCCTCCATGACTTTGCGCACGATGGCGAGGCCGAGGCCGGTGCCTTTCGCGCGCGTGGTGACATACGGTTCGGTCAGGCGATGCCTGTGTTCGGCCGGAAGGCCGATGCCGTTGTCGGTAACGCGGAAAGCAACGCTCGAGTCGGTCGTTTCTATGGCGACCGAGATTTTTCCCGGCGTGTCGTCGCCCTTGTCGAAGCGCGACGCGATGCCTTCCGTGGCGTTCTTGATGATGTTGGTAAGGGCCTGGCCGATCAGGCGGCCGTCGCCTTCGAAATAGACCATGTCCTTGGGCAAGTGGGATTCGAAGGTGATTTCGGGATGCGCCTCGCGCTGCAAAAACAGCGGCTGGGATAGAAGTTCCTGGGCGCACTCCTTGCGCATCACCGGATTGGGCATGCGCGCAAACGACGAGAACTCGTCGACCATGCGTCCGATATCGCCGACCTGGCGAATGATGGTCGAGGTGCATTGCTCGAACACGGCTTTGTCCTCGCCGATCGCGTCGAGGTATTTGCGCTTCAGGCGCTCGGCCGAGAGCTGGATCGGCGTCAGCGGATTCTTGATCTCGTGGGCGATGCGGCGGGCGACGTCGGCCCAGGCGGCGGTGCGCTGCGCCGAAACCAGATCGGTGATGTCGTCGAAGGTGGCGACGAAACCGGTCGAATGGGTCCCGTGCTCGCTCGTCACCTGCACCGAGAGCTGGCGCGTGGAGGTGCCGCGCTTGACGGTGGCCTCGCCCGACGAGCGGCCGACCGGTTCGGTCAGCGCGCGGCGGATCAACGCCGCAAGTTCAGGAACGGCCTCGGCGTAATGCTGGCCTTCGAGTTCCTCCGGCGCGGCGTTGAGCAGGCGCGCGGCGGCGCGGTTGACGATGGTGATCTTGCCGTCGGCATCGACGCCGATCACGCCGGCCGACACGCCGGCCAGCACCGTTTCGGTGAAGCGGCGGCGTTCGTCGATCTGGCGGTTGGCGGCGATCAGCGCTTCGCGCTGCGCATCGAGCTGGCCGGTCATGCGGTTGAAGGCATGACCGAGATTGGCAAGCTCGTCGTCGTCCTTGTCGACCGTGACCTGGACCTTGAGGTTGCCTTCGGAAATCCGTTCGGCCGCGCCGATCAGGCGCGAAATCGGCCGCACGATGCGGTTGGCGGAGCCGAGGCCCAGCCAGATCGCGGCGAGCAGCATGACCAGCGCGACCGCGGCATACAGCAAGGCGAAATTGCGCAGCACGCTCGAGCGCTGATGCTCCAGGGTCTTGTAGTCGTTGATGACGTTGCGGGTGCGCTGGTAGTAGGCGAACACCTTGGGATCGACCTTGCGCACGATCAGGAGGTACTGGTCCTTGAGCGCGGTTTCCTTGAACACCGTGAGCTGAACCAGCGCATCGACGATACCGTCGGATGCGATGCCGCCGATGACGATGTTGCCCGCCCGCGCGTCGGCATAATCCTCCGGCTTCGGGATGAGCTTGGGCGAGAATTTCAGCTTGGCCGCCGATCCCAGCACCGTGCCGTTGTTGTCGATCACGAACGAGCCGACCAGGCCATGATCGTTGGTCATTCCGCCTAGCTTGCCGAACAGGACGTCGAGATGGACCTGATGCTGCTTCCAGTCGACGATCTCGGGATCTTCCTGAAGCTTGGTGGCGATCTCGGCGGCGTCTTTCAGGATGCCCTTGGCGTGATCCTGCATGTAGGTTTCGGCGACGTTCTCCGCGCCGTACAGCGCCGCCTTCACGTGACCGGAAAACCAGCTCTCAAGACCGAGGTTGAGAGTCACCGCGGCGAAGATCGCGACGAAAATCGTCGGCACGATCGCGACCAGCGAAAAGGTGCCGACCAGCCGCGACCGCAGACGCGCCCCTGCCCGCCCCGACCGCCGTTCGGACCACAGCCGCACCAGACCCCAGGCGACCAGCGTGCCCAGTCCCAGCACCATCGCGAACAGGAAGATGGCGAGAATGATCGCCATCACCGGCGACAGCTCGGAGCCTCGGCTGAGGGTCACGTAGAACAGGTAGCCGCTCACGGCCAAGCCGAGCAGCGCCATCCCGATGGCTAACCAGGCAAAACCCGATAGCCCTCCCGAACCTGAGGTTTTTACGACGTTCGTTCCAACCATACCCGACCGTTTGGAAGCCGGCGCGGTGCTAAGCTCCGCCAACCGCTCCGGAAAGACACAGTGTAGCGCACTCGCCACCTGTTGCAAGAATGCAATGGTGAGCGATGATGGTTAGGGTTAATTTCGAGGCGATTTCATGGCGGGGGAAATAAGGTCGGGTGCGGGGGGCCCGCACGCCCCCGCCACCGTCTGGAGCCCGACGCACCCCCGCGTCTGCTCCAGTAGACGCTGTCTATTCGGTCTTGAGACCGCGAATCACTTCCAGGCCCAGATCGCGAATTTTCTTGCGCAGAGTATTGCGGTTGAGCCCCAAAAGGTGGGCGGCACGGATCTGGTTGCCGCGGGTGGCGGCAAGACAAATCGACAGCAGCGGCCGCTCGATCTCCTGCAGAACCCGGTCGTAGAGGCCCGGCGGCGGCAGGCGGTCGCCATGGGTGGCGAAATACTTCGTCAGGTGGCGTTCCACGGCGGCGCTGAGCGAAACCGGTTCCTCGCCGTCCTCGGCGCTGGAGGACTTCGCCGGCTCTTTCAGTTCGGCCGCAACGGCCGCCGCCGGAATGGTATCGCCGGCGTGCAGCACGGCCAGACGGCGGATCAGGTTCTCCAGTTCGCGCACATTGCCGGGCCAGCGATGATGGCGGAGCAGATCGAGCGCTTCGGGATCGAGATGCTTGGCCGGCAGGCCCTCTTCTTCCGCCTTGCGCAGGAAGTGGCGGACGAGATCGGCAATATCCTCGGCACGTTCGCGTAGCGGCGGCAGGCGCAGCGGCACGACGTTGAGGCGGTAATACAGATCCTCGCGGAACAGGCCCTGCTGGATGAGCTGGCGCAGATCGCGGTTCGTAGCCGCAATGATGCGGACATCGGTCTTGATCGGCGTACGGCCGCCGACGGTGGTGTATTCGCCCTGCTGCAACACGCGCAGCAAACGGGTCTGCGCTTCCAGCGGCATGTCGCCGATTTCGTCGAGGAACAGCGTGCCGCCTTCGGCCTGTTCGAAGCGGCCGACGCCGCGGTTGGTGGCACCGGTGAAGGCGCCGCGCTCGTGGCCGAACAGTTCGCTTTCGACCAGTTCCTTCGGGATCGCCGCCATGTTCACGGCGACGAACGTGCCGTGCCGGCGCTTGCCGTAATCATGCAGGGCGCGGGCGACCAGCTCCTTGCCGGTGCCGCTTTCGCCCATGATCATCACGGTGAGGTCGGTCTGGGTCAGGCGCGCGATGACGCGATAGATTTCCTGCATCGCGGCGGAACGGCCGATCAGCGGCAGACCGTTCTCTTCGCCTTCGGCTTCGGCCGCCGCCAATTCGCGCGGGGACTTCTGCGGCACCGCCAAAGCGCGCTGCACGACCGAGGTGAGTTCCTTGAGGTCAAATGGCTTCGGCAGATAGTCGAACGCGCCGCGTTCGGCCGCAGTGATCGCGGTGAGAATGGTGTTCTGGGCGCTCATCACCACGATCGGTAGATCGGGCCGCAGCCGTTTGATGCGCGGGATCAGATCGAAACCGTTCTCGTCGGGCAGCACCACGTCGGTGATGACGAGATTGCCGTCGCCGGCAGATACCCAGCGCCACAGCCCGGCGGCCGTGCCGGTCGTCCGCACGCTATAACCCGCTCGTCCGAGTGCCTGGTTCAGCACCGTGCGAATGGCGGAATCGTCGTCGGCAATCAGAATAGTGCCGTCAGGCATTCGTTGTCTCCTCAACTCCGGTCGATGCCTTCGGCAGAAGGATGCGGAAGACTGTCCGGCGCGGCACGGAATCGCATTCGATCACGCCGCCATGGTCGCCAATGATTTTCGCCACCAGCGCCAGCCCGAGGCCCGAGCCGCCGCGCTTGGTGGTCACGAAAGGATCGAAGATGTAGGGCATCAAATCGGACGGGATGCCCTGGCCGTTGTCGCGCACGGTGACTTCGAGCGGCAGACTGACCCGCTCGCCCGCTACCGCGGCGCCGAATTTCACGCCGGGACGATAGCCGGTGGTCAGCGTGATCTCGCCGCCCTGCTCCGGCAGCGCATCGGCTGCGTTGCGTACGAGATTGAGGAAAACCTGGATCAATTGGTCGTGGTCGCCGAGCACGCGCGGCAGCGACGGGTCAAAACTCTCGATGAACTTCACATTGCGCCCGAAGCTCGACTCCGCGACACGGCGGACGCGATCGAGCACTTCGTGGATGTTGACCGGCGCCCGCGGAAAGCTGCGGGTGTCGCCGAAGCTTTCGAACCGATCGATCAGACCGCGAATGCGATCAGTCTCCGCCTGAATGAGCTGGGTCAACTCATGGTCGTCAGGCGCGAGCTGCTGTTCGATGAGCTGCGCCGCGCCGCGAATGCCGGCGAGCGGGTTTTTGATCTCGTGCGCCAAGACCGACGCCATGCCGTGCATCGACCGCACCGCACCGCGCGCAATCAACTGCTTGTCGATGCGCTGGGCGAGGCTGCGCTCCTGCAGGGTGATGACGACCGTGCCTTCGGGCTCGATCAGCGGGCTGACGGTGACGTCGGCGACATGCTCGCCGTGACGGGGCGTCGTCAGATCGACGTGCCGCTCGTTGACCGAAGCGCGGCGTTCAAGCGCCTGCCCGACCAACTGGAGCACCGGACTGCCGAACGGAATGAGGTCCTTGAGGGTTTGCTTTTGGAGGTGCCCGGCGCCAGTCGAAAAGAACTGCTCGGCGGCGGGATTAACGAAGACGATCTGCAATTGCGGCCCAACAACGATCACCGGCATTGGGAGCGCGCTGGCAATTTGGGCAGTTGCGGGAAGATCAAAAGGGTGTGCGGCCACGAAAGCGTCCATGCCTAATACTTGGGCATGATAGGCCATTGCTGTCAAAGTGTGCAACAGGCTGATTGCACTCGTTAGGGCATGTTTACCGCATCCCAACGTCGCAGGCTAGGAACTCGGCCAGGGATGCCGTATCCAGAGCCGCTTTTTCATTGCCCGAGTCAGCCGACATGCCCCGTCTTGCGATTCTGATTGTAGCCGCCGGTAAGGGGGTGCGCGCCGGAGCGGCTCAGCCCAAGCAGTACGCCCGGCTCCTCGGCAAACCCATGCTGCGCTGGACGCTGGAGGCGTTCGCCGACTACCCGGATGCCCTTATTCAGGTGATGGTCGGTCCGGATCAGACCGATCTTTATGAGCAAGCCGTCGCGGGGCTGAACCTGCGGCCGGTCGGATTTGGCGGCGCCACCCGGCAGGAAACCGTCCGCCGCGGCCTGGAGCTGCTGGAGCCGGAAGCGCCCGATTACGTCCTAATCCACGACGCCGCCCGCCCCTTCGTGTCCAAGAGCCTGATCGATGGGGTGATCGACGCGCTGGAAGCGGGCGCCGACGGCGCCGTGCCGCATGTGCCGGTGTCCGACACCCTGCGCAAGCTCGAGAACGGCAAGTGGGTGACGGTGCCACGCGAAGGCCTGCTGCGCGCCCAGACCCCGCAAGGCTTCCGCTTCGCGCCCATCCTCAAGGCGCATCGCGACCGTGCCGACGAAGAGGTGACCGACGATACGGCTCTGGCGGAACTGGACGGCCTCAAGATCGTCGCCACGCTGGGAGAGACCAACAACATGAAAGTCACGACGCCCGAGGACTTCACCACGGCGCAGATCTTCCTGGCTGCGCGGCTCGGCGATACCCGCACGGCCACCGGCTTCGACGTGCACAAATTCGGCCCCGGCGACCATATCTGGCTCGGCGGCATCAAAATTCCGCATACGGAGGGTCTCGTCGGCCATTCCGATGCCGACGTGGCATTGCACGCCTTGACCGACGCCCTGCTCGGCACCATCGCCGACGGCGACATCGGCATGCACTTTCCGCCCACCGACGAACGCTGGCGCGGTGCCACCTCGTCCATCTTCCTCGATCACGCCGCCGGGCTGTTGCGCGCCAAAGGCGGAACCATCGTCCACGTCGACGTGACCGTCATCTGCGAGCGGCCCAAGGTCGGTCCCCATCGCGAAGCGATGCGCGCCAAGATCGCCGAAATCCTGAAACTCGAGCTTTCGCGCGTCAGCGTGAAGGCTACCACCACCGAAGGCCTCGGATTCACCGGCCGCCGCGAAGGTATTGCTGCGGAGGCCATCGCTACGGTACGCCTGCCATGACCATTTTCGCCCAATTCGCCACCGCTTTCGGCCTCGGACGCGCCGGCAAGGCGCCCGGAACCATCGCCAGTCTCGTCGCGCTCGTGATCGCCATTCCGGTGATGTGGCTGACCGGCTGGATGGGCATGATGGCGCTGGCGCTCATCACCACCCTGTTCGGCGTCTGGGTGGCGGACGGCTATTTCATCGAAGTCGACAAGGACGATCCGCAAGACTGCGTGATCGACGAATTCGCCGGCCAGTGGCTGACCTGCGCCATCGGCGGCTTGGCGGCGATGCCGGGCGATCCGGCGCTGTCGTGGGGCGGGTTCGTGCTGGCGTTCCTGTTGTTCCGGTTGTTCGACATCGCCAAGCCGTGGCTGGTGAAGAAAGCCGAGAACCTGCGCGGCGGTCTGGGCATTATGGCCGACGACGTGGTGGCGGGTATCTTCGCCGGCGTGGTCGTCTTCCTGTTCGCCTATTCGGGATTTATCTGATCGGTTGATCTGTCGCGCAATTTATCCCAAAACCGCTTCACACTTTTGGGATTGCGCTCCTGATGTTTCCCCCTCGCCTGACCGAACTGGCCGCCGTCGTCCTCAACGAAGCCAAGTCCAAGGGACTGCGTATCGCGACGGCGGAAAGCTGCACCGGCGGGCTGATTGCGGGACTGCTGACGGAAATTCCCGGCTCCTCCGACGTGGTGGAGCGTGGATTCGTAACCTACTCCAACGAAGCCAAGGCCGATTTGCTCGGTATTCCCATGGCGCTGATCCAAGCGAACGGCGCGGTGTCCGAACCGGTGGCGCGCGCCATGGCGGAAGGCGCCGTGCGGCATTCGCTGGCACAACTCGCGGTGTCGGTGACCGGAATCGCCGGTCCGGGCGGCGGCACGGCGGACAAACCGGTCGGCCTCGTCCATACGGCCGTCGCGCTGGAAGGCGGGCCGACTTTGCACGAAGAACACCGTTTCGGCGATATCGGACGCGGCATGGTGCGGCTGAAGACGGTTGAGGCGGCCCTTCGATTACTTCTCAAACTGCTCTGATTTCGGAAATTTCGTTTCCATATCGTATCGGACGCAAACAGGCGTAGAATGCTCTCCAGTGTTCGTGGAGAGGAGACGCCCATGCGCGCTCATCGTCTTGCCGCGTTCGCTTTCATTCTGAGTTTTCTCGCCGCGCCGGCGTTCGCCGACGGCAGCTTCGTCAAAGTCGGCGATATCAAAGGCAATGCCACCGAGAGCCAGCACAACGGCTGGATTCAGGTCGGCCTGTGGGGGACCGAAACCCGCTCGGGCCGCTGGTTCTGGTCGAAGCCGACCAACGTGTTCTGGTTCGAGATGACCGGCGAGCATGCCGCGCTGGAAAAGGCCCAACTGGCCAAGACCTTCTACGACCGTGTCCTGTTCGACGTGTCCATCCGGGGCGAAACCCTGCGCACCACGTTCTCGAACGTGCGGGTGGTCGGCGTCGAACAGAAGGGCAAAGTCGAAAAGGTCACGCTGCAGTTCAAGAAGCAGTCCGACCAGCGTGTGACGTTCACAGCGGCGCGGTAATGCTAGTGATGGTGTGATGTGCGCTGCGCGTTTCGCGGCGGATGCGATGCTGTCATCCCGGACGCGCCTTTGTTTCTGCCCCCGCGCGTGAGGAGATGTTTGTGTTGGCACATAACGCGTGGGGGAAGTGGCGCGAAGCGCCGTAGGGGGCTCACCTGCGAAAGTACTGAAGCCCCCTTTCCGCTAACGCGGACTTCCCCCACGGTCTTAGTGCCTGTTTCAACAACAGTGTCGCCCGCGGGGGCAGAGATTCAGGTCCGCTTCGTCAGCACTCGCGCCCGCGCTTCGAAGGCGCTCGCCATCTGCAGCATCACGGTCTGAAACGCGCGTCCGGCGACGGCGTTGAGGATCGGATTCTTGAATTCGAACGCGATGGCGAACGACACCTCGCAGGTGCTCTCGGTCTTCGGCGTGAAGCGCCAGTGATTTTCGAGACGGCGGAATGGACCGCCCTGGGTCTTCACGACGTCGATGGTGTGGGCGGCCGGATCGAGCGTCACGCGGCTGACATAGCGCTCCGACAGACCGGCAAAGCCGACACGCATTTCGGCGTCGAATGCGGTGTCGCTGATCCGGCGCACGACGCGAAGGCCCGTCACCCAGGGCAGAAACTGCGGGTATTTCTCGACGTCCGCCACGATGGCGTACATCACATCGGCCGTATACGGCAGGGTGCGGGATTCTTTGTGCGTGGTCATACGGCGGTCCGTCGATCCCCCCTCCGTCATCCTTCGCCAAGGCTTCGGACGACACCTCCCCCGCTATTCCAACAAAGTACGGTTCCCGCAATTGAGAACCGCGGGGGAGGAAAGATCTAGCCTTTCGCCAACAGTTCCGCGCGAGCGGCCTTCAACTGCGAGAAGTCGGCATCGGCGTGATAGGACGAACGGGTCAGCGGCGTGGCGGAGACCATCTGGAAGCCTTTCGCGCGCGCGGTGGCTTCGAGGCCCTTGAACTCTTCGGGACTCCAGAAGCGGTCGAGCGCGGCGTGCTTCCTGGTCGGCTGCAGATACTGGCCGATGGTGAGGAAATCGACACCGGCGGAGCGCATGTCGTCCATCACCTGCATGATCTCTTCGCGGGTTTCGCCGAGGCCGACCATCAGACCGGACTTGGTGAAGCCGTCGGGCGCCAACTCCTTGGCGCGTTCGAGCAGGCGCAGCGAATGGAAGTAGCGGGCGCCCGGACGGATCGACAGGTACAGGCGCGGCACCGTCTCGAGGTTGTGGTTGAACACGTCGGGGCGTGCCGCCATCACGACTTCGATGGCGCCGGCCTTGCCGCGGAAATCGGGCGTCAGGACTTCGACCGTGGTACCGGCGCTGGCGACGCGGATGGCGGTAATGGTGTCGGCGAAATGCTTGGCACCGCCGTCGGGCAGGTCGTCGCGGTCGACGCTGGTCACGACGACGTGTTTGAGGCCCAAGCGGGCCACCGCCTCGGCGACTCGGGCCGGTTCGGCCAAGTCCAGAGGGCCCGGCAGGCCGGTTTTGACGTTGCAGAAGGCGCACGCCCGCGTGCAGGTGTCGCCTAGAATCATCATGGTGGCGTGCCGGTGGGTCCAGCATTCGCCGATATTGGGGCAGCCGGCCTCTTCGCACACCGTATGCAGCCCGTGTTCGCGCACCACGCTCTCGGTACCGGCATATTCCCGTCCTCCGGGCGCTTTGACCCGAATCCATTCGGGCTTGCGCTGGATCGGGCTATCGGGCCGATGCGCTTTTTCGGGATGGCGCGGCTGATCCCCTGCCTTTGGGGCGCGGCGATCTTTCTCGTTTTGGTCGATGACGACGGTCATGAATATGCATATAGGACGCCGCGGACCTATAATCCAAGGGTGGCGTTGCCATACCGGTGCGCCAGGATGTTGACAACATCCACGCCACCCTACCCCTGCGGCCAGGGTTCGATTAGGTTTGCCGCCCTAACACGCGGACCGGATTGAACCGGCCCCTCGGGAGATGATCACGTGAGTTCAGCCGGCGTTGCCGTCTTCGCGGGCAGGCCCCTTGCCCATTCCGAGCTCCTGCAGAGCCGGAAGACCTTGTTTCAGGCCTTGCTCGATGCGCGCGAGAAATTCGGCGGCCGGCACATCTGCCTGGTCGACAGCGATGACCGCAAGCTCAACTATGATGAGGTCGTGCGCGCCACGCTCGCCCTCGGCCATGCGCTCAAGAGCGGCACGTCGCACGGCGAGAATATCGGCATCATGCTGCCGACCTCGGCCGGCTCGATCATCTCGTTCTTCGCGGTGTCGGCGTTCGGCCGCATCCCGACGATGATGAACTTCACCAGCGGCGCCGCCGGCATGATCAGCGCGATGAAGACCGCCGTGGTCCGGCGCGTGATTACGGCGCGCAAGTTCATCGAACTGGCGAAGCTGGAAGACCTCGCCGCCGAACTCTCGAAGAAGGTCCATCTGGTTTATCTCGAAGACGTGCGCGCCAAGCTCGGCCTGCGCGACAAACTCGCCGCCGGCGTCGGTCAGTTCATGCCCAAGCTGGTGGCGTCGAGCCCGCACCACGACAAGCCGGCGGTGATCCTTTTCACGTCGGGTACCGAAGGCGAGCCCAAGGGTGTGGCGCTGTCGCACAAAAACATCCTCACGAATATCGTGCAGGTCTGCCGTCACGAGGCGTTCTACCCGCACGACATCTGGTTCAATTCGATGCCGACGTTCCATTGCTACGGCCTCGTCGGCGCGTTGCTGGGCATGTTCACCGGCACCAGGATGGTGCTGCATCCGACCCCCTTGCGGCCGCACGAAATCGTCAAGCGGGTGAAGGAGACCTGCGCCACCATTTTCTTCTCGACCGACACCTTCATGTCGCAATACGGACGCATCGCCGAACCCGGCGAATTCGATACCGTCCGCATGGCCGTGTGCGGCGCCGAAAAAGTGCGCGACGAAACCCGCCGCCTTCTGAGCAAGAAGCACAATCTCGAAATCGTCGAAGGCTACGGCCTGACCGAATGCTCGCCGATCGTCGCCGCCCAGCAGCCGGGCGATCTTCATCCCGGCACAATCGGCCGCATCATGCCCGGCATGGAAGCGCGTCTTGAACCGGCCGAAGGCATTCCCGGCGCAGGGCGGCTGTTCGTTCGCGGCCCCAATGTCATGCTCGGCTACATCAAGCCGGAAAACC
The DNA here is from genome assembly GCF_011762045.1 of Rhizomicrobium electricum. GTDB lineage: Bacteria > Pseudomonadota > Alphaproteobacteria > Micropepsales > Micropepsaceae > Rhizomicrobium > Rhizomicrobium electricum. The sequence goes on along the minus strand of NZ_JAASQS010000009.1, from coordinate 91,677 downwards.
CCGGCGTGATCGATCCGCCCAAAGACGGCTGGCACGACACCGGCGACGTGGTCTCGGTCGACGACGAGGGCATCATGACCATCCGCGGGCGGCTCAAGCGCTTTGCCAATGTCGGGGGCGAGACCGTGTCGCTCGGCGTGGTAGAAAACTGCGCCAGCTCGCTTTGGCCGGACCATATGCATGCGGCCATCGTTATCGCCGGCGAGCGCAAGGGCGAGCAGATTGTGCTTCTGACCACCAATCCCGAGGCCAAGCGCACCGATCTGGTGGTGTGGGCACAGCGTCACGGGGTCAGCGAATTGGCCGTTCCGCGGCGCATTTTCTTGGCCGAGGAGATTCCGGTCCTCGGCACCGGAAAGCCGGACTACCGCAAGGTAGAAAAGGTCATTAAGGCCCAGCTCGATCCCGCCTAAAGCACCCGACCGTACGGTTCAGTCCGTTTGCGCTGCGATGTAAGCGCGCTTGCGTTCGCCATGCTGTCGCAATAGAGAGCCGCTCCGGCTTTGAGCCTGGGTGATCGGCCCGACAACTTGCCACTACCGTTAACCGGCCGTCTTCGTTAGGTTTATGCAAAACAGCCAAGGCGCGAGCACCTGCTCGCCATCCCTGGGGGAGGAGCATTTGGCCATCGCGACAGTCGCCGCTGCATCCGGCGAAGAGTTGGTGCCGTTCGACATGGTTCGAACGAAGAAGTCCGTCTTCCAGGCGCTGGCCGATGCCCGTGCGATCTACGGTGGTAAACGTCCGATCATCATCGACGGCGACGACCGCGCCATCACCTACGACGACATCGTGCGCGCCTCCCTCGCGCTCGGCCATGCGTTGAAAAAAGGTACCAAGGCGCGCGAAGCCGTCGGCATCATGCTGCCGACCAGCGCCGGTTCTATCATTTCCTTCTTCGCGATCAGCGCGTTCAACCGCGTTCCGGCGATGCTGAATTTCACCAACGGCGCTGCCGGCGTCACCAGCGCCTGCCGCACCGCCAAGATCAAGCGCATCGTCACGGCGCGCCGCTTCATCGAGCTCGCCAAGCTCGACGGCATGATTGCCGAACTCGCGAACATTGCCGAGATCGTCTATCTCGAAGACGTGCGTGAGAAACTCGGCGTGATGGACAAGCTGACTGCCGGTGTCGGTCAGTTCCTCCCCGGCCTCGTCTCGCGCAGCAGCGATCCCGACGAAATGGCGGTGATCCTGTTCACCTCCGGCACCGAAGGCCTGCCCAAGGGCGTCGCGCTGAGCCACGCCAACATTCTTTCGAACGTCGAGCAGTGCCGCGCCCATGTCGCGCTCTATCCCAACGACGCGATGTTCAACCCGCTGCCGACCTTCCATTGCTTCGGACTGACCGCCGGCTCGCTGATGCCGCTCCTGCTCGGCATGAAGTCGATCTATCATCCGACGCCGCTGCAGCCGCACGAAATCGTCCGCCGCATCAAGGCGCACGGCGCGACCATCCTGCTTTCGACCGATACATTCCTGTCGCAATACGCCCGCGCGGGCGAAGTCGGCGATCTCAATTCGCTGCGCATGGCTATCTGCGGCGCCGAGCGCGTGCGCGACGAAACCCGCCAGCTGTTCAAGCGCAAATATGCGATGGACATTCTCGAAGGCTACGGCGTGACCGAGACTTCGCCGGTGGCGGCGGTGAATCAGCCCGGCGCGGCGCGTCCCGGCACGGTCGGCCGCCTGATGCCCGGCATGCAGGCCCGTCTCGAGCCGGTGGAAGGCATTCCCGGCGCCGGACGTCTGTTCCTCAAAGGCCCCAACGTCATGCTCGGCTACATCCGTCCGGAAAATCCGGGCGTGATCGAGCCGCTCAAAGACGGCTGGCACGACACCGGCGACGTCGTCGCCATCGACGAGGACGGATTCGTCGCCATCAAGGGCCGCATGAAGCGGTTTGCCAAAGTCGGTGGCGAAGTGGTGTCGCTGGCCGTGGTCGAAAACTGCGCCTCGGCGGTGTGGCCGGAATTCGCCCATGCCGCGATCGCGTTCCCCGACGGACGCAAAGGCGAAGCGGTTACGCTGGTCACCACCAATCCCGAAGCCGACCGCATGGAGCTGATCGGCTGGGTGCACAATCACGGCGTTTCCGAACTCGCGATCCCGCGCAAGATCGTGCATGTGCCGGAAATCCCCGTGCTCGGCACCGGCAAAACCGATTACGTCAAAGTCGAGAAGATGGCCGCCGCGGCGGTCAAATAAGTCCGCCGGAATTGCTCGCCCGGATCACGGCGCGACTGGGCTGCCGTCGCGTTCGCGCAGTAGTTCCTCGTGCCGGGCGCAGATCTTGGGCCACAGATCGGCGGCTTCAGGCAGACCGAGCTTGAAGATGTCGGACAGTACGTCGACATATTCCGCGGCGCTGTCGACCACGCGATCCGTTTTGCCCGCCGGCGTGGTCTTGCGCAGAACGCGGCCGCGCATCTGCCACACCCCGTCGCCGACATGGTGCTGCAGCACGGCATTCTGCACGAACGGCGACTGCGGCGACGATTGCAGCAAAGCGCAGCGCTCGGACAGCAAGGTCTCGTCGGCCGGCGCCAGCGTGAAATCGAACGACGAGACGCCGCCGAACGCATGATGACGGAGCCGCCACCAGCCGTCGCCCTCGATCTGCGCCAGCGCAAATTCGAAGCCGTGGCTGACGAAGGGGCCGGATACGATCGCGATCGGATCGATCGGCCCGTCGCCGAAACCGACATCGGCGAGGAACGTCCCCTCGTCCACGCGCACCTTCAGAACCAGGTGATTGCCGATGGACTCGTCGCCGCGGCTCTCGCGCAGAACCGCACCGGCGCAGCGCGTCACCTCGAACCCAAGCTCCGCCAGCGCCCAGCCGAACAGGCCGTTCATTTCGTAGCACCAGCCGCCGCGGCGCCTGGTGACGATCTTGTCGAAGATCGCCGGAATCGCCGTGGTGAGCGGCCGGCCGAACTGGACGTCGAGATTTTCATAAGGGATGGCCAGCAGATGCGCGCGATGCAACGCCGTCAGCGTGGCCGCGTCGCGGCGGAGCGGGCCGTCGTAGCGAATGCGGTCGAGGTAGGCGTCAATGTTCATGGTGCGCCCGTGCTAGCACGAGGCACCGGCACTGCACATGCCGTCGCTGCGTAAGGGTTATGCGGATTTCGCAGCCGACGGCGGCGCCGCCGTGATGCGGGCGCGTTTCCTGAGCTGGGGCATGCGGAATACGTCCATGCCCTGGTGCAAGAGCTGCAGGTAATACAGTTCTTCCTTGCTGTGCAGGTTGAACGCCGAATACCGCCGCAGGCCGTCGACGAACTCGATGTCGGAGATGGCATCCTCGAAACGGTCGTCCCAGGCATATTCCTCGGGGGTCGCCTTGAGGCCGGCGCCTTCGCTGAACAGGATTTTCGAACGGTCGCGGATGATGCGCGGCAGATCCTTGGGATAGAGATCGAACAGATCGCGCAACGCCGCCTTGCCGACGCCGTCGCGAACGAGATCGTCGGCCGCCAGACCGCGCGCATAGTTCGCGACCATCGGATCGAGGAACGGGACGCGCGTTTCCAGATTGTGGTGCATCGAGCAGCGGTCGACCCGCTGCAGCGAAATGCGGTTCATCAACCCCAGGCATTCCTCGCGCATGGCGCGGCCGTAGCCTTCGTCGATACCGAACGCCTTTTCGAGCGGGGTGTAGCCGCAGAACAGTTCGTCGGCGCCCTCGCCGCACAGCGCGACGCGGATGTTGTCCTTCTGGATCGCCTTCGAAACCGCCAGCGACACGACGGCACCGCGCACCAGCGCCGGCTCGAAGCTTTCGGTGGTGACCACCGCTTCCGACAACAGCGCAAACGTGTCGTCGCTATGGGGATCGAACGGAACCTTTTTCATGTCGAAGCCGGTGGCTTCGGCATACGCAGCGGCGAAGGGATAATCGACGCTCTCGTGACCGCCGACGAAATAGCCCGACACTTCGGGCCGCACCTGGCGCGCATAATGGGCGACCAGCGTGGAGTCGATGCCGCCGGAGAACATGATCGCGAACGGCAGGTCGGACGGTAGGTGGGATTCCACGGCCTCGCGCAGCAAGGCGTCCAGTTTCTTGCGGTCCGTCGGCTGGAACGTTTCGGGCTGCGGCTGCACCATCGACGGGAACGGCGCGCAGGTGTTGTGCGTCAAAAGGAATCCCGGCGGCAGGGACATCACGTCGCCCTTCTCCACCGTGTTAAGCAGCGGACGCATTTCCGAGCAGAACAGGAAGCCGTTGTCCTTTTGCATGACGTACAGCGGCTTGATGCCGAACGGATCGCGGGCCGCAAGGAACTGGCCGGTGGGAATTTCGTAGGCGACGAACGCATACATGCCGCGCAGCTTGGCGAGCGCGTGATAACCCCAGAAGCGCAACGCATTGGCGAGCACTTCGGTGTCGGAATCGGTGCGGAACCGCGCGCCCAAGGTCACGAGCTCGTCGCGCAGTTCGCGGTAATTGTAGATTTCGCCGTTGAACGACACGGCAAGCTTGCCGTCGAACGAGGTCTGCGGCTGGACCGCGTTGTCGCGATCGATGATGCGCAGCCGCCGCGTACACATGGCGACCGTTTCCTTCGGCTGGCACAGCGGATCGGTGACATCGCCACGCGTGGCGATACCCTGCACCAGACGGTTCACGGCTTCAGCCGCATCCGGCCAATCGATCGCAACGGCAAATCCACACATGCCAAAATCCCCTAGGGCCCGAACTCAGACGTCGAACCCTAAGGGAGCGGCTATGAAGCTTTGATTAACCGTGATTACCGCGCTGATTGCGGACCCGGCGCAGGCCGAACACACCCGCCAGCCCTGCCCCCAGCAACATGATTGTCAACGGTTCTGGCACCGCCGGCGGCGGGGGCAGCGGCAGGCCATGAGAGACGAGTCCAATATCGATGCCGAACAGCGTGGCGCCGATGTTCGCATTGCCCGATTTGCCCGCGTCGGCAATCTTGAAGGACGAAGCACTGGTCAGGGTCACGAGGAAACTGTCGGTTATCTGATCCAGACCGGCGAAATCCCACGACTTGCTGCCGGAAGCCCAGGACAGAATCGCACCGTCGTTCATGCCGGAATAGATCGGTCCGCCAAGCCCGATGGTCACCATATATGTGCCGGGGCCGTAGACGGTTTTGGTCTGCAGCGCGCCGTACGCGCCGGTAGAACCCGCCAGATCGACGTACAGCCCGTTGCCGGGAAACGCCCAGTCGTAGTCGCCGTCGCCGATCAGATCGACCGACCCGGCCGACACGATGAAATTGGCGAACCCCGTGTAATTGAGAGTTGGTGTCCCACCATTCTCGAAATCGAACTGGTTCGGAATGACCTCGGCCTGAGCAGCGGTGATCGCCCCGACGGCGGCTAGAGCCACCCACCATTTACTGAACATGCTATGCGCACCCCATCTTTTGATGGGGAACCAGCAGGTTTAATGCCAAGTTCCGGACGAAAAAGGATTTTGTTATTTAACAAGGAGTTAACAGCTGCCGGAAGCCACGTGAACTCTCATTTGTTAGAAAGGTTGTAAACAACTATGACGGTTTGAAATATTTTCGCCACCCTGCATCCGCAGCAGTCCTCGCCTGCATCTCCCATATGCCAGCGCCAAGCGGGCGTTGGTAACCATCCATTAACCAGTGCAGGTGCCAAGTGCAAAATACCGTGAGGTTGCCACTACTCGGCACTTGCATATTGTGAAGTTCACGCTAGATTGGACTTAGCAATAGCCGAGAGGGCGGAAGAAAACGCGAGTGTGACGTGGCTGAAGAAACGCAATACACGCGGAAATTCCGTAAGGAGCTGATGGCCGGACTGTCGTCCCTGGTCCTGCTGGCCGTGCTCGCACGCGCCGGAAGGGAAATGTACGGATACGAGATCGCAAAAGCCGTGAAGGCGGAAGGCGAAGGCGGACTGATCTTCAAGCAGGGAGCAATCTATCCCGTGCTGCGGTCGCTGAACGCCTTGGGGCTCCTCGAGAGCCGCGTGGAGGCTTCGGCCTTCGGCCCGCCGCGCCGCTACTACAATATCACCGACGAAGGCCGCAAAGCGCTGGCCGAATGGCAGTTCGCCTGGCGCGATATGCGCGAGTTTGTCGACGATGCGCTGAAGGCCGGTATCGCCCCCGGAGGGACGGGTAATGAATATCGTCCAACCGCCTAATTCGGTCCGCGGTTATCTCTCCGAACTGAGGCGCGCCCTCAAGGGCGCCCCGCGCGGATTGATCGCCGACGCTCTCGCCGACTGCGAAGAGCATCTCAACATGGAGATCGCCGGCAATCCCGACATGGATGAAGCCGCGGTCATGGCGACCGTCATCGAAACATACGGATCGCCGCAGGAAATCGCCGAGGAGTATCGCGATATGGAAGCGACCATCACGACGCCGTTCCCGAAGCAGCCCGATGCCGAAATGAGCAATGGCGGCGGCTTTTTCGGTGTCGTATCCGATCCGCGCACCTATGGCGCCCTGCTCTACATGCTGCTGTCTCTGGTCACGGGCGTCTTCTATTTCACATGGACGGTGGTCGGCATTTCGGTCACCGCAGGCACCAGCATTTTGATCATCGGCATTCCGCTGGCGCTCGTGTTCCTGATGTCGTTCCGCATGCTGTCCCACGTCGAAGGACGCATCGTCGAAGGACTGCTCGGCGTGCGCATGCCGCGCCGCCTGCCGGCGGTCAATGCCGACGAACGCATCTGGCCGCAAATCAAGGACGCACTCGGCGACAGCCGCACGTGGACCAGCATGATGTATCTGCTGCTCATGCTGCCGCTCGGCGTTCTCTACTTCACGCTCGGCGTCGTCGGTCTTGCGATGTCGCTCGGCGTGACCGGAATCGCGATCTACTCGCTCGCCAGCAACCAAAGTCACATCGTGATTTCCGGCGTGCCGTGGCTGGAACACCTGTTCCACACCGCGCCGGGCCTGGTACTGCTCGCGGGAATCGGAGTCGTCGTGTTCTTCCTGGTGCTGCACATGGCACGCTTCATCGGATGGACACACGGCAAGATTGCCGAAGGGCTTCTGGTCCGACTCTGACCCTCAAAATACCAACATTAAAACGATTTCAGACATGCGGTGCTTGATCCAAATCAGGTCAAGCGCCGTGTGTCTTTGTGGTCTCATTGTTGCATTGTGCACAGCATGCATGCGACCGATTTACCTATCTTAATGCGGCGGATCGTTCGTACGTGGTCATTCGTATCGTTAAGCGGCGAGTAATGGTTGACGCGCCAGCATTGGCTGAGGCTATATGCGCGCCGCGTGTTGGGCGCTCCGCAAAAGGTTGGGACAACTACAACAAACACCGCTGATTGGAGCTTACGTGAATCGTCGGACCGAATCGTCGCCACTTACCTTTGAGCCCGAATGGACGGGCCCGACACCCGACGCGACACCTTTCAACAACGACAACCGCTGGACGGTCCTGTCCACCTCGATTTCGGCACTGATCGTCGGCTCGATCGCTTGGCTCGCGGTCAACACCATGCCGCCTGTCACGGGCGGCAACGTCGAAAATGCCAGCCGCGGATTCCTGCCCTATCGCCTGTTCCTCCAGTTGACCCAAGGCGGCACCAACGCGCTGTTCGCTTCGGTCGCGCCGATGCCCGGCGTGCAGCAGCAGCCGACCGGCCTCGATCGCGCCGCCAATGCCGAACGCGCCGCGAAGCGCCCCAGCATCGAGACGCACACCATCACGCTCGATGCCGGCGACACGCTGGCCGGTGCGCTCGAGAACGCCGGCATTTCCGCCGACGACGCGAATGCGGCGATCGCCGCGATGGGCAAAGTCCACAACGCCCGCTCGCTCCGCGCCGGTACGGAATTCGAGATCACCTACAACACCCGTCCCGATATCGCCGGCGCCAGCGCCAACGATCCGTCCTCGGACGATGACGACGACAGCGACATGACGAAGGCGTCCGCCGTTCCGGGCGAACCGATCACGCGACTGATCTCGATCAAGTTCTCGCCGTCCGTCGATCACGACATCACCATCACGCGCGCGGCCGACGGCGGCTTCACGGCAACCGACACGATCAAGCAGCTCGTCAGCCACGTCCACCGCGCCGGTGCCACGATCGACGGCAGCCTTTATCTCTCCGCGATGCGCGCAGGCATCCCGACCGACGTCGTCGGCGAGATGATCAAGATGTTCTCGTACAAGGTCGACTTCCAGCGCGACATCCACCCCGGCGACTCGTTCGAAGTGTTCTACGACTACTATTACACGCCGGAAGGTCAACCCGCGCGACAGGGCCAGATTTCGTACGCGATGATGAAGATCGACGGCAAGCCGATCGTGCTCTATCGCTACCAGGCCAATCCCAACGATCCGGCCGAATACTTCGATGCCTCCGGCGAAAGCGTCAAAGGCATGCTGATGAAGACGCCGGTCGACGGCGCCCGCATCACCTCCAGTTTCGGCATGCGGTTCCATCCGGTGCTCGGCTATTCGCGCATGCATAAGGGCGTCGACTTCGGCGTTCCGATCGGCACCCCGGTCATGGCGGCCGGCGCCGGCACCATCGCGTTCATCGGCTGGTCGAACGGCTACGGCCGTTTCGTGAAGATCAATCACGGCAGCGGCTACGCCACCGCCTACGGACATCTGTCGCGCTTCACGCCGGGCCTGCACGTCGGATCGAAAGTGCGTCAGGCGCAGATCATCGCCTACAGCGGCAATACCGGCATGTCGACCGGACCGCACCTGCACTACGAGACGATGGTCAACAGCGCCCAGGTCAATCCGCTCAAGCTGAAGATGGCACAAGGGCGCAAGCTCGGCGGCAAGGACCTTCGCGCCTTCCAGGGCGAACGCCTGAAGATCGACGACAAGCTCGCGGCCACCAAGCTCGAGACCAAGGTCGCCGACGTCGCCACAAACCTGCGCAACGGCGGGACGAAGTAGCCCCTACGGCAGCTTCATATTTTCGTTCGTAAAACATACCAGAATCCGGGAGACTTGACGTCTGCCGGCGCCTCGACCGGCGTTCTGGGAGTGAAATATCCATGGCCAACGAAAACGCGGCGCAGGTCAATCCTGCGGCATTGGGGCTTGTCGGCTTCGGACTCACGACGGTTCTGTTAAGTGCGATCAATGCCGGACTGTTGCCGGCGGGCGGCGAACCCGTCGTGATTCCGCTGGCAATGGCGTTCGGCGGAACGGCTCAGCTTCTCGCCGGCATCTTCGAAGTAAAACTCGGCAATACATTCGGCATGACGGCCTTCATCGCCTATGGCGCGTTCTGGTGGTGGTTTGCACTGCTGCTTTTGTTGGGCGGCAATCACCTCCTCGATCTTTCCGGCGCGCATTCCACCATCGGCGCCGCGCTCGCCTTGTGGGGCGTGTTCACGCTTTACATGTGGGTGGCAACGTTCAAGCTGTCGCGGGCGGTGTTCCTGATCTTCCTCACGCTGTGGATCACGTTCTTCCTGCTTGCCGCCGGCAACCTCATGGCAGCGCCGAATATCACTCATCTCGGCGGCTGGATGGGATTGGTGTGCGGCTGCCTGGCGCTTTACGGCAGCTTCGCGATCGTGACCAATTCGACGTTCGGAAAGACAGTTCTGCCGCTGGGATGAGCGTTTTCCACGCGGACACGCGGAGAGATCGGGTCTCTCCGCGTTGCCGTGTGAAAGATCAGTTCAGACTCTTGCTCGGTGCGTTCTCGTAGGCGAGATCGTCGGGCGTGACGAACTCTTCGCCATTGAGGGTCAGGCCGGAGTGACCCGCCCCGACCTCGACGGTCGAGCCGTCGCCGATCTTGCCTTCGAGCAGAAGCTGCGCCAGCGGATCCTGCAGACGGCGCTGGATCACCCGCTTCAACGGACGCGCACCATAGACCGGATCGTAGCCGGCATTGCCCAGCCATTCGCGCGCCTTGGGGTCGAGCGCGATCGCGATCTTGCGATCCTCCAGCAGTTTCGACAGGCGCCCAATCTGGATGTCGACGATCTTGTCCATGTTGGCGCGGCTCAAGCGGTGGAACAGGATGATCTCGTCGAGCCGGTTGAGGAACTCGGGACGGAAGTGCGCCCGCACCGCCGCCATCACGCTGTCGCGGATGTCCTTGGTCAGCGGGCCGCTCATCAACTCGGTGCCGAGGTTCGACGTCAGGATGATCACGGTATTCTTGAAGTCCACCGTGCGGCCCTGCCCGTCGGTCAAACGGCCGTCGTCCAGAACCTGGAGCAGCACGTTGAACACATCGGGATGGGCTTTTTCGACCTCGTCGAACAGGATCACCTGATAGGGCCGGCGCCGCACCGCTTCGGTGAGCACGCCGCCTTCCTCGTAGCCGACATAACCCGGAGGCGCACCGATCAGACGGGCCACGGCGTGCTTTTCCATGAACTCGCTCATGTCGATGCGGACCATGGCGTTGTCATCGTCGAACAGGAATGACGCCAAGGCTTTCGTCAGTTCGGTCTTGCCGACGCCGGTGGGCCCCAGGAACAGGAACGAGCCGATGGGACGGTTCGGGTCCTGCAGGCCGGCACGAGCCCGGCGCACCGCGTTCGCGATGGCGCGCACCGCCGGTGTCTGGCCGACGACGCGCTGCTCCAGCGCATCTTCCATCTTGAGCAGCTTGTCGCGCTCGCCTTCCAGCATCTTGTCGACCGGAATTCCAGTCCACCGCGAGACGATCTGCGCGATGTGTTCGGGCTGCACGGCCTCGTTGACCATGGCGCTCTGGCGCTTGTCGTCGATCTGCTGCAATTGCTTTTCCAGCCCCGGAATGACGCCGTATTGCAATTCGCCCGCCCGCGCGTACTCGCCGCGACGTTGGGCGATCACCACTTCGGCGCGCGCCTTGTCGAGACGATCCTTCAGGCTTTGCACATCCTGGACCGACTGCTTTTCCTCTTTCCACTTGGCGGTCAGAGTGGCGGATTCCTGCTCCAGGTTCGCCAGCTCCTCCTCCAGATGCACGAGGCGCTCCTTGGAAGCCTTGTCAGTTTCCTTGCGCAAGGCTTCGCGCTCGATCTTGAGCTGCACGATGCGGCGATCGAGTTCGTCGAGCTCGTCGGGCTTGGAGTCCACCTGCATACGCAGACGGCTGGCCGCCTCGTCCATCAAGTCGATGGCTTTGTCGGGCAGGAAGCGGTCGGTGATGTAGCGGTTGGAGAGCTGCGCCGCGGCGACGATGGCGGAGTCGGTGATCCGCACGCCATGGTGCACTTCGTATTTCTCTTTCAGGCCGCGCAGGATCGAAATGGTGTCTTCCACCGTCGGCTCGCTGACGAACACCGGCTGGAACCGGCGCGCGAGTGCGGCGTCCTTTTCGATATGCTTGCGGTACTCGTTGAGCGTGGTGGCACCGACGCAGTGCAGTTCGCCGCGCGCCAGCGACGGCTTGAGCAGATTCGAGGCGTCCATTGCGCCCTCGCCCGCACCGGCACCAACCAGGGTGTGCATTTCGTCGATGAACAGGATCACTTTGCCTTCGGCGGCCATGATCTCCTGCAACACGGCCTTCAGCCGCTCTTCGAATTCGCCGCGATACTTGGCGCCGGCAATCAACGCGCCCATGTCGAGCGCCATCAGCTTCTTGTCGCGCAGGCTTTCAGGCACGTCGCCGTTGACGATGCGCAGCGCCAAGCCTTCCGCAATGGCGGTTTTGCCGACGCCCGGTTCGCCGATGAGCACGGGATTGTTCTTGGTGCGCCGCGACAGCACCTGCACGGTACGGCGGATCTCTTCGTCGCGGCCGATCACCGGATCGAGCTTGCCGGTCTTGGCGAGTTCGGTGAGATCGCGGGCGTATTTCTTGAGCGCGTCATAAGCGTTTTCGGCGGTGGCGCTGTCGGCCGTACGCCCCTTTCGCAAATCGGCAATGGCCTTGTTCAGGTTCTGCGGGGTGACGCCGGCGTCCTTCAGAATGCGGGCGGAATCGCCGGCCGACATCGCCAGCGCCAGCAGCAGGTATTCGGCGGTGACGAAGCTGTCGCCGGCCTTGGTCGCGATCTGCTGGGCATTGTCGAGCAAGCGGGCGGTGTCGTTGTTGAGATAAACCTGCTGGGCGCCCTGGACCTGCGGCATCTTCTGGAGCGCCCTGGCGACGCCATCACGGACCTGCTCCGGGCGGCCTTGGGCGGCGGCGATCAGGCGGGCCGCCAAGCCTTCTTCATCGTCGATCAGCACCTTCAAGAGGTGCTCTGGGGTGAAATACTGGTGGTTGGAACGAAGGGCCAAACCTTGCGCCGATTGAATGAATCCGCGCGCCCTTTCGGTGAATTTCTCAATATCCATGTCTGCCTCTCAAGCCCTCGTCCCCAAAGCCCTGCGCGAAGGCAGCAGCCTAGGACGAGTCCGGTCAACGCACGACCCCGGAATGGGCGTCGCGCCTGAGGGATATGTGGGAATTGAGAGCGGCAGCTACAAGGGGCGCGACAGAATAGGCGCCCTACGGCCCAGACGGGCCACCTCCGCCCGGCTTCGCCTTCAGCGACGGCGCGGCGAGCCGCTGTTCTTCAGCGGAATCCCTCCCGCGCCGATGCGGGGGAGGAATGCCAATGGGCGGGGAACAAAGTGGCGGACTTACTCCGCCACCTCGGACTCTTCGCCTTCGTCTTCGTTCTCTTCGACGTCCTGGCCACCCTCGGCCAGGGAGAAGGACGGAGCGCTGGTTGAGCCGGCAGCGGGAGCGGGCTGATCGCCGGTTCCGGCTGCAGGACGCGGCTGCTGGGCTGCCTGCTGGGCTTGCCACGCCGCCTGCTGCGCCTGTGCAGCAGCCATGATGCGGAAATAGTGCTCGGCGTGCTGCAGATAATTCTCGGCCATGATGCGGTCGCCCATGGCGTTGGCATCGCGCGCGAGCTGCAAGTACTTCTCATAAATATGGGAGGCCGTACCGCGGATCTTCACCTCGGGGCCGCTGGAATCGTAGCTGCGGTTCGGATTGAATCCGCCACCGCCACCGCCACCACCACCGCCGCCACCGCCAGGGTGTCCGCTATGACCGTTTTGCGGCCTGCGGCCGCCTCTCCGTGAACGTTTCACCAAAAAATCCCCTTAGGTTCCGGCCAAGGCGCTTACGGACCATACCGTCCGCTGCGCGCGCAGGAGGCCGCCTTGCATGAACAACATTCGAAATACGTCTTTCGCAGTGCCTGAGGCCGGGCGCGATCAACGCGCCACCATCGCCTGGCCACTAGGCCCGGCGCCTCTCCCCGGAGTCGGAAATTAGCCGTTCGGCGGGGCTATTCCAACACTTTTTTCGCCCCAGCGTCCCGGAACCCGTTATTCAGGGGCCGGTAACCACAACCCGCGGGATTCCCGCGAGATCCGGGGCTATATGGTGCACCGACAATCCGGCCGCCGCCATCAGAGCTTGTACGGACTCGGCCTGCCCGGCACCGATTTCGACAAACGCCGTCCCTGTCAGGTGCTGCCGAAACCCTGCCGCCAGGGCGCGGATCGAATCGAGGCCGTCCGGCCCTCCATCGAGCGCGCCGGTCGGCTCGTATTCGCGAACGTCCGGATCGAGGCCGGCGATGTCTCCCGTCGGGATGTAAGGCGGGTTGGAGACGATGACGTCCCATCCCTCCTCAAGATTTTCCATCCAGTTGCCGTGCTTCAATTCCGCGCGCGTTTGCAGGCCGTGACTGGCAATGTTGCGGGCCGCAACCATCAGCGCCTTGTCCGATTCATCGATTCCGACGCCGCGGGCGTTCGGATATTCCTTTAGTAACGCGGTCAGGAGGCATCCCGATCCGGTTCCGAGATCGAGAATTTTCAGCGGGGCGCCGATATCGGGATAAGCGTCGAAAACCTGTTCGATGACCGTTTCGGTCGCCGGCCGCGGGATCAGGACGCCCGGCTCCACGCTAAATTCGAGGCTCCAGAATTCCTTGTAGCCGACGATGTAGGCGACCGGCTCGTGCCGGATACGGCGCTTCACATAGCTTTCGAAGATGCCCGGATTGCGCTGAGCCGCGTTCCACAACAGCCGCACGTCGAGCCGGGGACTGTCGACACCGGCTTCGGTGAGGCGCCGGATGGCGTCTTGGCGGGGATCGCTCACGCTTCGTCCGATTCAAGTTCGGCGAGACGGCTGGCCTGATCTTCGGTCACCAACGCGTCGATGACGTCGCCGAGATCGTCGCCGGAAATGATCCGGTCGAGCTTATAGAGCGTCAGGTTGATGCGGTGGTCGGTGACGCGCCCTTGCGGGAAATTGTAGGTGCGGATGCGTTCGGAGCGGTCGCCGGAACCGACCAGCGATTTGCGTTCCGATGCGCGGGCGGTATCGACGCGGCTGCGCTCCATCTCGAACAGGCGCGCCTTGAGCAGCTTCATCGCCTGGGCTTTGTTCTTGTGCTGGCTCTTTTCGGTCTGCTGCGCCACTGCGATGCCGGTCGGGATGTGGGTGATGCGCACGGCACTCTCGGTCTTGTTGACGTGCTGGCCGCCCGCGCCCGAAGCCCGGAAAACATCGATGCGAAGGTCTTTTTCGTTGATCTCGATATCGACATCTTCGGCTTCCGGCAGCACGGCGACCGTCGCCGCCGAAGTGTGGATGCGCCCGCCCGCTTCGGTTACCGGCACGCGCTGAACGCGGTGAACGCCGCTTTCGAACTTCAGCTTGGCGTAGACGCCCTGCCCCTGCACGTCGATCACGGCTTCCTTGATGCCGCCGAGATCGGATTCGGAAAGGCTCATCAACTCGGTCTTCCAGCCCTGAAGCTGGCAATAGCGCTGGTACATCTTGAGCAGGTCGCCGCCGAACAGCGCCGCTTCGTCGCCGCCGGTCCCGGCGCGGATTTCGAGGATCGCGGACGAATTGTCGGCCGCATCCTTGGGCAGGAGCTGGATCTTCAGGGCATGTTCGAGCTTGTCGAGCGTGGCTTTCAACTCGGCCCGCTCTTCTTCCGCCAGCGCCCTCATCTCCGAATCGGTGGCCGGATCGGCGATCAGCGCCTCGGTGTCTTCGAATTGCTGCTGCGCGTCGCGATAAGCCCGCACCGCCTCGACCACCGGCGACAGTTCGGCATGCTCCTTCGACAGCTTGACAAAGGACGGCCCGGCGACGCCGGACGACAGCTCCGCCTCCACTGCGTGGAAGCGGTCGAGCAGGCGTTCGAGTTTGGCAGTCGGGATCATGGGGTCGGGCGGTTCGGCTGGGCTGTTATAGAGCGGATAGCGAATAGCGAATAGCGCGCAGGGAAGAAACCCCCTATTCGCGTCAGCCTTTAGTCGCCGTTCGCGCTAACCGTGTTTCCGGCTCACCCAGGCCGCCGCCGAGGCCAATTTCAGGCGGAATTCCTTGCGGCCGTAATCGATCGTCACGGTCTGGAATTCGCGCAGGAAATTGAGACCGATCAGCAGCGCCGGCTCATCCGCCAGATTCCAGATGCGGAACACGTCGAGATCGGCCGCTGCGATTTCGCAGCCGGAGAATTCGAGATTGCCGAACAAAATGGAATCGACCTTCACCACCTTGCCCATCCGGCTGCCGCCGGTCACGCCGGTCAGCTCGATATCACGATCGCTGTTATTGCCCGGTCCGCGTTCGGCAAGCGCGCGCCGCAGCGCCTCGTTGCCTGCCGAAACCTCCGCGCCGGTGTCGATGAACGCCGTGGTCACGACGCCGTCGACACGGCAGGCCATGGTCCGCAGATGTCCGTCATCGCCGGGCGCTGCAATCAACGTTTCACTGCCTAAGCGTTCCACCCACGCGGCCGACAAGCTGTCGATGACCCGCAAGGTCCGGCGCTTGAAGTCGAATACCACGCGGTTGCGGCCGATGGCGTCGAGCCCGAGGAAGCCGTCTGCTTTGAGCAGCGAGCGCGGCAGCACCGGCAGTTCCAGATTGGAGCGTTCGAGCGAGCCAAAACGCAGTTCGGCGACCGGTACACTCGGCGCCTGCATGGACCGGATGATGCCCTGCACCATTACATTGCGGCCGACCGGCAGATGCAAAGCCTGGGCGACGTCTTCGGCGATCACGCTGCAATCGGCGCCGGTATCGATGATGAAATGAAACGGACCTTTGCCGTTGATGCGGACGGCAGTGGTCAGTTGGCGGTCCCTGACTTTGACCTGCGCCGGCAGCGGTTCGAAGCCAGGCTGGCTCTGGGCTAAAGCAGGGCCCGTGAGAGCGAGCGAAGCAAGCCCACCCCCGATCATTTGCCGGCGCGGCATGGCAATCCTGGACAGCATAATTTCCCCCAAAACGACTCTCTAATGGCGTCGTAACGGAAGCATGCTAACAGGATCGGCTGGGGCCCGGCAGATCATTTCTACGCGACCGAGCGACTGGCGGACGAAGGCCAGCACGATGGCCGCCAGGACCGCGACAACGTACCACCATACGCATTCGCGAAGGACCGAAAGGCTCCAGGACAGAGGCAGCCAGCCCAAACGCGAGAGCGCGTTGCGGATCACCTCGGCCCATAGGCAGACCAGCGCGCCCCAGACCGCCCAGCGGGCCAAGCCCGACCGGCCCGAAATCCGCAGAAGCCCCGGAATGGCCAGCAGCAGGAAAATGGCGCGATAGGAGTTGTTGGTCTGAAGCAGAAAGCAGCCGACTGTAATCAATGCTCCGGCCAGGAGCATCACCGTCTCCCGCCGTCCCCACGGGACGATCCGGGCGAACTTGCCTGAGTGCCGGACGGCAAACCACGCCAAGCTTGCCACAAGAACGAATTTGATGGTCGGCACGGTCCAATCCGGAGTCCCGAACATACGCCGCGTCAACAGCGGCAATACACCGGCGCCGAACATATCGCTGAAATATTGATAGGCCGGAATCTTGTGTTCGACGATCGCCATCTGGGGTGCGTAGTGCCAGACGAAAACACCCATGACGGCAGCAAACGCAACGACGATCGCGGCCAATACACGCGGCCTTTCGCGTAGCGCCAATGCGCCGAGGAGCAGAGGATAGAATTTGACGAGCGCACCGCCGAGCGCGACGGCGTAGAGCCACATGCGTCCGCGCAAGCTTCGCTGGCTGGCAAAGATCGCCAACACCGCCGCGGAAAAGACGATCACGTCGATATTCGCACGCTCGACGGCGTAGAATGTCGCGTGCGAGCAGCAGGCAAGTGCCGCGATCGCCAACGCGCCCGGACTTCGCGGGCGGAAGACGAACGGCAGCAGCAGCAGGAATACGAGATCGATCACCACCCCGGCGGCGACGGCATTGCGGGTACCGATCCATTCGAGCGGAAGGTCGACCAGCAATGGCGAATAGTTTGCGGTGCGGTGATACGGGGCGGGATCGCAGGGATTGTCGACGTAGACGTTGTGACCCCGGCGGGCGCATTCCGACCAAGAGATTACGCCTTCAAGATCGAAGAACGGCACCGCGTGCGGCCCGGCTTCGCGGGTATGCACCGGCAGGATATTGAATCCGGAAAGCAATCGGTCGTAGGCGACCGAAGAGGCCGCCCACACCAACGCGATACCGCCATAGAACACGGCGATCACGGCAAACAGCAGAAGTCGATTCCGCCCAGCCAAGGCGGACGCCGTCACTCGGCCGCAGCGTTGCGCGCGGCTTCGATTTCGGCGGCTTTCTTCTCGACCAGCTCGACCACATGATCGATCAAGTCCGGATTCTGAATCCGGTAGACCGGCTGGCCGTTGAGATAGATCTGGCCGTGACCTTTGCCGGCGCCGCCGCCGGTGAAGCCGATGTCGGTTCCCAGCGCTTCGCCCGGACCGTTGACGACGCAGCCGATGATCGAAAGGCTCATCGGCGTCGTGATGTGCTTCAAGCGGTCTTCCAGCGTCTTCACCGTGTTGATCACGTCGAAGCCCTGGCGGGCGCAGGACGGGCACGAAATGATGTTCACGCCGCGCGCCCGAAGCCCCAGCGATTTCAGGATATCGAAACCGACGCGCACCTCTTCCACCGGATCGGCGGACAAGGAAACGCGGATGGTGTCGCCGATGCCGGCCCACAAGAGATTGCCGATGCCGATGGCCGACTTCACGGTTCCGGAGATCAGGCCGCCGGCTTCGGTGATGCCGAGATGCAGCGGGCAATCGATCGCTTCGGACAATGCGTGATAGCTCGCGACGGCGAGGAACGCGTCGGACGCCTTCACCGAAATCTTGTATTCGCGGAAGTCGTTGTCGTCGAGAATGCGGGCGTGGTTGAGAGCGCTCTCCACCATCGCTTCCGGGCACGGCTCGCCGTATTTGTCCATCAGGTCTTTTTCGAGCGAACCGGCGTTGACGCCGATGCGCATGGCGCAGCCGTGATCTTTGGCCGCCTTCACCACCTCGCGGACGCGATCGGCCGAGCCGATGTTGCCGGGATTGATGCGCAGGCACGCCGCGCCAGCTTCCGCTGCCTCGATGGCGCGCTTGTAGTGGAAATGGATATCGGCGACGACCGGAATGGTCGAGGCCTTGCAGATCGCCTTCATCGCCGCCGTCGATTCCTCATCGGGGCACGAGACGCGCACGATATCGGCGCCGGCTTCTTCGATGCGGCGGATCTGATCGATGGTCGCCTTGGCGTCGGCCGTGACCGTGTTGGTCATGGTCTGCACGCTGATCGGCGCGTCGCCACCGATGGCGACCGAACCGACATGAATTTGCCGGCTCTTACGCCGTTGGATTTCGCGATAAGTGCGCACGCTCATGGCAACCCTTCGTCAGGACTCTTACCTGCCGTGGTTACCACCATTGCGATCCATAATCGACTGCGGATCGAGCGAAATAAGTTCGGCGGTTTCCTGGGATTTTCCAGCAACACCGGCCACGCTGCCGTCGAGTTCCACTTGGATTGCCCCGGCATTCGATGTGGTTAATGTCACGCCCGGAATGTTCGGAACGCGATAGCTGTCGCCCGCTTTCAGCAGGCGGTTCTGATACACGACCGGCCTGCCGTCGGCGCCGATGCGGCCCAGCACGAGAATGCGGACGGAATCACGAGCCCGCAGCACGACACGGGCACCCTTGTTGGTGGCGCCATAGACCTGCCCCTGCGGGAGCGGCGGCGCAACCACGGCCTGCGGCGGAACCGCTGCGGGCTGCTGACCGGGTGTTCCCGGTTGCGGTGTTGCCGGTGTCTGGCCCGCGACGGGCGCCTGACCGGGAACCGCAGCGTTCGCCGGAGATGTACCGTCCGGCGCAACCTGCCCCTCCGGAGCCGTCGCGGCGGGCGGCGGTGCGGGCTGCTCGACCGGTTTCACGATCGGCTTATGCGCGACCGGACGCTTGACCATCGTCGGCACAGGCTCGACCGTTTTTTCGTTCATCATGCGATCGACGGACGCGGCAACCTGATACGCGCCGATCAAGACCAGGATCACAACGGCAACCGCCATGATCTTCCAGCCGTGCGGCATGCGATGTTCGGCATCTTCGTCGATCACGGTGATCGGTTGAATGGTAGGATCGCTGCGGCCGGCGATTTCGGCCTTGTAACGCTCGACGCACTGCACCGCATCGAGACCGAGATAGTCCGCGTACGAACGAATGAAGCCAACCGCATACGTGCGGCCCGGCAGCGCTTCTACGCGATCTTCTTCGAGAGCCTCGAGATGATCTTTACGGATCTTCAGCACATGGGACACCGTCGCCAGGTCGTCGCCGCGGCGCAATCGCGCCGTCCGCAGATCCTGACCCACCGTATCGAGCGGCGCGTCCATGTCGTCGGAAATTTCGCGCAAATGGATGCGCCTGCGCTCGAGAGCGCCGTCATTGTCGAGGGTGAGCCGCGTGACTTTGGTCATGGGGTGAAAAGTACCTGAAATGCGCCGCCGACGAGGCTCGCAGCAGTAACTATCCCGTTGCTTCCATTAGTAACTTATATCGCTTCGTCAAGCCACGGAAATAACGGTTTTTACGGTTAGTACAAGTACGCCCAGATTCGATTCCGGGACCGAACGGCAGAAGCCCGGTTGTTGATGATATTGCGACGCCCCGCAACGCACACGGCTGTGACCTATTCCGGTGTGCAGAAAGCGCCATTCGGCCACAGCCGGCCGTCTATTTCAGAATCACGCCGCGTTCCGCCGCAAAACCGATGAGCCGCGCGCGCAGCGAGTGATCTGCCCGCCCGCACAGCTTGTCCACATACTGGCTGATCTCGCTGTAATTGAGGCTGCGGATCATCATTTTAACCGGTCCAATGTTGCCAGGGGACATTGACAACTTACGAATTCCCAATCCAATCAATGTCATAGCGTCTAGCGGCCGACCCGCCAGCTCGCCGCAAAGGGACAGTTCCCCACCGGTTTCCTTGGCGCTCTGCACAATCTGCCGGATCATGCTGAGGGTGGCCGGATTGAGCGGATCGTAGCGGCGCGACACCCGCGGATTGGTGCGGTCGGCGGCAAAGGCGAACGATAACAAATCGTTGGAACCGATGGACACGAAGTCGGCGCTGCGCATGAGCTGCGGCAGCATGAAAGCCAGCGACGGCACCTCCAGCATGGCCCCAACCTTGACCTGCCGCGGCTGGCGCTGCCCCAACAGACGCGCCCGTTCGATTTCGCGGTCGACCAAGGCGCGGGCGGCGTTGAACTCGGCGACGGAGCTGATCATCGGCAGCAGGATTCGCAGCACCCTGCCCGCCGCCGCCGCGATCAGCGCGCGCACCTGGTACCGCAGCAACGCTGGGCGATCGAGCGCGATGCGGATGGCCCGCCAGCCCATCGCCGGGTTCTCTTCCCGCTCGAATCGGGCGTAGGGCAGAACCTTGTCGCCGCCGAGGTCGAGGGTACGGAACGTCACCGGCTTGTCGCCCGCCGTATCCATCACCTCACGGTAGAAATCGGCCTGATGCTGGAGTTTCGGCATGTTGTCGCCGACCATGAACTGGATCTCGGTCCGGAACAGGCCGATGCCGTCGGCGCCCGATTCTGCGAGGTGCGGCATATCGAGCAGCAGGCCCGCGTTCATCATCAGCTTGATGCGGACACCGTCCTTGGTCTCCGCCGGCAGGTCGCGGATGGTGGCGAACTGGGCAACCCGGTGCTCGCGCAGGGTCCGCTTGGCCACGAAGGCGTGGACGATCTCCTCGCCCGGCCTGAGATGCACTTCGCCGGCTTCCCCGTCGAGCACCATCATATCGCCGCTGCGCGCCGCGTCGGTGAGGCCCTTGCAGTCGCTGACCAGCGGCAGCCCGAGGGCACGCGCCACGATGGCGACATGCGATGTCGTTGCCGCCTCTTCCAGCGCCAGTCCAACCAGACGGTCGCGGCGGTAATCGAGCAATTCGGCCGGCCCCATGCCGCGCGCGACAAGGATGGAATCGCTCGGCATATCCTGGCCGCGATGACCGATCTCGCCGACCAGATGCCGGAGCAGCCGTCGCGCCAGATCGTCGAGATCGTGCGCCCGCTCGCGCAGCAGCGGATCGGGAATCTTGGAAAGACGCAGGCGCATCTCGTCCTGCCAGCGTTCCACGGCCGCTTCGGCGGTGAGGCCCGAACGGATGGCATCGCGCATCTTCTGACGCCAGCCGGCATCGTGCGCGAACAAACGATAGGTCTCGATCACCTCGCGGCTCTCGCCGGTGAGATCGAGTTCGCCGGAATCCAGCATGCGATCGACGGATTCGCGCAGCTTGCCGATCGCCTCTTCGAGGCGCGCCAGTTCGACCGAGGGGTCATCGGCGATCATGCGATCGACTTTGACGCGCGGCTCGTGCAGCACGACGTGTCCGACCGCGACGCCTTCCGCCAATCCTTCGCCGGCGAACTTGCGCGGCTTATCGGGCGACAGTTCGGGCTCGTCGAGTTCGGCGACGTTGAACAGAACGCCCTGTGCCACCACCTCCGCCAGCACCATGGCGACGGTCTGCAGCGCCTCGACTTCCTCTTCCGCATAAGTGCGCGCGGCACGGTTCTGCACCGTCAGCACGCCGAACACCTGCCCGCCGCGCACGATCGGCACGCCGAGGAAGGAGTGATACGGATCTTCGCCGGTTTCCGGGCGATAGGAGAACCGCGGATGGCTGGGCGCGTCCGACAGATTGACCGGCTCGCCTGTCTCCACCACGAGACCGACGAGGCCCTCGCCCGACCGCATGCGGGTGTTATGGACGGCCGCCGCGTTCAGGCCTTCGGTGGCGAACAGTTCGAGCGAGCGGCCGGCACGCCTTAAGTAGATCGAGCAGACTTCGGCGACCATATTGGCGGCGATGACCGTGACCAGCTTGTCGAGGCGCGTCTGCGCGCTCGTCTGCTCGGCCATGATCTCGCGCAACCGCCGCAGCAGCGTCCGTGGACCGGCGGCTGCAACGGGTGCCATGTCAATCGCCCCTCATCATCATGCGACGTCCAGCTCGTAAACCGAATGCAGTGCGCGCACGGCGAGTTCGACGTATTCTTCGGGGATCAGCACGCTGACCTTGATCTCGGATGTCGAGATCACCGAAATGTTGATGCCCTTTTCCGACAGCGTCTTGAACATCTTCTGCGCCACGCCCGGATGGGCGCGCATGCCGATGCCGATGATCGAAATCTTCGCCATGTTGGCGTCGGACGTGATCTCGCGATAACCGATGGCCTCGGCCGCCTCTTCCAACGCCTTCAGCGCGCGGGCCAGTTCGGTACGCGGGCACGTGAAGGTCAGATCGGTGCGCTTGCCGTCGTCGGAGACGTTCTGCACGATCATGTCGACATTGATGCCGGCGTCGGCCAGAGGCCCGAAAATGGCGGCGGCGATGCCGGGACGGTCCGGGATCTTCATCAGCGAAATCTTCGCTTCGTCGCGCGAATAGGCGATGCCGGTGACCGGTTTCTTTTCCACGATGTCTTCCTCGTCGCACAGAAGCGTGCCGCCCGCGTCGGGGTCGAATGTCGACAAAACCCGGACGGGCACGCGGTGTTGCATAGCGATTTCCACCGAGCGCGTCTGCAAGACTTTGGCGCCCAGCGAAGCCATTTCCAGCATTTCCTCGAAGGCGATCTTTTCCATGCGGCGCGCCTTCGACGTGATGCGCGGGTCGGTGGTGTAGACGCCGTCGACGTCGGTGTAGATGTCGCAAAGATCGGCCTTGATCGCCGCGGCAACCGCCACGGCCGACGTGTCGGAACCGCCGCGGCCGAGGGTCGAAATGCGCTCGCCTTCGGCGACGCCCTGGAAGCCCGCGATCACGGCGACGGTGCCGGATTCGAGGCAGGCATTCAGGTTCTCCGGCGGCACGCCTTCGATGCGGGCCGAAGCATGCATGTTCGAGGTTTTCATCGGCATCTGCCAGCCGAGGAAGGACCGGGCCTTGACGCCCAGGGCCCCGAGCGCGATCGCCAGGAGGCCGCAGGTCACCTGTTCGCCCGAGGCGACCACGGTGTCGTATTCCTTGGGGTCGTATTGCGGGTCGAGGTCGTTGATCAGCTTGACCAGCTTGTTGGTCTCGCCGGCCATGGCCGATACCACTACGGCAACCTGGTTGCCGCGGTCGACTTCCTTCTTGACCAGCTTGGCGACGTTGCGGATGCGATCCAGGTCGGCAACCGACGTCCCGCCGAATTTCATCGCAATCTTCGCCATGACCCTGCCCGTGTTACGATGCGTTTGTTGCGTCATACATAACCGCCGTTTTCGGGCGGCTCAACCCGTCCGTTCTCTCCCTAAGCCCCTGGAGGTGCGATATAAGGCGTCATGACCGACGCAGCCCACCCCGCCGCCGCCTCCACCGACCCGTCCGTTGACCCTGCCGAGGTCGCGAAATTTTCTGCCATGGCCGCCGAATGGTGGGATCCGGCCGGAAAATTCGCTCCCCTGCACAAATTCAACCCGGTCCGGCTGCAATTCATCCGCGAAACCGCGGCAAAGCACTTCGGGCGGACCGGACTGCGCCCCTTCGACGGGCTCACGCTGCTCGATATCGGCTGCGGCGGCGGGCTCCTGGCGGAGCCGATGACCCGGCTAGGGTTCGCCGTGACCGGCGCGGACGCCTCGGAGAAGAACGTCAAAACCGCCAGAACCCACGCGACCACCTCCGGGCTAGCCATCGACTACCGGGTCACGACCGCCGAATCGCTGGCCGAAGCGGGAGTGGCGTGCGACGTGGTCCTCAACATGGAAGTGGTCGAGCACGTCGCCGATCTGCCGGGGTATCTCAATGCCTGCGCCCGGCTGGTGAAGCCCGGCGGGCTGATGTTCGTGGCGACTTTGAATAAAACGCTGAAGTCGCTGGCGCTGGCCAAGATCGGCGTCGAATACGTGCTGCGCTGGCTGCCGCCCGGTACCCACGACTGGACCCGCTTCGTCGAACCGGAGCGGCTGACGGGATTCCTGAAGGATGCGGGACTGACCGTGAAGCAGACGCAAGGTGTGAGCTTCAATCCGCTGTCGTGGTCGTGGAGTCTGTCGAACGACACCGATGTGAATTACATAGTGGTGGCAGGACGCTGAGCCCCGAACATCTGCTGTTGTCATCCCGGCCAAGCGCATTGGAGCACAACGTGCGAAGAGGCGCGCAGAGCCGGGACCCACTCAGACACAATCCAGATTTCGAAGTGGTTCCCGGATCGCGCCCTTGTGCCGAACGGCAAAATCATCACGGGCGCGTCCGGGATGACAATTGGGCGCTCACCGCTGATACGGCTGATCCATGAACATCTGCTTGCCGTAGAGCACGTGCGGGATGCAGAAGGCTTGCGGGCGGGTGAGAAGGCCCATCGGGACGCCGATATTCGCCGTGTCGCCGCCGAGCTTGCTGCAGGCGGGGCCGGGATCGATGACGTAGCGGATGATGCGCACGGTGTATTGCGGACAAACGTCGCCGCAACGCACATCCACGATCACCGGCGTGCCTTTATGAAGGCCAAGGATGCGGTCGGCGGGCGCTTCTTTCACGGCCATCACTGCATTGGCGCGAGCGACAAGATCGGCATCGGTCAGCGGATCGGTGGCGGCGCCGGCGGCCGTCGTCAGCAGCAACAAGGCGACAGCGCGAGACAGCATCAGTTCGTCTCCTCGTCCATTTCCGGCGGCAGCGCAGCGATTTCGACGCCTTCCTCGATCAATTCCTTGGCTTCATCGAGACTGGCTTCGCCGTAGATGTGGCGCTCGTCGACTTCGCCATAATGGATCTTGCGCGCTTCTTCGGGAAAATCCTTGCCGACATAATCGGCGTTTTCCTTGATGTACTTCTTCATGCCGGCGACGAACTGGCGGACCTTCTTGCGCTCTTCGGCGGCCAAAGTGGTTCTCTTGGTCCCGGCGACGGCCGGAGCCATCGGCGCTTTTTCGACTTTCGTAGAGGCGCATTCGGGACACGCAACCAAACCGGCAGCCGCCTGGTCGTCGTACGCCGTGCTTGAGGCGAACCAGCCGTCGAAGAAATGCCCTTTATCGCATTTGAGGCTGTAGGCGATCATGGCCTCACCCCGGAAAACACCCGCAATGGCCGGCGCACGGCGGCGCTTCCGAGCCGCCCGACATCGGACATCCATCGGGAACCGACGGTCCACGGGTACCCGCGACAGCCGGCGCCATCGGTGCTTTCTCGATCTTGGTCGAACCGCAAGTGGGACATGGCACCTCGCCTGCCGCAACTTCCCGTTCGAACGACGAACTCGAACCGAACCAGCCTTCGAACTCGTGGCCGTTCGCGCACTTCACCGTATAGACGATCACGTACTAACCCTTATCCCGCGAATTTTCCGCCCAAACCTGTGCTTCCGCAAGGTCCGCACGATCACCTAATCCGAAAGCGCGATCATGGCAAAGACTTGGTATCTGCGCCCGTGCGGCCGCCGACCGGGCCGGATCGATGTCGGCCAGGATCACCCCCGGCTTGTCGTCCGCTTCGGCCAGAATCTCGCCCCACGGCGAGACGATCAGCGAATGGCCGTAGGTGCGCCGTCCGTTCGGATGAATGCCGCATTGCGCCGGGGCCAAAACGAATGCGCCGTTTTCGATCGCCCGTGCGCGCAAAAGTACGTGCCAGTGCGCCTTGCCGGTGGTCTCGGTAAAGGCGGCAGGCACGGTTAAGAGAAATGCACCCTGGTGCGCCAGTGTCCGGTAGAGATGCGGAAAGCGCAGGTCGTAGCAAACCGTAAGGCCGATGCGCCCGAACGGCAGATCGGCGGTCACGGCGCGATCGCCGCCGGCGACGGTGTTGGACTCGCGATAACGCTCGCCGTTCGCCAGATCGACGTCGTAGAGATGGATCTTGTCGTAGCGCGCCGCGATGGCGCCTTGCGGCGAAATCAGGAACGAGCGGTTGGCGGTCTTGGTCTCGCTGACCTTGATCGCCAGCGAGCCGATCAGCAGCCAGACGCCCAATTCCTCCGCCAGAGCGCGAAACGCCGGCAACGAGGGGTCGTCGGCTTCCGAAAATGTCTTCTCCAGCTTGGCGGCTTTGCCGGCCGCCATCAGATTGGTGTTCTCGGGTGTCGCGATAAAGCCGGCACCCTGCCGGTGCGCGTCACGGATCAGCGCGGACGTTTCGCGCAGGTTCGCCGCGACGTCGTCGGACGCGCAAATCTGGATACAGGCAGCGCGGATCATTTCAGCAGCGGGTCGAGACCGCCTTCGGCATCGAGTTCGTGGAGGTCGTCGCAGCCGCCGATATGGCGGTCTCCGATGAAAATCTGCGGCACGGTACGGCGGCCGCTCTTATCCATCATTTCCTTGCGGGCGGCGGCGTCCATGTAGACGTCCACCTCTTCGAATTCGACGCCCTTGCGCGTGAGCAGCGCCTTGGCGCGCGCGCAGTAAGGGCAGATCGGCGTGGTGTAGATTCGAACCTTAGCCATGGTCTTGGTTATATAGGAGGAAACTACGCCCGGACAACGCGCGCTAGCGCCAGGACGAATACGGAGGCCGCGCCAGCCCGCTTGAGCGCCCTGGCGGAGGCGCTGGCCGTGGCGCCGGTCGTCAGTACATCGTCGATCAACAGCACACGCCGCCCCTTCAGCCCGGCCCGCAGGTCTGCAGGAACCCGGAAGGCGCCGGCGACATTCTTCCGCCGTGCCGCGGCCGACGGCATGGTCCCCTGGCTGGGCGTCGGCTTTACCCGCTCCAGCACCAGCGGCTCCAGCGGCAAGCCGGAGCGACGTGCCATTGCCCGCGCCAGCTCGGCCGACTGGTTGTAGCGACGCTTCCACAGCCGCATGCGGTGCAACGGCACCGGCACGATCATATCGGCGCCGGCGAGCAGTTCGCGTCCGGCGCGATCCAGCCATTTGGCGAAGGCGGGAACGAGATCGAGCCGGTCGGCATGTTTCAGGGCCAGGACCGGCTTCTTGCTGGCATCGTCGTAGCGCAGGATGGCGCGGGCTCTATCGAAGTGGGGCGGATCGGCGATGCAGGCGCCGCACGCGGTGCCCGGACCTGCATCAATCTCGAACGGCAGGCCACAGCGGACGCAGACCGGGCCGTCGATGAACTGCAATTCGCTCCAGCAGGCCGGACAGAGGCTGTCGGGATCGGCGACCGGCTCGCGGCAAAGGATGCACAGCGGCGGGTATGCGAGATCGACGAGCCCCCGCCATGCCCGCTGAAACCCGGTCTGTACCCCCCGTTCCATTCTGCTAGTTTAGCAAAATGACGGATGAACTGCCGCGGATTTTCGACCCCAGGTTGCGGGTTTTGCACAAAGAGAGAGCGGCGCGGCTCGGAGGCGACCGTTTCCTGGTGAACGAAGCACTGGAGGGGGTCAGAGAGCGCCTCGCTCCGGTCAATCGCCACTTCCGAACCGCGCTATCTCTAGATGGGCACGCTGCCGCCAATCTTCAAGTTGCCCGCACGGCATGGCAGGTGGCCGTTTTCGACATCAATGAGCAATTGACGGCGCCTGCGGAGGTTAGCGATGGGTTCGACCTTGCCGTGAGCGTTCTCGAGTTGCACGCGGTCAACGACCTGCCGGGGGCGCTGGTGCAAATCCGGCGTGCTCTGAAGCCGGACGGGCTGTTCATCGGCGCGGTCTTGGGCGGCGCGACTTTGCACGAACTGCGCGACAGCCTCGCGGCAGGCGAAGCGGCCACGACCGGCGGCATCTCTCCGCGCGTGGCACCGATGGCCGATGTGCGCGATCTCGGCAGCCTGCTGCAGCGGGCCGTGTTCGCCATGCCGGTCGCCGATCTCGAACGCACGACGGTACGCTACCGCGATTTCTTCGGACTGGTCCGCGATCTCCGCGTGATGGGCGAAACGAGTGCCCTCACCGGCCGGCTCGGACGGCTGCGCCGCGACACGCTGGCGGCAACGATCGCGCATTATCAGGAGCACCACGCCGATCTCGACGGCCGCCTGCGCGCGACCTTCGATATCGTCTATCTCACCGGCTGGGCGCCGCACGAAAGCCAACCCAAACCGTTGCGCCCCGGCAGCGCCAAGATGCGGCTCGCCGATGCGCTGGGCGTGAAGGAGCAGAAACTTTAGCGTCCAAGCCATTTGCGCATGGCGCAACCAATGTCGGCCATGTTCGACTTGATGTTGGTTGCTGGATCGGTGCGGACATAAGTGCACGGCAGCTCGACCGGGCTGTTGCGCTTCTTGAGTTCGGCTTCCCACCGCTTGAAGGCCGGGGAATCGCGCGGCACCAGCGAGAATTCCACCGTACCATCCTCGTATTTCACCGGCGGAGGAATGGGAACGCATCGCCTTTTCCATTCGGGCGTACCCGGCCGCAGGGTCGATGGGCATCGCTTCGTTTCATCAGCGATACGCGGCACAGGCGGTACAATGGTGATGGCGTTCTGTCCCGGAGGGGCGAAGGTAAAGATGTGGAACGTATAGGGATTGAAAAAAGCCGGACCGCCGGTGTGAATCTTGGCTTTCGCACGCATCGGTCTGGCGGGTTCCATGCGCGGCAGTGTGATGTAGGTCATTGCCGGTTCCCGCCGCGTGGCCGGAGGTTCCACGTCGACGATACGCATCGCCAACAAACCCGAGAAGACCGCGATGTGCAGCGCCAGAACGGCAATGCTGATCCCCACCCGCCGCCACAGCGGCAAGTCGAAGTGGTCGCCGAGGAACTGATGGAACCTCAAGCGTTACTTCACCCCAACCAGTCGGAGTGAAGCTAACTCGAAATTCTCTCCACAACCCAACCCACAGGTGAATTGCGCGTAACCCGCAACTTCACAATCCGAAAAACGCCTTTACCTTCGGATCTTCCGCCAGTTCATCCCGTTCGCCTTCAGTCGGCAGTTGCGGCTTGTCGCGGTCGACGTTGACCATACAGAGAAAACCCATCGGTTCGCCCGCATTGGCGCGGAACTGGTGCCAGGTCATCGGCTCGATGGTGACGAGATCGTTTTCGCCGATATCAAACACCTCGCCGCCGAGCATGCACTGGCCCTTGCCGCGCAAGATCAACACGGCGTGGACGTGCTGGTGGCGTTCCAGCGTGGAATAGCCGCCGGCTGCCATTTCGAAATAGCGCAGTTCGCCTTTCAATTCGGGATGGCGGAACAGCGTCTGGCGCGTGATCGCCTTGAACGGCGCCGAACCCTCTTCCTTGTAGGCAAGCAGGTCGGTGTTTTCCCAGCGGTAGTTCGAAAAGCGGCGCACGGGTCCGGTCATCAGCGGTTCCGCACGGCGTTGCAGAAGGCTTCGGCTTCCTTGGTGATGTTTTCCTTGGCGGCCAACAGGCTGCCGCCAATGAGCAGCATCACATCGCGGCCGAAGAAGTCGAGCAACTCGGGCACGCGCTTCAGTTCCATGCCGCCGGCCGGCACCGGCACGCACGGCTTCAGGCCGGGGGCATCCTGCAGACACCAATCCGAAATCTGGCGGCAACGCTCGGGCGCATAGCCGAACCGGCCGCCGTAGTTGCAAAACACCGACGCATCCGATCCCAACAGCCGCATCAGCTTGCCGAAGAAGAATTCCGCCGCCATCGGCCCGCCCGCCATCGACGGATGGGTCATGAACAGGAAATCGGGATTTTCTTTCTTCAGGGTCTGGAACGTCGAGAAGCCGCACAGCATCGGCGCGATCAGCACGCCCTCGATACCGACCGACCGGGCGAGCGCAAGCTGTTTGCGCATCTTGTCGAGATTGCCGTTGAGGCTCGGCAGGTATTGGGTCGGGATCCCGGTCTTCTGGCCCGCCTTTTGGACCGCCTCGGCGATCATCGGCACCCGTGCCTCGAACGGGCAATAGGTCTGGTCGGCGATACCGTGGTCGTCCTTAATGTAGTCGATGCCGCCGAGCGCGATGTCGTAGGCGAGCCTTGCCAGCGTCGCCGGCGGGGTGCCTTGCGGCTTCAGGGCGGTCGCCGACAGTGCGCCTTTGGCGTTCACGCGGGCCCGGACGCCTTCCAGGCCGATATTCGGGCCGCCGAAGGCTTCCACGATGTCGGCCGGAAACTCGGCGTCGACGAGGCTGATGCCGTCCTGCAGCGAGGTGTTGCCGAGGATCATGTTGATGAGCTGGCCGCCGTCGTAGCCGGTGGTGATCGACGCCAGGGCGCAACGGACTTCGTATTCGCCCAGCCCCAGGTCCTTGATCTCCTCGACCTTGCCGATGATCTCGTTGATGACGAACGGATCGTCGATCGGCTCGAGAGGCATTTCCACACTCTGCTCCACGGAAATTCCGCGGGCGCGGGCTTCGATGGTCGAGGCTTCCGCCTTGACGCGATAGACGGTTTTGATGCGCGTGCTCATGGCCCGCGAACTTAACGGCGGCGGGCGGCAGCGCAAGGGCTTTTCTGCCCCGGCGGGAACCAAGAGCCTAGAAGTGGATCCGGTTGAACAAATCCAGCACGCCCTGCCCTACGTTGGACGCGGCCGCCACGATCACCGCGGCGATGCAGGCTGCCACCATGGCGTATTCGATCGCCGTGGCGCCGTTCGCGTCGCGCCGGAAGCGGGCTAAAGCAGATCGCGGAGCATCGGCACCAGCGGCAGGTCGGCCGGCGGCATCGGATAGTCCTTCAGGTCCTTCGGCCAGACCCATTTCAGGGCCATGTGTTCCTTGGCCTGCGGCAGACCTTCCCAGCGGCGGCAGACATAGAGCGGCATCAGGAGATGAAAATCGGGATAGGCGTGCGAGGCAAAACTGAAAGGCGCCAGGCATGGCTCCTTGACGTCGATCCCCAGCTCCTCGGACAGTTCGCGGATCAGGGTCTCTTCCGGGCGTTCGCCCGGCTCCATCTTGCCACCCGGAAATTCCCACAGCCCACCCATCGCTTTGCCTTCGGGACGCTGTGCGATCAGCACGCGGCCGTCGGGGTCGATCAAGGCGCAGGCAACCACCAGAAGCAGCTTCACCTGCATGATCCGATCCCCTCCAGTATGCGCGGACACCCGTTGAAAGCGGGTTCAGCCGGTATTTCGGATTTGCCTTGTAGCGTTAACCCCGGCGAAACCAAAGCCGCATCCGCTAGGCGGGCATGGCGCCGGGATAGCGGCCGCGCGGCGAGCCGACGAATTCGTGCGGACCGACATGGGCGAGAACGCTCTGGGTATCGAGCCAGATCTTGCCGCCGATCGCCCGCCAGCGCTGGCAGAAGGCATAATCTTCGCTCAGGTATTCGCCGGAGGCCGCATCGATGACGCAATCGAAGAAGGCAAACTGGTTGGGGCTCAGGGTCGGCACCGCCGCCGTGTGCGCGGCCTTGTATTGCAAATAGGGATAGCTGGCCTTCAGCTTCTCGAATACGGCCCGCTTGATCATCAGGAACCCGGCACCGGCATAGGTCGCGGTGACAAATCCGTCTTCTTCCTCCCGGTCACGCCCCTCGCAGGCGACGCCGACAAACCGCAGGAAGGCATGTTCCAAAGGTTCGCCATGACGGACACGCGCGATGGCGGCCGCGTCCCAGGTGATCTCCTTCAACGGATACATGCCGGCCGTGACGTCTTGATCGAATTCGAGCATGCGGATCACCTGAGCCGGCTCGAAGCCGATATCCGCATCGACGAAGATCAAGTGCGTCGCGTCGGGATCGTCGAGGAACGTCGCCACCAGCGCGTTGCGCCCGCGGGTAATGAGCGACTCCCGCCCCAGAAGTTCGAGCTGCACGCTGATGCCGCGGGCCGCAGTTTGTATCAGCAGCGCGCATGTGCATTGCATGTACCGTTGCGTGACCATCCCGCCGTAACAGGGGGTCGCCACATAGAGCTTCACCGACCGCAGATCCGTCATAATCACCCCTCGCTCGTGTGGGTGATAAGCCGCATCCTTCGCCAAAGTGCGCCAGTTTGGGTGAGTTTTGTGGCAAGCCGTACGGTATCGGCGGGTCGCGCACGAGTTCGTACAGATTTGGTGTGTCCCAAAATACTTGCGGGACTTAGCCGATCTGGCCAAGTCCCGCGAGCCGTAGTGGAACGCCCCCTGGGTTGCAGCAGGTCCGTTCCGCTAACGCTTGATGCCTCCTCCGAAAGTCCAATCCTAGAATTGGAGACGGTCGCCAGCTTCAAGGCGAGGCGAGTTTGCCTCCGCACCGAGTCGAAGTCCAGATATCGCGCAGTACAACTCAGGTTTCATTCTGCTGCAGAATTGAAGCATTCGAAACTAGTCTGAACCTGTTTGAACTGACTTTGGTTTTCGCTCCGTTTTATTGATGTAAAGCCTGAATGCGGGCCGGAAGTTTGGCCGTGATGCGGATTTCGGTGATGCCTCGGTCGGGGATCAGGCGCACCACCTGGATCGCCGTCCAGGCTGGAAACGGCGCACGGACATAGCGGTTCTTCACGGCGATCATCGGCTCCATCTGCGCCTTCACGTCGGTGTGGTAGCTGGTGATCTCCACCACGTCGTCCCACGACGCACCGGCCTTGGCGAGGATCTCGCCGATCCGTTCGAAGGCGCGCGTGTAGGCCGCTTCAAGATTCGGATCGCCGTCCTTCGTATCCGCAACGACGCCTGCCAGATAAATCGTGTCGCCCGTCACGATGGCATCGCTGTAGCCCCAGTGCTGGCGCCACTGCGGCAGCTGCCCATTCGGTACGACTTTGGCGTCATCGCGCGCACCCGCTCCTGCTGCCAGAATCATGGCCGCAAATGCGACCGCCGCCGACACAATTGCCTTCATGGAATCCTCCCCGTCTGTTGCCGATTATTTCGAGGCGAGGATCGTTTCGCGCGTGCGTTGCGTCAATGCGGGACACGCAGACGTGAAGTTCGTGAAATTGCCGAAAAGTACGCCAAAAGAGGATTCAGGATGCACATTTTGCCGTAACGGAGGGCAGAAAAAATGCGGCGCCTCCGTGGCAATACGGATTGATGTTACCGACCATGACAGACAGGTTGCCGCATGTGCGTATTCGTCATGCCTCTTTGCCTAATTAGATGCACAGCCAACACTTATATCGTGAGCATCAGAAGGAAAGAGAGAAAAGAGGAAGAAAAATGTCTGTAGCAAGCCTGCCCGAACTGGACGCCTTGGTTGCGCGCGTGAACGCCGCGCAGGCGGAGTTCGCAAGCTTTTCGCAGGAGAAGGTTGACCTGATCTTCCGGGCCGCCGCTTTCGCCGCCACCGAGGCGCGAATCTCGCTCGCCATGATGGCGGCCGAGGAAACCGGCATGGGCGTCG
Source organism: Rhizomicrobium electricum (assembly GCF_011762045.1). Classification (GTDB taxonomy): domain Bacteria; phylum Pseudomonadota; class Alphaproteobacteria; order Micropepsales; family Micropepsaceae; genus Rhizomicrobium; species Rhizomicrobium electricum. The sequence goes on along the minus strand of NZ_JAASQS010000009.1, from coordinate 58,257 downwards.
TGGAAGACAAGGTCATCAAGAACCACTTTGCGTCGGAGTACATCTACAACAAGTACAAGGACGAACAGACCTGCGGCGTGCTCGAGAACGACGACGTCGGCGGCACCATCACGATTGCCGAACCGATCGGTACGATCTGCGGTATCGTCCCCACGACCAACCCGACGTCGACCACGATCTTCAAGTCGCTGATCTCGCTGAAGACCCGCAACGGCATCGTGTTCAGCCCCCATCCGCGCGCCAAGAAGTCGACGGTCGCAGCGGCCAAGCTGGTGCTCGATGCGGCGGTCGCCGCCGGTGCGCCGGAAAGCATCATCGGCTGGATCGACGAACCCTCGATCGAATTGTCGAACGCGCTGATGCGCCACCCCGGCATCGCCATGATCCTGGCGACCGGCGGTCCCGGCATGGTCAAGGCGGCCTATTCCTCGGGCAAGCCCGCGATCGGTGTCGGCGCCGGCAACGCGCCGGTGGTGATCGACGAATACGCCGATATCAAGCGTGCGGTCGCGTCCATTCTGATGTCGAAGACGTTCGACAACGGCATGATCTGCGCCTCCGAGCAGGCGGTGGTCGTGGTCGATAGTGTCTACGACGCGGTGCGCGAGCGCTTCGCCAGCCACGGCGGCTACATACTGTCGGGCAACGAAGTCGGCATGGTGCGCGAGACGGTGTTCCCGAATGGCCATCTGTGCCCGAACGTGGTCGGCCAGTCGGCGGCTAAGATCGCCGCGATGGCGGGCATCACGGTTCCGCCGAATACCAAGGTGTTGATCGGCGAAGTCGAAGAGACCAACGAAACCGAAGCCTTCGCGCAGGAAAAGCTGTCGCCGACCCTCGCCCTCTATCGCCGCAAGGACTTCGCGGCCGCGCTCGATGCGGCGGCGGAATTGGTGGCGCTCGGCGGCATCGGCCACACCAGCGTTCTGTACACGGATCAGGATCGCCGGCCCGAGCGCGTCAGCGCCTTCGGCGCCAAAATGAAGACGGCCCGCATCCTGGTCAACATGCCCTCCTCGCACGGCGGCATCGGCGACCTCTACAACTTCAGCATGGCGCCGTCGCTGACCCTCGGCTGCGGCTCTTGGGGCGGCAACTCGATCTCCGAGAACGTCGGTCCGAAACACCTCATCAACCGCAAAGTCGTCGCGAAGCGCGAAGAAAACATGCTCTGGCACAAGGTTCCGAAATCCGTCTATTTCCGTCGCGGCGCGTGTAACGAAGCGCTCAAGGAACTCGCCGGCAAGAAGAAGGCGCTGATCGTCACCGACCACTTCCTGTTCGCCAACGGCTATACCGACGAGCTGGTGAAGCTGGTGAAGAACCAGGGGCTCGACGTGGACGTGTTCTACGAAGTCGAAGCCGATCCGACGCTGTCGATCGTGCGCAAGGGCGTCGAGAAGGCCAACGGCTTCCAGCCGGACGTCATCATCGCGCTCGGCGGCGGTTCGCCGATGGATGCGGCCAAGATCATCTGGGTCATGTACGAGCACCCGGAAGTCCATTTCGAGGACTTGGCGCTGCGTTTCATGGACATCCGCAAGCGCATCTACAAGTTCCCCAAGATGGGCATCAAGGCCGACTTCATCGCCATCCCGACGACTTCGGGCACGGGCTCGGAAGTCACTCCGTTCGCGGTCGTGACCGACGACGCCACCGGCATGAAGTATCCGCTCGCCGACTACGAGCTGATGCCGACCATGGCGATCATCGACGCCAACCTCGTCATGAACCTGCCGAAGTCGCTGACGGCGTTCGGCGGCATCGACGCGGTGACGCACGCAACCGAAGCCTACGTCTCGGTGCTGGCCAACGAGTTCTCGGATGCCCAGGCGTTGCAGGCGCTGAAGCTGCTGAAGGAATACCTTCCGGCTTCGTATAAGGAAGGCGCCAAGAACGCGCTGGCGCGCGAGAAGGTGCATAACGGCGCGACGATCGCCGGTATCGCCTTCGCCAACGCCTTCCTCGGCGTCTGCCACTCGATGGCGCACAAGATCGGCGCGGCGTTCCACATCCCGCACGGCCTCGCCAATGCGCTCCTGATCTGCAACGTCATCCGCTACAACGCTAATGACAATCCGGTGAAGCAGACGGCGTTCAGCCAGTACGACCGCCCGAAGGCCCGCGCCCGTTACGCCCAGATCGCCGATCATCTCGGTCTCGGCGGCGCGCGCACCGGCGACAAGGTCAACAACCTGATCGCCTGGCTGGAAGGCCTGAAGAAGGAACTCGACATCCCCGCCTCGATCCAGGCGGCGGGCGTTGCCGAGGCCGACTTCCTGGCGCAGCTCGACGAGATCGCGGTCAAGGCGTTCGACGATCAGTGCACGGGCGCCAATCCGCGCTTCCCGCTGATGAGCGAACTGAAGCAGATCCTGCTCGACAGCTACTACGGCCGTCCGTACGTCGACACCTACGACCACGACACCACCGAGGACATCGACACCACGGTCGTGAACCTGGTTCGCGCTTAATCTTGTTCGCGTCCAAGCCCCCCCGCTAAACGGACGCGGACCGGCCCCCGGACAGCAATGTCCGGGGGCTAAATTTTTGTGAGAACAGCAAACAAAAACGGGCGGCCCGCAAGGACCGCCCGTTGGCGTTTGTAAAGCTGCGTACCCGCTATTCCGTCTTGGAGGGCTCCACCGGCGGCGGCATATCGGGCTGGCCGGCGTTGTCGGGCGTCGTGCGGATGACGCTGCTGGAGGTTTGCTGCGCCGGCAACGGGCTCGGCTGGTCGCCGCCCGCGGCAAAGCTGTAGGCGCTGAAGGCGATCACGCCGAACGCCACCAGTGCCGCGCCGAGCAGCGTTCCGCGTGCCCGAGCTGTGGTGCGTTGGTTCTGGTCGTGCATATCGGCCTCATTCATTCGACACGTCCGACATAGGGGGCGCTTTTGGCAGTGGCGTATCAAAAGATGGGAGATATCGAGGCAGAACCACCCCGATTGCGGCAATCCGGCGGCAAAGCGTTAATTCCGCGGGGCCGTGAGGCAGGTTTGCCTGCGTTTGCCAGGCAACTTGTCTGAGTTCCGGGCAATGCACTCCCGGTATGCGCTCACTGCAGATGCGAATGCGAGCCGTGCCTGATCCGGCGGCAGGGCGGCAAGACGTTGAGCCAAAGAGCGGCCGATATCGAAATGTTGGTAGTCGATAGGATCGTCCCAGTCGCCGCCCCAATATAGGAAACCGTTGTCAGAAAACACGCCGACCACGGCTTCGGCCAACCCCGCCCGCTCCGGTTTGCCGGGACGATCCTCACGGCGATTGAGAAACGCGATGCCTTGCGGCGGCGCCACCGTCACGGTCACGCTATTGCGCGTGAGGTAAGGGTTTTCGATGGGATTGAGGTCGATGGCTGCCCCATAGGCATGAAGCGACAGACGTTCGCTGCCCGCCACCGTGCGATGATTGAAAGAGGACGTGTTGTCGGCCTCCATCGCGCGCGCGTCGTCGCCCTCGAAATCGTCCATCGGCTGCGCCTTGGCGATCGGGAAATGACGCTCGTAAAGGGTCGCGAAAATACGTTCTACATACGGTACCACGGCATCGAGCGCGACGACGGCCCCGTCGTCGTGGGTGCGCCCGTCGAAGTCGAGATAGGAAAACCGCACGACGGCCAGCCGCTCGCACCCGACCGGCGCGCCGGCATTGAGCACATGATGCGCCTTCATCGCGGCACACTGCTCCGCACCGACGGGTGTTACCGTACCAGCGCTGACCGCGGCGACCGGCAGGCATAACGCGACGATCATGGTTGCGACGAACCGGGTCGACATAGCGCTCTCCCTCGAACGCACCACCAGGCGCGGCGGACTATGCGTCGGTTCCCGGCTTTTTGATCATGGCCGCCAGCGCAAGGTTCTGCCGATGCCACTGGCGCACCGGAACCGCCGGATATCCGCCGACGACAGCGCCATCGGCAACATCCTGCGCCACACCGCTCTTGCCGGCGATCCGCACGTTCGATCCGATCGTGAGATGGTCGCTGATGGAGACCGCTCCCCCGACCATGACGTTGTCTCCGATGATCGCGCTGCCGGCGACCCCGGACTGACCGGCAAAGATGCAGTTGCGGCCGATGCGGACGTTGTGGGCGATCTGGATGAGGTTGTCGAGCATCGTGCCGCTGCCGATCACGGTATCGTCGAGAGCGCCGCGATCGATGGTGCAATTGCCGCCGATGCGCACGTTGTCACCGATGATGACGCGGCCGACCTGGGCGGAGCACATCAAGCCTGCCGGTCCCAGCACCACGCCGAAGCCTTCGCCGCCGATCACCGTCCCCGCGCCGATCCGCACGCCGGCGCCGATCAGGGCATGGCTGACGGTTGCGTTGCAGCCGATCACGCTTTGCGGGCCGATTTCCACGCCGTCGCCGATCACGCAATTGGCGCCCAAATGACAGCCCTCGCCGATGTGCGCATGGGCACCGACCACCACCCCGGAATCGATCCGGCAGCCCTCACCCACCGATGCCGTGGCATGGATGTCGGCCGTGCCGCTGATACCGGCCGTATCGGTGCAGCGCGGATGGAACATCAAGCCGACCGCCGCAAACGCGAAGCGCGGATCGCGGGCGATCAGGAGATTGGCACAATCGTGCCGGTGTGCAGCAAGCTTGGCGCTGGTGATGATCGCTCCTGCACGGCTGACGGCAAAGGCATCGGCACGACGGGCGTCGCAGAACACGCTGACGTCATCGGCTTCGGCCGTCTCCAGCGGCGCTATCCCGCGCAAAAGAACGGCCGTTGAGGCTCCTTCGGCCAGGTCCGCCTTCGAACACGCGGCAAGCACACCAAGCGAAAACGGCCCGCATCGGGTAAAAAACCGGTCGTCGGTCATGCGCAGCAGCCTCGAGAACCCGGCGCCCCATTGCCCGGACGTGGATGCTGCACGAATTATTGACCCGATGCGCGATCTTTCTTGCCGCGGCTGCCAGAATGGCGGAAAACCCCGAAATCAGCTTCGGTAGGACCCGTTGATATCGATGTAGCCATGGGTCAGGTCACAGGTCCAAACGCGGGCCTTGCCCTTGCCGAGGCGGAGATCGACCCTGATCTCGGTCTCGAGTTTCGAGACTTCCTTGGTCGCCTTTTCCTCGTCGTACTTGGGTGCCCGCTCGCCTTTGTCGGCGACGAGTTGCTTGCCGAACCAGATGCGCAAGCGGTCGCGGTCGGCTTTTTCGCCAGCCTTGCCGACGGCGGCAACCACGCGGCCCCAGTTGGCGTCATTGCCGGCCATTGCGGTTTTGACCAGCGGCGAATTGGCAATCGAAAGCGCGATCTTCTTGGCGGCCGTGTCGTCCTCGGCGCCCTGAACGCTGACCTTGAAGCACTTGGATGCGCCTTCGCCGTCGCGCACAACCTGAAGCGCCAGATCAAGCAGAACCTCGTTCAGCTTCTTCTTGAAATCGCGCAGTTTGACGTCGGAGGCCGAGCGTACCGGCTTGTTGCCGGCCTTGCCGGTCGCGAACAGCAGCAGGGTATCGGAGGTGGAGGTGTCGCTGTCCACCGTGATCGAGTTGAACGAGGGCTTCACACCTTCCGCGAGAAGATCCTGCAGCACTTTGGCCGGCAGCTTGGCATCGGTCATCACGAAGGCCAGCATGGTGCCCATATCGGGCATGATCATGCCGGAGCCCTTGCAGAAGCCGTTGATCTGGACCGTCTTGCCGCCGAGCCGGGCGGTCGCTTTGGCCATCTTGGGATAGGTGTCGGTGGTCATGATGGCTTCTGCCGCCTCGCGCCAGCGGTTGGGCGCGCACTTGGCCGCGACGTCCTTCAGGACTGCGGTGATCCTGTCCGCCGGCAGCGGCTCGCCGATCACCCCCGTAGAAGCCATGTAGACCTCGTCGGCATCGCAGCCGACCGCGCGCGCGGCCGCAACGGCCACCTCAGCCGCACCTTTGAAGCCAGCCTTGCCGGTGAAGGCGTTGGCGTTGCCCGAATTGACAACCAGCGCCCTGGCCGAGCCGCGCGATAGCGCCGCCTTGCACCAATCGACCGGAGCCGAAGCCGCCTTGGACTTGGTGAAGACGCCTGCGACCTTTGTGCCTGGATCGAAGATCGCCACCATGACGTCGGTGCGGTTCTTGTAGCGCACCCCCGCCTCCCCGGCCGCCAGGCGCACTCCGTCGAGCGGCAGCAGGCGCACGAAGCGCTTCGGTGCCAGCGGCGAAACGGGATGAATAGCAGTGGGTTGAGCGGTGGCCGAGGTCCGGCCTTTACGATGCTGCGTCATTTTAGACTCGCCTTCTTAACGGCGGGGGGGTGTGGCCGGAATCTTCAGATTTGACAAGGGGGTGTGGCGTTCTTATCTCTCGGACACGGCCACAGCCGGGAGTCCTTTCCGGCCGTCTGTTTAAGCTCGCCCGACAGAGGATTTCCATGCCTGGTATCGACGCCTTCCTGCAGCGTCTGTTCGGTTCCGCCAACGAGCGGAAAATCAAGCGCTTTTGGACCACGGTCAAGGAAATCAACGAGCTTGAGCCCCGCTTCAAGCCGATGACCGACGAAGAGCTCCAGGCGATGACACCCGCCTTCAAGGAGCGGCTCGCCAACGGCGAAACCCTGGAGGACATCCTTCCGGAAGCCTTCGCGGTGGTTCGCGAAGCGGCGCAGCGCACCCTTGGCCAGCGCCATTTCGACGTCCAGCTCGTCGGCGGCATGGTCCTGCACTACGGCAACATCGCCGAGATGAAGACCGGTGAAGGCAAGACCCTGGTCGCCACCCTCGCCGTGTACCTCAACGCCCTCGCGGGCGAAGGCGTGCACGTGGTGACGGTGAACGACTACCTCGCCAAGCGCGACTCCGATTGGATGGGGCAGATCTACCGCTTCCTCGGCTTGACGGTGGGCGTGATCGTCCATGGTCTTTCCGACGAGGAGCGCCGCGCCAACTACGCCGCCGACATCACCTACGGCACCAACAACGAATTCGGCTTCGACTACCTGCGCGACAACATGAAGTACTCCATCGATACGATGGTGCAGCGCGGGCATTCCTACGTGATCGTCGACGAAGTGGACTCGATCCTGATCGACGAAGCGCGCACGCCGCTGATCATTTCCGGCCCGACCGAGGACCTCACCGAACAGTATCGCAAGGTCGACGCGCTGATCCCATCGCTGATCCCGCCCAAGCGCCAGGGCAAGGACGTGCCGCCGGAAGAAAAAGGCGATTACGAACTCGACGAAAAGCAGCGCCAGGTCACCCTTACCGACCAGGGCAACGAGCACATGGTCCAGCTCCTGCGGGAAGCGGGCCTGCTCTCGCACGGCGACCTCTACGATATCGACAATATTTCGCTGGTGCACTTCGTCAACCAGTCCTTGAAGGCCCACAAGCTGTTCCAGAAGGACAAGGACTACATCGTCAAGAACAACGAGGTCATCATCATCGACGAGTTCACCGGCCGCATGATGCAGGGCCGGCGCTTCTCGGAAGGCCTCCACCAGGCGCTCGAAGCCAAGGAAGGCGTGACCGTCCAGCCCGAGAACGTGACGCTCGCTTCGATCACCTTCCAGAACTATTTCCGCCTATACGACAAGCTGGCGGGCATGACCGGTACGGCGATGACCGAAGCCGGCGAGTTCATGGACATCTATAACCTCGAAGTGATGGAGATCCCGACCAATCTCCCGGTCAAGCGCGAGGACTTCGACGACGAAGTCTACCGCACCTTCGACGAGAAAAACGAAGCCGTCATCAAGCTGATCGAAGAGGCGCAGAAGCGCGGCCAGCCGGTGCTGGTGGGTACGACGTCGATCGAGAAGTCGGAGCACCTTTCCGATCTGCTCAAGAAGCGCAAGATCGTCCATGCAGTGCTCAACGCACGCTACCACGAGCAGGAAGCGCAGATCGTCGCCCAGGCGGGCCGTCCCGGTCAGGTGACCATCGCCACCAACATGGCCGGCCGCGGCACCGACATTCAGCTCGGCGGCAATGCCGACATGCGCATCAAGCAGGAACTCGGCGGCATCGTCGATCAGGACGAGCTGGCACGGCGCGCGGCGGAAATCCGCGCCGAAGTGGCGGCCCACAAGGAACGCGTGATCGCTGCCGGCGGCCTCTACATCATCGGCACCGAACGTCACGAAAGCCGGCGCATCGACAACCAGTTGCGCGGCCGTTCCGGCCGTCAGGGCGACCCCGGCGCGTCGAAGTTTTTCCTGTCGCTGCAGGACGATCTGATGCGCATCTTCGGCTCCGAGCGCATGGATGCGGTGCTGACGCGCCTCGGCCTGCAGGAAGGCGAAGCCATCACCCATCCGTGGGTGAACAAGGCCCTCGAAAAGGCGCAGCAGAAAGTCGAAGCGCGCAACTTCGAAATCCGCAAGCAGATCCTGAAGTACGACAACGTGCTCAACGATCAGCGCAAGGTGATCTTCGAACAGCGCAAGGTCATCATGCAGTCCGACGACGTATCGGACGAGATCAAGGAATATCGCGCCACGGTCGTCGAAGAGTTGGTCGAGAGGCACATTCCGCCCAAGGCCTACGCCGAACAGTGGGATGCCGCGGGCCTGCACCAGGAAATCATCGACATCTTCGGCCTCGACCTGCCGATCGTCGAGTGGACCAAGGAAGAAGGCATCGCCGACGAAGAAGTGCGCGAGCGCGTCCTCAAGGAAGTGGAGACCAGGGCCGCCGAACGCACCGCCAACTTCACCGTCGAGCTGATGCGCTACGTCGAGAAGGCGATCCTGCTGCAGACGCTGGACCATCTCTGGCGCGAGCACATCATCAACCTCGAACACCTGCGCCAGTACGTCGGCCTTCGCGGTTATGGTCAGCGCGACCCGCTCAACGAATACAAGGGCGAAGCGTTCGAGCTGTTCGAAAGCCTCTTGTCGCGGCTCAGGATCGATGTCATCCGTCAATTGATGCACGTCGTCATCAACACCGAACAACCGCCGCCGGAAATGCCGCACGACGAGCCGCGCCAGATGATCGCCACCAAGCCCGAGTTCGGCGGCGCCGAAGCTGGCCAAGGCGGTGAACCTGATCCGTATCGCGGCCAGCGCACTATCGTAAACCGCGAGCGCGACGTTGCGGTCGACCCCAACGATCCGTCGACATGGGGCAAGGTGCAGCGTAACGCTCCCTGCCCGTGCGGCTCGGGACGCAAGTTCAAGCATTGCCACGGCGCGCTGGTGTAGACCGCCGCCAAGAGCTTAAGAAAAAGGCGCCGAAAACCCGGCGCCTTTTTTGTTTCTGCCGTGTCGCGACGGCTGCTTCAGCGGACTCGGAGCTGCTGGACGGCAATCTGTGCGATGGCCATGAACTTGCGCTGGTCCTCGGTCGCCGCGTTTTGGTTTATGATCGCGTCGTGACCGCGCACGACGGCGTTGTCGTAATCCGCGAACGTTTGGATGATGCGAGTGGGAAATTCGTCCGCGCAGCTCTCATCCTTGAGGAAGACGGCGACGAAATCGTTCCAGTCTTCTTTGTGTTGCAGACTGATATAGGATTCGAGCAAGGCCGCATTCATTCCGTTGCGTTTTGCCCAGGTCACAAGCGCACGGCCGCTGTCGGGATAGAAGCGCCAGCAGTCCACCGGATAGCGATGGAAGCTGCCGTTCGACGGAACGTTCAAATAGAACAGTCCGCGCGGCTTCAGAATGCGCATGATCTCGAGATAGACCAGCCAGAACATCTCGGAATGCTCGAAACACGAACTCGATACGACGATGTCGGCCGACCCCGTTTCCAATGGAAGCTGGTACGGATCCGAAAGGACCAAGTCGACGCCTTTGCCCGCTACAAAATCGACCCCGAGATAGTCGAAATGGCTGGGGGTGACCGACCGCAAGGATCCGTTAACGTCCTGCGATCCGATCTCGACAACCTTGGCTCCGGCAGGAAAACCCGTGGCATAAGTGTCGAAAAAATTCTTGCAGTTCTGCAGGGCTGTGGTGTGCATCGCTGTCTCCAGTCGAGTCGGCAAGGTTTTGTAGACCGTAACCTCTTCTTTGTGGTTAACCCGCTCCCCGCCCCTCCCGGAGGCCCGGCGAAAGGGTGGCACTGCCGTCATTGCCGGATTCGAACGCATCCACGTGACCGGCCCGCTCAACGCCTGTTACTACCTATGCAAGCAGACGTTTACCCCCGCAACACTTTGTCTTAATCTTGTTAGGGCGGCACAGATCGCCGCTCGCCGTCTTGCGACGGCACGCCTGGGGCACTGAGGGAGAATCACATGCGTCTTAAGACGTCACTGCGCGTTGGCGCTGCGGTAGCGCTGGCAGCCATTCTTGCGGCACCTGCGCTGGCAGAATCGATCAAGGAAAAACAGGACAAGGCCAAGGACCAGATTCCGACCTGTTCGCACCGGATCGGATCGGTGGCGATCTACGAGCCGCAGAACCGCTGGTGGGAGCCGCTGGGCCTGGAATCGCCGGAAGCGCTGATCAAGGTGCTGGTGATGAAGTCCGGCTGCTTCACGCTGGTCGATCGCGGCAAGGGTTTCGACGTGGCGCAGCGCGAACGTGAACTGGCGAGCGGCGGACAGCTGCGCGGCGGTTCCAATATCGGCAAAGGCCAGGTCAAGGCGGCAGACTACGTGCTGGTGCCGGACATCGTGTCGAAGAATGCCGATGCTAGTAACCGGAATATCGGTGGCCTCCTCGGCGGCCTTATCGGCGGCGGCGCGGGCGCCATTGTCGGCGGCCTCTCCCTCAACTCGGCGACCGCCGACGTTGTCCTCACCATCACCGACGTGCGCTCCTCGGAGCAGGTGGCAATGACCGAAGGTCATGGCTCCAAGACCGATATCGGCTTCGGCGCGGGCGGCGGCGGCATCTGGGGCGGCGGCTTCGGCGGCATGGGCATCTCCAGTTACCAGCACACCAAGATCGGCCAAGTCGTGACGCTGGCTTATATCGATGCCTACTCCAAGCTGGTCGATCAGCTCGGCGGCGCCCCCGGCAACGCCTCGGCAGCCAATGAGACCCAAGCTCTCAACGTGATCAAGCCGGGCAACATGTACAAGGCCGCGAGCGGCAAAGGCGGCGTGGTCCGCAAAATCACGCCCGGCATGATGCTCTATCCCACCGGGCAGAAGGACGGCGTCTGGTGGCAGGTGAAGGACGAAATGGGCAACGAGGGCTGGGTGTCCTCGCTGATCTGCGAACTGGCGAAGTAAGACCGGTTCGTCACCGCTTTCGAAGGGGGCCTGCGGGCCCCCTTTTTTTATCGCTTGAGCAGCGCCCGCCAGTCCGCCGCCACGTAGAGCGCTCCCGCCAGGGCGGTGAGATCGATCAGGTAGAGATAGCGGTAATCGCAGGCGATCGAGAGAATGAAGAATGTCGCCGTGAACACGGCTGTCGCGCCGATCAAAGCGGCCAGCACGATGTCGGCGGGTTCGCGGCGGCGCAGCACGATCACCAGCACGCCGATACCCAGAACGGCAAACAGCGTGTGCGAGAACAGCGGCGTGTGGTACTGGAAGAAATCGCCATAATGCCATAGCGCAATATCGCGGGCATCAAGACGGGGCTTGGCGCCGAGCTCCTTCATCTCCTCTTCGCCGCCCTGGTCGCCGACATGGAAGGGATGGCAGAGACCGACATCGGGGGGCTGGAACACCCAACGGAATAGCTGGGCGCGCACCCGAAGATACAGACCCGGATGCTCGGCAATCAGCGCTTTCCATTGACGCGTCACGACGGAGGCCGGCACGGCATCCTTCACCGCGATAATGTCGTCGGTCTCCATGGTGTCGTTCTTGACCGGCGACCATAGCGGCACGGCCTTCTGGCGCACCGTCCGCGCCAGCACCGGCGCGTCGCGATCGAAGACGGCGAGCTTGATCGCCGGATCGCGCTTCACCATGCCGGTGATGTCGTAGAGATACAGGATCTTGAACTGCTCCTGCTTGGCCGGATAACCGTCGGCCTGAAGCTGCAGGAGCGCGTTGCCGCCCCAGGCGATGACGACGGTCGCGGCGAATAGGGCCGCGCCGTGGATCAGTGCCGTCCGCCATCGGCCCTCAAGCCGCCACGCCACGACCGCGAGCGCAAGAACGGCGAACGGTACGATCACGGCACCGTTCTGGCGGGTCAGCACTGCCAGGGCGAGGAAGGCCGATGAAAGAACCAGCAGCGCCCAGCGCACGGCCCGGCGGGGCCACAGCTTGGCCGCCAGCGCGATGGCGACGAACCCGGCGAAGGACGCATTGGCGAACAGCGCGTCTTTCCACACCACCGCTTGCGACATGAAGAGCTGCGGCAGCGGCAGCATCAGGGCGGCGACGGCCACTGCAGCCCACGACACGCGCTTCGGCAGCCACAACACCAGCGCCAGCGTGCCGAAGCACACCAGCATCTCGAAGCCGGTGAACCAGCCCGCGGCCGGTCCGGGCAACTGGTCAGACAGACCGAGCAGCCAGCTCATCACCGGCGGATGCCAGTTGGAATAGAAGTCCTCGCGGCCTTCGACGAGCTGGACGAAGGAATCGTCCTCCATCGAGCCGGGGAAATTGATCAGGAAGGTGATAAGCCCGCCGAGTGCAATCACCGCCGTTGCGACGAGACGCGGATCAGGAAGCGCGGTTTTCCAACGCATCACGGGTACCCCCTCCCGTGAAGCTCACTTCAGATCGCGGCCGATGGCGAGATATTTCTCGCGGCGCTGACGACGCACGTCGTCGGGCGACATGTGCGACAGCTCGCCGAGGGCGCGCGAAATCTGGTCGCCGACGGTCGACATCGCCTCGTCCGGCGCGCGATGGGCGCCACCGATCGGTTCGGGAATGATGGCATCGATGACACCGAGCCCGGCGAGGTCCTGGGCCGTGAGCCGCAACGCCGCCGCCGCATCCTGGGCCTTCTCCGGACGCCGCCACAGGATCGAAGCGCAACCTTCCGGCGAGATCACCGAATAGACCGAATTCTCCAGCATGAAGACCTTGTTGGCCGTGGCGATCGCCACCGCACCGCCCGATCCGCCCTCGCCGATGATGGTGGCGATCAGCGGCACGCGGAGATTGAGGCAGGCTTCGATGGTACGCGCGATGGCTTCGGCCTGACCGCGATCCTCGGCGGCAACGCCCGAATAGGCGCCCGAGGTGTCGACCAGCGAAATCACCGGCAAGCCGAACCGGTCGGCCAAGCGGAACAGGCGCTGCACCTTGCGATAGCCTTCCGGCATCGCCATGCCGAAGTTGTGCTTGAGGCGCGATTTGGTGTCGTTGCCCTTCTCCTGGCCGACCACCGCCACCGCCTGACCGCGGAAACGCGCCAGTCCGGTGACGATCGCGGCGTCTTCGCCGAAGGCGCGGTCGCCGGCGAGCGGCGTGAATTCGTCGAACAGATGCTTGACGTAATCGCAGAAATGCGGCCGGCCGGGATGACGCGCCACCTGTACCCTCTGCCACGGCGACAGCCGGGCGTAGGTCTCCTTGACGAGCTGATCGGCCTTTTGCTGCAAGCGGCCGACTTCGGCATCGATCTGCATGGTCGGGTCGTTGCCGGCGAGCTGACGCAGCTCGACGATCTTTCCTTCCAGCTCGGCAATGGGGCGTTCGAAATCGAGATAGGCGTGCATACGGTGACCTCAGGAAGCGGCGGAAAGTGGCAATCTCGGCGGACCAAGTCAAATCCGCCATGGCAGCCCGGTTAAGCGCTTAAGCTGTTGATTCAGCGAGGTATATTCCTGCTCACCGACCATACTGTCCAGTTACCGGACGGCAATGAGGCTGTTTCCAGGAGAATGTCACAGTCAAGAGGGTTTTTTGCAGGGGACCCCTTTTTTGGGGTCGCGCTTCGTGATCCGAAAACCGGAAAGCCACTTTTCGGCGAAGCGCTGGTTGATGGTCGCGCTTCGTGATCCGAAAACCGGAAAGCCACTTTTCGGCGAAGCGCTTTATATACGCCAAAAGGCGGGAGGCCCCGCCTTTCGCACAAGCCTTGGCGCACGGCACGCCCCGGTTAAGGAACGCAACGACGGCACCGCCGCTTCTTCCCTCGGCTACACCGAGCTCGGCATCTGGCGAACCGGCCGCAGTCACTCGACTGTCGCGCCTTCGGCGCTCAACGGCACATAAGCCTGTCCGACACTCCGCGGATGCACGGTCGCATCCTTCACCGGTATGACCTGCGCGCAAACCGTATCGGCTTGGACGCATGCGTACGTTTCTTTCCTCGGCCGCGAAGATTTTCGCGCGCCCTTGGCTTGGCATCACTCCACAAAGATCACGTTCTCAAAATGGGAAGTGGTGCCCACAAATTCAAGCAGGTGCGACAAACGCTGCGTTCTTACGCGCGAGAAGCAGATGCAATAATTTCCGGAAGATGGACGAATGAAACCGTTCATCGAGATGAACGGAATTAGTGAATGCGTGAGATGCCATTCTCTGCCCCCGCGCGTGAGGCGTTTTTTGCGTTGGCAAATTACGCGTGGGGGAAGTGCTGAGCGCAGCGAGGCAAAGGGGGCTTATTGCATTTCGTGGCGCAAGCCCCCTTCCCGCTAACGCGGACTTCCCCCACGGTCTACGTGCCGCTTGAGAAAATCTTGCGCCCGCGGGGGCAGAGAAAAGAGTGCGCCCGCGTGGGTCAGAAAAGTGGGGCGTGCGCCTGCATTGGACAAATGGATTGCCCGCGGAGGGCAGAAAAGGAAGGCATCGCACGCGGACACGCGTGCCTAACCTGCCCGCTCCAACTTCACGTAATCGATGAAGGCGCGCAGCGGTTCGGGGACGAGGCGGCGGCCGGGGTAATAAAGGAACGGTCCGGAAAAGCGCGGCCACCACGGTTCGAGAATGGGCATGAGCGCACCGCTGGCGAGATGCGGACGCAGCCAATCCTCGAAGTGATAGACGACACCGGAACCCGCGATGGCGGCATCGACCAAGAGATCGGAGCCGGCCCCCAATTGCACGATGAGCGGTCCGGAGGTGTCGATGTTGATCACCTCGCCGTCGCGCTCGAATTCCCACGGATGCACCGCGCCACCGGAGAAACGTCCTCTGAGACAATCGTGATCCAAGAGATCGCGCGGATGCTGCGGACAGCCGCGGCGTTTCAAATAAGTCGGAGAGGCGGCGGCTGCGAAACGCTGCGTGCGCGGTCCGATCGGCACCGCGATCATGTCCTGCTCCAACCGCTCCTCGTAGCGGATACCGGCATCGCAACCGGCGGCAATGACATCGACGAAGCGATCCTCCGCAGTTATCTCGAGGCGGATATCCGGATACGCCGCCAGAAAGCCCGGCACGATAGTGGGAAGCACAAGCCGCGCGGCGCTGATCGGAACATTGAGCCGGAGCGTACCGGCCGGCCGGTCGCGGAAACTGTTGACCACTTCGAGCGCCGTTTCCACTTCCGCAATCGCCGGACCGAGACGCTCGATCAGGCGTGCTCCGGCTTCGGTGGGGACCACACTGCGGGTGGTCCGGTGCAGAAGACGCAGGCCGAGCCGGGCCTCCAGACGGCGGACCGCCTCGCTCAATCCCGACGCGCTCACGCCCATAACGCGCGAGGCATCGCGGAATCCGCCAGCGCGCGCCACGGTCAAAAAGGCGTTCAGGTCACCAAGATCAGGCTGCATTGTCCAATATATCGTACAGGCCGTGCAGATTGTGCCCGTTTTCGTTCAATCGGACAACGCCTATCTCGATCCTGTTTCCCTCAAGAGGTCGATCGATGAGTTACCCCGATACTTTCACGTTGGCCGGACACACCGTGCGCCGGATGGGATATGGCGCCATGCAGCTCGCCGGACCCTATGTGTTCGGACCACCCAAGGACCGCACCGAAGCCATCGCCGTTCTGCGCGAGGCCGTCGCCTCGGGCGTGAACCATATCGATACGGCCGATATCTACGGCCCTCATATCACCAACGAGATCATACGGGAGGCGCTTCATCCCTATCCCGACGACCTCGTCATCGTCACCAAGGTCGGCGCCCGGCGTGGCGACGATGGCGCGTGGATCCCGGCGTTTTCATGCGAGGACCTGACCCAATCCGTGCACGAAAATCTGCGTACTCTCGGGCTCGACGTGCTCGAGGTTGTCAATCTGCGCAGCATGTTCGATACGCATGGGCCCAAGGAAGGATCGCTCGACGAACCACTCACTGTGCTGGCCGATCTGCAACGGCAAGGGCTGATCCGGCATATCGGCCTCAGCAACGTCACGCCCAAGCAAGTCGCCGATGGCCGCCGCCTCTGCGAGATCGTGTGCGTGCAGAACCTTTATAACCTGGTCCACCGGCCCGACGACGCCTTGATCGATGCGTTGGCCGGGGACGGCATTGCCTATGTGCCGTTCTTCCCGCTCGGCGGCTTCACGCCGTTGCAATCCTCGGCGTTGTCCGATGTCGCCCGGCAGCTTGGCGCCACGCCGATGCAGGTCGCCTTGGCTTGGCTTTATCGCCGTTCTCCGAACGTCCTTCTGATTCCCGGAACCTCGTCGCGAACCCATTTGCGCGAAAATCTTGCGGCGACGACTCTGGCGCTATCGGATGAGGTGATGGCCGAGTTGAACGGCATTTCCGAGAGGGCGCAGTAGAAGGCGTGGCGTTCTTTTCTGCCCTCCACGGGCGCACTCATTTTCCGCGTTGGCACGCAGACCGTGGGGGGAAGTGTCTGCGACAGCAGACGAAGGGGGGATCGCCTTGTGCGAGATATGCCCCCCTTCGTCATCCGCCGCTTAACGCGTCGGCTGACACTTCCCCCCACGGTCCTAGTGCCTGGTGTGAAAAGCCTTGTGCCCGTGTGGGGCAGAAAAGAAGGGCTAAAACTCCGTCCAATCGTCCGACGGTTCTTCGGCGGGTTTGCGGGCGGGGGCGGCGCCACCTCTTGCGGTGCGCGTTACCGGCGATGTCGCGACCGGGCGCGGTGTGGTGCGCCTGGCGGCCGTGGCAGCGGGCGCCGCGAAGTGAGAGTCGCCGACCGAGAAGAACGCGACCAGTTCGGTGAGCGCCTTGGTTTCGCCGGCCATGTTGCGGGCCGCCGCGGTCGCCTCTTCCACCATCGCCGCATTCTGCTGGGTGACCTGATCCATCTGGCCGACCGCCGAGTTGACCTCCTCGATGCCGGTCGACTGCTGCTCGGCCGCCTGCGCCATTTCCCGGATCAACGCGTTGATCTGCAGCACCTGCTCGATGATGCGCTTCAGCGCTTCGCCGGTTTCGCCGACATATTTCACGCCGCTGCCGACCTGCTCGCTCGATGTATTGATGAGCGCCTTGATCTGCTTGGCCGCTTCGCTCGAGCGCTGGGCCAGCGCGCGCACTTCGCTTGCCACGACCGCAAAACCTTTACCCGCTTCACCCGCCCGCGCCGCTTCGACACCGGCGTTCAAGGCGAGCAGATTGGTCTGGAACGCGATCTCGTCGATGACGCCGATGATGTCGGTGATCTGCTTCGAGGATTGGGCGATGGCGTCCATGGCGCTGACCGCCGTCTCGACCACCTGCCCGCCGTTCTCGGCCGCATCCTTCGCGCCGGTCACGCTATGCGAGGCATCCTTCGCGTTGGCGGCGGTCTTCTTGACCGTGGCGGTGATCTCTTCGAGCGCCGCGGCCGTTTCTTCGAGCGACGCCGCCTGCTGCTCGGTGCGGCGCGACAGGTCGTCGGAGGCCGTCGAAATTTCGCTGGCGTTGTTGTCGATCTGATGCGTCGAGGCGAGAACCTTCTTGATCGTGTCCTGCAGCCGCTCCATCGCGGTGTTGAAGTCGTCCTTCAGCTTGGCGAAGGCGCCGGTCAGTTCGGCCGTGACGCGGTGCGTGAGGTCGCCCTTGGCGAGATAATCGAGACCGGTGCCGATCGAGGACACGATCGCCTCCGTCTGCTTCTCCTTGGCCTCTTCGGCGGCCGCAAGCTGGTTCTTGAAGGCAGTCATGGCTTCGGCCAGTTCGCCGATCTCGTCGCGCTGGTCGGCATTCGGCACGTGCGCATGGAGATTGCCGCGCGCCAGTTCGCCCATCGCCTGGGTCATGTTCTCCAAAGGCTTGGAAATCGCACGGATCAGCACGAATCCGGCGGCGGCACACAGCGCGGCGGCGAGCCCGATCGCGATCATGATCCAGATGCGGGCGGACAGATAGCTCTCGTGCCCGGCAGTGCCCAGTTCTTCGCCGCTCTTGCGGTTGAACTCGACATCCTGTTCGACGCCGTTCTTGATGACCGTGAAGACGTCGCGCATCTCGTGCGTGAGATACACGACGGCGGCTTCCTGGCCCTGCGCCTGGAAGATTTCGATCAACTTGTCGTCCATGGGCTTGTATTGATCCCAGGCCGTCCGGATCGTTTTCGCCAGCTCGCGTTCTTCGGGCGACGACACCAGCTTTTCGTACGAAACCAGCGCCGCTTCGGCTGCGTCGCGATCGCCGATGCGAAGCTTGGTATCCTTCTCCCGCTGCGCTGCCGGCACCATCAGAATGGAAGCCTGGAACGAACGATAGCGGGTGGTGTGATACTGGAACTTGCCGAGATAGCTGATCGACGGCATCCGGTCGGTCCGCAAAACCTCGGACGTCGAATCCAGACGCGACAGGCTGCTCATGGCGAACAGACCGAGTGCGAGAGTGGTCAACAGAACCACGACGAACGCGCCGATCAGCTTCTTGCTGACGGAGAGATCTTTGAAGTTCATTGCGGCAATCCCATCGCTGCGACCACCGCACTTCGCGGGGTTCGTTGGGCCCACAGCGTCGTCGCAATTGGCTAAGATGGAGTGTAGCGGCGTCGCTCCTGACGGCCGTATGCGGATGGAATAGCCGGCCGGTACGGCTCCCCATAAAACCGGAAAAACGCACGGGAATTAGGCAGTTGATGCCGAAAGAGGCCCGCCGTCGTACTTGACCGCGCGCGATTCCCATGACCATGGTGCCGCTAAGGAAAAACACCTACGGGCATTGAGGTGCGATGTGAGACGGGGCTTTGCGTTGGCCGTGGCGGCGGCCATGGTGCTGGGAGTACTGGCCGGGCTTGTCGCCAATTCGCATCTCGATCCCGCTCAGATCAAATCGCTGGCGTCGGGGCTATCGATCGTCACCGACCTCTTCCTGCGGCTGATCCGGATGATCATCGCGCCGCTGGTGTTCTCCACGCTGGTGGCGGGCATCGCGCATATGGAAGGCGCCGCGCATGTCGGCCGCGTCGGCGGCAAGACGCTGCTGTGGTTCATCGGCGCCTCGCTGCTGTCGCTGGTGATGGGCCTTGTGCTGGTGCACCTGTTCCAGCCCGGCGCCGGTCTGTCGCTCGCGCCGCCGACCGGCGAACTCGGCGCCATCACCGCGGCGCCGTTCTCGCTCAAGGACTTTCTCACCCATCTGGTGCCGGCTTCGATCGTCGACGCGATGGCGAAAAACGAAATCCTGCAGATCGTGGTGTTCTCGCTGTTCGTCGGCACGGCGATTTCCGCCATTCCCGGACGCACGCCCGCCGTGGTGGCGCTGACCGAACAGATCGCGTCGATCATGCTGAAGGTCACCGGCTATGTCATGCTGATGACGCCGCTGGCGGTGTTTGCGGCGCTGTGCTCGACGGTGGCGACGCAAGGCGCCGGGGTGCTGTTCACGTATCTGCGTTTCGTCGGCGGCTTCTATGCGGCGCTGTTGATGCTGTGGGCGGTGCTGCTCTGCGCGGCGGCGGTGCTGCTGAAAGGCCATATCTCGAAGCTCATCGGCGCCATCCGCGATCCGGTGCTGCTGGCGTTCTCGACGGCGAGTTCCGAAGCCGCCTACCCGCGCCTCTTGGCGGGGCTCGAAAGCATCGGCCTGCCCAAGCAGATCGTGAGTTTCGTCTTGCCGCTCGGCTATTCGTTCAATCTCGACGGCTCGATGATGTACTGCACCTTCGCGACCCTGTTCATCGCGCAGATCTACGGCATCGAACTGACCCTGGCGCAACAGGTCACGCTGCTGCTTTTACTGATGGTGACGAGCAAAGGCATGGCGGGCGTGCCGCGCGCCTCATTGGTGGTGATCTACGCGGCGCTGCCGCTGTTCCACCTGCCGGAGACGGGACTTTTGTACGTACTGGCCGTCGACCACCTGCTCGACATGGGCCGCAGCGCCACCAACATCGTCGGCAATTCCGTGGCAACCGTGGCGGTGAGTAGGTGGGAGCGCTCGCTGGCGCCGCCCGCGCCGTGATGTGAATCGACGGGATTTGTGCGGCGGCTCTGTTAAACTGTCGACCACCGACGGTGCCGCCCATGAAACTCTGGCCATGTCTCTCGCTTGCTCTGGTACTGACGGCCTGCAGCGAGACACCGCACTATCATGCCGTTGCGGAAAGTAGCGCGCCGCTCGATGCCGATCCGTCGGATGTCGCGGTGCTGAACCGGGTGAGCTGGGGCGCCAACACGTCGAGCGCCCAACTGCTGCACCGTATCGGATTGAAGCGCTATCTGGCGGCGCAACTGCATCCCGGCGGCGACGGACTTCCCGCCGACGCCAGGGCGCAGATCGCGGCGATGGACATCAGCCACAAATCCATCGTGGAACTGCATGACGAGTTGGAAACCTTGCAAGAAACCGCGCGCCGCGCCAAAGGCACGCCCGCCTACGACGAGGCGCAGAAAGCCTATCAGCAGCGGCTGACGGCGCTGGCGCGGGAAGCGGCGGCCCGCTCGCTGCTGCGCGATCTCTATTCCAGGAACCAGCTCAAGGAGCAGCTCACCTGGTTCTGGATGAACCATTTCAACGTCAGCCAGAATAAGGGCGAAGTCCGCGCCTTCGTCGCCGATTACGAAGAAAACGCCATCCGCCCGCGTGTGCTCGGCAAGTTCCGCGATCTTCTGGCGGCGACGGCGTTCCATCCGGCGATGCTACAATACCTCGACAACGCGCAGAACGCGGCCCGTCATATCAACGAGAACTATGCCCGCGAGATCATGGAACTGCACACCATGGGCGTGGGCTCCGGCTACACCCAGACCGATGTGCAGGAATTGGCGCGCATCCTGACCGGACTCGGCATTTTCCACCCCGGCAAACCGCCGAAACTGCGCAAGGACTTGCAGGACCAATACCGTGTCGACGGGCTGTTCGAATTCAATCCCAACCGCCACGATTACGGTGACAAGCATTTCCTCGGCCATATCATCCACGGCGCCGGGCTCGTCGAAGTCGATGAGGCGCTGACCATCCTGGCGCGGCAACCCGCGACGGCGCGGTTCGTTTCGACCAAGCTGGCGGAATACTTCTGCTGCGATGCGCCACCTCCGGCGTTGATCGCCGCCATGGCGGCCACGTTCCAACAAACCGACGGCGACATCACCGCCGTACTCGAAACCTTGTTCGCGGCGCCCGAATTCCGCGCCTCGCTGGGCGGCAAATTCAAGGACCCGGTGCATTACACCGTCAGCGCGATGCGGGTCGCCTACGGCGATACGGTCATTCTCAATCCGCAGCCGCTGTTCAACTGGCTCGACCGTCTGGGCGAGCCGCTTTATCGCCACGAAACGCCGGACGGCTATCCGCTGACCGAAACGGCCTGGAGCGGTCCGGGACAGATGGAAACGCGCTTCGAGATCGCCCGCATCATCGCCGCCGGACGCTCGGGCCTGTTCAAGCTGCCGGACGACAAGACCAAGGAGCCAGCGCCGCCGCCAGACATTCGTCCGTCGCGCTATTACGAGGCGACGGCGCCGTCATTGCGACCCGCCACCGCGGCCGCGCTCGCCCAAGCGAAATCGCCGGCCGAGTGGAATCTGCTGTTCCTGTCGTCGCCCGATTTCATGCGCAGATAGGAGGCTCCCATGAACCGCCGCGCATTCCTGAGAAACGCCGCCGCCGCATCGACGCTTCCGGTCCTCGCCGGAGCACTGTACGCAGCGCCCGGAGCGCCCAGGATTCTCGTCGTTTTCCTGCGCGGCGCCTACGATGCCGCCAATATCGTGATCCCGACGTCGAGCGATTTCTATTACGCGGCGCGGCCGACGATTGCGGTCCCCAAGGCGGCGGCGTTGCCGCTCGATGCCGACTGGTCGCTGCATCCGGCGCTGGCGCAAACCATTCTGCCACTGTGGCAGGCGCACGAAATCGCCTTCGTTCCCTTCGCCGGGACCGACGATCTCAGCCGCAGCCATTTCGAAACCCAGGACACGATCGAACTCGGCCAGCCGGTCGGCGGCACGCGCAACTATCATTCCGGCTTCATGAGCCGACTGGCGGGCAAGCTCACCGGCGACCGTCCAATCGCCTTTACCAGCGAACTTCCGCTCACCTTCCGCGGCGGCGCCATGGTGCCGAACCTCGCACTCAACAGCGTCGGCAAATCGGCCATTGCGCCGCATACGACGGGACTGCTCGAAGCGATGTATCAAGGCGAAAGCCTGGCGCCGTCGGTGAGCGAAGGCTTCCGCGTCCAGCGCGAGGCCTATCAGGCGATCTCGACCGAAATGGCGAAGGCAAACCGCGGCGCCGTTAGCGCCAAAGGGTTCGAGCTTGCGGCCCAGCGCATCGGCATCCTGATGCGCGACAAGTTCAATCTCGGCTTCGTCGATGTCGGCGGCTGGGACACCCATATCAACCAAGGCGGCGCCGACGGCTATCTGCCGAACCGTATCGGCGAACTCGGACGTGCTCTGGTGGCGCTGAAACTGGCGCTCGGATCGGGCTGGGACGACACCATCGTGATCGTCGTCAGCGAGTTCGGCCGGACCTTCCGCGAGAACGGCAATCGCGGCACCGACCACGGCCACGGCAGCGTCTATTGGGTGCTCGGCGGCGCGGTGCGCGGCGGACGCATCGCCGGAAACCAAACGGCGGTGACGCAGGCGACGCTGTTCCAGAACCGCGACTGGCCGGTGCTGAACGACTATCGCGCCTTGATCGGCGGGATCGTGCAGAAGGCTTTTGGATTGAGTGCAGACCAGCTAGCCGCCGTGTTTCCGAACGCGCCGCCGGCGGATCTGGGGCTGATCTAACCGTCAATCCGTCACATACGGCACGAACACCAACGCACCGATCACAACGGCTCCGAGCGCGCAGATGAGCACTGCGCCGGCGGCGATGTCCTTGCTGGCTTTGACGGATGCGTGGAAGTCCGGCGAAACGACATCACACAAATGTTCGAACGCCGTGTTGAGGGCTTCAGCGATCCACACCATCACGATCGCGACCACCAGCCAGCGCCAGTCCGCATTGGAGACGTGAAGCGCCCATCCGGCAGCGCAGACCGCGAGCGTTCCGGCGAGATGTATCCAGGCATTATGCTGCGTTCGCAGCATCAGCCACAGGCCGGCAAACGCATAACGGAAGCTTTTTGCGCGCGCGAGGACCGAGAAGCTCTTGCTGTCCGCCACGGCTGCGCCCTCGTGCTTTGCATCGCAAAGTATAGGCCGCACGGCGCGAGCGGGAAAGTGCTAAATCTCCACCACGTCCGACGCGCCGACGCCCATGGCGCCGAGCGTGGTTTCCAGAACGGCATCGCGGAACTGGCCGGGATTGGCATCGGCGCCGAAGAAGTTCGGCGTCAGCACTTCGCCGTTGCGCAGCGTGAGACCCGCCAGCCGCGCCTTTTCGAACCGCGCATGCACCAGCCGGGCGCCATAAAAACTCGCGCCGCTGAGATCGCAGCCGGAGAAATCGGCGCCGCGCAAATCCGAGCCTTCGAAGCGGGCGCCTTGCAACTGGCTGTTGGAGAAATCGAGGCCGATAGCCGTCACGCCGCGCAAATGCAGGCCGATCAGGCAGCGGCCGGAGAACTGGCCTGCCAGCGGGCGCAGGTCTTCGCCGTCGAGTTCCGCGGCCACGCCTTCGCGGCCGTCGGTCATCACCCATTGCTGATGCAGCGCCAGCCGTTCGGCCAGCGCGCCCGCTTTCGCCTTGGCCGCCGCCGAAACGTCGAACACGCAGTCGGCAAAGGTTTCGGGCGGCACGTTCAACTCGGCGACGTCCATCAACACGGCGCCGACGAAACTGGCATTGGTGATTTCCGCGCCGCGGAAACTGACGCCCAGCAGCAGCGCACCGTCGAAGATCGCGCCGTCGAGCTTGGCCTTGCCGAACGAGGCGCCCCTGAGCGAGCAATAACTGAAATCGACGTGACCGAGCCCGGTCTTGCGGTGATCGATCACCGACACATCGGCACCGTCCATGATCATCATCGTCGCCTTGCGCAGATCGGCGTAATCCACGCCGGCGAACGACAGGTCGGCGCCGCGGAACGATGCGCCGCGCAGATCGGCGTGATGCAGCTTGGCGTTGCGCAGATTGCAGCCGGTCAGATCGGCGCAGAACAGGCTGGCGCGCGTCAGATTGGAACCGTGCAGATTGGCGCCCGAAAGATCGGCGCCGGTGAAATCGATTTCGTCGAGCCGGCGATTGGCGAGAACCGCGCCTTTGAGGTCGGCGCCTTTGAAGTTGGCGCGCACACCGCCGCGGCCCGTCACGAAGCGCTCGTGATTGGCCAGCAAACGGGTGAGTTCGGCCGACGAATACGTCACTCGGCCTGCCGCCGATCCTGCCATAAATGGTCCCCAACCGGTGCTCCGGCACCGGCCTCTATAACCGAGCAATCCTTGCTCGCCAATGAACCAAGACAAAAAGCGCAGCGAATTCGCTGGTTGCGAATTCGAAGCAAGTTCAAGGTTTCCCGAGGTCAACGCGGCCGCTTGCGGGCCAGCGGATGGGCGGCGGATACCGTCGCAGTCAGGCGGTCGCGGGCGACGTGGGTATAGATCTGCGTCGTGGCGATATCGGCATGTCCCAGAAGGGTTTGCACGCTGCGCAGGTCGGCGCCGCCCTCCACCAGATGGGTCGCAAAGGCATGGCGCAGAACGTGCGGCGACAGCTTGTCGGGGTCGAGCCCGGCCTCGACTGCCAATTCCTTGAGCATCTGGTGCAGCCGGCGGCGGGTCAGATGGCTTTCGATGCCGCGCGACGGGAACAGGAACCGCTCCGCCGTTTTGCGGGTCTCGCCTTTGGGCAGGAAGTTCTCGCGCACCCCCAGCCAGGCGGCGATCGCCTCGCGGGCGGCGGGATTGAGCGGCGCCAGACGCTCCTTGCCGCCCTTGCCTTTCACCAGCAGGACGCCGTCGCGGTTCTTCACCGCCTGGAGCGGCAGCGTCGCCAACTCCGAGACGCGCAGGCCGGAGGCGTACAGCATCTCGACGATGCATTTGAGGCGCACGCCCTCCTCGCTCTTGGCAGCGCGCACCGCCGCGGCCGTAAGCAGCCTGTCCATGTCCTCGCGGGTGAGCACTTTCGGCAGCGGTCGGCCGCGCTTGGGCGCATCGACGGCGACGGTGGGATCGTCGCCCCGGATTCCGTCCGTATACAGAAAACCGAAGAACTGCCTGAGACTCGAGAGCTTGCGCGCCTGCGACGACCCCGCCGCGCCGGACGCCGACAAGGACTGCAGATAGAGGCGAACCTCGTCGCGGCCGCACGACTTCACGCTCTGCCCCCGGCCCGCCAGCCAGCCGCAGAAATCGCCGAGATCGCGCGCATAAGCGGCCAGCGTATTGGCGGCGGCGCCGCGCTCGGCACTCATCATGTCGAGAAAGCTCTCGACCAGATGGGCACTCATCGTGCCGAAGCCTGGGGCGCCGGGGCCTGCGGTGGTGGCGGCGGCGGCACGTACTCGGCCAGCGCCTCAACGGCCAAAGCGTTCGCCGCCTTGTCCTCGTTCATCTCCCTGAGCAGCCGCACGAAAGTGATGGTCGCATCGGGCGCCAAATCCTTGAGGCCGTAGGAATGCACGAGGCCGGTCAGCATCAGGATCGCCTCGCCGCGCCGCTCGGGCGTGCCCGCGATCTCGACCATCGTGCGCATCTGGCCGGGGCCGGGATGGACGCCATCCCAAGTGCCGGATTGCGCCTGAACCGCGGCCGCTTTCGCTTCCGGCGGCAGCGGATAGTTGACGATATCGAGCAATCCCAGCGCCAGCGCTTTGTAGGCGCGGTCCTGATCGGGATCGGGCGGATTCTTGGCGAGGCCGATGGCGAATGCCTTGAGGTCGGCCTGGGTGGCGGCGATGCGCTGCGGATTGTTGGAGGCGAACGCCACCAGCACTTTCATCACCGGATCGCCTGTAGTCCAGGCGGCAGCCGCTTCGGGCTTGCCCGCCAGCACCAGCGCCCGCGCGAAGGGGCGCGCATAAGCGTGCAGACCCGGCCCCGGTTTGATCGACGCGATGACGTCGGCCTGGAGCGCGGAGGCCAAGCGGCTGAGCTTGTATTTCTCGCCCAGCGACAAAGCCGTCATCGCCAGTTCCGCTTTGGCACCGGGACGGGTTTCGATGGTGGCAGCGCGGCGCAGCAGCACCTGCCCCATGAAGAACGGCAGATTGGGCGCTTCGCCGGCGGCGCTCGCGACCTTGCCGAGCGGCAGGTCCTGGGCGTCCGCGACCTTGATCAGTTCGGCCGGCGACACCGCACCGGTCGAGACGATCCGTTCGGCCGCTTCGAAACGGGCGCGCGGCGGATTGCGCGTATCGCGCATCGCCAGCAGGTTTTCCGGCGTGCCCATGGTACGGGCGAGCGTTTCGGTCACCGGCAATCCCGCCTGTTGCAGCAGGAAGATGTGCATCGCCGTCGGCTTGGTAATGGCGCCCGGCGCCAGCGGCTTTTTGGTGAGCACGCTTTCGACCAGCGTATCGTAGGCCGGATCGTTGCGGCCTTGGGCCTTCATCACCTGATGCGTGAGTTCGGCCGTGGCGGTATCGCCGGTGACCTCGGCGCAATAGGCGCGAAGCTGCATCCAGAAGGTGTCGTCGCCGTTCTGCCGCGCGGCCGTGGCCGGTCCGCAGGCATCCTGGGCCCGGTTGGCCAGAAGAACGGCCTCGGCCTGGACGCGCGCAAAGCCATCGTCGTTCGGCACCTGGGCCTCGGCGGCGAGCGCCCCGGCCTCCTGGATCAACCCGGCATCGAGCAGCCGCTCGATCCGCATGGTGACGAACGCCTTCTTGGCCTGGCCCGGAGGGGCCGCGGCGCGGGTCAGGACGGCCCGGCGGACGAGATCGCGCAGCACCTTGTCGCCGGAGACCAGCGGCGCCTTGGCCAGCAGCTTCTCGGCATTGGCGCGGTCCGAGCCGCTCCACAGACGATCGCCGAATCCGCCATTGGACGAATCGAGCGTGCCGACCGGCGAGCCTTCCGGCGTGCCGAGCGAGCCCACTTCGACCGGTCCGGTGAGGTCCTTCGGCGGCGGGACATAGGGTTGCACCACCGGGCCCTGGTCGGCGCCGGGCGTCAGGGTCTGCGGGGCCCCGGTCGCCTGATTGGAAGGCGTCTGCTTGGGCGGTTTGGGCGTCTTGGCCGCATCCGGCGGGTCATCGGTCGCCACCGGCGGATAATCGTCGGGCCCCAGGACGGGCGGATTGGGATCGACCCACTGCGCCATCGCGGGCACCACCAGCGCCCCGAAGGCCGCGGCGCACAAAAACTGCTTAACTCGGGAACCTGTCATTGGAGATTACCTGTTCCACCTCGTGCTGCTGGGGACGAACAGAGCCACCGTAGACGGTCAGCGCCACGGCTCCGGCAAGAACGAGAATGCCGACCAGGATCAACAACCAAGCCCCCACTCCCAACCCCTCCGATCTGCCCATACCTCGCATGCGTACTCCTTACCATTTCTACAGTGATTCCGCAGGCTTGCCTTCCGGTACTGCACTTTCGAGCTAGCGGACGAAGCATACCTCGTGTAATGCGGAGATTATGGGGCAGCTGACGAAAACGATAGCACTAGTCGGAATGATGGGGGCCGGAAAAAGTTCGATCGGCCGCCGTCTCGCCGCCCATATGGGAGTCGATTTTTTCGACGCCGACAACGAAATCGAAGCGGCCGCCGGACAGCGCATTCCGGAAATCTTCGCCGCCTACGGCGAGGCCGCGTTCCGCGATTGTGAACGAAAGGTAATTTGTCGCCTGGTGACCGAGAAGCCGCCCCATATCCTGGCGACCGGCGGCGGCGCCTTCATGGCGGCCGATACGCGCGAGCGGCTGAAAGCCCACGCCGTCACCGTCTGGCTCAAGGCCCCGCTCGACATCCTGTTCGCCCGCGTCAAACGCAAGGGCAACCGCCCGCTGCTCAAAACCGCCGATCCGCGCGGCACGCTCGAAAGGCTGCTGGCGGAACGCGAACCGACCTATGCTCTCGCCGATATCACCGTCGAGAGCGACAACGCCCCGCACGAAATCGCCATCGAGCGGATGATGACCACGCTTACCAAAACCGGGATTTGGATACCATGAACGAACGCATCAAGATCGATCTGGGTGCGCGCAGCTACGATATCCACGTCGGGCCCGGCATGCTGGCCGAGGCCGGTACGCTGATCGCTCCGTTCGCGCGCGGACCGCTGCCCGTCGTCACCGACGCCAATGTCGCCTTCCTGCATCTCGACCGCTTTCTCGGGGTTCTGGAACACGCCGGGCTGGAACCGAAGCCGATCACCGTCGATGCCGGCGAAAGCACCAAGAGTTTCTTCTGGCTGGAAAAGCTGATCGGCGAGTTGATCGCCACCGGCGTCGACCGCGGCGGACTGGTGGTGGCGTTCGGCGGCGGCGTCATCGGCGACCTCACCGGCTTTGCGGCGGGCATCCTGAAGCGCGGCATCTCGTTCGCCCAGGTGCCGACAACGCTGCTGTCCCAGGTAGATTCCTCGGTCGGCGGCAAGACCGGAATCAACATTCCCGAAGGCAAGAACCTCGTCGGCGTGTTCCATCAGCCCAAGGTGGTGATCGCCGATACCGACGTGCTCGGCACCCTGCCCCGGCGCGAGCTGCTGGCCGGCTATGCCGAGGTGCTGAAGATCGGTGCCGTACGCGATGCCGACTATTTCGCCTGGCTGGAGCAGAACGCGACGCGCGCGCTGCACGGCGAGCACGACGCCATCGTCCACACGGTCGCCCATGCCTGCCGCATGAAGGCGCATATCGTCGAACGCGACGAACAGGAACGCGGCGAGCGGGCGCTGCTCAATCTCGGCCACACCTTCGGCCACGCGCTGGAGACCGCGACCGGATTCTCCGACCGGCTGTTGCACGGCGAAGGCGTCGCCATCGGCACGGTGCTGGCGTTCCGGCTGTCGGTGAAGCTCGGACTGTGTTCGCCCCAAGACGCCGCGCGGGTGGAAGCGCATGTGAAGACCATCGGCCTGCCGGCGGCGATTTCCGACATCGCCGGCGAACGGCCCTCGCCCGACGTCCTCCTCGCCGCCATGGCGCACGACAAGAAGGTCAAGGACGGCAAACTGAACTTCGTGCTCGCCCGCGGCATCGGCCAAGGCTTCGTCACCGACGCCGTGCCGGTGGACGCGGTCAGGGACGTGGTGAGCTGAACACAGTCACGGCTGTCATCCCCGGCGCGCAGAGCGAGCTTGCGAGCATTGCGCGGGAAGGGGACCCAGGTGGTCACACCTCTCCGATCGCTGAGAATTAGCTCAGCCTGTTCTTTGGCGCTGTGCTTGTGTCTCTACCTGGGTCCCCTTCCCGTCGCCGCGCTGCGCTTGCTCCGCCGGGGATGACAGAGTTTTGTTTGCTCCGCACATCGCGAATATACTGCGTGCGTCGCTAGAGGTTCGCCATGGATACCGTTCTCATCGCTACGATCGCCGCCGTTGCCGGGCTGCTCGCTCTGTCGGCGTTCTTTGCCGGATCGGAGACGGCGCTGACCGCCGTGTCGCCGGGCAAGATGCATCAGCTCGAAAAGGACGGCTCCGCTGCGGCGGCCCACGTCAACAAGCTGGTCGGCAATCGCGAGAGGCTGATCGGCGCGCTGCTGCTCGGCAACACCTTCGTCAACATCCTGTCGTCCTCGATCGCGACCTATGTGCTGGAGGACCGCTTCGGGCATAACGCGGTGGTGATCGTCACCGCGATCATGACGGCGGTGATTTTGATCTTCGGCGAAGTACTGCCCAAGACGCTGGCGATCGCCCGCACCGACCGCTTCGCCCTCGCCGTCGCACGTCCGGTTCAGATGGTGGTGTCGATCCTCGGCCCGATCGTCGCCACCGTGCAGAAGATCGTCTGGGCCATGCTGCAGCTGTTCGGCGTATCGGGCGAGAACAAAGGCATCGTCGCCGACGAAGTGCACGACGAAATCCGCGGCACGGTCTATCTGCGCCACAGCCAGGGCTCGGTCGAACGCGAAAGCCGCGACATGATCTCGGGCGTGCTCGACCTGCGCGACCTGACGGTCGGCGATGTCATGACTCATCGCAAGCGGATGATGACCATCGGCATCGATCAGCCGCCGGAAGACATCGTGCGCGAACTGATGGCCTCGCGCCACGCCCGCGTGCCGGTGTGGAAAGGCGAGCCCGACAACATCGTCGGCGTGTTGCGCACCCGCAATCTCGTGCGCGCCGTGCTCGCCAACAAGGAAGCGTTCCAGCACCTCGATTTCGGCGCCTTGACCTCGCCGCCCTGGTTCGTGCCCGAAACGATGAAGGTCGAGGAACTGCTCGAAGCCTATCGCGAGCGGCGCACGCATTTCGCGTTGGTTGTCGATGAGTACGGCGTCATCATGGGGCTCGTCACCCGCGAAGACGTGCTCGACGAAGTGTTCGGCCGCATCCCCGACGAACAGGCGCCGCGCGTCCAGCCCGGCATCCGCCCGCAGATCGACGGCACCTATCTGATCGAAGGCTCCACGCCGATCCGCGATCTCAATCGCGAATTCGACTGGAACCTGCCCGACGAAGAAGCCACCACCATCGCCGGACTGGTGATCCACGAAGCCCGCACCATTCCCGAAGTCGGCCAGCGCTTCGCGTTCTACGGCTTCAAGTTCGAAGTGATGCGCCGGCAGAGAAACCAGATCACGGTGCTGCGCGTCGTCCCGCCCGGCGGCGTGGTCAAGGCAGAGCCGGCGGGGGGAAAGTGAAATCTCACGGTTCCCCCGGCGCCTTGACCTCGACTTGCAGCGCGTGGATGTGGGCGCGCAATTCGTGCGCAAGGACCGCATACACGCGCCGCTGGCGTTCGACGCGGCTGAGACCGGCGAATTCCGCTGCAACAATTTTTACGATGAAATGTGTCTCGCCGCCGGGACGATGTCCGGCGTGACCTTCGTGGCGCGCACTGTCGTCGATCACTTCGAGGTGATCCGGCGCGAATACGTCGGTCAATTTCGTCCGAATTGTGTCGGTGATACCCATTGCGGCATGAAGCCGGGGGTAAAACCTTCTGTCAAGCAGTTCGTTTTCTTGTTTTTTCATCGACGAACCCCATAATCATCGCATGACGAAAACGGGCTTCACTCCGCGCTTCAAGAAGGACATCCGCATCAAACCGGATGGCGTCGAGAAACCGCGCGTGCGCGCCTGCGCCGTCAAGGGCTGCAGCGGCGAAGGTGCCTACAAAGTGCCCAAGAGCCGCGACCAGATTTCGACCTATCTCTGGGTTTGCCTGCAGCACGCCCGCGAACACAATGAGAAGTGGGACTATTTCAAGGGTATGAGCGAAACCGACATCGCTCATTTCCAGGAAGAAGCGGCGCTCGGGCATCGCCCGACATGGCCGATCGGCAAGCGCGCCGCGGGTGTAAAGGGCGAACAAGGCCCTTTTCGCGGCTCTTTCCGGGTCGAAGACGACCTGGCGGTGTTCGGCGACGCCGAGGAACTTAAACCCCGCCGGCCCGAACGGGTATTAACCCGTCTGCAACGACAAGCGTTCGACATCCTGGACCTCGAACCCAGCGCTACCTTGAACGAAATCAAGGCGAGGTATAAGGAACTCGTAAAGCGTTTCCACCCCGACGCGCATGGCGGCGACCGGGGCACCGAAGAGCGACTGAAGCAGGTAATCAAGGCCTACGGCGTCCTTAAGGCGTCGGGCATTGTCAGCTGACAACGGCGCAATCGGCGCCCTCACCTCTTCCACCGCGGCGGAACTGCCGGACCCAAGAAAATGACGACTGAGACTGAAGGCCTCGATCCCACCCTGAAGCCCGACACCACCTTCGACGTGAAGGCGACGTTCGGCATCGAAGCCAAGATCAAGGTACCCGGCTTCTCGCAAGCCACCCAGTACGTGCCCGATCTCGATCCGGCGTATCGCTTCGATCGCGATACCACGCTCGCCATTCTCGCCGGCTTCGCCCACAACCGCCGCGTCATGATCCAGGGCTATCACGGCACCGGCAAGTCGACCCACATCGAACAGGTCGCCGCGCGCCTCAACTGGCCGTGCGTGCGCATCAACCTCGACAGCCACATCAGCCGCATCGATCTGGTCGGCAAGGACGCCATCGTCCTCAAGGAAGGACAGCAGGTCACCGAATTCCGCGAAGGCCTGCTGCCGTGGGCGCTGCAGCACCCGGTGGCGCTGGTGTTCGACGAATACGACGCCGGCCGTCCCGACGTGATGTTCGTGATCCAGCGCGTCCTGGAAGTGCAAGGCAAGCTGACCCTGCTCGATCAGAACCGCGTGATCCGTCCGCATCCGGCGTTCCGCCTGTTCTCGACCACCAACACCATCGGTCTGGGCGACACCACCGGCCTCTATCACGGCACCCAGCAGATCAATCAGGGCCAGATGGACCGCTGGAGCATCGTGGCGACCCTCAACTATCTCGCCCACGACACCGAAGTGAACATCGTCGTCTCCAAGGTTCCGACCTACGCGACGCCGGATAAGCGCAAGAAGATCGACGCCATGGTCCGCGTCGCCGACCTGACGCGCAACGCCTTCATCAACGGCGACCTCTCCACCGTGATGAGCCCGCGTACGGTCATCACCTGGGCCGAGAATGCCGAGATCTTCGGCGATGTCGGTTTCGCGTTCCGTCTCACCTTCCTCAACAAGTGCGACGAGCTCGAACGCGCCACCGTGGCCGAGTTCTATCAGCGCGCCTTCGGCGAAGACCTGCCGGAAAGCGCCGCGAAGGTGCTGGTGGCGTGAAACCCGACGCCTCGCCGACCGAAGACGTCAAACGCGCCGTCTCCGGCGCGCTGCGGGCGTTGGCGGGCGAGCCGGAACTCGAAATCTCCTACGTTACCGAACCCGCGACCTGGTGGCAGGCGGTGGTCAAGTTCTTCGCGGGCAACGGTCCCAAACGGGCGCAACTGCCGGCACCGTCGAAGTCGCTGTCGGCCAAGGAACTTGCCATCCTGCGCGGCACCGCCGATGCCCAAGCGCTGAAGCTCGCCTATCACGACGACAAGATCCATCGCGCCAACAAGCCGATGACGCCGGACGCCGCGGCGCTGTTCGAAGCCGCCGAGCAGGCGCGCATCGAGGCGATCGGCGCACTGGCGATGGAAGGCGTCGCCGCCAATCTCGCGGCCGGGCTCGAAGCGCGCGCGGCCCAGCGCGGTCTCGCCAAGGCGCACAGCCGCAAGGAAGCGCCGCTCGCCGACGTGCTCGGCATTCTGGTGCGCGAAAAACTCACCGGCGCCCCGCCGCCGCCTTCGGCCAGAGCCGCCGTGGAACTCTGGCGCGACTACGTCCAGAGCCGCGCCGGCAAGACGCTCGACGAACTGTTGCCCGCCCTGCGCGATCAAGCGGCGTTCGCCAAGCAGACCCGCAAGGTGCTGCACGACCTCGACCTGATCGACGAAGGCAACGAGGACGAAAACTCCGAACAGGGCGGCGAGGAATCCGAAAATCCCGAGCAGAATCCCGAAGGCGGCGAAGGCGAAGACTCGCAGGGCGAAGGCAGCTCCAGCGATGCGGAACTGCGCGAATCCGAAGGCGATGCGAGCGACCAGGCCGCCGCGGAAATGCGTGCCGAAGACGCCGAGATGGGCGACGCCGAAACGCCGGACGAAGGCGTCAAGCCGTGGCGTCCCGATCTGCCCAACGGCGACAGCACCAACTGGGATTATCAGGTCTACACCGCCCAATTCGACGAAGTGGTGCACGCCACCGAACTGTGCGATGCCGAGGAACTGTCGCGGCTGCGCAGCTTCCTCGACCAGCAGCTGGCGCAGGCGCAGAGCGTGGTGGCGCGGCTGGCCAACAAGCTGCAACGCCTCTTGCAGGCGCAGCAGAACCGTTCGTGGAATTTCGATCTCGAAGAAGGCCTGCTCGACACGGCGCGGCTGACGCGCGTGGTGATCGATCCGATGCAGCCGCTCGCCTTCAAGATGGAGCAGGACACCGAGTTCCGCGATACGGTGGTGACGCTGCTGCTCGACAATTCGGGCTCGATGCGCGGCCGCCCGATCATGATCGCGGCGATGTGCGCCGATATCCTGGCGCGTACGCTGGAGCGCTGCTCGGTGAAAGTCGAAATCCTCGGCTTCACCACGCGGGCGTGGAAAGGCGGCCAGTCGCGCGAAAAATGGATCAACGAAGGCAAGCCGCTCAATCCCGGCCGCCTCAACGACCTGCGCCATGTCGTCTACAAGAACGCCGACGAGCCGTGGCGGCGCGCGCGCAAGAATCTCGGCCTGATGATGCGCGAAGGCCTCTTGAAGGAAAACATCGACGGCGAAGCCCTGATGTGGGCGTTCAGCCGCCTCGCCGGCCGTCCCGAACAGCGCAAGATCATGATGGTGATCTCCGACGGCGCGCCGGTCGACGATTCCACGCTGTCGGTCAACAACGGCAACTATCTCGAACGCCACTTCCGCAAGGTGATCGACTACATCGAGAAGCGTTCACCGGTCGAACTCGTCGCCATCGGCATCGGCCACGACGTGACGCGCCATTACAGCCGAGCCGTCACCATCGTCGACGCCGAACAGCTCGGCGGCGCGATGACCGACCAGTTGATCGGCCTTTTCGCCGAGGAAGCCGACCGCCTCGCTACGCGCCGCAACGGCAGGCACGCCCGCGTGCGTTGACGGGCGCAACTTCAACCGCGGTTAATCTGTTTGCAATACTGACAAAAAAGCATCCCGGCGCGGACACAAACCGGCCCGACTGTCCCCTCGCAGCCATTTCCTGATTCAGGGGACTTTCATGATGCATCTTCGTTGCCTTGCGCTCGGTTTGCTGGCCTCCGTCGCGGTTTCCGTGCCGGCGCCGGCGGGCCCGATCAAGACCGTGTTCTATATCGAAATGGAGAACCACAACCTCACCCAGCCGGCCGGCATGACCGATCCGCAGGCGTTGAAGAACAATCCGGCGGCGCCCTATCTCAACAGCCTGATGACGCCCGGCAATCCCAATGCCGCGCATACCTCGTGGGCGAGCAACTACCAGAATGTGCTGTCGAACACCGGCGCGCACATCCATCCGTCGGAGCCGAGCTATCTCTGGCAGGAAGGCGGCAGCAATTTCGGCGTCGCCAACGATGCGGACCCGGCCAAGAACAGCGCCGCCGTCGGCCATGCGCCCTGCCTGTCCTGCGCCCTGCAGGCGAAGGGCATCAGCTGGAAATCGTACCAGGAAGACACCGATCTTCTGACCACCGGCGGCAAGAACGCCACCGCGGGCGATCGCACCACCAACGGCGCGATCAACGGCAACGGCAGCAATCTCACCAGCACCGTGGCGTCGAAAAGCGACTGGACCGTGCCGCTGGTCAGCCTGAAAGGCACCTCGGCCGATTACACCAATGCCTATAACGGCAGCCATCAGTACAATTTCGCCACCAAGCACGACGGCCATCTGTTCTTCGATCAGACCAACGGCATCAGCGATCACAGCATCAACGGCGGCGTCACCACCAACGCGGCCGGTACCGGCACCCAGGACTCCGCCAATCCGATGGCCGGACATTATGCGCCGCTGCAGCAGCTCGCCGCCGATCTCGCCAGCAATTCGGTGGCCCGCTACAATCTCATCACGCCCGACCAGTACAACGACATGCACTCGGCGCTGACCGGCGGCTTCGACTACAAGGGTGTGCATTACGACGGCGATCAGGCCGCCATCGCCGCGGGCGACAATTTCCTCTCCCAGATCATTCCGATGATCATGGCGTCCGACGCTTACAAGGATAACGGCGCCATCGTTCTGTGGTTCGACGAGACCGAAGACGGCGATACCTCGGCCTACACAATCCCCGAAATCGTCATCTCGTCGCTCGCCAAGGGCAATGCCTACGAGAGCAGCCAGTACTACACGCACACCTCCGATCTCGTCACACTCGAGGAGTTGTACGGTCTCGGCAATGCCGTGCCGCGCGATCCGCGCGACACCGCACCGGTCAACGATCTCGGCGACATGTTCAAGCCGGGCGCGATTTCGGCATCCGAGGTGCCAGAACCGGCCAGCGGTCTTCTCTTGCTGACCGGTATCGGCGCCTTCGGCTTCTTCGCCCGCCGCCGCAAGGCGTAACGGCTCCGCCCGGTCGCCGCAGCCGCGGCCGGGCGCTTGACCTTCCCCTGGCGCGGGCGGACAAATTCCCCGAGCCCGCCAGGGGGAGGATATCTTGAAATTTCGCGTTGTATTTGCACTCGCCGCACTGATTGCGGCCACGACGGCTGCGCCCGCCGCCGAGTTGAACTTCAAGCCGATCAACGGCAACGGCATCTACGCGGTCGGCGAGAAAGTCGGCTGGCTGGTGACGCCCGCGCCCGGCGCCACCACCAAAGCGCTCTACACCTATACGATCCGCTCCAACGGCTCGGCCGAGATCGGCAAAGGCACGCTCGACCTCTCCAAAGGCGGCGGTGAGATAGCGGTGACCCTCGACAAGCCCGGCATGGTCTACGTCACCATCGACCGCGCGCCGGTTGCCGGGCCGACGCCCGAAGAAGCGGCCAAGATCAACACCAAGCTGAAAGCGGTGGTGACGAAGAAGGACAAAGCCCTCAAGCCGATCTTCGCCAAGTATCCCGACCTGTGTCTCATCTCCGAGCCGTGCGCGGCGACACCGGCGGTTACCGGCCTGCCGCCGATCCAGTCGCATCTGGCGATCGTCGGTGCCGCCGTGGCGCCGTCGAAGATCGCACCCAGCGCGCCTGCTCCGGCCGATTTCGATGCCTTCTGGGCGGGCAAGCTGGCGGAACTGGCGAAAGTGCCGGTCAATCCGGTGCTGACGGAAATCCCGGCGCCGCTGCCGGGCATCAAGTTCTACAAGGTCAAGCTCGACAGCCTGAACTCGCATGTTCAGGGCTATCTGGCGGTGCCGGACAAGAAGGGCCCGTTCCCGGCGATGATCCAGTACCAGTGGGCGGGCGTCTACGCGCTGATCCCGTGGAATTGCGCCTCCCGCGCCCAGCAGGGCTGGCTGTGCCTCAATGTCGATTCCCACGACATGGCGCCGGATAGCGCCACAGGTGCGCCGCTGGACTATCCCGCCGTCGGCAACACCTCGCGCGAGACCTCGTATTTCCTGAATATGTATCTGCGCGACACCCGCGCGCTCGATTGGGTGCGCTCGCTGCCGGAATGGAACAAGAAGACGGTCGTCGTCACCGGCACCTCGATGGGCGGCCACCAGAGCCTCGTCACGGCAGGCCTCAATCCCGGCAAGGTCACGGCGGTGGTGGTCAACGAACCGTCGGGCGGCGACACCCAGGCGGCACTGAAGGGACGTCTGCCGGCGTTCCCCAATTGGGCGGTGACCAATCCGGCGGTGGCGGAGGCATCGTCCTATTTCGATACGGCGAACTTCGCACCCAAGATCACCGCGCCGACGGTGGCCGCCATCGGCTTCATCGACACGGTGTGCCCGCCCGCCAGCATCCTGTCGGCGGTGAACCGCATTCCGGCGCCGCACGAGATCATTCCGATGCCGGAATCCGAGCACAACAACTACACGCCGGACAAGCAGGCGGCCTGGCTGCAGCGTTCGGAAGAAATCTTCGCCACGCTGCTGCACGGCGGCACCTTCGTGCCGGACGAAACGATCGCGAAGTAATTACCTCCCCCTTGCGGGGAGGTCGAAATGCACAGCATTTCGGGTGGGGGACGGTGCTCATACAGGCGATGGCCCCCCACCCGGAAAACCGCTCGCATCCGAATAACAGTCAAATCGCAGACAGCTTTTGTGCTCGCGATTTTCCGACCTCCCCACAAGGGGGAGGTAAAAAAGAAAGGGGGCTTTGCGACCCCCTTTCCTCTCAGCACCCCCCGTACAACTAGTAGCCGCCGAAGCCCGCCACCGGCGGCACCATGCGGCGCATCGCCCAGAATGGAATCAGCAGAAGCAATCCTTCGCCGGCGATCAGCCCCATGTACTGCACGCAGTCGCTCAGCCACGCCCGGCCTGTGCCGGTGTAGGACACCGCGAAGAACACGGCCGCAAACACGATCGCAGCGGCCAGGAAACCGATCAGCGGCGCCGTCCACCAGCGCGGACCGCGAGCGCCGTCGAACGCCACGATGGAAACGAAGCTCGCCAGCAGGAAGGCAATGCCGAATGCCGCCGCCTCGCGCAGCGAAGGCGCCGAATCAAGCGGTACGATTTCGGCGATCGCATCGCGGGCGAACAGCACCAGGGCCGTCACCAGCGCCAGCGCCGTCACGACCTGCGCGAAGGCGTAGGCCGGGCCGTAACGCCGGTTGGTCATGGCGACACAGTAGAAGCCGACCGGAACCAGGACATAGGCCAGGCTCAACCAGCCCGTGCCGATTCCGAACACTTCCATGGGCGTGTCGCGATAGAGGAAGGCTGCCGTCAGCCAGGCGCACAACACCAGCGTGCAGAAAACCAGCCGGACCACCGCGCCGATGGCGCCGCCGATCTTTTCCAGCCAGGTTTCGTGACGGCCGTAGCCGTAGGCCCCCATATAGGGAGCGTCACTGGCTGTTCTTAACCGGTAAGGCCCCCGCTCAGCGGAAGCCATATTGAGGCCGCCAACGCGGCCCGGAATTACATCGCGCTTATACGCCCGCACCTTGCCCACCACACCCCGTGGCCAGCCATTCGGCTTGGCCTGTTTTGAGACATTACGGGAGTTTTATTGCAGGTGCTATGCCGTTTCGCTGCCGAAACAGAGTTTACAGCGATTAAAACTTATGGCCGTTTTAAGACTAGGCGGCCGCAGCGGCAGTCTTTTTCGCAATCGCCCGCTTCAGGCGAAGCGCCTTCGGCGAAAGGGTCGCATCCTTCGCCTTGAGCAGATAGGCGTCGATGCCGCCAAGCCGGTCGATGGTGCGCAGAACGCTCATCGAAATCTTCAGCTTCACGGTCTCGCGCAGGGCGTCGCTGGCGAGCGAAATGACCTGCAGGTTCGGACGGAACACCCGCTTGGTCTTGTTATTGGCGTGGCTGACATTGTGGCCAACCAGGAGGGTCTTTCCGGTCAATTCGCAGCGGCGGGACATAGCATTATCCTCGGGGCATTATCCTTGGGCTCCGCGAGGCTCAACCCCACGGATCATTCGTAAAGAGGCGCTCTCTTAATTGCGCAGGCGCCCTGGGTCAAGTCGGAAGCGACAATGGGCGCAACCGCCTGCCGTCCGGCAGCCCTTTGGCCCACTTAACGAATTTCTCACGTAGCGGTCGTTCGACAAGCCCTGCCCGGTCATAATAGAACATCCGGGCGCGGCAAAGTTGCCGTGACCTGGATTTTTGACGCAAATTTGCGGAAAAAACAGCGGCCGGAACTGGCGAGTGACCCCCATGCACCTGCGTACAGCCCTCATTGCCCTGAGCTTTCTGACCTTACCCGTTTCCCAGGCCTGGGCGGCCGGCGGCGCCTCGTCCGAGCCTGCGGCGGGCGGCGGCAGCATGCAGCTCGCCATGAGCCTTTATGCCGCCGGTCTCGGCCTCGGCCATGTCGACATGGATGCGCGCTTCACCGGCGACAAGTACCGCGTCACCTCCAACCTCGAGACCAGCGGCGTGGTCAACGTGTTCTGGAAATCGCAGATCCAGGCCACCTCGTCGGGCAAGCTCGACAAGAAGTCGATGCAGGTCGCCAGCTACGATTCCTTCTACACCGGCCACAAAGCCAACCATCAGGAAGTGGCGCTGACCTACGAGAACGGCGAACCGGTGCGCCTCTACGCCAATCCGACCTACCCGACCACCGGCTACGAAGTGAAGCCGGAAGAAAAGAAGGGCACCTTCGATCCGCTCAGCGCCGTCATTTACATCGCGTCGGGTGTCGGGGCCGAGCCGGGCAATCCGTGTTCGGTCAAAGCGCCGGTGTATGACGGCCGCCGCCGCTACAACGTCGCGCTCACCAAGGTGAAGCCGGTCGACATCAAGATGGACAACGGCCTCTATAAAGGCCCCGCTCTGCTCTGCACGATCGAGTACAAGCAGATCTCCGGCTACAAGCCGCGCGTCCTGCACGACACCAACTTCCCGTCCATCAATGTCTGGATGGGCGTTTTCCCGAGCAAGGAAACCGGCCGCAGCTTCGCCGTCCCCTTGCGCGTCTGGGCCAACACCCAGTACGGCGTGATCGCCGCTGTCGCGACCTCACTGAAGATCGATGGCAAGCCGGTGCAATAACCAGCGGCGCGAAGCCCTCTTGCGGCTGTGCGAGCGGTACGAAATGATGCTCCCGTCATATCGGGGGGCTTTCCATGTACGTCCGTCTTTGGGCATGCGCTATTGCGTGTGCCGTGGGGTCTTTGGCCGCCGCAACCGCGCAAACCGCGCCCGCCCAGCCGCCCGTGCAAGCCTTCGCAGTGCCGGAAGAACTGAGCGCACCGGCGCTGTCCCCCGACGGCAAACATCTCGCCAGCATCGAAGTCCATGCCGGCAAACGCATCGGGGTGGTCCGCACGCTCGATCCTGCCGGCGTGCCGGCGGTCGGCATTCCGATCGACCAAGGCTTTCTCGTCCGGGCGCAGTGGGTGAGCAACGAACGCCTGCTCCTCACCGTCAACGTCAACATGCGGTTTTGGGGCGAAAACGTAAAACCCTGGTTCCGGACGTTCACCGTCGACACCAAAGGCCAGAACATGGCGGTGATGTTCTCGGACAACGAAGCCCGCAACTACAACTACGGCACGGCAACGGTCAGCGATCTGGCGATGGACGATCCCGACCACATCTACATGCCGATATTCGACAACGCCAACAACGCGACGTTGCGCAACTGGGATGGCCAGGCGTTCCGCTATTCGATGTTTCGCGTCAACGTGAAGGACGGCACATCCGAACGCGTCTCCGTCGGCGGCCCGCAGACCGGCCAGTGGATCATGGACGGTCATGGCAAGGTCGTGGGCCGGGTCGACAAGTCGCTCAATCCTCCGATCGACCACCTGCTCGTCAACACCAATGGCGAATGGAAGGAAATCCAATCCGCCAGTTCGCTCGGCAGGGACGGTATCGGTGTCGTCGGCCTGACCCGCGACGGCAAAGGGTTTATCGAAACCGCACAATTCGGCGATGCCAAAACCACCGGGCTGGTGTCGCACAACATCGCCGACGGCAAAGATGCCACGATCTTTTCCGACCCGAAATACGACATCGGCGCGGCCCTGCGCGATCCCTGGGACCAGCGCGTTCTCGGCGTCACCGTCACTGCCGACCAGGACGCCGATCACTATTTCGACGACGACATGCAGGCCCTGCAGCGCGGCATCTCCGGCGCCTTCCCCGGCAACACCGTGCATGCGGTCAGTTGGGATATGGCCAAGACCAAGGTCGTCCTCCAGGTCGAAGGTCCGAAATTCCCACCCACCTACTTCCTGCTCGACCGCGTCACGCACAGCGCCTCACCGCTCGCATCGAGCTACAGCACGCTGGAAGAAAACCAGCTCGGCGAGATGAAGCCGTATCCCTACAAGGCGCGCGACGGGCTCGACATTCCTGCGTACATCACCTTGCCGCCCGGCAAGACCGCGAAGAATCTGCCCGTCGTGGTCATGCCGCACGGCGGGCCGATGGCGCGCGACCAGATCGGCTTCGACTGGATGGCGCAATTCCTCGCGAACCGCGGCTATGCCGTGCTGCAACCGAATTTCCGCGGTTCGGACGGCTATGGCCACAAATTCCTCAAAGCCGGCTACGGCGAATGGGGCGGCAAGATGCAGGACGACGTCACCGACGGCGTCAAGAAGCTGATCGCCGACGGCATCGCCGATCCCAAGCGCATCTGCATCGTTGGCTGGTCCTATGGCGGCTATGCGGCGCTTTCGGGTGCGGCGTTCACGCCCGACCTCTATGCCTGTGCGGTCGGCGGCGCCGGTGTCTACGACCTCAAGAAATTCCTCGATACGCGCGCCAAGGACTACGGCAAGGATTCCGACATGATCGCGAGCTGGTCGCTGTTCATCGGCGACCGCAGCAAGGATGCCGACAAGCTTGCCGCCGCATCGCCGGCCAAGAATGCCGACAAGATCAAGATTCCGGTTCTGCTGGTCCACGGCAAAGACGACTACACCGTCCGCATCGACCAGACCGAAGCGATGGACGAAGCCCTGCGCCAAGCCGGCAAGAAGGTGACCACGATTATCATCCCCGGCGAAAGCCATTACCTGCAGAAGATGGAAACACGCGTGCAGTGGCTGACCGAACTCGAGAAATTCCTGAAGGAGAATATCGGCAATTAGTCGCGACGTATCCGCGGAGAAGTGTTGCGGGCTCACGGCAGATGCTGGATGATACGCCCGTCATCTCGGGGGGCTTTCCATGTACGTCCGTCTTTGGGCATGCGCTATTGCGTGTGCCGTTGGGTCTTTTGCTGCCGCATCCGCACAAACCGCGCCGGCCAAGCCTTCCGTGCAAGCCTTTGCGGTACCCAAAAATCTGACCGAACCCGTCCTTTCGCCCGACGGCAAGCATCTGGCGACCGTCGAAGTGCATGGCGACAAGAGCATCGCGGTGATCCATACGCTCGATCCCGCCGGTACGCCCGCGATCGGGATTCCCGTCGACACGGGGTTTATCGTCGGCGTGCGTTGGATCAAGAACGACCGATTGATGGTCACCGTCAATGTCAACCGGCGGTACATGGGCGACGACGTGAAACCCTGGTTTCGCTCTTTCCTCGTCGATCCCACGGGGAACAACAGGCATCAGTTCGGGGTGTCGAGCATCGACGACCTGGCGCTTGACGACCCCGATCACGTCTACGCGACCAACGGGGACCGTCATCAGGACGAGTGGCGGAGTACGATGTTTCGCGTGAGTCTGAAGGACGACACGACCGAGCAGATTGCGGTCGGCGGCCATCAGACCAAAAAATGGATCATGGACGGCCACGGCAAAGTCATCGCCCGCCTCGACTGGTCGACCAATCCACCGGCGGAGCAGCTGCTCGTTTACAATAACGGCGATTGGAAGGAGGTCCAAAGTTCCTCCACCGTCGATAACGGTCTCGGCCTCGCGGGCTTGTCGCGCGACGGCAAATCGTTCGTCCAGCGTACGCGGAGCACCACCGATCCCGATCTGGCGAGGCTTGTCACCCGCGACATCGCCAGCGGCAAAGAAGCCCCGCTGTTCAGCGATCCCAAATACGACGTCGACGCGGCGCTTGTCGACCCGTGGGATGGGCGCGTGCTGGGTGCCGCCGTCGTGGCCGACCAGCAAACCGACCATTATTTCGATGAAGACATGCAGGCCCTGCAACGCGGCCTCGTCGCGGCGTTTCCCGGTAAAGCCGTCCATGCCGTCAGCTGGGACATGGCCAAGAGAAAGGTCGTCCTTCTGGTCGAAAGCCCGAAATTTCCGCCGACCTACTTCCTCCTCGATCGGGTCACCCACAGCGCCTCGCCGATCGCCGCGACCTATGACGCCCTTGAGGAAAACCAACTCGGCGAGATGAAGCCGTATCCGTACAAGGCGCGCGACGGGCTCGACATTCCCGCCTACGTCACCTTGCCACCGGGAAAGGCCGCGAAGAATCTTCCCGTCGTGGTCCTGCCGCACGGCGGTCCGCGGACACGCGATCTCATCGGTTTCGACTGGATGGCGCAGTTCCTCGCCAATCGCGGTTATGCCGTGCTGCAACCGAATTTCCGCGGCTCCAGCGGCTACGGAAAGAAGTTCATCAAAGCCGGCTACGGCGAATGGGGCGGCAAGATGCAGGACGACGTCACCGATGGCGTCAAGAAGCTGATCGCCGACGGCATCGCCGATCCCAAGCGCATTTGCATTGTCGGCTGGTCTTATGGCGGCTACGCGGCCCTGGCCGGGGCGACGTTTACGCCCGACCTCTATGCTTGTGCGGTCGGCGGCGCCGGCGTGTACGACCTCAACAAACTGCGCAAGACCCTGGTCAAGGACACCGGCCGGGAGTCGACCGCCGTCGCGAGCTGGCCGCTGTTCATGGGCGATCCCGACAACGACGGCGACATACTTCGCGCCAAATCGCCGGTCTTCCACGCCGACCAGATCAAAATCCCGGTTCTGCTGGTCCACGGCAAAGACGACTACACCGTCCGCATCGACCAGACCCAGGCGATGGACGCCGCCTTGCGCAAGGCGGGCAAGAAGGTCACGACGATCATCATTCCGGATGAAAGCCACTATTTGCAGAAAATGGAAACCCGGTCGCTGTGGCTGACCGAACTCGAGAAATTCCTGAAGGAGAATATCGGGAATTAGTCTCCCTTCGCCGCGTTCGAG
The DNA here is from genome assembly GCF_011762045.1 of Rhizomicrobium electricum. Taxonomy (GTDB): domain Bacteria; phylum Pseudomonadota; class Alphaproteobacteria; order Micropepsales; family Micropepsaceae; genus Rhizomicrobium; species Rhizomicrobium electricum. The sequence goes on along the minus strand of NZ_JAASQS010000009.1, from coordinate 13,970 downwards.
ATGGCGGCGAGGAGCGGGACCAGGGCGGTCGAGACGGGGACGGGGATGCCGTGCAGCGCCGCCTTGCGCACGATGACGGCGTTGCGGGCGTTCCATTCCATTTCGCGGCCGGCCATGCGGTCGGCGAACATCGAGTTGCCCTCGTCGCCTTTGGCACCGAGGAAGAACTGCACTTGCCGCTCGATCAAGCTGTCGTCGAGTTCGGCGCCTTCGGCGCGGCCGACCGCAATCACCTCCGCGAGGATCGCGCGCGCGAGGTCTGCGATACCGGGCTCGTGCATCACCCGCATGCGTTGACCGGTGAGCGCCAGGATGGCGCCGCTGGGCGCATTGTTGCAGAGCTTCAGCCAGGCGCGCGTGACGAACTCGGCGGAGGTTTCCGCGGTCAGGAACGAACCGGCGAACAGGCCCGCGAACGCGGCGCCGTCCGGCCCTTCAGGAACGGTGGCGGTGGCGATGCGGCTCCAATGCACCTCGCCCGGTGCGGTGCGGCTGACCGGCAGATCGATCACCACCGGCACGATCGGCGTGCCCACTGGCACGAACGGCTCGGCATTCTCCTTCTGCTCGACGCCGTTTTGCAGCACCGCCACGCGCGTGCCCGGCCGCACCGCCGCCGCCAGCCACTCCGCCGCCGACGGCACCTGATAGGCCTTGACGCACAACAGAACCCAATCGGCCTGCGGCACCTGATCGGGACGCGTCACGACCTTCGCCACATGCACGACCGGCGGCTCGCCGTCCTTCTGCACCGACAGACGCGCGAACGCCTTGCGGGCGCAGAACGTGACCTCATGCCCGGCTTGCAGCAAAGCCCCGCCAACCGCGCAACCGATGGCTCCGGCGCCGATCAAAGTGATACGCGACATATTCTCCTCCAGGACTTTGTTTCCGCTGCGTACATATCGCGCCCGGATACACGCGGGCACGAAACCAGTCTAGACTGTGGCCATCGATGGGGAAATCGGGGGCACCATGAAAACGCGTTTCTACATTGCCGCATTGGCGATGGTCCTGGCGCAGCCCGCGCTTGCGGACGAGCAATGCGCCCCTCTGAAAATGGTGGCCAGCGTCGATCTGGTACCGTCCGACAGCGGACGGCGCGAATTCGTGCCCGTCGAAATCGCCGGCGTGCAGAAGCAGATGATCCTCGATCTCGGTGCCGAGGTCAGCGTGCTGACCGCCAAAGCCGCCGACGAACTGAAGCTGAAGACCCGCAAGGGCTATATGAAGCTGTACGGCCTGTCGGGCGCCTCGACCGATACCTTCACGGTCTCCGGCGTCAAACTCGGCGCCATGAAAGGCAATCTCACGTTCGCCGTGGCGCCATTCGCCGATCAGATCAGCGACGATCCGCAAGTCGCCGGATTGCTGGGCGCCGATGTGCTGTCGAACTTCGACGTCTCGATCGATTTCGGCACCAACAAGCTCGAACTGCTCGACAAGAACCACTGCGACGGCAAGGTGGTGTACTGGCCGGCGACGGCGCTGGCGGTGGTGCCGTTCAGAAGCTGGCACATCGGCCAGATCGTGTTCGACGTGACCCTCGACGGCAAAACGATGAAAGCCCTGCTCGACACCGGTGCGCCGAACTCGACGCTGCGGCTCGCCACGGCGCAGCGCGCCTTCACCCTGCAACCCGGAAGCGCCGATACGCCGGCTGCAGGACACCTCAACGAACGAACCGACCTTCCGACCTACATCCACACGTTCAAGACGCTCGATTTCAACGGCATCACGGTAGCGAACCCGGTTTTCGAACTGATCCCGGATATGATCTCGCAACGGCTGGCACCGGGCACGCCGACCGGCTCGCTCATCCCGGCCAAGGACGATGCCAATGCGGCGCCCATCCTGATCGGCATGAATGTGCTGAAGCACCTGCACCTCTACATCGCCTACAAGGAACAGAAGCTCTACATCACGCCGGCCGGAACGCCCAAAGCGGCGTCAGCGGCGCAGTAGATCCAGCACCGTCTTGGCGGCTTCGGGAATGTTGGTGCCGGGGCCGAAGACGGCGGCGACGCCCTGCTGCTTCAGAAAGTCGTGATCGCGCGGCGGAATGACACCGCCGACGACGACCAGCGCCTTCGAACCGGCCTGCTTCAGCGCTGCAATCAGTTCCGGCACCAGCGTCTTGTGACCGGCGGCGAGGCTGGAGACGCCCACCACCTGCGCGTTGGTGGCGACAGCTCTGGCGGCGACCTCTTCCGGCGTGGCGAACAGTTCGCCGACATCCACCGCAAAACCGATATCGGCATAGGCCGACGCGATCACCTTGGCGCCGCGGTCGTGGCCGTCCTGGCCGATCTTGGCGACCAGAATGCGCGGCGGGCCGCTGTGAGTTTGGGCGTAGGTCTCGACCTCGCCTTTCAGCGCCGCGAATTCGTTGTCGCCCTGGAAACAGCCGCCATAGACGCCGGAAATCACCTGCGTGGTGGCGCGATGACGGGCGTAGACCTTCTCGATCGCCGCGGAGATTTCGCCGACCGTAGCGCGAGCCCGCGCCGCGTCGACCGCCAGCGCCAAAAGATTGGCCTCGCCCGCCGCGCCTTCGCGCAAGGACGCCAGCGTTGCGGCGACCTTGGCGTCGTCGCGCTCGGCTTTGACTTTGGCGAGGCGTGCAAGCTGGGCTTTCAAAACCGCGGCATTGTCGACTTCGCGGTAGGCCACCTCATCGTCGTGCGGCGGTTCGAATTTGTTGACGCCGACGATCACGTCCTCGCCCTTGTCGACGCGGGCCTGACGGCGGGCGGCGGATTCTTCGATGGCGAGCTTGGCTTCGTCGACGCAAGCGGCGATGCCGCCCTTGCCATCGACGCGGGCGATGATTTCGCGCGCGGCGGCGGCCAGCGAATGGGTCAGCGCTTCGACGTAGTACGAGCCGCCGAGGGGATCGACGGTGCGCGTCACCTGGGTTTCGTGCTGCAGAATGAGCTGGGTGTTACGGGCGATGCGGGCGGATTGCTCGGTCGGCAGCGCGATGGCTTCGTCGAACGAATTGGTGTGCAGCGACTGCGTCCCACCCAACACCGCCGCCAGCGCCTCATAAGCCGTGCGCACGATGTTGTTGTACGGGTCCTGTTCGGTCAGCGACACGCCCGAGGTCTGGCAATGGGTGCGCAGCATCAGGCTTTCGGGCTTCCTGGCGCCGAAGCCCTGCATGATCTCGCACCACAACAGCCGGGCGGCGCGCAGCTTGGCGATCTCGAAGAAGAAATTCATGCCGATGCCGAAGAAGAACGACAGCCGCGGCCCGAAGGCGTCGACGTCGAGCCCTTTCTTCAGCGCGGCGCGGACGTATTCCTTGCCGTCGGCCAGGGTATAGGCGAGTTCCTGCACGGCGGTCGCGCCGGCTTCGTGCATGTGATAGCCGCTGATCGAGATCGAATTGAACTTCGGCATATTCCTCGCCGCGAATTCGATCACGTCGGCGACGATGCGCATCGAGGGTGCGGGCGGATAGATGTAGGTGTTCCGCACCATGAATTCTTTCAGGATGTCGTTCTGGATGGTGCCTGCCAGCTTGGCCAGCGGCACGCCCTGTTCCTCGGCGGCGACGATGTAGTTTGCCATGATCGGGATCACGGCGCCGTTCATGGTCATCGACACGCTCATGCGATCGAGCGGGATGCCGTCGAACAGGATCTTCATGTCCTCGACGGAGTCGATCGCCACGCCCGCCTTGCCGACGTCGCCCGCCACACGGGGATGATCGCTGTCGTAGCCGCGATGGGTCGGCAGATCGAACGCCACCGACAGGCCCATCTGCCCGGCCGCCAGATTGGCGCGATAGAAGGCGTTGGACTCCTCAGCGGTGGAAAAACCCGCGTACTGGCGAATGGTCCAGGGCCGGCCGGTATACATGGTGGCGCGCACGCCGCGCGCGAACGGCGCAAATCCGGGCAGCGAGCCGGCCGCTTCCATGCCCTCGAGGTCTTCGGCCGTATACAGAGGTTTAACCGTGAAACCTTCCGGACAGGCCCAGGCAAGATCGCCGACAGGACGGGTTTTCAGCTCTTTTGCGGCCAGCGCGGCCCATTCTTCTGGTGTTGTCATGATGACCTCGGCGAGCGTTGGAGCCGTTTTCGCATGCTTCGGCCAAAGCCGCGAAGTGCGAAAGCCGCATGGGAGCCGTCACAAAACCTTCCGTACCCTGACACTTTCATCCGCCTACGGACTGTTCCGTGGATAAGTCGCTCGGGCCCCATGCATCGCTCTACACACAACATGTAGGGGTCCGAACCTCTTGACAACACCCTAATGGTATGAGAACAAAGGCTGATTTTCACCGAGTTATTGATTCGGACGGCATTCGTTCCACCGTCGTTCTGGTTGGTTAATTGTGACTCGTGCCGACTCACGCGCAATGATGATTCTCGCCAGGGAATTTTCCGCGATCCAGCCCTCTCCCGCCTTTTCCGGCCGATTACCCCCAGCTCCGCCGCCGCTCCGGCGCGGAAAGCCTTGCGTTGACGGCCGTCCCAGGTGAAATGTCCGCCGATGCGTACACCACCGTCTGGGTCGCGTGTCACGGCGGTCCTAGGACCCACCAACACCGGCAAAACCCATTTTGCTATCGAACGCATGCTGGCGCACAAGTCCGGCATGATCGGCCTGCCGCTGCGCCTTCTGGCGCGCGAGGTCTATGACAAGATCGTTCGGATCAAGGGGGCCAGTCAGGTCGCCCTGGTCACCGGCGAAGAAAAGATCATTCCGGCCGGGGCGCCCTATTACGTCTGCACCGTGGAAGCCATGCCGGTCGGCGTCGGTTCTGCCTGCCTGGTGGTGGACGAGATCCAGCTTTGCGCCGATCCCGAGCGCGGCCACGTCTTCACCGACCGCCTGCTCAATGCCCGCGGCGACGAAGAAACCCTGTTCCTCGGCGCCGATACCATGCGCGGAGCGATCCAGAAGTTCGTGCCGCGGACCTATTTCGTCTCCCGCGACCGCTTTTCCGACCTCGCCTATACCGGCGCCAAGAAACTGACCCGCCTGCCGCGGCGCTCGGCCGTGGTCGGGTTCTCGTCGGAAGACGTCTACGGCATCGCCGAACTGATCCGCACCCATCGCGGCGGCGCGGCGGTCGTGCTGGGCGCCCTCAGCCCCCGCACCCGCAACGCCCAGGTGGCGCTCTACCAGTCAGGCGAGGTGGACTTCCTGGTGGCGACCGACGCCATCGGCATGGGCCTCAATATGGACGTCGACCACGTCGCCTTCTCGGCGATGGAGAAGTTCGACGGCACCGTGACCCGCCCCTTGCGGCCGGAGGAAGTCGGCCAGATCGCCGGACGCGCCGGCCGCCACATGAACGACGGCACCTTCGGCGTGACGGGCGAAGCCGAGCCGCTCGACCAGGAACTGGTCAGCCGGGTCGAGAACCACCATTACGACCCCGTCCGCGTGCTGCAGTGGCGCAATTCGGCGCTCCATTTCCACTCCCTCGGCGGGCTGATCGCCAGCCTGGACGAACCGCCGCCGCAACGCGGCCTCGTCAAGGCGCGGCCGTCCTCCGATTTCATCGCCCTGAGAACGCTCGCCGGCCAGGGCGAGATCGCCGACCGCTGCACCGCTCCGGCCGCGATCAAGCTGCTCTGGGAATGCTGCCAGATGCCGGACTTCAACAAGCTGTCGACCGACGAGCATGTCCGGCTGGTGCGCACCATTTTCGGCCACCTGATGAGCGACAAGGGCGTCCTGCCGCCGGAATGGCTGGGCCAGCAGATTTCCCGGCTCGATATCATCGAGGGCGACGTCGCCACCCTGTCGGGCCGCCTCGCCCACATCCGCACCTGGACCTATGCCGCCCACCGGCCCGGCTGGGTCGCCGACGGCGCCTATTGGCAAGAAGTCACGCGGTCCGTCGAGGACCGTCTGTCAGATGCTTTGCACGAGAAGCTCACCCAACGCTTCATCGACCGGCGCACCTCGGTCCTGATGCGTTCGCTGCGCGAGGAAGACCTCAATCTGGTGCTCGACGATTCCGGCGGCGTGACCGTCGGCGGCGAAGCCATCGGCAAGCTCGAAGGCTTCCGCTTCACACCGGCCGAAAACGCAACCGGCTTGGAAGCCAAGGCCTTGCACGCCGCGGCTGTGAAAGGACTCGAAGGCGAGTTTTTCAATCGCGCCCGCAAACTGGCGTTCGCCACCGAGGAGGAAATCTCCCTCTCCGAGCACGGCCGGCTGTGGTGGGACGGTGCCATCGTCGCCAGGCTCGCCGCAGGGGGCACCCCGCTTAGTCCCGCAGTATTGCTGCTGGCCGACGAGAGCCTGAAAGGCGCCCCGCGCGAAGGCGTGCAGCGGCGGCTGGAAGACTGGCTGCAGAAGCGCATCGCCGCCAAGCTCGAAGCCATGACGGCCCTGCACGAGGCGATCGAAGCCAAGGCCGGGACCAAAGGCGCCTTGCCCGGCGAAGCCCGCGGCATCGCCCACCGGCTATGGGAGAATTTCGGCAACATCGATTTCCCGCGCACCGACCTGCGCGGCGATCGCGGCGCCATCATGCGGGCGTTGCGCCCGTTCGGCGTCTGGTTCGGGCGGCGCACGGTCTACATGCCGAAGCTGCTGCGCCCCGACGCGGCCAACCTGCTCGCCCTGCTCTGGAGCGTCTGGCAGAAGCAGGACGACGTTCCCGCGATGCCGCGCCCCGGTCTCACCAGCTTCGACAGCGAGGCGCCGGACGGCTTCCTCGGCGCTGCGGGCTTCCGCAAATTCGCCGGCCGCGCCATCCGCCTCGACATGCTGGAGCGGCTGGAAGACGTGCTGGAAAAGGCCCTGATCGAAGGCTCGACCGCCGACGAACTGACGCCGAAACTGGTGTCGCTGCTGGGCTCCTCCAACGAGCAGCTCAAAGAGGTGCTCGACGCGCTCGGCTGGCAGACGCTGGAAGTCGCCGACGGCAAACACGTCTGGCGCCGCGCCGCGCCCAAGCCCATCCGCCGCCAGCGCAAGCAGCCGCGCGAGGGTGGCAAACCGGGTGGCGACGACAAGGGCGGCCACAAGCCGAAAGAAGTGAAGATCACCATCAACCCGGATTCGCCGTTCGCGGCACTGGCTGGACTGATCAAGTGAGCTGACATGGCCGAGCCCGAACGCCTCCGCCTCGACAAATGGCTGTGGTGCGCGCGGTTCTACAAGACGCGCGGACTGGCGGCTGAGGCCTGCGAAAAAGGCCATCTGCGCATCAACGGGTTTCGCGTCGAGAAAGCCGGCCGCGAGGTCCGTCCCGGCGACGTGCTGACGATCCCGCAAGGGCGTGAGGTGGTCGTGGTCCGTGTCCTCGCCGGCGCCAAGCGCCGCGGCCCGGCGACCGAAGCGCGGACGCTGTACGAGGTGGTGGAAGAGTAGCCTTTCCTTCCCCGCTCGGTTCGACCGCCTCGTCTCCACGGGAGGAAAAATATGCGCCTTGGCAGCAGCATATGGCACATATATAAATCATATACGAATCATATAGCGAGGCCGAAATGGGCATTGTCAACATAGAGGATGATCTGCACGACCAGCTCCGCCGGGCGAGCAAGGTGTCGTGCCGGTCGATCAACGCGCAGGCGGCCTATTGGATCAAACTCGGCATGCTGGCCGAGACCAATCCGACCCTCTGCTTCAGCGCGATCATGGAACGCGAGCTGCGCTCCGCAGGCGTTTCGGCGCCAACGCTGGTTGCCGCCGAAGCATGACCAAGCAGCCGCACGAGTTGGCGCTGATGGCGGAGTCCGGCCGGCTGCTGGCGTCGGTGTTCGAGATGCTCGACCGGACGCCCCTCGCCGGTCTTTCGACGCTTGCGGTCAACGATCTGGTCGAGCGCTTCATCGTCGACGACCTCAAAGCCCGGCCTGCGAGCAAGGGTCAATACGGCTTCGCCTATGTGCTGAATTCGTCGGTCAACGACGTGGTCTGTCACGGCGTCCCCTCGGCGTCGGAAGTGCTGGCCGACGGCGACATCGTCAATCTCGACATCACGCTGGAGAAGAACGGCTACATCGCCGACTCCAGCAAAACCTATCTGGTCGGCGAGGTCCATCCGGCGGCCCGGCGGCTGGTCGAAACCACCTACGAAGCCCTGTGGCAGGGCATCCGCGCGGTCCGCCCCGGCGCGCGGCTCGGCGATGTCGGCTGGGCGATCGAACGCCACGCCAAGCGCAACGGCTATTCGGTGGTGCGGGAATACTGCGGCCACGGCATCGGCCGCGAAATGCACGAAGACCCGCAGGTGATGCATTTCGGAAAGCCGGGGACCGGCCTTGTCCTGCGCGAAGGCATGGTCTTTACCATCGAGCCGATGATCAATCGCGGCCGCCGGAGCGTGGTCACGAAGGACGACGGCTGGACTGTGGTCACCAAGGACGGCTCGCTGTCCGCCCAGTTCGAACATACGGTCGCCGTCACAACCTCCGGCGTGTCCGTATTAACGCTGCGGGCCGATGAGCGAAGCGCAAAAGCAATGTGAGGTGAGGGAATGATCGCCGCCCCCGCCCAATCCGCCGCACGGGCGTTTTCCGGGGTTGATCCTGGCGCCGACGCGCCCTAAGACCGCTGCCCAGAATTCACCGGAGCCTTTCACCGATGGCCTATGTCGTTACGGATGCCTGCATCAAGTGCAAGTTCATGGATTGCGTGGAAGTGTGCCCGGTGGACTGCTTCTACGAAGGCGAAAACATGCTCGTCATCCACCCTGACGAGTGCATCGACTGCGGCGTCTGCGAGCCGGAATGCCCGCCGGAAGCCATCAAGGCCGATACCGAAAGCGGCCTCGAGAAGTGGATGTCGCTGAACGCCGAGTACGCCAAGAAGTGGCCCAACATCACCCAGAAGGGCACGCCACCGGCCGACCGCGAAGAGTTCCGCAATGAGACCGGCAAGCTGGAAAAGTACTTCTCGGATAAGCCCGGCCAGGGGTCGTAAAATTAATCATGTAAGCTGGCTCGGGACGGAATTTTCCCAACAAAATGGCCGTTTAGGGGATTAAAAAGCGGCCCCGGAACACCGTCCGATCAACCAGAACATAAAGAAGTCTTATTCTTTCAAAGGTTTGAGGAAAGGGTCCTTCCCTTTTGCCTCAACATGTGGTAGCTTACACCCGTTCTGAAAAAGGACTCGAACGGCGCTGCCCCACCCGGATTAAAGAGAGGTCCGGAGGCGCCGCATTATGACAGTGTCAAAGTCTGCGGTGCCGGACCTCCGGTTCGGTGCCCGTTCGAGTGCGCGATACGGAAAGTGAAATGACCACGGCTAAAGCTCCAGTTGCACCCGCGCCGGCGGTGAAGAAGATTCCGGCAAACTCCAACAAGAAACTCGAATTCAAAGCCAACGACCACGTCGTGTATCCCACACATGGCGTCGGCAAGATCATGCGCATCGAAGAGCAGGAAGTCGCTGGCCTCAAGCTCGAGCTGTTCGTGATCACCTTCGACAAGGACAAGATGACCCTGCGCGTGCCCGTGACCAAGGCGAAGTCCGTCGGCATGCGCAAGCTGTCGTCGCCCGACACGGTTGCGACAGCGCTTAACACGCTGAAGGGTCGTGCGCGCGTCAAGCGGACCATGTGGTCCCGCCGGGCGCAGGAATACGAAGCGAAGATCAACTCGGGCGACCTCGTGTCGATTGCCGAGGTGGTGCGCGACCTGCACCGTGCATCCGGCCAGCCGGAACAGTCCTATTCCGAGCGCCAGCTTTATGAAGCAGCCCTCGCCCGCATGGCACGCGAAGTCGCGGCGGTCGAAAAGATCGACGAGACGGCAGCGGTCAAGCGCGTCGAAGGCGCGCTGCTCAAAAAAGCGGCCTGAGCCGGTTTGTTAAAAAGTGTATCCGAGATCAAAAGGCCTGGAGGCGACTCCGGGCCTTTTGGCTACAATAGGTATTCGACGGCATTGCCGTTTGTTGTCGTTCAAGTCATGAATCCGGCAATCACGGGGTCGATTCCATGAAGTGGCTGCTCGCGGGAGTGATCGGGTCGGTAGCCGGTTGGCTGATCGTGTCGGTAACCCAAGAAGTGGCAATTGCCGTGGTCGCCGGTGGCGCCATCGGCTTCCTGGCCACCATTGCGCTGTTCGGCACCAAGCCTCTCCTGGCCGTCGGAAAAGTGGCGGGCGCCATGGCGCTCGGCTGCCTCGCCGGCTGGCTGGTGTCGTCGGTGACGGACTCCCTCAAATTCGCAATGATTATCGGCATGGCGATCGGCGCCCTTGCCACCATTGCCCTGTCGAGCCCGCGGCCGCTCGCCTCGCTCTTGAAGGTCGTCGGCACCATGGGGTTCGGCTTCGCGGCCGGCTGGGCGATCGGCTACGCCATCGGCGACCACCGCATCGGCATGCTGTTGGCGATCCCGCTGGGTCTGCCGCTCCTGATCGCGTTCGCCGACACCATGCGCCTGCCCCGCCACCGGCCGTTCTAGGCTGGATATTGCATCCGCTCAGGCCGCGCATACTTTAGAGACGGCTGAGGAGGCTTGCATGAACAACCTCAAATTCTCCGGCGCCGGCCTGGCGATCGGAATCGGCATGGGCGTGGCGATGGGCGTCGCTCTCCACAGCCTGGCAATGGGAGTGGCGCTCGGCGTCGCCTTCGCGCTGATTTTCAGTTCCATTTACGGCACGAAGACCGGCACCAAGCCCGAGGCTAAAGAGCCCGACGGCAACGACGGCAAATCCTGACCTTCCCCTTGAAGCCGCCGCGAACCATCGCCGCTCCGGTCACGGCCAAGAGCACGGCGGCCAGCACGAACACCGGCAGCCGCACGAACAAGAGCAGCACCAGGGCGCCGACGATAAACAGAATGCCGGTGATGATGGTGCGGCCGCGGCTGGGCAATTCGACGCCGCAATGGGGACAGTTCATGCGGGCGGGCTTTATCACGGTCGAATAACGCTGTCGCCCCCTCCGGCCGCTTCGCGTCGATACGCTGCCGCTATCGACCCTCCCCCGCTATCCGAAGAATTTTCGGTTCGAAGGCTCGTGCTCCGCGAGGGAGGAAAGGTCTTTTTCTATTGCAGCAGCTCGATCTGTCTCGGATTGCCGACGGCAATGGAGGGTCCGGGCTGCACCACGCCGCGCACGCGGATCAGCTTGCCGTCGTAGTTGAGCGGATCGACGCCCAGCCATTTGAACCGCTTCACGTCGTCGGCGCTGATGCGCACCGTCAAATCGCGCTGCGGATCGGGGCCGAGAACGAGCACGATGCCATTCTCCTGGGTGCTGAAGGATTTAGCGACGCGGCCGATGACGAGCTGGAAGGTGCCGACATCCGCCGCGATCTGGTCGGCCCGGCGGGTGGCATAGGCGGGATCCGCCCACAGACCGGCACCGGCCTTGTGGGCCTCGGCCTCGGCTGCATAAAGCTCGAGATTGCACTCGCCGCGGTCGGGCAACAGCTCCACCCGCGCCAGACCCTTTTTCAAGAGGTCGAGCTGCAGCCACGTGCCGTCGCGGGTGAAAATCTGGCCGCGAACGCGGTCGTAGCGGTCTTCCTTGGGCCAGGTGGCGCGCGCGTCCAGCCGGGCACCTTTGGCCAGGCTTTCCAGTTCGGCGAAGGCCCGCTCGGCGAGAGCCTGGGGCGCCCGATCGGCCGGACCGGCCGGCAGGCGGATGCCTTCCAGCTTCAGCGCACGGCCGTCGGTCATCACCAGGACGCCGTTCTTTTCGACCCGCATGATGTGGGCGTCGGCGATCTCGATATCGCCGGCACACGGCGGTGCGGCCGCGAACGACGGAGCCGCCATCGCGGCGACAGCCAGCGCGATTGTCCAAGAACGCATGCGATCCCCCACCCCTGAAGGAACGCATTCTGCACGAATTTCGCTGGCGTGCCACCGCTACAGGCGGCGGGGATCAAGGGTTTTTGTCGACCTTGCCGCCCGAATCTTCCCAGTCCTTGAAGCCGCCCATGTTGTAGACGCGCTTGAATCCCATGTCCTTCAGCACCTTGCCGGACAGCGCCGAGCGGCCGCCGGAGGCGCAATAGACGACCACCGTCTTGTCCTTGGCGAAGGCGTTGTCGTGATAGGGCGAGGACGGATCGGCGCGGAATTCGAGCATGCCGCGGGGCACGTTCACGGCGCCTTCGACCATGCCGCTCTGCTCGACTTCGAGCGGATCGCGCACGTCGACGATGAGGACGTTGCCTTTCTCCTTCATCTTCTTGACTTCGTCCGGCGTGATCTTCGGCACCGCCTGATTGGCGGCTTGGATCATGTCTTTCACATTGGTAGCCATCATGTTCTCCTAGGGAGCGGTTCGAGGGCTGCGAGACTGACGCCGCGCGGCGGCGGCATGGTTTCGGGAACGAAGAAATCCGGCATCAATTCCTTGGTCGGATCGACGCGATAGCGGTCGAAATCGGTAACGCCTTCGCCGGCCAGAAACGTGTCGTCGATCAGGAAGCGGCCGGTGAAGTCGCGGGCCGGTTTTTCGAAGATCGCATGCGCCGCGTCGGCGATGATCTCGGCGGTGCGGCAGTGCTTGAGGCCCTCTTCGCCCGCCAGCACGTTGCTGACGGCGGCGGTGGCGATCGCGGTGCGCGGCCACAAGGCGTTGACGGCGATCCCGTCGGGCGCGAGTTCGGCGCTCATGCCGAGCACGCACAGGCTCATGCCGTATTTGGCGATGCTGTACGCGGTGTGCGGCGCAAACCAGCGCGCAGCGATATCGAGCGGCGGCGACAGCATCAGCACATGCGGATTGGACGCGCGCTTCAGATGCGGCAGGCACGCCCTCGTCGTGAAGAACGTGCCGCGCGTGTTCACCTGATGCATCAGATCGAAACGCTTGGCGGGAGTCTCTTCGGTGCCGGCGAGAAAGATCGCGCTGGCATTGTTCACGCAGATGTCGATGCCACCGAACGTTTCCACCGCCGCGGCGACCGCGGATTCGATCTGCGCCTCGTCGCGGATATCGCAGGCCACCGCCAGCGCCTGACCGCCCGCCTCTTTCACCGCCGCCGCCGCCGTATGGATGGTGCCGGGCAAGCGCGGATGGCGGACGTTGCTCTTGGCCGCGATCACGACATTGGCGCCGTCGCGCGCCGCCCGGAGCGCGATCGCAAGCCCGATGCCGCGGCTTGCGCCGGTGATGAAAAGCGTTTTTCCCTGCAGCGACATGCCAGCCACTCCCGTGAAGATTTAGCTTCGGAGAAGTGCACGCACGCGGTCAAGTCTTAGCAGCGACTACCGTAACGGCACCCTTGGTCAAATCGGCTCGAAACCCTTACAGTGAATGCGAGTCACATCCTCCGGGGCTGCCATGAACACTCCTGTCCTTGACCGACCGACACGTTATGGCGCCGTCGCCATGACGTTGCACTGGCTGATCGCGCTCGCGATCATCACCAATATCGTCGTGATCCTGACGGTGCCCGAGGACCGCAGCCCGACCGCCATCGCCATGATGCAGTTCCATATGGCGCTCGGATTGACCGTCCTTGTACTGAGCATTTTGCGGCTGGTGTGGCGCTGGATGAATCCATTGCCGCCGCCGCCGCAGGGCCTCAACCACTGGATCCGCATCTCGGGCGCGGCGATGCATCACCTGCTCTATTTCCTGATGGTGGCGATTCCGCTGGCCGGCTGGCTGATGGTATCGGCGAACCACTTCTCGCCGTCGTGGTTCGGACTGTTCCACTGGCCCGCTTTCCCCGGCTTCGCCGGTCTCGACAAGGCCGCGGGTCACCAGTGGCACGAGACGTTCGAAAGCATTCACGTCGTGCTCGGCTGGGCGATGGTCGTGCTGGTGCCGTGTCACATCGCGGCGGGCCTTTACCATCATCTGGTGCGCAAGGATAACGTGCTTATCCGCATGCTGCCGGGAACGCGGTTGCGGGAAGGCGTGTAGATTTCATCTTTCCTCCCCCGCGGTGTTCAGCTCGAAGAGCCGTACATTTTGCGGATAGCGGGGGAGCGACTGTCTTGGGTGTCAAGCGGGTTGCCATGGGCGTCGATCCCTGAGGATGGCGTTGAGGATGGTGAGTAACCGCCTGGCGA
>NZ_JAASQS010000008.1 GCF_011762045.1 Rhizomicrobium electricum | reverse complement strand
GCGGAAGAAGGCGGATGAAGGCCCCTCTTACGGCTTCAGCGGCTTCCTGAGTGTCCCAAACGTAGCCGGGCGCTAACAACGGGCTGATATCGGCTGTAAAGATCGGATCGTTGAGCTTGTCGTCGAGATTTTGTTCAAACAAGTCGCGGGTAACATGATGGCCGCCGTGGTCCATGTATACGCTGAACGCGGAGACGATACGCTCCGGGTTTGCTTTGCCGGAGGACAGGGCGGTTGCCAAATCGAAAAGGTCTCGCCCCTTCTTGCGCTGGTAGAGGGCGCGCAGCTTCGTCGCGAGCAGTTCGTCGAACTCGTAGGTCGGGATTTGGCAGGCCCCCTCGAACCAGCGCGAGCGCACTTCGTAGGAAATGTTGGTGAAGCCATGGACAGCAAAGTGTTCGCGCGTGTTGGTCTCGACCTTAAGCCGGAGCGGAATCGGCGGAACATCCTCCGATGCAAAGCGGTAGGCGAACGTCACACGCCCTTCGGTCTGTTTCCAGCGCGGCGCACCCAGCCAGGGCTCAAGCACCGACCGGAGACCGCTCATCACCGGCCCGGCTTGTTCGGCGCGGACCTGGACGAGGTCAATGTCCTCGGAGTAACGCGCCGCGGGCTTGAGGTAGAGCTTGTAAAGCGCAGTTCCACCGCGAAAGGCTAAGGCATCCGCGAGCAGCGGGTGCCGGAAGATTTCGACGAGCGCCCGGCTGATGACCAAATCCTGCTCGACCTGGATGTCCTGAATCCATGGCGCGTGCGCACGCCATTCCGTGATGTAGTCGCGCGGGATCACAGGTCAGGTTCCACTTCGGCGTTCACATCGAGCTTCCAGTCCGAATTCCGCTCGCCACGCATCGACGATGCCGACGGGAGAAGCCGGGTGACATCTCTGGCATGATTCCCTACATAGGCCTTCAAGGATTTGACTCTGTCGTGCCCCTCCACGCGTTCCAGCAGGTAGCCCAAGCGTTGCGACCAAGGGATCGGTGATTTCTCGGCAGTGGCAACCAGCTTGTCCGGGTCGATCGCCTCGGCTAGGTCGGCCAGAACCGTTGCGACCAGATCCAGGCCGCCGATCCGCTCCTGGTAGCCTACCAAATCGAACGCGGTCGCTTCCGGAGATGAAACGCGAATGCTGCCGCGCGGAGTATTCAAGCTCTGAACCGGAACCTCGGCGACGTTCTTCCGCAAGAAGAACGCGACGCGCACAGACCCGGCCTCGACGGACCGCCGAGCTGGAGCGGTCATCACCTGGAATTCTTGCGGGCGATGGTGCGCGGCGCCGTGGTACTGCGCGGCGGTAAGGAGCCCGGCGTAATACGGCTGGCCATAGTGCTCCATGAGCGCCGGGATGAACTGATCCGCTGGAAGCGAGCCTAGCGCGCGATATTCGGGCGGCACGATGATGTAGAAACCGCGCCCCGGTGAAGCGATCAATCCTTGCTTGGCGAGCCGGTACAGGGCGAGCTTGGTGGCGTCCTTGGAAACGCCGAGCGCCACCCCCGCATCGGCGGAGACAAAGCTATACCGGCCCCGCGCCGCAAGCTCGGCAATAAAATTACTGGCTCGATGGGTTTCTTCCGATTTCATGCGAGTAAAGTATCATTATTTGATGCTTTGTGCAATTGAAATAGTATTTCCGCCTGGCACCAGAGCGTCGGCGCTCGTTCTGCGGCGGCGAGCCCTCGTAGAGGCCGTCTGTTACGAAAGGCCCGCACCCTCCATGAAGGATGCTTAGCGCCCAAGGGCTCGCCGCGATGAGAATTTGCCAGAGCCGGGCACAGGCTGTCGAGCAACAGAGACCGCCAGATGCTCTGGCATGACCGATGGGGGACGCGCTAAGCATGCGAGTCCCCACTACCGACAACGTCCGCCAGACCAGCCAGCGAGCCCCGGAGAGCGCCTGGCGAGTCATTGCGCATCAGGCATCACTCCCAATGCGAACATAAACTACAAACGACGGACCAAGGCTCGCGATAGTAGAAATCCTCTCGGTCTAAGGCATTGCGCTCGTGCGTGGGGCGAAGGCGACGTTGATCCTTCTTACCCAGACCCCAACAGATCGCACCGAAACGCCTTACTCCCGATCCTGATCGTCACCACGATATGCATGCAAACGGACGCACTGTTCCTATCCCGAGCCTGTGCTGAAATTTCTACGCTGTTTCCCACGCATCCCTGACCAATGCACTCTCCGGATACGCCTTATACCGTCGCGATGAAGGCAGCCATCCAGCCGCATTCAAAGGTGATCACGCGCAACCCAATCCGTGCAGGCTTGAGCAAACAACATTGTGGGCCGAATTCCGTGAGGTTGCATACACGTTACGTCTGGCAAACACCCGTATGGCGAGTCCCGTTTGGAAGTTGCGATAGGTGCGATTTCCACGTTGCATGGAGGTTACGTGAGGTATTTTCCGGGTCGGGGGTATAAGGGTGCTGCCATGGCGAGGCGGGAACCCCCGGCACCCGGATACGACCTGCATCGTTTTTCCTACGACTTCGAGATCCCGCACCATGTAACCGATCGCTAACACCGCGTTATGTAATCGATCGATTACAGGGGAGAGTGTTGTATCGGGCTGGCCCGAAGCGCTCACCTTTCTCCATGAAGATCGGCGAGGCGCAGCAGGATGCGGTTCAACGAAGGACTTTTGAGCCGCTCCAGTTTTACGCTCAAAACCTAAGTCTTTGTTCTAGTTATATAAATTCTGACTGCGTTTTCAGCGCAAGCGATTGATCCGTATAAGGAAATTCGAGCTTCCCAAGCTGCATACGAGGGTTCGATTCCCTTCGCCCGCTCCAAGGCTTTTCACCAGACCAGATCCCGATCTTCAGCCCCGCTGGTGCGTTTTGCATGGCTGTTCCGCTGTGCGGCGCGCCAGCCCTGAGCCCGTCAATGTGTTCGGTTGCAGGCGGCATATGAACGTCGGCCTTCTCCCGGACATTTCAGTCCGGGAGACGGACGCGAACGGATTACCAGCTCCAGCGCAGGCCGATGGCGGCCGTCTGGGTGGTCTGGCGGGCGCGCAACTCGCCGCCGTAGGACAGATAACCGTCGACGCCGCTGCCAAGCTTGGCCGACAGGTTGAGGTTCACGACCGCCGCGTTGCGCCCGGTCTCGCTCGAATAGACGGTGTAGACGCCGGCGGACGAACCACTGAGGGCCGCATCCATGGCAGCTGCCTTGGGCTCGAAGTCATGCGCCCAACCGACCCTCGCCCCGATGTTGTAAGTGGTTCCACCGGTCTTGAAGTCGAAGCCCAACAGCGTGCGGGTGTTATCGAAGTCAGCGTCGGCGACATTGAGCGACAGGTCGCCGGCGTTGGCTTCCGAGAGGCTGGAACGACCGACATGGTCGAACCGCACTTGCAGGAACGGCTGCAACCAGCCGCTGCCGTAATGAGCGGTGGCGCCGACGGAGAGGTTCATGCCGGAGGTGCTGCCGGTAGCGGTTCGGGTCAACGCGCCGATTTCGAGCTGGCGCTTGACATCGTATTGCACCAGCGCGCCGGCGAGTTCGCCGTCGAAGCGGAAATCGCCCGCCGTTGTACCGCCATAGACCGACAGCCGCTCGGTGTTGAGCCTGGCGGTCGCGCCGTTGGTGGTCGCGACGTCGGCATGAGCATAGCCGAAGCTCGCACCCAGCTTGGCACGCGAGCGCAGCGGAATATCCATACCGACGATCAGGCCGCCCGCCGCGCTGTGATAGGCCGGCGCGTTGCCGTCGTTTGCAGTGGTCGACCACTGACCGAGGCCGCGGGCCCAGAACGGACCCTTGGCGGAATCGGTTTGCGCCGGAGCCGTATTGATCGCCGTCATGCCGGTCCGCTCGTTGGCCGACAGGCTTGCCACGACATGATCGCCGCCGATCCCGTGATCCTCGGTCGCCGATGCGAACATGGTGTCGAGGGACTGAGCGGTGTTCATCGCATCGGCATAGACCGTACCGGCGACTTGATTCATCGCGGGCGCAATCGCCGGACCGCCGAGGCTATAGATCGCCCCGAGCACCGCATTGCGGTCGCCCGTCATGCGCACACCCGGCGCCAGACGGTAGCCGTCGATCGCGTGACCGAGATTGGTCCGGTTGCGCGTGTCGGTGAGACCGGCCGCCGTCAGATTGGCATAGGACACCGGGGTGGCGACCAGATCCATCGCGGTATCGCTGTAGATCGTGTCGAACTGGGTGCCGACCGCCAAGCCGCTGGTCGGTTGGATCAGGCTGGCATAGCTGCCGGTGATGCCGGCCGTCGTGGCGATGACATTGAAGCGCTGACCGAGCACCGGCGTGAAGGTGTTGTTGGCCGCGCCGGTGATGCCGCGCAGCTTGACAACCAGCTTGCCGCCGACGGTGACGGTGTTGCCCGCCCCGGTGGCGACGATGCGGTCGAAATTGCCCGCACCCGCGCCGGTCCCGGTGCCATCGACATCGATGATCGTGGTCGAAGCGGCGGTCAGGATCAGCGGTGCCGTGAAGGTCATCGTGGCCGGGCTATTGCCGGGCGACAACGTGCCATTGACCGTGGTCCGGAAGCCGACATTGCCGGTGCCGCTGAGCGTGCCGAAGACATACAGGCCGTTGACGGTATCGAGCGTCCAGGCGCCGGTGGTGTGGACCGAGCCCGTGAACAAGGTGACCGCACCGCTGCCGGGGTTGAGCGTGATCGTGCCCGACACGTCCAGTGCATTGCCGTTCGTGTCGATACGGCTGTTGGTGCCGTTCAGCGTGATGTTGCGTGCCGTGGCGAAGCCGCAGGTCGTCGTCAACCTGCCGGCGTTGATGACCAGCGCGCCCGACGCTGCACCGAGATTGGCATCGGAACAGACATTGACCGAC
This sequence comes from Rhizomicrobium electricum, assembly GCF_011762045.1. Taxonomy (GTDB): domain Bacteria; phylum Pseudomonadota; class Alphaproteobacteria; order Micropepsales; family Micropepsaceae; genus Rhizomicrobium; species Rhizomicrobium electricum. The sequence goes on along the minus strand of NZ_JAASQS010000008.1, from coordinate 329,316 downwards.
GTGCCGCCGTTGATGGTGGTGCCGCCCGAATAGGTGTTGGTCCCGGTCAGCGTCAGCGCACCGCCGCCCGTCGCCGTCAGATTGCCGGTGCCGCCGATCACGCCGTTCATCGTCACCGCCTGGCTGTTGGTGTCGAGAGTGGCGGTGCCGGTGATCGTCGTCGCGCGATTTGCGATGAGCGTGCCGATGGCCTGCAGCGTGCCGTTGTTGATGGTCAGGCTGCCGGCGGCCGCGCCGAGGGCGGCATTGCCGTTCACCTTGAGCATCGAGCCGCTGGTGACCGTGGTGCCGCCCGAATAGGTGTTGAGGCCGGTGAGCGTCTCGGTCCCGGTCACCGACAAGGCGCCGGTGCCGCTGATGTCGCCGGAGAACGTGCTGGTCGCCGCCGTCAGCGCGAGGGTCTGAGCGCCCAGCACGACGTGGCCCGATCCCGCCAAGGTCTTGATCGCGGCACCGGACGTGGTGGCAGCGATGTCGAACGTACCATCAGCGGTGACGCCGGACGACGTCGCCACACTGCCGTTGCCCGTAAGGGCCAGAGTCGCGCCGGCATTAATGGTGGTGGCGCCAGTATAAGTGTTGGTGCCCGACAGTGTTTCGGTCCCAGCCGCCACACGGACCACCCCTGTACCGGCGATCTCGCCGCCGAACGTGCCGTTGGCGTTGGAGAGCACCAGCGTCTGGCTGCCCAGCTTGACGAGGCCATTGCCATCCAGCGAGACGATGCTGGCGCCGGCGTTGGTCACGTCGAAGATGCCGTTCGCAGTGACGGTGGATGATTGGGCGACACTGCCCGCACCCGACAGGATCAGCGTGGCGCCGAGGTCGATGATCGTCGCGCCGGTATAGGTGTTGATGCCCGTCAGCGTTTCGGTGCCGGCCGCGATGGTGAGACCGCCGGTGCCGCCCGCAACGCCCGCGAACGTCGTCGAAGCATTCGACAGCGACAGACGCTGTGCCCCGAGATTGACGGTACCTGCGCCCGACAGCGTGACTATCGAGGCGCCCGCCGTGGTGGCGGCGATGTCGAAGGTGCCGGCATTGGCCACTTCGGCAGACGCGGCGATCGAACCCGTCCCCGTCAGCGTCAGGGTTGCTTCCGAGGCGATCGTCGTCTTGCCGGTGTAGCCGTTGGTGCCCGAAAGCGTTTCGTTGCCGGCCGCAACCATCAGCCCGTCGGTTCCGCCGATGCCGCCCGCAAACGTGGTCGACGCATTGGTCAGCGTCAGGAGTTTGTCGCCCAGCACCACATTGCCCGCACCCGACAGGGTGACGATGGAAGCGCCATTGGCGGCACTCGCGATGTCGAGGGTGCCGTCGGCGATGACGTTCTGCGATGCAGCGATGCTGCCGCCACCGACCAGGTAAAGGTTGGCGCCCGAACGGATCGTGGTGTTGCCGGTAAAGGTGTTGGTCCCGGCCAAGCTCTCATCGCCGGCCGCCACCGTAAAGCCGCCGGTGCCGGAAATGACACCCGCAAACGTCTGGCTGGCGTTGGTCAACGTGAGCGTCTGCGCGCCCAACGTCACCGAACCGTTGCCGGTCAGCGTGGTTATGGACGCTCCCGCGGAGGTCAGCGCGATATCGAACACGCCATTGGCCACCACGCCTGCCGACTGCGCGATGCTGCCCGTGCCGGACAGGACCAGCTTCTGGGATGCGCCGCCGTTGATATAGGTCTCGCCCGTGTAGGTGTTGGTACCGGTCAGCGTTTCGCTGCCGCCGGTGATCACGAGCCCGCCGCTCCCGCCGATGACACCGGCAAAAGTCGTACTGGCGTTGGCGAGATAGAGGTATTGGCTGCCGAGTGTGACCGTGCCGTTGCCGGATAGAGTTTGAATCGCGGCGCCAGACGCCGTCGCCGAAATATCGAAGATGCCGTTGTCGTCGACGCCCGACGACGTCGCGATGCTGCCGGTGCCGGAAAGCGCCAGCTGCGCGCCGGAGCTGATCGAGGTCGCGCCGGTATAGAAGTTGATGCCGGAGAGCCCTTGCACGCCGCCGGAAACCGTCAACCCGCCTGGGCCCCCGATGTTGCCGGCGAATTCGTCGCTGCCATTGGTGATCGTCAGGGTCTTGGCGCCCAGCGCGACCGTTCCGGAGCCCGCCAGCGAAACGAACGACGTGCCGGACGTCGTGGCCGAAATACTGATAGTGCCGTCATTGATGACGTGCGAGGAATTGGCGATGCTGCCGGCCCCGCTCAGCGCCAGCGTCCCGCCGAATTGCAGCGTTGTCGTGCCGGCATAGGTGTTGGCAGCCGTGAGCGTCAGGATACCATAATAGCCGTTGCCGCCGATGGTGAGGCCGCCATTCGAGATCACGCCGGTGATGATGGCGCCGTCGGAATTATCGGCATTGGCCTTGACCAGAATAGTCCGATCGCCGCCGTTCAGATCGATGTCGTTGGTCCAGGTGACCGTGCCGGTCGCCAGCGTCGAGCCGAAGATCAGCGCGCTGTTCGTCGGCACGAAGCTGTCCTGATTCCAGACCACCGCGCCGCCGCCGTTGAGCGCGACGGTGAGCCCGCCGGGGCCCGCCGCGAAGCCGCCCGAACCCGTCCACTGCACGCGGTTGCTTTCGGTCCCGACGAAGCGATCGAAGGTCCCGGTCGTGAGGAACGTGCCGCCGTTGAAATCGAGATTGCTGTTGGTGAAAAGGCCGACGCCGTCCTGCGCCTGCAGCACGCCGCCGTTGAGGATGGTTTTGCCGCTGTAGGTGTTGGCGCCGTTGAAGACGACAAGACCGCTGTTGATATTGATGTCGGCGCCCTGGCCGAACTTGAGCGGACTGTTGGCGATCGACGCAATGCTGTCGTCGGCGATGGTGCCGTTGAAGACCTGGACCCTGCCCGTGCCGGGATCGAGCGTCACGCTGGAACCGGCCTGCATGAACAGATCCGTGCCGGCCGCGGCGCCAGCCGTGCCACCCGTTCCGCTCAGGCCGCCGGCGACATTGCCGCGGCTGAACGCGGCATTGCCCGTGATGAGCAGCGTGCCGCCTTGCTGGACGAAGATCGAGCCGCCGAAGCCGGCGCCGCCATTGCCGCCCACCGAACCGCCGGTCGCGCCGCTGCCGCCGCCGAAGCCGCCTGCTCCGCCGACACCATCGTCGCCAGCGAAATAGGTGCTCGACGTGCCGCCGAGGCCACCCGCGCCGCCACCCGCACCGAAGCCGCCGAGGCCGCCGGCCCCGCCGTTGCCGCCCGTACCGCCATGCGAAGCGGACGAACCGCCGACGCCGGCAACGCCGCCCGCACCGCCGATGCCGCCACCGAAGCCGAAGCTGCCGGTGCCGCCGATACCGCCATTGCCGCCGTCGCCGCCGAAGCCGATGCGCCCATTGGCCAGCGCGTTATTCCAGGATGCGAGATTGGCGGAAGCGATGGCGAGATTGGCTGTGGATTGCGCCAGATCGATCGTTGCCGCCGCGACTTCGCCGGCTGCGCCGCCGGCAACGTTCTCGGTCAGCGGATTGGCGGCGTCGGCCGCAGCTGCCGCGACCAGCGCGGCCAGCGTACCCGTCTTGACGGCGACATCCGCGGTGTTCAGCGCAACATCCGCGATCGCCATCGGATTGTAGCTCCAGCCATTGCCGCCGGTACCGCCAACCCCGCCCGTGCCGCCGAAGCCATTCAGGGCTGCGGAGCCATTCCCGCCGACGCCGCCACCGAAGCCGTTGCCGCTGCCGTCGCCGAACAGAATCTCGTTGTCTTCATAGGTGCGCCCGGCCGCGCCGTTCGCGCCGTTGCTGGATGCGCCGGACAGACCATTGAGCGTGCCGCCTGCCACCAGTCCCGAAATCGAGGCGCCGCCAATGGCGGTGTTGCCGGAGAAGGTCACATTGCTCAAGACCGCTGTGCCGCTGGCGCCGACGAAAATGGCGCCGCCGAAGCCTGCACCGCCGCCGCTGCCGGCGCCGCCGCGAGTGGTGAAATTCGTCATCGTGGCGTTGGACACCACCAAGGTGCCGCCCAGCACGTCATAACCGCTGCCGCTATGGCCATTGAGCAACCCGGTCAGCGACGTAGTGCTCGTGACCACCGTCTGGGCGGCGGCCGGCAGCATTATCGCAGCGAGAAAGCACGCGGACAGAAGAAGCGATTGCTTACCGCGGCCGTGTTGTGACTTGCCTGCGACAAACCCGTTACCAGCAGAATTCTTCAGCATTGCTTCTTCCCCAATGGTTGATGGCAGTGTCCTGCGGATGGACCGGAGGCGCGACACGGCTCGCCGTGCCTGCCGCTCCGCGGCACACGCTCTCAAAAACGACAGCAAAAGGCTCCCGCGGCCCGCGCATGCGAGCCGTCGTTTGCGTCATGTGATGGAGATCCCCACGCTCGACGAAATACGAATTTCGTCCGAGTGATTTCCCACGTCGCGCAAATGCCCTTCGGTTCAAAAAAAGAAAAGAGCCGCGCTACCCATTATGGGTTAATCACATTGGAATAATTCTTATCGATATTGCTACAAATGCGAGGCATTCGGCGTTCGTCTTTACGCGAGAGATGCGAAATCGAACTGGCGATAGGCCAAATCCGCGAGTGCCTGTTCGACCCGCAGCGCAACGCCCGTCGCAACCTGCAGCATCTCTTTGCGCGCCAGCACCTCCGCCGGAACCATCACACCTTGTCCGCCCACCCGTATGCACTCGTCGTCGTCGATCAATTGGCACACCGTGCGCCTTGTGGTCTCGACCGATATGCCGAGCATCTCGGAGATAGAACGTACACTGACGGCTTTGCGCAATGCATCGGGCGGCGGGTCTGCGATCGCCCCAAACTGCCACATCACGGCTTTGTCGCGCGCGGCATGGGCCATATTGCTCGACACGATCGCCGCCAGGACGATCGTGCGCAGATAATCGTGCCGATGCAGCGGACCGCCAACCTCGAGCAGCCGCAGGAACAGCACGCCGGAAGCGTCGGCGAGATCGACACGCGGCGGGAGCTGCTCGGCAGAGTCGGTAGCCTCGGGCAATCGCCCCGCCTCTCTCGCAGCTTGAAAATCGAATCCGACCGCCTGCAAGTCCCGCAGCATCGTCAGCAACTGCTCGGTCATTGTTTCGCGCAGGCGTGCCACGGCGGTTTGCGATTTTTGATTGGCGCAAAGCACAATGCTGTCTCGGCCATCGCGCTCACACAAACCCTCTTTGATGAGCACGTTAACCGAGCGACGCATCGTTTCGTAGGGAATGACGAGCGAATTGGACAGCGCGTGTACGCTGACTTTCGGCGACCAATGTTTTCTCGCCGTCCCGCCCGCCGGCAAACTGGCGAACCTGTGGGCCAGCACCAGCAAGGAAATCGTGGCTCTCCTGTCGCCCAGTTGCAATGCACAAATTGCCTTGAACGACCGGCATAAAAATGAATTGGCGCAGCGTATAAGAATGCGACGCGCACCCAGGGATGTACTGGAACGGTCTGGCATGCTGAATTTCGGATGAAAGGGCGTGTGCAGCGGCGGAAAAAATGCGAGGCCCCTTCGCAAAAGATTTCCGGCCGGAGGGGTGGTTCGTATAGGTGGAAGCAGGCACCGCGGCAACTGCCAACAACCGGCGCGACTTAACCTTGAAGGCGAACAACCTCCATGAGAACCGTTGCCGGGTCGATTTTCGCCACGCGGCCGATGCAAAACGCTCCTCACCCGAGACCGGAGAGCACGCCCTCCGACCTTCAAGATGCCGGGCGTCGAAATTCGTTGGCGGCGATGGCTCGCCGGTTCGCGCCAGCGGGTGCACAGCGCCACATCATCCGGCAGGATGCCGCCGAACTCGCGCGTAAACCTTTGCTTCGCCGACAAATCATGCGCGTCCGGCCTCACCTGCAGACGGGTGCATTCAAAATCGCGCCGAACGGATGTAGGCTCTGCGACCGAAGAGGCGATGGGGGCCGGGCATGATGAAATTGGGCGTCGTGATGCTTGTCGGAATGGCGGTCGCGGCGGGGGCTGCCGACGACCAGTTCTGGATCGTCAACGGAACGCGCTCGGCAATGATCGCGGTGCAGGTTCGCCCGTCGGGAAAGCGACCGCTGTCGCCGTGGACGCCGCTGGCGCAACGCGGACCGCTCGGTTTCAACGAACGGGTGGCGATGCCGCAAGCCGCCGGCAAATGCCCGCAGCATTTCGACATCCAGATTCTGTTCGACGACGGCCGCCGCCTGATCAAGACCAATCAGCCGCTGTGTTCGCCCGGCACCTACAAAGCCTCGTTCTGAACCGGCGCTACCACGGCCGCGGCTGACACGGCTTTCCCTCGGCGGCGAGCAGGCACAGCACACGCCGGTACGATCCCAGCACCCGGTTCTCGTCCACCGGATCGAGCGCATGGGTGTAGCTGGCGGCGGGAATGGTGGTGACGTCGGCGCTTTCCATGCCGTCCACCGCCTCGTCGATATAGCGGCGCGACGCATCCGAAAGCACCCAGGTGAGCGGCACATCGGTGTTGGTCTTGTTGAAGAAGCGCAGCGTCACCGCACAGACGATGCCGCTGCAGCTCACATCGTCGCCGCTGCCGTTGCCGGCGTTCAACTCCTCGATCAAAGCCGTGGTGGTGCGCAGCGCCTCCGAGGTGTAGTTGGCGCGCGCATCGCGGGTCGACAACAGCGCCTTGACCGGCGACAGGATCTCGCTCCAGGCGCCCGACGCACGGATTTGCGCTTCCTCGCACGCCAGACCCTGCACGCGCCGGGTACACGGCTCCGACTGGATGATGATGACGACGAAGACCGCGCTCCGGGCGGCCTTGACGGCTTTTTCCAGCCGGCCCTTGTCGGCGATGCCGGCAGTGTCGAGCGGACAGGCTGCATCCTTCAGACACATCTGCTCGCTGACCAGATTGTGCAGCAGCCGCGACAGCATGAAGGTGCCGGAGTTTTCGAAATAACCGCCGTCGACGAAATGGCCGTCGTAGCTCAACAGCGGCTCGCCGGTGTTGGGATCGCTGAATGTGGCGGCCGGCGTCAGGAAGGGGAAGCGCGCACTGACGATCGCCGCGGAACTCAGCGGGATCGGCGCGAAACTGTCTTTGCCGGACTTGATCGAAGGCGGCGACGGCGACAGCAGCACGCAGGCGCCGCGGCTCATCCGCCAGTCCTTGCCGCAATTGATGTTGCCGTCGTCGATCTGCGCCCGGCCGAGCAGTTGCGGGTCGGCAAGACTCGCCGTCAACAGCGGGACGTTGGCACCGCTGCCGGCCTCGGTCGAATTGAGGATCAGGTTCGGCACCGCATTGTGCGGCGTGTAAAGGTCTTCGGCGGCGTGAGCGAAGGCGTCGCGATCCGGCGCGTTGTCGCCGCCCCAATGGACGGCCGCGTCCTTCCACGATTTTTCCACCGCGTATTCGAGGGCGCGGGCGCGGTCGAACTCGGGGATCGGGAACGGAAGCATGCGCTGCAGCGTGTCGGGAAACAGCATGGCGCCGAGCAGCGGCGACAGCAGATCGGCCGACAAGGTCTCGCGCGCCTTGAGCACGAGTTTGCGCTTGCTCTGGTCCATCCCGGCCACATCGGCTTGCGCCAGCCGGCATTGCGGATCGGCATCGCGGCTGGTTCCGCCGGAGGCGAGCGCGGCGAACACGCTGGCGCCCAGGCTGCCGCCCGACACGCCGCTGATGGCGATGGTGTGCTGGGCGAATGCCGGACAGCGTTCCTGCAAGGCCGCCAGAACCGTGGCGGTGAAATAGGCGGCGCGGGCGCCGCCGCCTTCGGTGGCGACCAGGAATACCGGATAAGGCTTGTCGGCCTGGGTATAGCGGTCGAGATCGTTGCGCGAGGCGACCCACTTCACCAGTTCGAGGGTCTGTCCTTTGTCGACGATGCCGGCGAAATCCATTCGCGCCGTCGTGGTCTGAGCGACTGCCGTGTTCTGCACCAGCCGGATGCCGTGGTTTTCGTTGATGTTGAATCCGGCGAACGCCAGCGATGCGATGGCGATGATGGTCAGGAACGGGATGTGCGTGGCGTGCCCGATATAACTGAGGAAAAACAGCACCGCCGTACAGGTCGCGCCCCATAACAGGATGATGCCGACCGGACCGATCCACTGCGGTACGGCAACCCAGCTCAGATTGGCGAACACGAAGAAGATCACGCCGCCGAGCAGCAGCAATCCGCGGATATACCAATGCCAGAACGGATCGAGCGCGGCGAGACGGCGTGCGCTGCCGACGAAGCGGCGGCCGACACTCGGCGAGTCCTGCCAGGCGCCGGTCGCGGCGAAACGGCTCGAACTACCGAAACTGGCGGCGATGCCGATGAGCCCGTAGGTGGCCATGATGGCCCAGGCCACGATGATTTCGGTGTGGTCGAGCGCCACCCCGGCGGAAGGCGGGAAATAGGCGGTATAGAACTGCGCCGCCACGCCGAAACCGAGTCCGGCCGACGCCAGCGGCGGCAGCAAACGCCGGATAAAGCGCGCACCGCGCCCGCCGCCGCCGAGCCCCGGCAGCAGCAGATCGACGAACGCCGCCACCGCGAGCCGCGAGGCATAGCAGGCGGCAAACAGCGACAGCAGCATCGCCAGCACGTACGGGATCGAATAGGCCGAGTTCACGAAGTGACGCGGATAAAGATCGCTGTCGCGCATGCCCGGACTGTTGTCGGTAATGTACGCCGCGTAGCGGGCGATCCGGCCGGCGTCGCATTGGCCCGGATCGGGATCGCGGCTGCCGCAGACCCAGGTCCACAGCTCGTTTTTCTCGTTGGCTTGGCTGGCGTCCGCAAACGGCGCGATGAACGCCGTCGAATAGCGTTCGAGGGCGTGATAGCTGATGCCGGGTCGCGCACTTCCCATCACCGCGACGGCGAATGTCGCCGCCAAAAGAAGCGGGAACAGCGCCAGTCCGACGCGGGTGACGATCGACGGTTCACGGGTCTCGAATTTCGGCGTGTGCGGTCCGGGCGCGATCACGGCGACGAACAGGGCGATGGCGACATAGAGCCCGGCAACGGCCGCGGCAAATCCTTGCGCCGCCGTCTTCGCCGGCACGCCGACGCTCTCGGTCACGCTCCGGAACACGGCGCCCGCCGTCTCGTGGCTGCCGAGCCCGGCGAGACTGCTTTTGAGGATTTCGCCGTCGAGAATGATCTGAACCAGCGGCACTGCCACCGCAATGCCGAGCGACGCGGCGAGCAACCGCGGCACCAGATGGGCGATCCGGCGCACCGGCCCATGCAGAAGATCGGGCGCCACCAGTTCGATGATCGCCTCGCCGCTGAAGCGCACGGCGCCGCACGCCAACACAAGCGCCACCGCGATCACCGCGAACTGGTACCAATGCGCCTGATCCAGCAGCGAATAGCGCAACGCCTCCTTCATCGATCCCGGAATGAGGAAATCGAGCAGGATGACGACCATGAGCGCCGTGACGAGGAGCGGACCGCGCAGCAGGAACAGAACATACGTGAGCGGACCGACATCGCGCGCAACCGCCGTCTTCTCGTCCATTGTCGCCCCCATCGCACGGCCGCTCTGCAGCGTGCGCAACCCCAGTTCTTGCACGCGAGTGTATGTCACTTCCGGCACTCGACCAATTGCGAACTGGCGGACCATCGCCATCCGGCAACAAACATGCGCGGCGCCGATTTGTCTGAGTCGCAAACGAGAAGCGCTATCGCCACGGCAGCGCGCGCAGCGGCGGCAAACACGTCAACCAGCGCGGGATTCGCTCGTTCAAACAAATGGCTACAGGGCGCTACGATCCCCGAACGGCACGCCGGACGTGCGCGTCGTTGTCAAACCTCCGGCCGTACCGCGACGGCGGCGGAATCGTCCGGCGGCGTGCTTCATAAATGCTTCGACTCAAACAAATTCGCCGCCGTTCGGCGCCGCGCCTTTTCGTTGGGACCGTCTCAAACTAGAGTTCGCGGACAAGGTGTTGGGGGTCACAATGGCACCGGTGTTTGCCGCCGTCCGCGAGGAATACGCGGCGCTTTGGAGCAACATGGCGTTGCAGCCTTCGTGGGTGCGCGCCTTTCAGCGCGATGCGCAGCGCATTGTGCGTTACCGCGACCGCTACGAAAAAGTCTCTGCCGCAACCGGCGTGCCGTGGTTCGTGATCGGGCTGATCCATTCGATGGAGAGCGGGCTCGATTTCGACACCCACCTGCACAACGGCGATCCGCTCAGCGATCGCACGGTTCACGTTCCGCGCGGACGGCCGCAATCCGGCAAGCCGCCCTTCACCTGGGAAGAGTCGGCGATCGATGCGCTCGGTCACGACGGCCTGACCGGCATTTCGAACTGGTGCGTCGAGCAGATCGCCTACATGCTGGAGGCCTATAACGGCTGGGGCTATCACTACAAACGCATCCCGACGCCGTATTTGTGGAGCGGCACCAACAACTACGAGCGCGGCAAGTACGTTCGCGACGGCCAGTTCGATCCCAACGCGGTGTCGGAGCAGACCGGCGCCATGGCGATCCTCAGCGTGATGCGGGATCTGGAAGCCGAAATCCAACTGACCTTCTTCAACGGCGCCGATGCGGCCCACGAGCCGACCACCGTGGTACTGCCGCCCGCAGGCGCGGTACCGCAGAAGCCGCGTTCGACGATTCCGCCCGATGCTCTCACGGTGGTCAGCGGCGCCGGCGCCGTGGCTGTCGCAGTCAGCCATTCCTCGTCACCAACGGCCGCCCCCGAACCAACCGCGCCCACGTCCACACCACCAGCAACCACACCACCCGCGGCGCCACCGGCTACTGCACCTGCCACGCCGGCGCCGTCTGTCCCAACCCCGTCGGCGCCATCAGCCCCTGCCGCGCCAGCCCCATCGACCGCTGCGCCGTCTGCGCCTGCTCCTGCTACATCCGCGCCACCAGCCACGGCGACAAAACCCGCACCGACGCCCGTCAAAACGGCGCCACCGGCAGCGGTCACGGTGCAGCCCACACATCCGAGTCTGATCGACACTTACTATCCGGTGATATTCGGCGGCCTGATCGTTCTTTTCCTGATCGGCGTTGTTCTGTCGTGGCGGGCCAGAAGCGGACGCGCCCGTTCGGCACAGACCTTCGGCAAAGCCGTTCCGGAGCTTTTGACCCGCGCCGCTTCGGGGCGGGACATCTCGTCGGCGCCGCTGGTGCGCAGCCTGCGCGCCCGCCTTCTTACTCTGGCGTGGGTCGCTCTAACGATTGCCGTCAATGCGATTGCGCTCGCCAAGCTCGTGCAGTTCTTCCGGCTGGCGCCAGCGGACTGGTATCCGCCGTTCTCCTCGTTCGGCAATCTCTACGACACGCTGTCGGCGCAGGCCTTCGCCGTTCTGGTCAATGCCGCGCATTCGACGCTGGGCTTCGACATTTCCCCTTGGCCGTGGCTGATGCCGTTCCTGGTGATCTATCTGTCGACGGCCTCGGCGTTCATGGTCGCCAATGCGGGCCTGATGCAGCGCCGGACGACGGGAGAGTCGCTGTGGGGCGCCGTCGTGCATGCCGGCTGGCTGCTGGCGCTGCCCACCTTCCTGCTCGATGCCCTGCGCTATCGCGTGGTGGACCGCTTCGCCCGCCAGAACACGGTGCTGTTCTTCGCCTATATCGCGGCGTTCGCCTTCGCCTATATCGGCGCGCGCTTCGTCAACGACGACTTCCTGGCGCCCTATGTCCGCCAGCATCCGCAAGCCGCCGCGGCGATCGAACAGGTGGTGCAGACCAACGTAGCCCCGATCGTCACCGCCGCCGGACGCTAAAGCGTCGGACCTTAAATGCGACCCGTTTGCTGGGATCGGCCACCGTGTCGCATTTAAGGTCTAAAGACGCTTTAGATTCCAATATATTGCTAAAGCAACTTTGGACTTTAAATTCGCTCGGTGCCTGCCATCGGCATACGGCGAATTTAAAGTCCGTTGCTTTAGTCAGGCGGTGCGTTCGTACCAGCCTTTGGAGCGGTTGACGACCCACACCACCGACAGCATCACCGGGACTTCGATCAGCACGCCGACCACGGTGGCCAGCGCGGCGCCGGAGTGAAAGCCGAACAGGCTGATCGCCGCCGCCACCGCCAGCTCGAAGAAATTGGAGGCGCCGATCAGCGCCGAAGGTCCGGCGACGCAATGCTGCTCGCCGCTGACCCGGTTCAGGAAATAGGCGAACCCGGCATTGAAATAGACCTGGATCAGGATCGGAACCGCCAGAAGCGCGATGATCGCCGGCTGGGCGATGATCTGCTGGCCTTGGAAGCCGAACAGAAGCACCAGCGTCGCCAGCAGCGCCACCAGCGATACCGGCGCCAGTTTGTGCAGCACCCGGCCCAGCGCGGCGGTGCCTCCCGTCGCCAGCACCGCGCGGCGGACAAGCTGGGCGACGATCACCGGCACCACGATATAGAGCAGCACCGACAGCACCAGCGTGTCCCACGGCACCGTGATGGCCGAAAGACCGAGCAAGAGGCCGACGATGGGCGCGAACGCCACCACCATGATGAGATCGTTGAGCGCGACCTGGGTCAGAGTGAAATGCGGCTCGCCTTTGGAGAGGTTCGACCACACGAACACCATCGCCGTGCATGGCGCCGCAGCCAAGAGGATCAGTCCGGCGATGTAGCTGTCGATCTGCGCCGCGGGCAGCAGCGGGCGGAATAGATAGCCGACGAAGAGCCAGCCCAGTGCCGCCATCGAGAACGGCTTCACCGCCCAGTTGATGAACAGGGTGACGCCGATGCCCCGCCAATGCTGCCCCACCTCTTTCAAGGCACGGAAGTCGATCTTCAGCAGCATCGGAACGATCATCAGCCAGATCAGCACCGCCACCGGCAGATTGACCTTGGCGATCTCGGCGGAACCGATGACCTGGAACACGCCCGGCATGACCTGGCCGAGCAGAATCCCGGCGACGATGCACAAACCAACCCAGACGGTGAGATAACGTTCGAAGGTCGACATGGCCCCCTCAGAAGGAAATGGTTTTCGACAACAGCACCGCACTCGACGGGCACAGCGACTGCGCCTGCCGGGTGGCGAGAATGGCTTGCGGCGCTTCGCTGCGCGGCCGGCGCTGGAACTTGATCTTCTCGAAGAAATCCGCCGCGGTATTGGTGAGAAGCCACGCGGTCCGTGCGCCCTGGCGGTAGGCCCGATAGAGCAAGAGCGGCACCAGATTGCGTCCGATGCGCTTGCCGCGTCCGTCCGGCGTCACCACGACGGAGCGCAGGAACACGTCGGCACCGTACAGCTCATAGCCGCCATAGCCGAGCACCGCACCCGCGAGACTGCGGTACACGTAAAACGTCCGGTTTGGCTCGCCGAGATCGTCGGTCGGCAGCGCTTCGTCCTTAAGCGCCGCGATCAGACCCGGATGGCTGGGGGGAATCGGAACGTCGCGCAGGAAGCTGACGCCCTCCTCCTTGAAGGCGTCAGTGCCCGTCATCACCGGCAACAGGTCGAGCACGATGTCGGACGGACGGCACAGCGCCGCCGCCTCGTCGGTCACGACCAGCGGCCGGTTGATGAGGATCGGATGGGCGATCATCGCATCCAGCAAGGCATCGTCGCCGGCGGACGCAAGACCGAGGTCCGCATAGGGCGTGCCTTTCTTGCGTACGACATCGCGCGGGGTCAGTCCGGCTTTGGCAAGGATCGCCGCAAGCACGTCGCGCGACGGCGGCGTCTTCACGTACTCGATCACTTGCGGATCGATGCCGAAATGCCGGACCAGCTTCAGGGTGTTGCGCGACGTGCCGCAATCGGGATTGTGATAGATCGTGACGGCCATTGCGTTCCTTGTCAGTGATAGAAGATGTGAAAGATGCCGACCGCCAGACTCGCGGCACCGAACAGTGCCGCGAGCGCGAGATAGGTTTTACGGACAACAACGATGTCGTCGAGTCCGGGACTGTCGGTACAGCAGCCGCGCAGCGGAGTATACATCAGTGGCCTCCGCAGCATCCGCCGGCCGGCTTGGTGGCGCGGATGAAAGCGCTGATGACCTTGCCGTCCGCGTGCGCCGCGAGGGCGAGCTGGCTCGGCGTCATGCCGAGATCCTTGAACCACTCCTTGGCGTCGTCGGCCGTATAGGTGTGGGTCGGCTCGATGCCGATGTTGGTAAATCCCGCCGCCTTGAGCTTGGCTTCGTATTCGACGTCGGCAAGCGACCCGGCCAGGCAACTGGCCCAGAGCTCCATATCCTTGCGCAATTCGTCGGCGATGGCACCCCGTGCAACCGTGTCGGACACGGCAAAACGCCCGCCCGGCTTGAGGACGCGGAATGCTTCGCGGAACACTTTGTCCTTGTCGCCCGAGAGATTGATGACGCAGTTGGAAATGATCACGTCCACGGAATTGTCGGGCAACGGAATGGCTTCGATCTCGCCTTTGAGAAACTCGACGTTGGTAAGGCCGGACTTCTCCTTGTTCTCGTTGGCAAGCTTCAGCATTTCGTCGGTCATGTCGAGGCCGTAAGCCTTGCCGGTCGGGCCGACGCGGCGCGCCGACAGAAGCACGTCGATGCCGCCGCCGGAGCCGAGGTCGAGCACGGTTTCGCCGGCCTTCAGTTCGGCCAGCGCCGTCGGGTTGCCGCAACCGAGCGAGGCCAGCACGGCCTTGTCCGGCAAACCGCTGGTTTCGGCCAAGTCATAGAACTCGACCTTCACGTCCTTGCCGCCGCCGCAGCTGCAATGCTGCGCATTGCTGCTGTTGGCGTATTGGCCGGCATCGGCACGCTTGGCGGCCTCGGCATAATGCGTACGCACGGTGTCTTTCACGTCGCTCATGAGCGTTCCTTTCCGCAACAGGTGACTTTTTTGGGTTCGACAACCCGATTGCGGGTGCAGCACTCGGCGTAGAGAAACGCCAGAAGCTCCTGCAAAGCCTCGTGGTTCGCCATATAGCGCAGGAACACGCCCTCGCGCTTTACGATCACAAGGTTCTCGCTTTTCAGCTTGTCGAGGTGATGGGACAGAGTGGAATTCGGAATGCCGAGTTCTTCGCCGATCTCGCCCACCACCATCCCCAAGGGATGCGCGGACAAGAGCAGCCGCACGATCCGCAAGCGCGGCTCGGTGCCCATGGCTGCCAGCATGTCGGCATAGCGGGTGAGTTCGGCGTCGTCGGCCATTCCGGTCTCCAATTTCTATATTTCTACATATATCGAAATATACCCAGCGTCAACCCCGCCTCGCCCTTTTTGGCGATTTCAGTCACGGCGCCCGAAGCGGCCGTGGACCAGCAGGAACAGCGCCGGAATCACCGCCAGCGTCAGTACCGTCGACGACACCATGCCGCCGATCATCGGCACCGCGATGCGCTGCATGATTTCCGAGCCGGTGCCACGCGACCACAGGATCGGCACCAGGCCTGCCATGATCGCCGCCACGGTCATCATTTTCGGCCGCACGCGGTCGACGGCGCCGGTCATCACGGCCCGCATCAGGTCGGCGGTCGTCGCGCTGCGGTTCTCCGCCGCCGCTTTCGCCCGCTCCTCCTCCCACGCGTGATTGAGATAGATCAGCATCACCACGCCGGTTTCCGCCGCCACGCCGGCAAGCGCGATGAATCCGACCGCCGCTGCGACCGACAGGTTGAAGCCCATCGCCCACATCAGCCAGAATCCGCCGACCAGCGCGAACGGCAGCGACAGCATCACAATCAGCGTATCGGATATGCGGCGGAAATTTAGCCACAACAGGAACAGGATCAATCCCAGCGTCGCCGGCACCACGATCCGCAGCCGTTGATTGGCGCGTTCCATGTATTCGAACTGGCCGCTCCAGCGCACGTAATAGCCCGGCGGGAAATGCACCCGCTCCGCCACCGCCCGCTTGGCATCGTCGACAAATCCGCCGAGATCGCGATTGTGGAAATCGACGTAGACGTAATTGACGAGCTGCCCGTCTTCGGTGCGCACCATGGTCGGCCCGCGGTCGCGGCTGATCTTGGCGACTTCGCCGAGCGGCACCGCGCCGCCGTCCGGCAGCGACACCAGCGTATTGGCGGCAAGCTCTTCCGGGCTCGAACGGACATCGCGTGGATAGCGCACCACCACACCATAACGCTCGCGCCCTTCCACCGTGGTCGTAACCATTTCGGCGCCCACGGCACCGGAAACCGTTGCCAGAACGTCGTCGATGGAAAGCCCATAGCGCGCGATCTGATCGCGATCCGGTGCGATATTGAGATAATAGCCGCCGTTGATGCGCTCGGCATACGCGGAGGTTGTCCCCGGAACCGCATGCACCGCCGCTTCGATCTCGCGCCCCAGCCTCTCGATTTCGGCAAGGTCTTTGCCGTAGATCTTGATGCCCACAGGCGTGCGGATGCCGGTGGACAGCATGTCGGTGCGCGCCTTGATCGGCATGGTCCAGGCGTTCGAGATGCCGGGGAATTGCAGCGCCTTGTCGAGGTCCGCAATCAGCTTGTCGGTGGTCATGCCGGCGCGCCATTGCTCCTGCGGCTTCAGATTGATGACCGTCTCGAACATTTCGACCGGCGCCGGATCGGTGGCGGTTTCTGCCCGCCCCGCTTTGCCCCACACCGAGTCCACTTCGGGAAACGATTTGATGATGCGGTCCTGGGTTTGCAGGATTTGCGCCGCCTTGGTGACGGAGAGGCCCGGCAGCGTCGAGGGCATGTAGAGCAGTGTGCCTTCATTCAGCGTCGGCATGAATTCGCTGCCGACGCGCAGCACCGGATATAGACTGACGGCAAGAACCGCGGCCGCCACGCCGATGGTTGCCCACGGCCGCCGCAGCACCAGTGCGATCACCGGACGATAAACGCGGATCAGGAACCGGTTGACCGGATTTTTCGCTTCGGGTGCGATCTTGCCGCGAACGAACAGCGCCATCAGCGCCGGGACCAGCGTTACCGACAGCAAGGCTGCCGCCGCCATGGCGAAGGATTTGGTGAAAGCGAGCGGATGGAACAGCCGCCCCTCCTGCTCTTCCAGTGCAAAGATCGGAATGAACGACACCGTGATGACCAAGAGACTGAAGAACAGCGCGGGACCGACCTCGATCGCCGCCGCGATCAGCACTTTGGTGCGTGGTTCGTCGGGCGCGGCGCGTTCCAGCCGCTTGTGCGCATTCTCGATCATCACGATGGCCGCATCGACCATGGCGCCGATGGCAATCGCGATGCCGCCGAGACTCATGATGTTGGAGCCGAGCCCCAGCGCATGCATCGCGATGAAGGCGATCAGAATGCCGACCGGCAGCGTGAAGATCGCGACCAGCGCGCTTCGCACATGCATCAGGAACAGGAAGCACACCAGCGCCACGATGACGCTTTCCTCGAACAGCGTGCTTTTCAAGGTCGCGATGGCGCGCTCGATCAGTTGCGAGCGGTCGTAGACCGGGATCAGCTTGACGCCGTCCGGAAGACTGGCGGTGATTTCGGCAATCCGTGCCTTCACGGCGTGAATGACATCGAGCGCATTGGCGCCGTAGCGCTGCACCACAATGCCGGAGGCGACTTCGCCTTCGCCGTTCAATTCGGTCAGTCCGCGCCGTTCGTCGGGCACCTCTTCCATATGCGCGACGGCGGAGAGATAGACCGGCGTTCCGTTCTGCGCCTTCAGCACGATGCGGTCGAGATCGGCTTGCGATTTCAGATAGCCGCGGCCGCGGATCATGAATTCGGTTTCGGAGAGTTCAAGCGTGCGCCCGCCGACATCGGCATTGGCGCCCGCCACGGCGGAACGGATTTGCGCCAGCGTGATGCCGTAACTGCGCATCTTGCCGGGATCGGCCACCACCGCATATTGCTTGACGAAGCCGCCGACACTGGCGACTTCGGCGACGCCTTCGGTCTTGGCCAGCGCATAGCGCAGATGCCAATCCTGCAAAGAACGAAGCTGTGCGAGGTCCTGCTTGTTGCCGGTCAGCGCGTATTCATAGACCCAGCCGACGCCGGTCGCGTCCGGTCCGAGGCTCGGCGTCACGCCTTGCGGCAGCTTCTGTGCGGCGCCGTTCAAATATTCCAGCACGCGCGAGCGCGCCCAGTAGATGTCGGTGCCTTCTTCGAAGATCACATAGATGAACGACACGCCGAAGAACGACACGCCGCGCACCGTCTTGGCCTTCGGCACGCTGAGCAGGGCCGAAGTCAGCGGAAACGTGACCTGATCCTCCACCACTTGCGGCGCCTGGCCGGGATAATCGGCATAGACGATGACCTGCGTATCCGACAGGTCGGGAATGGCGTCGAGCGGAATGCGGCTGACGGCCCATATGCCGGCCAACACCACGACGGCGGTAGCGACCAGCACGGCCGCCCAATGCTGCGCCGACCAGCGGATGATGCGCGCGATCATTTGCCGTTTCCGAAAGTTTGAAGTGCGGTCTGCAGATTGCTCTCGGCGTCGATCAGGAAGTTCCCCGTCGTCACCACCTGTTCGCCTTCCTTGAGGCCGGACAGGACTTCCACGGTATTGCCGCCGCGGGCGCCGAGCTTCAGCGTGCGCGGTTCGAACACACCGTTGCCTTTGGCGACGAACGCAATCTGGCGGGTCCCGTCGTCGATCACCGCCGACGCCGGAATGGTGAGCGCCGCCATCGCCGCCGCGGGCGCCGCGATGCGCACATCGGCGTATTGGCCAAGCCGCAAGCGGCCGTCCTTGTTGGCCACGGCGATGCGGACCTTGGCGGTGCGGGTGGCAGAATCGAGCTGCGGATAGACAAACAGCACCTTGCCTTCGAACGAGGCCGACGGCTCATTGCGGAAGCTGACCGTCGCGGTCTGCCCCACGCGCACCGAGGCGAGATCGCGCTCGGAAACATCGGCAAGAACCCAGACGCGGGATAGATCGGTGGTCTTGAACAGCGTATCGCCGGTCGCAAAATGCATGCCCTGCACCACCGGCTTTTCCATCACTGTGCCGCCGGCCGGGGCTACGAAGGTCACCGAGCGGGTCGGAACGCCGCTTTTCGCCATCGCATTCAGCTCGGATTGGGCGACGCCGTATTGGCGCAGCAGATTGGCGGCGACGGCGGCGTGATCCGCTGCCCCGCTTTGCAGCGAGCCGATATAATCGGCTTCCTTCACCAGCAGTTCCGGACTTTCGACCCACACCCGCATCAGCGGCTGTCCGGCGCGCACCACATCGCCGGTCTGCGAAACGTAAAGCTTTTCGACGAAACCGGTGAAGCGGGCGCTGAGGATCGCTTGGCGCGATTCATCCGCCGCCACAATGCCGGTGGCGCGGATCGAACTCGCCAGCGAAGCGCGCGTGACCGGCGTCGTGCGCACGCCGGCGCGCTGGATTTTCTCCGTCGTCAGGCGCACGGCGCCGCGCACCTTCTGCACCTCATCGGCATAGACGGGCACATACGCCATGCCCATGGCGTCCTTCTTCGGCACCGGCGAGGTGTCGGCGAGGCCCATCGGATTGCGGTAATAGAGGATCTTGCGGCTTTTGCCGGCCGCGGTGGCGGGAGGCGGCGATGCCGCCTCCGCGCTCTTTCGTGTCGCCGTGACGACGACCGATCCCGTCACCGGTTTGCCGTTGACGGTGCCCTTGAGGATCACCGCCCAGCGTCCGGGGGCGTATAGATTGGTCTGGACCGTCACCACGCCCGACGTCTCGCTTTTCACGATCTTGGCATCGGCCGTCATGTCGGCCATGGCGTCGGGGCTCATGTCGACGCGGACCGACGCACCCGCCACGGTCTCAGCGACGGGCTTGCCGCTGCCGTCCACCAATTGCACGCGGATGGTGCGGGTGGTGTTGAAGGGAACGGACGGGTCGAGAGCCTTGAAGCCCATGCCCGATCCGGCGAAAGCCGAGTATGCCAGCACCAGCCCGAAAGCCAGTGCGGCCAGCAACATGCGTTGCATGAATGCACTCCTTATGCCTGAAAATTCTCAGGCGCATCGTTTGAAACCCGCGCGCAGGTGCGCGCGTCACTGCGAAGCAGCGCTACGGTCCGTCAAACGATAGGAGGGCGGTCGTCCGGTGGGGCGCTCAGTCCGGCGAGCGTGCGATGGCCGTCCGGCACACGCTCATGAGCCGTCGCGACAAGCGGCATGACGGTGTCGTGCACCAGGGCCGCCAGTCCGAAGCAGCCGAGCATGCCGGCGCAGACCTGCATGTTTTTGCAGGGCGACGCCGGTGCTTTCATCGGCTTCATGTGATCGCACGGCGACGTGGCGTGCTCGCAATCCATGCCGTGCGTCATGGCGGTCTGTGGCGCGGGCATGGCCATCGCCCCCGGCAAAACGGCGACGAAGAACACCAGTGCCAAAATGGCACTGAGGACCGCGCGCACCGGGGACGTCTTCAACCGCATGCCGTAGATGTTAGTTTAGAATGCCCCTAGACGCAAAGGTGCCTTCGTCACACCGGTTTTGCGCAGCGATACGGCCGGGTTTGGGCCAACGGTTCTCCCAAACCGAGAAACCCGCCCCGACGTCACCAAGCCGTCTATACGAAACCCCTATTCCCGCCCCGCCGCGCGCAATCTCGAATCTATATGGGGTGCGGCGCCATCCTCCGCCCGTTCGTGGAGGACAAAATGTTCGATCTTTTGATGCTGGCGCTCGGCCTCGGCTTCTTCGCCGCCGCTGCCGCCTACGTCTTCGCCTGCAACCGGCTGTGACGGCGATGGACCTTGATTATGCGCTGGCCGCGCTCGTGACGGCCGCTATCGCCATTTACCTTCTGATCGCGCTCCTGCGTCCGGAAAAGTTCTGACCATGACCGCCAATGCCATTCTGCAGATCGTCCTGTTCGCGGCCGCGGTGACGCTGACCGTGAAGCCGCTCGGCGCCTATATGGCCGCCGTATTCGAAGGACGCCGTACCGTCCTCTCGCCGGTGTTCGCGCCGGTCGAGCGGCTCCTCTATCGCGCCGCGGGTCTTAATCCGTCTACGGAGCAGCACTGGACCGCCTATGCGCTTGCCATGCTGGCATTCAGCGTCGCCGGGCTGGTGTTGCTGTACGCGATCCTCCGGCTGCAGGCGTATTTGCCGTTCAATCCGCAAGGACTGCCGAACGTTCCGGCCGATCTTGCCTTCAACACCGCCGTCAGTTTCGTCACCAACACCAACTGGCAGAGCTACGCCGGCGAGACGACGCTGTCCTATTTCAGCCAGATGGTCGGGCTGACGATGCACAATTTCGTCTCCGCCGCGACCGGCATCGCGCTCGCCATCGCCCTCATCCGCGGCTTCGCGCGGCGGTCCGCCAAGACGGTCGGCAATTTCTGGGTCGATCTCGTGCGCGCCACGCTCTATGTGCTGTTGCCGCTGGCGCTCGTCATGGCGCTGGTGCTGATCGGACAAGGCGTGCCGCAGAATTTCTCCGCCTACACCGCCGTGACCACGCTCGAAGGCCTTAAGCAGACCCTCGCGCAGGGGCCGGTCGCTTCGCAGGAGGCGATCAAGATGATCGGCACCAACGGCGGCGGCTTCTTCAATGCCAATTCCGCCCATCCGTTCGAAAACCCGACCGCGATCACCAATTTCATCGAACTGTGGTCGATCCTCGCGATCAGCGCGGCGCTGACCCACACCTTCGGCCGGATGGTCGGAAACACCCGCCAAGGCTGGGCCATCTTCGCCGTCATGGGTCTTCTCTGGCTCGGCGGGCAGGCGGTCTGCAGCGTTGCCGAATATCAGCCGAGCGTGAAACTCGCCGCGCTGCATGTCGACCAGACGCCGAATGCGCAGCAGGCGGGCGGCAACATGGAAGGCAAGGAGGTGCGGTTCGGTATCGTCAATTCGACGTTATGGGCCGTCGCCACCACCGACGCCTCCAACGGCTCGGTCAATGCGATGCACGACAGCTTCACCCCGCTCGGCGGCCTCGTTCCGATGTTCAACATAGAACTCGGCGAGATCGTGTTCGGCGGCGTCGGATCGGGACTGTACGGCATGCTCCTGTTCGCGATCCTGGCGATGTTCGTCGCCGGGCTGATGGTCGGGCGCACGCCGGAATATCTCGGCAAGAAGCTGGAGGCGCGCGAGGTCAAGATGGCGATCCTCGCCATTCTGGTCACGCCGCTGGCGACGCTGATACCCGCCGCGATCGCCTCGGTGACGCCCGCAGGCCTCGCCGGATTGAACAATGCCGGTCCGCACGGCTTTTCCGAGATCCTCTATGCCTTCTCGTCGGCGGCCGGCAACAACGGCAGCGCGTTTGCGGGTCTTACCGCCAACACGACATTCTACAATCTGACCCTCGCGGTCGCGATGCTGCTGGGACGCTTCCTCTGGATCGTGCCGATGCTGGCGGTCGCCGGTTCGCTGGCGGCGAAGAAAATCGTACCCGCGTCGGAAGGCACCTTCCCCACCACCGGTCCCTTGTTTGTCGGCCTTTTGACGGGCGTCGTCCTGATCGTCGGCGGCCTCACTTTCTTCCCGGCTTTGGCGCTCGGGCCGCTCGCGGAGCATTTCGCGATGCATGCCGGCGCCCTTTACTGAGACACAGCCATGAAAACCTCCCATGTCATCCGCGACGCCGCTTTCGGTGCGATCAAGAAGCTCCATCCGCGCGCAATGGTGAAGAACCCGGTGATGTTCGTGGTCGAGATCGTCGCCGCGCTCACCACCATCCTGTTCGTCCGCGATATCGCGCTCGGCCGCGGCAGCTTCGGCTTCGCGCTGCAGATCAATCTCTGGCTCTGGTTCACGGTGCTGTTCGCCAACTTCGCCGAGGCCTTGGCGGAAGGCCGCGGCAAGGCGCGCGCCGCCTCTCTTCGCGCCACCAAAGTCGACATGACGGCAAAGAAGCTCGCCGATCAGAAACTGAAGCTGTGGCGCAAGGTTCCCGCCTGGGAGTTGGAACGCGGCGATCTGGTGCTGGTCGAAACCGGCGAGCTGATCCCTTCCGATGGTGAAGTGGTGGAAGGTGTCGCCTCGGTCGACGAGAGCGCCATCACCGGCGAAAGCGCGCCCGTGATCCGCGAATCCGGCGGCGACCGCTCCGCCGTGACCGGCGGCACCCGCGTCCTGTCCGATACCATCGTGGTGAGGATCACCGCGACGCAGGGCTCGACCTTTCTCGACCGCATGATCGCCCTGGTCGAAGGCGCCGAACGGCAGAAGACGCCGAACGAGATTGCCCTCAACATCCTGCTGGCGGGTCTGACGCTGATTTTCGTGTTCGCGGTCGCCACGATCCCGGCTTTCGCGGCGTACGCCGGCGGACGCATCTCCGTGCTGGTGCTGGTGGCGCTGTTCGTCACCCTCATCCCCACCACCATCGGCGCGCTGCTGTCGGCCATCGGCATTGCCGGCATGGACCGGCTGGTGCGCTTCAATGTGCTCGCGATGTCGGGACGCGCCGTGGAAGCGGCAGGCGATGTCGATACGCTTCTGCTCGACAAGACCGGCACCATCACGCTCGGCAACCGCCAGGCGACGGCGTTCCTGCCGCTGCCGGGGGTCGATGAACGCGATCTCGCCGATGCGGCGCAGCTTGCCTCGATCTCCGACGAAACGCCGGAAGGCCGTTCCATCGTCGTGCTCGCCAAGGAGAAATACGGCATCCGCGGCCGCGATGTCGGGCATGCGCATTTCGTACCCTTCTCCGCCCAGACGCGGCTGTCCGGCATCGACCTCGACGGCATTACCATCCGCAAAGGCGCGGTCGATGCGGTGCTTGCCTGGGCGGGGCCCGCGGCCGATGCCGACGCGCTGAAATCCATTGCCGATACCATCGCCAAGCAAGGCGGCACGCCGCTGGCGGTGGCGCGTGATGGCATTCTTCTCGGCGTCATTCACCTGAAGGACATCGTCAAAGGCGGCATCCGCGAGCGCTTTGCAGCGCTGCGCCAGATGGGCATCCGCACGGTGATGATCACCGGCGACAATCCGCTGACCGCCGCCGCCATTGCCGCCGAATCCGGCGTCGACGATTTTCTCGCGCAGGCAACCCCCGAGACCAAACTGAAACTCATCCGCGACGAACAAGCCAAAGGCAAGCTGGTGGCGATGTGCGGCGACGGCACCAACGACGCGCCCGCGCTGGCGCAGGCCGATGTCGGCGTGGCGATGAACACCGGCACCATGGCGGCACGCGAGGCCGGCAACATGGTCGATCTCGACAGCGATCCGACCAAACTCATCGAGATCGTGGAGATCGGCAAGCAACTCTTGATGACGCGCGGTGCGCTGACGACGTTTTCCATCGCCAATGACGTCGCCAAGTATTTCGCCATCATCCCGGCAATGTTTCTCGCTTTCTATCCACAACTTCAGGCTCTGAACGTAATGGGCCTGCATTCGCCCGAGAGTGCCATCCTGTCGGCGATCATCTTCAACGCCCTCATCATCATCGCGTTGATCCCGCTGGCGCTGAAAGGCGTCACATACCGCCCCATCGGGGCCGCCGCGCTGTTGACGCGCAACCTCTTTCTCTACGGCCTCGGTGGCGTCGTGGTGCCGTTCCTCGGCATCAAGCTGATCGATGTCGCCATTACCGCGATAGGACTGGTGTAGGAGAGCCGCGATGCTCAAAACCCAAAAACTGTCATCCCCGGCCGAGCAATCCGAGCGAAGCGAGGAATGTGAGGGGAAGGGGACCCAGGTGCATAAACCACGACGATCTTCGCAAACCAGCAAGAACGCTGGGCATCCGCTTTATCATCCCGTCGATTTCAACACCTGGGTCCCCTTCGCCGCGGCGCGGCTTCGGCCGGGGATGACACTGTGCTGAATATTGCAACTAGCCAACCTTCTGGTGCTGCCATGAAAGACTATTTCCGCCCTGCCCTTGTGATGCTGGCGCTTCTCACGCTCGTCACCGGCGTGCTTTATCCCCTCGCCGTCACCGGCATCGGCCAGGCCATTTTTCCGCGTCAGGCGGCGGGCAGTCTGATCGAAAAGAACGGCCGCGTGATCGGCTCCGAACTGATCGGCCAGAATTTTTCCAATCCGCGCTATTTCTACGGCCGGCCTTCCGCGGCGGGAGCCGGTTATGACGCGGCCAGTTCCGGCGGTTCCAATCTCGGGCCGACATCGAAGAAGCTGATCGACCGGGTCGCGGCCGATACCGCCAAGCGCCGCACCGAAAACCCCGGAACGCCCGTCCCGGTCGACCTTGTCACAACATCCGCGAGCGGGCTTGATCCCGACATCACCCCGGCAGCGGCACAGTTCCAGGTGCCGCGCATCGCCAAGGCCCGCGGGATCGATCCGGCCCGCCTGCGCGCACTGGTCGAACGCCAGACGGTGGATCGCCCCTGGGGTCTCATCGGCGAACCGCACGTCAATGTCTTGAAGCTCAACCTCGCGCTGGATGCGATGGCCCGCTAATATGGCCTCATGAGTGACTCTCCACGCCCGTCGCCGGAAGCCCTGCTTGCCGATGCGGGCGACAGCAGCCATGGCCGCCTCAAGGTCTTTCTCGGCTTCGC
The DNA here is from genome assembly GCF_011762045.1 of Rhizomicrobium electricum. Classification (GTDB taxonomy): domain Bacteria; phylum Pseudomonadota; class Alphaproteobacteria; order Micropepsales; family Micropepsaceae; genus Rhizomicrobium; species Rhizomicrobium electricum. Next base: position 304,033 of record NZ_JAASQS010000008.1, on the reverse strand, counting down.
GCCGGGCGTCGGCAAGACCTACGAGATGCTGTCCCAGGCGCGCCGGCGCAAGGCCGAGGGCACCGATGTCGTCATCGGCGTGGTGGAGACGCACGGCCGCGCCGAAACCGACCGGCTGACGCGCGGCATCGAGGCCATTGCCAAGCGCAGTATGCCCTACAAGGGCCACACGCTCGCGGAGATGGACCTCGACGCCATTCTCGCCCGCAAACCCCGGCTGGTGCTGGTGGACGAGCTTGCCCACACCAATGTCGACGGCAGCCGTCATCCCAAACGCTATCAGGATGTCGAGGAAATCCTGGCGGCGGGGATCGACGTCTACACCACGCTCAACGTCCAGCACATCGAAAGCCTCAACGATGTGGTGGCGCGCATCACCAAGGTGCGGGTGGCGGAAACGGTGCCGGATTCGGTGCTCGACCGCGCCAACGATGTCGAACTCGTCGACCTCACGCCGGAAGACCTGATCCAGCGGTTGAAAGACGGCAAAGTCTATCTGCCCGACACCGCCGAACGCGCAGCGCAGAACTATTTCGTGCCCGGCAACCTCACCGCCCTGCGTGAGATCGCCTTGCGCCGCACCGCCCAGCGGGTCGACGACCAGATGGTCAATTACATGCGGGCGCATGCCATCTCCGGTCCGTGGGAGGCAAGCGAACGCGTGCTGGTGCGGGTCAACGAGCGGCCGGGCGGCGTGGCGCTGGTGCGCTACGGACGGCGCTTGGCCGACCGCCTCCATGCCGCCTGGACCGCCGCGTATGTCGAAACGCCGTCGGCCCGCAATTTCACCGAGGAAGAACGCGACCGCATCGCCGAGGCGTTGCGCGTGGCGGTGCGGCTCGGCGGCCAGACGGTGACCATTCCCGCCGCCAACGTCGCCGACGGCATTGTCGATTACGCCCGCGCCAACAATTTCACCCACATCGTCACCTCGACCACGCGGCGCACCTGGTGGGAAACGTTGCTGCGCCGCTCGACCACGTTCGAGATCATCCGCCGCGCCGGCGGGGTCAGCGTGCATGTCGTGCCCGAACAGCTCACCGCCGCCTTGCGCGGCCGCGAGGCGCGCCGCACGTCTCCGCGCATCGACCGCCGCGCCTATGCCGTCAGCCTCGTCTACACCGCCGCCGCGCTCGCCGCCGGTTTCGTGCTGAAACGCTATTTCGGCATTACCAATGTCGGCCTCGTGTTCCTGCTCGCGGTGCTGGCGAGCGCGGTGCAATACGGGCTGTGGCCGTCGCTGGTTTCGTGCGCGGTCGCGGTGTTGGCGTTCAACTTCTTCTTCCTGCCGCCGGTCCACACCTTCACCATCGCCGATCCCGAAAACATCGTGGTGCTGGTGACGTTCGGCATCGTCGCGGCCATCGCCAGCAATCTGACGGCGCGGGTGCGGGCGCAGGCGCTGGTGGCGCGCGAACGGGCGACGGTGACCGAAAGCTTGTACCAGTTCTCCAAGAAACTCGCGGGCGTCTATGCGCTCGACGATCTGTTGTGGGCGACCTCGTTCCAGATCGCGCAGATGCTGAAAGTGCGCGTGGTGATCCTGTTGCCGGAGAACGGGCTTCTCACCGTGCGCGCGGGCTATCCGCCCGAGGACGTGCTCGACGAGTCCGAAGTCGCCGCCGCCAATTGGGTGTGGGAGCATGCGACGCCGGCCGGACGCGGCGCGGATTCGCTGCCCGGCGCCAACCGGCTTTATCTGCCGATCCGCACCGGGCGCGGCGCCATCGGCGTGATCGGGCTCGACTGCGACAAGCCGGGACCGATCCTCACGCCCGATCAGCGCCGCCTCTTCGATGCCCTCGCCGATCAGGCGGCATTGGCCATCGAGCGCGTGCTGCTTGCCGTCGACATCGAGAAAAGCCGCCTCGCCGCCGAAACCGAAAAGCTGCGCGCGGCGCTGCTGACCTCGATCAGCCACGATCTCAGGACGCCGTTGTCGGTGATCCTCGGCGCCGCCTCCAGCCTCAAGGATCTCGAAGGCGCGCTCGATCCGGCAAGCCATCGCGAGCTCATCACCACCATCGAAGAGGAAGGCCAGCGGCTCAACCGCTTCATCGCCAATCTGCTCGACATGACGCGGCTGGAATCGGGCGCGCTGGCGCCGCGTCTGGAACTCACCGACATCGGCGACGTCGCCGGCAGCGCCGCGGCGCGCGCGAACCGCATCCTCGCCGGTCACAAGCTGACGCTCGTCGTCGAGCCCGATCTGCCGCTGGTGAAACTCGATCCGGTGCTGTTCGAGCAGGTTCTGTTCAACGTGCTCGACAATGCCGGCAAATACGCGCCCGAAGGCACCACGGTCCGTCTCACGGTGCGGCGCGACGGCGGAGCCTTGCGCCTCGAAATCGCCGACGAAGGCCCCGGCATTCCGCCCGCCGACCTCGAGCGCATCTTCGACAAGTTCTATCGCGTGCTGGCGGCCGACCGAAAGCGCGCCTCCACCGGCCTGGGGCTTGCCATTGCCCGCGGTTTCGTGGAAGCCATGGGCGGCACGCTGACGGCGGCCAATCGCGAGGACCGCAGCGGCGCGGTCTTCATCATCACCTTACCGGTCGAAACGCCATGACACCTTTGCGCATTCTTGTGGTCGACGACGAGCCGGCGATCCGGCGCTTCCTGCGCACTTCGCTGGGCTCGCAAGGCTATCAGGTCGAAGAGGCCGAAGACGGCACTGCCGCGCTCGCCGCCATGAGCCACGCGCCCGATCTGATCGTGCTCGATCTCGGCATGCCCGGCATGGACGGCTTCGAAGTGATCCGTCATTTGCGCGAGTCCGGCGCGACGCTGCCGATCGTGGTGTTGTCGGTCCGCGCCGACGAAGCGGGCAAGGTCCGCGCCCTCGATCTCGGCGCCGACGATTACGTCACCAAGCCGTTCGGCATCGAGGAGTTGCTCGCGCGCATCCGCACCGCGCTGCGTCACCGCCTGCAACAGGAAGGCGAGCGCCCGGTATTCAAGGTCGACGCGCTGTCGCTCGATCTGGTGCGGCGCGTGGTGACCGTGGCGGGCGCCGAGGTGAAGCTGACGCCCAAGGAATACGACATTTTGCGCCTTCTGGTGGCCCATGCCGGCAAGGTGCTGACCCACAAATTCATCCTTAACCAGGTGTGGGGCACCGAAACCGACGTGCAATACCTGCGGATCTACATCCGCACCCTGCGTCAGAAGATCGAAGCCGATCCCGAACAGCCCAAACTGATCCTGACCGAACAAGGCGTCGGCTACCGGCTGAAAGCGCCGGATTGAATGCTTTTGCTTGGCAATGCCATAATGGCGGCATGCTTATTCTCGAACTGGCCGTCGTCGCTTTCCTGATCGTCCTCAACGGCGTCCTGGCGATGTCGGAACTGGCCATCGTTTCCTCGCGCCGCACCAAGCTGAAGAGTTTCGCCGACCGCCGCATTGCCGGCTCGCGCCGCGCCCTCGAACTTGCCGACAATCCGGGACGGTTCCTTTCCACCGTGCAGATCGGCATCACCCTGGTAGGCGTGTTGTCGGGCGCATTTTCCGGCGCCACGCTGGGCCTCAAGCTCACCGCCTGGCTGATGGCGAAAGGGCTGCCCGAAGCGGCGGCCGATGCGCTCGGTGTCGGCACGGTGGTGGCCGGGATCACCTATCTGTCGCTGATCGCAGGCGAGCTGGTGCCCAAGCAGATCGCGCTGTCCGATCCCGAACGCATCGCGGTCCGCGTGGCGCCCGCCATGATCGTACTGCAGAAGATCGCGAGCCCCCTCGTCTCCCTGCTCGATATGTCGGGTGCGCTGGTGTTGCGCCTGATGGGACAACGCCGGACCAAACGCGAAGGCCCAACCGACGACGAGATCAAAGCCCTGATTGCCGAAGCCGAAAGCGCGGGCGTGCTCGAAGCCGACGAGCGGCGGATGATTTCCGGCGTGATGCGGCTCGGCGACCGTCAGGCGCGCGGCGTGATGACCCCGCGCACGGACGTGGCCTGGATCGACACCGGCATGCCGCCGGAGGAAGTGCGCCGCCTCGCGGTCTCGACGCCGTTCACGCGTCTTCCCGCCGGTCCCGGCATCGACGAATTGTCCGGCGTGATCCGTATTCACGAACTGCTCGCGGCCTATCTCAGCGGCAAGCCGTTCGAGATGGGAAAACTCATCCGGCCCGCACCGGTGGTCTACGATCAGGCCGATGCGCTCGACGTTCTCGCGCTCCTGCGCACCGCGGCGGTACCGATGGCGCTGGTGCACGACGAATACGGCCATTTCGAAGGCGTGGTCACGCCCGCCAACATCATGGAAGCCATCGCCGGCAGTCACGGCGGACCATCGGGCGACGACGGCGCGGTGCGGCGCGAGGACGGCTCGTGGCTGATCGCAGGCGATCTCAATGTCGACGAGATGGCCGACATCGTCGGCTTTCCGCTGCCCGCGCATCGCGACTACCAGACCGCGGCCGGCTTCGTGCTGTCGCTGGCGCGCCATCTGCCCACAACCGGCGAAGTGTTCGTGTCGCAAGGCTGGCGTTTCGAAATCGTCGACATGGACGGGCGCCGCATCGACAAGGTGCTGGCGTCACGCCTGCCGTAAGCGCGCGCGCCGCAGCCCCGCGCCGATCACCACCGCGCTGACCGCCAGCCCGACGAACAAGGGATGCAGCGGCAGATGGAAGACGAACCGTCCGCACACCGCCGCCAGCGTCGCCAGCGCCATCGAGACGGCGGCCCTGCGTCCGTTCAGGTGGCCCGGCCGGAACACGGCGAGCGCCATCGGCAGGAACACGCCGGCGCCGCGCAGCGCCATCGAGAGATAGTTCCATGCCAGCACCTGCGATCCGGCATTGGCGAGCGCGATCGCGAAGGCCAGCGCCGTCACCGCCAGCACGGCGAAACGGTTGAGCCACAACAGCGCCCGCCCGTCGCGAATTTTCAACAGGCCGCGGCCGAAATCGCCGGCGATCATGGTGCCGATGCCGAGCGCCAGCCCCGAGATCGAACCCACCACCGAAAACAGGATTCCGGCGAGCCCGATGCCGCCGATCACCGGCGGAACTTCGGTAACCAGAAATACCGGCAAGGCATAGATCGCCGCCATATCGGGATGGGCCGCATGCATCGCCATGCCGATCGCCACGCACGGCAATCCGACCGGAATGCTCAAAAGCCCCGCCACCAGCGTGCCGCGCGCCGCGGTCCTGGTGTCGACGGCGGAGAACATCGCCTGGATATAGGTCTGGGTGCAGATCATGCCGACCAGCAGCGCGACGAAATCGGCGATGGTCTGGGATACCCCGTGCGCAAACGGATCGAACCAGGGATCGAACGGAAACACCGTCGAGAAATCCGGCACGCGGGCAAGCGCAATCGCCGCCGCAACTCCCGCCACCGCGAGCGCCAGTCCGATCGCCGCCATCTTCAATAGTCCGGCAAGCCCCGCACCTTTGAGGCCGCCGAAGAACACCGTGCCGATCACCAGGGCGGCGATGATCGCGCCCGCCTGCCACGGCACCAGCCCGAACAGCACGCCGATAAGCGCAATACCGGAGATCGCGCTCGCCACCGCGCTGAACAGGATACCGGTCGACGACACCGCACTGGCGATCAGTCCCGCCGCGCGGCCGTAATGGCGGGTGAGATATTGCGGCAGAGTTTCGAGGCCGGAGGCGCGCAACGGCTTGGCGTAAAAGCACGCCATCAGGATCAGCGCGATGCCGACGCCGAGGGTGAACCACCACGCCGTGATGCCGTAGGAAAACGCCATCTGGGCGGTGCCGATGGTGGAGGCGCCCGCCACCGAGGTTCCGGCGATGGAGCCGGCGATCATGGTGGGACCGGCGCGCCGCCCCGACAGCGAGAAGCCTTCCGCCGATCCGACTTTGCGCGCCGCATGCACGGCCAGCGCCACGAACGCGGCGAGCGTCGCGAACAATCCGAGCAAATGACCGACAGAAAGCGTGAACACGGCGGCAGCCCTTCGCCGGAAGGCGTTACACCCCCGGCTTACGGCGCTACAGCGTCAGGATTGCCGCGCGTTACTGGGCCGCCACGGCCGGCGCGAATTTGGGCAGCTGGTTGAGGCGCTCGATCACCAGTTTCGACAGGATATCCTCGTCCTTGAGCGAGGGATGATAATGGCAAGCCATCCAGTCGAGGCCGGTGAAGATCACCGTTTCGAGATCGGCCACACCTTCCGATTGCGCCAGCGCCGCCGCCGCCTTCATGTTGTTCGCGGTTTCGTTGGCATTGTTGTCCGGCGCCATCATGACGATGTGGGCGTTCGGATACTTGGCGCGGAGCGATTTGACGAAATCGGCATAGGTGCGGACGTAATCGGCGTGCAGCGCGTCGCGCGTCGCCCATTTCTCGCCGGGATTCAGCGGGGTCGAGAAATCGTTGGTGCCGAGACCGACGATCACCACATCGGGCGTCCAGCCGACATCGTCGGCGGCCACCGAATGGTCGAACAGCGCGAATTTGTAGAGATACGGCAGCGTATCGCCCGCCGCGATGCCGTTGTAGTTGCGCACGATACCGCGGCCGGAGAAGGCGTTGATGCGATAGGCGGCGTTGAAATGCTTGGCGACCGCCGGGCCCCAGGCGCGCGACGTATCGGTGGTATCGCGCACGTCGTCGGTGGTGCAGGTCTGGCCGCGGCTCTGGTTGCCGTAGCCGACGGTATAGGAATCGCCGATGAACTCGATGGCGCGCGTGTATGTCGGCGCCGGCAGCACGTCGGCCTTTTCCGGCACGGTGAAACCTTCGAAGCGGCCGGTGGTGCCTTGCGTCTCGCTTGCCTTTTCGAGGCGCACGACGTGGCGCCCCGCCCCGAGATCCTTCAGCGCCACCGTCGTCTTGCCCGGACGGGTCAGCGTCAGCCTGTGAACGCCGTCGATCCAGACATAGAGATTGTTCTCGGTGTCATCGACCTTGACGGCAACGCGGTCGCCGGTAAAGGCGGCTTCGAAATACACGCCCGGCCATTGATAGGTGTAGGTGGTCGCCTCGGTATCGGGGGAGAACCAGCTTCCGCTTTCCACCTTCACGATTTTCGGCACCGCGCGGCCGCCGATATAAAGCGGCAGCGCCGCATCGGCGAAAGCGGCTGTGGTGAGCGCGGAGGCGGCGAGGACAAAACAGGCGGCGCGTTTCATCGGGGACCCCGTTGGTGACCGGAGCCCCTTATACGACAGCGCTTACCAATATTGTATGATGAAACGCGCTCCACCTCGGCGAGAAAATGCCGCGGCATTTCCAATGGACGGCGTTTTGATTGCGCGGCGCCAACCCCGCCGCGCAGTGCTTACGAACTCACCACCGCCAGCATCTTGGAGATGGTCGTCCCCAAGCCGTGGAAGGCGTGCGGACGGGTGGCATCGTGATAGACGCTGTCGCCCGGCTCCAGAATGAAGCTGCGACCGTCGTAGGTGAACTCGATCAGGCCCGACAGTACATAGCAGAATTCCTGGCCGTCATGGGTGATCGGCACCGGTTTCTCCGCACCGGGGTCGAACGACAGCAGGAACGGCTCCATGCGATGGCCTTCGGTGCCGGGCCGGGTCAGCGACTGATACGTGTAGCTCTGTTCGGTGTCGCCTTGGTCGCCCGCCATGCCTTCACCGGCGCGGCAGATGGTGAGCTGCTCCGACACCGTGGCGCCGCCGAGCAGAAGCCCTTCCATCTTGGAACCGAGCACGCGCGAAAGCTGGATCACCGCGCCGATGGAGGGCACGGCCGATCCGTCTTCATAGGCCTTCAGCCGGACCGGATCGATGCCCGCCAGACTCGCCACCTGTTCGAGGCTCATATCCTGCGCCTCGCGCAGCGCCTGGATGCGTTGACCGACGTATTTTCTCATCGGAATTCTCCAAACATCAATGTCATCCCCGGCCGAGCAGAATCTGCGCAGCAGATTGTGCGAGGGGAAGGGGACCCAGGTAGCGAAAACGGGATGCTGGTAGAAATCAGTCTATTGCACGCGGAGACGCGGAGACGCGGAGGAAGTGAGCCGTAGAAACCACTGGACGATTGTGTGCAGGAATAGCGGAACGGTTCAGCACGCCCTCTCCGCGTCTCCACGTCTCCGCGTGAATCGATCTTTCCACCCAGCCGGCGTCTGACAGGCGATGCCACCTGGGTCCCCTTCCCCTCCCAGCCATAGCGCTTCCGCGCAATGGCCGGTCGGCCGGGGATGACAGGATGTTGTGCCCCGCCCATCACCCCTCCCGTCGCGCCGGGACGATACGGCCCGTGAGCGCGCGCAAGTTTTGCCAATAGCGGTCGATGGCGGGCCTAAGGTCCGCCGCGGAAAGTCCCGATTTCTGGAAACGGCGCTGCAGCGACAGATACATATTCAGCGCTTCGTCGGAGAAATCCGGCTCGATATTCACCAGATGGCGCTTGCCGTCGAAAATCTCGTAGACCGGCCACAAGCCGGACCGCACCGCCAGCCGCACCAGTTCGAGCCCGAGCGCCGGTTCCGATTTCCACCCCGTCGGGCACGGCGACAGCACATGCAGGAAGCGGAAGCCGGTGGCTTCGAGCGCATAGGTGAGTTTGCGGTGCGTGTCCTCGACATGGGCAAGGCTGATCGAGGCGGCATAGGGAATGCGATGCGCCGCCATCACCGCCAGGATGTCCTTCTTCTGCTCCAGCTTGCCTTCGAGGGTGTTCGAGGTCACCGCGCCTTGCGGCGTCGCCGACGAACGCTGGCCGCCGGTGTTGCCGTAGATTTCGTTGTCGTAGCAGATGAAGAGAATGTCTTCGTTGCGTTCCGCCGCGGCGCTGACGCAGGCGAAACCGATATCGAAGGTGCCGCCGTCGCCCGCCAGCACGACGATGCGCGTTTTCTCGTTGTTGAGGCGCGCCACCGCCGCCATGCCCGATGCCGCCGCGGCGGCCGAAGCGAAGGTGGTCATGATGGTCGGCACGCCGAAGGTCGCTTGCGGGAAGGTGCCGCCCGCCACCGCGCCGCAGCAGGCCGGAATGACCATCTGCACCGGCCGGTCGCCGACCGCACGCCGCAGCATCTGCAACGTGATCGACATGCCGCAGCCGCCGCAATTGGTGTTGCCTTTGCGGAAGATCGGTTCGTCGCGATCGAGTTCGCTCTGGCAGAGGCCGCCGAGGATGGGTTCGTTCATCACACCATCTCCATCAGCTTCGGCGCACCGCTCGCGGTGCGCGCCTCGATATCCTCGACCATCTTGACGATATGCTCGGGGCGGATGTCGCCGCCGCCCATGCCGGCTAGATAATCCTGCACCACCGTGCCCGGATCGGCGAGTGCGCGCGTATCCTGCCACAACACGCCGCCCATACCGAGGCCGATATTGCGGTCGATCACGGCGATGCGCTTCTTGCCGGCGAAAACCCTGCCGATCGCCTCGACCGGCAGCGGCCGGAACAGGCGCACGCGCAAACTGCCGACCTTCTTGCCTTGGGCGCGCAAGTCGTCGACCACGCGCTCGGCGGTGATCGGAATGGTGCCCATCGACACGATCAGCGTCTCGGCGTCATCGGCCTTGTACGGCACCAACATATCGGGCGGACGGCGGCCGAAAATCTTTTCGAATTCGTCCTGAATCTCGCGATAGATCGCAGGCACGTCCAGCATCGCCGCATGGTGCTGCATGCGATGCATTTCGGTCTGATGCGGCACTTCGATCTGGCCGAGCGTATGCGGGATTTGCGCAAGCCGGTGCGGGACATCGGTCGGCGGCAGGAAGGCGTCGACCTTGTCCTGCTCCGGCACGTCGGTCTGGGCGGTGCGGTGCGAGAGGATGAAGCCCTCCATGCACACCATCACCGGCATCATCACGCGCTTGTCTTCGGCGAGACGGAAGCCGCACAACACGCTATCGAACACTTCCTGATTGTCGGCACAGAAGAACTGGATGATGCCGGCGTCGCGCAGGATCAGCGCATCGCCGTGATCGGCCCAGATATTCCACGGCGGGCCGAGGGTGCGGTTGGCGACCGCTATCACCACCGGAAAGCGCATCGTCGCGGCGGTGATGCAATTCTCCACCATGTAGGCCAGGCCGTTCGACGAGGTCGCAGTGAAGGTCCGCGCCCCCGCCGCCGCACCGCCGATGCAGACGCCCATCGCCGAGTGCTCGCTTTCGACCCGCACCACATGGCTTTTTTCGATCTTCTGATTGCAGAGGAATTCCATGCACTCGGTCGACGGCGTGATCGGATAGACGCCGGAGACGAAGCCGCGCCCTTTGCGATTGGCGCGCGCGGCCAGCGTGGCGGCCATGGCGGCGCCGTGATTGGCGGAGAGAAGTTCGAGGCTCATACGGTCTTCTCCTGCATGGCCATGACGCCGCGCGGACATTCGGCGACGCACATGCCGCAGCCTTTGCAGTATTGCGGATCGATGCGGTAGCCCGCGCCGTCGCGGAAAATGACGCCGTCGGGACACGAGATGATGCAGGTGTCGCACAGCGTGCAGTGTCCGCAACTGAAGCAGCGCTCCGCTTCGCTCACATCGGCGAGGCCCGCATTGACCTCGCTGAAATCGCCCGCCAGCATCTTGACCGCGATCTGCCGGTCCTCGTGCGGACGGGCGACCTCGAAATGATCGAAGCGGATCTGTCCCGGCGCCACCGGCATGCCGTTGGTTTTCGCCGCGGGGGCGTGAACGCCGAGCACCGCTTCCGCCGCCTTGCGTCCCGAGCCGATGGCGTGCGTGACGGTGCCTTCGCCGGTGGCGCAATCGCCGGCGAAGTAAACCGGCAACGCCCGGTCGCCGTGGAAGGCGCGACCCTCTTTCATGCTCCAGCCGTCGGGAAGCGGCATGTCGGTCTTCTGCCCGAGCGCCAGCAGCACCGTTGCCGCAGCCAGCGGCGATGTGCGGTTCGTCACCACCGGACGACGGCGGCCGCTTGCGTCAGGCGGACCGGCTTCCATTTCGGCCAGCAGCGCGCTCGCCACCGCACCGGCGCCCTCGAACGCCACCGGCGTGCGATACGACAGGATGCGCACGCCTTCCTTTTCGGCGTCGTGGATTTCCTCGGCGATGGCCGGCATGTCCTTGCGGCCGCGGCGATAGGCGATGGTCACGCTCGCCGCGCCGCAGCGCACCGCCGTGCGGGCGCAGTCGATGGCGGTATTGCCGCCGCCGATCACCACCACGGACCCCGACAGCGTTACCGGCTCGCGCTTGGCGCGGTCGAGGAAATCGAGACCTTGTTCGATATTGGCGAGATGCTCGCCTTTGACGCCGAGCGCCACCGGCGCGCCGAAACCGACCGCGACGATCACCGCATCATGATCGTGGGAAAGCTGCGCCAGCTCGTTCTTGCCGACATGGGTATTGCAACGGACCTTCACGCCGAGCGCGGTGATCCGTTCGAGATCGCGATCCAGAGCCGCTTCGGGCAGGCGGAACGCCGGGATGCCATTGCGCAGCACGCCGCCGAGCGCCGGCCCGGCCTCGAAGATCGTCACCGCATGGCCGTCGCGCGCCAGTTTCCACGCCGCGCTCAATCCGGCCGGACCGCCGCCCACCACCGCCACATGCAGCGGCCGCGGCACGCTCGCGCGCACCGGCTGGACCTCCGCATGATCGCCGATCCAGCGTTCGAGGCTGCGGATGTTCACCGCGCCGTCGAAGAACGCCCGGTTGCAGCGGCCCATGCACGGCGCCGGACAAACCCGTCCGCATACGGAGGGAAGCGGCTGGGTGGCGAACAACAGGCCCGCCGCGGCACCGGCGTCGCCCTTTTTCAGCGCCTGGACGAACCCGACCACGTCGTTGCCCGCCGGACAAGCGACGTTGCAGGGCGCATCGTGGGTGGCATAGCTCGGCATCTGGTTCGACCAGGTGCCGGTCAGGACGGTTGGCGGAAAATCCTTGCTGTGTTCGAGGGTCGAGGCGACCGGCGGCGGCACCGGCAGCGGCGCCGGCGATGCCGGGGCTTCGAGCGCCAGCACTTCGGCGATTTCGACTTTCTCGAACGCTTGGCGCGCGGCGGCAAAATCGCCCGACACGCCGAGCTTGGCGAATCCTTTTTCCAGCGCCGTCACCGGCAGGCCCAGCAAGCGCGCATAGGCGCCGAGAATGGTGGTGTTGATGATGACGACCGCCGCCGAGCCGATGCCCTGCTCGCGCGCGATCGCGGTGGCGTCCACCACGCCGAAGCGGTAGCGGTCGAACTTTCCGGCGAAAGCTTCGATCGGCTTGGCGGAATTGAGCAGCAACAGCGATCCCGGCTCGACGCCGTCGAAGATCGCCGGCCGCATCAGGCCTTCGTCGAGCACCAGCAAATGATCGGGGCGGTAAACCTTGTTGGCGTTGCGGATCGGCGCCCGGTCGACGCGCGTGTAGGCCTGGATCGGCGCGCCCGAGCGTTCGCTGCCGTAATCGCCGAAGGTCTGCACGAAGCAGCCCATCTGGGTGAACAAGGCCGCGATCAGCTTGGCGCAGGTGACGCCGCCCTGGCCGCCGCGTCCGTGCACGCGCACTTCGAGCGGCAGCGACAGACCGGAAGGAAGCGGGACTTCCGCGGGATGTTGGGGATCCATGGTTCCTCCCGGATTGTGCGACTCCGTTCCCGCGGATTCTCGCAGGTTTTGCGGGGGCTTAAAGGGGTTTCTGAGACGCGGGGGGCGGGCCCGGATGCCGGCCCGTAACAATGTGGCCGGAGCGGGCCGAGCCTGTGCACAGGTTCATGCGCCCTGCCCGGCGGCCTCGACATATTCTGCTTCCTGCTCCGGGCGAATGGGAGGGATGCGACAAGTGGCGGCCGCCCGGCGGATTGCGGCGGCGTGGGAACCCCGTTGGCCGGCCGCCACGGCTGCTGCATCATGGCGTCATGGCGCGCATTTCAAAACCGCCCAGCAAAGGCCGTCTGCAGCAAAAGCTGAAGACACAGATCACGCACGCCATGGAGCCGAGCCGCGTACGCACCCTGAACCCGGACCACCGCGCGTGGCTGGTCCGGCACATGGAGCGCCAGAACGACCGTTGCGCCTATTGCGGCATTCCCATGGTGCTCAACCCGCGCCACAAGCGCGACGCCGACCGGCGGGCGACGCTCGATCACGTCATCCCGTTGTCACGCCACGGCCATGACAGCGAAGGAAACACGGTCGCCGCCTGTGATGCCTGCAACAGCGCCAAGGCCATCACGACCGCCGCGGCGTTTCGCATGAGCGAATTCCTCAAAGCCCGCAAAGCCCACGCCGCCACCGTGCGCGAAAAGAAACCCCTCGTCGTCGAAACCGTCCGCAAACGCGAGCGGAAGACGGAGAACTAATCACCGCCCCCTTGCGGAGCGGCGGCGTGCGCGCAAAACGCGCAGGATTTCGGAACAAGGGTAGGCACAATGACGGGCGATCATCATCCGTATCGCACGCCGAAATTGGAGACGTGTGCTCTTGGCCCCTAGTCCTCGATGCACGCCAAGCGACAGATGAAGGGCACGCTGCGTCGCGCGGTTCAATCAAATTTGCGCCGGATTCCATCCTGCCGAACGCCCGTCATCCTTGCCGCCGTCGCCGAACTAGAACCTCAACTCCACACGCTCGACATGGGCTTCCCGTGAAGGTGTGGTCAGGAAATCACAACATAGCAACAACCACCCCACGACGAACTGACGCCTATTCTGTGAATGGTTTGTAATGCTAACATTATCAATGTGCCGGCGCGAGGAATGGACGGATTTGCGACCGACGGGAACATGTACGTGTGTGTGGTTCGGCGGTCACTTGAGAACGAACTAACCGCCTCACCGTGAACTGCGGCTTAAGTAGCAGGAGCTTTTTGTCATGGTCGATCTCGCCGCCGCGCGCCTGGATAAGCCGATCACCCTCCGTTTTTCGTCGAACCTGATCGTTGCGATCGCCGCATTTCTTGCGGGTGGGTTTGCCATTCGTCATTACGGCGGCAACAATCCCGTCCTGCACACCATGCTCGATACGAGCGCCGTCGTTACCGCGGCGCTGGTGGCCATGATGTTCTGGGATGCCAGCCGCCGGCTCAATCAAACCTGGCTGTTGTTGTTGGCGATATCGTTTGCGTGGTTGGCCTTCGCCGAGTGCGCGCACGCCATGGCCGCGCTGATCTGGACCCAAACTGGCAGTCAGCCAACGTCTGCGGAGATCATGTGGCGAGCAGGAACATGGGGAGCCCCGGCGCACCTGCTTCCACTCGGCGTCGGTGCGGCCCTTCTGCTCCGCAACAGGCCGCGATCCGTCGGTTGGCTGTTCGCGATCGCGCTTGGCCTCTTTGCCCTCCTGGTGGCATTCGTATTCCTGTCCCTCCCCCGCTACGCGCCGCCGGGGTTGTTGGGAATCACCCGGCCGACGCTCGTCCTGGTACCCCTTCTGTGGGCCGGCATCGCCGTCGCCTATTGGCGGCAAGTCCACGAATCGGAAATGGCGCGTACCGTCGCTGTCGCTGCCGTCGTGCTCGCAGCCGCGCATTTCGAGATGCTGTATTCCCGCGCCCCAAGCGACTCGATTGCGCTGGTTGCCCATCTTGGAAAATTTATCGGCGACGCCTTGCTCCTGACCAGCCTGGCGCAGATCGGTGCAGCCGACAGCAAGCGGCTCCGCCTCGCCGAGAGCAAGTTGACCGGCCTCAATCGTGACCTCGATGCACGCGTCAGGGAACGCACGGCGCGTTTGCAGGAGGTGAACGGACGCATGTACCTGTTGCAGCAAATCACCCATGCCATGGGCGAGCGCCAGGATGTTCTCAGCATCTTCCATACCGTCGCCAGCACACTGGAAGAGCGGATGCCCGCGGATTTTGTCTGCCTTTGCCTCTACGATCGGGTCGCCCGCGAGCTCAGCGTCAATCATGTCGGCGTGCGCAGCGCTTGGCTCGCCAAAGCGCTCGAAATGTCCGAACACGCCATCGTCCCGATCGACGAGAACGGCCTGTCGCGTTGTGTTCGCGGGGAACTCGTCTACGAGCCGGACATTGCCGCGATCAAATTTCCCTTTCCGAGAAGGCTTGCAGCCCAGGGTCTTCGGTCCCTCGTGCTGGCGCCGCTCAAAGCGAAGACGCAAGTCTTTGGCGTTTTGGTTGTGGCGCGCTTGGCAAGAAGCTCGTTCCTCAGCACCGATTGCGAGTTCTTGCACCTGCTGGGAGAGCATGTGGCCTTGGCCGCCCACGAAGCGGAGATTCGTACGAGATTGCAGTTGGCCTACGACGACCTGCGCCGCACCCAGCAATCCGTTCTGCAACACGAGCGCCTGCGGGCGATCGGTCAAATGGCCAGCGGAATCGCCCACGATATCAACAACGCCATATCCCCCGTCGCGGTCTATACCAAAGCCATGCTCGAAAAGGAGCCGAACCTCTCGCCCCGGATGCGGGAGTATCTCGATCTCGTCGGCCGCGTCGTCAAAGACATATCCGCAACCGTGGGGCGCTTGCGCGACTTCTATCGCCACGATCAGGCCGACGTGGAACTGAAGCCGCTGAATTTGAACGACCTGGTGCCGCAAGTCGTCGACCTGACGAGAGCACGATGGAATGACATGCCGCTGCAGCAAGGTGTCGTGGTCAGGGTCGAAACGGAACTCGAACCGGATCTGCCGTCAGTGATGGGAGACGAGACGGAGCTGCGCGAAGCCCTCACCAATCTCGTTTTCAACGCCGTCGACGCCATGCCCCAGGGAGGCGTGCTCAGCCTGCGCACACGCAGCATCGCTCGCCAAAGCGGGAATCATTGGGTCCAGCTTGAAGTCGGCGATACCGGTGTGGGTATGGACGAAGCAACACGCAAACGCTGCCTTGAACCCTTCTTCACGACCAAGGGGGAGCGTGGAACGGGGCTTGGGCTGCCGATGGTATTCGGTGCCGCCCGGCGGCACAGCGCCATCCTCGATATCGACAGCAGCCCAGGCAACGGTACCCGCGTGCGCATTGAGTTTGCCGCAACTGAGGGGGATGCGCCCAAGATTGTCGATCGCGCGTCGAAGACAAATCATCCTCTGGGGCTGCTTCTTGTCGACGATGATCCTGCCGTACTCAGCTCGACACGAACGGTGCTTGAGATGGACGGCCACAACGTGGCCGTGGCCGAAGGCGGACAGGCCGCCGCGGACCTTCTCTCCGCCGCGCAGAAGGCCGGCAAACCCTTCGACATTGTGGTAACCGATCTCGGCATGCCGCACCTCGATGGCCAATTCGTCGCCCGGACGGTCAAGGAGTTATTCCCCGCAACGCCCGTCGTGCTGTTGACGGGCTGGGGACGGCGCCTGCCGGGTGGCGACGAGCAGTCCAAGCATGTCGACTTTATCTTGTCGAAGCCTCTCGATATCGATGAGCTGCGTGACCTCTTCACGACGATCACCTCATCAAGAGGCCTCGGTACGTAGTGCGAGGCGTGCCAATCGCGCCGGTGGCTACTCTATCCCACACCCCGCTATTGCGATTTCGTCAGCGCCGTCATGGCGTTGCGCGAAATATGGGCGTTGCTTATCCACCTTCGCCGAACCGGCCTTACAATAGGGCCATGACGAAGCTCGCACTCGCGCCATCCCAGACGCCCGCCGTTCTCGCGGCGGCGATGGCGCGCTTGCCGCGGCGAAGCTGCAAAGCGAAGCCGGGTGGGCCGCGTCGATATACGCATGCGAAGCCGGGCGGGCCGCACGCGAGTCGGTCAAACAGGGGGACCCCCTCCCCCCGCGAAAATTCGAACAATTATGTTGCCGACTTGTCCGGCGTAGCCTTGTCCAACCCGTCACAACCACGCGAAACCGGGGCGAAGCCGGAACCGAACTGGGGCCGCAACCAGCGGCGGGGGATTCGCCCTCCCGGTGCGCCGCCCGGCAACTTTCATGCGAGCCCCTGTCCCGAAGCTGCGGCACTCAAGCGGCGGGCCACGGAGTGTATCCGGCGCATGCGCGCCGCCCTGGCCTATGCCGAAGCGGTCCTGGCGCAGGAAAAGCCCAGAAATCCGCTCTATTGCGTCACCTACATCGAGAACGGTGCCATCCGGCGGGTCAAAGCCGTGTGCCGCATCAGGCTTAAAAAAGCGGCAAAAAACCCGCTGTGCGAAGGCCTTGAAGCCGCTATAACCCGTTCTCGCCGCACCGTTCCGAGTCTGCCTGAAGCCGGGTGCAACCACGACGAGGACAACCCCTCGGTCCGCGCGGCGTCGACGCGGCAAGCCCTAGGCGGTCCGCAAACTGAAACCTTCATCCGGGTACGGAACAATGGCGAACGTGGCGGTGATCGGCGCCCAGTGGGGCGACGAGGGCAAAGGCAAGATCGTGGACTGGCTCTCGGCGCGCGCCGATGTGGTGGTGCGCTTCCAGGGCGGCCACAATGCCGGGCACACGCTCGTCATCGATGGCGTCACCTACAAGCTGTCGCTCTTGCCCTCGGGCGTGGTGCGCAAGGGCAAGCAGGCGGTGATCGGCAACGGCGTCGTGGTCGATCCTTGGGCGTTGGCGGCCGAGATCGAACGGCTGAAGGCGCTGGGCGTCAGCGTTACGCCCGAGAATCTGCAAGTGGCCGAGAACGCCGCGTTGATCCTGCCTTTGCATCGCGAGCTTGATACCGTGCGCGAACAGGGTGTGCAGGCGCTCGGCACCACCAAGCGCGGCATCGGCCCGGCCTATGAAGACAAAGTCGGCCGCCGCGCCATCCGCGCCGTCGATCTCAAGGACCTCAACACCCTGCCCGGCAAGGTGGAGCGGCTTTTGTCGCATCACAACGCGCTCCGGCGCGGCATGGCAGCCGCCGAGATCAAGGCCGAGGACGTGCTGGCCCAGCTAAAGGAGATCGCGCCCCAGATCCTGCCGTTCGTCGGCCCGGTGTGGCGCACGCTCGATCAGGCCCGCAAGGCCAACAAGCGCATCCTGTTCGAAGGTGCGCAGGCCGTGCTGCTCGATATCGATCACGGCACCTATCCCTTCGTCACCTCGTCCAACACGGTGGCGGGACAGGCGGCGGCCGGCTCCGGCATCTCGCCGCGCCAGATCGGCTATGTGCTCGGCATCGTGAAGGCCTACACCACCCGTGTCGGCGACGGCCCCTTCCCCACCGAGCAGAAGAACGAGATCGGCGACCGGCTCGGCGAACGCGGCAAGGAATTCGGCACGGTGACGGGGCGCAAGCGCCGTTGCGGCTGGTTCGATGCGGTCCTGGTGCGCCAGACCATCGTGACCGGCGGCGTCGACGGCATCGCGCTGACCAAGCTCGACGTGCTCGACGGCTTCGACGAGATCAAGGTCTGCGTCGGTTACAAGCTGGACGGCAAGACCCACGATTATCTTCCTGCCGACGCGGTGGAACAGGCTCGCATCGAGCCGGTCTACGAAACCATTCCCGGCTGGAAGGAATCGACACACGGCGCCCGTTCGTGGGCGGAGCTGCCGGCCAACGCCATCAAATACGTCCGCCGCATCGAGGAGCTGATCGACGCGCCGGTGGCGCTGCTCTCCACCAGCCCCGAACGCGAGGACACCATTCTGGTGCACGACCCGTTCCTGGGGTGAATGGGCCGGGGGTGAGGCTAATCCATACCGTTATTGCGCAATTGCGCCGAATTGATAACGGCGCGGCGCGCTGTTATGCAGGGAATCATGGCTAGAAAACCGTTCGATTGTTCGAAGTGTCCGGGCTATTGCTGCTCGTATCACATCATCCCGGTCAAAGAGAGCGACCTGAAGCGGCTGGCCAAGCACTTCAAGATCGGTCTCGAAGAGGCCAAGAAGAAGTTCGTCACGCCCGGCCGCAAGCAGGACGCCAAGGACGGCGCCTACAAGATGCGCCGCAAGGCCGATCCGCATTTCGGCAAGATCTGCCGCTTCTTCGATACCGAAGAACGCCGCTGCACGGTTTATATGGCGCGCCCGTACATCTGCCGCGCCTATCCGACCGGCAAGTGCGGCTACTACGAGTTCCTCAAGATCGAGCGCGACACCCAGGACGATCAAGAGATGATCGCCACGACGCAGAACGATTAGAGCTTCAGCACCGCGCCCTTCAGCGGCCGGCCGGTCCATTGCACCATGTGATTGAGCGGGCCGTGGCCTTTGCCGAAGCCCGGCGCATCGGCGATGGCGGCCTGGACGTACTCGCGCGCCTTGGCCACTGCGACGGTGATCGGCAGACCCTTGGCCAGGTTGGCGGCGATCGCCGAGGCCAGTGTGCAGCCGGTGCCGTGCGTGTGGCGCGTCTTAAGGCGCGGGAAGCCGAACGTGTCCTCGCCGTGCTCCCAGACCAGAATGTCGTCGATGGTCGCCTTGGACGAATGTCCGCCCTTGATGAGCGCCGCCTTCGCACCCATATCACGAAGGATCGCCGCCGCCTTGCGTAAGGAGGCGCGGTCGGTGCGGGTGATCCCCGTCAGCCGCTTGGTCTCCGGGATATTCGGGGTCACCAGCGTGGCGAGCGGGATGAGCTGTTTGATGACGGTCTTTTCGGCATCCGGCTTCAGAAGCGCCGCGCCCGAGGTCGCCACCATCACCGGGTCGACCACCAAGGGAATGCCCGGCGCGTATTCTTTCAGCGTCGCGGCGACGACGCGGACGATGGCGGCATTGGCCAGCATGCCGGTCTTGATCGCATCGGCGCCGATGTCCTTGAGGCAGGCAATGATCTGCTGCCGCACGATGTCCGGCGGCACGGCATGCACGGCGGTAACGCCGGTCGTATTCTGCGCCGTGATCGCGGTGATCGCCGTCATGGCGTAGACGCCGAAGGCGCTCGCCGTCTTGATGTCGGCCTGAATGCCGGCTCCGCCCGACGAGTCGGAACCGGCAATAATCAGCAGGCGCTTGAGGCTCACGCGGTTGCTTCCGCAATGGCTTCGGCGATCACGCCGACCACCGTATTGATGGCCTTTTCGTCTTCGCCTTCGGCCATGATGCGGATGAGCGGCTCGGTGCCGGACTTGCGCACCAGGATGCGGCCCTTGCCGTCGAGCTTGGTGCGGCAGTCTTCGATGGTCTTCTTGACCTTGGCGTTCTCGAGCGGCGCGCCATGCTTGAAGCGCACGTTCTTGAGGACTTGCGGCAGCGGCTCGAACAGGTGGCAGGCGGCGGACGCCGGCTTGCCTTCCCGCGCGATCGCGGCCAGCACCTGCAGGCCGGCGATGAGGCCGTCGCCGGTGGTGCAGAAGTCGTTGAGCACGATATGGCCCGACTGCTCGCCGCCGACGTTGTAGCCGCCCTTCTTCATCTCCTCGATGACATAGCGGTCGCCCACCGAAGCGCGCACCAGCTTGAGGTCGAGGCTGCCGAGATAGCGTTCGAGGCCGACGTTCGACATCACCGTGCCGACCACGCCGCCGCCGCGCAGGGTTTCGGTCTTCTTCCAGCACGAAGCGATCAACGCCAGCACCTGGTCGCCGTCGATGATACGGCCGTGTTCGTCGGCCAAGACCACGCGATCGGCATCGCCGTCGAGCGCCAGACCGAAGTCGGCCCTCACCTCGCGCACCTTGGCGCACATGGCTTCCGGCGCGGTCGAGCCGCATTCGAGATTGATGTTGAAACCGTCGGGCTCGACGCCGAGCGGAATAATCTCCGCCCCAAGCTCCCAAAGCACCGCCGGGGCAACCTTGTACGCCGCGCCGTTGGCGCAATCGATGACGACCCTCAAACCATCGAGGCGCAGATGGCGGGGGAACGTTCCCTTTACCAGTTCGATATAGCGCGCCTGGGCGTCGTCGATGCGCTTGGCCCGGCCGATCTTGGAAGCCGCCGCCAGACCCGCTTCTAGCCCGTTCAACATCAGGGCCTCGATCTGCTCCTCGCGCGCATCCGACAATTTGTTGCCGTCGGGGCCAAACAGCTTGATGCCGTTATCCGTATACGCATTGTGCGAGGCCGAGATCATCACGCCGAGATCGGCGCGCAGGGACCGCGTCAGCATCGCCACCGCCGGTGTCGGCAAGGGGCCGAACTGGAAGACATCCATGCCCACCGCCGTGAAACCGGCGACCATCGCGTTCTCGACCATATAGCCCGACAGACGGGTATCCTTGCCGATCACCACGCGACCGCGGTGCTCGCCACGACGGAAGATGCGACCGGCCGCCATACCGACTTTCATCGCGATCTCGGCGGTCATGGGATGGGTGTTGGCTTGGCCGCGAATGCCGTCGGTTCCGAAAAACTTGCGCGTCATTGCCCCTCGCTGAATTTGGGTCGAGCCGGATAATACCAATAAAATCGGCTTGTTAAGTTGACGTTGTGTTACCGGTTAATATGGCATTCCAGGTCTTGAGACCACTGGCCAGAGCGGCCGGGTCGTGAGTGCGGATATAGTCTGCTCCTGCGTGACATGCAAAGAGTTCGGCAGCCAATGTCGCAGGCCCCGCCTCGGCGGCTGGCCGTCCGGCGCGCAGGAAGGATTTGCGCGATACCGAAATCAGGACCGGCAAATCGAAAGCTTGTTTGAGGTCCCCGATCCGCCGCAATACCTCGTAGGACGACTCGGAATGGCGCCCGAGGAACATTCCCATCCCCGGATCGACGATCAACCGGTCGCGCGCGATTCCCGCCCGCGTCAGGGCACCGAGACGATCTTCGAAAAATTCCAGAATACGGTCGTAGATGGTATCCGGCGCAACATCGTCGGCGGTGGCCCGGCCCTCGGCCTGGACGGCGTGCATCACGATCAGCTTGGCATCGCTGTCGGCCAGCAACGGATAGAGCGACGCATCAGAAAAGCCGTGAATGTCATTCAAATAGGCGACGCCCTCGCCCAGCGCCCAGCGTTGCACGGCCGGCGAAAAGGTGTCGATGGACAACGGCACGCCCTCGCGGGAAAGCGCCGCCACGACGGGCGCAAGCCGGGCGATCTCTACGTCCGGCGGCACAGGCTCGGATTTCGGATTGGAAGCCGCCGCCCCGATATCAAGCCCGTGTGCACCGTCAGCCATCAAGGCACAACCATGGGCGAGCGCGTCGTCGATCTGAAGGTATTTGCCACCGTCGGAAAACGAATCCGTCGTGACATTGAGAATGCCGAGAATATTCGGGCTCACGGAAGCTCCTTTTCGATCGCGTCGAACCAATCGGCATCGAATGCGGTGGCGAAAGGACCTTCGCGGACAAGGATGCGCCCCTTGCGCAGCGCCTCGCGTGCTGCAGTCGTTTCGCCAGTGATCAGCGCCTGCGCGGCACGCGCCCGCCAATAGCAGATCAGGCTATGGCTGCTCCAGCCGGTGCGCGCAAGAAGCGCGCCCGCAGCCGCCGCGTTGCGATCGAACCATGCTGCTGCGAAGGCCTGTTCGGCAAAAATCTGCGGATCGCGAGCACTGCGCGCAAGGGCGGCACGGGCCGGTCCGATTTCACCGCGGTCGAGGTGCCACGCGTAGGCGGCAAGCTGGAGATCGGGACTATCAGACCATAGGGAAAGGCGCCGAACGGCCACCATCAATGAGTCGGGCCAGTCGCGAGGCCGGACGCCGCGCAGGGTTTGTTCGACGAGGCGCGCAAACAGACCGCGCCAATCGCCGTTCTTGAATCGCAGCACATTCAGAAGCTGAGCGCCGTCCGAACTGCCGCGCGGCCAGAGGTTATAGAGTCCAGACGCCAGTGAGATGACGGCCAATACGAGAAACAGCGCCCGTGGCGTGTCGGAAGCCGCGGCGGAGGCCATCCCTGCGGCACCGGCCAATAGGAAATTGGCGAGCGGTCCGCCCGCGGACAGCAAAGCCCAACCCCAATTGCTCTCCCGCCCGGCCGGCGGCACGGCAACCACCGCGCCGGCTGCGCTGCTGCCGAATGCGGGAGCGCCATAAACGAGTTTCAACGGAACGAAGCGCAGGGTGAAGGGCCCCCACGACAAAAGCGGCACACGCCAGCCAAGCAGTTTGGCGACGGCAAGATGGCCGCCCTCGTGTACCAGCACCTCGGCCGGCACGATAAAGAGGAAAAACACGAGCGACACCAACCGGGCGAGCACGTCCGGAAGCGCATCGGCATGCCAGACGGCTATCGTAATACCCGCACTCGCCGCTACGAATGCGATCAGCGCCGCCGCCAGAAGCGGAGCCTGCTTTGCGGAGAGGGGCGCGGCAGCCGTCATGACCGAAGCCTAGCAGATCGCTGCCGCTTAGCGGGGCCGAAACAAAGAAAAGGCCCGGAGATCCCGAGCCTTTTCGATTCCGTGTTGCAGGTCCGTTCAGTGCCCCGGCTGCGGCTCCGGCGCGATGATGCCCGGCCCGCGGGGGACACCTGCCTGCGGCACGCTGGGACCTGGACCGCGCTGCGGCTCTGGCTCCTCGTACGGCGTGCGCACCGGCGGAATGCCTTTGAGCAGCGCCACGATCTCGTCGCCGGTCAGGGTCTCGTATTCAAGCAGGCCCTTGGCCAGCGTTTCGAGGTCGGTGCGCTTCTCGGTCAGGATGGTCCGCGCCCGCTCGTAGCATTCGTCGATGATACGGCGGATTTCGGAGTCGATCTTCTGCGCGGTTGCTTCCGAAACGTTCTGCTGACGCGCCACCGAATGACCGAGGAAGACCTCTTCCTGGTTTTCGGCGAACTCGATCGGGCCTAACGCATCGGAGAAGCCGTAGCGTGTCACCATGTTGCGGACCATCCGCGTCGCCTGACGGATGTCGGAGATCGCGCCGGTCGTGACTTGGTCGTAGCCAAAGATGATCTCTTCGGCGAGACGGCCGCCAAAGGCTACCGCGATATCGGCGTACATCTTCTGGCGCGTCACCGAGAGCTGATCGTGCTCCGGCAACCGCATCACCATGCCAAGGGCACGGCCGCGCGGAATGATGGTCGCTTTGTGAATCGGATCGGAGCCAATCACATTGAGCGCCACGATGGCGTGACCGGCTTCGTGATAGGCGGTGTTCTTCTTTTCCTCTTCGCGCATGACGAGGGAGCGCCGTTCGGCACCCATCATCACCTTGTCCTTGGCGTCCTCGAGTTCGCTCATCGACACCACGCGCTTGCCGCGACGAGCTGCCAAGAGAGCCGCCTCGTTGACGAGATTGGCAAGATCGGCACCGGAGAAGCCCGGCGTGCCGCGCGCAATCACTTTGGGATCGACATCCGGCGCCAGCGGGACCTTGCGCATATGCACGCGCAGAATCTTCTCGCGACCGGCGAGATCAGGATTGGGCACGACGATTTCGCGGTCGAAACGACCAGGACGCAGCAGCGCCGGATCGAGCACGTCAGGACGGTTGGTAGCGGCAATCAGGATGACGCCTTCGTTGGCCTCGAAGCCATCCATCTCGACCAGCAATTGGTTCAGGGTTTGCTCGCGCTCGTCATTGCCGCCGCCGAGACCGGCGCCGCGATGACGGCCCACCGCGTCGATTTCGTCGATGAAGACGAGACACGGGGCATTCTTCTTGGCCTGCTCGAACATATCGCGGACGCGGCTGGCACCGACGCCGACAAACATTTCGACGAAATCCGAGCCGGAAATGGTGAAGAACGGCACATTGGCTTCACCGGCGATGGCGCGCGCAAGCAAAGTCTTGCCGGTACCCGGCGGGCCGACGAGCAGAACACCCTTCGGAATGCGGCCGCCCAGGCGCTGAAATTTCTGCGGGTCCTTCAGGAAGTCGACGATTTCCTTGAGATCTTCCTTGGCTTCATCGACGCCGGCGACGTCTTCGAACGTCACCCGGCCCTGGCGCTCGGTCAAAAGCTTGGCGCGCGACTTGCCGAAGCCCATCGCCTTGCCGCCGCCCGACTGCATCTGCCTGAGGAAGAACACCCACACCGCAATCAGCAGCAGCATCGGGAACCACGACACCAGCACATTCAGAAGCGGCGACATGCCGTCGTCCGGCTTGGCGACTGTGACGTTGACATCGTGCTCCTTGAGCGTGGTCCACATCGTCTGGTCGTTGGGCGGCACCATGCTGTTGAACTGGGTGCCGTTGCGCAGCTCGCCTTTCACCTCGTCACCCGACAAGGTGATCTTCTGCACATTGCCCTTGACGACTTCCTGGGTGAAAGCCGTGTAGCTCAGTTGCTGGGCCTGAGTGCTCTTGTTCGACCCCTGGAACAGATTGAACAGGAGGACCAAGAGAAGCGCGATGAGGATCCACAGCGCCAGATTGCGGAGATTATTCAAGGCGGTCCTTTCTCGGTGGCCATGCGGCCTCGACAAGACGGAAAAACACTATCCTATAGATAGGCCGTTTTTTCGTCCTTGCCAGATTTAGAAACGGTAAGGAATTTAACCGGCTGGGGCAAGATTATGCCGCAAGCCCTTTAAGAACCTATTTGGCCCCGGAGCGAGGTTTTCCAAGCCCGCTGCGGCCTTTTTCCGCTTCGACCAGCAGGGTTCCCGGCCCGAAAAGCCGCGCCGCCTTAGGCGCCGGCCCGACGCGGCACCCATGCAAAGTCCGCCCTCCACCAAGGGAATTCCCCGTAATTGCCGCCAACAAGGCCGACAGCCGGTCGAACCGAGGACGGTACGGATTGCGGCTCACGGTCATTAAGATTTTAGCAAGCGCCCGAAGCCCCAGTTCCAGCGGAGCACTGGCGAGCGCCGCGGAATCCACCGCAAATCCCCCGCGGCAGGGCTGACAGGCACGCGTGAGAACCGCCTGGGAGACAATCTCAAGGGATTCTCGTGCACGGGCGAGGTGGATCGCCGTCTCGGCCAGACGCTCCGGCGTCAACCCCAGCGGGGCGAGCTGCGGCCATGCCAGCCTGACACGTACCCGCGCAAAGCGGGCATCGGCATTCATGGGGTCCTCGATCCACGTTTGCCGGCGGGCGAGCAAAAGATCGCGCAAGGCGTGACGCTGGATGCCCAGCAGTGGCCGGACCACCGAGACCGCCGCGAAATCCGGATCGGGGTAAGGTGCCAATGGCCGCATACCGGCCAAACCGTCGACGCCGCTGCCGCGCGCCAATCGCATCAGGATGGTCTCGGCCTGATCGTCGCGGGTGTGGGCGACATATACGGCTGCGAGCTTTTTTTTGCGGCAGAACGCGCCGATCAGCCGGTACCGCAATTTGCGCGCGGAAGCTTCGATATCGGCAATCGGCGGCGGCGCCTCGGACGCGAGAACATGGGCCTGAAGGCCGCACTTCCGAGCCCACCGCACGACCTTTTTGGCTTCCACAGCTGCCTCGGGCCTCAGACCGTGATCGACGGTGACAACCACCGGCGGCGCCAACGCCCTCGCCTTGGCCCAGTCGCGCAGCAAATGCATCAGCGCGAGGGAATCCGAACCGCCAGACACCGCGACAGCCGCGGGCCATGGCGCGCCCGATGCGGTCATGGCATCGGCAAACGCCGTGGTCAGATCGTCACTGGCCCTTGCAGGACTTGGCGCGGACCGTTTGCGCCTGGCTGAGGATGCCTGCCGGGGCTTGCTTGTATTTGCCTTTGATCGCGCCAAGCGTGACGCAGCCTTTCTCTTTTTCCCCCAGAGCGATCAGCGACTGACCGAGTTTGAGCATGCTCTCGGCGCCCTGCGGGTTGGAGGGATATTTCTTGATCTGCTCGGCAAATGCCACCGCAGCGGCCGAATAATCCTTCTGCACGAAGGCGATGTTGCCCACCCAATAGACGGCCTGCGCGGCCATCGGGTCCTTCGGGTTGGCATCGGCAAAAGCACGGAACGCGGCGCGCGCTTCGTCGTAGCGGGCACGAGCCAGAAGGTTCATGGCTTCGTCGTACTGACTGCGCGAAGCCGGCGCTGCCGGGGCAGGCCCGGCCCCCGACTGTCCGACCGGAAGCGATCCCAGCGTGCCGCCGTGGCCCGGCGCCGCAAGCGTGGCAACCGCCGCGTTCGGATCGCAGGGAAGACTATTGCCTGAGCCATCAGCCGCCGTGCTGGCGCCCAGCTGCTGGGCGGCCAAGGTGCACAGCTTGTAGTCGAAGTCTTTCTGCTGGCGGTCGATGCGCAGGGATAGTTCCTGGATCTGATGCGCCAGAACTTCGTTTTGGCCGGTCGACTGGCGCAACGCGTTTTCGAGATCGCTGATGCGCTGGCGCATTTCGGCAATACCCGAGTCCTGATCGTTCTCACGCTGCTCGGCCTTGAGCCGGGCGGCCTTTTCCTCGTCGCTCTCGCCGAACAGGCCGCGCACCTCGATCGGATGCAGATAGCCGTAGCTCGCCGCGCCCGCGGGACACAGGACCACCATCAATGCCGCCGCGGCGGCGCTCAATCGCCAATTCATTTCGCTCTCCCGAACCGGGACATCTTAAAGCATAAATGGGGCACGGGAAAAATTACGCCCGCGAAACCCTCAAAATACAAAGGGGCGCCGTCGCCGGCGCCCCTGATACACGCGCTCGCAAGAAGCTTACGAGTTCGCGCCGGACGCGATGATCGTCACGCCGCGACGATTCTGCGACCAGCAATCTTCCGTCGAATCCGTGCAGACCGGACGTTCCTTGCCGTACGACACCGTGTCGACGCGCGCAGCGGAAACGCCGAGGCTGACGAGATATTCCTTCACGGCGTTGGCGCGCTTCGCACCCAGCGCGATGTTGTATTCGCGGGTGCCGCGCTCGTCGGCATGACCTTCGACCGTGACCTTGATGTTCGGCCACTTCGCGAGCCACGCAGCCTGACGCTGCAGGGTCGCCTTGTCCTGCTCGAGAACGGCGTATTTGTCGTACTCGAAGTGGACGGTGTCACCAACGTTGACCTTCAGATCCTGCGCCGAGCCGGGCACGATCGAAGGAGCCGGCGGCGGGGCCGGCTGAACAGCCGGAGGAGGCGGCGGAGGCGGCGGAGCCTTCGTCGCGCAACCCGCGACAAACAGCGACAAAGCGACGACGGCCATCGGGCCGACAACAAAATTCTTCATGGTTATCCCAACTCCTCAAGCAAAAGCGCGTGCCGACTGCGAGAACTCCGCGCTCCGATTTTTTCGCACCTACCCCAATACGCCCTCGGTCGACGGATTGTAAGGAGAATACACCTACTGGATCAAGGGCGACCATGCCGGATCCGATGCATCTCCCGGTGTGGAAACACGTCTTTGGTTGCGACCTGTGACATCGATAGACCATATCTGAGAGCCGCGACCGCCTTGGGCGGTGCGAGTGAACATCAGAACTCGTCCATTCGGGGCCCATGTAGGACCTTCGTCCTGCCAGCCATTGGACAGCAGTCTTTCGCCACCGCCATCCGGGCGCATGACACCAATGCGGAACTGGGCGCTCATGACACTGGTGAAGGCGATCAAATCCCCGCGAGGCGACCACACCGGGGTGCCGTGTCGGCCCTCCCCGAAACTGATGCGGTGCGGGTTGGATCCATCGACATTCATCACATAGATCTGCTGGCTGCCGCCGCGATCTGACTCGAACACGATCTGCTTGCCGTCCGGCGAGAACGACGGTGCCGTATCGACCGCCGGATCATACGTCAGCCGGCGCGTCTGCCGCGTGCGTAAGTCCATGATGTAGATATCGGAATTGCCCCCGCTTTCGAGCGACATGGCAACCAAATTGCCATCCGGCGAAAACCGCGGCGAGAACGTCATATTGGGAAAGTCGCCGAGTTTCTCCTGTCGGCCGGTTTCGAGATCGAACAGAAATACGCGCGGCTTGCCCGTGGCGTAGGACATATAAGCGATCATTTGCGCGGAAGGGTTGAACCTCGGGGTCAGCACCAGAAAGCCGTTGGTCAGGAACGACGAATTCCAGCCGTCCTCGTCCATGATGGCGAGCCGCTTCTGGCGATGCAGGGCCGGTCCCGATTCCGAGATGAAAACAATGCGGGTATCGAAATAACCCTTTTCGCCGGTGATACGCTGGTAAATGGCGTCCGAGATCATGTGGGCGACCCGCCGCCAAGTGGCCGGCTGGGTTGTGAACTGCAGACCCAGCATCTGGCTTTCGCCGTAGACGTCCCAGAGACGGAAATCGACCCGGAGCCGGCCGTCCGGCTGCAGCGTGGCCTGCCCGGTCACCAGACCCTGGGCGTTGATGACCCGCCAGTTCTGGAAGTTGGGTGCAACATTGATGTTGCTGATGTGCTCGATGAACGACTTCGGATCCAGCGGCTTGAACAAGCCCGAGCGCTCCAAGTCGGCGCGCACGACCTGCGCGATGTTCGGAATCGCGGCGGTGTTGGCGGGCCCTGCAGCAGGGGCACCTGACACCGAAATGAAATCGGGAATGGCGATCGGCAGAGGCTGAAGATTGCCCTGGTTGACGTCAACCTGCAGCGCGGCGAATGCGGGATGGCTCAACACCAGCCCTACAACGGCCACGACCATCAGACTCAGTCTTTTCATCGCCATTCTCCGACCTGCTATTCGACGGGGCTTCGTGGATCGAACGTAAACACAATATCACGCCATAAATTGTACCGGTCCGCCGGCAAGCGGTACGGGGCACATTGGTAAATGGCTCGCCGCCCTGCGTCTGCCGCCGCCCGCATATACGGATCGCCCGCCGCAGCGGCCGCCGATTCTGGCATCAATTTTGGCGCCTGTGCGACAGAACCGTCGCGATTGAGAAACAGCTCGTAGCGGACGATCAGCCGTTCCGGATGCGGGCCGTAGTCCGGCCGGGTCCAGCAGCGGTTGATCTCGCTTTGCAGCAAGGTGATCAGATCGACGGTCATCGCCGTACCGGCACCAATGCCTTGTACGGTACGCTGGGCGACCTTGGCGTTGGCGGGCTTCTTCTTGGCCAGCAGCTTTTCGATGTCGTTGATGTCGAACTTTTCGCTGTCGGTCTTTTTTTCCGGCTTCGGCTTCGGCGTGACGTCAGGAGCAATATCGATTTTGGGCGGCGCCACATCAGGCGTCGGCTCCGGCTCCTGTTGCTTAACGTCGGGAGGAGTGACGTCCTCCTTTTTGACCGTCGGTGCAACGTTGTTCTGGTCGGCAACGGTAACGAGATCGACCGGCACGATCGAGACCATGTCGGACGGCATATCGAGCTTCTTCGAAAACGACACAAAAAGAGCGACGACCAGCCCGGCATGGAGCAGGATCGAAACCAGGATACCAAGGCGAGGAGCCGCCCGTTCCGCTGTCGCCCTATTTGGTCTCATTGGGATTCTGTTTCGGCGGTCCGGTCACCAATCCGACCTTGGTGAACCCCGCCGCATTGAGGATGCCCATAACCTCGATTACCCGGCCATAGGGAACGGCGGTGTCGCCGCGCACGTAGATGCGCTCCTCGACGCCGTTCTCGGCGATGGCTTTCAGGCGCACCACGAGATCTTCGGCCGCGATCGGCTTGTCCATGAGATAGATGCGGCCGTCCTTCTTGATGGTGACCGACAAGGGTTCGCGATTTTCGCTGACCGGCTGGGCCTTGGAATGAGGAAGATCGACCGGAATGGCCGGATTAAGCAGCGGCGCCGTCACCATGAAGATGATCAGGAGCACCAGCATCACGTCGACGAACGGCGTGACGTTGATTTCGGCCAGCGGCCGGCGTTTGCCGCCGCGTCGGCCACCTCCTGGCGAGGGAATAACCGCCCCCATCTCAGCGCGCCTTCTCGTCGAGCTGACGCGACAGGATGGCCGACAGTTCGTCGGAGAAAGCGTAGAGCCGGTTGGCGTAGCGCCCGACCTCGTTGACGTACCGGTTGTAGAAAACCGCAGCCGGAATGGCCGCGAGCAGGCCCATCGCCGTCGCGAACAAGGCTTCGGCGATGCCCGGCGCCACCACGGCGAGCGAGGTGTTGTGCATGCCGGCGATGGCGGTGAACGAATTCATGATGCCCCAAACCGTGCCGAACAGACCGACGAACGGCGAGGTGGAAGCGACCGTGGCCAGGAAGCCGAGGCTCTTTTCGATCGCATCGGTCTCGCGGCTGATCGTGACGCTCATGGCCTTCTCGACGCGGTCCTTCGTGCCCGACAGAACCGCAAGACCCGGTGCGCCATGTTCGAACGCCCGGCGCCATTCGCGGACACCCGAAACGAACACCGCGGTCAGCGGATGATCGTTGGTGCCGGCAAACTGCTGGAACAGTTCATCGAGCGATTTGCCCGACCAGAAAACCTTCTCGAACCGGCCCGCTTTGCGTTCCAGGGCGGAGAGCGCCAATCCCTTGTTGATGATGATGACCCACGACCAGATGCTGGCGAGCAGGAGGACGATGAACACGCCCTTCACCAGCGGATCGGCGCGCATGAACATGTCGATGATCGAAACCCCGCGCGCATTCGGCACGATGGCGGTGGTCGACACGTCGACGCTCTGCGTCGGAGCGGCCAGCGGCGCGCTCTCGGCCGGAGCACCAGTGGGCGCGGCTCGCGGAACCTCCTGCGCTACGGCGACCG
This sequence comes from Rhizomicrobium electricum, assembly GCF_011762045.1. Lineage (GTDB taxonomy): Bacteria > Pseudomonadota > Alphaproteobacteria > Micropepsales > Micropepsaceae > Rhizomicrobium > Rhizomicrobium electricum. Next base: position 272,883 of record NZ_JAASQS010000008.1, on the reverse strand, counting down.
AAACCGGCGCCGTCACGCCGATCGCCAGGACCACCACAAATGCGGACAGCAAACCCCTCAACACTTTCATGGAACGCGTTCCTTTGGGCTCCCCCGGTTATTATGCCGGGCGCGGCAGGAAAATGCTCAGCAAATTTGCGGCAATCCTTACGCAGGCAATGTTAAGCCACTGTTTCAGATAGGAAAGGCAGAATTTTGTCACGAATTTCCGGCGGGATGCGTTTGGGCTTTCCTGACAAAGAAATAATGCAAGCTTGAACGAGCCCTCGCGTGAGTTGTTCCGACCCGCGCCAGATCGATTGATCGGCATCGAGCCGGACACCCGAGAGATTCACAACTCTGGTGCGTACTTCAATGACATCATCCATTTTTGCGGGACGGAGGAATTCGACTGCGGCCTTGCGCAGCGCCCAAGCGGCCGGATCGTCCGCTTCGAGGTAGGACGCCTTCAAACCGATACTGCGGAAGAATTCCGTCCGGGCGCGCTCCATATAGCGCAAATAATTCGCATGATAGACGATGCCGGAAAGATCTGTGTCTTCGTAATAAATCCGCACCGGCCAGATGAAGGTTTTGCCTTCAACACGCGCTTCAAGCATCGCCATCCTCGTCCGTAAACAGACCAATCTGGGACGGATCGCGGGCCGGCGCCGGCAATCCCAAATGGGTAAACGCGTTGGCGGTCAGAATCCGGCCGCGCGGACTCCGTTGCACGAACCCCTGCTGCAGCAGATACGGCTCGATGGTCTCTTCGATGGCGTCACGCGCTTCGCCGAGTGCCGCGGCAATTGTTTCGACACCGACCGGCCCGCCCCCGAAGCTTTCGGCGATCAGCTTCAGATAGCGCCGGTCGAAGGCATCCAGGCCGCGGCGGTCGACTTCGAGCCGGGTCAGGGCCGCATCGGCGATCTTGGCATCCACCACCGGATGCTTGGCCACAGCCGCAAAATCGCGCACCCGCTTGAGCAAGCGCCCGGCAATACGGGGCGTACCGCGGGCCCTCCCGGCAATCTCACGGGCGCCGTCGGTGGTGAGTTCAAGGCCCAGAACACGGGCGCCGCGCTCGACAATCGCGAGCAGTTCGTCGGCGGTATAGAAATTGAGCCGCACCGGGATGCCGAAACGGTCGCGCAATGGCGTGGTGATGAGTCCGGACCGCGTGGTGGCGCCGACCAGAGTGAAGGGCGCCAGCGTGATCTTCACCGAGCGCGCCGACGGCCCCTCACCGATGACGAGATCGAGTTCATAATCCTCCATCGCAGGATAAAGGATTTCCTCGACCGCCGGATTGAGCCGGTGGATTTCGTCGATGAAGAGAACGTCGCGCGGTTCGAGATTGGTCAGAATGGCGGCGAGATCGCCCGCCTTGGCCAGCACCGGACCGGAGGTCGAGCGGAAGTTCACGCCCAATTCGCGCGCCACGATCTGGGCGAGAGTCGTCTTGCCGAGGCCGGGCGGCCCTGAAAACAGCACATGATCGAGCGCTTCGCCGCGCGCCTTGGCCGCTTCGATGAAGATCGCGAGGTTTTCGCGCGCCTGGGCCTGTCCCGTAAACTCGGCAAGCCGTTTCGGCCGCAACGAGGATTCGAGCGCGTCGTCTTCGGACCGCTCGGGGGCGACATAGCGTTTGGTCTCGGTAATGGGGGGCGGCTTGGCCATTTATCGACCCATAGCCCTCAAGGCTTCGCGGATCAACGCATCCAGCGCGGCACCCTCGCCCAGATGCTGGCCGGCCCTGGCCACCGCTTCAGCCGCCACGCTTTGCGAATAACCGAGTTTCGTCAGAGCCATAACAGCATCGGCCTCGGGGCCATGAGACGCCGGAACGGCGAGCGTTTCACCCGGCTCCTGGCGCAGGATGACGTTTGGTGCCTTGTCCTTCAGTTCGGTCACGATGCGGGTCGCAAGCTTGGGACCGACACCTTGTGCCTGCCCGATCATCGCTTTGTCGCCGAGCGCAATCGCCCGACCGATAGCTTTGGGCGACAGCGTCGATAGGATGTTGAGCGCCACTTTGGCGCCGACGCTTTGCACGCTCTGTAACAGCCTGAACCACTCCCGCTCTTCGCCGGTAACGAACCCGAACAGGCGGATGGCATCTTCCGAAACCCGCATTTCGATCAGCAGCGAGGCACGCTCGCCAACCGTGAGCTTTCCCAATGTCGAAGACGGGCACTGCACCAGATAGCCAACTCCGCCGACATCGAGGATCACATGATCCTCAGCCACGGTGTCTACGATACCTGTCAGTTTGCCGATCATCGGTTTTGTTCCGCTACGTCAAAGCCGCCAGGATGCGCGCCCGCGTTCCTGCGAGAGACGCATGCGCGATGGCCGCGGCGAGCGCATCGGCCGCATCGGCCTGCTCGACACCGCATGCCGGTAAAAGGCGCTTGACCATCGCCTGGACCTGCTCCTTGCCGGCGTGCCCAACACCCACCACCGACTTCTTGATGTGATTGGGGGCGTATTCGGCGATGTCGAGCCCGGCTTGCGCCGCCGCCAGCAGCGCCACCGCCCGAGCATGCCCCAATTTCAGCGCCGCTGACGGATCCTTGGCCACGAAGGCCTGTTCGACGGCGATGGCCTGCGGGCGGTATTGCGCGATGATCCGGGCGACTTCGGTATGCAGCGCCAAGAGCCTCAGCCCTAGGGTTTCGGCGGGTTTGGTGACGATCACGCCGTGGGCCACGTGCGTCAGCTTGGTGCCAGCACAATCGATCGCGCCCCAGCCCATGCGGCTAAGGCCGGGATCAAGCCCAAGAATGCGGACGATCTGCATGTCCAACCCGAACGAATCGCGAAGGAAAGTTTCGCGGATCGGGCGCGGCGAGTCCAACCGAAGGCCGTAATTTCCTCCGATTACTGTCCTAGCGGCACGCTTGCGTCGTGCCATGCGACACCGCTCCAATGGGAGAACATCGGCAAGGACCTGAGAATGCAGGAAATACGGCTTGGCACCAGTGGTCCCGCAGTCTCCCGCGTCGGGCTCGGCTGCATGGGCATGAGCGATTTCTATGGACCGGCGGACGAGGCAGAGAGCATCGCCACCATCCACGCCGCCCTCGAGGCCGGCATCACGCTCCTCGATACCGGCGACTTCTACGGCATGGGCCACAACGAAATGCTGCTGCGTGACGCCTTGAAGGGCGGCAAGCGCGACCGTGCGGTGCTGAGCGTCAAATTCGGTGCGATGCGCTCGGTCGAAGGCGCCTTCCTCGGCTATGCCCTCAAGCCCGCCCAGATCCAGACCTGGCTCGCTTACAGCCTGAAGCGGCTCGGCACCGATCATATCGATGTCTACCGTCCGGCACGGCTCGATCCCGAGGTGCCGATCGAGGATGTCGCGGGCACGGTAAAAGACCTGATCGACAAGGGCTATGTGCGGCATCTCGGCTTGTCGGAAGCCTCGGCCGATACGGTGCTGCGCGCCCACGCGGTAACGCCGGTCTCCGACCTGCAGATCGAATACTCGCTGATGAGCCGCGGCATCGAAGCCGACACCTTGCCGAAGCTGCGCAGCGCGGGAATTGGCATCACGGCCTATGGCATCCTGTCGCGCGGACTGATCAGCAGCACCGCCCTCAACGGCCAGCTCGGCACCGGCCACCGCACCGTCTTCCCGCGATTGGCTGGAGAAAACCTGTCACGCAATCTGCAATTGGTCGAAGCCTTGGCGAAGGTCGCCGAGCAGCGCGGCGCCACACCGGCCCAACTCGCCATCGCCTGGGTACTGCACCGGGGCGAGGACATCGTGCCGCTGATCGGCGCACGCAAGCGCACCCAATTAGCGGAATCGGTCGGGGCGCTGAATGTGCGCTTGTCGGATGGCGAGCGAACGGCGATCGAAGCGGCGATCCCGGTGGAGGCCGTCCAGGGCACGCGCTACCTGCCCGATCAGATGGCGCATCTCGACAGCGAGAAAAACGGCTGAGCGTTATTCGCCCAACTTCGCCAGCAAGGCTTCCGACAGCTCGTAATTGCCGGTGACGCGCTGGACGTCGTCATTGTCTTCGAGGACTTCGATCAGCTTGACCAGCGTTTCGCCGACATTGTCGGGAACGACATTAGCCGCCTGCGGGCGGAAGAAGATGCCCGACGACGCAGCCGGACCGAGTTTTGCCTCCAGCGCATCGCGCACCGCGGTGAAGTTTTCCGGCGAGCAGAGGAATTCGTGTTCCTCTTCATCGGTGTCGACTTCATCGGCGCCGACTTCCAGGGCCAGCTCCAGCATGTCGTCGGCGCTGCCCTTGTCGAGGGGATAGGTGATGACGCCGTTGCGGTCGAACATGAAGCCGACCGAACCGGTCTCGCCAAGCTGACCGCCGAACTTCGAAAAGGCGGCGCGGACATCGGCTGCCGTACGGGTGCGGTTGTCGGTCAAGCACTCGACGATGAGCGCCACGCCGCCGGGGCCATATCCCTCGTAACGAATTTCGTCATAGCTCTCGGCATCACCGCCTTGGCCCTTCTTGATAGCGCGCTCGATGACGTCCTTGGGCATCGACTGGCTCTTGGCGGCGATCACAGCGGCGCGGAGCCGCGCATTATGGTCGGGGTCGGGCAAGCCCATCTTCGAAGCGACGATGATTTCGCGCGCAAGTTTCGAGAAGAGCTTGGAACGCGCCGCGTTCGCCTTGGTCTTCTTGAACATGACGTTGTGGGCGTGGGAATGGCCGGCCATTGGAAATTCTTCTTTGCAGGACGTGGATTTGGGGCGCTGAGATAGCCGGGGCGAGTGGAGGCTGGCAAGGGCTCGCTCTGCCGCTGCTCCCTCCCCCGGGGATTACATTGCTCCGGTCAAGGCGATTTCGGCAATATAATTGTTCGGATTTTCGAGGGGGAGGGGGGCCCCCCTCCTCCAAACCTGCCCGCCATTCGGCGACTTATACCCTCATATGGGATGGGAAACGGTGCCGGACAAGGGCCCCGAATTAGCTTCCGCTCCGCACACGCGAGCGGCCTTTACCGCTGAGGCCGGTCGGAGGCACAGGGGACCGGGTCAAACCCTCCGGTCAGCACCGTAATGCGGCGGCTCTGGGCGCGTTCGCGCTCGGCGGCTTCCTGGCGGTTATTGTCCTTCCAGGCGGCATAAACGAATTGCAGCCCGACGCCGATCACCGCTGCGACGGTCTGTACCACCACATTGGCCCCAGTCAGGACCCAGGTCACGGCCGTGATGCTCGAAAGCAGCGCGCCGAACGAGAACACCTGGAGCGAGAACCGGCCGCATTTCAGCACCGGCTGGCACCAGCGGTTGGCGCTGAACACGCCGTTGGCCGGTACGAGGTGCCGCACGATGATCGCCAGGGAGAAGAAGCTGACCAGCCGCAACGCGCCGAGCGAGGTCTTGTCGAGCATGGCTGTGTTGGGACGCATCGAATGCAGCCAGCCGATATAATGGCTGAGGGTATCGGTCGCCTGGATGCAGGCCGCCGGGATCGCCACCGCCACGGCACCCACCAGCAGCCACTTCGAGTTGACGAAGCCGAACTTGCCCTCGTTGGCGGGATGGCCGAACACCGCGCCGATCACGAACAGGAACTGCCACGCAAAGGGATTGAAGAACCAGCGGTCGCCGTTGGTGGTCCACAGCGTCAGGCCGGTCGTCTGCACCGCAAGCCACAACAGGAAGGACGGCACCAGCACCACCCAGATGTTCCGGTTCAGTCCCCACAACACCGCCGGGAACAGTGCGAGCAGCACGACATACGCCGGCAGGATGTCGAGATAGCCGGGCTGATAGTGCATCGTCAGGGCGGGCAGGAAATAAGCGAGCGGATCGTCGAACACCCACTGGATGCGGAAGATCCAGCGATAGGTCTCGTCGCCGGTGGCGTGCAGGAACACCCACACCATCGCGAGCACGGTCCCCATCAGGAACATTTGCGCGCCGTAGACGACAGCCGCCCGGCGCCAGACCTTGCGGGTGGCGGCAACGAAACCGGTCTTCAGCATGGCGCGCCCGTAGACCAGCGCCGCGACGTAACCCGAGATGAAAAAGAACACTTCCGCCGCATCGCAGAACGCGAACGTGTGCAGCGTCATGGGTTCGAAAAGATTTTTGGGAACGTGATCGATGAAGATCACCAGAAGGGCGAGGCCCCTCAGGAAATCGAAGCGGTCGTCGCGTCGGGATTGGCCCCGAAACGCCATCTCAACTCTCCCATGCGCGCTCCCGCGATCCACGGCTATAACTCTCCCATGAGGGCGAAACTAGGGCGATCGGCAGCCGTTGCGCAATCTGACAAAACCTTCACGGCCTGCTGTTTCCACAAAGCCGCAAGCCGTCCGATTCCGTCGCCAATCGCGGGTTATTTCCGGTTAATGTGCCGCCAGCGGGAGAGGTTCCGCTCAGCGCAAATCCAGGAAAAAGCTATCCGCCAGAACCGGTTTCCCGGCGCGAGTTACCTGGTAGCGGGCGGTATACCGGCCAGGCGCGAAGCCGTTGGGCGGACGTTTCTTACCGCCGAACAACATCCACTGTGCCTTATTGGCATCGAGCGGGGCGTTTTTTTGTGCCACCAGCACGCCGCCGCCCGGCGCCAGAATGGTCAATTCCTGAACATCTCCGGCCTTGAGTGCGATGGTGCGAACATAGGCGACCAGCGCGGCGCTTTGCCCATCGGGCGGCGCAATCGGGCCGCTCTCGATCTGGTCCATGCTGACGGGGGCGCCAGCAAAACCCGTATTGATGATCTGGGGGGCGCGATAGGCGAGCGTCGCTTTCGCCTTGGCCGACCATAGCGACGCGCCCTTGCCGCAGGAGGCCTCGGTGGCGAAGGGATCGAGCTTGGCGCCGTCGTGGCGCACCGAGAAGTGCAGGTGCGGAAACGCAGCATCGCCGGACTCGCCGATGCGTCCGAGTACGGTTCCCGCCGCAACCCGATCGCCCACCTTGGCCCGCACGGAGCCGTTCGCCATATGGCAGTATTGCGTCTCCCAGCCACCGTCATGGGCGATCACCACGCCGTTGCCGCACTCCCGCCCCTTGACCGACGCCGCTCCGGCGAGGCGCACATCGGCATCCTGCATGCCGTCACGAACGCCCTTCACCACACCCGGCGCCGCGGCGAGAACGTCGACGCCCTGGCGCATCGCCGCTTGCGTCGGCAGGCGGATGTCGACGCCATCGTGGCCGTCGTAGCTCTTGACCCCGCAGGTGTAATCGGTCGCGCCGGGGCCGGGATCGTGGTCGAAGTACTGCTGGATGAAACAGGTCTTCCCGACCGCACAAGCAACCGGCAGATCGAACGCGATCGTGTCGGCGGCAAAAACCGGGACGGCGGCGGCGGCAAAAAGGGCGATCCAGCGCATGTCGCCACTATGCCACGCGCGGGAGCGGCTGTCAGGGCTGGTGCGTTGCGGTTTCGCGCCGGAATGATTAGCTGAAGATCGAACCCAAGCGGGAAATTCCATGCACGGCCCCTCCCCCACCGATCCGCATCCGATGGCGGGCTTTCCGCAAGTCTGTTTCATCAAAAACACGGTGAAGAACCCGGCCATCGTGATCGGCGATTACACCTATTACGACGATCCCGAGAACTCGGAGGATTTCGAGCGCAACGTGCTCTATCTCTTCCCCTTCATCGGCGACAAGCTGGTGATCGGAAAGTTCTGCGCCATCGCCCGCGGCGTCCGCTTCATCATGAACGGCGCCAATCACAAACTGACCGGGCTTTCGACTTATCCGTTCGGGATTTTCGGCCAGGGCTGGCAAGCGGCCATTCCCAAGCCGGGAGAATTGAAGATCAAGGGCGACACAGTGATCGGCAACGACGTCTGGCTCGGCTACGAGGCGGTCATCATGCCTGGGGTGAAGATCGGCAACGGCGCCATCGTGGCGGCGAAGAGCGTGGTCACCCGCGACGTGCCCGCCTATGGCATCGTCGGCGGCAATCCGGCCAAGCTGATCAAGAAACGCTTCGACGACGACACCATCGTCGCCTTGCAGACGCTGGCGTGGTGGGACTGGCCGGTGGAAAAGATCACCGCCGCCATTCCCGCCATCATCGGTGCCGACATCGAAGCCTTGAAGCGTTGCCGCTAATCAGCCCATCACCACGACGACAGCATTCTCATCCTTCAGCTTGTCGGCTGGGATGACATTGCCCGGCAGCACTTCGCCGTTGAGGGTGAGCGACTTCACGCCCTTCTCGACGCCGTTCGGGTTCTGCACATCGATCTTCACCGTCTTGCCGCGGAAGCGGCGCGTGGCCGAGAAGCCTTTCCAGGCGGCCGGAATGCACGGATCGACGACAAGGCCCTGCCAGTCGGCGCGGATGCCGAGGACGTATTGCGTACCGGCGACGTAAGCCCACGCCGCCGAGCCCGACAGCCACGGCACGCGGGAGGCACCGGCGCGCGGGCTCATCGGCGCGTTGGTGAACTGGCAATAGACGTAGGGCTCGATCTCACGCGTTTCGGCGCGATCGTTCCAGGCCGCCGGCATGCTGGCGCGATAGTAGCGGTACGCCTTGCTGCCATGCCCCAGCATGGTCTCGGCAATCACCGCCCAGCCCTGGGTATGCGTGAAGATGGAGCCGTTCTCTTTCATGCCCGGCACGAATAGCACCGCGCGCATCACCTTCATCGAGGTTTCGACAAACGGCGGCGTGCACAGCATGACACCATGATCGGTGGCGAGATGCTTTTCGACGGAGGCCATCGCCTGGCCCGCGCGCGCACCCGTGGCATGACCGGACAGCACCGCCCAGGTCTGGGTGTTGAGGAAGATGCGGCCTTCCTTCTGTTCGGCGGAACCGTATTTGATGCCGTCGTCGCCGAAACCGCGCAGATACCATTCGCCGTCCCAGGCGCTGGCTTCGAGCAGCGGATCGAAACGCGCCAGCGCGGCGTCGGCCCACGCCTTCTCGCCCGCCTCGCCGATCAGCGCGCAAATTTCCGCGTAGGTCTTGAGGGCAAAGCGCAGCTGGAAGGCGACCATGACGGTTTCGCCTTTGGCGCCGAGGCGGATGCAATCGTTCCAGTCGGCGGACAAGCCGCACGGCAACCCGTGGGCGCCACAGCGTTCGAGATTGAACTCGATGGCGCGGCGCAAATGCCCGAGCACGCTCGCCTCACCTTTGTCGGCGTAGGGGAGCACCTTTTTCAGGAATGCGAAATCGCCGGATTCCTTGATGTAGGCCGGCACCGTGAGGAACAGCCACATACCGTCGTCGGAACGCAATTCGGTGTCCGGCGGTACGCTCTCATGGCCAGGGCGATGGGCAAACTGCTTGACCACCGGCATGCAGCCGCCGGTCGAAAGCTGGCCCGTCAGCATCAGTTCGAGACGCTTCAACGCTTCGGATGGGATGGCATGCATCACGCCGAGCATATCCTGCACGGTGTCGCGATAGCCGAGCCCATCGCGTTCGCCGGCATAGATCAGCGAAGCGGCGCGCGACCAGGCATAAGTGATGAGACAGTTGAACGGCCCCCACATCGCCAGCATCGAATTGAACGCCGGATCGGGCGTCGTGGCGGTGAGGCCTTCGAGGCGGCCGTGCCAATAGGCTTTGAGCTTGGCAAGCTCTTCCTCGACGCGCGCGGGATTGCCGAACTCCTTCGCCGCTGCCTTGCCCTCGGCGCCGGCGCGGCCGACGCCCATCAGCACCACAAACTCCTTGGTCTCGCCCGGCGCGAGCGTCACTTCGGCCTGCAGCACGCCGCAGACATTGTCGCCTGCCGCCAGCGAATTGGTGCAGCGACCGGTCTCGAGAATGTGCGGCTTGGCATAAGTGCCGTAAGGCCCGAGGAACGCGGTGCGGTCGGTGTCGTAACCCGCGATGGGAGCGCCGACGAGCGCGAGAAACGAATGGCGGCCCTGGTCGGCGTTCTCGAAATTATCCGGATCGGCCGGGATATGGACGTTGGTGCCGTGATCGATGATGCCGTCTTCCACGCCCATCGTCGCGATGAACTGGCTGTATTGCAGATTGACCAGATCGTTCACCGACGACCAGTTGTTGGCATACTCGACATAGGTGAAAGCGCCGAGCCGCCGCGGCGTCTTGCCGGTGTTGGTCAGCTTGACCCGCCAGACCTCCATGGCATGGCCGAGCGGCACGAAATAGGTCGTCTCCGAGCGGATGCCGGAATACTCCGACGTAATGACGGTATAGGCCGTGCCGTGGCGGCATTCGGATTTGTATTCGTCGAGCGGCTTGCCGACCGGCTGCCAAGCGGCACTCCAGAAGTCGCCGGACTCCGCATCGCGCAGATAGATCGTGCGGCCCGGCTGATCGACCGGCACGTTGTTGAACCGCACCCGGAGGAAGCGGCCTTGCGCCGCCGACTTGTAGAACGAATAGCCGCCGGCATTGTTGGTGATGATGGCGCCGTATTCGGTCGAGCCGAGATAGTTCGACCACGAGCGCGGCGTATCCGGCCGCGTGATCACGTATTCGCGCGCGGCGTCGTCGAAGGTGCCGTATTGCATCTCAGCTTTCCGTAGCGTTGGCCGCGCGCTTGGCCGCGAGTTCGGCCGAGATTTGCGGCATTTTGGATTCGAGCTTGTAGAACAGCATGCCGAAGCCGCAGGCAAGCGCGCCGATTGCCGGCACCACTGCCATCAACAGGCGAATGCCTTCCTGAGCGTGGGCCGTCTGCGCCACATTGGCCTGATAGCCGTAAGCGGCCAGAAGGCTGAGCGCCAGCGCGCCGCCGATCGCCCAGCCGAGCTTGTTCGACATGCCGGAGGCGGAGAACACCAGACCCGTCGCCCGCCGTCCGGTCTTCCACTCGGACCAGTCGGCGCTGTCGGCAAACATCGCCCAGAGCAAGGCCGCGGTCGGGCCGGTGAAAATCGAATAGAGGAAGTGGAAGCCGTAAAGCAGCAACAGCTGATCGGGGCGTACCCAGAACGAGGCGATCAGCGATATCGCACCCAGCACCATGCAGCCGATGAACGCGTTCTTGCGGCCGGTATAGGGCGTCACATACTGGATGAGGAAGGTCGCCACCATCGAGGTGAGCGTACCCATGACGATGAACGGCCCGGTGCCGAGCGCGCCGCCGAGATGGATCGTCCAGCCGAACGGTCCGGCAAAGGTCGCGTCGTTCATATAGTACTTGAAATAGTAGATCATCGACGAGCCGCGGATCGCGACGAAGAACACCTGCAGGATGCCGAGCGCGCAAAGGATCTGCCAGTGCCAGTTGTGCGCCAGATCGATGAGATCCTGCTTGCTCGAGGTCTTCTGCTTCGGCGGCGGGACGACGCGCTCGCGCGTGGTGGCGAAGGTGCCGAGGAACATCAGCACCGCGACGATCGAAAACAGCCCCACCGTCAGGACATAGCCATTACGGTCGTTGCCCTGGCCCAGGGTGGCGACCAGCGGCATGGCCAGCATGGCGACGACGAATCCGGCGCCTTGAGCGAAGCTAAAGCGATACGCGGACAGCGCCGTGCGCTCCTGCGGATCGGGCGAGATCACGCCCATCAGCGCGCCGTACGGAACATTGATCGCCGAATAGGCCAGCATCAAAAGCGTCAGCGTGACATAGGCGCTGATCAGCTTGCCGGTGTCCCCGAACGGCGGCGTGGTGAAGGCAAGCGTCGCGACAATGCCGAACGGCAGCGCCATCCACAAAAGGAAGGGGCGGAATTTGCCCCAGCGCGTCTGGGTGCGGTCGGCAATCATGCCGATAATGACGTCGACGAAAATGTCCCAGGTGCGGGTCACCAGAAGCATGGTGCCGGCGGCGGCCGCCGCCAGTCCGTAGACGTCGGTGTAGAAGTTCAACTGATAGTAGATGAAAATCATCCAGATCAGGTTGGATGCGCCGTCGCCGAAGCCGTAACCGATCTTCTCGATTACACTGATTTTGCCGTTTTTCATGGTCGTCCCCCAGGGTCGCGACAGCGCTTACCTTTTGGCGGAGCCTAACCTGTCTCAGAGGGCATGACCATGCCCTGGACGCCGCACGGGTCAGGCAGCCTGCTCCAGAGAAACCGCCGCCGCCTTGGCCGCCGGACTGCCATGGCGCCGCGACCACACCTTGGTGATTTCCGCCCCGAGCAGGAAGACCTGCGCCGAATAGTAGAGCCAGATCAGGATTGCCATCGCGCCGCCGGCAGACCCGTAGCGATGGCTGAGCGCCGTCTCGGCCAGATAAAAGGCAATGGCATACTCGCCCAGAAGGATCAGGACTGAAGTGATGATCGCGCCGGCAATCACGTCGCGCCACTCAAGCGGGCGGTTCGGCAGCACGCGGTAGATCGCGGCGAACAGGAACGTGATGAGGCCGGCCGAAAAGGCCGCATTTAGCAGCCAGACCAAACCGCCGCCGATCCCGATCAGCGCCTCGAAATAGGTGCCGAAAGCCCGCACCAGCGTGTTGACCATCAGCGATACGCATAAAAGCAGCCCCAACCCGCCGACCAAGGCGAGCGACAGCAGATAGCTTTTCACAGCCCCCCACCAGGAAAACGGCGGCGTGGGGGTTTTCCAGATGCAGTTGAGGGCGGACTGGACCTCGACGAATACGCCGCCCGCGGTGAACACCAGCACCGCCACCCCCGCAAGCGTGCCGAGCAAGCCGCCCTGAAGATGACCCGCAGCAGCAATGGCAGCTTGCAGCATGGTAGCCGTGTCGTACCCGATGACCCGGCGGACTTCATAAAGAAGGTGGGTATGGGCGGCTTTCGCGCCGAGAAAAATCCCGGCCACCCAAGCCCCGATATAGAGCACCGGACCCATTGCCGTCATGGCGTAGAAGCTGATGGCGGCGCCACGGCTGTAGGCGGCGTCCTCGAAGAACTCTTCGACGCCCTCCCGGATTAGCAACCAAAACTCCCGAAGCCTGTCCACGGACGCAAAAACCACAGCGCTGCAGACACGCAACGCGGCATCGGCGGAAAAGGTCCGTGTGCGTCAGGTCATTCGTCGCTGAAACCGTCGGCGTCCGGCAGGAGCGCGATGATCCCGAACAGGCAGGCGATGATGCCGACGGCTAATCCGATCATGCCCGGAGCATCCGCGCATCCACGGCAAAAGGAAACCGCTTCGCTGTGACTTTCGGAGGAAATCGTACGCGATACGATCAAATGCTGCCGCGCGCCGCCGCGTGAGGCGCGGATTTCATCACTGCCTCTTTGCCGGGCAGCGCTTTACGTCAGGGACTCTTCCATCGGACGCATCTGAATTTGGATGATGCGTGCCAGTTTCGGCTGGGTGCAGGCGAACAGGATGGCTTGCGCGACGTCGGCCGGGTCGAGCATGCCGGATGCCGCCACCTCGTCTTCGGTGCGGCCCTTGCCGATGGCGAATTCGGTCTTCACGCCGCCGGGGTTGATGGTGCCCACCTTGATGCCGTGCGGCCTCAGCTCCTTATCGAGACCTTGCGCGAAGCCGACCTGGGCAAACTTGGTGGCACAATAGGTGGCTTCGCCGGCAAAGCCGTAAACGCCGGCCATCGAGGAGACGAGGAGAATGAGGCCGTCCTTCTGGGCAATCATCACCGGCACGGTATGGCGGGCGATGATCCAGGACGACTTCATGTTGCCGTCCATCATGTCGTCGTATTCGGCGACGGAGGTATCGACCAGGTCCTTGTAATTGCCGACACCGGCGTTGGCGACGAGGATATCGATCCGGCCGAACTCCTTTTGCGCGGCGTCGACGGCAGCGATGGCGGTCGCCTCGTCCCGCATGTCGCCGGGCACCGCAATCGCCTTGACGCCGAACTTGGCGACGTCTGCCGCAAGCGCTTCAAGCCGTTCGGCGCGGCGTGCGGTGACGACGAGATTGGCACCTTCCGACGCCAGAGCCAGCGCGGCGGCATGACCAATTCCAGCGCTCGCACCCGTAATCAGCGCAACTTTTCCCGTCAGCTTGGCCATGACCGTCTCCTATGAATGATACGGGTCACGTAACCCTGCTCCCGCAGGCGACGCAAGATGGCATCGACCAAAGCCGACCACTAAGGCCGACGGAATTCCGTGAACAGACTGGCGTTGAGGAGGATGTGAACCGCGATCCCCACCGCATAGCCGATCGCCACCGCCCAAATCCATTTGAGATGCGAGCCGAACGTATAGCGTCCGTTGCTGGCCCCCATCAGCGCGACGCCCGCAGCCGATCCGATCGACAACAGCGAACCGCCGGTGCCGGCCGTGAGGGTCACCAGCAGCCATTCGCCATGGCTCATGCTCGGCTCCATCAACAGGACGGCATAGGTCAGGGGAATGTTGTCGACCACCGCCGACAGGATGCCAATGATGATATTGGCGACCGTGGGACCGAGGTCGCTATAGAGCAATGTCGACAGACCGTGCAGATAGCCGACGGCCGCCAATCCTCCGACGCACAGCATGATGCCGTAAAAGAACAAGAGCGTGTCCCATTCGATCTTGGCGAAAATGCTGAAGATGTTGAACGGCTCACGATCATCATCGGAGCAAAGGACGCGCGTTTCCCAGCCGTGCAGAAAATAACCGTAGAGGTTCAAGGCACCAAGCCCCGTCATCATGCCGAGGAAGGGCGGCAGATGCAGGGTGTGATCGAGCGTCACCGTCAGCGCGATGGTGCACAAGAACATTCCGGCGATCACATATCCACCCTGACGGACCTTGACCTCAGCGGTGCCGCCTTCGATCTGGCTTCGGGGCAGGAAAAGGCTCATGAGCAGCGCCGGCACCAGCCAGTTGAGAACCGACGGCACGAAAAGATCGAGAAACTCGAAGAATTCGACTTTGCCCTTCTGCCAGACCATCAAGGTGGTGATGTCGCCGAACGGCGAGAAGGCGCCACCGGCATTGGCCGCAATCACGATCGAAACCAGCGTGACGACCACCGCCTTTTTGTGATGCCCAAGCGCGGCGAGCGCCACGGTCCCCATGACCAGCGCCGTGGTCAGATTGTCGGCGACAGGCGAGAGGAAAAACGCCGCCGAACCGGTCAGCCAGAAAATGCCGCGCACCGATATGCGTGCCGCGGTGAGCCGGGCTCTGAGGGCATCGAACAATTGGCGCTCGACCAGCGCGTTGACGAAACTCATGGCCGACAACAGGAACAGCAACAGTTCGGCATATTCGAGCACGACGTGCCGGATGCTCTCCGTCACCTCGGGCCCGCGGCCTTCGCTGACAAAGCCGGCCGCGACCAAAATCCAGATCAGTCCGGCCGCCACCATCACCGGCTTGGACTTGCGCAGATGCAGCTTTTCCTCCGCAAAGACGAAGGCGTAAGCGATGCAGAACACGGCCAGTACGGCCGGTGCGGCGAAGGTCATCGAAGAGCCCCGTTGACGGCGTCCTCAACAGGTAGCGCGGAACCCGTTCTCAATCAAACGCGTAAGCATCCATTCTGAGCGAGCCGAACGTGGCACTCTTGTGCAGACGGCGGGAGGTTTCGCCAGCGCCGTAAGCGACGAACAGCGGCAGGATATGATCTTCGGAAGGATGGGCGCGGGACGCCTCGGGCGCGCGGGTGCGATAGTGAACGAGATCGTCGTCACGCCGCTCGGTCAGCGCCGCATCCATCCATCCGGAAAAGCGCGCCGACCAGTCGGGCTCTGCACCACCCTCCCAATCGAGGGCCATCAGATTGTGGACGAAGCCGCCGCTGGCCAGGATCAATCCGCCTTCCCGGAACGGACGCAACGCCTTACCGAGCGCGATGTGATGGGCAACGCCAAGACGCGGCTGGATCGAAAGCTGCACGACCGGAATATCGGCAGCCGGAACCATCAGCATCAACGGCACCCAGGCACCGTGATCGATCCCACGCCGTTCGTTGAGGCTCGCCGGAATGCCGGCCCGCTCGAGGCTCTGCGCCAGACGGGCCGCAATGTCCGGCGCGCCGGGGGTGTCATAACGAAGATCATAAAGCGGTTTCGGAAAACCGCGAAAATCGTGAATGGTGGTATTGCGCGGAGCCGCCGTGAACGCGGGACGCTCGGTCTCCCAATGCGCCGAAACCGCCAGAATCGCTTTAGGCCGCGGCAGGCTTTGGCCGAGGTCGCGGAGAAAATCGCGCGCAGGCGCATCGTCGAGCGGCAGCGTCGGGGCACCATGGGAAACGAACAGGGCAGGAAACATCGCCGGCCTCCTTTTGACAGGAATCTGGCGATGCGCCCCGGATCATTCAATGGAAAAGATCGTCTTCCATCGTTTCCGAATTTTTACCTACGGCTTATAGGAAACGAACGCGAACGTGCTGGAATCCGGCGACCAGGACGGGACGTTCAGCGTGCCCTGCCCGCCGAACACGTTCGCGATGATCTGCGGTTTGCCGCCCTCGAGCGGGATCAGGCGCAAAGTGATGTCCTTGTTGGCGGGATGATCGTTCACCGCGACGTCGGTACCGAACGCGACGTAGACGATCCATTTGCCGTCCGGCGAGGAATGCGGAAACCAGTCGCGGGTATCGTCCTCGAACGTGATCTGGGTCGGGTCGCTGCCGTCGGCGCCGATGCGCCAGAGTTTCATGTTGCCGCTGCGCGTCGAGTTGAAGAAGACGAACCGGCCATCGGGCGAATAATCGGGGCCGTCATCCATCCAGTCGCCTTGCGTAAGCCGCCGCTCCGCCCCGCCTGCCGCCGGGCAGGCCCACAGGTTCAAGATCCGGTCTCCGCGCGCAGCCACATAGGCGAGCGTCGCGCCATCCGGCGACCAGCCATGCCAATAGGAGGGACCGTTCGGCGTGACGAGACGCGGCGTACCGCCTTCGGCCGGCAGGATCGAGACGCGCGACAGGCCATCGGCCTCGCTCTTGTCCGAAATCACGATCCATTTGCCGTCGGGCGACAGACCGTGGTCGTTGTTAAGGCGATTGAGGGTGCCGGTGTTGATCTTTGCAGGCACGCCGCCGTTGACCGGCAGACGATACAGCAGTCCCTCGCGGTTGAAGATGAGATGAGCGCCATTCTTCGACCAGTTGGGCGCTTCGATCAGACGGTCGGTACGATAGACGACACGCCGCTTGCCGGTCGCGATCTCCATCACTTCGAGAATGGATTCCACTGCCGCCTCTCCCGCTTGATTCGCGGCACCAGAAAACGCGGGAAGCCCGGCTTTTTCAAGTCGGCGCTTGCGCAAATGGTGCGAAAGAGGCAAACCAAAGGCCAGAGGGGATGGGCGCCGCCTTGATTCACTGCGGGCGGCGCTCTTTTCATTCGACCCCGAAAATCACGCCCTCCAGCGCTTCGGTGAGAGCCTTCGGCTGCTCCAGCCAGATGATGTGGCCTGCCTTGGCAATCTTGATCATCCGGGTCGCCGGAAACACGCGCAGATATTTCTCCGCTTCGGCAGAGGCGATGTAATCGGACTCGGCGCGTACGACGATGCCGGGCGTGCGGTTGCCCGCCAGTCTCTTCTGTACCGGGAAGGGATGGGTCGACAGATCCCAATTGGTCATGAGATACGACCACCACCCCATGCCATGCATCGCGAGTTTGCTCGCTTGCGCCGGATCGTGGACGGTTTCGCCGCGCACGGCGACATTGACGAAGTCGTCGAGTATCGGATCCATTTCGGCATCGGGAGCCAGCGCGTAAGCGGCGTGAACATCCTTCGCCAAAAGGCGATCCAGTTCCTCGTAATGGCGCATCGCTCCCGGACGGGTGGCGCGCAGGAACGCCATGATGTCATCGGGCATGCCGAGACGGGGAATGGCTTCGGTGCGATCGATCGGGCCGGGCGATACGAAGGCGACCCGCACCACCACACCGGGATGGGCCGCCATGTAGTTCGCGGCCAACGTCGAACCCCAGGACTCGCCGATCAACACCATATGCTCGGCCTTGATCCGCTGGCGGATCGCATCGAGGTCGTCGACATGGCGCTTGGCGGTATACTGGGTGGGATCGCGAAGGCGCGCCGACAATCCGCTGCCGATCTGGTCGTAGACGTAGATGTCGGCCCCGCGAGACCCGAGACGCTGCCACCAATCCGGATGGTCGCGGACCGCGGTCACAAAATCGGCGCCCGGCCCACCGTGAAGATAGATCACCGGCGCCGGATTTCGGCCCACCCCGAAATGAACGATGGCAATATGCGAGCCGGTCGGCAGATCCCAATATTGCAGCGGCGGCGCAGCCGATCTCTGCTCCGCGGCGCCCGCAGCAGCCGCTGCGACGATAAAGACAGCAGCCATAGCCGTCCTGAACAGTCCCATGTCCGGCCCCTCGCTTACCCGCGGAACGGGAGATTAAGCCGACACGGGCCGGGTATGCCGCTCACATTGCTGCGATTTCTCGCCGGACGTTTACGGCCAATACGAACTCCCCCTTTGCCAGGATCATTCCTTAAATGAGTTCTAGAACAGTCCCGGTTCTGCCGCGGCGGCAGTGTGGAACTTGACACTTTGTTGCCGTTCTGGCATGAATACTTTTGCGAATGGCTCGCAACTAGACAGGTCCAAAAATGCTCCGTGAAAGTCCGCCGGTCACATCTCAGCGCACGCCGCTCGGCCGCGCGCACCCCGGATTCCGCGGCCGCATCGATGCGATCGACGCCACCGGCAATGCC
Organism: Rhizomicrobium electricum; assembly: GCF_011762045.1. Classification (GTDB taxonomy): domain Bacteria; phylum Pseudomonadota; class Alphaproteobacteria; order Micropepsales; family Micropepsaceae; genus Rhizomicrobium; species Rhizomicrobium electricum. Next base: position 254,405 of record NZ_JAASQS010000008.1, on the reverse strand, counting down.
AGCGGCCTCTCCTCGGAAGAGCTGGAACGTCGCCTGATCGAACTCGGCTTCGTCGAGGGCGCGTCGGTCGAAATCCTGCACGAGGGGGCCATCGGACGCGATCCGATCGCCGTTCGCGTAGACAGCGCCACCGTTGCGCTTCGCCGCCGCGAAGCCATGGCCGTTCTCGTCGTCTAATACCCTGGAGGGGACTTTCCACTGATGAACGCGATGACCGACGCCGGGATCATTCGCTGTGCCCTGGTCGGTACGCCGAATTGCGGCAAGACCGCTCTGTTCAATGCCCTGACCGGCAGCCGCCAGAAGGTCGCCAATTATCCCGGCGTGACCGTCGAGCGCAAAGCCGGCGTTGTCCATACGCCCGCAGGGCTCTGTTATTCCGTCATCGACCTGCCCGGCACCTATTCCCTGCGCGCCCGCAGCCCGGACGAAGAGATCACCCGCGACGTGGTGCTCGACCGGCTGGCCTCGGAAACAGCCCCCGACTTTCTCATCTGCGTTGCCGATGCCACCAATCTGCGTCTGGCTCTTCGTCTGGTGCTGGAACTGAAGCGCGTCGGCCGGCCGATGATGCTGGTCCTCAACATGATGGACATCGCCAAGCGGCGCGGCATCGAGATCGACGTCCAAAAACTGTCCGCCGCACTCGAAATGCCGGTGGTTACCGCCATCTCAGTCCGCAAGGGCGGCATCGACGCGGTGATGGCCGAGCTCGACCGCTTCGTGCTGTCGGCAGCCACCGACTGCGCCTGGACGGTGCCGTCGGCCGCCAATCTCAGAGCCGATCAGCGCGACGCCGATGCCATCATCCGTGCCGTCGTGAAGATGCCCTTGCGGCCCGATACGCTGACATCGCGGCTGGACGCGGTGCTGCTTCATCCGGTGGCGGGCCTCATCTGCCTGTTTGCGATCCTGTTCGTGATGTTCCAGGCGGTATTCACCTGGGCGCAGCCGCTGATGAACCTCATCGAGCAAGGCTTCGCCGTGCTCGGCACCACCGCCCACGATCTGTTGCCGGCCGGGATCGTCCAGAGCTTCATCACCGACGGCGTGATCGGCGGCGTCGGCAGCGTGCTGGTGTTCCTGCCGCAAATCCTGATCCTGTTCCTGTTCATCCTGCTCTTGGAAGACCTCGGCTACATGGCGCGAGCGGCGTTCCTGATGGACAAGATCATGGGCGGCGCCGGACTGCACGGGCGGGCCTTCATTCCGCTGCTGTCGAGTTTCGCCTGCGCCATTCCCGGCATCATGGCGACGCGCGTGATCGACAACAGAAAGGACCGGCTCACCACCATTCTGGTGGCGCCCCTGATGACCTGCTCGGCGCGCATCCCGGTCTATACCCTCATCATCGCCGCCTTCATCCCCGACACGACGGTGGGGGGCGTGCTCTCGCTGCAGGGCTTGGTGATGTTCGGGCTTTACGCGGCCGGCATCCTGTCGGCGCTTGGCGTATCGGCGGTGGCCAAGTTCCTCTTCTGGAGCCAGGAGATGAGCCCGCCTTTCATGCTGGAGATGCCGGACTACAAGCTGCCCGATCCCAAGAGCGTGCTGTTCGGCCTGTTCACCCGCGCCAAGGCGTTTCTCTATCGCGCCGGCACCACCATCTTCGCCATGACCGTGCTGATCTGGTTCCTGGCGAGTTTCCCCTCCGCCCCGGCCGGTGCCACCGCTCCGGCGATCGAGTACAGCTTCGCCGCCATGATCGGCCATGCCATCGCGCCGGTGCTGGCCCCGATCGGTTTCAACTGGCAGATCGCGATCGCACTGATCCCCGGCATGGCGGCGCGCGAAGTGGCGGTGGCCGCCCTCGGCACCGTCTATTCGATTTCGGGCGGCGCCGAAAATCAGATCGGCCACATGCTGGCTGCACAATGGAGCCTGGCCACGGCGCTCGCCTTCCTGGTCTGGTATATTTTCGCGCCGCAATGCGCCTCCACGCTCGCCGTCATCAAGCGCGAAACCCAGAGCTGGAAGTGGATGTGGATTACCTTCGGCTACATGCTGGGTCTTGCCTACCTTGGAGCCTTTGCGACCTTCCACATCGCGCGCGCACTGGGCGGCTGAGAGACTGTCAGCGGCGCTTACAGATTCCGCCCTGCGGAACGCCGCGGAAGCGTTCCAAGCCGTTGAACTTGCGCGGCGCCGTCATTTGGCGCGCGAGTTGCACACTTCCCGCCAAACTGGACGTGAATTGCGGGAGGGTTCGACATGCGATGGCTCAAGGCACTTATCGTAGCGGCAGCGATTACGGTACCGGCAGCGGCCAACGTCATCACCTTTGAGACGGCCCCGACAGGGGTCTTCACCGGTCCCATCACCGAAAGCGGGTTCACCTATGAACTCGGCATCGGCAACATCGTCGTCAACACCCCCGGTCATCCCGGCCAGGACCTTGAAGCCGTCTCGGACGGCGGCGGCGTGCTGATCATCCGGCGCGCCGACGGCGGCCTGTTCCAGTTCGACAGTGTCGACTTCGCCGCCTACAACCGTCCCGGCACGGGGACGCAAGACTTGATCGTCGCCGGTGGCATCGGCGGCGGCTTCATCGGCTTCGATGTCTTTACCCTGGCCAACACGGCCGACCAGCCCTATTCCAACTGGACGACCGAAACCGCCTTGGGTTTGCACGGCATCCTTGTGGACACGCTGCTCGTGCTCCTGGGCGGCGGCACGGACTCGGAGCCTTACAACAGCGCCATCGACAATGTGACCCTGACGCCCGATGTGCCCGAACCGGCGAGCCTCGCGCTTCTGGCGGGCGGCCTCGTGCTCCTGCGGCGGCGGCGCCGCATCTGACGCATTGGTTGGAGTCCCTTGCGGGTGCAATGTGCGCCCGCATTTTCACGCGGGGATTTCCATGACCGGCAAAACCACAGGCATCGTTCTCGGAGCCATGATCGCAGGCGTTTCGGCAGGCGCTGCGCCGGCCGATCACTACACGGTCGGCGATCTCGCCAAGGCCATGGAGGCGCTGAAGGCCAAAGCCGCCGCGACCGGCGGGGCCGCCGATACGCTGGCGACCTACAACAACCATCACACCATGCTGTCCTATCGCACCAAGGACGGCACGGCCGAGATTCACGCCCGCTACGCCGACATGTTCTACATCGTGCGCGGCAAGGCGACGCTTGTCACCGAAGGCACGCTGGAAGGCGGCCACGAAGAAAGCCCCGGCGAAGTGCGCGGCAGCAGGGTGGCAGGCGGCAAGACGACGATGCTCGGCGAAGGCGACGTGGTGCACATTCCCGCCGGCACGCCGCACCAGCTTCTGATCGCACCCGGCGAAGAGCTGCTCTACTTCGTCATCAAGATCAAAGAGCACGACTGACATACCAGAAGCGGGCCTTCCGATTTTGGAAGACCCGCTCCGGTGGATACTCGGCGAGGTCGGAGCGGATTGGAATTCGCTCCGACCTTATTTCTTATTGACCCAGATGACGGTCGAAGAACTTCACGATCACGTCATAGCAATCGCGCGATTCCGGAACATCGGGATTGTAGAAGAAGCCGTGGAACATCCCTTCCCAAACATGCAGGTCGGCCTCGACGCCCGCCTTTACGAGCTGCGAGTGCGAATATACGGCGTTGCTCAGTTCGAAGCCGCGCGTTCCGGTGATCACCAGCGTCGGCGGGAACTTCGCCAAAACCTCCGCTGACATCGCCGGCGACACCAGCGGATCCGACAGATTGGCAGCCGCCAGATAATAATTCATCGGCATGCCTTTCTTGTTGTTGCGGAAGCCCGGCGTCGGAGCCCGCGGGGGCATGCCTTCGCCGAGCGGCGTCGACATGTAGGAAGCATCACCGCCGAAACCGCCTGGCGGGTTCATCAGACCGGCGCAGAATACGCCGGCAGCCGCCGGACGCGGCAGACCGTGCTTCTGGAACCACGCGAGCGACATGCCCGTCAGACGGCCACCCGCCGAACAGCCGTAAATACCGATGTTCTCAGGACGATAGGTTTTGAGCAGTTCGCGATAAACGGCAGCAACGTCTTCGCTTGCCGCGGGGAATTGCGCCTTGGGTGCCTGACGGTAATCGATACTCACGACCTTGATCTGACCAAGCGCGGCGACCGGAATCGACTCCGCTTCGGCGCAGCCGGGGAAGCAGCCCTGGAATCCGCCGCCATGCAGATTGATCAAAACCCGCTTCTCGTTCTTCGCCGCGATCCCGGTCTTCGGCGTGTAGATATAGGTATGAACCCCGGCCACCGAAGTGTCCTGCCGGTCGACCGGATAAAGGGTATGCAGCCGTTCGATATAGGGCTTCATGAACCGCGGCACACCCTGATCCTGCACCAGCTTCGGCGGGTTCTGCATGTCGCGCAGATGATCGGCCATATAGGCCTTGGCTTCCGGCGTAGAGAATTCCGACAACGGCACGGCCATCGCGGGCACGTGCACCGTGCCGTCGACATCGAGCTTCAGCGGCACCGGCTGGTCTTGCGCAGAGGCTGCCGTGAGCGTCAGCCCCAGAGCCAATGCCGCGACGCCCGCCTTCAGACCACTGGTGTACCGACGGGCCTTGTTCGTTTCTGCCATGCTACCCTCCTGGTGTTTTTCCGGCGGGTGTCATGCATCATCTCGGTGCGAAGCTTGCCGCCAGTGCTTTCCGACTATGCAATCGTTTGCATGCAGCCCTGGACAAATCAAGGCTCATCTTCCGTGCTTCATCGCATGGGACGCAGGCAGCCTGCTTTCATAATTGCGAATACGTCGCATACTCAAATTTGAGGGAGTAAAATCAAGGCCTTGTATTTAGAATTGGTCAAAATTGCCGCAGGTGTCAGTTTGGTTTTGACAACAGTTTAGAGTTATTCTAATTTAAGCGCAGTCACTCACCGAGACATTCAAGGAGATACCCCGTGCTGACCGTTGGCGACAAGTTTCCCGCTTTTTCCGTGAAGGGCGTCGTTTCGACCGATCCCAAGACCGCCTTTGCCGATTTCACCGAGGCTTCGGATGCCGGCAAGTGGAAGGTCGTGTTCTTCTGGCCGAAGGATTTCACCTTCGTATGTCCCACGGAGATCGCCGGCTTCGGCAAGGTCAACGGCGACTTCAAGGATCGCGATACCGTCGTCTACGGCGTATCGGTCGACTCCGAATTCGTCCACCTCGCCTGGCGCAACAATCACGCCGACCTGAAGGATCTGCCCTTCGCCATGCTGTCCGACGTCAACCGCAAGCTCTCGACCGCGCTCGGCGTGCTCGATGAGGAAGCGGGCGTCGCCAAGCGCGCGACCTTCATCGTCGATCCCGAAGGCATCATCCGCTTCGCCTACGTCACCGACATGAGCGTCGGCCGCAATCCGCAGGAAGTGCTGCGCGTGCTCGATGCTCTGCAGACGGACGAACTCTGCCCCTGCAACTGGCACAAGGGCGAAGAGGTCATCAAGGCCTGATCTCAGGCCGACTGTACACTCGCGGGTCATGGCTGATGTCCCCCCTCCCTTCGGCCGGACCCTAAAGTGAGCCCCGCCGGCGCTCCCCCCCTCCACGCCGGCGGGGTTTCCTTCTCCCAGCACCAAGGTCACCCCGCCATGTCTATCGAAACGCTGAAGGATCTGCTGCCCGAATACGCGCGCGATCTGAAGCTCAACCTCTCCAGCCTCGCCACCGAGACGCTCTTGAGCGAGCAGCAGCGCGCCGGCACCTTCATCGCCTGCGCCCTCGCCAGCCGCAACAAGACGACCACCAACGCCCTGTTCAGCGAGTTCGCGCCGAAGCTTGCGCCCGAAGCGCTGACTGCCGCCCGCGCCGCCGCGGCGATCATGGGCATGAACAACATCTATTACCGCTTCACCCATCTTGCCTCCGCCCCGGACTACAAGACGCTGCCGGCGCGGCTGCGCATGAACGTCATCGGCAAGCCCGGCGTCGACAAGGCCGATTTCGAGCTGTGGTGCCTCGCTGTTTCCGCCATCAACGGCTGCGGCGTCTGCATCGACAGCCATGAAAAGGTGCTGCGCAACGCCGGCATGACCGCCGAACAGGTTCAGGCCGCGGTACGCATTGCCGCCACCGTGCATGCGGTCGCTGCCGTGCTCGAGGGCGAAGACGCCGAGCCGAGCGTGGCTCAAGGCGGCTGAGTTTCTTTGTTTTTCTCTGCCTGTTGAAACTGAAGGCGCGGGATTCCTCCTCCCGCGCTCTTTTTTTGGTCGCGCGCCCCGCACACCCCCTCCGTCGCCTGCGGCGCCACCTTCCCCGCACTTTCGAAATCGTGCGGCGCGTGCATTTGCATCCGCGGGGGAGGAACGAATCCGTCTACACCGGCGGCGGATTGCGGGAGAACTGGCGCTGGTGCCAATAGGGATAGGCCGGCATCACCGCGCTGGCGGCATCGAGCCTGGCGATTTGATCCTTGGTCAGCGCCCAGCCGACTGCGCCGAGATTGTCGCGCAGCTGCTGCTCGTTGCGGGCGCCGATGATGAGCGTCGCCACGCCGGGCCGCTGCAACAGCCAATTAAGGGCCACCTGCGGTACCGTCTTGCCGATCTCGGCCGCGACGCCGTCGAGCGCATCGACCACCTTGAAGAGGTGTTCGTCGCCGACATGCGGACCGATGTCGTTCTGCTTCTGGTCGCGGCGGCGGCTGGTTTCCGGCAACGGCGCGCCGCGGCGGATCTTGCCGGTCAAGCGGCCCCAACCGAGCGGGCTCCACACCACCGCGCCGACGCCCTCGGCAAGTCCGAGCGGCATCAACTCCCATTCGTAATCGCGCCCGACCAGCGAGTAATAAGCTTGGTGCGCCACATAACGCGCATAGCCGTAACGGTCCGAGACGCCGAGCGCCTTCATCAGATGCCAGCCGGAAAAATTCGACACGCCGATGTAACGCAGCTTGCCCGCCTTGATCAGGGTGTCGAGCGTCGACAGCACCTCCTCGTGCGGAGTCTCGGCGTCGTAACCGTGGAGCTGCAACAGGTCGATGTAATCGGTGCCGAGACGCTTCAGCGAGGCCTCGACGGCGCGGATGAGATAGTGACGCGAGGAGCCGCAATCGTTGGGGCCGCGACCGGTCGGAAACGTCACCTTGGTCGAGATCAGCACGGAATCGCGCCGGCCGGCGACCGCCGCCCCCAGCACGCGCTCGGATTCGCCGCGCGAATAGATGTCGGCGCTGTCGAACATCGTGAGCCCGGATTCGAGGCAGATGTCGACGAGGCGGCGCGCTTCCTCGGGCCCGGTGGTTCCCCACGACGAAAATCCGCCGACCCCGCCGAACGTGCCGGTGCCGAGCGTGAGCACGGGAACTTTCAAACCGGAGCGGCCGAGAGAGCGGTATTCCATGGGATGCCTCGCACAAGAACGCGCGCGACGTTAGCGCGGCGATCCCAACCTGTCATCCCGGACGCCGCCTAGAGTTCCGGCAGTGCCTGCTGCAGCCTTCCGCCGACGCGGATCATGTCGATGCGGGTGGCGAGGCCTTTTTCGTTGGTCTCGACGAAGGCGCCGCACAGCGTCGCCGGGCCCATCGCCGGCGTGAAGCGGCTGCCGTGCATCTTGCGGATGAAGCGCTGCACCGGCTCGTATTTGTCCATGCCGATGACGGAATCGTAGTCGCAGCAGCCGCCGGCATCGGTGAGATAGGCGGTGCCGCCTGGCAAGACCTGCGCGTCGGCGGTCGGGATATGCGAATGGGTGCCGATCACCGCGGAGGCGCGGCCGTCGCAGAAGTGACCCATCGCCATTTTCTCCGACGTGGCTTCGGCGTGCATGTCGATGATGATCGCATCGGCGGCTTCGCCCAACGGACAGGCGCCGAGCTCATGTTCGGCGGCGGCGAACGGATCGTCGAGCGCATCCATGAAGACGCGGCCCATCAGGTTGACGACCAGAACATGCTGGCCGGACCGGGTCTCGTAGAACCCCGCGCCCTTGCCCGGCACGCCGGCGGGATAATTGCGCGGACGCAGGATGCGGTCTTCGTCGTCGATGAAAGTCAGAATCTCGCGCTGATCGGCCCAGTGATTGCCGGTGGTGAGGCAATCGACCCCGGCGCCGAACAGATCGTCGGCGATGGCGCGCGTGACGCCGAAACCGCCGGCCGCGTTCTCGCCGTTGGCGACCACGAAGTCGGGCTTCAACAAATCCTTGAGCCGGGGCAGTTCGGCCGCCACCACATCCCGTCCGGGCCGGCCGATGATGTCGCCGATAAAGAGAATGCGCATGGCGCCGTCATAGCATATTAGAGGCCGCGAGCCAGCCTTTTGCGGCCATTACCGGGGGGAGCCATGATCGCCAAACTGATACTGCAATTTGCCGCGATTACCGCTTTGCTGGCGGGCCTGTTGTTCGGGCTGGCGGGAACCTTGGCCTGGACCGGCGCCTATGTTTTGTGCGGATCCCTTCTCGGCGGCGGCGCGGCGATGTCGGTCTGGCTGGCGCGTCGCGATCCGGCTTTGCTCAAGGAGCGCATGGGACGCGGCCGTCGCGACAAGCCGGCCTTCGATCGCATCCTGTTGCCGCTCTCCAATCTCGTGCTGTTCGGCTGGATCGGCGCGATGGGGCTCGATGCGCGCTGGCACGGCACCGCCCAATGCCCGCTGTGGCTCAACCTGATCGGCGGAGTGCTGGTCCTTTTGGCGTTCGCCCTCGTCATCCGCGTGATGGCCGAGAACACCTTCGCCACCGCCATCGTGCGGGCGCAACCGGAGCGCGGCCAGCATGTGATCTCTACCGGGCCTTACCGGTTCGTGCGCCATCCGATGTACAGCGCCGCGGTCATCGCCTACGCCGCCATTCCGCTGGCCCTGGGCTCGCGCCTGGGTTTGCTCGGCATCCCGCTGCCGATCCTCGTGCTCGGGGTGCGGGTATTGTTCGAAGAAGGCTTGCTTCGGCGAGAGCTTCCCGGCTACTGCGACTATATGGCGAGGGTGCGCTACAGATTTGTCCCATTTGTCTGGTAATCGCCGCGCCACCAGACGGGAAGAGTTCATGCAAGCCATCGTCTTCGACTTTTTCGGTGTGATTTGTTCCGAGATCACGCCTTTCGTGTTGCCGCGCTACATGTCGGCGGAGGCGGCCGTCGCCTACAAGGCGAGCGTGGTGGAACGCGCCGACCTGGGCGAGATCGACCTCGCCGAAGTGCTGGATCATTTGTCGGCGCTGACCGGCGCGGTGCCCGCCGCCCTCGAAGCCGAATTCTGGGCCTGCGTGAAGATCGATCCCGAGGTCGTGGCACTGATCGAACGGCTGAAGACGCGCTACCGGACGGCGCTGCTCTCGAACGCGATGCGGCCGTTCCTGCGCCAGATCCTGGAGAAGCACGATCTGCCGCGTCTGTTCGACGAGATGGTCATCAGTTGCGAAGAGCACGTCACCAAGCCGAACCCCGCGATTTACCGGCTGATGACCGGGCGGCTCGGTCTTGCTCCGTCGGAATGCTTCTTCACCGACGACAATCCGGCCAATGTCCGCGCGGCGCGCGGGGTCGGGATGCAGGCGGCGCAGTTCACCGGCGTCGAGACGCTGAAGCGCGATCTTCTCGCCGCGGGCGTCACGCTGTAAGCATCACGAACCAAATCGGTTGAGCCCGTTTTCGGTCAGCACCGCATCGAGACGCTGGTCGTGCGCGCCGTGCGGCACGTCGGTGCGCAACTGGCCGGCATAGGCGATGCCGACGGCGTAAACCGGCCGCACCGCGCGCAACGCCTCCAGCGTGCGGTCGTAGAACCCGCCGCCATAGCCCAGCCGGTAACCTTCTGCGTCGAACGCCAGCAGCGGTACCAGCAGCACGTCGGGAACCACCACCGGACAATCGGGATGCGGCTCGCGGACGCCGTAGGGATGCTCGACCAGGGCGTCGGTCTCGCACCAGGCATGAAACCGCAGCGGCTGCGCCTTCGCCACCATGACGGGAAGCGCCAGTCCATGACCGCGGGCGGCGAGCGCCAGCATCAAGGCTTTGGGATCGGCCTCGTCGCGAAAGGCGGCGTAACCGGCAACGACGACGCCGGGCGTCAGCGCCAAGGCCTCCGCATACTCCGCCAGCACAGCGGCGTGCCCCGGCACGACCAGCGTCTTGCGATGCGCCTCAGCAAGACGGCGCAAATCCCGTTTTTCCATCATGAATGCACGATAGCCTCCTGCGGACGGCGCCGAAACCTTCGTTTTCTCGGGGGAAGCGGACAGGACCGCCAACGCCGTTGGAATTGGATCCTCACGGGCCTGCAGTGCAGGTGGGCGCCATATGTCCGAGGCCACGGCCTCGGTCAGGGACAGCTCCCGGTGAGTAACATTAAGGCCCCTGGGCATCGCTATCCTGACGCACGAGGCAGTACCTGTCCAAGACTGAACTTAAGGGTGCGCACCCGTTCCTACAAGCCGGGATCGTTCCAATTCTCAAAAAGGCAGGAAAACGGACAAATCAGGGCCTGCGCACGCAACTGGTGAATCCGGCGATAACCAGAAGCACAAGCATTACGGCGGCCAAACCTGCGTGCGCGGGCAACATCGCCGGTCCATGCAATGCGATCTCGGTGAAGAAACCGGTCCAGCCATAAGTGAGGAGCGCGCCTGCCGCGGCGGCGTAGATCTGTGCCGGCGTCCAGCCGGAGCGGCGATGGGAAACGAATACCGCTGCGAGCATCAGGACCAGCAGCAACACCATGCCGAGCGCCACCGCCTGCCACGGCCAGATGCGCACGCCCAGCCCGTAAAGCTGAACGAAGGCGGAGGTCGCGGCGAAACTCGCGACACCCACCAGCCACGGGCGCGGTCCTGCTCCTGCCGGTTTCGGCTGGGGACGCGGCAGCATGAAAGCGGCCACCACGAAGACAACGGCCGCAGCGGCCGAGGCCGCGATCTGGGCCGGTGGCGCAAAGAATGTCTTGGCGAAGAACAGCGTGATCAGCGCTACGCCGCCGGCATAGAAAAACGCGGCGACAGCCACGCCGACCCGCCCCGTCCACGGCTCGCGTCGAATGCTGGGGAACAGACTTTCGGCGAGCGCGATCGGCACCATGATGCTCCAGATGACGTGGATGGCGAGGACGTAGAGCGTCCACGGCACGCCGATGCCGAGGGCCGGGAGGAAGCCCGGATCGAGAAGGCGCAGACCTTCGAAATTAGGATTGAACAGCGACTGGTCGGCGATCCCCTCTTCCACCAGCGCATAGGCCAGGCCCAGGAGCAGGATGGACGGCCAGCCGCGGCCGCTGCGCCGTACGGTTTCGCGGATCAAGACCGCGCCGCCGCCGTACATCGCCAGCATCACCGGCATCGCGGCGATCTCGGCCAGCGACAGGCTGCCGCTCAGATATTCGGCGATCAGAGGCGACAGCAACGCCAGCGTGACCACGGCCGCGATCCGTTTCATTCCAGCCATCCTTTCGCGAACTTTCGCCAGAAGACTAGCGCCGGCGGCCGATATTGTCTATTATTAGACGATCTAATGGTAACCGATTTACCCATGCCGCCGCCCGCCCCCCGCACCGACCGCCCCAGCCGGGAAACCCCGTCGCTGACCAGCATCGGATTTCTGCTGCATCTGGCGCAAAGCCGACTCTATGCGGGCGTCATGGCGGCGATCGAAGGCAGCGGCCTGCACGGCGGGCAACTCGCGATCCTCGGCGCGCTGGCGGACAAAGGCCCGATGAGCCAGCGGCAACTGGGCGAGGTCGCTCAGATCGAAAAGTCTTCGCTGGTGCTGTTTCTCGATGCCTTGGAAGACGGCGGCTGGGTCAAGCGCGACGCCAATCCCGCCGACCGCCGCTCGCATTGCGTCCGCCTGACCGCGAAGGGCGCCGCCAAATTCCACCGCCTCGGCCCGCCCTTGAAGGCGGTGCAAGACCAGTTCCTCGCCCCTCTTACCGCCGCCGAAACGCGCCAGCTTGTCGACCTGTTGCAGCGCTTGGCGGAAGGAGTGCGCTGAATGTTGGTATACATGCCTTACGCCACCGCAGAAACTGTCGCAAAGCGATCTTGCTCAGCGCTGCGCTAGCGCGCATATTTTCGCGAGGGGGCAACATGAACAGATTCACACGACTTATCGTTGCCGCTGCAATTTTTGCCACGCCTTTGACTGCGGCCGGTGTTCCATCCGGTCTGGAAGTTCGCGCCCCGACCGCTCTGGAGCCGTGGGATGGCAACGCCAAAATTTTCTGGCGCAAATCCGAATATCCCGAACTTTATCAGCCGACCATTCGCCTGCGCGGGTTCCGGGTGCCCGGCGCCGCACACTCCGATTTCGCGGTTGCACTTGAAGAGCGTTCCGGCCGGTACATTCTGATCGCCATCGAACGATCCTCCGTTGCTCAGATGTTTCAACGCGAACAAAAAGGCATGGAAACAGCAGGGTCGCGCGCGTCCGGACGAAAGGCGCCGGAAAAAACGTGGGGGCGCCGCTGCACGATCGGGCTGCACCGCAACATCGCCGAGAAGCTGATCGAAATCTGGACCAGAATGCTGCGCGATGTGCGCCCAATGGATAGCGATTGGGTCGTGTTGGATGGCAGCACAGACTATTTCTGGGTGGCACTCAACGACAAGAGCCTGGCAGGAAGCACGTTTGCCCCAAGGGACGACACCAATCCCGGCATGCAGTCTGAAATACTCGCGGCGTTGCCCGGCTATTGCCAATCCGGGACCGCCAATCTCAACGGCATCCAGACGGTGGACAAAGCCCGTGCGGATCGGAACAGGATCGAGGCGTTGGCCGACCACCTGTTGGCGAGACTTCGCGACAAAGCCATTCCATAGCGATCTCTTCCGCGCCACAAGATTTTGTTTTCGCGGCCAATGCGGAGCAACGCGACCTGGGTCGCCCGCAGTCGCTGGCGATGACACCGAAGGAGTAGCAGCGGACGCGATAGCCCTGCCCCAATCGGTTCCGATACCGCTTTTGGAACATGGCGCCTTCGGCGGCGTATGAACAAGGATCAACCTCAAAACCGGCACCGGCCGGCGAGAAGCGCACAGGACACGAACCATGAGCGAAACCCTGGACGGCGCCTGCCATTGCGGACAAGTGCGCTTCACCGTCAAGCTGCTCGACGGGTTCATGTCCATACGCCGCTGCACCTGCTCGTATTGCCGAATGCGCGGCGCCGTTGCCGTTTCGGCGCGGGTCGACGACCTTGTCGTGACCGCGGGCGCCGAGGCGTTGACGCTCTATCGCTTCAACACCGGCGTGGCGGAACACTATTTTTGCTCAAAATGCGGCATCTATACCCACCACCGCCGCCGCTCCGATCCGACCCAATACGGGGTCAATGTCGCGTGCCTGGCCGGCGTGAGCCCGTTCGATTTTCCGGACGTTCCCGTGGTCGATGGCGTCAATCATCCGAACGATGGCGGCCGCGCGGGGATCATTGGCCACCTGCGGTTCATTCCCGACTAAGCGGCCAGGCAAAATAGGCGTTCGGACGTGATGCCTATGCCGCCTTCAGCTTCGCGGCGATGTCTTCGATGCGTTTGACGGCGTTCTCCAGCACGTCGGCGGCGATGCTTTCGGAGTGTTCCATCCGGTCGCTGGCTTCGACCTGCGCCGCCTTGGCGGCGGCGAGTTCCTGTTTGGCCGTTTCGAGATGGGCGGTGGCGACGTGCAGTTCGTCGGCGAGCAGGAGCGCGGCCATCAGGATCAGACGCTGATCGCCGACCTGGCCGACCGACCCGAGCAGCTCGCTGACCTTGGAATCGACTTCGCTCGCCAGCGCCTTCAGATGGTCTTCTTCGCCTTCATCGCAGGCGATCGTGTAGGCCCGTCCGTTCACCATCACATTGACGAGGGGCATGCAAACCTCCGAATCGAAGCGAAATCAGCGTTCCAAGCGGCCGGTGTCAGCCGGAAGTGACAAGTTTGAGTCCGAAGCGCTTCCAGGATGTCGGCCAGGAAGCCCCGCCATCCAAAGCTATCTCCCGAGCGCGGCACGGATTTCGGCGATGGCGCCGTCGAGCCGGCCTTCCACTTCCTCGGTCAGACCGGTGAGAGAGCGGGCATCCTCTTCGAGAGCGGCAACACGCGCCACCAGTTCGTCGCGTTCCGAGTCGAGATGGGCGATCCGGGCCTCGGCGGCCGCGGCGGATTCGCGCGCCTTGACCAGCGGTTCCGCCGCTTCTTCCAGCGCGGCCAGAGCCTTGGCCAGCCGCTCCGCGGCCAATTCCAATCTGCTCATGACGCCTCCTCTGTTCGCTACGCCAAATCCATTAACTATCGCGCTTTTCGGGTGGAAAAACCGGCGGCTTACGCTGTCGCTAACGGCCCACCTTTCCGGAATGCGCTCTAACGCGGTCAAGGCCTTAACCGACCTTAGCCACGCCGTCGAACGGGGGTCAACGCGGAGTCCGATAGTTCCTGTGGGAAGAACGAGGCCGGTTTGGTAAAAATCCGGCGCCGCGCCGGTGTCGTGCGCGCGCAAATGGCCGATTTGCCTTTCGGGCCAATACTGGTATTTGTCTGACAAGTTCTCCGTCAGTGCCTGTTGCCGGAAGTCCGGCGATCCGCCTTTTGGGGCGGCATGGTTGCAGTTGCGGTCGCATCCGGGACCGGGCATGACGGTTTTACGTTGAATTTCAGAGAATGGCCGCTACGGTAACGCTACCATAAACAGCCCGAACGGCACCAAACGACGACCAGAGAAGGTACTCCCGATGAGCAGCACTCCCAGTTTCCAGGACCATACGCGCCTCCTTGCCAACGCCATCCGCGTCCTTGCCATGGACGGCGTCCAGGCCGCCAATTCCGGTCACCCCGGCCTGCCGCTGGGCATGGCCGATGTCGCCACCGTGCTGTTCTCGAAGTTCCTGAAATTCGACGCCGCCGACCCGCAGTGGCCGGATCGCGACCGCTTCATCCTGTCGGGCGGCCACGGCTCGATGCTGCTCTATTCGCTGCTCTATCTGAACGGCTATCCCAAGATCGTCCTCGACGACCTTAAGGGCTTCCGCAAGCTCACGAGCCACTGCGCCGGCCATCCGGAATACGGCATGCTGCCGGGCATCGAGACCACCACTGGCCCGCTCGGCCAGGGTCTGGCCAATGCCGTCGGCTTCGCCATGGGCGAGCGCATCATGGCGGCCCGCTATGGCGACGAACTCGTCAACCACAAGACCTATGTGTTCTGCGGCGACGGCGACCTGATGGAAGGCATCAGCCACGAAGCCATCACGCTGGCCGGCCATCTGAAACTGAACAAGCTCATCGTGCTCTACGATGACAACCACATCACCATCGACGGCGCCACCTCGCTGTCGGATTCGACCGATCCGATCGCCCGCTTCGAAGCGGCCGGCTGGGCCACCCGCCGTGCCGATGGCCATAACGCCGACGACGTCGCTGCCGCCCTCGAATGGGCCCAGAATTCCGACAAGCCGGTGATGATCGCCTGCCGCACCAAGATCGGCTTCGGCTCGCCCAAAAAGGAAGGCACCTCCAAGGCCCACGGCGAACCGCTCGGCCCGGATGAAGTGCTCGCCACCAAGAAGAATCTCGGCTGGCCGTCGCTCGAACCCTTCTTCGTCCCCGACGAAATCCTCAAGGAATGGCGCAGCATCGGCACGCGCGGCAAGGACGCTCATAAGGAATGGGCCACCCGCTTCAACGCCTCGGCGAAGAAGGCCGAGTTCGAAGCCGCCCTCAAGGCCGACCTGCCGCAGGCGACCATCGACGCGCTGAACGCCGTGAAGAAGAAGGCCTCGGAAGAAAAGCCGGCCGTCGCCACTCGCAAGGCGTCGGAAATGGCGCTCGAAGCGATCAACGGCTCGTGGAACCTGACCATCGGCGGTTCGGCCGACCTGACGCCGTCGAACAACACCAAGACCAAGGACCTCAAGGACATCACGCCGGACGATTTCTCCGGCCGCTATATCCATTGGGGCATTCGCGAGCACGCCATGGCGGCGGGCCTCAACGGTCTCGCCCTGCACGGCGGCATCGTTCCGTACGCCGGCACGTTCCTGGTGTTCTCGGATTACTGCCGTCATTCCGTCCGCCTGTCGGCGCTGATGGGCATCCGCGTCCTTTATGTCTTCACCCATGACTCGATCGGCGTCGGCGAAGACGGCCCGACCCACCAGCCGGTGGAACACGTGGCCAGCCTGCGTGCCATTCCGGGCCTTCGCGTCTATCGCCCGGCCGACGTCGTCGAAACCGCCGAAGCCTGGGCCTCGGCGCTGGCCGACAAGAACCATCCGAGCGTGTTCGTGCTGTCGCGCCAGAACATGGCGACGTTCCGTACCGAGCACACCGAAGAAAATCTGACTGCCAAGGGCGGTTACGTGGCGGCCGACGCGCCGAACGCGAAAGTGACGCTGATGGCAACCGGCTCGGAAGTCGAAGTCGCGTTCAAGGCGCGCGACCTGCTCGCCGCCGAAGGAATCGCGGCCCGCGTGGTCTCGATGCCGTGCTGGGAACTGTTCGAGCAACAAAGCGCAACATACCGTGAAAGCGTGCTCGGACCGGGTACCGTAAAAGTGGCAATTGAGGCAGGATTGCGGTTCGGTTGGGATCGTTACATCGGCCGGGACGGCGAATTCGTAGGCATGTCGGGCTTCGGCGCCTCGGGTCCGGCCAAAGAAGTTTACAAGCACTTTGCCATTACCGCCGAACATGCGGCCGAGGCGGCAAAAAGTGCATTGAAACAGTAATGTTTCGAGCTTAAGTCAGCGCTGTCAAATGAAGGGATTCTAGGAGGTACACATGGCAATTCGTGTTGCTATCAACGGCTTCGGCCGTATCGGTCGGTTGGTACTGCGTTCTATCGTCAAGTCGGGTCGCCGCGACATCGAAGTCGTCGCGATCAACGATCTCGGCCCGGTCGCGACCAACGCGCACCTTCTCAAGTACGACTCGGTGCACGGCCGGCTCGACGCGCAAGTGTCGGTCGATGGCGACTACATGACGGTTGCCGGTCACAAGATCAAAGTGACGGCGATCAAGGATCCCACCCAGCTGCCGTGGAAAGACCTCGGTGTCGACATCGCGATGGAATGCACGGGCATCTTCTCGGCCCGCGAGAAAGCCGCGATGCATCTCGCCGCCGGCGCCAAGCGCGTGCTGGTCTCCGCTCCGTCGGACGGCGCCGACCTGACGGTCGTCTACGGCGTCAACCACGACAAGCTGACCAAGGATCATCTGGTCGTGTCGAATGCCTCCTGCACGACCAACGGCCTTGCCCCGGTCGCCAAGGTGCTGAACGACAACTTCGGCATCGAGAAGGGCATCATGACCACGATCCATTCCTACACCGGCGACCAGCCGACGTTGGATACGCTGCATAAGGATCTCTATCGCGCCCGCGCTGCGGCGTTGTCGATGATCCCGACCTCGACCGGCGCCGCCAAGGCCGTCGGCCTCGTGCTGCCGGAACTGAAGGGCAAGCTGGACGGCATCTCGGTGCGCGTCCCGACCCCGAACGTTTCGCTGGTCGACCTCAAGGTCGTGCTCAAGAAGAACGCCACGAAGGAAGAGATCAACGCCGCCATGAAGGCCGCGTCGGAAGGCTTCCTGAAGGGTATTCTCGACTACGTCGAAGATCCGCTGGTTTCGAGCGACTTCAATGGTTGCCCGGCCTCGTCGTCCTTCATGGCGCCGCAGACCAAGGTGATCGAAGGCAACATGGCCGCGGTCTACAGCTGGTACGACAACGAGTGGGGCTTCTCGAACCGCATGGTCGACACGGCCCTCTGCCTCGCGAAGTTCATCTGAATGTAATTCGAGGGGCGCTCCGGCGCCCCTTACCTTTCGGGCGCGCGAGGCTTCCATCAGCTTCACGCGCCTTTTTCTTTCGTCCCGCACGCCCATGACGGTGTGCCTGTAGCACTTGGCAGGCCCTGACGGCCGCCGTATTCAAGAAGGACCTCTTCCCATGGCCACCACGTTCCGCACCATCGACGACCTCGACGTCGCCGGCAAGCGCGTGCTCGTCCGCGCCGACCTCAACGTGCCGATGAAGGACGGCGTCGTCACCTCGACGACCCGCATCGAGCGCCAGGCGCCCACCATCCGCGATCTCTGCGCCAAGGGCGCCAAGGTCATCGTCTGCTCGCACTTCGACCGCCCGAAGGGCAAGGTCGTGCCCTCGATGAGCCTGAAGCCCGTCGCCGAACCGCTGGCGAAGATCGTCGGCAAGCCGGTTGCGTTCGCCGAAGACTGCGTCGGCCCGGTCGCCGAAGCCGCCGTCGCCAAGCTGAAGGACGGCGAAGTCCTGCTGCTCGAAAACACCCGCTTCCATGCCGGCGAAGAGAAGAACGATCCCGAACTCGCCAAGCAGATGGCGGCGCTGGCCGATATCTATGTCAACGACGCGTTCTCCTCGGCCCACCGCGCCCATGCCTCGACCGAGGGTGTCGCCCACCTGCTGCCGAACGCCGCCGGCCGTTCGATGCAGGCCGAACTGACCGCGCTGTCGAAGGCGCTGGAAGAGCCGGTGCGTCCGGTGATGGCGGTCGTCGGCGGCGCCAAGATCTCCTCGAAGATCGGTGTCCTCGAGAACCTCCTGAAGCGCGTCGACATCCTCGTCATCGGCGGCGCCATGGCCAACACCTTCCTGGCCGCTCAGGGCACGAAGGTCGGCAAGTCGCTGAAGGAAGACGATCAGTTCCCGACCGCACTGAAGACCCTCGAAGCCGCCAAGGCCGCCGGCAAAAAGATCGTGCTGCCGGTCGACGCCGCGTTGGCCAAGGAATTCAAGGCCGGTGCCGAATGCCGGATCGCCTCGGTCAATGACATTCATGACGACGAAATGATGCTCGACGTCGGCCCGGCGTCGATTGAAGAGTTCAAGAAGATCCTCGCCACCACCAAGACGGTGGTGTGGAACGGCCCGTTCGGCGCCTTCGAAATCCCGCCGTTCGACAAGGGCACGGTCGGCGCGGCCACCGCGGTAGCGGAAGCCACCCAGGCCGGCAAGCTCCTGTCGGTTGCGGGCGGCGGCGACACCGTGTCGGCGCTCAACACCGCCAAGGTCGGCAACAAGTTCAGTTACGTCTCGACCGCGGGCGGCGCGTTCCTCGAATGGCTGGAAGGCCTGGAACTACCCGGCGTCGTGGCGCTGGCCGTGAAATAACTTTCAAGAATTCGCTCTTCGCAACCGAAGGGCGAGAGTCTTAAAGTGAGCCCCTGTTCCCACCGGAACGGGGGCTTTCTTTTTGAGGTGCGATGATGAGTGATGCCGTCGAGAAAATCCTGAGCTGGTACGAGAGCGACAATCCGGGCGTGAAGACCAATCTCGCCAGGATGCTCTACCACGGCAAACTTGGCGGCACCGGCAAGCTCGTGATCCTGCCGGTCGATCAGGGCTTCGAGCACGGCCCCGATCGCTGCTTCGTGCCCAATCCGCCGGCCTACGATCCGCATTACCATTTCCAGCTCGCGATCGGCGCGGGCCTGTCGGCGTTTGCTTCGCCGCTCGGCATGCTGGAAGCGGGCGCAGCGACCTTCGCCGGACGCATTCCGCTGATCCTGAAAGTGAACTCTGCGAACCTGCTCTATCCGAAAGAAGGCCCCAAGACGCAGGCGGTGACCGCAACGGTGCACGATGCGCTCCGGCTCGGCTGCTCAGCCGTCGGCCTCACCATCTATCCGGGCTCGCTCAAGTCGTACGACATGTTCGAGACCGCGCGCGAATTCGTTGCCGAAGCCAAAGACGTCGGCCTGCCGACGGTGATCTGGTCCTACCCGCGCGGCGAGGATCTGACCAAGGAAGGCGAAACCGCGATCGATATCGCCACCTACGCGACCCAGATGGCGGCTCTGCTCGGCGCGCACATCATCAAAGTGAAACTGCCGACCAGTTTTGTCGAAGCGCACGATGTCGAGGAGCTGTATCACAAGGGCAATGTGCCGATCGCAACCCTGACCGACCGCATCAAGCTGATCATGAAAGCCGCGCTCGGCGGACGGCGGATCGTGGTGTTCTCGGGCGGCGCCAAGGCGGACGAGGCCGGCATCATCGAGCAGGCCAAGGCGATCAAAGCCGGCGGCGGCAACGGCTCGATCATCGGCCGCAATTCTTTCCAGCGGTCGAAGGATGACGCGATGAAACTGCTGGGCGCTTTGGTGGACGTGTATCGGTCCTAATCACCTCCCCATTATGGGGGCCGGAGTATGTGATTGCACCGTCCCCCACCCCGGATCGCTTCGCTCTCCGACCTCCCCACAAGGGGGAGGTGATTTGAAATGCGCAAATTGGACCTCCCCACAAGGGGGAGGTAAAAGAAACGCATGACCACACCCTGCCGCCTTTACATCATCACCCCGCCCTCGCTGGACCCCAAGCCGTTCGCCGAGACGCTGAAAGCCGCGCTCGATGCCGGCGACGTCGCCTGCCTGCAGCTTCGCCTCAAGGATGTTCCGGAGGACGAGATCGCGCGGGCGGCGGATGTGCTGATGCCCATCGCCCAAAGCCATGATGTCGCGTTCATCCTCAACGACCGGCCCGATCTGGCGGCCAAGCTCGGCGCGGACGGTGTCCACGTCGGACAAGAGGACACCCCATACGTAGAAGCCCGTAGGCTGGTCGGCAAAGACCGCATCGTTGGTGTTACCTGTCACAACTCGCGCCACCTCGCGATGGAAGCGGGCGAGGCCGGGGCCGATTACGTCGCTTTCGGCGCCTTCTACCCCACCACCACCAAGGATCCGAAAACATCGTGTGAAATCGAGGTGTTGCAGTGGTGGGCCGAAGTGATGACGGTTCCCTGCGTGGCGATCGGTGGGATTACAGTCGAAAACGCTCCGCCCCTGGTCGCGGCCGGTGCCGATTTTTTGGCCGTTTCGAACGGAATCTGGGCGTACAAGGACGGTCCCGCGGCCGCCGTACGGGCCTTTAATGCTTTGTTTTAGCTGATTATCTTTGACGCACATCGCTGGCGTTGTTTTGCCGCAATCACGCGGCTATTTAAGCCCCGAAACGATGATGAGGACGATATGACCGTCAAGCTGAAGCCCGGCGTCGTGACCGGCAAGGAATACCGCCAACTGATCGCCGCCGCGAAAGAAGGGGGTTATGCCCTTCCGGCCGTGAACGTGGTCTCCACCAACGTCCTCAACGCGGTGCTCGAAGGCGCAGCCAAGTACAAGTCCGACGTCATCATCCAGATGTCGAACGGCGGCGCCCGCTTCTTCGCCGGCGAAGGCGCTCCCGATGCGCACCGCGCGCGCGTTGCGGGCTCGACCTCGATCGCCCAGCACGTCCATCTGCTCGCCGAGGAATACGGCGTCTGCGTCGCGCTGCACACCGACCACGCCAACCGCAAGCTCTTGCCGTGGGTCGACGGCCTGATCGACGTCTCGGAGAAGTATTTCGAGAAGCACGGCAAGCCGCTCTACTCCTCGCACATGGTCGACCTCTCCAGCGAGCCGCTGGAAGACAACCTCAAGGAATGCGCCCGCATCCTGAAGCGCCTGGCCCCGCTCGGCATGAGCCTTGAAATCGAACTCGGCGTCACCGGCGGCGAGGAAGACGGCATCGGCGCCGAACTCGAAGAAGGCGATGTCGGCAATCCCAAGCTCTATACCCAGCCGGAAGACGTGCTGCGCGCCTATGAAGTGTTGTCGCCGATCGGCAACTTCTCGGTCGCCGCGTCGTTCGGCAACGTCCACGGCGTCTATGCGCCGGGCAACGTCAAGCTGCGCCCGATCATCCTCAAGAACTCGCAGGATCTGGTCGCCAAGAAGCACGACCTCAACAAGAACCCGCTCGACCTCGTCTTCCACGGCGGCTCGGGCTCGGAAAAGCACCTGATCAAGGAAGCGGTCGGCTACGGCGTGTTCAAGATGAACATCGACACCGACATGCAGTTCGCCTTCGCCGAAGCAGTCGGCAAGGAAGTCGACGCCAATCCGAAGGCCTTCAAGTACCAAGTCGATCCGGAAACCCACACGCCGTACAAGAAGCTCTACGATCCGCGCAAGTGGCTGCGCGCCGGCGAGCTGGGCATCATCGCCCGCCTGGAAGAATGCATGCAGGACCTCGGCTCGATCGGAAAGTCGGTCGCCCAGTAAGGCCGTCCGATACTCTGGAAAGGCGCTCCGGTTTCCGGGGCGCCTTTTTTGTTGGGTGCGTGCTTTCGCCGTGGCGGGCCGGCAAGTCTTCTTTCCTTTCCCGCGGTGCCGTACCATCCGAACCGCAAAATGGAAGGATAGCGGGGGGAGGAAAGAGTGCCGGTAACCACGCTTGCGAACAGGCGCGACCGTACCGGCCTCGTCGTGGCGCTGATCGCGCTGGCCGCCCTGATCTTCTATGTCGGCACCTATCTGGCGCTGTCGCACCCGCCGCGCGATCAGTACGGCCACGTCATCGGCCGCGATTTCGTCAACACCTGGATGGGCGCGCGCGCCGTCCTCGCGGGGAACCTTCATGCGCTTCTGAATGTCGATCTGCACAATCAGATGCTGACGGCCGTGCTCGGCCATATGCCGCCGCACAACTGGTCTTATCCGCCGGCGCTGCTCTTGTTCATCTGGCCGCTGGGTTTTCTGCCTTATATGGCGGCGTTGGCGGCGTGGTCGCTGGCGGGCCTTGCGGCCTATCTCGGCGCATCGGCGACGCATCACCGTTCGGCGAAGTTCCTGTTGTTCGTGGCGGCGGCGCCCGCGATTGCGGTCAATCTCCACAGCGGCCAGACCGGCTTCTTCACCGCCGCGATCCTGATCCTGTTTTTCCGCTTCCTCGACGAGCGGCCGATCCTGGCCGGCGCGCTGCTCGGCGTAATGCTGTGCAAGCCGCACCTCGTGGTGCTGTTCCCGCTGGCGCTGGCGCTCTCGGGACGCTGGCGCGTGTTTGCGGCGGCGACCGTCACGGTGGTGGTTCTGATCGCCGCGACCGCCCTCGCCTTCGGCGCCGACATCTGGAGCGAGTATTTCCGCCTGGTGGTTCCGGTCCAGCGCGGCGTGCTCGATACCGGCACCGGCTTCCTTTCCATGATGCCGACCGGTTTCATGCACGCGCGCATGCTGGGCGCCTCCAACGCCACCGCCTGGATGGTGCAGACCCCGTTCACGGTGCTGGCGCTCGCCGCGGTGATATGGACCTTCGCCAAAAGGCGCGACCCGCTGCTGTCGGCCGGGGTGCTGCTGACGGCCTCGGTCGTCGTCAGCCCCTACGCCTTCGCCTACGACATGGTGGTGTTCGGCTGGCTCGTCGCCATGCTGTGGCCGCGATTACCCGCCTGGGGCGACCGGGTATTGCTCCTGGCGGTGTGGACGCTGCCGGTTACCATGCTCGTCCTGGGCGACCTGATGCTCCCTGCCGCAGCCCCGGTTTTGGCCCTGTTCCTGATCCGGCTGGCGGTCCTGGCGCGGCCGCAATTGCCCTCTTAGGGCATCCCTGCTATCACCCGCGCGCTCTTTCTCACGACCTGAAATCATCGCGCCGAGAGCGATCCCGGAGGTCCGGTCTCGAACGAGACCGACCGCCAGAAAACGAGGAAATTCCATGGCCAAGATCGCCGGTAATGAAATCCGTCCGGGCACGCTCGTCGAGTTCGACGGCGGCTTGTGGATCGCGGTGAAAACCCAGGCCGTCAAGCCCGGCAAGGGCGGCGCCTACAACCAGGTCGAGCTCAAGAACATCATCACCGGCACCAAGCTGAACCAGCGTTTCCGCTCGGACGAGACCGTCGATGAAGTCTATTTCGAGAAGAAAGACTATCAGTTCCTCTATGCCGAAGGCGAAATGCTGGTGTTCATGGACACCGACACCTACGAGCAGATCGAACTGCAAAAGGATTTCGTCGGCGAGCGCGCCCAGTTCCTCACCGACGGCATGAAGGTCATGGTGACGAGCTACGAGGGCCGTCCGATCGGCGTGCAGATGCCGCTGCAGGTCGTGCTCACCGTTACCGAGGCCGATCCGGTGCTGCGCGGCGGCACCGCTGCGCCGTCCTACAAGAGCGCGATGCTCGAAAACGGCCTCAAGATCCAGGTGCCGCCGTTCATCGATGCGGGCACCAAAGTCGTCGTCTCCACCGAAGACGGCAGCTATGTGAAACGGGCCGAAATCTGAAGCCCGTCTGAAGGAATTCGTGATGCCTTATCTTTCTCCCGCTCTCAACGTCATGGTCGCCGCCGCCCGCAAGGCTGCGCGCCCCCTGATCCGCGATTTCGGCGAACTCGAAAACCTGCAGGTCAGCCACAAGGGACCGGCGGATTTCGTCTCCAATGCCGACGAGCGCACCGAGCGCATCCTCTACGAAGAACTGACCAAGGCCCGTCCCGGCTACGGCTTCCTCGGCGAGGAAGGCGGTTTTCGCGAAGGCCCGGACAAGACCCATCGCTTCATCATCGATCCGATCGACGGCACCACCAATTTCCTTCACGGCGTGCCGATCTTCGCCATCTCGATCGCGCTCGAGCGCGAGGGCCAGTTGCAGTCGGCGGTGATCTACAATCCGATCTCGGATGAACTCTACGTTGCCGAGAAGGGCCATGGCGCCTACCTCAACGACAAGCGGCTGCGCGTCGCCGCCCGCAAGAGCCTGCCCGAAACCCTGATGGCCACGGGCATTCCCTACATGGCCCGCGGCACCGACGAAGAACGCGAACGCAGCCTCGCCGAAGTGAAGGCGATCGTCTCGCGCACTTCGGGCATCCGGCGCTGCGGCGCGGCCTCGCTCGACCTCGCGTTTACCGCGGCGGGACGTTTTGACGCGTTCTGGGAACGCGGCCTCAATCCCTGGGACATTGCCGCCGGTATCCTCCTGGTGCGCGAAGCCGGCGGGCTGGTTACCAATCTCAACGGCTCGTCCGACCCGTTCTCGAACGGCGACGTTCTGGCCACCAACGAGACCCTGCATCCCCAGCTGATGGCGATTCTTCAAAATCCATTCAGTTGAGGCGCGACGTGGACGTGACTATGGTTATCTTCCGCACCGAGAGGATCGGCTGATTCCATGCGCATCGTCCCGTTCCTGATAGGCCTCGCCTTCGCCGTTCCCGCGGCCGCACAGAGCGACAGTGTCATCGTCGGCGGCGACGGCAGCGGCCAGACGCTGATCGACCCCGCCACCGGCCAAGGCCGCTACGTGCCGTCGCTGTTGCAGCCCTGGCAGGACGACGCCGTCCGGCTCAAGCCGCCCGGCCATCACCGCGTCCGCAAGGCGGCCGCGCCGGCCACGACCGCCATCCCGTCGAGCGAGCCGGACATCGCCGCCGCACCGCCGCCGCCGAAAAAGAAGCGCGTCGCGGCCGTGACGCCGGTGCAAACGCCGACGCCGGTGCAAACGCCCAAGCCGGCCGCACCCAAGCCCGCCGCTCAGCCGACGCCGAAATCTTCGATCAACGGCTTTGCCGATATCGACCTCATCACCGGGACCGGCCAGCAGGCTCGCCAGCCGCAAGCCGCGCCGCCGCCGCCCAAAGCCGCCAGCGTGCCGAAGCCGACCAAGACCGCCAGCATCGAAAAGCCGAAGGTCAAAACCCCGTCAGGTACCCGCAAGGATTCGATCACCTTCACGACGGGCGCGTCGGAGCCGTCCGGGTCTGCCGTAGCGTCGGTGCGGGCTATCGCTTCGTCGCTGAGCAACGCCATGGGCGAAAGTGCGCGCGTCCAGTTGATGGCCTATGCCGGCGGCAAAGGCGAAAAAACCTCGGATACGCGGCGTCTTTCGCTCAAGCGGGCACTGGTGGTGCGTCAGCTTCTGATCGACGACGGCATTCCGTCCGAACGCATCGACGTGTTCGCGCTGGGCGGCGCCGACGACGACGGTCCGCACGACCGGGTCGACGTCTTCCTCAAGAGCTGACCCGCAAAATCACACGTGACAGCGGCCACAGAACCTGCCTCTATTGGTTCTAAACTGCATCAGAGGTTCGTATGAAGCGTTTCGTGTGCGCCGCGCTGACCGCTGCCGTTATCGCCGGACCCGCAACCGCCAAAACCACCGAGACCCTGGGGACGGGACTTGCCGTCGCCCTGCCGGTGGTGGCCGGCGGCGTGACGCTTCTCAAAGAAGACTACACCGGCACGGCACAGCTTGCCGTCACCACGCTGCTCACGGTCGGTACGGCCTACGGTCTCAAGCATCTGGTGCGCGAGTGCCGTCCCTTCGCCGAACCGTGCACGCATGGCGGCTCCAACTGGGATTCGTTCCCGTCCGACACCAGTGCACTGGCCTTCGCACCGGCGGAATTCCTGCGCGAGCGTTACGGCTGGTCGTATGGTCTTCCCGCCTATGCCGCCGCGGGCTTCGTCGGCTGGAGCCGCGTCGATGCTGAGAAGCACCATTGGTACGACGTCGCCGCCAGTTTCGGCATTTCGCTGATGTACAACGAGCTCATCACCACGCGGTATCACAAGCCCTATGGGCTCTACAGCGATATCAAAGCCGATTCGCGCGGCGTGTATGCGTCGCTGGATTATAAGTTCTAGGCCTGCTCGACCTTCACGTCCTTGAGCCGGTCCACGGTCCTCAGCGGCGGGAACAGTTTCATCCACGTCCCCACCACGGCGAGCGTGCCGAGGCCGCCGACCACCACGGCAAGCACCGGCCCGAACAGCGCCGCGGTGATGCCGCTTTCGAATTCGCCGAGTTCGTTGGAGGCGCCGATGAACAGCATGTTCACCGCCCCGACGCGTCCGCGCATGTCGTCGGGCGTGGCGAAGGTGACCAGCGACTGGCGCACAAATACGCTGATCATGTCGGAGGCGCCGAGCACGAACAGCGCGCCCATCGACAGCCAGAAATCGGTCGAGACGCCGAACACGATGGTGGCGACGCCGAAAACCGCGACGGCGCCGAACATCTTGACGCCGATCTGCCGTTCTACCGGCCAGCGCGCCAGCATCAGCGCCACCACGGCAGCTCCGACCGCCGGTGCACTGCGCAACAGACCGAGGCCGACCGGAGTCGAATGCAGGATGTCGCGTGCATAGATCGGCAGCAGCGCGGTGGCACCGCCCAAAAGTACTGCAAACAAATCGAGCGAAATGGCGCCGAAGATCACCGGCCGGTTCCGCACGAAACGGATGCCTTCCTTGACGCGATCGAGGCGGCTCATCTCGGTATCGGAATGCGGCGGTTTTCTGCGTCCGCCGAGAACGGCGATCAGCACGGCACAGACCAGAAGGTTCGCCATGCACAAACTGTACGTCACTTCGGGGCCGAAGACGTAGAGAAAGCCGCCCAGCGCCGGCCCTGCGATCACCGCCACCATGAAGACAGAGGAATTGAGCGCGATGGCGCGCGGCAAGCGCTCCGGCGGCACCAGGAACGGCAGCAACGACTGGCCCGACGGCGATGCGAAACCGCGCCCGACGCCGAACAGCACCAGAACCGCGTAATAGGCGAGCGCGCTCTTCACCGCGAAAATGCTGAGCACGAGGAACAGGCCGCTGCACAAACCCATCATTACCTGCGCGATGGCGAGGAGCTTGCGCTGGTCGAAGCGGTCGCTCATCTCGCCGGCGGGCAGCGTGAACAAAAACATCGGCACGAACTGGCAAAGCCCGACCAGGCCGAGCGCCAGCGGCGTCCGCTCCATGTCGTAGATCTGCCAGCCGATCGCCACCGACTGCACCATCATCGCGGTGGTGCCGAGAAAGCGGGCGATCGCGAAGAACAGAAAATCGCGGTGACGATAAACGGTAGAGTCGCTCATCCGCGGGCGAGCCACTCCGCGCGCGTGATGAACCAGACGTCGACCTTGAAGGTCTCGGCGCCGACGGTGAGATCCGCCTCTGGACCTTTCTGTTCGCCCAGCCTTTTCGCCACCGCTTGCGAAGCGGTATTGCCGGGATCGATGTTCGACACTACGCGGTCGACCGGCTGGGTGAGGAAGGCATAGCGCATCGCGGCGGCACCCGCTTCGGTGGCGTAGCCCTGCCCCCAATAGGAACGGCCCAAGGTCCAGCCGACTTCGAGACCGGTCCAGCCTTCGGGCTGCAACAGACCGACGCGGCCGATCAAAGCGCCGTCGCTTTTGCGCTCGACCGCCCACATGCCGTAACCCTTGAGCATCCAGTGGCCGAGCGTCGTCGCCATGGCGCGCCAAGCATTGGTGCGGACCATGGGGCCGCCGAGAAACCGCATGGTTTCCGGGTCGGCGTTAATCGCAGCCCAGGCATCCAGATCTTCCTCGCGGAAGGCCCTAAGGACGAGACGGTCGGTTTCGAGACGCGGGATCATGCCTTTGTCATACGCAATTTGCGGCGCACGGGCAATTCACGAAGATCGGAAGCGCTTTTCCCAGTCCGCGCGCGAGATCGCCCAGACATCGCAGGTGTAGACCGTGCCGCCGCCGACATCGATGTCCACGCGCGGGCCGTTGCTTTCGCCGATGTTCTTGGCGACGCCTTGGCTCGCTTTGTTGTCGGGATGGATGGTCGAGATCACCTCGGCGACCGGTTGGGTGAGGAAGGCGTAATCGCGCGAGGCCTTCGCCGCTTCGGTGGCGTAGCCCTTGCCCCAATAGGCGCGACCCAGCGTCCAGCCGATTTCGAGGCCCGGCCAACGGTCGGGATGAATGAGACCGATGCGGCCCATCACGGCGCCGTCGGATTTACGCTCTACCACCCAGGTGCCGTAGCCGCGCATCGTCCAGACGCCGATCATGCCGGTGACGAAACGCCAGGTATCCATGCGGCCCATCGGATGGCCGCCGGGCAGATAGCGCGCCACTTCGGGGTCGGCCATGATGTCGACGAACGTTTCGAAGTCTTCGGGGCGCCACTCGCGCAAGCGAAGGCGCTCGGTTTCCAGTCGCGGGATCATCATGGTTCGCCATTAGCGGGTAAGCTGCCGCTGCGCCAATCACATGATGTTCGCGACCTTTACCGAATGCGACGGCTTATTGCAGGCGGATGGTGATCTCGTTGTCGCCGTCGCCGACCGTAAACTTGGTGCGATCGAACGACGGCTGCGACAGGCGCGGCGCGGCATCGCGCGAGAAGCCGTAACGCTCAAGGGGAAGCCCCAGGAAATTCTGATCGAAACGGCCGTTGTTGTTGTAGTCCTGGAACAGTTTGATGCCGTAAACGCCGGGCTTGATGTCCTTGAGCGTCACGGTCGTGACCGGCATCGCCGCCGGCACATTGGCGCTGGCGATGGGTGTGTCGTCGTCCTTGTCCCAGCCGGCCTGATCGTAAAGCGACACCCGCAAGGTGCCGCCTTTCTTGTCGATCGCGGAAACGTGAACGGTAAGGGTCGCAGCCAGCCCGGATTGCACCGGCAGCGCCATCATCAGGAAGGCCGCTGCCAGGGCTTTCATGGCGTATCCTTTACCCCGCCAGACGCGGGTCCAGTTGCTTGCAGGCATCGATCAGAGTCTTGACCGAATCCGCCGACTTTTCCAACGCGGCTTTTTCTTCCGGCAGAAGGTTCAGTTCGACGATGCGTTCGACGCCGCCTTCGCCGATCACCACCGGAACGCCGACATAAAGGTCTTTGATCCCGTAGGGCCCGTTCACATAGGCAGCCACCGGCAATACGCGTTTTTCATCCTTGAGATAGGCTTCGGCCATCTCGATCGCCGACGACGCGGGCGCATAGAACGCCGAGCCGGTCTTGAGCAGGCCGACAATCTCGGCGCCGCCGTCACGGGTGCGCTGGATGATGGAGCCGAGGCGCTCCTCGGTGATCCAGCCCATCTTGATGAGCTCGGGGAGCGGAATGCCGGCCACGGTCGAGAAACGCGGCATCGGCACCATGGTGTCGCCGTGGCCGCCGAGCACGAAGGCCGAAACGTCTTCGACACTGACCCGGAATTCCGTCGCCAGGAAATGACGGAAACGCGCGCTGTCCAAAACGCCCGCCATGCCGACGATCTTGTGCGGCGGATGATCGGCAAAGGTCCGAAGCGCCCAAACCATGGCGTCGAGCGGATTGGTGATGCAGATCACGAAGGCGTCGGGGGCGTAATTCTTGATGCCCTCGCCGACCGCGCTCATGACTTTGAGATTGATCTGCAAAAGGTCGTCGCGGCTCATGCCGGGCTTGCGCGGCACGCCGGCAGTGACGATCACCACGTCGGCGCCGGCAATATCGGCGTACGAATTGGTGCCCTTATATTGGGTATTGTAGCCCTCGATGGCGCCGCCCTGGATGATATCCAGGCACTTCCCTTGCGGAAGGCCGCCGACGATATCGAACAGAACAACGTCGCCAAGCTCCTTGAGCCCCACCATGTGGGCGAGCGTGCCGCCGATCTGTCCGCCGCCGATCAGTGCGATTTTGGGATGCGCCATGGACCGTTCCTTCCTGCCTGACTTAGAGTCACTCAAAACTAGCAGGCAAGGCTTAACGCGCGTTTAGCCGCAGGGCAAGCGAAAGGGCTGCAATGCTGGATCGGCGTTATCGCGCCGGTACGTCAGCAGGGTTAAGCGCCTCCGCCAAAAGAAAACGGCCGCACGGAAACCCGCACGGCCGTCCCCTCAAAAAACGAAAGGCTGCGATTAGATCGCTTCCTTCAGCTCCTTGGCGGCGCGGAACGCGACCTTCTTCGAAGCCTTGATCTTGATGGCTTCGCCGGTGGCCGGGTTGCGGCCCATACGAGCGGCGCGCTTGCGGACCTGCAGGATGCCAAGACCGTTCAGACGGACGCGGGCGCCCTTCTTGAGGTGCTTGGTGATCGTGGCGATCACGTCGTCCAGATAGGCCAGCGAAGCCTTGTTCGACAGTTCGTGCTTGGGCGCGAGCTGAGCAGCCAGCTGGCGGGTGGAAATCGTCTCAACCTTCGCCTTAGCGGCGGCGGCGGCTTTTGCCATGGGTGTTATCCTCTGCGAATCAAAACGTGCCCTATTTTACGGCATTTTTTGCAGGTGCAAGAGAGGGGAAAGCCTCAAAACCCCCAAAAACAGGGCTTTTTTTGCTCTTTCGGAGGGGCCTGAGACGGTTTGACTCGGATCGGGGTGCTATTTGGTGCCGATACGCGGGCCTTAGAGGGATCGCCCCCCTTGCATGCGGGGCTTGTCACGCTGCGGAATGGGGGACCGGGAAGGCCGTCGTGAGCAGCGCTGCACGGCCGTACAAAATCCCCTTCACCCCCGCCGCACGCCCCCCATCGCCGCCTTTTCCGCGGTTCGAACAGCAATAACGAGAATTAATCCTGACACGGACAATGCCCGCATAAGGTGTAACACCTATGCACGCAATTCTTAAGAATTCGTTCGGCGATGTGGCGCACGATGTCGCGCATCAAGGCTGAGGATACGCATATGCTGCATACCTCCGATGTCCTACGCGCTCATGCGCAATGCAAGCAACGGCTCGCCGAACTTCTCGACGCCAAGCGGCTTCACGATCCCTATTTCTGCGAACTGGCACCGGACCAGGAATGCCTTGTCGTCCGCTTCATGCGTGAAAACGCAGGCGACGAAGCGCTCGAACCGGAGCTGACCCATCTTCGTACCGCCCATGCCGAGATGCATTGCGCGGCCATCGCTCTGGCGCAGAAGCGCAGCGCCGGTCAGGTCATCGATATCGCGCACGAGTTCGGCAGCAACGGCGAACTCGGAATGGCGTCGTCGGAACTGATCGACAATATCTGGCGGATCGAGCGGAAGCTGGAGCAGATGACCCCGTGCGCTGCGTGACGCGACATACGCCCGGCGGGATCGGCGCGCGCGGACGGCATGTCTTCGCACGGCATGTAAAACCGGCGTCGCGCGCAGTATTCGTACAGTCGAACAGAAATATTGTTTGCGACATATACTGTCGCGAATACGTACGAATACATAGAAATTCTACTTTTAATTGCCGATTCAGCATTGATCGTGACAATGCGCGCGTCGGATAGGACGGACGGCCATGTTGGATGCTTCCGATGCATTGCACGCCCACATTCACTGCAGGGCCATGCTCGTTCAGTGTTTGAAGCAGCGGCAGGCCTGTCTCGAATACGTGGATTTCGCGCCGCATACCAATTGCGCCCTGGTGCGCTTCGTCAACGAATGCGCCGCCCGGCATGCCGACTGGCCCGAGATCGACATCCTGCGTTCGGCGCACAACAACCTCCATGTGCTGGCGAAGGATATCGCGCGCAGACTGATTGCCGGGGAGTACGTCGACATCAACGCTGAGAACGCCCCCAACGGCCGCATCGACAATGCGTCGGCGGCACTGGTGGCGGCGGTCTGGAGAGTAGAGAGGCGTTTGCATTCCCTGGCCGGGTGACCCGGTTATGGTGGGAAGACGGCTGCGGCCAAACCAGCGCGAAGAACGCACCGCAGTCAGTTTCAGGTAGGTTCGGCGGCGGCGGCAACCCCCGACCCACGCTCCGCGAGCCCGCCGACGGAAGCGGTCGCTATGGCCATGGCGGCCGCTTTTTTCTGTGCCGCGCGAACGCCAGCAAAAAAGGGCGCGGACCTTGCGATCCGCGCCCTTTTATCCCCTCGTAGCCGGAATTTACTCGGCGACGGTGTCCTGGCGTTCGGCGATACGCGCCGACTTGCCGCGACGGCCGCGCAGGTAATACAGCTTCGCCCGGCGGACGCGGCCCTTGCGGATCACTTCCACGCTGTCGACCAGCGGCGAATAAATCGGGAAGACGCGCTCGACGCCTTCGCCATAGGAAATCTTGCGAACCGTGAAGGCCTCGTTGAGGCCCTGGCCCTGACGGGCAATGCAGACGCCTTCGAAGGCCTGCAGGCGCTCGCGGGTCTTGTTCTGCTTGGTCTTCTCGTCAAAGGTCACATCAACCACCTTGACGTTGACCTTGAGCGTGTCGCCGGCGCGAAAATCGGGAAGCGGGGTGGCGCGCAGCGCCTTCATCTGCTCGGCTTCGAGCGTCTGGATCAGGTTCATTTTACTGTCTCCGCACAGTTGTTCTTTTGCTACTGCGATGGGCGTCTAATCGCAGTTTGAGGCGGGGCCTATAGCCTACCGCTTGCCTTTTTCATAGAGGGTCATGAGATCGGGACGCCGCAGGGCCGTTAACGATTCCGCCTGGGCCCGCCGCCATTTGGCGATTTCCTTATGATTCCCGTTATTTAGAACTTCAGGAATGGGGCGCCCTTCGAATTCCTGCGGCCGCGTATATTGCGGATACTCCAAAAGACCCTCGGAAAAGCTCTCCTCGGACGGACTGTCGGCGGCCCCCAGGACCCCAGGGATCAACCGCACGGCGGCCTCCATCAAGGCCATGGCGGCGATCTCCCCGCCCGCCAGGACGAAGTCCCCGAGCGAAATCTCCTCCATCCCGCGGGCCTCTATGGCGCGCTGATCGACGCCCTCGAAACGGCCGCAAAACAGGATCACGCCCGGCCCGTCCGACAGGGCTTTCACCCGCGTCTGGGTCAGCGGGGCGCCGCGCGGCGACAGATAAATGAGCGGCCGCTCCGCCCGTTCGACGGCATCGATGGCGGCGCAGGCGACGTCCGCCCGCATCACCATGCCCGGCCCGCCGCCCGATGGCGTGTCGTCGACCACGCGATGCTTGCCGAGACCGTGCTCGCGGATATCGCGAACCTCGAGCGACCACAGTCCGTTCGCCAGCGCCTTGCCCGGCAAGGTCATGCCGAGCGGCCCCGGAAACATCTCAGGGAAAAGGGTGAGAACGGTGGCGGACCAGGGCATGACTATTCCTCGCCCCGGTCCCCTTCGTCGCCCGCGTCGATCTCGTCCGGCACGGCGACGATGACGCGGCCGTTGGCAAAGTCGATGTCGGGAACGTTGTCTTTGGTGAAGGCGAGCAGGATTTCCTCGCCTTCGTCGGCGGCGATCACCAGGACATCGCCGGCGCCGTAATTCTGGATCGACTGCACCGCGCCGATGCGCCGTCCGTCCGTGTCGAAGGCTTCGAGGCCGACGAGATCGGCGTGATAGAATTCGTTGCCCTCGGCTTCGGGCAGCTTATCGCGCGCGACGAACAACTCGGTGCCTTTGAGGGCTTCGGACGCGTTGCGGTCCTTGACCTCGGCAAAGGCGACGATGGCCTCATCATCGCGGCCGCCGACAGGGCGCAGCACTTCGACGGTGAAGCGCCGCCCGTCTTTGGCATGCAGGGGCCCATAGGCGCCCAGCGTTTCGGGATCGACGGTGAAGGCTTTCACCTTCACCTCGCCTTTCAAGCCGTGGGCGCCGATAACGGCCGCCATCAGCACGTCGCGAGCGCGCGACATGGTGCGCGTCAGGCCGCCGGAGCTTCAGCCGCTTTTGCGGCCGCAGCAGCGCGTTCCTGCGCCTTCTTCTTCGGCTGGGACTTCTCGGGATTGTTCTTCTTGAGCGGCTTGACCAGGCCGGCGTTGGCCAGGAAGCGATGGACGCGGTCGGTCGGGGTGGCGCCCTTCTTGAGCCACTCGGCAGCCTTTTCGGTGTCGAGCTTCACGCGGGCCGGATCGTCCTTCTTGAGGAGCGGATTGTAGTAGCCGATCTTCTCGATGAAGCGGCCGTCGCGCGGGAAACGCGTGTCGGCGATGACGATGGCATAGTGCGGACGCTTCTTGGTGCCGCCGCGGGACAGTTTGATCTTAACGGACATGACGTCTTCCTTCTTTCGTCAGTAATTACACAAAAACTCTAGCGGCGCCCGAACATGCCGCCCGGCGGAGGACCGCCGCGCCCCATGTTCATCATCGCCGCAAACGGATTGGCGCGCCCGCCCTTCTTCATCGCCTTGATGGCGTCGGACATGGTGCGGTGCATCTTCAAAAGCTTGTTCACGTCGGAGACTTCCATCCCGCAGCCGGCCGCTATGCGCTTGCGGCGCGAGCCATTGATGAGATCGGGATTGGAGCGTTCCTTCTTGGTCATCGACTGGATGATGGCCTGCTGGCGGGTCAGGATCTTGTCGTCGAGACCGGCTTCGTCGAGCTTGTCCTTGATCTTGCCGACGCCGGGCAGCATGCCCATCAGGCCCTGCAGGCCGCCCATCTTCTTCATCTGATTGAGCTGATCGAACAGGTCGTTCATGTCGAACGCCCCCTTCTTCAGCTTCTTGGCGAGGGCTTCGGCCTTTTCCTTGTCGACCGTCTCGGTCGCCTTCTCGACCAGGGAGACGACGTCGCCCATGTCGAGGATGCGGCCCGCCACGCGCTCGGGATAGAACGGCTCGAGGGCATCGAGCTTTTCGCCCATGCCGAGGAACTTGATCGGCGCGCCGGTCACCGCACGCATCGAGAGCGCGGCGCCGCCGCGGGCATCGCCGTCGGCACGGGTCAGGATGATGCCGGAGAGCGGCATGCGCGTATGAAACGACTTGGCGATGTTCACCGCGTCCTGGCCGGTGAGACTGTCGGCGACCAGGATGGTTTCGTGCGGGTTGGTGAGGTCGCGCACCGCCGCGGCTTCGGCCATCAACTGCTCGTCGACGTGCTGGCGGCCGGCGGTGTCGAGAATGAGAACGTCATAGCCGCCGACGCGGGCCGCCGCGAGAGCGCGCTTGGCGATGGTGAGCGGGGTCTGGCCGGCAATGATCGGCAGCGTGGGCACGCCCGCCTGCTCGCCCAATATCTTCAACTGCTCCATGGCGGCCGGACGGGCGACGTCCAGCGAGGCCATCAGGACCTTCTTCTTCTCCTTGGTCTGGAGCAGAAGGCCGAGCTTGGCGGAGGTGGTGGTCTTGCCCGAGCCCTGCAAGCCGACCATCAGGATCGGCGCCGGCGGCGAACCGAGCTGAAGGCCGGTGCCTTCGCTGCCCAGGGTTTCGATCAGGGTATCGTGGACGATCTTGACGACTTGCTGGGCCGGCGTGACGGACCGGATCACCGCCTCGCCTTCGGCCCGCGGCTTCACCTTTTTGATGAAGTCCTCGACAACCCCAAGCTCCACGTCGGCTTCGATCAGCGCCGTGCGGACTTCCTTCAGCGCCTCCTCGACATCGCCTTCCGTGAGCGCGCCGCGGCCACGAAGCTTGTCGAACACGCCGCCGAGGCGGGATTGCAAAGAGTCGAACATCGTCAACCTATTATCCAAAGCACTAGCGCCCCAGGGGGCGCCACGCGCTGCCTGGGGGCGATCCCAGGCCGAGCCTGGGACCGGAAAGCGTAGGGCTTTCCGGAGTTGTGCGGGTTTTAAAGGGCCGGCGCAGCCGAGTCAAATTCGCCCGATCCGGGGCTTTACCCGCCCTTGGCGAACCGGATCGTCTTGAACATCATCATGGCGTCGTCGAGGCCATCGCGGTTTTCGACCGAGACGTCCAGCGACAGGGTGTCCCCGCCCGGCAGCGCTTTGGGCACCGTCAGGCCGAGATAAAGCGAGGCGCCGCAGCCGGGGAACCAGTAGTCCTGTTCGTTCTTGGCCAGCGTGGTCTTGCGCAGGCTCGCGGCCCGGCCATCCACCTCAAGATCACTGTCGGAGAAATTGGGATGGGTCTTGGCATTCACCACCGGCCCGACCGTCTTGCCGGCCTGGAAGCGGATGCAGAGATACGACCCGGCGATGTCGCCATAGATGAAGCCGTTGCCTTTGGCCTGGCGCAGCACCGCGCCTTCCGGCGCATAGACCGTGAACCCCGGTCCGTCGAGCTTCACCCAGCCCGGCGGCGTGGTGATGATCGCCGCGGGCTCGGCCACCGGCGGGGCTTTGAATCCGCTCCAGGCGA
This sequence comes from Rhizomicrobium electricum, assembly GCF_011762045.1. Lineage (GTDB taxonomy): Bacteria > Pseudomonadota > Alphaproteobacteria > Micropepsales > Micropepsaceae > Rhizomicrobium > Rhizomicrobium electricum. Next base: position 217,982 of record NZ_JAASQS010000008.1, on the reverse strand, counting down.
AAAAGCCGACCACGGCGACGAGAAGAAGCGTCACGACCAGCGGCAGTACCCGGTTCATCCCAACCCTCCGTGTGCCGGCGTCACCTGCGCCGCAGCGTCTTCGATATCATATTGCAGGCCGATCGTCGTCGCGCTCGCACCGGCGGCGAACGCCATCGCCAGCATCAGCATCAGCATCAGCGACAGGATCCGGACCATGCTTCGCCCCCCGCGACATATGAGCAGCTTCGTCAACAAACCCGGCAAAAAGACGACGCGACGCGCCGTTCGATGAAAATTTGATTCAAATCGTCGGTCGCAGCGAAAGAAGGGCGCAGCACTTTAGCCGTTAAGGTTCTCCCATGATCGACGCGATCTCCACCTCCGCCCTCGGCCTGCGCAGCAGCGCCAATCGCTTTGAAAATGCTGCACAAAGGGTCGTGCAAGCGACCACGCCCGAGACCGGCGAGACGGACGGAGCCAAGGGCTTCGACGACCTGCCGGCGGCGATCGTCGATACCAAAATGAGCGCATTGTCGTTCAAAGCCAACGCCGCAGTGTTCAAGACGGCGGACAAAATGATCGGCACGCTGCTCGACACAATCGCGTAAGCGGAAAAAAATTCCCTCTCCCGTTGCTCCGAATCCCGCAGGAATCGGGGGTGCGGACAATTTGAATTGAACCAGTCTAAAATCCGCATACGGATATTCACCCGAGCGCAACAGGCGCTAGGCAAAATCGTCCGTATGAGTGCTATAGGAAGCGCAACGTCTGTTATGAATTCGGTCGGTCCGATGCGTACCGCCGTGCAGATCGCTGTGCCCCAGGCGCAAGTGCAAACCCAACAAGCACCGTCGGATTTCATGCTGGAGGCGGCCGTCCAGCGCGTCGCCACCCTCCTCTACATGCGGTCGCGGTTCGAGGTTCCGCCGGATGTCATCGACATGGGCGGAGGACTGTTCAACGTCGTCGTCTGAAGCGGCGGGGAAGGAATAACGAATGACATCGTCCATGGGCTTTTCACCGGCCAACATGCAGGCGAGTGCGGCCGTCTTTAATGTCGAGGCCACCGCCAAGGCGCCGCTCAAGGCCCGCGACGACGTCGTGGCGCCAGTCGATACCAGCGGCGGCGATGCCTCCGAAACCCAATTTTCGTCGCTCAAAATGAGCCATTCCCATCTGGGCAAAAACGTCGACTTGAAGGTCTGAACACAGCCATGAGCAGCGAAATCGGTTACGGCGCCGCCGCCATCCGCGCCGGCGAAACCAAGTACCAGGAAAAACTCGTCGAACTGATGAAGCAGGCCGCCTCGCGCAAGCCGGCGAACGACGCCGAACCGGCGGAGACCAAGTCCGCCAAGCCGTCCGACTCCTCGGTCGGGCGCAAGGTCGACATCAAGGCCTGATATCGGCACCGACGCTCGAAGGAGCGGAGCGATGGCGATTACCCTCGACAACAGCGCAGCGATCTTTGCGGCGATGCGGGCCCTGGCGGCCATGCGCACGATGCAGGCGGCCAGTACCGCCTCGCAAGCCGCCGCGACGGTGCGCAAGGCCGAAGCGGCCGAGACCGCCGCACGCGCCACCCAATCCCAAAGTAAGGTCGACGTGAAGGCTTGAAGGGGCGCTCCAACCGGGCGCCCCTTTTCTTTCGCCGGGCCTTATTTGAGGCCGAGCTTCTCCGCGAAATAGACGAAGGTGAGCCCCCACAGCTCCGCCGACTGCTTGTGATCGGCCGCCGCGGCGTGACCGCCGTCGGTGTTTTCGTAGAACAGCACCTCGTGGCCCTGCTCCATCATGCGCGCCGCCATCTTGCGGGCATGCACCGGCGTGACGCGGTCGTCCGAGGTGGCGGTGACGAAGAACACCGGCGGATAGGTCTTGTCCTTGGCGACGTTCTGATAGGGGGAGTACTTGCCGATATACTCCGCCGCCTTGGGATCGGCCGGATCGCCGTATTCGGCAATCCACGAGGCGCCGGCACCGATCCCCGTGTAGCGGATCATGTCGATCAGCGGCACCTGACAGACCACGGCCCCGAGCAGCTCGGGATGCTGGGTCATCACGGTCGACACCAACAGGCCGCCGTTCGAGCCGCCGACGATGCCGAGCTGTTTGGCCGTGGTGATTTTGCGGGCGATCAGATCCGCGGCAACGGCCGCGAAATCGTCAAACGCCTTCTGGCGGTTTTCCTTCAGCGCCGCCTCGTGCCAGGCCGGGCCGAATTCGCCGCCGCCGCGGATGTTGGCGAGCACGTAAACGCCGCCGCGTCCCACCCACAGCTTGCCGAAATTGGCCGAATAGAACGGCGTCTCGGAAATCTCGAAACCGCCGTAGCCGTTGAGAATGGTCGGGGCCGGACCCTTCAGGGCTTTCGGCCGCATCACGAAATAGGGAATCTTGGTGCCGTCGGTCGAAGTCGCCTCGTACTGCACGGTTTCCATGCCGGCGGCATCGAAGCGCGCGGGCAGCGCCTTGATCTCTTTCGGCGCATCCTTGCCGTCATCGAAGTAGAGCGTCGGCGCCTTCAGAAAACTCTGGAACGACAGATAGACTTCCGAACCGTAATCGTTGGTGGACACGATGTTGGCCGAACCGCCCGCCGGCAACGGCAGCGTCTTGCCGGCCCAGGCGCCGTTGGCGAGACGGTACGCGTGGACCTCGCCAATCACATTGTTCAGTACCGCAACGTAGACCGCATCGCGGCCGGTGGCGACCGATTCAACCGATGCACGCGGCCCCGGCGTATAGAGCACGCTGATCGGCGTCAGATGATCGGGCTGCAGACCGTCGACGGCGAACGAAATCAAGGTGCCTTTGCCGAGCTTGGCGCCGCCCGGCGGCGTCCAGTCCTCGCGCAGCGAGAACAGAAGCTGGCCTTTGAAATAGCCCTGCAACTGCGCCGACAGCGGCACTGGAATTTTCCACCAGGTCTGATTGGCCGCCGCAAGATAGTACTCGGCCTCGAAGAAACTCGTGCCGCGGACGATCACCGGCAGCGTGTCGGCGCCGTTGCGCAGCACCGTGGCCGCCACCGACACGTCGCCATCTTTGCCTTCGAGCTGGGTCGCAGCCGCATCGATCGCTTCGCCGCGATGCCACATCTTGACGATGCGCGGATAACCGGAACTCGTCATCGAGCCGGCGCCGAAATCGGTTCCGAACAGGACGGTGTCGTCATCCACCAGCGTGACGTCGGACTTGGCTTCCTTGAGAGCGAAGCCGTCCTTGACGAAGGATTTGGTGCCCAGATCGAACTCGCGCACCACCACGGCATCGCCGCCGCCGCGCGACAGGTTGACGAGGCAGCGCTTCTGGCTCGGCGAACACGCTGAGCCCTTCCACACCCAGTTCTCCTTCTCGTCGGCCGCCAGCTTGTCGAGATCGATCAGCACCTCCCATTGGGGCTCGGCCTTGGCGTACTCGGCAATCGTCGTACGCCGCCAGAGGCCCTTGGGATGCTCCTGGTCCTGCCAGTAATTGTAGACGAAGCCGTGATCGACGCCGCCGTAGGGAATGCGGTCCTTGGCGTCGAGCACCTTGAGGATGAAATCGTAGTTCTTCTGATAGTCCGGGTCGGCCTTGAGCAGGCCGAGCGATTTGACGTTCTGCTCCTTGACCCAGGCGAGCGGCTTTTGGCCGTGGACATCCTCGAGCCAGATATACGGATCTTTCATGTGGTTACCTTGGTCGGCCGCCATACCAGCGGTGGTGGCGGCAAAAACGGCAAAAAACAGTGCGGCGGCGCGGCGCATACGTACTCTCCAGCCCGGAAATCAGGGCCGGAAAGTGGGGCCGCCCGCCCCTTCCGTCAACCCGGCTCTGGCCGAAACGAGGCCTACCGCCTATATAGGCGCCAAATGACACCGTTCCTGAAAATGCATGGCCTCGGCAACGATTTCGCCGTCTTCGACGCGCGAAACCAGCCGCTTGCGCTCGATGCCCACACGGCCCGCGCGATCGGCAACCGCCGTCGCGGCGTCGGCTGCGATCAGATTATCGTGATCGAGACCTCACCCGAGGCCGACGCGTTCATGCGCATCCGCAACGCCGACGGCGACGAAGTCGAGATCTGCGGCAATGCCGCCCGCTGCGTCGCGCGGCTGCTGCTCGACGAAACCGGCAAGAGCGCCGTCACCCTGATGACGCTGGCCGGACCGCTCGTCTGCCGCGATGCGGGCAACGGACTTGTCACGGTGGACATGGGCGCACCCGAACTGTTGTGGGACCGCATTCCACTGGCCCGGCCGGTGGACACCAACCTCTTCGCCCTCAATGTCGACGGCGAGACCTATAATTGCGCCGCGGTGTCGATGGGCAATCCGCACTGCATCCTGTTCGTCGACGATGCCGACGTCGCGCCGGTGGCGACACTCGGCCCGCGCATCGAAACCCATCCGATGTTTCCCAAGCGGACCAATGTCGAATTCGTCAGCGTGCGCGATTCCGGCCACTTACGGATGCGGGTGTGGGAGCGTGGCGCCGGGATCACCGAAGCCTGCGGATCGGGAACATGTGCGACGGCTGTCGCCGCCCATCGCCGCGGCCTCACCGGCGACAAAGTGGATGTGACGCTGGATGGCGGCATGCTCACCATCGAACTGACGAACGGCCGCGTCCTGATGACCGGCCCTGCCACCCTTGCCTATCGCGGCGAGATCGCGCTTTGAGCGCTTCACCGAAAAGTGGGAACCGGCTTTCGGACATGAAGCGCGACCAGCAAAAAGGCGGCGTCGACATCATCACGTTCGGCTGCCGGCTCAACGCCTACGAGTCGGAGGCGATCCGGGAACGCACCGCGGGTCTCGATAACACGGTGGTGGTGAACACATGTGCCGTGACGGCGGAAGCCGTGCGCCAGTCGCGCCAGCAGATCCGCAAGATTCGCCGCGAACGGCCGGATGCGCGCATCATCGTCACCGGCTGCGCCGCACAGACCGATCCCGACGGCTATGCCAAGATGCCGGAAGTCGATTTCGTGCTCGGCAACGCCGACAAGCTCGATCCCAAGGCCTATGCGCTCGGCGTCAACGAACGCGTCCGCGTCAACGACATCATGAGCGTTAAGGAAACCGCGGCCCAGTTCGTGGATTACTTCGAAGGGCGCACCCGCGCCTTCCTGCAAGTCCAGAACGGCTGCGATCACCGCTGCACCTTCTGCATCATCCCTTACGGCCGCGGCAACTCGCGCAGCGTCGGCATGGGCGCGGTGGTGGAAGAGGCTCGCCGCCTTTGCGCCAACGGCTACGGCGAGATCGTGCTCACCGGCGTCGATCTGACCAGCTACGGCCACGACCTGCCCGGCACGCCGAGCCTCGGCGATCTGGTGCGCAAGATTCTGAAACTGGTGCCGGACCTGAAGCGTCTGCGCCTGTCGTCCATCGACTCCATCGAAGCCGACGACGCGCTGATGACGGCCATCGCCGAGGAAGAACGGCTGATGCCGCATTTCCATCTCTCGGTGCAGTCCGGCGACGATATGATCCTGAAACGGATGAAACGCCGCCACTCGCGGGCCGACACCATCCGCTTCTGCGAGGCGGTGCGCGCGCTGCGGCCCGAAGCGGCGTTCGGCGCCGACCTGATTGCCGGATTTCCGACGGAAACCGACGAGATGTTCGCCAACACGTTGAAGCTGGTCGACGAAGCGGGCCTTCAGATGCTGCACGTGTTCCCGTTCAGTCCGCGGACCGGAACACCCGCGGCGAGGATGCCGCAGGTACCGCGAGAACTGGTCAAGGATCGCGCCGCCCGCCTGCGGGCCAAGGGCGCCGAGGCCTTGCAGCAATACTATTCCACGTTGATCGGCCGCGAAGAGACGCTTCTGGTCGAAAAAGCGGGTCTCGGGCGCACGCCCACGTTTGTTCCGGTTGCATTTGCCGGCGAGGCGGGCGATTTCGTCCGCGTGCGTATTACCGGCGCCGCGTCAGACCATCTTACCGGAGACATCGTTTCATGAGGCAATTCGGCGAAGCCCCTCCCCCGCCGACCTTTTTCGAGAAACTCAAGGCCGGCCTGTCGAAGAGCGCGAGCGCGCTCGGTCTCGAGGCCCTGGTCAAGAAGAAGCTCGACGATGTTTCGCTGGGCGAACTCGAAGAAGCCCTGATCCGGGCCGATCTCGGCGCCGCCCAGGCCCAGGCGATCACCGCCGCGATCGGCAAAGGACGTTACGATTCAGAAGTTTCGACCTTCGATCTGCGTCAGGTCCTGGCCGACGAAATCGCCAAAATTCTCGCGCCGGTGGCCAAGCCGCTGGCGATCGATGCGGCAATCAAGCCTTACGTGATCCTGGTTGCCGGCGTGAACGGCACCGGCAAGACCACGACCATCGGCAAGATCGCCGTCAAACTCACGCGCGAAGGCAAGAAAGTCGTGCTGGCGGCAGGCGATACGTTCCGCGCTGCGGCCATCGAACAATTGCAGGTCTGGGGCGAACGGGCCGGCTGCGAAGTGGTGGCGCGGGCACCGGGATCGGATGCCGCCGGTCTTTGTTTCGATGCCTACGCGCGCGCGCGCCAGAGCGGCGCCGACGTGCTTCTGATCGACACCGCCGGACGGCTGCAGAACAAAGCCGGTTTGATGGCCGAACTGCAGAAGATTGCACGCGTTCTCAAAAAGCAGGACCCTGCGGCACCTCACGGCACACTTTTGATACTGGACGCCACGACCGGGCAGAACGCAGTGTCGCAAGTGGAAGCCTTTGCGGCCGCCGTTCCGCTCACTGGTCTCGTTATGACCAAGCTGGACGGCACGGCGAAAGGCGGTATTCTCGTGGCGCTCGCGGCCAAGTTCGGTATCGCTGTTCATTTTGTCGGCGTCGGCGAGCGCGAAGAGGATCTGCAAGATTTTTCGGCGGATGCCTTCGCCAGAGCGCTGACGGGGGCGGCATGAATCCGCAAGTTAGACGCAGCTTGGTCGACTTCGGCCCGCTGGTCCTGTTTTTCGTCGCATACAGACTATTCGGCCTTTACGCGGCCACCGCCACGGTAATGGTCGCGGCGGTCGCTGCGGTGATCCTCGGCTATGTCTTCGACAAGAAGTTGCATCCGGTGCCGCTGGCGACGGCCGTGATCGTCGTGATTTTCGGCGGGCTGACGCTGTACCTGAACGACAAGATGTTCATCAAAATCAAGCCCACCATGATTTATGGGCTGTTCGCGGCGACGCTTTTGGGCGGCCTCGCATTCAACCGCTTGTTCATCAAGTACATCTTCGGGACTGCCGTAACGCTCGCTGAGAACCATTGGCGTGCACTGACGCTGCGCTTCGGCGGTTTCTGCATCGTCATGGCGCTGATCAACGAATTGATATGGCGGAACTTTTCGGAGAACGTCTGGGTTTACTTCCATACGTTCGGCGCCATTGGTCTGACGCTGTTATTTTCGTTCAGCCAAGTGCCGTTTCTGCTCAAGCACCAGATCGTGAGCGAAACGAAGAAAGAATAATCATCGACGACGCGTTGCCGAGACGCACCTATCGGCGACAGACGGAGTTGTCGACCGCGTTGGGGTTGGTTATTGTCCGGCCCCTCACGTCCGTCTGCGACGTTGAACGTCCAGCGTTATGGTGATGTAAGGGCTTGTCGTGCAGCCGTGTACGGACTGCCGATAGGATATTGCGGAGGCAGGGGTCATAACGATGAAGGGTCAGCGCAAAGTGAACGGGGGCTTTGAGCTTGCGGAAGCACCCTCCCACCTGATCAAGCGTTGTCAGCAGTATTTCGGCGATCTCTATGCGCGCGAAGCCGGTTCCAGCGAACTGACCAAGCAGCAGTTCACCGTGCTTGCCGCGCTCGAAAACAACGAAGGCGTCAGCCAGACGGCGCTCGTCGAAATGACCGGCATCGATCGTTCGACCCTGGCCGAAATGGTTCGCCGCATGCTCGAGCGGGGCTTGGTTTCGCGCGAACGCACCGAGAAGGACGCCCGCGCCAACGCCGTCGCCATCACCGCCAGCGGCCGCAAGGCCTTGCGGTCGGCGCGCACCGCTGCCGACAGGGCGGAAAAGGCTCTGCTCGATCCGCTGCCGCCGTCGGAGCGTTCCAAGTTCATCAAGGCGTTGGCGATGATCGCGACCGCCGGTGAGCAGTTCGCCGCCAACGGCGCGCCGAAAGCCCGCACCAAATCGCGCAAGCGCCGCGGTTGAAACGGTTCTGCTAGATCTTGATGTCGATATGGGTTCCCGGACGGGTGTAGCCCGTGGCGGGGCTGGTCGGTGGCGTGAAATCGACATTCGCCGCCGGTGTCGGCGCCGCTTTCTTGGCGGTGTCCTGGACGACGGACGCGGCCGGCGCCTCTTTGAACGCGATCGGCTCGAAGGCCGGGGCAGGCGCCTGCCGCCGAACGGTCGTCTGGCTTTGGGCGGCCAGGAGATTTGAGGCGCTGATCTGCATGGCGCCGAGGATTTCAGAGATTGGTTTCCGAATCCTTTAGAAGCGCCAAGCGCTTCTTCGCGCTACGCCATTTCGCCCAGGTGACGGCCACCACCGCACCGAGCACCGCGAATGTGATGAGATAGGCGCTCCAGATATAGGCGGCATAGTCAGGAAGGACCACGGTCATGCCCTCCCCGTCGCGACGAGGACATTGGCCTTCCGGTCCAGGATTGCTGTCCGTATACGAACGATCCAGAGGGTCGCGAACAACAGCGTATAAGCCAGCGCCATGATGCCCAGCGGCCACAGGAACACAGGTGCGATCGCCGGTCCGCCCTGCCGCAGAATACTCGCGCCCTGATGGAGCGTCGCCCACCATTGCACCGAGAAGTGGATGATGGGCAGATTCACGGCTCCGACAATCGCCAGAACCGCAGCGGCACGCGCGGCGCGCGTTTCGTCTTCGATCGCGTTCGCCAGCGCGACGATGCCGAGATAAAGAAACAGCAGGAGCAGGAACGAGGTCAGCCGTCCGTCCCACACCCAGAATGCGCCCCACATCGGCCGTCCCCACAAGGAGCCGGTCACAAGCCCGAGCGCGGTGAACACCGCTCCGAGCGGCGCTGCCGTCTTCACGGCGATGTCGGCCAGCGGATGACGGCCGACCAAGGCCACCGCTCCGGCCAATGCCATCAATCCGTAGGCCATCATCGCGACCCAGGCGGCGGGAACATGCAGGAACATGATGCGGACAGTGTCGCCCTGCTGATAATCCGGCGGGACGCCGAGCGCGAGCACGATGCCGACGGCAAACAAAACGGCCGTCGCGACAGCGAGCCACGGCAGCACTTTGCCGGTCGCGTCCAGGAAACGTCTGGGATTGCCGAGTAGCATCGGTTTTCTATAGCACCTTACGAACCGAGATTGAGCCGCACGGCGGCGGCGGCCGCAAACGGCGCCAGCGCAACGGCAAGAAGCGAAAACGCCGCCAGGAAAAGTAACGCGCCGCTCGGAAGACCGTCGAGCACCGCCACCACCACCCCCGAGCCGAAGATCACCACCGGCGCCACCAGCGGCAGTACGATGAACGGCAGGATCAGTCCGCCGCGCCGGATCGACAGCGTCAGCGCCGCGCCGATGCCGCCGACCGCGCTCACCGCAGGCGTGCCGATCAGCAGCGCCAGCACCAGCGCGCCCGTAGCGTCCGGCGGCAGCCCGTAAGCGACCGCCAGCAGCGCAGCGATCAACGTCAGCGGCAGACCGGTGGCAAGCCAATGGGCGGCAATCTTGGCGAACGCCAACGCTTCCAGCGGCAACGGCGACAGCATCATCAGATCCAGACTGCCGTCCTCGAAATCGGCCTGGAACAGCCGGTCGAGCGACAACAGCGCCGCCAGGACCGCCGCCACCCATAAGACGCCGGCCGCGATGCGGGCGAGCAATTTCAAATCCGGCCCAATGCCGAGCGGTACCAAAGTCGCAACCGCCGCGAAGAACGCCAGCGCCAACGCCGCGCCGCCGCCTGCCCGCACCGCCAGCAGGAGATCGCGCGCCATCACGGCCCGAAAGGCGATCATGGCTCCCCCAAACGCAAGGTAAGCCCGTCAAGCCCGAGCGGTTCATGGGTCGCGGCAATGGCAATGCCGCCGCTGGCGCAATGAGCGGTCAGTTTTTCGGCAACGAGGGCCTTGCCGCCGACATCGAGCGCGGCGAGCGGTTCGTCGAGCAGCCATAGTTTGCGGCCGGTGAGCACCAGACGCGCCAGCGCCAGCCGCCGCTTCTGACCTGCCGAAAGAAACTGTCCGGGCATCTGCGGCTTGAGGCCGAAAGCCTCGGGTTCGGGGGCATCGGCGCCGTAGAGCCTGGCCCAGAAACGAAGCTGCTCGCCGACAGCGAGTTGCGGCTTCACCGCGTCCCGGTCGCCCAACCAGCCGATACAGCGGGCACGATCCTCGCCATCGACGAGATCGCCGGCTTCCGTCCGGATACGGACGATTCCCCCGGTCGGCGCCAGCAGCCCGGCGATGACGCGCATGAGGCTGGTCTTGCCCGCGCCGTTCGGTCCGGTGAGCGACAGGAAATCGCCCTCGCGCAAAGAAAGATCGAGACCCGCGAACAGCTTGTGGTGGCCGCGGACCAAGGCGAGGCGTTCGAGGGCAAGCGCGAAGGTCATCCCAACCGATGTTTAGCCGGTCGCGGCCGTTCTGTCGCCGGTGCTGGCGTGTCGAGGGCCGGGCGGATTTCACCCACAAATTGCCGCGGGTGCGAGACCGCTTGCGGCGGTGAAAAATCTCGGGCAATGTCAGTACGTTACCAAGTCATTTGCGCCGCACCCCGTGCTGCAATTGCGCAAAAAGGCTGGACAGGGCCCTGATTGTGGGCTTGGCTGGGGCCCCACCAAAAGCCCCACCCAAGAGGCGGCAAATAGCGGGTATGCGCGTGGCGGAAGATTCCAAGGCCGAAACGGCTGTCGTCATCAAGAAGTATGCGAACCGGCGGCTCTACAACACGCAGTCCTCCAGCTATGTGACGCTCGACCATCTGAGCGAGATGGTGAAACAGGGTGTGGAGTTCGAAGTGCGCGATGCGCGCACCGGCGAAGACATCACCCGCTCGGTGCTGACCCAGATCATTTTCGAAGAAGAGGCCAAAGGCCAAAACCTGCTGCCGATCCGTTTCCTGCGCCAGCTCATCCGCTTCTACGGCGATCCGATGCAGTCGTTCGTGCCGGGCTATCTCGACCTCTCGATGCAGAGCTTCATCAAGAACCAGGAAGAGATGCGCGAGCGCATCGCCAAGGTGTTCGGCAGCGGCCATCAGGCGGTCGAGCAGCTGGCGCGCCAGAACATGGCGATGTTCGAACACTCGATGCAGGTCTTCGCGCCGTTCGCCACACCGCAGGAGCCGCCGTCGCCCCCGCCGGCCAGCACCGACATCAACGATCTCAAGACGCAGATGGAAGAAATGCGCCGCCAGCTGGCGGAACTGAGCCAGCGCAAATAGGCCTCAGCCCTTCTTCCAGCCCGGATCCAGCTTCGGTTCGCCGAAGAAGAAGCCCTGGAAGTGGTCGACGCCGAAGCCTTCGAGCAGAGCCGCTTCCTCTTCGGACCCGACCCACTCCGCCGTGGTCTTGAGATTGAAGCTCTTGGCGAGATCGACCAGGGTGCGCACGAAGATCTGGTTCTCGGGCGAGGACTTGAGCGCGGCGACATAAGAGCCGTCGATCTTGACCTTGTCGACGCGCAGCATCTGTAGATTGCGGAACGAGGTGTAGCCGGCGCCGAAATCGTCGATGGCGACGCGGCAGCCCATTTCCCTGAGGCGTGAAACGAAGCGCGCATTCTCTTCGAAATGATGCAGCGCCGCGGTCTCGGTCAGTTCCACCACCAGCCGGTTGGCGATGGCCGAATTCTGCTTCACGTATTCGACGAAGCTTTGCAGGAACGCCGAATCCTGCGCCGTGGTGCCCGAGACGTTGACGCTGAGATTGATCTCGGGATTGGTGTGCAGCGCCGCCACCGCCATTTCGAGCGCCCGCCGGTCGACCAGGCGCACCAGTCCGAGCTGCTCGGCCGCCGGAATGAAATGACCGGCCGGCGCGATGGTGCCGTCGGGTTTGATCATCCGCAACAGGCATTCGTATTCGGCCACTTCGCGCGTCTTGGCGTCGACGATCGGCTGATAGGCGAAGACGAGACGGTCTTCCTTGAGCGCGGCGACGACTTCGTCGGCCACGGCCATCAGGCGCAGGCGCGCGCCTTCGCGCAGTTCGGAATGATGGTAGATCGTGAAGCCGTCGCGGCCGTGGCTGCGGGCCCGTTCGAGCGCCTCTTCGGCGCGCAGCATCGCTTCCTGACTCGAGGAGGCGCTGCCGGGCAGCCACACCGCACCGACCGACGAGGTCACGGCCACGCGTCCGGCGCGGGTATCCACCACGTCGCCGCGTACCGCCGCCCGCAGGCGCTCGGCCACCACCGTGATGTCGCCTTCGGTGCAGTTCTTGAGGATGACGCCGAACTTGTTGCCGGCGGTGCGTCCGATCACGTCGGTCGTGCGCAGCGAGCGCGCCAGCCGTTCGCCTACCGCCACGATCACTTCGTCGGCGGCATCGAAGCCGTAGGAATCGTTGATGATCGCCAGCCGGTCGATCGAGAACACCAGGAAGCCGCAATGGCGCTCCTGGCTCTGGGCCGTGGCGATGGCTTCGGCGAGTTCGGCACGCAGCGAATTGCGGTTGAGATGGCCGGTCAGCTCGTCGCGCGTGGCCAGATAGGTCAGGCGATGGATCTGATGCTTGCGCTCGGTGATTTCGCGCACCACGCCGGTCAGCCGCTCGGTCTGGCCGCTCGCATCGGGCACGCGGGAGCCGAGGAACACGTACCACACGGTGCCGAGCGCCGAGGCCATTTCGACGTCGATGTCGAAGGTCAGGGTTTCCGGGCTGCGGCTGTCGATCAGGGCGGTGAAGCGCTGGCGTACCTGGCTGTTCATGCCGGCGAGCAATTGGCGGCCCTGGCTGCGGTCCCGCTGCAGGATCTGTCCGGGCAGGATATCGACCGCGCCGTCCCATAGGATCCGGTCGTCGGCAAGCGTCCAATTGAATGCGACAATGCCCGCGCCCGACACCGCGAGCGCAAGTCTTTCGGAGTCCTGAACCGCCTTCAGCGCGGCGAGCGACCCCCCTGGCTTCTTCTGAAGCGACTGTTCCACCACGACCACCACCAGTTGGCCTTTGTTTCCGGCCTTATCGGTCGATGATGGGCGGGGGGGCTTAAAAAACCCGTAACTCTTGAAACAAACGCGCACCTCGCCGCCACGGCCCGCACTTTGCCTGAACAAAGGGTTATGACGGCGATTTCGACATTTCCAATTGTCAGGACGGGCGCGGCAAACCGCGGAACTTCGTCCGTGCATGCCGTCGAAAAAATCAGCGCCAGCGCCGGAATCGATGGTGAATATACGTCGCGCCGCGAACCGCAGAGCTGGATCTGCACACCGGCCGCCAAGCGCGCATCGTCCCAGTCCGGCACAGAGCAGAGCGACCCATATTGGGACGCTCCGCGGCTGACGCCGACTTTCGTCGCCCACGTCATGGGTCAGGTCTATTGCCCGCATGCCCCACTGCCGTCAGCGGGCGCGGCGTATCGCGCGACCCCGGCGCCTCGTCCCGTCGTGTTCGACAAGAAAATCTGACGCCAGCGCAACGCCGACCACGCCCGCCGCCGCGAACAGCAAGAGGCCGGCACGTGCCGCCGTTCCGGGCGCCAGACTCGACGCCGACGCCGCCAGCATCGAAAGCGCCGCCAGCGCGAGATAAACGCTCGGGCGCTTCATCAGGCCGGGACGCGCAATCACGAAGGTGAAGATGGCGCTTGCCACCTGCGGCGCCGCTGCCAGAACCCGCCAGTCGGTCGCCGCAGCACAAATCCCGGCCACGGTCGCGACGAGAAGAACCAGAAACGCCGTCAGCGGCCGCGGCGCCCGGCGGAATGCGGAAAACGCCGCCACGCATAGCGATGCCGATCCGAGCGTGGCGGCAATATCGGTGACCGCGGCGGCCGCGATCCCCGCGCCTTGGGACAGCGCCAGCGCGGCGTAGAGCACCGCAGCGAGCTTGAGATAGGCTTGCGCGCGCACCGGCGCCCCACCGGCCGCGATCCAGGCCGCCGCGGCTCCGAGCAACAGAACGAGCGCAAACGCAGTCATGAGGTGACGTTAGGGCGAAATGCGGCGTCAGCGGAAGAGGCGTCTCACCACGGCGCGTAGAACGTGGCGTTATTCACCATCGTGGCGCCGAGCACGCGGCCGTAGCCCGATTGCTGCACCACCACGGCGATCGCATCGTGCGCCGGCACCGTGTTGCCTGCCTTGGGCACGGTGATGGTGAGCGGCTCGCCGCGCCAGCGGCCGACATTGGCGATGTTGGTCACCACGTTGCGGTAGGCGACCGTCTTGCCGTTGTTTTCGCCGCCGCCGATCTTGACCTGCGCCATCGAGCGGACGCGGAACAGCCAGATGGTGGCGTCGACATTGCCGTGCCGGACCGCTTCGGGAACGCGATCGACCACGACACGCAAATTGTTGGGACGCTTGGAGACCTGCACCGGCACCGACCACGCCGCGCGCATCGGAGTCTTGACCCGCATCGCCGCCACGAAGGTGACGTCGGACGAAGGCCCGTCGCGCCGCGCGATTGCGGGCGTGTTGACATCGGGAGTCTGGCCGTCGTCGCGAGTCATGCTGGCCAGCGCCAGAGCATACGACACCGCATCCTCGCGAGCCGCCGGGACGTCCTTGACCCCGTCGACGATCATTTGCGGGGTGTAGACGCCGCCCCGGCGCAGCGCGTTGGCATAGGCCTTCTGGCGCCGCGTATTCTCTTCGCTCGCCAGCGTGTCCTTCCAGCCGAACATGTCCCAATAGGTCACAGGAAAGCTGAGCAGCAGCACGCCCGGCTTCTGCGCCACCTTGGCGGCCATCAGATTGGCGGCAACGCAAGAGCTACAGCCTTGGCTGGTATAGACTTCCACCACAATCGGGCGCGATTCCACACTCGCGCCGGAGCCCGCAGGGGCGCTCGCAGCGGTAAACGTAAACAATGCAAGCGCGGCGGCTGCAATTTTCATGCACGTAACCATACGCCCGAGCGCCTCATGCGGCCAGTCACTTCGACTTGAACGATACCGGTTCACCCCGGTCAGAAACCGGCTCATTCGGAATTCCGGTGTGGGAGCGGACTTTAGTCTCTTCCCGTATCTCGTTCGTGCCGGCAGCGGATGAACCGATTTTGTGGCAAAAAGGGCCCCACGGCTGCCCGCGAGGCCCATTTCCAAAAAGCGAGGCCGATCAGCCTGCCATCAACTGCCGGAGGACGTACGGCAGGATGCCGCCGTTCTTGAAATAGGCGACTTCGTCGGCGGTCAGCAGCATCAAAACCAGCGGCAGGTCGGCGGTACGGCCGTCCTTGTAGGTGATGGTGGCGGTGACACGCTTCAGCGGCTTGAGATCGTCGGCGATGCCGGGGATGTCGATCACCTCTTCGCCGGTGAAGCCGTAGTCCTTGCGGGTCTTGCCGGCTTCGAACGCGAACGGCGCTACGCCCATGCCGACGAGATTGGAGCGATGGATACGCTCGAAGCTCTCGACGATCACCGCCTTGACGCCTTGCAGCTTCGGCCCCTTCGCCGCCCAGTCGCGCGACGAGCCGGTGCCGTATTCCTTGCCGCCGATGACGACCGCCGGAATGTTCTCGGCCTTGTACTTCTCAGCCGCATCGAAGATCGACATCTCTTCGCCGGACGGCTGATGAATGGTGTTGCCGCCTTCCTTGCCGCCGAGCATCTCGTTCCGGATGCGGATGTTGGCGAAGGTGCCGCGCTCCATCACTTCGTGATTGCCGCGACGCGAGCCATACGAATTGAAGTCCTTCGGCGTGATGCCGCGTTCCTGCAAATAGAGACCTGCAGGCGCTTGCGGCTTGATCGATCCGGCAGGCGAGATGTGATCGGTGGTGATGGAATCGCCGAACACCGCCAGCACGCGCGCGCCCTTGATGTCGGACAGCGGCGCCGGGGCCTTTTCCATGCCTTCGAAATAGGGCGGATGCTTCACATAGGTCGACTCCGAATCCCATGTGTAGGTCTGGCCATTGATGACCTTGACCTTCCGCCAGTTGGCATCGCCCTCGAACACATCGGCGTACCGCGAACGGAAGGCGGAGGCCTTCACGGCTTTCTTGACCGCGTCGGCGATTTCCTTCGCACTCGGCCAGATGTCCTTCAGGTAGACCGGCTTCTTGCCTTTGCCGAGGCCGATCGGCTCTTCCAAAAGATTGATGTTCATCGATCCGGCCAGCGCATAGGCGACGACCAGCATCGGCGAGGCGAGGAAGTTTGCCCGCACCTGCTGATGCACGCGACCTTCGAAATTGCGGTTGCCCGAGAGTACCGACGCCACCGCGAGATCGTTGGCGGTAATCGCCTTGGCGACCGGCTCCGGCAGCGGACCCGAATTACCGATGCAGGTGGTGCAGCCGTAACCGACGAGATTGAAGCCGAGCTTGTCGAGGTATTTGTCGACCCCGGCGCGCTGCAGATACTCGGTCACCACCTGGCTTCCCGGCGCCAGCGAGGTCTTCACCCACGGCTTCACCTTGAGGCCGAGTTCGACCGCCTTCTTGGCGACGAGACCGGCTCCCATCATCACACTGGGATTGGAGGTGTTGGTGCAGGAGGTGATCGCCGCGATCACGACGTCGCCATGGCCGAGGGTGTAGTCCTCGCCTTCCACGGCAACCCGCGCCTCATCGGCGTTCTTCTTGTAGCGGGTGGAGAGCGCTTCGCGGAACACGGTCGGGGCGGTGACCAGCGGCACGCGATCCTGCGGACGGGCCGGACCGGCGAGCGACGGCACCACGAGGCCGAGATCGAGTTCGAGGGTCACGGTGAATTCCGGATCGGCGCTCTTGGCGTCGCGCCACAGGCCTTGTGCCTTGGCATATTTTTCCACCAGCGCCACCGTTGCGGGCTTGCGGGCGGAGTTCTTCAGATACGCCACGGTTTCCGCATCGATCGGGAAAAAGCCGCAGGTAGCACCGTATTCGGGCGCCATGTTGGCGATGGTGGCGCGATCTTCGAGAGTCATCTCGTCGAGGCCGGGGCCGTAGAATTCGACGAACTTGCCGACCACGCCCTGCTTGCGCAGCATCTGCGTGACGGTCAGCACCAGATCGGTGGCGGTGCAGCCTTCCGGCAATTTGCCGGTGAGCCTGAAGCCGACCACTTCCGGAATCAGCATCGAGATCGGCTGGCCCAGCATCGCCGCTTCCGCTTCGATACCGCCGACGCCCCAGCCGAGCACCGAAAGACCGTTGATCATCGTGGTGTGGCTGTCGGTGCCGACCAGCGTATCGGGGAAGGCATAGGTCACGGCGTTGCCGCGCTTATCCTTGCCTTTGCGGGTCCACACCGTCTGCGCCAGATATTCGAGATTGACCTGATGGCAGATGCCGGTGCCCGGCGGCACGACGCGGAAATTGGCGAAGGCCTGCTGGCCCCAGCGCAGGAAGGCATAGCGCTCGCGGTTGCGGTCGTATTCGATGGCAACGTTCTGCTTGAACGCGGTCTTGGCGCCGAAATTGTCGACCATCACCGAATGGTCGATGACGAGATCGACTTCGGCGAGCGGATTGATCTTGGCCGGATCGCCGCCCAGCGCCTTCATGGCATCGCGCATGGCGGCGAGATCGACCACCGCCGGAACGCCGGTCAGGTCCTGCATCAGGACGCGCGCCGGGCGGAAGGCGATTTCACGGGTCGATTTTTTCTCTTTGAGCCATGCGGCCACCGCCTTGATGTCGCTGGCGGTGACGGTCACGCCGTCCTCATGGCGGAGCAGGTTCTCGAGGAGAACCTTCATCGAATAGGGCAGCCGGGAAATTCCCTTGAGCCCGTTCTTCTCCGCCTGGGTGAGGCTGAAATAGACATAGCTTTTGCCGCCCACCGAAAGAGTCCGGCGGGATTTGAAGGAGTCGAGGCTGGTCTTCACGGAAAGCGCGCCTTTGAAAAAGGGGTGGAAGCGCCCCCGGTTTAGTGGAATTCTAAACGAATTCCAAGTCAGCCGAGGGGAGGCTCTGATGAGCAGGTCGGTTTACGCGGAGAAAATCGGCGCGGTTACCACGGTGATACTCGACCGCCCTGAGGCCGGTAACACACTCGATCGGACCGCTGCCGATGCCCTCGCCGAAGCCTTCGCGGCCTTCGAAGAGGATACCGCGGCGCGCGCCGCGGTCCTGTGGGGCGCGGGCGGAAATTTCTCGGCCGGACTTGATCTTGCGGCGATGTCGGGCGGACGCGGCAACCGGCTGGCGTTTCCGGCCAAGCATCCCGATCCCCTCACCTGCGACGCCCCGATGGGCCCGACGCGCATGCGGCTGTCGAAGCCCGTCATCGCAGCAGTGGCCGGGCTGGCGACCGGCGGCGGCCTCGAACTTGCCCTTTGGTGCGATCTGAGAATCGCCGAGGAGGACGCGGTCTTCGGTGCCGATAACCGGCGCTCGGGCCTGCCGATGATGGACGGCGGCACGGTGCGGCTGCCGCGGCTGGTCGGCCAGAGCCATGCGCTCGATATCATCCTCACCGGCCGCCCGGTGGGCGCTCGCGAGGCGCTCGCGATGGGTCTCGTCAACCGCGTCGTGACTCCCGGCACATCCCGCCGCGAGGCCGAATCACTGGCGGCTGCCATGGTAGCGCTGCCACAAGCCTCGCTGGGCAGCGATAGATCATCCGTCTACGAACAATTCGACCTCGCCTTCACGGCGGCGATGGAGAACGAATTTGTCCACGGAATGAAGGCCCTAGCTTCCGGAGAGGGACGGCGGGGGGCGGCGCTTTTCGCCGCAGGGGCGGCCAGCGGACAGGACTTCGGTCGCAACGCAGGCGTGCCGGGCATAAAATAGCCCGATTTGCCTCGATACTCATCACCCGTGAGGGAAGGCGTGCGGGTGCGCGACCCGAACGAGTTAAAGAATCTGATGCGTGCGTTCGCTCTCCTTTTCGGCGCGTTGCTGTTGTGCGCGTCTGCAACGCAGGCGCAAGCAGGCGTGTTCGATCGCTCGCCGCGCTTTAGCGACATCAATTCCGGGACCTATCAGGCGGGCGACCGCCGCTTTTCGCTCGACCGCTATCAGAACGCCTTCCTGATGCGGTTCGCCGGCCAGCCGGAGATCTTCGTTTTGTATGCTAATTACGGCGCCATGGGGAACCGGGTGCTGCAATACGATTCCGGCGCCATCGCGATCCAAGTCACCGGCTGGGGCGGCATGACCCTCTATACCGACGATCATCCCGAAGGCTTGCCGACGAGCCGTGTCGGGGACTCATCGGCGCCGGTGCTGCCGGCGATCTCGATGCAGCAGATGCAGAGCGCCGCCGACGACGAGACCAGTCATCTCGGTTACGTGCGCGGCATCAAGATCAGTTTCTTCGCCGATCAGAATGCGGTGGCCGAGAACGCGGTCCGGGCGCTCGCTTTCGATACCATGGAGAACGCCGCCCGCGGCATCGACCGTTTCACCGCCAATCCCGCCGCGCGGGGGGCCTTCGGCCAACGCATTTCCTCTGTGCGCATCGCGCTGAGCGACAGGCCTTACATCAAGATCGAAAACCGGGTCCTGGTCGTGACCTTCAATCCCCGCACCGGCTATTTCGGCCGCGCCTCTTCGAACGCGATCTCGACCGCGCTCGGCAAGCTGTTCGGCATTCCGTCGAACTAACGCCTGTTTCCGTCGTTTACCGGCCGCTCCCGATTTCCGGAAGCTCCATGCTGCTTTGCGCCGGAGCCTGCGGGGCCGGATTTCTCGACAGCACGCGCAGAACGACATGTCCTTTCCACATCCAGAGCCCGGTCAGGAGCATGACCGGCAGAAAGACAAAGCGCGTCGCTGGTGCGTAGTCCGGAATTTTGTCGAACGGACTGTAAATGTAGCCAATGATCGGGATGGAGCAGACGATGTGGATCCAGCGATAAAGCGGACGCCTGGCAAGGTTCGACATATCCGTTACCCCCCCCCGGCCGGAAGCGGCCGGCGACGCATCGCGCGCCAAGACCTGCTCCAGTTTGCCAAGGAACTGCTGCCAGCCGTATTTGGCCCCGCTATAGGCCTGCTTCTGATCCGGTCGGAAGCCCGACTGTTCCATGCGCAACTGGGTTCCCATTTCCGTCGGAGTCAGAGTCCAGGTCACGACGCTCTCGAGACCCATAGCGTTCCAGGTATAAGAGAGAGCCTTGTTCGGCTCGACAATCCGGACCTCGCAGTCGACCGAACCCCAGTCGGCGCGGAGCGTAAAGCGGTGGCCCGCCATGGGGCTGAAATCGTTCTGCATCAGCCATTCGGCGATCAAATGCGGCTGGGTCAGGGCGCGCCAGACCTTCTCCGGCGCAAAGGGCAGGTCTCGTTCGACAGTCACGGAGAGCGTTTCGGACGCGGCGTTGCTCATTGGTCCATCCTTCTGAGGAGATCTTCGAGGCGATCGAACCGGTTCTGCCAGAACCCGGCCATCTGGCTCGTCCAGTCGACCAGGGGAGCGAGAGCGCCGATCTGCGCGCTATAGTGGGTCTGACGTCCTTCATGGCGATCGCGCACCAATCCGGCTTCTTTCAAAACCCCGAGATGCTTGGAGACCGCCGGCTGCGAGACCCCGGCTTCAAGTGTCAAAGCACCGACCGTTTGTTCCCCATCGCGGCACAATCGTTCGAAGATCGCCCGCCGGGTCGGATCGGCCAAAGACCGGAACAGCATGTCGTGCGGCGCCATAATTCATAACTGCCTGGTTATTGATTTTCATATAATCAATTCGGAATCGACGAGTCAATCGTATGCAGCGCTGCCTATCGTAGAAAATTATCGGGCAGACATATGCGCCAGAGGTTATGTGTATTCACCGCTGACGTATCGACACCTATGCTTCCACGCCTTGCGGCACCGCATAGCCGGCGCGCGGCAGAAGCACCCGCAAGAGCGGTCCCGTCATCACCGTCGTGAACACCGCCATGATGACCAGCATGGTGAAGACATTCTGCGGCAGGAAGCCCATGTCGTAGCCGATGTTGAGCACGATCAGTTCCATAAGCGCGCGGGTGTTCATCAGGGTGCCGAGAATGGCCGATTCGGTCAGCGAGAACCGCGCCATGCGGCTCGCCACGAACACCGGAACGATCTTGCCGCCGACGGCGGCCGCAAGAATCGCAGCGAGCCACATCCAGTCGCTCGCGGCGGTGAGTCCGAGCACGTTGGTGCGCAGGCCGGTGTAGGTGAAGAACACCGGCAGGAAAAATACCAGGACGAAACGGCCGACCTGCCGCCGCCACGCCTCGACGAACGCCTTGTCGTCGTGGAACAGAAGGCCGGCAAGGAAGCCGCCAAAGATTGCAAAAATGCCGAGCTGATACGTGCAGATCGCCATCGCAAACGTGATCGCAATCACGGCCGTCATCACGTTCGGCGAAATCTCGCCTGCCGTCACCGGATAGCGGTCGAGCACCCAACGGATGACGCGCCGCAGACCGAACCAGGCGAAAGCCGCGAGCAGCAGAATGCCGCCGATCTGCAGCGCCATGTTCTCGAGCGAAAACTTCGCCGCCGCGTAGGCCGAAATGCCGGCCAGCAACACCCAGCCGATGACGTCGTTCAAGGCCGCCGCGGAAATCGCCACCACGCCGATTTCGGTGCGGGTGAGATCGAACTCCTTGAGGATGCGCCCCAGGATCGGCACCGCCGTGATGGCGAGCCCGACGCCGCAGAACAGGCTGTAGGTGGTCGGGTCGATCTTGGGGGCCAGCAGCGGTGCCGAAAACTGCCCGATGATAAATCCGAGCGCGAACGGCACCGTGATCGACGCGGCGGTGATGCCGAGCGAGCCGTTGCGGTTCTTGCGCCGTCCGAGATGGCCGAATTCGAAATCCATGCCGATCTGGAACATCAACAGCACCAGACCGATCTGACTGATGATGGTGATGGGCGAAGAGGCCTTGGCGCCGAACAGCGCCAGCGCGGCGTCGGGAAAGAAGTGGCCGAACAGCGACGGACCGAGCACCAAGCCGGCGACGATCTCGCCGATCACCCCAGGCTGGCCGAACTTGCGGGCGACGACATTGCCGGCACGGGCCGCCAGTACCATCACGATGATCTGTAAGAGGGTGGAAAACAGCAACGACTCGGTCGCGTGAACGCTGGAATGCATGATCTCGACGCCCCTCTTGCAAACTAGAACTATTCTAGCGAGCAAGACGCGGCAAAGGAAGCGCTTTCATCCTACCACGCCGCTTGGTCGATACCGGATTTCTGGCGCCGGGCCGGCCGCCTAAAACCCAAAACCGTCTGGGGCCATTTCGAAGGTCTCGAACCGGAATCCCGGTGCCACCGTGCAGCCAACCAGGGTGTAGTCCCCGAGCGGCCGTGCCGCCTGCCAGGCATGCGCCGGCACCACGAGTTGGGGCCGCTCGTCGAACTCGACGCCGGCGCCAAGAACGTGGAATTCGGCCGGACGGCCTTCGGCTTGAATGGTCAGTTCCAGCGGACTGCCGCGGTAAAAATGCCAGACCTCCGCAGCGTCAATCCGGTGCGCCCGCGACACCTCTCCCTTCTTGAGGAGGTAATAGATCGCGGTCGAATGGGCCCGCCCGCCGGTGCCCGCCGGATCCAGGAACATCTGGCGGTAATAGCCGCCTTCGGGATGCGGCTTGAGATCCAGCACTTCGATGATGCGGTCGGCTTCGTCTTTCACGGCGACTTCCTTCATGGATACATTTTCGGCACGGCGGCGACCGGCGGTACAGCCCCCCGCTCCACCAAGGCCTTGATTCCGGACGCCACCGACAACGCGTCCGCGAGCGCGTCGTGGGTATGGCCGTCGAACGGAACACCGGCTGCCGGACCGACGTCGCAGGCATGCATGCCACGGATATCGATGCCGTTTTCGATCAGCCAGGGGCGCAAGTCCACCACCTTGGGCAGCCGCAGCACCGTATGAAGCCCATACAGTCTGAGGTTATCCATGAGCACGAGGTCGTCACGGCCGAAGGCTATGACCGGCAACGTGCCGGCGAACGAAACGAAGCTGCGATAGGCTTCCTCGAAATCGACCCCGCGCGCGGTCACGGCGGCGTTGGTGATTCGTGTGAGTTTTTCGAGATAAGGCGACAGCACCGGATTGAGTCGCGGCCGGACGAGGCACTCGAAACGTTCGATCGGGGAAAATGCGGAGGTGACTTTGACCGCTCCGATCTGGACTACTTCCTTGTACTCCCCCGGCGCCAGCCAGCGCCGCGCCATGGAACCATCCCAGGCGGTGAATTCGAGGTCGTAGACCACGGCGTAAGGAATCTGCAGGTGAGAAGAACTTGTCATATTGACCAACCGAATCAGGTAAAGGGCTCCGTTAAGACATTTTTAAGAGTCCAAGTCGACGCTAGCGCTGGGAAAATCCTGGGGTGGAGAGCCACATGGTCGCAATCGTGAAATCGCTGTTCCCCGAGCAGCGCCCCGCCCCCGAAGCGAAACCCGTACGGGGCTCGCTGGCCAAGCTCAAGGCCCTGCATGCCGAGGCGGAAGAAACCGCGCGGCTCGCAAACCTGTTGGGCCGCAGCGGTGCGGTCGGCGCCGCCCTGCCCTTCCTCGCCATCGTCACCATCGGTTTGTCGGTCAGTGTCAATCCGGCCTCGCAGATCGTGTGGCTGATTCTGGTCGGTGCGGTGGCCCTCGCCATGCTGATCGCCTACCGCCACGCCATGAAGCGTCCGTTCGAGCGCGACGCCCTCAAGGATTACGCCAAGGACCTTTCCGCCATTCTCCTGTTCGCCGGCTTCGCCTGGGGCGCCGGAGCCTTCCTCGCCCTGCCGAGCGGTCTTTCGACCGGCGCCACCATCGCCTTCGCGCTGCTGCCCGCCGCGAGCATCGCGTATTTGTTGCGGGACCGCGAGGCGCTGTTTCTGTTTCTTGCGCCCACGACCGTACTGACAGCCGCCGCATGTCTTCTCAAGCCGTTTGCCGGCGGTTGGATCGCAGCGGTCACACTCATTGCTGCTGCAGCCATACTGGTCGGTGCGGCCCGTTTGTATGAACGGCTGACAGGCATTCAAAGCAAGCCTGCCATGCTGTCATTGCCCTAGAGCCTAAGTTTTTTCGTGAGCCTGTGAGGCATAGACTGTTCCGGACATTCTGTTCGAACAGGCCGCCATGGTTCTCGCCGACATCACCCCCCGCAAATCCGATCTCCTCACCCGCTGCGTCGAAGAACTGCGCGGCGAACCGGAACTCATCGCCTTCATCGAGGCATTGACGAAGAATGCCTCGCCCGAAGACGTCATGCGTTATACGCCGCAGCAACTCGCGGCGCTGGCCCGGCTGATCCACGCCCGCATCGGCGCGCGCGCCGCCGGCACTTCGCTGGTGACGCTGATCGATCCGGCCCTCGAGAGCGCAGACTTCATCCGCAAGGAAACCGTGCTCGTCGCCATCAACGACGATGCGCCGTTCCTGTTCGATTCCCTGATGGGCGAAATCACCGCGCAAGGCTTCGCGCCGCGGGCGGTGTTCCATCCCATCCTCGACAGTGCCGGCCATCCCACCAGCGTGATCGTCGTGGTGATGGACACCATCGTCGAAGAGGACCTGCGCGAATTGCTGCTCAAGGGCGCCGAAGCGGTGTTCGCCCAGGTGCGGCTCGCCGTGCGCGACTGGCAAGCCATGCGCGACCGCCTCAAGGACGCCGTCAGCGAACTCAAGCTGACCTCCTCGCGCGCGCCGGCACAGGAGATCCGCGAGACCGTCGAGTTCCTCGAATGGCTCGGCAACGACCATTTCACCTTCCTCGGCAGCCGCGACTATTCCTATTCCCCTCAGGACGGCGGCCAACTCGTTCCCGTCGAAGGCTCCGGCCTCGGTGTCTTGACCGACGCCAAAGCCCGCGTGGTGCGCCGCTCCGCCGACGATACCGCCCTGACCGAGAAGCTGCGCGAATTCCTGTTCCGTCCCGATCCGCTCATCATCACCAAATCGAACGAGAAGAGTCTCGTTCACCGCCGCGTGTTCATGGACTATATCGGCGTCAAGCTGTTCGGCGCCGACGGCAGCTTCAAAGGCGAGCGCCGCTTCGTCGGACTGTTCACCTCGGGCGCCTACAGCCGCACGCCGGCCGACATTCCGCTGTTGCGCTTCAAGGCGGGCAACGTGATGGCGCGCGCCGGACTTCCGGCCGGCGGCCACGACGCCAAGACGTTGGCGCACATCCTCGACACCTTCCCGCGCGACGAGTTGTTCCAGGTCGGCGAGGACGAGCTTTATACGACCGCAATGGGCATGCTGCGCCTGACCGAGCGGCCGAAGCTGAAGCTGTTCCTGCGCTTCGACCGCTTCGACCGCTTCGCCGCCGCCATCGTGTTCGTGCCGCGCGAGCGCTTTAATTCCGCCGTGCATGTCCGCCTGCACGAAATCCTCGCCGAAGCGCTCGGCGGCCATCCGATGGAAGCAGTCCCGAGCCTCACCGATTCCGTGCTGGCGCGGCTCTATTATACCGTCGGCTTCGACGAAGGCGCGCCCGCCTCGGCCGACGTCGCCGCCATCGAGCATGAAATGCGCGCCGCCATCCGCACCTGGGAAGACGGCTATCTCGACGTCTTGAAGGCGCGCTACGGCGAAATCGAAGGCACCCGCCTGTTCCGTCAGCAGGCGCCGGGCATTCCCGCACGCTATCGCGACGCCTTCACCCCGACCGAAGGCGCCGAAGACCTCGCCGCCATCGACAGTCTCGCCCGTTCGGGCAAGAAGCCTGCCGTCGAAGCACGGGTGATGCGGCGCGTGTCCGACCGCCGCTCGACCCTGCGCATCAAGCTCTACGGCCTCGGGCCGGCGCTGCCGCTGTCGGTGTCGCTGCCGATCTTCGAGAATTTCGGCCTCAAGGTGATCGCCGAAGACGCCTATCCGATCGTCGCCGAAGCCGGCGAAGCCTTCGTGCTCGATTTCCTGATGGAGCGCGCCGATCAAGGCCCCGCCCAAGGCACCGAGATCAAGCATCTCTTGCAGTCGGCGTTTCATGCGGTGATCGCAGGCGATGCGGAAAGCGACGGGTTCAACCGCCTCACCATCGTTGCCGGACTTTCCTGGCGCGACATCACCATTCTGCGCGCGGTCGCGAAATTCCTGCGCCAAGCCGCGATCCCGTTCAGCCAGGACTATATGGAGCAGGCGCTGACGCGCAATCCCGACCTCGCCCGCATGCTGGTCGAACTGTTCCATGCCCAGTTGTCGCCCGATCTCGCGAACGAAGAAGCGGCCACCGACCTCCAGGCGCGTATCGCCGCCGCGTTGCACGACGTCGCCAGTCTCGACGACGACCGCATCATCCGGCGCATCCGCAATGTGATCGTCAACGTCCTGCGCACCAATTTCTATCAGCAGAGCGAAGACGGACGGCCGAAGCCGTATCTCTCCATGAAACTGGCGTCGGGCAAGCTCGACGAGCTGCCGGCACCGCGTCCGCATGTCGAAATCTTCGTCTACTCGCCGCAAGTCGAAGGCGTGCATCTGCGCTTCGGCAAAGTGGCGCGCGGCGGCCTTCGCTGGAGCGACCGGCGCGAAGACTTTCGCACCGAAATTCTCGGCCTCGTCAAGGCGCAGCAGGTCAAGAACGCTTGCATCGTGCCGGTAGGCTCGAAGGGCGGCTTCTATCCCAAGCAGATGCCGGCCGGTGCGAACCGCGAAGAAACGATGGCGACGGGCATTGCCGCCTACAAGACGTTCATCAACGCGTTGCTCGACGTCACCGACAATCTCGGCCCGGATGGCACGGTGGTGCCGCCGGAACAGGTGGTGCGCCGCGACGAAGACGATCCCTATCTGGTCGTCGCCGCCGACAAAGGGACGGCAACCTTCTCCGACATCGCCAACGGCATTGCCGAAGGACGCGGCTTCTGGCTTGGCGATGCGTTCGCCTCCGGCGGCAGCCACGGCTACGATCACAAGGTGATGGGCATCACCGCCCGCGGCGCCTGGGAAGCGGTCAAACGCCACTTCCGCGAAATGGGCCGCGACATCCAATCGACGCCGTTCACGGCGGTCGGCGTCGGCGACATGTCGGGCGACGTGTTCGGCAACGGCGTGCTGCTGTCGAGATGCCTGAAGCTTCTCGCCGCTTTCGATCACCGCCACATCTTCATCGACCCCGATCCCGATCCGGCGGCGAGCTGGAACGAGCGCAAGCGCCTGTTCGATCTGCCGCGTTCCTCCTGGGCCGATTACGACAAGGCGCTCATCTCCAAAGGCGGCGGCATTTTCGCTCGCACGCTGAAGGAAATCCCACTCTCTGCCGAGATGAAGGCGCTGACCGGCCTCAGTGCCGACACCGCAACGCCCGCCGAAGTAATGAAGGCGATTCTCAAGGCCGACGTCGACCTGCTCTGGCTCGGCGGTATCGGCACCTATGTGAAGGCCTCGACCCAGTCCAACCTTGAAGTCGGCGACCGCGCCAACGATGCAGTGCGCATCAACGGCAAGGAATTGCGCGCCAAGGTGATCGGCGAGGGCGCCAATCTGGGCCTGACCCAGCTCGGCCGCATCGAATGCGCCATGAGCGGCATCCGCCTCAACACCGACGCCATCGACAATTCCGCCGGCGTCGACACCTCCGACCATGAAGTGAATCTCAAGATCCTGATGGGCGGTGCGATGCGGCGCGGCGAAATGACGGGCGTTGAGCGCGACACGCTGCTCGCCAGCATGACCGACGAAGTCGCAGCCCTCGTGCTGAAGGACAATTACGACCAGACGCTGGCGATCACCGTCGCCGAGGCGCGGGGCGTGGGCGATGTCGATGCCTGCGGCCGTTATATGCGCGACCTCGAAGCACGCGGCCGGCTCGATCGCGCGGTGGAGTTCCTGCCCGACGACGCCGAACTGCGCCGCCGCGCGCAAGCGGGCAAAGGTCTCACGCGTCCCGAACTCTCGGTGCTGCTGGCCTATGCCAAACTCGATCTCAAGGCCGAGCTGCTCGCCAGCGATCTGCCCGACGATCCGCACTTCCTGCCGTCACTTGCCGGCTACTTCCCGCCGGAAGCGGTCACAGCCCTGCCGGACGAACTCGGGCGCCATCGCTTGAAGCGCGAAATCATCACCGATGTCGTCGCCAATTCGCTCATCAATCTCGCCGGCCCCTTGTTCGTCGCCCGCATGAAGGAGATGAGCGGGGCACCCGCCGCCCGCATCGTACGCGCCTTTGCGGTGGCCGACGGCGCCTTCGGACTGTCGGTTCTCAAGAAGCGCATCGACGCGCTGGATCTCAAGGTCGACGCCAAGCTGCAGACCTCGATGTATGGCGATATCGTCGCCGTGCTGCGCCGCCTCGGCTTGTGGTTCCTCATCAACGTGCCGGCCGATGCGGACCTTTCGACCATCGTCGCGCTTTATCGCGACGGCGCCGAAAAGCTGCGCGGCACCTTCTCGACCCTGGTATCGCCGTACGAAGCCCACGACACCGAAGCGCGCATCGCCGAACTCGTCCAAGGCGGCGTGCCGCACGATCTCGCCGAGGACGTCGCGGTGCTGCCGCTGATGGCGGGCCTGCCGGAAATCGCGCTGATGGCGGCTAGCCACGCTCTGCCGCTCGATCTCGTCGCCGGTGCCTACTTTGCGATGGGCGCGGCGGTCGGTATCGACCGGCTGCGTGGTCACGCCGGACGCATCACCGCCGCCGAGCACTGGGACCGCCTCGCCATCCGCCGGATCATCGACGATCTTTACGCCGGTCAGCGGGCGCTGACCGCTTCGGCATTGAAGGCGGGAACCGAAGGCGAAGACCGGGCGGCCGGCGCTGCCGCCGTCACGCGCTGGACCGAAGCCCATGCCGACGCGCTGAAACGCGCCACGTCGTTCCTCCGGGCACTGGAATCGTCGGGCGAATTGTCGGTGGCCAAACTGACACTGGCCGGGAGCCAGATCCACGAATTGGCGGCCCGTTAGGAAAGCGGGAGGGGACTGCAACAAGTCCCTTCCCTGCTTCCGCACTCCGGGCGAAGATAGGGTATGTCCTATCAACTGCCCGCCACCGTCGCCAAAAACGAGCGCACCGTCGAACAGGGCTTCTGGAAGAAGCTGCTCGGCCTTGCCGGCAAGCTGCCGTTCGCCGAAGAGTTGGCGGCCGCGTATTACTGCGCCTTCGATCGCAACACGCCGGGCAAAGTGCGGGCGATGCTGATGGCGGCGCTGGCCTATTTCGTGCTGCCGTTCGACGTCATTCCCGATTTCCTCGCCGGCCTCGGCTACACCGACGATGCCGCCGTGCTGGCGGCGACCATTATGATGGTGGGCAGGCACATCACGCCGGAGCATTATGCCAAAGCCCGCGCCGCGCTGGGCCTGAAGCCGAAGGAAAACTAATGCGCCACGCCGACGTCGAGAAATTCTGTCTGTCGCTGCCGGCGACCACGCTGGTCGTGCAATGGGGCGAAAGCCGCGTCTACAAGGTCGGCGGCAAGGTGTTCGCCGTCATGGGCCCCGCCTTCGACAAGCCGCACCACATCACCTTCCGGGTTGCCGAGGACAGTTTCGAAATTCTCACCGAAGACCCGGAGTTCGTGCAGGCGCCTTATTTCGCCAAGCGGCGCTGGATCCTGCTGCAGCGCCTCGACGCGCTGTCGACCAAGGAACTGAAAGCCTATCTCACCCGCGCCCACGCCCTGGTGGCGGCGGGACTACCGAAGAAGAAGCAGGCGGAGTTCGGGCTGGAAGCCATCGCGCAAGACGTGGCAGCGCTGGCGGACTGATCAGCGCGCCAGGGCGATCTTGGTGCGGACGCGGTCGGCGGTCGCATTGGTGTTGCCGACGAACTCGATGCCGAGGCCCTGGTCGTGATGACGGGCGATGCGGCCCGCAAGCTGCCCGATGAGAACGAACTCGCCGACCGGCGGCTTGATGTCGGTCTTGACCGAAATGCCGCTCATCGACAGATCGAGCACCTCGCAAGGCACTACCTGTCCGTCGTAGCGCACGAAGCGGGTCAGCCCCCGAGTCGGCGACCGCTCGTCGCGGCGCAACTCGGATTCGTCGAGCAGCGACTTGTTGAGGAACAGGGTGAGCTGCTCGGCCGTGCGCTCGCGCTTGAGGGCGGTGGAGGCGAATCTGAGGCCCAGGCGCGGCCCGTCGTGGCGCGCGATGGTGCCTTCGAAGCGGCCGAAGGTGTTGGCATAGAGGACGACCGGGGTCTCGAGCGACAACTTGGCATCGGTCGCCACCGACGCCCCACCCGGCGACAAATCGACCACAGTGCAGGCGAATTCCTCGGACGTGGCGGGCACGAACAGCTTGCCCGGCAGGTCGACGGGAACACGGCGGTACCGGCGTCGTTCGGCACGCGCCCTGGCCAGCACGGGGTCTTTATCGTTCATGCCGGGCACGCGGGCACCCCTCCTCACGAAGCGTCCCGCCAGTCTGCGTCCGATTATCTAACGGACGGTTTATGACCGAACGTTTAGGTGGATAGCCGTTCATGGTGAATCCTGCGGCGTAAACTCCTGCTTAACCCCGGTGGCAAGACGCGGTATAGGAAGTTCCCCCGGTCTTCGGAGAAAAGTGAATGGCGACGAAAATTGATGCGCGGCCGCTCCTCGTGTTGTGTGCGGTTTCTTTGGCCGGCTGTATCAATTTCAGCCCGCTCGACGATCTCGATGCCACAACCCCGCCGGCCGATCCGTTCCAGGCCGCGCTTTATAAGAACTACAGCTTCCTGGCGAAGTCGTTCGGCCAGGTGGGACAGGCCCAATACGGCTCGTTCGACCAGGATTCCTCGATCCCGCTGACCGAGACCCAGGGCACTGTCGCCGATCTCGCCAATACCTATGCCGACAAGGCGATGCGGCTGACGCGCGACGAAGTGGTCGATCCCGAACCCAGCCGCGACATCAAAACCCACGATCAGCGCGACCGGCTGGTGCGGGCGCTGTCCACCGCCAAGGACGTCTATCCTCGCGACGCAGCCCGCGCCCAGGCCGATTGGGACTGCTGGCGCTTGAATCTGCGGGTCGCCTCGCAAGTTCCCTCGGCCGAAAAATGCCGTCAGTCCTTCGAAATCACCCTGGCCCGGCTCGAGACCGAAGCGGCCGCGGTTGCGGCCGAAAAGGCGAAGGAGGACGAAGCCAAGAAGAAAGCCGCGGCGGAACAGGGGCAAAAGACCGCGCCGGGCGAAATCACCGAGAATCCGTGATCGTCGGCAGCCGGCAATACGACACTTTTTGACAATTTCACCGACTGTCTTGACCGGGCCGAAGCCGCTTCCGCAACTGGGCTGCAAGGCGTAAGCTTAATCCATGAACCGGACCCTCGCCGCCTTGAGCCTTGCCGCCGTCTTCGCGTTGCCCGCGGGCGCACAGACCTTGCGCTATCCCGTCAAGACGGTCGATTTCGACATCTGGTGCACCGAAATCCAACGCCTGTCCTGGCAGCGCTGCGATGAACGGCGCAAGGACGACGTGACCAAGTTCGAGGCCTACCGTCACACCGTCGAGAAGTACGAAATTCCGTATCTGCGGAACAAAGAGAACGTGATCCACTTCGACGACGCGATCTTCGGCTACGACCCCGTCGACAAGCGGCCCGACTCCACCGTCGCCCGGCCGCCAAGCCCGGTCGCAGGAGAATAAAAGAAAGGCCGGGATCGCTCCCGGCCTTCAGTTTATCCAAGCATCAACGGGTGTCCGGAAAAGGTCCCCACCTTCCGGACAATGTTTCAGTACTCGACCCAGGCTTCGACCGGCTCGGGCCCGAATACCTGGAACATGCGCTCCGTCTTGGTGGCGGTGCGGAAATTCGAATTGGCCGGACGATCGTGGCTCACCACCAAACGCAGGTGCGGCGCGCGCGGATGGCTGCGGAACACCGGCGGCGGCGGGGGCGGCGGCAGAGTCGTGTTGGTCATGCTGTAGGGATCGTCCTCGCGGATGATCTGGCTGGCGGCGAGACGCTGGAAGGCGATCGGGCGGCCGTGAAGCTGGCTCATGTCCGACAGGATCTGGATCATGCCGAGGAAACGGGTCGGGCCGTTCTCGCCGAACTTGATCGGCAGCAGCACGGTTTCGAGTTCGACCATGCCGCAGTCGGCGGTGGCGCCGATCGAGGTCAGGCACACCGGCTGCTTGAGATGCAGCGCCTGCTGCAACAGCGAGCCGAGCGCCATCGAGGATTGGGCTTCCCAGTGGGCGAGGAACCCGGTGCCCTTGAGCTCGAAGCCGAAGCGTTCGCACATCGCGGTGCCGGCCAGGCGGTAGATCGGGCGGTTGGGGTTCTCGGCGTCCAGGATGAAGACGAACGGAAGAAGGCGCTTGATCGAGCGAGGATCGATATCGGTTTGATCCGGAACGTCACGCCCAGCGCGGAGCCGCGACCAATACCCGACCAGCAAATGGCTATTCTTGTGTTTCATAACCTGATGCCTTCCTCGCTAGCGGGCCGTTCCCAGTTCGGAACAGCTTCTCGCCGCTCGGAAGGACACACAGCGAAAGCCGTGCCACCCGCGTCTCGGGGTCAGTTATTCCAAGGTCCGCGGCGAATGTGGGGGCCGAAGAACGGCACGGTGGAGGATTTGAAGAACGGCGTCAGCACGATGCCGGCCGCGAATCCGCCGACATGAGCCCACCAGGCGATACCGCTGGTATCGGGGCCGGTCAGCGCCAGAAGCTGCATCGCGAACCACACACCCACCACCCATACCGCGTTGATCCGGAAGGGATAAAGGATGATGAGCAGAGGCACGAGCACGGTCACGCGGGCGCGCGGATAAAGCAGCATATAAGCGCCCAGGGCACCGGAAATCGCCCCCGACGCGCCCACCATCGGCTGTACCGACGAGGGATCCATGAACGCCATGGTCAATGCCGCCGCCACGCCGGAGAGCAGATAAAACACCAGGAAACGGGCGTGTCCCATGGCGTCTTCGATGTTGTTGCCGAAGATCCAGAGGTACAGCATGTTGCCGATCAGGTGCAGCACGCCGCCGTGCAGGAACATGGCGGTGAAAATCGAGACGATCGCCGGCACCGCCGGGATTCCGGTTGCCTCGAATTGGGGCGACATCAGCGTCGACGGCGTGAAGCCGTAATGCAGCATGAAATCGCCATAGGCATCGCCCTGGAGGTGAAACTGCCAAGCGTAGACGCCGACGCACGCGAGAATCAGCGCGCCCGTTACATAGGGCGTCAGCTTGGTCGGGTTTTCGTCCGAGATCGGGATCATGCCGCTTCCCCCGTCCGGGCCGGGCCGGGCGTTGTTCCGATTTGAACCAGCGATTGCGGCTTTCGCAAGACGGGAAGTGGCATGGATCGTGAAGCGAGGTCGGCGGTCATTCAGTTGTTCCAGGCCCCGTGGGCCGGGACACCGACGGAGCTATAGCATGTCGCCCAGGCCTTTGAAGTTGGCTGCTGCCGCACTGGTCACTACCGCCCTCACCGTCCTCCCGCTCGGGTCGGCGGCCCAAGCCGGCGGCCTTCCGCAGGTCAGCACGGGCAAGACGAACTGCGCGCCGGCCTGCTCGAGCGGATGCGGCGGCGGCGTCACCATCGTCAAGCCGGTGACGATCAACAAGAACGTCAATATCTACAAGCCGGTGACGATCAACAAAGACGTCAACATCTATAAGCCTGTGACGATCGACAAGAGCGTGACCATCAACAAGCCGATCACGATCGACAAGTCGATCAACATCACCAAGAACATCGACGCTTCGAAGAACATCAATATCAACAAGACGATCATCATCAACAAAGGCGGCGGGGCCGAAGCCTCGGCGTGGGCCGCGGCATGGGCGCAGGCGAGCGCGAATGCCAGCGCTAGTGCGAGCGCGTCGACCAACATCGTGATCTATTCCGGCTACAACGAATACATCACCGTCAACAACAAGATCGGCGGCGGCGGCGAGATCGGCGCGGCGGCGATTTCCACCGTGCATGGCGGCGCCTGCGAGATGCAGGACGCGACCGTCATCAAGGCGGTGCATGCGGTGTGCGTGTCGCCCGACGGCCGCGAATTCCCGGCCTCGCACATGACCGGCGACACATGGATCGATTCCGGCTTCGAAGGCGAAGTCCTGCGCTGCATTCCGGGTTCGCACCTGAAAGTCACGCTCGGCGACGTTTCCCAGTCCGATCAGGGCATGGCCGGCACGTTTGCGAACGGAGCCTCGCTCGAATGCGCCCCGAACGAAGCACTGCGCCACTTCAAGGACGGCATGCTGAAATGCGTGCCCAAGCTCCCGGTCAAGGACTGCACCGAGCGCACCAACCTGCGCCGCTGGGGCACCGGCGACGTGTTCTTCTCGTTCCGCACCAAGGTCTGCGCACCGGGAAAGACCACCACGGCGCAGCGCGAACTGGAACTGAGCGGCATGAGCCTCACCGGCGGCGTGGGCGATCAGTGAGCGTCGCTAGAGCCTGAAGCTCACATTCACCGCGCCGAATTGGGACGACTTGTCTTGCGTCTTGTACTCGCGGGTGCGGAAGACGTGGGTGAAAGCGACGCGCACGCCTGAGAGCGTCATCGCGGCACCGAGGGTGAGATCGCCGACGGCCCAATACTTGTCGACCGAAGGACTGTCGCGCCAGGTATTGCCGTCGAGGAAAATGTTGCGCGCGACCGCCCGCCCGTCGACACCGGCAAAGGCATAAAGGCTGAAACCGCCGTTCGGCTCGAAATAACTGGTGCCCGGCAGATTGGGTTCGATCCGCGGCGGCCCGAAATCGTCCGGCAGATTGAAGCCGAGCCGCACCATGGCGCCGGCATTGGCGTAATCGTAGACCGTCCCGACGGCTCCGCCGAAATGCGGTTCGACATCGAGCACCAGCCCCAGCAGCGATTGCGGCGGGATGAGCTTCATACTGCGGTCGTAGGTAACGTTGAACGCCGGCTCGTTGTGAAGCTGGTAATGCCAGCCTTTCGGCTTTGTGTCGTCGATGATCGAATGCACCCAGTCCTGGCTCTCTTTGGCGAGCGCCATCGGGCCGACGACGCCGATCTGCACCGAAAGCTGGTCGAGCCGGTCGGGGTTGGCCTCGATCAAACCGAGCGTGGCGTAGAGATAACCGGCGTACGGCCGCTCGGTCGGCAGCGGCACGGCGAGCTCGGTGTGCTTCGGCGTGAAGATCGACTGGCCGAGCGAATAGCTGGTGCGTACCAGCCCGTGATCGGCGAACAGCGGCAGGGCGCGGGCCAGACTCACCATCGCGTCGACGTTCTGGCTCGGCCGCGTCGTGTAGGTCAGTTCGATGCCATTGGTGTAGTCGCGGTCTTCATTGAAGAAGACATCGTTCTCGAAGATCAGCGATAAGGCCGGGGACGGTTCCGCCGCCGCCGACTGTTGCGCCGCGGCCGGGAGTGCCGCTGCCGCAGCGATACCGCACGCGAAAAACACCCGCCGCATCCAAGCCATACCGCCGTCCGCTCTCGCCTATTGCGATGCAATAACGCGCGGGATGACGGGTGGATCACTGCGAATGCGGAGGTTTTTTCGATGCCCGCGCCATGTATTGCGACTCTCTCGCAATAAGCCGGCCCGACGGGCCGCCGCGCTCCCCTTCCGTTCGCTTCCTCGTCCCTCTTTGGCCCTTCCGGGGTTCTCCAAATTTTCCTATGTTCACAGCGGTGGGGCCGGGCCCTAACAGCCTGAGGCGATTGGATACAGGAATCTGTCGCCGCCGACCTTGACCCTTGGGTTTTGGTGCGTATATTGCGCCGCTCCCTGGGAAACCCCTCGTTTCCCGGAAAACACATTTATTCAGGGACTTAGCTCATGTTCGCGGTAGTCCGCACGGGCGGCAAGCAGTACAAGGTGGCCAAGGACGACGTCCTGTCCATCGAAAAAGTCGCAGGCGAGGTCGGCGCCGAACTGAAACTCGGCGAAGTCCTTCTCATCGGCGGCGAGACCGTCAAGACCGGCGCTCCGCTGGTCGAAGGCGCCTCGGTTACGGCCGAAATCCTCGCGCAGGGCAAAGGCGAGAAGGTGGTGGCGTTCAAGAAGAAGCGCCGCAAGAATACCCACCGCAAGCGCGGTCATCGCCAGTGCTTTACTGAAATCAAGATCACGGCCATCTCGGCTTAAGGAGTTCGACCCATGGCACATAAGAAAGCAGGCGGTTCATCCCGCAACGGTCGCGACTCAGCCGGTCAGCGCCTTGGCGTCAAAGTGTTCGGTGGCGAAGCCATTGCCGCCGGCAACGTGATTATTCGTCAGCGCGGCACCCAGTTCCATCCCGGCAAGAACGTCGGCATGGGCAAGGATCACACCCTTTTCGCGCTTTCGGACGGTCATGTGGCCTTCAAGAAGGGCTTCAAGCGCCGCACGTTCGTATCGGTGATGCCGGCGACGGCCACGAAGCAAGCGGCGGAATAGGCGGCTGAAGACATAGGCCGCCACGAATTGGCGGCCCATTGAGGCAAGGGAGATGGTCCGCCATCTCCCTTTTTTGTTTTCCCTTGCACCGGAGCGTCGGACGGCAATGAGGACCGTGCGGCGCCCC
This sequence comes from Rhizomicrobium electricum, assembly GCF_011762045.1. Lineage (GTDB taxonomy): Bacteria > Pseudomonadota > Alphaproteobacteria > Micropepsales > Micropepsaceae > Rhizomicrobium > Rhizomicrobium electricum. Next base: position 181,582 of record NZ_JAASQS010000008.1, on the reverse strand, counting down.
AAAACCGAGGGAAGTGTCATGCCGAGTTTTGAAACCGAGCGCCTGATCCTGCGTGCTCCCGAAGCCTCCGATGCGAGCGCCGTTGCGCGCTGGCTCGGCGACTACGAAGTGGCCCGCAACATGGCGACGATCGCGCACCCCTTCACCGAGGACGATGCGACGGCTCTCATTGCCAAGGCGGCCGAAGGGCTTGCCAAGGGCGAGGCCTATGCGTTCGCGGTGGAGCACAAGCAGACGCGCGAGCTGCTCGGCATGGTGACGCTGACCTTGAGCGAGGGCTTCTACAAGCTCTCCTACTGGTTCGGACGGCCCTATTGGGGCTTCGGCTATGCCAGCGAGGCGGCGCGCAAGATCGTTGCCTTCGCGTTCAATACGCTGAAGGCGGAAACCGTGCTGGCCAGTTGGTTCGACGGCAATCCGGGCTCGGAACGCGTGCTGGAAAAGCTGGGATTCGCGCCGGTGGCCGATTACCGGCGGGAAAATCTCGCCCGCGGCAGCCTCGCCTGGTGCCATCGCATGGCGCTCCATCGCGAGAATTTCGGCCGCAAGCGGAGCGGTCGGCTTCAACGCGAACTGGTGGAGGCCTGAGCCATGATCGCGCTGGAAACCGAGCGCCTGGAATTGCGCCCTCCCGTCCCGGAAGACGCCGCCTTCTTCGTGGAGGCCCTGGCCGATTATGAGGTCTCGCGGCAGCTTGCGACCGCCCCGCACCCCTATACGGAGGCGGACGCCAAGGCCTTTATCGAGATCGTGACCAAGGCTCGCGCCATGGGCGAAGGCTGGGTGTTCACCATCCACACCAAGGCCACCGGCACGCCGGTCGGCTGCTGCGGCGTCCACCTTAAGGACGGCCGCTACGAACTCGGCTATTGGATCGCCAAGCCCTATTGGGGCCGCGGTTTTGCCACTGAAGCCGCGCATAGACTGCTGGCGTTCGCCTTCGGGGTCGTCCAGGCCGAGGTGGTGGAAGCCGGCTGGTTCCACGACAATCCCGCCTCCGGCCGGGTTCTGGCCCGGCTGGGGTTCGAAGCCGACCACGTCGAATCCTGGCCCAGCCGGGCCAGGGGCGAGACGGTCCTGTGCAACCGGGCGATGTTGACGCGCGAGCGTTTCGGGCGAAAAAAGGCGGCCTAGCGCGAGGTCCGCAAACGTGTGAAGCGGTTTCGCACCCGCGCCAAAAGGAACGAAGATGAAATTTCTCGATACCGCCAAGGTCTACATCCAGTCGGGACACGGCGGGAACGGCTGCATCGCCTTCCGGCGCGAGAAGTTCATCGAATTCGGCGGACCCTGGGGCGGCGACGGCGGCAAGGGCGGCGACGTGTGGGCCGAGGCGGTGGAGAATCTCAACACCCTGATCGACTACCGCTATCAGCAGCATATTCGCGCCCAGGCCGGCGAGCCCGGTGCGGGCAAGGACATGCACGGCGCCAACGGCGACGACGCGGTGATGAAAGTCCCGGTCGGCACCCAGATCTTCGAAGAGGACGGCGAGACTCTCATCGCCGATCTGTCGACACCCGGTCAGCGCGTCCAGCTTCTGCGCGGCGGCAATGGCGGCTTCGGCAATACGCGGTTCAAGAGTTCGACCAATCAGGCGCCGCGCTTTGCCAAGCCGGGGCAGCTTGGGGAAGAAAAGACGGTCATCCTCAAGCTGAAGCTGATCGCCGATGCCGGGCTGATCGGCCTGCCGAACGCCGGCAAGTCGACATTTCTTTCGCGCGTCTCCGAAGCCCGGCCCAAGATTGCCGATTATCCGTTCACGACGCTGGCGCCGCAGCTCGGCGTCGTGCGTGTCGACACCACCGATTTCGTCCTCGCCGACCTGCCCGGCCTGATCGAAGGGGCGCACGAAGGCGTCGGCCTCGGCGACAAGTTTCTCGGCCATGCCGAACGCTGCAATGCCATCCTGCATCTGATCGACGGCACCGAAAGCGAGATCGTCAAGGCATACAAGACCATCCGCGACGAAATCGAAGCGTATGGCCAAGGTCTCGCCGACAAGCCGGAGATCGTCGCCCTCAACAAAGTCGATGCCATTCCGCAAGCGGCGCTGACCAAGAAGCTCGCGTCGCTCAAGAAGGCGTGCGGTCACGACGTGTTCGCGATCTCCGGCGTATCCGGCGACGGCGTTCCCGAAGTGCTGCGCGCGCTCGCCAAGTTGGTCGGCAAGAAACGCACCGCCGACAAAAAGGCGAAAGAGCCCAAGCGCGAGTGGCGGCCGTGACCGATCTTCTTTCCTCCGCCCGCCTGATCGTCATCAAGGTCGGATCGTCACTGCTGGTCGACACCGTGACGGGTTCGGTGCGCCGCGAATGGTTGAAATCGCTCGCCGCGGACATCGCCACTCTGAAGCGCGAAGGCAAGCATGTGGTGCTGGTCTCGTCGGGCGCCATCGCACTCGGCCGACGGGCGCTGAAACTGAAGCCGGGGCCGCTGAGACTCGAAGAAAGCCAGGCGGCCGCCGCCGCAGGACAAGTTCGTTTGGCGGGCGCCTGGGCCGAAACGCTGAAGGGCGAAGACATCGCCGCGGCGCAAGTGTTGTTGATCCTCGACGACACCGAAAACCGCCGCCGTTATCTCAATGCCCGCGCCACGCTGAAGACGCTGATGGAACTCGGCGCCGTGCCGGTCATCAACGAGAACGACACGGTGGCGACCAGCGAAATCCAGTTCGGCGACAACGACCAGCTCGCCGCCCGCGTCGCCTCGATGATGGAAGCCGATTGCCTGATCCTCCTGTCGGACGTCGATGGTCTGTACACGGCCAATCCGAGCCTCGACACAACGGCCGAGCATATTGCCGAAGTTCCCGCGATCACGGCGGAGATCGAAGCCATGGCGGGCGGATCGGTATCCGGTCTCGGCCGCGGCGGCATGACCTCGAAAATCATCGCCGCCAAGATCGCCATCTCGGCCGGCTCCGACGTGATCATCGCCAAAGGCAAGACACTGAATCCGATCGCCGCGATCCGCTCGGGCGCGGCGCGTTCGACCCGCTTCTTCGCCTGCGAAAGCCCGGCAGCAGCCCGCAAGCGCTGGATCGGCGGCGTGCTCCATCCCCAAGGCGCCCTCATCATCGATGACGGCGCGGTCAAGGCGCTGCTCTCGGGCTCCAGCCTTCTGCCGATCGGCATCCGCCAGATCGACGGCCGCTTCGAACGCGGCGATCCGGTGGCGGTGCTCGATCAGCAGGGCCACGAAATCGCCCGCGGTCTCGTTGCCTACAACGCCGCCGATGCCGAACGTATCGCCGGCAAGCGCAGCCTCGAGATCGAGGCCATTCTCGGCTATCGTGGCCGCGATGAGATGATCCATCGCGACGACCTCACTTTGATGGTGGACGCATGAGCGACGATCTGAGCCTTCAAATGAACGCCCTCGGTGCCGCCGCGCGCGTAGCCGCCCGCGCAATCCGCGAAGCCTCGACCGAAGCCAAGAACGCCGCTCTCCTCGCTGCCGCCGCCGCGCTGCGCACGCGCAAAGGCGAGATCCTTGCCGCCAACGACGAGGACATGGCCGCCGCGCGCGAACGCGGATTGTCGAACGCAATGCTCGACCGGCTGATGCTCGACGGCAAGCGCGTCGAAGCCATGGCCCAAGGCGTTGAAGCCATTGCCGCCCTCGCCGATCCGGTCGGTCGCGAACTGGCGCGGTGGACGCGTCCCAACGGACTCGACATCGCCCGCGTCGCGACGCCGATCGGTGTCATCGGCATCATCTATGAAAGCCGCCCGAACGTGACGGCCGATGCGGCCGCGCTGTGCCTGAAATCCGGCAATGCCGTGATCCTGCGCGGCGGATCGGAAAGCGCCCGTTCGTCGGCGGCCATTCTCGCCGCCTTGCGCGAAGGCCTTGCCGATGCCGGCCTGCCGGCCGAAATCGTCCAGTTGGTGCCGACGACGGATCGCGCCGCCGTGGGCCTTCTGCTGCAAGGGTTGAACGGCAGCGTCGATCTCATCATTCCGCGCGGCGGCAAATCGCTGGTCGCCCGCGTGCAAAATGAAGCGCGCGTGCCGGTGCTCGCCCATCTCGAAGGCATCTGCCACACCTACATCGACGCCGCCGCCGATCCCGACAAGGCGCGCGCCGTGACGGTCAACGCCAAGATGCGGCGCACCGGCATCTGTGGCGCCACCGAAACGCTGCTGATCGATCGCGGCGTGGCGAAGGAACTGGTGGTGCAGATTCTCGACGATCTTGCCGCCAAAGGCTGCGAAATCCGCGCCGACGACGCGGTCTGGGCGCTCTATCCCGCTGCCAAGCCGGCGAGCGAAGAGGACTGGCGCACCGAATATCTCGACGCCATCATCTCGGTGAAACTGGTCGACGGCGTCGAAGAAGCCATCGCGCATATCGAGAAATACGGTTCGCACCACACCGAAGCCATCATCACCGAAGACCGGCTGGCGGCCGAGCGCTTCCTCGACGGGATCGACAGCGCCATCGTCTTGTGGAACGCGTCCACCCAGTTCGCCGACGGCGGCGAGTTCGGCATGGGCGCCGAGATCGGCATCGGCACCGGCAAACTGCATGCCCGCGGACCGGTCGGCGTCGAACAGCTTTGCACCTTCAAATACGTGGTGCGCGGCAACGGACAAACCAGACCCTGATGAGCATCCTTCGCCCGCCCGGTCCGGTCGGACAAGGCCTTCGCATCGGCCTGATGGGCGGCTCGTTCAATCCGGCGCACGAAGGCCATCTCTACGTCGCCGAAACCGCGATCCGGCGGCTCGGGCTCGATTACGTCTGGATGCTGGTGGCACCGCAGAATCCATTGAAGCCGGTCGCCGGCATGGCGAGCCTCGAAGATCGCCTCGCCGGAGCGCGAAAACTCGTCGGCAACAACCGCCGCCTGATCGTCACCGGTATCGAACAAGCGATGCGGAGCCGCTACACCGTCGATACCGTCCGGACGATCAAGACCCGGTTCGGCGGTGTCGCGTTCGTCTGGCTGATGGGCAGCGACAATCTGGAACAGTTTCATCGCTGGCGCCGCTGGCGTGCCATTCTGGCGGCCGTGCCGGCCGCGGTGGTGCTGAGGCCCGGCTCGACGCTGGCGCCGCTCAAGGCCAAGGCCAGCCGCATCTGCCCCGGCCGCTTCACTATCATCGACGGCCGCCGCAATTCGGAGAGCGCAACGGCCATCCGGGCGCGATTGGCGAGTGCGTCGGGGGCGTGATACATAGGCCCCCACCGCGCTCAACCGGCGCGCGACCGCAACGGAGAACGACCCTGGTTACGAAGAAGGCGCCTGCCAAGAAGCCGGCCGTGAAGAAAACGGCGGCGAAGAAGACCGTCAAGAAATCCATCAAGAAGACCGTGAAGAAGGTGGCGCCGAAAAAGACGACCGCCAAGAAGCCCGTCGCCGTACCGGTGGAGCAGCCGGAAGTGCTGGCCCGCATTCTCGCCTCGCTCGAAGACGACAAGGCCGAGGAGATCGTGGCGATCAATCTGGCCGGGCGCTCGTCGTTGTGCGACGCCGTCGTGGTGGCGAGCGGACGCTCGTCGCGCCACGTCGCCTCGATCGCCGAGCATCTGGCACGGCGGCTGAAGGAAGCGGGCTACGGCACGCGGCCGATGAACGGCACCCAGCAGGGCGACTGGGCCCTGGTCGATGCCGGCGACGTGATCGTGCACGTCTTCCGCCCCGAAGTGCGCGCTTATTACGACCTCGAAAGCATGTGGAGCGTCGAAGAGCCGAAGCACACGCGGTCCAGAAAACGAGATCGACCGTAAGATGAGACTGACCGTTTTGGCCGTCGGGTTTTCGCGCGGCACCTCGGAAGGGGCGCTGACCGACGACTATATCCATCGCGCCGCCGTCATGGGCCGCAACATGGGATTCCCGGCGGTGACGGTGGAAGAGGTCGCGGTGTCGAAGGCGCGCGATACCAAGACCCGCATGGCCGAGGAAGCCGAAAAGCTGTCGGATCGCGTGCCGGCCGGTGCCCACATCGTCGTGCTGGATGCCAAGGGCAAAGGCATGACGAGCGAGGACTTCGCCGAAATGCTGGGCGCCTTGCGCGACGCCGGCACCAAGGACCTTGTGTTCGTGATCGGCGGGCCCGACGGCCTCGCCCCCCTGCCGGGCAAGCGCGCCGGACGCAGCCTTGCCTTCGGGCCGCAAACCTGGCCGCACCTCCTGGTCCGCGCCATGCTGTCCGAGCAGGTGTACCGCGCCCTGACCATTCTGGCCGGCCATCCCTACCACCGCGCGTAACGGTTAGCCCCCGGCGCAGCGGTTGTTTTCCTAAACCAAGCCTTAACCAGACTCTGCGATGCTGTGATGTCGCAGAAGGCGAGCAAGGCGATGGAAGTCAACGGCCCAGGTAAAGTCGATCGTACCAGCGGTGTCCGCCGCAGTGCCAAACCCTCGGGGGCGGCAGGCGGCAGCACGTTCACGGTATCGAGCGCGCCCGAAGAGCCGCATGCCGCCATGGTGGCTGGTCCAGGACCGATCGCCGCACTGGATTCCATCCTCGCCCTTCAAGGTCTCGAAGATTCGACCGACGGCCGGTCCCGCGGCCTCAAACACGGCGAACAGCTGCTCGACATGCTGGATCAGGTGCGCGACGGCCTCCTCGCCGGCGGCATTCCGCGCGCCACGCTCAACCGCCTCGCCAACGCCGTCAGCCGCCGCCACGAACAATTCGCCGATCCACGCCTGCAAAGCGTGCTCGACGAAATCGAGCTGCGCGCCCACGTCGAACTCGCCAAGCTCGAGATGCTGGACAAGCGACTGGGCTAACGCCGGCATTTCATGCCCTATTCTTCCGGCAGCACCCGCTCGATGCGGCGGTCGGGGATCAGCCACATCAAGGCCACAGCGGCATAGAGAGTCTGCGCCGCCCAAGGCGCGACGAACGCCAGTCCGATGCCCAGCGCATAGGCCACCAAAGAGAGCTTGCCCTTGAGATCGCGGCCGATGGCGCGAGCAAGGAGCGAGGTCTTGCCGTCGGAGCGGATGATCGCCGCCTCCAGAATGGAATAGGCTGCGGCGGCCAGGAGCAACACGACGCCATAAAGGGCGACCGGCATCGCCGCGGTGTGATTCTCGCCCATCCAGCCGGTCACGAAGGGCAGCAGCGACAGCCAGAACAGCAGATGCAGATTGGCCCACAAAATCCCGCCGCTGACCCGGCGCAACGTGTGCAGCAGGTGATGGTGATTGTTCCAATAGATGCCGACGTAAATGAAGCTGAGACCGTAGTTCAGGAAAATAGGCACGAGCTTATGGAGGGCGGCAAGCGTGTCGCCCTCGGGGATATGCAGCTCCAGCACCATGATCGTGATGATGATCGCTAGAACGCCATCACTGAACGCTTCCAGCCGTGACTTTCCCATCGGGCCCTCGGACGCTACGCCGCCGTGATGATGGCAGAGAATTTCGCTGGCTGGCGATCAGAATTGGCGGCCGAGGCCCTGCTCCGATGCGGAGGTCTGACACTGCGTGCCAGCCGCGAAGCATTAGTGCCGTGTCCCCGGCTGCGCCGAATGAGGTTTAAATCTCCAGCAACAGCCGCTGCGGGTCTTCGATCGCCTCTTTCACCTTGACCAGGAACGTCACGGCCTCCTTGCCGTCGACGATGCGGTGGTCGTAGCTGAGCGCCACATACATCATCGGGCGGATGACGATATTGTTGCCGTCGGCAATCGGGCGTGGCTGGATCTTGTGCATGCCGAGAATGCCGGACTGCGGCGAGTTCAGGATCGGCGTCGACATCAAGGAGCCGAACACGCCGCCGTTGGTGATCGAGAACGAGCCGCCTTGCAGCTCATCGATCTTCAGCTTGTTGTCGCGGGCCCGCGCGCCGAAGTCGCCAATCGCCGCTTCCACGCCGGCGAGCGACAGTTGATCGGCATCGCGCAGCACCGGCACCACCAGACCGCGTTCGGTCGAGACCGCAACGCCGATGTCGTAATAGTTCTTGTAGACGATATCGTCGCCTTCGATCTCGGCATTGATCGACGGGATATCCTTCAGCGCCGCGATGCACGCCTTCACGAAGAAGCCCATGAAGCCGAGCTTGACCTTGTGTTTCTTCTCGAAGCTGTCCTTGTACTGAGACCGCAGCGCCATGACATGGCTCATGTCGATCTCATTGAAGGTGGTGAGCTGGGCGGCGGTGTTCTGCGATTCCTTGAGGCGCAGCGCGATGGTTTTGCGCAGCCGCGTCATGGTCACGCGTTCTTCTTGGGTCGCGCGCGGGCGCGGGCCAGCAGAGACCGGCGTTGCCGGTGCAGCGGAACGTTGTTGCGCGCGCGCTTCCAGTTCGGCGAGGACATCGCCTTTGGTGACGCGACCGTCCTTGCCGGTTCCCGCGAGCGCCGCAGCGTTCACATCGTTCTCTTCCGCGACGCGGCGCGCGGCGGGCATAACCGCAGCAGCCGGTTTGGCGGGAGCCGGTGCGGGCGCCGGCGGCGCGGTCACGGGCGCCTTCAGCGCTTCTTTGGGCGGCTCGGCCTGTTGCGGTGCGACCGCATCGGGATTGGAGGACGTCACCGGCGCATGACGGCCTTCGGCGCCTTCGGCAATCGCGCCCAGGATGGCGCCGACCTGAACCGTATCACCCGGCTTGACGGAAATGGTCTGCAACGCGCCGTCGGCGGGCGCCGGCACTTCGACCGTCACCTTGTCGGTTTCGAGTTCCAGCAAAGGCTCGTCGCGGGTGACCGCATCGCCTTCCTTCTTGAACCAGCGCGCGACAGTGGCTTCGGTGACGGACTCGCCCATCGCCGGTACTTTGATCTCGATGCTCATTGATCGTCCTCGGTACGAATCTTGAGGTCGAACCGCATGGCCTCATCCATGATGTAATGCAGTTCGGCCGTATGCTGGCTCATCAGACCGGCCGCCGTGGCGGCGTATTCCGGACGCCCGATGTAGCGCGGCCGTACGCGCCGCCCCAGCTTTTCCATAAGGTACTCGATTCGCTGGCGCACGAAAGTCCAGGCGCCTTGATTGCGCGGCTCTTCCTGTACCCAGACGATTTCCGCGTTGGGGAAGCGCTCCAGCACCTCGCCCAGCGGGCCTTCGGGGAACGGATAAAGCTGCTCCAGGCGCAGCATCTGCACCTGTTGCTGATTGTGCTTTTCGCGCGCATCGACGAGATCGAAATAGACCTTGCCGGAGCACAGGATCACGCGACGGATATCCTCGTCGGGCGCGAGCTGCACGGTCGTGGCGCCGGGCACGCATTCGGCCTGATCGCGGAAGACGCGGTGGAACGACGTGCCGGGGGAGAGATCGTCGAGAAACGAAACGCAGCGCTTGTGACGCAGCAGCGATTTCGGCGTCATCAGCACCAGGGGCTTGCGGAAATTGCGCAGCATCTGGCGGCGCAGCACATGGAAATAGTTCGCCGGCGTGGTCGGATTGCAGACCTGCCAATTGTCCTGGGCGCAAAGCTGCAGATAGCGCTCCAGGCGCGCCGAGGAATGCTCCGGTCCTTGGCCTTCATAGCCGTGCGGCAACAGCATCACGAGGCCGCACATGCGCAGCCACTTCATTTCGCCCGAAGCGATGAACTGGTCGATGATGACCTGGGCGTTGTTGGCGAAATCGCCGAACTGGGCTTCCCACAACACCAGCGCCTTGGGCTCGCTGGTGGCGTAGCCGTATTCGAAGCCGAGCACCGCCGCTTCCGACAAGAGCGAGTCGATCACCTCGAACGGTGCCTGGTCCTTGGCGACATTGGCGAGCGGGATGTAGCGGGCTTCAGTTTCCTGATCGACCAGCACCGAATGGCGCTGGCTGAAGGTGCCGCGGCCGGAATCCTGGCCCGACAGACGGACCGGGAAACCCTCTTTGAGCAGCGTGCCGAACGCCAGCGCTTCCGCGGTCGCCCAGTCGATGCCCTCGCCGGTCTCGAACATGCGCGCCTTGTTCTGCAACTGGCGGGCAACGGTCTTGTGGGCGTTGAAGCCCTCGGGAACGGTGGAGAGCGCCTTGCCGACCTGCAACAGCGCATCCTTGTCGACGCCGGTATCGGCGCGGTGATACGACTTGGGCGCGACCTCGAAACCGGTCCAGTTGGATTGCAGCCAGTCGGCGCGCTCCGGCTTGTGAGCCTTGGACGCCTCGAACTCGGAATCGAGCCGGGCATTGAAGTCTCCGACCATATGCTCAACGTCGGACGCCGCCATGCTCGATTCCGCCACCAGCTTCTTGGCGTAGATTTCGAGCGTGGTCGGATGATCCTTGATGGCGCGATACATCAAGGGCTGGGTGAACGCCGGCTCGTCGGTTTCGTTGTGACCGAACCGCCGGTAGCAGTACATGTCGATCACCACGTCCTTGTGGAACAACTGCCGGAACTCGGTGGCGATGCGCGCGGCATGCACCACGGCTTCGGGATCGTCGCCGTTCACATGGAAGATCGGCGCCTGCACCATCAGGGCGATGTCGGTGCAATAGGCCGACGAACGCGAATACTGCGGCGAGGTGGTGAAGCCGATCTGGTTGTTGATGACGAAATGAATGGTGCCGCCGGTGCGATAGCCGCGCGTGCCCGACATGGCGAAGCACTCGGCGACGATGCCCTGGCCGGCGAACGCCGCATCGCCGTGGAGCAGCATCGGCAGCACGCTGGTACGCGCTTCGGTATCGCCGAGCTGGAACTGCTTCGCGCGGGCTTTGCCGAGCACTACCGGATCGGCCGCTTCGAGGTGCGAAGGATTCGGCGTCAACGTCAGATGCACGTCGTTGCCGTCGAAGGACCGGTCGGAAGAGGCGCCGAGATGGTATTTCACGTCGCCGGTGACTTCGTCGATGCCTTCCGGATTGGCGCTGCCGCCGCGGAATTCGTGGAAGATCTGGCGATAGGATTTCGACAGCACATTGGCGAGCACGTTGAGGCGTCCGCGATGGGCCATGCCGATCACGATCTTCGACACGCCGAGCTGGCCGCCGCGCTTGATGATCTGTTCCAGCGCCGGAATCATCGCCTCGCCGCCGTCGAGCCCGAATCGCTTGGTGCCGAGGAAGCGCAGCGCGCAGAACTTCTCGAAGCCTTCGGCCTCGATCAGCTTGTTGAGAATGGCGCGCTTGCCCGCCGGCGTGAAGGTGATCTCCTTATCGGGACCTTCGATCCGCCGTTGCAACCAGTCCTTCTCTTCGGCGTCGTTGATGTGCATGAACTCGTAGCCGATGCGCCCGCAATAGGTGCGCTTCAGCAAGTCCACCATCTCGCGCGGGGTCGCGCTTTGAAGGCCCAACACGCCGTCGATGAAGACCGGCTTGTCGAGATCGGCATCCTTGAAGCCGTAGAATTTGGGATCGAGCTGCGGATGCGGCGTCTTCGGCGCCAGCCCGAGCGGATCGAGATCGGCTTCGAAATGGCCGATCACGCGATAGGCGCGCACCAGCTGGATGGCGCGGATCGAGGCTTGCGCCGCGGCGCGCACATCTTCGGCGCCGCTCACCGGTGCGGCGATCGGAGCGCCTGCAGTCTTGGCACGGCTTGCCCAGGACGGGGTAGAAGGTCCGCGTGGACCCTCCAGGCCGGCAAAGTACCGCGCCCAGGAAGGATCGACGGAGGCCGGGTCTTCCAGATACTGGGCGTATAGCGATTCGACGAATTCGGCGTTGGCGCCGAACAGGAAGGCGGTTTCCTCGAAAATGGCGTTGGACGCCCGGTTCAACCGCTCAGCAGGGTTTTGGCTGGTCATCTCGGGGGAGTTTAGAACTATTCGAATTGAACGGTGTACCGCAATCCCGCGGCAAAAACTACGACTTTCCTCCCGTTCCGGTGGCCATTGGTAACAGAGCGTAAATCCCGGAAGTTGCGAAGGATTTGCAAATGAAGCGGCTCTATTCCCTCGATGCCATTCGTGGTCTGGCGGCGCTGACCATCGTGATTTGGCATTGGCAGCATTTTTTCGCGATGTCCGGCAGTTATCCGCCGGTCTGGCCGCGGGACGCCCAGCCGTTCTTTCACCTGCTGGAGCCGTTCTATCTCGAAGCTTGGGCGGCAGTGGACCTGTTCTTCGCGCTCTCCGGGTTCGTGTTCTTCTGGTTGTACCGGGAGGCGATCCGCGAGCGGAAAGTGGCGGCGGGCAAGTTCGCGCTGTTGCGATTCTCGCGGCTATGGCCGTTGCACGCCTTGATGCTGGTCGCCGTCGCGCTGCTGCAAAGCGCGTTTCACGCCCGCACCGGCACCTACTTCATCTTCCCGGCCGGCGCCTGGGACCGGTTCGTGGCGAACCTGTTCATGGTCCAGCAGTGGGTGCCGCTCAATTTCGACCAGACCTTCAACGGCCCGGCCTGGACGGTATCGGTCGAAGCCGGACTGTACGTGCTGTTTTTCGTGCTCTGCCGCCTCGGTCTCAACGGCTGGAAAAGCGCGGCAGCCGCCGTGGTTGCGGGTCTGCTGCTCTATAGCTGGAATCAGATGATCGGCCGCGGGATGATGGGCTTCTTCTTCGGCGGCGTGGCTTATTTCGCGGTCGAGAAAATCCGCACCCTGAAATCGGCGCGACGGGTGTCGCAGGCGATCGGGCTTCTGTGCCTGGCGGTGTGGGCCCTGGTTGTGATCGAGATCGAATTCGGCCCGCTGCATCAGGCGGTGGAATGGATCACCGATCGGCTGCCCGACGACTGGTACGATCCCGACTACACCAACGTCTATTTCCACATCGCCTATATTCTCACGGCGGTGCCGCTGACCGTAACCGCGCTCGCCTTGAGCGAGACGGTGCTAAACCTGTTTCCGCGCTTCTACAAAAAAACGACCTATCTCGGCGATATATCCTATTCCGTCTACATGCTGCATTTTCCGCTGCAGACGGCGTGCGCGCTGACGGCGCTGAGCATCGGCCTGACGCCGATGGCGTTCATGCACTGGTGGTCGATGCTGGGGTTCTATGCCGTCCTGCTGGTGCTCGCGACGCTGTCGTACCGCTATTACGAAAAGCCGATGCAGAAGTGGATCCGCGGACTGGTGGAGAAGCCCGTCGCCTCGCCGTGATTTGACGACCGCGGAACCAAGGTCGAGAATGCTCCCGTTTTCGGGGGGCATCGAAAATGACCATGCATGGCACGCGCGCGGCAGTCCGCCGGTTCTGCACAGTTCTTCTTCTGATGCTTTGCGGTCCCGCCTGGGGCGGCGACCCGACGCCGAACTATCCGACTGATCCAAAAGGCTGGTCCGATGCCGCGACCAGGGACATCAACGCGGCGTACGCCGTGCTCGTTGAAAATCATCCGGGGGTCTACGACCCGGCCAATCCCGGCTTCCGCGACCTCCTGAAAAAAGCGCAGCAGCAAAGCCTTGCGCTGGCGGCGCAGACCCGTGACGCCGCCGGGTATGCCGCGGCGATTTCGCGCTTCCGCGCCGTGCTCAGCGACGGCCACGCCGGCGTTTTTCCGACGCTCGGCAAGACCGATATCGGCGAACCGACATGGCCGGGTTTCGTCGCGGTGTGGCGCGGCAACGGCCTTTATGTCTTCGGGTCGGAAGCGGACGGGATCGCGCGCGGGGCCAAAGTCGTTTCGTGCGACGGCGTTGCGATCAAGGACCTCATCGTGCGCAATGTCTTCCGTTTCATGGGGCGGGCGGATCAACCCGGTCAGTGGTGGTCGATGGCCGGTCTGATTTTCGCGGATACGAAAAACCCGTTCGTCACCTTACCGAAATCTTGCGTTTTCGAAACCTCCGGCAAGACCTCGACACAGACCCTGGCGTGGCGGCCGGCGGGCCAAAGCGGCAAGACAATGCGCGAATGGTCCAACCAAGGGATCAGAGGAGATGTGCTTGCGCCCGGCATGACCGAGCCGGAACCGGGAATTTTCTGGATCGCGATGCCGACCTTCTCGCTCGACGAGAAAGTCAAAGCCGTCTATGGCGACCTGATCGCGAAGATCACCAGCGATCGCGGCAAACTCCTCGGCGCACGCGCGATCGTGCTCGATTTGCGAGGCAATCACGGCGGCAGTTCGAGCTACAGCCGCGATATCGCCGGAGCCTTGTGGGGCAAAGCCTTGGTCGACGCCGAAATGAAAGCGCATTTCAAGGACGTCGAGATCTGGTGGCGCGCATCGCCCGGCAATACCGAGTATGTGCGCCGCAGCGCCGGCGAAGCCTCTGCCAAGGGCTTCCCCGATATGGCCGCGAGTTGGACGAAAGTCGCTGAGGGAATGCAGGCGGCGCTCGACAAAGGCGACAAATTCTATGTCGCGCGAAATTCCTCCGATGCGAAGCCCTCGACCGCTCCGGCCGAGCCGGCGTTGAAAACGCCGGTTTACGTCATCGTGCCGGGCCAATGTGCCAGCGCCTGCAACGATGCGCTCGACGTCTTCACCCGTTTTCCCAATACTAAACTGATCGGCGCTCCGAGTTCGGCGGATTCGAACTATCTCGAAGTCCGCCTCGAAAAGCTGCCCTCCGGCCTCGCCAGCGTCGTCATTCCCAACAAGGTCTGGGTCCATCGCCCGCGGGCATCCGGCGGCTTCTACAGTCCGGCGATCACGCTGAGCGATCTCGAATGGTCGACGGCCGCGTTTCTGGTCGTCGTGATCCAGGATCTGGCCGAGCGGAAGACACGCGGAGGCTAAACGCCCTTCAGCAGGTCCATCATCGTCGTGCCCAGCGCGGCCGGGTTTGGCGACACGCGGATGCCGGCGGACTTCATCGCCTCGATCTTGGACTCGGCACCACCCTTGCCGCCGGAAATGATCGCGCCGGCATGGCCCATGCGGCGGCCCGGAGGCGCAGTGACGCCGGCAATGAAGCCGACCATCGGCTTTTTCACCTTCGAATGCTTGATGAAATCGGCCGCGTCTTCTTCCGCGGTGCCGCCGATCTCGCCGATCATGACGATGCTTTTGGTCTCCGGATCGGCAAGCAGCATTTCGAGCACGTCGATATGCTCGGTGCCTTTCACCGGATCGCCGCCGATGCCGACGCAAGTCGATTGGCCGAGACCGACCGCGGTCGTCTGCGCCACCGCTTCATAGGTCAGCGTGCCCGAACGCGACACGATGCCGACCGAACCGCGGCGATGGATATGGCCCGGCATGATGCCGATCTTGCACTCGCCCGGCGTGATGACGCCCGGACAATTGGGCCCGATCAGCCGCGACTTGGAGCCGTCGAGGACGCGCTTCACCTTCACCATGTCGATCACCGGGATGCCCTCGGTGATGCAGACGATCAGCGGAATTTCGGCATCGATGGCTTCGAGGATCGCATCGGCAGCAAACGGCGGCGGTACATAGATCACCGAAGCGTCGGCGCCGGTCGCCTCTCGCGCGTCCTTCACCGTATCGAACACCGGCAGACCGAGATGGGTGGTGCCGCCTTTGCCCGGCGAGGTGCCGCCGACCATCTTGGTGCCGTAGGCAATCGCCTGCTCGGAATGAAACGTGCCTTGATTGCCGGTGAAGCCCTGGCAGATCACACGGGTGTTCTTTTCGACAAGAATGGACATGCTCAGGGCTCCAGTAAGGCTAGGGTTTGGCGGGCGTGGTCCCCGGAACCGCCAGCATGACCATCGAAATCTTGGCGTTCCCGAGTGTCACGAGGAAGTTGAGGTTGCCGTTGGCGACGTAGGTTTTCAAATCCCGCGAATTGCGGTCGACTTTGATGTGCTTGCCGTTCTCTTCGCGCCAGATGAAGGCAGTCTTGCTGAACGATGCGTCTTTTTCCACACCGGCCAGATCCGCGGCCTGCTTGTCGAAGCCCTCGGCGCGGGTGGGCAGCACCGCAACGGCGCAGACCCTGATTTCCGTGTCGGGCGAAAACAGCGGCGCGCCGTGGCCGACGACCAGCATGATGAACTCGTCGTCCGTGGTCCGCAGACGGCCGCGCGGATCCTTGAACTCGCCCTTGGGAAACTGATCGAGCATCGCCTTGGGAATGGGCATCCAACCCAAGCTGTCGCCGATCGCCAAGGCCTTGTCGCCATCGGCATGGGATTCGATGCAGATTTGTTTGAAGGCATCGAACGCCGTATCGGCGCGGGCGCCCGCAGACGCGAACACCAACGCGGCGGCTATCGTCAGAATACTGGAACGCATAATTCCCCCCTTCGCTACGGGCCGGACATCCGGCCGGTATGAGGGTATCACTGGTCCGAAGCTGCGGCATAGGCCGGCCTTACGCGTTTGCGACCGCCTTGACGATCTTCTCGGCGCCGTCGGCGAGATCGTCGCCGGAAATGATCGGCAGACCCGATTGGCTAAGGATTTCCTTGCCTTTTTCGACATTGGTGCCTTCGAGCCGGACCACCAGCGGCACGGCGAGATGCACTTCCTTGGCGGCAGCGACGATGCCTTCCGCGATGATGTCGCATTTCATGATGCCGCCGAAGATATTGACCAGAATGCCTTTCACGTTGGCGTCGCTGAGGATGATCTTGAAGGCCGCGGTGACTTTTTCCTTGGTGGCGCCGCCGCCGACATCGAGGAAGTTCGCCGGTTCGCCGCCGTACAGCTTGATGATGTCCATCGTCGCCATGGCAAGACCGGCGCCGTTGACCATGCAGCCGATCGAACCGTCGAGCTTGATGTAGGAAAGATCGTAGCGCGAGGCCTCGATCTCGGTCGGCTCCTCTTCGCCGAAGTCGCGCAGCTCCATCACGTCCTTGTGGCGGTAGAGTGCGTTGTCGTCGAAATTCACCTTGGCATCGAGACAGACGAGTTTGCCGTCCTTGGTGACCACCAGCGGGTTGATCTCCAGAAGGCTCATGTCCTTGGCGGTGAAGGCGTCGTAGAGGCTCTTCACCAGCGCCACGCACTGCTTGATCTGGGCGCCGTCGAGTTTCAGCGCGGCCGCGATCTGGACGCCGATGAACGGCGAATAGCCGACCGCCGGATCGATCGAGAAAGTGTGGATCTTGTCCGGCGTGTTCTTGGCCACCTCTTCGATATCCATGCCGCCTTCGGTCGAGACGATGAACGAAATGCGGGAGGTGGCGCGGTCGACCAGTGCCGACAGATAAAGTTCGCGCGCGATGGCGGAGCCGTCTTCGATATAGAGCCGCTTCACTTCGCGGCCCTGCGGCCCCGTCTGATGCGTGACCAGGGTCATGCCCAGCATGCGCCGGGCTTCCTTTTCGACGTCCTCGATCGATTTGACGACTTTGACGCCGCCGCCTTTGCCGCGGCCGCCGGCATGAATCTGCGCTTTCACCACCCACACCGGACCGGGCAGCATCTTGGCGAGATGCACCGCTTCTTCGACGCTGAACGCCGCTTTCCCCAAGGGAACAGGGGCACCGAAGGAACGCAGGATGTCTTTGGCCTGGTATTCGTGGATGTTCATGGAAGCTCGCTCGGCGGGAACCGGCGGAACAATAGCAGCCGAATTTGGTCGCGCAAACTTTTTTAGAAGTGTTCAAAACGCGAATCACGCCGCGCCGTGTCCGGCGGTGACGAAACGGGACGCGAACGACGGTATTTTAACCGTGAGCTGGCACATAGGAGTGCCATGAAAGAGTGGTCCCTTTCGCGAACGGCGCTTCTGGCCGGCATCCTGGTGATTGCCGTCGAAGCGATCCTCTTGGCCGGCGGCAACAACGCCGTGCTGCATGGCGTCCTGCTCGATCCCGACTGCTACATGCATCTGCAGCGGGCCTTGCGGCTGATGACCGAAGGCGGCTGGCACGACACCGTCGATCCGCGCATCAACGCCCCGTTCGGCTTCACCATTCATTGGACGGCGGTTTTCGACACGTTGCTGGTCGCGGGCGCGGCGCCGTTGAAGGCGCTAGGGCTCGATCCGCATAGCGCGCTCTATGTCTGGGGCAGCGCGATCAGCCCGCTGCTGCTGGTGGCGGCGCTGGCGGTCTTTGCCTGGGGCGTGAAGCCCCGCATCGCCGGACCGGCGTTCCTGTGGCTGACGATTTTGATTTTCACCCAGCCGCAGCTCGCGGGCTCCTTCATCGCCGGCCGGCCGGATCATCAAAGCCTGGTGCTTGGCCTTTTGCTGGCGCAGCTTGCTTGGGCCTATGCCCTGTTCGACGGCCGTGCGGGGTCGCGCTGGGCGCTCGCGGCCGGCGTCATGGCCGGACTGCAGCTGGCGACCTCGGTCGAAGCCTTGCTGACCATTTTTCTCGTGTCGGCGGCGCTGGCGCTGGCGTGGCTGTTCTACGGCCGCAAGACGCTGCGCCCGCTGCTTCTCTATTTCGCCGGCGCCGTCTTCACCGTCGTGGCATGGCTGACATGGGAGGGCGGCCATTTCCTCGTCATCGCCGCGTACGACCGTGTCTCCATTGCCCATGTGCTGGCGCTGGCGAGCGGTACGTTTGGCATGGCCGCGGTCGTGTTCACCGACGCGCGCGGGCTCCTCGCCGGAACCGGACGCAAGCTCGCGGCCCTCGGGCTCGCGCTCGTATTCGCAGCAGGCGTGATGGCAGCGGCGTATCCCGATTTCTTCCTCGGACCGTGGCCGCATCTCGATCCGGTGATCGTCGCCTGGCACGCGCAAATTGGCGAATTGCAGCCGCTGGCCAAAGGCGGCTGGTTCGGCCTCGCCGCCTTCTTCGCTCAGATGACGGCGCCTCTGCTGGCTTTGCCGCTGGTGATTTGGCGGCTCGTCCGTGGCCCCACGGCCGACAAACCGGCGATGGTTTTGTCGCTGATCGGCTTCGTCCTGTTCGGTGGGCTGGCGCTGGTTCAAATGCGCTGGTCGGGCGAGACCCAGGCGGTGATGCTGCTGCCGTGGACGCTGACGACCATCGCCATCATGCAGAGCGAGGTAGCGCTTCGCATCGGCCGCTCTCGCATTCCCTTGCGCACGTTTGCCCTCGGCGGCGCGTTGCTGCTTCAGGTCCTGCCCACCATCGCGACGCAAACCGCGAAAGGCCTCGATCAATTCGACACGCATCCGCACGCGGCCTGCAATTGGAGCGGTGCCATCCGGGTCCTGCAACAAAGCCTTCCCGACAACGCGATCGTCATGGCGCCGCTCGATCACGGGCCGGAAATCCTCTGGCGCACCAAGGCGCGCGTGATCGCCGGGCCTTACGAGATTCTACCGGCCGTGAAGGACACCGCTGCCTTCCTGCATGGCGGCAAAGCGGCGGCGCGCGATGTCGTGCAGCGGCGCGGGATTTCGCACGCCTTGGTCTGCCGGCACGACAACTGGCCCGGTTTCGGCGGCGAAATCGCGGTCGGCCGCTATCCCGCGTGGCTGAAGCCGGTGCCGCTGAAGAACGGCCCCAAGGAGTTCCGGCTTTATCGCGTGAGCCGCTAGTCCCGCTTCTTGATTATCCGCCCGACCAGCGCCGCCAGCGACAGCAGAACGCCGATCAGAATGCCGAGCCATTTGGCGGCGGTGGCTTCGAGCGCGAACGAGGCCATGATGTCGGTCGAGGCGTGGGTCAGCATGTAAAGCTGAAGCACATTCTCGATCGCATCGCAGATCGCGGCGCCGACCGGCGCCAGCGCCAAGAGGGTGAGAATCCGCTTCAGCCGTCCGCCGTAAGCGGCGAAGCGGTCGACCGCCGCCAGTGCGCCGTAGAACAGCGCCGCGCCGTAGAGCGGGATGAAGAGGAAATCGAGGCCGAGCAGGAAGCCGGCCAACGCGGCGTCGGGCGGGCTGGTCCAGTGATCGACGATCACCCGGACGCCCCAGCCGGAACCGATCCCCTGCAGGCTGGTGGTGCCGTAGCCGGTCTTGGCCTTCAGCGCGCCATCGAGCACATTCAGGATCACCAGGAGGACGATTGCCGCGGCCGTGGTCCAGGCCCAACGAGCGGTCAGCGTTTTTCTGCTAAGCTGCATATGATCCTCCCTCATCCGGCGACGAACATGCCTCTCACCGACACCTTGTACAACTTCCATTGGGTTCGCGAAGGCGAGGCGGCGCGTTCGTCACAGGCCTTTTTCGGCGGCCTCGAGGGCTTGATGACGCGCCACGGGCTCAAGGCGATCATCAATCTCCGCGGCGAGAACGGCGACCTCAGCTGGTACCGATACGAGCGGGCGGTCTGCGAACGGCTCGGCGCGCAGCACATCGATGCCCAGCTTGATTCCCGCCACCTGCCCACCCGGAGCATGTTGGCGACGCTGGTCGGGGCATTCGAGACGGCGCCGCGCCCCTTTCTGATGAAATGCTCCGGCGGCCACGACCGGACCGCGTTCGCCTGCGCCCTCTATCTGCTTCACCGCGACGGCTGGGCGGCGATGCCTGCGGCAGAAGCGCAGTTCGATCCGCATCGCTATGGCTACAAGCCGAAAGCCGGCCAGCATTGGCTGAAGCCGTTCCTCGCATTTGCTGCCGAGAATGCCGCCGGCCGGCCGCTCGCGGCCTGGGTCCGTGAGGTTTATGACCCCGCCGACCTCGATCAGTGGTTGTCGGCCCGCGGCCTCGCGGACAGCCACAAAGGCATCTTCGAGAAGCCGCATCGCAGCCCGTTCCAGCTCTGATACACGGCAAAAAAGAAAACGCCCGGCTGGGGGGCCAGCCGGGCGTCGTTTGCGCCGTTACGCGCTAGTGCCGGGAGGGGATGACCGACACCGCTTTTGTGAAGAGCGGCTCGGCTTGCGAGCGGGGGGGCAGTGCGTGCCGAACACTCTCTCTTCACACCAGGATCATATGCAAATTGGCCACACTTTGCAACTATTTTCCGCGTCAAGGGCTTAAGTGAATGTTTTTAAATGACAGAGGTAAATCAGCAACACACCTCTGATTTCCCTAACGGACTCATCCCAACGCTTGTTGCTCGCGGGCATCGCTGCGGCAGGGGCCGTGACGGTTCCCAACTTTCTTACGAAAGGAATGAACTTCAGTCGCGCGTCTTGGCGCCGACCCCTTTGGAGTCGCGCAACACGAACAGCGACGGATCGGGATTGGTGCCGGTCTTGAGGTTGCGCAGCGCCACCGTCGTCGGCAGGCCCTGATCGTCGATCACCGTCCACTGCCGCAGCTCCAGCTCCGGATAGGAGAAGGTGATGGCGATGTTGGCCTTGCTGCGGTTCTTGGAGGTGCGCGCCTCGATCACCAAGGTACCGGGCGAGCGCTGCAGCTTGACGATGGAACCGTCCTTCTTGAGATCGACATTCTCGCCCAGCAAAACATCGAGCGGAATCGAGGACAGCGGATAGCGGTCGACCGTCTTCATCTTCTTGTTGAAGACCGCGAAGGTGTTCCCGTCGCAGACCACCAGAAGCGGGCTCGGCGGCTGGTACTCGAAGCGCAGCTTGCCCGGCTTGACGAGATAGAACTTGCCCTGGTCGATCTGACCGTTGGGTCCGATCTGGACGAAACCGCCTTCCAGCGAACGGATGCCGTTGAGATACGTGGTTACCTTATCGAGATCGGCGCGGTCGGCGTCGCTGAATTCGATGTGGCGGGCGGGCGGCGGCTGTCCGGCTCCGGTCGCAACGACCGCAGCGGCAGCCAGGACAAGAATTTGAACGAAACGGCGCATGATTCCCTGATAGTACCCGATTGCGGCGGAAGCTAGGGTGAGAGGTCCTTAACGTTGCCGACACTCCGGCGCTAGGCTCACCGCAAGAGGCGCGACTCGGGTTAGGAGGAGCGCTTTCGGGAGGCACACCATGGCAGAGACGGCATCCACACCAACGCCTTACGGCACCATCGGAGTGATCGGCGCCGGCGCCTGGGGCACTTCGCTGGCCATCACGGCCGCCCGTGCGGGCAGTGCCGTCCGGTTGTGGGCGCGCGAGCCGGAGGTGGTCGAGGCGATCGCGCGCGACCATCAGAACCCGATGTTCCTGCCCGGCGTGCCGCTGCCCGCCACCATCACCGGAACCGGCGATCTCGCCGCCGCCGCCGATGCCGAGGCGCTGCTGGTGGTGCCGCCGGCCCAGCATCTGCGCGCCACTCTCACCGCCCTTGCCAAGGTCGCCCGGCCCGGTACGCCGCTGGTGGTCTGCGCCAAAGGCATCGAACGCGGCAGCGGCAAGATGGTCTACGAAGTCCTCGCCGAAACCGCGCAGGCGTGCGAACCGGCTATTCTGTCGGGCCCATCTTTCGCGCACGACGCCGCCAAGGGCTTGCCGACGGCCGTGACCATCGCCGCGCACGGGGCAATTGCCGGACGGCTGCAGGCCAGCCTCAGCCACGCCACCTTCCGACCCTATGCCACGGACGATCTCATCGGCGTCGCGCTCGGCGGTGCGGCCAAGAACGTCTATGCCATCGCTTGCGGGATCGTTGACGGCATGGGCCTTGGCGAAAGCGCCCGCGCCGCGCTCATCGCCCGCTCGTTTGCCGAACTGACCCGGCTGGGCGTGAAACTCGGCGCCCGTGCGGAGACGCTGGTGGGACTGTCCGGCCTCGGCGATCTGGTGCTGACGGCGACCAGCCCGAACTCGCGCAATTTCCATTTCGGTCTCGATGTCGGCCGCGGCCGCACCATCGCTTCGCTGCGCCAGCCGGGACAGCCGCTGGCCGAAGGCGTCGAGACGGCACCGGCCCTGGTCACCCGCGCGCGCGCGGAAAATATCGAACTGCCGATTGCCGAGACCATGGCGAGCGTTCTCGACGGCACTCTGCCGCTCGACCAATCCATCGGCCGGCTGATGAGCCGTCCCCTCAAACCCGAATAGTCGAACCCGACAGGAGGACCGATGCTGTTCATACTCACCGCCCTCGACAAACCCGATTCGCTCGCCTTGCGTCTCAAGGTCCGCGAAGACCATCTCGCCTTCGCCCGCGAAACCGGACGCATCAAACTCGGCGGACCATTCCTCAATGACAAAGGCGAGATGTGCGGCAGCATGATGATCGTCGAGGCGCCCGATCTGGAAACCGCGAAGGCGTGGCACGCCTCCGACCCTTACGTGAAAGCGGGTCTGTTCGCGACCTCCGACATCCGTCCGTGGAAGCCGACCTTCAATCCGATCGAGGCCAAACTCTGATGGCATACTGGCTGTTCAAGACCGAGGCATCGACCTGGTCGTGGGACCAGCAGGTCAAGAAAGGCGCCAAAGGCGAGCCGTGGAGCGGCGTGCGCAACTATCAGGCGGCCAATCACATGAAGGCGATGGCCAAAGGCGATCTCGGCTTCTTCTATCATTCGGGCGACGAGAAACGCATCGTCGGCATCGTCGAAGTGATCGGCCTTTATCGCCCCGATCCGACCGACGAAACCGGCAAGTTCGGCCTCGTCGACGTCAAGGCGGTCCACGCCGTGCCGAAGCCTGTGACGCTCGCCGAGATCAAGGCGACGCCCGCGCTCAAGGACATGGTGCTGGTGAAAAATTCGCGCCTCAGCGTGCAGCCGGTGACGCCCGCCGAATGGCGGTGCGTCTGCAAAATGGCAGGCTTGGTGTCGTTGTAGGCCGGGTGCGTCTCAGCAATACGCGCCGATTACTCTTCTATCGGCGCGCTTTGCTGCTGCTGTTGCTGCTGCTGCGGCGCCTGCGCCGGAGCCGACTGCATGCCGCCCGAATTGTCGACTGCGGTTTCGGAATCGAGACCGCCCGCGGTTTCGCTGCCGCCGCCGGTGCTGGTTCCGGCCGGCGGAATGCCGAGCAGGCCTTCTTTCGCCAGCGCTTCGTCGGTCTCGTTCGGCGGAATTTCGCGCACCTGATAGGTGGTGGTGCCGTCGGCCCGCACGGCGTTGTAAAGCGCGACGCATCCCGGCTGCTTGAGGTAATCGCGGCAGGCCTTGTGCGCGTTGTCGACGCTCTTGATGTCGGCCGTCAGCGTGTAGGTTTCCTCGCCCACTTTGGCGATGCAGGATTTGCGGTTCTTGACGTCGGTCGACTTCGCCGACATTTCGTCGAGCACAGCCGACGGCGAGATCACGCCGTAGTCGCGCGCCTGATTGAGCGTGGCGGTGCAGATGGTCTTGCCGCTCGGCCCGAAGATGCCGCCGACGAACGCCAGCACGGCGATCGCCACCACCGCGACGCCGCCGATCCAAAGGCCCGGCTTGGTCTTGAGGCTATGAGCAACTGCGGCCATGCCCTTGGGGCCAGGACCGGCCGGAGCGCCATGCACGGGGCCGCCGCACTCGGGGCACGCCGTCGCGGTCGGCTCCAAATTCGTTCCGCAGTTCGGGCAGAAATCTCTTGTATCGGACACCGGACGGACCTTTCGCTGCGCGCTGAACCAAGCGCTGAGGTTCATATCGCCAAACGGGACGCGGTTCCACCCCTCCGGCTCGGACAGATCACCGCCTTAACCGTCTCACCCGCAAAGATTTCTCGGATTTAAGGAGAACCGGCCCCGGCGTGGAACGGAGGAGGAACCTTAGTGGAGCTTCTTCCGCCGTAGTTGCACATAAGGAGCAAAACCGGCTTTCTCGTAGACCGTGGCGGCCCGTTCGTTCTGCGACAAATGGCCGATATGGATGACCGGCAGCCCCCGCCCCCGCGCCCACACCTCGCAGGCCGATAGCAGCGCCCGCCCGGCGCCCTGGCCGCGCACCGCTTCTTCGACGAAGGCTTCGCAGATCACGGCACAGCGCCGCTCCTCCTCGACCACATAGGTGGGGGCCTGGTGTTCGTAAACCGCAGCCCAGCCGACCGCCTCGCCATCCATCTCGGCGATCAGGAAAACCCCGTTTTCGGCCTGTTTCTGGACCGCGGCAAACTGGTCTTCCGGATACGTCGGATCGAGCCGGCGGTCGGATTCGAACGCAGCTTCATAGCGCTGCAGTCCGTCGATGAACCGCAGGATGGCCGGCTTGTCGTCCGGCAGTTTGGCCGGGCGAACGGTGATCATGGCTTGCCTCGTACCTGTTTGACGCGAAGATACCGGCGGCGGTTTGCCCTGGCCAGCGCCGCAGCCGCGCGCCTGGATGGGAGCAGCCCTGCAGCGAAGGCTCCACTCCAAACCATTGGGAAGTTCCGGTCAGAACTTCTCCTCGCCTTCGCGGCGCTGCGGGTCGGGAAAATCGCGGTAAAGCGCGAATGTGACGTTGGCCGCGTGCCGGTTGACGGCAAAATGCAGGCTTTCGGCCGGCTCGCCGCGGCTGGAGACATGCCGGAACGCCGCATCGAGCTGCGCCAGGTCGGTCGTATCCATGACGACCTGAAATTCGCCGAGGTCGCGCGGCCCTAGCCCCAGCTTGCGACGGGTCAGGTGCCACCCCTCGATCAGTCCGGCAGCCTTCAGGTGCTCCATGAAAGCGGCAACGGCCCGCGCGAACGCGATATCGCTGGTGCCGGACTTGAGGTCGAAGAACGCGTGGTAATGGTCCATGACAAGCCTCCTGCCGGCAGTCTTCCCGGCAGCAGGCCATCTCGTCCAGCCCAAACAGCCGGCCGCGAGGTCAGTCGCGCGCCATGAAGATCTCGAGACCCTGCTCGGTCTTGCCGCGCCAGCGGCCGTTCGGTCCCGGATGCAGCTTGGCCAGTACCGACCCGCCGGGGCTCATCAGCCTGACCTCATCGCCCAGCAAAAGCCAGCTCGACACCCCGAACATCCCATCGGGGCAGCCGATGCTGGTGCGGGCGCCGTAATTGGAGATAAATTTCTTCGACTCCAAGGTCAGATCGCAAATCTTGTTGCCGGCGGCTTCGCCGATCTTCCACTGGCCACCGAGACTCTCGTAGGTCGGCGCCGACGGTGCGGGCGGATGGCCGAACATATTGCCCAAAGTGAATCCGCCGCCAGCCGACGTGGTTTCGCTGCGCGTCGTCGTGGTTGTCGTCGTGGTGTCGCCGCTCTGCGTTTTGGTGGTGGTCGTCTCAGTGGTGGTGGTCGCCTGTTGCGACGATCCCCCGATCCCCTGCGCCATCGCCGGAACCGCACACGCGACCAGCGCCGCGATGAATGCAATCCGCATCAGTAGCCTCCGCTCGAATCCGCAACCCGATCCTACGACGGATCGGGACAGCAGATTGCGACTGCGCCCGGCTTTCAAGCAGAGAGCATAACGATAAGAAACCGGACCGCCGGCTCAGGCTGCCGACAGAGGCAGACGCTTGGCGGGCATGAATTTCAGCGGCATGAGGGTCTGGGCGCCGTCGGTCTCTTCGACCAGCGGGGTCAGACGCTTCTTCACTTCCTGGCAATAGGGCTGATATCCCGCCTTGGCATAGGCATGTGCCGCACCCTGATTGCGCGCCAGAAGATCGATGCGCATCGAGGCAAAGCCATGCGTCACCGCCCATTGCTCGCAAGCCTTGATCAGGGCCGTGCCCGCACCGGCTCCGCGACCGGTCTCGGCGACATAGAGTTCTGCGAGATAAGCGAAGACGCGCTCGTCGGCGCGGATGAAGGCTTCGGTCTGCTCTTCGTAGACCACCGCCCAGCCGATGCTGCGGCCCTCGGCATCGTCCGCCATGAAAATGGCGCCCCGGCGCTCGAGCAGCCAGTCAAAGTATTCTTCGGCTTTGACGTGATCGATGAGGTGATTGGGTTCGAGGGACGATTCATAGCGCTGCAGCGCGACGATGAAATCGAGGATCATCGGCTTGTCGTCCGGCAGCCGCGCCTCTCTGATGGTACACACGACGATGGGTGTTCCTGGCCTTCCCGGCGGACGGGTTGCCAATACCACGCGCGTGTCCGACGCGGATCAGGCCCGTCACTTTGCTGAAGGCGAGTCTACCGGCGCTGCGGGGGCGGCCACAAGGCGGAGAAAAATATAAATCGCGCCCTCCCCGCTTTGGCATGATGCGAACCAATGCGGCAACCTGCTGGCCGATATGCGCGAATTCATTTCCGCCCCAATGACGCCATGTTGATGAAGGGAGAATTCATGACGCGCCCATGCGGAAAATCACGCGCGTGTGATGGATCGGGACAAGTTGTACCGCTCACCCGCATGCCGCGAATATTATAGTCGCGCCTGCAACGTCCACCCGTGAACGGACCTATGATTTCAGCGCGATCGATCCTGTTGCGGCTCGTGAAAACGGCCGTCGGCTCTTCCGTCTACGTCGCGCTGGCATTCGTCGGAGCCTGGCGCATCGATTGGGATCGCGGCTGGACGTATGCCACGGTGTTCGTCGGCGTGTCGGTGTTGGGCAGTCTCATCGTGGAGATCGCCAATCCCGGACTTTTGGCCGCGCGCGCCAAAGGAATCCGCAAAGACACCAAATCGTTCGACCGCCTATTCTATCGCCTGTTCCTGCCGCTCATCGCCGTCTATCCGCTGCTGGCCGGCCTCGACGCGGCGAACTTCGCCTGGGCGCCGCTGCCCGGCTGGACGCTTTATCCCGGCATCGCCTTGTTCGTCGCCAGTTCGGCGTTCGGAGGCTGGACGATGATCGTCAATCGCCATGCCGAGACGACGGTGCGAATCCAGGAAGGCCAAACGGTCATCACCACCGGCCCCTACCGCCTGGCGCGCCACCCGATGTATCTCGGCACGCTGATCGGCCTGCCCGGCACGGCGTTGATGCTGGGATCGGCCTGGGCCCTGGTGCCGGCGGGGCTGATCGCGGTGCTGTTCGTCTGGCGGACCGCCCGCGAAGACCACACTTTGCAGCAGGAATTGGCAGGCTACGAAGCCTACGCCGCGAGCACGCGGTATCGCCTCCTGCCCGGCGTTTGGTGAACCGCCCAGGTCGGCCATTCTGTCCCATGGATTGTGCCCACGCTTGTGCAACTATTGCGTGCCGGTCGCAAATGTCCGGCACAAAGCATGGGGGGGAGGATGTTCCACAGGGGTTGGTTGGCGGCCGCTGCAGCCGCATTGGTCTTGTGGGCGGCTGCTGCGCAAGGCGCGCCGCTGGAGGCGTACGGCAAATTGCCGACGCTCAGCAACGTCATCATATCGCCGGACGGAGCCACGCTCGCTTACGTCAAAGAACTCGACACGAAGCGGGTGATGGTGGCGCAATCGATCGCCAACCGACAGGTGCTCGGCATTATCAACATCACCGATTCCAAGGTGCGCAACCTGCAATGGGCCGACAATCAGACCCTGATCCTCACCACGTCGGTCACTGCGCTGCCGCGCGGCCTCACGGGCCGCCGCCAGGAATACATGCTGGCGCAGAGTTTCAATACACAGAGCAAGCAGCAGCGTGCCCTGCTTGACCATGTCGGAAACCTCAAGGAAGACGTTGAAGTGATGAACGTGGTGGCCGGCGTACCGCAGCCGCGCACCATCGACGGCCATACCGTTATCTTCGTGAAAGGAATTTATTTTCCCAACAACGTCGGACATCTGGCGCTGTTCAGCATCGATCTGACCGCCAACTCGACCCGCATCGTTTCGCGCCAGAACGACTCCCGTGCCGAGGACTGGGTGGTCGACGACGCCGGCAATATCGTCGCCGAGTCGAGCTATGACGAGGAGGAGCAGCACTGGAAGCTTGAAATCTTCCGCGACGGCGAGAGGACAACGGTGATGGACGTGCCGGCGCCGATCGAATCGCCGTCGCTCGAGGGCCTTAGCGAGGATGGAACCGCCGTCATCGTCAGCCTGCCCGGCAACGATGGCAACCCGACCTACAAGCAGATATCATTGAAAGACGGCACCGCCTCCGCGTGGGCCCACGCCGAGGTCGGCTTCGGCGGCGTGATCACGTCGCTAAAGACCGGCCGCGTGACCGGCGGCACCCGGCTGACCGAAACGAATGACTATGTGTTTTTCGATCCGCACGCCGACAGGATGTGGCGCAGCGTCAAGGCCGCCTTCAAGTCCGCCACCGATGTCGACCTCGAGTCATGGTCCGACGACAGGATGAAAGTGGTGGCGCATGTGTTCGGCACCGATTACGGCGAAGGCTATTTCCTCGTCGACATGACCCAGCACCACGCAAGTCCGGTCGGACCGGCTTATGCCGGCATCGACGACGTCGCACCGCGGCGCTGGATCGAATACAAGGCCGCCGACGGACGCGTGCTGCACGCCTATCTCACCCTGCCGATCGGCAAGGACGGCAAGGACGCCAAGAACCTGCCGCTGATCGTGATGCCGCACGGCGGTCCGCATGCGCGCGATTACCCCGGCTTCGACTGGTTCTCGCAGGCGCTCGCCTCGCGCGGCTACGTGGTGCTGCAGCCGCAGTTCCGCGGCTCCGACGGATTCGGCCTGGATCTGCTCACCGCCGGCTACGGCGAATTCGGCAAAAAGATGCAGACGGATTTGTCCGACGGCGTGCGGGCGCTGGCGGCGCAAGGAATGATCGATCCCAAGCGGGTCTGCATCGTCGGCGCGAGCTACGGGGGCTACGCCGCGCTGGCCGGCGCCACCATCGACACCGGGATCTACCGCTGTGCCGTTTCGATCGCCGGCCTGTCCGACATTCGCGCCCAGCTGCGCTACTGGCGCTGGCCGCGCAACAATGTCGACGCCCGCAGCGATCGGTTCTGGGACCGCTTCCTTGCCGTCGGGGATCCCGACGATCCCAAGCTGAAGGACATCTCGCCGATCAAGCACGTCGACAAGGTGTCGATCCCGATCCTTTTGATCCACGGCAAGGACGATACCGTCGTTCCGTATTCGCAAAGCGACGACATGGCGGACGAACTGAAGGACGCCAAGAAGCCCTACGAGTTCGTCACCCTCAGGCACGAGGACCACTGGCTGTCGAAGAGCGAAACCCGCCTGCAGATGCTGCAGGCGACGGTGAAGTTCCTCGAAGCCAACAACCCGCCCGATCCACCGGCCCCGCCAACCCCGGTCGCCTCGGCGCAGTAAAGTCCAAACGAAAACCCCGCCGGATCGCTCCGGCGGGGTTTTTAGTTGCGATGACGAATGTGCCTCAGGCCTTAAGGGCGGTCAGCACTTCTTCGAGCATCTTCTTGGCGTCGCCGAACAGCATCCGGTTGTTCTCCTTGTAGAACAGCGGATTGTCGACGCCGGCGTAGCCGGAGGCCATCGAGCGCTTCATCACGATCGAGGTCTTGGCCTTCCAGACCTGCAACACCGGCATGCCGGCGATCGGGCTGGTGGGATCGTCCTCGGCCGCCGGATTGACGATGTCGTTGGCACCGATGACCATCGACACGTCGGTATCCGGGAAGTCCTCATTGAGCTCGTCCATTTCGAGCACGATGTCGTACGGCACCTTGGCCTCGGCGAGGAGCACGTTCATGTGTCCTGGCATGCGGCCCGCGACCGGGTGGATGCCGAAGCGCACGTTGACGCCCTTTTCCCGCAGGAACTTGGTGATCTCGTATACGGTGTGCTGCGCCTGGGCGACCGCCATGCCGTAGCCCGGAACGATGATGACGTTCTTGGCGTTCTTGAGCAGTTCGGCCGTATCGGACGAGCTGATCGGCGTGACTTCGCCCTGCGGTTCGCCATCGGCCTTCTTGGCCACGGCGCCGCCGCCGGTGCCGAAGCCGCCGGAGATCACCGCCAGGAACTTGCGATTCATCGCCCGGCACATGATGTACGACAGGATCGCACCCGACGAGCCGACCAGCGCGCCGACCACGATCAGAAGGTCGTTCGACAGCATGAAGCCGGTCGCCGCCGCCGCCCACCCCGAGTAGGAGTTGAGCATCGACACCACCACCGGCATATCGGCGCCGCCGATCGCCATCACCATGTGGATGCCGAACAACAGCGAGATCACCGTCATCACGATCAACGGCAGCAGGATCTGCACCGTCGGAGCTTGCTCGTGGATCCCGCCTTGGGCGACGAAGACGTAGCCGTAGTAGAGGACCACCAGAAGGCCGACGATGTTGATCAGGTTGCGGCCCGGCAGAATCACCGGCTTGCCGCCGATCTTGCCCGACAGCTTGCCGAACGCGATCACCGAGCCCGAGAAGGTGACAGCACCGATCAGGATGCCGACATAGATCTCGATCAGGTGGATCGTCTCCGAGGCCGCCAGATCGGCCGCCGGAACGTCGAGCGGCGTGGTGTCGATGAAGCTGGCAAAGCCGATGGTGCAGGCCGCCAGACCGACCAAGCTGTGCATGATGGCGACCAGTTCCGGCATCTGGGTCATCTTCACGGTCTTGGCCGCGATGATGCCGATGGTGCCGCCGATGGCCATCGCGCCGACGATCCACGGCAAGCCGTGGAAGGCGACGATCTGCACGTCACCGGTCAGGCTGCCGCGGAAGCCGAACACGGTGGCAATCACCGCAATCGTCATACCGATGATGCCGAACCAGTTGCCGCGCCGGCTGGTCTCCGGATTGGAGAGACCGCCGAGGCTGAGGATGAACAGGATGGTTGCCGCGATATAGGCGACCGTCGTCAGATTTGCAGGATGTGCAAGGTTCATTGCTGCGGTCCCCCCTTATTTGTGGAACATCATCAGCATGCGCCGCGTCACCGCGAAGCCGCCGAAGGTGTTGATCGAGGTGAGCGTGATGCCGACCACCGCAATGATCAGAATGAGGAAGTCCGGACGACCGGGAGCGGCCGGCGGAGCAACCTGCAACAACGCACCGATGGTGATGATCGAGGAGATCGCGTTGGTCACGCTCATCAGCGGCGTATGCAGCGCCGGCGTGACGTTCCAGACCACCATGTAACCGACGAACACCGCCAGCACGAACACCGTGAAGTGCCCGATGAACGCCGTCGGCGCCGTGGCGCCGATCAGCGCGAAGAGGCACGCGGCCACCAGCGCCATGATCGCCATGCCGGCACCGGACTTCTTCGGCTCTTCCTTGACGACCGGAGCGGCGGCCGGCTTGGGAGCCGGGGGCGCCGGAAGCTTCAGCGGCGGCGGCGGCCAGGTGATCTCGCCGTCCTTGATCACGGTGAAGCCGCGGATGGCATCGTCTTCCATGTTGACGACGATCTGGCCGTCCTTGGCCTTGCACAGCTCTTCGGTCAGGCGCAGCAGGTTGGTCGCGTAAAGCGTCGAGGACTGCTTGGCCAGGCGCGACGCCAGATCGGTATAGCCGATGATGGTGACGCCGTTCTTGACCACGGCCTTGTCGGGCTCGGTCAGTTCGCAGTTGCCGCCGCGTTCGGCCGCCATGTCGACGATCACCGAACCCGGCTTCATCGAGGCAACCATTTCGGCGGTGATCAGGCGCGGGGCCGGCTTGCCCGGAATCAGCGCCGTCGTGATGATGATGTCGACGTCTTTGGCCTGCTTCGCGTACATCTCGCGCTGGGCCTTCTGGAAGCCTTCGCTCATCACCTTGGCGTAACCGCCGCCGCCCGAGCCTTCTTCCTCGTAGTCGACCTTGATGAACTCGGCACCCATCGACTTGACCTGATCGGCGACTTCGGCGCGCGTATCATTGGCGCGCACGACGGCACCGAGGCCGACGCTGGTTCCGATCGCGGCAAGACCCGCCACGCCGGCACCGGCGATGAACACCTTGGCCGGCGGGATCTTGCCCGCGGCCGTGATCTGGCCGTTGAAATAGCGGCCGAATGCGTTGGCCGCCTCGATCACCGCGCGATACCCGCCGATGCCCGCCATAGACGTCAGCGCGTCCATCTTCTGCGCGCGCGACAACAGGCGCGGAACGCAGTCCATCGCCAGGACGGTGAGCTTCTTGGCGGCGAGCGCCTTCATCAGCTCGGGATTCTGAGCAGGCCAGACGAAGCTGATCAGCGTCGTGCCGTCTTTCAGCTTGGCGACGTCGTTCAGATCCGGCTCGCGGACCTTGAAGACGATGTCGCTCGACGCATACAGCTCGGCGGCGCTGACGATCTTGGCTCCGGCAGCCGCAAGCGCATCATCGTAAAAACTGGCGCCCTCTCCGGCACCCGTTTCCACCTGCACCGCGAATCCGAGCTTGATCAGTTTTTCAACGACGTCCGGCGATATCGCTACGCGCTTCTCGCCAGTAAACGTCTCTTTCGGGATTCCGATTCTTTGAGGCATGGTTCACGCATCTCGTTGGTTGATCGAGGGCAACGGGTCCCCCATACGGGCCACGGACTTGTGAGCAGAAATTAGGCCGCTATTTACGCAGCAAAAACGTGCCCTACGGCCAATACCGCCCCCAAATTTAGCCGTCGCGGGCATAACCCAAACGCGCCGCAAGGGCAACGCTGACGCATGCGGCATTCCACACCAATACGGCCCGTTTTCCTGGGTTTTTTGACAATTCGCAATCGCTTGAAAACACACTCTGTTTCGAATTCTTACGGACGCGCTCAGCCGTGTGTTCGGAACGCCAGGAGCAGCGCCAGCACGAGTACCGCCGCCACCGCGCCCCAGCGCAGTTTGATCAGGAACATGCGCCATGTGCGCAGATGTTCGCTGAGGTCGGCCGTTGCGACAGGAATATCGCTGTCGCTGTCGTCTTGCTCGTCCATCCGCCGGCTCCAAGAGGCGGGCGGACTATAGGCAAAGCTCCCCTGGCGGAAAATGGAGGTGCGGCAAGGGGGCCCGCCCGCGCCGCCCAGAGCGGTTCGAAAGTCCGTCACGGCGACCGTCCGGTTCAGTCCGGCTCGTCCGGCGAGCGCGATACCTCGGAATGGCGCCAGTCGGCGAGCAGCGCCCGCAGCGCCGCCACCAGGGCCAGAGGCTGATCGAGCATCACGTGATGCTGCGCCCCCGGAATTTCCACCACCGGAGCGGTGCGGCCGAGCAGGCTCGACATGAAATTCCCGATCTCGGGCGGCATCAGGAACGAGTTCTCGCCGCGGAAGAAGGCGATGCGGCACTTGGTGTCGCGCAAACGCGCTTCCAGGTTGCCGATCGAGAAATCGCGCCAAATCTGGGGATCGAACTTCCAGCGCCAGCCGCCGTCGACTTCGCGCAGCGACTGACGGGCGACGTAATCGAGCAGATAGAGGTTCTCGCACGCCTGCGGCGGCAACAGGCGGAAGCGCGCCAGCGCGCGGGCCAGCGTCGGATAATGGTGATGGGCGCGCGCCGTGAACGGGCTCGAATGCGGCCGGTCGGGCGGATTGACCGGGGCATCGAGAATGATCGAACCGCCCAGCCGTTCGCCGTAGAGAGCGCCGGCCAGGATGGTGACGAAGCCGCCGAAACTGTGGCCGACGATCACCGGCGGCTCGTCGATCGCCAGCGTCCCGGAATGCTCGGCCACCGCCAGAAGTTCGGCGGCGAAGGTTTCCATCGAATAGCCGTCGGGCCGCCAGGCGGAATCACCCATGCCCGACAGGTCGGGCGCCACCACATGATAATCGCGCGACAGGAACGGTGCGATGAAACTCCACCAGCCGGCATGGGCGGCGTTGCCGTG
This sequence comes from Rhizomicrobium electricum, assembly GCF_011762045.1. Lineage (GTDB taxonomy): Bacteria > Pseudomonadota > Alphaproteobacteria > Micropepsales > Micropepsaceae > Rhizomicrobium > Rhizomicrobium electricum. Next base: position 147,608 of record NZ_JAASQS010000008.1, on the reverse strand, counting down.
CACCAGCAAAAGCCCCTGCTTGGCCGGACTGCCCCAGCTCAGATAATGGATCGGCGCGCCTTCGACCTCGATGACGGTGCTTTGCGGGCGGACCGCAACGGCATCCTTGAACCATTGTGGAGCAGGCGGTACGGCGCCTTCGAGCGCCGCGAGCGGGGTCTGAAGCTCTGGGACATCGACCGGATTGGCAGGTTTGTCGCTCATAGTAGGAAGCTCGCACACCAGCCTGGTTATCTCAAGACCGCGGTTCGGTAACACGGCCGCAACCGCTGGCCTGATAAGATTTCCCCATGTCGTCCGCCGGGAGCCCACGTCGAACCGCGAAGACGCTCGCCTTATTGGGGGCGCTGGCGACGCTGGCGTTTGCAATCGCCTTCTACCGTGCAACGGACTGGACCGCACAATTTCCGCGCGATGCCACCACACTGGCAGCCGGACGCGACTTTCTCAATTTCTGGATGGTGGGACGGGCCGCCTACGCACCCGACCCCGGCCGGTATTACGATCCGGCGACGTACAACCGCGCCCTCACCGGAACGGTCGGCCAAGGCTATCCGCCACAGAGCTGGTCCTATCCGCCGACGCTGCTGATTGCCGCCGCGCCATTCGGGCTGCTGCCCTATCGCCTCGCGCTGGCCCTATGGACACTCCTCGGTGGCGCAGCTCTGTTCGCCGCCGCCCGACAAATCTTGCGCGACAGAGGAAGTGCCGTGTTCGTCTTCGCGGCGCCCGCGGCCTTGTTCGCGCTGATGTCGGGACAATGGAGTTTCTTCACCACCGCGCTGCTGTTCGGGGGATTGGCGCTGCTGGAGAAACGGCCCGTCGTTGCCGGCATTCTCTTCGGTCTCTTGTCGCTCAAGCCGCAGGTTGCGTTGCTGGTGCCGGTGTTGCTGATCGCCGGACGTCATTGGCGAACATTGGCAAGCGCAGCGGCGACGGCTGCCGCGCTCGCGGGCCTCACAGTTGCTCTCTATGGCATCGAGGTCTGGCGCGACTACATCGCGATCGGCATTCCGGCGCAGAACACGGTGCTGGTCCATACCGAGATCTTGGCGACTCAGGCGATGCCGACGGTATTCATGAACCTGCATCGCATCGGCTTCGGCTACGGCGCCGCGATGGCGGTGCAGATCGCGGTGGCGCTCGCGGCCGCGGTTTGCGTCTACCGTATGTGGAGGCGGCCGGGCGATCCGGCAGTGAAGACCACGCAGTTCCTCGCCGCGTCCGTAGCCGCAACGCCCTACCTGATGCCGTACGACACCCTGCCGCTCGCGCTCGCCGGGCTGTGGCTTTTGCAACGGAACCTTGCCGACAATCGTGGCGACCTCCTCGTCAAACTCGCGTGGTGGCTGCCGTTCGTGCAAATGGCGCTCGGACGCTATTCGATCCCCGGTGCTGCGCTGATCGCACCCGCCCTGATGTTGTGGGCGATGCTGCGGCAGAACGCTATGGATGTGAAGCAAACTGCGTTCCGGCAGCAACATCCGTAATTACCGAGATGCCGCAAAACTCGCGGAAAAATGACGTTTACTGTATCTTTACCAAACCGATCTTGGGAGGAATCTGTGCCGCAAAAGGACACATCTTAAACCCGTTTTTACCCTCACCGGACCACATTGGGCCATAACACTAGAGGATGTGATGGCCCAGACTATACTCATCGTGGACGACGATCCGGTGCAGCGGCGCTTGCTGGAAGCAGCAATCAGCCGTTCCGGCATGACCGTGATAACCGCTCCCGGCGGCGGTCCGGCGCTCGATCTCGTCAACGGCCCGCGCGGCGACCAGATCGCCCTCATCCTCCTCGATCTCATCATGCCCGATATCGACGGCATCGAAGTGCTGTCGAAAGTGCGTGTCAGCCATCCCGATTTGCCGGTGATCGTGCTCACCGCCAAGGGCGGCATCGATTCCGCCGTCGAGGCCATGCGCGCCGGTGCCAACGACTTTCTGGTCAAGCCGGCCAGTCCCGAACGCATCACCGTATCGATCCGCAACCAGCTCAAGATCGGCACATTGTCGGGCGAAGTCACGCGCCTCAAGAAGAAGAGCGACAACCGTCTCTCGTTCGAAGACCTGATTGCCAAGTCGGACGAGATGAAGCAGGTGGCGCGGCTCGGCGTGCGCGCGGCGCAATCGACCATTCCGATTCTGATCGAAGGCGAATCCGGCGTCGGCAAGGAACTCGTCGCACGGGCCATCCAGGGCTCGTCCGACCGCGCCGGCCGGCCGTTCGTCACCGTCAACTGCGGCGCGATCCCCGAGAACCTGATCGAATCCATCCTGTTCGGCCACGAGAAGGGCTCGTTCACCGGCGCCAGCGAGCGTCACCTCGGCAAATTCCAGGAAGCCGACGGCGGCACCCTGTTCCTTGACGAAATTGGCGAGCTCAGGCTCGACATGCAGGTGAAACTGCTGCGCGCGCTGCAGGAAGGCGAAGTCGATCCGGTCGGCGCCAAGCGGCCGGTCAAGGTCGATGTGCGCATCATCTCCGCCACCAATCGCGACCTCGCCGAACTGACCCGCGAAGGGCGGTTCCGCGAAGACCTGTTCTATCGCCTCAACGTGTTCCCGATCTTCGTGCCGCCGCTGCGCGAGAGGCGCGACGATATCCCGGCGCTGGCGCGCCATTTCATCACCCGGTTCGCGGTGGAAGAGCACAAGCCCGTCGCCGGTCTCACGCCGGAAGCCGCCGATCTGATGGAACGCTATTCCTGGCCCGGCAACGTGCGTCAACTCGAAAACACCATCTTCCGCGCCGTGGTATTGTGCGACGGTTCGCTGCTCGATGTCTGCGACTTCCCGCAGATCGCCAGCGCCATGGGTGTCGAAGCCCGGCCGCGCCGCGCCGCCACCGTCGCCGATGCCCAGGCCCTGCAGGCCGCCACGTTCGCACCCGCCCTGCCGTCGGCGCCCTACACCATGAACGTCGTCGATGCGGCCGGTCACATGCGCAAGATGGACGACATGGAATCCGAGATCATCCGCACCGCCATCGCCCGTTACGACGGCCATATGTCGGAAGTCGCCCGCCGTCTCGGCATCGGCCGCTCGACCTTGTACCGCAAGCTGAAGGAATTCGGCCTCGAAGAGCCCGGCCAGGGCGAGCCCACGGACGAAGAGCGTAAGGTCGGATAGCGCGCAGCCGTTCCAAAAAAGAAACGGCGACAGGAGGCTGAGTAGTGCTCCTGCCGCCGTTTTTATTGCCTGGTCGTCAATCCTTGAACAGCACCGGTGCAAGCTCGCGCAGGCTGCGCCGCCATGACAGGAACTCGTGCGCCGTGTTGGGCGAGACGTAGAATATGCTGTTGATGCCGGCTTTCTTCAGCGCGTCGGCGTTCGCCTTGGGATCGATTTTCGGGGCGCCGGGAAAGCCGGTTTTGCCGTCGGGAATTTCGCGGCTGCCGAAACTGACGAACACCAGCTTGACCTTTTCGCGGAAGCCCGGAGCCTTGTCGACGTCTTCCATGGACACCGTACCGCCGCTCAACAGAGCGATGCGCGAGAACGTATCCAGGTTCGCGAAGGTGATCATCTTGGTTTCGACGCCGCCCATGGAGAGTCCTGCCATGGCGCGATGGGGCTGATCGGCGATCGTACGGAAGTGAGAATCGACATACGGGATCAGTTCGTTGACCAGAACGGTCTGGAACGGCTTGATGTCGAATGTGAAGAGCTTGCCGAACTTGACGTCGTTGGTCATGCCGTAGGTCATCACGATGATGAACGGCTTGGCTTTGCCCTCGGCGATCAGGTTGTCCATGATCAGGTTGGCATGGCCCTGAACGCTCCAGGCGGTTTCGTCTTCGCCCCAGCCGTGCTGCAGATAGAGCACCGGATAACGCGCCGACGTATCCTTGTCGTAGCCCGGCGGCGTGTAGACGAACGCCCGGCGCTGCGTATTGGTGCTGGGCGAATTGAACAGGATTTGCTGCACCTTGCCGTGCGGCACGTTCTTGAGCGCATAGAAATCCTGATCGTGCGCCGGAATTTCGATACCGCTTTCCCAACGGACCGAGCCGTAGAAGTTCTGCGTACCGGGATCGTTGAAGACGCCGCCATCCATTTTCAGATGGTAATAGTGAAAGCCCTCGTCGAGCGGACCGGCCGTCGTTCCCGTCCATGCGCCGTCGGCGCTTTTGGTGAGCACGGTGCCGCCGCTGCCGCCGAGGCCCAAAGTCACGGCGACGCTCTTCGCATCGGGTGCTTCGATGCGGAAGCGCGCATATCCCTGGGAATTGACCTGCGGATACTGCTGGCCGGGCTGATTCAATGACGACGGCTTGAAATCATCCTTGATGGCCGGCGCGCCCGTCTCGGCCGCTGCGGCTCCGACGGACAGGAGCAAAGCGAACAGAATGCCGTTCGCCGCGGCAAAAGCCCTATGGTGCATGGTGATCAACTCCCTTGCGATGTGTGTTTGGTTTTTCGACTGCTGGTTAGCGATCAAGGCGCGTCCCGGCGCCAGGATGAAAGTGCTTCGCATCGGCGTCCTAAAGGTTGACGTCTTCGCGTCCGAGAAACGCACACGTCGAGACAACCCGCCGCACATCCAGATTCGGCGCTGACGGCATCGTCATCGTGCCGGCCGCATCGGCTGGAGCGGAAGGATGTCCCTATGCGCGCGGTTTTCATAATGGTTTTGGCGTGGGCCCTGTGCGGCGGCGCCGCGGCGGAGCCAATCCCGCTGTGGCCGGGCGTGGCGCCGGGCTCGGAAAGCTGGAACTGGAGCGAGGAACAACCCGCTTCGGCGGCGGAACCGCTGCGCTTCATCCATAACATCGTCCGCCCGACGCTCACGGTATTCAAGCCGCAGAAAGCAAACGGCACCGCCGTGCTGGTGATCCCCGGCGGCGGTTTCGAGAGCGTGGCCTGGGCGGGCGAAGGCGAAGAGGTTGCGCACTGGCTGACGGCGCGCGGCATCACGGCGATCGTGCTCAAGTACCGCGTCGCCCATTTCCCGCCGGGCGAAACGCTGACCCGCGAGGCGCGCGAACAACGGCAGGTCACCGCCATTCCGTTCGCCAAGGAGGATGCCAAACAGGCGATGCGTCTCGTCCGCCGGCATGCGCGCGACTGGGGCGTGATGGCCGACCGGATCGGCGTGATGGGCTTTTCGGCCGGCGGCCTGCTCTCGGTCTATCTCGGCAGCAACAATGACGCCGGCATCCGTCCCGATTTCGTGGCGGGGATCTATCCGGCCACCTCACGCGACCTCAGTGCCGTTCCCGCCGATGCACCGCCGCTGTTCATGGCGGTGGCCGCCGACGATTACATGCCGCAATCGCTGCGCGCCTTCGATGTCTGGAACAAAGCGCAGCACTCGGTCGAACTGCACGTCTACGCCAAAGGCGGCCACGGCTTCGCGGTCAGCAAGCGGAACCTTCCGGTCGATACCTGGACCGACCGGTTCGAAGACTGGCTGAAATGGCTGGGCTATCTGCCGGCGAAGTGATCAGCGCATTCCGAGCGCGCTGAGATAGAGATCCAGCATCGCTTCGGTTTCCTGGAAATCGGCCTTGTCCATTTTGCGCAGACGCACGACCTGGCGCAGGATCTTGACGTCGAAGCCTTCGCCTTTGGCTTCGGCATAGACCTCCTTGATGTCGTCGGAGAGGGCTTTCTTTTCCTCTTCCAGACGCTCCACGCGCTCGACGAACGAACGCAGACGATCTTTTGCGAAAGCCGACTTGGCCATATCAAACGCCTTCAAGTGAACAGGGGGCCGGAACCTAGCCGCCGCGTCCCGCCCGCGCAACGCGGCCGGATGTGCTAGCTGTGAATCGTTTGGGACAGCCTTTCTGACGGTCCCATATCGGCCAAGGCGGCCCGGAGGATCGGTTCCAGCCGCGCGGCGAAACGCCGGGCATGGTTCGTATCGCCGATGCGGTCCTGACGGATTTCGATCAGGACATGCGGCAGCCCCCGGCAGGTGCCGTGGCGGTTGAGGGTGTCGCCCTCCAGCGCCCCCGTATAGGGCTCGTTGTCGCCGACCGCCAAGCCGGCCTCGGCAAGCCGGGCGATCAGGGGATCGGCCAGCCGCCGGTCGCGGTCCGACAGCACGGCGACATCCCATTTTCGTTTGCGGCCCTTCCAAACCGGGGTGAAGGAGTGGATCGAAACCACCGTCGGCACCAAGCCGCGCGCCTCCAGACCGCCAATTTCGGCGGCAATGGCGGCATGATAGGGGGCATGGAAGGCACGGAGACGGCAGGCGATTTCCTCGGGACCGGCGTCGCGATTGCCCGCAATGATGCTGCCGTCCGAGAGTTTCATCACCAGCGTAGGGTCGTCGGGGCCGCGGTTGAGGTCGATTAAAAGCCGCGACCAGCGCCCCAAAATCGCGGCGGACGCGAACCGGACGGCCAGATCGCGGGTCACTGCGGCGGCGCCGATGTCGTAGGCGATATGGGTGGCCAACAATTCGGACCTAAGCCCAAGGGTGCCATAGCCTTCTGGCATGGCATTTGCGGCGTGATCGCAGACGAACAGGAGGCCGGCCCGTGAGCCCGGAGGCTCCGGGATATACTCGAAAGGAGGTTCCGTCATAGAATGGTCATCATTGCCGGGAGGGCTTTATTGAGCAAGGACTTGTTCCGGCGTTGACGAACCCCCCGCTTTGCGCGACATCCTGACAGCGCCATGCGCCTTTCTGTTGCCCTGATTCTCCTTTTAACGGTGCCCCTGGCGACCGTGCCGGCCTCGGCCGAGTTCACGGTCTGCAATAAGGCAAGCGTGCCCGCCAAAGTGGCGCTGGGCGAGTACAACGGAACGGAGTGGGAGAGCCGAGGCTGGTGGACAATTCTTTCGCAAAAATGCGAGACCCTCATCCCTGGCCGGCTCAATGCGCGCTACTACTACCTCTACGGAACGGACGGCGAGTCGGGCACCTGGAGCGGCAGCACCTATTTTTGCACGCTGCCGCAGCCGAAGTTCACGATTACCGGGCGGGGCAACTGCGCTCTGCGCGGCTATGACCGCAAAGGTTTTTTTGCCGTCGACACGGGCAACAGCCCAAATTGGAAGCAATCTTTATCGAACTAGGACTATACGGAGAACATGAGGCGCAGACGGAAAACCAAGATTCTCGCAACTATCGGGCCGGCCAGCTCGACGCCTGAAATGATACGGGCGTTGTTCGAGGCGGGCGCGGACGTCTTCCGCATCAACATGAGCCACAACAGCCATGCGGAGCTGGCGGACAAGGTCCGCGTCATTCGCGAGCTGGAAGAGAATGTCGGCCGCCCGATCGCCATCCTCGCCGACCTTCAGGGCCCCAAGATCCGCCTCGGCACCCTGCCGAACGGCGAACGCGACCTCGCCAAGGGCGAGAAGGTCCATCTCGTGCGCAAGCCGAGCGTGGAGAGCGGCGACGACATTCCGATCCCCCATGCCGAGATCTTCGCGGCGATTCAGCCGGGTGAAGTGATCCTGATCGACGACGGCAAGGTCCGTCTCAAGATCGAGGATGTCGGCAAGGACGAGGCCGATGCGATCGTCGAAAACGGCGGCGTCATCAAGAACAAGAAGGGCATCAACCTGCCCGACACGGTGCTGCCGATCCCGGCGATGACGCCGAAGGACCGGAGCGACCTCGATGCCGCGCTGGCGCTCGGCGTCGACTGGATCGCGCTCAGCTTCGTGCAGCGTCCCGACGACATGGCCGATCTCAAGAAGATCGTCGGCAACAAGGCCGGCTGTCTCGCCAAGATCGAGAAGCCCCGCGCCATCGACTGGCTGCCGGAAATCCTCGATCTCTCCGACGCCATCATGGTGGCGCGCGGCGATCTCGGCGTCGAACTGCCGGTGCAGGAAGTTCCCGGCAAGCAGAAGCTGATCACCAAGATGGCCCGCAAGGCCGGCAAGCCCGTGGTAGTGGCGACCCAGATGCTGGAGTCGATGATCACCGCCCCGGTGCCGACCCGCGCCGAAGTCACCGACGTCGCCAACGCCGTGTTCGACGGTGCCGATGCAGTGATGCTGTCGGCCGAAAGCGCCGCCGGTGATTATCCGGTCGAAGCGGTGTCGATGATGGACAAGATCGCCATGACCGTGGAAGGCGATCCGCAGTACATCCCGATCATGAACAGCCAGCGCAACGAGCCGGAGTCGACGACCCCGGATGCGATCATGGCGGCGGTTCACGAGGTGACGAGCACCATTCACGCCCGCGCCGTGGTGTGCTGGACCAAGTCCGGTTCGACCGCGCTTCGCGCCGCGCGCGAACGCTCGGATGCGCCGATCATCGCGTTGACGCCGCAACTCGAAGTCTCGCGCCGCCTGTCGCTCGTCTGGGGCCTGCATTGCATCTACACCGAAGATGCCCAGGACCTCGACGACATGGTCGATCGCGCCGCGCGCTTTGCCTTCCTCGAAGGCTTCGCCAAGCCGGGCGAGCGTATCGTCGTGACGGCGGGCGTGCCGCTGCGCACGCCGGGCGCCACCAACATGCTGCGCGTCGCTTTCGTCGGTCCGCAGAAGTCGCTCTGACCGCAGCGGATCTTAATAAACAAGGGGAGCAGCGGATCCGCTGCTCCCTTTTTGTTTGGGCCGATCAAACCAAGTCCTCTGCGGCAATTGGTATATATTGTTAACGCTACGTGATTACATTTGTGACCGGTCTCGCGGGGGGCCGTGATGCAAAGGTCATGGAAACAGCGATTGTCGGACTCGACCGTTCACGGCGGATTGCATTCGCTCGCCGTCCAGATCTTCACCGCCACGGCCGTGCTGATGATCGGCGCCCTGGTTCTGATGAGCTTTTCGGTATCGGGCCTGAGGGTCAGCCGGCTTGACGCCGAGGCGACCGGAAACACACTGCTCGAGATCACCACCGTAGAATCCCGGCTGCTCGATTCGGACCGCCTGCTGAAGGGTGAAGTCATCCGTCCAAATCCGAGCTTTCCGGCCCGCAACGCCTGTATTTGCGGCGAAATCGACGCGGCCATGAAGAAGCTCGGCCGTTCGGTTGCCGGCGATCCGGCGGCCACGCAGATGTATCGGGTGATTGCGGACCGTCTGGCGGTGCGCCAGCAACGTTTCCGGTATCTCGTCGCGCATCTGGACGAAGTCGACCGGTCGCCCGTTGCTACGGCGGAGCAGAACCTCACCACCGAACTTCGGGTCCGCCTGTGGGTGCTGTTGGAGCACGAACGCCACAAGCGCTTCGTCGAACACGCCGACATGATCCGCGAAGCCGAACGCAGCCTTTGGATCGCCGTCGGCATCGTCGCGCTGGCGATCATTTCCGGAGCCGCCAGCCTTTACCTCGCCGGTCTCGGGCGCCGGCCGGTGTAGGCCTCTCCGCGTCAGCCTGCCAGCCAGCCGCCGTCGACCATCAGCGATGATCCGGTCATCAGCGTGGACGCGTCGGACGCCAGCAGCAGCAGGGCGCCGCTCAACTCGTCCATGCGTCCGAGGCGGCCGATCTTGATGCGGCCGAGCACGAAATCGCGGAAGCCGGGCGTGTCCAGAATCGGACGCGTCAGCGCGGTATCGATGAAGGTCGGGCAAATGGTGTTGACGCGAATACCGTGCGGCGCCAGATCGATCGCCATGCACCGCGTCAGCCCTTCGAGTCCCCATTTCGACGAGGCGTACAGACAGCGGCCGCCCAATCCGGTATGGCCCATCTGCGACGATACGTTGATGATCGATCCGGGCTTTTTTGCCTCCAGCAGCCCTTTCGCCACCGCCTGCGCCACGAACAGCGCCGATTTCAAATTGAGATCGAGCACCGCGTCATAGTCGTCCTCGGTAATCTCGGTGATGCTGCGGATGCGGTTCATGCCGGCGTTGTTGAGAAGAACGTCGAACGGCCCGCGCGCGGCGATTTCGCGCTGCACGGCCGCGATATCTTTGACGTCGAGCGCGAAGGCGTCGGCTTGAAATCCGGCCGTGCGAATTTCGGCTGCGACCGCTTCGACTTCACTGCCGGTGCGGGCGCACAGCGTGACCGCAGCACCTGCCTGGGCGAAAAGCGCGGCCGCCGCCGCTCCGATTCCGCGTCCGGCGCCGGTAACGAGCGCCGTCTTGCCGTCGAGCCGGAAAGTGGGAAGCGGCGGAAGGGTCATGGCAGATCTCCGAAAGCAAAGCGCGGTGGGCCGTGCCGCCTTCGCATCATTCACTATTTAATTAATGAAAATCAAGAGCGTGCACAGCCGGGCGGTGGGCGACGCTTAGATCCCCTGCCCTTCGACCGCCCGCGACAAACCGTCGATATGGCGCTGGAGACCTTCGAACTGGGGATCGAGGGCGATGGCGCGGCGATAGAGCTTCAGCGCCTCTTCTTTCTGGCCGAATTCCTCCAGCATCTCGCCGAGCTGGGTCATGGCTTCGAAATGGCGGGGATTGAGCTCCACCGCCTTCTGCAGCGACACCATGGCGGCCGCGGCATCGCCCGCATCCTGCTGCAGCAAACCGCGGCGATGCCAGCCCTCGGCGAAGCGAGGGGCTATGACGACGATTTCATCGAGAAGGTGGCGGGCGACGTCTTTCTTGCCGGTCGCCTGCGCGGCTTCGGCCCGTGTCATCAGAACGTCGATCGAGGGACTGCCGGAGCGCAGGAAACTCGCCAGAATCTGAGACTCGAGCGGCTTGGCGTCTTCCGGGCGTTCGGCCTGCTTGAGCTGGGAGAACAGCCTGTCCACAGGTTGGACCGGCGGTGCGGCCACCGCCCCGGCGAGAGGCAGCAGCAACATCAGCGCTGAAAGGAACGTCCGCATGGCGCAAGCGTAAACCACACGGCGGGTGGCCGGGTAGTGCGAATGACCGCTTTGTGGCCTGGAATTAACCCTGGCGCGCCTTGAAACGGGGGTTCTTCTTATTGATGACGTAGGTGCGACCGCGGCGGCGGATCACGCGACAGTCCTTGTCGCGCTTCTTGAGCGAGCGGAGCGAGTTGCGGATCTTCATGGCACGCCTTTTGAAACTTCGGAAACTGCGGATTGGCCCCGCCGAGGAGGCGCGGTTCTAGTCGGCGGGAATAAGGGTGTCAACTGTGCGGATTCCGTCGCAAATGGTCGCGAGGAGCATGGTAAAGAAGCTCCAGCGGAGTGTGCCGAATTGAGCTTGGGGGCGCAATAAAAGTGCGTGGAATTGTTCTGTTTCTGGCCTGGCTGTTCAGCCTGATGCTGGTTGCCGCAGCCTATGGCGCGGACTCCAGCGTTCCGGTGCCGTCTCCTTCGCCGCTGGCGGCCATGGAGGCCGAGGACGCCGCCTTCACCGCCTTCCTGACCGATTTCCGCAGCCAGGCGCTTGCCGCCGGAATCACGCCGGAGACCTACGACAACGCCACCCGGATCATCCGCCGCAACCAGCGGATTTCCGATCACAATCTCAATCAGCCGGAATTCGTCACCCCGATCTGGCAGTACCTCGACAACGCGGTCTCGGCCGAGCGGATCACCAACGGGCGTGCGCTTCTGGTCGGCGATGCCGATATCCTCGCCGCCGTGACGGCCCGCTTCCATGTGCCGCCGGAAATCCTGGTGGCGATCTGGGGCAACGAGAGCGACTACGGCCGCGGCAGCATGGGCCGCTACAACATGTTCGAGGCGCTGGCGACGCTCGCCTACGACGGCCCCCGCATGGACTACGCCCGGCCCCAGCTTCTCGCTGCGCTCAAGATGATGCAGCGCGAAGGCTATGCTCCCGAGACAATGACGAGTTCCTGGGCCGGCGCTTTCGGCCAGACCCAGTTCGTGCCCACCACCTTCCTCGCCCAAGCCGTCGACGGCGACGGCGACGGCCGCATCGATTTGTGGAACAGCCCCGGCGATGCGCTCGCCTCCACCGCCAATGTCATCCGCAGTGCCGGCTGGGTCGATGGTAAGCCGTGGGGCACTGAAGTGGCGCTGCCCGCAGGGTTTGCCTACGAGAACGCCGATCTCGATATCGTCAAGCCGGTGGCGGCGTGGAAGAAACTGGGCGTCAAGACGATCCAGGGCGGCGAGTTGGAAGCCGCCGATCAGCCCGCCAGCCTCTATCTTCCCGCCGGCGCTTATGGTCCGGCGTTCCTGGTGTTTCCCAATTTCAAGGTCATCCTGCGCTACAACAATGCCGCCTCGTATGCACTGGCGGTGTGCCTTCTGGCCGACCAGTTGAAAGGCGCGCCGGCGGTGATCGCGACCTGGCCGCGGGGCCTCGCGCCGCTCAATCGCGACGAACGGCTGGCGCTGCAAACCTCACTCAGCACGCTCGGTTTCGATATCGGCAAGGCCGACGGAATGATCGGCGCCAAATCGCGCGCCGCCGTACGCGGCTGGCAAAAGGCACACAATCTGCCCGCCGATGGCTATCCCACCCAGGATCTGCTCACGCGCATCGCCAGCGAAGCCCACAGTCCGGTAGCGAACCGCTAAAGTCCTTTTGTTTTAGGCCTGTTCGCCCACATGGGCGAGGAAGTGGCAGGTCTTGTAGCCGCGCCGCACCGATTCCAGGATCTCGACCTTTACCGGCCGCCCCAGCGCAGTCTCGAAAATGGCCTGATGCGTGGCGCGGGAGCATTCGCAGTGCATGTCGTGCTTGTGCCGCGGGTGGTACTGGGAGACCGGGCAGAAGCACTTGCGCACCTCAGGCCCGAAACGCACGTGGACGAGATCGCCCTGGCGCCAGACTTCGAAGCTGCGCGTGTAGGCCTTCAAGAGCTTGTCGATGTCGCCTTTGCCGTCGCGTGCGATATCGGTCTTGAAGGAATGCCGCAGGAAGCAGCCTTTGCCGCACGCGGCCATCAGCTTGACCTTGGTTTCCTCATCGAGGCCGGTCTCCATGGCCTCAAACAGATCGGTGAGCCAATTGGTCACGAATTCCTTTTCCTGGGCCGCGGCGGCGCAATCGGCATCGCTGGCAGCGGCCGCACGGCCCATGACGGCCAATGCGCAGCAGCCAAGTCCGGCCTTGGCCGAGGCAGCGAAGAATTCTTTGCGATTCATGATGCCCTCCCCCATAGGTAGACAAAAGTCGTAGCACCACAACGCTGGTTCTGCCGCTATTAACGGCATCAAAGCCATCACAGATGCGCGAGGCCTTGCGGGCTGGGACGGGGCCGAATATGGAACCGGGCCTGCCGCGAGTGATGGCGTAATGTTCGATCCCCTTCAGCTTTTCGGTCTGTTCGTCCTGGCGCTCGTCGCCGGCACCATCGACGCCATGGCGGGCGGCGGCGGTTTGCTCACCATTCCCGGCCTGATGGCGACCGGCCTGCCGCCGGTGACAGCGCTTGCCACCAACAAGTTCCAGGCGATCTTCTCGCCACTTAGCGCTGCTCGGCATTTCTGGAAAAGCGGCCGCCTGCCGGTTCTGAAGCTGTGGAAGCCGGCGCTCCTCGCCATGCTCGCATCGGCGTGCGGCGCCGCCAGCCTGACCTTCATCAACCCCGGCGTACTGCGCAGTCTCGTACCGTTCTTCCTGATCGCGATCTGCGGCTGGCTGCTATTGAGCGACGATCTCGGCAAAGAACCGGGCGCGGCCCGGATGAAGTTCTCGATGTTCGCCGTGAGCGTGGTGCCGCTGATCGCCTTCTACGACGGCTTCTTCGGCCCCGGCACCGGCACGTTCTTCGCGATGAGCATGGTGGGGCTGGCCGGTCTGGCGCTCGATTCTGCGACGATGCAGGCCAAGCTCTACAACTTCATGAGCAATCTCGGCGCGCTGATCTTCTTCCTGTTCACCGGCCACATCGTCTGGATCGTCGCCATCGTGATGGCCTGCGGCATGGTCAGCGGCGGCGCGATCGGTGCCCGGCTGGTGCTGAAGCACGGCACCGGCCTGATCAAGCCGCTCTTGATCGTGACCTCGCTGGCGATGAGCGCGCGCCTGCTGTGGCAGAACGGAACCCTGGCGGCGTGGGCGAAGGCGCTGGGGCTGCACTGAAAAAGGCGCGAGAGTTGCCTCCCGCGCCTTTGGTTACGTGCCGACAGATCCGGATTACGGCTTCGGCGGAATGAGCGCGTTCAGGATCGGCTCGACCCATTTGTCGTTGGCGATGTCGTAGACGATGAAGTCCTTGTCGAACTGCCAATAGGCCCAGGCAAAGCCGCGCTTCTCGGCCGCCCGCGCCACCGCCGACGTGTATTTGAGGCGGCTTTCCATCGGTGCGGTTTCATAAGCGCCGAACTCGCCGAGCAGGATCGGACGGTTCCACTTGTCGCTCCAGGCCTTGACGATATCGAAGTCCTTGTTGAGGAGCGCGAAGTCCGCCTCGGATCCCCAGGTCTGGCCGTTCAGCTTGTATTGCGACACCCAAGGCGAGCCCTGATGGGTGAACTCCATCGGCGAATAATAGTGATAGGTCACGATGATGTGGCGGTCGGTGATCGGCAGAACGAGCTTGTCGAGATATCCGAGGCCGTTCCACTGGCCGGGTCCGATGATGACATTGCGCACCGGATTGGAGGCGCGGATGATCGGCAGGGTCTGCTTGATCTGGTCGTTCCACATCTCGGGCGTGAAGTCCTGATGCGGCTCGTTCATGACTTCGAAGATGAGGCGTGCCGGCGCATCCTTGTAACGCGGCGCCACTTGCGCCCAGAACGCGTTCAGCTTCTGGCGGCAGCCCCAGGTATCGACGGCGCAGTAATTGAAATCATGCTCGTCAAGAATGACCGTCAGCCCGGCATCGAGCGCGGCATTGACCATCGTGTCGAGGCGGTTGAGATAGCCGGTCTCGAGCACGAAATAGTCGTCCATATGGCCCATCGCGTTGAGCACGATGCGGACATGGCCGAACCCGGCCGCCTTGATCTTGGCGAACAGTTCAGGCTTGAAGCGCGCCTTGGACGCGTCGGTCCAGCCGGGATCTTCCGACAGCACGTTGACGCCCGGCCCCATCTGGCCGACCTGCACGAAGGCATCCATGCCGGCAAAGCCGGATTGGATCGCCGCAGGCCGGACCGGCGCGGCAGGGGCCGCCACCGGCGCCGGCGCGGGCTTGGCCTTCGGCGCGGCAAGGCCCGGCGCGGCCAGAAGCGCCAGCGCACCGGCGATGGCGAGGGTCGATTTCAAATTCATGGGGCGTCCTCCAGTTATTGTTTGGTCTTGTCGGCAGGCGGAACGAGAGCGTTGAGCAGCGGCTCGACCCAGCTGTTGGTCTTGAAGTCGTAGAGAATGAAATCGCCGTCGAGCTGCCAATACGCCCAGGCGAAGCCGTACTTCTCGGCAAAGCGGGCGACCGCCGCGGTCCATTTGGCGCGCGATTCCATCGGAGCCTTGTCGTAGGCGCCGAACTCGCCGAGATAGATCGGCCGCTTGTTGGCGTCACCCCAGGTCTTGGCGATGTAGAGCTCTTCTTCCATCACCTGATATTCGGATCTGCTGCCCCACGACACGCCGGTTTGGGCGTTGACCGGCTCCCACGGCGCGCCCTGATGGGTGAACGGCCGCGGCAGATAATAGTGCACCACCGCAATGATGTGACGGTCGTCTTCCGGCAGCTTCAGCCAGGGCAGGCCTTCGAGATTGTTCCAGAACGGTCCGCCGATCAGCACGTTGCGCGTCGGATTGGTCTGGCGCACCACGCTCAGGAGTTCGCGCGACAGGCCGATCCAGACCTCCGGCGTGATGGCGCCGTTGGGTTCGTTGAGCAATTCGAACACGAGCTTGTTGGGCGCGTCCTTGAAATGCGGCGCCAGTTGCGACCAGATCGCGGTCATCTTGGTGCGGCACACCTCGGCGGACTCGGAGCACTTGAGGAAATCGTGGTCGTCGAGAACCACGGTAAGGCCTTCCTTCAGCGCCGCGTCCACCATGGTGTCGAGCGTCTTCAGCCATTTGGGATCGAGCTTGTTCGCCGCGTCGAGGTGATCGAACACCTGCAGCACGACGCGCACGTTCGAAAATCCCGCGTCATGGATTTTCTTGAACATGGCCGGCGTGAAGCGGCCCTTTTGGGGGTCGCTCCACACCGGGTCGTATCCGAGGACATTGACCCCGCGCTTCATTTCGGCGACTTGCGCGAACGGATCGATCGGCGCGAACGCCGCGGCCTTGTCCGCCTTCGGAGCAGCAGTACCGGCCGTGCTCGCCAAAAGGAGCACGGCAGCGGCGAAAATCCGCGATAGGGTCATGGCGACCTCCTGTCAGTTCTTGGGCGGAATGAGCGCGTTGTGGATCGGCTCGACAAAGCCGGGCTTGGCATAGTCCCACAGGATGAAATTGCCGTCCCACTGCCACCACGCCCACGAGAAGCCGCGCGCTTCGGCCGTTTCACGCACCGCCTTGGTCCACTTGATGCGATCGGCGGCGGGCGCCTGATCGTAGGGGCCGAATTCGCCGAGATAGAGCGGGCGGTCATGCGCCACCGACCAGGCCTTCGCCTGATCGAATTTGTCGGCGAGGAATTTGTATTCCGCCGGCGTGCCCCAGGTGATGCCGGACAGCGCGGTGATCTTGGGATCGGCCCACGGCGCCCCCTGATGGGTGAATTCCATCGGCAGATAATAGTGGAAGGTCGCGATGATGTGGCGGTCGTTTTCCGGCAGTTGCAACAGCGGCAGGCTGTCGAGGCCGTTCCAGTTGCCGGGTCCGATGATCAGATTGCGGGTCGGGTTGGTGGCGCGGATGATGGCCACGGTCTCGACAAGCTGCTTGTTCCACAGCTCGGGCGTCAACACGCCATGCGGCTCGTTGAGGACTTCGAAGATGACTCGGTTGGGGGCGTCCTTGTAACGGGGCGCGATCTGCTGCCAGAACTTGTTCAGCTTGGTGCCGCAGGTGACGGCATCCTTGGCGCAGAATTCGAAATCGTGCTCGTCGAGAATGACGGTCAGGCCGGCATCGAGCGCCGCCTTCACGAAGGTGTCGAGCTGGTTCAGCCAGCGCGTCGGCAGATTGCCGTCGGCGTCCTGGTACTGGAAGGCCTGCAGCACGATGCGGACATGCTTGAAGCCGCCGTCGTGGATGACCTTGAAATACTCGGGCTTGAAGCGGAACAGGGCGGGATCGCCCCAGCCCGGATCGTAGCCGAGGACATTGACGCCGCCGCCCATTGCGGCGTTCTGCGCCGCCGCATCGATCGGCGTGAAGGGTTCCTGAAACGTCGGCGGTGCCGCCAACGCCGTTGCGGCCAAACCGGCCACGGCCACGGCAGCCGCTAGAAATTTCCTCATCTTCCTCCCCATTTCTGATTGGTTATGTTTTCCGGGAAGCCTAATGACAGCGCTTACGGTCAACAAGTCACGATCCAGGGAAGATGACGGGCGAAAGCGCTTTCCATGGAGACCTGCGGCGAACTGTCCAAAACCGTGTCAGCGGTCCCGCTTGAACCGCACCGTGGCAGTGTCGCTGCGCCCTTCGGAATCGACCACGGTGATGCGGGCGTTGCCCTCACCGGTGGGCTGGTAGAGCGCCGGCTGGAAGCGGTCGAAGCTGCCGACCAGCATGCCGTTGACCAGCCAAGTCAACGGCGCCTTGCCGCCGTCGGCCTTGAGCATAATGGTTTTATCGGGATCGCGCGGGCCGGGCAGCGGGATCACGGTGCCGTTGGGCGGATAGGCAATGGCGGGCGGCGGCAGCGGCGCGGCGGTCTCGACCGGCTGCTCGGTGGTGCGGGTGAAAACCCTGAGCGAAGGGGGCAGCGCGTCGGTGGTTTCGGCCAGGATGGCGCCCGAGGGCGGGCTCGGCGCCGGTTCGCGGTCGGCCGGCAGCAGCCCGAATACCTTCAGCAGGAGCGGCGCGGCGGTATCGACCCCGACTTTGCCCGGCCGCGGCGTACCGTCGGCCCGCCCGACCCAGACCCCGACCGTGTAGTCGTTGGAAAATCCGGCGCTCCAGGCATCGCGAAAACCGTACGACGTGCCGGTCTTGAACCCGATGGTGCGCCCGCGCGCCAGCCCTTCGCCCATCGCCCAGCCTTCCGGCAGCGACACGCCGATCAGGATCTGATGCAGGTAATACGCCGCCACCGGCCCGAACAAGCGATGCGTCGGCGCATCGGGCGTGCCTTCGACCAGACGCAACGCCCGTGCCTCGCCGCCATTGGCGATGCCGGCATAGAGCATGGTGAGATCGGCGGGCGAAATGCCGAGCCCCCCGAGCGCGAACGCCGGATTGGGCGCGGTGTCGGCGGTGGGGAAGTAGAGTTTCGCGCCGGCATTCTTGAGTGCCAGCGTGAAGGCGAGCGGCCCCACCCGCTCCAGCACCGCCACCGCCGGCACATTGAGCGACATGCGCAGCGCATCGCGCGCCGTCACCTGCCCCTGGAAATCGCCGGAGAAATCGCGCGGCGCGTAATCGCCGAAATTCATCGGCGTGTCTTCCATCATGGTCGAAGGGTGCAGGATGAGATCGTCGAAGGCGAGACCGTAGATGAACGGCTTCAGCGCCGATCCGGGCGAACGCGGCGCACGGGCGAGATCGATCTGCCCCGCTTTGCCCCAGTAATTGGTGCCGCCGATCCAGGCGACGACATTGCGGGTCTTGTTCTCGACCACGACGATGGCGGTGGTGGCGCCGTCGCCCATATAGCGCACTTCCTGCACCGCCATCTGTTCGAGCGCGATCTGCACATCGGCGTCGAGCGTGGTGACGATGTGCGTGGCGTTGGTGGTGCGCGCCAGACGCTCCGCCAGATGCGGCGCGATCAGCGGCATGGCTTGGCGCGCGAACGGCACGCCTTCCTTCTTCGCCACCGCCGCGTCGGAGGCGGTGACGACGGCTTCCGACACCATCCGCGCCAGCACCTTGTCGCGCCCCTTCAGCGCCGCGATGGCGTGACGGTCGGGGCGCTGCTTCACCGGCGATTGCGGCAACGCCACCAGCAGCGCGGCCTGGGCAAGATCGATCTGGTTCGCCGGTTTGCCGAAATAACTGAGCGAAGCCGCGCGCACGCCTTCCAGATTGCCGCCGAACGGCGCCAGGGTCAGATAGAAGGAGAGAATTTCGTCCTTGGAATAGCGCTCCTCCAATTGCACCGCGCGGATCATCTGGAACAGCTTGGTGCCGATGCCGCGCTTCTTGGTCGGCTCCAACAGCCGCGCCACCTGCATGGTCAAGGTCGAGCCGCCCGACACCACATGCCCGACGCCCAGCCACTGCTTGGCCGCGCGCGCCATGGCCAAAGGATCGACGCCCGCATGATGATCGAAGCGCTTGTCCTCGTACGCCTTCAGCATGGCGAGATAGCGGGGCGATACCTCGTTCACATGCGTGCGCATGCGCCAGGTGCCATCCGCCGTGAGAAACGCGCGCAACAGCACGCCATGCCGGTCCACCACCTCGGGCGAAACATTGGCGATGCGATCCATCGGCGGCGGATTGGCAAGATCCGCGACCACCACCGCCGACACGAGGCCGAGGGCGGAGAACAATCCCCGCACAAACCAGCGCGATGACGCTATCGCTTGCATTCGCGCCTACCACACCTCCGCTGTCATCCCCGGCTGAGCCAGCGCAGCGCAGCGAGGGGAAGGGGACCCAGGTAACGACAACGGCACGATTTCGAAGAACTTGCTCCAGTGCTTTTCACACGGAGACGCGGAGCCGCGGAGTTCTTTTCTGCCCTCCACGGGCGCTAAAATTTTCGCGTTGGCACGTGGACCGTGGGGGGAAGTGTCAGCCGGCGCTACAAGCGACGGATGACGAAGGGGGGTGAATTCGTGCAAAATTAATCCCCCCTTCCCGCGCTCCGCACGGACTTCCCCCCGCGGTCCACGTGCGGAAAGAAAGAACCGTGCGCCCGCGTGGGGCAGAAAAACATCCGCGTCACAACACGCCCCTACTTCGGCTTTGCGAAATAGACGATCGCGAAGGTGCCGATCAGCGCCAGCGCCACGGCGATCACCACCACCAGCGGCGTTTCGACGAAGTCCGGAAAGATGCGGTGCAGCACGCTCACACTACCGGCGACGACGAACCACCACACGGCGCCAAGCGCGAAGAACCGCGGACCGCCGAACTCTCTCTTGGCCATGGTCTCTCCTTGCTCTTCCGTCGCGCGTCCCATCCGAAAACCGCTTCACACGTTTCGGGAAGCGCTACTTGCCTTGCGGCTTGATCGTCACCGTTTTCGCCGTCGTACGTGCCATCACGCCGGGCGCGTACATGTCTTCCGCCACGGCCGCCGGATACTGGAAGGTTCCGACCGCCACCGCCCGCACCACATAGGCGATGCGGAAGCCCGGCTGCAGGTCGGCACCTTTGGCGCCGTAGTCGTAGCGCGAGCCCAGCGTGAACGCGCCGACGAAACGGTCGTCGCGCTTGTCGGCTAAGCTGAGATCGGTCAGCGTGCCAGTGACATTATAGGGCTTGCCCTCCTCGCCTTTCAGCACCTGCTCGATCTCGAACCCGGCCGGCAACAGATCGATCACGCCCACCTGCCGCGCGAAATTGTTCGGCAGCCGCCCCGTCAGTACGATCACGACACGGTCGTTCTGATGGATATTGGCGAGATCGACCGGCGAGCCGGACAGCGTCCATTGCGTTTTTTCGAGGCTGAGCCCGTTCGCCAGCGCCGGCAATGTCGTCGCCGGCAGGCCTTGCACCGACGCGGTGCGCCAGACGTCGGCATCGCCCCGGTTGAGGAAGGTGAGACCCGCCTCAAGCTGACCGTACGACGGCGACAAGCGGATGGCGCCGTTGCGCGGCTGGGCCGGTTGGCCGTTCACCAGGATGTTCAGCTTGGTGCGCTGCTTGGTCAGTTCGTAGGCGGCGCGCAGCATCCAGGCTTTTTCCTGGGTCGTCGTATAATTGAGGCGCATGTCGATGCTTTCGACCTTCGACAGGAAGGCCGGAATCATCGGCGTCATGCCGCTTTCCGCCGCCAGCGCCAGCGCCGCCGATACGTCGCGCAAGTACGAGCCGTACATGCCGCCCGGATATTTCGGATTGGGCTTGAAGGCGATGTCGCGCGCCTTGTTGAAGGCGAACGCCGTCCGCGAACGGTCGCCGACTTCCGCCGCCGCCGCGCCGGTCAGGGCCGCTGCGATCACGGTGTTCCACTCGTTGCCGCGGGTGTCGGAGAAATAGCGCAGATCCGACACGTTCACCTGCCCCGCCCGCGCCAACAGATAGAAGGCATACGCGCGGGTGGCATCGTCGTGACTGGTGGACGACGCGGTGCGCTTCAGCCATGCGAGGCCGCGGCGCAGCGCATCGTTGGGCACGATGTAGCCTTTGTCCTTGGCCTGCATCAGGAAATCGAGCGCATAGGCGCTGATCCACGGATCGGCGTCGGAACCCGGTCCCCACATGCCGAAATTGCCGCTGGGGTTCTGCATGTCGAGCACGGCATCGACCGCCTTCTGCTCGCGCGCCCGCAACGCCTGATCCTTCGGCAGTCCCGCCAGATCGGCCATGTCGTTGAACACCAGCAACGGCATGGCGCGCGACGTGGTCTGTTCGATGCAGCCGTAGGGATATTTGTCGAGCCACTTCAGAAGGCCCGGCACGTTGGCAAAGCCGTGCGCCGCCGACACCGTCAGCGCCACCGATTGCGTGCCCGGCACAACACCCGCGATCAGACCCTTGTTGGCGACCCAGCTCTTGCCCGCGGGCAACCGCTGCACGTCTTCGCTGGCGATTTCGAGTTGATGGGCGCGGACTTCGATGCCGTAGGAATGACTGACGGCAAAGCCGCCGGGGCCGGTCAGCTTGAGTGTGACGCTGCCGACGCCCAGGCCCTTGCCGAACACGTCCACCGGCACCAGCACGCGCTTGCCCTTCGCCAGCGCCTGCTTGATCACCACCCGGCCGTTGCCGACGCCGACCGGACCGGAAGACGAAACCTCGGCGGTATAGTCGCCGGACTTGCCGTCGACATTGTCGAGATTGAGCGCGACCTGCGCCTTGTCTCCCGGCGCCAGGAAGCGCGGCAGCACGACGTCCGCCACCACCGGATCGCGCACCGTCAGCGGCCGGTCGGCATGACCGATCTTGCCCGCCGACACCGCCACCGCCATCAGGCGAAGCTCGCCGTTGAAGTCCGGAACCTCGACCGGAATGTTGGCGAGGCCGTTGGCGCCGACTTTCACCAGACCGGAATAAAGCGACACGGTTTTCACCGGCACCACCGCCAGCGCCCGGCCGCCGAACATGTCGCCGCCTTCGCGCATCGGCCCGACGAGGCCGCGTTCCGGTTTGATCAACCGGCCGTAATCGTCGCGCATCTCGACCCCGAGACGGCGCTTGCCGAAATAATAGGAATTGGGATCGGGCGACTTGTAGTCCGTGAGCTGAAGAATGCCCTCGTCCACCGCCGCCAGCGTCAGATAGGCCTCTTCGCCGCGCGCCAGTCCTTTCACCCACACCGGCAGCACCAGCTTCTGCCGCGGCAGGATTTGTTTCGGCCCGGCGATCCAGGTCGTCAGCGTGCGCGGCGCGTTGTCGAGCGCCAGCCACACCAATCCCACCGAGCGCACCGGCTCGTGCCCGCGCGCATCGTTCAGCGGGCGGTAATCGGTGACGAGCACATAAGCGCCCGCGCCCCAATCGGCCGACACCGGAATGTCGATGGTTGCCCCGCTCGCCGGAGCATCCACGGTCTTCGACAGGAACACTTTGTCCGAAGCCACCACCACCAGCGCCTTGCCGTTGGCGGTCGGCTTGATGCGGACGTGCGCGGTCTCGCCCACCTTATAGGTCGGCTTGTCGGCTGCGACCGGCATGCGGTCGGGACGGTCGCCCGCACTCGAAGCCGCCCAGCCGGAATAATAGCGGTAGGACGCCGCCGCGCCGGATTTGGGATCGGTCAGCGTCAGGCGATAGGTGCCCCACGCCATCGCTTGGCCCATCTTGAGCGGCGCCCCGGCACCGATCTTGATCGTGCCCGACGTGACGAGGCGGTCGCGCGTGACCGACTTGTATTTCCAGTTCCCTTCGTCCTGATACCATTGATACGAGGTGTCTTCGCGCACCCACGAATAGGTCACGCCGGACACATCGATGCGCTGGCCGTCGGCATTGAGCGCGACGATCTGGAAATTTGCCCGCTGGCCTTCGGCGACGCTGCCGTTCTGGAAGTCGGGACGGATGCCGATCAGCACCTCGTGATTGCGCACCGGAATTTCGGTCGTTTTCGCCGTGGTGCGTCCGCCGGGCTCATGAATGGCGACGCGGATGCGGGCGCGCAGCGGCAGCGTCGTGTCGGCAAGCTGGTTGACGGTGCCGGTCGCAGTGGTCACGCCCGCGGTATCGGTCGGCGGCACGGTGAGCTGGACATCGACATCGGAGAACTTGTCGTCCATACGGCCGAACTGCCAGCCGTGATAGCCTTCGAACGGCGTCGGATCGACGCTGATGCGCGCTTCGGCTTCGCCGGTCAGCCCGCTCGCAGGCGCCCCATAAAGGAAGCGGCTTTCCGCCTTCACCTTGATCTCGCCGCCCGGCTTCACCGATTTGGTTTCCGCCGTGAGCACGACTTTCAGTTTCTGCGGGATGAAATCCTGCACATCGAACTGCACCCGCCCGATCGGCGCGGCATCCTTCGAGGTGTCGACATACGCGGCAATCTGCCAGCGCCCGTGCGGCGCGCTCGACGACAGCGGCAGCTTCCACGACGCGGCGCCGGCTTGCAGATTCGCGCCCGCAATGGTGACGCGCCCGACTTCCAATCCGTCGGGACGGGTCGCCACCAGCGTCAGCGGCGCATTCGACACCGCCGCACCAACCCGGTCGCGCAGCAGCGCGGTGAGATACACCACTTCGCCGCCGCGATAGACGCCGCGCTCGGTATACAGGAACGCATCGAGCGGTCCCGGTACTTCGCGTCCCGACACGCCGCGGTCGGTGAGATCGAACGCCGAGCGGCGCAAATCGATGAACGAGAAATCGCCGCCGTCGCCATAGGCCATCACCACCACAGGCTCGTCGCCGCCTTTGGCGCGCATCAGCCCGGCATCGAAATCGGCGCGGCCGTCGCTGTTGGTCTTGACGGTGGCGAGCTCGTTGTTGTTGCGCGCCACCAGCGCCAGCTTGACGCCGGACAACGGCTTGGCATTAGCGTAGGAGCGCACGAACACGGAAAGTCCGCCGGCGCCCTTGAAGGTGGTGAGCGCCATGTCGGAATCGACCACCCACTGTACCGCCATATCGCCGGTTTCGTATTCCTCGCCGTCTTCCGAGGTGTTCGGCTTCTTGGCAGCATCGGAGGCGATCAGCACATAGGCGCCGGGCTTGCGATTCTTGAGCAGGCTGTCGATGGGAATGAGCGTCACCACCGTGTCGTTCTTGACATTGGCGACGTCCATCGTGCCTTGCCAGACGAGCGAGCCCTGGTTGTTCTCGATCTCGTGCGCGCTCCAGGAATAGAGCGTGGTCTCGTCGACGGTGCCGGATTCGATCTGCGACAGCAGGCGGTCGCCGACCCGGATCAGCTTGATCTTGACCTTCGCGACGTTGATCGTGGTCAGCGGCACGCCCTTCATGTTCTGCCGCGGCAGGATGATGCCGCCGGAGAACTGCACGATCGACGGCTTGTCGCGCAGCTCGACCGGAATGGTTTCGTCTTCCAGGAGTTTGTCGCCGCGGGCCGAGGGCAAACCGGCCTTGAGGGTGATGTTGTAGGTCTTGGCGAAATCGAGACCGGCCAGGCACAGCCGCTCGCCGACGACGCGCGCCGCAACGCGGGTGTCGGGATCGATGGCGATATAGTCCTTGTAATTGGTGCGGCCGCTATCCAGCGGACGGGTGAAGACGATGCAGGCTTCGGCCTGGGGCTTGGTGGTGTCGATGTCGACGCGGCGGAAGGCGAAGCTTTCGTTGTCGGCTTCGGCCGTGGAGACGCCGCTGACATCGCTGAGCCCGCCGGCGATGCGGTCAAGCACGTTCCCGCCGTGCTTGGCACCCATGATGTAGAGCGTGATGACGACTGCGAGAACCGTTGCCACCAGCGCGCCGCCGCCGATGATCAGCCACTTACGATACTGCCCCATATCGCACCCCACCATTGACCCAAACGAAGACTATCGCGGGTTGAGCGGCGTGGATAGGCGCGGGAGCGCGATGGCTGGGGAGAATTCAGTGGCGGCGCATATCACCCAAGATTGTCATCCCCGGCCGACCCGGCATAGCGCGTAGCGCGACGACGGGGATGACACGCTGCTCCGCCTACCGTTTCGCCACCGGACAATCGACTCGGCTGTTGTGAAACTGACAAACGCGCTGGATGCGGCCGTGTCCGTCGTAGACGTCGATCCGCCAGCCGTCTTCCGTCCTTGTCATCAGCGAGAAGCCGAACTCGGGCACCGAAATGCCGTCCTTGACGTGCACCCCCGACGAGCCCTGGAAGATGGCGCCATGGAGATTGGCCGGCGTCGGGTCCATCAGGTCGCCGCCCCGCCCCGAGAGGATTTGCGGTGGCACGCGCGGCTCGGGCGTGTAGTTGATCGCCTCGAAGGTATGGATATGGCCGGACAGCATCAGCTCGACCGGCGCCGGGATTCCGCTTTCCGGAACCGCCGCGATCAAAGTCTGGTTGCCGCCGATCGGAACGCCCAGCGGCCCCGAGATCAGACCCCAGACCGGCCGGTGCAGCACCCACCAGGTCGGCGCCTTCTCATTGGCGAGATTGGCGATTTCGGTGCGGTACACCGGCACCGACGGCTCCACCACGCTGGTCTCCGGCGCATCGGCATTGTCGGACACGACGAGATTGAGACGCGCGAACGGTACCGAATAGGGCGGCAGATGCGGGATGCAACCCGCCTTGGGATCGAACGGCTGCGGTCCCAAGAGCCGCAAGAAGCCGAGGCCTTCGCGATTGCAGTCCTCGTGATTGCCGCGCGTGAACACCACCGGCGCCACGGCGAGCAGCGGCTTCAACGGCGTAAAAGTGTCGGCATCCCAGGCCGCCCAGTTGTCGCCGAACGGCTGGTTCTGGCAGACCGCGACGTTGGCCGGGCACGCCTGCTCGCGCGAGACGTAATCGCCGACATGGATGACGAGATCGGGTTTCAGTTTTGCCGCCTCGGCCGCCACTTGCGCGAACGGCCACGCTTCCGGCTTCAAACAGTCCTGATGCTTGTCTCCTTTGGAGCGGCAGCCGCCGTCCCCAATAATGATAATGCGCTGCGGATCGGCGACAGGGACGGGCAGCGGGACGAGGTCGTATTTGGTCTTTGCTTCAATGCGCTGACGCCATTCTTCGTTTGCAACCGGAGCGCTTGGATGCGTCGGAATAGGACTGCCGTATTCCTTTTCTATCCATGTCTTCCAGGCCGTCTCATCGGCTCCAATTTTCGGAGGTTTGTTGTCGAACTTCCGAAAAGCGAGCGCGGCCTGCTTGGTTCCGGCGGGGACCGGCGCCGAACACACGGTCAGAAACCCGCTGTCGGCCGACGCGCGCAGCTGCATCGGCTGCCGTTTTAAGTCGAAGGCGATATCCGGACACGTCTTCCCGCTGACCACGACGCGGGCCTCAAGGACACCCCCAGGGCCATACTGGGTCCAGGCCGCGCGAACGGTCTCAGTCGCCACTTCCTCGACCAAGTATCCTGTGATGACAACAACGTGGCTGTCGTCCGGAGGAGGGCTAGGCATCACCCTCTTCTTCCCCGCCTCCGCCCCGGTCAGGGCAACGGCGAGGGTCAGGGCGGCGGCAAGACCGGCGCGGGTGAACGGACTCATCGGGTCTCTCCGATTCGCGGGATTCGCGATTTGTTTACGCTGCTCGCGGGAAGATGCGAACGGATCTTGCGCAAGCCTGCCACAATCTCGGCCGGTTTGCGCCGCAAGAAGGCAATGAGACCGGTCCCACTTGCGACTGTGACCTTAAATCCCGAGAAATAGGTCCTCGTCCGCATATAAGCGTCCGCAGTGTTATGGTATCCGGTCGAAAAGACAGGGCTGTCATTTTGGGGGCGGGCCTCGAGAGGAAGGGAATGAAGACCGAGAACATTGTAACCCTTACGATGAACCCGGCCATCGACATGGGCGTGTCGGTCAAGCAGATGATGACCGAACACAAGATGCGCGCGCTCAAAACGCGGCGCGATCCCGGCGGCGGCGGTATCAACGTGGCCCGCGTGCTGAAGCGCTTCGGGGCCGAACCCCTGGCGATCTTCCCGCTCGGCGGTCCGTCCGGCCACATGCTGGAGCGTCTGGTCGCGGCCGAAGAGGTCCGCCATCAGTCGTTCATGATCGCTCGCGATTGCCGCGCCAACTTCACGGCCAACGATCTGTCGACCGGCCAGCAGTTCCGCTTCGTGATGCCCGGCCCGACGCTGGGTGAAGAAGAGTGGACCGCAGGTCTCGGCCTGACGACCGCGGCTTCGGGCAGCGGATTTTCGGTGGCTTCCGGCTCACTGCCGCGCGGCGTGCCGCATGACTTCTATGCCCGCCTCGCCCGCAATTTGCGGGTTTCGGGTGGCGCCCGGCTGGTGCTCGACACCTCCGGCCCGCCGCTGAAGCATGCCCTCGATGTCGGCTGCTATCTGGTCAAACCGAGCCTGTCGGAGTTCACCGACCTGATCGGCGAGACCCCCGATACCAAAGCCTGCCACGACGCCGCCAAGAATCTGGTCGTCAACGGCAAGGCCGAGATCGTGGCTCTGACCATGGGTGCCGACGGCGCCATGCTGATCAGCCGCGATATCTCAATCCATGCCAAGCCGCCGCCGGTTCAGGTGCGCGGCACGGTCGGCGCCGGCGACAGCTTCGTCGCCCTGCTGATCCTGTCGCTGGCCCAGCGCAAGTCGCTGACCGAGGCCTTCCGCATGGCGATTGCCGGTGGCTGCGCCGCGTTGCTGTCGCCCGGTACGGGCCTGGCCTCGCCGGACGTGGTCAACCAGCTCGCACCGCAGGTCGAAGTTCAGAATTTGGCCGTCGCGTAAGGCAACGGACAGAAAGTGTTCAGACGGCGGGCCGCAAGGTCCGCCGTTTTTGTTTGCGGGCAGTCCCCCGTGCCCTCACCAGCCTTCTTTCCTCCCCCGCGGGTCTCCAGCGCCCACCCGCACAGCCCATTCTTTCCTCCCTCGGGATCTCAACCCGGCAAGCCGCACTCCGCATGGATAGCGAGGGATGTGGCCCGCAGGGCCGGAGGGGGCTGCGACAGAATGGTGCGAACGCGAACCGCTCGCATACCCCATTTCGATCAACCCTCTGATTTGTACTCGTTTTGTTCAGTTTGTCACACCCCCAAAACTCCCCTTGAAGCGTGCGGGTAGTTTCCCCATTTGTTCTATATCCGATGAATTGTATCGAGGCCTCACCTCCCACTTGTGGGTAGGTCGAAAAATCGCGAGCACCCAAATTCTCTGAAGCAAGCCTTCACTGGCTGGTGAGCGATTTTTCGGGTGGGGGCGGTGCCAGCCGTGCGCCCCGCAGGAGAGGTATTTAAAGCCGCAACATCACCGGCACGTCGTGGTGCAGCGCGGCGTCGGACGACACCACCACGTGATCGGCCAGGCGCTCGAATTTCAGCGTAATGACCTGATCGCCGACTGCGATGTTGGAGACGCTCAGTTTGTTGACGTGCGGCGGCAGCCAGGGCCGCTCGACCGTCACTGCCTTGGCCCAGCCGTCGACCTGCACGCCGAGACAGGCCTGCAGCAGCATGAACGGCGCACCCGCCGCCCAGGCTTGCGGCAGGCAGGCGACGGGATAATGCACCGGCGGCTCGCCGGGACGGCGGGCGAAACCGCAGAAGAGTTCGGGCAGTTGCATGCCGAAATGCCCGGCGGCTTCGAACATCTGATTGAGCAGACGCACGCAGGCGGCGCGTTCGCCATACCGCGCCATGCCGGCGACGCACAGGCCGGTGTCGTGCGGCCACACCGAGCCGTTGTGATAGGACATCGGATTGAAGTTGGCTTCGGTGCTGGCAAGCGTGCGAATGCCCCAGCCGCTGTCGAAGGCGGGCGTGAGGAAGCCCATCGTCACTTTCCTGGCGCGGGAAAATTCGGGAAGACCGCTGAACAGCAGGTGGCCCGGATTGGAGGTGCGCACTTCGCACAGCCGGCCCTCGCCATCGAGGGCAATGCCGTAGGTGCCGAGACGCTCGCTCCAGAAGCGGCTTTCGACCGTCTGGCGCAATGTGTTGGCGCGTTCGTTCCATTTGGCGGCGGTATCGCGGTCGCCGCGCCGTTCCGCCAGTCGCGCCATGCCGCGGAAGGCGGCGTAGGCATAGCCTTGCACTTCGACCAAGGCGATGGGGCCTTGGGCCATCGTCCCGTCGGCATGGAAGATGGAATCTTCGGAGTCCTTCCAGCCCTGGTTGGCGAGGCCGGATTTCTCGCCGCGTTGATAGGAGAGCAGCCCGTTGCCGAACCGTGCCTGCATCTGTTCGATCCAGCCGAGCGCGGCTTCGACCGACGGCCATAACGCATCGACGGTCGTAAGATCGCCGGTGCGCTCGGCATAAGCCGACACCAGCATCAGGAACAGCGGCGTGGTGTCGACGCCTCCGTAGTATTGGCCGAAAGGAAGCTCGTTGAGCGCCGTCATTTCGCCCTTGCGGGTCTCGTGCATGATTTTGCCGGGCTCGGAATCCTGGAACGAGGAGGTTTCCGTCGCTTGATTGCGCGCCAGGAAGCGCAGCACGCCGCGCGCCAGTTGCGGATCGAGCCACAGCGTCTGCAGCGCGGTGATGATGGAATCGCGGCCGAAGGCGGTCGAGAACCACGGAATGCCGGCATAAGGAAACGGCCCGGTTTCCATTTCGGTGGTGAGCAGTGCGAGATCGTTGCGCGAGCGTTCGATCCAGTCGTTGAAGCGCAGGCCCGACGATTTGAGCCGCCCCCCGCGCCGCGTGTTTTCGCGCATGGCTTTGCAGGCCGCCGCCGCCGCCGCGCGATAGCGGTCCCGGTCGGGACGGGCGCTGCGGTCGATGCCGTATTCGATGTAGATCGCATGGCGCCCGCGCGGCTTGAGGTGAACGAGGAAATGCGCCTCGTCGAGCGTCAGCTGTTGCGGCGGTTCGGAGAAAGATACCGAGGTGGTGCGCACGACATGATCGAGGCCTTCATAGATCAGCAGCACCTGGTCGTCGCCGTTGATCCGGCGTTGCAGGGCGCCGTGACGATGGCGGGTGGTGCCGCGCACTTCGAAAATGTCGGCGAAGTCGGCGGCGAAGCGCAGCATCATCGGCACCTCGGCATCGGCGCTGCCGTAGTTGGTGCAGGTGACGCGTTCGTAGAGCGTGCCGTTCCACAACAGTTTGGTGCGTTCGATATGGACGTTGCCGGTTTCCGAATGCCCGCCCAGCGGCCGGTTCACCAGATGGGCGGTGAGAAAAACGTTGTCGCGCGAACGGGCGGTGTTGAGCACCACCGGCTTCATGCCGTCGGCGCGGAACTGCAGATAGGAGAGGATGCGCGTATCGTTGCGAAAAAGTCCGTCGCCGAGGCCCGATATGTCGCCGACGGAATCGGTGACGACGAACATGTCGCCGTCTTTGAGCGAGAACAGCCTGAGCCGCGGCGGCGGATCGGGACGCAGATGTTCGGCGTGCGGTTGCGGCTGGGACGACATGGCCTAGCCCACGTTTTCCAGGCCTTCGTTGCGCACCTGCCCGCCCGATACGAGGTAGTAAAGCCGCTGGTAGTTGCGCGCCATCACCAGCGAGGTGAAGCGCTGTTCGAATTCGGCCCGCACCCGGCGGCGGTCGAGCCAATGCAGCGATTTGATCGCCACGATCGCTTCGTCCATGGAGGAGACGATGCGCCCCGATACGCCGTCGGTGACGATCTCGGGCACCGAGCCGCAATTCCAGGCGATCACCGGCGTGCCGCAGGCCATCGCTTCGATCATCACGAGACCGAACGGCTCCGGCCAGTCGATCGGGAACAGCAGCGCCAGCGCCCCGCCGAGGAAGTCGACCTTCTGCGCGTCGTTGATCTCGCCGATGAACTCGATCAGCGGGTGATCCAGCAGCGGCTCGATTTCGGCATGGAAATAGGCCATGTCGGCATTGTCGACCTTGGCCGCGATCTTGAGCGGAATGCCGGTCGCCTTGGCGAGCGTAATGGCGCGGTCCGGCCGCTTTTCCGGCGAGATGCGTCCGAGGAAGGCGAGATAGCCGCCGTTGGGATGACCGCTGAACGTGTAGACATGCGGCGGCAGTCCGTGATGCACCGTCGCCATCCAGTTGGCATCCGGCATGGCAACGCGCTGATTGTCGGAAATGGAAACCAGCGGATATTCGCTGAAACGGCTGTAGACCTCCGCCAGGTCCTTCATGTCGAGGCGCCCGTGCAGCGTCGTCAGCGTGCGGTCGGCGATGTCGGTGAAGAACGGCAGATGCAGAAGATCGACATGGAAATGCAGCACGTCGAATTTATGCGCTTCGCGTTTGACGTCGGCGAGCATCGCCAGATGGGCGGCGCAGTCGGATTTCAGCGACGCCGGATCGAGCCTTACCGCCTGCGGGCGGCACGCCACCAGTTTCGCATTGGTGATCGAATCGCCCGACGCGTACAACGTCACCTGATGGCCGAGCCCGACCAGCGCATCGGTCAGATTGGCCACCACCCGCTCGGTGCCGCCGTACAATCGCGGCGGTGTGGCCTCGCACAACGGAGCAACCATGCCGATGCGCAAAGGCTTGAGAGGACGGATAGCCATGATATCCCTGCTGCTGGACGCTTGTCTCAACGTCAGGCAGCAGGGTTTGTTCCCGGTTTAGAGCGCTTTCAGGAGCCGATAGCGCCAGCGTATTCGGCGGTATCCGGTTTTCCGTTTGAAAGCGCGACAATTCTTTAAGGCAGCGGCGCGTACTCCGCCGGCACGTAGGCGGTTCCGCTCGCGTCCTTGCGCAGATGGCCGATGCCGGGGAACGGCAGATGCGCTCCGCCGAAACTCAACTTCTCTTTGGCGAGGCGGTCGAACAGTGCGAGCCGCGCCGCGCGGGCCGCCGCCTGATCGGTATCGTAATCGATCGTGACCTCGGGATGGGAGAACTGCACCGCATGCACGTGCACGATGTCGCCGAGCGCCAGGAAGCTCTGGCCGGACGACTGGAACAGATAAGAGACGTGGCCCGGCGTATGACCCTTGGTGTCCACCGCCGTGACACCGGGGAACAGGACGGTGCCGGGCTTGAAGCCCTTCAGCACGCCGGCGGCCTTATAGGGCTGCACCATCTGCTGCACGCCCTTTTTCCACTCCGCGGCGGGGTCGTTGGGCTGGGTGGTCAGCCAATAGGCGAGGTCGGCGTCGGCGGCGTAAACGGTGGCGTTCGGGAACAGCCGCGCGCCCGCTTTGCTGAGACCGCAGACATGGTCGCCATGCATATGGGTGATCAGGACGGCGTCCACATCCTCCGGCCGGTAACCGGCGGCTTTCAGGTTGTCGATCAGGTGGCCGGTCGCCGGCCCGCCGCAGGTTCCGAGCCCGGCATCGACCAGAATCAGGTGGGCACCGGTGTTGACCAGGTAGGCGTTGATCGCGGTCAGGACACCTTTCTCGTTGGTGTCGGCGAATTCACCCGCCAAAAGGCCCTGCAGGGCGCTGGGGTCGAGCCCATGCAGAATCTGGGGTCCGATGCGCAAATTTCCGTCATAGAGGGCGGTTACTTCGAAGCTGCCGACCGCCAGGCGGTAGAATCCGGGGCTCTGCGTCTTGACCGGCGGCGGGGCGGCAGCCACGAACACGGCGGCCATTAACACTGGGATGACGGCGCGGCGAAGTACGGCGAACATGGGAACCCTCTTTGACCCGGACCCGGCCAGGATAAAGGCCGGCTTTAGCGGCGCAAGCGGTGCGGGTATTCGCGGCGTTCACGATCAGGGGAGGCAATATGCGCGGCTGTCGCAGGGGCTGAAGGCAGGCTAGGGTTGGGAACCTAGGGTTCAGGGCATGATCATCATCGAGTTCATCATTTTCGTGGTGTCGTCAGGGCTGTTCTGCAGTGAGCGATTCCGCAACCATTTCTGGGCGGTGCTCGTTGCGGGGGCGATCGCTACCGGATCGTCGCTGCTGTTCTTCTACCACATGGGCGCCAAGATGATGGGCAAGGAGCCCACGCCCGCCGTCATCACCAGGATCGTCAAAGTGCCGGTGGTGAAAACGGTGCTGCCCTCGCAATCAGCCTCGGCGCCCAAGGACAAGCCGCACACCTGCGGCGTCGAGTTTTATCCGTCCGAATCCCTCGCCAAGGGCGAAGAAGGCAACACCAAGGTCAGCTTCAAGATTCTCACCGACGGGACCGTCGAGGGGGTGTCGGTGGCCGATACCAGCGGTTCGCAGCGGCTCGACGATGCGGCGGTCGCTTGCGTGAAAACCTGGCATTACCGTCCGGCGATCAAGGACGGCAAACTCGCCGAGGTCAATTCGGGCGCCGTGGTGAAATGGATTCTCCCCACGCCGGCCGAGGTCAAAATGGAAGCCGCCGCCAAGGCCGAGGAAAAGAAGGACGACAAGAAGCCCGAAGACCTGGCCCCTGCCGCGGAGGCCCCGAACGAAGGCCAGAAATCCCACGCCTGGTACGATCCGCGCGGCTGGTTCTCGTCGTCTGCCGAAGCGGAGAAAAAGCAACACGCCGAAGCGGATAAGAAGCTGCAGACCCAAGCCCCGCAGCCCTGACGCGCGCATTCCGCCTATTCCTGGTTTTGCACATTCCCAGCCCGTGCCATAACGGCGGCGGGTTCGAGGTGTCTCCATGAGCGATCACATGCGCGGCAGCCTGTCGGCGGCGCTGACCAATCTGATGCGGCTACTCGCGGTCGATCCGGCCATGGCGGAAACCCAGGCGCGCGAAATCCTCAAGGTCGTTCCCGGCCAGCCCGACACGCTTCTGCTCTATGCCGCCGCCCTCGCCGCCCAAAGCAAGCTCGCGGACGCGCTCGAGCCCCTTAAGCGGCTGGTCGCCGACGAACCGAAGCATCCGGCCGCTTGGCGCGATCTCGGCGATCTTTATACCGCGCTGGGTGACCACGCCGCCGCCGACGATGCCTACATGCATCATGTCGGAGCATCGGTGAGTGACCGCGCCTTGATCGAAGCCGGCGCGGCGCTGTTCGAAAACCGTCTCGCCGACGCCGAACGGATTCTGCGCGCGGTGCTCAAGGATCACCCGACCGACATCGGCGCCGTCCGCATGCTGGCGGAAATCGCGGCAAGGCTCGAACGCTACGAACAGGCGGAGAAGCTGCTTAGGCGGGCGCTCGAACTGGCGCCGAGTTTCGATGCCGCGCGTGCCAATCTGGCGATCGTGCTTCATCGCCAGAACCGGTCGGTGGAGGCGCTGGCCGAACTCGAAACCCTGTTGGCGCGCGATCCGGAAAACCCGTCGCACCGCAATCAATACGCGGCGGTGCTGGCGCGGCTCGGCGAAACCGGCAAGGCGATCGACGTCTATCGCGAACTGCTCGAGGTGGTCGCCGACCAGCCCAAGATCTGGATGAGCTACGGCCACACCCTGAAAACGGCCGGCCGCCGCGCCGAAGCCGAAGACGCCTACCGCCGCAGCCTTCGTTTGCAGCCGACTCTCGGGGAAACATGGTGGAGTCTGGCAAACCTCAAGACCTTCCGGTTCGGCGATGACGACATCGCGGCGATGCAGCGTGCACTGACTCGCGATGGCTTGTCGGACGAGGACCGCCTGCATCTCGACTTCGCGCTCGGCAAGGCGTTCGAGGACCGCAAAGAGTACGAAACGTCATTCGCCCACTACGATGCGGCCAACGCCCGCCGCCGCAAAATGCTGGATTACGATCCGGACAAGACCCACGCGCACAAGGAGCTGTTGAAGTCGACCTTGACGGCGGAGTTCTTCGCATCGCGCGCCGGTCAGGGCTCCGATGCCCCCGACCCGATCTTCATCGTCGGCCTGCCGCGGTCCGGCTCGACCTTGATCGAGCAGATTCTCGCCAGTCACTCCCAGGTCGAAGGCACCATGGAACTGCCGGACATCGCTGGGTTGGTGGGGCGTCTGCGCGACGAGCGGCACGCCGCCTTCTATCCCGATGTGCTCGCCGGCCTGACCCCGGCCGAGTTGAAAGCGCTCGGCGAGGAGTATCTCGAACGCACCCGCGTTCACCGTAAGCTCGGCCGACCGCTGTTCATCGACAAAATGCCGAACAACTTCCTCCATATCGGCTTCATCGCGTTGATCCTGCCCAAGGCGAAGATCATCGACGCGCGGCGTCATCCGATGGCGTGCGGCTTCTCCTGCTTCAAGCAGCACTTCGCCCGCGGCCAGGCTTTCTCCTACAGTCTCACCGACATCGGCCGCTATTACGTCGACTATGTTGACCTGATGGCACATTTCGACTCCGTGCTGGCGGGGCGAATCGTCCGTATGCAGTACGAAGAACTGGTCGGCGATTTCGAAACGAACGTAAGAAACCTCCTCGCCGCCTGCGGCCTACCGTTTGAGGAAGACTGCCTGCGCTATTATCAGAATGACCGTATTGTGCGCACGGCCAGCTCCGAACAGGTCCGCATGCCGATCTTCTCGGACGCCGTCGAACATTGGCGCGCGTACGAAAAGTGGCTCCAGCCGCTGAAAAACGCGCTGCCGTCCTCCCTCTAGACTTCCCTGGCGTCCCGTCTGGCAACTTCGGCCCCGAGTTTGCAAAGGCGTACCAACGGCCGGCCGCAGAGACGCGGGATTCGTCTACCCCGGCGCGCCACAACCAAGGGGGCCTGGTTCATGCATTTCATCCGTAAGCCGCACAATTTGGCTTCAGCCTTGCTGGCGACGACAATGCTCGCCGGAATGCCGGCCATCGCCCAAGAGGTCGCGCAAGCCGGCCTCGAGACGGTGACGGTTAGCGCCCAGAAATTGGGCGAGCAGGATTTGCAGAAAGTGCCGGTCTCCATCGCGGTGCTCGACAATCAGAGACTCGAAGACCTTCATGTCAGCGATTTCCGCGATTTCGTCCGCTTCCTGCCGTCGGTGTCGTTCACCGCGGGCGGCCAGGGTTCGAGCGGCGGTCCGGGCCAGGGCAACATTTCGATGCGCGGCGTCACCAACGGTGCCGACGGCAACCACTCCGGCCCGCTGCCGACTGTCGGTATGTATCTCGATGAAATTCCGATCACCACGATCGGCGGCAATCTCGATGTGCCGACCTACGATCTCGCCCGCGTCGAAGCACTCGCCGGGCCGCAAGGCACGCTGTTCGGCGCTTCGTCGGAGGCCGGCACCATCCGCCTCCTCACCAACCAGCCCGATCCGGCCAAGTTCGCCGCCGGTTACGAGATCGAAGGCAATAAGGTCGATGCCGGCGGCTTCGGTTACGGCTTGCGCGGCTTCGTCAATATTCCCATCGACGAACACATGGCGATCCGCATCGTGGCCTGGGACGAACGCGACGCCGGCTATATCGACAATGTGCGCGCCACTCGCACCTATGCCTCCGCCGGCGTTACGATCGACAACGCGGCCTTGGCCAAGAAGGACTACAACGACACCAGCAAACTCGGCGCGCGCGCCGCGCTCGGCATCGACCTCGACGAAAACTGGACCGTGACCGCGAGCGTTATCGGCCAACTCGAAAAATCGAACGGCATCGGCGGTTTCGATCCCGCGGTCGGCGATCTCAAAGTTCACCACTTCTATCCCGAATTCGCCAAGGATCATTGGTATCAGGCGGCGCTCACCGTCACCGGTAAGATCGGCAATCTCGACCTCACCTACGCCACGGGGTATATGGACCGCCGCGGTGGCGGCGCGTCCGACTACACCGACTATGCCTTCTGGTACGACCAGCTCGGGCTGACCTTCACCGACAACGACGGCAATCTCGTCGACCCGTCGCAGCGAATTCTGTTCAAGGACCAGTTCACCAAATGGTCGAACGAACTGCGTTTGGCCTCGCCGTCGACGGATCGTTTGCGGTTCGTGGTCGGGCTGTTCCACGAATCCCAGACCCACAACATCCTGCAGAACTACGTCATCGACGCGCTCGGCACCGACTTTTCCGTTCCCGGATGGCCGCACACGATCTGGCTGACGGAGCAGCAACGCAAAGACCGCGATCTCGCCGCGTTCACCCAGGTTTCCTACGACATCCTGCCGGACTTGACGCTCACAGCGGGCGTTCGCGTATTCGACGCCACCAACAAGCTGGAAGGCTTTTTCGGCCTGCAGTCCTACTATAATCCAATTCTCTGCCAAGACATGTCGAAGCCCTCACGTTTCGGCGGCCCCTGCACCAATGTGAACAAGCACGTCTACGAATGGGGCGAAACACACAAGTTCAATCTGCAATGGCAGATCGACGATGCCGACATGGTCTACGCCACGTACTCGACCGGCTTCCGCCCCGGCGGCATCAATCGCGTCGCTCAGCTGCCGAACTACAACTCCGACAGTCTCGACAATTTCGAGATCGGCTGGAAGACGAGCTGGTTCAACAACAGCCTGCGCTGGAACGGCGCCGCCTATTGGGAAAACTGGAACAAGTTCCAGTTCGCTTTTTTGGGGCTGAACTCGCTGACCCAGATTGCCAACGCCGGCGCGGCGCGCATCCAGGGCGTCGAGTCCGACGTGACATGGCAGCCGCTCGACGGGCTCACATTGACCGGCTCGGGAGCCTACAATTACGCGCGGCTGACCAAGGTTTATTGCGGCGACCTCGATCCGGTCACCGGCGCGCTCGACACAACGTGCCCGAATGCGACCTACCCTTACCCGCCGGCGGCGCCGAAAGGCTCATTGCTGCCGTCTACCCCGCGCTTCAAGGGCAATCTCACCGGCCGTTACGAATTTGCCGTCTACGACGTCAAGGCGCATCTGCAGGGTTCGCTGGTCTATCAGACCAAGGCCTATCCCGATCTTCGCGTCCAGGCGCCGAGCCCGTGGGACGGCTCTCTCAAACCGATCCGCCAGATGCTCGGACTCATGCCGGCGTTTGCCACCTTCGATCTCACCACCGGCATCGAAAAGGACAACTGGTCGATCGAAGTGGGCGCGCAGAACCTGTTCGACGAGCGCGGCCAGATCTATCGCTACGCCTATTGTACGACGCAGGTTTGCGGCTTCGAGCCCTACATCCTGCCGACCAAGCCGCGATTCTTCTCCGTCACCGTTAGTCAGAAGTTCTAGAATATCTCTCCCGCCAGCGCCCGGAACGCGCCCGATTGGACGTGCCGGGTGATGGCTTCGATATCGGGCGCGAAATAACGGTCGCGTTCGTAGGGCCGCACCAGGGCGCGGATTTCCTGCGCCGCCCGTTCGAGTTTGGAGGAGCTGCGCAGCGGCCGGCGGAAGTCGAGGCCCTGGCAGGCGGCGAGAAGTTCGATCGCCACCACCGACGCCGCGTTCTCCGCCATATCGAGCAGACGGCGCGCGCCGTGCGTTGCCATCGAAACATGGTCTTCCTGATTGGCGCTGGTGGGCACCGTGTCGACCGATGCCGGATGGGAATGCATGCGATTTTCCGCCACCAGCGCGGCCGCCGTCACCTGGGCGATCATGAAGCCGGAATTGAGGCCGGACTCTTTGACCAGAAACGCTGGCAGTCCGCTCATCTTGGGATCGACCAGAATGGCCGTGCGCCGCTCCGAGATATTGCCGATCTCGCACAGGCCGAGCGCGATCTGGTCGGCGGCGAGCGCCACCGGTTCGGCGTGGAAATTGCCGCCCGACACCACCGAGCCGTCATCGAGTACCAGCGGATTGTCGGTAACGCCCGAGGCTTCGATCTGCAGCGTCTTCGCGGCGGCGCGCAGCACGTCGAGCACGGCGCCCATCACCTGCGGCTGACAGCGGAAGGAGTACGGGTCTTGCACCTTGCCGTCATCACCGGGGGCGCGATGCGAATCGCGGATTTCCGAGCCTTGCATCAAGCCCCGCAGCATGGCCGCGACCGCGATCTGCCCCGGCTGGCCGCGCAAGGCATGAATGCGGGCGTCGAACGGCGTGTCGGAACCCTTGAAGGCGTCGGTCGACATCGCCCCGGCGACGATAGCCGCGGTGAAAACCTTCTCGGTCTCGAACAGACCGGCCAATGCAATGGCAGTCGAAACCTGGGTACCGTTGA
This sequence comes from Rhizomicrobium electricum, assembly GCF_011762045.1. Taxonomy (GTDB): domain Bacteria; phylum Pseudomonadota; class Alphaproteobacteria; order Micropepsales; family Micropepsaceae; genus Rhizomicrobium; species Rhizomicrobium electricum. The sequence goes on along the minus strand of NZ_JAASQS010000008.1, from coordinate 108,750 downwards.
GAAGTGCGAGACCTTCCTTCGGCCCCAGCGTGATCGGTTGAAGTCCCGCTTTGGCCAACGCTTCGACGGCCGACACCTCTTTGCCGCCGACACGGGCCGAGCCGATGCCGAGCAGAACGCCGGACATATGCGCCAATGGGGCCAGATCGCCCGATGCTCCGACGGAGCCTTTGGACGGGATGCAGGGATAGACCTCTGCTTCGACCAAACGCGCCAGCGCCGCCACGGTCTCGCGCCGCACACCGGAGGCCCCGCGCGACAGCGATGCGATTTTCAAGGTGAGGATCAGCCGCACGATCTCATCGGAAAGCAGCGGGCCGACGCCGCAGGAGTGCGACAGCACCAGATTGCGCTGCAAGGCGACCAGATCGTCGTCGGCAATTTCGGTGTTGGCCAGAAGCCCGAACCCGGTGTTGACGCCATAGACCGTAGCGCCAGACCGGATCACGTCGGCAATGACCTTGGCGCCGCGGTCGATGCGCGCAAACGCATCGAGTGTGAACTCCAGCTTGGGAGGTGACTCATAGATGTCGCGCAAATCGCCAAACGCCAGCGGTTCACCGATTTTCATGAATTCTCTCCAAGGGAAGGGAGGTTGAGATGGGCCGCATGCGCGGCATCGATTGCTGTGTCGTAGCCGGCATCGGCATGGCGCATCACCCCGGTCGCCGGATCGTTCCACAACACCGTTGCGAGTTTCTCGGCCGCTTCGGGCGTGCCGTCGGCGACGATCACAACCCCGGCATGTTGCGAAAAGCCCATGCCGACCCCGCCGCCGTGATGGATCGAGACCCAGCTCGCGCCGGAGGCCGTGTTCAGAAGCGCATTGAGCAGCGGCCAGTCGGATACGGCGTCGGAGCCGTCGCGCATCGCTTCCGTTTCCCGGTTCGGGCTCGCCACCGATCCCGAATCCAGATGATCGCGGCCGATCACGATCGGCGCCTTGAGTTCGCCCTTGGCTACCATGTCGTTGAATTTGAGCCCCGCCCGATGACGTTCGCCCAATCCGAGCCAGCAGATGCGCGCCGGCAAACCCTGGAAGCTGATCCTGGTCTTGGCCATGTCGAGCCAGCGATGCAGATGCGCATTGTCGGGGAACAGTTGCTTCACGGCTTCGTCGGTGCGGAAGATGTCTTCCGGATCGCCCGACAACGCCGCCCAGCGGAACGGACCGATGCCGCGGCAGAACAAGGGACGGATATAAGCCGGCACGAATCCGGGGAAGCCAAATGCGTCGGCGACGCCCTCGTCTTTCGCCACTTGGCGGATGTTATTGCCGTAGTCGAACGTCGGAATGCCTTGCGCGGCAAACGCCAGCATCGCCTCGACATGCTTGGCGATGGATTGGCGCGCCGCGGCAGCGACGGCTTCCGGCTCCTTGGCGCGACGGTCTTCCCATTCGGCCAGCGTCCAGCCTTCCGGCAGATAGCCGTTGGCCGGATCATGCGCGCTGGTCTGGTCGGTCACCGCATCGGGCTTGATGCCGCGGCGGACGAGTTCCGGCAGCACCTCAGCGGCGTTGCCGACAAGGCCGACCGACAAAGGCTCTTTGGCCCACACCGATTTGGCGATCAACCGCAGCGCTTCATCGAGATTATCGGTTGCGACATCGAGATATTTGGTTTCGAGACGCTTCTCAATCCGGCTCCGCTGGCATTCGATCGCCAGCATCGAAGCCCCGGCCATCGTCGCCGCCAAAGGCTGCGCGCCGCCCATGCCGCCAAGCCCGGCAGTGAGAATCCAGCGGCCGGAAAGATCGCCGCCGTAATGGCGCCGGCCCATTTCGGCAAAAGTCTCGTAAGTGCCTTGCACGATGCCCTGGCTGCCGATGTAGATCCACGACCCGGCCGTCATCTGGCCGTACATCATCAGACCTTTCTTATCGAGCTCACGAAAATGCTCCCAAGTCGCCCAATGCGGCACCAGATTGGAATTGGCGATCAAGACACGGGGGCTGCGAGCATGCGTGCGGAACACGCCAACCGGCTTGCCCGATTGCACCAGCAGCGTCTCGTCAGGCTCGAGCGCGCGCAGCGTCTCGACAATGTAATCGAACGCTTGCCAGGAGCGCGCGGCGCGGCCGATGCCGCCATAGACGACCAAATCCTGCGGCCGTTCGGCGACTTCGGGATCGAGATTATTCATCAGCATCCGCAAGGCCGCTTCGGCTTCCCAGGTCTTGCAGGTGCGTTCGCAACCGCGCGGCGCGCGAATGATGCGGGCGTTGGTGGTCATGGCAGGTCTCCGTCCGGCTGGCCGCGGAAAATGCGTCCGATGAGATGTCCGTTTTCCGGCGACAAGGCCGTCGGATCGGGAATGTCCCAAATGGCGAGATCGGCAGATTTTCCGGCCGCCAGACTGCCGGTCTCCGCCGCAAGCCCCAAGGCACGCGCGGCATTGATCGTCATCCCCATAAGCGCTTCTTGCGGCGAAAGACCAAAGACTTCGCAAGCAACCTCTTTGAGTCGCAACGGGGAATGCATCGGCGAGGTGCCGGGGTTGCAGTCGGTCGCGATGGCTATCGGTACATGCGCTCGCCGCAAGGCCTCGATCGGCGGCAGATGGGTATCGCCGAGATGATGATAGGCATAGGGCAGCAACACGGCCACGGTCCCGGCCTCCGCCATCGCGACAACGCCCGCCGCGCTCAGGTGCTCGAGATGGTCGGCCGAGAGTGCGCGATGGCGCGCCGCCAAGGCGCCGCCGCCCATATCCGAACGCTGGTCGGCATGCAGCTTCACTTTGAGGCCGTGCGCCGCGGCCGCCGCAAAAATGCATTCCGTTTCGTCCGGCGTAAATGCAATGGCTTCACAGAAGACATCCACCGCTTCAGCCAGCCGTTCGCGTGCCACGGCAGGAATCATCTCTTCGCAAACCAATCGAACATAGGCATCGCGATTTCCGGCGAATTCCGGCGGCAAGGCATGGGCTCCGAGCAAGGTCCGGCAGACGCGCATCGGCACCACTTTACCCACACGGCCGGCCACGCGCAGCATCTTCAACTCGTTGCCGAGGTCGAGGCCGTAACCCGACTTGATCTCGATGGTGGTGACGCCTTCGCGCGCCATCGCCCGCGCGCGCGCCACAGTCAAATCGGTGAGCGTCTCTGCATTAGCCGCCCGTGTGTCGCGCACCGTCGCCATGATGCCGCCGCCGGACCGGGCGATGTCCTCGTAGCTCATGCCGTCTGCCCGCATGCGGCGCTCGCGGTCCCGGTTACCGGCATAGACAAGATGCGTATGGCAATCGACGAACCCCGGCAGCACCCAGGCCCCGCCCAGCCGGTGTACCGAACGGGCGAGATCACCGGCCGGCAGATCGCAGCGCGGTCCGACATAGGTCAAACGTTCGCCGGCAATGCCGATGGCGGCGTCGTCGATGACGCCGGCCGAATCCATGGTGGCGGTGCGGCAGTCGGTGAGTAAGATGTCCCACATCGCTGGTAATCCCGTCGGAGCCGGCCACGATACAGATTGCACGCCGGGAAACGAGGATAATCTTCCATGCCCGAAAGCCCCGCAACGATGATGGAAATGTCCGAAAACAAACGCTGGCATTCTGTTCGTGACTTGCTGGGCACGAAAGCGGACGCCGCCGTCGCTCTGGTGGGGGCACCGCTGGGGCGCGAATCGATCACCCCCGGCCACTGCGATCTGGCTCCCCAGGTTTTGCGCGAAGCCTTGCGGCGCATGAGCGTCTACGACCTCGAGACCGGAACCGATCTCAAGGACGTCGCGGTGTTCGACACCGGCGACGTCGCCGTGAGCGATCTCAAGCCCGCGGAAGCCTTCGAGCCGATCAAGGCCGCAGTCGCGGCACAAGCCGGGCGCGGATTGACGATTCTGGCGGGCGGCAACAATGCCGTCACCCGGCCGGGCGTTCACGGACTTGATCGGACGCTCGCGCAGGTCGGACTGATGACGCTCGATGCCCATTTCGATCTGCGCGACACGGACGGTGGTCTCAATAATGGCAACCCGATTGCGGCACTGCTGGAAGACGGATTGCCGGGCGACCATATCAGCCAGATCGGGCTCCTGCCCTTCGCCAATACCGCCAAGGCGCACGATAAGGCCAAACGCGCCGGAATTTCCGTCCGCACCGCCGGCGATTGCCGGCGCCAGGGCTTCGTTGCGGTCGTCGCAGCAGAACTCGAGCGACTCGCCGGCTTGTGCGATGCGATCTATGTCGATTTCGATATCGATGTGATCGACCGGGCTCAGATGCCCGCCGCGCCGGGCGCACGTCCGGGCGGCATTGCCGTACACGATTTCTTCGCCGCCGCCCGTCTCATTGCCGCCCATCCGAAAGTCCGCGTCGTCGATCTGGCGGAGTTCGACCCCAGCCTCGATGTCGCCGCCATCGGCGCTCTGACGGCGGCACGCTGGTTTGCCGAACTTCTCGCCGGCTTCTCGGAACGGCAAGTTCCCTGAGCCCCCTCCCGCGGAACGGGAACCGGAGCAGCGCGTTCCTTTCCGGACCTGAACGAGCGGAGAGGATTGCATGCGAGACATGGTGGTGGTCGGAGTCTTGCTGGCGGTATTGGGCCTGGGGACACTGATTTTCGGGCAGATCCGCTATACCGAGACCGAGCCGGTAGTGAAGGCCGGGCCGATCCAGATCGACAAGAAGGAAAGCCATGTCATTTCGCTGCCAACCGTGGGCGGAGTGGTACTCCTGATCGCTGGATTGGGCTTCGTCTTCGTCGGCATGCGCCGGAACTGACCTTCCCGGTTGGCGGCTGAAACAGGCCTCGCAGGCGAGATTCCGCCTGGGGTGGGGCAACATACGTATGCATGCCGGCCTGTTGCGATTGCCGCCGGCAGGCACAGGGCTATCATCCGGGCCGGGAAGAAACGGCTCAGAGAACAGATATGGCCAGCCTCAGCGCGGCGCCGGTTACCAAGAAACCGAGCGTTACCTTTTTTGCCATTTGGAACATGTGTTTCGGATTCCTCGGCCTGCAATTCGGGCTGGGCCTGCAAAACGCGAACGTCAGTCGCATTTTCCAGACTTTGGGCGCCAAGATCGACGACATCCCAATCCTCTGGATCGCCGCGCCTTTGACCGGTTTGTTGGTGCAACCATTGGTCGGCTATCTGTCGGACCGGACGTGGACCCGCCTCGGTCGGCGCAGGCCCTATCTCCTCGTCGGAGCTCTCTTGTCTTCGGCAGCTCTTCTGATCATGCCGATGTCGCCGGCGTTGTGGGTGGCGGCGGTGATGCTTTGGATTCTGGACGCGTCCATCAACACCTCGATGCAGCCGTTCCGCGCCTTTGTCGGCGACCAGCTACCGCTTCGCCAGCGCCCGGCCGGATATGCGATGCAGAGTTTCTTCATCGGCGTCGGAGCGGTGGTGGCAAGCGCGCTGCCATGGCTGTTCGAGCATATCGGCATTTCCAACACGGCACAGGCCGGCATCGTGCCCGATACCGTGCGCTACTCCTTCTTCCTCGGTGCGATCGTCCTGTTCGTGGCCGTGCTTTGGACCGTGATCTCCACCCATGAATACCCTCCCGAGCAGCTCGAAGCCTTTGACGACGCCTCTCCCGAACTTCCCCCAGCCGGAGCTCCCAAGCGCGGCTGGGGCGCTTTCTGGCTCGTCGTCGGTGTCGCCGGATTCGCCGTCATGCATCAATTTGCGGGCGCATTCGAAAAGACCCACGGCTTCCCGCTCGACAAGCAGCTGTATCTGCTTTGGGCCGGTGCGTTCGTGTGGGGCGCGGCGCTTCTGTTGCAACGGCCGGGCGAGCCGAAGGGCCTGTTCGGCACCATCATGCGCAATATCGAGACCATGCCAGACAGCATGCGTAAGTTGGCGCCGGTCCAGTTCTTCTCATGGCTGGCGCTGTTCGCGATGTGGATCTACACTACGGGCGGTGTGACCGAGAGCTTCTTCCACTCGAAGGATGCGACCTCGGCGGCTTACAATGAAGGCGCCAACTGGGTCGGCATTCTGTTTGCGGCCTATAACGGCTTTGCCGCGCTGGCCTCCATCATCGTTCCGTGGATCGCAAGAAAGCTAGGTTTGCGCTGGACGCATCTCATCAATGTCTGGCTCGGCGGCTTCGGTCTCTTGTCTTTCCTCTTCATCCACGATCCCGACTGGCTCATCGCCTCGATGCTGGGCGTCGGCTTCGCGTGGGCCTCGATCCTGTCACTGCCCTACGCCATCGTTTCGGACAGCGTGCCGGCCAAGACGATGGGCGTTTATATGGGGATCTTCAATTTCTTCATCGTCATCCCGCAGCTGGTGGCCGCCAGCGTACTCGGCTTCGTCCTGAAGTTCGCTTTCCACGGCCAGCCGATCTACGCGCTGGCAGTGGGCGGCGTCAGTTTCCTGATCTCGGGATTGCTGGTGCTGCGGCTGCCGAAGGAAAAGAAGGCCTGATTATCGCTTGGCGCCGCAGGAACGCCGTACGATCAACTTGGCGGGGAGAACCAAACTCTCCGCCGGCTCGCCCGATACCAGCTTCAGGAGCGTTTCGACCAGCTTTTCGCCGGCGAGCGAAGTGTCCTGGGCCATGGTGGTGAGCGGCGGGTTGACGAGGCTTGCGGCGGCGATGTCATCGAAACCGGTCAACGACACATCGCGCGGCACGTCGATGCCGGCGTCGCGCAGCCAGTGCAACGCGCCGGCAGCGATGAGATCGCTGGCGGCAACGATACCGTCGAACTGAAAACCGCTGCCGATCAGCCGGGCCGCAGCGGCCATACCCGATTCTTCGGAACTGATGGCATCGATCTGCGGACCGGGCTCGAGCCCCGCCGCGGCCATGGACGACAGGAAGCCACGGTAGCGCTCGGAGAATTCGGGATAATGGTTGGAGGCGTCGCCCAGGAAGGCGATCTGGCGGCGCCCCAAACCGATCAGATGTTCGGTGATTGTCCGTCCGCCTTGGAAATTGTCGCTGCCGATGGAAAGACCAGGCTGTCCGTCTTCCACCGCGCCCCAACGAACAAAGCGCGTGCCCTGCGCCACCAATTGTTCGAGATGCGGCCGGTAATCGACGTAATCGCCATAGCCCAGAAGGATCAACCCGTCGGCCTTGCCGGAATCCTCATAATCTTCGTTCCAATCCTGGGCGAAACGCTGGAACGAGATGAGCAGGTCGAAGCTGCGTTTGGCGCAGGCTCGCGTGATCGACCCCAGCATGGACAGGAAGAAGGGATTGATCTGCGACGGATCGGGACTCGGATCCTCGAAGAACAGGACCGCGATAGTGTTCGAGCGCTGGCGGCGGAGATTGGAGGCGTTCTTGTCGACCTTGTACTTGAGCTCGCGCGCGATCGCCTCGATCTTGCGGCGCGTCTCCTCGTTGACATTGGGATCGCCCCGCAGGGCGCGCGACACCGTCGATTGCGAAACACCGGCGCGATAGGCAATGTCGAACGACGTCGGCCGCTCGTGCGCGCGCAGCTTGTCGTCGCTTCCGCCTTCCATAGGGAGCCCTCCAACCCCAAGTATCGCATATCTATGGGGCAGAGTAGCAATACGCACAATCGCGGGGACGCCACACAACCACACAAAAACTACGGTCAATGACCGCCGAGCAAGAAAATCAGTGATTCGCCCAGCCGTTCCCGCCAGGCATCCTCGTTGTGGTCTGCTCCGGGATAGGTTTTGGAGACATAATCCACGCCAAGCTTCCACCCTTTGCCCACCAACAGCGCATCGATGCGCGCTTGGTAAGGGTCATAGTGGGCGTCCAGACCGATTGTTCCATGGTCGAACCAGAGGCGCCCCGGCTTCAAGTTCTTATCCCGTAGATAGTTCTCATAGGCGGAGAAAAGTTGCTCGGTCGGGGCCGCCGGGCCCGGCGCTGCCATCAGCCAATGCGTCGACAGGCACCCAGCGCCGCCGAAAATCTCGGGATGTTCGGCAAAGGCATAGAGCGAAATCAGGCCGCCCATGCTGGAGCCCATCACGAATGTCGAAGCCCGATCACCCCGCGTCCGGAAACGGGCATCGACGATCGGCTTCAGTTCATTCACCAGGAAGCGAAGATAGGCGTCGGAATAAGGCGGAGCCGTCATCACCTGCCGCTGCACGGCCGGATCGAGGCGGCCGAAGGCGGCTTGCGGGTAATACTGGCGGGCACGTTCGGGGCCTTTGTGATCGATCCCGACGATGATGACGGGAGGAATCTTGCCGGCAGCGATCAGTTCCGCGGCAACGGTGTCTGCACCCCAGACGTGGCGGTTCCAGGAGGTGGCGCGCTCCGCGCCATCGAAGAGATTCTGTCCGTCTTGCATATACAGGACGGGATAGCGTTCGGTCGAAGTCTGATAGCCGGGCGGCAGCCAGACGGTGACCACCATCGGACCGGCGCCCTCAGCCGACATCATCTCGGGCGCCAGCAACGTTCCCGGTGCGGCCTCGGCTGCGGCGATCATCAACAGATAGGCCAGCCAGCGCCACATCGCGGTCAGGCCCGCGCCAAATGGCTCTGCTCGCGGGCCAGTTTGAGCACGGTACCCGGCGCGAGAGTGCAATCCTTGCCCCAAACGGCGATCGTGACCGGCTCGACGCCGCGATAGAGAATCTGAACGCCATCGCGCGTCACCGAGACCTCGACTGGCTGATCCTTCCACAGAAGACGGAAGGCATAGCGTTTCCAACCGGAGGGAATCTGCGGGTTGAGCGTCAGCTTGCCGTCCACAACCCGCTTGCCGCCGAAACCTTCGATGATAGCCAGCCACGAGCCGCCCATCGACGTGATGTGCAACCCTTCATCGACTTCGTGGTTGTAGTCGTCGAGATCCAGTCGCGAGGTCCTGAGGTATAGAGCGTGAGCCTTGTCCATCATGCCGAGTCGAGCGGCGAGCACCGCGTGGATACACGGCGATAGCGACGATTCGTGGACCGTGCGCGCTTCGTAGAAATCGAAATGGCGCTGCAAGGTTTCGCGGTCGTATTGCTCCTCGAACAGGTACATGCCCTGTAGGGTGTCGGCCTGCTTGATGAAGGGGGACCGCAGAATGCGGTCCCAGCTCCAGTGCTGGTTGATCGGCCGCTCCGCGGGATCGATATCCTCTGTGGTAAGCGGTTCCTTGTCGAGATAGCCGTCCTGCTGAAGGAAGATGCGGCGCACGGGATCGTAGGGGAAATACATGCCGGCACTAATGGCCGTCCACAGCGTGGTTTCGCCGGCCCGATCGAGATGCGTTTCCGCAACGATCTCCGCAAGACGTCGCGGCGCGGTCTTTTCGACTATTGCTATGGCTTCGCGCGCATAGTCCAGGCACCAGCACGCGACCTTGTTGGTGTACCAGTTATTGTTGACGTTGTTCTCGTACTCGTTGGGACCGGTGACACCGAGAATGACGTACTTGCCCTTTTCCTGCGAGAACGTGGCGCGCTGGGCCCAGAAACGGGCGATACCGATCAGCACTTTGAGACCGTAATCGGCCAGATAAGCAGTATCGCCGGTGTGACGGACGTAATTGTAAATCGCGAACGCGATGGCGCCGTTGCGGTGGATCTCCTCGAAGGTGATCTCCCACTCGTTATGGCATTCCTCGCCGTTCATGGTGACCATGGGATAGAGCGCAGCACCGTTCCTGAAGCCCAGCTTTTCCGCGTTCTCGATCGCCTTGGCGAGGTGCTTGTAGCGGTAAATGAGAAGGTTCTTCGTCACTCTCGACGGCGCCGTCGAGACGTAGAACGGAATGCAAAACGCCTCGGTGTCCCAATAGGTCGAGCCGCCGTATTTCTCGCCCGTGAAGCCCTTGGGACCGATGTTGAGCCGCTCGTCTTCGCCGGTATAGGTCTGGTTCAGGTGGAATATGTTGAAGCGAATGCCCTGCTGCGCCGCCACGTCGCCTTCGATGACGATGTCGGCATGGCTCCAGATGTCGGCCCACTTGGCAGCATGTTCGGCGAACAACATGTCGAAGCCGACGGTCTCGGCAGACACCGCGACATCGCGTGCCACGCTTTTCAACTTCTCTTTGTCGTGATCTTCGGACGTCACCACGGCAACGTATTTGGTCAGCGTCGCGCTTTCGCCTTCCGCCAGCGAAACCGCATACTTTCCGGCGACATAACCGTCGCCTTCGACGCGATCGTGGTTCGCCGTTGCCGCACCCGCCTCGAACGCGAGCCGCATCGCCAGTCCCACGCGGAAGTCGAGCTTGCGGGTCTGAGCCAGAACAAAGCCCGCGTCAGGCTCGGTTTCGGTATCGAGAATATTCCAGAAATGTTCGTCGTAATTGGAGTCGCGGTTCACGACATTGCCGTCAATGCCGGCGACGAGGGCGAGCGCGACCGGCGAGAGCGCAGTGACGCGATAGCGCACGACCCCGACTTCGGGGCGCGCCATGGAGACGAAACGCTGAGCCTCGACCTTGATCTTTCCTCCGCCGACTTCAGCGACGAAGCTACGGCTGAGGAGCCCATGCTTCATGTCAAGCACGCGGCGGAACTTTTCGACCGGGCCGGTGAAGAGGTCGAGCTCAGCGCCGTTCACCGTCACGTCCACGCCGATCCAGCTCGGCGCATTCAACACCTTGGCGAAGTATTCGGGGTATCCGTTTTTCCACCAGCCGACGCGTGTCTTGTCGGGATAATAGATACCGGCGATGTAGCTGCCCTGCAGCGAAGGGCCCGAGTAGCGCTCCTCAAAGTTGGCGCGCTGTCCCATATGACCGTTGCCGATGGCAAACAGGCTTTCGCTCGCTTCGTGCCGTTCGGGATCGAAGCCTTCCTCGATCACCGACCATTCGTCGCATACCGCTTTGCTCTTCATGGCTTCGCCACCGTGTTTTTGTTCTTTTCGGCCCACACTGCGCGCAATTCCTCCAGCGACAGTTCGCCCAGACCAGGCACCACCAAGTCGGCCTTTTTGAGAACGGCCGGATCGCCGATGCCGATTGCCAGCATGCAGCCTGCATGGGCGGCTTCGATTCCAGCTTCGGCGTCCTCGAATACGGCACAGGACGCAGGCGGAATCCCGAGTTCGCTGGCACAGGTGAGAAAGACTTCCGGATCGGGCTTGGTGTGGGTGACCCTGTTGCCGTCGACCACAACGTCGAAGAGCGACGCGATCTTGAGGAGTTCGACGATCACTGCCGCATTGCGCGAAGCCGTCGCAAGCGCAGTCTTGTATCCGGCACTGCGGCACTCCGTGAGAAAACGTTCGGCGCCGGGCAGGATTTCCGCCGGCGTCATCTTCATCACATAACTGAGATAGACCGCGTTCTTCTTTTCGGCGAGAGCAACCTTCGTCGCCGTATCGAGCCCAAGCCCTCCGACTTCGAGAAGAATTTCCAGCGAACGAGTGCGCGACACGCCCTTCAGGCGCTCATTGTCCTTTTCGGTGAATTCGAATCCCAACTCCCGCGCGATCTGACGCCAGGCGATGAAATGATACTTCGCGGTGTCGACGATGACGCCATCGAGATCGAACAAACAGGCAGACAAACCACTCATGGAGTACCCGAACAAATCACATAGTCGAGGGGTTGCAGCGAGACATGATAACTGCCCGGCGCGCTCGGTGTGGAGGCGCAAATTCCGTGCAAGGGCGCGAACTTCCGTGACTTCGTGTCAACTTCGACCAGAGCCTCTACCGGCTGCACCGAAGTATTATAGGCAATCAGGATTTCCCTGCCCGTCACGGGATCGATGCGCGATATGGCAAACAGCCCCGGTTTCTCGGAATAAGCCCGCACGATTTGTCGACCGTGGCGCAATGCGGGTTGCTCTGCACGCAGACGGGCAAGCTCCCGGACGGAGCGATAGATCGGGTGGTCCATGGTGAAGCTCGACGTCACCGTGGTTCGATTGGTGCCCACCAGAGGTGTTTCGTTGTATTCCTTGACCTTGGACGGAAACATGTCGGCGCGCGCGCTCATGTCGTTGCCGACGCCGGCAAAGCCCTGCTCGTCGCCGTAATAGATAGTGGGAACGCCGCGCATGGTGAACATCATCGCGTGCGCCAGCGTCACGCGTTTCAGGATCTCGTCGTCGCTTGCCTGAGGGAATGCGGTACGCGCAAACCAAGCCACCCGCCCCTGGTCGTGGTTCGAAACGAAGGTAGGATGTGTGAGCGCCGCCGCGGCACCGCCTTCGTAAAGACTGTCATCGGCGAACACACGCGCCAGCAGGTCTGTACCGGCCGAGCCGGCGATCACATGCTTGACGGCCTTGGCAAAGCCGAAATCGAGCACCGACGGGAGCTTATCCTCGCGAGTGTGACGCGCCAGTTCGGCGACATCGGGTTCATCCATGGCGATTTCGCCGAAGATGTGAAAATTGGGGATTCCGTCGGCCTTGGCCCGCTCCTGCATCGCCGGAATGAAGGTCCGCCAGAATTCGGAATTGACGTGCTTTTCCGTATCGATGCGGAATCCGTCGATGCGATACTTGTCGATCCAGGCGGCGAAGATATCGACCATCCCGCGCACGACGCGCGGATTTTCGGTCATCAGATCGTCCAGCCCGGAAAAGTCGCCCATCGTCGAGCTCTCGCCGGAGAACGTCGAATTACCGCGATTGTGGTAATAGATCGGGTCGTTCAGCCAGTCCGGTGTTTTGGCGTGTTCCTCGCCTTTCGGAACATAGGGCGTATAGGCGAAGTTAGGATTCGTCAGACGTGCGAAGTTTGCTTCGGTCTGGACGTCATCGCCGAGAAAGCCGTCATTGATCGGCGCGCCGCGAACACCGCCGGCGCGGCCATAGGGATAATCGGCCCGCGAGCGGTACGGACAGTCGAGCTGACGCGGACATTCCTTGTATTGAATGACATCGGCGGTGTGGTTGAGGACGATGTCCATGTAGAACTTCATGCCGCGCGCGTGGACGGCATCGACCAGCGCCTTGAACTCTTTATCGGTGCCGAAATGCGGATCGACGTGGGTGAAATCCGTAATCCAATAGCCGTGATAACCGGCCGATTCCTGGCCGGAATCGCCCTGCACCGGCTTGTTCTTGAAGACCGGGGCAAGCCACACAGCGGTGGCACCAAGCGATTGGATATAATCCAGGCGCTTCATCACGCCCTTGAAATCGCCGCCGTTATAAAAGCCCTTCGAGGCCGGATCGAAACCGGTCTTGAGGCGATCGCCCTTGAGCCCACCGCGATCGTTCGCGGTGTCGCCGTTCTCGAAACGGTCGGGCAGAAGGAAATAGATGACCTCGTCCGTGGCCGGGCGCGCACGCGTAGCCTCAAGCGCAGGCGGCTCCGCGGCGACGGGGTAGGACAGAGAAGTGACGGTGAGCGCGGCAAACGCCAGCGGCGCGAGGTTCCGCATTTTCATTCTCCCGGCTGCCGCCATGTCTAGATATTCTTGAAAAGAGGCCCTCGCCGGCACTTCCGTCCGGCGAGGGTACGTCGTCACATCGATCAGTTCAGCTTGTAGGTGAGACTGAGCTGATAGGTCGTGCCATAGCGCCACCAGTCAAGAACCTGGCGCGAGTCGTTGACGTCGCTGACAAACTGGTACTGGGTCTGCCGCTCGTTCAACAGATTGTCGGCCTGCAAGTTGATCGACAATCCGTTCATCGCACCTTCTCCAAAGGTGTAGCCGAGTTGTGCACCCAGCCAGCCCTGCTCTTTAAACTCGTTCCGGCGGTAGCTGTTATCGAACTGCTTTATCTCGCTGTAGAACTTCGAGCGATAATTATAGTTCAACCGCGCCGAGAATCCGCTCCGTTCGAAGTACACCGTGGCATTGTAGACGAACTTCGACAAACCCGGCAGCGGCGTCGCCGGACCCGAATTCGAAACGCCCTTAATACTGCTGTCGGTGTAGGACATGTTCGCCGTGGCACCGAACCCTTCGAGCCAGTCGGAGATCATGCCGCCGGAAAGAGCGCCGCTTATCTCCATGCCGGTGATCATACCGCCGCTTCCGTTCCGGTCCTGGGTAACGATACCTTGCCAGAGATGCGGGGTCGGATCGACGACGGTGGTGTCGTAGGCATAACCCGTAAAGTCATATAGCGACTTATCCTGGTAGATGTACGACTCGAGATTTTTGTAGAAGCCGGCCACCGCCATATAGGTATCCCGGCTGAAGTAGTATTCGTAGGAAACGTCCACGGCATCCGCGATCCACGGCTTCAACTTGGGATTTCCCGTCGTGCCGCTCCAGGGCGAGTGCTCCAGGTCGGTCGCGTATCTGTTTGCCGCCGTGTAGGTATAAGAATTGACATAGACCATCTGGTCCATACGGGCCCGCACGAGTTCGCGCGCAGCGCCAAGACGGATCTTGCTACGGTCATTGAGTTCGAAGGCGAGGTTCAAGCTCGGCAGGACCTCGCCATACTCGGTTCCACCAGACTGCGGGATGGAACCGGTGTTGTCGACCCGGTAACCGTTCGACGTCTGATGGGTCATGACGAATTGCAAACCGACATTACCCGTTAACGTATGATCGGCAAGCATCGTGTCGATATCGGCCTTGGCATAGCCGGTATAGACGATTTCGTTCACTTGATACCCCTTGGTGTAGATCCAGGGGCCGGTTTTTTCACTCTGCGTGTAGAAGCCACTATTAAAGAGCGCTTCGGGATTCCAGGCGGCAAAACGAGGTATACCGAAATAGCTGAGCCCGCTGGAAACACCGGTGCGGAATTTGTCCGGAATAGAAGTGGCTGTCTGCACGTAGCCCACACCGCTGCCGCCATGAGCCGCCATGTACGCCGCCACGGCGTTCACGTTGCTGGTCGTCGTAAGATAGTTTTCGTTTGCCCACTTCGTCTTCGAGCGGTTGGTGTAGTAAAGACCGAGCGTGAGATTCTTGAAGAAGCCCGCGCCCAAATCACGCTGCACTTCGCCCTTTAGCGTGAACATGTGATCGTGGACCCAGTCATACTTGAGGTAGCCCTCTTGTCCGATGGGTACGTTGCGGACCGGGCCGCTCCAGGATTGGGGTGATGTCGCCTGCATGTTGGCATAATCGCCGTAGTCCAACGTCGGCGTGACATGCATGACATTGTCGCCGTCGATGGTGAACGACATCGGATCGACAGCTCCTGCACCGGGATAGTAGCCATAGGGCGGGTCTACTGGATGAAGAGGATCACCGTATCCCGCGACGCCCGTGCCGGCATATTCCTCGAGAAAGCGTTCATGGCGCTGCGCGCTGGAGTAACCCGCATCGAGCGTCGCTGTCCACGGACCTTGGTTGTAGGTCGTTTTCCAGCCGATCGCGAACAGATCGTTATTCGTCCGGTCCGCTTCCTCGCGGCCGACCTGCTTCACGCCAGGAGTGAACGTGCCGGAAGTGAGATACCCGTCCGTGACCTTCGCGCCCGCAAGCACATCCTGACCGCCCCAGGCATACAAGGGGGCTTCGACACGGGACAGCTGCCATTTGTCCTTATAGCGCGTAAAGAACAGGTCAAGAGAGCTTTCGAGGTTTTCATTCGGCCTGTACTGAATCGTGGCAATCGCTGCACTGCGCTTCAGGTCGTCGGTTACAGCGCTGAACTTCGCGCCGCCAACAGCGTAAGCGCTGCTCGGAACCACGCCGCCATTGCCCGTGGGGTAGCCCCACGAGCCATATTGATTGTAGGGAACCAGCGAGTCCATCAGCGCCACGCCGACCATCACGCCGAGCTTGCCGCCGGCAAACTGGTCGATGTAGGTGCCGCCGAGACGCCAGCCGTACTTTCCCGTGCCAGGATTCAATTCACCCAGCGAATTGGCCTCTCCGCGCATGTTCACAGAAAGGACCATGCCGTCGTGGTCGAGCGGACGGGTGGTGCGCATGTCGATAGTGCCGGATAGGCCGGCACCGACGAGGTCGGCGGAAGGGGTCTTGTAGATCACCACGCCGCTCATCAATTCGGCAGGGTACTGGTCGAACTGGACGCTGCGGTTGTCATTGGTCGAGACCTGCTCGCGGCCATTGAGAAGGGTCGTCGCAAAGTCCGCCGAAAGACCGCGAATCGCAATATCCTGAGCGCGGCCGTTGAGCCGCTGCGTGGCGATGCCGGGCAGACGCGAAATCGCCTCGCCGATCGACTGATCCGGCAGTTTGCCGATGTCTTCAGCCGACACCGCTTCGACGATCTGTGTCGACTCTTTCTTCAGCGCGATGGTGTTCTCGAGGCTAGCGCGGAAGCCCGTCACGGTGACGACTTCCGTACCGTCCTGCGCGAAGGCCCCACTGGTCGCGAGAACGAGGACGGCCAAACTCGTCGCTGTCGTTCCGAAGCCAGCGCGAATGGCAGCCGAGCGCGAAGTCTTCAATGTCATTGGAACCCTCCCAGTTATCCCCCTCGCAGAATCCGCGGCGGGACTTATTCCGTAACCGGGTCTTCCGGCTACTTGTTTCGGGCAGGAGGATTATCCGGAGTGATCTGGCTCTCAACCGCTTGCATACGTATTCATGGCTTCATTGTGGCATGAATACGAATGCCTGTGGCAGTTCTGCAGAGCCCTCCCGCACAATGGGATCGTCAAAGCGCATGCTGGCGCATCGTGGTTTGTACGTATCCGGACGTTCGCGTTCTTGATGATAACGCAATCATCCGACATTGCGTCGGCCGGCGCACTCTTTGAGGAATCGCCACCGCGTGACCGCGCCATGCGTCCTCGCGTTGTGACTGATTTGCCAAGCCTCCGAGATCCCCCTAGAAACCGGTAGCAATGAGATTTCCGCGACTTGATCCTTTCCTGACCGGTCTGCTCGCCACTGTGGTGTTGGCAAGCGTGCTGCCGTGCCAAGGGCGATTCGCTACGATTATGGCAGGGGTGACCGATGGCGGCATCGCATTGCTATTTTTCCTGCACGGCGCTCGACTGTCGCGAGCGGCAATTCTGAGTGGGATCGGGGCTTGGCGCATCCATCTCCTCGCCTTGGGCACGACCTTCTTGTTCTTCCCCGCGGTTGGCGTGGCCCTCCGAGTAGCCGGCCATGGCTGGCTCAATCCCGTCATTGCCGATGGCCTCTTGTTTCTTTGCCTGTTGCCCTCGACGGTCCAATCCTCAATTGCCTTCACGTCCATCGCGCGCGGCAACGTCCCGGCAGCGGTGTGCAGCGCCTCCGCCTCCAATGTCCTGGGAATTTTCCTGACCCCGGTCGCTGTCGGCGTCCTGCTCTTGCGCGGACCGGCGGGAGGATTTTCACTATCGTCCCTGGGCGCAATCGTGTTGCAGCTTCTTTTGCCGTTTGTCGTCGGACATCTGTCGCGACCACTCACGGCCGCCTTCATTGCGCGCCATAAGGCGGTAATCGGCAAGGTCGACCGCGGAACAATTCTTCTTGTCGTCTATACCGCCTTCAGCGCCGCTGTTATCGAAGGTCTGTGGACGCGTTACAGCATTTCCGATCTCGCACTCACGCTTGTGCTCAACGCAGTGATCCTTGCGGCGGCATTGGCATTCACGACCTTTGCGGCACGCCGGGCGGGACTGTCCACTGCCGATGAAACAGTGGTTGTTTTCTGCGGTTCGAAAAAGAGTCTGGCCTCCGGTGTGCCCATGGCGGGCGTGCTATTCCCACCCGCCTTACTCGGCCCGATGATCCTGCCGCTGATGCTATTTCATCAAATGCAGCTGATGGTTTGCGCCGTACTGGCGCAGCGTTACGCCGCGCAGAGCGGAAAAAACTAGCGCAGATCATCCGGCCGCCGTCCTTCTGACGTCGAGAGTGATGAAAAAGCCGTCCTCTTCGGAGATTTTTGGCGCCAGCGCCAAGGCGGCCAGCTTGCGGAAGTGCAATCGCTTCACTCGCCGCGCCAATCCCTCGAACTCAGGCCCGCTTTCCCGGCGTCCTGCATGGACCAGCAGGCTCTTGGCGACAAAACGCGGTTGGTAGGCTAGATCGGTGATGGCAAAGCCGCAGGCCTCCAAGAGGGGGCGAAGGCCTTTGGTCGTGAAATGAAACCGGTGATGCGGGAAATCGAGCGCGGCCCAGTAAGGTGCGAGCAGAGCCGCATCGCGGGCACCGAAGTTCGGTACGCAGATGGTCAAGACACCGTCGGGCTTCAGCAACGGCCGCAATGCCCGCAAGGTCGCGCGCGGATCATCGAGGTGCTCGAGGACGTTATCCATCGTGATCCAGTCGAACATCGCCTCGGAGAACTGTCCTTCAGGAGACCCGGCCCGGTATACGGCATGACCTTTGGTCCGGCAGGCGTCAATGGCGCCTTGGTCGATTTCGAGGCCGTAGGTGTTCCAACCGAGACTTTTCCAAATATCAAGCGAGGCGCCGGCGCCGCAGCCGACATCGAGGACGACACCGGTACGGCGCGGAGGCAGCATGGTAAGCCAGCGTCGCGCGATCGTGCGGCGGATCGTCAGGGGAATGTAGCTATGAAAGGCCCGCTTCAGGCGCAGACGCGAAGGATCGTAACCTTCCATCGAGTAGGAATAATACGTGTTGGCATATTCCCGTTCCAGCGATCGAATATCGACCGTGTAGCGCGTGCGGGCGATACCGCAGCCGTCACAAACCAGCGCTTCACCCGGAAGCGTGCGCCCATGTTCGTCGTAAAGCGGAAGCCGAACGGCGATGGTCGTACCGCCACATCCGGGGCAAGGATCCATCGTATCTGCCAAATGGCCGGGACTGGACATGGACAAGAAGCCTCGGAGATTTCGGGCGCTCAATATTGGACTTAAGTATCGAAGGGACGATACAGTATCCTTCCACGTCAAGTCAGTTGGAATACCGTCGCAAGGTTTTGCCAGGTTCGATCGCATGGACCGCCTCACACTCCTGTATTTCATTTCCGACGAGTTTCCGACCCATCGCCCGGACGTCACTTGCCTGTTCGGCAAATACCTCGCGCGTGAAGGCATCGGCTCCGATCTCGTCGCCCGAGGGGGCGAAGCAGGCAAGACCTACGACTGGCCTGCGGGGCAGCTTTTCCGGACACCGCGCTCGCCGAGCGGTATCGCGACCCATTTTGCCGCCTTTTGGGCCGACGTGAAGGCGTTGGCGCGATCATGGCGGCGATACGATGCCGTTCTGGTGCGCGATAAGATGTTGTTCGCCCCTCTGGCCCAGATACGGGCACGGCTGGCCGGCAAGCCGTTCTTCGTCTGGATGTCATTTCCTTATGCCGAATGGTCGAACGCCGCGGCCACGGGCCGGCACGGCATCGCCCGCCTCGTTCACGTCCTGCGTGGCCGGTTCGGCGCATGGCTCACCTACCGCCTCGTGCTGCCGCACGCCGACGCGGTTTTCGTTCAGTCCGACAAAATGCTGGAGGATATCGCCGCGCAGGGTGTTCCGAGGGCCGTCATGACCGCGGTGCCGATGTGCGTCGACCCCGAACGCTTCGCCGACCTTTCTAAGGCGACGCCCGGTCAGACGCGCGTTATCGGCTATCTGGGCGTATTCGATCGCATGCGCCAGGTCGAAGTACTGGTTCGGGCCCTCGCCAAACTTCGTTCCGATGGGCGCAATGTCGTTCTGAAGATCGTCGGCGACTCGACCGAAACCGCCGAACGACCGTGGCTACGGGAATTGATCGCAGCCTTGAGACTCGATGGGGCCGTCATCATCACCGGCTGGGTCTCCCCTGAAGCAGCAATCGCGCGGATGGCGGACGTCGAAATTGCCCTTTGCGCCATGCCTAACGACCCGGTTTTCTCGGTCGGTACACCGACCAAGCTGGTCGAATATCTGGCATTGGG
Organism: Rhizomicrobium electricum; assembly: GCF_011762045.1. Classification (GTDB taxonomy): domain Bacteria; phylum Pseudomonadota; class Alphaproteobacteria; order Micropepsales; family Micropepsaceae; genus Rhizomicrobium; species Rhizomicrobium electricum. Next base: position 89,148 of record NZ_JAASQS010000008.1, on the reverse strand, counting down.
AAAAGCGGTCGTGGCCAACACCCAGCCCGACCACGAAGCGGTGCTGAACGAGAGCGGCGCCGGATTATGCGTGCCGCTGACGGTCGAGGGTTATGCCGGAGCGATCGCGCAGTTGCTCGACGATGCAGCCCTGCTCGCATCCATGCGCGCGGCAGGCCGGCGCTATGTCCTCGACCGGCGCAATTACGCCAGTCTGGCGCACGATCTGGCGATCCAGTTAAGACGGCTGTGCGGGAAGACCTAAACCAAGAGCGCCGGCGGGCCGCCAAGCCCCTCCGCATCGACGCGCGCCAAAAGGCTCCCCGGTTCAGGATTGCCGCGGCCGCGAGTCATTTCGTTCCATAGATGGATCGCGCGCGTCTCCGGCCCGACATGCGCGGCGATATTCACTTGCGCTTTTTCCAGCAGGTCGAGACACGACCACGGCACGGGATAGAACACCTCCGGTGGCTGGGCTTGTGCCGCAAGGCCATGCACCTTCAGCAACCTCGCCAGTTCATAGGGACCGGTGATGCCCCATGGTGCCGTCGCAACCCAAGGAACGCCGTACAGCATCGCTTTGATCCGCGTGCGCAGCCACGCACCGGCATTCAGGCTACCCGGTCTCCGGGGTTTGCCTTCAAACAGCGCCAGCAACCCTGCGAGAACCGGGCTTTCGGACGGCAGCATCAGCACTGCTATGTTGATAACCTCGTCGTCTTCGCGACCGAAGATTGTGTCGCTATCGAAATCGATCGGCCGCACGGCGTAGACATCGCAATCCACCCAGAGGCAGCGGTGGCGCGATAGCAACTTGTAACGAAACCAGTCGGCAAAGATCGCAACCTGCCCGTTGCCGGTATGGCGAAAAATCTTATCGGCAGTAAGCACCAGATTTGCGTCGGCGGTTTCGACGCCCGCCGGCACGCCAGCGAGTTCGGCATAGGTATGCAACACCACTTTGTGCCCTAGCCGCGCGAACGATCTGAGACATCCGGCGGCGCGCGCCGGCAAATGCGGACCGATCCACAGAGCATGAATTTCCGGAAGCATGTCAGGCTCCACCACCGGCAAGGCGCCGTATCGTTCCTATCATATGCGCGCGCGCCGCGGCACCGAGTACCAGCCACAGGACACCATAGGCGGCGGCAAGACCACCGATGCCTTCCACCATCAAACGCATCAAAGGCGGCCAAGATGCCACGACAACACCGATGACCAGCGCCACCGCCAGTCCGGCGCCAGCTTCGAGTACCGCGGGTCCGGCAGACAGCACATGCTGGCGCACCGATACCTTAGCCACGCGGGAAACCAAGAAGAACGCCATGGGTGTCACCACTAGCATCCGCGATGCCACGCCAATTGCCGCCCCGGTCAGCCCGAATGCCGCACCAACGGTCGCCCCGACAACCGTAACAATTGCAGCGACGATGTTGAGATGCATGGCGTACTCGGGCTTTCCGGTGGCCAAGACCGTCGGATAGGCGAGACAAACGGCTGTCGTGCAAAGAGGAATAAAACACAAAGCCTGCAAAGGTGCCGCCGCTGCCGCCCACTTGGCACCGAACACCAGCGGGACGATCAGCGGGGCGACAGCAGCAAACACGGCAATCATAGGAGCGAAAAGGCGTGTCGAGCCCTCGTACATTCTGACATAGAAAGCGGAAAGCTCGTCCGAGCTGCGACGGGCCAACTCGGCGAAGTGAGAAATCGAAACCCGGCTGATTACCGCGATGAACAGCTCGATCATCACTTGAAAAATCCGCAGAGCAATCGAATAGAACCCAAGCGCCGAAGTGCCAAGAACGGCACCGACGATCAACGAATCCGCCCGCAAACTAACCGCTTCGAAGATCCAGCTTCCGAACACGGCAAGGGCATAGCGTATTGCCTCCTTGATGCGGCCGAAGGCAAATCCGATTCCCGGTCGCCAGCGTGCCGCCAGAAGAGTGAAGAATAGCGCACCCGCAGTCTCCAACACCTGCTTGATGACGAGACTCCAGATTCCGAGACCCGCGAGCGCACAGCCGATGCCAACCGCACCACCGACCGCGAATACTGCAAAGGAACGATACGCAAGTTGTTTAAAACCAAAACGGCGGCGCAGGATCGCCTCTGGTACCTTGGTCAATGCGCCAAGCGGAATGGCGAGCGTTAGCACCGCATTGATAGTGGCAGCATCAGTACGTCCGATGGCCGCGGGGGCCCACCATAACCCGCTGATTGCAATGGCCAACGCCAGTCCGATCCCAATCAGCCCTTGCAGGGTAAAAATCGTCACCTGCTGCAGACGAGTGGAATCGGCGCAGCGGACCAGCCACTCGCTCAGCGCGCCGTCAGCCGCCACCTGGAAGACGCCGATGATCGCCATCAGAAACGCGAGCGCGCCGATCTGGTCCGGCGCCAACAATCGCGTCAGGATGATGAAGACCGCCAGTGTCGTAAAACGCTCACCCCAGCTCCGGAGTGCCGACCAGCCGATATGGCTGAGCACTGCGCGGCTGGTCAGATGAGTTTGATCGCGCGGTTCCACGGCTATTCGCTCGCTGGCGTGAAGCTGCCGTCACGCCGGGCGGCGGCAACGACGCCGATCAAGGTTGCCAGGATGAGCTGATCGGCGGCGCGGCTCGTCTCATAGTTCTTGTAGAATTGATAGGCGAACAGCACCGCCAACAATGCCGCGACGGTCATCATTCGCCCCTTGGCCTTCTCGTCTTTTGCCCGCCGTCCCAGCCGAATAGCTATCAGCACACCGGACAGGATAATCGCCGAGTGCAACACGAGGCCGGCGATACCGGTCTCCCACAGCAATTGGGAAGCTGTCGTCACACCCACGGCGGCCGGGGCAAAGCGCGCGCCGATAATGCCTGGTGCAGCGGAACTGTCGAGCCGCGTTGCACCAGCGCCATAACCAATGAAGCGGTGTAGAAGATCGGTTTGCCGGTCAATCACCCAGACGGCCAGCGAAGTCACCCGCCCCATATCGCCGGTTTCGGGATTGACCCACGTCCAGTCAAACGTCTCGCCAATGGATTTTTCTTCCAGAGACTGAGGGCCATGCCCAGACCAGTAGAGCTGGTCATAGACGAATACGACCGCACCCATCGCAACAAGCACGAGCGGTACCGCCATCAACGCCTTGCGCGGATTGCGCCACAGCCACCGAGCCTGTTGCACGGCCAGGGCCAGTGGCAGAAGGAAGAGCACGGCCTTCACCTCGCCCGCCAGGAGCATCATGAACGCCAGCCCGATATGCGCAGCCGCCGCCTTTGTCGTCATCCTGCCGGATTGATGAAGTTCGATTGCCGTTAGGATTGCCGTAATGCAAACGAGCATCAACGATGCGTTGCAGAAATTACCGAACGTTCCGACCACCGCATCGGCATCGGGACCGGTGAAATGCTGATGAAGCACAAACGGCGCCTGCGCCGCGGCAAACAGCAAGGCGCCTTTCTCGAGGCGTTCAACGAAGCACTCCGTCATCGGGCGGAACGCCAGAACAACGGCGACCAGCCACATCGGCAAATAGACCTTGAGACCGAGCAGGATTTGCATCGGAGAGGTTGGCGAAGCCAACGTCGTGACGAGCACGAGCGCCTGGAAGATGCCGAGAATTACGAGTGGTACGGTCTGGTTGGGGCGCGCCGTCCGCCCGGCCGGCACATCGGTAACTAGAAAGCGCAAGAAGACGCCAGCGCCCAACGCATAGGACAACCAGTAGAGATAGAGAATGCCGAAATAATAGTGTGCGGTCCCGGCGATCAAAATCGTGACCGTAAACGTAAAATAGAGGAGTTTCTCCTGCGGCACCGCTATCAAGACCACGGCAGCCACGACGGCGGTCACCGCGAGCGTCGTCAAAAGTGCCTCTCCACCCGCCAAGGCAAGGCCAAGCAACGCCAGTGCAGCCACGATTCCGACGAAAGCGAATTTCGCCGTGGAACCATGACCGTTCTGCGCCAAGTCGCTCATCGCGCGCTCAAGCAGGTCTGGAGAACGCCATTGAGAGCCGCAAAATACTCCTCTTTGTTGTACGCTTTGAAATGGTCGAATGCCGACTCGGCCAGATTCCGCCGTTCGGTCGCATCCGCCAACAGGCCGTCGATGCGTGAGGCGAGCGCATCCTTGTCGCCGGGCGGCACTGCGGCACCGGTCACGCCGTCAGTGAGATAGTCGGTCATGCAAGCCGTCGCGCTGATAACGGTCGGTACCATAGCCTCTATGGCATGGCCGAAGCGAATATGACCGGAGCTTTTGCGCTCCTCCCGAAGACACGCCACAAAAACCGCAGCCCGCGCCATCAAGGCATCGTAGTCTTGCCGCTGCAGGTCGGAATGGATTTCCGCACCGACACCTGCGTTGAGCCGCTCGACATAAGAGAAATCCGATCGTGCGCAGACGACCACGAGTTTCCAGCGGCTCCTTTTTGCGGCGGCGAACAATGTCGGCCAGTCGCAGCCGCCCCGCCCGGCGGAGAACACGATCGGCTCGGCCGGATCGCGATACGGCAACGACTCCCGCCTTTCCCAAATCAGTGGAAACCGGACAAAATGGAGCCGGTCGAGAGGCAGGCCGTAACGCTCGGACAACAACCCGCATTCGAACCGCGACATAACTTGAATGCCGAGGACAACCCGGCGAAGGCAGGGGCCTAGAAGCCGGCGCGCAAGCATCTCCGCGATCCGTCCGCGCCGGACCCCGAAATCGATAACCTCGAACAGCACGACATTGCGGCGCCCGAACAACGCCGACAGAACGGTGAAAAGCCGTCCATAAGTGTACCAGTTCGGAATGACGGCATCGTAGCCCCGCGCGAGCACAAGCAGAACCACGGCGCGCATTGGAGGAATGCGGCAGAGCAAGCGCAACACCGGCCTTGTCGCGACGAGATCGTCCAGCATGTCGACTTTGGTCTTCAGCACACAGCCGTACCAGAAGTCGGCGAGAACGGTGCTCATGGTCGCACGCCGTAGGCCGAGAGAAAATCGCCATGGCCCGTCAGGCTGCAGAACGCGCCATAGAGCGGAGCCGCCAGCGTAAACACGCGGTGCGGCAGTGGCCCCTGCCCGTGCCGCGCCCGCACGCGGCTGACCGTGTCTTCGAGCATGATGACGGTGCCGTAGCTCTTGGCAGCGACGTGCACGAAACCCGCCTTCTCCAGCATCAATGTCATGGCGCGCGGGGTGTAGTGAAACAGATGCAGCGGCAACTGCACCAGAAGCGTGTCATCGAAGGCAACCTGCGTGAGCCAGGAGCGGAAGCAAGGCTGCGACAGCGCAATGAATCCGCCGGGCTTCAGCATTAAGCGGCACTTGTTGAGCATCGCCAACGGATCGGTGAGATGTTCGAGGACATGGCTGAGGCGAATGCAATCGAAATACGCCTCCGGATAATCGTTGGCGAGAAATTCGCCGGAACTGAGCGATATTCCGGCTTCTATAAGTCGCGCTGCGTTGTTGGCGTTCTCGGCGATATCGAAACCATGGAGATTGCGCCAGCCGAGACGATGCATGGACATCAGCCACTCGCCATTGCCGTAGCCAAGATCCATAAGAGCTGCCGTCTTGGGCAACTGCAGCGGTACGCCAAGTGTTGCCGGCGTGACCCGGCCTGCGAGAGCCTCGATTCCCGCCGCAACCGCCGCCTTCAGCGCCACGGTGAGCCCCGACTTATTGACTAGCCCCATGCGCCATGAGCCGACGAACCGTTTCGAGGCGGTGATCGCACCTTCCGCCGCACCATCGGTGTAGCTTCCATATTCTGCGGAATAGAAGCTGTGCACGATATCGAGTGAAGGCAACGGATCGACGAACCCGAGCCCGCACGCGGCGCATTGTACCAATGCGTAATCCCAGCTTCCTGCCGAACTGGCATAGTGACAGCCGTCGCGAACGACACGAGACGCCCGCGCCCCGCAGGCTGGACAGATAGGAAGCGTGGTCATCGGGCGCGCTGCACCAGTCTGAACCATGGCGCGCCTTCAGGAACGAACACAATGATTCCCGCCCAGCATACCAGCGCAAGCAGCACCGCCAGCACGTAATTTGACTTGGGGCTGGGAGCAATCGGTATCGGCTTGGCGTGCGGCGGATCGACCAGCGAATAGGCGTAGCGTTGATCCGCAGCGATTTCCATCATCGATTGTTGCTGCTCCGATAGTACGGCAGTGAGCGACGTGCGCTGGTCTGCGGCGTCGATTTTCGGCAGCGCGGCTTCGAGATAGGCGATGCGCGCGGCGACATCGCGACGACGCTCCTCGCGGATCAGATTGTCGGCCTCCTTCAGAATTGCCGCCAGAACGGCCTCGGCTCCCTCCGGGGTTTGACCGGTAATGGAGATGGTCGCGAATTGCGAGGAAAGCGGAGCATCGATGGTGAGTTTGGTCGCCAGATACTTGCTGAGATCGTCGGCATCGGGTGCCGTCTTGACGGGATAGTGCAACAGTTGCTTCAGCGCCTTTTTGGCTTCGAAGACTGGACCGCCGATCTTTCTCCATTCCCGCGCTTCGGGATCCCACCGCTCCCGGAACACCCTCTGCATAACATCGGTATCGCGGGTCAGTCCGACAGCCAGGCGGTTGGACGTCAGGACACTCATGTACTTGTCGTAGGTGGTATCGGCTCCACCGAGCGAACGTTTCAACCCCAGACGAGAAGCCAGGCTGGCGGCCGCGCCGGATGCACCAGACAGATCGGTGGCATCGAGCTTCTGACCCGGCGGGCCGATCACGGCCGTCGCAAGATAAGTGGGCCGGCTGAAGGCCATCATCAGCGTCGCCGCCAACACGAACAGGATGACGAGCACGACAAGAAGGGGCCAGCCATTCCGGGCTTTGGCCAGGACAACCGGCAGAGCCAACCGTTCCTTCAGGAAATTTTCGAGCGACATGGTCAACCAACCTCTTCTCGGGCGGTGATAGCGATAATCCGTTCGGCGAAACTGTCCATGGTAAAACGAGCGGCGTGATCGGCCATAGCGGCCGCGGCGATCCGGCGCCAAGCAGTCGGATCCCTCAGGACGGCGATCGCGGCATCGAGGGCCGTGACATCTTTAGAAATCTCAAGCCCGTTCTCACCCGGAACGAGGTATCCCTCAAGGCATCCAGATGCCGTGGCGATCACCGGCTTGCCGAGCGCCAGCGCCAACTGAAAGACGAGTTGTCCCGAACTGATCGCGGGATCCCGGAAGGCAAACACGACGGCGTGGCACTTGGCGACAAGATCGACATAGTCCCTGCCGTAGGTCGCGGCACGAATGTCGATATTGGGCGCCATCGATGAGGCAACCGTATCGCAAACGACGACAAGACGTTCGTCGGGACGCTGCTCGAAATAGGACACGAGAAAATCGTAATCGCGGTTCTCGCGACCGGCCGCCAGAAAGTAGCCCCGATCTTCCATCTCGATACCGTCGTGCGGAGTTTCCTCCACCAGCACCGTAACGCGGAACTTGTCGGCGACGGCCGGAAAGGTTTCGCGGTACAGCTTCAGTTCGGCTTCGCTATAACACACCACCGTTTTGATTGCGGTGCAGCCCAGGGCATAACTGATTAGGCCTCTGAGCGGCCGTCGACGGCGGCTGCCGGCGGCGATGAACGTCAACACATGCAGATCGGTCCCGACCTTGAGACGGAACAGGCGGATCACAAATCCGAGCACAATGCCGAAATTCTGCTGCCAGCAGTAAACCGCATCGAACCGCGACAGCCGGCTCAGCATGCCGAGCGGAAACAGCGCCATCAGCGGCGTCTGCACACAGTAGCGCCAGAACGCGGTGCGGCGGGCGGGAAACCACATGCCAAAGGCTTCCACCGCGGCTCCACTGGCTCGACCGAGCGCTGCCGTGAGCGGGTTGCCCTCGGGTACAGAGTCGTAAAGGATGGCGATCTGCTTCATGCGAGTAATGCGTCATAAATCGCCGCAATGCGGCTGCGATAGACACTTTCGGAGTGCTCCGCCGCAAAGCGCGCACGACATGTATCCGCCATGCGCTTCAAATCCGCATCCGATGCGTCATGAGCAAGACGTAGGGCTCGTGCGAGATCGGTCACGCTGCCCGATTCAAAGCTCCATCCGGTAACGCCTTCGACCACAAGTTCGGTGATGCCGCCAATACGGGCACCGATCAGCGGACGACCGGCTTCGAACGCCTCAATCGCGGCCAAAGGCCCGTTTTCGTACCACTCCGACGGCAGGATGGCGGCACGAGCGGCTGCGATCCGGCGGGATATTTCCTGGCTATCGCAGGGACCATGAAATGTCACCGGCGCCGCGAGCGAAGCCGCCAACGTCTTCAGTTCGCCGTCGAGCGGACCGTCGCCACAGATTTCTACCGGCACACCGGCCATTGCTGCTGCTCGAACCAGCGTCGCAACGCCTTTCTCCGGCGCAAGGCGCCCGAAGTAGAGCAGGGTCGGTCCAGGCGCCTGTGGCACGGCCGTACGCTGCAGTACGAAATTGGGCACATGCACCAGCTTTTCAGCCGGCCATCCCCATTCGATCAGCTTGTCGCGATAAAACCGGCTTGGTGTCACGACCCGGTCGACAAAGCGGCGATAGAGACCCAACGACTGATGCAGAGCCGATTCCACCGCAATCAGCGTGCTCGCAGCCAATGAATTCTGGTGGCATCGGCGCAAAATGGGATTCCACAGGCGTCCGCCCTTGCAGCGCTCGCAAATGCCGTCGCGATCAAGCATACGGTAATTGGGACAAATCAGCTTCAGATCGTGTGCCGTCAGTACCACCGGAATGCCGCGCGCCTTCAACTCGACCAGAACCGATGGCGACAAATGATGATAGATGTTGTGCACGTGAGCGATATCGACCGGGGCTTTATCCAGCAGACTCCGGAGACGATTGCGAGCACCGCGCGACCACACCACCGATAGCGCCTGACCGATAGTCGGACGTCCATGGCCGAAATCGATGCCATCCGCGAAGAAGCCTGCGTCCGCACAAGGCAGGTTTTCGGGCTGACGCGTGGAAAAAAATCTGGTCTGCCAGCCGGCTCGCGCGAACAGCTCGGCATGCTCAAGGTAGAGCACATCCGCCCCGCCCTTGCGGAAATGAAATTTGTTGATGGAGAGAAGGGTTCTCAAGCCGGCGTGGTCTCAATCGTCGCGCTCGCCGGTGCGCCACGGAACACACGCACATGCGCTGCAACAAGGTTGTTCCAACTGAACCGTCGCTCCACCTCGGACTGCCCCTTGACTGCGAGAGCCTTGAGGTCCGCCGTCTCTCTCACGGCTTCGTCAAGAACCTTCGCGAGATCGTCCGTGTCCGACGCGCGGAAATAGCGAGCGGCTTCCCCCATCGCATATTTGTTTTGAACGATATCGCTGCAGATGATGGGCGCACCGAGATAGGCGGCTTCGAGAATAACGGGGGACAGACCTTCGACATCGGAAGGCTGGATATAGGCGTAGGCATGTTTCATCAACGCGTGGGTACGCGCACCGTAGACATAGCCGGGGAACACAATCCGCTTGTCATTAGCGGCCGCAGCTCGCATCTCTGCTTCGAAGGGCGACGGATTGGGGCTACCGCCAACCAGAACCAGCTTCTTGTCCGTTTTCAGCTTCTGAAATGCGGGAATGAGATATTGCAGGCCCTTGTCGCGAATGAACCGGCCGACGAACAGGAAATATCCGTCCTTTTCGAGTCTGAGCTCGTCGAGGACTGCTTCACCGCTTCTGTCATAGTGAACGTCGGCGCCGAACGGGATGAACGTGTAGTGGCGGCGGAATTTCTTTTCGAAGGCGTCCTGCGCAAAAACATTGTCGAAGATGACACCGGTGTGAACGTGAGCGGTGACAAACTGCGATAGCCATAGATAGAGCTTGGCATACCACGGCCATTTGGCGCGCTCCCAATCGACGCCGTCCTGGCTGAGAAACGTCCGCTTGCCCGCAAGCCGCAGCGGAATAGCGAAAATGGAATTCCCGCCGTTCTGGATATGCACAATGTCGGCACGGTTGTGACGGATGATGTCCCAGGTCGCTCGCGCCGAATGCAAGAGCGTATCGAAACCCTTGCCGCCGACCGTTCGGAATGGAATGACCCTCACGCCGTGAAAATCGTGCGGGACCTCGTCCGCCTGGTCCGGATAGACTCGGCTGTAGGCAACAACGTGATGGCCCGCGGCCGCCAAGCGCGTGAACATTTCGAGAGCGAACTTGTCGGCGCCAGCCGCACCCGCCCGCGGCGGCAGACTGCGAAACCCAAAAGCAGCGATACGCAAAGGAGTGGTCACGGCATCACTTCATGTTGGTGGAAAGCACGGCGAGCGCTGCGGCCGTGGTTGCCAGCTGAGTAAATATCTGTGTCGAATCGATCAGCCACTGCCGGAACGAAACGCCGGAGACATCGCGCGACACCACCACCATCGAACCTGGCGGCAGTTCACCGCGCCCACCGAAGGAGAGCCACGTACTCCCTTCGACCCTAGCTCGCCCATCGGGCAGCACGACGATAACCCGACCTTCATCAGCAAACTGCGTAAAGCCGCCAGCCTGCTCGATGTAGTCGTCGATTGTGAGATTGGGATCCTGCGGGAACGCCCCCGGATTCATCACCTCGCCCATAACCGAGACCGAGGTGGGCTGCTTGGGGATGAAAATCCGGTCACCGGTCTGCAGCACCGGATCGTTCTGTGGGTCGCGAGCGAATTTGTCGGGATCGCCGAGAATCGCGATGCGTCCGAGCGCGGGCTGGTTTTCCACATCCGTCAGCATGTTCTGCAGTGCCACCACAGTTTCGGCCGAAGGTGTCGGCGATCCGGCCGACGACGGCCGCATCAGAAGCGCAAACAGCTGGCTGCGAATGTCGGAAGCGGTCTTTTTGAGTTGCTGGGACTGTTGCTCGGCAACGGATTGGCGCAGGAACACGGTGCCATACGGATAGGCAACTTCGGTGAGCCCTCCGGCCCGCCGCAGCACGGACGACAGCCGCTCGCTGCGGAGAATCGGATATTGGCCCGGCCTGCGCACCTGTCCTTCGATGGTGACCCCGCCGGAGTCACGGTCAGAATAAACGCGCCCGAAATCGATCTGGTCGTAAGGCATCAAGAGGATCGACGCGAGCTTGTCGGGTGTCGCCGGAATGGATCGGCGGTCGGTCCGCGAGATGCCGGTATGGTTGTCGATGATGATCGAGGTCATCTCGAAGCTGGTGAGATCGACGTCATCGGAGAGACCACCAAGAACCTTCAGGGCTTCGGCCAGAGACGTTCCAGGGGCGATCAGATAGGTGCCGGGCTTTTGCAGCGCGCCACCTAAACCGACCGGATAATCGCTAAGCTTGGGCCCAAACAACTCGCGCGTCTTCGCTCCAATTCCGTCCAGCGCGTCGTTGGCAGCCTCGAGTTGTACCTCGGCTTGCGTCTTGGTCTCCGCCGGCTTGGCTTCGTCCGATGCGATAGCATCGAACTCGCCGCCCGCCGCGCCGATTTCCCTGGCACGAGATTCCGAGCGCCGGGACTCCGACGCCCGTGAATTCGAGGAACGCTCGTCCGACGGTGCATTGGCATCCGATGCTCGCGAATCCGATGTGCGGGCGTCCGCAGAGCGCACATCTGTCTTCCGAGGCTCTGACGTACGAGAATTCTGTCCACGGGCTTCGGGCGCGCGAGGATCCGGCGTGCGAGCATCCGCAGGACGCGGAACTTCGCCAAAAATGGTCGTTTTCGCACCCGCTGGTTCCTTGGGCTGCGGCTCGCCGCCATGCAGGACATCCAGCATTGCTTCTCTCGTCAGCACGTAGACGGTGTCTTCTGAGGCCAGTGCCACATCGTCACGGCCCTCCGTCACATGCAACGGAGAGAACGGAACGGCTTCGTGCTGAAGGGTATGCGGATCGATGCGATCAATGAACCCGAACAGCACATACGCTCCGGGCGTCAGCGTCTCGCTCGACGACAGAATGGAATGCAGGGTGCGGTATTTGTCGACGGCAAAATCGCCCGGCGTGCGCACCGCCCCGACCAGCCGTACTCGTCCGGTCGAAACGGCGACCGCAGCCTTGACGATCAGGACTTCCCCATCCCGCACCGATGCGCCCGGCTGCCCGGAGACATCGACGAAACGTGCCTTTCCATCGGGCAGGATGCGCAGAACGGATGCCGTGGTCGAGCCCCGCAGTACATTGCCACTGCCGAGCGCGGTCAGTTCGCGCGCGCTCATCGCCTCGCGCCCGGCGGGAAGTTCGTAAATCGCCGGACGGCGGATGTAGCCCGCCACAGCCACAGTCGCACCGATGGGCGGAACCAGGATGCGGTCCCCGTCTTGGAGGTTCACGAGCGGCGCGCCCGCCTGGCGGGTCAGCACACCGTAGAGGTCCACCGTGATGGTCTTGCCCTGCCGCACCAGCTTGATGGCACGCAAGGAGCCGCTCTTTTTGACGCCGCCCGACAAAAGAACGGCATCGAGCGGATTGGACAGGCCGGTCAGAAGCCGCATGCCGGGATTGGCGACTTCGCCAGCCACCATGACCGTCACTTGGCGCAATTCACTGACGGAAACATAGGTCTGGGTCGAAACATAGGCGCGCTGCACCGCAGAACTCAGATCCTTGCGGAACTGCGCCAGGGTCTTGCCCGCCGCCATCACCGGCCCGGTCTTGGGTAACGCCAGCGAGCCGCCGCGGTCGACCGTCAGGCTGTATTGGCTGTTCTCCTGACCGCGCAGGGTAACGTCGATCTTGTCGCCGGGGCCCAGAACATACTCGTCCTGCACCGCGCCGGTTTGGGGCACGGTAACGGAGGCTCCGACGCCCACTTGGTCGTAACCGAACTGGCGCAAAGCATGGCCGGAGCGCTCCGACAGCACCTTCTCGAGCAGCGAGCGTTCCGTCGTGCCCGCCTTGCGCGCCGGTTCGGCAGGTTCCAGCACCACCGGCCCCTGTGTCTGGGATGCGCCCGGCGTGTTGAAGCCGCGCTTCTTCAATTCCTCACGCTGTTCGGGAGAGGCATTCTTGAGGACTGATTGCACCAGATCAGGTGAGATGTCCTGCGCCACTGCCCCCGATATGACCGCGAACATTGCAAGCGCCGCTGCCGGCAATATCCGCATCAAAGCCTGTCTCATGCCGCCCAATCCCATATTCTCGCGAGTTGCCCCATGCACGCTACCGCCACACGGGTGGAGCCCTCCACCCGTTATGCCTTATCTTCCCGCCAGCAGCTACTCATTCGCCGGCGCCAGCATTGCGGGCCGCGCCTGCGCCAATGCCGCACACCCCTTCAATCGAATAGCGCTCGAACAAGCCCCGCCGCCGCAATGCCTCAACCATTGGCGACCTCAATAAGCCTTGCGCCAGTGGCACACTTCGAAAACGGTCCGCGCCATGATCTCGAAATCCAGCAGCAAGGAGGCGTTCAGGGCATACCAGATATCGAACGAAACGCGCTGTTTCATGTCTTCGACATGCGCGGTCTCGCCGCGAAGACCGTGAATCTGGGCCCACCCGGTAATACCGGGTTTGACCTGCTGGCGTAACTCATAGTTGGCGATCAGCTTGGCATAACGCTCGTCATGGGCAACGGCATGCGGGCGCGGCCCGACGAGACTCATTTCGCCGCGCAGAACGTTGAAGAGCTGCGGCAGTTCGTCGATCGAACTCGCGCGCAGGAAACGGCCGACGCGCGTCACACGGGGATCATCACGCTCGGCCTGCCGGATCTCGGGTCCGTCTTCGAGCACATTCATGGTGCGGAATTTGAAAATGCGGAACGGACGCCCGGATTGGCCCGAGCGCATCTGGCGGAAAAAGATCGGACCGGCGGAATCAAGCTTCAGCGCGATCGCGGCAACGACCATTACCGGCGCCAGCAGCACAAGAGCTATGGCTCCCAACGCCAAATCGACCCCGCGCTTGGCCAGACGCTGGGCATCGCTGAGTGGCGGGCGGCGCAGTTCGAAGGCAACGCGGGTACCGATGACCGATGCGCTACTGCTGGCAAACCCGGCAATCGCCGGATCCGGTACGACATAGCTGCCGACCGGTACCGAAGAAAGATCGCGACAGAGCGCTTCCAGCCGTGGCAACGGCAATCCCGAGGAACAGAGATAAACCGCAGGGTCGTTCGCACTATGGACGACCCGGAAAAGGTCGTTCGCGACCCGCTGGTGCTCCTTCTGCCATTCCGCGTCGGTTACGGCGGCCTTGAACGGAACCATGACAACGCTGCTTCGACCCATGGCGATTTCATAAAGGAAGGCGCGCACGGTGGCGTAGGTCCGGTCACCCACGACAACCAGCGTGCCGTTGGTCGCGCCCATCATTTTGTTGAGACGAGCGATCTGGGACGCCCCCAGCGCCCGCCATAGGCCGAAGGCGATCAGCCCCGGCGCATAGAAGCAAACCAGATAAAGGCGCGACACCTCAGCACTGGCCTTGAGCGCAAACTCGCAGAACAGGAACCCGGCCAGCGCGCAGGTCCAGACTTTGAACGCTTGACGAACACGCGAGGTGCACGTCGTAACGCCGGTCGGGGCCGTGCTCCCTAAAGCGCGTTCAAGCACCAGCGCGACGACAGCAATCACCAGACCGTTCCACAGGTGGGTGACGGCGCCGAACAGCAAATCTCCCTTGGCGGCCGCGAACGGCAATCCCGCCATAAAGCTCCATGCAAGCACAAACAAAATGTCGGAGAACATCTGCAGCGGTGACTGCAAATCGCGCGCGGCGACATAGCTGCGGGACCAAGTGGACCGCTCGCCCGCATCATGCCCCATCTGCTGGTGATGCTTTGAAGCCGGCGATGAGAAGCCGGTGACGGTATATTCGACAGGACTCGCGCCTGCCTCAACGCGTGGTTCCCAGCCCCGCAAAACTTCGGTCACCCCATCTCTCCCCAACCCCGCAGCGCCCGGAGCAAACTTCGGCCCGTGAGGCAATGAGCGAGGGCTCAGAAGCTATACTTGCTCGCAGCGGGGCAGCAATAAATTTGCGACCAGACATGGCCTATGTCGCAGAAAACCGCGGCACTTGTATTACGGATCAATGCGCAAGGAAAACGCTAGATAAACTGTCGCGCAAAGATGCAATTGAGTCGCTAGAAGCGAGCACTCCAACCAGACGAAGGAAAAAAATCTTATTTTTAGGTATTTTTATGGCGCTGCCAAGCCGCGCATCGGTGTGTGGGCTGCCAAAGTGGCTTAGGTATGGACTGATAATTATGCCCGGAGGGCCACCCCTAAAAAGGGGTGGTGGGCGGTATAGGGATCGAACCTATGGCCCCTACCATGTCAAGGTAGTGCTCTCCCGCTGAGCTAACCGCCCGCCAGACGGGGCTGGGTGTATAGCCTCCGCCCGGCGGGAAACGCAAGTCAGCCGGCGTTACGAAGATCGAACTTTACCGCGACATCGACAGCACCCTGGACGGCCACCCCGCCCCGGATCGCGGGCTGGTAGCGCCAATGAGCCATCACCCAGCCCTGAGCTGCCCGGTCCAGGCTCTCGGAACCGCTGGTGCGGACCACCTTGGCATCCAGAACCCGTCCATCCGTTCCGACCAACAGTCGGAGCACCACGGTTCCCTGGTTGCCCAACCGGACATCCAGCGGTGGGTACGGCGGAATGGTGTGGGTGGCGGCCAAGCTGACCGGGCCATGGTCGGCAGGACCGGCCGTTCCACCGGGATGGATATCGGCGAAGATGCCGTTCGGCGCCGTTGTCCGAGGCGGACCATCAATCACCACATCCGGCGGCGGCACCACAATATCCTTCAACCGAACGGTTGGATCGCTCGGCGGCGGATCCGCCGGCTTGATTTTGGTTTTCGGGAAGAAGGTCTCAATCGCCGGCGTGAACGGTTTGACCAAATCCTTGATGTCCAAGCCAACCACGAGAGCCCAGACGAAACCGACCTGCAGCAGGCCGGCCAACAGAAAGCCCGTGGCGCGTTTGGTGAAACGCCCCTGAGCCGTTGCGGCGTGTGTCGTGTGTTGCATGCTTGCCTCCCCCAATCATGAAGAGCCGTGCGGGCTCTCTGATGGTCCCTGCGGGAGTCTCGCAAAAGGCGAGTTTCTCTCGCCGGAACAGGAAAAAGGCTGAGCGTTGTTCGCGGCTCCATTGCGGAGCGATTGCGGCAGGTTCGCGTCAAAGGCGAGCCTTCTTCGCGTTCGACCGGTAATGTAATTTCGCGGGTGTGCTGCTGGCGGGGTTAGGCCGCCATCATACGCTCGACTTCCGCCACGATCTCTCGCAGGTGGAAGGGCTTCGACAGAACCTTGGCTTGCTTGGGCGCATTAGAAGCGGGATGCAGAGCCACCGCGGCGAAGCCGGTGATGAACATGATCTTCATCGCCGCGTCTTTTTCCGCAGCGCGCTTGGCCAACTCGATGCCGTCCATACCGGGCATCACGATGTCGGTCAGCAACAGATCGAAGTCGGCATCTTTCAGCACGGCCCACGCTTCGTGGCCGTCGCCGTAATCGACCACTTCGTGACCGGCGCGCGTCAACGCCAGCGCCAGAAACTTGCGCAAGGATTCGTCGTCTTCGACCAACAGGATGTGCGCCATACGCCGCCTCGCCCGACCAAACTAAAGCTTATAACTGCGAGCCCGTAAATGCCGGTTAACGTCGCGCCGGGCAAGCATTTGTCCTGATAGCACTTAACCGAGACCGGCAGCGCAAGCCTGCGCTTGATTGCCCCACCGGGTTAATGGTCCACTAGGGCGTGAACATGACAACCGACCCGGTCCTTGCCGCGCTGGAAGCCGGCCCTTTCTGCCTCATCCGCCCGGACGAGCAGCGGCTGCCGTTCGTTTTCGCGTCCCCCCATTCCGGCCGGACCTATCCCGAAAGCTTTATCGCAAGAAGTTCCTTGTCCGCTTTGGCGCTGCGCCGATCGGAAGATGCCTATGTCGACGAGTTGTTCGACTGCGTCGCAGGTTTCGGTTGTCCGTTGATCGCGGCCCGGTTTCCGCGCGCCTATGTCGATGCCAACCGCGCCCCCGGCGAACTTGATGCCGATATGTTTGCGGGCCCCCTGTCTCTCCCAATGGAAACTCCGGGACCGCGGGTCCATGCCGGATTGGGCGTAATTCCACGGGTCGTTCGCGACGGCGTCGAAATCTATCGCGCCAGACTTCCCACCGAAGAGGCCGAATGGCGGCTGGAGCGCCTTTACCGGCCCTATCACACAGCGTTGGCTGCACTCGTCGAACAAACCCTCGCCCGCTTCGGCTGTGCCGTCGTGATCGATTGCCATTCGATGCCATCGATGCCGGCGGTACCCGAACTGGTGTTCGGCGATTGCCACGGGACTTCGGCCACCGCGGCTCTGACGCGCCATGTCGAGCGGGCCTTTGCCAGCCAGGGGTTCGCCACCGCGCGCAATGCACCCTACGCAGGCGGCTTCACCACCCACCTCTATGCCCGCCGCGAGACCGGTGTGCATGCGCTGCAGATCGAACTCAACCGCGCGCTCTATCTCGACGAAGAGCAGATCGAAAAGACGGCGAGCTTTGCCGGGATCAAGGGACGGCTCACCGGCGCCCTGCGCCAGGTACTGAACTTCGACATCGCGCAATTGCGTCCGCGCCGCCTGGCGGCGGAATAGCTGGCGATCGCAGTTTTTGCGACGCCTGGCCGGACGACCATCAGCCTGGAAAGAAAAAAGGCCGCTCCCGGAGGAGCGGCCAAGTTCAGGGAGGAAACGCCCAGGAAGGGCCGCGGTAGGAACTACCGCGCTGCAACAATATGCACTTCTGCCTGCCTGTCTGCAAGGGTCTTTTGAGGTCCTGATTGGCGTAACTTCGGATGTTGAACCTATTGTAACGTCACAATGTTTTCACATTTGCCCAACTCTTGTGCAGGGTGCGCCGTACCGTTGTGCACTGCGATATTTGCGAACCGGTATTATACGGACTGGAATCAGGGACCGCTGAGTCACATCACTGTTGTGCATCTGCAAAAAGAACTTCGCGTTCGGGGGGTACGCAAATCGTAGCGAACGACTCGCAAGGAAACGATCCATGGGTGTGCGCGACTGGCATGTACTAGCGTTCCTCCGACTGCCGCAGGCGGGACGTCCCCGAGCCTCCGGCCGGTACTCGGCAGGCCCCATAGGGCGCCGACACCGCACGATCTTTCTCTCCGACGTCCATCTCGGCACCCGCGGCTGCAAAGCGGAGCTCCTGGCCGACTTTCTGGCCGTCAACTCCTGCGACACCCTCTATCTGGTCGGCGACATCATCGACGGCTGGCAGCTCAAGCGCCGCTGGTACTGGACCGCGGACCAGACCCGTGTCGTCCACGAAATCCTCAAAAAAGCCGACACCGGCACCCGCGTGGTCTACATCCCCGGCAACCACGACGAATTCCTCCGGAGCTATGTCGGCCGTACCCTGGCCGGTATCGAGATCAAGGCCGAGGCCATCCACGAGACCGCCGACGGCAAGAAGCTGTGGGTGCTGCACGGCGACGTGTTCGATTCCGTCATTGGCTACGCCAAATGGCTCGCCCATATCGGCGACCGCGCCTACACCCTCGCGCTGGCGTTGAACGACCGGCTGCACGACTTCAGGCGGCGTTCGGGACTGCCGTACTGGTCGCTGTCAGCCCACCTCAAGCGCGTGGTGAAGAACGCTGTCGAATACGTTTCCCGCTACGAAGAAATCGTGGCGCGTGCCGCTGCGGCCAAAGGCGTCGACGGGGTCTGCTGCGGCCATATCCACCATGCCGAAATCCGCAAGATCGGCGCCATTCAGTATCTTAACGACGGAGACTGGGTTGAAAGCTGCACAGCCCTTGTCGAAGATGGGTGCGGACATTTGGAGATTCTGCGCTGGGCAACATCCACGCCTGTGGCTGATCCCACCGCAGCAACCGAAGGTGAAGTTGCGCTTATACCCGCGTAGACGGAGGGAACGGCGGCCGATGCCGGCAGGCATCGGTCAGACCGAGTGGAATGCTGTTGTCCATCCGCCTCTGAAAGTCATGATCGTGACCGATGCCTGGACGCCCCAGGTCAACGGTGTCGTGCGCACGCTTGAAATGCTGGGCCGGGAGCTGACGGCGCTTGGCCACGAGGTGCGCTACGTCACCCCGGAAGGCCGCACCACCGTACCGCTGCCGACCTATTCGGAAATCCGCCTGTCGCTGTTCGCGCAAGGTACGCTGGAAGAGGAAATCCGCGAATTCGCGCCGGATGCGATCCACATCGCCACCGAAGGCACACTCGGCATCGGCGCCCGCAAGACCTGCCTGCAATACGACATTCCGTTCACGACCTCGTTCCATACGCGGTTTCCGGAATACGTCACGGCGCGCTTTCCTTTCATCCGCGAAGAATCGGTCTACCGCTTCCTGCGCTGGTTCCACGGCCCGGCCGTCACCATGATGGTGGCGACCCCTGCGCTGCAGCGCGAGCTCGAGTGCCACGGTTTCAAAAACTTGAAGATCTGGTCGCGCGGCGTCGATACCGACCAGTTCTGCCCGCGGCCGGGGTACCATCTGCCCTATCCGGGACCGGTGTGGCTTTATGTCGGGCGCATCGCCGTCGAGAAGAACATTGAGGCCTTCCTGAAGCTCGATCTGCCCGGAACCAAGGTCCTGATCGGCGACGGTCCGGCACGCGCCTCACTGGCCAAAACCTACCCGGAGGCGAAATTCCTCGGGCCCCGCACGGGCGAGGCGCTGGTGGAGGCCTATGCCGGCAGCGATGTGTTCGTGTTTCCGTCCAAGACGGACACTTTCGGTCTTGTGGTCCTGGAGGCGCTGGCCTGCGGCACGCCGGTCGCAGCGTACCCGGTGCAGGGTCCGACCGACGTGATCGGGGACGCACCGGTCGGCGTTCTGGACGAAGATCTCGCAAAGGCGTGCCGCGAGGCGCTCAAGATCAGCCGCGACGATGCCCGCGCATTTGCCCTTCAGAGGAGCTGGCGGTCCTGCACCGAGCAATTCCTGTCCAACATCGCCATCGATCACGAGCCGTAATCCCACTCTTCCGCGGCGGAAAAATGCGCTAGAACCCTAGCCGGTTGCTTCGGCGCGGTCGTTTCATGCAGTCAGGCAGTATCTACAAGGCCGAGCGCCTTTCGCCGGCCGAAAAGGTTTTTCTCGGGGTCTCGCTCCTGATCTGGACCGTCTACACGGTCTGGTTGGGCAAAGACACGTCGTGGGATTTTCGCAACTACCACTGGTATATTCCCTACCAGCTCCTGAACAATCGCCTCGACGTCGACATCGCCGTGGCGCACCAGGGCAGCTACTACAACCCCCTGTCGGACGTGCCGTTCTATCTGTTGGCGCGCTACACGACGTCGTGGTTCGCCATCGCCGTGCTGGGCCTGATCCAGGCGCTCAACATCGTGCCGATGTACCTGATCGCACGGTCGAGTCTGAAAATCGCCGAACGTGAACTGGCCGCCGCCGCCTTGTCGTTCTTCGGCATGACCGGCGGCATGATGCTGACGCTCTACGGCACCCACTATTACGACAACGCCCTTTCCGTCTTCACGCTGACCGCGCTGGCGATCATCGTCCTCAGGCGGCAGGAGATGGCGGAAGGCCCGCTCCTCGCCGTCGCCAAATGGTGCGGCCTTGCAGGCCTTCTCACCGGGTTTGCCGCTGGCCTCAAATTGCCGATGGCGCCCTATGCGCTGGGCTTTGCCGCGGCGCTGGTGGCCGTCGGCGGCTCGCGCAAGCACCTCATCACGCGTCTCGTGGCGGGCGGCATCGGCGGCATCGCCGGGTTCTTCGCCGGCGCCGGCTACTGGATGCTGAAGATGCAAGAGGTGACCGGCAATCCGCTGTTTCCGTATTTCAACGACTATTTCAAATCGCCGCTGGCGCTGGCCTCGCCGTATCGCGACATGCGCTTCCTGCAGTACGGCTTCTGGAACAACCTGACCTATCCGATCCGCTTCTCGATCGACTACCGCATCGCCGACGACATTCCCTACGGCGATATCCGCATCGGCATCGGCTATGTCGTCGTGATCGTTGCCAGCGCGATCTGGCTCTTCGGCAAGCGCGCGAAAGAGGTGCTGTTCGATACCCAGGCGACTCGCATCCTGTTCGCGTTCGTCGCGGTGACCTACCTCGTCTGGCTGAAACTGTTCGCCATTCATCGCTATATCCTGCAACTCGAAATGCTGGCGCCGCTTCTGATCGCGATGGGCGTCGGACTGTTGCCGCTGGGGCGCAAGGTCAAGCTGGTGGCGATCGGCTGCCTGTTCTTCTTCGCACTCCTTTTCACCCGCACCGAGCACCTCGAAGGCGCGCCTCTCGGCGATCCCTACATCGCGGTCGACCTGCCTGCGATTCCCGATCCGGCCCATACCATGGTGGTGATGACCGGCGACGCCCCGCTCGGGTTTATCGCGCCATCGCTGCCGCCGCAGATACCGGTCCTGCGCATCGACGGCTGGATGATGCAGCCCGAAGACGGGTCTTTCCTGACGCAGGAGATGCGCCGCCGCGTTGCGGCCCACAAAGGCCCCCTCTTCCTGATCGCCGACGCCTATGATATGGGCCGCGCCAGCGCAGCGATCGTCGATTACGGCATGGCGATCGACTGGCAAAAATGCCGTATCTTCACAACAAACCTGACAGGGGCCTATCAATGGTGTCCGCTCTTGCGCCGAAACTGGTGACCCAGCTGGAACCCAGGCTGGCGGTGTTGATCCCCTGCTACAACGAAGCGGCAACTGTCGCTAAGGTAGTGGCCGATTTCCGCGCCGTGCTGCCCGGCGCCGACGTTTACGTCTACGACAACAACTCCAAGGACGAGACCTCCGCCCGCGCCCGCGAGGCCGGTGCCGTGGTTCGCTCCGAACTCCGGCAGGGCAAAGGCAACGTCGTGCGCCGCATGTTCGCGGACATCGAGGCCGACGTGTACATCCTGGTCGACGGCGACGACACGTACGATGCATCGGTCGCACCCGCCTTGATCGCGCAATTGATCGGCGAAGGCCTCGACATCGTGTCGGGCAAGCGCGTGGCGACCGGCGCGGCGGCTTACCGGCGCGGACACGTGCTCGGCAACAAGCTGCTCACCGGCCTTACCAGCCTGATGTTCAAAGTCCGCCTCGGCGACATGCTGACCGGCTACCGCATCATGTCGCGCCGGTTCGTCAAATCCTTCCCCACGGCAACCGAGGGCTTCGGCATCGAAACCGAACTCACCGTGCATGCGGTTCGCATGCTGGTGCCGATGGCGGAAGTCGATACCGTGTACAAGGAGCGGCCCGAGGGCTCGATCTCGAAGCTGTCCACCTATCGCGACGGCTGGCGCATCCTGATGACCATCGCCGGCCTGACCCGCCGCGAGCGGCCGCTGGTGTTCTACGGCCTCATCTTCATCTTCTTCTCACTGTTCACCTTCGCCGTCGGCTTGCCGCTGGTGATCGGGTATTTCGAGACCGGCCTGGTACCGCGCCTGCCGACCGCCGTGCTGGTGGCGTCGACCATGGTGATCGCCTGCCTGTCGCTGGTGGCCGGTCTCATCCTCGACACCGTGACGCGCGGCCGTTGGGAGCAGAAGCGGCTTACCTATCTCGCATTCCCCGGCCCCCACAACCTGCGGCGGCCGTAAGGAAGACCATCTCCCGTGAAAGATCTGTTCGATAAACTCCTCGCCTCCAAACTCGTGCGTTTCGGGGCAGTCGGCGGCGCGGGGATGTTCGTCAACCTCGCCGCGCTCGCGGTCGCGAAGGAAGTGCTCGGCCTGCACGACCTCTTGGCCTGGTTCTTCGGTTTCTTCGTGTCGGTGACCTTCACGTGGTGGGGCAACCGCACCTTCACGTTCCACGAACACAAAAGCAGCGGACACGTCGGCATCCTGGCCGAATGGTTCCGCTTCTTCCTGACCAACAGTTTCGGCGCCGGCGCCAATGTCTCCGTCTACGCCCTCTTGTTGTGGTGGGCACCGTGGCCGCTGGCGCTGCTGCGCGCCGATCTCAGGGCCTATCCGGCGCTCTGCGTCGGCGTTCTGGTCGGTCTGGTCTTCAATTACACCCTGTCGAAAAAGCTGGTGTTCCGGGCCAAGCGCGTCACCCCTCCCGCGCAACCGTAACGGCCTTCACCACGGCGTAAACCTGCTGTCCCGAGGCAAGCTGAAGCCGCGTCGCGGAGGCGCCGGTGATGCGCGAGACGAGCCGCGTGCCGCCGCACCGAAGCTGGACATCGACGTGATCGCCGACCGGCTTGATCGCAGCGATGGAACAAGGAAGCACGTTGTTGGCACTGATGGCGCGCGGCTCTTCCAGCGCCAGCATCAAATCTTCGGCCCTGAGCCGCACCCGCACTTTGGTACCCGCAGGCCGCGCCAGCGAAGGCACCAACAGCACACCGCCGTCGAAGGCGAGTCGCGTCAACCCGTCGGCCTGATGCTCCGCAACAGTGGCGTCGAGGACGGCACCGAGCGGCGGCACGCCCACCGGCGCCTCGACATCGGCGAGCAGATCGAACACCGGTCCTTGCGCCGTCACGCGGCCCTTCTCGATGACAACGATCTCGTCGGCGAGGCGCGCCACCTCATCGACCTGATGGCTGACGTACAGCATCGGCAGATCGGTCTCGCGCGCCAGCCGTTCGAGATAGGGCAGAATCTCGCTCCGGCGGGCCGCGTCGAGCGACGCCAGCGGCTCATCGAGCAGCAGCATTTCGGGCGAGGCCAGCAACGCCCGGCCAAGGGCGACACGGGCTTTCTCACCGCCCGAAAGATCGTGCGGACGGCGCCGCAGCAATCCGCCGAGATCGAGAATGCCGATGACATGCGCGATGCGCGCGGCATCCGCCTTCACCGGCGCCCGGCGCCAGCCGAACAGAAGATTGTCCTCCACCTCC
Source organism: Rhizomicrobium electricum (assembly GCF_011762045.1). GTDB lineage: Bacteria > Pseudomonadota > Alphaproteobacteria > Micropepsales > Micropepsaceae > Rhizomicrobium > Rhizomicrobium electricum. The sequence goes on along the minus strand of NZ_JAASQS010000008.1, from coordinate 65,369 downwards.
ATGTGCGGAAACAGCCGCGCGTCCTGAAAAACCACGGCAAGGCGCCGCGCTTCGGGCGGCACGAAAGTCTTCGGCGTCTCGGTCAAAACACGACCTCCCACAGCGATGCGCCCCTGGCGCGGCCGCATCAGGCCTGCGATAGCGGCGATCACGCGCGACTTGCCGGCGCCGGACGGCCCGAACAGCGCCGTCACCCGCCCTTTGGTGACAAAGGCGAGGTCGAGGACGAAGTCTCCCAAACGATGCTTGAGCGCGACCTCCAGGCTCATCGCCACAACCTCCGGGCCACGAGATTGCCGGCAGTGACGAACACCAGAGCGAGCACGATCGACACGATACAAAGCCGGGCGGCGACCACTTCGCCACCGGGCGCCTGCAAGGCGGCATAGATCGCCAGCGGCAGAGTCTGGGTCTCGCCGGGAATATTCGAAACGAAGGTGATGATGGCGCCGAATTCTCCCAGACTGGCGGCAAAGGCCGTGATCGCACCCGAAACGATACCGGGCAGCGCCAGCGGCAAGGTGATGGTACACAGCCGGTCCCACCAGCCGGCGCCGAGTGTTCTTGCGGCCTCGCCAAGCCCGGCATCGGTGGCTTCGAGCGCCAAACGGATGGCCCGGACCTGCAGAGGGAAGGTGATGAGGGCACTGGCCAACGCCGCCCCCGTCCAGGAGAAAACGAAGCGGATGCCGAACATCTCCCAGAGCCACGCGCCCACCGGTCCCCGGCCGCCGAACACGACCAGCAGCAGATAGCCGACCGCCACCGGCGGCAGGACCAGCGGCAAATGCACCACCGCATCCACCACGCCGGCACCGGGGAAGCGATGGCGGGCGACCAGAAGCGCCATCAGAACCGCGAACGGCAGCGCGGCGGCCACAGCGACCGCCGAAACCTGCAACGACAGGATCAGGGCCGTCGTTTCAGCGGGGGAAAGAAAGCCGGTCATCATGGGGAATTCTATGGTGAAACTGCGGGTCTCGTCATCGCTTCGCGAAAGCTTCGCAACTTCTCGGCTTGACGAGCCCGCTCAGTCTACTACCGTTCCGGGCATGGGGAAGTGGGGGCTATTGGCATTGACCGCGTTCGCGGTCGCCGCCGGGGCGCAAGACGAGCCGGCCGCGGTCGGCACGACGATCACCTTGCCCGATGGCCGCACGGCTACGGTCCAAGCCACGCCCAGTCCGACGCCGGACGCCGTGCCGGCGCGTGAACTGACGCCGGCCGAAATCCTCGCCGCCACATCGAAGAACTATCCATCCGGCACCTACCTCCTCAAATCCGATCGCTGGAGCGAAACCGACGAGCGCGAATACGGCGTCTTCATCGCCGAGCTCGGCGAATCCGGCTGCGCCACCGTCAACAAATGCCTGCACGATCCGCGTAATCCTTTCCGCGGCTCCGACCCGCCGGGTATCGCCTTCGCCGCCGATTGCGCCGACCTGCCGTATTACCTGCGCTTCTACTTCGCCTGGAAACGCGGACTTCCGTTCTCGTTCGCGGCCGAGGTCGCACCGCGCGGGCATACCCGCGACATGCGCTACACCGCGGCCGGCAACCGCGTCGAAGTCCGGCTCAATCCGGCCGGCTACAACGGCTATGCCATTCTCGATGTCCTGCGCGGCGCGATTTCTTCGGCCACCTACCGGATTCATCCCGAACTCGAAACGCCGGAAGAACAGGATTTCTATTCGCCGGTCCTGACGCCGGCGGCAATCCATCCCGGCACGGTGATCTACGATCCCAACGGGCATCTCGCCACGGTTTGGAAAGTCGAACGCAACGGCCGCATCCATTATCTCGACGCCCATCCCGACTACTCGGTGACGCGCGGCTTCTATGACGTCCGCTTCGTACGCTCCTCGCCCGGCATGGGTGCGGGATTCAAGAACTGGCGGCCGCAGAGACTCATCGGCGGAAAACGCCAAGCGGACGGCACCTACACCGGCGGCACCATCACCCTCGCCGCCAACAAGGACATCGCCGATTTCTCGGTCGAGCAGTACTTCGGCAACGGACCGCGTCCGGCCGAGGACCGCGACTGGAAGACCGGCAGCTTCACGCTGGCGAAGGAAACCGTCGACTACTACGACTTCGTGCGCGGCCAGATGGCCGGCGGCACACTGCTGTTCGATCCGGTGCGCGAAATCGGCGATATGGTCGATTCCAACTGCGCCGACCTGCATTACCGCGGCGATGCGGTGGATCTGGCGATCGCCGCGGGCCTACCCAAACGCGCCGAACCCGACCGCCTGCCGCCCAATATCTACGGCACCGAAGGCGACTGGGAGGCCTACTCGACGCCGTCGCGCGACGCCCGGCTGAAGACCGCCTTCAAGGAACTCTACGACAGCACCAAACGCTTTCTGTGGATGAGCAAACGGGGTGACGCCAAGCTCGCCTACAAAGGCAAAAATCTCGCCGGCGACCTGCTGAACGCCTACGACGCGCACGCAGCGCAGTGTCAGATCTCCTACATCCGCTCCAACGGCTCCAAGGTCGCGTTCGGCTACGAGGAGGCGCGCCGCCGCCTGTTCGACATGTCGTTCGATCCCTATCAGTGCCCGGAGCGCCGCTGGGGCGCCAAAGGCGAAGAACTCGCCACCTGCGCCGACGGGAAAAACAAACAGGCGTGGTACGAAGCCGAGAAATACCTGCGCAACCAGATCGATCGCACCTACGAGGCGCGAATGGATTTCGCGCTCGACGAATTGAAGGCTCCCGGACCGGGCAAGGGTGTCGCCGCCCCGCCCGAGACGGACGTCCGCCGTTGGCTGCTGACCCAGCCGGGCGGCCAAGCCGCCATCAAAGCGCGCCAGCCGGGCAAGGAAGCCGACAAGCGCAAACACTGGTGGTGGCCGCTCTAAAAATAGAAAAAGCCGCCCAGGCGGACGGCTCGGCTTACAGTTCATCGGATATAAGAGAAATGGGGAAACTACCCGCACGGTTCAAGGGGAGTTTTCAGGGTGCGACATAGTGAACAAAACGAGTACAATTCAGCGGCTTAGCTCGCAGACAATCGCGAGCGGTTTGCAGTCGCACCTTCTCGCCCAGCAAAAAAAACGAAAACGGCGGACCTTGCGGCCCGCCGTCTTGCGTCAGTTACGTGGAAATCGGCTCAGTGACCGCGGATGTAGAGCGACCACATCTGGGCGATCAGCTTGGCATTGGCCGACTTGGAGCCCTTGATCGCCTTGTCGAGGGTGCTGAGCGCCGCCGGCTTCTGCTTGGCGCCGTAGAGCGCGACCGCGAGGCGGACCTGGGCATTGTCGAGATCTTTGACGCCCTTGCCGATACCGGCCTTGATGGCGTCAGCGGCGTCGGCATAGCGGCCCATGCCGGACAGCTCTTCGCCGACCTTGATCAGGTCGTCGCCGGTCTTCTGCTTCTGAGCGGCGGCCAGCGCCTTGCTGATATTGGCGCTCTCGTCGGCGGCGTTCTTCTTGGCCATGCCGGCCAGACGCTGCGCACGCGCGTCAACCAGGAGCTTCGCCGCGACGCCCTTGTCGACCACGACCGCGGCTTCGTTCTGCACGCGGGCGGCGATCAGCATCTGCGACAGCATGAAGTACTCGTCGGCGCCCGTGAGATTGCCGGTGAGAAGCTTCAAGCGATAGATGTCGAGGGTCTGCGGGTCCGAGAGCTGCTTGGCGTGCTCGGCCTGCTTCAGGAGCTGGCCCCAATTTTCCGGGGTCGGGTTCTGCGACACCAGCTTCAGGGCGAGATCGCGGGCGGCGTTGTCGTCGCCGGCCTTGAAGGCGCACAGCATGCCGCGCTTGACCATTTCCGCACCGGCGCTGGCGTGGTTGTCGGCATAGCGCATGCAGCCGCGATAATCGCCGAGGCCTTCATAGGCCTGCGCGATCACCACCATCGACTGGGCATTGAGCACGCCGCGCTGACGCAGCGCGTCTTCGTCGGCGATCACGTCGCGATACTTGCGGGCATTCCAGTCGGCGTTGAACTTGGCCTGGATGCCAACCGCGGTGTCGGCGCAGGCGGAGCCCTTCGAGGCGGCCGCCACGTATTCCTTCATCTGGTTGGCGGTCTTGTTTTCTTCCGCCGACAGGCCGCCGACGGCTTCGGCCTGCTTCACCTTCGAGCAAGCGGCGGCATAATTGCCGGACTTGGCCAGCGAAAGCGCCTCCTGCAGGGGCTTACCGACCGACGAGCGCATCGCGGCGTCGGCAGGCATGGTGGCAACGACCATGGCGGCCGTTCCGAGCACTAGCGCCGTCGCAACGGCGCGGGTTTTCTTTGTGATCATCTCAGAGACCTCTATCTTCGCCTTAGGTACACAGGCGCCCCCGGGGATCCCCAAGGAGCCCAGTCCGCTCCCTCACTCACTTGCTATTGCATATACTGATCCAGGCCGACAAAGCCAATTTTTTTGACGCCTAAGCGCTGCGCGTCCGCGAGAACTTTCGCCACAGTGTCGTATCTGGCCAGTTTGTTCGGATTAAGGTGGATTTCCGGCTGCGGATCGGCCAACCCCGCGTCATAGAAATACGAATCCAGCGTTCCCCGATCCACCGCCGAGCCGTTCCAAAGGATCGTCCCGTCGAAGTCGATCCCGAGGTTAACAACCACGGGTTTGATCGGACTCTCGTGGCCCGGCCCGGCCGGCATGTCGAGCTTCACCGCATGGGTCTGGATCGGCAGGGTGATAATGAGAAGCGTCAGAAGCACCAGCATGACGTCGATCAGGGGCGTCATGTTGATTTCCATCATCGGATCGCCTTCGGCCTGCTTGGTCGACATTCCCGCCATGGCGCACCACCTTCCTTATGGGGTGACCGGCCTCGGCCTGTAGATCCCCCGATCCCGTCCGGCCCAACCGATCTCAGGCTAGCCTGACGTTCCCTTTGGGCATTTTTATGGTCTGCGCCGGCGCCGCAAAGCGGAACCGGCCGAACCGGTTAAAGCGGAGAGAATTTCCGCACGCGGACGAAGCCCCAAAAACGCCGACGGGCGCGCGAGGTCTCCCCCGCGCGCCCGCTCAGCAAATCCCCTCGGGACTATTGCATGTACTGGTCGAGACCGGTGAAGCCGATCTTCTTGACGCCCAGACGTTGGGCATCTGCCAGCACCTTGGCAACCACGTCGTACTTCGCGAGCTTGTTGGGCTCGAGATGGATTTCCGGCTGGGGATCCTGCGTCGACGCATCGAGGAAGTAACCGTTCAGCGTCGCCCGATCGACCGGCGAACCGTTCCACAAGATCGTCCCGTCGAAGTCGATGGTCAGTTTGACCTTCGGAATATCGATGAGCGGCTTGTTCGCGGAGGGGTTCGGTCGCGGCATGTCCAGCTTCACGGCGTGCGTCTGGATCGGCAGAGTGATGATGAGCAGAGTCAGGAGCACCAGCATGACGTCGATAAGCGGCGTCATGTTGATTTCCATCATCGGATCGCCTTCAGCCTGCTTGGTTGACATTCCGGCCATGGCAATAACTACCTTTTCAGTTCGCTACGCGAGCAATTACTCTTCGTTACGCGGTTCAGTGATGAAGCCGACCTTCGGAACGCCAGCCATCTGGGCGGCCAGAATGGCCCGACCAACGGCTTCAAAACGGACCTGCCTGTCAGCGCGAATGTGGACTTCCGGAAGCGGCGTTCCCGACTTGGCAGCGCGAAGCAGCGCAGCCAGGAAGCGGCCATGGAGTTCCGAGTAGGTCACCGGCACGTTGTTGTAGAACACTTCTTCTTCGGCCGTCACCGCAACCACGATGTTCTCGGGCTTGGTTTCGGTCGCGATGTTACGCGCGTTCGGCAACTGAACCGGCACGACCTTAACAATCACCGGGATGGTCACAAGGAAGATGATGAGCATCACCAGCATGATGTCCACGAGCGGGACGACATTGATGGTGGCGTTCAGATCGTCTTCGTCTACGTGACCGCCGGCACTTTGTACAAAAGCAGCCATATTACTTCTCCGCAAAGGGAGAGGCCGGCCCTGCCGGCCTCTCGCGTTTGCCCAATACTTACTTGCTGCCCTTCGAGATCAGGTAGGTCTGAAGGTCGCCGGCGAAGCCGCGGAACTTCTCGCCGATCACCTTGTTGCGGCGAACGAGGAAGTTATACAGCAACACGGCCGGAACGGCGGCGAACAGGCCGATGGCGGTCATGATCAGAGCTTCACCGACCGGGCCCGCGACCTTGTCGATCGAAGCCTGACCGGCAACGCCGATCGAGATCAGGGCTTGCAGAATGCCCCAAACGGTGCCGAACAGACCGACGAACGGGGCGACCGAACCCACCGAAGCCAGCCAGGTGATGCCACCGGCGAGCTTGGAGTTGGCGTCTTCGAGCTGGCGGGCCAGGCTCATGGCAATCCAGTCGTTCAGGCCGACGAGGGTGGTGCCGCCCTGCGAGGCGCGGACGCCGGCTTCGGCGAGACCGCGGAACACCGAGCTCTTCGGCAGCTTCTCGATGCCTTCGTTCAGGCTGGCCGAGGTCCAGAAGCGACGCTCGACGGACTTGGCCTGACCAAGGATCTTGTTCTGCTCAAAGAACTTCACGAAGAACACGTACCAGGTGCCGACCGACATGATCGCCAGGATCGCGAGGATCGACATCGAGACGGGGTTCTTCTGCTCGATGATGTGCATAAGGCCGTAAGGATTCTTTTTCTCGGCGCCGGCAGCGGCCTTGACGACCTGCTGACCAGGGGCCGGAGCCGCGGCGGTTGCGGCCGGAGCCGAGGGGGCGGTCGCCTGCGCCTGCGCGGGGCCGACGCTGAGACCGGTGAGAAGGACGAAAGCGGCTGCGATCGTCAGTTTCTTCGAGATCATTGCTGTACTACTCCGTAGCTTGTCGAATTTAACGCTTTTGCTTGCCTTGTTGTCTCAGTGCAGAACCCACTTCACTTCCGCTTTCCACGGAACAGCGACGGGGAGGTTGTCCTTGATCGCCGCCTTGTAGCGCCAGCTTGAGGCGCAGTTCACGGCGGCGTTGTCCAGACGCTCAGAACCGCTCGAGTTCACCACGTGCACGTTCTCGACGCGGCCTTCCGGCGTGATGGTGAAACCGATGGTGGTAGTGCCTTGCTCACCCAGGCGCACCGAAATGGCCGGATAGTCCTGCAAACAGATATGCGGCTTGCCGATGGAGGCAGGGGCCGAAATCGGCGGCGGCGTATTCACCTTGGACTGGGTGGTGATGGTGTTGACCGGCGGCGGGGCATCGGTCTGGATGACGATGTCCGGCGGCGGCACGAAGGGCGGCGGCGGCGCTTTCATTTCCGGCGGCGGCGGCGGCGGCTCCTTCTTCTCGATCTTTTCCTTGAGAACGTCGACTTTGATCTCGTCGGGAAGCTTGTCGATCAGCTTCTGTGCAAGACCCGCTGAAAGGGCCCAGCCCGAGATCAGCACGAGCGCGGCTGACGCGATGAGCGCCGGAAGCCGCTCAGGCGACAGCATCGACGGGTTGGCGGTCCTGATGGTGTGTAGTGGCTGTTCCATGGGTGTTTACCGGTACCTTGTAAAGATTCGACCCGGCGCTAACGCGCTAGGCCTCGCTGCTCCAGCAGACCAAGCTCACGCGTCCCCCACCGGGCGCTCACCCCGAGCGCGTCGTCGGTTACGCAATCGTAAACATCGTTCGTCAGCCGGTCCAGGGGGTCCATTGACAAATGCCAGTGTTGCGAAGTTTGGTTAACATTGTCTTGGACTTCCAAGACGTTCCGTGGCGACGCAAGCTCTCATAACAACGGCAGATAAAACGCAAGAGAAAATGTCCAATCTGGGGCAGCCCGCTTGTGGCGGACGGCCGCACAGACGGGCACTTTCTGCTATGCGGCAGGTGAAAAGAGCGTTGCGCCGCCTCGACTTCCGGATGCGATCCTTCGCCCCACCCGCGATTTGTGGTGCAGTGCAATATAGAATTTCTTTGCAGAATGCCTAACCGGCAGTCTGCAATTCCCCCCAAAAACGGAGGCACCGATGCGTTATCTCCATACCATGGTCCGGGTCGCCGATCTCGCTTCGGCGCTCGATTTCTACTGCGCCAAACTCGGCCTCGTCGAAACCCACCGGATGGAGAGTTCGGCCGGGCGCTTCACCCTCGTCTACCTCGCCGCCCCCGGCGACCGGCAGCGCGCGGCGGCGGAAAAGGCCCCGCTCGTTGAGCTTACATACAATTGGGATCCGGAGGTCTACAGCGGCGGACGCAATTTCGGCCACCTCGCCTTCGCGGTCGAAAACATCTACGAAACCTGCGCCAAATTGCAGGCCGCCGGGGTCGTCATCAACCGGCCGCCGCGCGACGGGCGCATGGCGTTCATCCGTTCGCCGGACGGTATCTCGATCGAGCTGCTGCAGGAAGGCGACGCGCTCGCTCCGGCAGAACCGTGGGCCTCGATGGCCAACACGGGCACATGGTGAAGATTGGCCGGCCTGCGATCCGGCCGTGGGGGAAGCATGAATTTCCTGTCTGACAACGCCTATGGCGCCTGGTCCGAAATCATCGCGGCGGTGACAGCCGCCGCCGACGGTCCGGCTCCATCCTATGGCGCCGATGCCTTGACGGCCCAGATCGGGGTCCAGTTCGAGCGCATCTTTTCGCGGCGCATCATGGCGTTCCCGGTGATCAGCGGCACCGCCGCAAACGCGTTGGCACTGGCCACCTTAAGCCCACCACACGGGGCGGTTTTTTGCCACGCCGAAGCGCACATTGCGGTGGACGAATGCGGTGCGCCGGAGTTCTTCAGCCACGGCGCGAAACTCATCGGCATCGAAGGCGAGCACGGCAAACTGACACCCGCTGGGCTTGCGACAGCGCTGTCGCATCACCTCAAAGGCTTCGTCCATCATGCCCAGCCGGCGGTGTTGTCGCTGACGCAATCGACCGAACTCGGCACCGTTTACACGCCCGACGAGATCGCAGCGCTCAGCCGTCTCGCCCACGAACACGGCATGAAGGTTCATATGGACGGCGCACGATTCGCCAACGCCGTTGCCCATCTCGGCGTGTCGCCCGCCGCGGCGACGTGGCAAGCCGGAGTCGACGTCCTCAGTTTCGGCGCCACCAAGAACGGCGCCATGGCGGCGGAGGCGGTCGTGTTCTTCGATCCCGCCGACGCCCGCGATTTCGAATACCGGCGCAAGAAGAGCGGCCATTTGGTCTCCAAGATGCGATTCGTGTCGGCCCAGCTCGACGCCTATCTCACGGACGACCGCTGGCTGGCACGCGCCGCCCACGCCAACCGGCTGGCGACACGCCTTGCCGACGGTCTCAAGGCCGTCGAAGGCGTCGAGATCGCCCACCCGGTCGATGCCAATGCCGTCTTCGTGTGGCTTCCGGACGAGCTCGCAGCCCGTCTCAGGAACGGCGGCGGCGCATTCTACGATTGGGGCCCGCCTGCCGGCGGACGCACCCTGATCCGCCTGGTGACGAGCTTCGCCACGCCGGAAGCGGACGTGGAACGGTTCGTGGCGCTCGCCGGCGGCCGCGCCTAGCAAAAGAAAAGGGCCCGACGGCGGTCTGCCGTCAGGCCCTGATTGCAGTCTTCGCGGCCAGCTAGATCCGACCGAGGATGTGCAGCGTTCCGACCTGCTGGAAGGCGCCGCCCGAACCCTTCACGAGATCGAAGCTGAGGCCCAGCGTCCAGGTGTCGGTGGTGGTGGAGATCGAGCTGCCGAGCACGAAATTGCCCTGGCTCGGATCGGGACCGGTCACCTCGAAGGTGGCGCCCGGAGCCGGAATCGGCGCGGACGTATCCGAATAGGCGAACGACGCCTTCAGCTTCACCGGATCGCTGACAAAGTCGTAGCGATAGCCGGCCCGCACTTCCGGCTGCAGGTAGAGATCCCACACCTTCAGATCGTAGCGGGCATCGAAGCCGAGGAAGGCGCGCAGCGACTTGGCGTAATATTGGCCGACCTTGAGATCGAAGCCGTCGCCGACCGTGGTCGTGGAGGGGTTCTTCTCTGTGTAGCCTTCTTCGCGCAGATACATGCCGTCGAGGTTGAACTGCGGCATGAACGTCGCCGCGCCGTAGGAGAACATCACGCCCGTCGCGATCGAGCCGGAGATCAAGGCACCGGCGTGGGTATTCTCGGCCTGGCGGATGTAATAGGTGGTGGTCGTCGGCATCAGCGCCAAGGTGCGCTTGCCGTCGATGTGGCCGTAGCCGGCATCGAGCTTGGTGTCGAGGAACAGGCCCTTGCCACGCCATGCCGAATACAGGCTCAAGAGATACCATTGCTGGTTCTGATGGGCGTTGCGCGACAGCTCGTTGACGTCGCCGGCATAGAAGGTGAGCGCGCCGCCGTACCAGCCGTATTTCGGGCTGCCGCCGTCGATACCGAGCGACAGGCCGAAGCCGTGGTCCTTGAAGCCCGGATTGGTCTTGAAGCCGGTGTTGACGTCGGTGGCGCCGGTGCCCGGATCCTTGATCATCTGGACGAATTCCTGGCCCCAGATGGTGAAGTCGCCGCTGGTCTTGCCGTACATGCGAAGGGCGCGCTGGCGCGCCGCCACCGGACCGGTCGCCGAGTCGGTGATCGAGATGGCGATGGCGCGGGTACCGCCGGTCACGCCGGGCGCCAAGTCGTTGTAGGCCTTGGCCGCCTCTTTGGCGTTGTGAATGCCGTTGAGGAAGGCCGCGCCGAGTTCGTCGTCGACCGCCAGCGCCAGATTGGCCTGCTGGAACAGGGTGGTGGCACCCTGGTCGCTCGGCAGCGCGACGGCGGCAACGGAATCGGGATTGAGGCCGAGTTCGGTGGTGTTCTTCGCGACCACGTTGATCAGCAGATAATCCTTGGTGCTGTCCGGCTTCGAGAAGTTCGCGCAGCCGCCAGGATTGCCGGTACTGCACATCGTCGCCGTCTTGAGCAGATAGGGGCGGGTCGAGTTGCCGCTGATATCGGTCTTGTTGTTGAAGTTGTCGATGATGCTCTGGCCGATCGACATCTGGCCTTGGGTCGCCGACATCAACACGAACTGATAGGCGCCGTTCTGCGCTTGCTTCGGCAGGAAGCTCGCGTAGGTCACGCCGAGATTGGCACCGTTGACGAAGCTGATCGCATCGGCCTGGATCATGCCCTTGCCGGTGAGCTGGCGATTGACGCCGAGATTGAGCGTGCCGTTCTTCTGGACGTTCACCGTCGACGCCGCCAGGGCCGTATCGGTGTTGAGCAGTGTCAGCGTGCCGTTGGCATCAATGTCGACCTTGACGCCGCTGTTTGGCGCGTTGGTGACCACCTTGCCGTAGAGTGCCGAATTCACGCCGATGTGCAGCTCGTCGACGCTGTTGGCATCGATCGTGTAGCCGTAGGTCACGTTGCCGGTGACCTGCGAACCGTAGTTGCTGGTGCCGACGAGATCCAAAACCTGATTGCTGCCGCCACCGAAGACGATGTCGCCCTTGATGACTGCGGCGCGCGTGTCGGTGGCGTAGTTCTTGATCGTAGTCCCGGTGGGATTGCCATTGATGCGGATCGCGATGGCAATCTGGCTGTTGTTGTCGAGCGCCGTCGGGGTCGACGACGAGGTCGAACTGACATAGCCGGCCGCGGCCGTAATCGTACCGGAGTTGACGATCGAAACGAGCTTTCCGGAATCATCCTCGATCGCGATCGCCGCCAGAGGATCGGTCGCGGTACCGCTGTAATACGGATTTCCCGACGAGTCCTTGGGATTGCCGGTCAAGGCCGCATTGGTGGTCGTCGCCATTGCGGAAATCGTACCGGTATTGATCAGCGAGGGAATTTCGGAATTGGCGCCCGAAATCCAGATGGCGCGGGCCGTACCGCCCCTGGTGCCGGAGACCTGCGCGGAAATCGAGCCGCCGCCCGAGCTCGAGCCCGACACCACCAACGCCGCCCGGTCGCCCGGATCGTTGGTGCCGGCGCCCGGCGCATTCTTCACGGTGTCGTTGACGCCGAACTTGACGTAATCGCCGACCACCAGGCCAAAAGCGTAGGTGTTCGTGCTGGAAGTCGCATCGTTGGACGTCTGGGCCGACGCCTGAATCGATCCGGCGTTGAAGAGGCCGCCGATCAGCACCGTCTGATAACTGGTGGCGCCGGCCAGATAAATGGCCTCGGTCGGCTTGTTGAAGTTGGTGTACTGCGCGCCGATGGTGCCGCGATTATAGAAGCTGAACCCCGGATTGGTGCTGTCGGTGTAGGTGTTTAGCGTAACCGCTGTGGACTGGGTTGACGATCCGACCACGATCGCCGCTCCGGTCCCCTGCATCGAGACCGACGCCGACGTGCTGCCGTTGCCGATCGAGACGCCTTTGCCGATACTGGCCGCGATGACCAGTGCAGGTCCCGCTTCCGCATTGGTCGTCGTGTTGACCTTGGAATAGTAGTTGTAGTTGTTGTTCTCGTTGAGAACCGACGTCACCAGCGAGCCGTCGATGGTCAGCGAACCGGTAATGCCCTGACCCGCGATCGCCATGCCGACGGCACCATGACCGTAGGACGCCATCGAGCCGGTCGACTGGATGATCACGTTGCCTTCGATCTTGCCGTACGACAAAAGGCCATACATGGCGGTGTTGACGCTGTTGTTGGTCGTTTCGGCTGTTGCCGTGACCGCGCCGCCGATGGTGAGATCACCCAGGAGCCTGCCGTACTTCAATGTCGTATCGCCGGACGAGCCGAGCTGAATGGCCGCCGAACTGTCGCCGGTGACGCTCAAGCTCGAGCCGCTGGCGAGCGTGATGGCGCCCGTGAAGGTACAGATCGCCGTGCACGCGTTAGAGGTGGTGTTGGTATCGAGATAGAGGCCGATCTTGCCCTTGCCCGAACCCGAGGCGGAAGTCACCGAATTGGAATCGAGATAGATGCCGGTGACCGACGACGTGCCGCCGCTGCGCGTGATCGACGTGCCGGTAAAGTCGGGATTAGCGCCCATGCCGACGTGAATGGCGATGGCGGCGTCCTTGTCCTTGGCGGAGATGGTGCCCTGGTTCAGGAGCCAGTTGTTGGAGTCGATGGTGATCGCCCCCTGGGTCAACCCCGAGACATTGACCGATCCGCCGCTCTGGATGGTGATGTTGCCGGCTTTCTCGGTGCCCTTGTCGCCCGAGACCAGAAACGCCCCCGTGGTGTAGGGATCCGACTTGGAGTCGGTGATCGTGGTGTCGGCCAACGCCGCACTCGTGAACAGGGCCGCAGCGGCGGTGGACAGCATCAAAATGCGCTTGCTCAAGGGCTTACCTCGCATCCATATGGCTCGTGGACCGGCTTACCGACCCCGGATGTTGTGTCGATCAATCGTCGTAAAGCGTCGTGATTTCCCAGACCTACCCCGGCCTTGCGAAACTTTACATAGTTTTGCACGTCTGACCTAGCGTTGCCCGCCGGCAAACGCAAATTTCTCGTTTTTAATCAGACGTTAGCGACCTTGCCTAAAAATGTCCCCTAAGAGGGTTAACAGGGCCGCCACCGCGCATCACCATGACCGGCAACCGCAAAGCATTTGCCAAGCTGAGCCAGAAGGATGCCACCTTAGCGGCGGCACGCCATGAAACCCTATATTCTGGCCGGATCGGCGGGGCTCGCGCGGTATTTGCCTTCACCGACCTCAGCGGGCTGGACCTCTCCGGACACAACCTCGCCGACGCGGATTTCACCGGGGCCATCCTGGAAGAAACCAACCTCTCGAAGTGCCGTCTGGACTCCGCCAGCTTCTTCGGCGCCGACCTGAAGCGCGCGAATCTGACGCAAGCGAGCCTTCGCCGAGCGGACCTTCGCGGCGTGTCCCTGAAGGGGGCCAACCTGACCGGCGCCGACCTGTTCGAAGCCGACTTGCGCGAGGGCACCATCGCCCAGAAGGACCGCTACGGGAACCTTCGCGTGATGCAGCATGATGTCGGGCCGACCGAGTTGCCGGGTGCCACTCTGCACTCCGCCAATCTGGAGCGCGCCAAGATGAACGGCACCATCGCCGTTCAGGCCGACTTCACCGACGCCATGATGAAGAACTGCCGGCTGATCCGCGCCAATCTGCGCCAGGCCAAGCTCGCCGGCGCCAATCTCGAAAACGCCGACCTGTCGGGCTGCAATCTGGCCGGCGCCAACCTTGCCGGGGCGGTCCTGATCGGCACCAAGCTCGATCTCGCCGTGCTCGACGGCGCCGACCTGTCCAACACCTTGACCACCAAAATGGTGGGGCCGGACCCCGGCAAGATGCCGGTCAATCCCGAGGCGATGCTCGACGCCCACGCCCGCTGGGCCGAATCGAACGGTCGCGAAGGCGAGCCGGCCATTCTCAGCGGCATGGACCTGCGGCGCATTCCCGGCCTCAACACCCGCCAGCTGACGGCTCTGATCGCGCCGGGCGCGGTGCTCTACGGCCTCGACCTCGAAGGCGCCTCGCTGCAGGGCTCGAATCTGTCGGGCGCCGATTTGCGCTGCGTGCGGCTGTGCGGAGCGGATTTGCGCGGCGTGAATCTCACCGGCGCCCAGTTGACCCGCACCGATCTGCGCGATGCGCGGCTGGGCCCCTTGGTCATCGCCGACGACCGGCTGCTGCCATCGCGTCTCGAAAAGGTCGAAGCCCGCTATGCCGATTTCCGCGGTGCGGATCTGCGATCCGTGAACTTCAACGGCGCCGATCTCAGCTACGCCAATCTGCGCGACGCCCATTTCCGCGACAACACGTTCGAAGGCGTGACCATTACCGGCGCCAAGCTGCCCCAGGCGCTGGTCGAAACGCTGATCAAAAATCTCTGAGGTCTACCGCCCAGCCGCCGGAGCCGTTTCGATGCGCGGGGCCGTGCGCTGGCGCACGAACTGGCCGAGCCGCTGCAACGACACCTTGGCCTCGGGCACGGCGGAATGGGCCTGGAAGCAGTGCTGCATGCCGTCATAAATCTCGACGCTGACCGGCACGCCTGCTTCCGCGGCACGATCACCCAACCGGGAGGCATCGTCGCGCAGCATCTCGAGCGAGCCGGCATGGACCATGATCGGCGGGAAATCCTTGAAGTTGGCGAACACCGGCGAGGCATAGGAATCGGCCGGCGGTGCCTTTTTCAGGTAATGGCGGGCGCTGACGAACAACAGTTCCCACGACAGCGCCGTATCCTTGGACGCGTTCTGCAACACGCTCCAACCGGACAGCGTCAGGTCGGCCCAAGGCGACATGGCGAGGCACCCGGCCGGCATCGGCAGTTTGGCGTTGCGGATGGCCAGCATCACCGAGAACGCCAGCCCGCCGCCCGAGCCCGATCCGGCGAGCACGATGGCACTGGCGGGCATGCCGCGGGCGATCAACTGGCGATAGGCGTCGAGCCCGTCGCGCACCGCAGCCGGAAAAGCAAATTCGGGTGCCAGCCGGTATTGCAGCGAAAACGCCGTGGCTTCGGAGGCGTGCGCCAGCTTGGCGATCAGGGCGCGATGGGTTTCGGGCGAACCGGAAATGTAACCGCCGCCGTGAAAATACAGGATCAGGCGCGAGGGCGACGAAGTTTTGGTCCGGACCCACTCGCCTTTTACCGGGCCAAGGCTGACCGGCTCGAACACACCATCGCGCGGAACGGCACCGAACCGCTCCGACAGATACGCGTACTGGCGACGCAGCTCGGCAATGTCGGTCTCGGCCTCAACCGCCCGCGGTTTGGCCATGCGTAGATACCGATCGAAGAAGGAGCTTTGCCAGCTAGGCATGCGCGAATACCCGGAAAACTGCATTCAGGTTTACCTCAACCGCCCAGGCAAAAAAAGAAGAGCCGGGGGAAAACCCCGGCTCTTCGTTAATACAGCGGCGTCCTATTCAACCGGACCGTCGGGAAAGGCGGATCAGGCCGCCTTGCCTTCGATGCTCTTCAGCTCGGGGCCGTTGATGGCGATCCGGCGCGGTTTCTTCTCCTCGGGGATCAGGCGCTCCAGATCGACGTGCAACAGGCCGTTCTCAAGCTTGGCGGCGCGCACTTCGACATGATCGGCAAGCTGGAAGCGGCGCTCGAAGGCGCGTCCGGCGATGCCCTGGTAGAGGTAGGAGCGATTGTCGCCTTCCACCGGCTCTTTCTGGCCGGTGACGGTCAACACGCCCTCCTTGACCTCGATGTTCAGGTCCTTCTCACCGAAGCCGGCGACGGCCAGGGTGATGCGGTAATGGGTGTCGTCAGAGCGCTCGATATTGTACGGGGGGTAGCCGTTCGACTGCTCGGCGTAGCTGTCCATCAGATCGAAAAGACGGTCGAAGCCGACGGTGGAGCGGAACAGCGGGGAAAAATCAAACGTACGCATGGTTCAAACCTCCTAGAAGCGTTCGAGTGTCGGATCCTGCCCACATGGGCCAGGATCACATTCCTTGCGCGGGAGCCTTCCGGCCTCCCGGCAGTCTTTTAGGTGGGTATCCCCTGGCGGCGTTTCAAGGGGTCGGCCAGCCGAACCAATGCCAAATTCCAAGCCCCCACAGAAGCGCCAGCAGGCCGTAACTCAGGTAGTCGATCTGGCGGGGGGAGAGGTCGAGGCCGAGCACGGATTTGATCAACAGCCGCAGCCAGGCGCCCTCCTCGCAATTTCTCGGGTCGCGCCAGCGTCCGGTCCGGATCAGCGACTCTAAGTTATTGATAATGCAAGTGTCTCTGTTTAGCGGCCAATGCAGCGCCATCACCGGCAGGAACACGATATAGAGGCCGACGAAGGGCAACGCCCAGCCGGTCAGGATGTAGGTCAGGATGACGACGTGCAGAACCAGAAACGCCGTGCCGAGTGCGTCGCGTTTGCCAGTGCCAGACATGTTCGGCGCCGCCCTGCCGGAGGTGAAAGCTCACCATGCCCGCAGGGGAAGAATATGACAAATGTAAATTGTTGCCATAAGACGCTCTAACTACTGTAATTCGCTAAACCCAAACGCACGAGGAAGGTCCTCCCCATGCAAGCGCAGATTGACAAGATCATCGAAGAGCTCGGCAAGCGGATCGGCGCCAAATCGGGTCTCGGCGGTACTCTCAAATTCGACTTCGGCGAAGACGGCAGCGTTTTCGTCGACGGCACCGCGGAGCCCAACGCGGTGACCTCGGGCGCCGGCAAATCCGCCGACTGCACCATCACGCTGTCGCTCGCCACCTTCGAAAAACTGGCAAGCCGCCAGATCGATCCGACCATGGCGTTCATGCAGGGCAAGCTCAGGGTGGCCGGCGACATGGGTTTGGCCATGAAGCTCGCGCCCTTGCTGGGCGGCGGCTGACAGGGTTGACGCCTGCGTGCCGGCCGGGTCTGTTCCGGCCGTGCATGAGGGGGTCTCAACGGTGCCATCCTTCGATTTCATTACGGCCGGCGACGGACGGCGCCTGCGGACGTGTGTGGCCGAGCCGGAGAACCCTAGCGGCCGGGTTTGCGTCCTGTTGTCGGGGCAAACCGAATTCATCGAGAAATACGGCGAGGTCATCGGCGAACTGACCGGGCGCGGCTTTACCGTCGCGGCGTTCGATTGGCGCGGTCAGGGCGGCAGCGAACGCGCGCTGGCCGATCCGCTCAAATGCCACGTCGGCGATTTTTCCGAGTTCGACGACGATCTGAACAGCTTCATGGCCGCCGTCGTGGCCAAGCTGTCGCCGTCGCCGCTGGTGCTGGCCCATTCGATGGGAAGCCACCTCGCGCTCAGGGCCTTGCACGATCATCCCGACTGGTTTCGCGCCGCGGTTCTGGTCGCTCCGATGATCGCCGTTTCAACGCGCGGCTATCCCGGCTGGCTGACCCGCATCATCACCGGCCTGCATTCCGGTTTCGGCAAAAGCGGCGAATTCGCCTGGGGCATGGAGCGTCGCGATCCCCACCAGATCACCTTCGAACGGCAGCTCTGCACCTCCGATGCGGCCCGCTTCGAACGGACCCAGGCGATCCTGCGCGCTGAGCCCGATATCCGCCTCGCTGGCCCGACCTGGGGCTGGATCGAGGCGGCCTACCGCTCGATGAATGCCATGGCGCGGCCGGGCTATGCCGAAGCGATCAAGACGCCAACCCTGATCGTCGGCGCCGGCAAAGACCGCATCGTCCTCATCGAAGCGACCCGCCGTTTCGCCGCCCGCCTGCCGCACGGCCGTTACATCGAACTGGCCGAGTCCGAGCACGAAATCCTGATGGAACAGGACGCCATCCGGGACCGGTTCTGGACGGCGTTCGACGCGTTTGTGGCGGACGCAGAAGCTACTTCTTCCGCACGATCTGCGCGTTGATCTCGCGTTCGAGATTTTTGCGCGCACGCGTTTCGAGGGAGCGGAATTCGGGGCTCTGGTAGATGAAAGCGCGGCCGGAGAAGCTGCGCAGCACTTTCAGTCGAAAGGCCTTGTAATCGGCCTCATTGAGATAGGCGTATTCCTGCCGGATTTGTGCCGCCGCTTCGGAATATCGCGGCTCGGGCGCGGCCAGGATGGCGATATCGATGTCCACCATCAGCCGCGCCGCCGGATCGGCAGCAAAGGCCCCAGCCTTGGTGGCGAGAATGGCAGCGTTCACCTTCGCGGCCAGCGGTGTTTTGCCGAGGACCGCAGCCGCCCAGGCGGCGCTCTTCTCTTCGTTGTCGGTGCGCTTGGGATCGTAGATGGCATCGTGGAACCACCAGGCGATCGGCACTTCCGGCGAGACGTAACGAACATTCTTGAGATGTCCGAGACCTTCGGCGATGTGCTGCAGCGTGTGATAGGCGCGGCCGGGTTCGCTATAGCGGGCAGCCAGCGCCTCGAACACGCCGTCCGGCGCCTTCAATCCGGCACCAACGAAAGCGCGCGAAAAACTGTCTTTCAGAAGCAGCGTGTCCATGGCGCATTTCTACGCCAGGGCACGCCGCCAGGCCAGTTCAACGGTTGTCGGGTTGCGCACGCACCGCCAGCCGGCCCTTGCGCGATATGTGATACGGGCCGCCGTTCTTCGACTCGATCAGTCGCTTGGCTTTCAGCTTCTTGAAAATCGCCAGGGTGCAATCGGCGAGGCCGTAGCCGTCGCGGGTGAAACAGGTGATTGCGGCGATGCGCCCTTCATGGTCGCGTTCGTGACGGATGTGCCCGCCTTGAGCCAGTACGTGCAAAGCACGCTGCTCCGGTTTCGAGATGTTCATGGATGTGCAGATGTGTCGGGTAAGCCAATACCCGGCCGTCAAACGCGGTCGCGTTTCGCGAAGACATTTCAGGCCGGTGGACGAGGCCTCGCCGAGAACGGCGAAGCGTCACTGGCCGCGAACAATCTGCAACATAAAACCTCTAGCACCGGACCATCCGGCGGCGGGGAACGTAGTTGCGAAACCGCGCAAGTCAACCGCCGGCGCTATGCGTCAGCACAGATTCTCAGGCGTTGAGGTATTTCAGTGCCTCTGCGTGCACGCGCTTGTCGCCTGCCGCCACCACCCGGCCGCCGTCGGCGCAAGGCCCGCCGGTCCAATCGGTGATCACCCCGCCCGCCCCTTCGACGATCGGGATCAGCGCCTGGATGTCCCATGGCTTCAGTCGCGCCTCGGCCACGAGATCGACGAAGCCCATGGCCAGAAGGCCGTAGGCATAACAATCGCCGCCGAAACGGCTCATCATCGAGGCATCGCAAAGGCGGCGGAACATCTCCTGCTCGGAGGCGTCGAAATAAGCCCACGGGTGGGTCGTCATCAGCACCGCCTCGGCGAGACTCGCGCACGGGCGCACCTTGAGCTTGGTGATGCCATCAGGGCTGTGGAGTTCGGCGCTGTCGCCGGTACCGATGAAACGCTCGTGGATGACCGGCTGGTCGAGCACGCCCAACGTCGGCCGTCCGTTCTCATTGAGAGCGATCAGGGTGCCCCACTGGCTCTGACCGGTGATGAAGGCGCGGGTGCCGTCGACCGGATCGACCACCCATACGCGGCCCGATGAGCCCTGCGTTTCGGGAAATTCCTCGCCCAGAATGCCGTCGTCCGGCCGCTCGGCTTCCAGCACCGCACGGATGGCTTTCTCGCCGCCCTTATCGGCCGCCGTCACCGGATCGAACATCGCGCCGGTCGCAGCCCCTTTGTCGACCACCTCGATACGGCGGCGGAAATAGGGGCGGATCACCGCGCCTGCGTCATCGGCGAGGCGGTGAATGAGGGTTACGTCGTCGAGTGTGGGCATGCGAATCCTCCGACCGCAGGTTACCGCAGCCGGAGGCTATCCGACTACCCCGCGTCCTGTTCGGCCCGCATCTGGCGCTTGCGTTCGTTGGGATCGCGTTCGCGCTTTCTGAGGCGGATCGACTGCGGCGTTACCTCGACCAGCTCGTCGTCCTCGATATAGGCAATCGCCTGTTCGAGGGTCATCGGCACGATCGGGGTGAGGCGCACGGCCTCGTCCTTCGACGTGGTGCGGATGTTGGTGAGCTGCTTGGCCTTCAAGGGGTTGACGATGAGGTCGTTGTCCTTGGCGTGCTGGCCAATGATCATACCCTCGTAAACCTTGGTGCCCGGCACGACGAACAGCTTGCCGCGCTCTTCGAGATACCACAGCGCGTACGGCACCGCTTCGCCCTGGCCGTTGGAGATGAGCACGCCGTTCGTCCGCCCCTGTACCGCGCCCTTGTGGGGTGCGTAGGAATGGAAGATGCGGTTCATCACGCCGGTGCCGCGCGTGTCGGTCAGGAATTCGCCGTGATAGCCGATCAGGCCGCGCGACGGGGCGAGGAACGTCAACCGCGTCTTGCCGGCGCCGGTCGGACGCATGTCGGTCATCTCGCCTTTGCGGTTGGAAATCTTCTCGATGACGATGCCGGTGAAGGGATCGTCGACATCGATGGAGACTTCCTCGATCGGCTCCAGCCGCTCGCCGGTGTCGGGATCGGTCTGATAGAGAACGCGGGGACGGGAAATCGAGAGTTCGAAGCCTTCGCGCCGCATGGTCTCGACCAGAACGCCGAGTTGCAGTTCGCCGCGGCCCGCCACTTCATAAGCACCTTCGCCGGTCTCGCGGATGCGGATGGCGACATTGCCTTCGGCTTCGCGCAGCAGGCGGTCGCGGATGACGCGGCTCTGAACCTTATCGCCTTCGCGACCCGCATAAGGCGAGTCGTTGACCGAGATGGTCATCGCCAGGGTCGGCGGGTCGATCGGGTTGGCGTGGATCGGCGTTTCGACGGTGATATCGCACAGCGTGTCGGCGACCGTGGCGGTCTGCAGACCGGCGATGGCGATGATGTCGCCCGCCTCGGCCCGTTCCACCGGAACGCGTGCCAGACCGCGGAACGCGAGCAGCTTCGTCGCACGGGCCCGTTCAACGACGGAACCGTCACGGCTGAGCGCTTTAATCTGGCGGTTGACCGTGATGGCACCGGTTTCGATGCGTCCCGTCAGCACGCGGCCGAGATACGGGTCGGCCTCCAATGTTGTCACCAGCATGGTGAAGGGGAACTCGTCCCCCGCCTTTTCGATCGGCTTCGGTTTGGGAACATCTGCGACAATTCGGGCAAACAGAGGCGACAAGTCCTTGCGCACATCGTTGTCGAGGTCCGCTACCGCCCAGCCCTGCCGTCCGGACGCATAAAGGACATGGAAATCAAGCTGATAATCGTTCGCCTCAAGCGCGAGGAAGAGATCGAAGATCGATTCCAGCGTTTCCTTGGGCTGCGCGTCCTGCCGGTCGATCTTGTTGATCACGACAATCGGCTTGAGCCCGAGCTTCAAGGCCTTCGACAGCACGAACTTGGTCTGCGGCATGACGGCTTCGGCCGCATCGACCAGCAGCACGACGCCGTCGACCATCGACAGGATGCGCTCCACCTCGCCGCCGAAATCGGCGTGACCGGGGGTGTCGACGATATTGATGCGGGTTTCACCCCACTCCACGCTGGTGCATTTGGCCAGGATAGTGATGCCGCGTTCCCGTTCCAGATCGTTGGAATCGAGCGCGCGCTCTTCCATATGCTGGTTCTCACGAACCGAGCCGGACTGCTTCAGCAACTGGTCGACCAGGGTCGTTTTGCCGTGGTCGACGTGCGCGATGATGGCGATATTTCGGATATTCATGTGGGGCGGCTTATAACCGCGACCCGGCGCTGGGGCAACCATGCTTCGGGATTCCGCCGGTGTCCTAGAGTCCCACGCCAAATCCGGGCGGTAGAGCGCCGTTATCGTCCTTACCGAACCCCTTCTGGTTGCCGCGGCGTGATGGCGAGCCTAGCGCGTCAAATTGGCGGCGCACCAAAACTTGAGCAGCCGGAAACCGGGCCGGCCGTGCTAGGAGTAAGGATAATTTCCGGACCGGATCGCGGCGGCAAACCGCGAAACTTCTTCTTCCCTACGATGCGTGCCGGATTCTGAGCCATGAACATGAGATATCCCAACAGTTTCGAAGGCCTGGCCAGTCAGGTCGAGGGACGGTTCCGCCGGCTCAATCTGCGCAAAACGGGCATCGCAGTCGGGGCGCTCGCCGTCCTCGCCGTGGCTTGGTTCCTGATCGCGGGCACCGGATCGAAGGAAAAAGGGCGCCCGCCGCCAGTGGTCGTGACCCAGCCGGCAACGGTGAAAAACGTTACGGTCGTAGAACACGCGGTCGGAACCGTGGTGGCCAATGCCACGGTTCAAGTCACCGCGCAGGTCACCGGGCAACTGGTCAAAGCCGCCTTCCAGGAAGGCCAGATCGTCAAGAAAGGCGATCTGCTCTTCGTCATCGATCCACGGCCGTTCCAGGCGGCGCTCGATCAGGCCCGCGCCACGCTGGCCAAGGACGAGGCCCAGCGGATCAGCGCGGTCGCCACCCAGAAGCGCTACGAGGCGCTGTTTGCCCAGAACGCGATTTCGTCGCAGCAGCACGACACCGCCATTGCGACCGCCAAATCGGCGAGCGCCACCGTGGATGCCGACAGGGCTCAGGTCGAAACCGCCCGGATCAATCTCGGCTATACCCAGATCCGCGCGCCGGTCGACGGCAAGACCGGTCCGATCCTGATCCAGCCGGGCAATCTCGTCAGCGCCAACGGCAGCAGTCCTTTGGTGGTGCTGACCCAGATCGAACCGGTGAAAGTCTCGTTCGCGCTGCCGCAATCCGATCTGGCCGCGATCCAGGCACGCGACCGCGCCGGCAAACTGCTCGCCCTTCTCGATACCCACGATCCCAAGGCACCGAAGCGCTCGGCCAAGGTCGATTTCGTCTCCAACCAGATCAACAACGCCACCGGCACGATCGAACTCAGGGCCTATTTCGACAACAAGGACCACACCCTGGTTCCGGGTCAGCAGGTCGATGTCGACGTCACGCTGAACGATCTGCCGAAAACGACGGTCGTGCCGCGCGAAGCGATCAACGAAGGCCCCAACGGGCGCTACGTCTTCGTGGTGACGAAGGAACAGACCGCCGAAATGCGGCCGGTCGCGGTGCTTTATGACGAAGGCACCCACTTCATGGCGGTCAAGGGCGTCAAGCCCAAGGAACGCGTCATCACCGAGGGCCAGCTCCGCGTCGTACCCGGTGCCAAAGTTTCGACCGGCAAAGGCCGCGTCAAAAAGCCATGAATATCTCGGAGCCTTTCATCCTCAGGCCGGTGATGACGACGCTGGTGACGGCGGCGATGCTGATTTTCGGCATCTTCGGCTACACCGCTCTGCCGGTCAGCGAGCTTCCCAACGTCGACTATCCGACCATTGTGGTGAGCGCCAGCCTGCCGGGCGCCGATCCGCAGACCATGGCGTCGTCGGTGGCAACCCCGATCGAAAGCCAGCTGTCGCAGATCGCCGGCATCGATTCGATGACCTCGTCGTCCACCCTGGGTTCGACGCAGATCACCATCCAGTTCACGCTCGACCGCAACATCGACGCCGCATCCCAAGACGTGCAGCAGGCGCTGTCGACCGTGATGCGCCGTTTGCCGCGGCAGATGACGACGCCGCCGACCTTGCGCAAGCAGAACCCGGCGGACGCACCGATCCTGCTTCTGGCGATGAGTTCGCCCAGCCTGCCGCTGTCGAAGGTCAACGAGTTTTCCAACCTCCTGTTCCGGCAGCTTTCGGTCATCAACGGCGTCGCCAACGTGAATGTGTTCGGCTCGCAGAAATACGCCGTCCGCATTCAGGCCAATCCCGCCGCCCTGGCGGCGCGCCAGATCGGCATCGACCAGCTCGCCTCGGCCGTCGACAACGCCAATCCGAACCTCGCCACCGGCTCGCTGAACGGCCCCACCCGCGCCCAGGTCATCGACGTCAACGGCCAGCTCAACAATGCCACCGAGTTCTCCCGCCAGGTGATCGCCTACCGCGACGGCGCCCCGGTGCGGCTCGGGGATGTCGCCCAGGTCAAGGACTCGGTCGAGAACATCCGCACCGCCAACTGGTTCAACGGCAAGCGCGCCATCGTGCTGGCGATCTTCCGGCAGCCCGGCGCCAACACCATCCAGGTGGTCAACGACATCAAGAAACTGCTGCCGCAGTTCATGCTGCAACTGCCGGCATCGATGCAGCTCGAGACCGTGTACGACCGCAGCGCCTCGATCCGCGCCTCGGTCGAGGACGTGCAAACGACGCTGATCATCTCCGCCTTGCTGGTGGTGGTGGTGATCTTCCTGTTCCTGCGCACCTTCCGGGCGACGATCATTCCCTCGCTGGCGCTGCCGATCGCCGTGGTCGGCACCTTCGCCGGCATGTCGTTTCTCGGCTTCAGCCTTGACAACCTGTCGCTGATGGCACTGACGCTGTCGGTCGGCTTCGTGGTCGACGACGCCATCGTGATGCTCGAAAACATCGTGCGGCATATCGAGCAGGGCGAGACCGCCTTCGACGCGGCCCTCAAGGGCGCCAAGGAAATCGCCTTCACCATCCTCTCCATGACGGTGTCGCTGGCGGCCGTGTTCATTCCGGTGATGTTCATGGGCGGCATGGTCGGCCGCCTCCTCACCGAATTCGCGGTGACGATCGTGCTCGCCATCTTCATATCGGGCGTGGTCTCGGTGACGCTGACGCCGATGCTGTGCAGCCGGTTCCTCAAGGACCAGCACGGCGAGCAGAACGCCATCCAGCGCTGGAGCGAACGCACCTTCGCCGCCATGCAGCACGCTTATGAAGGATCGCTGCAGTGGGGCCTTCACCACAGCCGCGTGATCTTGATGGTGTTCTTCGGGAGCCTGGCAGCCACGGTGCTACTGTTCCGCTATATGCCGCAGGACTTCATCCCGTCGTCCGACATCGGCATGATCCAGGGCAACACCGAGTCGGCGAACGGCACTGCTTACGAGCAGATGTCGAAATACCAGCAGAAGGTCGCCGCTATCGCCCAGGCCGATCCCAACGTCGAAGCGGTGATGAGCCGCAACGACACCAATACCGGCGGCTTCTTCATCCGCCTCAAGGACCGCAGCGAACGCCCGCTGACGGCCGACCGGGTCATCGACAGCTTGCGCAAGCAGGTCGGCCGCGTTCCCGGCATCAACACGTTCTTCCGCAATCCGCCGAGCATCAATATCGGCGGCGCGCGCACCAACTCGCAATACCAGTACAGCCTGCAGGATATCGATCTCGGCGAATTGCAGGACGCCACCACGCGCCTGACCTCGGCGCTCAAGGACGAGCCGGGCTTTCAGGATGTCGACAACGATTTGCGCCTGACCACCCCGACCGTGTCGGTGGCCATCGACCGCGACCGCGCCGCCTCGCTGGGCGTGACGCCGGAAGCCGTCGAGACCGCACTCGGTACTGCTTTCGGCGGACAGCAGGTTTCGCAGATCTACGGCAGTTCGGACCAATACCAGGTCATCATGGAGCTGGAGCCGCGTTACCAGGCCGATCCTTCGGCCCTGAACCGCCTCTATGTCACCTCGCAGAGCGGCACCCAGGTGCCGCTGTCGGCGGTGACCAGAATCGGCTCCTCCATTACGCCGCAAAGCGTCAACCACTTGGGCCAACTGCCGTCGGCGACGATTTCGTTCAACCTCGGCCAGGGCATGGCCCTCAGTCAGGCGCTGGCCGCCATCGAACGGGCCAAACGCGAGGTAGGCATCCCCGATACGGTGCGTACGTCGGCCCAAGGCACCGCCGCGGCATTCCAAAGCTCGATGAGCAACATCGCCCTGTTGCTGGCGATCGCCATCGTCGTCGTCTACATCGTGCTCGGCATTCTCTATGAGAGCTTCGTCCACCCGCTGACCATCCTGTCGGGACTGCCATCGGCGGCGGTCGGCGCCTTGTTAACGCTGCTCCTGTTCGGCGTACCGCTCAGCATTTACGCCTTCGTCGGCATGATCATGCTGATCGGCATCGTCAAGAAGAACGCGATCATGATGATCGACTTCGCCCTGGGCCGGCAGCGCGGCGAAGGCGTCGATGCCGCCACCGCGATCTACGAGGCGGCCATCGTCCGCTTCCGCCCGATCATGATGACCACCATGGCGGCGCTGATGGGGACCTTGCCGATTGCCATCGGGCTGGGCGCAGGCTCGGAGGCCCGCCGTCCACTCGGCCTCGCGGTGGTGGGCGGCCTGATGCTGTCGCAGCTCTTGACGCTCTACATCACGCCGGTGATCTACGTGTACATGGACAAGCTCGGCACCAAACTGGGCGCCCGCGATCCAGCCGCCCGTCCCTCGCCGGCGGAATGATTAATCGGCCGCGCGCCGCCGGTCGAACAGGCCGATGGTGAGAAGGCCGAACAGATAGCCGCCCATATGCGCCTGCCAGGCGATCTGATCGCCGGAATTGCCGGTACCGAACCCGGTCAGGCCGAAGATCAGGTTGGTGAGCAGCCACAGGCCGGTGAACGTCAGGATCGGACGCGAGAAGATCGGCACTAGACGGACGCCCGTAGGCGCTCCCGGCCAGCGCATCATGCGGAACCCTGCCGCCATCAGGCCCGAAATGCCGCCCGAGGCCCCGATCATCGCTTCGGGCGCCCCCCAGGCTAGCGCCAGCTCCATCAGCGCGCCGGCAGCGCCACACGAGAGGAAAAAGGCAAAGAACCCCAGCCCGCCCAGGCGGCGCGCCACGACCGGCCCGAACGCCAAGAGCCACGCGCAATTAATGATGAGGTGCAGAAAGCTGCCATGCAGGAACATGTGGCTGACCAGCGGCAGCACCAGTTCGAGCGGCGGCGCGCCTTCGCTGTAGCGCGCCGGGATAAAGGCATAAGGCGCCAGTGCGTCGAACGGGATCGGGACGAACGCCACCGCCAGATGAATGGCAATCAGGACCCCGATCAGACCGAGAACGCTTCCGGGGGCATGGAGAAACGGTTCGCGCGGCGGCTGGGACTGAAGAAAGGCCATGGTTCGATCTCGTACGCTGGGGAGTCTCATATAGGGACGGCGTGCCCCTTCGGGAAGGCGGGACAACCGCTGATGGGCGGCAGTCGTCCCATCGGCCGCGCCAACGTACCACTCTGGCACGAATTCGGGGCAGAGGGCACCGAACGGGGTGGCACGCCGGTTGCTCCTAGGGGTTCGTCATCTCTGGACACCCGCTCATGCTGCTCCGTATCGGCTCTTTCGTGTTGGCAACCGCCACCCTCACAGGCGTGGCGCTGGCCGGAAACACCAACAATGCCGCGAGCTACAACGCGGGCTACGGCATGGCCGCGGGCCAGGAAAACCAAACCGCCAATCCCAATCTGCGCGACGCCAACGGCAATCTGACCGTCGTGAACGGCCAGTTCACGTCGTCCAGCTACGGCCAGTCCGGCGTGCAATCGGCCAGCACCCTCAGTTCCTACAATGCGTCGACGACATCGGGTGTCAGCACCTACGGCTCGGCGACGGCCATCGGCAACTCGCTGAACGTCGTCACAGTCGGCAACAACAACACCGTGATCGTCGATTCGACGCAGATCAATAACGGCAATCAAACCGCCACGACCAATACCAATGGGAGCTCGGGCAAATGAATACCCGCGGACGCATGAACCTCTTCCGGACCCTGGCGCTGGCCTCCGCGGCCATCGCGCTGGCGGGCTGCGTCAGTCCGGTCCCGCTGTCGGACGGCACCTACACCTCGCCGATCGGCGGGGCGCCGGTGATCAGCAACGAGACACCCTATTCGGGCGCCCTGCGCTGCCTCAGCCGTTACACGGCGCAGCGTCCCTTGCATATCGCGGTGGGACAGATCGCCGATTACACCGGCAAGGCCGAAGCGGACAATTCGGGCCGCAAGATCACCCAGGGCGCCGCACTGATGGCGATGAGCGCCCTCTCGAAGGCCGGCGTGCCGATGGTCGAACGCTTCGACACGTCGGTTGCCGAAATGGAGCTGAAATACTCGAATAACAAGCTCATCACGGACGACGCCAAGCCGGGCGATTACAGGAAGATCCTCGCCGGCTCGATCCCCGGCTCGAACTACTACCTCGTCGGCGGCATCACCGAACTGAACTTCAACATCCGTTCGGTCGGCGCCAACGGTACCGGCGGCGGCATCGCCTCCAACGCCCTCAAGGGCACCGCGGGCGCCAATATGTATGTGATGAACATCGGCGTCGACCTGCGCCTGGTCGATACCTCGACCCTCGAAGTCGTCGACGTCATCAGCTACCAGAAGCAGATCATCGGCCGCCAGATTTCCGCCGGCGCCTTCGATTTCCTGGGCCAGACGTTCTTCGACGTCAGCCTCGGCGAAAGCGCCCTCGAGCCGATCCAGCTCGCGGTCCGCTCGACCATCGAACGCGCCGTCCTCGAAATGACGAGCCGTCTTTATCACGCGCCGCAATCGGCCTGCGGTGGAGCCCTCAATACCTCCGCCGATCCGCTCTACGACGGCAAATCCATGACCACCGCTTCCAACCAGGAGAAGTACAATGAAAAGTCTCGCCAGGAGCCTTATCGCTGGGTCGGCGCTACTGACAGCGATGCTGAGCCCGGCCTGCGCGGACAGCTCCAGCAATAACGCGGGCAGCCAGATCCTCAACGGTCAGGTGCAGCTCAACAACTCGATCTCGACGATCAATACGGCCATCGACAAGGTCGGCGGCGACGTGGGTGTGCAATCGGTGGCGGCGGGCAACATCGTCGACATCACCACGATGAACGACACCACCGTCGAGTCGAGCCAGTACACCAGCGCCGCCCAGATCACCTCCACCACCAATGCCGCCATCACCAATGTCGGCGGATCGGTCGGCGTCGTGAACCAGGCGGTCTGCAACTCGGCATCGGTCTCCACCGATCCGGCGTTGACCGCGGTGAACAATTACCAGCAGTGCGCCTCGCAGGATCCGACGGCGACCGCGAACGTCACGCTGGCGAACGTGGGCGGCTCGGTCTCGATCGCCAACTCGGCCATCGCCAACAACTTCGAAGCCGATACCAACGCCGGGTCGATGCCGATCAACAACAAGCAGATCAACACGTCGACGACGGTGGCGGCGACGGCGGTCAACATCAACAATGTCGCCGGAACGGCGTCGGTCACGTCGACCGCAGTCGGCAACAACGCCCAGATCATTCACTATTCGACCAATCCGTAAACGTCGCGGCGCCGTCGGGGGCTTCGAGCGCCGTGCGAAAAGAGGGAGGGCCAACCGCCTTCCCTCTTTTTTCGTCTGGAAACGGCGCCACGCACGGAGGTGACGGCCGCTCTGCGGCCAATTATGCTGTCCGTTCGTAAGGACGCGATCATGGCCGACATTCTTCCTACAGCGACACGGCGCACCACGCTCTTCGGCTTGGCGGGCGCGGCGCTGGCGGGGCATGCCGGCGCTGCGGAACCGGCTTCGTTTGCCAAGCTGCCGCGCTGGCGCGGGTTCAACCTGCTGGAAAAGTTCACCCTCGCCGGTGATGCGCCGTATCGCGAGCGCGATTTCGATTTCATTGCCGCCAGCGGGTTCAACTACGTGCGGCTGCCGCTCGATTACCGCATCTGGACGGACGCCAACGGCACCGTTCACGAGACTCCGCTCAAGGATATCGACCTGGCGATTGCGTTCGCGCGCGGGCGCGGCATCCACGTCACGCTATGCCTGCATCGGGCGCCCGGCTATTGCATCAATCCGCCCAAGGAGCCGCTCGATCTGTGGGGTGACGGACCGGACGGCGACAAGGCCCGCATCCTGTTCGCGCGGCAATGGGGAATGTTGGCCGCGCGCTATCGCGGCGTGCCGGCCGCGGCCTTGTCGTTCAATCTCGTCAACGAGCCGCCAGCCGTGACGGAAGAACAATACCTGCGGGTCGCGCGAGTTGCGGTCGATGCGATCCGGGCGGAAGATCCCGACCGGCTCGTCATTGCCGATGGCCGCGGCGGTGGGCGCAACCCGACGCCCGCATTGGCCGCCCTCAAGATTGCCCAAGCCGGCCGCGGCTACGAGCCGTTCCATCTCACCCACTATCGCGCCGGCTGGGTGAGCGGAAGCGATACATGGCCGGTGCCAACGTGGCCGCTTCAAACGGCCGACGGCGTGGTGGATCAGGCCAAGCTGTGGCGCGAGACCGTCGAACCCTGGCAGCAGCTGGAAAAGACGGGCATCGGCGTTTTCATCGGCGAATGGGGCGTCTACAACAAGACGCCGCACGATGTGGCGCTTCGCTGGATGCAGGCCTGCCTCGAGAACTGGAAGAAGGCGGGCTGGGGCTGGTGCCTGTGGAACTTGCGCGGCGATTTCGGTCCGCTCGATTCCAAGCGCAGCGATGTCGCTTACGTCACCAGCGACGGACA
This sequence comes from Rhizomicrobium electricum, assembly GCF_011762045.1. Taxonomy (GTDB): domain Bacteria; phylum Pseudomonadota; class Alphaproteobacteria; order Micropepsales; family Micropepsaceae; genus Rhizomicrobium; species Rhizomicrobium electricum. The sequence continues at coordinate 34,855 of NZ_JAASQS010000008.1, read as the reverse complement.
CGAGATAGACATCGAGATGCTGGAACTGCTTCAGCGCTATTGACGATCGGAGAGGTGATGATGCGCGCACTACTGGGATTGTTGCTGTTTGCCGTGCCGGCCGTTGCCGCGCCGAGCGTGGCACCGCTCGCCAATACCGACAAAACGGTCATCGGGCAGACCATCACGGCGCCGGAACACCCGACGGTGATCAGCACCCTCATTACCTTCCAGCCGGGTGACAAGACGGTGGTGCACAAGCATCCTTGGCCGCATTACGGCTATATGCTGGAAGGCGTCTTGACCGTCACCAATACCGAAACCGGCAAGAGCTTCGAGGTCAAGCCGGGCGAATTCCTGGTCGAGATGCAGAACACCGCCCATTACGGCGAGAACCGCGGCACCGTGCCGGCAAAAATGCTGATCGTCGACACCGTTCCGGCAGGCCTGACGTCGAACTCGGTCCCGGTGCCCTAGAGCACACGATCCAGGAACACCGCCACACCGCGCTCGTACTCGCGCCGCAGGCATTCGCGGAAGCCGCATTTCTCGGCGACGCGGATCGAGGCGCGATTGTCGGCATTGACCGCCGCGATCACGCGAATGGGACCGAGATGCTCGCGCCCCCACGGCAGACACGCCTTCGCCGCCTCGGTGGCGTAGCCTTTGCCTTGCGCCTGGGGCGACAGCACCCAGCCGATTTCGGGCACATCGTTCACCGCCGGATCGTAATCGCGCTTAAGGTCAATGAAGCCGACCTCGCCGATCATCGTGCCGGAGGATTTTTCCTCGACCGCCCAGAAGCCGTAATGCATCAGCGCCCAATGGCCGGGATGCTCGATGAGACGCAGCCATGCCTGGCTGCGCGAAATCGGCTGGCCGCCGCGCGTCCACCGCGCCACCGCCGGGTCGCCCCAATAGGCGGCGACGGCATCGAAATCGTCGACACGGAACGGACGCAGGATGAGGCGGGCGGTTTCAAGGATGGGCTGGGTCATGATCAATAGGATTTCGGCAGATCGAGCACGTTCTCGCCGATGTAGCTGAGGATCAGCTGCTCGGTCACGGGGATGATACGCGGCAGAACCGATTCCCGGAACAGCCGTTCGACTTGGTATTCCTTGGCATATCCCATACCGCCGAGAGTCATCACGGCTTGGAGAGCGGCGTCGTAACCGGCCCGCGCGGCAATCAGCTTGGCGGCGTTGGCTTCGGCGCCGCAAGGCTGGCCCTGATCGTAAAGCCACGCAGCCCGCAGGCACATCCAATAGGCGCTTTCAAGATAGGCCCACTTTTCCGCCAGCGGATGCTGGATGGCCTGGTTCTGGCCGATGGGATGGCCGAACACCACACGCTCTTTGGCATAGGCCGAGGCCCGGCGCAGCGCATCGCGGCCGAGCCCCACCGCTTCCATGCCGAACAGGATACGCTCCGGATTGAGGCTGTCGAACAGATAGCGGAAGCCCTTGCCTTCCTCGCCGATGCGATCTTCGTCGGGGATGAAGAGATCGTCGATGAACAGTGCGTTGGAATCGACGGCGGCACGGCCCATCTTTTCGATGCGGCGGACTTCGATGCGGCTGCGGTCGAGCGGAGTGTAGAACAGCGTCATGCCGTCGGCCTTGCGGGCGCACTCGGTTTTCGGCGTGGTGCGGGCGAGCAGCAGAAGACGGTCGGCCTCCTGCGCGGTGGTGGTCCACATCTTGCGGCCGCGCACGTGATAGCCGCCGGCCGTCTTCTTCGCGAAGGTCTCGATCGAAGTGGTGTCGAGGCCGGCATTGGGCTCGGTCACGCCGAACGCAACTTTCTCGCGGCCGTCGATCAGCGGCTTCAGCCAGCGTTCCTGCTGCTCGCGCGTGCCGTGTACCACGATCGGATGCGGCCCGAACAAATTGACATGCAATGCCGAGGCCGCCGCCATGCCGCCGCCGCCGCGCGCCACCTCATGCATCATGATTGCCGCTTCGGTCACGCCAAGACCGGCACCGCCCAAGCTTTCCGGCATGGTGATGCCGAGCCAGCCGGCCTCGGCCATCGCCTGATGAAATTCGTGCGGGAAACGCGCGTCCGAGTCGCAACGGGTCCAGTACTCGTCGTCGAAGCGGCCGACGATTTTTGCAACGCCGTCTTGAACGGCACGCTGATCTTCGTTCAGGGCGATTTCCATACGTTCACCATGGGATTGATTTTGGTAACTTTCGGTCGTTCCCCAACGCGGGCGCGGAAGCCTCTTGCCCTCCGCATTCCTCCTATGCAGCTCAGAGAAATGGGGCGAAACGCAAAGCGTATCGGACTATAAAGGCGTAGCCGGGGAGACGGAAACAGCACTTCATGCGTTCAGGTGAATCTGACGGACGCGCGCGGATCATGACGCCGACCGATATTGCCAATCCCAATACCTTCCATAAGGTCGTGGACTGCCAGTGGGCCTGCCCGGCCCATACGCCGGTGCCCGAATACATTCGCCTCATCGCGATGGGGCGTTATTCCGATGCCTACATGGTCAACTGGCATTCGAATGTCTTCCCCGGCGTATTGGGACGGACGTGCGATCGCCCGTGCGAACCTGCCTGCCGCAGGGGCCGCGTGGAGGAAGAACCCGTCGCAATCTGCCGCTTGAAGCGCATCGCCGCCGACGCCAAAGACGATATCACAGATCGCCTGCCCAAGCCCGCACCGCAGAAGAACGGCAAACGCGTCGCGCTGATCGGCGCCGGACCGGCGTCCCTTACCGTGGCGCGCGATCTGTTGCCGCTCGGCTATTCCGTGACGATCTTCGAAGCCGACCAGAAACCCGGCGGCATGATGCGCACGCAAATTCCGCGCTTCCGTCTGCCCGAGAGCGTGCTCGACGAGGAATGCGGCTATGTCATCGGCCTCGGTGCCGAGATGCGCTACGGCATCAAGATCGACTCGCTGAAGTCCGTGCTCGATCAGGGCTTCGATGCGGTGTTCGTCGGATGTGGTGCGCCGCGCGGCCGCGATCTCGATATTCCCGGACGGCAGGAAGCGGCCGAACACATTCATATCGGTATCGACTGGCTGGCGTCGGTTTCGTTCGGTCACACCACGGCCATCGGCAAACGCGTGATCGTGCTGGGCGGCGGCAACACCGCGATGGACTGCTGCCGCACGTCGCGGCGCCTCGGTGGCGAAAGCGTGCAGGTGGTGGTGCGCTCCGGCTTCGCCGAGATGAAAGCAAGCCCGTGGGAAAAAGAAGATGCCATGGAAGAAGGCATCCCGATCCACAATTTCCTGGTGCCGCTCGAATTCACCCATGACGGCGGCACGCTCACTGGCGTGACGTTCGAGAAGGTCAAGGCGGAATACGTCGACGGTCGGCGCAAGCTGATCCCCGCGGGCGAACCGCCGGTGCATTTCGAATGCGACGACGTGCTGGTGGCCGTCGGTCAGGAGAATGCGTTCCCCTGGATCGAGCGCGAATTGATCGGGTTCGACGAATGGGACATGCCGGTGCTGGACAAAGCGACGCTGCAGTCGACGCATCCGAAGATTTTCTTCGGCGGCGATGCGGCGTTCGGACCCAAGAACATCATCACCGCGGTGGCGCACGGCCATGACGCGGCGATCTCGATCGATCTCTTATGCCGCGGTCAGGATGTAACGGCGCGACCGCGCCAGCGCACGACGCTCGCCAGCCAGAAGATGGGCATTCACGACTGGTCGTACGACAACGACATCTCGCTCGACCTCAGATACAAAGTTCCGCAAGCGCCCAAGGACGAGACGCTGCGCAATGTGAATATGGAAGTCGAACTCGGCTACACGCGCGAGCTGGCGGCTCTGGAAGCGCAACGCTGTCTCAACTGCGATATCGAGACGGTGTTTGCCGACAGCCTGTGCATCGAGTGCGATGCCTGCGTCGACATCTGTCCGATGGATTGCATTACCTTCACCGCCAATGCACCGGAAGACGAATTGCGCCAGCAGACCAAGGCGCCGGCCGCCAATACCAGCCAAGGCCTTTACGTCTCCGCCGATCTCAAATCCGGCGACATCATGGTCAAGGATGAAGACGTCTGCCTGCATTGCGGGCTGTGCGCCGAACGCTGCCCGACCGGGGCTTGGGACATGAAGAAATTCACGATCGATATCGCCAAGGCTTACACATGCGCGCGATAGCAGGACAGCCGTTGGCCGCCACCAACGATTTCGTCGTCAAGTTCGCCAACATCAACGGCTCGGGCTCGGCGAGCGCCAACGAATTGTTCGCGCGCTCCATCCTGCGCATGGGCGTGCCGGTGGCGTCGCGCAATATCTTTCCGTCCAACATCCAGGGCCTGCCGACCTGGTATGAAGTGCGCGTGTCGGGCGAAGGCTGGCTCGGACGGCGCGGCGGCGTCGATTTCATGGTGGCGCTCAATCCGCAGACCTTCGACAAGGACATGGCGTCGCTCGAGCCGGGCGGATACCTGCTCTACGATTCGACCAAGCCGATCCCGCCGGAGAAATTCCGCCTCGACATCACGGTTCTTCCGATTCCGCTGACCGAAATCTGCAACAAAGCCTATGCCGATCCGCGCCAGCGTCAGTTGTTCAAGAACATCGTCTATGTCGGCGCGTTGACGAGCCTGCTCGGCATGGACCTCGAAGCGGTCAAATGGCTGATCGCCGAACAGTTCGAGACCAAGCAGAAACTGCTGGCGCCCAATATTCAGGCGCTCGGGTTCGGCTACGAATATGCGCGCGACAAGCTGAAGGACCGCTGCAAGCTGAAGGTGAAGCGGCAGGACAAAGTCGGCGAGCGTATTTTCATCCAGGGCAACAATGCGGCGGCGCTCGGCTGCGTCTGGGCGGGCGCAACCGTGTGCGCGTGGTATCCGATCACGCCGTCCACTTCGCTGGCGGAGAATTTCAACCGCCACGCTTCGCGCTTCCGCATCGATCCGGTCAGCAAAAAGAAGAACTTCGCTTTCCTGCAGGCCGAAGACGAGATCGCCGCCATCGGCATGGTGGTCGGCGCAAGCTGGAACGGCGCGCGCGCCTTCACCGCCACCAGCGGCCCCGGCATTTCGCTGATGAGCGAGATTTTCGGCTTTGCCTATTACGCCGAAGTGCCGGCCGTGGTGTTCGACGTGCAGCGCGGCGGCCCTTCGACCGGCATGCCGACGCGCACCCAGCAATCGGACCTGTTACTCGCCGCCTATGCCAGCCACGGCGACACCAAGCATGTCCTGTTGTTTCCCGAGGACCCGCACGAGTGTTTCGATTTTGCAGTCGCAGCGTTCGATCTCGCAGAGCGGCTGCAGACGCCGGTGTTCGTGATGATGGATCTCGACATCGGGATGAACGACTGGCTGGTCGAGCCGCTCGCCTGGGACGACACGCGCCGTTATGACCGCGGCAAGGTCCTCAGCGCCGAAGAGCTGGAAGCAGGCAAGACGTTCGGGCGCTATCTCGATGTCGACGGCGATGCGGTGCCTTATCGCACCATTCCCGGCACGCATCCTTCGCAAGGCGCTTATTTCACTCGCGGCTCGAGCCACGATGCCTATGCGCGCTATTCCGAGGAAGGCGCGACCTACATCGCCGGCATGCAGCGGCTGCTGCGCAAGTTCGAAACGGCGAAGTGCCTGGTACCGAAGCCGGTGGTGCGCGAAGCGGACCAGAAGGCGCGCTTCGGCGTGATCTATTACGGCTCGACCGCGGTCGCCATGAACGAAGCGGTGGCGGTTCTGGAGAAGAAGGGCCTGCCGCTCGATCTGATGCGGGTACGGGCATTCCCGTTCAACGACGAGGTGGAAGCCTTCATCGCGGCCCACGAGCAGGTGTTCGTGATCGAGCAGAACCGCGACGCGCAACTGATGAAACTGATAGTCGGCGAATGCGCCATCGATCCGGCGAAGTTCCTGCCGATCCTGCATTTCGACGGCACGCCGATCACTGCGCGCTTCATCATCAAGGAAATCGCGACCCGCGCCGGACTTGCCGAAGCTGAAGCCCAGGAGGCCGCGCAATGACCTATATCGCCAAGCCGAAGCTGCACCATCCTTCGCTGCAACCGAATGCGCTCGGATTCACGCGGCGCGATTACGAGGGGCGGATCTCGACCTTGTGCGCCGGCTGCGGCCACGATTCGATCAGCGCCGCCATCGTGCAAGCCTGCTACGAACTTTCCATCGAGCCGCATCGCGTCGCCAAGATGTCGGGCATCGGTTGCTCGTCGAAGACGCCGGACTATTTCTTGGGGCAAGCGCACGGGTTCAATTCCGTCCACGGCCGCATGCCGAGCGTCTTGACCGGCGCCGCCATGGCCAATCGCGATCTTCTCTATCTCGGCGTTTCGGGTGACGGCGACAGCGCCTCGATCGGGCTCGGCCAGTTCGCACATGCGCTCCGGCGCGGCGTCAACATGGTCTATATCTGCGAGAACAACGGCGTTTACGGCCTGACCAAAGGACAGTTCTCCGCTACCGCCGATCAGGGCGCCAAATCGAAAAGCGGCGAAGTGCATGTCGACTCGGCCATCGATCTGATCTCGATGGCGCTTTTGTTGGGCGCGAGCTATGTGGCGCGCAGCTTCTCGGGCGACAAGAAGCAGCTCGTGCCGCTGATCAAGGGCGCGATCCGGCACAAGGGCGCGGCGATCCTCGACGTCATCAGCCCGTGCGTGACGTTCAACAACCATCTGGGATCGACCAAGAGCTTCGATTACGTGCGCGAGCACGATGAAGCCGTGAACGCGGTCGATTTCGTGCCGGCGAAGAAGGAAATCACTGCCGATTACGAACCCGGCACGACCGAACTGGTGCGCCAGCACGATGGGTCCTACCTGAAGCTCTCCAAGCTGCGCCCCGATTACGATACGTCCGACCGCATCGCGGCGCTGGCGTACTTGCAGGAACATCAGGCGCAAGGCGAACTCGTCACCGGCCTGATCTATGTCGCGCCGGAAGCGGCCGACCTGCACGACCACCTCGGAACGGCCGATACCCCACTCAACACGCTGACCGAGAAAGAACTATGCCCCGGCGCCAAGGCGCTGGAAGTGGTGAACGGAGAATACCGCTGAGGCTGGCGACACTCTTCGCGCTTGGACTGGCGTTCGGGGCCGCGGCCGCAAGTCCTGAGGCATCGGTGCAAGGCCACGTCGTGACGTCACCGGCGGTGACGATCACACTGCCCGGTTCGGCGCGATATCTCGGCACCGACACGTTTACATTGACGGACCCGAAGCTAGGCCCGTTCGACGACTGCAAACTCTTTGTCTTCGTCGAAGCGAACGGGAAAGAGATCCAAAAGCTCTATTGGGTGCAGTTCGAGGAATACAAGCCCAGCCATCCCGAACTGCACCACGCCTACAATTCGCCGCGCCACGTTGAAATCGGCGGACTCGATTTTTATGTCGATACCTGGACCTCGACCGGCAAAGATGCGGCGGAGCGCGGCTCCGATACCGAGCACTTCAATGCGCTGCTGACGGCGAACCGATACATGCGCGTGCCAATGACGGTCGTGCGTCTGGTTCATCTTTTCGACAAAGCCAAACGCAAGGAATTGATGATCATCTACGGCGAAGCCGAAACCAGCGATACCGAGACGGTGCTCCAGCACGCCATCGCCCGCGTGCGGATCGGTCAGGGGGCCGGCGGATAGTCGTGCCAGCGGCCTTCGTGGTCGCGGATGCGCCAGCCGGTTTCGGTCTTTTCGACATCGCGGGATTCAAGCGGCACTTTGGCGAAGCCGCCGGGGATGTCGAGCACGTAGGTCGGAATGGCAAGGCCAGAGAGGCGCGCGCGAAGGGCCCGCATCAGAGTCAGACCTTCGTCAATGGTGACGCGGAAATGCGACGTGCCGGGCGCCAGATCGGGATGATGCAGGTAATACGGCTTGATGTGGCATTCGAGGAAGGCTCGCATCAACGCTTCCAGGGTCGAAATCTCGTCGTTGATGCCGCGCAGCAGCACGGTCTGGCTGACCAGAGGAATGCCGGCATCGACCAAGCGGGCGATGGCGCGGCGCGCATCGGGGCCAAGTTCGCGCGGATGATTGGCGTGGATCGCAATCACAGTGGAGGCGCCGGGCACCAAGAGGGCGGCGATCATCTCGTCGGTGATGCGGGCCGGATCGACCACCGGCACGCGGCTATGCCAGCGCAGCAACTTCACATGCGGGATGGAGGCGAAGCGGGCGGAGACCTCGGCGATGCGCCGGGGCGAGAGAACGAACGGATCGCCGCCGGTGAAAATCATCTCCCAGATTTCGGGATGCGCGGCGACGTAATCGACAGCCTGCGTGAAGGTTTCCGGCAGAAGCGCGTTCTCGCCTGCCTGGCCTACGCTCTCGCGGCGGAAACAGAAACGGCAATAGACCGGGCAGGACTGCACGATCTTGAACAGCGCACGGTCGCGGTGGCGATGCACGATGCCGGGCACCGGCGAATGGGCATCGTCGCCGATCGGATCGAGAAGCTCGTCCGGCTTGACGGTCAACTCGCGCACGCTGGGAACGAACTGGCGCGCGATGGGATCGAACGGATCGCTGCGGTCGATCAAGTTCACCACGGTATCGGTCAGAGCGACGGCATATTTCTCGGTCACCGGTTCCAGCGACGGCAATTGCTCGCGCGCGACAAGACCGGAATCGGCAAGGGTATAAATGGACTTCAAGGCAGTCATGGTGCCGGGGTCCATAGCACGTCTTGGACCGAACGGGAGCCCGTTGCGAGCATAACGAGACGATCGAACCCAAGGGCAACGCCCGATGCTTCGGGCATGATCGCCAGCGCATCGAGAAAATCCTCATCAAGCGGATAGCGCTCGCCGTAAACACGCTCCTTTTCCGCCATTTCCGCTTCGAAGCGGGCGCGCTGTTCCACCGGATCGGTCAGTTCACCGAACCCGTTGGCGAGTTCCACGCCGCACACGTAAAGCTCGAACCGTTCCGAGACTCGCGGATCGTGCGCCGCCGCTCGCGCCAGCGCGGCCTCGCAACGCGGATATTCGCACAGCACGGTAGGGCGGCCTTTGCCCAATTTGCCTTCGATGGTGACGATGATCTTCGAAAAAATGTCGGCCCAGGTATCGTTGGCGGCAACATCGTGCCCGGCGTTGCGCGCCGCCTCGGCCAAAGCGTCGCGGAGGCCCTGCCCCGCCGCGTCGAGCGTGGCGAGAAGATCGACGCCGGCGTAGCGCTGGAATGCTTCGCCCACGGTCAGGCATTCCGGCTCGGCCAGAGCATCGCAGGTGCGGCCGCGAAACGAGAAGGTGGCGAGGCCCGTAATCTTTGCCGCAATCCGGACAAGATCGACCGTGTCGGCGATCACCGCCGCGTAAGGTTCCCGCGCGCGATACCACTCCAGCATGGTGAATTCCGGCACATGCAGCGGCGAACCGGCCTCGCGATTGCGGAACACGCGGGCGAAATCGAAAATCCGCGTCTCGCCGGCGGCCAGCAGCTTTTTGGCGGCAAATTCCGGCGAGGTGTGCAGGTAAAGGGTGCGACGGGAGCCATCGGCTCCGACGATCTCGGTGGCAAACCCGGCCAAGTGCGCCTCATTGCCGGGCGAGACGGCCAAAGCGCCGCATTCGACCTCGGTAAAGCCCTCAGCCTCGAAATGGGCCCGAAAAGCCTTTTTTATCTGCCCCCGCGACGTTAACGCCGGCCGCCGGTCGGCGTGGCGGTGGGGGGCCCACCAGGATGATCCCGTCTTGGCCAAAGCCTGCCGCTCCTGTATACGCCCCGCCTAAAGCGGCTCCGGGCCGCTCCGATGCGGCAAGTCCGCCCGACTAGACGAGGTATCACTGTGGTTTCGGTTATCGCCAGCTCCGTACGCAAAGGCAATGTCATCGAAAAGGACGGCAGGCTCTATGTGGTCCTCAAGGCCGAGAGCTTCTTCCCCGGCAAGGGCACGCCTACCACCTCCATCGATATGCGCCGCATCGGCGACGGCGTGAAAGTGGTCGACCGCTACAAGACCACCGACAGCGTCGAACGCGCCTTCGTCGAGGAGAAGACCTACCAGTACCTGTACCAGGACGGCGAACATTATATCTGCATGGATCCCGAGACCTACGACCAGTTGCCGGTCGATTCCTCGGTGGTCGGCGACCGCGCCCCGTTCCTGCAGGAGAACATGGAAGTCACCCTGTCGCTGTTCAACGGCCAGGCGGTGGCGATCGAATTGCCCCAGCGCATGACGCTGGAAGTGGTCGAGACCGAACCGGTGGTAAAAGGCCAGACGGCGTCGGGCTCGTTCAAGCCGGCGGTGCTGTCGAACGGCGTGCGCACCATGGTGCCGACCCACATCGTGCCCGGCACCAAGATCGTGGTGATGACCGAGGACGGCGCCTATATCGAACGCTCCAAGGAATAGATTTCCGGCATTCCGGAATGCAAAAAGGCCCGCGGGATCCCGCGGGCCTTTCGCGTTTATGAGCCGTGCGGCAGATCAGTCGGGGAAAACCGCGACGATCTTCTCGAAGATTTCCGACCAGTGCGCGTCGATGAAGGCGCCGAACCTGGCGTAGGTTTCCTTCAGATAGGCGCGGATTTCCGCTTCCATCGCCCGCACCTCGGCCTTGGAAGGCGCATGTTCGGAAATCTTCTTGGCGACGTACGCGCAGGCTGCATTGACCACGCGGCGCAGGATTTCCTCGCTCGCCAATTTCGATAGGCCGCCGGAAAACGGCTCGAAACCGCCGAATTCCTTTTCGCCAGCGTTGACGGGACGGACATCGCGGCCCAGCGCCCGTGACGATGCGGCCGGCGGCTGAACGTTTCCCAGCATGGTGGCGCGCACTTGATAATCAGGCCCGAAGCCATCGGAGCTGTCGAACGGCTGATAGAGGCGCAGACGCTGCTCGACCATGTCGTAGACCTGGGCCGGGCAATCGCCGCCGACGATGTTGATCCCGATTGCGAGGGCGTGCTCGCGGCTGATCTGCTCGCTGTGGGGCATGTCACCTTTGACCAGGAAATCGGTAATCCGGCACGCATCGTCCTTGCCGAAATGCGCCTTGTTGAGCAGCTCGCACGCGCGTGCCCGCGCCGTCTTCATCTCCTTCTCGGCGAGATAGCCGAGGAGCACGATCTCGTCGTCGATGCTCGCGAGCGGCTTTTCCTTCAAGAGGCGGATATAGCTCTCGATCGGGAAGCCGTAGAACTGGGTGTCGATCGGACCGAGGCAGGCATACTTGCCCATCACGATCTTCTCGCAAGCGAGCGCCACGATGGTACCCGCGCTCATGGCGCAATAGGGCACATAGGCCGTGGTATTCGGCCGATCCTTGATGGCACTGGCGATCAGTTCGCAGGCGAACGCCTCGCCGCCGGGCGTATGCAGGACGAAATCGATCGGACGGTCGGCCGGAACGGCCCTGATTTCGGCGAGAATCTCGAACGCCTCGCGCGTCGTCAGATACCGGCGCTGGTCCGAGGGATAGTCCCGCGGATGACCGAAATCGTGGATGATCGAGATCACTTTGCGCCCCCCAGGGTCCGCGGCGGGCGCCGGCGGGAAGGCGGGTTTGGGGACGCCAATGGTCGCAGTCGTGCGATTTGTCGCAATCGTCCCGGTAAGCGCTTCGGCAGCGACCGGCGTGGCCACAAGCGACTCGCCCAGCGTGGCCGCAGCAGGCGTTAACGGAAGCATAACGGACTGAGGCGCGGTCACCGCCGGTTCCTCGGCAAAGCTGCGCCGTTGGACGGCGACGGCGGCGCGCGCCCGGCTGCGACGGATCTGGCTGACGATCAGCGCCAGCAGCAGCGATATGGCCGCAAGGCAGACGACGGCGATCAATACTTTCGGATCGGTACTCACGGTGCCCCCACCCCTGTGTGTTCTATGGCGACATCATATCGGCGAGAGGAGGCAGCGAAAAGCCGAAGCGCGAATCACTTTGCCCCTGCCGTTGCGGCCAGCAGTGCCGGCTCACGAATCATTTCCAAAAACACACACAGAAAAGACCGTGCGGCATGTCGCCACACTGCATGTTTAGAGGTTGGCTAGAGGCTTCGGACAAAACTTGCCGCGACTCGCCAACACCTCGCAAATGGCTGATTTGCATCACTGTTGCGGTTTGCACTCAGGTTGGCAGCGGCACCGAACTAGGCTAAAGGGGAAATATGAAACGACTTGACTGTGCCGGACCCGCACCAGCCATTTCCCTTTTCGCAGCGCTCGCGATCTTCGTGTGCGCCGCGGCGGCTGACGCGAAGACTCTCTCGCACCGCCATCACGCGGTTTCTCCCACCCACAGCCGTCATGCTGTCGTGCCCATGCCGTCGGCCAGGCCGACGTCCGTTGCGGCAGTCAGCACGCCGACGCTGAAGGACAGCGGCGTCCAGCTGTCCGACCCGACCCTCTCGATTGTTGCCGAGGACAAGTCGGCGACGATGGAGACGCCGAGCATCATCCGCCCCGCCCGGCACGTCTATTGTGTCGAGTTCGCCCGATTGGCCTCCGGGATTGCCCTGTTCGGCGATGCCAAGACTTGGTGGGGCCAGGCTCGCGCGCAATATGCCCAGCTCACCAATCCCGCGCCGGGCGCGGTGATGGTGTTTGCCAGCCGCCGCAACATGCGCGCCGGCCACGTCGCCGTGGTCAAGAAGGTCATCACCTCCCGCGAGGTTCTGGTCGACCACGCCAACTGGGGCCGCGACGGCCGCATTTATCTCAATGCGCCGGTTGTCGACGTCAGTCCCAACAACGACTGGTCGATGGTCAAGGTGTGGAACACCAAGAGCAACGTGATGGGCACCACGGCCTACGCCATCAAGGGCTTCATCGCCCAGCGCTTCGCCGCGAACTGAACTTCCCGAACGGAACCAAGAAAACCCCTCGTCTCACGGCGAGGGGTTTTTGTTTGGGTCAAATCTTGCGGCTGTCGTAGGCCCAGTGCAGCAGCGCCTGACGCTGGCGCGGGCGGCAGAAGATGTCGCCGGGCTCGCAATTCTTCTTCACCTGGGCGACATGGCGGGCGATCTGTTTCCAGCGCGTGATCTGGCGCGCATCGTCTTCCATGCGCCGTCCCACGAAGTAGCGGCAATACCACTGGAACCAGCCGCGGGGATCATCGGGATGGATCCAGCCCTTGCGGCGCCATTCCGACAGCGGCTGGGAGGCGTCGACGCCGAAATAGTTGAGCTTGGGATTGCGGCCCTCCGGCGACAGCTTGGCGCGGACGAACCAGTCGGCGGGAAACTCGTCACGGCAATCGGTCATGTACTTGCCGCCGAAGACACCGAGTTCCAGCATTTCCTTCGGCGTCAGCTGCGGCAGGAAATCGGCGGCGAAGCCGCGCCCCATCGGCGCCACGCATTCGTAGCGGTAGTTCTTCTGCATCTTGTCGTTCACGACAACGAGGCGCGCAGGCATGGCGGCATCCGGCTCCAAACCACCCCGATATTAGCCGATCCTGACGCGATTTTCAGGCGGCCCGATACTGGAGAAGATCGGTAAACCGCGAGCCGGGCTCGATTTCCGAAGCGTCCGCGCGGGTCAGGAGCGCCGTAATCCGCCGGATACGCTCGAAGGCGGCGCCCGACGAGATTTCGATCCCCTGATCGCGATAGGCTTTGCGAACGTAATCGCGAACGTCGCGCACGCAGGTAAGCGTTTCCTCCGCATCCTCCGGCAGGTCGAGTTCGAATTCGATCTCGAAACGAGAAAAAAGCTCCCGCAATTCCATCGTCGCACCCATTCTAGCGCACCGGTCTTCACGCGCCGGGCTGCACGCTCGAGGTCTACGCGCGCCGAGTAAACAGCCCGTATGCAAGACGCGACAAATGTGTGAATTTGCACCGGCGCTGCAATGCGAGCGCACGGATGCGGGGCGTAAAATGATCAACAAATTTGTTGCAGGGTTGATGACGGCGACTCTTATCGCGGGCGCCGCGCATGCCGATGCCGTTCATTGCGGCAAGTTGCTGGATGTCCGGGCAGGAAAAATCCTGAGCGATCAAGTTGTGGTGTTCGATGCCCATGGCGTGATCACGGCAGTGGGCCCCGCCGCAACCGTTGTGCTGCCCCAAGGAACAAAGGTCACCAACCTTCCCGCGCTGACCTGCCTGCCCGGTTTGATCGATGCCCACACCCATCTCACCGGCAATGCTACCGATCATGGTTATCAGGCGCTCGGCATTTCGGTGCCGCGCGCGGCGACCATCGGCGTCAAGAATGCACGCATTACCCTGATGGCGGGATTCACCACCGTGCGCGATGTCGGCGCCGACGGCTATGCCGACGTTGCCGTGCGCGATGCGGTCGATGCCGGTGATGTGCCGGGCCCGCGCATGCTGGTGGCGGGACCGATGATCTCGATCACCGGCGGCCATGGCGACGACAATCTCTTGCCGTTCGAATTCCACCACAGTGCGGACGGCGTTGCCGACGGGCCGTGGGCGCTGCGTGCCAAAGTACGCCAGAACGTCAAATACGGCGTGGATTTGATAAAAATCGCGGCCTCCGGCGGCGTGCTGTCGAAGGGCGATGCGGCGGGCGGCGAACAACTGACGCTCGAAGAGATGCAAGCTATCGTCGCCGAAGCCCACAAGCTCGGGCGCAAGGTCGCCGCCCATGCCCATGGCACGGGCGCGATCAAGGACGCGATCCTGGCAGGTGTCGATTCGGTCGAGCATTCGAGCCTGATCGATGCCGAAGGCATCAAACTCGCCAAGGCGCACGGCACCTTCCTGGTATTCGACATCTACAATGACGACTTCATCCTGTCGGAAGGCCTGAAAAACGGCATGCTGCCGGAATCGATCGAAAAGGAAAAAGCCATCGGCCGGCTGCAGCGGGAGAATTTCAAGAAGGCCTTCCTCGGAGGCGCCCGCATGGCCTTCGGCACCGACGCCGCGGTTTATCCTCACGGCGACAACGCCAAGCAGTTCGCCAAAATGGTCGAGTGGGGCATGAAGCCGATCGATGCGCTGCGGGCCGCGACCCTCAATGCGGCAGAGCTCCAGGGCTGGAAAGACAAAGTCGGCGAGCTTGCGCTCGGCCATTACGCCGATTTGATCGCGGTCGCGGGCGATCCGCTGGCCGACGTCACGGTGCTGCAGCATGTGGCGTTCGTGATGAAGGGCGGCGTAGTCGCGAAGATCGAGTAGTTTTCTTTTCCCGGTTGTAGAGCGGCAGTATAGTCCCATGACTGATTTGGGGGATCATCATGGGCCACGCTCTTCCATACGTTCTCGCCGCGTTGTGCATCCTGGCGATTTCCTATCGTACCTACGGCGTCTTCTTCGTCCGCAAGATCCTCAAGGCGGACGACAGCATGCCGACACCGTCCCATCAGTTCACGGACGGCAAGAACTACGTGCCGACGCGCAAATGGGCGACTGCGGGCCAACATTTTGCGGCGATCGCGGCGGCGGGCCCCTTGGTGGGACCGGTGTTGGCCTCGCAGTTCGGCTTCTATCCCGGCTTCATCTGGCTGCTCGCGGGCGCGGTAATCGGCGGAGCGGTGCACGACACCGTCGTGCTCTATGCCTCGATGCGGATGAAAGGCTTGTCGCTGTCGGAAGTGGCGCGGGCCGAACTCGGGCCGGTGGCGGGATGGTGCACGGGGCTGGCGATGCTGTTCATCATCACGGTGACCATGGCGGGCCTTTCCATGGTCGTGGTCAATGCGCTCGAACATAATCCCTGGGGCACGTTTGCGGTGTTCGCGATCGTGCCGATCGCCATCGCGCTGGGCCTTTCCGAGCATTATTTCGGTGTCTCGCGCCTCGCCACCCTGATCGCGGTTATCGCTGTGATCGCGGGCGTACTGGCCGGGCCGTATGTGAACCATAGCGTGCTCGGACAATGGCTGATGCTGAACAAGCAGACGCTGAGCTTTATCCTGCCGGCCTATGCGTTCCTGATGAGTACGCTGCCGGTATGGATGCTGCTGACGCCGATTGGCTATCTCTCGAGCTTCATCAAGGTCGGTGTCTTCGTTGCCCTGGTCGTGGGCGTGATTTTCGTCAATCCGGCGATCCATTTTCCGGGCGTGATGACCGGCTTTCTGGCCGGCGGACCGGTGGTGGCGGGCCCGGTATGGCCGTTCGTCTCCATCACCATCGCCTGCGGCGCGATTTCCGGCTTCCATGCCTTTGTCGGCTCCGGCGTGACGCCCAAGATCATCGACAAATGGAGCGACATCCTGCCGGTGGCTTTCGGCTCGATGCTGGTCGAGTGCCTGGTCGGCATCATGGCCTTGGTGGCGGCCTGTTCGCTTCATCCCGAAGACTGGTTCGCCATCAATGCCGCCCCCGCCGCATTCGCCAAGCTCGGCATGCATCCGGTCGAACTGCCGCGATTCGTCCAGGAGATCGGCATCGACTTGGCAGGACGCACCGGTGGAGCGGTGACGCTGGCGGTCGGCATGACCAACATCTTCACGTCGCTGCCGTGGTTCCGGACGCTGGCATCCTACTTCTTCCAGTTCGTGGTGATGTTCGAAGCGGTGTTCATCCTCACCGCCGTCGATTCCGGCACCCGTATCGCCCGTTACTTGCTGCAGGACCTGTCCGGCGCCTTCTATGCCCCGCTGAAGCGCGTGGATTGGACCCCTGGCATGCTGGCGACGAGTTTCGTGGCGTGCCTGCTATGGGGCTACCTGTTGGCCTCGGGCGACATCTCTTCGATCTGGGCGCTGTTCGGCGTGTCCAACCAGTTGATGGCCTCGGTCGGGCTGATCATCGGTGCCACGGTGATTTTGAAACTGTCGCGGCGCTTCAGCTACATGCTCACGTGCCTGATCCCGCTCGCCTACCTGTTTGTCACGGTCTACACCGCCGGCATCTGGATGGTGCGCCACGTCTATCTCAATCCGGCCGCCAAGGGTTACAACGTCTTCAACGGCAGCATCACCATCATCGAACTGGTGCTGGGCGCGGTGATCCTGATCGCGGCCCTCGGGCGATGGATCAAGATGCCCACCGGCGGGGAGCCGGCGACGGCATGAAGGACATCGAAATTCGCGCGGCCGCCCCGGACGATGCCGAACAGCTGGCGGCGCTGATCGCCGCCGCGTTTGAGGATGTTGCAGACCGGTTCGGCCTGACCCGCGAGAATTGCCCCGGCCATACCTCGTTCATCACGGCCGACGAGGTGCGGCGCGGCATGGGGTTCGGCAACCGTTATTTCATGGGGTTTTCCGGCGATGCGATGTGCGGCGCCATCGCGTTTCGCTTACCCAAGAACGGCAACTCCATGATCGAGAAGGTTGCGGTGCTGCCGTCCTTCCGCCATCGCGGCATCGGTTGGCGGCTGGTGGAGCATGCGCTTGCGGAAGCGCGGCAGTGCGGCGCCGATCTCGCCGAGATCGGCATCATCGCGGACCATACGGAATTGCGCGCGTGGTACGAGCGGATCGGGTTCCGTGTCACGCGGCAGGCCCATTACGAGCAACTGCCGTTCGAGGTGCTGCACCTTCAGAAGGCGCTCTAGCCTTCGTCCTTCTTGGCCCAGCGCAGCGACATGCAGGACAGACCGGCGTCGAGTTTGGCGACATCGCTGACCGGCAGAAGCTTCACCTCGAGACCTTCCTTGGCGACGATTTCCGCCATCCGCGGATAGGACTTACCGACCAGAACCCGTTTGTTGACCCGCACCAGATTGGCGGCGCCCTCTTCGCCCGGCGGCGTCTCAAGCACGCGATAGCCGGCAAACAGTCCGGACGCGGCCAGCGCCGGCGCGGCGACGATGGTGTCTTCGGACAGCAGGGCACAGGCGGATTTGAAGTGCAGCACCGTCGCCGGCGTTTGCACCACCCGCGCGGAACGGCCGAGCGCAGCCAGATGCTTTACCAGTGCTTCGGCACCGAGGCGGTTGGTGCGCGCGGACAGGCCGATGAACACGGTTTCGGGCGTCACCAGCACGTCGCCGCCATCGGCGTATTCGCCGACGCCGAGTTCGGTCACGGCAGCAAAATGGCGGGCAAGCGCGCCGCGCACCTCTTCGCGCTCGGCCAGCCGCGACGGCGCGCCGGGGCGCAGCAGAATGGCCCCGTCGCGAAAGACAAGCGCCGTGTCTTCGACGAACACCGAGTCGGGGAAGTCTTCGAGCGGCTTCAGGATGTCCACCGACAGCCCCGCTTCCGCCAGCGCATCGACATAGGCCCGGTGCTCGGCAAGCACGCCGTCATAGGTCGGAACCGCTGTGGGATCGGATTTCAACCCATTGACGACACTCTTGCCCGGCTCGCGGACGATGGCGGTGGTGAATTCGAAGACGCGCATGGGAGGCATCCTTGCTGTCGGTGCGAATTGTGCCCGCCCCCGCGGCAAAATTACAGCCCGTTGTTGTCCGCCGCCGTTTTGCGGCTGCGCTATGGTCGCCGCTCTTGGGGAAAGGACATTGGTGTCGTGCGTCACGTCGGTTGTATCGGGCTCATGGTTTTTGCCGGTTTTTTGACCACAGCAGAGGCCGGCCCCCGCATCCTTTTCGTCGGCAACAGTTTCACGTTCGGAGCAAACTCCGCGGTCCGCCATTATCGTGCCGATACCGTGCACGATCTCAACGGCGGCGATATCGGCGGCGTGCCGGCCTTGTTCCGCCGGATGTGCGAAGAGGCCGGGCTCGATTACGACGTCAGCCTGGAGACGCTGGCCGGCGCCGACCTCGCCCGCCATTGGAACGAGAGGCGATCGGTCATCGACAAGCCTTGGGACGTCGTGGTGCTGCAATCCCATTCGGTGCTCGACCCCAAAGCGCCCGGCAATCCGACGCGGCTGGTCGATTCGGCCCAGACGATCGGCTCGGCCCTGACGGCACGTAATCCTGGTGTTGCGCTGTACCTGACTGCCACCTGGGCGCGCGCCGATCTCGTCTACGACAAGCCGAGCCCCTGGCACGGCGAACCGCTCGACCGCATGACGACCGACATCCGCAGCGGCTACGACGCAGCGCGGGCGGCGATGGCGCGGGCGACGGTCTTGCCGGTCGGCGACGCCTGGCAACTGGCGATGACGGAAGAGGTCGCCGACGCCAATCCCTACGACGGCACTGAGTTCAACAAGGTCGATCTGTGGGGCTGGGACCACTACCACGCATCGACCTATGGCTATTACCTGGAAGCGCTGGTGACGTTCGGCGCCATCACCGGCAAGGATCCGCGCCAGCTCGGCGCCCAGGAAAAATGCGCCGACGATCTCGGCATCTCGCCCGATCAGGCCGCGGCATTGCAGCGGGTCGCCGCCGATGCCCTGTCGGCCGAAGCGGTCACCGCGAAAGTCGCGACCGCCGGAGGCGAGGCCATACCGCTGCGGTAAGATCCGAGACATTAATCTGTATACAGATTAAATCGGCCGGACAAACAAAAACCCCGCCGGATTGCTCCGACGGGGTTCTGTAATTGACTGTGACAGCGAGGTTCTGTCCTTGGCAGGACTGGCGACGACCGACTCTCCCGCGGCTTGTGCCGCAGTACCATAGGCGCTGGAGGCTTTAACGGCCGAGTTCGGAATGGGATCGGGTGGAATTCCTCCGCTAGTATCACCAGTCCGGCTAAGGACAGAACTTCATACGACACTCAAGATTGTTCGTTGTCTGGACTTCTTTCCAGACATGGAACGAGGTGCTGGCGTTCAAGCCAATCGAGCGATTAGGACCAGTAAGCTCAGTACATTGCTGCACTTACACACCTGGCCTATCAACGTGGTGGTCTTCCACGGCTCTCAAGGGAAACCTGGTTTTGAGATGAGTTTCCCGCTTAGATGCTTTCAGCGGTTATCTCGTCCGCACTTAGCTACCCGGCAATGCAGCTGGCGCCACAACCGGTCCACCAGAGGTGCGTTCGTTCCGGTCCTCTCGTACTAGGAACAAGTTCTCTCAAGTTTCCAACACCCACGGCAGATAGGGACCGAACTGTCTCACGACGTTCTAAACCCAGCTCACGTACCACTTTAAATGGCGAACAGCCATACCCTTGGGACCGGCTACAGCCCCAGGATGTGATGAGCCGACATCGAGGTGCCAAACCGCACCGTCGCTATGGACGCTTGGGTGCGATCAGCCTGTTATCCCCGGCGTACCTTTTATCCGTTGAGCGATGACCCTTCCACTCGGGATCACCGGATCACTATGACCGTCTTTCGACTCTGCTTGGTCCGTCGACCTTGCAGTCAGGCAGGCTTGTGCCATTGCACTCAACAGCCGATTTCCGACCGGCTTGAGCCTACCATCGCGCGCCTCCGTTACTCTTTGGGAGGCGACCGCCCCAGTCAAACTGCCCACCATGCATGGTCCACAACCTCGTTTCGAGGCCGGTGTTAGACATCAGGATCACAAAGGGTGGTATTTCAAGGACGGCTCCACCTAAGCCAGAGCCCAGGTTTCAAAGCCTACCACCTATCCTACGCATCACAATCCTAATGCCAGTGCAAAGTTGCAGTAAAGGTGCACGGGGTCTTTCCGTCTGACCGCGGGAACCCCGCATCTTCACGGGGAGTTCAATTTCGCTGAGGAGATGTCGGAGACAGTGGGGAAGTCGTTACGCCTTTCGTGCAGGTCGGAACTTACCCGACAAGGAATTTCGCTACCTTAGGACCGTTATAGTTACGGCCGCCGTTTACCGGGGCTTCGATTCGACGCTTTCACATCTCCTCTTAACCTTCCGGCACCGGGCAGGCGTCAGACGCTATACGTCATCTTTGGATTTCGCAGCGCCCTGTGTTTTTAGTAAACAGTCGCCACCCCCTGCTATGTGCCCCCGGCCAAGACTTGCGTCGAGACCGGGCCCTCTTCTTCCGAAGTTACGAGGGCAATTTGCCTAGTTCCTTCGACATCCTTCTCTCAAGCGCCTTAGCATACTCTGCCAGTCCACCTGTGTCGGT
This sequence comes from Rhizomicrobium electricum, assembly GCF_011762045.1. GTDB lineage: Bacteria > Pseudomonadota > Alphaproteobacteria > Micropepsales > Micropepsaceae > Rhizomicrobium > Rhizomicrobium electricum. The sequence goes on along the minus strand of NZ_JAASQS010000008.1, from coordinate 14,086 downwards.
TTAGGGTACGGACTACGCTGGAGCTATTTCCTGGGACCTCTTCGCGGCACAGCCAATCCAATAAGGCTGTACAACTTACAAGATCCGTCACTTCCAGCTGGCCCAGGAATGTTCACCTGGTTCCCATCGACTACGCCTTTCGGCCTGGTCTTAGGGGCCGGCTAACCCTGCGCAGATTAACTTGACGCAGGAACCCTTGGACTTCCGGCGAGAGGGTCTCTCACCCTCTTAGTCGCTACTCATGTCAGCATTCTTACTTCTGATACCTCCAAGGTCGGTCACCCTTCCTCTTCGCAGGCATACAGAACACTCTGCTACCATTCCATCTTGCGATGAAATCCTAAGCTTCGGCTCGTGGCTTGAGCCCCGTTACATCTTCGGCGCAAAGTTCCTTAATTAGACCAGTGAGCTGTTACGCTTTCTTTAAATGATGGCTGCTTCTAAGCCAACATCCTGGTTGTTTTGGGAACCTCACATCCTTTCACACTTAGCCACGAATTAGGGGCCTTAGCTGTAGGTCAGGGTTTTTTCCCTCTTCACGACGGACGTTAGCACCCGCCGTGTGTCTCCCGTGCTCAGCACTCATTGGTATTCGGAGTTTGGTTAGGTTTGGTAAGCGGTGAAGCCCCCTAGCCCATCCAGTGCTCTACCCCCAATGGTGATACACGAGGCGCTACCTAAATAGCTTTCGCAGAGAACCAGCTATCTGCAAGTTTGATTGGCCTTTCACCCCTAGCCACAACTCATCCCCGACTTTTTCAACAGGCGTGAGTTCGGTCCTCCAGTGCGTGTTACCGCACCTTCAACCTGGTCATGGCTAGATCACTTGCTTTCGGGTCTAATCCGTCTAACTCAGTCGCCCTATTCAGACTCGCTTTCGCTACGCCTCCACCTGTCGGCTTAGGCTTGCTAGACAAACTAACTCGCTGACCCATTATACAAAAGGTACGAGGTCACCCCGAAGGGCTCCCTCTGTTTGTAGGCGTTCGGTTTCAGGTCTCTTTCACTCCCCTCGCCGGGGTGCTTTTCACCTTTCCCTCACGGTACTAGTTCGCTATCGGTCACACACGAGTACTTAGGCTTGGAACGTGGTCGTCCCATCTTCAGGCAGGATTTCACGTGTCCCGCCCTACTCAAGGAGCTTCGTTCTTTCTACCCGTACGGGGCTATCACCCGCTATGGCCGTTCTTTCCAGAACGTTCCGGTTCTTAAACGAAGCCCACTGGCCTGATCCGCTTTCGCTCGCCACTACTAACGGAGTCTCTTTTGATGTCCTTTCCTACGGGTACTGAGATGTTTCAGTTCCCCGCGTTCGCCTCTTTCACCTATGTATTCAGTGAAAGATAATCCTTGCGGATTCGGTTTCCCGATTCGGAGATCTGCGGGTCAAAGAGTGCTCGCCTCTCGCCGCAGCTTATCGCAACGTGCTACGTCCTTCATCGCCTGTGTGTGCCAAGGCATCCCCCAAACGCCCTTGCTTTAACGCTTGATCGCTCAGCATTCATTCCATGTCCAGAAAGAAAGCCAGACTTCGCATCTCACCGGGGGGCGAGGATGCGAAGAAACATCCCTTGGCGCAGAACGCCAAGCGACGAGCCTCTTCCTGATCATGATTTCTTACGATCAGTTTTTGGTGTCGTATGGATCAACCGGATGTGCAGCCGGCTGACCTCGCTTTCACAATGTCAATTGGTTTTCCCGATGCGCCCTGAGGCGCGATCGAAACTGTTGTACCTATTTCCGTTGAATTCGTTCTGCTGCAACCAGCTTTGGTGGAGCCGATCGGGATCGAACCGACGACCTCATGCTTGCAAAGCACGCGCTCTCCCAACTGAGCTACGGCCCCTTGGGTAAGTCTACTAAGCTCGGATCAAGTGGTGGGCCCGGGACGAGTTGAACGTCCGACCTCACGCTTATCAGGCGTGCGCTCTAACCACCTGAGCTACGAGCCCATAGAGGTGTCTTTCGACTTCGATGTCTCAATCACGCAGCATCCCACGCAGATCGGCTGCGCGGGGTTCAACGGAAGGAAGGGAAACGAAGGGGGCGGCAAACTTGCCGATTGTCTAGTGAGTTTCGAGAAACCCCATGAGTGGGATTGATCTGGAAACATCCTTAGAAAGGAGGTGATCCAGCCGCAGGTTCCCCTACGGCTACCTTGTTACGACTTCGGCCCAGTCGCTGATCCTACCGTGGCCGGCTGCCTCCTTGCGGTTAGCGCACCGTCTTCGGGTAAAACCAACTCCCATGCCGTGACGGGCGGTGTGTACAAGGCCCGGGAACGTATTCACCGCAGCCTGCTGTTCTGCGATTACTAGCGATTCCACCTTCATGTACCCGAGTTGCAGAGTACAATCTGAACTGGGACGGTTTTTTGGGATTAGCATCTTCTCGCGAAGTAGCTGCCCATTGTCACCGCCATTGTAGCACGTGTGTAGCCCAGGGTGTAAGGGCCATGAGGACTTGACGTCATCCCCACCTTCCTCCGGCTTGCCGCCGGCGGTCCCTCTAGAGTGCCCAACTTAATGATGGCAACTAAAGGCGAGGGTTGCGCTCGTTGCGGGACTTAACCCAACATCTCACGACACGAGCTGACGACAGCCATGCAGCACCTGTCTCTGCGTCCCTTGCGGGAAAACTGGCTTTCACCAGCGAGCACAGGATGTCAAACCCTGGTAAGGTTCTGCGCGTTGCGTCGAATTAAACCACATGCTCCACCGCTTGTGCGGGCCCCCGTCAATTCCTTTGAGTTTCAACCTTGCGGCCGTACTCCCCAGGCGGGACGCTTAATGCGTTAGCTGCGCCACTGAATAGCAAGCTACCCAACGGCTAGCGTCCATAGTTTACAGCGTGGACTACCAGGGTATCTAATCCTGTTTGATCCCCACGCTATCGTGCATGAGCGTCAGAAACGGGCCAGTGAGCCGCCTTCGCCACCGGTGTTCTTCCCAATATCTACGAATTTCACCTCTACACTGGGAATTCCACTCACCTCTCCCGCACTCAAGCCAAACAGTTTCAAAGGCAATTCCAGAGTTGAGCTCTGGGCTTTCACCCCTGACTTGAAAGGCCGCCTGCGCACGCTTTACGCCCAGTAATTCCGAACAACGCTAGCCCCCTTCGTATTACCGCGGCTGCTGGCACGAAGTTAGCCGGAGCTTATTCTCCCGGTACCGTCATTATCTTCCCGGGTAAAAGAGCTTTACAACCCTAAGGCCTTCATCACTCACGCGGCATGGCTGGATCAGGCTTTCGCCCATTGTCCAAGATTCCCAACTGCTGCCTCCCGTAGGAGTCTGGGCCGTGTCTCAGTCCCAGTGTGGCTGATCTTCCTCTCAGAACAGCTAAGGATCGGAGCCTTGGTAGGCCATTACCCTACCAACTAGCTAATCCTGCGCGGGCTGATCTAGTGGCGATAAATCTTTCCCCTTTCGGGCACATCCGGTATTAGCACTCGTTTCCAAGCGTTGTTCCGAACCACTAGGTACATTCCCACGTGTTACGCACCCGTCCGCCGGTGACGTATTGCTACGCCCCCTCGACTTGCATGTTTGAGGCCTGCCGCCAGCGTTCGTTCTGAGCCAGGATCAAACTCTCAAGTTATGATCCTAAGCAAACGAAGCTGATCGCTCTCGTTCACGTGTTCGCATTACACATTTTGACGAGGTTTGACTGAATGCTGTCCCGTCACAGGCCAACATCCAATCGAACATCTTACGTGTATTGCAAAAAGGAACGTTAGCTTCAGTCTCGATGCTTGATTTAGTCGCCCAGACTTTCGTCCGAGCTGGCAAGCGAGCCGCCGCCCACGTTCCCCTTCCTTCTATCACAATGTCAAACAGCCGAACCGATCAAAAAAACTGTTTTCTTTCAACCGGTTCTCGTCGGCGGCGGCGTCAGCAGCGCGTCGGCGAGGGGGCGGTTTATAGGGGGGGCTCCCTCGGCTGTCAAACGCTAAAACGACGGAAATCTCGTTTTTTTTGGCTGGGCCTGTGGATAGAGGCAGGCTGCCGCACACGCCGCACGTAGGATTCCAATCTGTAGGTCGAACAGCGCTAGATGTTGCGTTAATCGGCCGACTACCGGAATGAATCCATCACCGCAAAGAAAGTGTCGGGCGCGTCTGTCGCAGGCGTCGCACCGCAAATCGCGGATTTTTCCGCTTTTCCGTCGTCCGGTTCGGGATCGCGACGCCAATATCGGCGTCTTTTCCGCTTGCACTTGCCGCCAGTTCGCAAAAGCCGGAGGCTGCGAGCGTCGTTTGTAGCGCTTTACCGAAGGAATTCCGTGTTGAACCGTCGTGAACTTCTGGCTTCCGCCGCCGCCGTCGCCGTTCTGCCTGCCGCCCATGCGGCCACTCCCGCCGAACAGGCCAACAGCCTTTACGCCACCGTCGTCGACGAAATGATGGAACAGTATCCCGAGTTCGCCACCAGCCTGGGCTTGGATAGCGGCGCCAAGGCGTATCTGCGCAGCCGCTTCAGCGACCGCTCGCTGGAAGGCCGTAAGCGCCGCAAAGAATTCAACGCCGGGTTTCTGACGCGCCTCGAGAAGATCGACCGCAAAGCGCTCGCCGGGCTCGATGCCACCAACTATGACGCGATCGCCTACGGCGTCCGGCAGGACGTCGCCATCGATCAGCGGTTCCGCTACGGCGACTCCACCAATCCCTATACCGTGTACCAGCTCGGCGGCGCCTATCAGCAAGGACCGGATTTCCTCGACAGCCAGCACCCGGTGGAAAGCAAGGACGACGCCGACGCCTATCTCGCGCGTCTCGACGGCTTCGCCCGCATTCTCGATCAGGAAAGCGACGTGGTGCGCCACGATGCCGGCCTCGGCGTCATCCCGCCCGACTTCGCCATCGCCAGTGCGCTGAAGCAGATGAAAGCGCTGCGCGCCTATGCGCCCGACAAATCGGTGCTGGCCCATTCGCTGGTGCGCCGCACCGGCGAGAAGCACATCGAGGGCGATTGGGGCGCCAAGGCCACCGCGATCGTCGGCGGCAAAGTCTATCCCGCGCTCGACCGCCAGATCGCGCTGATGGAAGACCTCGCCAAGAAGAGCACCCACGACGCCGGCGTCTGGAAGCTTCCCGACGGCGACGCCTTCTACGCCATGGCACTGGAAAACCAGACCACCACCAAGATGAGTCCCGCCGAGGTGCATAAGATCGGCCTCGAGATCGTGGCGGAATGCACGGCGGCGAGCGATGCGATCATGAAGGCCGGCGGGCTCACCAAAGGCAGCGTCGGCGAGCGGCTGCGCGCGATGTTCCTCGATCCCAAGTTCCGTTATGCCAATACCGACGAGGCCAAGGAAAAGCTGATCGCCGACTTGAACCTCAAGCTCGCAGAAGTGACGAAGCTGCTGCCGCAGTACTTCCGCACGCTTCCCAAGGCCGGCGTCCAGATCAAGCGGGTGCCGAAATACATCGAAAGCGGCGCGCCCGGCGGCTATTACCAGAACGCCACGCTCGACGGGAAACGTCCGGGTACGTACTACATCAACCTGCGCGATACGGCCGAAGTGCCGAGCTGGACGCTGCCCACCCTCACCTTCCACGAAGCCATTCCCGGCCATCATTTCCAGATCTCGATCGCCCAGGAAACGAATCTGCCGCTGCTGCGGCGCATCGGCGGCTACAACGCCTATGTCGAAGGCTGGGCGCTTTATGCCGAACAGCTGGCGGTCGAGATGGGGCTTTATCAGAACGATCCGTGGGGCCATGTCGGCCAGTTGCACGATGCCATGCTGCGCGGCGTGCGCCTGGTTGTCGATTCCGGCCTGCACGCGATGAAATGGACCCGCGAACAGGCGATCAAATACTACGCCGACACGCTCGGCGATCCGGAATCGGGCGCGGTATCGGAAGTCGAACGCTATTGCGTCTGGCCGGGCCAGGCGTGCGGCTACATGGTGGGCAAGCGCTTCATCCTCGCCGAACGCGACCGCGCAAGAAATGCGCTGGGACAGCGCTTCGATCTCAAGACCTTCCACGACGCCGTGCTGAAATCCGGCGCCCTGCCGCTCGACGAACTGAAGCGCGTCATCGATGGGATGATCGCGGGATAGTCTTCAAGACAAGCGTATTTAGCGGGCGGCGACGATGAACTCGCGCAGGTTCGAGGCCTCGCGCGTCGTCTCCTCGATGTGCGCCTTGACGACGTCGCCGATCGAGACGAGGCCGACGAGTTCGCCGCCACTGTCCAGTACCGGGACGTGGCGGAAGCGGCCTTCGGTCATCATCGCCATCAAGGCTTCGACGCTGTCCGTCTCGCTGCAGGTCGCGACCGCATGGGTCATGAACGCCGACACCGGACGGGCCAATGCCCGGACGCTTTCGGTCGCGACCGCCTTGACGACATCGCGCTCCGACAGAATTCCGGCGACGTGGCCGTGCTCGTCCTTGATGACCACAGCGCCGATGCGCTTGGCGGCAAGCAGTACGGTGGCGTCCGAAACGTTGGCGTCGGCGGGAAGGAAGACCACATCCCGGCCTTTGTGGCGAAGAATGTCGATGACCTGCATTGGCTCTTCTCCATGGGGGGCGCCCAGGCCTCCCTGCGACAATCAGGCTGCCCAAACTGCAGCCATCTGGCAAGAGTTAGGCGCATTCTAATATTAAGGGGCTGAATTTCTTGCCTTTCTCCGTCACGCGCACTGAGAGAATGGCCGTGCCGTTAAGGCTTCTCCATCGCGTGAAGAGCGGGCCGCGGCTTGTGGCAACCGAGTTTCTGGAAGTCCACCTCTTTGCGCCTGGGGTCCAGGTACAGAGACATGCCCGACGCCGCGCCGGCATAATCGCGGATGAAGGATCCCACAAAAGCCGAATCCAGGTAACGCGCAGCGGCAGGATCGCGCCCGGCGATCGCACGCAGCATGCGGGCATATACGACGTCACCGCCGTGGAAGCCGTCGACGAACTCGCAATCGGAGGCACCATCGATTGTCTGCGGACTGGTGAAATCAAACAGCGGAGTATCGGGACTGCAGCGGCGCAATTCCGCCGCCCCCTTCTCCATGTATTCGTAACCGCCCTTCTTCATTTGGTTCCAGACCGCGCCCGCAAACGGCGGCATCACCAAGACCACATGCCCTGCCGACCGCTTGAAAACGCCGATCGTCCTGCACATGCGTCCGACCAGCACCGGATCGGGCTCGGATGCCTTTTGCATCCGGTCGCGATCCCCGGCGATGCGAGCGAAGGTGTCGGAAAACCGCGCGTCCTGAAAAGCGTGCATGCCCGTCGTCGTGCCAAGATAGTAGAAACTGCCGTCGCTGGAGAAGCCTTCATTGCTCACCAGCGCGTAAATGCCGAGATTGGGTGAGCGGAACGACTGCGCGATCCAATTGCCGCGGAGGAGGGCGTGAGCGGCTTGGGTCAGCAGATCGGCCGACACGATCCTGGGAAATGGTGGCGTTTGCGCCGGGGCCGACGCTTCGGGGTAGCGCCGGTTGAGCCACCATTGATCGACGAACAGGACGACCAGACCGGGACGATGGCCGGCGGCGATATGATGGGCGACTTTCTCGAGTTCGGCGACGTTGTTGGAAGCTCCTCCGACATTCACAAAACGACCCTTGAAGAACTGCGACCGCACCTGCATCGCCCGGCTCGAACCGACGGCGACGACATCCGGCGCGATGCGGTCGTAGAGTTTTGTCTTGTAAGCGAAGGCCTGCTGATTGACGGCGCTGGAAAACAAGACGCTGCCCGGCGGCGCCGCACGCTGACGATCGATCACGCTGTCGAGATCAAGTTCGCCCACTTTGGCGAGTAGCAACTGCGCCGCCAGAGCGAGCAGACCCAATGCCAGCACCGCGCCCCAAAAACCTTGAAAAAATCGCTTCTCGACCATTGGTTCAAAACTGGAAGTAGATGAAGGTTGTGATCCGGTTGAAGTTCAAGACGACGTAGACGAACAACGCGCCTGCGGCAAAACCCAGCGCCCGGCCGCGATACCGCCAGTTCTCGAGCGCCGCCGCAATCTCAAGGCTGTTCGGCAGCATTTTGCTGACCGCAATTCCGCCGGCCAGCCAAGCCATGACCACGGCACCCGACGCGGCCACATGCGGCGCCAGACCGGCCGGCGAGCGAAAGCCGTTCCATCCCGCCATACCCTGGATCAGCGACCATGCCGAGGATATGTCGTTGGCACGGAACACCACCCAAGCGACCACGACCGCCACGAAGGTGATGGCGCCGGCGATGAACCCGCTGCCGCGTATCTTGGGAAGGGCAAGGGCTTCACGCAGCGCCTGCCACGCGTGGTTTACGACCAGATAGAGCCCGTGCAGCGTGCCCCACAGGACGAACGTCCAGTTGGCGCCGTGCCACAGTCCGCCGAGCACCATAGTGAGCATCAGGTTCACGTAACGCCGCGTCCGACCCCGCCGGTTGCCGCCGAGCGAAATGTAGAGATAGTCGCGCAGGAACTTCGACAGCGTCATGTGCCAACGCCGCCAGAAGTCGATGATGTTGAGCGCCTTATAAGGCGAATTGAAATTGACCGGCAGTTCCACGTTGAACAGCCGGGACAAGCCGATGGCCATGTCGGAGTAGGCCGAAAAATCGAAATAGAGCTGGAAGGTGTAAGCCAAGGCGCCGATCCACGCTTCGGCAAAAGGCAAATGGGCACCCGCCTGCGCCGCTGTGAACACCGGATTGGCATAAAGCGCAAACTGATCGGCCACGATCACCTTCTTGAAAAGACCGATGGCAAAGATCGTCATCCCCGAATTGATGTTGGCGATATCGATCCGGTAGGTCTCGGGCTTGTCGAACTGCGGCATCATCTGCTTGTGATGCAGCACCGGGCCGGCGATCAGATGGGGAAAATAGCTCGCGAAGAGTGTGTAGTGGATCGGGTTGTACTCGCGCGCAATGCCGCGATAGACGTCAACCAGAAAGGCGATCTGCGTGAAGGTGAAGAACGAAATTCCTAGCGGCAGAACGATATGGGTCAGCGACCATTCGAGCCCGGTCGCCGCATTCACCGATGAAATGAAGAAGTCGGTGTATTTGTAGTACCCCAACAGCGCGAGATCGCCGACGAGTGCCGCGATCAACAGCAGCCTGGCGCGCGGCGTCGCTCCATCCGGCGAACGCGCGTGCGCGATGGCCAGCCCCATCACATAGTTGAAGGCAATCGAAGCGAGCAGCAGCAGCACGTAGCGCGGCGCCCACCAGCCGTAGAAGAAGAATGAGGCCGCGGCCAGCCAGAACGCCGCCAGCCGGTGGCGAAAGCGGGCCAGCACGAAAAACACCGCAAAGGTGACCGGCAGGAAGAAAAAGACGAATTCATAGGAGTTGAAAAGCATCGCCACCCCGGCTTTCCGGCGACCGATCGCCTGCCGCACGGCACGCTGGCAAGCCTCGCGTATTCCACTCCACCCGCCCCGAACCGAGTGGGTGTATGCCACAATACCGCAGCCTTACCAAAGTGCCCTGCCCGGCCACGCCTCTGATTACACACCCGAATTTCGCAAGAACGGGAAGACCGCAAACCAGTGTCACGAGTGGAAGGTGATTCCGCCTCCAAACCCGGAAAACAGATGAGTTCCCGCAATAGTAGAATTTCTCCGTGCAAAGGGAGCTTGCCTTCTCCCCGGCCCAAGGATCGAGGATGTGGACATATTGCCTTTTTTCGGTCTGCCCCATGCGGACCGGCGGCCACGACCTTGACGCTCCCGCCCGCCTGAACGAAAAGAAGCCGTCGCGGTGCCGGCGACGCTCCCTTAACTCAAAGGGGCGTACAGGTTTTTGCGACACCACCCGACGCCCGGTCCGGGAAACGTCAGGGATGGCAAGACCAATGCGGAGCTGTGGCCGAGAGGCTGAAGGCGGCGGTTTGCTAAACCGTTGTAGGGTTGTAAAGCCCTACCGAGGGTTCGAATCCCTCCGGCTCCGCCAAAATTCCTTCTCGGGGTGTCTCAGCACATCCCGCAGAACCTTCAAAAACCCAATAAAATCAGGCATAATCTGCACCGTGCCGTCTCAAGTTGTTTCCCCGCATCCCAAGCCGCTGGGGGTACATTTGGGGGTACATTTCGGAAATCGAGGTGCGGAGATACCCCCACATGCCTCTGACGGATGCCGCCTGCAAAGGCGCCCGCCCCCAGGCCAAGGCTTATAAGAAGGCCGATGGCCAGGGCCTGTACCTGCATGTCTTGCCGAGCGGCGGACGGTATTGGCGGCTGAAATACCGATTCCTTGGCAAAGAGAAGGTCCTCGCCCTGGGTGTCTACCCAGAGGTTTCCCTGGCCGAAGCCCGAGAAAAGAAGATGGTCGCTCGCAAACTGCTGGCGGACGGGATGGACCCTTCGTCTGCCAAACAGGATCGGCGCCAGCTTGCGGAAATTAACGCCACCAACACTTTCGAGGCCGTGGCCCGCGAATGGCACGAACGGAACTGGGAGAAGTGGACCCCGGCTTATGCCGTAGAAATTCTGCACCGGCTGGAAATGGACATATTCCCTGTCATCGGGCAGCGGCCGGTTGGCGATATCTCGCCGCTCGTGGTCCTGAACACTCTCAAGAAGATCGAAAAACGGGGGGCGGGCGAAATGGCCCGCCGGGCGGGACAGTATTGCGGGCAAATCTTTCGCTACGCCGTGGTGACGGGTCGGGCCGAACGTAATCCGACCACCGACCTGAAAGGCGCGCTCAAGCCAGTCCGGCATAGCCACTTCTCATCAATTGAACCGGAAGAGCTGCCGGAGTTCCTCGGCGCTCTCGGACGGAACGATGCACGACTCTATCCCCTCACCCGGCTGGCGATCCGGTTGATGCTCCTCACCTTCGTGCGAACTGGGGAGCTCATCAAAGCCACCTGGGACGAAATCAATTTCGAAGAAGCACGGTGGTCCATCCCTGCGGAGCGCATGAAGATGCGCAAACCCCATATCGTTCCCTTATCGCGGCAGTCACTCGCAATCCTTCGCGAACTGCACGCCATGAACGGGAAGTATCAATGGGTGTTCGCCAGCCCGACCAAACCGCTCCGGCATATGAGCAACAACACCATCCTGAAGGCGCTGGAACGGCTCGGCTACAAAGGCCGCATGACCGGCCACGGTTTTCGTTCGCTGGCGATGACGACGATCAAGGAGAAACTGAAATACCCCCACGAGGTCGTCGACCGCCAACTCGCCCATGCGCCGCGCAACAAGGTCGATGCGGCCTATGACCGAACCAAATACCTCGATGATCGCCGCAAGATGATGCAAGCCTGGGCGAATTACCTCGACGACGTGGGCAACCGGGGCAAGGTGATCGTCGGGAATTTTAAAAAACCCGAATAATCTCAAACCGCCACGAAACTTACCCCAAACATTGGCATCACTCCGAACAGAGCGACAACCGCACTTGTAGGAACCGCGAAGTTATGGCTTCTGATTCAGTCACCGGACCTGGACGAAGATAAACGCGCGGGGATGATCGGCGGTACCGTTCAGCCGAGCTATCCAAGCTGACACACAAAACCCATCTAGGATCGTCCGGAACTGTCGCGCCTGCAGCTTATTCACATACCCGAGCTTTCTCGTTCCCTTCACGATCTTGATCGCACCAGGATCGTAGACATTCGTAGGCTCCAGCTGAAATGAGACTTTGGCCCCCACATCGGCATTAGTCAGATCTGGGTCGCAATGCCGATACCCCGCAATTTCAAAAACCACCTCAGTCGGGGCGAGAAAATTGTCCAAGGGATCAACAAGCGAGAAGCCGTCACTGGGCAACCGAGCTTCAGATGCACCCAAAAGGGCGAAATCTGAGAATGGCGAGGTTGGGCAAAAACGTAGTTTCTCAAGATAAATGAAAAAGTCTGGGCGACCGCGAGGCGGAAGACGGCGCATGAACGCGGCCATAACACTTTGGGTGTGCTCGGATTGGGAATACCGAAACGCGGGATATCCGCTGTAACCGAGGGATTCAGCCATCGAAACGTCTTCGGTCGCCCGGAAATAACGGAAAACAGCGTCCGTTCGCGTGCGTAAAACCTCACCCACCGCGAAGCGCCTTCGGTTATGCTTTTCGTCGGCCGCCTGCCAAGCAAGTAGCAGGCGTTCCGGTTCCCGTGGACATTGAATCCAGTCACCCATGTCACACACCGAGAGCTTTTGCGATGGCATGGCGGCGCGCTCGAATCAGGTCTTCCACGTATTTTGCACGTTCGACGCTAAATGGCACAGAGATATCGAACTGTGTTAGAGGGCTAAGCATCTCCCCGATTGGAGCATCATTTGTTGGAAGAAGTCTACCTATGGTGCGTTCGGCTGCAGGGATGGCTGTGCATAAGCGCTGACAAAGGTAGTCAAAGCCATCCCCATGACCAGTCGCCGTTGGGTTCCAAGTGACGTGATGGGTCCCGCGAGCGATATGGTGAGCGAGCTTCTCCGGAGTAATCGGAAGCTTCGCATCAGGCGTCATGTATCCGAGGCTGGTTCCGTTATCGTAAGCGGGCGCCATTTCCCACCGATTGTCCGCCCCTCTCAGGACCGCCCAGTTTTCTGCATGTCGATCGGTGTTTCCGATCAGAGCGTCAAAGGCGATTGTCGACGCCCACCAGGTAGTTGCATGGGCAACATGGAGTGCGCGACAAAGTACGATATTCCTCATGAGAGTGTGAGGGCGCCCGGTGACGGAGTTGTACTCATTCGGGAACACTTGCTGCAGTAAATCTACCCCGTGGATCATCCGCTTCTTGATACCTTCCTCGGGATAGCCGTAACAAAACTCCATCAACACCCCTGGCGCACGGTCGACACCGTCAACGGCTACAAAGCACGGAGGAACCGCAACTCCGCAAAGCTTCGAAAGGCGGTATGCGATTACCTCCGACCAAAGTTGGTATTTCCGCCAGTCTACTGCGCTCTTGAATAAGTACGTATGCCCAGGAATCAGAAACGGCAAATTCGTGTCATCAGGACAAATTACCGATCGCTTAGGCTTCGAACCAATCGGGAAGGCACCAAAATCGTCGGCTGTCTCCCAACTAGAGATATCGACGATCTGATGCGGTTGTTGTTCAACAGATTCGGCCATTTCACGATTGTATTTGAAAGTGATAGCCCTGTCTCCGCCTTCGGCGGATCAATCGCAGGCATCCCGCCACCTGTCTCTACGCAGCTTTCAGGCATGCGTCTCTTGCTTAATCCGTTCTGAAGCGCCGCTAAACGCTTGCGGCCACTCTTCCTTTTCAAGAAGTTTTTATGCCTTCGGAACGTGGCGCCGCATTATGCGAGGCCGTTTCCTTCTCCATAGCATTCCACTTCCGTCCAGCATCCCGGTACTGCATCGGATCGGCCATCCAGCGGCTGATCTCCGACTCGCGCCAACCGGAGCAATGCTCACTAATCCTAACTTGGCTCGGAAACATCCCATCCTTCATCTTGCGATAGATGGTCGACCGGCTAAGACCGGTGCGTGTCAGCACCGTTCGTATCCGCAAAATCCTTTCGGGCTCCGGCATGAAGCATCCTCGATAGCGTGAGGATGATGTTCGTATGTGTGCCATCGAAGTCAATGCGAGCTCTGATGGCCCATTGTTGTTCTTTGCGTATCGCTGAGCATTAGGGAATACGACAGCGCACGCGAGCGTGCCGTTGGCATGGTTTGGAACCGACAAAAATATTTGCGCCGGATGTGATTGCGGGGGACACCCCAACTAAAGAACACTTCTCCTGAAGCCATAGTTGGCCGTCGATCCGATCCCAAGCCCCTGTCCGCTTCCTGCGCCCTGTCAAGGCCGCGAGCCGCTCCGCGGTGGCGCAACGCGCCAGCCTTGACAGGGAGCGAGAAACGGAACTTCTGCCAGGATCGGATCGACGGTGGTATTTGGACCGACTACGGTTTCGTCGCCGGGATTGTGTGATCGCCTGTGTGTGCTCTCGAAATCAGCTTCCCTGAGAGCTGGACCATTTGCCGGCGCCCTTGGTCCCCGTTTCCATTATGGCGCGTTCCTCTCCATAGGTTGCGCAATTGCTGTCGCTGCCGGAAGGAACCTGATGGATGGCATCGTCGTCATTGGAGCCTCTCAAGGCGGTGTGCAGGCTCTCAGGCAACTTGTGGCAAAGCTGCCGG
>NZ_JAASQS010000007.1 GCF_011762045.1 Rhizomicrobium electricum | reverse complement strand
GCCTGCCGGAAGGACGCTGACACAATTGGTCAGAGGGGTCGGTTTTGGACGCGAAAATCACCCCTCAGGGGGTCAATATTGCAAGCGATTTCACACTGCCGGCAAGATTTCCGGTGCCAGTGATCGCGGTTGTCCACGTCGGCAGTGGGCCAAGTGTGCTGCCGTCTATCCTCAACGACCTCGGCGGACTACCCGCCAGCCATGCGCGACATGGCGCAGCGCTCGAAGCCGGCCATGTCTATATCGCGCCGCCGGACCGCCATGTGCTGGTGGTGGACGGCTACCTGGAACTCACGCATGGCCCGCGCGAGAACTGGGCGCGCCCCGCCATTGATCCTCTCTTCCGCTCCGCAGCCGAAGCTTACGGTACAAGCGCCATCGGCGTCGTGCTGACCGGGCGCCTGAATGACGGCAGCGCCGGACTTTATGAAATCAAGCGCCGCGGCGGCATTGCGATCGTCCAAGAGCCCTCGGAGGCGGAGGCGCCTAGCATGCCGGAAAGCGCGCTGCTGAATGTGGATGTCGATTACCGCCTGCCAATTGCGGAAATGGCGGGCGTGCTTCTAGAGTTATTGAAAGACATGGCGGCGAAACCTTCCTGCAGAAAGAACGCCGGAGACCTGAAAATGGCTGAGATCACCACGCCAACGGCCCAAACCTGTCCCGAATGCGGAGGCGCCATGGCCAAAGAGCAGCTCGGAAAGATGACACGCTTCCGCTGCCATATCGGTCACGTGATGAGCGCGGAAGTTCTAGCGGCAACGCAACTGGAAAAACTCGCGGCCGATCTGGCGGCAGCACAGCGCAGTTTGAATGAACGCGCGGCGCTGGCCCGAAGTCTCGCCGCGAAACAGGAGGCGCAAGGCAACGCAGAGACAGCCGCACAATGGCAAGCAGCGGGAATGCAAGCAGAGAAACTGGAAGAAGCCGTTCGACAGATGGTCAAAACCGATTGGATTCATCCGGAAGAACGCGAACCTTAATTGCCCTTTCGGGCAACAACTCCGGCGAGGACCCTACCAACTCCCGCGCGCGGGCGGCGTTTCAGGACGCCAGCGATTCTTTCAACGGAATTTCTATAACGCAGCGAACTCCTTCGGATGCGAATTCGTGGCGGACGACGGCGCCAGGCATCCCGGCCTTGATAAGGCGCGTCCCAAAGCCCTCGGTCGATTTAGTGACCGCGGGACCGTCACGCTCTTGCCAAACAACGGTTAGCACTGGTCCTTTGTTGCCTATCGTCACGTCCCAATCCAGCGTCACGTCACCGGCCGTGCCCGACAAAGCTCCATACTTGACTGCATTGGTCGCAAGTTCGTGCAAGATCAATCCCAGAGGCGTGGCAACATCGGGCGGCAACTTCACGGCTGGTCCCGAAAGCAACAGGCGATCGCTGTTTTCGACATAGGCTGCCAACTGGTCCTGGATCAATTCCAGGAGATCGGCACCGGTCCATTCGGCGTTCACGAGCGACTTGTGCGAATTCTCCAATGCAATGATCCGGCCGCTGAGCGCGTGGACAAACTCCTCATGGCTTGCCGTCGACCGCTGGGTCTGCTGAACCATGCTCAGAACCACGGTCAGCGTGTTCTTCACGCGGTGGGCCAGTTCGCGCAGTAACAGGCGCTGACTGGAATCCAGCGCCTTGGCCTGAGTGATGTCACGGGTACTTTCGAGGACGATGCGCTGTCCGTTGACATCCATTAGCACAATATGACTTTCTACTGTCAGCTGGAGGCCATCCTTGGAAACGTGGTTGAGCTCGCCGCGCCATACTCCGTGCTCGAGCAGGGCCTGACGCACGACTTCAAAGCTTGCCCCCGGCACTGTGGTTTTCAAGAGCTCCCACTTCGTTCGCCCGAGCGCTTCCTCCTTGCTATAGCCGTACAGCTCCTCGCTGCCGCGGTTCCATTGCCGGATTTGTCCCTCGAATTCCCAGACGAAGATCGGAGCGCGGGATAGCTCCACCAGTCGTGACTCCTGCCTCAAGAGTTCTTCGCTTTTGCGCAAGGCGTCTTCCATCTGCCGTCGTTCGGTGACGTTGATGAATGTGGCAACCACACCGTCGATTTTGTCGTCCACCGTCCGGTAAGGACGAAAACGCACAAGGTACCAGTCGCCCTTCCGGCTGCGGATTTCCCGCTCGATCGGAGCCAGATTGTCGAGCACCTCGCGGGTATCGCTTGGAATCCCTTCGTAATCGAGTTGATGGGTGAAATCGGTGATCGGGCGGCCGATGTCGTTTGGTGTGATCGAGAACAATTCAGTGATGCGCGGCGTGAACCGTTTGATGCGCAGTCCGGCATCGAGGAACAGCGTGGCAAAGTCTGTCGCGGCCATAAGATTTTGCAAATCGCTGTTGGCGCGCGAAACCGTCTCCAGTTTCAGCTTTAGCTCTGAGTTGACGGTCTGCAACTCCTCATTGATCGACTGCAGTTCTTCCTTGCTGGTCTCGAGTTCCTCGGCGGTGGAGCGGTATTCCTCGTTGATTGATTGCAGTTCCTCGTTCGCCGCTCTGAGTTCCTCGTTGGCAGCCTCGGATTCCTCGCGCGTGGTACGCAGGCGTGCTTGGGTAAGTTCCAGTTCCTGCTTCAATTCGCGGAAATTTTCCGACGTTGTTTCGGAGTCGCCGGATGCCCCCCGATCGGACTTATCGGCGACCTCGGCGCGACCTTCAAAGAAGAATACAACGGCGCGGCCCGGCTTGCCGTCTTGCTCCGCACTCTGTGCCGGTTTCACATGAATGTAGACGCGCTTGGTATCGCCATTGAAGCGCACCATCGTAGCCGGGCTGAGCACTGGCTCATTGCGCTCGAAAACGCGGTGTAGCGCCGTTCTGAGTTCAAAGCGTAATTCGGGACGGACGAGATCGGTCACGTCGGTCGTCACCGGGCCGCCCGACGGCATCAAGTAACGTCCGGCCGTCTCCGATAGGTGCAGGGCGTGTAACATGTCGTCGACGAGAATGCTGGGCGGCGCGAACGCTTCGAGCGCCTCGCGATGCGCTGTTTGCGTCGCGCGGCCCGAAAGCGACAGCACTGGCGTG
The DNA here is from genome assembly GCF_011762045.1 of Rhizomicrobium electricum. GTDB lineage: Bacteria > Pseudomonadota > Alphaproteobacteria > Micropepsales > Micropepsaceae > Rhizomicrobium > Rhizomicrobium electricum. The sequence goes on along the minus strand of NZ_JAASQS010000007.1, from coordinate 352,294 downwards.
GCTTCGATCGCAACGGTCGCCGGCGAAAAGCGCGGCAAATTGGGGAGCTTGTCCGAAACCCGCCCGGTCGATTGATAAAGCCGGATTTCGCGGTCCACCGGGTAAAATAGATTGTCCGGATGTTCGGCAGCTTCCGATGAGCCGAGGAACAGATAGCCGGTCGGGGTCAGACCGTAATGCAAGGTCATCAGCACTTGTTGCTGAAGCTCTCGGTCGAGATAGATCAGGAGATTGCGGCAGGAGATCAGGTCAAGGCGCGAAAACGGAGGATCGCGCAGCAGGCTATGATTGGCGAACAGAACGATATCGCGCAGATCGCGCTTGACCCGGTATTGCTCGCCGTCACGCGTGAAGAAACGCCGGAGCCGATCCTCGCTAACATCAGCTTCGATAGTCTGCGGGTAACAGCCGTCCCGGGCAAAGACCAGCGCACGCGTATCCATGTCGGACGCGAACAACTGAATCTCAGGCCTCAGTTCATGACGCGCCGCTTCTTCCAGAAGAAGAATGGCGAGCGAATACGCCTCTTCGCCGGTAGCGCAGCCCGGGACCCAGACGCGGATCGGATGGCCATCTTCGCGGCCCTCAAACAGCCGCGGAATAGCGATCCGTGCCAGAGTATCGAAAGATTTCGGATCGCGAAAAAACGTCGTCACGGAGATCAAAAGATCGGCTAGGAGCGCCTGGGATTCCTCCGTGCTCTCTCGTAAATAGCCGACATAATCCTCGTAAGCTTCCTTGCGGGCGACTTGCATGCGTCGGGTGATGCGCCGGACCACGGTCGACCGTTTATAATGAGAGAAATCGTGCCCCGTCCTGACCCGTAAGTGGGCCAGGATGCGGCGAAGCTTTTCCTCCTGATCGCTGCTATGGGGGGTGACGACCTGCCGTTTCAAACTGAGAAGTTCTGCCAATTGTTTGGCAAGATCGCGGATCGGCAGGACAAAGTCCGCCGCCTCGGTTTCGATCACGCTGCGGGGCATAGACGGGAATTCGGCTTCTGTGGGATCCTGGACCAGCACGATGCCACCGGCAGCCTTCACCGCTTTTGCGCCCCGTGCGCCATCGGAGCCCGAACCGGTCAGGACCACGGCAAACCCTTCGCCGCCGTGCTCCGCGTGGGAGCGGAAGAACGCATCGATAGGCGCACGCTGTCCTCGAGGTTCCACGAATGGGGTTGCCGTAATTTCGTGATCCGAAATCTTCAGTTGCCGGTCGGGTGGAATGACATAGACGCAGTCCCTCTCCAACCTCGCTGTGCCGATCACCTGCCTGACAGGCATTGTCGTCCGGGCGGCCAGGATTTGCGGCAATTCGCTGCGTACCGTCGGATCGAGGTGCACAATGACGATGAAGGCGGCACCAGGATTGGGTGGCAGGGAATCGAAGAAGTGCTGCAGCGCCCCGACACTACCGGCGGAGGCCCCGATGCCCACCAGGGGAAAACCCAACAGGGACGAAGATTGGGTCCTTTTTACATCGTCAGTCATACATCCCTCCCGACCAGCTCCCCGATTCGCGAATCCCTTCGGGCTCGTAGAGCGCGTTCTTTTCCTTCACTGTACAGCAATAAACAAGCACGTTCTTCCCCAGGAGGCAGGGCAAAAACGTAGCTCGCCGGTCTGGGCCACCTTCTCAGGTTTGCGGGGTCATATCCGTGGCCCAGAAGCGCAACTCGCGCAGCAGGCGGCGACTATCGGCAATACAGGTCCGACTATCCCGAAGCAGCATTTCGCGGTCCAACACAATCTGTTGCGCCGCGGAACTCAGTTCTTCACGGCTTGGCCGTCCTCCGTAAGGATTCGTGTAAGCCACGGGAGAGTGACCCTGCCAGACCTCCGTTGCGGCACAGACATCGCAACAGGCCTGATACAGCACAGTAGCAATGCCGACGGCTTCGGCTTCCGGCGCGTGCATCCTGAATTGCAGAATCGTGCTGCCGCATTCGTCGAGGAAGCGGATCCGAAACGGCCTTTCGTCTAGCCTGCGAGTGTTCAAATGTCGGTTGCCGGTGGTTGGCATAGATACCCTCCACAACACTGGAACATGAATCCTATACAAGCTGGGACAGGAACCGCAACATTCCCCAGCGGCGAACAAAATGGGACTTGCGATAGTATGTCTGTGAAACAGTTATTGTATTAATGCCATTTAGCGTAGAGGGTGTGTTGCTACCTGCAATATGCGAGAGGACGCGATGGACGCTTCCGCACGCTTTCAACTGGGCGCTATGGACCAGCGCAACGGCTCTCTCAACAAAATCAAAGCAGCCGGACGTAAGCTTTTCCTAAGCCGCGGCTATCACGAAACGCGCCCCCAGGACATTGCACGCGAAGCCGGCCTTGGTCATGGGACCTTCTATCTGCACTACAGGGACAAACGTGACTGCTTCCTCGCGTTTCTTGATGATGCCCGCATGGAGTTTTGCAGCTACATGCGGATTCATGTGAGCCGTGGCGATACCATCGAACAAACGATCGCCAACACACTGGAGACGATTTACGCTTTTTCCGATCAGAATCCCGGCCTGCTTAATGCCGTGATGGCCGATGACGTCCTATTCGATGCAGAAGGAACGCATCCCTCCTCAGCAATGCAACTTTGGAGTACGGAATGGGCCTTGATGCTCGGAGAGGATGGCGGCAATAGCGACAAGCTTTCGGCATGTGAGCCCAACATTGTGGGGCAAGCCGTTCTCGGGGCCATCAACAGCTGCCGTCTGCAAAGTGATCGCCAGAACGTCTCACGAGAGCAGGTCAAAGCCATCCTCATCCAGCTATTGACGCGCGCCCTGACGGACCCCAGTGATCGCGGGGTTCGAGAACAAAGCTAGATGCCGTTCGTGTGGTTGGCCCACCCATCTATCTTCTCGAGAAGGCGCCGGCTTTGGGCAATGTGCCAACGACTATCTCGGAGCGCAATCTCGTGGTCTACCACCAGCTTCTGAAGCCGCGCGTTGACTTGTGCCGCGGTCAAGACTTTTGCCGGCACGACAATCTCGCGATCACCGCACCAAAGCTCGCATTGCCCCGCAATATCGGATGAGGCCTCGTGGAGAACTGCAGCAAGCGTCGCCGCCTCGTCATCATCGATAGCTGACAAACTACGGCGCGCGACAACAGCGCCGTCGCGCCCACGGAGGTAAAGCGAATACGCCGGATACCGCCACGGCGAGGGCTGCTTCGCGGCCATCACGGCTTTTTCTATTTCGCGGACAAGAACATCTTCCTGTAGGGGCTTTTCCAAATAGACCGCTCCCAGTTCCTTGGCACGAGCCGCAATGGGGGAACTGCCGCGGCCGGTGATAAGCAGAACAGGAATGGTCAGCTGGCGCTGACGATGAAGCTCAATCAGCTCCAGCCCACTCATACCCGGCATATTCTGGTCCAATAGCAGGCAGTGGAAGGATGTAGCAGTTTCCGCCGAAAACTGCTCGGCACTTTCAAAACATTCGACGACAAAACCGTAGGACTCCAGCAATAGGCGAGTCGAATCGCGCACAAACTCGTCGTCATCGATCACGGCAATCATCATGTGGATGCCTCGATTCCAAATGATTGGCCCACTTCGGCCAGCGACTTAAGCCTGCCAATTTCTTTGACAGGCACCACGTTGGGGCCCGCAACAGCGAAGATATACAGCCCGTAGATCATAGATGATCAAGGAAACAATGTATTGCGTAATTATCAAGTTCCCTGGGCGGGCGCGACAGGCCAGCAATGCCCTGTGTTTCCCCATAGTGTTCCGGTTCCCTATCAGAGGCGCTGATTTGGTAGCTGGATTACGCACTTCACCGCTCGCACCTTGCTCTCTTTTATGCATTTGCGAAGGGTGTCTCGATTGACCGCCACAATGCGATTGCCGAGAACAATATCCTGCCAAAGCGCGGGCGCTGAGGCTTGGATCAGATGTTCTCCGGCCGCGGTCTGTTCCATGCCGAGTAGCGCTGCTGCCCTGGCTTCTGGCGATCGATGATCGACCGGCGGGGACCGGTTCGCGGGCCACACAACAACAGCCCCAAGGATCATACCGACGACGAGACACACTGTGCCTGTGGCGGCGAGCCAAATGCGCTGCGATTTCGCGCTGCGCGCCGATCGCAGATGTGCGTTCAGGTCCCGTGTGGTCTTCTGTAGCGCAGCGCTCGCATCATTCAGCATAAATTGATTGGAGCGCCGGGCAGCTTCCGCAGCATCGTCAATTTGCCGACCGATGCTCTCCGGCGTCAGGTGCAGTGCTGGCAGCTCTTTGAGTTCTTTGAACTTGCGCGCCGCCGCCGCGCAGGCTTGCAAAATCTGTCCCAGTGTTTCGCTGTAATCGGGGATGTTGCTGCGCTCGGCAGCAAGGCCGCCCATGGCGCGATGAACCATCGCCACCTCTCTCCGTAACTCCTCGAACGCCGCTGCCGCGGGATCATCGGTGGGGGCAGCCTGCGGCTCTTGGGTGATCGGTGTTTGCGTCACTGCGTTGGACAAAACGTCGGGTCCATCTGTCATGGTCATCTCCAGATCATGGTCACAAACCAAGCCCCCGATTACGGCCACGGCCTAAGTGGTCCATCAGCTCGGCGCCGACGCTCGGTCCTTCCCGTGCCCCAAGACCCAATTCGATCTTCCGGTTGCGCAGGATCGATTCGACTTGCGGGTCGCGCTCCAGGGATTTCGCCATCCCGGCCATGTTGGCGCGCACAGCGTTGGCGCCGTCGAAGTCGTAAGCCCGTTCCAGCCGATTGTGCGCTTTCGACAGCCCTTGCCATTCGGCGACAAACCGATCGGCGCGCAGGGCCGGATTGGTGCGAATCTCGGCCTCAGCCTGAAGGGCTCGGATGATCCGGTTTGTCTGCCCCTTGGCGGCATCGGAGAGCAGCGAAGGATTATGGGCGATCGCACTTTCCATATCCGCCGCCAGCTTGGGCCGTACCGCATCGAGGCGGCTTCGCGCATTTTCCAGAGCGCGTTCCTGTTCCGGCAGCACCGGCAATTGCCGGTCACGCATGTGGTCAATATTGGTCCGCGCGCGGCCATATTGACCAATGGCGGCATCACGCTCGGCGGCCCGTTCGGGCGCATCGACCGGCAGTTTGGGAATAGCCGCGCGTTCTGGGGCACGATGCTGGTCTATTCCCCGATCAGGCGACGGCATTTGCGGCCGGAAGGTCGCGAACATCCCGCGCTTGATTTCGGCGGGCTGCTGTCCGGCGTCGAGCGTCCGATTTTGTCCCGGCGTTACCTGATGGCGGTACTGATCCGCGGCAGAGCTATCGCGCGACTGGTCGCGGCTAATTTCGCGAACTTGGGCTTGCGCATCCCTGCCGTAGTCGCTCGCCATATCCTTGGCCCGTTCGCGCGACAGAGTACGGGCAAGTTTGCCGTCGTCGGCAAAGTCGTTGCGGCCAAAATGCAGGTCCACCCGCTCGCGATGGCGCGACAGGGCCACATAAGAGGCGTGACGGTCCAGGCCTGGCGTTGCCAGCACATGCACCCGGTCCACCGTGACGCCTTGGGCCTTGTGGATGGTGGCGGCATAGCCGTGGTCGAGCTGGTTGTAATCTTTGAAGTCAAACCCGACCTGCCGCCCATCATCCAGGCGGATATCCATATGGGACGAGGTGACCCGTTCGACGGTGGCAAGCGTGCCGTTTTTGATGCCAAGGCTGCGCTCATTCTTGAGCATCATCACCCGGTCGCCGGCGGCAAAGTCTCGCTTGCCGCGCTCGACCGTGACGGCAACATCTTCACCCAAATCTCCCGCTTCCCGGAGCCTCTCCCGCGCTAGCTGATTGAGGCTCTGCACCTCCTCATTGGTATGGGTGAGGATGATGCGGGATTTGTCGGGAGAGGCTTGCCGGTCCCGATCCCAGGTTTCGACGAGTTTGGATCGTGCCTGGTCGCGGGTTGGCTCGACATGAACCATGTCGTGGCCCCGGTAAGCGTCAAGGGCTTCGACGGTCCGTCCCGTCGCCAAATGCCGAGTGGCATCGCGCTGCCAAGCTTCGCGCTGGCGGCGGATTTCGGTGATCTCGACATGAGGGTGGCGCTCGCTGAGAGACCGGAAGGCGGCACCGGCCTCAATCGCCTGGAGCTGCTCGGGGTCGCCAACCAGAACCACTTTGGCGCCCCGACGCTCGGCCTCGGAAAGAACCCGCTCCAATTGCCGCGAGCCAACCATGCCGACTTCATCGATCACCAGCACATGATTGCGGTCCAGAATCTCTCGGCCTTGCGCCCATTGGTGCTCCAGACTGGCAATGGTGCGGGAGGCTATGCCGGAACCGGCCTCCAGGTTCTCGGCGGCAATGCCGGAGAGCGCGATGCCGCGAACTTCGAACCCGGCATGCTCCCAAGCCTCTTTGGCCACACTCAGCATGGCCGATTTGCCGGTTCCGGCGTAGCCGATGACCAGACCCAGGTCTCGCCCGTCCGTAATATGGAGCAGGGCTCGGCGCTGCTCGCCAGATAGCACCAAACCGCGCTTTTCCGCGGACGCCAAAGCCCGATGCTGGGCATACTCCGAGACTTGATGGTGCTCTCTCCCAACTAGGCAATCGGCCGAGCGGTGAAGGCGCTCTTCGATCCGAACCATATCCCGGCTGGTGAAGCGGTCTTCACCGTGGCCGTCTCTCCCAAGACGCACTAATTCCGGCGAGGCTTCCACCGCCGCCATCACACCATTGAACTGCTCCAGCCCGTCGGAATGGCGATGGGCAAACATCGCCAAATCCCGCCGGGTGAAGGTTGCCTGTCCATGGGTAATGGCATCCAAAGCAATGGATGGATTGGCGATGATCTTCTCGCCATTCTCCCGGGCAATCTGTCGGTGATCGTCCAGCCGCTCCGATTGCAGCCCGTCTCCGGCCATCCGCGCCGCGGCCGGGCCGATCTTGTGCTGGGGCTCAAGGTCAATGCCTTGATCTTCGAAGGAACGGTGATCGATCCGAGCGTCTATCCCGAGTTCCCGCAAGCGCTGATTGACATGGGTGCCCCAGGCCTCGCGCCAATGCTCCAACAGTTCGTTGCGGTTCCATTCGCGCACCTTGGCGCCGAACCCGGCCTCGTCGACGCTGCGCATGGTCAACATGACATGGGCGTGCGGTTTGGCCTGACCGTCAGCGCCGATATCCCAATGCACATTGAGGTCGGCGATCATGCCGCGCGAGACAAACTCCTCCCGGACAAAGTCCCGTGCGAGTTCGATGCCCTGAGAGCGATCAAGCTCACGCGGAATGGCGAACTCGATCTCGCGGGCAAGCTGGGCATCACGCCGCTTCTCGCCGGATTCAACCGCATTCCAGAGTTGTTCGCGATTATGGAACTCGTCGGGCACATTCTCGGGCGTCAATACTTCGGAATGAACGACGCCACTCTTAGCCGTAAAATCGTGATGGCGATCCAGGCGCTCATCATAGAGCCGACCCGCGGAGCGATAGGCAGCCGAGGCCAGCGCACTCGATCCGTTGGCGCGACTGATGACTTTGGCCGAGAAGTGGTAGATCGCCATAGCCACTCAGATACGCTTCGAAGCGCACGTCGGCACGACGTATAAGCGCGCCCTCACGAGAAAAAATCCCGTGAGGGATCGCTTGGTACCAGACTGTCTCACGCCAAAGGGCGCATTCGCCAAGGGCTCACGTTATCATCCACACAGGAAGAAATGACGGAGCCCACCATGCGCAAACCTCGTGATTTTGACGCCGCTCTCAAAACCCTCACCGAAAAGACCAAGGCCCTCAAAGAGAACAAGCGCAAACAACTCGGCGACCTGATCGTTGCGACCGGTGCCGACGCTCTCGATGTAGAAACGCTGGCAGGTGCGTTGATTGCGACGGTTCAATCCGTCGACACCGCGCAGAAGCAGGCCTGGAAGAAAGCGGGGACAGAGTTCTTTCGGAAAACAAAAGCCGCTCAGAGCGCAGATACAAGCCAACCGGAAAGCGCTCAAACGAGCGATAGCCTCTTTGCGTCGTCTCGAAGCGGAGCAGGCAAGAGTTGACACGCGAGTGTGGGTCGTGAAGCGGCGCGAACGAACCCGTCACCTGATCGAACTCGGCGGGCTCGTGGTCAAATCTGGGCTGGTCGAACTCACAAAGGACGATCGGACAGCGCTTTACGGTGCATTCCTCGAACTCGCGCTTACCCTTCAAAGCGAAAATCGCGAGCAGATAATGGCGCTGTGGCATCGAAGAGGAAGTCGTGCGTTTCGCAGCGAGGCCGAAGCTAAGAAAGATGCTGCGGGCGGGAGCCTATGAGTAAAACACCACGAAATTGTGCGGCACCAAATCAGATGCTGCCCGCCCACCAGTGCGATCCGAAAGAACACGCACTGCCGTCAATCCGATCCTACCGAGTTCTCCGTTTCCCAAACCCCGTCAAGGCTGATGCTTCGCGTCACCGCTACGCGGCTTTAGGCCTTGACCGGGCCCGGGAAACGGACAGGGGCTTGGGATCGGATCGACGGCGCAACTTGGTAGAAATATGGGAGTGGCCGGAGGAAGCATTAGCAGCCCGACCGCGCTCTCAAAACCAGACACCAACACACGACGATACCACCTTTATGCCGCCAATCACCGACACAGGCACGCATCCGCTGCCAGAACGCATAGAGGCCTCTTGAAGATTGGCAATCACCAACATCATATGGACGAGAGCCCAACCAAACAGCCACGGGATTACGACATGCCAGAACCCGAACGAATCCTACGGATGCGAACCGTCCTCCAACGCACAGGCCTCAGCCGTTCGACAATTTACCGCAAAATGAAAGACGGCACATTCCCGTCCCAAGTGGTTATCAGCATGCACGGACGCGGCTGGCATGAATCCGCGGTGAACCGTTGGATCATCGATCCAACTCACTATCTCGAAAACTCCGCCGCAATCACACCGTTCGCGCAAGGGCAAAGCTAGTCCATTTTTAAACATGCAGTCAGCGCGCCTCAAGGTTGCCGCGCCACCTTGTCGAGGGTGCGCGCACCCTCCAGCCTACTCCAGCCTTTCGCAATAAGCGCGTAGATCGTTGTGCATGGCCTCTACATCTGCAAAGCGTTCATGGGTGCGCAGGCTATCAAGGTTGCACGAGGCGCATATTTCGATGTCCTTGCGCGAGAGGTAGTTGCCGTGGACCAGCACTTCCCGAATTTGATCGCCAGCATCAACGTTCTCGCGGTCTTCGGGATCGCAGGAGTGGCGGAGGAAGTCGAGATAGATGTGCTCAATCACCGATTTTGAATGACTCTGTATCTCTTCGACCGCACGCAAAATTTGGGCGATCTTAGCATCTAGCGCGTCCAAGCTATTGAAATAGATATGCCCATTGGAGTGCGCGGAATCGTTACGATCCTTCACAAGCCTGGTGTAGTTGCCGATTTTGTCGTTATCGCAGGAAATCAACTTCAAAAAGCGCAGGATGCTGCTTTCATTCACCGCGCTAAAATCAAATGGCGACGTTGCCATCAGCAGGCCTTTTTCAATATCTTTGCTAAAACCGATAGCTCCGTATGCAAAACTGTTGGGCTGAGCCTGCTTGATTTGCCAGACGTTGAAATAGACGAAGCTCATCGTGATCATGTGATAGGCGAGAAAGGCAAACTGGTATTTGCCGTGGGTGTAATTGGTGCTGAACGCGTCCCAGAGAAAGGAAACGTATTCTTCCTCGCTGCTGGTTCGATAGGAAATAGGCAGGTAGTTTTCTAGCTCTAGCGCCTCGTCCATCACTCACGCTCCATCCAGCGAGGGAGCGGCATCGCCCCAAACTCGCGCAAGAGTGACTTGAATCTTCTTCTCAAAGCGGGTGACAAGTTCGCGGTTCGCGTTGACGAGGTCTTGCTCGGCTTTGATTTCGGCAACGATGGCTTGCTGAATATTAAGTGGCGGTAGAGCTATCACTGTTCCAAATAGTTGCTCTCGATTTATCTTCGGGATGCTTGCGCGCTCGTAAAATCCACGGATCGACTGCTGAAAACGGTCAGATAGAAGAGTCGTAGCAATGAAAGTGAGATCCGCCCTATTTTCGTCAACGGCAAGCGGATACATATCAGAACTGCAATAAGCGTCCGCCTCGATAACCGTTAGTTTGTTCAGGTATGGTCGTATTTTGCTGTAGAGTAGCCGCTTTCCACTGAACTCATATACTGGGCCATTCACCCGCTGGGTCGCGGCACTCTCAGATTTCAGCAATCGACCTGTATTTGCTTCAAAGCTATCCGCCCCGAAATATGGTTTCGACAAGTCGACGTCGGTAGTTATCTTGCCACCCATCGCGCAAATCTCACCTATTGGCACCTGCGGCCACTCAGGATCTACCGGAATGCAAGGATGGTAGTTGTCGAGAACGGCTCGGGCGCCGTCGATGACCTTCTGGTAGCCCTCAATCTCCGCTACAATTTCTTTCTGCACCTCCAGTGGGGGGAGAGGAAACTTACGCCGTTCCATTCCGCTCTTGGTCGCATGGACCATTGCGATGCCATTGCCCTCAGACTTGATATTTTCGGAATCAGCGGCAAGGAGATGAAACAAGAACATCTTGTCAACTGCCGCCGTCACCTCAATCTTCCAAATGTGGTAGTGATATATTGCTCGCGGTCCTTGCCAGATGCGCGGACCAAACGATGCGGACCATGCATAAAGTAGGTCTCCCTCATCGCAATATTTTTCGTCTTCCAGATTTAGATCAGAGTAATACCAGCCGCGATTAGAGAAAAAGTTTCCAACCCGAAGGACCGGGGTTGGGCCTTCCGATAGCAGTTCTTCTTGTTTGTAGGCGCGTCCGTTTATCAGTCGGGCGATTTTTCCCAACTCGACCAAAGGCCATCTCTTCGCCGCTACATTATTCCCTTCCCGATACCGCTCGCCTCCCAAGTTGAATTCGCCATTCGCCGCCACTTTTTCCTTCGCAACGACGAAGCCCGCGATTGGATGAAAATCGTCCAACGTTTCGCGTGCGCGCAAACGGCGAAGATACTCCCTAAGCTCACCGCTCACTTGTGGCAGGTCATTTTTTTCGATGGATCGCCGCTGGGCGCCAAGGCTGAAACCGTCATTTTCAGCCCTGAAAAATGCAATCGTATCGGCTAGTTTCGCCAATGTCTTGTCGAAAATCAGGATGGAAGTCTTGACACCAGAATAGGGATTGAACACGCCAGCGGGCAGCGAGATGACGGCGACGAGATATTCTTCCACCAGCATCTTGCGCAACTGAACGTAAGCACTTTGGCCTTGAAAAATGATGCCTTCGGGTACGATGATTCCTGCGCGCCCACTCGGCGTTAAGTGCTCGGCCATATAGTTTACAAACAGCACTTCGCTGCGCTTCGATTGTACCGAAAAGCGGTTATGCGGTTTGATCCCGCCCTTAGGCGACATGAAAGGCGGATTGGCCAAAATCACGTCGGCATATTGGTTCCAGCGTTCCTGACTGGTCAGCGTGTCATATTCGTAGATATGCGGATCGGTAAAACCGTGCAGGTAGAGATTCACGAGCGACAGGCGCACCATATCGGGCGAGATGTCGTAACCGGTGAAATTTTTTGCCAACATCCCCTTATCATCCGGCGTCAAGGTGCTCTGGCCATCGGCGCCCATACTCGCCTTAAAGATGTGCTTATAGGAAGAAATCAGAAAGCCCGCCGTACCGCAGGCGGGATCGAGCACCGTTTCTGTTTTTTTTGGATCAACAATTTCGACCATGAAGTCGATGATATGGCGCGGGGTACGAAACTGGCCCGCATCGCCTTGCGAACCCAACACCGAAAGCAGGTATTCAAAAGCATCGCCCAAACGCTCGGAATGATCGTAGGTAAATTCGTCGATGATCTTGAGAAATTCGCGTAAGGTCTCGGGATCACGATAGGGCAAATAGGCGTTCTTGAAGATGTCCCGGAACAATGGCGGTACGCCGGGATTTTCCGGCATTTTGCCGATGGCCTCGGCATAGAGGTTCAAAGTTTCATGCCCGCCCAGACCGGAACGCATGAGCTTGGCCCAACCATAACGTGCATATTCACCCGAGAAGAACTTGCGCTTCCCGCCAAACTCTTCGCTCTCCGCATCCATATCGTCCATGAATTTATAGATCATGGCGATAGTGATTTGTTCGACCTGGCTTTTGGGGTCCGGCACTTTGCCGACAAGGATGTCGCGTGCGGTATCGATGCGGCGCTTGGTTTCAGAATCGAGCATGGTGACTTTCTAAGCCAGGAACTGGTTCAGGGACACGTAGTCCTTGATATAGGCAGGGATCAGGGTGCGGTACTTTTCTGGGACCGCGCGGAAGTCGCGGCTATTGAAAACCGGATTGGTGTTCAGATCGGTGTACTGCCGAGTTTCGATGATATGCCGCAGGCGGTCAGATGTGGCATATGCCTTGAAATAGTTCTTGATGGCGGGAAGCGACGCGGCGTCGGTCGGCTTGGCATCGGCGACAAACTTCGAGAACTCCTCTTCGAGCAATTCGTCCTTCGATTTGAACTTCGGGATTAAGCCAAAGATCTTTTCGAGAATTTCCCGCAAGGTAATTCGTCGGTCTACGGCAGCAGCGCGGCGAAGCTTGTCGAGCGTATAATACTCTTCGGGCTTGTTGAAGACTTCCCGGTTGACATAATCGATCACACGATCCCAATGACCATCTTCAACCGCCTTGGCGATGGCGTCATTCTTGCGCACGACATCCTCGAACCTATCGAAGAACATCCGGTCAACACGCATACCTTCAAGGCCGATGGCCTCTTCTTGAATGGTCGCAAGGACATCGGCACCCAAGTGCTCATAGGTTCTGGTCGGTTCCCGCATCCCGCCACCAGCGCCATCGTCATCGCCCAGGCTAACGCGAGGCAGTATAAGAACCTGGTCGTAATCGTATTCCTCTTCAAAGTACTCACAGTTTGCAAAATAGTCGAAGAGCTTGAACGTACGCTTTTGATGGTCGGTGACACCGGCCTTCAAATCTTCATCGAAAACTTGTTCAAAGAAATCATGCCTGCGCGTGCCGCGCCCTTTGATTTGGATGAAATCGGTCGGTGAGAAGATCGGGCGGAGCAAGCCGATGTTCAAAATGTCTGTGCAATCGTATCCCGTTGTCATCATACCAACGGTGACACAAACACGCGCTTTGCTCGTCTTGTATTTCGGAATGAAGTTGCCGCTGCCGAGCAAGTTGTTGTTGGCGAAATTGATGGTGAATTGCTGCGCGTCCGTAATCTGCGATGTAACCTGCACGGCAAAATCGGATTGGTATTTTCCGGGAAACATTCGGTCAGCCATTTGGTTGAGAATTTGCGCCAGCTTTGCCGCGTGGTTCTGACTGACGGCGAAAATGATCGACTTTCCAACTTCGCGGCTTATCGGATCGCGCAAGGCGTTTTCCAGAAACGTCTTGCAGAATAGCTGGTTGGTCTTTTCGGAGAAGAACCGCTTTTCGAATTCGCGCTGCTTGAATGCTTGTTGCTGGTCTTCGCCTTCATCATCGGTGAACGTAACAACGAAGCCCTGCTCCGACAGCAAGGCTGTGGTTATCTCCGTACGCGCATCGACCACCATAGGATTGACCAGATAGCCGTCCTTCACGCCGTCAAGCAGGGAATACCGAAACGTCGGCTGCCCGCTTTCGCAGCCAAAGGTGCGATAGGTATCTAGCAAGAGCCTCCGCTCTGCCTCACGAGGATCGCTTGTCGCCGGGCAGCCCTTCTTGAAGTTCTTGAGATAGTCTCTTGGGGTTGCGGTCAGTCCGAGCTTATATCCGACAAAATAGTCGAACACGGCACGGGCGTTGCCACCTATCGAGCGATGCGCTTCGTCTGAAATGACGAGGTCGAAGTCGGTCGGGGAAAATTTGCGCTGGTACTTGTTGTTGAAAAGAAGCGACTGCACCGTGGTCACCACGATTTCGGCCCGCCGCCAATCGTCACGGTTTTCCTTGTATATGACGGTATGAAAGTCTGTAGACAATAACGCGGCGAACGCTTTCTTGGCTTGGTCTTCCAACTCAAGCCGGTCAACCAGAAAGAGCACGCGCCGGGCATTTCCGGTCCGCAAGAATAGCTTGATAATGGCGGCCGCGGTCAGGGTCTTGCCGGTTCCAGTGGCCATTTCAAACAGAAAGCGATCTTTGTCTTCCTTAGCCGCCCGCTGCAATGCATGCACGGCATTCAATTGGTAGGGACGCAAAAATCGGAGCTTATTCGCCTGAACATAGGCATGACGCTCGGCTTCATTTCTCCAGCCAGCTTCTGACGCATAGTTGGGGCGTTGCGTTAGAACGATGTAATCGTCGTTGATCGCTTCGTCGATGAGCCGCTGCGGATCGGGAGTGACCTTCTGATAACCGGCGACCGATATCGGGTTAGGGAACGAGGTCACGACGTACGGATTGCCGCGGTCCAAATCCCAGAAGTAGTGCAAGTTTCCGTTCGACAGGATCACGAACCGGCAGTTTTGGGCTCGCGCGTACTTGCGGGCCTGCTCCTTGCCGACCAGCGGGTTCTTGTCCTCAGCCTTGGCCTCTAGGACCAAGAAGGGAAAGCCCCTTTGATCGAGTAGAAGGAAATCGATGAAGCCGTTCGCGGTTTTTTCGAAATTCGCACCTAACGCGTCCAGATCATTCGTCGTGATCTTGGTGTGCGCTTCCAGACAGATGTTGGCGGGGCCGCTTTCATCCGCGAAAAAGCGCCAACCAGCCTCCTGAAGCAGCTTGTTGATCTTTATCCGCGCTGTGGCCTCGTTGCCCCCGTTTGGCACGTTGCCCCCCCCTTGTTCACCTACCGATGATTCGGACCAATTAACAAAAGGTCCCCTAACGACCGCATGCAAGTGCTAAACACCGGTTGATGATGGACAATTTCGCCTACCCTTTTCATACCTTCGCTTTCTCGACCGTGCGGCGGGCTGCAAGAAGCGCCCTGCCTTCGGCCTTGATGGTCTCGGCCGAGACTTCACCAACATTGCCACTGGCGATACTCCGGGCGATCACATCACGCAGCAATACGCGCTCCTGCTCGGCTTGACCGCGCTGCAGCTTCCAAGTCCGCAAAGCTTCGCGAACAACTTCGCTGGCGCTCGCATAATCGCCAGACTCGACGGCCCGGCCGATCATGGCCGCCATCTCTTCAGTTAGGGTGACACTCAGCTTCGCTTCGCTTGGCATGGCTTCTCCTCACAAGAGGCGGATACTATAGCATAGTATCGCCCCCGAGTGCAGGACGGGATGGCTTGGCGTGCTTGGATGCCCAAAGTACAAATTCCCAGCGTGCCACCTTGATGAGGTGGCGACAAAAATTCTGAGTAAAAATTGGGGGCATATTTGGGGGTATCTGAAAAATTCAAAAGCTGAATTGTCTTTGTTTTTCTTGACCTTATGCAAAACTTATGGATCCCTCCGGCTCCGCCAAAATTCCTTTCCAGGGTGTCTCAAGACATCCCGCAGAACCTTCAAAAACCCAATAAAATCAGGCATAATCTGCACCGTGCCGTCCAAGGACGTTTCCTGCCATCTCAACCGGCTGGGGGCATATTTGGGGGCATCTGTGAAATCCGGCAGAGGAAAAATGCCCCCATGCCCCTCACCGACGCGGCCTGCAAAGGTGCCCGCCCTGAGGACAAGCCCTATAAGAAAACCGACGGCGAAGGCCTCTACCTGCATGTCTTGCCGAGCGGCGGCCGGTATTGGCGGCTGAAATGCCGGTTCGGTGGATGGCGTCTACCCGGAAACGTCCCTTGCCCAGGCCCGTGGAACGCGTGCCGTCGCCCGGAGACACCATTTATTGTCAGGACGTCCTGCGCCGGCTCGAGACCGGCATTTTTCCCTGTTATTGGCAGACGGTGGACATCACGCCTTTCGCCGTCTTAGGCGCCCTTCGAAAGATCGAAAACCGAGGCGCCGGAGAGACAGCCCGCCGGGCGGGACAGTGTCACCACGTCCGACGGGACAGATACTGCAATAGAGATTGGGGCTCGTCGGTTTGGATGATCGAAACACCGGTTTGGATCAGCCGCCCCCAGACCGCGTCCGGATTTTCGAGAGCACCCGCGTCCGTATAAGAACCTGACAGGTTCATGGGATGACCGGTGGCGATATCGCTGGTCATGGTGTTGACGAACAGCGCGCCGCCGCGATTGCCAAGAAGTGCATGAAGGCGGTCGATGGCAGCATCGCGATCGAAGATGACCTGAACCGCATCCGGCTGCAGCGCTTCTACTTTGGCCAGAAATTCGGAATCGCTCAGCTTGCGATCGCGTTCGATGTCGACCAGCTGCAGCGCGATGCCCGATGCTTTGGCGCGTGCGACGACGGCCGGATCGACGTCGAGGGAAACGTTCAGCTGGACGCTGCTTTGTGCGTGTGCCGCAACCACCTCGTCGATGACCTGGTCGAGCGCGGCAGCCTTGACGTCGAGATTGACAAGGATCCTGTTCCGCACGACCGCCAGCGCGGCGGCAAGTGTCGGTACATGGCGGCGGGTTAGTACATTCTTCTCTCCGCCGCCGCGCTCGCGCAGCAACAGCGCCGTAACATCTTGCTCAGCCAGGTCGGCGACCGCGCCATGGCCGTTGGTGGTCCGGTCGACGGTTTCGTCGTGCATCAGAATGAGATGTCCGTCCTTCGTAGTTCGGACGTCCACCTCCACCATATCGATGCCGCGCGCGATGCAGGCGCGAATCCCATCGATGGCATTTTCCGATGCCATCTTCCAGCAGGCGCGATGCGAGGCCACCAACACCGAACGCGCAGGGTCATGGAAGGATTTGAGCCCGGCTGCGCTTGCCGGCGCAGAAAAGGCCACCAAAGCCATTGCAATCGCGAAAGCAGAAACCCTCAGCGCTTTCATCGCCGCCTCCTGACGGCCGTTCCAGGCCGTCTGAAAAGAATTTGGCTGCATATGCCTGGTAGGGGAGAGGCATATGCAGCCAAGTTGCCTAATACACTGGGGAGTGTCCGGTATTTCTTACCACTTATAGGTCAGCGACATCTTGTAGATCGCCCCGAAGATGGGCCGTCCGTAATTGACGTCGGAGGTCTCCTGACCGCCGACGGTGTCGGTACGGGGGTTGCCTTCGGTGATGCCGTTGGTGTTGGTCAAATTCTGGGCATTCAGTCGAAGATCGATCTTCTCCGTCAATTGCGCCGAAATGCTCAGGTCGATGGTCGTAAACGCCGGCAGTTCCGTGTGGTTGCTGTAGTCCACAAAGCGCTTGCCCATATAGTACACGGTCGCCGACACCTCTACGGGCTTGCCGAAGACGTTGTAATAGAACGTCGGCGTTGCCGAATAGATGTACTTCGGAATGCGCGACAACTGCTTGCCGTCCATACCGGGGTATACAAGACCAGTCGACGTGTTGGTCAGGCTCTGGGTTTCCGGGTTCTGAATAGTCGCCGATCCCTGAATGCTGAAAAATTCGATCGGCTTCCATTCGAACTCAAGTTCTTCGCCGATCGTCTGGGTATCGCCCTTCAGGTAGAGCGTTCCAATCGAGGCGTCGGGATTGATGATCGCCGTGCTGGTCGAAAGATTCTTGAAACGGCTCCAGAACGTCGTCGCCGAGAACGACAGGCTGTCGAAAACCACGCGGACCCCGCCTTCGGCCTGCTTGATGGGCGTGTTTGGCGTGACGTCCGTTATATAGACGGTCGATTGCGTCGGTAGACGTTCGGCCGACGTATAGCGCGCGAAAACTTCGGCCTGCGGAATGAACTTGTACTGAATGCCAGCCGACCAGTTGAATGCGTTTCTGTTGTCGCTGCGCGGGTTATAAACGCCAGTCAGGCCAATGACGTTGTTATCAGCCAACGTGGTGGCATCGCCGAGGTTCCTGGTGCCGGTGGCATAGTTGCCGCCATCCGCGTGATAGCGGGTGTAACGGACGCCCACATCGACGGAGAGATCACCAAACTTGACGGTATCCCAGAAATAGGGGGCCAAATAGTAGCCGTTGGCGTCGCCGGCGTACACGCCGCTGCCATAGCGCGCGAAGCCGTGGTCGGTGACATAACCGACCGTATTTCCGGATGCGTTCAAGGCGACAACGTCGAGCAAGTGCGGCTGGTTTTGAACCGAAACCAGGATGTTGCTGTAGAGCCGGTTCTGGGAGAAATTGTAGTAGTTGACAAACAAACCAGCCGAAATGGTGTGCTTGCCAAGCATCCCGCCCAACGGGCCGTCATTGAATTCCTTGGTAAGCTGCAAGTCGTTGACGAAAGAACTGAGATTCGTTCGGACCCGGTAGAGACCGGTTTCCATGACGAGCCCATCCGAAGCCCGCGACGGATCAAAATTCGAACCCGTCGTGGCATCGACATACTTGACCGACGACACCGACGCGCCGAAGCCGGCAACCGCTTTGGTCAGACTGCTGGCCAGATAGGCCGTGCCCGAAACCGGCGACGAACCGGAGAACACGCCGTTGTAAACCACGTGAGCGTTCACGTAGCGGATCTTGTCGGTCAGGATCAGGCCATCGCTGATGTTCCAGGTGAGACTGACACCGGTCTGGAAGACCTTGGTGTGAATGCCATCCGAAAGATCCATAGATTCGGTGAAATTGTCGCTGCCATTGAAGCTCTTCAGGGTGGTGTATTCGAGTGCCTTCGACACCACCGTGCCGTACAGCGGGCTGAGCACGTTCGACAGCGATTTCGAAGAGTCAGTGGGATCGATCAAAGGCAACGCCGTGTAGAAGATGTTACGGTCGTTGAGGTACTTGGCATCGACGTCGATATGCACGTCGCCGAGGTTGAACGACAGGCTGCCGCGAATCTGGCCGCCGCGGTCCGCCGTGAATCCAGGCTCGCGATATCCGTCGTCCTGACGCAAATAGCCGCCGACCGCGTAGGTGATCTTGTCGGTCAGCGGGCCGGACGAATAGCCATCGCCACGGATGTAGCCGTGGTTGCCGCCGGTGATGGAAATCGCGCCTTCCGGCGTATCGGTGCCGCGGCGCGTGATGATATTGACGATACCGCCGGGGGCGTTGTCGGCAAACACAGGCGCCGTGCCACCGCGTACGACTTCGACGCGCTGGGTCATCATGTCGGTCACATCGAACGAGTCGATGTTGAGGAAGGAGTCTTGCGGCTCGCCGAACAGGATCAGGCCGTCTTCCTGCAACTGAACATATTTCCAGCCGCCGCCCGGAAGGCCACGTACGTAGAGGTTGCCGCCGCCGCCTTCACCGCCCGACGGCTCGGCCGAGAAGCCCGGAACGCTCTTCAGCATATCGACGACGCTGAGGGGAGCGGCGCGCTGCAGTTCCTCCTCGGACATCGTGCTCACCGAAAAAGCGGCATCGACTTTGGCACGGCCGATCGGAGTGCCGGTCACGATAACGGTCTCGATCGGGGCCGCTTCCGTTGATTTGTCAGTTTGAGCCTGTGCTTGCGGCATACCCGCCAGTGCGATCACGGCGCAGCTCAGGAGCCACCCGGAACGCTGAGCCAGAACACTGCTATGTCTCGTCATATTCATGTCCTCTCGTCCTCCCATCCGGCCAACTTCCCGCGGCTCGGACCATTTTTCTGGCATCTGGCATAACACAACCATCGCACTTTGCAATCGTATGCATGGCCCAAATCACGCGGGAATTGGCGCGCGCGTCAAAATTGCCACAGAGCCAATAGGGCGCCACTCCGAAGCGGACACCGGCGGATGGGAGCAATACAAAAGATGTTGGCACACCAAAGCGATTGATGCCTCGTCGCTGCTTCGACGCGAGACGTGGCGGGGCGCAGCAACAATCCGCAGAAGCGGATCCGGCTATATGTAAAATCGGCCGGCTGCGAGAGAAACTCGCACTAGAATGCAGATTCTTCGTTCGCCGAAGCAAAAATCCGCACCCCGCCTCGCTGGGCAAACCCCTGCCTTTGTTGGTTGGTCTCCCGCCCCGCAATGACAACGGGAACACCGCTATCGCTCCCATCGCCACGAGCGCACGCACCACACATCAAGGGCCTCCATCCGCATTCATAGACCCCACCAGCCAGACCACTTCCACACCGATCCCATCGGGCTGCGAAGCCGCTTTACAAAATTGCAATCGTTTGTAAAATATAACGGAGACAGAGACCATTAGCCCTGATCGCATGGGCGGCTCCCGACCGCGGAGAGGCTGCTCACGCTCTGCCGAATCCGGGGACCAGCAAAAATTTGAAAAGAGCTCACCATGAAAGTCTGGTTCGTAGCGCTATGCTGCATCGCAATGCTTGGCACATCGCAAGATGCACGGGCTCAGAGTCGGTGCCGCGAAGGTGGACGTCTCGCGTCAGGCCGGTCGTGGGCCTGACGGGGTCAGGGGCATACTCGATCATTCCTTTGTGCGGGAAATCGTCCTCGGAAACGACAAGATCAGCGGCGCCCTCATCACCGTCGCTACGATCGGCTCAGCAACGAAACCAGGGCCAATAACAGCTCCCGAGCCAACGCCGGCACCGATGTGATACTGCGCCCCACTCCGACCGGCCTGCAATCATCGCAGCGGAGACGCCGACCGCCCCAAAAATGGCCAGAACCCTGGACAAATTGCCGCCTGGATGCGACCACTCAAAGTGTGGAGCTTTGCGTGACCGAGCCTGACCGGAACCCTGCGATGGTATACCGATCGCAACAGAATAGACTTCAGGGTGTGCGCGCATAGGGAACTGCAATGCCCAAAAAGAGTACGCCGTCGAACATCAAGATGTCGGACATTGCCAAGATCGCCGGGGTGCATACCTCGACGGTTTCGCGCGCACTGGCCGGCAGCCCGCTGGTCGACGAGGCCGTCCGCAAAAAGATTGCCGGCATTGCCCGCAGTTGCGGCTACGTGGTCAACTCCGCCGCTCGTAGCCTCCGGCTGCGCCGCAGCCAAACGATCAGCGTCGCCATTCCGCTCGGTCACGAATCGCAGCAGCCCCTAAGCGATCCATTCTTCGTCGAGATGTTCGGCTACCTTGCCGACGAGATCACTCAGCGCGGTTACGGCGTGCACCTGCAGAAGATTCTGCCGCCGATGGATCGCTGGCTGGAAAACCTGATTGCATCGAACCAACCCGACGGCATTCTCATCATCGGCCAAAGTACGGAACACAAAGCCATCGAAGCGATGGCCAAGAAGTTTCTGCCTCTAGTGGTTTGGGGCGGCCAGGTCGCCCGTCAATCCTATTGTACAGTCGGTTCGGACAACATCGAGGGTGGCCGCCTCGCCGCAGAACATCTGCTCGCCTGCGGCCGGCAGAAAATCGTGTTCGTCGGCGATACCAACGCGCCGGAATTTTTGCTGCGCTACAAGGGATACCGTGCGGCTCTCGAACACAGTTCGCATGACATCGAGAAACCATACCTGGCATCCTCGCATCTCACCGCCGACGGGGCGTATGCCGCCGTGAAATCGCTCATCGCGGGGAAACATGCGCTCGACGCCATCTGCGCCGCGACCGACATCATAGCGGCCAATGCCATCCGGGCGATCACCGACACCGGCAAGACGGTTCCCGGCGATATCGCCGTGGTCGGTTACGACGACATTGCACTGGCCGCCCATACCAATCCACCGCTGACCACGGTACGCCAGGATATCCAGCAGGGCGCCCGGACGATGGTCGATCTCCTGTTCCGGCGCATCGACGGAGAGAAGACGCCGTCGGCCATCATTCCGACGCAGCTGGTGATCCGAGCTTCCAGCGGATGTCCGTAACCGCCACCGATCGGTTCAGTCCGCGGGTCCGTATTCCGACACTCCGAGCGCGAACAGGCGTTTCCGCGCCGGGTTTGCGATGTGGTTGTAGACCAGTCCGAGCAGCAGCAGGAAGGAAAACCCCGTTGCCAGCCAGAAGCCGTAGCGGGCATCGCCATAGGCATCACTGATGGCTCCCATCGCCAGCGGCCCCGCCGCGGCAGCAACGGCCGTAAAGAAAAGGATGACACCGGCGATCACGCCATGCTCGGCCTTGGGGAAGCAACTGATGCCTTTGGAGTTCAAGGTCGGATACATCATCGACATGAACGCACCGGATAGCGGCAGCAGGAATACCGCCAGCGACGGCCCGCCCAGCAGCGCCCCCAGGAAGCAGACAAAAATCGCCAGCGCGAACACGGCCAGGATCATGGTCCAGGAATACCGCGCCAACAGCCAGGCACCCATGAAGCGGCCTCCGGCACGTAGCACGAAGAACACCGTCAATGCTCCGGCGGCAAGTCGCGCCGCCATACCCTGACTGTGCCCGAGATAGGTCGGCATCCAGACGTAGATCGCCACCTCAACCGTGACATAAAGCATGATAAGGAATGAAAAGCCGAGCGCGTACGGATCCCTCAGCATGGCGAGCGTATCACCGATGCTGACCGGCTCGGCGCGCGGCGCTCTGTTATCGGCGGGAAACCGCGTCACGGACGCCAGGACGATCAATAGCGCGCAAATGACGGCAGCAATTACGTAAAGCCACTTCCACGACATGCCAGCGATCAGAAGCGCCGCCACGATGGCCGGCCCGATGATGCCCCCGAACCCGAAGAAGCCTTCGACGGTGTTCATAACGCCGCTGTGCTGCTCGGCCGTTTCGGACAAGTCGCCGACCAGCGCCAGGGCGCCGATCTTGAAAATACTGATTCCAAACCCCGCCGCGCCAAGCAGAACGACGAAGAATAGAAAGTGATTTCCGAATGCGAACAGCAGCGAACTGATGCCGTAAACGGCCAAGCCAACGATGATCGTACGCTTGCGGCCGAAGCGGTCGGCCATGAAACCGAACAGGATGGCGCCGATCGCAATGGCGGCCATCGGCACATAATGGAAGGAGCCCGCCGCCTTCATGCTGAGATTGAACTCGCGAATGATCGCCGGGATCACGCTGCCGACGGCATCGCTAGTCATGGCGAACATCATAAACATCAGGCACGTGAGCCATTTTGCCACCTGCCGCTGATGCACTCGGCCTTTTTCGGGTTCAGATCTCATCGTGGCGGTCATTGCAGCCGAAACCTATTTGATTTCTTCTGCAATCGATTGTATACCGATCCTCATGAAAAACAAGGTTCAACTCATTGCCTACGCGGACCGTTTTGGCGGCCAAGGGCTCCAGGGCCTGCACCGGCTCCTGACAGGACCGCTGAACGGCGTGTTCGCCACCGTTCACATACTGCCTTTCTTTCATCCCATCGACGGCTCCGATGCCGGCTTCGATCCCATCGACCATACAAAGGTCGACTCCAGGCTTGGCCGCTGGGACGACATCAAGGCGCTTTCCGCCGATGTCGACGTCATGGCCGACCTGATCGTCAACCATATGTCGATTCACGCTCCCCAATACCGCGACTTTTCACGCTATGGCTCGGCTTCGCCCTACGATGGCCTGTTCCTCACCAAGGAAGCGGTGTTCGCCGGAGAACCCGCTGAAGCCGATCTGGCGCAAATCTATCGGCCAAGGCCTGGCCACCCGTTCACGCCGACCACCCTGCAAAACGGCGAAAAACGCACGCTATGGACGACCTTCACGCCGCAGCAGGTCGACATCGATGTGCGCCACCCGCAAGGCGTAGCCTATCTCGATAGCATCATGCGCACGTTCGCGGCCAACGGCGTCAAGGCTATCCGGCTGGACGCCGTGGGTTACGCCATCAAGCGAGCCGGCACCAATTGCTTCATGATTCCCGAGACGTTCGATTTCATCTCGGAACTGACCGCCAAGGCTCATCAACTCGGAATGGAAGTGCTGGTAGAGGTCCACTCCTATTACCGCCAGCAGATTGCAATCGCCGCCAAGGTGGATTGGGTTTACGACTTCGCCCTGCCCCCGTTGATCCTGCATGCCTTCGCTGCGAGCGATCCGGAACCACTGAAGAAGTGGATTGCGGTTCGCCCGAAAAATGCCCTGACGGTTCTAGACACCCACGACGGCATCGGCATCATCGACGTCGGTGCGATTGGCGGAACGCCGGATACCCATCCCGGCCTGTTATCGGCGCGCGACATCGCCGCACTCGTGGACACCATCCATGATCGCACCGGCGGGCAGAGCCGGAAGGCGACCGGCAACGCCGCATCAAACCTCGACATCTACCAAATCAATTGCACCTACTTCGACGCCATGGGACGGAACGAAGCGCAATATCTCATGGCGCGCGCCATCCAGTTCCTGCTGCCCGGCATTCCACAAGTCTATTATGTCGGCCTTCTCGCCGGCGGAAACGATATGGACCAACTCGCCCGCACCCATATTGGTCGCGATATCAATCGTCATTGTTACGGCATGCCCGAGATCAGCGCCGCACTGGCCCGCCCCGTGGTACAGCAGTTGATCGAGCTGATCCGACTGCGCAACACCCATCCAGCTTTTGCCGGAACCTTCACACTTCTGCCGACGACCGACTGCCGTCTTGAATTGCAATGGATGAAGGATGCCAGCTTCGTCCGCATGGCGATCGATTTCGAAACCATGCACGGCGAACTGCAGTACACCGCACCGGACGCGGCGAAGGCCGGTGACAGCAGCGTGAAAACCATCAGCTTCGGCGAATCGGAAAACAGCCGCCAGACAACATCGGCGCGCGTGCCGACATAGCGCCGTCGCGGACAAAGGCGGCCATCGATGCCGCGGAGGTACATGGTGATGCAGGGCCCGCTGTTCGGCACCATCGAAGCTGGGGGAACCAAGTTCGTCTGCGCGCTTGGTCGAGATCCGCATGAAATGCGCCGTTGCTCCCGCATTCCCACCACCACGCCGGAGGAGACGCTGGGGCGTGCGGTAAAATTCTTCCGCGATGCCGAACGCGATATCGGACAATGCGCCGCCTATGGCATTGCCTGCTTCGGTCCGGCCGCCGTCGACCCGTCATCGCCGCAGTGGGGTTCGATCCTCGCCACACCCAAACCAGGCTGGAGCAATGTCAACGTAGCCGGCGCGATCGCCGAGGCGTTCGGCAAGCCGGTCGGGTTCGACACCGATGTCAACGGTGCCGCTTTGGCCGAATTTCGCTGGGGTGCTGCACAAGGCGCCGATGCGGTTGTTTACATCACGGTCGGCACCGGACTGGGCGCAGGTTTCGTGATCGACGGCCGTCCGCTGCACGGCGCCCGACACCCGGAAGTCGGCCATATCCTCCCGCGCAAACACCCAAAGGATTTGACGTTTCCCGGCGTGTGTCCGTTCCACGGGGACTGTTTCGAAGGGGTCGCCTGCGGTCTGGCGATCGCCAAGCGCTGGGGAAAGCCGCTATCGGAGTTGCCTCAGGACCACGAGGCCCACGCGATCATCGGCTGGTATCTCGGTCAGCTGGCATCGGCTCTTACCGCAACCTATTCGCCGCGGAAAATCATCTTCGGCGGCGGCGTCATGAAGACACCCGGCCTACTGGACGGCATCCGCAAGAGCGCGGTCGCTCTCACCCGCGGCTATTTCGCGGACGACGAGACCTTGATGGCGTCGATCGAGGCGCCGGGTCTGGGAGACAATTCGGGATTAGCAGGCGGTCTGGCGCTTGCCGAACATGCTTGGCTGCTCGCCGGGAAGTAACCGGAAACGGGAAGGATCATCGTGATGCGCGTATCCGCGCTTGCCTTAGCCACCAGCGTCGCTTTGACGGCCGCCGTCGCCGGGCCGCCTCCCAGCCAGCGCAACGTGATCATCTTCGTAGCCGACGGTCTCCGCTACGACAGCGTTACACCAGAAACCGCACCGACTCTGGCAAAAGTCCGCCGCGAAGGTGTTGACTTCGCCAACAGCCATTCCGTTTATCCGACTCTGACGACGGTCAACGCCGCCGTGATCGCCACTGGGCATTATCCGGGCGACAACGGCAATTACGGCAACCGGTTCAACGTCGATGCCCCCCTTAGCTGCGCCAACGGGTCGACCGTCGCGTTTGCCGAAGACAACTGCGCCTTGCGGGAAGTGAAGAAGCTTTGGCCAAAAGACTATCTCGGCCAGACGACGATTATCGAAGCCGCACGTAAAGCGGGGCTCAACACGGTTCTGGTCGGCAAACGCGGGCCGCTGGCCATTCAGTATCT
Source organism: Rhizomicrobium electricum (assembly GCF_011762045.1). Taxonomy (GTDB): domain Bacteria; phylum Pseudomonadota; class Alphaproteobacteria; order Micropepsales; family Micropepsaceae; genus Rhizomicrobium; species Rhizomicrobium electricum. The sequence goes on along the minus strand of NZ_JAASQS010000007.1, from coordinate 326,330 downwards.
GTCCGCGCTCGACAGCAGAAACGACGATATCGGCGGACCGGTCGGCATTTTCCTCGATGAAGCTGCCGGTCGTAGTCCGCAAAGCCCGACACTGAGCGGCGAACTCATAAGTGCTGCCGAGCATGCGGCCGGCCAGGACAAGCCTGCCGCCACCACCGTTCCCAACCTGACACAGCAGGCGTGGCAAGCGTCCGTCGTTTCGCAGGTGCTGCTGCCGCGGCTGAAACAAGCCAACAAGCCGTTTGCCATGCTGTTCTGGTCGCGTGATCCCGACATCACCCAGCACATGGCTGCGGACAGTGACGGGATGCTGACGCCCGGCATCAATTCCGCCAACGGGCGGATGGCGATCTACAACGCCGATACTTCGCTCAAGATCATTCTCGACGCCCTGAAACGGCTCGGCCTGGACGACAACACCGACGTTCTGGTGGTGGCCGATCACGGCTTCTCCACCATCGCCAAGTCGGTACCTGCGCCCAACGGCAGCGTCAGCGGTCCCGAACTGCCGTTCGGCTTCCTGGCCCGCGATGTCGCCGGATGGCTTGGCGCCAAGACATTCGATCCCAGCCGGAACAATGCGCCGATCGATTTTGCCAAAGGTGAAACGCCCAAGGACGGCGATGTCCTGATCGGCGCCACACCGGATGCCCCGCAAGCCCTGATTACCAACAACAACAACGACTACATTTACATCCCAGCGGGTCCCAACCGGCGGCAGATCGCCAAGCGAATTTTTGCCAAGTTGCTGGATGCGCCCTACGTCGGAGCCCTGTTCGTCAACGACGATCTCATGAACGGCGGCGACAAGAAAGATTTTGCCGGGGCACTACCCATGAGCCAGGTCAATCTGATCGGCTCATCCCGGCTTCCGACGGCGACGATCGTGGTCGGCTTCCGTACCTTCGTGAATCCAGCTTGCACACTGGGCGAACTGCTTTGTGCGGCAGAGGTATCGGATATCAGCCTGCACGTCGGCCAGGGCAATCACGGAAGCTTCAGCCGTGCCGACACGCGCAACTTCATGGCCGCCATCGGACCGGACTTCAAAGCCGGTGCCGTCATCACGTCGCCCGTCGGAAACATGGATGTGGCGCCGACCGCTGCGCATCTGCTCGGCATCGCCCTGCCGGGGACAGGCAAGCATCACGGCCGGGTCATCGGCGAAGCCCTGAAAGGCGGGAAAGAGCCGAAGGTCCTCAAATCGACCATCGCGTCCGACAAGGCGCCCAACGGGGTGCAGACCGTGGTGGTCATGCAGATGGTGGGCGATACCAAATATTTCGATGCCGGCGGCATTCCCGGACGCATGGTCGGAATACCGCAACAATAGCCAACCAGGAGAAGACAATGAACAGCACGCACATCAGCCGGCGAACCGTGCTTCAGAGTGTTGGCGGCGGCGCACTCGCCGCTTCCGCAGCAGCACATACCGGATCGCTGGCCGGCGGCCCCTTGGCGCCATGGACGCCGGGCACGCTCGACATCCATCACATCTCGACCGGACGCGGCAACGCCACGCTGATCGTGTGCCCGGACGGAACCAGCATGATGGTCGATGCAGGCGCGACGTATGCCTCGCTGGAATACACCGTCGCTCCCATACCGGATGGCTCGCGCCGGCCCGGCGAGTGGATCGGCCGTTACGCCAAGCGGCATCTGCAGGCCGCGGGCCACGGCGAAATCGACTATTTCGTGCTGACCCACTTCCATGGCGATCACATGGGCGAGACCACCGCCGGCTCGCCACCGTCCAAAGACCATGATTATCTTCTGACGGGCGTCACCGACGTCGAAGCAGTCGTTCCCATCCGCCGCTATATCGACCGCTGCTATCCAACCTACGACTACCCCATTCCCCAGAATGATCCTTGGACCGGCAACTACCGCAAGTTCATCGCCAGCCAGGTCAAGCGCGGCCGTTCGGTGGAGCGTGTCCGCGTCGGTTCCGCCCGGCAGATCGCGCTTCAGCACAAGCCAAGGAGCTATCCCGACTTCGTGGTCCGCAATCTGGCTGCCAACGGCGAAGTGTGGACCGGCGTGAACGAAGAAAGCCGTCACCTCTTTCCCGAGATTGCAAGCCTGAAACCCGCCGATTATCCAAGCGAAAATATGTGCAGCTTGGCGCTGCGCCTGAGCTACGGCCCGTTCGACTATTTCACCGGCGGCGATCTGACCTGCGGAACCCAATACGGCGAAGCGCCATGGCAGGACATTGAAACGCCGGTGGCGCAGATCGCCGGTCCGGTGGAGGTCGCGGTCATGGACCATCACGGCGTCACCGGTGCCAGTGGGCCGGGCTTTATCCGCGCCTTGCGTCCCAGGGTCTTCGTGCTGTTCGCATGGGATTCTGCGCACCCCTGCATGGACACGCTGAATGCGATGATGGGAACGCGGCTAAACACAGGGCCGCGAGATATCTTCTCAACCGCGATGAAGCAGGAAACCCGGATCGCCAACCGGCAAGTCGCCGACATGAAAAGCCAGAATGGCCATGTCGTGGTGCGCGTGGCGCCCGGCGGAAAGACCTATCACGTTTTCATCACCGATAACGCCGACGAATCCGACCGGGTGATCGCCCAGTTTGGGCCTTATACCTGCGCGTGACGGTTCCAAGTGCCGCCGGTGGCAGGCGACTGGATAAAGGGAGGATTTTCATGAAAATCGCATGGGCTGCGTGTATCGCCATCCTGGCCACGGCACCTTGCCAAGCCGCGATCTCATCGCCGGTCAAAACCGAAAACGGCTTGGTGCGCGGAGTGCCCGGACGGGATGCCGCCATTACCGCCTTCAAGGCCATTCCCTATGCCCAGCCCCCCATCGGCAAACTTCGCTGGACGCTGCCGCGACCCGCACGGAATTGGAGCGGCGTGCGCAAAGCCGACAAATTCAGCGCCGGCTGCGCCCAGCTTTTTCCACAAGCCCAATTCCCTAGAAGCGAAGACTGCCTTTATCTGAACGTCTGGACTCCCGCCAATGCAGCCGCCGCGCGCCTGCCGGTTATGGTGTGGATTCACGGCGGCGGCTTGCGCGTCGGCTCGGCAGCCGAACCGCTATACGACGGCGAAGAGATCGCCAAGAAGGGCGTGGTGGTCGTTACGTTCAACTATCGCCTGGATGTTTTCGGCTTTCTCGCTCATCCCGAACTATCCAAAGAATCCGGCCACAACAGCTCCGGCAACTACGGCCTCTACGACCAAGTGGCGGCGTTGCGCTGGGTGCAGAAAAATATTGCCGCATTTGGCGGCGATCCGGCCAAGGTCGCGATTTTCGGACAGTCGGCGGGCGCCTATTCGGTCGCCAGTCATGTCGCCTCGCCGCTATCAAAGGGACTATTCCGCGCCGCAATCATCCAAAGCCTGAGAAGCAACTACGCTGCGGTGCCGATGCGGTCGCTGCAAGAAGGTGAAGCCGCGGGCGTGGAACTTGCCCGCTCGGTAGGCGCCAATCGCCTGGCCGATTTGCGCACCATGTCGGCCGACAAGCTGCTGGCGGCAAACAAAACCGGTGTGCCCGTTTCCGCCAATGTCGACGGCCGGTTCCTGCCGCAGAGCGCCGATGAAATCTATCGGGCAGGCAGGCAGAACAAAGTATCGGTGCTGATCGGCTCCAATTCGGACGAGGCGCAGCACTCGATCCGGTCGGCGTTATCCGCCGGCGACTACATGGCAAAGGCACAGAAGGATTATGGCGCCGATGCCGGGGCATTCCTCGCCCTCTACCCCGGCAACAGCGATCTGGAAGCGAAGGAATTCCAGCAACGCCGTCTCGCCGATTTGACTGCGTTCGGCGAACAGAGCCTGGCCAGACAGATCGCCGCCACCGGATCCCAGGCATACCTCTACTATTTCTCGTACGTTGACCGCGGCGGCTACAACAGCGAGGAGCCGGTGTTCGGCCTGAAACTGGGTGCCGATCACGGTGCCGAACTGCCCTACACCTTCGGTCTTCTCAACCACTGGAACAAACCGGTGCCTGATGACGACCGCAAACTTCAGACGGCCATGATGGCCTATTGGGTAAACTTCGCCACGACACTGGACCCCAACGGCGCGGGCCTGCCGACGTGGACGCCGGTGACCAAAACCGGCGATGACGTCATGGTCTTCGACCGCTCCCTCGGCATGCAAACTCATCCTCGCGCCGCCCAGCTTCGCTTCCAGACTCTTCACCCCGGCAAGTGAAGCGGTCCCGAACCATCGCGGCGCCAACCCCGGAAAAGGAAGGCCATGTCGCACGCATTTGCTAGACTTTGCGCCGGCGTTTCGTTGGCGGTGCTGCTGCAAGCCGGCGCGGGGCTGGCCGCGCCCGCCACGCCGTGGTGGAAAAACGCGGTCATCTACGAAATCTATCCACGCAGCTTTCAGGATTCGAACGGCGACGGAATCGGCGATCTCAATGGGATTACGGCGCGTCTCGACTACATCAAATCGCTCGGCGTCGATGCCATCTGGCTGACCCCGATCTACCCCTCGCCGCAGATCGATTTCGGCTATGACATTTCAGACTATCTGGATATCGACCCGGCGTACGGTACGCTCGCCGATTTCGACCGATTGATCGCGGAAGCCAAAAAGCGAAATATCCGCGTGGTTATCGACTTCGTCCTCAATCACACGTCCAACAAGCATCCCTGGTTCGTCGAGTCGGCGACCTCGCGCGACAGTCCCAAACGCGATTGGTATATCTGGCGCGACGGCAAGGGTCCCAACCAGCCGCCCAATAACTGGATATCGTCCTTCCATCACCCAGGCTGGGACTACGATGCCAAAACCGGCCAATACTACTGGCACCGGTTCTATGCCGAACAGCCCGACCTCAATTGGCGCAATCCGAAAGTGGCCGCGGCCATGGAGGACGTGTTGCGCTTCTGGATCGCGCGCGGGGTCGCCGGGTTCCGGCTCGATGCCGTGAGCGCTCTGTTCGAAGATCCTGCATTGCGCGACGAGCCCATCGTCACCGATGCAACGGGTAAACCCGTGTTGGACACGTTCGGCAATCCCAAGCTCAACCGCACACGGAACGGCTATGGACCCGAAACGCACGCCGTTCTGCGCCAGCTCCGCAAGGTGGTGGACGAAACCTCGAACAAAGAAGTCGTGCTGATCGGGGAAACACACGTCGAGAGCGTTGCCGACCTCAGGAAGCTGTACGGAGCCAAGGACGACGAGCTGCACCTGCCGATGGACCTCAAGGGGGCGTTTATCGACAAGCTGGATGTCGCCCGCTTTCGCGACTTCATCGCCGAAGTGCAGAACGGCCTCGATGGCAATCCGGCCCTGTTCGTGTTCGACAATCACGACCATCCACGCTGGGACCGCTATGGCGACGGCATCCACAACGACGATATCGGCCGCGTGCTGGCCAGCGTGCTGCTCGGTGCGCGCGGTGCGGCGATGTACTACTACGGCGACGAGATCGGCATGGCCACCACACCGCCGGTCCGCCGGGAGGACGTACGCGATCCGGTGGGACGCACGGGCTGGCCGTACGACAAGGGCCGCGACGGAGAACGCACGCCGATGCAGTGGATAGCAGGGGCCAATGCGGGTTTTTCTCCGGCGGGGGTCACGACCTGGCTACCGGTTCCACCGCAAACCACTGTCAACGTCGCGGTTCAGAACGGCGAACCGCAATCGCTGCTGAACTGGTACCGCCAACTCGGCGCCTTGCGTAAGACCAACGCAGCAGTACGTGACGGCAAACAGGTCATGCTGAACACCAGCGATACGCATGTGTTGGCCTGGGAACGGCGCACCGCCGAAGAAAGCGTGGTCTTCGCATGCAATTTCACCGCCGCGCCGCAGACGATTCGCATCGCGCTGGCAGGACAACCGGCTCACGGTAAGCGAGTGACGGTGCTGTTGAACTCGCCGCAGCAGCGGCCTGCGAAATCGCTGCAGGAAATCTCCCTGAAGCCTTACGGCGTCATGGTTCTGCGGGTTCGCTAAGTCGCGAGATCTACGGCGAAGGATATTCGCCGTAGATCCAACGCGAAGCGGCGGTCCGCCACCCCTATTTGAACAATCTCGGCGCAAAGTCGTTCAGATCGCGGCGCCAGGTCAACCACTCGTGCTCGGTGTCGGGCGACGCGAAGAAGACGTATTTGATGCCGGCTTTGTCCAGCACAGATCGGAACGCACCCATCCCTTTCTGGAAGCGCGGTCCCTCCGCCGTACCAAGGCCGAGCCACAGCAGCTTGACGTGTTTGTTGAAGCTCGCACCATCCTTGAAACGGCCGCCGAACGCCGTTGCCGGATCGTGCGCCTCTGGCTCAAGAAATCCCATCGAGCCGCTGAACCCGCCGATATAGGCGAACAGATCGAGATTACGGGTAGCGTAGTCGGTCGCCTGAATGCCACCCATCGAGAGCCCCGCCATCGCCCGGTGATCGCGATCGGCGATAGTGCGGAACGTCGAGTCGACCATTGGAATGACGTCGTCAGTCATCACCCGCTCGAACGTCATGAAATCGGCCGAACTTCGGTGCGGCGAAGACGATGGCGGCGCAACGAACGGACCGTCGGCTTGGGAGGCATAGCCGGTGTTCATCACTACGATCATCGGAACGGCCTTCTTCGCGGCGATCAGATTGTCCAAGATCAAGTTGGCATGGCCCTGGAAGGTCCAGCCGGTTTCGTTCTCGCCGCTGCCGTGTTGCAGGTAGAGCACGGGATAGCGCGCGGCGTCCCGGTCGTAACCAGGCGGAGTATAGATGAAAGCGCGGCGCCACTGCCCCGTGACCTTGGACTTGTAAATGCGGATGCGGACATCGCCATGCGGCACATCGGCGACAACATCCGCTGCCGCGCCGTCTTCCGGTACTTCCACGCCGCTCATGGCCTTATTGGCGCCAAAAAACGTGTTTGTTCCTGGGTCGTTCATCGAAACACCGTCGACGTTGAGCGAATAGTAGTGGAACCCAACAACCAACGGTGAGGTGACAACGCTCCAGCTGCCACCAGCGTCTTTGGTCATCGGGAAGCGCTTGCCGCTCAGCAATTCCACCGCGACCGCCTTCGCGGCGGGCGCCACAATGCGAAACTCCACTCGCTTATCCCGAAAAATCCGGGGGTACGCAGCTCCGGGGACATTGGTCGCCGAAGGCTCGCTGTCTGTGCCTCCGCCTGCCGCCGCTTCCCGCTCGACCGTGACGGCGCCCAACGAGGCTGTCGCGGCCAACATGGCAGCAACGAGCGCCAGCAGAACCTTTTTCATCGAAATGTCTCTCCCTGTTTCGCCGCATGCCGACGACGTTTATTTGTCATTATGCTACGCGCTCCCGGCCCTCTATGCAATCGTTTGTAACTGGGGAATTTGCACCGATCCCTCCCCGAGGAGGCCGAACCTCGGTGCGATCCCGTGAAACAAACAGATTCCGACACCGCGCGGTCACGGACGGCTCTGCCGCGAGCGCAGGCGATGCCGAAGGGCGCGACGATTTCGAAAGCCAAAAGGTGGTCGCTACGACTGTAGACAAGACGACAGCCGCCGATCCTACTTGTGCGACCGCCCGGCTACGATGCCTTGGCAGCCCCGACGCCGGTCAAGTGCGGACGAGATGTCGGACTTCGCGTGCCACCTCGTCGGTGCCGTACACGGAGAGGAATGCGATCATCACGCGATAGGCATCTTTCTCGATCAGATCCGGCGTGGTGGCTTCGATTACATTCCACAACCGCAACCGCGGCAGGTGGCAGGCGCAAAGATCAAGCAGGAACTCCGCCGCGTGCCGAGGATTGCAGCGGCCCAACAAGCCCTTCTCGACCGCCAGTACCACCAAGGGAGCGAGCCGCTCGATACCGCGCTTGACGCCGAATTCATTGAGGGCCTGTCCGAGCTGCGGAATCCTTTTCGATTCCGCGATAATCATGCGTTCGAACTCGACCAGATCGTCCGATATGAGCATGGAGATAAAACGCTGGGCAAACAGCGCCACCGCCGTGCGTGGATCGCTGACCGGCGGAGTAAAATTGTAAAGCTCGTCGAACAGGCGCGCGCTTTCAGCGTCGACCACTGCGATGAGAAGGTCCTGTTTGGAGGGGAACAGGCTGTAGAGCGTGCGTTTCGAGCCGCCGACCTCCTCCGAAATCTTCGACATCGACGTGGCGGCATAGCCGTCGCGAATAAAGGCCTGGCGGGCCACGGCAATGATTTGCTCCCGCCGGTCATCGCGTTTCACGCGATCTGTCATCTTCACACCTGCTACTTCCGTCTGACCAGATCCGTACCATAATCCATTTTTCACGCCCCGAACGAGGCGATAGCGGGAGGCAACACTCCTCCCGCTTACGGCTAACGGCACGGCCGGGTTGAGAAAAATTCCCATTCAAACCGATGATTAACTGCGAATTTGGAACGGTACGGTACCGTACATTTTTTTATTGACTCTCATGTCGGCTTCCGGCAATTTCCAATTGGTACGGTACAGTACCGTACTAAACGGAAGCCTTCATTTCAAGAGCCGCTATGCAGCCCATATCCCCCGATCAAAGCCGTGCGGATGGCTTTGCAAACCCCACTGCAAGGCCACACCCCCTCCGCCGAGCGGGGGGTATCAAGGGCGGTGCCCGCAACGGTGCCGCCCTTGCCCTTCTCTTTCTGCTCGCCGCCTGCGCACCGAACCTGGGCGACAAACCTGTGCCGCAGGATCCGGCGGAGTTCGCCACTACCGAAAGCTTCAAGGCCCCGGTCGCGGATTGGCCGAAGGAAGACTGGTGGAAGTCCTATGGCGACCCGCAACTCGATGCGCTGATCGCGGAAGCCTTGCAGGATTCGCCGTCGCTCAAGGTTGCCGCCGCGCGCGTGCGCGCCGCCGAGGCCGAAGCCGGAATTGCCGAAGCTGATCTGTGGCCGACGCTCAATGCCTCCGGATCGCTGCAGGAATACGAGATGAGCAGCAATCAGATGGGCAAGAGCTTTCGTGCGGCGATCCCAAAAGGCTGGCATCACATGGCGAGCCTGTCGGCCGGTCTGAGCTACGAACTGGATCTCTTCGGCAAGAACCGGGCGGCGTTGGCTGCGGCGACCAGTGCCGCCGAAGCGGTCAAAGCCGATGAAGCGGAAGCCCGGCTTCAGCTCTCTACCGCGATGGCGACGGTCTATGCCGATCTCGTTCAGCTCTATGCCGAACGCGATCTGGCCGCTGAAGCCGTGCATCAGCGCCAGGAAAGTGCCGAACTGGTGCGGCAGCGCTTCAATCACCATCTCGAGAACCAGGGGGAACTGGCGCAGGCCGAAGCCCAGGTCTCGGCGGCCCTGACCGAGGCCGATGTCGTGGCGCGGTTGATCGCCAATACCCGCAACCAGCTTGCGGCCCTGATGGGCAAAGGCCCGGATCGCGGTCTTTCGATCACCCCGCCGGCCCACGCCGCGGTTTTGAAACCCGCCGGATTGCCGCCGCACCTGGCCATCGATCTGATCGGGCGGCGCCCCGATATCGTGGCGGCGCGAAAGCGCGCCGAAGCCGCGGCCTCGGCCATCGACGTGGCGAACGCCAATTTCTATCCCAACATCGATCTGGTCGGGAACTTCGGCGTGATGACGCTCGACGCCAAGACTCTTTTGACTGCCAGCTCGGAAATGGGCTCGTTCGGCCCGGCGATCACCCTGCCGCTGTTCGACTACGGGCGGCTGACGGGAATCTATACCAAAGCGCGCGCCGACTACGACGCCGCCGTGGCCGCCTATGACATGACGCTTACCGGCGCCCTGCGCGACGTGGCGAATGCCTACACCAACCGCCGCAGCGCCGAGACCGAGTTGATGCACGCGCGCGATACGCTGGCCTCGGCACGGCAGTCCTATGCCGTCATCAAGGCCCGCTACGGCAAGGGTCTGGCCCGCTACATCGACGTGCTCACGGCGGAAACCTCGCTCATCCAGCAGCGCCGTGCCGTCGCCGATCTCGAGGCCAACGCCTTTGCGTCGGACATCGCACTCGTCCGCGCCCTCGGCGGCGCAGCCATAAAGCAAAACTAAGGAGTTTGTTCCAATGAGTGAGCCAGCTTGGCATGACGGCGATGCTGTGCCTTCTCCGTCGGAGGCCGATCGCAAAAAGCAGATGCGCAAACGGGCGTTCGCGGCTCTCGGCGTCCTTTTGGGAACGGCCGCGCTCGCAGGCGGGGTCTGGTGGTTTGTCGAGGGGACGCGGTATGTCAGCACCGACAATGCCTATGTTGCGGCCTCCAGCGCTCAGGTGACCCCGCTCACCAGCGGCACAGCCATAGAAGTCCTGGTGCAGAACGCGCAAAGCGTCAAACGCGGCGATGTGCTGCTCAGGATCGATCCGGCCGATGCGCAATTGGCGGTCGATCAGGCCGACGCGGCCTACCGCCTGACGATCCGCAAGGTGCAGGGCTACTTCGCCGCCCTTGATGCGCGCAAAGCCGACTACGAGCGCACCAAGCTCGACTACGAACGCCGCACGGGCCTCGTCAAAAACGGCGCCGTCTCCGGCGAGGAACTGGCGGCGGTCAAGAACAATTTCGAAGCCGCCAAAGCCGCCTTGAACGCCGCCGAAGCGCTCATTCAGAATACGACCGTCGAAAGCCATCCCGAAGTGCTGGCGGCCAAAGCGGCCCTCAACACCGCCCGGCTGAATCTCGAACGCACCGTGGTGCGGGCGCGGGTGGACGGCATCGTTTCGCAGCGTTCGGTGCAGGTCGGACAGCGCGTGCAGGCCGGCGTGCCGGTGATGGTCGTGGTTCCGATCGACCAGGTCTATGTCGACGCCAACTTCAAGGAAGATCAGCTTGCGAAAGTCCGCCCCGGCCAGCCGGTAGAACTCACCGCCGACCTTTACGGCTCGTCGGTGAAATTCCACGGCCGCGTCGCGGGTCTTGCCGGCGGAACCGGTTCGGCCTTTGCCCTGATCCCCGCGCAAAACGCGACCGGCAACTGGATCAAAGTGGTGCAGCGCGTGCCGGTGCGCATCACGCTCGCGGCGGACGAATTGAAAGCCCATCCCCTGCGGGTCGGCTTGTCGATGGCCGCCTCGGTCGACGTTTCGAAATAAGCGGAGCCAAGTAATTGAGCGGCATCGGGCACTCCAGCGAACCCCATGGCATGCAACTCGTTGCGGTCGTGATTGTGTTGGCATTGGCCAACTTCCTGGCCATCCTCGACACCACGATCGCCAACGTGCTGGTGTCGCATATCGCCGGTTCGCTGGCGACCTCGCCGTCGAACGGCACCTGGGTGATTACCGGCTACGCGGTGGCGGAAGCCATCATGGTGCCGCTCACCGGCTGGTTGGCCGGTCGCTTCGGGCCGGTCAAGGTTTTCACCACCTGCATTGTCGGCTTCGCCGTGTTCTCGCTGTTGTGTGGCATGGCGACCTCGCTCGACATGCTGATCGCCTTCCGCGTGCTGCTCGGCATCTGCGGCGGGCCGCTGATTCCGCTGTCGCAGACCTTGCTGCTCAAGACCGTACCCCAGCGCCACATGAGCTTGTCGCTGACGGTGTGGTCGATGGGCTCCGTGCTGGCTCCGATCGCCGGCCCGGTGATCGGCGGCATAATCGGCGACAATGTCTATTGGGGCTGGGCCTTCTATTTCAAAGTGCCTCTGGCGCTGGGCATCGCCTTCCTCGCCTGGCGGATCTTGATGCCGCATGAAACGAAGGGCGAGAAGGCCAAGGTGGATTATATCGGCCTCACGCTCCTGGTGGTGTGGGTGGGCGCCCTGCAGATCATGCTCGGCAATGGCCAGGACAAGGACTGGTTCAATTCGCAGTTCATTACCGTCCTCGGTATCATCGCGGCGGTCGGCTTCATCTGCTTCGTGATCTGGGAATGGACCGACCTCAAGCCAATCGTCGACTTGCGCATCTTCCGCAACCGAGCCTTCGCCGTGTCGATGGTAGTCATCGGTATCGCCTTCAGCACCATGTTCGGCGGTTCGATCGTGCTGGTGCCGATGTGGCTGCAAGCCAACATGGGCTACACCGCCACCTGGGCCGGATACAACGCGGCGCTTTCCGGCGTCACCATGCTGATTTTCGCGCCGATCACGACATCTTTGATGAAACGGTACGACATCCGGGGGATCGTGTTCGTCGGCCTCATCCTGGTGGCCGCCGCGAACCTGATGCGCGTGGTCTACAGCGATCAGATCACTTTCTGGCAGTTGATGTGGCCGCAACTGGTGTTCGGCGCCGGCATGGTGATGACCGTCGTGCCGCTGATCGAGATGTCGACCTCGTCGCTCGACGACAAGGATATCGCCAACGGCTCGGGCCAGTTCAATTTCGTCCGCACGCTGGCGAGCGCGATCTCTACCGCCGTGGTGGTGGCGGCCTGGAACGATCAGATCAAGGCCTGCAAGGACCAACTTGTCGGCGCGATGCAGAACACTTCGAGTGCCATTCAAGTTGCGCAGAACGCCGGCATGGACGGCGAACACGCCCGCGCCATGGTCGATCTGGTGGCGCAAGGCCAAAGCGTGATGCAGGCGACCAACAACACCTTCCTCGGCCTCGGCCTCATCACGCTCGTCGCGGCGGTCCTCGTCTGGATCGCCCCGCGCCCGCCGAAAAGCACCGGCGCGCATATCGGACACTGAAGTTATGGCTGTAACCCCAGGCAGCATGACGGGAAGCATTGGTATAGCGCCAGGAAGACGCACTCGCACGCTGCGCGCAGAAAGGAACGAGAAGATGAGTATGGCTGATAAATTCGCAGAATCGATCACGCCGGCCAGCCAGCCAACTGCTGCTGCGAGCCCCTCTGCTTTTCACAAGAAGACCGAACCCCTGGAGGCGGCCGAAGGAGGCAAGCCCAAACGGCACTTGCGGAGCTGGAAGCGCCGCAAGCACGACCGTCCGGTTGAGATCCTGGCTGCCGTCAAAGCCGCCATTGCCGAACACGGAATCGAAAGCGTGCGGATGGAAGACGTCGCGAACCGGGCCAATGTTTCCAAGGGAACCTTGTACTGCTACTTTTCCAACAAGGCCGAACTTCTGGCGGCGGTCGATATGAGCGCCGGCGCCCATATCGAGCATTGAGGCTATGGCATCAGCCGCTTGCGGCCTTCCCACAAGTGCCAGCGCATGGCCAGGGCGGCGCCTTCGAAATCCTGCGCCCGGATGGCTTCGACAACGGCCTCGTGCTCGCGCATCATCGCCCCGATCACTTCGGGCGGTCGCGCCCGCGAGATCTCGACGCCGGCCCGCATCACTTTGTCGACTTCATCGAAGAGCGCTTCGAACGCGGTGAGGAATGCGGAGTTCGCGGTCGCCAGAACGATCTTGCGGTGAAGCTCCATGTCTTCGACGTGCGCCGGTTCGTGCGACAAAAGCTTCTCGCGCAGCTTGGCCAGCGCCTCTTCGATGGCCATCAGGTCCACGGCGGACCGGCGGATGGCCGCCAACCGGGCCGCTTCCGATTCCAGCACGAAGCGCACTTCGTAGGTTCCCAGTATGGCCGACAATTCGGACGTCGGGGCATAGGCGATCAGGCGGTCCGATGGCCGGTGCTTGACGAACGACCCAGCCCCCCTCCGGGCCTCCGTAATCCCGTCGGACGCGAGCCTGACGAGCGATTCACGAATGATGGAGCGCGACATGCCGAACATCTCGGCAAGCTGGGCTTCCGACGGCAGCCGGTCGCCCACGCCCAACTGGCGCGAGGCGATGAGATCGACAATTCCCGAATAGGCTTGGTCGGCAAGCCGCGTTCCCGTCATCAGGCAACCCCATGGGCGTTAGCAGTTCGGCGTTCCGGTACGCGCGCTTCGAGGAGGTAGCCCAAGCGTCTCCTCGGGCAGAATGTAGCAGGCGTCACTACGTCGAGGTAGCTCTCGGAGCCTACTTGTCCTACAGGTTTGGCAACAGCTATCGCCCAAACCCGAGATTCGCATGCCGTCCCCGTCCTTCCGTGCCGCCATCCTTCCCGTGACGCCCTATCAGCAGAACTGCACCCTTCTGTGGTGTGAAGACACCAAGAAGGGCGCGATCATCGATCCGGGCGGCGATGTCGAGCGGCTGATCGGCGCGGCGGCGCAAGGTGGCGTGACGGTCGAGAAGATTTTTCTCACCCACGGCCATCTCGACCATGCCTCGGGCGCGGCCGACCTCAAGCGGCGGACCGGTGCCGTTCTGGAAGGTCCGCATCGGGACGATACGTTCCTGCTCGATGCTCTGGCGGAAAACCGGCGTATCCCCGGTTTCGGGCATGCCGAAGCATGCACGCCGGATCGATTTCTTGCGGACGGCGATACGGTGTCGTTCGGGAATGTCACGTTCGACGTGGTGCACTGTCCCGGCCACACGCCCGGCCATGTCGTCTACGTCTCGCGCGAGGCCAATATTGCGTTCGTCGGCGATGTCCTGTTCCGCGGCTCGATCGGACGCACCGATCTTCCGGGCGGCGATCATCCGGCGCTGATCCATTCGATCCTGGAAAAGCTCTGGCCGCTCGGTAACGCGATGCAGTTCGTGCCGGGCCATGGTCCGGTGTCGAGTTTCGGCGAGGAACGCCGTTCCAATCCGTTCGTCGGCGACGCCGTGACCGGCCGCAACTCTTAAGCACATTACAGCGCACGTCCGCGGCATCTCGAACGGATAGTATGCGGGCCAATCTCCTGATTCGAAGGCCATGAGCGTTCCCGAAATCCGTCCTGCGTCGTGCCGGCAAATCCTCAAGGACGTGTTCGGCTATTCGCAGTTCCGGCCCGGCCAGGAAGACGCGATGAACGCGCTCATGGGCGGGCGCAATGTGCTCGCCGTGATGCCGACCGGATCGGGCAAATCCTTATGCTTTCAGGTTCCGGCATTGGCACTCGGCAGCCTTGCGATCGTGGTGTCGCCGCTGGTGGCGTTGATGCAGGACCAAGTCACCGCGCTGCAACTCGCCGGTGTTGCGGCCGACACCATCAATTCGTCGCGTCCCTACGACGATAACGTCGCGGTATGGCGGCGTGCGGCGGCGGGACAATTACGGCTTCTCTATCTGTCGCCCGAACGGCTGATGACCGCAGCGATGCTGAAGGCGCTCGGTAAACTTTCGCTGTCGTTGATTGCGGTCGACGAAGCGCATTGCATTTCGCAGTGGGGTCCGGCGTTCCGCCCGGAATACGCGGCGCTGGCCGGCCTCAGCGAAGCGTTTCCGCGCGTGCCGATCATCGCACTGACGGCGACTGCCGACGAGTCGACGCGCGCCGACATCCGCGCCAATCTGTTCGGCGGCGAGGTCGACGAGATCGTGCTGGGCTTCGACCGGCCCAACATCCGCCTGACCGTGGCGCCGAAACAAGGCTGGAAGCAGCAACTCCTCGATTTCGTCAAAGCCCATCCCCGCCAAAGCGGCATCGTCTATTGCCTGTCGCGCAAGCGCACCGAAGAAGCCGCGGCCCTGCTGGTGGAGGCAGGCGTGAGGGCACTCGCCTATCACGCCGGCATGAGCGACGAGATTCGCGAGGCCAACCAGAATGCCTTCATGTCGGAGCCGTATGTGGTGATGGCGGCAACCATCGCGTTCGGCATGGGCATCGACAAGGCCGACGTGCGATATGTCTTTCACGCCGACCTGCCGGCGAGCCTCGAAGCCTATTACCAGGAGATCGGCCGCGCCGGCCGCGACGGCAAGCCGGCCGAGGCGCATATGCTGTACGGCCGCGGCGACATTCGCATGCGCCAGATGTTCATCGACCAGGAAGAGACGAGCGACGAGCACAAGCGGCGTCAGCACCAACGCCTGTCCGCCTTGATCGGCTATTGCGAAGCCTCCTCCTGCCGCCGCAAGGCGCTGCTCGCCTATTTCGGGGAGCAAGGCGAGGAGTGCGGCAACTGCGATGCCTGTCTCGATCCGGCGACGCTGGCCGATGCGACCGGCGAGGCGTGGATGGTGCTCGACCTCATCGAGCGCACCGGCGAGCGCTACGGCGCGGCTCACATCATCGATATTCTGCGCGGCGCCGAGACGGAGAAGATTGCCGCCTGCGGCCACGACCGGTTGGACGGCTACGGATCGGGACGCTCGCACAAGAAGGAAGAATGGCGTTCGCTGATCCATCAATTGGTGGCGGGCGGACTTTTGATCCACGACGTCGCCGGTTATGGCGGACTGTCGCTTTCGCCCGAGGGCGAACTTCTGCTCGGCGGCAAGCGCCGCTTCATGGCCCGTCAGCATCGCCCAACGCGCAAGGAACGCAGGGCGGCCGAGGCCGCGGAACTTCCCGAAGCGCGGATGGACTTGTTCGTGGCGCTCAAGCAGCTTCGCCTGGCCATGGCCAAGGATCGCGGCGTGCCGGCCTACCTCGTCTTTCCCGACCGGACGCTGCAGGAAATGGCGCGCAAGGCGCCGCGCGATCTGGAATCCTTTGCGGCCATCAACGGCGTCGGCGCCACCAAGCTCAAGGAATTCGGGCCGATCTTCATCGCGACGATCAAAGCCTACCGCGACGGCGACTGATTACGCTGCCTTATGGATGCCGGCACTGACGCGGTCGGAGCCGAACTCGCACCACACCCGCGTGCCAACATCGGGCTTGCTTTCGATATGGAAGCCGGCGCCATGAAGTTCGATCAACGCGCGTGCCAGCGGCAGACCCAAGCCGGTACCGCGCCCCGCCACCGCAGTCACATGCGTCAAGGCCGAATAGGGCGCCAGGGCTATGCGGATGCCGTTTTCGTCCATGCCCATACCGCAGTCCTCGACGCCGACCTGGAGCGCGCCGCCCTCCGCCAGGCTCGCGAACAGAACGACCTCGCCACCGGGCCGCGAATATTTGATCGCGTTGGAAAGAAAGTTCTGCACGATCTGCCGCAACGCCTGTTCGTCGGCCCGCACTGTCAAATCTGCGGGGGCGGCAATCGTGATAGCGACATGCGCGGCAGCCGCCGCACTCTCGGCTTCGGCCGCGAGATCGTCCAGCAGCGGAGCAAGGCAAAGCTCGGTCTCGACCAGTTCGCGGCGGCCGGCCTCGATCTTGGAGAGGTCGAGCAAATCGTTGATCAGCGCCAGAAGCCGCACGCCGCTGTCGTGAATGTCGGCGACGTATTCGCCGTACTTGGCCGGCGATACCGGCCCGAGCACGCCTTGGCTCATGATTTCGGAAAAGCCGATAATGGCGTTGAGCGGCGTGCGCAATTCATGGCTCATCGACGCCAGAAACGAACTTTTGGCCTTGTTGGCAGCCAGAGCAGCATCGCGTGCCGCTTCCAACTGTCCGACCAGAGCCTCGATGGTGAGCCGTCGCGAAACGGATTCGCGGAAGGTCTTGTAATGGCGGATCGCCACCATCGCCAACAGACCGCAAAACAGGAACTGGATGACCGGCAGAACGGCATCGAGCCGGTTGCCGGTGTGCAGGTAATGGGTCGAAATTACCGGCACGTAGACAAGCAAAGCCGGCAACGACAGTTGGATGCAGGGGCCATAAATCTGCACGGCCGAGATCAGACCGGCGAGCAGAAAGATCACCAGAAACGCATTGTTGCCGGCATTGCCGTCGATCCAGCAGATCGGCACATAGGCCGCCCAAACGAAATGCAGCGGCAGCATCAATGCCAGAGCTTTGACCATGAAAGCACCGGCCTCACCCTGTTCATACGGTGCCAGGAAGACGCGCCGTCTCAGCGGCGCCGTGAGGATCGGGTAGAGGACGATCAGCGCAGTCCAGATCGCGGCAGACGCCACTGTCGTCCATTGCAAGGCGAAAGCGCCGAAAAACAATCCGAACACCAGCGTGCCCGCCGGACGAACGTTGGCGTGAACCGACCGCATCAGGTCGATCTGCAGGTTCGCTTCGATAGCGGTTTTCGGCTGCAGCCGTCGGGCTGCAAGGGCGAAAAGTGTGGGCACTGCACGGGTCCTCCGCCCTCCATCCTGCCGGAACAAGGTAAAAATTCCCTTCGCGTTTAACGCGAGTAGCGCGGAAGGGCACGACTTGTACGGCGGACGCGGCTCTGCCAAACCCTCGCCCATGCAGGACGAATTCCAGATCGGCAGCGTGACTATTGGCACGCGCGCCTTGCTTGCGCCGATGAGCGGGGTCTCCGACCTGCCATTCCGTCGGGCCGCCGCGCGCGCCGGGGCGCGCTATACCGTGACCGAAATGGTGGCGGCCGATGCGCTGGCCAGCGGGCGCCCGGATGTGGTGCGCCGGGCACGCCTCAATGGCGACGACCTCAACGTGGTGCAGCTGGTCGGCCGGGAAGCCCGCTGGATCGGGCTCGGCGCCAAACTGGCGGAAGAGGCCGGTGCCGACATCGTCGATCTCAACATGGGCTGTCCCTCGCGCGAGGTCACCGGCGTCCTGTGCGGCGCGGCACTGATGCGAAATCTCGATCATGCCGAACGGCTGATCGACGCGGCGGTCGCCGGTACCACGCGTCCGGTGACACTGAAGATGCGGCTGGGCTGGGACGATGCCAGTCGCAATGCGCCGGAACTGGCGGTCCGAGCGGAACAATGCGGCGTCCGGGCGATCACGGTGCACGCCCGGACCCGCAACCAGTTCTACAAAGGCGATTGCGATTGGCATGCCGTGAAGGCGATCAAGACCGCCGTCAAAGTGCCGGTGATCGTCAACGGCGATATCGTCGATGCCGCCTCGGCCCGCGAAGCATTGAAGCAATCGGGTGCCGATGCGGTGATGATCGGGCGCGGCGCCTGCGGCCGGCCGTGGATCGCGGCCGCGATTGACCGGCATCTGCGCACCGGTGCCGAGGTAAGGGAACCGTCCATGACGGAACGGCTCGCTATCGCGCTCAATCATCTTGCCGACAGCGTCGCGTTCTACGGCGACAAGAACGGCGTGAAGATTTTCCGCAAACACCTTGCCTGGTATGTCGAACAGGCACCGCTGCCCGTCGATGCCGAAAAGCGGCGGGCCGCCAAATCGCACCTCTGCCGCCTCGCCGATCCCAAAGCGGTGGAAGCCGGTTTGACTGCACTGTGGTCGTCCAGCGCATCCTAACGTTCGGGAACGCGAACGCTGACGCTGACGCTGACGCTGACGGCGAAAATATAAATTCCATATATTTGACGATGCGGTTTCGTGTGGAACCGATATAGGCCGATGGCCGCTTTCATGAATTCGTCAGGCGAACGCGGAAAAGCAGCGTAAAATCGCGACTTTCGAGGGAACTCCCTCTTGCGGGGCCGGTGGACGAAGCTATTTTCCGCCGCCCTCCGGCTCCGACGCTCGGGGGCATGTGCATGGACAGAGTGAGCACCACCATCGAAGCTTCCCCGCCTGCCGACCACGCCCAGCGCAATGTGGCGCTGACGATCGGCGCGCTCGGTGTCGTCTATGGCGACATCGGCACCAGTCCGCTTTACGCCCTCAAACAATCGGCACTCGCGGCCGGCCACCACCTCTCGGTGCAGGGCGCGATCATGGGCGTGACCAGCCTCATCGTATGGGCGCTGATCGTCGTGGTGACGCTGAAATATGTCGTGCTCATCATGCGCGCCGACAATGACGGCGAAGGCGGCATTCTCGCCCTCGCGTCGATGGCGCATCGCGTGCGGCGCCTGTCGCGACCGGCAAAAACCGCGATCGGCACGGCGGCGATCTTCGGCCTTGCGCTTTTTTTGGGCGACGGCGTCCTGACACCGGCGATGTCGGTGCTGTCCGCAGTCGAAGGACTCGCAGTCGAAAACAAGGCCTTCGATCATCTGGTGCTGCCGCTGTCGCTCGTTATCCTGGTCGGGCTGTTCGTCATCCAGTCGCACGGCACCGAAAGAGTTGGACGCCTGTTCGGCCCGGTCATGGTGGTGTGGTTCGTCGTGATCGCCGCTCTCGGTCTCGTTTCGCTGGTCCAGACGCCGCGAATTCTACTGGCGATCAATCCGGTCTATGGCTTGATGCTATTCGTCGAAGAACCGTGGACCGCATTTGTTGCGCTCGGCTCGATCGTGCTGGCGGTAACGGGGTGCGAAGCGCTTTACGCCGACATGGGGCATTTCGGCAAAAGGCCGATCCGCGTGGCATGGCTCGGCTTCGTGTTTCCGGCGCTGCTGCTGAACTATTTCGGCCAAGGCGCCTCGGTTCTGCGCGATCCCGACCATGCCGCCATCGCATTCTTCTCGATTGCACCGCATTGGGCCCACTATCCGCTGGTCGCGCTCGCCACCATGGCCACGATCATCGCGAGCCAGGCCGTCATCACCGGCGTCTATTCGATAACCCGGCAGGCGGTGCAGCTCGGCCAGCTGCCGCGGATGGAAATCCGCCATACCTCGGCTGAGGAATCCGGCCAGATCTACGTCCCGCGCATGAACGTCTATCTCGCCGTGGGCGTGGTGCTGGTGGTCTTGATCTTCCGCACCTCCGACAATCTCGCCGCGGCCTACGGCATCGCGGTGACCGGCGTGATGGGACTTTCCACCATCCTGGTCGGCATCGTCGCGATCAAACAGTGGGGCTGGCGGCCCAGTATCGTGGTGCCGCTGTTCGGCGTGCTGGCGCTGGTCGATTTCGCGTTCCTCGCCTCCAACGCGCTCAAGATTTTCGAAGGCGGCTGGCTTCCGCTGCTGATGGCCGCCGCCGTTTACGTGGTCATGGACACTTGGCGCCGAGGCCGCCGGGCGCAGACCGACCGCCATCACACCACGGCTATCGCGCTGACGCCGTTCCTGGCCAATGTCGACCGCATTTCCACGCGCGTCGCGGGTACCGGCGTGTTTCTGGCGCCGCGCGCCGATGCGGTACCGGGATCGCTGCTGCACAATCTCAAGCACAATAAGGTCCTGCACGAGCGCGTCCTGATCGTCGACGTGCGCGTTGCCGAAACGCCGTTCGTGCCGGCCGACAAGAAGCTTGATATCGAAAAGCTGGGCAAAGGCTTCTTTGCCGTCCACATCCGGCACGGTTTCTTCGAAAGCCCCGATCTGCCCAAGTCGCTCGCCGAGGCCCGCCGCTTCGGACTTGCCATCGACCCCGAGACGACCAGCTATTTCCTCGGCCGCGATACTCTGGTGGCGGCCGATGCCCCGGTGCTGCGCCGCTGGCGGCTGGCGCTGTTTACCTGGCTCGTCACCAACGCCCAATCGCAGGCCCGCTACTACCGCCTGCCGACCAATCGCGTTGTCGAATTAGGCGCACAGGTGGCGCTCTAGGCTGATCTGCCGACGGTCTTCGCGTCTCGCGCCCGCCCGCTGCAACGGGGCACGCAACTATGCTATAGCACACCCGGTTCTGGGGAAATTCATCATGCACTTGCGTTTCATGGCGGCCGTGGCCGTGCTTTTGGTCAGCGCCTCTGCCGCTCACGCCGGCCTTGCCGAAGAGCTGATCGCTGCCATCAACAAATGCGAGTCGATGCCCGACACGAACACGCGCCACACCTGCTACGACAGGCTTCCGGCGGTCGTGAAATCGCTGACAACACAAGCGACAGCTCAGGCATCGGCAGCAGCCCCGATGCCGGCGACAACCCCGATGCCGGCAGCGACCCCGACGGCGGCAGCAGCAACACCGGCACCCGCCCCGGCAACGCCTGCTCGGCCGGAATCGAAGGGTTTCTTGGCCAGCCTTTTTGATTCGGATGACGACCCGCTCCCGGCTGAAATCACCACCGCAACGGTCGAATCCTACACCTTCGATTACGGCATCTTCGTTGTGACGCTCGATAACGGGCAGGTCTGGCGTCAGGTCGCAGCGCTAGGCGATCGCGTTCCTCTCAGTCAGGAACGCAAGAACCAAGTCAAGATTTGGCGCAAGGCGAGCGGCGAGTTCGTCCTGAAGATCGACAACTCTCCGACCAAATACCACGTCCGGCGCATCAAATAGCCGGCGATCCGAAGCAATCCGTTGTCCCGCTAGCGCCGCCCGCCCACCTCGTCGAGGTGTTTGAGCAGATCCGACGGGTCTTCGTAGACGCGCACGGCGCCGGAGCGCTCGAGTTCGTCCTGGCCGTAACCGCCCGACAGCAGCCCCACGCCGAGAGCGCGGCAGCGGCGGGCCGCCAGCATGTCCCAGATCGAGTCGCCGACCACGACGCAGTTCTCGATCGGCTGCCCCAGCTTTTCGGCCGCAGTGAGGAACAAGTCCGGATCGGGTTTGGCGTATCGCACCATGTCGCGCGTGACGACGACGTGTTTGTCCGGATCGACGCCGAGAGCGTCCAGGTTCGGCTTGGCGGTCTCGATGCGGCCGGAGGTGGCGATCGCCCACGGAATACCGCCCTCGTCCAGCGCCGCAAGCAATTCGCGGGCGCCGGGCAGCGGCTTCACCATTTTGCCGATGCGGTTGTAAGCCGCCGCATGGCGCTCCCTGAGGCGCTGCAGCAGTTCCGGGGTGATGGTGAGACCGGTCTCACGCAAGAACTGGTCGACGAACAGGCCGCCGCTCATGCCGATCTTGCGATGGATGCGCCACACCGACAGTTCGACCCCTTCGGCGTCGAGTGCCTCCATCCAGGCCAGAACATGCTGATAGACGCTGTCGACCAGCGTGCCATCGAGATCGAACAGGAAGACCGACTGGATGTGCATGGTTCACCTTGCGAATCTGGGCCAGAAGGGCCGACTGCGTGCATAGGGCGCAATCGAAACAGCGGCAAGACGGGGTTGCGACATATTCGTCACCGCCTTGGCCCTTACCCGCAGCCTGCACTAAAATTATTCCCCTGGGAACGGTCAGCAAGGGGAGATTCGTATGCGGTTCTCGCGTCTGGGTATTTCAGCCGTCTTCGCGGCTTTCATCATGGTTCTTCCGGGCGCACAGGCCCAATCGATCGCCGATCAGGCGGACGAAGCGGAAATCACCGCGATGGATCTCGAAAAGGCCGGCAATCTCGACGGCGCCGTCGCCAAGCACCGTGAAGCCATCAAGCTGCTCGAGCCCATCGCCAAGTACGCCAAGAAGACGGCCACCTTCAAAGAGAACTTCGAGATCACGCTGCTCAACGCGGCGAATGCCAAGTTCAATGCCAAGGATCAGGCCGGCGCCGTTGCCCTTCTGGAAGAAGCCGTGGCGCTCGATCCGGCGGGCAAATACGCCGTAACCAAGAAGGTCAAGGAGAGCCTTTCCGCAGTGAAGGGCGCCTCGCTCAATCAGGAAGGCGTCAACCTCCTCAAGGCCGGTAATGCGGCCGGTGCGGTCGAGAAGTTCAAACAGGTGCTGGACCTCGATCCGACCAACAAGGCGGCCAGGATCAATTGCGACGTCGCCGAGGCGCAGGTTGCGCTGACGGCCGGCGATCCGGCCACTGCCGTCGCCAAGATGCAGGATGCGGTGAGCCTCGATCCGTCGCGGCAGTTCCTCCAGGACGAGCTGACCAAGGTGAAGGCTGCTGCCGACGCCAAGGCGGCCGAAGACGCCAAGAAGGCGGAAGAAGAAGCCAAGAAGAAGAAATAAGCTCCGACATCACCAAAAACGAAAAGCCCCCGCCGCGAGACGGGGGCTTTTTTGTTGGGTTTGCCGAACGCCTATTTCAGATGATAGGCCTTCTTCGGCAGATGATAGGCGAGCGCCACGGCGACGTCGGCAGCCTCTTCTTCATCGAGCCGCTTGGTGGCAACGAGTTCGGCGAGATACACGCAATCCATCCGGCGGGCGACGTTGTGGCGGGCCGGGATCGACAGGAAGGCGCGGGTGTCGTCGTTGAAGCCGGCGGTGTTGTAGAAGCCGGCCGTCTCGGTGCAGTTGCGACGGAAGCGGATCATGCCTTCCGGTGAATCGTGGAACCACCATGCCGGGCCGAGCGTCAGGCACGGATAATGGCCGGCCAGCGGCGCCAGTTCGCGCGCATAGTTCGATTCATCGAGCGTGAAAAGCAGGATCGTGAGATCGGCGCGGTTTCCGACCTTGTCGAGCAGCGGCTTCAGATTGTCGACATACGAAACGCGCATCGGAATGTCGGCGCCGCGGTCGGGACCGTAGCCGGCAAACAGTTCCGGATTGTGGTTGCGGAACGAACCTGGATGGATCTGCATGGTCATGCCGTCTTCGATCGACATCAGCGCCATCTCTGTCAGCATCTGGCCGCGGAACATCTCGCATTCGGTCGGCGTGAGCACGCCCTTCAGGGCGCGGTCGAGCATACGCTGGCATTCGACTTCCGGCAGATCGGCGGTGATCGGTGTCGGATGGCCATGATCGGTCGCCGTCGCGCCGCCGACTTCGCGGAAATACTGGCGGCGGTTCTTGAGGGCGGCGAGATAGCCCTTCCAGGTCGCCACATTCTCCTTGGTGAGTTCGGCGAGGTCGGCCATGTTCTGGACGAACCCGTCGATCTCGGGATTGACGACGCCATCGGGCCGGAAGGTGGTGATGACGTGGCCGTCCCATTCCTTCTTGATCTTCTGGTGATGGACGAGCGGGTCGGTTGCCCCTTCGGTGGTCGCCAGCGTCTCGATGTTGAAACGCTTGAACAGGGCGCGCGGCTTGAATTCGGGGGTCGCCAGCTTTGCTTTGATGACGTCGTAATAGTGATCGGCAGTCGAGCCATCGAGGCGCACGTCGATCCCGAACACGGTCGAGAATGCGTGGTCGAGCCAAGTGCGCGAGGGCGTACCGCGGAACAGGTAATAGTGCTCGGCAAACAGCCGCCACGCTTTGCGGCGATCGGGTTCGGCCGTGCCGCCCTTGGGGGCGAGGCCGAGCTGGGTCAGCTTGATGCCCTGGCTGTAGAGCATCCGATGCACATAGTGGTCGGGCCACAGGAACAGCGACGTCGCATCTTCGAACGGCGTGTCATTGGCGAACCACGACGGATCGGTATGGCCGTGCGGGCTGATGATCGGAAGGTTTTCGACTTTGGCGAACAGGCGACGGGCGATGTTACCGGTATCGGTATCCGGCTGAAAAAATCGATCGGGGTGCAGGCGAAGCGGGGTTGGCATGGAAGTTCCTCTGGCAAGGCGGGGGTAAGGTAATCTTCCCGTTCAAGCGATGTCTATCGATATCAGAGACTTGGCTCCGGTTGGCAGGTCTAGGCCGACCCTGTTAGGCTGCGCGGCGAAATATCGCGGGAGCCGTGAAAATGCCGTCCTGGCAACGGATTTTCGGCCTTGCGCCGCCCGGCCCCGTCATTGTGGTCCGCCGCCATGCCGTAGTGACGCGGATCGCGCATTGGGTGAACGCAGTGTGTCTGCTCGTTCTGCTGATGAGCGGGCTTCAAATCTTCAACGCCCACCCGGCCCTCTACCTGGGAGAGGCGTCCGAGTTTACCCGCCCGGTTCTCGCCATGACGGCTTGGGAAGGCCCTGACGGGCTCAAGGGCTACACCTGGATCGGCCAGCACCGGATCAACACCACGGGCCTGCTGGGCGTCTCTAACGTCGAGGGCGTTGCCACACCGCGCGGGTTTCCCGCCTGGGCCACCCTGCCCGCCCCCCAATGGCTCGCCATGGGCCGGCTCTGGCACTTCGCCGCCGCCTGGCTGTTCGCCGTGAACGGCTTGCTGTTCGCGCTGTGGGCCGTCTGGCGCGGGCATCTCCGCCGCGACCTGCTGCCGACGCGGAGAGACTTGAAGGCGCTGCCGCACACCGTGATCGAGCACCTCAAGCTGCGTTTCCCCAAAGGCGACGCGGCCCGGCGCTACAACAGCCTGCAGAAGCTCAGCTACCTGATCGTCATATTCGGGCTCGGACCGCTCGTGCTCGCAACCGGCCTTACGATGTCGCCGACCATGGATGCCGCCTTCCCGCAGCTGTTATGGCTGTTCGGCGGCCGCCAGACCGCGCGCACCATTCATTTTCTCTGTGCTTTCTCGTTTTTCGGTTTTTTCCTCGTCCATATCGTCATGGTGGTTCTGTCGGGCGCCTGGAACAATCTGAAGTCGATGATTACCGGCCGCTACGTCATCGAGGACAATCATGGCGACTGACCGCGCGCTTGCCCGCCGCCGTTTTCTCGCGCGCATCGGCGCGGCCGGAACCCTTCTGACCCTGTCCGGATGCACGAAGCTGTCGCAAAAGCCGTGGGTGGCCAATCTGCTGGGCGAAGTCGAGAAACTGACCCTGCGGGCTCAGCGCCTGTTTGCCGGCAGCCACGCTCTGGCCCCCGAATACGCCGAAGCCGACATCGCGCCCGACTTCCGCGCCAACGGTACGCAAGATCCGGCCAGCGATGCCTATAGCGCCCATGTGGCGAACGGCTTTGCCGACTGGCGCATTACGGTTAGCGGCTTGGTCGAACATCCCCTCTCCTTGTCGCTGGCCGCGTTGAAGGCGCTGCCGTCACGAACCCAGATCACGCGTCACGACTGCGTCGAGGGCTGGAGCTGCATCGGCAAATGGACGGGCGTTCCGCTCGCAACCGTGTTGGCGGCCGCGAAAGTGAGACCGCAAGCGCGCTACGTCGTCTTCCACTGTGCCGACAACATGGCGGCGGCGGGAGACGTGCCGCAGTTCTATTACGAGAGCCTGGACCTGTTGGAAGCGACGCATCCGCAAACGATTCTCGCTTACGAACTCAACGGCGCGCCCTTGCCGGTCAAGAACGGCGCCCCCGTCCGGCTCCGGGCCGAACGTCAGCTCGGCTACAAAATGGCCAAGTACATCAATGGCATCGAACTCGTTACGGACCTGTCCGGCATCGCCGGCGGACGGGGCGGATATTGGGAAGATCAGGGGTATAGCTGGTACGCCGGAATCTGACCCGAATTCCCCTTGAAGGCTGAGGCTTGAAACCCGATATTCACCATTGCGTTGAACAGTACGTGTTCGTTTCCCCGGGTGGGCTTTTGTATGCTGCAGAAGATATTCACGATCGCCATAGTGGGCGTATTGGCGGCGGGTTGCGCCGCCAGCAAAGACCCTGAAGCCATCGCTCAGAACGATCCTTACGAGTCGACCAACCGGTCGATCTTCGATCTCAACACCAAGCTCGACAAGTATTTCGCCAAGCCCGTCGCCCAGGGCTACAACACCGTCGTGCCGCAATTCGCCCGTACCGGCGTGCACAATTTCCTGGCCACGCTCGACAAGCCCGTCACCTTCGGTAACGACCTGTTGCAGGGCGAAGGCACGCGCGCGGGCGAAACGCTCGGCCGCTTCACCGTGAACGTCACGCTCGGCGTCGGCGGTCTCGTCGACGTCGCCACCATGATCGGCATTCCCGACCACAGCGAGGATTTCGGCCAGACGCTCGGCGTCTACGGCGTCGGCGAAGGCCCCTATCTGGTGATGCCGTTCATGGGACCGAAGCCGCCGCGGGATCTCGCCGGCGGCATCGTCGATATCTTCATCGACCCCACCACCTATATCAGCTTCCACGGATCCGATACGTGGTATGCGGTGCGTTCGGGTGTTTCGGTGCTCGACCTCAGAGCGCGCAACATCGACACGTTGGACCAGATCGAGCGCACCTCGATCGATCTCTACGCGACGACGCGCAGCCTCTACCGGCAGTACCGCAATTCGGAAATCCGCAACGGCGCCCCCGATACCTCGGACTCCGACACGCCGGACTTCTGATCTTCCGTCCGCGCGGCTATTCCCCGGCTTCCGGCATCGGATCGCCGAGCAGGCGCGCGTAGAAGCGATTCCAGCGGCGACCGGCCCATAACCGGAAACGATCCATATAGAGATAGATCACCGGCGTGGTGTAGAGCGTCAGGACCTGGCTGACGATGAGGCCGCCGACGATCGAGATGCCAAGCGGCTGACGCATTTCCGAGCCCGTTCCGAAGCCCATCGCCAGCGGCAGCGCACCGAGAATGGCCGCGAAGGTCGTCATCATGATCGGGCGGAAGCGGAGCTGGCAGGCTTCGTAGATCGCCTCGCGCGAGGTCAGCCCGCGACGGCGTTCCGCATCGAGCGCGAAGTCGACCATCATGATCGCGTTCTTCTTCACGATGCCGATCAACAGGATGATGCCGATGAAGCTGATGGTATTGAAATCGATCGTCTGATTGAACTTGCGCGCAAACAGGAGCGCAATCAGCGCGCCGACGCCTGCCGACGGCAGGGTCGAGATGATCGTGATCGGATGGATCAGGCTCTCATAGAGCACGCCCAGCACGATATAGACCGCCACCACCGCCGCCAGAATCTGCCAGAGCTGACCGGAATTCTGCGACTGGAACAGCCGCGCATTGCCGGCGAACTCGCCATGGATCGAGATCGGTACGTTCAACTGCGCCATGACGCGGTGGATGGCATTGACCGCATCGCCCAGCGTCTTGCCCTTGGCGAGTTCGAACGAAAAGGTCGTCGCTACGAACGGGCCCTGATGATTGATCGACAACGGCATCAGGCCGGGGCCGAACGAGGTGAAGGCGGAGAGCGGCACCATCTTTTCCTGCCGCGTCGAAATCGACGCCGCGGTGGAGGCGCTGCCGCCGACCGATGTCACCAGCGCGTTCATCTGCTGATTGCGGCGGGCGTCGTTGGCGACGTCGGCGGCGGTGAGCTGGGCGGTCGACGACACCACCGTGCCAGCGGCCGCGCCCGACGAAGCGGTACCGGAAATCGCTCCACCCGAGGTCGAGACGTAGATGTCCTTCAAAGTCTCCGGGCTCTGCCAGAAGGCGGGCGCCACACCCATCACGACGTGATACTGATTGAGGTCTTCGTAGATGGTCGAGACTTGGCGCTGGCCGAAGGCGTCGTAGAGAGTCGAGGTGATCTGGGTCGTCGAAACGCCGAGGCGGGCGGCGGTGGCGCGATCGATCTGGAGCTGGACTTCGAGCCCGGCATCCTGGCGGTCGGAATTGACATCGGCGATCTCCGGCACGTTGAGAAGCGCATCGGTGATGCGCGGCACCCAAGTGTCGAGATCGCTGAGCGTGTCGCCGAGCATGGAGTACTGATAACTGGAATCGCTCTGGCGGCCGCCGGCGCGGAAATTGCCCGCCGCACGAAGGAAAATACGCGCCCCTGCGATGCCTTTCAGCTTGGTGTTCAAGCGCTCGACCACATCGTTGGTCTTCATGCCGCCGCGCTGCGGCAGCGGCTTCAGCTGGATGAACACGTTCGCCGAATTGACTGAGCCGCCGCGCGGCCCGCCGCCGCCACCGCCGGTGAAGCCGGACACGGTGTCGACCGCCGGATCGGCCGCGATGATTTTCACGAACTGGGTGAACTTCTGCTGCATCAGCTGGAAGCTGATCGCTTGATCGGCGCGAATTTGGGCCTGTACCTGGCCGGTATCTTCGGCCGGCAGCAAGCCGGTCGGCATGTTAATCCAAAGGAATATGTTGAGGGCGAAAGTGACGACGAACACAAACATGATGGTCAAGGGGTTCATCAGGGCCCAGCCCAGCGTGCGGGCATAGGTGCGCTTCATCCACTCGAATGCCGCTTCGGACCGCCGCAGAATGGGACCCTGCCCGCCTTCGCCGTGCTTGAAATCGAGATGGCCGCACAGCATCGCGGTCGTGGTCAGCGAAATGACCAGCGAGATGCCGACCGCGGCGGCGAGGACCACGGCGAATTCCTGGAACATCCGCCCGATCGGACCGCCCATCAGAAGGATCGGAATGAACACCGCGATCAGGCTGAGGCTCATCGCCACCACAGTAAAGCCGACCTCGCCGGTACCGACCATCGCCGCTTGGAGCCGCGGCATGCCCGCCTCGATGTGGCGGGTGACATTTTCCAGCACCACGATGGCGTCGTCGACCACAAACCCCGTCGCCACCGTCAACGCCATCAGCGACAGGACGTCGAGCGTGAAGCCGCAGAGATACATCACCCCGAAGGTGCCCAGAATGGACAGCGGCACTGCAACCGAAGGGATGATGGTGGCGCGCCCGTTGCGCAGGAACAGGTAGACCACCATCATCACCAAGAGCACGGCGATCACCATGGTGATCTGCACGTCGGTGACAGAGGCCTGGATCGACTGGGTGCGGTCGTTGACGATGTCGAGATGGATGGCAGGCGGCAGCGCGGCCTGAAGCTGCGGCAGCACCTTTTTCACGTTGGCGACCGTCTCGATGATATTGGCACCGGGCTGCCGGGTCAGGATCACCAGCACCGCCGGCTTACCGTTGGCCATCCCGAGATTGCGGACATCCTCGACGCCGTCGCTGACCTCGGCGACATCCTGCAGGCGCACCGCGGCGCCGTTGCGGTAAGCGACGATCAGGCTTTTGAAATCGTTCGCGGTGCGCGCCTGGTCATTGACATAGACCTGGTAGCGCCGGGGCCCATCTTCCAGCGCGCCTTTGGGCGCGTTGGCATTGGCCGCACTGAGCGCGGCACGAACGGTCTCCAGACCGACTCCGTATTTGAACAGCGCCCGCGGATTGAGATCGACGCGCACCGCCGGCAACGACGAGCCCGACACCTGCACCTGCCCGATGCCGCCAACCTGGCTGAGCTTCTGCGACAGAATGGTGGAGGCGGAGTCGTAAATCTGGCCGGGCGTCAGCGTGTCGGAAGTCAAAGCCAGGATCATCACCGGCTGATCGGCCGGATTGATCTTGCGATAGGTCGGATTGGACCGCAGTGCAGCGGGAAGATCGGCACGCGCCGCCACGATCGCAGCCTGCACGTCGCGCGCCGCCCCGTCGATGTCGCGATTGATGTCGAACTGGAGCGTGATGCGCGACGAGCCGACCGAACTCGACGAGGTCATCTCGTTGACCCCGGCGATAGTGCCGAGATGACGCTCCAAGGGAGTCGCCACGGTGGACGCCATGACCTCGGGACTGGCGCCGGCCATCTGGGCCGATACGAAGATCACCGGCATGTCGACCGAGGGCAACGGCGCCACCGGCAACAGGAAGTAGGACACGATGCCGGCCAAAGCGAGCCCCATGGTCAGCAACGTGGTGGCCACCGGGCGCTCGATGAAGACCCTGGAGATATTCATTGCGGCACCGCGCCCGCCGGAGGCCCACCGCGGCGGCGGCGGACGCGCTGCACCAGCGTATCGAAGTAGATATAGACCACCGGCGTGGTGAACAGGGTGAGAAGCTGGCTGACCAGAAGGCCGCCGACGATGGCGAGGCCGAGCGGGTGACGCAGCTCCGACCCGGTGCCCGAGCCGATCATCAACGGCATGGCGCCGAGCATGGCGGCCATGGTCGTCATCATGATCGGGCGGAAGCGCAGCAGTGCAGCCTGATAGATGGCATCGCGCGGCGACTTTCCTTCGTGGCGTTCGGCTTCGAGCGCGAAGTCGATCATCATGATCGCGTTCTTCTTGACGATACCGATCAACAGAATGATGCCTATGATCGAGACGACATTGAGATCGTTACCGGTGATCATGAGGGCGAGCAGCGCTCCGATACCGGCCGACGGCAGTGTCGACAGGATCGTGACCGGATGGATGAAGCTCTCGTAGAGCACCCCAAGCACGATGTAGACCGTCACGATGGCGGCGAGGATCAGGAGCAGCTCGTTGCCGAGCGTCGACTGGAAAGCGAGCGCCGAGCCCTGGAAGCTGGTGTTGATGCTGGTGGGCAGCTTCGCGTCGGCCTCGGCCTTGCGCACCGCATCGACCGCGCTGCCGAGCGAATAGCCGGGGGCCGCATCGAACGACACCGTGGCGGCGGGGAACTGGCCCAAATGGTTGTTGGCGAGCGGCGTCAGACGCTCTTCGACACGGGCGATGGAGGATAGCGGCACCTGCCCGCCGCCCGACGACGGCAGATAGATATCGCCCATCGCCGCCAGCGATTTCTGTTCCGGCCCGCCGGATTCGAGGATGACGCGGTACTGGTTCGACTGGGTGAAGATGGTCGAAATGATGCGCTGACCGAACGCGTCGTAAAGCGCGTTGTCGATGGTCGCCGCCGTGATGCCGAAGCGGGCGGCGTCGTCGCGGTCGACGGTCACGAAGGCGGCCAAACCCTTGTCGGTGAAGTCGGTCGACACGTTGGCGAGCTCGTGCCGCTTCTGCATGCTTTCGACCAGCCGCGGCACCCAATGATTGAGGACCGAGGTGGAAGCGTCTTCGAGCACGAACTGGTATTGCGCCCGGCTGACCGTAGAGTCGATGGTCAGATCCTGCACCGGCTGCACGAACAGCGAAATGCCGGCAACCGAGCGGGAGCTATTCGACAAGCGGGCGAGAATGTTTTCGAAACTCGAGCTGCGCTCGCCTTTGGGCTTGAGATTGATCAGCAGACGGCCGGAATTGAGCGTGGTGTTGGTGCCGTCGACGCCGATGTAGCTCGACAGGCCGGCGACATCCGGGTCTTTGAGCAAAGCGGCGGCCAACGCTTCCTGGCGCTTCGACATCTCGGCGAACGAGACCGTCGGTCCGGCCTGACTGATGCCTTGCACGAGACCGGTGTCCTGCACCGGGAAGAAGCCCTTCGAGATGACCGCATAGAGGAAGACGGTGAACAGCAGCGTACCGACGGTGACCTGCAAGGTCAGGCGCTGGTGGCTCAAGACCCAGATGAGGCCGCGATCGTAAGCAGCGACGAGGCGGTTGTAGTATTCCTCCGATTTCGCGGCTACGCGCCCTTGCGGCTTGCCTTCGGTCCGGTGGCGCAGAAGCTTGGCGCACAGCATCGGCACCAGCGTAAGCGACACCACGGCCGAAATCAGAATGGTGATGGCGAGCGTCACGGCGAATTCGCGGAACAGACGGCCGACCACCTCCTGCATGAACAGGAGCGGAATCAGCACGGCGATCAGCGAAATGGTCAGCGACACGATGGTGAAGCCGATCTCGCCCGATCCCTTCATCGCCGCTTCGTACGGCGACATCCCCTGCTCGAGATAGCGGGAAATGTTCTCGATCATCACGATGGCATCGTCGACCACGAAGCCGGCGGCGATGGTGAGCGCCATCAGCGACAGATTGTTGAGCGAATAGCCGAGCAGGTACATCGCCGCGAAAGTGCCGACGATACTGAGGGGCACGCTCAGGGACGGGATGAACGTTGCCGACAGATTGCGTAGGAATACGAAGATCACCAGCACGACCAGCACGACGGCAAGCGCCAGTTCGAATTGCACGTCGGCGACCGAGGCGCGGATGGTGTTGGTGCGGTCGGAAACGACGTCGACCTGGACCGAGCCCGGCAATCCCGCTTCGATTTCCTTCAGGACCTTCTTTACCGAATCCGCCACGGCGATGACGTTGGCGCCCGGCTGACGCTGGACGTTCACAATGATCGCCGGCGTGGTGTTCATCCAGCTCGCGAGCTTGGTGTTCTCGGCCGAGTCTTCGACCGTCGCCACGTCCGACAGATAGACCGGCGCGCCGTTTTTGAAGGCGACAACGATCTTCTTGTATTCCTCGGGAGTCTGGATCTGGTCGTTGGCGTTGATCGTGTAGGAGCGCGACGGCCCGTCGAAGCTGCCTTTCGGCGCGTTGGTGTTGGCGTTCGAAATGGTAGTCCGCAGGTCGTCGATATTGAGGCCGTAATGGGCCAGCGCCTGGATGTTGGCCCGCACCCGCACCGCCGGCCGCTGGCCGCCGTTGATCGAAACCAGACCGACGCCGTTGAGCTGCTGCATCTTCTGGACGATGCGCGTCTCGGCCAGATTCTCGAGCTGCGGCAGCGTCATGGTCTTGGAATGCACCGCCAAGGTCAGGATCGGCGCATCGGCCGGATTGACCTTGTTGTAGATCGGCGGCGCCGGCAGCGATTGCGGCAGCATGTTGCCGCCCGCGTTGATCGCCGCCTGAACCTCCTGCTCGGCGATATCGAGCGACAGGCTGAGGTCGAACTGCAGGGTAATGACCGACGCTCCGCCGGAGGAGATCGACGACATCTGCTTGAGGCCGGGCATCTGCCCGAACTGGCGTTCGAGCGGCGCCGTCACCGAGGTCGTCATCACGTCCGGGCTGGCGCCGGGCAGGAAGGTCACGACCTGGATGGTCGGGTAATCGACCTGCGGCAGCGCCGACAGCGGCAGGAACCGGTAGCCGAGGATGCCGACCAGCATGATCGCCAGCATCAGAAGCGAAGTGGCCACCGGGCGTTTGATGAACGGTGCGGAGGGGTTCATGGGATAGGTGCCCTCACATCAACCCGGAGGCGGTCCTCCTGGAGGCGGGCCGCCGCCAGGACGACCGAATCCGCCACCGCCAGCACCGCCGCCGTGGCGGCGCATCTTCTTCATCTCGGCCTTGCAGGTGTCGCTGAAATCGTCGCGATGCTCACGCATGCACATGAACATCTCGGGCCCCTGCTTGCCGTCGCAGTACTTCTTGATGTCGGCACCGCACGCAGCTTGCATCGCGGCACGACGCTTGGCTTTGTCGGCATCGCTCAACCCGCCAGCGGCGGTCCCGGCCGGTGCCTTGACGCCGACGACTTTTTCGCCGCCCGGAATGGTGACCTGCCCGCCGTCGCGCAGGCGGTCGGCACCATCGGTCACGACGGTTTCGCCGGGATTAAGTCCATTGGCGACGGCGACCTTGTCGCCCTGCTGCACACCAAGCGTCACGGTACGCATCAACACGACTTTCTTGGACTTGTCGGTTTCGTCGTTGCGTACCACGAACACGAACGTGCCGGAGGCGCCGCGCTGGATGGCGGCAGCCGGAATCACGACTTGATCCTGAAGCGTATTGACCAGCAGACGCACATTGACGAACTGGTTGGGGAACAGCCGGCCGTCCTCGTTGGTGAACATGGCCCTGAGCTTGACCGTACCGGTGGTGGTATCAATCTGGCTGTCGACGGCCGTCAGCCGCCCGGTGGCGAGCTTTTCCGTCTGGGCGCGGTCGTAGGCGTCGACCTGCATGGCCTCGCCGGCACTGAAGCGCTCCATGATGGCGCCGACATTGTCTTCGGGCACCGTGAACAGTACCGAGATCGGCTCCATCTGCGTCACCACCACGATCGGCGTGGTCTGTCCGGCGCTGACGAAATTTCCGACATCGACCTGACGGATACCGGCGCGACCGGCCACCGGCGCGATGACCTTGGTGTAGCCGAAATTGACCTCGGCAGCCTGTACGTTGGCCCGATCGGAAACGACGGTGCCTTCGTCCTGTTTCACCGTCGCGATCTGGTTGTCGAGATTCTGCTGCGAGGTGGCTTTGGCGGCCATCAGAGCCTGCTGACGCTTCAACTCGAGACGGGCGTTCTGGAGCGAAGCCATATCGCGGGCGAGCTGCCCTTTGGCCTGATCGAGCGCCGCCTGGAACGAGCGCGGATCGATCTCGGCGAGCACGTCACCGGCCTTCACCATCTGACCTTCATGGAAGGTGAAGCGGATGACCTGTCCCGAGACCTGCGGCCGCACACTGACGGTCGCGAGCGGGGTTACGGTGCCGAGCGCGTTGAGCGTGACGTCGATCGGCCCCTTGACAGCGCGCGCCACACCGACCGGCTGAGGGCCGCCCATGCCGCGCGGCATCTCATTGCTTTCGGTCGGCAGAAGCCACCAGACGAACAGCCCGACCAGCACCAGCGCGAGCGCGATCCAGAGCCATTTGTTCAATTGCGGATGGCGCTCGCGCCAACGCCCGTAGGCGTTGAGCTCCCCGTCGGCACCTGTCCCGAAGCGACGGTGGGCTTCGGTGAAATTGCGCTTGGCTGCGTTTTTGGCAGTATCAAATCGGCTCGACTGATCGTTCATGGCTCCACCCTTAACGGGTCAAACGCGCTGGGCGCGGAACCCGGTCGGAATAACAGAGCGATTTTTCCTAGGTTTGTCCGATTTGTCGCTAAAACTAAGGGCGCGCAGACAATTCTGCGCGCCCTTTAATCCTGAACGAACAGGGAACCAGTGACTATTGTGCCGGAGCAGCGGGTTCGGCAGCAGCACCTTTGCCGGCCTTCTGCTTGGCGAGTTCCACCATCGCGCTGCGCGCTTCGGTGAAGCCCTTGAGCGAGAAGGCGAGATCGAAGCGCTTGCCCTCGACCGACACGATTTGCATTTTCGCGTTGGTCGCCTTGGCGAGCTGGTTGATCACGTCGTCGCCCACGGCGGACTCGATATAGCAGCCGCCCTGGTCGCAGCGCCGGAACTTGATCGGCGGCGACTTCCAGGTGTCGCTGTTGATGACGAGACCGTTCTGCAGCGAAACGCCGAGCGGCACCGAGATCTGGAGCAGCGTGGCGTTATTCGACGGCGCATAAGCCAGGAGCACGCCGAGGACGCGCTGGCCGGACTTCTTGGCGACGCGCAGCTCGACCATGTGGCACGGCGTAGCCGACTTGCCGGGAATGCAACGTACCGTCCAGTCGCCGATTTCTTTCACATCGGTCGGCTGATTGGCTTTCGCTGCCTGCGGAGCGGCTTCCTGCGCGATCGCCGGAGCGACGAACAGGGCGGCGGCCAGGGCCAGGGAAATACGGAGAGATTTCATATCCACAGCCTCCACCACAGATTGGCACGCTTCGCTTCAAAGTTCTTGTAGGCCTTGCGCGCTTCGACAAAACCCTTGGTCGAGAACGGCACCGCGACGGACTTGTTGTCGAGGCCGGCAACCACGATCGAAGCATCGCTGGTCTGGCCGATGGTCTTTTCGATGTCGTCCGTGTCCGGAAGAACCGCGATGCAACCGCCCTGGAGACAGGTCTTGTAAGCGGCGGACTTGGTATCGCTGCCGAACTTGAGGCCGAGGCCGGGTTCAAGCGCAACGCCCAGCGGGACGTTCACGACCAGAACCTTGCTTTCTTTCTTGTCTTTGTCGATCTCGGTCATGATCGACACGCTGGCGACCGTCTGGCCGCTCTGCGGGTCAGCGACATCGCTTATGAGCGTGCAATGCTTGTCCTTGTCCTTGCGGGCCGGGCAGATCACGCGCCAATCCTGGTACACTTGCACGGTCGGGACATCGGCCGGTCCGGCGATCACGCCGCGGCCAATCCAACCCAAGAGTGCACCGACGATGAACAAACCCGCCCAGATCGCGGCATTTCTCGCGCTAGGCGGTAACCCGTCAACGAAACTCGTGCGCGTTGGCGGAGGAGATATTTCGCTCATTTGGGTTCGCTTTGTTACGGTGGATCGAAATTACGGACTTGCGAGCCAAATCCGAGGCTCCGCGTATCCATATCTTGCCGCAATCTCAACGAAAATCTTCGCAAGGTTGGTTATCACCCGTACCCCTAGTTGCGGCTGGTCTCAGGCAAGAACGCTGCCCGGTCAGGGACTTATCGGGTAACAACGAGGCCGCACAGGGGGGCGCGCATTGCGACTAGCCAACGCAGCGCATGGGCTGTGAGGCTGGGAGCCGCCGTCGCCGGGCTCTGCAGCACGACGACGTCGCTGAGGCGGGCCAGATGCGGCCAGACGGCCGCAGAGCCGGCCGCGGGGGCATTTACCAGGACCAGATCGCAGGTCTGCCGCAGCCCGGCGAGGACGGTTTCCGCCTGGGGCCAGACCGACGGCGGAGCCGAAAGGCAATAGAGGTTACTGCGGCGATCCTTGAGCACCGCCGTCGCGAACGGGGTGCCGGCGGCCATGGCGGCCAGCCCCGTGGCGGGCGATGCCGGTGCCAGACGGCCGCTCTCCGCATCGATCAACAAGGTGCGCAAGCCGCTGCGAACCGCCATCCGAGCCAGAGCCAGGGCAGTCACCGACTGGCTGGCGTCCGGCGCGGCCGAGGTCAGACTGACGATCTGAGCTTGGCCCTTCCGGAATGACGCCAGCGCCGCAAGCACCGCGACGAGGCCGCGGCCATAGGGCGAATCCGGGTGATCGAGAACCCAGTCGGCCAGCCGCAGATCGGATGACGCCGCCAATTCCGCAAGGACAGGCGGAAGTTCGGGCTGCGGCGGCGGGACCGGCTGAGCCGGAGCCTGAGCGAAAGCCGGGGCGGCGGCGGGAGGCACGACGGCCGGGCGTTCGCTCCGGCGGATAGGCGTCGGTGCGGCCCGAACCGGTGCCCCGAACCGCTCGAGCAAGAGAGCGATCAGGATGCCGATCAGGAGGCCGCCGGGGATCGAGGCGCCGATGAACAAGGTGCGATGAGGCGAGGACGGTGCCGTCGGCACCGGAGCGGTCGAGATGACGCGCGCTTCCGGAATCTGGATGTCGTCCTGATCCTGCACGGC
Organism: Rhizomicrobium electricum; assembly: GCF_011762045.1. Lineage (GTDB taxonomy): Bacteria > Pseudomonadota > Alphaproteobacteria > Micropepsales > Micropepsaceae > Rhizomicrobium > Rhizomicrobium electricum. The sequence continues at coordinate 288,499 of NZ_JAASQS010000007.1, read as the reverse complement.
ACGCAAACGGGCAACGAACGATTCATAGGTGGCGCGGGTGGAGGCGAGATTGGCTTCGAGCGCCTTGAGCTGCACCCGTGCCATGTTTTCCCCGCGCGCCTGACGCTCGACCTTGGCGAGGCTCGCTTGAATCGAGCCGACATGGGCGCGCGCCACTTCGAGATCGCTCTCGAGCGAACCGGCGATGCCCTGCACCTCGCGAGCGATTTTGGCCGACAGGTCGCGCTTCTCGTTGCGGATCGCCACCATCTTGGGATGGTTCGGTCCATAGCGGGTGGCGAGATCGGACTCCTGGCGTACCAGTTCGGCTTCCTGCGTACGCAAATCGCCGATCATCTTGGAATTGACCACCGGCGTGATGGCGGCGGCATTGCCGGTGCGCGACAGCGCCGACACGCGTTCGTAGGCGGCGCGCTTTTCGGCGAGATCGGACTGGGCGGCGATGAGCTGGGCGTTGATGGCCAGAAGCTGATCGTCCACCAGCGACTTGCCATCGGCGGATTCGACGAGATCGTGTTCGGCCTTGTAGAGCTGGACGGCGGCTTCCTGCTGCTGCACCTGAGCCGCCAGCTGGTGCATGCGATCCGACAACCATGTTGCGGCCTGCCGCGCCGCGTCGCGTTTCACCGCGATCTGGTCTTCGGTGTAGCTCTTGGCCAGCGCATTGGCGATGCGCGCCGCCTTCGCCGGATCCTTGGCGCTGAAGGACACCTGGAGCGACGTCGATAGGCCGAGCGAACTGACATCAAGATTGTTGAGAAACGCACTGACCACGCCTTCGCGTATGTCGGCCGGTCCGCCGGCCGGACGGCTACGCAAGTAATGCAGAGGATTGAGGTCCGGCAGGCCGCCTTTTGCCAGCGTCGGATTGAATTCGGGGTCGGCCTCGAGATGCAGCTTGTCGATCACCTTCAGCGCCAGATCGCGTGACGACAGCACCTGGATCTGGTTCTGCACGCTGGAAGGATCAGTGGGCAGCGCCGACAACACACTCGACGTATCGGCGACATTGTTCTTGCGCTGATCGAGCATCACCACCGCGCTGGTCGAATAGCGCGTCGGCAGCGCGAACATCACCGCAGCGGTGAGCGCCACGATCGCGAGCGTCACATTGCGGATGAGGCGGGCACGCTCGCGAACGACGCGCAGGAAATCGGCCGGCCCGAACGAGGGTTCGGGCGGAGTGGTCGATACCGGACGCGCTTCGCGTGTGGACATATTTCGCCAACCTAACCGGTAAGGTTTACGCGCATTACGGCTGAGGAACGGTTAACGATTGCCCGCGGGCGGACGATAACCGAAGCGCCGGACCGGCCGATCGAATTCGGCGATCGCTTCAAGTTCCGCCGCCTCCGGCAAAGCCTCGCCGCTCTGGAAGCGCAAAACTCTGGGATCGTCCCAGGGAATGTCGCGGAAGATGTGCGGCGGCAGCGCGTCTGCCGTTAAGAGCTGCGGGAAGAGCGCAATTTGTTTCCGATCCGTTACCGGCAGACGCCCCGGCACTCCCAGCAAGGCCGCGGGTAAGTCAGCATCGAGCGGCAAGTGGCAGATCTGGGTGGCACGCGGATTGATCTCAATGAGGTGCGGCAGGCCCGCCGCATCGCGGACGAAATCCAGGCCGTGCAAGCCGCTGAGCCGGAAACGTGCCGCGATCTTGGCGACCGCGTCATCCATGACCGGGTCGGAAACGCGCGCCATCACGGTCGCCGGACCGGCATCGCCTTGCCATGTGACGACGTCCATATGCTGGGCGGCGAGGACCTTGCCATCTTCAGCCGCAAACACACTGGTGGCAGGCTTGCCGGGAACGAACGCCTGCAGATTGACGGTCGCTTTGACCGGATTGCGTGCGGCGTCGAGAAAATGCAAATCCCGGCGCTTGACCACCCGGACAAGGCTGCGGAGCCGCGAGGGAGGCCCCTGCAGCTTGACGAAGGCACGTCGCGCCTCGTCGGCGGAGCACACGAACTTCACACCGGCCCCACCCCAAGAAAAATCGGCTTTCATCACGCACGGAAGGCCCACCTCGTGCAGGGCTTCGGGCAAAGCGGCGAGGCTATCGACCGCGCGGGTCAACGGCGCGACGACCCCCTCCTCCCGCGCGACTGCCATCGACGGCGCCCGCGCCATCAACACACGATAGGCGGCAAGCGGCCCCAGGCAGCGTTCGAGCCGCGGCGCAAAAGCCGTCAACCCCGCCAGCAGCGCCGCGGCGCGGTCATCGCAGGGAATAACAAAATCGGGCTCTGCGGTGCGAAGCGCGTCCGCCAGCGATTCTTCGGACGCCAGCGGCCGATAGCGATATGCCCGGTCGAGATAGCGGCTGACCGCGATCGGTGCCTCGCGCGGAAACACCGCTTCCACCGTCGCACCGAGAGCCGAGAACGCGCCGGCCAAGCGGGCCGCGGACGAATACGGGACCGTTGTGACCAGGAGTACCTTCTTCTTCATGCCGGTCAGAATACAGGCGCGCGCGTCAATGCAGAGTGAACGGTCGACACGTTAACGCGCATTAAGCCTTGGCCTTGCGGTTCCATAAAGGCCCGAGCCAGCCGATGGCCGTATCGGCGAGATGCCGGTAGCCCTTGTCGCCCAGGAATATCTGCAAAAACACGATCATCGCCACCGAAGGACGATAACAGCCGCGCACCACGGCCGCGAGCCAGAGGCGGAATGCAGCCCAGGGCCGATCCATCGCGACGTATTTGGCGTAGGCCCAACCGAGGCAGCCGTAATAGGCCTTTTCGGGAATCCGGCCGCGCAGCGATTCGATCCAGTCCTTCATCGAAGCGCAGCGCCGCCCAATGGAAAGCCGGTTCGGATCGTAGAAATCGCGCCAGTAAAGTGACGGCGTTTCCGCCATCTTGAATTTGGTTCCGGCGAGCGCCGCCCGGATGAGAAAATCGGTGTCCTCGGCGGCCGGCAGGTTTTCGTTGAAGCGGATCGCGCGGGCGAGTTCCGCCGGCACCACGATCACCGACGTCGCAATGAAGCCGCGATCGCACAAAAGGTACATCGCCATGTCTTCGTCGTCGCGCACGGCACGGTGCGGCTTGAAGATGGTGCGTCCGTTGCCGCGGTCGACAATGAAGCGAGCATAGGCGCCAGTCCTGGTGGTGCCCTCAAGCAACACGCGCATGGCAGCAAGATGATGCGGCAGGAACTGATCGTCGGAATCCAAAAACGCGACGAAACGGCCCCTGGCGGCATCGATGCCGATGTTGCGGGCTTTGCCACCACCGCCGTTCTCCTGGCGGATGAAGACGAGGCGCGGATCGGCGAACGATTTCACCACGGCTTCGGGATCGTCCTTGGAGCCGTCATCGACGACAATGACTTCGAAATCCTGCTCGGTCTGTGTGAGCACCGATTTCAACGTATCGGAAAGCAGGTGGGCGCGGTTGTAGACCGGGATCACCACCGAGAAGAACGGAGTCATGCCTCAGCCCTCCGCATGGTGCCGAGCACGGCAAGCATCAACAGATAGGCCACCCAGGCAACGCCGTCGCCTTCGAGAAAATCCGTTTCCATCAGGTTATGCAGCGCCAGGAACACGAACAGCGCAAACAGCACCGATTTTTCCGCCAGCGCGCCGTGGCGCCAGAACTGGATGGCAGGAAGAACGATCAGTCCCACCATGGCCAGCGCGAAGCCGATGCCGCCGACCGTCACCAGCAACTGGAGATAACCGTTGTGGCCGTTGGCCGCTTCACTCGACACCCAACCGCCGACATAACGGGCAAGCGGCGACACGCCTCCGGTGCCGGCAAATGTGCCGAAGCCGGCGCCGAACAGCGGATGGTCCCTGATATAGGCGATTTCCGCGTTCCAGATCTGGGTGCGACCGGTGAATTGCTGCGGGTCCGAGAACAAGCGCGCAAACAGAGCCTGATCGGAGAAAAAGAATACGACGCCCGCAACAACCGCAAGACCGGTTGCCACCAAAGCGATGGTGCGGTCGATCTCCCGCCTCCAGGCGATTCGATAAACGGCACCGGCCAACGCTGCAATCACCAGAAGGCCCATGGAGGATTTGGAGTGGGTCATTACCGTGAAGAACAGTGCCAGCGCCACCACGGCGAGATCGCCGAGCTTGTGCCAAGCCTTCTCGCGCGGCGTGAAGAGGAACATCAGCGCCGTCATCGCCCCGACCGCACCGGCGATATTCTTGTGGACGTAGACGCCGCGCCAATTGCCGACCAGCGCCGGGTCGGCCTCGCCCACCGGATGGACGGCGTTGGCGACAAACTTGGCGGACGCGATGTTGATGACGAGCACGGCCAACAGCACCCAGCGCCACAGCCGCATCGCCTTCTCGGCGCCCAGGGTCTCGACACTCATCATCGCGGAGACAACCAGCACGATGGCGAGCCCGGCACGGCGGATGGTGACCGCCGGCTCCGGCGACCACAGAGCGCTGACCACGCACCACGTCAGTAACCCTAACAAAACCAGCGGAAGCGATGAAAACGCACCTGCCCCTTGGCGGCGCATCGCAACGAACACGATGGCGGCAAACGCGGCGATATAGGCGACCTGGCGCATGGCGTCGCCCGCACCGGTCTGCACCGCAGCCCCGAGCTGAGCGATCATCGGATCGGGCGCATGGAACGGCGTCAGCCCGATAAAGGCGAGCAGCAGGAAGACCAGGAACACCGCCTCGTCGATCCAGCGACGCGCGGGAACTGCGATGCCGGCCGCCTCAATCGACATGGGGCACCGCATAGGGCTGATAGCGCTGACCCAGTACGGCAGCGAGCTTGCCGGCATTGCGGAAAAAACGGCGCCAGGCGTCGGCGGCGCGCCGCGGCGACAGCGCCAGCAGCAATCCCGCAAACGGCGTCACCACCAGAGCGCCGGCGACTTTCGCAAATTCGCGCAGACGCCCGCAAAGGCTCGGCCGGTATTTCAGGAAGACGTGCATTTCCGAATTGCCGATGCCGTAGGCACGGCGGAACAGCCACGCAAGCGACTGACGGCGCTCCGGCACCTTGGTGTAGGCAAGGCCTTCGTCGGCCCAGGCGAAACGCCCTCCCGCCGCTTTCACGCGAGCGAAGAAATCGCGGTCCTCGCCGCCGGTGAAGGCAAAGGCGGGATCGAACCATGGTGCCTGCAACGCCTCGAGGCATGTGCGGGTGATGAGGATATTGCCTGCGCCTTCCAGCATCGCGACCGGACCGGTGGGACGGCGCATGTCGGAGACGCCATCGAAGCCGTCTTGGCCGCCGCCTTCGAACAGGATCGAGCCTTCCACGACGTCTGCCCCGGTGTCGCGCTGAACCGTCAAAAGCCCACGCAACCATTGCGGCGACGGCCATTCGTCGTCGTCGATCATCGCGACGAACGCGACATGCGGATACGCGAGCGCGCGGGCGACCAGCACGTTGCGCACCTGGGCGATGCCGCGGTCCTCGGCGATCACCGGATCGAGCGGCCAGCGATAGTGGGCAGCCAGCGAACGGCAAAGATCATAACCGGCGTGGCCTTCGGCATCGTTGTCGGCCACGATGACCATCACCTTGTCGTCGGTGTCGAGCTTCTCCAGCGCCGCCAGAAGGCGTGCCAGCGCCACCGGACGCTTGAAGGTGGGAATGGCGACGACGATTTCAGCCAATCTGCCGCCTCCATTGGTTGGTGAGCGGGAACAGCATCGCCACCATCACGACCTCGCCCGCCAGAACGCCGCCGAGCGACCATAACGGACCGACGACCACCAGCAGGACCAGTGTCAGCAGCAAGGCTACGACACTCGATACGCCGCTGACCCAGGCGAGCTTGGAGTAGCCGCCCGTCGCCATGATGAACACCGCCTCCGGCGTGCGCACGGCTCGCAGAGCGGTAATCGCGGTCCAGAAGGCGAGCACGACGAGGACGTCGTTCACCTGATAGTTCTTGAGCAGGAGGTGCGGAAACCAGAACACGAGGACCAGCGCCAGCAAGACGGTTCCCGCCAAGACTGCACCGGCCGCCGTTCGAAATTCGTTAACCACGGCGAAGGCGCCTTTCAGGTCCCCGGCGGCGATTTTCCGGGTCATCACCGGCTGATCGATGTCGGGCAGCGCGCTCAAGACCAAGCTGGCCGGTCGCATGAACAAGGCCCCCAAGGCCAGAAGTCCGAAGGCGCCGGGACCGGAAATGAAGGTGACGAGGTAAGCGTGGCAGTTGGACGCCAGTTCGGTCAGGACCACCCCGAGCAGCGACCAGCGGGTCACATCCCGCCACATCGGGCGGTAGGCGGCGATCTGCGGCAAGGCGAGAGCACCAATCAGCCGGCGGGCGAAGTCACGGCCGAACAGCGGCAAGGCGCCCAGGCTCGCTACCACCAGCGCAATGGCGGCATTGATCAAGGAGAACCGGCCGATGGCGGCCAGCCCGGCCAACCCAGCCATCACGGCCAGGGAGTAGACGATGTCCGAAGCGGCCACACGCTCGATCGCGCCCATGACGTTGGCAAACGACCGGGCAAACGAGCGGGCGGTGAAAACGGCGGCGTATAAGCCGAACACCAGCGCCGCAACCAGGCCGGCGCCCGTCGACGCCATCATGGCGGCGACCGCCAGGAATGCCAGCGCCGACACCAGAACGGCCATATTGAGCAGGGTCTTCAGCTCGGCATCGGCCTCGTCCGCCGGTTTGCCGCGGGTCATGGCCGCCGGGGCGCCCAGCATCGCGCCGGTCGCCGACAGACAGAACGGCACCACGATCATCAAAAAGGAGAAATGCCCGAAATCGGCGGGCGGGAGCAGGCGCAGGAACAGCAGCGAGGCGACGAAATGGGCCCCCGACACCGCCACCGGCCCAAGCGAAGTCAGGCCATAGCGATAGGCGGACCGCCAGACGGCGGCCGTCCAGCTTTCCACATCCGCGCGTTGTCCCATTGCTGACATAAAGCCGTCAGCTTGCAGGTTTCACGCCGGTTTTGAGCAGGAGCATCGCGATCGCGACGGGGTTGGTCACCAGATAGCGCCAGAATAGCCGGCGCGGCTCCCGCCACAGCCGGAACAGCCACTCCAGGCCGTTTTTCTGCATCCAGACCGGCGCACGCTGGTAGTCGCCGGCGGCAAAATTGAAACAGCCGCCACAGGTCACGACCCATCCCACTTTGAGACGGGACTTGTTGCGCAGGCAGAACTCGTACTCGAACGGGACACCGAGACCCACCCACAAGACGTCGGCACCGGAGGCGTTGATCGCCTCGACAACGGCAGCCTCTTCGTCGCGGGAGAAATAGCCGTTGCGGCGGCCGACGACCTTCACGCCGGCCTGTTCGACTTTGGCGGTGGCGCGGGCGTTGATGTCTTCGGTCGAGCCGAGAAGGAAAAAGGTGAGGCCGTGCGCGGCGGCATCCTTCGCCGCATCGAACAGGAAATCGGTGGTGGCGCTGCGCTCCGGCACCGGCGTGTCCGACAGCAGTTTGGACGCGGCGACGACCGGCTCGCCGTCGGCGTGGATCAGGTCCGCCTTGGCGAAGGTCTCGCGGAATTTGCGGTCGAGGGCCGCCATGGCAATAGCGTGACCGTTGGACGCGAAAACAAGACGCGGTGCGCGCCGGCCGCCGCGGGCCGCCAGACAATCGCCGACCATCAGGCCGCCGAGCTGGCGGCGCGATACGCAGGCGGTGTCGAGGCCACCGACCGTCACACGACTGTAAACGCGTGATCCGGAGCGGCGTTCGCAGGCAGGATGGGCGCTCATCAGACGGCGTTCCTCGGGCTGATAATGGCGAACGGGGTCTTGAAGAGAATCTTGAGATCGAGCGCGAAGCTGGCGTTTTTGACGTACCAGACGTCGTGATCGATGCGGGCTTCCATCACGCCGAGGGTGGGCGTGGGGCCACGATGGCCGTTGATCTGGGCCCAGCCGGTCATGCCCGGCTTGACGGCGAAGCGGCAGCCGTAGCCGGCGATGTGCTCGCCGTAATAGGCGTCATGCGCCTTAGCATGCGGGCGCGGACCGACCAGCGACATATCGCCGTTCACGACATTGAGGAGCTGCGGCAGTTCGTCGAGCGAATAGCGACGCAGGAACCGGCCGATGCGGGTGGTGCGCGGATCGTCGGCGACGGCTTGTCTCACGTCGGCACCGTTCTCCATCACATGCATGGTGCGGAATTTCAGGATTTCGAAGGTCCGGCCGCAGGCACCGGTGCGCTGCTGGCGGAAAAATACCGGACCGGTCGAGTCGATCGTGATCAGAAGCGCGATGAGCAGAAGCAGCGGCGACAGCAGCAGAACGGCCGGAATCGCCAGAGCGAGATCGAGCATCCGCTTGCCTTTGCTGACGGACCAGTCGTCGTTGGTATTCACCGGCACGAGCGCGGCGGCGCGATCCGCCGACAGGAAAGCGATCGGCGACGGCAATGCCGCAATCGCCTCGCCGATGGCTTCGGCGTTCGTAAGAACGATGGCGGTCTTGGAATGCGCGTTCACGGCTCTGCCCGGCTAATGGCTTCGGCCATCCCGTTGCATGAGCGGGGCCAATCCTGAGGCACCGGAATGTCTCGATTCGCGACGGCTGTGTGTCCAATTGCGGCATCGCCGCACTAGCACCGGGGAAACGCCGTCCCGGCGCGATACAGTAAATGGTTAAAATCAAAACAAATTTGCGCAGGGACTCATTGCGGTTGCCAAATCCACTTCCACTCAACCTGCGCTGAGGACTGAAGAATTGCAGAGTACGGACTATTCGCTCTACGAATGAACATTTTCCGCTATACTTGCGCCACAATGGCTGATTAACCCTCGGTCGCAATTACGGATGCATTCCGCTGGGGACACGGTAGAACCCTTGGCTTGCGCGTGGGGACGCGCGGAAAAAGTACGGGGCAGTAAACAAGTGGTAGGGGTGCTTCAACCGATGGATAGAAGGCACACTGATGACAAAGACCACGGAGAACGGATCTCCGCACCCGCTTGATATAGCCCTTGGATCCCGTATTCGCCTACGTCGCCGTGAACTGGGTTATTCCCAGGAACAGCTGGCGCGCGAAGTCGGCATCACCTTTCAGCAGGTGCAAAAGTACGAGCACGGCACCAATCGCGTGAGCTTCTCGCGACTCGTCGAAATTGCCCAGGCGCTTCATTGCGGCGTCTCGGACATCGTCGGCGATCTCGACAAGCCGGGCGAGACGAGCGCCTTTTCGCGCCACCTGGCGAGCCTCAACGAACCGGGCGCCACCGATCTGCTGGATGCCTACGCCTCGATCACCCAGCCCAAGCATCGTCGCGCCATCCTCAACCTTGCCAAGCAACTGGCCGAGGGCAAGGCGGACGAGTTGTACGGAATCGACGAGGAAACCGTCGCCTGACACGCGACGGCATCACCCGGAATTGCGCAGGCCCGCGGAAATGCCGTTGATCGACATGTGAATGGCACGCGACGTGCCTTCACTGTCGTCACCGGCTCTGCGGCGGCGCAACAGATCGACCTGCAAATGGTTGAGGGCGTCGATGTAAGGCAGTCTCAGCCGGATCGAACTCAAGAGCTTCGGGCTGCGTTCCAGTAATGCCCGTTGCTCGGTGAGTGCGAGGATCGCCTCGACCGTGGCGTGCCATTCCTTTTCGATGCTCGCAAAAATAGCGCGCGCCAGATCCTTGTCTTCCACCAGTTCGGAATAGCGCCGGGCGATCGGCAGCGACGATTTCGCCAGCACCATTTCCATGTTGGAGACGGTGGTGCGGAAGAACGGCGAGGTCTTGTAGAGCGGTCGCAAGTGCTCCATCCCCATCTCGCGCACGGCGGTGCCGAAGCCGTACCAGCCGGGCAGCATCACGCGCGCCTGGCTCCACGAGAACACCCACGGAATGGCGCGCAAATCCTCGATCCGCGCCGATGATGAGCGTGAGGCCGGTCGCGAGCCGATCTTGAGATCGGAGATTTCCGGCAACGGGGTCGATTCGCGGAAATAGGTGACGAACCCCTCGGTGTCGTAGACGAGCGCGCGGTAGGCCTTGAATGCCACTTCGCTCATCATCGAGAGGAGGATGGCCGCCTCGCCGTCGGCCGCGTCGGTCTCGTGATTCAGCTCCGACAGCATGGCGGCGACGATGATGGTTTCGAGGCTGCGACGGCCGATCTCGGGATCGCCGTACTTCGACGCGACCACCTCGCCCTGCTCGGTAATCCGGATGCCGGACGCCGACGCATTGCACGGCAGCGCCCGGATGGCGTCGAACGAAGACCCGCCACCGCGACCGACCGCACCGCCACGACCGTGGAAGAACCGCATCCTGACGCCGCGCGCGGCGGCCAGATAGGTGAGGCGCGCGATCGAGGTGCGGATTTCCCAGTTCGAGGTGAGATAGCCGCCGTCCTTGTTGGAATCGGAATAGCCGATCATCACTTCCTGGACGGAGCCCTGCCCGTCGAGGAGCGCGCGCACGAACGGCATGTCGAGCCAGGCGCGCATGATCTCGTCGGAGGCGCGCAAGTCGGGGATGGTTTCGAACAGCGGCACGATCCTGAGCGACCCGCGCGGCTTCTCGTCCGGCACGAACAGACCGGTTTCCTTCATCAGAAGCGCGGTCTCGAGGAAGTCCGAAACGCTTTCGGTGTGCGAGATGACGTAATTGCTGATCGCGCCGCTGCCATACCGACGCAGAATCTCGGCCGCCTTGTCGCCGATCTCGAGCTCGCTGGCGGTCTGCTCGGAATAGCTGCGGTAAGGCGAGCGCAAGAGTCGCGGCGAGGACAGTTCCTGCATCAAGAGCGCGACGCGCTCTTTTTCCTTCAAGGCGCGATAGGACGGGACCACGCCGGCGCTCACCAGAAGCTCGTCGACGACGTGCTCGTGCACGACGGAGTTCTGGCGCAAATCCATGGTGGCCAGATGGAAGCCGAAGGCGCCGACCGCTTCGCGCAAGGTCAGGAGCCGGCCGTCGGCGAGATCGCCGTCGCCATTCTCCCGCAAGGATTCGACGATCACCGTCAGATCGGCGGCGAATTCTTCCGGCTTTTCGTAAGCCTCGGCCGCCCATCGTGCCTTCAGCGCCGGGCTGTGGCCACACAAGGCTTTGCGGGTGGCGGCAAGCCGCGAATAGCAGGTGATCAGTGCCCGGCGGTAAGGCTCGTCGATCTGGTGGCGCGAGACATGCTCGGGGCTGGCCGCCAACGCCTGCAGCGCCACGCTGGTGCCGGTGAATTCCTCCGCCAGCGACAGCTCGCTGCCAAGCACGTTGACCTCGTTGAGGTAGTGATCGAGCACCACCTCGCATTGGCGCCGCACTGCGTAATCCAGCGTCTGGGCGGTGACGAAGGGATTGCCGTCGCGGTCGCCGCCGACCCAGGAGCCGGGCTTGATGTACGGCATCGTCGCGCCGTTGAGGCCGTAGAGCTTGGCGATGCGGCGCTTGGCCAGCGGCAGCTGGGTGAGGAAAGTGCGCGCGAACACTGCGATGGCGTTCTCGATCTCGTCGGTGACGTGGATGCGCACCGCCCGGAACATGCGCGTCTGCCACAAGGTGCGGATCTCGCGCTTGAGCTGCGCCTCGATCTCGGAGTCTTCGCCCTCGTGGCGGTTGGCGTCGTCGAATTGCTCCAGCAAAAGCGCGATGTCGGCCTCGCGGTCGAGGATCGATTTGCGCCGCACCTCGGTCGGGTGGGCGGTGATCACCGGCGAAATCAGCGCCTGACTGAGATAGGCGCTGGCCTGCTTGGCGGTGACCCGCATGTGGTGCTCGAGCTGCTGCAGCGGGCCCGGCCCCTTCTCCGACCGCACCCAATGGTCGTCGGCGATGTTGGCAAGCTGGGAAAAGATCGAAAAACCGCGGATCAGGAGCGCCACTTCGCGCGGATCGAGTTCGGTGAGCCGCTTGTCGAGCGGCACGTCGCCCGCCCCGCTGCGGTGCTCGCCGACCGACTGGCGGCGGATCTGTTCGACCAGATCGAGGTCGTGCTGCCCCCGCTTCAGCTCGGCTTCGCCGAGGCCGTACTGTTCCTTGATGACGATGCCGAGAATCCGCCCGAGGCGGCGGATGGTTTCATGACTGTCGAGTTGCAGGCTGGGGGGCATAGGGGGCTGTCGGTTTTGGGTGTGAACTTTAGAATGGAAACAAAGCCCGTCGTTATACCGCAACGCAACAAAAAACGGCACCGCTGTTCGGATTTGCCGGACGGCGGGAGCGAACGGCCGACCGATGGTACCAGAAATGGCCGGGCTTACCGCCCCTAACCCACGATCTTGATCTTTGATTTGCGGAATCGGCACCCACACCGGGGGAGGGGGGGTGGTGCGCGCCGGCTGTCCCGAATCGAATTCGAAACGCTCTAAACAAGAGACGGAACACATTGCAAATGCGTCGCAACTCTCAAACGTCGTCGCGACCAAACAGCTCTTTAGATGTGGGGAGCTGTCGGCGGCGGTTCAAGCCCAAAAGCGGCTGGTCCGGGGCGGCATCTCGATTATGGTGACGACCGTCTTTGGGGTCGGGAGGGATAGATGAGGAAGATGAACCGCCGGACCGTCATGGCCGGTGCCGTGGCGGCGGGCGCCGCCGGGGTCATGGCCCGCGCGGCCGAACCGGAAACGCCCGGCATCGCCTTCGCGTTCGAGGCCTATGTCACGATCGGTGCGGCCGAAACCCCCGGCCCGACGCCGTTCGGCGGCCGCAACCGCATCCCGATCACCGGCGGCCATTTCGAAGGGCCGGCTATCAAAGGCAAGGTGCTGCCGGGCGGCGCCGATTGGCAGCTCGTCCGCAGCGACGGCGCGGTGACCCTCGAAGCCGACTACATGATCCAGGCCGACGACGGCACCCTGATCCACGTCCACAACCACGCCGTGGTCAGCGGCAAGCCGGGCACGCCGGACTATTACCTGCGGTGCGCCCCGGTGTTCGAAGCCCCGATCGGAAAGCACGACTGGCTGAACAAAGCCCTCTTCGTCGGCACCGTGACGGTCGAGCCGAAAGGCGACGCCGTGCGGGTGCGGGTCTACAAGGTGACGTGAGGGGGTGTGAAACCGGGCACGAGAGCCCCGGTGCAGCATTACGTATGCGGGATGCTCTACTGCAGCGGCCCAGATGGATCGCGAAGACATCCATAGGCGCGTGCAATGACGAGGAACGAAATCAGGCTATCGATGTAGCTGCGATCCTGCGAGTACGCGACACCATTTATGATGTGGGTCGGCGATTGCTTCGAAGAACCAGCCATCGACCACGGATGCGCCGCAGCCTTGCCCGCCAACGAAATTTCGTCGCGCACATTGTCCGGAGATTTCCGATCCGGCCTCACTGAAGCGGCAGCGCTATCGAGCATGTTACTCCCCTTCCTCAACGGCCACGCGCCCCACGTTCGGACGGAACCCGCGCGACCAGTCCATGGCAACAACCCTAGTCGTGATAGGATTTTGCGAGATAGGCTCGGAAACTACTCAAACGTGCGGGCAAGTGCGGCGGCGGACGATGTCGCTACGCCGCGGTCCGATGGCGGAGGCGAAGATGCTCGAACACGCACGCTGTCGCGATTCCAGAGCGCTACTTGTCGCCTCAGTTTTCGCTACCTATATGCCCGTGCGATGCGCTGAGTGGAGACGAAGATGCTCGAAAGCCGTTTCCCGAAAAGGATCCTTTTTGCGGGACTGATGGCGGGCTGCCTATGCGTCACCCATTCCGCAAATGCCGAACCGGCGTGCCCGCGAATGGAATTCGTCGTTGTTGACGATCACGGCCCGCGCACGATCGCCGAGCCGAACGGAAAAGTCCTGCATCTCAAGGCAGCGCCGCTCCTCACGATGCGCGACTTTACCGGAGCGAACGTAACCCTGACGGAGAACCAGATCGTTTTGAACGTCGACCTCGATCGCGACGGCGCCCAACGCATTCGGCAGTTCAGCAAGAATAACGTCGGAACGAAAATTGCGTTCATCGCAGACGGCGAGGTCATCAAGACGGCCAAGATCCTCGACCCGATTCAGTTCGACGGCTTTCTCGTCGGTCCGCTCGAACGGGCGAAAGCGGATGCCTTGGCGGATGCGATCAACAAGAATGCGGGGCGCGCTGCCTGCAAGCCGGAATGATGGCTGCGGCGGATTCTCCGGCATCGGCTAGTTGCAAAATTTCGCGCCCTCTCCCGCGATAAAGACAAGGGCCATTGCCGCATCGCATCGTTCGGTCGGGGCGGCGTCAGACCGTTAGCGTGCTTATTACGGAGAGGAAAGCCTCGATATCCACCGGCTTGTGCAGCAGCGCGCACTTTGCGAGATCGGCCGGGATCTCCGTGACACCCATGTCGCCGGTCACAAGCACCGCCGGAACTTCGGTGTCGAGCACCTTGCGCACCTGGCGGATCAGGTCGATGCCGTTGACGTCCGGCAAGCGGTAATCGCACAACACCAATCCCGGATTGAGACCCGTTTCCAGCATCCGCAGCGCCGCATCGCGGCTGTGCGCCATGTAGGTCTCGATGCTGTAGGACGACAGCATCATCTGCACCGCGTCGGCGACATCCTGGTCGTCGTCGATCAGCAGCACGACGGGGTGTTCCTGCGCAACTTTTGGAGGAGGCGTTTCCGTTTCGACCGGCGCGGCGGCGTTGTGGGCTTGCGGCAGTTCGATCGAGAACGACGAGCCCGAGCCTAATTCCGACCGCACCGAAATGCGGTGGCCGAGCGTGTCGGCAATGCGCTTGGCGATCGAAAGCCCCAGCCCCAGTCCTTTGCGGCGGTCGCGCGCCGGATTGCCGAGCTGCACATGGTCATCGAATATCGTGGCGAGCGCGCCCGCGGGAATGCCGATGCCGGTGTCCGTGACGGATAGGCAGATCTTGTCGCCCATCTCTACGCAATAGACGCCGATCACTCCCTTGTCGGTATAGCGGATGGCGTTGGTAAGGAAGTTCGACACGATGCGCTCGAGCATCTTGGGGTCGCTGTGCACCATCAGGTCGGTCGGCAGGCTCGACAGAATGAGCCCCTTGTGCCGCGCCAGGGGCTCGGCGCAGGCGACGACCCGCACGAGAAGGTCGTTGAGCGCGAAGTCCCGCAAGCGGGGCTGCAGATGCCCGCTTTCGAGGTCCGAGATGTCGAGCAACGCCTCGAGAATGTCGCCCATCGCCTTCAACGGTTGCCGGATCTTGTCGCACAAGTCCTCAAGGTCTTTGCGCTCAACCTTGCGCGACAGGGCCGAGAGATAAGCGAGCGAGGCTTGCAAAGGCTGGCGCAGGTCGTGGGAGGCGGCGGCGAGGAACGTGCTCTTGGCCTTGTTGGCCGCTTCCGCCGCATCACGCACCAGCATCAGCTCGGCGGTACGGCTCCGCACCGTTTCCTCTAGCTGGTCCTTGTAGCGGCGCAGGTCCTCCTCGGCTTGGTGGCGTGCGGTGATGTCGTCATAGGTGCCCAGCACCCCGATGATCTCGTTGTCCTGATTGCGCAGCGGGACCTTGGCGGTGCGAATCCAGGTCGTGCGGCCGTCGGAGGTGGTAATGGGTTCGTCGTAGGACAGCTTGGCCACACCGCTGTCGATGACGGCGCGATCGTCTTGGCGGTAGGCCTCCGCCTGATCGGCCCACGCCATCTGCGAGTCGTCCTGGCCTACCACTTCGTCCGGGCAGCATTTCCCGGCATCGGCAGCGAACACGGGATTGCAGCCGAGATAGCGCAGGTTCCGGTCTTTCCAGAACACCCGGATGGGGGCCGTATCGATGATGGTCTGCAGGAGATGGCGGGACTCGCGCAGTTCCCGGTTGGCCTCTTCCTTGTTGGCCCGGGCGAGCCCCATCTCGCCGATCAACTGGGCGAGGCGGGTGAAGAACTCCATCATCAACCGGACTTCGGCCTCGCTGAAGACGGGGACTTTGCCGAGTGCCCGCATGTAGCGCGCCTTGTCGAAGCCGAATTCCTCGGCCTGCCGCGCAAAATCGGCCTCATTGGGTTCCTTGAAAAAGAACTGTCCGGTGAAGAAGTTGCCGACGTGTTCCCCGCAGATGATGATCGGTACGGCGACGTCGACCAGTCCGTTCTTGCAGCGATAGACGTTGTATCGTTCGCCGGCCTGCAACTGCCCGGCCAGGGCGGTATCGCTTTCCCGGCAACGCAAGGCCGTCGCCGCATGTCGGCGATGAAACTGAGTGCAGATGTCATGCCACCCGGCAGCGACCAGGACATTTCCCTCCAGGTCGAGCACGGCCGTTACCGCGCCGGTCAGCGAGGAGAAGCTCTCGCACAAAGCTTGCAGTTCGCTGACGGGAATAACTTCGGCAAATTTCATGCGGATATTATCCCATGGGAATGCCCCTCCGTCCATTGCTCGAGGTACGGATGATCGAGGTCTTCGGACATTGGGCGGCGGCGAAGGTCCTTCGCGGCATGAGCGGCGGCGTTGCCGGGCTGGCGTCGATCCGAAGGCGGGAAGAATGCCGTATTGCGGCACCAGCCGTATGTTGGGCTGACGACCGGCAATGCCCGTTCTCGGCAGAGAACCGGACATCGGCGCAACCCTCGATTTCGCGCCCTCTTCCCAAACGGGACGAGGGGTCAATGCATCATCAGCACCGGGATCATCGGGTGGGAGACGATGTGCTCGGTCACGCCGCCGAAGATCGATTCCACCATCTGGCTGTGGCCGTAACCGCCGCAAACAAGAAGATCGAAGCCCTGGTTGGCGGCGGTGTCGAGCAGGACCTCGGCCGTCGAGGCGTCGCCGCGCGGCACGATGCGGGTCTCGCATTTGAGGCCGTGCAACGCGAGATAGGCGGCGACGTCGGAGCCGTTGCCCGGCAAGACGCCGTTCTGCACCGTCAGGATCTCGATCTTGTCGGCGCGGGTGAGGAACGGCAGCGCCGCTGTCAGCGCGTGGCTCGACACGATCGAGCCGTCCCAGGCGACGGCGATGCGCTTGCCGACGCTTTCCGGCATGTGTTCGGCGGACAGCAGCACCGGGCGGCCGACCTTGGTCAGGGTACGGATGAACGCATCCTGCACTTCGGGTTCGTCGGTCTCGCGGATCGGCGGGAAGACGACGAGATCGCAAAGCCGCGCTTCCTTGTCGAGCGCCCGCGGCAGGTGCTCGCGAATTTCTTCGTAAGACACCGTAACGGTGTCGATCCGTTCCGGCTTGGCGACGATGCGAAGCCCGGCCTCCGCCGCCATCGAGGCCAGCGTCGAGCGCGCCGCCTTGGACGAGGCTTTTTCGAGATCGGCCGCGGTGTCGATCAAATCCTGGACGATGTCGGGCGACAGCGGCAGCTCGCCGTAGGGCACGGTCTCGCGCGGGTCGGCATGGACGAACATCGCCACCACGTGGGCGTTGAACGGCGCCGCGGCGGCAAACGCCGTCGCCAGTGCGAAACGATCGCGCGCAACGCCGGCGACCGGCACCAGAATCTTGACGAACGCCATGACCACTCTCCCGGCTAGCCCCTTGTGCAGCAAAGCCCCTCCGGGCCGCCAAGGCATTGAGAGTTGTCAAATTGTAAGTTGGCCGGTGAAACGGGCTTTCTGCTGCCGCGCCTCTGTGCCCCGCGGGAGCGGGCACGGAAACTACTCCCCGCCGCCCTCGGCGATGGCGGTAAGGCCGGCGAGATCGCGGATCACGATGCGGCGGCGGCTGGGGGTCGCGATGATGTTCTGGCGCTTCAGTTCCGACAGCGCCCGGCAGGTGGTCTCGATGGTGAGGCCGAGATAATCGGCGATGTCCTGGCGGCTGAGCGGCAGGTCGAGGGTGTGGGAATCGTCGGTCCGGCGCTGCATCTCCAGGGCCATGAAGAACGAGGCGACCCGCTCCTTGGCGCTCTGATGGCCGAGCATGGCGACGTGCCGTTCGGCGGCGGCGAGCGACTTGGAGAACATCGCAAGCCGCTTCTGGCTGATGTCGGGATCGCCCTCGGTCAGCGCCGAGATGCAGAGACGCGGGCAGCGCAACGCCACCACGTCGCCGACCGCCTCGGCGGTGGCGGAGTAGTCGTGCGCCAGCTCGATGCCGAAACTCTCGTCGGGCAGGAAGAAGTTCACGATCTGGCGCCGCCCGTCGGCGAAGATGCGCGACAGCCGCACGGCGCCTTCCACCACGCGATAGGAAAAGCGCGCTTCGTCGCCTTTGGCGTAGATCGTCTCGTTGCGCGCGAAGTGCACGGTCACGCCGTGGGCTTCCATGTCGGATTTCGAAATGCAGCCGGTATCGGCGAAAAAGCGGCAGCCATGTTCGCAAGCTGCCGGCTTGGCGGAATCGCCGGGCGTATCGATTGCACTCTCTGCCAGTCTGCGCTGCACCAGGACTCACTTTCGGCGACACGTGTGACGCTGCCGACCTCCAGAATAGCGCGAGGGGGCGGCTCCGTGTAAAGAGCCACCCCCTCTAGGTAATTTCCGAAAATCCCGTAAGGAATTTGCGGTTTTTTTCTTACAGCTTCAGCGAGGTCACGACCATTTCGGGCGAACCCGGAATGGCGGTCACGGTGAAGCCGAGATCCTTACACAGCGCCAGCATCATCGAGTTCTCGGTCAGCACGTCGCCGTGGATTTCCTTGACGCCGTAGGCCTTTGCGTACTCGACGATGCGCTTCATCAGCGCCGTGCCGAGGCCGTGGCCCTTGAGGTCGGAGCGTACCAGCACCGCATATTCGCCCTTTTCCTTGTTCGGATCGGACGAGAAGTTGCCGACGCCAACAAGCTCGTTCTTGTCGTTGAACATGACGAACGCCATGTCGCGATCATAGTCGATATGCGTCAGGCGACTGAGCAGGCTGGTCGGCAGCGTGCGCAGCGGCGAGAAGAAACGCAGGCGGACGTCTTCCGCCGCCAGCTTGGCGAAGAACTCGGTGAACACCTTGTAGTCTTCGGGACGGACCGGACGGACGAAGAATTCGCCGGCACCCGAAACCGCTTCGTGGGCTTCAAGCTCCTTCGGATAGGGCTTGATGGCCAGACGCGCATCGCGAGCACCTTCGCCGGCCACGCCGAGCTTGATGCGGGCATCGACCGCGATCACGCCCTTCTCGTCGCAGAGCAGCGGGTTGATGTCGAGTTCCTTGATCTCCGGGAAGTCGCAGATCAGCTTCGACACGCGCACCAGCACGTCGGCAACATCGTTGATGGCTGCCGGCGGACGATCGCGGAAGCCCTTCAGCTGCTTGTAGATGCGGGTGTGGGTGATCATGTCCATGGCGAGCGTGGTGTTGATCGGCGCCAGCGCCAGGCTGGAGTCCGCCACCACTTCCACCGACACGCCGCCCTGACCGAACAACAGGTAGGGGCCGAAGGTGTTGTCGACCGCGACGCCGCAGATCAGTTCGTAGGCGCGCGGACGCTTGATCATTTCCTGCACCAGGAAGCCGTCGAGCTTGGCCTTGGGGCAGTTCTTGCCGACGGTGACGAGCATCTGCTCGGCCGCGGCCTTGGCTTCTTCCGGCGTTTCGAGGTTCAGCTTCACGCCGCCGACATCCGACTTGTGGGTAATCTCGGGCGACATGATCTTGATCACGATCGGCGCCTTCCAGTCGGCCGAAATCGCGGCGACGTCGGCCGGCGTCTTGGCGGCCTTCGAGCGGGCGATCGGGATCTGGTAGCAGGCGAAGAGGTCGGACAGCGACACGGCATCGAGCCAGAGCTGCTTTTCGCCCATCGCCTTGTCGATAATCGACTTGGCCTTCTTTTCGTCCGGAACGACGTTCTCGCCCTTGGACGGAGGCACTTCCATCAACAGGTTCTGGATGCGGCTGAAGTGCGCCAGATGCATGAAGGCGCGGATCGCCTTTTCCGGCGTCTCATAGGTCGGAATGTTGGCGGCGCGGAACGCATCGCGGGCCTTCTGGGTTTCTTCCGACGAACCGAGCCAGTTGGTGAAGATCGGACGGGTCGTGCCCTTGACGGCTTCGACCACGGCCTCGGCGCCTTCCAGGCTCGACGCCACGGCGGTCGGGCAATAGAGGACCACGGTGCCGTCGGCATCGGGAACCTCGTTGCAGATCTTCATGGTGTCGTAGAAGCGCTTGCCGGGGGCGTCGCCGATGATGTCGACCGGATTGCCGCGCGACCAGGTCGGCGGGCAGACGACGTCGATCTTCTTGATCGTCTCTTCCGAAATGTCGATCAGGTTGCCGCCGAGATCCGACAGCTTGTCCACCGCCATCACGCCGGCGCCGCCGCCGTTGGTGACGATGAGCAGACGGTCGCCGGTGACACGGCCGGGCTTCGACAACGTCTCGATGGCGTCGAAGATTTCGTCGAGGTCGCGGGCGCGCAGAATGCCGCAACGATTGAACACCGCATCATAGACGCCGTCGGCACCGGCGAGCGCGCCGGTATGCGAGGACGCCGCCTTGGCGGCAGCCGCCGAACGGCCGGCCTTGATGGCGATGACGGGCTTGATGCGGGCGATCGAACGGGCCGCCGAGATGAACTTGCGCGGGCTGAAGCCGTGCTTGTGACCGGCCGCTTCGACATAGAGCACGACCGCATCGGTATCGGGGTCCTGCGCCATGTAATCGAGCATGTCGCCGAAATCGGAGTCGGCTTGGTCGCCCATCGAAACCAGATGGCTGAAGCCGACGCCCTTGTTCAGCGCCCAGTCGAGCATGGTGGCGACGAGCGCACCGGACTGCGCCACGAACGCGACGCGGCCCTTCTTCGGCTTGGCTTCGGCGAACGAGGCATTGACGCCGGCCGGAGTCGAAATGATGCCGATGCAGTTCGGACCGGCAATGCGAAGGCCGTGCTTCTTGGCGTTCGCGAGCATGTGATATTCGAGCGTCTGGCCGTCGGGGGCCAGCATGTCGCGCAGACCGGCGGTGATCACCACTGCGCCGCGCGTGCCGCGAGCGCCGAGCTGGTCGATGATGCCGGGGATGGTGGCGGGAGGCGTGGCGATGCACGCCATGTCGGGCGTGATCGGCAGGCTGGCGACGTCCTTGTAGGCGAGCACGCCGTTGATCGCTTGCGCCTTCGGATTGACCGGCATGATCGGGCCTTTGAAGCCGCCGGTGAGAAGGTTCTCGGCCAACACCGCACCGATCGACTTCGGCTTCGTGCTGGCACCGATCAGAGCAATGCTCTTGGGATGGAACAAGGCATCAAGGTTGCGTATCGACATGCATCGCGCCTCTTTAGGTTTGGCGGCCTGTTAAACCTCTGTCCGAACGATTGCCAGACAGTCAGTGTGGGCCGAATTGTCTCGCCACGGCTTCGCGCACGGAGTCCTGGTGGCGTGCCACAACATCGCCACGAATCCCCGGAACGACACTGCCAAAATGAACGTGATCGACGACGGAGAGACCACAAACCGCCGACACGTGTTCGTCGAACAGCGTCCGCACCGCTTCCCAGGCTCCGGTTTTACGGACCCATTCGCTCGGTTTGCCGGACGCCGTGAAACTGATCAGCTTGCGGCCCGTCAGCAACGGCTCGTTGCCGGCGCGACCGTTGCCGTAAGCAAATCCAAAACCAAAAACGCGATCGAGATAGCCCTTCAGCATCGCCGGCGGAGCGTTGAGCCAGAACGGATAAAAAAGAGCAAACACATCGACGTCCGCGAGCAGGAGGCGCTCTGCAACCACATCGGGCCGCGGCGCGAAGCCGGCGGCGGACGGAATCTCGTCGGCCTTCAGGCAAGGATCGAACGCCATGCCATAGAGGTCGCGCATGATTGTTTTATGTCCCAGCGCCTCGGCAGCCTCGGCATAGGCCATCGCCAGCGAGGAGACGAAACTGCGGGGATTGGGGTGGGCGACGATCAGGGCATGCTGCATGGCGGGTTCCCTCGGCATAGCGGGGCTAGGCGCCCTGTTGTGCGGGCGTGCGACGGCGAACGCATTGCGCAATGTCAAAAATACACCCGCCCAAGGGGCAGAAATACATACGGTTCTTCCTGTATTTGAGACCCGAATTCCCGTATGAGGAAGGGGCATACCTCGGGCACTGCCCACAGGCGAATTCGTCCGGGGTCTTGCCCTGCGGCAATATGCTGCCACAGTGTAGCAATAGGAATTCATGCGGGTGTGCGACCCGGCCCCATATCTTAGGTGGGTGCAACTTTAGGATGGAACTGCCATGGCAAACGAAGACGTGAAGAAGCTGTCGGATGACGTGGGCGAGTTGAAGGCCGGCTTCACGCGGATCGCCGAAACCCTGTCGGATCTGGTGCGTCAGCGCGGCCAGGAAGCCAAAGCCCGGCTCGAAGCCACTGCCGAAGACACCTGGGCGGAAGCCAAGGAGAAGTTCGAGGGCGTCAAGCAGAAGATCCACGAAGATCCGGTCACGGCCGTGGTGGCCGCTTTCGGCATCGGCCTGCTGGTCGGTATCCTGTTCGGCCGCCGCTAAGCTTAGATGAAAGCGAGCTTCATTCGCATCGCGATCATGGCCGCGGTGGCGCTGGTTGCCGCGGTCTTCCTCATCGCGACCGGCGCGTTCCTCTGCGTGGCGCTCTATGAGGGTCTGAAACTGGTGGTGCCGGTTCCGGCACTGGCGGCTTTGGCGACGGCGGCAATCCTGATGTTTTTGTCGGGAATCGTCCTCGCCATCGGCTCGGCCATCGCGCGGGCGGCGGAACGCAAGGCGCGTCTGGAAGCCCAAAAGAAAGGTCCCGCCACCGCCAAGATCGGCCTCGAACTCGGCCGCATCCTGGGTGAAAGCGCCGCCGGCTACATCGGCAAAAACCCCGTCCAGGTGCTGATCGGCGCTCTGGCGGTCGGCTTTGCCGTCGGCGCGGTGCCGAAACTGCGGTCCTTCCTGATGGGCTTCATGAAGGCAAAATGAGC
The DNA here is from genome assembly GCF_011762045.1 of Rhizomicrobium electricum. Lineage (GTDB taxonomy): Bacteria > Pseudomonadota > Alphaproteobacteria > Micropepsales > Micropepsaceae > Rhizomicrobium > Rhizomicrobium electricum. The sequence goes on along the minus strand of NZ_JAASQS010000007.1, from coordinate 265,813 downwards.
CGTATCGCCCTGATCGGTCTCGGCATGGCGGTCACGCCCCATGCCAAAAGTCTTGTCGACCTCGGCGCCGACGTGGTGGCGATGAGCCCGAGCGAAAGCCGCCGTCAGGCGTTCGCCGCGCGCTTCCCCTTCCCCACCACCGGCGATCTAAATGCCATCGCCGCCGACAAGAGCATCGAAGCGGTCGGCCTTCTCACCCCGCCCAATACCCATCTCGAACTGATCGAGACCTTCGCCGCGGCGGGCAAACACATTCTTCTCGAAAAGCCGCTCGATATCACGCCGGCGCGCGCCGAGGCGGTCGTGGCGGCGGGCGAAAAGCACGGCGTCACCATTGCGGTGGTGCTGCAGCACCGCTTCAAACCGGCGGCGGAAAAACTGGCGGCGCTGCTGGCCAGCGGCCGGCTGGGCAAAATCGTGTCCTGCTCGACCCGCATTCCGTGGTGGCGGCCGCAAAGCTATTACGACGAGCCGGGCCGCGGCAGCTTTGCCCGCGACGGCGGCGGGGTCCTCATCAGCCAGGCCATTCATACTCTCGATCTGATGCTGAGCCTGGCCGAACCGGTGGCCGGCCGCCTCACCGACGTCTGCGGCTTCACCGCGACAACCGCCGTGCATCGCATGGAAACCGAGGACTACGCCGCGTCGGCGGTGCGGTTCGCGGGTGGTGCGCTCGGCGTCATCGAAGCCACGACGGCGCGTTATCCCGGCGATGTCGAACGCATCGATTTCATCGGCACCGAAGGCACGGCGACCCTCTCCGGCTACGGCTTTTCGGCACGGTTCCATGACGGTTCCGAGGACGGCTTCACCCCGCCGCCTACGGCCGGCGGCGGCGGTGCCGATCCGATGGCCTTCCCGCACGATCTGCACCGGGCGGTCTGGGCCGATTTCTTCGATGCCATCGCGCATAAGCGCGCGCCCCGCATCACCGCCCGCGAAGCGCTGAAAGTCCATCGCCTGATCGAGGCGATGCTCGAAGCGGGAAAATCGGGCGCGACGGTGAACGTGCGGGAATAGCGAATAGAAAAGGGGCCTGACGGGAGCACCCGGTCAAGCCCCTGTTCGCTACGGTATTCGCCACCTCTACTTCGGCGCCGGGCCTTGCGTGATACGCACGAGATCGTTCGGGCGGATCCACTTGGCGAAGGCGGCCTGCACTTCCGCTGCGGTCGTCGCCACGTATTTCTTGGCGGCGAGCGTCGGTTCGTCGAGCGGCAGGTCGTATTCGGTGCGGTCGAGGAAGCCGCGGGCGATGTCGTCGACGCTGGCCTCGCCGAGCGGCAACTGGCGCAGCACCATCGCCTTGACGCGATCGAGTTCCTCCTGCGGCACAGGCTTTTCCTGCATCGTCTTGAGGTTCTGCACCACGATGGCCGCCGCCTTGGTCACGTTCTCGGGATCGCAGGCGTATTGGACGAAGTAGTTGCCGCGCGTGCGCCCCGATTGTAGCGACGAACCCACCGAGTAGACGAGGCCCGCGTTCTTCCTGAGGTCGATCGACAGGCGGGTCGAATAGAAGCCGCCGCCGAGCACCTCATTGCCGAGCGAAAGTGCGTAGTAGTCGGCATCGGTGCGCTTCGGCGCCAGATTCTGGGCGAGAAGCACGCTGTCCTGCACCCGGCTGTCGTCGGGCACCGCCACTTGTGCCGGCTTGTTGGCGGGCGGCACCGGCAGATCGACCGGCGGCTTGGGACCCTCCGCCGTCCAGGCCCCGAAATGCTTGGCGATGACCTCTTTGGCCTTCTCGGGCGTGACGTTGCCGATCACCACGATGGTCGTCATGTCGGGCCGGAAGACGGTTTTATAGTAGGCCAGCACGTCGGCACGCTTGAGACCGATCACGGTGGCGCCGGTGGCTTCACGCCGCGACGGATCGTCGGGCGCGAACAGCGCTTCGACCATCGCACGCTGCGCCAGGTAGCCCGGCGTGTGATTGCGCGATTCCACCGACTGGGCGATCTGCGGCAGGATCGCGGTGAGTGCCTCCTGCGGCAATGCCGGCTGAAGCTGGTGCTGGGCGAGAAGTTCGACGCCGCGGTCGAAATCCTGCGCCAGAACGTGCAGCGAAAAATCGGCGCCGCCGCGTTCCTGCGCGCCGATGGCGTCAAGTTCCTTCTCGAAAGCGAGGCGGTCGAGTTTTTCGGTGCCGAAGTTGAACAGCGAACCGAGCAGGATGTTCACGCCGTCCTTGCCCGGCGGCATCTGCGTCTCCGCCCGGTTGCGGATATGACCGTAGACATTGACCGTATCCGAGACCTTGGTCGGCTGGACGATCAGGCGAAGCCCGTTGGGCAGCACCGTATCCACCGGCGCCAGCGTGGTTTCGGGCACGTCGAGCCGGTTCATTGCGGCGTTGGCCCAATCCGGCAGCGGCACCGGCTTGGCTTCGCCGAGATTGATCGTCTCCATGCCGCCGGTCGGAGTGCTCGACGCCACCGGCTTGCCCGACCCCTTGGGCAGCAACAGACCCGAGATAGACGCATCGAGTTTCAGATACTCGCGCGCCACCCGGTTGACATCTTCGACCGTGACCTTCTCGATCCGCTTGAGGTCTTCGTCGGGCGATTTGAGGCCGTAAAGCGCTACCGCGTCGGACCACACCGAGGCGAGATCGGCGATCGAGTTCTTCTGCAATTCGCTGCTGCGCCGTTCCTGCAGTTTGGCCGCTTCGACCAGGTCCGCCGGAACGCCGTCGCGCGCCACTTTCTCGAGGATTTCGCGCACGCGCGCTTCCAGCGCATTGCCGTCGGCGCCGGGCGCGTAACTCACCGCGGCATAGGCGATCGACGCCTTTTCCTGCGGTTCGAGCGAGAATTCGGTGCCGAGCGCCTTGCCGGCCGCGACCAGTCCGTAGAGTTCGAAGCGGCGGCTGGACAGCACGTCGGCGAGCACTTCGAGGGCCGGAAAATCCTTCGATTTCAGGCCGGGAAAGCGCATCGCGATGACGCGCGTGTAGTTGGGATAATCGGAGTCGATGGTGAAGATCGCGGGCTTCACCGGCTTGAAGGCGAACTTCGCCCGCGCCGGCAATGCACGCGACGGAATCGCCCCGAACAGCGTCTTGATCTTCGCCAGCGTCGCCTTGGGATCGACATTGCCGACCAGCACCAGAATGGCGTTGTTCGGTGCGTACCATTTGGCGTGGAACGCCTTGAGATCGGCGCCGCTGGTCTTTTCGAACGACGGCCGGGTGCCGAGCGCGTCATGTTCGTAGGGCGTGCCGGCGAACAGTTCCGACCGCAGCCGCTCGTACAGCTTGTAGCCGGGCGCCGACTGGTCCTGCGCCACTTCCTGTTCGATGGCGCCGCGCTCCTTGGCCCATTCCGCTTCGGTGGAATCGAGGCCCTTCATCCTGAGCGCCTCGATGTTGAGCGCCACGTCGACGTCTTCGGCCGGCACCGTATAGAGGTACTGGGTGAGGCTGCCGCGGGTGTTGGCGTTGAAATCGCCGCCCATCAGCGCGCCGATATTGGCGAGCTGGTCGGCCGAAAGCCCCGGACTGCCGCGGAACATCATGTGCTCGAGAGCATGGGCGGAGCCGGGAAAGCCGGCCGGCGTGTCGTCGGAGCCGACCAGATAATTGACCGAAGTCGCCACCACCGGCGCCAAAGTGTTGCGAACGATAATGACACGCAATCCGTTCGGCAGCCGGGCCCTGAGAACGGCCAAGTCCCCGCTCGGAGCGACGGCAGCAGGTGCGGCAGCGCGATGGTGATGACGATGGCGGGCTTCGGCCGGGTTGCCGACCGCCACGATGACCAGCGCGGCCGCGATCAGGGCTCGCGTCCGTTCGAATGCGCTCATGCAGGGAACTCCATGGAAAGAGGCAACCTAGAACCGTTCGCCGCCGCCTGTGAAGCGGCGTCGGTGCGGAAAAGTCCAGATTTGCCGAAGGGATGGTTACGGTTTCAGCATCTTGGCCCAGGCCGCCTCGACCTCGGCGACCACCGGCTGCGGCAAAGGCACGTAATGCAGCGACTCGGCCTGGGGACGCCCTTCATGAAGGGCATAGCGCAGGAAACCGACGATCTGCCGGTTGAGGTCCGGCGAGGCGTCGGCGTGCAGCAGCATGTAGGTGGCAGCGGTCAGCGGCCAGCTTTCCCGCCCCAACGGATCGGCGGGTATGGGGTTGTTGTTGCGGCGAAAATCGGCCGTCCGGGCCGCTGCCTGGAAGCTTTGCAAGGTGGGTTCGACGGCGGCGCCGGCGCGATTGATGAGGGCCGTGAAGCTCAAGCGGTTCTGCTGGGCATAGGCGTATTCGACGTAGCCGATGCCTCCTTTGGTCTGCTGCAAGGTGGCGACGACGCCGGCATTGCCCTTCCCCGCCGAGCCGGTGGGCCAAGCGACGGCCGGTCCGGTGCCGACCTCTTTGGCCCAATTCTGCGAGGTCGCTGCGAGATAGGCCGTGAAATGCGCCGTGGTGCCGGAGGCGTCAGAGCGGTGGATCACGATGATCGGCAGCCCCGGCAGGTGCAGTTTGGGGTTCAAGCGGGCGATCGGAGCGGCATCCCAGCGCCGGATGCGGCCGAGATAGATGTCGGCCAGCGTCGGACCGTCGAGCACCAGCGCGCCGGGCGCGATTCCCGGCAGGTTCACAACCGGCACAATCGCGATGAACAGGACGGGGAACTGAACCAGCTTGCCTTTGGCGAGATCGGCGGTCGACAGCGGCAAATCGGTGTTGCCGAAATCGATGGTGCGCGACAGCGACTGACGGATGCCGCCGCCCGATCCGATCGGCTGATAGTTCACTTTCAAGCCGGTGCGGACGCGATAATCCTGCGCCCACAGACTCATCACCGGATAAATCGCCGTGCCGCCGCCGCCGCTGGGATCGGCCTTCGCGGCAACCGCCGCGACCATCACGAGGGCGAGTGCAAAAAGCCCGGATTTCGCAGTCATGGTGATCGTCCTTTTACCCAAGAGTGTCCCACTATAGAGAGCCGCCACGGCCCGCTGCAGTTTGTACGCCGCAGTTTTGACACAAACCGCACCGCTGCGACCAAACGCGCATCCGCATCTTCCACATACCGCCACGGAATAGGTACCAATCCGAATTTCGTGAGCCCATGCCATGGCGTTTGATCCCTCTCACGAAACACAAGCGTTCGTGAGCTGATATGGGTACGTTGATTCGAGTGATTTTCCGCGAAGGCACCCCGAGGACGAAGCTGCGCGTCAGCCAGTCGCGGCGGTCGACGATTGCACGCGAACGCGGGCTCACTCTTTGGCGCGAACGCGACGATCTGGTGATTGCAGCCGCATATCGTGTCGCCCCTCCCGGCGAGACCAAAGTCGAAATTCAGGCGAGTCCGCCGCTCAAATTCGCGCCACAGGCGTAGGCGCAACCTTTTCTGGCGGCCGGGAGCGGCGGTGAAGGCAGGATAGCCTTCGCCGCCGTTTTCTTTTGGCCCGGCCAAACACGACTTGGTCAATAAAATGCGAATGAAGCACACTTACAGAACCCGGCAACGACAGCGCCCGGCATCGCATTTTTCCCAGTTCCCGGCCGCTTTTGCCGCAATAGAAGGCACTCTGGAGATGGCGCAAACCGGTGCGCCTTTGCGTCTCACCGCCGCGCTAATACGTAGCATTGCGAATAATCGGGACAGGTTTATGCGCACGGCTTGCCGCACAAGTAAAAAGCGTCGGCGTCCCAGGAGGAAACTTGATTCTAATCATGTTCGGGGGCGTTGCCAGAATGCTAGTTGCGAAGCGCATTTGTGCGTCTTCGCGCAGGTGCGGCTTTAGCCAAAAGCCAACAAAAAGAGTGCGCCAAACCGGCGCAACCCTGAAGACACAACAACGGGCGGAAAAAAATGAACGTAAAATATCCAGGTATTCCTACGGTAATCCACGGTAACGGCGCCGTAGCCGAAGTCATGGGAAATGTATGCGGCGGCGTCATCGGGTACCCGATCACTCCGTCCACTGAAATTTCGGAGCTGTACGAAGCCTTCCGTGCCCAGGGCGGCGTCAACGTCTGGGGCAAGCATCCCTTCTTCTTCGAACCGGAAGGCGAACACTCCGCCCAGTCCGGCGCACTCGGCGCCACGCTGACGGGCGGCAAGTACATCTCCAACGCCTCGTCGAGCCAGGGCATCCTCTACGGCATCGAATCGCACTACGTCACCGTCGGCCACCGCGCCGGCGGTTTTGTTTTGCAGGTCGCCGCACGCGTGGTCTCCAAGCACTCGCTGAACGTCATGGCCGGCCATGACGACGTCTACGCGCTCTTGACCGCGGGCTACACGATCCTGTTCGGATCGAACCCGCAGGAAGCCGCCGACCTCGCCGCGATCTCCTACAAGATCAGCGCCATGAGCCTGATCCCCGTCGCCAACGCCTTCGACGGCTTCACCACGTCGCACATGATGAGCGAAGCGCTGATGCCGGAAAAAGAACTCCTGAAAGAGTTCCTCGGCGATCCCAGCGACCGCATTCCGTGCCCGACCGTGGCGCAGGAAATGCTGTTCGGCGCCAAAGGCCGTGTCTATCAGCTCAAGCGCTATCTCGCGAGCCGTGAAGGCGACTTCGCCGTCGACGGCTACAAGAAGCTGGTCGAATTCCTCGACAAGAACGCCGATGCGGTCGAGAAGGACAACGACGGCAAGCTCATCGCCAAGGTGGCGGGCTTCGTTCCGGAAGAACTCGCCGGCGCCTTCAAGCGCCAGTGGCTGAACGCCTACGAGAAGGGCACCCGCCAGCGCGTTCCCGCGCTCGTCGACGTCAACAACCCCGGCCTCACCGGCCCGGTGCAGAACCAGCCCGACTTCCAGGCCGGCGCTGCCGACCATCGCACCCACTTCGTGCGCGACGTGCCGAAGTTCGTCCGCGAAGCGATGGCCGAGTACTCCAAGCTCACCGGCCGCGAATACGGCCCGATCAAAACTCATTATTGCGACGACGCCGAAACCGTGCTGCTCGGCATGGGTTCGGTCACCGACGACGCGCTCGCGGTCTGCAAGTATCTGCGCGGCCAGGGCAAGAAGGTCGGCGTCATCTCCATCAACCTTCTGCAGCCGTTCCCGGACGCCGAAGTCGTTGCGGCACTGAAGGGCAAGAAGGCCGTCACGGTCCTCGAACGCTCCGACGTCACCGCGCTGACCACCTTCGTCAACACCGCGCTGCTCAAGGGCATTGCCAATGCGCAGGGCGGCCACAACGAAGGCATCCCGGCGCTCGACAAGCTGCCCAAGCTGACCACGGCGATCTTCGGCCTCGGCGCGCACGACCTGCAGCCGCGCCACCTCATCGCCGCCTACAAGAACATGGAAACGAAGAATGCGCCGCTGGTCTATCTCGGCACGCAGTTCTTCTCCAAGAACCCGTCGCCCCGCATGGCCGAACTGCAGGCCAAGCTGAAGGCGGCCTATCCCGAGACCGAACTGATGGGTCTCGAGACCGAAGCCAACCCGACGCTCTTGCCGAAGGGCGCGTTCCGCATCCGCTTCCACTCGGTGGGCGGCTACGGCACGATGGCCACCGGCAAGCTCCTGACCGACATCCTCGCCAACGTTCTCGAGCTGCATTCCAAGGCCGCTCCGAAGTACGGCTCGGAAAAGTCGGGTGCGCCGACCAACTACTACATCACCCTCTCGCCCGAGACGGTGCTGCAGTCGAACGCCGAAATCGAGGACGTCGAAATCGTCGTTTCGCCGGACCACAAGGTGTTCGCGCACACCAATCCGCTGAAGGGCATCGTCGAAGGCGGCACCTTCATCATGCAGAGCATGGAAGGCCCGCTCGAAGTCTGGAAGTCGATCCCGCTGGCGGCCCGCAAGACCATCCGCGACAAGAAGATCAAGTTCTTCGTGCTCGACGGCTTCAAGGTTGCCAAGCCCCACGCCCCGACGCCGGAACTCGAAACCCGCATGATGGGCATCGCCTTCATCGGCGCCATCTGCGGCCACGTCGACCGCATCGTCGGCGGCGCCACGCATGAGGCCATGCTGGAGAAGATCCGCTACGACCTCAACAAGAAGTTCGGCGCCAAGGGCGCGGCCGTCGTCGAAGGCAACCTCACCGTCATCAAGGAAGCTTTCGAAGCCACCCAGAAGGTGAACTACGACGCGCCGGAATACGTCGAAGCCGACAAGGCTGCGCCGAAGACCTCCGGCCTGACCAACGCCGTCTCCGCCTCGATGTGCCATCTCATCCGTCCGGATGCGTCGGCCAACTTCGGCGATTCCGACTACTTCGACGAAATCGTCGCCAAGCCGTTCCGCGAAGGCACGATCGGCGAATCCCCGGTCATGCCCGGCACCGGCTTGTTCATGCCTGCCGCCACCGCCGCCAACAAGGACAAGGGCCTCTTCCGCCGCACCGTTCCGGAATACAAGCCGGACCTGTGCACGGGCTGCATGGAATGCACCCTGGTCTGCCCGGACGCCGCGATCCCGAATACGGTTCACGACATCCGCGATCTCCTGAACGTCGCCATCAGCCAGCTTGATCTCGCTCCGGCGCAGATCAACGCCCTGAAGGAGACCGTTCCGGCCCTCGCCGATGCCGTTCGCGCCGCCTATCGCGCCACCAAGGACTCGCCGGTTCTCGCCGACGTGGTCGCTTCCGTGGCCGATGCCGTCGCCGGCGACAACGCGATCCTCAAGAAGAACATCGGCAAGGCTGCGGCCGCGCTGTCGATCTTCCCGGTCGCCAAGACCAAGCCCTTCTTCGATGCCATGGAAAAGGCGAACCCCGGTTCGGGCGGCCTCTATTCCGTGACCGTCGATCCGTGGAAGTGCTCGGGCTGCATGGAATGCGTCGCAGTCTGCGGCTCCGGCGCACTCGGCCGCCGCGAACAGGACGAACCTCTGCTGGAAGTCCTGCAGACCCGCTTCGAATTCCTGTCGCGTACGGCCAATACGCCGGCCCGCTTCGTCGAAGGCGCCACCGCCCCCGACGGCGACATCAAGCGCTTCATGCTGGACCGCAACAACTACTACGCCACGACGGGCGGCCATGGCGGCTGCCGCGGTTGCGGCGAAGTCACTGCGATCCGTCTCGTCACCAGCGCCAACACCGCCGTCCATGATGTCCGCCGCAAGGCCCACATCAAGGAACTGGAAGGCCTGCTCGAGAAGCTGACCGCCAAGCTCGCCAAGGTGAGCGACGCGGCCCGCGCGGCGCGCATCGAGAAGACGATCAAGACCCTCGAGAAGCGCCTGTACATGTTCGAGTCCGGTCCGTCCGGCAAGGGCCCGGCTGCGGCGGTCGTCGCCAACGCCACCGGCTGCTCGAGCGTCTACGCCTCGACCTTCCCCTTCAACCCCTACAACAGCCCGTGGGTGAACAGCCTGTTCCAGGATCATCCCGCGGTTGCCAAGGGCATCTTCGAAGGTCTGGCGGCGGAAACGGTGCAGGACATCATCGCCCTGCGCACCGCCAAGCTCGAACTCGACGACGAGTACGATGCGGCCGTCCACGACAAGTTCTTCAAGACCTTTGCCTGGGCCGACTTCAGCCAGGAAGAACTCGCGTTGATGCCGACCGTATTCTGCATCGGCGGCGACGGCGCCACCTACGACATCGGCTTCGGCTCGCTGTCGCGTGTCATGTCGACCACCACCCCGATCAAGACCATGGTTCTGAACACCGGTGCCTATTCCAACACCGGCGGCCAGGCTTCCACGGCCTCGATGACGGGTCAGGACGCCGACCTGTCGCGCTTCGGCGCCGCCCATGCCGGCAAGCAGGACAGCCGCAAGGAACTCGGCCTGATCGCCGCGTTCCATCCCAACGTGTTCGTGGTCCAGTCGAACACCGCCGTTCAGGGCCATTTCCTGAAGTCGGTGCTCGCCTACATCAACCACAACTCGTCGCCCGCCCTCCTCGACGTCTACACGCCGTGCCAGGGTGAGCAGGGCATCGCGGACAACGCTTCGGCGGAACATGCGCGCCTGTCGGTCGACAGCCGCATCAGCCCGCTGTTCGTCCACGATCCGGCGAAGGGGACCGACCTGCACGCCCGCTTCTCGCTCGAAGGCAACCCGGAACCGACCAAGGACTGGGCCAACACCACCATCGAGTACGTCGAGAACGGCGAGATGAAGCTGCTCGAAGTGCCGTACACCCCGGCCGACTTCGCCAAGGGCGAAACCCGCTTCAAGAAGCAATTCAAGAAGCTGCCGGCCGACGCCGACGCCATGCCGATCGCCGACTACGTGGCGCTCCCGACCGGCGAACGCAACGGCAAGGTGCCGTTCATCTACTCGACCAACGACAAGAAGGAGCTGATCAAGCTGGCGGTGTCGCCGACTCTGGTGGCTCTGGTCGAGGAACGCCGCAAGTACTGGCGGACCCTGCAATACCTCGCCGGCATCAACGTCGAGATGATCGACGCCAGCCACAAGGCCGAGGTGGAAGCGCTCGAAACCAAGTACAAGGAAGCGGTCGACAGCCGCGAGAACGCCATCGACTCCATCGCGCGTGCGATGAGCGAACTGGCGGCGTCCTCCAAGGCTCCGGCGGCCGGCGGCATCGGTCTCGCCCTCGGCGGCGCAGCTCCCGCGGCGGCTCCCGCTGCGGCGGCTCCGGCGGCGAACGGCGACGCGGTGGTCGGCTTCGACGAAGCCAACATGGCCAAGTGCACCAACTGCAAGACCTGCTACACGCAGCTTCCCGAGCTCTTCGAGAAGACCAAGATCGTCGTCGACGGTTCGCCGAAGGAAGTCGCGCACCTGATTCCGGGCGCGGCCGCCAAGGTGAAGCCGACGGCGGAACTGAAGAGCAAAGTGGCGCGCGTTGCGGCGAACTGCGATGCGGAGATCGTTCATGAGCAGTGAGGCAACCAAGAACAACGTCGGCGAGGATCTCGCGCGCTACCGTCAGGTAGCGAACGCCCTCGAAACGACGGAAGCGCAGATCGAGGAACTGGAAGGCACAGAAGCCTTCCAGGTCTTCCAGAAGCAGCTACAGCTTCTGCGCAAGCGCCTGCTCAACGATCCCAAGTCGCTGCGTCAGGTGTTCATTGAAGACGGTACGGCGGCGATCGCCTGGGAATTCAAGCAGCCGGAACTCGGTGCCGAATTCACCAAGGCGCTGTGGAACATTCTTCTCCGCGGCGACGAAATGGCGACCATCCTGCAGCGCTTCGTCTGGGCGGCTCCGCTCAAGTTCAAGCGCAAGTTCATCGAGGCGATCGACCAGCATCTCGGCGACCGCTATCCGATGTTCAAGGGGCTGTCGAAGGACTGGCCGAGCGGGAACTTCATCCACCCGTACGTCCGTCCCGCCGAAGAGCGCAAAAGCGACTTCGAACTGGTCACCACGGGCTATCTCGGCTATCGCGCACTGGGTTACTCCATGCGCGAGGTCGACCTGTTCGTGTGGCTGGAAGTGCTGCGCGACAAGCAGTGCGAAGACCGTCCTTGCGAAAAGGGCTGCCTCGACGCCAAGGGCCGCAAGAAGGGCGGCTGCCCGCTGGTCATCAAGGTTCCGGATCTTCTGAACCTGATGGGCCAAGGCAAGCTGAAGCAGGCGCTGAAGCTCATCGAACAGCTCAACCCGTTGCCGAACGTGACGGGTCGCGTCTGTCCGCAGGAGCATCAGTGCCAGGGCGTGTGCAACATCTCGGGACGGCCGATCGAAATCGGCCAGATCGAATGGTACCTGCCCGAGCGCCAGCGCCTGGAAGAAGAGCAGAACGGCATCGACGAAGCGGAGTGGACGGATTACGTGACGCCGTGGGCCAAAGCCGAGAAGCCGCCGATCGCGGTCGTCGGTTCGGGCCCGGCCGGCCTCATCAACGCCTATCTGCTTTCGGTCGAAGGCTATCCGGTGACGGTGTTCGAAGCCTTCCACAATCTCGGCGGCGTGCTGCGCTACGGAATTCCCGAATTCCGTCTGCCCAACGCGCTGATCGACAACGTGGTCGGCAAGATCGACCGTCTCGGCGGCAAGTTCGTCAAGAACTTCGTCGTCGGCAAGACGGCCACGCTTCAGGACCTCAAGGACGCCGGCTTCTACAAGATCTTCGTCGGCACCGGTGCGGGCCTGCCGCGCTTCATGAACATTCCGGGCGAGCACCTCAACGGCGTGATGAGCGCCAATGAGTTTCTCACCCGCGTCAATCTCATGCAGGCGCGGCTGGACGAATACGAGACCCCGCTCCCGGTCGTGAAGGACAAGAACGTCATCATCATCGGCGGCGGCAACACCGCGATGGATGCGGCGCGCACGTCCAAGCGTCTGGGTGCCAACGTCACGATCGTCTATCGCCGTACCAAGAAGGAAATGCCGGCCCGTGTCGAAGAGCTGGCACACGCCCTCGAGGAAGGCATTGCGTTGTCGGTCCTGCGTTCGCCGAGCGAGTTCATCTCGGGCGGCGACCACAAGGTCTGCCATGCCAAGCTCGACATCATGGAACTCGGCGCTCCCGACGCCTCCGGCCGCAGGAAGCCGGAGCCGACGGGCAAGACCGAGACCATCCCGGTCGATCTCGTCATCATGGCGCTCGGCAACGACTCCAACCCGATCATCAAGGACTCGGAACCCCGCATCAAAACGTCGAAGTGGGGCACTCTGATCGTCGAGAACGGGGCGGAGACCACGCTGAAGGACGTCTACTCGGGCGGCGACGCCACCCGCGGCGGCTCCACGGCGGTCAATGCGGCCGGCGACGGCAAGTCGGCGGCCATCCAGATCGCCCAGGAGATCCCCTTCACCGCAGCCGAGATCAAGGCGCGGGTCGAACGCGCGGCGGCCTATACCGCCAAAGCCCAGACCGCACACCGGATCGTCCTGCGTCGTGAGATCGCCGACAATATCGTCGAGATCACGGTGAAGGCTCCGATGGTGGCCAAGTCGGCCCAGGCCGGACAGTTCGTCCGCGTCCTGCCGTCTGCGAAGGGCGAGCTGATCCCGCTCACCCTGGCCGATTGGGATGCCAAGGCGGGCACCATCACCCTGGTGATCCAGGGCGTCGGCGCCTCCTCGATCCTGATCAACAAGATGCAGCCGGGCGAATACCTGGAAGGCATCGCGGGCCCGCTTGGTCTGCCGTCGCATCTGCACCACTACGATCCCAAAAAGGAAACGGTGGTGTTCTGCGCCGGTGGCGTCGGTCTCCCGCCGGTCTTCCCGATCGCGCGCGAGCACCTTCGCATGGGCAATCACGTCACGCTCATCGCCGGCTATCGTACCCAGGGCGCCCTGTTCTGGGTCGGTGAAGGCGAGCGCGTCGACGCGATCAAGGCCGAGTTCGGCGACCTCCTCGACGTGGTCTATTGCACCAACGACGGCACCTTCGGCGAGAAGGGCTTTGTCACCACCCCGCTGCAACGCTGGTTGGACGACAAGAAGTCCGTCAATGGCCGCAAGATCGCCGAAGTGATCGCGATCGGCCCGCCGCTGATGATGAAGGCGGTGTCGGAACTGACCAAGAAGTACGAAGTTCCGACCGTGGTCAGCCTCAACTCGATCATGGTGGACGCCACCGGCATGTGCGGCGCCTGCATGGTCCCGGTCCAGATCGACGGCAAGATGGTGCGCAAGCACGCTTGCATCGACGGCCCGGAACTCGACGCCCACATCATCGACTGGGACAAATTCCTGCCCCGCTTCAATCAATTCAAGGAGCAGGAAGCCGAGAGCCGCGTGAAGCACGGCCTGTAAACTTTCCGCCTAGAACTTGAGAGCGCCGGTCCGTCATACGACGGGCCGGCGTTTTTCTTTGCTCAAAAGTGATTCGTCAAAAAATCTTGGTTTCAAAATTGCAGGCTGCTGTCGTATGTCTGGTCTACCGGAGGTGGCTATGAAAACGAAGAATTCGATTTCAGACGACAGCCAGAAGGAAATCGCGCTGCGCGCCTACTACATCTGGGAGCGCGAAGGCCGTCCCCAAGGCCGCGAGCAGGAACACTGGGCCTTGGCTCAAGCCGAAATTTTGAGCGAGCAGCGTGTGCCGAAGGCACCGCCGGCGAAAGCGAAGGCCAACGGCAACGCCAAACCGGCCAAAGCCGAACCGGTGAAGCCGGTGAAACCGGTCAAGGCCGACAAGCCGGCCGAACCGGTCAAGGCTGCGGTCGCCGCCAAGGCGGTCAAAACAAAGAAGACGGTCAAAGCGAAGAAACCGGCGCCGAAGGCGTAAGTCCCTATTCTTCCCGGCGGTCGTCCAGAATCTGCAGCCGCGCGGCGCGCAGGCGCTGGATCAGGATCGGCATGAAGCGTTTCATCATCTCGTAGCCGAGATCGTGATTGTCCTCGCACTTGCCGCGAAGGCACGCCGCATCGAGCGCGATGGCACGCGTCAGCTCCAGCGCCTTGGCCGACAGCCCACGCCGGTACGGCGGCACCAGCCACGACGCGCCGACGATCTCGCTTTCGCCGACGGTCTGCAGCGCCACTTGTCCGTCGTCGGTGTCGACTTCGAGCACCACGCGACCCGAGCGCAGGAGATATAGCTGGTCGGCGACCTCGCCTTCACGGAACAGATATTCGCCCGGCTCGAAGCGCACGTTCTTGGCACAGCCGGCGACGACCGCGGTGTAGTCGTGTTTCATGCCGGTAAAGAAGGAATGCTCGCGCACGATCCGTTCGAGATCTTCCATGCCCACCACTCCCGCTGATACCGCACCGGAGCTTACAATCCCGAACGGCCGCAATGCTAGGCCCTGGCCGTTCCGATTCCCGCCAAGGCTTTGCGGAAGGCCGGATCGGCGCCGAGGTCTTCCAGCGCCACCGCCAGCCGGCGGCGCCAATTGGGATACTCGGTAACGGATCCCGGCAGATTGGCCTGATGGGTCTGGCCGACGAGATCGTCGAGCTGCACCATCATCAACTGCGACGGCGAACGGGCGAGATAGGCATGCACCGCCGCGGTCAGCGCCGGGGTCCAGGCCAGATGACCGGCATCCGCCGGCACGATGCCGTCCGGCAGCAGATGCTCCTCCTCCAGTGCCGCCAACAGCTCGCGTTTGTCCTCGGTCCGTCCCGCCATCGCCGCGGCCTCTTCGTCGGCGCTCTTGAACAGCCCGATCTGCGCCTTGGCCTTCAGGTCTTCGCCTTGCCAGAAGCCGCCGAGCGTCGCGAGATCGTGGGTCGACACCGACACTGCCGCAAGCCGCGGATAGACTTCCGGCGGCCGGAAAGCGGCGCGGTTGCGCTCGAAATAGAGCACGCGGCTGGACAGGATGCTGGCGTCGGAAAGCTTTTCGCGGAAGCCGGCCGGCACCGTTCCCAGATCCTCGCCGATCACCATGCAGCCGTTGCGCCGGCTTTCGAGCGTGGCGACGGCGATGAGATCGTTGAGCGGGAAACGGACGTAGGCGCCTTCGGTCGGCTTCATGCCGGCCGGAATGAGATAGAGCCGGGTCAGGCCCATCACATGGTCGATGCGCAAGGCGCCGGCGTGGCGCATATTGGCCGCCAGCAGCGCCCGGTAATAGGAATAGCCGGTCTCGCGCAGCCGCATCGGATTGAGCGGCACCAGACCCCAATCCTGGCCCATTTCGTTGAACGGATCGGGCGGCGCTCCGACCCGCGCACCGCCGGCGAATTGCTGGCGATGCATCCAATAATCGGCACTCGAGGCATCGACGCTCACGGCGAGATCGTTGTAAAGGCCGACCGCCATGCCCTTGGCTTTGGCGCGGCCGGCGGCGCGCGCGAACGCATTGTCGGCGCACCATTGCAGATACTGATAGAAGCCGATGCGGTCGGCGCGCGTGGCGCGGAACGCGGCGACGGCATCGGACTTGGCATCCTGGTGATGCGTTGCCCAATGCGACCAGTCGAGCGCGCGATAATGCTCGGCCAGCGCCTGGAAGGTGGCGAAGTCCTCGAGCTCGCGGCCCTGGACGGCGACGAAACTGCGGAAGGCGCGCGCCCGTTCGGTGTTCTTCGTGAGATGCTCGGCGACGAAATGCGTATAGCAGCGTTCGAGCACCGGCAGCTTCAGCGACGCCACGGCGCGATACGGCACGAACGTATTGTCGTGCGCCGACTGCAGCACATGCCGGAACTCGGGCATGGCGGCAATCGCCTGCGCTTCCGGACAGGCCAGGAAATCGGGCAGCGTCGCAACATCGAGATACAACGGATTGCGGAACAGGCGCGAACACGGCGAATAGGGGCTGGCGTTTTCCGGCGTGTTGAGAAACAGCGCGTGCAGCGGGTTCAACCCGATCGCCGCTCCGCCCGCCTCGGCCACCTGATCGACCAGCGCTTCCAGCGCCGTGAAATCGCCGATGCCCCAATCCTTGCGCGACTTGAGGGCATAGAGCTGGATCATCAAGCCCCAGGCGCGCGTCAGCCCTTCGGGCATATGGCAACGCCGCGGCGCCACGATCAGCCGGGTCGCCGTTTCTTCACCGTCGACGCGGAAGGTGTGATAGCCGAGCGGCAGCGCTTCGAGCGGCAGGCGATACTGAAAGATGCGGCGGCCGTCGAAAAACGCGATGTCGTCGTGCTTGAGGTCGCCGAGACGGCAACTGCCGGTGCGCTTGTCGCCGTCTTCGAGAACGAGTTCCCATTGGACGATGCGCCCGCTCTGTTCTTCCCAGGCGCGCAAGGGAATGGCGACGGGCTCGTCTTCCTTCAGCGTCAGCACCGGCGTCAGCAACTGCATCCACGGCGCGCGCCAGAAATGGGTCAGGCTGGCCCAGACTTCGGCATCGGTTTCGGCCGCGATCCCGAACGCCTGCAAGAGACCGCGGATGGTCTCGTGCGAAGCATCGTGCCGGGTGCCGTGATTGTCCCAGTAATAGGTCTCGATCCCGGCGGCATCGGCAAGTTTCAGGACGTTGTCCGCATCCATTTACACGTCGCCTTCGAACAGGGCCAACGCGTGCGCCTGGAGTTGGAAAGTCGTGCCGGCAGCGAACCGTCCCGAGGCTTCGCCGTCGCTTGCCGCCGTATCCAGAATCCAGTGCCAGCGCTTGTCGACGGGAACTTTAGGCAGAACAAAGTTAACGGGCTCTTCCCCGGCATTAACGAGCAGCAGGAAGGAGTGGGGATCGAGCCGCCGGGTGTAGCTCGTCACGTCCATTTCGCCGGTGGCGGCAAAGCGTACGCCCAGGACCTTGGCATGGGGACGGTGCCAGTCGGCATCGGCCATTTCGCGGCCGTCGGGGCTGAGCCAGACGATGTCCTTGATACCGGAATCGTCGATCGGATCGCCGAGGAAGAAGAACGAGCGGCGGAACACCGGATGATCGCGTCTCAGCCAGATCAGCCGCCGCACGAAGGCGACGAGATCGCGGTTCTCCTCCAGCTTCTGCCAATCGACCCAGCTGGTTTCGTTGTCCTGGCAATAGGCGTTGTTGTTGCCGCCCTGGGTACGGCCGAACTCGTCGCCGGCCAGCAGCATCGGAATGCCCTGGGACAGCAGCAGCGTCGCCAAGAGATTGCGCTTCTGCCGTTCGCGCCGGGCCTGGATATTGAGATTGGTCGTGGGGCCTTCGACGCCGCAATTCCAGGAAAAGTTCTCGTCGGTGCCGTCGCGGTTGTTCTCGCGGTTGGCGGCATTGTGCTTGAAATTGTAGCTGACGAGATCTTCCAGCGTGAAACCGTCGTGGGCGGTGACGAAATTGACGCCCGCGGTGGGACGGCGCCGCGGCGGACAGAACACGTCGCTCGATCCAGCCAGCCGCACCGCGAGATCGCCGATGCGCGCATCGCCGCGCCAGAACCGGCGCACATCGTTGCGGAAGCGGTCGTTCCATTCGCTCCAGCGCGACGGAAATCCACCGAGACGATAGCCGCCGGGACCGAGATCCCACGGCTCGGCAATCATCTTGGTCTTGACCAGCACCGGATCCTGCAGCACGCAGGCGAAGAACGCCGATTGCGGATCGAACTCGCCCTTGTCGCGCGCCAGGCTCACCGCCAGATCGAAGCGGAAGCCGTCGACGTGGCAGTGCTCGACGAAATAGCGAAGCGAGTCCATCACCATCTGCAACACGCGCGGATGGGCGAGATTGAGCGTGTTGCCGGTGCCGGTGAGATCGCGATAGCGGGACTTGTTGTCGGCCAGCCAGTAGTAGGAGGCGTTGTCGATGCCGCGGAACGACAGCGTCGGCCCCAGTTCGTTGCCTTCGCCGGAATGGTTGAACACCACATCGAGGATCACTTCGATGCCGGCATCGTGGAAGACGCGGACCATCCGCTGGAATTCAGCCCGGCCGCCGGACGCGAGATAGCGCGGCTCGACGGCGAAGAAGTTGACCGAATTGTAGCCCCAGAATTCCCTGAGGCCGTATTTGTCCTGCACCGAGGTGGTGGTGAAGGGATGGATCGGCAGAAGCTCGACCGCCGTGATGCCGAGCTCTTTGAGGTAGCGGATCACCTCGGGCGAGGCGAGCGCCGCTGCGCTCCCGCGCATCCCCGCATCGATGCCGGGATGGCGCATGGTGTAGCCGCGCAGATTGAGCTCGTAGAGGACCGAATGCGAACGCGGCGTGCGCAGCAGCGGATCGCCGGTCCAATCGAAATCCTCGGCCAGCACGCGGCATTTGGGGACCGCCGGGGCGGAATCGCGGGTATCGAACGACAGGTCGAAGCGCTGGTCGGTGGGATCGAAACCGCAATGGCGCTGGTCGTAGGCGATCGGCCGGGTCAGTTCCTTGGCGTACGGATCGATCAGAAGCTTGTTGGGATTGAAGCGATGGCCGGCCAGCGGTTCGTACGGTCCGTGCACGCGATAGCCGTAAAGCTGGCCGGGCTTGGCACCCTTCAAATAGCCGAACCAGACGTCTTCGGATTTCTCCGGCAGATCGACGCGTCCGTATTCGCGCTCCTGATCGTCGAACAGGCAGAGTTCGATCCGCGTTGCGTTGGCGGAGAACAAGGCGAAATTCACGCCCTCGCCGTCGAACGTCGCGCCCAAGGGAAACGGGCGACCTTGGCTCAGCCGCAATCCAGTCGTCACAACCCCATGCCCCTTACTTTCGTGTCGTGCTTCATTGCCGAAAACCGGTGCCCACTTTCCGGTGACGCGCTCTATCTGCCTTCCGGTACCAGCACGAACGCACCGAGCGGCGGCAGCGTCACCGACAGGCTGTCGGGCTGGCCGTGCATCGGGCATCCCAGCGTTTCAAGGCAGCCGCCGTTGCCGACATTGCTACCGCCGTAGAACTCGCTGTCGGAATTGAACGCCTCGTAGTAACGCCCGCTCTTCGGCACGCCGATGCGATAATCGCGCCGCACCACCGGCGTGAAATTGCACACCACCACGACGAAATCGTCCGGATCGGCGCCGCGGCGGATATAGGAGATCACGCTCGCTTCGGTGTCGTTGCAGTCGATCCAGGCAAAGCCTTCCGGCTCGCAATCGCGGACGTGCAGCGCCGTGCGCGAACGATAAAGCCAGTTGAGATCCTTGAGCGCGTTCTTGAGGCCGGCATGTTCCTTGTATTCGAGCAGATGCCAATCGAGGCTGGTATCGTGGTTCCATTCGTTCCACTGGCCGAACTCGCCGCCCATGAAGAGCAGCTTCTTGCCCGGCATCGTGTACATGAAGGTGTAGTAGGCGCGCAGGTTGGCGAACTTCTGCCACAGATCGCCCGGCATCTTGGTGAGGAGCGAGCCTTTGCCGTGGACCACTTCGTCATGGCTCAGAGGCAGGATGAAGTTCTCGCTGAACGCATAGAGCAGGCCGAAGGTCAGGTTGTTGTGGTGGAACTTGCGGTGGATCGGCTCCTTCGACATGTATTGCAGGGTGTCGTGCATCCAGCCCATGTTCCACTTGAAACCGAAACCGAGACCGCCGAGCCAGACCGGGCGCGACACCATCGGCCACGAGGTCGATTCCTCGGCCACCGTGATGGCATCCGGGTGATTGCCGTAGACGAGTTCGTTCATCCGCCTGAGGAAGTCGACCGCTTCGAGATTCTCGACGCCGCCGTGAATGTTGGGCACCCACTCACCGTCCTTACGCGAGTAGTTGCGATAGAGCATCGAGGCCACCGCATCGACACGCAAGCCGTCGATGCCGTAACGGGCCAGCCAGAACAGCGCGTTGGAGAGCAGGAAGCCGCGCACTTCGTTGCGGCCGAAATTGTAGATGTAGCTGTTCCAATCGGGGTGATAGCCCTCTTTCGGATCGGCGTGCTCGTAAAGATGGGTGCCGTCGAAGGTGTGCAGGCCGTGGGCATCGGAAGGAAAATGCCCCGCCGCCCAATCGAGCAGCACGCCGATGCCGGCCTCATGGCAGGCCTTGATGAAATGGCGGAAGTCCTCCGGCGAACCGTAGCGGGATGTGGGGGCGAACAACGCGGTGGGCTGATAACCCCACGAGCCGCCGAACGGATGCTCATTGATCGGCATCAACTCGATATGGGTGAAGCCCATGTCCTTGACGTACGGCACCAGGGTCTCGGCCAGTTCGCGATAGGACAGCGACCGGTTGCCGTCTTCCGTCACGCGCCGCCATGAGCCGAGATGCACCTCGTAGACGGAAACCGGCGAGCGGCGGTCGGCATGCGGACCCTTGCCCACGGCTTCCCGTTCGATGCCGAGACGCGCATCGGCGGCGACGACCGAAGCGGTCTTGGGCGGCAACTCGGCCTGGAAGGCGAACGGATCGGCCTTCAACAGGATGGCACCGCTCTGGGTCTTGATCTCGAACTTGTAGGCGGCGCCGGGACCGACATTGGGCAGAAAAATCTCCCAGATGCCCGCGCCCGGATTGAGGCGCATGACATGGAAGCGCCCGTCCCATCCGTTGAAGTCGCCAACCACCGAAACGCGCCGCGCGCTTGGAGCCCAAACGGCGAAGTTGGTTCCGTCCACCCCGTCCTTGACGGTCGGATGGGCGCCCATCTTCTCGAAGCTTCTGAGGAAATTGCCTTCGGCATGAAGGTAGAGATCAAGCTCGCCCAGCACCGGACCGAAACGATAAGGGTCCTCGATATCGAAGCTCCAGCCGTTGCCCGTGACCCGCAAGCGATAGGCTTGCATCTCCGTCCCCACCGTGCCGGCGAAAAGGCCGGCCTCGTGTACGCGCGTAAGGCCCGCAAGCACCTCTCCGCTCGCATACTGCAAGACTTCGACGGATGTTGCGCCGGGATGGAAAACCCGAACGACGACGGCTCCGCCCTCTTTGTGCATGCCCAGATACGAGAAGGGGTCGCGATCGTCGCCGGCGACAACGGCTTGCATACGCCTATCGGACTGCCCGAAACGCTCAGAGCGATTCATCTTCTCACCTGGTGCAACTTTTACTGGGTTTACCATCGTCCGTTCCGGTCTGAGTTATCCGATATCCATCGTTTTTGTGCGGAAATTTGTGGGATTGGAGGTACCCTATTTGGGGCATTTGATTCGCTACGGTAATAAGACTTTTACCAGATTAGAGTTTTATGGTTTCCGAACCAATACGGCGGGCGGCAGGCTTTAAGAATTCCGGCCGCGAGGGGCATAGATGCAGGTCCTATTTGCGACGGCAGAAGCTTATCCTCTGGCCAAAACCGGAGGCCTCGCCGACGTTTCCCGTGCCCTTCCGGTAGCCCTCCGCCGCCTCGGTGTCGACGTCCGCCTGTTGATGCCGGCCTATCCCAGAGCCCTTCTCAGGGTCGAGAATGCCCGGTTTGTGGCCCCGATCGCGCCGGCCTTGGGCGTGGACGACGCGACCCTGATCGCGGGCAAATTTCCCGATGCCGATCTGCCGGTCTATCTGATCGACAGCCCCAGCCTGTTCCGCCGCAACGGCGGCCTTTATCAAGACGAAACCGGTAAGGAATGGCCCGACAATCCATTGCGGTTCGCCTTCCTCGCCCATGTCGGCCGCGAAATCGCGATGGGCCGCCTCGGCCTCGATTTCAAGCCCGACCTCGTGCACGCCAACGACTGGCATGCCGGGCTGTTGCCGCTCTATCTGTCGCTGGAACGCGAGCCGCGTCCGGCGACCGTCTTCACGACCCACAACATGGCCTTCCAGGGCAACTTCCCGGCCGATCGGCTGCGGCAGCTCGAAATACCGCCGGCATTGTTTTGTCCGGGCGGCGTGGAGTTCTATGGTCACATTTCTTTCCTCAAGGCAGGCCTCAGATATGCCGACCGGGTGACGACGGTCAGCCCGACCTATGCGAGAGAAATACTCACCCCGGCTTTCGGTTGCGGCATGGAAGGCGTGTTGACCGAACGTGGCGAAGATTTCAGCGGTATCCTCAACGGCATCGACGAGACCCTGTGGAATCCGTCCGCCGACCCGGTGCTGCCGCGCCCTTACCGCGAAACCGACATTTCGGGAAAGCGCGCCTGCAAAGCGGCCCTGCAGGCCGAGTTCGGACTGAACGCCAGTCCCGAAACCCCGGTGTTGGGCTTCGTCAGCCGCCTCACCCATCAGAAGATGGCCGATACCGTCCTCGAGCTGCTGCCGTGGCTGGTCGACCAAGGCGCCCAGTTCGTGGCCGTCGGCGAAGGCGATCCGGCCATGGAAGCAGCCTTCGAAGAGGCGCGCGAGCGCTTCGCCGGCAACATCGCGGTGATCGTCGGCTACGACGAGCCGCTCGCCCACAAACTCCAGGCCGGATGCGACATCCTTCTGGCCCCGGCCCGGTTCGAGCCGTGCGGCCTGACTCAGCTCTACGCCCTGCGCTACGGCACCTTGCCGGTGGTCCGGCGCACCGGCGGATTGGCCGACACCGTGGTCGACGCCACCGCAACCTCGATCGCCGACCGCAGCGCCACGGGCTTCGTGTTCGACGATCCGACCACCGAGCATCTGACCGACGCAGTGACCCGCGCCCTGTCGCTCTATCGCGAGCCTTTGATCTGGCGCCGGTTACAGCTTCAGGCCATGGCGCAAGATTATTCCTGGACCTCGAGCGCCATGCAGTATGCCGCCCTCTACAGCGCCGCCAGCGGCATGCCCATCGACTTCGGCGTTCAGATTGCGGATCGATCCGCGGTACAAACGACAAGACAAGCCGCGAGTTGAGCGCGTAATATGCTTCGAACCGGCTGCGTCGCACCGCCCGGGCGCGACAGCCGGACCAGCGAATGACGATGGACGGGCAGGAGAGAACGTCATGCCCAACGACCCGAAGCCCACCCCTTCCGAAGACGAAATCCGCACCCGCAGCTATCTGCTCTGGGAGCGCGAAGGCTGCCAGGACGGCAAATCGCACGAATACTGGCTGCGCGCCAAAGCCGAACTCGAGGCCGAACTCGAAGCCAATTGGACGGCCGCCTCGATGGAAGGCGAAACCACCGCCTTCGTATTGCCGGTGCTGCCGATCGCGACACCGCCGGTCAAAACCGTATCGGGCAAACTGCGCGACGAAGATGCCGAATTGAAAGCGGCGAGCTGATCTGGTCCCGGCCGCGACGGACGGGCTCTTGCCGTTTCCGAACGCCTAAAAAACAACCCCCGCGACGGTGCCGCGGGGGTTTTGCTTTTTCCGGATCGTTGGACCGGCGCTATTTCTGCCAGGTGATGAGCGGCAACTCGGCCGGCAGGAACGCGTTGGGATGATACGGCACCACGCGCACCGTGTAGTCCTCCATCCGGCGGCTCGGCGGAATGGCGCCCGCAAAGATGTAGCCGTTGGTCGATCCGGGGATCGCATTCTCCTGGTGCAGCATGATGACTTCGGGCGCGTGTTCCGGCGTCTGGTCGGCGAACATCTCGACCCGCACGGCGTTGGGCGTCAGTTCGCCGAGATAGACCGGCACCACCACATTGGTGGCCGCTTCCGACTGGTTCACCACCGGATTGCCGATATGCAGGCCGTTCCAACGCGAATACAGCGTCCGCGACCACTGGTTCAACATGCGCGCCGGGGCGCAGCGGTCGCGCATACGCTCGCGGATCGCCTTGGCCAGCGGCAGATAAGCGATCTCGACGTAATCGGTCATCATGCGGGCGCCTGAGAATTCCGGCGTCAGGCGTCCCATCGAATGGCGGATACGCTGCAGCCAGCGCCGCGGCAGGCCGAGGCCGTCACGGTCGTAGTATTCGGGGATAACCTTGTTCTCGAGCACGTCGTAGAGGCTCTGGATGTCGATGGCATCGACACCTTCCGCCGTGCCGCCCGATCCGTCGCCGATCGACCAGCCGACTTCGTCGGTGTAGGCCTCGTCCCACCAGCCGTCGAGCGTCGAGCAGTTGATGCCGCCGTTGACCAGCACCTTCATTCCGGACGTGCCGCACGCTTCCCATGGCCGCCGCGGGGTGTTGATCCAGACGTCGACGCCCTGGGTCATCTCCTGGGCGAGGCTGATGTCGTAGTCCTCGAGGAAGACGACGTGATTGCGATAGCGCGGATTGCGCGCCAGGTTGATCCATTCCTGGATCATGCCCTTGCCGACGGTGTCGGCCGGATGGGCCTTGCCGGCGACCACGATCTGCACCGGATACATCGGATTGTGCAGCAGCTTGTCGAGACGGGCGAGATCGCGCAGCAACAGGTTCGGGCGCTTGTATTCGGTAAAGCGGCGGGCAAAACCGAGCGTCAGAACGTTGGGGTCGAGGACCGTTTCGGCCTTCTGCACCTGTTCGAGATCGAAACCGCCTTCCCGGAGCTGACGGCCGAGATGATAGCGGGCATAGCGCACCAGGCGCTGACGGCCTTCGCCGCGCATCGCCCACAGATCCTCGTCGCTGACGGAATCCGGAATTGGCATGCGATCCTTGCCGGTCGGCGTGCGCCACCGCCCCTTGCCGAGGATCTTGTTCCAGACGCGGTCGGAACCGGCCGAATCCCAGGTCGGAATATGAACGCCGTTGGTGACGTAGCCGATCGGCACTTCGCAAGACGGCCAGCGCGCGAACAGCGGCTGGAAGATGCGCCGGCTGACTTCGCCGTGCAGACGCGAAACGCCGATGGTGATGGCCGAGCCGCGCTGGGCCAGGAACGCCATGTTGAACGGCTCGTCGGAATTGCTCTGGTCGGCGCGGCCGAGCGCCAGCACGTGTTCGAGCTTGACGCCCCGTCCATGCAAGGCGCCTTCCACATACGGCAAATACTTGCGCAAGAGTTCGGCCGGGAAGCGGTCGAAACCCGCGGCGACCGGCGTATGGGTGGTGAAGACGTTGCCGGCGCGGGTCGCCCACAAGGCTTCCCAGAAATCGAGGTTGGATTTCAGCGCCAATTGACGGGCGCGCTCGATGATGGCGAAGGCCGCGTGGCCTTCGTTGACGTGGCAGATCTCGACTTCGGGATGGAGCGCTTCCACCACGCGCCAGCCGCCGACGCCGAGCACGATTTCCTGCATCAGGCGCAGTTCCGGACCGCCGCCGTAAAGCTTGGCGGTGATACCGCGATCGAGCGGGCTGTTGATGGGATCGTTGGAGTCGAGCAGATAGAGCGTGACGCGGCCGACCGTCGCCTTCCAGACGCGCAACTGCACCACGCGGCCCGGCATTTCGAGACCGATCTTGAGCCAGCCGTCTTCCGGCAGGATCACCGGCTCGACCGGCAGCGCCGAAGGCTCGTTGTAGGGATAGAACTCCTGCTGCATTCCGCGGCCGTCGATCAGTTGGCGGAAATAGCCTTCCTGATAAAGAAGGCCGATGCCGATCACCGGGATGTCGAGGTCGGAGGCCGATTTGAGCACGTCGCCGGCCAGAATGCCGAGGCCGCCGGCATAAATCGGCAGCGCCGAGCCGAGACCGAATTCCATCGAGAAATAGGCGACGCCGCCAAGCTGGTTGCCGCGATCGGTGTCACGGAACCAGCCGGGCGTGTTGAGGTATTCGTTGCGGGCATTGACGAAGCCGTTGAGCTTGTCGAGGAACTTTTGATCCTGCGACAGCTGCTTGAGGCGCTCGCGAGAGGCGCCCTGCAAGACAGTCCAGGGATTGAGCGTGCGCTCCCACAGCTTCTCGTCGATGTGGCCCCACAGGGCGTCGCCTTCGTGACTCCAGGTCCAGCGCAGGTCGAGCGCGATCTGCTGCAACGCGGCGATTTCACTGGGCAGTTCGAGAAGAGGGATGGTGACCATGATGAGCTTTCCGAAAGGTCCTGTCGCGACAGCGTGGCGAACGGGGCGAGCCAATTCCAGCCCCGACGGAATACTCTCCGATTCTTGTTAAAGAATATCCGCGAGACAAGGCAAATTCCGCAGAAAACCTGGACTTAAAGGGTAAACGAGTTGTTAACGGGCAGACTGCCTAGCCCGATGCCCAAAAAAGCAGCCTCCTGCTCGCAACAACGCGGAGAAGCACCTGGCGGGGAGGAAAAGCGAATGGATCCGAACGGTGTTCGAACAGAATACATTGTTCGGGCATCTTCGCGCGCTTAGCGACGGTGACTTAACGGACCCGCCTCGGATGGCTGCTTGCGCGATAACCGGCCGGCCTCCAGCTAACACCGCCGTTCAATTGCACAGATGACAGAGCCGAGGCCGTTCGAGTTGACAGACATCCCGTAGCCCGGCAGGGTCACTTACAGAGCGCTTGGGGCGCCACCTGTCCGCGGCAAGGGAGCAAGCTCCCACCCACACGGTTCTTCCGTTGTACACATCAGCCCTTCTTCCGGCCTGCTGAGCGGACGCCAGGCGATTTTCGGAAGGAAGGTCCCATGCCCCGAAGCATCGCGCACCAGACAAATCTCGAAGCGCTCCGCAAGGAAGCCAAGCGTTTGCGCAAAGCCGTTGCCGCGGGTGAGCCGGACGCGATCACCCGCTTTCGGCTTGCGTTCCCCAAGAACGATCCGACGGTCGGTCTGCGCCAAGCCCAGCATACGATCGCGCGCGAATACGGCTTTGCCAGTTGGGCGGCGTTGAAACAGGAGATCGAAGACAGAAACCGCAGTCACGAAGAACGGGTGCGCTTGTTCCTGGAGAAATCCGTGCACCGCTACGGCACCGATCCAAACACCGGCAAATGGGGCGATTACGAGCCGGACGGACCGGCGCGCGGCGCGCTGGCGGCCCGCCTTCTGGCGCGTCATCCCGAAATCGGGCGCCAGGATATTCACACGGCCGTTGCGGCCCACGATCTCGATGCGGTGCATACCTTTTTGACCAAAGACCCGCGGCTGGCCAATGACCAGCACCCGTTCGACGGCTGGACGCCGTTGTTGCGCTTGGCCTACGCCCGTTTGCCGATCGAGGCCGTGGAACGCAATGCCATAGCCATTGCCACCCTGCTGCTCGACGCCGGGGCCGATCCGAACGCCGGCTGTTTCGATCATACCGGGGGCTTCACCGCCTTGACCGGTGTGATCGGCGAAGGCGAAGCCGGACAATCGCCGCATCCCTTGGCGGAGAGTCTTGCGCGGCTCCTTGTTGCCCGCGGCGCCGATCCGCTGGACGGACAAGCGCTCTACAACACGTCCCTCGGCGGCGATGTCACGGTCTGGCTCGATTTCATGTGGGCGGAAACCGCAAAGCGCGGCCAAACGGTGCGCTGGAGCGAACCCAATCCGAACCTGACCGGCCGGCCCCTCGATTACCTCCTCGGCAATGCGGTCGCCAACCTGCATGTGACGCGGACGGCATGGCTCCTGGCGCATGGCGCCGACGCCAATACCGTGAACGCGTACACGAAGCTGCCCGTTATCACGCATGCCGCCATCGCAGGACGGCAGGATATTGTCGATCTTCTGATCGACCACGGCGCGCCCGCACCCCGGTTGAGCGATGAAGAAGCGTTCGTCGCAGCGGCGGCGCAAGGCGATCTCGCTGGCGTTCGCGAGCGGACCACAACGCATCCCGGTCTCCTGCGCCAACCGCACGCGATGATCGCCGCGATTCACCGCCGGCAGTTGGAAGTCGTGAACCTTCTGCTCGATCTCGGCATGTCGCCCGACATCGGCGATGCCCAGAACTATCGCGCCCTGCATCACGCCGCCGATTGCGGCGCGGTGGAAATCGCCAAGCTCTTGATCGATCAAGGCGCGGAGATCGATCCGTTCGAGACCCGCTATGGCGGCTCGCCATTGAGCCATGCCAACTACCACCGGCGCTCCGAGGTGGTTGCGCTGCTGACGCCGATCAGCCGGAATTTCCGGGCTCTTTGTTTTGCCGGCGCGATCGATCGGGTGCGCGCGTTGCTGAAGGAAGACCCGAACTCGGCCAACCGCGAGGATCGTCCGGGCGAACCCGCGCTGTTCTGCCTGCCCGACGACGAAGAACGAGCGCTTGAGATGGCCGAGTTGTTGCTGTCGTTTGGTGCCAACCCCAGGGCTCGCAATCCGCTCGGCCAAACGCCCGCGGATGCCGCCCGCAAGCGAGGGTTGGACGACGCGGCCGATCTCCTCGCTGAGGCTGACGAAAGCCACCAAACGACATCGTCATGACCGGCCCTCCCCGCGTTCCGGTCGTCCCAATAAAAAACCTCCCCCCGCGCGATGCGGAGGGAGGCTTTCATACGCAGTAAAAATCCGATCAGGAAATCTTCTGGCACTGAGCGACGACGCTCTCCAGCAGTTCCTGCTTGCCGGAAACCGGCTTCGGATTGAGGTTCTTCTTGAGCGCGACGTCGGCGAGATCGGCGAGCGAGTACTTGCCCTCCATGATGTCCTTGCCGAACGGAGTCGACCAGCCGGCATAGCGGGCGGCCTTGGCATCGGCCAAGCGCTTGTCCTTGATCATGGCTTCGGCCGAGATCACGGCGCGGGCCAGAGTGTCGATGCCGGCAACGTGGGCGATATAGAGATCGTTCACGTCGACCGACTGACGGCGCAGCTTGGCGTCGAAGTTGCAGCCGCCGGTGCCGAGGCCGCCGTTCTCGAGGATCGGCAGGAACGCGACCGACAGGTCCTGGGCGTTGTTCGGGAACTGGTCGGTATCCCAGCCCGAACGCGGATCGCCGCGGTTGATGTCGAGCGAACCCATGATGCCGAGCGCGTAGGCCATCTCGACTTCATGCTCGAAGTCGAGGTTCGCCAGCGTGGCGTGGTTCACTTCGATGTTGACCTTTACTTCCTTTTCCAGGCCGTTCTTCTGCAGGAAGCCGAAGACGGTGGCGGTGTCGCGGTCATACTGATGCTTGGTCGGCTCGAACGGCTTCGGCTCGATCAGGATCGTGCCCTTGAAGCCGATCTTGTGCTTGTGCTCGACAACCATGTTGAGGAAGCGGCCGAAGTGGGCCAGTTCCGCCTTGAGGTCGGTGTTGAGCAGGGTGTCGTAGCCTTCACGGCCGCCCCACAAGACGTAGTTCTCGCCGCCCAGACGATGGGTGGTTTCCATGATGGCGCGGACCTGGCCGGCGGCATAGGCGAACACTTCCGGATCCGGATTGGTGGCGGCGCCGGCGGCATAACGCGGATGCGAGAAGGCATTCGCCGTGCCCCACAGCAGCTTCACGCCGGTCTGGGACATCTTCTTGGCGAAGATGTCTTCCATCTTCTTGAGGTTGTCGATGTGCTCGGGGAGCGAGGACGCATCGGCGATCACGTCGGCATCATGGAACGCGAAATAGGGCGTGCCGAGACGGGTGAAGAAATCGAACGCCGCATCGGCGCGGGCTTCCGCCTGCTCCTGCGTGACCTTGCCCGACCACGGACGATTCCAGGTGCCGCCGCCGAACATGTCGGAGCCGAACGAGGAGAACGAGTGCCAGTAGGCAACCGTCAAACGCAGCCAGTCGCCCAGCTTCTTGCCGAGAACGACGCGGTCCTTGTCATAGACCTTGTACGCCAGCGGATTGGTGCTATCGGGACCTTCATATTTGATCGGCCCGACTTCCGAGAAAATGCTCATCTTCCAAACTCCCTGAAAGAGGATTTGAGGTTTTTGTACAGGTCCACGAACTGGGCCCGCCGAGGTGCCATCTGCTCCTTCAACGCGGCCACAGGTTCAACGACACGCGACACCTTCGGTGCCGTACACACTTTCACCGGATCTTCTCCGGTATCGGCGAGCCTGCCAAGGCGGGCTGCACCGAAGGCACCGCCCACTTCGCCGCCTTCGCGGTAGGTGAGCGGAATATCGAGCGCCGATGCGAGCATCGGGCCCCAGAACTTCAGACGCGAGGCGCCGCCGACGACGGTGGTGTCACCGATGGTCGAGCCGGCTTCGCGCAAAACGTCGATACCGTCGGCGAAGGCAAACGCGACGCCTTCGAGCACCGCATAAGCGAGATCGGCCTGGGTGGTATCGGCGCCGAGGCCGAAGAACACGCCGCGCGCATAGGGATCGTTGTGCGGGGTGCGCTCGCCGGAGAGATACGGCAGGAAGATCGGGGTCTGTTTCCTAAGGCCGCGCTTCTCGGCGCCGGCCACGGTCTCGACCACGTCATTGATGCCGGTGAGATTGGCGATCCAGTCGATCGCCGACGCCGCCGTCAGGATCACCGCCATCTGGTGCCAGACGCCCGGAATGCAGTGGCAGAACGCGTGCGCCGCCTTCTCCGGATTGGGACGGAACTTGTCGTTGACGACGAACAGCACGCCCGAGGTGCCGAGCGACAGGAACGCCTGCCCCGGCGCCACAACGCCGACGCCGACCGCGCTGGCGGCATTGTCGCCGCCGCCGCCGGCCACTACGACCTGGGGCAGCCCGAGTTCTTCGGCGGCTTCCGCCGTGAGCTTGCCGGTCGGGGCAGTGCCTTCGACCGCTTTCGGCATGTTCTCGCGCGTGAGATCGGTCGCCTTCAGCATGTCGTCGGACCAGTCGCGCTTGGCCACGTCGAGCCAGAGCGTGCCGGCATTGTCGCTCATGTCGCCGGCCTTCTCGCCGGTCAGCTTCAAGCGGACATAATCCTTCGGCAGCAGCACCGTCTTCACCTTGGCGAAGACGTCGGGTTCATGATGCTTGACCCAGAGCAGCTTCGGCGCCGTGAAGCCCGGCATCGCGATATTGCCGGTGATGGCGCGCGAACGCGGCTGGAGCTTTTCGAGCTCGGCGCATTCGGCTTCAGAACGGCCGTCGTTCCACAAAATCGCGGGACGCAGCGGCTTGTCGGCCGCATCGAGCAGCGTGGCGCCGTGCATCTGGCCGGAAAGGCCGATACCTTTCACCGCCTGACGGCCCTTTTCGGGCAATGCCCGCACGGCTGCGACGGTGGCGCGCCACCATGCATCGGGGTTCTGCTCCGACCACAGCGGCTGCGGCCGTTCGACCGTCAGCGGCGCCGAGCCTTGCGCAAAAAGCTGGCCCTCATCGTCCATCAGGACGGCTTTGACACTCGATGTGCCTATGTCGATGCCAAGATACATCGTTCCTGTTGCTCCTCCATGCCGACCGGTTTGTCCCGTCGGGATTATCTGAGTACGCTTGTCGGATTACTTGGTAGCGTTATCATACACCGGAACACGCCAACGCCAACAGACAAAATAGCGCTCCCTGCCCTATTTTGTCATATCAACGCCGGAAGGCGAAAGTCCCCGGTTTTTCAGTCGAGCTGGGCTTCGAAATTCGCGTAGGCGGCGAGCATCGCGGCCTTGAACGTGGGGTTCTCGACGAGGTCCGCCGGGAACACCTCGCGCACCGCGAGGAACTTCGGCAGATCCGCCGCCGCATCGCCGGTGCATTCGCGGCCGATCGCCGACAGCTTGTCGTTGAGCGGGTCCTGCAAGGCAATGCCGGCCTTGGCCTGACGCTCGATGAAGCGCATCCAGGCGCCCAGCGAAATGGTGAAGCGGCGGATCGGACGGCCACCCTTCAGCGCATCCTGCAGCGAGCCGAGGATGCGATAGGGCAGCTTCTGCGAGCCGTCGGATGCGATCTGGATCAACTTGTGGGTCAGCGCCGGATTGCGGAAGCGGTCGAGCAGATCGGAGATGTAGGCATTGAAATTGAGGCCCGGCGTCTTGTGCAGCGTCGGCACGATGTCTTCGCGCATCATCAGTTCGACGGCATGGCTGAGCTTGGCGTCGGCCATCGCTTCGCCGACCGAATCGCGGCCGCGCATCAGACCGGCATACGCGAGCGTCGAATGGGCGCCGTTCAAGAGGCGCAGCTTGGCGAATTCGTACGCCGCAACGTCCTTGGTCAGCTGAACGCCGACCGAGGCCAGATCGGGCGCACCTTCGCCCAGCGCGTCTTCGACCACCCATTGCAGGAAGGCCTCGCGCTGCACCGGCGCTTCGCAGCGCAGACCGGTTTCGCGTTCGATGCGCTCGACCAGTTCCGGCGTCGCCGCCGGGGTGATCGAATCCACCATGGTCGAGGGGAAGGTGACCTTGTCGGTGATCCAGGCGAGCAGGTCCTTGTCGCCGCGCGCGGCGGCGAACTTGAGGACGGCGCCGTGCAGCTTGTGGCCGTTCATCACCATATTATCGCAGGAGACCGGTACGAACGGGACCATGCCGGCGGCCTTGCGGCGGGCGAGACCTTCGGTGATCCAGCCGATCAGCGTGCCCGGCGTGGTGGGATGTTCGAGGTCGGCCTTGATCGCCGGGTTGTCGAGATCGAGTTCGCCTTTGCCGTCGAGGTAATAGCCCTTCTCGGTCACCGTCGAGGTGACGAGCTTGACCCGCGGATCGTTGAGACGGGCGAAGATCTTGTCGGCCTGACCGTGGGCCTTCAGATATTCGATGTGCGAGCCGACGACCCGGTAGCGGATCTGCGCGTCGAGCTCGGCGACCATATAGAGATTGTCCTGAACCGCCGCGTTTTCCATCAGGCCGTTCGGCATCAGCTCGGCGCCGCAAACGCCCCAGCGTGGGTCCTTGGGCAAGAGCGAGTCGTAATAGCAAGCCTGATGGCCGCGGTGGAACGCGCCGGGGCCAAAATGCACGATTCCGACGGTTACCTTGCTGCGGTCGTACTTGGGCAGAACGACGCCGGGCTTGGCTTGGGACAGGGTCTGGGTCGAAAGGCGGGGCGCGGAGGCGGGATTCGGGCTCATGGGCGGTTCTTTTACACCAGCAGCACCGCCCGCGGCCACGCCTTAGGGCAGCGGCCTGGTGCCGCTAACATGATTTTTTTTGAGCGAAACCGCTCAAAACCAAGCATTCAGTCCGGTGCGACGGATTGTTTCACGCCGATAGGCCGGGGCCATAAAAAAGCGGCGCACCGTGAGATGCGCCGCCAAGCCTTGTTTCGCCCAAAGCCGCCGGCCCCCGGAAGAGAGGGCCGGCGAAGGGAGGGAGACTTACAGACTACCGCGGATGCCGATGAGGAACATCGAGCCGCCGTTGTACGAGTAGTTCATCAGGTTCTTGTACTGCTTGTACGAACGCCCATTGAGCGCATGGAACAGGTTCTGGACGTCGAAGGTCAGTTCCGGATCGCTCGGCAGTTCGCCGAAGATCTTGGACAGCTTCAGGCTCGACGACAGGTCGACCTGGGCATAGTCCATCGAACGCTCTTCGGTGAAGGCCGGGATACCCGAGATGATGCCATAGACGTTCGAGTTGGTGATCGTGCCGCGAGTGAACGCGTACGACACCTTCACCATGATGCCGTCGTTATCGTAGTAGACGGTACCGTTGTACTGCAGCGGCGACACGTTCAGCACGACCGACGGAGCGGCGCTGTTGGGCGTCGTCTTGGTGCTGATGGCCGTGACGTTGGCCACCAAACCGAAGCCCTTCAGACCGTATTCCTCGAGCGCGAAGTCGAACGGCTGGACCCAGTTGAACTCCATGCCCTTGATCGTCTGCAGACCAGTGGCATTGCGCTGCTGGGTGATGTTGACGTTGACGCAATCAAGCGTCTGGGGCCCGGTGGCATTCCAGCAACCGCCAGCGTTCGCCAAATTATAGAGGTTCGTGTACTGCGACGAGCCGTTGGCAAAGTTGGCAAACACGGTGCCGAACTGCGCCAGCCACGGGAACTTCTGCACCGAGGTGTAGTTGCTCGGGAAGCCCGTGATCATCTTCTTGAAGACGCCGAGGCTGAGATAACCTTCGCCGCCGGTGAACAGTTCGGCGCCGAGGTCGATATTGGTCGAGTAGAACGGCTTCAACTGCGGATTGCCGAGCGTGTAGGCATCGGCGCCCGAGCCGCCGCCACCGAGCTGCGGCAGCATGCTGTTCGGATTCGGCCGGGTCATCGTGCGCGAGACCGCGCCGCGGAGCTGGAAGTCGTCGTAGATTTCCCACACCACGTTCGCCGACGGCAGGAAGGCCGAATACGAGCCGGTCATGGTCGCCGGAACGATGTAGTTCG
This sequence comes from Rhizomicrobium electricum, assembly GCF_011762045.1. Taxonomy (GTDB): domain Bacteria; phylum Pseudomonadota; class Alphaproteobacteria; order Micropepsales; family Micropepsaceae; genus Rhizomicrobium; species Rhizomicrobium electricum. The sequence goes on along the minus strand of NZ_JAASQS010000007.1, from coordinate 231,859 downwards.
GATACCGCGCACCATCCGGCAGATCGTCGGACGAAGCGCTGGTCGCACCGGCGTTACGCGCATCGACAACCGAGGTGTAGCCGGTGACCGCCTGCTGGGTACGAATGAAGCGGGCGCCGAGGTTGTAGCGGATCTTCTGCTCGCCGCGATGCAGCGTGCCTTCGATCTTGCCGTAGATGCCCCAGGTCTTCTCGTGGATGATGCTCGACGAGATATTGGTGTTCGTGCCGGCGCTGAAGCCGGTACGGCCGGGATCCTGGAGATTTTCAGCAGCGCCGTTCGCCGGATGCGTGGCGAAGAAGTCGTAATTCGTGGCTGCCTTCAGGCCGTTGTAGTTCACCTTCACGAAGCCGTTCGGGCCCGCCGAGAGGTAACCCGGCACCGCCGAACTCGGAACCAGCGGCCCTTGCGCGGTCGGCACGGAGCCGAGACCGGCCGAATAACCGGTACCCCAGTTGGTCGTCCACGCCGACGGAATGCTGAAGCTCGAAGCGTTCGAACAGCCAGAGGTCGTGTTGGGTCCGGGCAGGAAGGTCGACGGGTTGAAGCCGCAAGCCGCTTCGGCGAACCAGGTGCCGTTGTCGTAGCCGCGCACCAGACGATACCATTCGTCCCACGCCAAGCCGGCCGAGACCTTGAACTTGTCGCCGCCATAGGACGCGTCGAGGTGGGCGCCCTTGGTGTAGACGTAGCGGCGTTCCTGCTGCAGACGCACCGCCGACTGAGAATACCAGCCGTAGTTGTTCGGATCCTGCAGGCCGGCACCCGGCAGAGTCGGCATCGAATAGACCGGGGTGGCGCCAGTGTTGTCCATGTGGACGACGGAAAGCGGCGTCGAAGGCATGAAGGTCGGCGAGTCGCGGAAGAAGTGGGCGCGGCTGTAGTTGATCTGCGCCTTGACGTTCAACAGATCCGTGACCTGCCAATCCATGCCCGGATTGAGGCTGATGTAGTCCGACTTTTCCTTGTAGGGACGGGCTTCCAGAGCCATCTGGGCATTGGCGAAGTCGGCCGACGTGACGACGTTGTTCTTGTCGACCGTCATGTTCATCGGGATGGCGTTACCGCTGCGGCCGATCATCATGAGGTCTTCGCGGTCGAGATTGTTCTCGATCACGCCGAGAATGCTGTCGAAGTAGAAGTGCATTTCGTCGGTCGGACGATATTCAAACGACAGGATGCCGTTGTAACGGTCACGCGTGCCGCGTTCGAACATCGGACGGCCGGTACGCGGAATGATCGCGCTGCCGATCTGGGCAATGCTCAGGCCGGGGTTGAGAGCCAGCAGATTGGCTTGATTGATCGGCAAGCCCACATAGGAATTGGGCACGCCGGTATTCGGGAAAGTGCCGCCGCTACGGGTGATAACGCCCGTATTGGAGATAGCGAGGCTTTCGGTCGGAATACCCCAGCCGTTGAGGCCGCCGATCGGATTACATTGCGAAATGCTGGCCGTGCTAGTCGTGTTGGGCGACGTGACTGTCGACACGTTCGCGGGCGCATTACACCAGCTCGTGAACGCGTAAGGATTGGTGCTGGCGTTGTAGGGCTGAGAAGGATTCTTGAGCGGATAATATCCCGGCGCAACGCCGGCTGCCGCTTCCATCGCCGCAATCTGAGCAGGCGAATAGAACTGCTTGTCGCTCAGGCTCGGCACCGTCAGGTTGTTGAAGGCGCCTTCATAGCCCGTGACCATGATGCGGTTGACCTGGCCGGAGAGTCCGAGGAGGACGCCGAACGGACCGTTGGTGTAGCTGCCGATCAAGTGGCCGCGGTGGCCGGGGGTGCCGTTGTTTTCGTAATCGCTCAGCTGAGCGCTGTACGAAAGGTGCATGCCCGGATTGTCGAACGGACGGATGCTGCGCATGGCGACCACGCCCGAGGCGCCGCCTTCCAGCTGGTCCGCGCTGGAGGTCTTGCTGACCGACAACTGCGAGAACAGTTCGATCGGGAAGATGTTGAGGTCGACTTCGCGGTTGGCGCCGTTGGCGTCGGTGTTGCCGGTCGAGGCCGTCGCGACGTTCGCACCGTTCAGCGTGATCTTGACGTGGTTGGTATCGAGACCGCGGATGGCGACGCGCATGCCCGAACCGTCGTTTTCACGGCTGATCGTGATGCCCGGAATACGGTTAAAAGCTTCGGCGATGTTGGTGTCCGGGAACTTGCCGATATCTTCGGCAAAGACCGAATCCGAGAAATTGACCGACTCGCGCTTGGCGTTTGTCGATGAGGCCAAGCTGGCGCGATAGCCAGTGACCGTCACGGTTTCCATTTCTTGTGCAACGGCAGGTGCCGTTGCGAGCAGCAGGCCTACACCTGCGAGAACCGTCGTGCCGAGCAGTCGGGCACGGTTGTGCAAATTCGACTTCATGCTTTTCCTCCCCTTTGGGCGTCGTTTTCTAGGGTTCGATGACCCGATCGCCGGATGTGATCACTTGGATTGCGCTAAGACAGATCCCCTTCTCGTTTCACACACACCGGCTCACATACTAAGCAGTTGATGTTAGCGGTAACACGCATAGGATTATGCTAGGCCATATGTACCGTCAAGGTAACAATGGACATTACCGCTACGAATGATTTTGGGTGTTGCTGGTACAACACCAACCTAAGTGACGGAAATAACAAACAAAATGATGTGCTAAGCATCAAAATTATTCATCGCTAATGTGGAACAACTCTAACTTCTGTCCTAACCCGTCGCTTTCGCTATATATTTGTTATCGGTATCGTAATCTAAACTAATAAGGCAAAATCATGGCAACCTCTCCTCCGGCCGTGGAAGGAGGGCACATGGTTGTTGCTACTTACCATCACCCCGCAGGCTCAATCCTCGCGGAACGGCGATGCGGTTTTGCCCGGATTGCCCGGTGCAAACGGCAGCCTTTTGGCCTTGTACCAATCGAGGTCGTGCGCCGGTGCGGGAACGCCGTGCGGCAACGGCCGGCCGGAAAGCGATTGGAAATAAGCGATCGAGGCATCGCGCCATTCCACCGCGCTGTCGTACTGCATGGCGAGGAAGTCGGCGGTGATCTGCCAGCGCTCCGCATCGACGTAAGGCTTCATCCTGGCCCAAGTCGCCTGCATCGCCTTCACGTTCTCGACGCCGCGCGCGTAATGCAGCGCGAGTTCGTCCCATAGCGTCCGGCCCGAGACCATTTTGTGATCCCACGGCAGATGGTGGAACCACAACAGCAGCGGCTCGGGTGTCTTGTTCGGATCGGCGAAGATGGCGGCGAGCGGGGCATGATATTGCGCCACGGCGTTCGAGCCGGTCGGCGTGCGGTCGAAGCCGATGCCGCTCTTGTCGGCGCCGTTGTAATAGGTCGGGTTCCAATCGGGACGCCCGACATTGTCGATCCACGGACCGGGACCGTAATGATGGCCGGTCGCCATCTGATGGGCGAGGCCCAGCGGCGTCATGGTATCGACCGCGGTTTCGCGGCTTTGCATCATCATGTCGATCACCGGCTTTACGAAGGCCGGATCGGACGTGAAGGTCATGCGTACCCAGTCCTCGGCAATCGCGCGCGCATCAGCGTCGGGATTCCATGCCAGCCGCCCGTAAGCGTTCCAATTGGCCTGATCGAAGATCGAACCCGACCAGTTGCGCGCGGTACCGACGTTGGACGCGCCGGCGATCAGGCTCAGTTTGTTATGGAACAGCGAACCATCGATGGCGTGCGCCACCGTCGAGCCGGAACCTTTGGCATAGGTGTCGCTTTGCAGCACCTCCTGCCACAGCGTGCCGAGATAGACGAGATGGATTTCGAAGCCGAGATATTCCTTGGTGATCTGCAGTTCGATTCCGGCCGGCGTTTTCTCCAGGCCGCCGAACAAAGGACTGAACGGCTCGCGCGGCTGAAAATCGAGCGGCCCATTCTTGACCTGGATCACCACATTGTCGGCGAACTGGCCGTCGAACGGCTTAAATTCGTTATAGGCCTGTTTGACCCGGTCCTCGGGCTTGGGCGAATAGACGAAAGCGCGCCAGATCACGATGCCGCCGTGCGGGGCGAGCGCTTCGGCCATCATATTGGCGCCGTCGGCATGGCTGCGGCCGAAGTCCTGCGGGCCGGGCTGGCCTTCGGAATTGGCTTTCACCAGGAAGCCGCCGAAATCGGGAATGATGCGATAGATCTCGTCGGCCTTGGCTTTCCACCAGGCGCGCACTTGCGGATCAAGCGGATCGCCGGTCTTGAGCCCGCCGAGTTCCTGCGGACAGGAAAAGCGCGCCGACAGATAAATCTTGATGCCGTAGGGCCGGAACAGATCGGCGAGCGCAGCAGCTTTCTTCAGCCACGGCTCGGTCAGACTCACCGCCGTCGTCAATCCCGAAGGATTGGTCAGCACGATGCCGTTGATGCCGAGCGAGGCTTCGGCACGGGCGTAATCGACCAGCTGCGGATCGACATGGCCGGGCAACTCCCACCAGTTGAAGATCGAAAATCCCGAAAAGCCGCGCTCCATGGTGCGGTCGAGATTGTCCCAATGGTCGATCATCCGGAGCTTGACCTTGGGCGCCTCGACCACATCGAGCGCGTCGAGCGCCGCGCCGGTCTGAACGAGGCGCAGGAAGGCAAACGCGCCGTGCAGCGCGCCGACATCGGTGTTGCCGGCGATGACGGTCACGCGCTTGCCCTTGACGACAGCGCTTTTGATGACAAAGCCGTCGCTGCCGACGCGCTCGAGCGGCAGAGCCAGCCCCGCGATGGAGGGCGAGTCTTTGGGCGTACCGAACAGCACCGCGCCATTGCTGCGGATCGCATCGCCGCTTGCAACCTTCTTCGCCAACAGGCCGGAGAGGCCGCGCGTCAATTCCTCGGCGGTGATTTTTGCGGTGGGCGAACGGCTGGCCGTAACGACCTCGCTGCCGATATCGCCAGCGCGGGCCGAAGCCGCCTTGTCGAGGGGTGCATAGCGCAGCCACAGCTGATAGCCATCATCGGCGCGCGCGGGCGTCAGCACCATCGCGGCGCACAAAGCTAGCAATGCCCACTTCATCGTTCCCTCCTCGACAGCCCGGCGCGAAGCTCAGGGTTGCGTTTCTTCCTCCGGCGGCGGCGTCACCTTGCGTCCCGGCGAGCCCTGCCCCGGCGCATACGGCCACGACAGCTGCTTGTAATAGGAAAGGCTATGCGCCGGCGCCCGCATGCCGGACGGCAACGGCAAGCCCGACATGCTCTGGAAATAGGCGACCGAAGCGTCGCGCCACAGCTTGGCATCGCGCGCCTGAATGCGCAGATAATCGGCGGTGATCGCAAAGCGTTCGTCGTCGACATACGGCTTCAGCTTCGCCCATTCGGCGCCCATCGCATGCACGGCGTCTTCGCCCTCGCCGTAGCGGGTGACGAGCTCATCCCACAGCGTGCGGCCGGAGGCCATTTTGTAGTCCCACGGCAGATGGTGGAACCACAGCAAGAGATTTTCCGGCGTCGTTTCGACGCGCGAGAATTTCTCCGCCACAGGCGGGAAATACTGCGCCACCGCATTCGAGCCCGTGGCGGTGCGGTCGAAGCCGATGCCGTCCTTGCCGGCGCGATGATAATAAACCGGGTTCCAATCCTGCCGTCCGGCATCGTCGACCCACGGCCCCGGACCGTAATGGCCCGAGGTTCCCATCTGATGCGCCAGCCCGAGCGGGGTCATATAGTTCACCGCTGTCTCGCGCGAACCCATCATCATGGCGACGACCGGCTGGTCGAACGCCGGGTTGGCATTGAAGGTCAGCTTGACCCAATCGGCGGCGATGGCATCGGCCTTGGCGTCCGGGTCCCAAGCCAACCGCCCGAAGGCATACCAGTTGGCTTGATCGAAGATCGAGCCGCACCAGTTCCGATCAGCGCCGATATTGGAGACGCCCGCCATCAAAGTCAGTTTGTTGTTGAACACGATCACCTTGGCGACCGTCGATCCGGCGCCCTTGGCATAGGTGTCGGACTGGAACACTTCCTGCCACATCGAACCGAGATAGACGAGATGGGTGTTGAAGCCGAGATATTCCTTGGTGATCTGCAGCTCCATGCCGGTGTTGGTCCTGGGCGTGGCGCCGAACAGCGCGGAGAACGGTTCGCGCGGCTGGAAGTCGAGGGCGCCGTTCTTCACCTGCAGGATGACGTTGTCGGCGAACTTGCCGTCGAACGGCTTGAACTCGTTGTAGGCCTGCTTGATGCGGTCGTCGGGCACCTCGTGGCTGTAGACGAAAGCACGCCACATCACGACGCCGCCGTGCGGCGCCAGCGCTTCGGCCAGCATATTGGCGCCGTCGGCGTGGTTGCGGCCGTAATCCTGCGGACCGGGCTGGCCTTCGGAATTGGCCTTGACCAGGAAGCCGCCGAAATCGGGGATGGCGTGATAGATCTCGTCCGCTTTGTTGCGCCACCAGGCGCGCACTTTGGGATCGAGTGGATCGGCGGTGGTCAGGCGGCCGATCTCCATCGGGGCGGAGAACCGCGCCACCAGATAGACCTTGATGCCGTAAGGCCGGAACGTATCGGCAATGCGGGCGACCTTGGCGATATAGCCGGGCGTCAGGATCAGCGACGACGCGTTCACGTTGATGAGTACGGTGCCGTTGATGCCGAGCGAGGCATTGGCGCGGGCGTAATCGACGAGCCGCGGCGGCACATGCTCGGGCAGCGTCCACCAATTGAAGATCGAGCCGCCGGCATAACCGCGCTCGATGGTGGCGTCGAGATTGTCCCAATGGTTGAGCAAGCGCAGTTTCACTTTGGGCGCCGACACGATGGCGAGCCGGTCGACCGGCGCACGCGCCTGAATCTCTTTCAGGAAGCGGAAGGCGCCGTAGAGAGCGCCGACATCGGAATTGCCGGCGATGACGGTGATCTTGCGACCGTTCGCGGTCGCGCTCTTGATGACATAGCCTTCGGGGCCGAGACCGGCGAGCGGCAGCTTGAGGCCGGCGATGGTCTTCGAGTTCGCCGGCGTGCCGAACAGCACCGCGCCGTTGCCGTGGATTGTGGTACCGGTCGCAATTTTTTTCGCCAAAAGACCCGACAGGCCGCGCACGAGTTCGTCGGAGGTAACCTTGGCGGTCGCCGAATGGCTGGCGCTCACCACTTCGGTCGCCGCCGCGCGATAGCGCACCAGCGCCTGCTTCTCGACCGGACGGTAACGCAGCCACAAATCGTAACCGTCTTCCGCATGCGCTGCGGAAATCATCGTGGCGGCAGCGAGCGCTATCAGGGACAGAAATCTCATAACATTCCTCTTGTCGTCATTGGGGCGGCAGGGCGGACGGATCGACGCCTGCATAAACCGCATCGCGGAAGGCTTTGTGCGCCGGCACTTTGCCGAACGGCTGGTATTGGGTGAAGAAAACGGCCGTCAGCTTGTTCTTGGGATCGACCCAGAACAGCGTATAGGCGGCGCCATCCCAGAAAAACTCGCCGACTTCGCCCGCCGCTTCGTCAGCGGTCTGGGGCGGATCGGTGCGCACGGCGAAGTCGATGCCGAAGCCGACCGTGCCTTTCGACGGCAGCCACGACCGCTCGGTGACCGCCGGATCGAGCACGCTGGTGCTCATCAGCTTGACGGTGGCGGGCTTCAGAATGCGCACGCCGTCGAGTTCGCCGCCCCCCGCCAGCATGCGGGCGAAGCGGGAGTAATCGTCGAGCGTCGAGGTCAGGCCGAAGCCGCCCGGCGTCATCGCCCAGTGCCCGGTGTTGAGCGTGATCGAAGTATCGTCAATCTTGCGCGTGAAGGTGCCGTCTTCGTCGCGTTCGTAGATCGCCGCGAGGCGGTCGCGCTTTTCCGGCGGCACGAAGAAGCCGGTGTCGGTCATGTGCAACGGCGTGAGGATTTTCTCCTGTACATATTGCGCGAACGGCTTGCCGGAAATGCGCTGCACCAGCAAAGCCTGGACATCGACGCCGAAACTGTAACGCCATTTCTCGCCGGGCTGATATTCGAGCGGCAGCGAGCCGAGCGCTTTGGCGAAGTCGTCAAGCGAATGGCTGAGCGCCAAGGGATTGGCGGCGTCGCATCCGGCCTTCAGTTCCGGCAGATTGTCCTTGCTGCAATAGGTGAGCCCGGCGGTGTGGCGGGCGACATCGCGGATGGTCATCGGCCGGTTCGGCGCCGTCAGAATGGGAGCGCCCGACGCATCGGTGCCGGCATAGACTTTCACGTTGGCGAGTTCCGGAATGTATTTGGCGACCGGATCGTCGAGGCGGAACTTGCCCTCTTCCCACAATGACATCAGCGCCACGCCGGTGATCGGCTTGGTCATCGAATAGATCGACACGATGGTATCGCGCGCCATCTTGCGCCCGGCTTCGCGGTCGGCGGCACCGAAGGCTCCGAAATAGACTTCCTTGCCGTTTTCGGTGACCAACGCCGAGACGCCGACCAGCTTGCCGGTGTCGGTGAAGCCTTTCAGGACCTGATCGACATGCGCGGGATTAGGCACTCCCGGCGCGGCGGCCCGCGGCTCCTGCAGCGAGGCGCACCCCGAAAGCACAACCAAGGCCGTGGCTGCCATCAGCAGTTTGCGCAACGACATGAGAGCTTCCTTCAAACCAACGCCGGGTGCTTCCACGGCCCCCGATAGGGCCGCGCCAACCGCCTTTGCGCTTCTTCGTCGCCGATAACGCGTTCGGCTTTGCCGTCCCAGCGGATCGGGCGGCCGAGATCCATCGCCATGTTGGCGAGAATGACGCTGGAGGTGGAGATGTAGCCCTCTTCGATATCGGCGACCGGGCGGCGCTTCTGTTCGATCGCGGCAATGAAGTCGCGCATGTTTGGCCGGGTCAGCGGCACGAGCTGACGGTCCATCGGCAGGAGTTTGGCGTCGTTGGGGAACTTCTTCATCTCGGCCGTGAGATCGCCGCTGAGCTTGTCGCCGCCGCCGACCGGCACGAATTCGTAGTTCACCGAGCCGAGCGTCAGCGTGCCTTTGTCGCCGTAAAGCTTGGCGCCCCAGGCTCCGGCGGGACCGTCCGGAATCTCCGCCCATTCGCGATTGGTCCAGCTCATCAAGAGATCGTCGAATTCCCATTGCGCCGTCTGGGTATCGACCACCGTGGCCGGGGAATTCTTGTCGACATAGGTGCCGCCGACCGAGGAAATCCGTTTCGGCCAGCGCAGATCCAGCATCCAGCGCACCGTATCCATGAAATGCACGCCGAGATCGGCGATATAGCCGTTGCCGAATTCGCGGAAGGACCGCCAGTTGATGGGATGGATGTTGGGCCGGTAGTCCACGAACGGCGCCGGGCCGACATACGTGTTCCAGTCGAGCGTCTTGGGCGGGATCGTCACCGGCGGGAATGAGGCTTGGCGCTGGTGATAGAGCCCGTAAAGTTCGACATGGCCGATCTTGCCCAGCCGTCCCTCTTTGACGATACGGTCGCGCGCTTCGATGTGCGGCGGCGAAGCGCGACGCTGGGTACCGACCTGCACCACTCTATTGGCAGCCCGCGCGGCTTCGAGCACCGCCTTGCCTTCGGCGACATCGACCGTCACCGGCTTTTCGAGATAAACGTGCGCGCCTGCTTTGAGCGCGGCGATGGCCGGAAGCGCATGCCAGTGATCGGGCGTGGCGACGATCACGATGTCGAACTGATGCTTTTTCAGCATCTGGCGATAGTCGCCGTAGAACTCGGGCTTGCGGGTCTGGCGCACCATCGAATCCGGGAACGCTGCGATGCGGGCGGCCATATCCGCGAGCATCAGGCGATCGACGTCGCACAACGCCACCACGTCGACCGGGGCGACCTGCATCAGCGCGAACAGGTTGCAGCGCCCCATCCAGGCCGAACCGATCAGGCCGACGCGCCAGGGTTTCGGTGCCGCATAGGCGCTCCAGCCGGAACTGAGGAAGGTTGCGGCGGCCGCGCCGCCAAGAACTTCACGCCGGCTGGTCATGGGATGGTCTCCTAGGCAGGGGTCATCGGCAATAACGGTCGGGACGGCGCCGCGGCGATGGCATCGACGATGGCCCGACGCAGCGGCTTCGGCTGGAACTCGTCGTCGTATGGCAGCGGCCGCTTAGGCAGTCCGTCCGGCCGCGGCGAAGTGTTCTGGAGCCAGGAGTACTTGTCGCAAAGCCCCCAGGCCATGACGTAGCGCGTCTGCGGATAGCTGAGCACGATGTCGAGATAGGCCTTGGCATACTCGGCCACGACCTTGTCGCGCTCGACGAGCGTGCCGGGAACGGTCTTGTCGTTGACGTCGAATTCGGTGACGACCAGATCGAGCCCCATGCCCGTCACGGCGTCGAGGAACTTCCGCCACTCGACGACATCGGCGTCACCGAGCAATCCGGTGGAGGCGCCCATGCCGTTGGAACCGATATGGGCCTGGATGCCGAGCGCGTCGACCGGCACGTTCGCTTTCTTGAGCCGCTCGAGCAGTTTCAGCACGCCGGCGCGGTGGGTGGCGTCCTTGGGCGACCAGCTCATGTAGTCGTTGTAGACGAGCTGGGCCTTGGGCGCGGCCTCGCGCGCGGCGCGGAAGCAGAAGTCGATCACTTCCGGGCCCATCGCCTTGGTGAAAGGCGACTCTTCCATTTCGCCGGTGGCGGGCGCGATCGACTCGTTGACCACGTCGTAGGAGAAAATCCGCTCGGCATAGCGGCTGCACACCGTCTTGATGTGCTCGCGCAGGAACTTTTCCGCCGCCGCGGCGGGCTTGGAACCGAAATCGAGCTTGTTCACCCATTCGGGCAGCCAGCGGCCGCGGTTCCACAACAGCGTGTGACCGCGCACCGGCAACGCATACTGCTCGGCGAAATGCATCAGGAGATCGGCGCGGGAGAAATCGAACCCCTTCGGCGTCGGCCGCAGGGCGTAGAGCTTGAGTTCGTTTTCCGGCACCAGAATGCCGCACTGCGCCACCAGGAGCGCGCGCATCTGCGGATCGTCGAAGCCGGCCTTGAGCTTGGCGAATTGCTTCATGCCCGGCGCCGTCGATGCCGACTTGCCGGGGCCGGTGCCGAGGCAGGAGCCGAACGCCAGGCCTTTCTCGTAGGCGAGGCCGTTGAGCGAATCCGGCGCCGTCCCCGCCTTGGGGTAGTTGCGATGATGGTGGATCCGGCCGCGGCCATGCTTCTTGTCGCGCTTGGGCGCACCGGCAAAGGCGCCGTCTGCGGCGAGCGCTCCCACCGCGGCCCAAGCAAGGCTCTGGCTCATCCAATCCCGGCGCGACAATCGACTCATGGCATTCGTCCTCCCCGCCAACGGTAACGCCGCAACCCTGTTCCGTCCAAGCCCGCGACCCGCGACTTAAGTATGGGACGATTATGACGGCGTCGCGGCAGGGCGGTTGGGAGCCGCCGCAAACGCCGCCGCAAAGGCCTCGCGCAACGGCTTGGCAAGGTAGTGATCGTCGTAAGGCGCGCAGCGCTGCGGCAGGCCGTCGGCGCGCAGCACGAATTCCTGCAGCCAGGAATGCTTGTCGACCAGACCCCAGGCCATAACGTACCGGGTCGCCTTGTTGGCCAGCATGATGTCGAAAAAGGCCTTGCCGAGATCGGCCACAGCGCGGTCGCGCTCTTTGATGTCGGTCGGCAGCGGCTTGTCGTTGATATCGAACTCGGTGATCATCAGGCCGTAGCCCATCCCCGCCACATCGTCGAGGAACTTCACCCAGGCCTTCTCGTCGCGCGAAGCGGCGATGCCGCCGGTATTGGGAAAACCGATATGGGCCTGCACGCCCAGCGCGTCGACCGGCAGGTTTTTCTTCTTGCAGTATTCCAAGAGCTTGAGGATCGCGGCGCGATGGGTGCCGTCGGGGTTCCAGCTCGGAAAATCGTTGTAGACCAGCTCGGCGTGCGGCGCGGCCTCCTTGGCGGCGTGGTAGCAGATGTCGACCACATTCCAGCCGAGGTATTTCGTGAACGGCGTATCCTCGAACTGACCGGTCTTGGGATCGATGGTCTCGTTGATGACGTCGTAACTGAATATGTCTTTGCCGTAGCGCTTGCACACCTTGAAGATGTGCTCCTTCAGCATCTTCTCGGCGGCCGTGGCCGGGCGCGAACCGAAATCGAGGGTCGAGACCCAGCGCGGCGTCCAGCGCATCGCATTCCAGAGCAGATTATGGCCGCGCACCTTGAGCCCGTTGGCGCGGGCCCAGCGCACGATCTTGTCGGCGCGGGTGAAATCGAAGGTTTTGGCGTCGGGGCGCACGACATACCATTTGAGTTCGTTCTCGTGCACCACCGCCCCGCACTCGCGAATGATGAGGGCGCGATTGTCGGGATCGTCGAACGAGATCGGCCGCCGCGGCCGTGCCAGCACTTCGGGCGGCAACAGGGCGAGGCCCTCCTTGGTCGAATCGAGACCGATGGCGCTGCCGAACATCATGCCTTTCGACGCCGCCAGCGCATTGAGGGTGCCGGGCGCGCTGCCCGCCTTGGCTGCAGACTTGGCAGCAGATTTGGCGGCGAACGCCGGATCGAGCGGCAAGGCCGCGGCCATACCGAGAGCCATGCAATCACGCCGGGAGAATTTCGTCATGGCGAAGTCCTTTCGATGCGGGTCTCAGGAATAGGACCATAGCTCTTCGGCGCCTCGTCGAACGCGATCTCGAAGCGATCGAGAATCAGGCCCGGATCGAGAGCGTAAACCGTCAGCGTATGGGCACCAGGCTTGAGTTTCAGGCCGTGAATCTTGGCGACAGCGGTGTTGGAGAGGACATGCTGGCGCCAGCTTTCGGTGAACTCGGCGGCGAAGAAATCGATCACCGTCAGCGGCCCGCCGTCGATCGACACCGCCGCCCGCATGCCGTTCTTCGAGGTGAGCGGCTGCACCGGCAGAGCGATGACTTTCAGCGTTGCGCCCTCGTCCTGCACCAGATCGTAGCCGCGCTTGGTCGCGGTGGCGAAACGGTAGCTGGCGTGCGGGGCGCGCGCGAGCGCCGCTTCCGGCGTGATCGTCTCCTGGGTGATAAGGCTCCTCAGCGAAGCGCCGGTGTGACCGAGACCGTCGAGCACTTCCCAGCCGGGCGACTTCTCGTCGGCATGGCTGGCATAGATCGACACCACATTGTCGTCCTCGACGAACGACACATCCTTGACCGCCGGATTGGCGGGTGCGGTGCGGATGGTGATCGGCATCGCCTTGCCTTCCAGCTTCGCACCAGACTTGGCGCTGTCGGCGGAAATCGATCCGCACTGCGCCAGGATTCCGGCCGTGGCGCCGTCCGGCGCCTTCGACCAGTCGATGCCGATCCAGACGCGCTGTTCGGGATGCTTGGCATCGAGCGTGCCGGAGGTGGCGCTGAGCGTAATCCACGGCTTGGTCGGTTTGAGACTCCATGTGGCGGTGGTGGGGCCAGTGAGGAAGAAGTCGAGATAGCGCTGGCGCGGCAGCACGCGCTGGAAATTGGTCAGCCGCTGCGGCCAGCCGCCGCCCGCGAAATAACCGCCGTCCTCGGTCTGCCAGCCGCAGCCCTTGTCTGCCGCGTGATCCCATTTCGGCAGATGCGGGGCGTCGTAGGCCGGCAGGTCGTGCGGATGAATGCCCATCATGCCGCGCCATTTTCCGTTCAGCATGGTGTCGTTGTAAGTGCGGGCATCGGCATCGATCTGCTTCTGCGCGGCGCGGGCATCGGCGGAATACTGATTGGCGCTGATCCGGCGCTGCAGGCCGTAGGTGATGGTCTTGTCGATCGAAAGCTGGCGGATATTGGTCAGCGCCGCGGCATTGACCGGATACTGCACCAACTGGAAGAACGCCGGCTTCTGGTCCGCCGGCATGGTCGCCATCAGTTTCTTGGCCTTGGCCATCAGAGCGCGATAAGCGTCCATGCGGCGGGCGTTCTCGTCGCCGTAGGCCAGCATGTTGAATTCGGTCTGGCTGACCGCCGTTTCGGGGAACGCGTTCGACCACGCCATGAATTCGGGATTGCGGACGAAGGCGAGATTGTAATAGCCCCACAGGATGTCGGCGACAGCATCGGCTTTGGCGGCACCGAAATTCTCCGCCGCGAACGCCTTCAGATGCGCCTTGACCGACGCGACATCGGGGAAGCGGCCGGCATCGAAACCGATGTCCATGAAGAGCTGGGTCAGATACTCGCCCGGCTTGATGTCGCCGACATTCAAGATCCAGTAATTGCGGGCGTTGAATTTGACCGCCTTGTCCATCTCTTCCCACATCAGCGCCGGATGGGTCGAGGCAAGCCACAAATAGCTCATCGGCCCGCCCCAATAGGAGATGTGGTAATAGACGCCCGCTCCGCCCGAGCGCGCCCGCTCCTCGGCATTGGAAAGGCGGCGGATGTAGCCGAAATTGTCGTCGGGCCAGACCAGCGTGACATCGTCCGACACTTTCAGTCCGGCGTCATAGGCGGGCAGCACTTCCTTGTACGGCGTGAATACCTGCGGAATCTGGTTCGCCGGTTTGCCGAGGCGCTTTTCCAGAATCTCGCGCTGCGCCGCGAACACGTCTTCGAGGATTTTCGCCATGCCTTGCGGCGTGTCGGCCCCCGCCATGGGATAATCGTCGGCGCCGCGCAGGCCGACGGTATAGACGTTGTCGTACTTGCCGAAATCCTTCACCGCGCCATCCCAGTAATCGATCATGCGCTGGCGGTTGGCGACGAAATTGTAGTCGCCCATGGTCTTCGAATCCCACTCGTGCGGGTTCGAGCGCAGCATCATCTCGACATGGGATGTGCCGTGGACGATGGCGTAATCGCCCGCCATTTCGGGATTGCCGGGAACCTTGTTGAAGGCTTCGCTGACGGTGTGCATCGCAGGCCAGATCGTGTTGGCCCTGAGCCGCCACATCAGTTCGTAGATGCGGGCGTAGGTCTTGGGACCGAGATTGCCGAATTTCTTGTCGTAGGTTTTCGCCGCCCACGGGAACAGGCCGTATTCCTCGTCGTTGAGGAAAATGCCGCGATATTTGACGGTCGGCTCCTTGGAGGTGAACGGCGCATCGTTGACCGCGACGCGCGTTTTCTTGGCGATCTTGACGTCGGCCCACCATTCCCACGGCGACACACCCATTTCGCGGGAAAGATCGATCGCGCCCCAGACCGCGCCGCGAGTATCGGAGCCAAAAATCACCAGCACTTTGCGGCCGTTGTGGTCGACGACGGCACGGCCATAGGTCTCCCATTTGCCCGCCACCGCAGCGGTATCGATGTTGTTCGCTTTGAGCAGCGCGGCGATTTCGGGCTGGTCGATCCGGCCGATCAGAACCGCAGGTCCCTTGGCGGGAAGCGCCGCGGCGACCGTCACTTTGTGCCCGGACAGCGCGCCGAGATCGTGCGCCAGAAGTTCGGCGGCTTTGGTGAGCGGTGTGCCCTCGGCATGGACGATGGTCGCGGTGGAGCCGCCCTCGTACAACGCCAGTTCGGCCTCGGCCGGTGCCGCAACCGCCAGACCGGCAATAACGAGCGACAGAACCACCGTTTTCATGGCAACCTCTCCTGGAAACGCGCCTGCCTCTTCGGGCATAGTCGCGGGTGATACCGGTACCACTGAAGCCGAAGGCCGACAACGGGGGAAGGCTGACCATGAAACGATTTGCCGTCGCAGCACTGGCCGTTTTGCTGATGGGTGCCACGCAAGCCGACGACGAATACCAAAATCTGCTGGCCCGACTTCATATCACATCTTTGCGAGGTGGCGCCGACGGGATGAATCCCAAGGCCCCCAACTTCGCCAATTTCGACGAAGCGCGCGTCGGCCGCTACACCCTGCCCGATCCGCTCCGTTTGGCGAACGGCACGGCGGTTACAACGCCCGATAGTTGGTGGACCAAACGGCGGCCGGAAATCGCCGCTGAGTTCGAATCCGAAGTCTACGGCCGCCTGCCCGCCAACATTCCGGCGGTGCGCTGGGAGGCGACGGGCGCCGAGGTGCCTTCGAACCGCGCCGTCCAAGCGGTCACCACCCATTTTGTCGGCCATGTCGACAATCGGAGCGATCCCACCCGCAAGGTCGATATCGCGATGGACCTGACCCTGCCCGCGGGCCGCGACAAACCGGTGCCGGTGATGATCGTGCTGACCTGGCATGGGCCTTGGGACAATGCCCCGGTGCCGCCGGGCCAAGGCGCGGACTGGCGCGACCAGGTGCTCGCGGCCGGATGGGGCTATGCCGAATACGTGCCGACCACCGTGCAGCCGGACGATCCCAAGAAGCTCAACGAAGGCATCATCGGCCTCGTCAACAACGGCGCGCCGCGGCCGCTCGATCAATGGGGCGCCTTGCGCGCCTGGGCTTGGGGCGTCAGCCGGGTCATCGATCTCTTGGCCGCCGACAAACGCATCGACGCCCACCGGATCGGCGTCGCCGGGCATTCGCGCTATGGCAAGGCGGCGCTGGTGGCGATGGCGTTCGAGCCGCGGCTCGCCATCGGTTACATCTCGTCGTCGGGCGCGGGCGGGGCCAAACTGCTCCGGCGCAATTACGGCGAGCAACTCGAAAACCTCGCCGGCGAAGGCGAACATCATTGGATGGCAGGCAACTTCGTCCGCTACGCCGGGCCGCTCACGGCAAACGATCTGCCGGTCGATGCCCACGAATTGATCGCGCTGGCCGCGCCGCGGCCGCTGTTTCTCAGCGCGGGGATCGGCGACGGCACCAAGCCGATGGAAGACGGCTGGACCGATCAGCGCGGCATGTTCCTCGCGACCGTTGCGGCCGGACCGGTCTATCGCTTGCTCGGCGCCAGCGATCTCGGCACCGAGACCATGCCGCCGGTCGGCACCGAAGTGACAAAAGGGGCGCTGGCGTGGCGCCAACACCCCTTCGGTCATACCATGCAGCCCAATTGGACCGCGTTTCTCGCCTTCGCCAAGGCGCGGCTTACTGCACCGCTTCCTTGATGATCGCCGCGACCGCGGGCTTCGGCTGATAAGCGCGGTCGAACAGCAGCGAATAGGCGGTGCGGCCGCGGATCGGCCAGCCGTTGTGCCAGGTGTCGTTGTCGGTGACGCCCCACAGGGTGACGCGATCGACCACATCCTTGTGCTTCAGAGCGATGGCGAAGACCCGCGCATAGCGCTCGGTGAGCTTCTGCTGCACGTCGTCCGGCAAGCCCTTCACATAGGGATTGTACTTGGGATCGGCCGCGAGGCTGAGAGCGATATCGGCAGTGACGCCCGCACCCGGACGCGGCAGCACGTCGACATCGAGTTCGGTCAGCGCAATCTTGAAGCCCAGCTTGGCGTAGTCGGCGATGGCGTCGTCAAGGAGCTGCAGATCGGGCTCGCCGATCATGTAATGCGCCTGGATGCCGACCGTGGTGACCGGCGCGCCCGCCGCCTTCAGCCGCTTGAGCAGCGCCAGCGCCCCGGCCCGCTTCTGCGGATATTCGATATTGTAGTCGTTGTAGAGCAGTTCCGCATTGGGATCGGCCTCGTGCGCCCATTGGAACGCCTTGACGATGAACTCCTCGCCGCAGATCTGGTACCACGGCGTCTGGCGCATCTGGCCGTCGTCGCCCACCGCTTCGTTGACCACGTCCCAGGCCTTGATCTTGCCTTTGTAGCGGCCGACCACGGTGAAGATGTGATCCTTGAGACGCGCCAACAGTTCGTCCTTCGAAAGCGGCGTGCCGTTGGGGTGCGCGAACACCCAGGCCGGGGTCTGCTGATGCCAGACCAGCACATGGCCGACGGTGAAGAGATTGTGCTTCTGGCCGAACGCGACGTATTCGTCGCCGAGACGGAAATCGTATTCGCCCAAGCGCGGATGCACGCGTTCCCATTTGAGATCGTTGCCCGGCGTGATCGAGCTGAAGTTCGCCAGCACCACGTCCTGGGCCTTGGCGTCGCGGCCGGTGATCTGGGCCGTATCCATCGCCGCGCCGATCACGAAGGCGCCTTTGTAGGCGTCCTTCAATGCCGGATCGGCGGATGCGGCCGCGGTCGTCGCAGCCAGCACGGCGGCGAGCGCCAGAGCTTTCGTATAGGTCATGCCACTTCCTCCCTCTTGTGCGAACGGCCGGGGTTGACCCGGCCGTTCTCTACCGTTGTCTAGATGACGTACGAGATCAGTCGATCCAGAGTGCCGAAGTGATGATTCTCGGATAATAGCGGCTGGCCTTGCCTTCGCCCGACACGATCTGATCGCAGCAGGCCCAATAAGCGCTGCCGACGGTCTGCCACTTCGTATGCGCGGCATCGGCCTTCTTGAAGACCTCGGCCACGGCCGGGTCCTTGTCGAGACCGAACACCTTGCGGGTGACGTGCATGAAGATCGAGATCTTGCTCATCCACGAATTGTTCGACGTCGACGAGAGCTTGATGCCGCCGTCGGCAAAGGTGTTGCGCCCCTGCGGATCGGTCAGCAATTTGCGGGTATGCTCCTTGAGCGCGTCGTACATGCGCTTCTCGGAGGGGCTCGCAAAAACCTGCTCGAGAGTCTCGCCGGCATAGCCGGTCTTCACATAGTAGAGCGGATAGGCGCAGCCTTCGGTCGCCGGCAGAATGCGCGAAGCATAGCCGGGATTGTCCTTCTCGAAGATCGCCGGCAAGACGCCGTCGACCGCCTGATCGGCAACGAAGCCCGCCACCTTCTTGGCCAGTTCGAGCGACTTTTCGGCCGACTTCTTGTCGCCGAGATCGCGGAACAACAACGCCAAGGTGCGATAGGTCGCCCAGCTCTTGACCGCCATGTAGACGTTGTTGCGCGTCTGGGCGAGGCTGTGGTCGAGACTGTCGTAGGTGGTGATTTCCTGGCCGCCTGCGGTCTTGGTCGAGTCGTATTGCGCGAAACCGACCTCGCCGCCGCGGTTGATCATCGATTCGAGAATTTCGGCGACGATCTTCTTGCTCTTCTTGAGCCAGGCGGTGTCGCGCGTCTTGGCGACATAGCAGCCCGCCGTCAGCGTCCAGTTGCACAGCTGTTCGACCGTCATATAGCTGAAGGTCGAAGTGAGGTTGGCGAGTTCGTAGGACGAACGGCCCTTGGGCGCGAAGTTGTTGTGGGCGCCCATGTCGTGACAGAAGGAAATGCCGCCCGGCTTCTTGTCATAGGGACGCGCAAGCTGCGCGGCATCCGGCGGCGGCGGCGGCTGGCTCGGATCGTGATCGAATCCGTGCGCGCCCTTGAACTCGTCCTTATAGACCTTGACCTCGTCGGTGTAGCTGTAATGGGCGACGAAGTTGTCCAGGAGGTTCTTGACCACCCACGGATTGCGGTCGAGTTCCCAGAACACATGGTCGACCGAAAGGTCGAGGGTGTTCATCATGCAGTACTCGCCTTCGTTCACCACCCAGAACGGCTGCTTGTCGACGTCCAGGAGCTGGGTCGAACCGTAATAGGAATGCGTGGCGTGGCTGATGAGGAACTTCTGGTCGGCGGAGAGCGCCGTCGCTTCCAGCTTGGCCGAAAGAGCCTCGGCCTCGTCCGCCATCTTGCCGGCGGAATCGAGTGTCGACTTCAGCACGTCGGTCAGATCGGTGAAATAGCGGGTGTAGAGATATTTGCCGGAAATGCCGGTGGTGACCGGAGCTTCGAGATAGGAGCCGATCGCCAGCACGAGGCAATACTTCTTGCCGGCCGGCACTTCGAAACCGATGCCGGGGCACGAACCCAACAGGTGCACCGGATTGTATTTCTCGCGGATGCCGTCGGTCGCCGACCAGCGCATGAAACCGAACGCTTCGGGATGATCGGCCTTGCCGGCGCCGGTGATGTCGACCACTTCCGCGGCCACGCCCGCCTCACGGCGGAACGCGAAGCCGACGCGGGTCTTGCCGCCGAGATCGTCGACGATCATGCGCGGACCGGTGCGGGCATGGTTGAGGGCGAAGATGCCCGTCTTCGGCTTGGTGCCCTTGGTGTTGTCGACGACGAGGCGCGCGACCACCGCCGGACGCAGGGCGTCACGCATCTCTTTGTCCGAGGCCTTGGCCGGATCGGGAATGGCGCCGAACGGGGTATAGACCGTGAAGGCCATGTCGTCGGCAACCCAGGAGTCCGTCGCCCAGGAATAGAAGCGCTTGATTTCGTCGGGGCTGAAGGTCACGGCGTCGGGGCGCACATTGGCTTCCGACGGGCCGGCGGTTTCGGCGGTGAAGGCTTCCATCGCGGTGGAGGCGGCGCCGATATAGAACGGCAGGCACTTCAAGGGGGCGTCGGCATAACGGTCGCCGTCGATCACGCCGATGAAGACTTCCTGGTCGCCGGGCGATCCGATCTGCAGGCCGATACCGCCGCGCGTGCCGGGATTGCCGCAGGTGAAGCTCATGAAGGCGCCCATCGGAGAATGCTGGGCGTTGAACGTAATGGGACCGGACATCGGGGTCATGGGTTCCTCGCGGGAGAGTTATTGTTCTTGCTCAAGTATGGCGGGCGCGGGACCGGCACGATTGGATAATCCTGCCAAGTCCCGCGACCTTATTACTGCGCCGATCAGGCCTGACGCGCCTGGCGGCGGGCGATCAGTTCGTCGGCGATCTTCTTGTTCTCCGCGCGATTGAGCGGATAGATCAGAAGCAGCGCCGCCGCGATCAGGAAGCAGACACCGGCATAAAGACCGCCGGTCAGCACCACGCCATGAATGGCTTCCGGCGTCTGGGTGGTCGCCTTGGCGACATAGCCGTAGGCCGAGAACAGGCCGCCGACCGCCGCCTGGCCGAGCGTGAGGCCGATCCACAGCGCGAACACCACCGCCGAGGTGATGATGCCGGAGGCGCGACGGCCGGTCTTCCATTCGCCGAAGTCGGCGACGTCGCCCATCATCGACCACAACACCGGGCCGGAGATGCCGAACGAGAACTGGCGCAGCACTTCGGTGCCGATCACGACATAGTTGCTGTGCACCGGAATGACGATCAGGCCTAGCGTGAACACGCCGGTCAGGACCATGCTGATGAGGAACAAGAGGCGCTTGCCGATGCGGACCGAGATGGCGTTGGAGCAGGCTACGCCGATGATCAGCGAAGCGAGGCCGAAGCCGTTCATCCACGAGAACAGGTTCTCGTCGCCCTGGAACAGTTTGCAGTAGGGCAGCATGGCGTTGCCGCGGATGCAGAGCGCGGCGAAATAGAACAGCGTCACCAGGAACAGGATCGCCCACGGCCGGTTGCGGAACAGATCGCCGAGGTCCTGCGACAGCGAACTCTTCTGCTTGGGATCGGGCAGGATGCGTTCCTTGGTCGAGAGGAAGCAGATCACGAACATCACCATCGCGACCAGCATCAGGATGCCCATGGTGTACTGGTAGCCGCGGGCGAGATCGGCCGGGTCCTTGGAGCCGTGCGCGAAGATGTTGATCAGCGGCACCACCAGCGAAGCGACGATGAAGCCGGCCGAGTTGGCGGCGATCTGACGGTACTGCGCCGCGCTGTTGCGCTCGTCGGGATCGTCGGTCATCACCGCGTTGATCGAGGCATACGGCACGTTGTTCACGGTGTAGATCGTGCGCAGCAGGGCGTAGGTGACCCAGGCGTAGATCAGCTTGGCGGCGGGAGAGATTTCCGGCGTGGTGAAGGTCAAGACGCCGATGATGCCGAACGGCAGCGCGGTCCAGATCAGCCAGGGACGGAACTTGCCCCACTTGGTGACGGTGCGGTCCGCGATCACGCCCATGATCGGATTGATGAAGGCGACCGCGATGCCGATCACCAGGAACATGAATGCCGCCTTATCGGGGGGCAGCCCGAACACGTCGACGTAGAACGTCACCTGCAGGGTGATCATGAACTGGAAGACGAAATTCGCGGCAAGGTCGCCGAGCGCGTACCCGACCTTCTCACTAAAGGCCAACTTGTGAGCCATTGTTATTCTCCTCCCTGGTGCCGGCTTGGTGCCGGGCTGTGTTCGATGCGACGCGACATCGCGGCTGCCGGCGTATCGAGGCCGCTGGCCTCGAGCCCCCTGCAATGGTTGCGCTACCATATCAGCGTCTTGAACCCTGCGCCATGACCCCGCCCCTGGCAACCAAGCCGCAGGCTAAGGCTTGAACCCAGTTGTGGCGACCGCGGCTTTGTGGTACCGGTATCATAAAGTGGTACCGGTACCGCTGAGGCGGCCCCCTCGCATGTCCGCAAGGCTCGGCTCAGCATGCAAAACGGTCTCATTAAAGGAAGAGGGCCCCCATGCTGAAGATCGAATCCGCGCGCGTCATCGTCTCGAGCCCAGGGCGCAACTTCGTTACCCTCAAGATCGAGACCAATGAGGGCGTCTATGGCATCGGCGACGCCACCCTCAACGGCCGCGAACTGGCGGTCGCGAGCTATCTGCAAGATCACATCGTCCCCTGCCTGATCGGCCGTGACGCCCATCGCATCGAGGACATCTGGCAGTTCTTCTATCGCGGCGCCTATTGGCGGCGCGGGCCGGTGACGATGAGCGCCATCGCCGCCGTCGACATGGCGCTGTGGGACATCAAAGCCAAGGTGGCGGGCTTGCCGCTCTACCAGCTGCTCGGCGGCGCCGCCCGCGACAACGTGCTGGTCTATTGCCACGCCAACGGCAAGACGGTCGAAGAAACCATCGAAGATGCCTTGAAGCACAAGGAGATGGGCTACAAGGCGATCCGCCTGCAAGCCGGCGTGCCGGGACTGAAATCGACTTATGGCGTGCCCAAAGGCAAGGAAGCCTACGAACCGGCCGATGCCGACATTCCGACCGAGAATCTATGGTCGACCGAAAAATACATGCGCTCCTGCCCCAAGCTGTTCGAAGCGGGCCGCCAGGCGCTCGGCGACGACATTCACCTCTTGCATGACGTCCATCATCGCTTGACCCCGATCGAGGCGGCGCGCCTCGGCAAGGATCTCGAGCCTTATCGCCTGTTCTGGCTGGAAGACTCGGTCGACGACGACAATCAGGAAAACTTCCGCATCATCCGCCGGCACACCACCACCCCGCTCGCCATCGGCGAGATCTTCAATTCGGTGTGGGACATGAAGACCCTGATCCAGGAGCAGTTGATCGACTACATCCGCTCGACCATCGTGCACACCGGCGGCATCACCCATTTGCGCCAGATCGCGCACTTCGCCGACTTGTTCAACGTCAAGACCGGCTTCCACGGCGCCACCGACCTGTCGCCGATCACCATGGCATGCGCCCTGCACTTCGACATGGCGATCCACAATTTCGGCATCCAGGAGCACATGCCCCATTCCGAGTTGATGGAGAGCATCTTCAAGATTGGCTACACCTTCGAAGACGGCTTCATGCATCCCGGCGAAGCGCCCGGCCACGGCGTCGACATCGACGAAAAGGAAGCCGCCAAATATCCCTACAAGCGCGCCTATCTGCCGGTGAACCGGCTCGAACAAGGCGGCGCCATGACTAATTGGTAAGAACTAGTACCTTTCCCTGCCAACTCGAAGGCCGCCACCCCTCGGCGGCCTTTTTCTTTGAGCAACCGAAGTCGACGTGGAAATGGTCGCTCAATTCGGATGAATTGCTGGTCTCCGCGGCGGTGTCAGCGACCAAACGAGCGCGCCAATCCACCCTAACAACGTCCAGCCCAACAGCAGATTCAGAGCGAGGATAGCTCCGCGGCTATGGTGCTTTTGCCCGAACGCAATCCACGTCGGAAGCAGATAGACGCCAAGCAGAGCGACCAAAAACACAGAGACAATTGCCAAGTGCCAGATGCTCAGGCTTCCCATCTTCAAATCCCCCGCCTCTTTCCGTACGTAGTGTTACCTCAAGCTCCACATGCGTCATTGTGGCAGAGTGGAGCAAACGCGAAGCGTTCGCAGGCATCCGCCGAACTTTCACGATCTAAGTCGTGGTGCCGCCTGCGCGAATGCGTTTGTGCCGCACCCCCAAAAACTCCCCTTGAAGAAGGCGGGTAGTTTCCCCATTTCTTCTATATCCGAATATTTGTAAGCGAACCCCCGCCGGGGCAGATGCGCGTCTGCCCAGGGCTTCACATCATACGAAAAAGGCCGCCCATGAAGGCGGCCTTTCGCATTTCTAACGGGGAGACTAACTCAGCCCGGCGGTTCGTCCACCACCGGCGCCTTGTTGTGGTCCTGACCGATCAACAGATAGACCGACGGCACCACGAACAGCGTGAACAGCGTGCCGATCGACAAGCCGGAAGCGATCACGAGGCCGAGGTTGAAGCGCGCGGCGGCGCCGGCGCCCGAGGCCATGATCAGCGGCACCACGCCCAAGACCATGGCGGCGGTGGTCATCAGGATCGGGCGCAAGCGGATCGCGGCGGCCTCTTCGATCGCCTGGCGCTTGGCAAGGCCTTGCGCCTGAAGATCGTTGGCAAACCGCACGATCAGAATGCCGTGCTTGGAGATCAGGCCGATCAGGGTGACGAGGCCCACCTCGGTGTAGATGTTGAGCGACGCCCCGCCCACCCCGAGGGTGATGAACAGAAGCGCGCCGAAGATCGACATCGGCACGGAGATGAGAATGGTCAGAGGATCGCGGAAGCTCTCGAACAGCGCCGCCAGCGTCAGGAAGATGATGATGAGCGCGAAGAAGAAGGTCTGCGTCAGCGACGAGGACTCCTGCACCTGCTGGCGCGTCATGCCGCCGTAGTCGAGGCGATAGCCGGACGGCATCACTTTGGTGGCGATTTGCTGCAGCTTGGTCAGCGCCTCGCCCGAGGTGACGCCGGGCCGCGGAATGGCGTTGATGGTCGCCGCATTCTGCTGCTGGAAGTGGTTGAGGGATTCCGGCACCACTTCGGTCTTGAAGGTGGCGACCGCCGACAGCGGGATGGCGGTTCCGCTCGCGTTCTTGATGTAGAAGTCGCTGAGCTGGCCGAAGTTCTGGCGCGCGTCGCGCTCGACCTGCGGCACCACCTGATAGGCGCGGCCGGACAGACTGAAGTAGTTGACATAGCCGCCGCCGAGCATCGACGACATGGCGCCGCCGACGTCGCTCATGGTGAGGCCGTAGCTCGCGATCTTGTCGCGATCGAGCTTCATGCGGACCTGCGGCTGGTCGAACTTGAGGTCGGAGTCCATGAACATGAACAGACCCGACTTCAGCGCTTCGTCCATGATCTGCTGCTGCACGACGTTCAGCTTCTCGAACGGCTCGGTGGTGAGCACCGCGAACTGCACGCCAAGGCCGCGCGGACCCGGCAGCGAGGACGGCTGGAAGGCGGCGCCCTTGACGCCCGCGATTCCGGCGAACTTCTGCTGCAGCGGCTGCTGCAGTTGGGTGGCGGTCTTGGAGCGATCCGCCCACGGCTTCAACACCATGCCGGCGAAGGTCTGGCCCGGCGAAGCGACCTGGAAGATGTGCTCCACTTCCGGGAAGGTCCGGGCGATGCCGTAGGCCTGGTTCAGCCACAACAGGTTCTGGTCGAGGGTCGCGGTCGGCGACGGCGTGAACACGCCGATGATGAAGCCCTGGTCCTCTTGGGGCGCCAATTCCGACTTGGAGTAGACGAACAGGCCGTAGATGGAGCCGAGAATGATGGCCGCAAACACCACCACGACGGCGAGTTCGTTCAACGTCGCATGCAGCACCCGCTGGTAGCGGGAGTGGAGCCAGTCGAATTTCTCGTCGATATAGGAGACGACCTTGCGTTCCCAGTTCGCCTTGGTGTCGTGATGCGAGCGCAGCATGCGGCTCGCCATCATCGGCGAAAGGGTCAAGGCGTTGATGGCCGAGATCACCACCGCACCCACCAGGGTGAAGGCGAATTCGGTAAACAGCGCACCGGTGAGACCGCCCATGAACCCGATCGGCACGAACACGGCGACCAGCACCAGCGTCATGGCGATGATCGGATTGGCGAGTTCGCGGGCGCCTTGCAGCGCCGCCTCCAAGGGCGTCTTGCCCTCCTCCAAGTGGCGGCTGACGTTTTCGACCACGATAATGGCGTCGTCGACCACCAGGCCGATGGCCAGCACCAGGGCCAGCAGGGTCAGGATGTTGATGGTGAAGCCGAACATCAGCATGAAGATGCCGGTACCGATCAGCGACAACGGAATGGTGATGACCGGAATGAACACGGCCCGCGGCGATCCCAGGAAGGCGAAGATCACCAGCACCACGATCAGGATCGATTCCGCCAGGGTGGATTCGACTTCCTCGATCGAATTGTTGATGTACTTGGAGGCGTCGTAGGCGATGTTGGCCGAGAGACCCTCGGGCAGCTGCTTCTGGAGCTGCGGCAACAACGCTTTGACGCGGTTGGCGACATCGAGCACGTTGGCCGACGGCGCCACCTGAACGCTGACGATGACGGCGTATTCGCCGTCGTAGAGCACGCGGGCCGTATAGTTCTCGGCCCCGAGTTCGACGTCGGCGACATCCGACAGACGCACATAGCCGCCCTTGCTCTCGCGGATGATGAGCCGCTTGAACTCGTCGATCGACTCCATATTGGTGGAGGCGAGCAGGTTGAGCTGCACCATCTCGCCCTTGGTCTGGCCGAGGGCGGAAAGGTAGTTGTTGGCGACCAGAACCGACGAGACGTCGCGCGCCGACAGTCCGTAGGCGGCGAGCTTTTCGGGCTTCAGCCAGACGCGGACGGCGAAACGCTTCTCGCCCATGATCTGGGCCTGCTGGACGCCTTCCACCGCCTGGATCTGCGGCTGCACCACGCGGATCAGGTAATCGCTGATCTTGTTGGCCGGAAGGTCCTTCGAGGTGAAGGCGATGATCACCGAGCCGAAGGTCTCGCCCACCGACAGGCTGATCACCGAGGCCTGCGATTCCGTCGGCATCTGGTTACGGACCGAGTTCACCTGGGTGATGATTTCGGCCAGCGACTTGGAGGTGTCCTGGTTGAGGCGCAGGTTGGCGAAGATCTGCGACACGCCGAGCGAACTCGACGAGGTCATGTAGTCGATGCCGCTGGCCTGGGCCACGGCCTTCTCGATCGGCGTGGTGATGAAGCCGGCAATGGTTTCCGGCGAGGCGCCGGGATACGCGGTGGTGATGGTGACCACCGCGTTCTGCGTCAACGGGTACTGGCGCACCGTCATCGAGGTGAAGGCCTTGAGGCCCAGCACCAGAATGACGAGGCTCACGACGATGGCCAGAACCGGCCGCCGAATGAAGATGTCGGTAAAGCTCATGGCCTTGGGCCTATTGCTCCGTCGGATGCGAATTGGCGTCGTTGGGCAGGGTGATCTGGTTGTTGATCGTAATCACCGTACCGTTCTTCAGCTTGTTGGCGCCTGCGGAGACCACTTCGTCCCGAGACGTGATGCCGCCGAGCACGATGACCTGGTTGCCGCGTGCTTCGCCGGTGGTGACGAAACGTTGCTGGGCGATCAGCTGGTCCTTGCCGTCCTTGTCTTTGCCGTGCTGCACCACGAACACGATGTTGCCGTAGGTGTTGTAGGTGATGGCGGTCTGCGGCAGGGTCAGCGGCTTCTGCGGCGCGCCGGTATCGATCATCACCGAGGCGAACATGCCGGGCAGAAGAAGCTTTTCGGGATTGGCGACTTCGGCGCGCACCCGCACGGTGCGGGTCGCGGTGTCGACCTTGGGATCGAGCGCGGTGATTTTGCCGCTGAAAGTCCGTCCGGGGAAGGTGTCGCTGGTAAGGACCACGCGATCGCCCGCCTTCACGCTGGGAATCTGCTGCTGGGCAATGGAGAAATCGACATAGATCGGATCGAGCCGCTGCAGCGTCACCACCGTGGTGCCGGCGCCGACATACTGGCCGACATCGACCTGGCGGATGCCGACGCGGCCGTCGAACGGAGCGCGGATCGCCTTCTTGTCGACGGTCGCCGCCTGGGCTTCCACCGCGGCCTTGGTCGAGAGCATCGACGCCAAAGCCTGATCGTAGTTGGTCTGGCTGATGGCCTGGGTCTTGATCAGTTCGACGTACCGCTTGTAGGTGCGCAGCGCCTGATCGGCAGAGGCGCGATTGGCCGCCAGCGTGGCACGGTCGGAGTCGTCGCGCAGCTGAACCAGCACCATGCCTTTCTTGATGTCCTGGCCGGGCTCGAAATTGACTTTGGTGACGATGCCCGCCAGTTCGGACGACAGGTCGGCGCCTTCGATCGCATGGAGCGTGCCGACCGCCTTCAGTTGGGACTGCCACACCGTCGGCTGGGCGTGGGTCGTCGCCACGGTCGTGACCTGCTTCATGTTGGCCATGAAGCCCGCCACGATCATCTGCATGCCGATGATGTAGCCGAACACCAGCACCAAAAGGCCGAGCACGATCGACAACATGATGATCATGCGCTTGGTGAAGAAGCGTCCGACGGAGCCGGGCATCGCCCGCTGGGCCGCCACGCTGGCCCGCTGCCATCTCGAATTGTCGTTTTGCTGGTTCATCGTCAGTCTCGTGCAGGGGCGTCGGCAAGTTTCCGACGACAACGCCGGAAAGGTGGAGGACATAAAAAAACTAGGCGGCAATCGCCACCCGGCTCATGGATTGGCGCTTACATAGGATTGTTCCCGCCAATTGCCAATCAATCTGTTGGGAGCAATCAATTTTCGTCTGCTTTCGCGACACTCCGGAATATTTTCGCGACAGTCCGGCGAAAAATAGCCTTCCCGACCGGCTCGCCAGCTTAACTGACCCGGTTACTGAACCGAATTACCAAAATACTTACCGCACCTTAACCCTGGCGATAGGCAGCGAGCGCATCCGGGAACGGCGACAACGCCCGCTCCAGAACACCCTGAAGAACCGAGATCGCCAGTCCGTAATTGGTCATCGGCGTTGCGTGCCGCTCGGCCTCGCCCATGCGCGACAGCATTTCCTGGCGGGTCATGACACAGCCGCCGCAATGGATCACCAGCCGGTAGGCGCCGAGATCGGCCGGAAGATCGTGGCCGGCGCAGGACGCGATATCGAGTTCGCAACCGGCGAACTGCCTGAGCCAGCGCGGGATCTTCACCCGGCCGATATCGTCTTCGAGCGGATGATGGGAACAGCCTTCGGCGATCAGGATGCGGTCGCCCGGCTTGAGGCGATTGAGCACGCCGGCGCCGCGCGCCAATGCGTTGAGTTCGCCTTTGAATCGGGCAAACAGGATGGAGAATGTGGTGAGCGCAACGTTCGGCGGCGTATCGGCGACGACGCGGGCCACGACCTGGCTGTCGCACACCACGAGATCGGGCGGCGTCGCCAGCCGCTGCAGCGTGGCGGCGTATTCGCGATCCTTGACCACCAGGGCGCTGGCGTCGTTGTCGAGGAGATCGCGAAGCGATTGCACTTGCGGCACGATCAGGCGGCCGGCCGGAGCGCCGAGATCGATCGGCACCACCATTACCGCCATGCCGCCGGCCGGCATCAGATCGCCGAGCAGCGTCGGCGGCGCGGTGAAGAGTTTCGGCAGCAGACCGCGCACGGCATCCTTGAAGGCGTCGCGGAACGTTTCGCGTTCGCCGGCCCCGCCGATTGCGGATCCGGAAATCCAACTGAGCCGCTTGACGTCGATCAGCGACAGGAAATCGGCGGACGGTTCCTTCAGATCGGTCTTGTTGATGACGATCAGCACCGGCACATGCGCATCATGGGCGGCGTTGATGAGTCCGTCCTCGTATTCGCTCCAGGCGTCGGCGGTCACCACGATGGCAAGGATGTCGGCGCGGCGCAGCGCCTTTTTTGTCATCTCGATGCGCTGTGCGCCGAGCGCGGACGCGTCGTCGATGCCGGCGGTGTCGATCAGCGTCACCGGCCCGAGCGGCAAGAGTTCCATGGTCTTTTCGACCACGTCGGTGGTGGTGCCGGGCACCGCCGAGGTGATGGCGACGTCCTGCCCCGCCAGCGTGTTGAGGAACGACGACTTGCCGACATTGACCCGCCCGGCAATGCCGATGTGGAGGCGTGATGCTTTAGGAGCGGAAGGAAGATCGGACATGTCAGGATTCCGTATGGCCCAGCTTGATCAGATTGGGCGCTGCCAGCACCTCGGCCACCATCGCCTCGCCGAGCTTCAGCACCAGGAAGGCGCGCAAGGTAAGCGCGGCGTTCTGCTCGCGGGCGACAGCGAATTCCTTGGAGAGCTGTTCGGCGCGCTCATAGCCGATCTTCGGCAGGAAGGCCGTGAGCAGCGTCGGGCTGTCCGCCATATACTCGGCGCAGCGGGTCGCGTTGGCCGTGATGCCTTCGATGTGGCGCATCAAGGCGCGGGCGGTTGTCTCCAGCATGGCGATGGTGTCGAGCAGCGCATAGGCGATCAACGGCATGAATTCGTTGATCTGCAACGTGCCATGCGCGGCGCACTCGGTAACGATGCCGTCATTGGCGCGGGCGGTCATCGCCACCTGCATCACCGCCTCGGTCATCACCGGATTGATCTTGCCCGGCATGATCGACGAGCCGGCCTGGAGCGGCGGCAGACGGATTTCGCCGAGGAAATGCAGCAGCCGCAGATCGCCGGCGATCTTGGCGAGATTGGCGGCGGACGCCTTCAGGATGCCGGAGACCTCGACGAAGGCGTCGGCATTGGCGGTGGCGTCGATCACGTTCTCATTGCGCGACAGACCCATGCCGGTCAGTCCGCGCAAGACTTCGATGATGCGGAAGATGAAGGCGCGCGGCGCCGTCAGGCCGGTACCGATGGCGGTGCCGCCGAT
Source organism: Rhizomicrobium electricum (assembly GCF_011762045.1). GTDB lineage: Bacteria > Pseudomonadota > Alphaproteobacteria > Micropepsales > Micropepsaceae > Rhizomicrobium > Rhizomicrobium electricum. The sequence goes on along the minus strand of NZ_JAASQS010000007.1, from coordinate 201,432 downwards.
ATTGCAGAGCCTGAGACGCTCCTCGCATTTGAAGGTGCGCCAGCGGTCGCGGGCGATGGCTTCGGCGAACGCGGAAAATTCCTGGCCCAAGGTCATCGGCACCGCGGCCTGCAGCTCGGTGCGGCCCATTTTGGCGATGGCTTGGAACTCGGTTTCCTTGGCCTGGAAGGCGCCCTGCAGCTTGGCGAAGGAATCGGCGAGATTGCGCACGCCCGCGATCGCCGCAATGCGCAGTGCCGTCGGATAAACGTCGTTGGTCGACTGGTGCAGATTGACGTGATGCAGCGGATGGACGTGGGCATAGTCGCCCGGCTTCAGTCCGAGCTCGATCAGCGCCAAGTTGGCGATCACCTCGTTGACGTTCATGTTGGTCGAGGTGCCGGCCCCGCCCTGCAAGGCATCGAGCGGGAAATGCTGGTCGATCTGCGGCCCACCTTCGCAGATCTTGGCGCAGCCCCTGACGATCGCCTTGGCGAGATCGGGCGCCAGAAAGCCGAGTTCGGCATTGGTCACCGCCGCGGCATGCTTGACGACCGCGATCGAGCCGATCAGCAGAGGCGGCACGCGCCGGCCGGTCGCCGGAAAATTGGCGAGCGCCCGCTGGGTATGGATGCCCCACAGCGCGCCGGCCTGGATGTCGAGTTCGCCAAGGCCGTCACGTTCGCGGCGGGATCGTTCAATCGGGTTGTTCATCACTCTTCAGCCGCTTCACGGCGTGTTGGGAATCGCCCCAGGCGTAAAGGCCGATCTTCCGTCCGGCAAATTCGATCCGCATGTTGAGGCAGGATTGGCATTCCTTGGCGTTCTCGTCGAGACACGGCTTGCCGGGATAAAGCTGGTAATCGGCCCGCACGTCGGTCGGCGACATCTGAGGCATGATGACATTGGCGCCGAATTTCAAGCCCTTCTCGCGTCCGACCGGGTCGAGGGCCTGCAAAGCTGTGGTTGAAGCGATATTCACGTCCCTCAGCTTCAACCGGGTCGCCGCGATCATCAACAGCGCCAGTTGGACGCGCGCGGGCACATCGGCCACCGGCTCGCCCCACAAGGGGGTGTCGGGATGGGGGATGAACGGCCCCATGCCGATCATGTCGATGTCCATTTTGGAGAAGAACAGGATGTCGTCGGCGAGATCTTCGAGCGTCTGGCCCGGCAAGCCGATCATCACGCCGGTGCCGACCTGATAGCCGATATCGCGCAGCATCTTCAGGCACGCGACGCGCGATTCGAAGGTCTGGTCGGCCGGGTGGATTTTGGCGAACAACGCGGGATTGGTGGTCTCGATCCGAAGGAGATACCGGTGCGCCCCGGCGTCGTAGAGCCGCTTGTAGGTCTCATAGGACTGCTGGCCGATGCACAGCGTGATGCCGAGCCCGTCGGGCTGCTTGTCGGTGCGGGTCTCGGTCTTGATGCGGGCGACCGCTTCGGCCACCAGGTCGACGAATTTCTTATCGGCGCGCTCGCCCGACTGGATCACCATCGAGCCGTAGCCGTAATCGGCGCACTGGCGGGCGCAGGCGAGAATGTCCTCGAGCGAAAGCGTGTAGCGGTTGACGTCGCGGTTGGACTTGCGGATGCCGCAATAGAGGCAATCGCAGGCGCAGGCGTTGGAGGCTTCCACCAGTCCGCGCAAAAAAACGCCGTCCCCGCAATGGGCGAGCAGGACCCGCTCGGCCTCGGCGCGGACGGCTTCGATTTGTTCCGGTGTACTCGCACTCAGTAGTTTTACGAGGTCTCGGCGGCCCAGTTCCTTCTGAGCCGCCAGACGGGCGTATTCTTCGTCGAACGGCCTAGACCCGTTCCTTGTAGTGGGTGTGCAAGAGTTCATGGCTCTTGTGGCTGCAGGGCCCTTCCTTGAAGAACTCGCGATAGATGCGCAAGACATCCTCGTTTTCGTGGGACTTCCGTACCACGTACGTCGCGTCCTCGCTATAGATGGCTTTCGCACGGGCCGCCCGGATTTCCCGGTCGGTCGGGATCGGCTGGCCGCCGCCGCCCAGGCATCCGCCCGGACAGGCCATGAATTCGATGAAATGGCACTGGGAAAGCGGGCCGCCTTCCTCGATGTCCTTCATCACCCGGATGGCGTTGACGGTCCCGTGTGCCAATCCGACGCGCAGCGTGGCGCCCTTCAGCCATTCGAAGTCGGGAACCAGGTGCGACAGGATTTCCGGAACCGGTCCCACCTTGGAAATCGTCAATTCGGCCATGCGCACGCCGTCGAAGCCGCGCACCGGTTTGATGTCGGCGTGATCGAACACGCTCTCCACCTTTTCGCCGGTGACGATTTCGAACACCGTCCGCAGCGCCGCCTCCATGACGCCGCCGGTGGCGCCGAAGATGACGCCCGAACCCGTGGGCGTGCCGAACGGATCGTCGAACGGGGTCTTGTCCAGCTTGGGCAGTTCGATGCCGGCCTGCTTGAACATGCGGCCCAGTTCGCGGGTCGTCAGCGCGTAATCGACGTCACGATAGCCGGAGGCGTCCATTTCCGGCCGCGCCGCCTCGAACTTCTTGGCGGTGCACGGCATCAGCGAAACCGAAACGATTTTGCTCGGATCCCAGCCGTTCTTCTCGGCGAAGTAGGTCTTCAGGACCGCGCCCATCATCTGTTGCGGGCTCTTGGCCGAGGAAAGGTTGGGCAGGTATTTCGGGTAGAAATGCTCGATGAACTTGATCCAGCCCGGCGAGCAGGAAGTGAACTGCGGCAGCGCCGCGGTGTTGTCCTTGAGAACAAGCGCCTTGTAGAGACGCGAGATCAGCTCCGAACCTTCCTCGAGGATGGTGAGGTCGGCGGAGAAGTTGGTGTCGAACACCTTGTCGAAGCCGACGCGCTTCAAGGCCGTGTTCATCTGGAAGGTCAGCGGAGTGCCGGGCTCGCAGCCGAACATTTCGCCGATCGCCGCGCGCGGCGCCGGTGCGGTCTGGATCACCACCATCTTGTCGGGATCTTCGATCGCATGCCAGACCGCATCGGTGTCGTCGCGTTCGGTCAAGGCACCCGTCGGGCAACGGTTGATGCACTGGCCGCAGTTGATGCAAGTGGCGTCCTTCATCTCCTTGCCCATGAAGGTCGCGATACGGCTGTGATCGCCACGGCCTTCGGTAGTGAGCGCGTAGACACCTTGATAGAGAGCGCACATGCGCACGCAGCGCCGGCACAAGATGCACTTGTTCTGGTCGCGGACGATGATGTTGCCGATCTCGGCTTTCTCGAACAACGGCTCGTGCGGACGCCCGAACCGTTCGGACGTGACGCCGTAATCGGCGCATAGCTTCTGCAATTCGCAGGTACCGTTGCGGGCACAGGCGAAGCAGTCGCCGTAGTGCTCGCTCATCATCAGTTCGAGGATGTCGCGACGCGCATGCCGGATGGCCGTCGACGTGGTGCGAACGGTCATGGCGTTGTGGATCGGCAGCGCGCAGGAGGCGTGCAGTTTGGGCAGGCCTTCCACCTCAACGAGGCAGATGCGGCAGCTCGAGGGCGTCGACAGCATGGCGCTTTCCTCGTGCTGGTGGCTGTGCTCGCCCTGGTGCGGGGTCGAGGCGGTCTGCTGGTACAGCGCCTCGGAGCAAAGATCGTCGTGATGACAGAGTGTCGGAATGTGGATGCCGGCGGTACGAGCCGCCTCAAGAACCGTCGTGCCGGGGATGACTTTAACTTCCTTGCCATCGATGGTGACGGTGATCAATTCGGAGTCCATAACGTGCCCCTTAATGTTCTGTTGTTCCCTCGAGTTGCCGGGCTCAGACGTGGCCGGGCAATTCGCCGGAGAAATTGTTCAGGATCGACAGGAACGCGCGTGCGCTCATCTGGCCGAGGCCGCACTTCGACGCCACCGTCATGGTCTGCGCCAACTGGCGGACATTGCGTTCGCCGTCGACGGTGAGCCCGTCCTTGCGCATCCTGCCGATCGCCTCCAGCATCCGCTGATTGCCGAGCCGGCAGGGAATGCACTGGCCGCAGGATTCATCGCAGAAGAAGTGCTGGAAGTTCTCGGCCACCGCGAACATGTCCTGCCCAGGCCCGAACACAATGATCGAACCGCCGGTGGCGAGATCGCCAGGGGTCATGGTGCGATCGAACTGGGCCGGTGGCACGCAGGTGCCGGAAGCGCCGCCAACCTGCACCGCCTTGGCGTTCTCGGCGCCGACATCGGACAGGATCTGGCGCAGCGACGTGCCGAACGGATATTCGTAGATGCCGGGGCGTTTGCAGTCGCCCGAGACGCAGAACAACCAGGCGCCCGGCGCTTTGCGCGTGCCCATGGCGGCGAACCACGACGGGCCCTTGACCATGATGCACGGCACCCAAGCGAGCGTCTCGACGTTGTTCACGACGGTCGGCTTGCCGAGATAGCCGGCCTGCACCGGGAACGGAATGCGGTTGCGGGCGTCGCCGCGACGGCCTTCGAGCGATTCGAGCAGTGCGGTTTCCTCGCCGCAAACATAGGCGCCGGAGCCCATGCGGATCGAGATGTCGAACGAGAAGTCGCTGGCGCCCAGAATGTTGTTGCCGAGGGTATTGGCGACTCGGCAGCGCTCCAGGGCGGCATCGAGATGCTCGCGCAGCCAGCCGTATTCGGCGCGCAGATACAGAATGCCGAACTCGGCGCCGACCGCGCGGCCGGCGATCGCCATGCCGGCGAACACCAGTTCCGGGAAGTCGGTAAGGATCAGACGATCCTTGAACGTGCCCGGTTCGCCTTCGTCGGCGTTGCAGATGATGTATTTCGGCGAACCTTCCTGGCCGCGGGCGAATTCCCATTTCTTGCCGGTCGGAAATCCCGCGCCGCCGCGGCCTCTGAGGCCGGACGCACCGATGATCGCGACGACGTCCTCGGGCGCCATTTCGGCCGCCATGCGGATGCCGTCCCTCGGCGTCACTTCGGAGAAGGAGAGCTTGTTGCCGACGAAGCCGTGTACTGCTTTCGGGTCCATGTGTTTTCTCCCCCTACTGCGCTTTTTTCGCCGCCAAGGCGGCGTGACGGTATTCGTTGAGAATGGAGCGGACGGACGCCTCGGTGAGCTTGATATGGGGAATCTCGTTGACCATCATCGCCGGGCCCTGGTCACACATGCCGATGCAGTTGGTCTGCTCGATGGTGAACATGCCGTCGGACGTGGTTTCACCCATGCCGATCCCGAGTTCGTCGAACAACGCGGCGATGGCCGGGTGATAGTCGCCCTGCTTGGCGCAGGAAATCGTACGACAGATGCGGATCACATAGGTGCCGCGCGGCTTGACCGAGAAATAGCTGTAGAAGGTGGCGACGCCGTAGACTTCGGCACGCGGCACGTTCAGCGCATCGGAAACCGCCAGCATGGCGTCTTCGGAGATATAGCTGTGTGCCCGGTTGAGATCCTGAAGGATGGGCATAAGGGCCGTTCGCGTGCGGCCGTGAACGCGGACGAGTTGTTCCACCTCCGTCCGTAAGGTTTGTTGAGCATCCATTCCGATCTCCTCCCTGCCGGGGACGAGCGGCTTACGAACACATGCCCTTCACACAAACTCGGGCACACATTCGAAAGAACCGGCCCCGTTTTGTTGTTGCATCACGGCGCCCTCCTCTTCCGGGGCGCCGTTGATTTGCGATCGTCGCACTTGCGACATTTATACGCGTACGCACCTCCACACATCGCTCGACGGCGAATGGCCAATCGAACGTTCACGAAACAATTCAGAAGATTTCAGTTTGAGCAGCGAAGCGTCGTCGAAGAAAGCCGGAATTCCGCTGCATCCGGCAGGTTCAAGCTTGGCATTCACGTTCGCCGGACGGACGTGATGCACAACACACCTCCGCGACTGAATACTCACGACTTAGCGTCCATAAAGGCCGGAAAGCGGGCTGTTTCATTGTGAAAGATCAACAAACAAAAAATCCGGGCTGCCGGCCCATTGGAAGAGCCTGCAGCCCGGATCGCGATTAAGATTCACAAGAGCTTAGGGGCGCCGTCGCGCCCCTTTTGCCCGATCAGTAGACCAACGTACTCATGGTCAGGTCCTGCCAGATCTCCTTGACCGTCCGCGTCAGCGTCAGCTTGCGGTCGTTGTACATGGTGTGCAGGAGGTGGTGGGCCTTGTCCGAATACGGCTTCTCGAGGAAGTCGCGGTAAAGCGCCTGGATCTGCTCATTGTTGTGCGACTGGCGCACCTTCTGAGCGCGGTCCACGTTGTACAGCGTGGCGCGGCGCTTGAGAGCGTTCGGCATATAGGCCTTCTTGGAGCGAAGGTTGCCGCCGCCGTCGACGCAGCCGCCGGGGCAAGCCATGATTTCGATGAAATCGAAATCCGCTTGGCCGGCCAGAACCTGCTCGACGATCGCGCGCGCCGGCTTGAGGCCGTGGCACATGGCGACCTTCACGACGCCGATCTTGCCGCCCATGTCGACGGTCGCCGAACGCACGCCTTCGAAGCCGCGGAGCTGCTCGAACTCGATACGATCGTATTCGGTGCCATTGGCGACGTAGTACATGGTGCGCACGGCCGCTTCCATGACGCCGCCGGTGGTGCCGAAGATGGCGCCGGCGCCGGAGAACTCGGACGCATACGGATTATCGAATCCCGACGGCTCGAGCTTGGCGAGGTTGATGCCTTCGCGGCGCAGGAGTCGGGCGAGTTCGCGGGTGGTCAGCACGACGTCGATTTCCGCCATGCCTTCCAGTTCGAGCTGCTTGCGCGAGGCTTCGTCCTTTTTGGCCGTGCACGGCATGATGGCGATGGTGCGGATCTTCTTCGGATCGATGCCCATCTTCTCCGGCAGATAGGTCTTGCAGATCACGCCCATCGACTGCATCGGCGATTTGGTCGAGCTGAGATAGGGCAGGATCTGCGGATAGTGGATTTCGGCGAAGTTGATCCAGGCCGGGCAGCACGACGTGAAGGTCGGCCGTTTGCCGGCGCCGAGGCGCTTCAGGAGTTCGGCGCTTTCCTCCATGATGACGAGGTCGGCGGCGAAGTTGGTGTCGAGCACGATGTCGGCACCGATGCGCTTCAGGGCGGTGATGATCTGGCCCTGGACGTTGGCGCCCGGCGGCAGACCGAACTCCTCGCCGAACGCAACGCGCACGGCCGGAGCGAACTGGAACACGGTGACGATCTCGGGATCGTAGATCATCTCGAGGACCTTGTCGGTCTCGTCGCGTTCGCCGAGCGCACCCGTCGGGCAGACCAGCACGCACTGGCCGCAGGTGACGCAGGTCGATTCCTTTTGCGACAGGCCGTACTTGAGGCCGACCGCCTTGTCCTGGCCGATGCCGACCTGGACCAGGGCGTCAACGCCCTGCCCGTCGCGGCAGATCGCGATGCAACGCTGGCAGCGAATGCACTTGGTCATGTCGCGGATCATCGCCGGCGAGGAATCGTCGATCTCGCGCTCTTCGATGAACTTGGGATCGTAGAAACGGTTCTCGCGCAGGCCGACGAACTGGGCGACGTCTTGCAGTTCGCAATTGCCGTGACGCACGCAGGTGGCGCAATCCTGATCGTGATCGGCGAGCAGGAGTTCGACCTGGAGCCGCTGCGACTCGCGGGCCCGCGGGGAGCGGGTCTGCACGGTCATGCCTTCCACCACCGGCGTATTGCAGGAGGTGGCAAGCTTCGGCGAGGCCGCGCCGGGAAGCTGGAACTCGACCAGACAGACGCGGCAGGTACCGGGCGTGTGGTCGATGTCATCCAGCTCGCACAGCGTCGGAATGTAGATGCCGTAGCGGCGGGCCGCATGCAGGATGGTTTCGTTCTCTTCCGCCTCAATGGCCATGCCGTTGATGGTGGCGTGGACGATCTTCTTCTCTTCGCCCTCGGGAAGTTCATTTTCCATGTTGGGGGCGCTCCTTAATTGTGGGATTCAGGCACGGCCTGAGCCGTGATGACCGAATAGACGCGATAGCACCTGAGGCAACGCTTGGCCTCGTGATAGGCCGCCTCCTGGCTGATCGGCCGCTCGACTTCCTCGAACATCTGACGGCGGATGTTGGGATCGAGCTCGGGGTGATGGACGCGGTATTCCGACTTGACCGGGATTTCGGCCACATCGGAAGCGAGCAGCTTGTTCTCGCGCAGGATCTGACGCATGCGCGAACGCGGGAAGAACCGCACTTCGCCGAGCCGCACCCAGTCGTCGATGGCGCGCGCCGCCTTGAGGCCGGCCGCCATGGCATGGATCAGCGTGGCGGGACCGGTCTCGGCATCGCCGCCGGCAAACACGCCTTCGCGCGAGGTTTCCAGCGTCGCCTTGTTGACCTCGATGGTCTTCCACTTGTTGAGCTTGACGCCGTCGGGTTCGGTGATGGCGCCCGACTGAACCTGCTGACCGATGGCCGCGATGATCGTCGTGCAGTGCAATTCACGCTCGGAACCGGGGATCGGTTCGACATTGCGGCGGCCGCGCGCGTCCTTTTCGGTCTGGCGCATGTGCACCAGCTTGACGCCGACGACCTTGCCGTCCTTCGAAATGATCTCGGTCGGGTTGGTCAGGAAGTGCATCACGATGCCTTCGGCTTCCGCCGCCGTGATTTCTTCCTTGTCGGCCGGCATATCCTCGCGGGTACGGCGGTAGACCAAGTGCACCGTGCGGGCGCCCATGCGGATCGCCGACCGGACGCAGTCCATCGCCACGTTGCCGCCACCGACGACGACCACATCGCCATCGAGCTTGACCGGCTTGGTGCCTGCGACATGGTCATGGACCTTGAGCAGGAAACCGATGCCGGATTCGTAGCCGACCAGGCTGGTGTCTTCGTTGGCGACACCCATCTTGGTGCCTTCCTGGCAGCCGAGGCCGAGGAACACCGCGCGGTAGCCTTTGCCGAACAGGTCGTTGACCGAATAGTCGCGACCGAGCTTCTGGTTGAACAGGAAGCGGCCGCCGAGCTGGGTGATGATGTCCATTTCGGACTGCAGCACGTCTTTCGGCAGGCGATAGCTCGGGATGCCGATGGCAGCCATGCCGCCAGCTTGTTCCTGAGCTTCGTAGATATCGACGTGATACCCATGCAGCAAGAGGTGGTAGGCGCAGGAAACGCCGGCCGGGCCGGCACCGACGACCGCTACGCGCATCGACGGCGGCAGCGGCTCGCTGATCATGCTCTTGGAGAAGGTCAGCGCGCCGGTCTGGTTCTGGTAGTCGGCGACGTAGCGCTTCAGGGTTTTGATGCCGACGGCTTCGTCGACGAGGTTGCGGCGGCAAGCCATTTCGCAGAACCGCACGCAGACGCGGCCGCACGTGGCGGCCATCGGGTATTTCTGCAGGATCACGCCGAGGGAGTGCGAGGGTTTGCCGTCGCGGATGTAATCGATGTACTGCGGCACGTTGATCTTGGACGGGCAGGCCTCGATACAGGGGGCGGTCACGTAGATCATGCCTTCCTGCTCGGGCTGCTTGCCTTCTTCGATTTCCGCTTCGAACTCGTCGCGGAAGTTCTCGAGCGCATCGAGCAGCGCACGGCCGCAGGTCATGCCGAGACCGCACAGCGAGGTGTCGGTCATCTGGCGCGCCAGCGCGGTGATGTCGTCGAGATCGAGCGCCGACTGCTTGCCTTGACGCAGATCGTTGAGCGCATCGCGGACCAGGACGGTGCCCATCCGGCACGGCGTACACTTGCCGCACGATTGCTCGGCGGCCTTGTCCATGTAGCGCCAGAAGGTGTCGATGAGGCTTACGCCCTTGTCGAGGACGAAGAAGCCGCGATCACCGACGAAGGCCCTGATCGGGTTGCCCTCGTTGAAGACGTCGAGGCCGCGAAGGGCAACGGCGTTCTCAGGATTGGGCTTGCTCGGATCGCGGTAGTCGTGAACGGCTCCGTTCCAGACGCCGTAGACGATATGTGCCATATTTCAGTTCCCTGCTCGTGAAAGGCAGGAGACCTCTCGCCGGACGCGAACCCGGGTGCCCGCACCGGTGGGCCTCTCTTTTTAACGGCTGCTGCTTAGCGTTGGAGCGCGGCCGGATACATAGGGAATTGCCCGGATTCGGCCAATCGCGACAAACAGCCCTTCTTTTGCGGAATGTCAAATTCGACATTTTGATGGCACATTTAATGGAAATCGCGCGATTTCGGCACAATACGCACGTTGCGCGGATGCCGGTGCAAGTGCACCGCCGCCTGGGAGCGGAACGGGGGAGCCTCGGCCGAATCCTCGGAGAGGCGCTCCAGCTCGGTGCTACGGTCTATCACACGTTCTGCGACAAGATGGATCACATTCTCAGGGCTGCGCTGGATCCGGCCCTGCACGAGCAGGAGGCGGGCGCCCATGATCTCGCGCCGGAACGTCTCGACCAGCCGCGGCCATACCACGACGTTGGCGATACCGGTCTCATCGCTCAGGGTAATGAAGACAACGCCCGCCTCGCCCGGCATCTGGCGGACTAGGACGATACCGGCGACCGAAACCGCCTCCCCGTCCCGGCCCGCAGCGATCTCGGCACAGCTCTTCACGCCTTCGCCGCGGAATACATCGCGCAGGAATTGCATCAGGTGGGCGCGCAGTGACAGCCGCAACATCTGGTAATCGGCCAGGACATGCTCCGACTGCGGCATGACCGGCAGGGGCGCGATCTCTTCGGGTTCCTGGATATCTACGTATTGGGCATCGAATAACGGCAGGCCGGCGGGGTCGGCGATCCGGCGGACCGCCCAGAGGATTTCGCGGCGGTCGATGGCGATCGACTGGAAGGAATCGGCCTCGGCCAGGATAATCAAAGCTCGCCGCGGCAAATCGGTCCGTTTGGCCAAGCTTTCGACCGCCCGATAGCCATTGCCGCGGCGCGAGACCAGCGTTCCGGCCCAATCTTGACGAAAACCTTCGACCTGCCGCAGGCCAAGCCGGACCGCCGGGCCGTCCGGCCCCGGCTCGAGGATGTTGTCCCATTCGGAAAAATTCACGTCGATGGGGCGGACCTCCACCCCATGCTCGCGGGCATCCCGCACGATCTCGGCCGGAGCGTAGAAGCCCATCGGCTGTGAATTGAGCAATGCGCAGCAGAACGCGGCGGGATGATGCTTCTTGATGTAGGCCGACACATAGACAAGGTGGGCAAAGCTGGCGGCATGGCTTTCGGGAAAGCCGTAGGACCCGAACCCTTCGATCTGGCGGAAGCAGCGTTCGGCATAGTCGGGGTCGTAACCGCGCTCGACCATGCGGCCGACAAATTTGGCTTTGAAGGTGTCGATGGTGCCGACATTGCGGAAGGTCGCCATGGCCCGCCGCAAGCCGTTGGCTTCTTCGGCCGAGAACTTGGCGGCGACGATGGCAAGCTTCATCGCCTGCTCCTGAAACAGCGGCACACCCATCGTCTTGCTGAGAACCTGATGGAGTTCATCGGGCGGGCCGTGCTCGGGAGATGGCGAGGGATAAGTGACGTCCTCCTGGTGATTGCGCCGTCTGAGGTAGGGATGAACCATGTCGCCCTGGATCGGGCCGGGGCGGACGATCGCCACCTCGATGACGAGGTCGTAGAATTTCTTCGGCCTCAGCCGCGGCAGCATGTTCATCTGCGCCCGGCTTTCCACCTGGAACACACCGATGGCATCGGCGTTTTGCAGCATCGCGTAGACGGCCGGGTCCTCGCGCGGAATGGTGGCGAGCCTGTATGGCTTTCGCTCGTGCACCCGGATGAGATCGAACGCCTTGCGGATGCAGGTCAGCATGCCGAGCGCGAGAACGTCGACCTTCATCATCCGCAAGGTATCGAGATCGTCTTTGTCCCATTCGATGAACCAGCGGTCCTTCATGGTGGCAGGACCGACCGGCACGATTTCGTCGAGACGATCCTCCGTCAGCACGAAGCCGCCGACGTGCTGAGACAGATGACGCGGAAATCCGATCAGGACATTGGCGAGCCGGACCGCTTGGGCGATGACCAAGTTTTGCGGATCGAGCAGTCCCTGCCGCACCTCGCTGTCTTTGAGGCGGGAGCCCCAACTGCCCCAGACACCGGAGGCCAGCGCGGTGGTGACGTCTTCCGTGAGCCCAAAGACCTTGCCGACTTCGCGGATTGCACTGCGCGGGCGATAGCAGATGACGGTGCCCGTCAATGCCGCGCGATGACGGCCGTAACGGTCGTAAACGTTCTGGATCACCTCTTCCCGGCGTTCGTGTTCGAAATCGACATCGATGTCGGGCGGTTCCTTGCGCTCCTCCGAAACAAAGCGTTCGAACAACAGATCGACCTCGGTGGGATCGACGGCAGTAATGCCGAGCACGAAACAGACGGCGGAATTGGCGGCAGAGCCACGCCCCTGACAAAGAATATCTTCGCTTTTGGCAAAACTGACGATGTCATAGACCGTCAGGAAATACGGCGCGATCTGCATCTTGCCGATAAGATGCAGTTCTTTTTCGAGGACCGCCCGCACCTTATCCGGAATGTTGCCGTGGTAATGCGCGTGCGCACCGGCCCAGGTGAGATCTTCCAGATGCTGCTGCGCCGTCTTGCCGGCCGGGACCGGATCGGCGGGATAATTGTACTTGATCTGATCGAGCGTGAAGCCGACGCGATCGGCAAAGCGGAGCGTTTCGGCCACGGCCTCGGGCGCGGCGGCAAACAACTCCGCCATTTCTTCCGGGTCTTTCAGATGCCGTTCGGCATTGGCTTCGAGAAGGCGTCCTGCCGTATCCAGCGTCACATGCTCGCGAATGCAAGTGATCACATCCTGCAAAGGGTGGCGGTCGGGCGCGTGATAAAGAGCATCGTTGGTGGCAATCAGCGGCACGCCAGCGTCCTGCGCCACAGTCTGCCAGCGGCGCAACCGGCGAAAGTCATCGCCATGAAGCGGCATCGAGACACCGAGCCAGACCCGCCCCGGCGCCATGTCCGCGAGCATCGCCAACAGGTCTCGGATGGCGGCCTCGTCCGTTGCAACGGGAGCCGGAAGAACCGCGTCGGTCTCGGTGTTCCAGGCAGGTTTGAAAGAGACGGGCTCGCTGCGGCGGCCCGGCCGCGGGGCCATGACCGTGAGAAGCATCCCACCCTGCCATTCCTGCAGGTCTTTCAGCGTCAGAATGCAATCGCCTTTGGGGGCACGCAGTTTGCCCTGGCTCAACAGCCGGCAGAGCCGGCCATAAGCGGCGCGGTCGGAAGGATACGCCAGAATATCCGGCGTGCCGTCGGCGAACACCAAGCGGGCGCCGACCAGAAGCTTCGGCTTGTCGCCTTCAATCTGCTCCCAGGCAGCATAGGCCCGTACCACCCCGGCGAGCGAATTACGGTCGGCGATCCCGATCGCGGCATAACCGAGAAGCGTCGCCGCCGCGATCACCTCCTTGGGATGCGATGCCCCATGCAGAAAAGAGAAATTCGTCGCCGCAGCGATTTCCGCATATCTGGTGGTCGCGTTTTCCGGCCGAAAACCGCTACCCACTTTTCGGGAAAACGCTCCGGTCATGCGAACACTCCATGCAGGAACCAGTGCAAACCCTGCTCGCGATAAAGCCAGAAGCGACGGCCATTCTCGTCTTCGGCGCGGTAATAATCGCGATCCGGAGCCGCATCGCGCCACCATTCCATGGCGATGCGCTCGGGGCCTTCGAGTTTGCGGATCCTGTGGGTGACATGGCGCCAGCGGAAGGCTTCGCCGCCGATCAGACTGACCGGCTCGGGCGCCAGAAGCCGTAATGGCCGGCACGGCGCTTCGCCGGCAGATCGCATCTTCTCCCAGCCGAGCCGGCCCGCCCTCGCATATTGCGCCGGAACCGCAGCGAACGCGTTCTCGGGAATATGGGTATCCCGCGGTTCGAACGACAGCACCCGATGAGCCCCGAAGCGGGCCGTCAGGCGATCCACCAGGGCGCGGATTTCCTTTTGCGGCACCGTCTCACTGCCGAGCGCGGCGGCTTCGTCCCGGCACGGTTCGGTGCGATCCGCTTCCAGGCGGATGAGGTCGAAGCCGAAACCGGGATCGAGCGGATCGGCCAACGCATCCAGCTTTTCCCGGAACAGTCGTTCGATCAGCGCCGGTTCGCGGGTGGGCGCACCGGTCTGGACAGCCAACCGGCGGATGCTGCCGTCGGCGCGGAAAAACACCGCCTGCAAGGCGCGAGCGCCTTCACCGCGTTCCTCGAGATTTTTCCCCAGCCGGCCCGCCAGCAGATTCAACGTGGCGAGCATCGTCTTTTCGTCCGTGACCGGCTCGGCAAAGCGGCGTTCGGCGCGGTAATCGGGCAGCGGCAGACGCGGCGAGATCGGCAGGTCGGCACGGCCGAGAGCGGTATCGAGCGCGAACACCATGCCGGAGCCGAACCGGGCCGTGAGTTCGGCACGGCGGCGGCCGGCCACCTGCCCCACGGTCTTCAAACCGGCACGGCGGAAGGCGTGAACGGTGACGGGATCGAGGTCCAGCGCTTCGACCGGTAACGTGGATACGGCTTCGCTGTCCCGGCCCGGCGGCACTACCGTCCCATCGCGATACCGGGCCAAGGCCCGCGCTGCCAATGCGGTTCCGGCGAGCGCCCCAGCGACGGCAAAGCCCTGCTTCTTCAGAGCCCGACGCAACCGGTCCAGCATCGCCTGTTCACCATCGAACAGGTGGGATGCACCGGTGACGTCGAGCAAAAGACCGCAGGGCGCATCGAGCGCCACCAGCGGGGTGAAGCTGTCGCACCAGTCGGCGATCTTTTCCAAGAGCCGCAGATCCGCCGGCGCATTGGCCGCCATCACCTTCACGGCAGGCACCATGGCCCGTGCGCTGGCAAGCGCCATCCCCGGAGCAAGCCCGAGGTCCGCCGCCCTGCGGTCCACCGCGGTGAGCCGCATCGCGTTGTCTTGTTTGGCGACGATGACGAGAGGCAGCCCCCAATCAGGCGGCGGATGCCTCAGCCACCGGCGCCGCAAACGGTCGGTCGGAAGGCGCGGAAACCACAGCGCCGCGATCCGTCGGGCGGAAGACACCATCGTCACAACTCCACTGGATGACCCAATGCCCCGCCGGCCCATGCCGGTTCCGCTGCAAATCCACATCGAAGGCCGGCTGGCCCCAATTGATGTCGTCTTCCGACGATGCGGCGCGGACCAGCCAGCGGGTTTCGGCACCACCGATGCCGGACGAAGTCGCGGCCTGGCGCAGCAAAACGGCCGTCACCCCACTCTCACCCGCCGCCAGCGCCAGCCGCCGATAGGCAACCAGATCGAGCTGCTTGGGCGATCCCATCACTTCGATCACCACCGCCCCGAGAGCGGCGCATGTGAGCGCATCGGACGCCGCTTTGAGAGCATCCGCCGCATCCGGTACCCGCAATAAAAGGAGCCGGGCGGGATCGAGACCCAATTCGAACAGCCCGGTGGCGGTCAGCTCGCCGCATTCGAGACCGGCATAATCCTGGCGGATCCAAAGGAGCGGCCCGCCCAGACGCCCGCAAAGCCCCGCCACGAACCCCGCGGCCGACGCCTCATGCGACGGGCTCGCAAATACCTCATGCAAGGCGCCCCGCATCAGCCCGCCCGCCAAAGCCTGGTCCAGCCGCGGCACCCCCAGTTCGACCCGAACGCCGTGCGGCTCGACCGCCGCGAGGGCGGCGCGCAAGGCCATAATTTTTTGGTCCTTCAAAGACATAGTTCTCCTGTCTCCGGTCACGGGGTGCGCGCCTGAGGGGGCATGGCGGAAAGCCAAATACTAGAACAAAGTGGGAACAAAAGTCAAGCCGGAAACAGACAACCACCCCGTGTACTGAGCCCCGCAGACACCGCCTACGTATTTTTGCTTACCGCGTCATTTACCAAGCATTAGCTGTACCGGCCCAGGCTTGCGAACCGTGCGCGCGGGGGGCTTTCGCGGGCACTCGCGAAGGCTGCCATGTTCCGCTTCATTCGAACCCGTGCTGCCCGTCCGAGCGTCTTGGTCGCTATCACGATCCTGACGCTGCTTACCATTTCCTGGAGCGGGTACGTCTGGCTGACGATCAGCGAATACAAAGATCGCATCGCCGAAGAACGCGGCGACCTTGCGACCGCGGCCCGCGCTTATGCCGATTACGCGGCGATGCTCGCCACCTTCGAGATGAACATCCCCTTCGGCGTTGCCAGCGACGAACGTCCGGAAAATGTCGATCTCGTCTTTTCCTCCAAGCTCCTCACCCGCTACCGGCTCGACATGAACCTGCCGGAAGACACGACTCTCGAAATCCGGCCTGCCGGCGCCAAAAGTCCGGCCGTTCCCCGCAGTTCCATGGCGGCCCAAGCCGAACGCAGCGGATTGGTCGTCCTCGCCACAAGGCCGATCGCCTCGGCGCTGGCGCCCTGGCGGTGGGGCGCCCAGATCGAAGGCGGAGCGCTTACCGCCATCACCATCCTGATGCTGCTTCTCGGCTCCGTCCTGATCTTGCAGCTGCGCAAGCGTGAAGCGGCGGAAACGGCCGTTCTCGCCGCCAAGGAACAGGCCGAAGCCGGCAACAAGGCCAAATCGGAATTCCTCGCCAACATGAGCCACGAGGTGCGCACGCCGATGAACGGCGTCCTCGGCATGAGCGAATTGCTGCTGGCGACCGAACTCAATCCGGAACAGCGCCGCTTTGCCGAAGTGATCCACGAATCCGGCGAAGCCATGCTCACCGTCGTCAACGACATCCTCGACTTGTCGAAGATGGAAGCAGGCAAGCTCGAGATCGACGCCAGCGAGTTCGATCTCAATAGCACGGTCGAGCGGACCGTGGCGGTGATGGCCGGCAAGGCGCGGGAAAAGAGCCTCGATCTCGTCGTCTTCGTCGAACCGCATGCGCGCGGCGTCTATCTCGGCGATTCCATGCGTATCCGCCAGGTGCTGCTCAACCTGATGAGCAACGCCATCAAATTCACCGACAAGGGCGCGGTCTCGATCCTGGTGCGGCGCACGTCGGCGCTGCCCGGTACCGACATCCCGCTGCGCTTCGAGGTCACCGATACCGGCATCGGCATTCCGGCGGCCGAACACATCCGCCTGTTCCAGAAGTTCTCCCAGGTCGATGCCTCGGCAACGCGCCGGCATGGCGGCACCGGGCTTGGGCTGGCCATCTGCAAGCAGCTCGTCGAACTGATGGGCGGCCATATCGGGGTCCAGTCGACGCCCGGCAAAGGCTCCACCTTCTGGTTCGAATTGACCCTGCCGCAATTGCGTATCGCGGCGGCGCCCTCCGAGGGTCTGCCGGCGCACGCCAAAACCCTGCGCGCCCTGATGGTCGACGACATTCCAACCAATCTGGAACTGCTCGGCCGCAACCTGCGCATGCTCGGCATGGAAACTGCCGCCAGCTCCGACGCCTTCGCCGCCATGAGCGAGATGGAAAACGCCTGGCACCGCGGCAGGCCCTACGACATCATCTTCCTCGATCACATGATGCCGGGAAAAACCGGCGTCGAACTGGCGCGCGACATCCGCGCCGACGCCCAGTTCGCCGACGTGAAGCTGGTGCTGGTCACCTCGGCCGGGCGGCAGGCGCTCGAAGGCGAGAACGTCCGCTTCGACTATGTGCTCGAAAAGCCGCTGCGCCAGCAATTCCTGCACGACTGCCTGCTGTCGATCCTCGCCACCCACGACGAGTCCGAAGCACCCCGTACCACCGAAACGGCGAGCGCCCCGGAAGCGTCACGGTCGCCGCTGCGCGTCCTCCTCGCCGAGGACAATCGCATCAACCAGAAATTCGTGCTCGCCCTGTTGGAAAAGACCGGGTACGCCGTCGACGTCGTCGACACCGGCCTCAAGGCGGTCGAAGCGGTGATGAAGAAAAACTACGACGTCGTGCTGATGGACATCCAGATGCCGGAGCTCGACGGCGTCGCGGCGACCTCGCGCATCCGCAAGCTCAAGGGCACCAAGGCGCGCATTCCGATCATCGCGATGACCGCCAATGCCATGCTGGGCCAGCGCGAAGAATATCTTGGTGCCGGCATGGACGACTACATCGCCAAGCCGATACAGCCCGCCATGCTGCTTGGCCGTCTCGAAGCCCTGGCCGGTGGGCGCGGGCTCGATGCCGAGACCGAACGGGCGCTCGACGATGCCACCAAGGCGCTCAACGCCATGATTCCCGAAACGTCGCGTCCGACCGACGGCGGAACTAAAAAAACCGCCTAAAGCATTGGATTTTAAATTCACCCCGGTCCTGCCATCGGCATGAAGCGAATCTAAAGTCCGTTGCTTTAGTGTCTCGTCGCGCCTGAAATCCCCCCGAACGGCACGATCTTGTTGGCCGCGTCATGGCCGATGTCGGCGCGGCCGAGATAGGCGATGCCGCTGCGCCGGCACCAATCCCGGACGATCTCCTCCGGGGTATGGCCGAACTCGGGATCGTTGGGCGGAATATCGCTGACCCGTCCCAGCCGGATGCCGGCCACGCGGCGGATCGCCGGTTGCGAGGTCAAATGGAACATCAGCCGGTCGATGGCATAGAGATGCTCCGACACCTCCTCCAGCATCAGCACATGGTCGGCGAGATCGGGTTCGAGCGGCGTGCCGAGCAGATGGCTGAGGACGACCATGTTGAAGGCAACCGTCTTCACACCGGGCACGAGCGACGGCTCCAGAGTGATGGCGTCGGCGGTATTCAGCCAATCGAGCGCGCGCTGCACCGCCGCATCGCCGCCTTCGCGGACCAGATCGGCCGGCATGGGGCCGTGCGCCACATGGCAGCCCTTGGCATAGAGACCGGCGAGCAGGAACCCGGCGTCGCTGTAGCCGAGATAAATTTTCTGGCGGGCGTAATCGTTGAGCTGGTCCAGCACCCGCTCGGCGATGCGGCAGGACCCGTAGCCGCCGCGGGCGAACCACACCGCATCGAAATGGGGATCGTTGGCGATATCCAGAAAAGCCCGCTCGCGCGCCTCGTCGTCGCCGGCAAAATGACCGTCGGAAAGGTGGCATTGGGGGTGAACGAGAAGGTGCGGTCCGTTCTCCATATCGCCCGCGATCAGGCGCACTTGCTGGGCCACTACCGGATCGAGCCGGGCCGATGGCGCGACAATGCCGACCAATTTGATGCGCATACGCCTTTTCCCTTCGGGATGACGGCTTTATAAGCTCGGGGCATGACTCTGGATAGACGCTATTTCTTCTGCGGGATCGGCGGCAGCGGCATGCTGCCTCTGGCCATGATCGTCGCCGGTCGCGGCGCCCACATCGCCGGCTCGGACCGCGCCCGCGATCAAGGGCGCAATCCCGAAAAATTCGCCTATCTCACGGCGCATGGCGCCGCCCTGTTCCCGCAAGACGGCTCCGGCGTCACCGATCCGGCAACCACGGTGGTGGTGTCCACCGCCGTCGAGGCCTCGGTGCCCGACGTCGCAGCCGCCCATCGTATCGGAGCGCCGATCGAAACCCGCGCCCAATTGCTGGCGCACCTCTTCAACAGCGCCAAGGCGCCGATCGGCATTGCCGGAACCTCCGGCAAGTCCACCACCACCGGCATGCTGGGATGGATCCTTTCCGCCACCGGACGCGATCCCACCATCATGAACGGCGCGGTGATGAAGAACTTCGTCCGCAGCGATGCCCCGTTCGCCAGCGCCCGCGTCGGCAAAGGCGAGACGTTCGTTTCGGAAGTCGACGAGAGCGACGGTTCGATCGCGCTCTACCGGCCGCAGATCGCCGTCCTCAACAACATCGCCCACGACCACAAATCGATGGACGAATTGCGCGTCTTGTTCCGCGACTTCCTCGCCAAAGCGGCGACGGCCGTCGTCAATTGCGACAACGAGGAGGCCGCCGCCCTGATGGGCGCCAATGCCGTCGGCTTCAGCCTCGCCGACGTCGATGCGGCGCTTTACGGATTCGACCTTCAGCCCGCCCAGGACGGCATCGCCTTCGCCGTGCGCGAAGGCGGCCAGACGGTGCGCCTGAAGCTGAACGTGCCGGGACGCCACAACGTGGCCAACGGACTTGCCGCGCTGGGCGCCGCGCGGGCCGTCGGCGTGCCGCTCGGCGAAGCGGCCGAAGCGCTCGAAGGCTTTGCCGGCGTCAAGCGGCGGATGGAACTGGTCGGCACCGCGGGCGGCATCACCGTCTATGACGACTTCGCCCACAACCCCGACAAGATCGCCGCCACACTGTCGACCTTGCACGACTTCCCCGGACGACTGCTCATCTGCTTCCAGCCGCATGGGTTCGGACCGTTGAAACTGATGCGGGACGGCTTCATCGATGTGTTCGCGCGGATGCTGAGCCCCGACGACGTGCTGGTGATGCCGGAGCCGGTCTATTTCGGCGGCACCGTCGACCGTAGCGTGTCGAGCGGCGAGATCGTGGCCGGAATCGCGGCGACGGGACGGCACGCCACGGCTTATCCGACGCGCGAAAAATGCGGCGACAAGCTGCTTGCGCTGGCCAAGCCGGGCGACCGGATCGTGGTGATGGGCGCGCGCGACGATACGCTTTCGACCTTCGCCGCCAGCCTTCTCGCCGAACTGGGCTGACGCGAAAACCGGCCGATAACGCTCCCATTCCTGCATTCGTATTCATCCTCCGTCTGCGGCGCATCCCGATGCGGCGCGGCGTACCATGCAGGCGCAGAGACGAACTCGGGGGCTTTCGATGAACAAGACTGCGCGCGGGTTTCTGATCGCCGCCGTTTGTGCCGGACCCGCCTTGGCTCAGAGCAATGACGGCTACGATCCGGACCGCAACTGCCGGATTTACGTCGTGCAGCGCCTGCCGGTACCGGTCCGCTGCATGGCCGAACTGCTCGGCAACTGGAGTCCCAAGCCGTACATCGACGGCGAGTTCATGTTCCGCAGCCGCCAGGAATGGCTCGCCTGGAAGGATCGCGACGATTATCGCCGCTGGAAAGCACACGACTATGCCGCGCACGCCGCATCACCGGCTCCCGCGAGCCCGCCCTCTGCTCCACCGCCTCCCGTCACGACGGTCGCGAACCAACCGGCCGCGTCGCTCTATTGCCCGCGCGAGATATCCGTCCGCCTGACGGTGGACCCGAAATCGCTGCAGGGCTGGTCGGCCACCGATCGCACCACGGTTTTGCGGCTCGAAGGATCGCCGCGCGCCGATGGCGGCACACTCATATGCCCCTACGGCCAAGTATCGCTGTCTCGCCCGGCCTGGGGCCGCTGTACGCCGCGCGCCGACGGCACCGGGTTCGACTGTACGCCGTAGGAATGGCGTTCCGGCACGTATAGACTCGTCCGCGCGATACGAGGGCGGGCGATGCGGTGGATTGCGGTCATGCTGATGACGGCGGCGGCTTCCGCCGGACCGTTGCCGCATGAAGCCTATGTCTGGCAGCGGCTGTGGACGCCCGATGTGCGCTCGGCGATGCACGATGCAGCGGGATTGTTCGCAGGCTATCGCGTGCTGGCGGCCGAGACCGATCGCAACGGCCATCTGCAATCCTTCGCCGTCGACTGGACCAAAGCGGACACGGCGGTGGTGCGGATCGACGGCACGCTGCGGCGGTTCGATGCTAAAATGCTGCTGCGGGAATTGGCGGCGCTGAAAGCGCGCTGGCCGCGGCGGATCGGTCTCGAAATCGACTACGACTGCGGTACCGCTTCGCTTCCGGCGTATGCCGCCTTCCTCAAACAGGTGCGGGCGCTGAAACCGGCGCGGCTGTCGATCACCGCCTTGCCGGCGTGGCTCGATTCCGCTGCCCTTCCGGCACTGCTGGCGCAAACCGACGAAACCGTGCTGCAAGTCCACGCGGTGCAAGCCCCGTCGCGGGACTTGTTCGACGTCCGGCTGGCGCGGCGCTGGATCGACGGCTTCGACCGTCTCGGCAAACCGTTCCGTGTCGCTCTGCCCGATTACGGCACCCGCGTGATCCGGTCCGAAGGCGGCGCCGTGATCGCCATGGAGAGCGAAGCGCCGAAACTGATCGGCGGCGCCAGTGCCGAGGAACTCACCGCGACGCCGGAAGCGGTGGCGGCCCTTCTCATCGACCTGAACCGCCGCCCGCCGCGCCACCTCACGGGAATCGTCTGGTTCCGGCTGCCGGTAAAGGGCGATGCCCGCATCTGGAGCCTTCCGACCCTGGCGGCCGTCATTCAGGGAAAACCGCTGGCGGCGAAGGTCGGCATCGCGGTCCGTACAGGCCTTGCCGCGGGCAGTCTCGACCTCCTTCTTACCAACGACGGCGACACCGACGCGCCCTCGCCGCGCGCAGTGCATCTGCCGGCGCGCTGCACACCGGCCGACGGGGTCGGCGGCTACCGTTACGACGCGCAAAAAAACACCCTCATCCGTCTTCAAAACGTGCTGATCCGCGCCCATCATGTGCGGGTGATCGGCTGGGCACGCTGCAACGCGGGCCAGGGGGAATTTCATGTGGAACCGTAAGATCGCGACGGCAGCGGTGCTGGCGGCCGGATGCGGCGCGGCCGCGATCGCCTGCGGACCATTCTTCCCTTGGCAGCTTCTCGACGAACGCGCCCAGACCCTGAAGGCGACGCCGGTCAACAGCTTCGGCTTCGAGGCGAAACATCTCGCTCCCGCCCCTGCCGACAAACTGAAGCCGGTCGAAAGCTTCGATTTCAGCTGGGCTTCGCAAATGAAGGACCAGCAGGCGGAAAACGCCGCCCGCGAACTCGGAGAAGCGGAAACTGCGGGCCTGTCGACCAACGAGGTGATCCTCCTGCGCACGGCGCGCGCGGCCGCGAGCGGACCCGAGGCGCTGGAGAAGGGCAAAGGCCTGCCGCTCGCCGTTCTGCACTACACCGCGGGCGCGGTCGCCTGGCACAAGGGCGATGAAACGTTCGCCAAGGCCCAGTTCGAGACCGTGCTGCGCCTGCCGGAAAACCTCCGCAAGCCGCGGGCCGTATGGGCGGCCTACATGCTCGGACGGATTGCGGCGGAGAACCGCGACGCGCCGGGCACCGCGAGCGGTTTTCATTGGGCACGCGACATGGCGCGGAAAGGCGTGCCCGATCCGCTCGGCCTGGCGGTGGCAAGCTACGGCGAAGAGGCACGCGTGCATCTCTACGCCGCGGAAGCTCTGCTGGAAGCAGGCGGCAAGACGGTCTCGGGCGGCCAAGGGTCGATCGACTCCGAAGCCAACAAATACTCCGGCAGCGTGCTGCCGGAACGCCAGAGCGAGCCGTTCCGCAAGGAAATCGCCGAAGCGGTTTCGCTTTATGCCGAACAGGCGGCCCGCGGCTCGGGAAGCGGGATGCAGTCCTTGCGCATCGTCGCCGAATTCCTGCTCGACCGCAGCGACCGCATCGCGGCCGTGGCGCGCGAACCGCAAGTGCAGCGGCTGATGGTGGCGTATGCGTTGCGGCTGGTCGAGAACAATACCTACGATCACAGCCACGACACCGGCTATACCGTTCCCAACACCATTCAGCTCAACAACCAACTGTCGGCCGAGCGCAAGACGGATGTGTTCGCCGATCTGATCGCGGTGTTGAAAACACAAACCCGTCCGGCCGGAGCCGACCGCATCGCCGCGCTGTGCTACAGCCGCGGCGACTGGGCCTGTGCGGCGGATTTCGCCAGAAAATCGGGGAGCCCGCTGGCAGCCTGGGTCGAAGCCAAACTCGCTACCCAGCGAGGCGATCTCGCCGCCGCGGCGAAGTTCTATGCCCAGGCGGTACACGGTTTTCCGGCATCGACCGCCCTCGAAGAGGACGGCCGGAAACTGATACTCGGCGAATCCGGCGTGGTGGCGCTGGCGCGTGGGGAGTATGTCGACGCGCTCGCCAAGCTGTGGTCGGCGTCGGGCACCTATTGGTCCGACGTCGCCTATCTGTCCGAACGCGTGCTGACGGTCGACGAGTTGAAAACCTTCGTCGATGCCCATGTGCCGCCCGGAAAGACGCCGGTGATGGATGGCAAGCCCGCACCTTACGGCACGCCGTTCGACAGCCGGGTCACGCTGCGAGACCTCCTGGCGCGGCGGCTGATGCGCGAGAAACGCTATGACGAAGCGCTGGCCTATTTCTCCACCGACAAGGTGCGCGAAGCCGCCAAGGCCTATGCCGCCGCCTTGAAGCGTGCGGACCATGCGTGGGGCAAGGTCGATCAAGCCGAAGCGCTGTTCCAAGCGGCGACCATCGCGCGCCAGTCGGGCATGGAGATCATGGGCACCGAAGGGCCGCCCGACGAGTACTTCACGCAGGGCGATTTCGAACTCGGCCTCGGCCGCAACACGCTGAACGGTCCGTTCATCACGCAAGGCGAACGGGACCGCTTTGCCGCCAGCAAGGCCATGCCGGACCAGCGCTTCCATTACCGCTATGTCGCTATCGGAGAGGCCGCAACCGCCGCCGGTCTGGTGCCGGCAAGGAGCCAGGCCTTTGCGGCCCTGCTATGCCATGCGACGGAGTGGTCGGGCCGCGATCCGGCGCGTGCCAAGGCGCTGTGGCTGCGCTATGTCAAACAGGGTGCACGGGTGCCGTTCGCCACGACGTTCGGCGTCAAATGTCCGGCACCGGATTTCAAGGGGGCCATCCAAATGGAACGCAAGCTGATGATCCGCGAAGCGCGGACCTATGTATCGCATCACCGCTGGTGGTTTGCCGGCGGCGGCGCGGCGGTACTCTCCATCATCGCCGGATTGGTGGTGTTTCTGCTGCTGCGTCGCAATCGGTAGACGTCATTCGTATTGGGGGGACATCATGTCGATTTTCCGTTTTGCTGCGCTGACCGTCGCTCTTTGTGCGGCGACCGTCGGCGCCTTCGGGCAGGAAACCATCACACCGCGCCGGGCCATCGAAATGGCAGCCGATGCCGCGCCGGCCGGCGTTGCGGGTAAGTTCGTCATGACCGTCCGCGCGACCGGCCGCGAAGACAGCAACATTTTCCTCAATTCGGAAAACGACTATCGCGACCAGCGCAATCTGACCGTCGTCGTGCCGCCCCTGGTCTCAGCCATGCTTCTCAAGAAGTTCGGCGCGCTGCCCGATGTCTATTTCACCGGCAAGACGATTGCGGTCACCGGCGAAGCCAAGCGGGTGAAGATCGTGTTCACCTGCAACGGAATGCCGACCGCGAAATACTATTACCAAACGCATGTGGTGCTGACGGATGACGACCATATCGAAGTCGTTCCCCCGCCGGCGGAGCCTCACTAAAGCGAGCCTCGCTGTCTCCTCATGACAAGCTGTCGCAGCGGGCACGGTTAATTCCGCTGTCGGCACAATTGGTCGCTGATCCCGGCAGGCGCTTGTGACAGCGCTTACTTGACACTGTCCGGGCGATGCCGGAAGGTCTGCGCCACCACAATAAGGACAGGTCTGACAGGGGGACCGCCGTGAACCTACACGTCATCGATATTGCCATCATTCTCGCCTTTCTCGCGACGAGCGTGATCGTCGGCTACTGGGTGTCGCATCGCGCCGCCAAGAGCACGAAAAACTACTTCCTCGGCGGCAACGTGCTGCCTTGGTGGGTGCTCGGCGTGTCCAACGCCTCGGGCATGTTCGACGTGGCGGGCACCATGCTGCTCGTCTACTGGATGTTCATCTACGGGCTGAAAAGCATCTGGATTCCGTGGATGTGGCCGGTCTTCAACCAGATTTTCCTGATGGTCTATCTGTCGGGCTGGCTGCGCCGTTCCGGCGTTACGACCGGTGCCGAATGGATCAAGTTCCGCTTCGGCGACAACAAGGGCGCCCAGCTCTCGCATATCATCGTTGTGGTCTTCGCCCTGGTCGGCGTGATCAGCTTCTTCACCTACGGCTTCAAGGGCATCGGCAAGTTCGCCACCGAATTCCTGCCTTGGCAGCTTTCGGGCGATCCGATCCAGAACGCCAATCTTTACGCGCTGATCCTGATGGGCCTGACGGCATTCTATGTGGTCAAGGGCGGCATGTTCTCGGTGGTCATCACGGAGGTGCTGCAATTCGCGCTTCTGTCGATCGCCTCGGTCGCCATCGGTATCATCGCCATGAACACGATCGCGCCCGATGCGATCAAAGCCGCCATTCCGGCCGGCTGGGACAACATCTTCTTCGGCTGGCAGACGGGGCTCGACTGGTCCAAGACGGTGCCGGCGGCCAACATGAAGATATTGGAGGACGGCTCTTCGCTGTTCGGCCTGTTGTTCCTGATGTACCTGTCGAAGGGCATCCTGGTGTCGGCCGCGGGCCCGGCGCCGAACTACGACATGCAGCGCGTCCTCTCCACCCGCAACGCCCGCGACGCCTGCAAGATGAGCGCGGTCGTCAACGTCGTGCTCAACGTGCCGCGCTATTTCATGGTGGCGGGCCTCACCATCCTGGCGCTGGTTCTCTACAAGACCCAGATCAACGCCATGGGCACGGCGATGGACTTCGAGAAGATCCTTCCCGACGCTCTGTTCTCCCAGGTTCCGACCGGCCTTCTCGGCATCACCGTGGCGGGCCTCCTGGCGGCGTTCATGTCCAACTTCGCGGCGACCGTGAATGCGGCCCCGCCCTATATCGTCAACGACATCTACCGCCGCTTTATCAATCCGAACGCGTCGGAAAAGACCTGCGTGCGCCTGTCCATCGCATCGTCGCTCGCCATCGTGGTGATCGGCATCTGCATCGGCTGGTTCATCACCTCGATCAACAACGTGGTGGGCTGGATCACCTCGGCGCTGTGGGGCGGCTATGCGGCGTCCAACCTCATCAAGTGGTATTGGTGGCGCTTCAACGGTTACGGGTATTTCTGGGGCATGATGACCGGCATCCTGTCGGCGCTGATCCTGCCGTTCCTGCTGCCGGCCGAGTTGCAGGCCGCCTGGCAGGCCAACCCGGCGCTGCCGCAGTTGCTGCGCGATTTTCTCACCCTGCCGACCGCTCTGGTCTGCTTCCCGGTCATTCTCGGCATCTCGCTCGTCGGCTGCTTCGCGGGCTCGCTTCTGTCCAAGGCCGAAGACGACGAAGTCCTGATGAACTTCTACAAGAAGACCCGTCCGTGGGGCTTCTGGGGCCCGGTGCTGAAGAAGGTCCAGGCGGCCGATCCGTCGTTCAAACCGAACCCGGACTTCTTCCGCGATATGTTCAATATCGTGGTCGGCATCGTGTGGCAGACCTCGCTGGTGGCGATGCCGATCTACTTCGTCATCCGCGAATACCAGCGCGCCGAAATCGCACTCGGCATCGTCACGGTCACCAGCGTGACGCTCTACATCACTTGGTTCCGGCACCTCAACAAGGCGTATCCGGATTCGGAACTCGCCGCGGCCAAGGAAGCGGTGCCTGCCGAGTAAACGACATTTCAAATTGTTGCGAAAAGGGCCGGTTCATACCGGCCCTTTTTGTTTGCGTCCCGCGTTAATTTCCCGCGATCGCTGCCCAAACATTCGGCACCACCGCACGCTTGAAGCGAGCAGCGAAAGCAAACGGGATCATCAATTGCGCAGGCGCTGTGGCGAAACCGCGCTCATCTGCGACAAAAGCTTAAGCTGTCAAATTGCTGCCTGTTTTCGCGGTGCATTTGGTCCATCGGAAAAATCAAAACGCAGTCATACGCGAGCCCGACCATCATGATGCCCGACAACAATCCGTTCCTCGAAGGCTACATCGCCACCATCACCGGCAAGATAGAGCCGTGCCCTTATGTCGAGGGTTCGGGCGATCACGAGCGCTGGTGCCGCGGCTTCGGCGGCAAGCCGGTTGCCAAGCTGGCAACGAAGAAAGCGGGATGCCCCTTCTCGACCTCGGCCGAGGGCCGACGTCCGTTCGTGGAAGGCTATCGGTCGGCGATCCTTGCCACCCGGTTCGGCCGCAATACCGTTTGCCCCTACGAGGAAGGCACGCCGGAATACGAACGCTGGTGGAAGGGTTTCCGCGGTCCGGTCGCGGCCGTGGCCAAGAAACCGATCAGCATTCCGGTGGCCGAAGGCCGCCGCCCCTTCGTCGAAGGCTACAAGTCGGCCATTCTCGCCATCCGCTTCGGCAAGCAGAACGGTTGCCCATACGACGAAGGCACTACCGAGTACGAACGCTGGATCAAGGGATTCCGCGGCCATATCGCCTCGCGGGCGATCGCCGAAATGGCGGCGCGCTGGTAGCACACCGCTGACGACATGAAAAAAAGGGGCCGGAGAAATCCGGCCCCTTTTCGTTTGCCCCCCGGCTTTAGCTCAATACCGCCTCGACCTTGACGGACTTGACGCCCGCGGGCGGTGGCGGAACCACCGAGCCGTCGATGGTTTTGCCGTCGACGGTGAGCGCGATGCGATTGCCCTGGCCGGCACGCTTGACGGTGATGTCGTAGGTCACGCCGCGATAGATGCGGGTGGCCGTGAAGCCGTCCCACGTCTTCGGAATCACCGGCGCAACGCGAAGGCCGCGGTATTCCGGACGGATGCCCAGAATCCACTGGGTGGCGGCGTAATACGTCCAGGCGGCCGTGCCGGTCAGCCAGGAATTCTTGGCTTCGCCGTGCGTCGGCGCATCGCGGCCGGCGATCATCTGCGAGAACACGTACGGCTCGTTCTTATGGAGATCGGAAATCTCCTCGCGCGCCGACGGGCAGATGCGGCTGTAGTAATCGTGCGCCTGATCGCCGTTGCCGAGAATGGTCTCGCCGATAATCACCCACGGATTGTTGTGGCAGAAGATGCCGGCGTTTTCCTTATAGCCCGGCGGATAGGAGGAAATTTCGCCGAGCTCGATGCGGTAACGCGAATAGGCCGGCTGCTGCAGCACGATGCCGTGCGGCGTGGCGAGATACTTCTTGACGGAGTCGAGCGCCTGACGGGCGCGGCCGTCGCCAAGGCCGATGCCGGCGATGACGCAGTAGCCTTGCGGCTCGATGAAGATCTTACCCTCGTCGCACTCCTTGGAGCCGACCTTGTGGCCGAAATCGTCATAGGCGCGCAGGAACCATTCGCCGTCCCAGCCGTGCTTCTTGACCACCTCTTCCATGTCGCGGGCCACGCCGGCGTAGAATTCCTCGTCCGCGGGACGGCCGTGTTCGCGCGCCAGAGCGGACAATTCCTTGGCCGAATGGACCATCAACCCGCCGATGAACACCGACTCGGCGCGCTTGCCGTCCTTGCCTTTCAGGCATTGGAACGACTGGCCGGGCTCGTCGGAGAAGCAGTTGAGGTTGAGGCAGTCGTTCCAGTCGGCTTGGCCGATCAGAGGCAGTCCGTGCGGGCCGATATTATCGAGGGCGTACTGGATCGAGCGCTTCAGATGATCGTAAAGCGGAACTTCGGTGCCCGGCGTGGTGTCGAACGGCACCGCCTCGTCGAGAATCGAGAAATCGCCGGTTTCCTTCAGATACTGCGAAACGCCGATGATCAGCCAATGCGGATCGTCGTTGAAGCCGCCACCGATGTCGTTGTTCCCCTTCTTGGTCATCGGCTGGTACTGGTGATAGGCACCACCGGACGCGAACTGGGTCGCCGCGAGATCCAGAATGCGCTGGCGGGCGCGTTCCGGCACCATGTGCACGAAGCCCAGCAGGTCCTGGTTGGAATCGCGGAAGCCGAGGCCGCGACCGATGCCGGATTCGAAAGTGGACGCCGAACGCGACATGTTGAAGGTCGCCATGCACTGATAGGCGTTCCACACATTGACCATCCGGTCGGTGTGAATGTCGGGCGTCGAGACCTGGCACTTGGCCAAGAGGCCGTCCCAGAACACTTTCAGCGCGGCGAACGCGGCATCGACGTTCTTGGGATCGCGGAACTTGGCGATGGTCGGCAGAACGCCCGCCTTGTTGACGGTCTGGCTGCCCGGCGGATCGAATTTCTGGTCCTTCGGGTTCTCGTGATAACCGAGGAAGAACACGATGCGACGGCTTTCGCCCGGCTTGAGGCTGAGCTTCACGTGGTTCGACGCGATCGGCTGCCAGCCATGGGCGATCGAAGCGGAGGACTTGCCTTCGGCCACCGCCTTGGGATCGTCCCAGCCGCGCCAGGGACCGAGGAACGCTTCACGCTGGGTATCGAAGCCGGCGAGCTTTTCCGACGAGGCGAAGAACGCGAAATGGTTGCGCCGCTCGCGGTATTCGGTCTTGTGGTAGATGACTTCGTCCACCACTTCGACTTCGCCGGTCGAGAAATTGCGCTGGAAGTTGGTGGCGTCGTCCTGGGCATCCCACAGACAGAATTCGGCCACGGAGAACAGCGACAGATCGGCGGCAGCCGCGCGCTCGTTGGTGACGGTGACGTCCCAGATCTCGAGGTTCTCGCCGACCGGCACGAAATAGCGGGTCGAGGCGGCGATGCCGTCCTTCTTGCCCGAAATGATCGAATAACCCATGCCGTGGCGGCATTCGTAGGCATCGAGCTTGCCGCGCACCGGCATCCACGACGGCGAGAAGAATGCGCCCGATGCGTTGTCGCGCACGTAGATGTAACGGCCGCCGAAATCCATCGGCACGTTGTTGTAACGGCCGCGGGTGAGACGCCTGAGGCGCGCATCCTTGTAATAGGAGTAGCCGCCGGCAGTCGCCGACAGGATGCCGAAATAGTTCTCACACCCGATATAGTTGATCCACGGCATCGGAGTGTCGGGACGGGTGATGACGTATTCCCGCGTCTGATCGTCGAAATGGCCGTATTTCATGGCGTTTCTTTCTCATTCCCCAAGCGGTTCAGCATTTCGAAACAAACTCGGGCGTTGTGGTAAGGACACTTCCAGGGACCGACCAGCACGGCATCCGCATCTTCGAAGCCGCGCACCGGTGTGCCGTCGCGTGTCAGCTTGGCGTGCCATTCGCCGTGTTCACGGTCGACGACATGGTTTTCGATGTAGTCCCAGACGCACCGCGCCGCATCGCGGAACCGTGCGTCGCCCGATAACTGATAGGCATTGTAGAATCCGACCACCGCTTCGGCCTGGACCCACCAGTGCTTGTCGGCATCGCGGATGTTCCCCTGCCCGTCAGCCTCGAAGAACATGGAGCCGTCGACATCGAGACCTTGAGCCAGACAGGCACCGGCCATCCGAAGCGCAACCGCCCGCGTGCGGGCGATCAAGGCCGCGTCGCCGACAACCTCGGCGGCTTCGACAAACAGCCAGCTTCCTTCAATGTCATGACCGAAGGACACGTTATCGATCAGCGAAGTCCAGTCCTCGTCGAAGAAAAGCCTGAAGTGACCGGTTACCGGATCGACGATGCGATTGAGCATGATTTCGATCAGCGCCTTCTGGCGTTGCCGCAATCCTTCGTCGGGCCAGACCCGCAAGAGATTGGTGTAGCCTTCCAGGACGTGCAGGTGCGTGTTCATCGACTTGGGACTGTTGAGGTCCTTGTCGGACAGCCGCATGTCTGCCAGCGCTTTCCAATCGCGGTCGAGCGCCTCGATATAACCGCCGCGGCGAGGATCGAAACAGTGCTGCTCGACCAGCTGATATAGCCGCTTGGCGAGGTCCAAGGCCGTGGCGTTGCCGGTCAGCCGATAATACTCACTGAGGGCATAAATCCCGAACGCCTGCGCGTAGGTCTGCTTGCGCAATGCGAGCGGCTTGCTTTGCCAATCCAGCCACCAGAACAGCCCGCCCGACTGGATGTCCCAGAAGCGGCCGGTCACGGTCTCGAACGCCCAATCGGCGGTTTCGCGCCATTCCGGTCCGATGACGCGCGCCGCCGTGGCGAACGTCCATAAGATGCGGGTATTCACGACGGACGCGCGCACGGCGTGGGGGCGGACCGTCAAATCGTCGGCGATCTCACCGAAAAAGCCGCCACCGGCACGATCGATGGCATGGCGCGGCCAGAACGGCAGGATATTGCCCACCAGTTCGGCGCGAACCCGCGACGACCAATCCCGAGGCGACCGCGCGACCCCTTTGGCGGGTGCCGCTGCGACTGCGCTTGTCATGTCTTTCCCTGAACTTCTGACAGCGCTTACAGTTCGCTTGATAGGCCCTCAGAGTCAAGCGCTTCCCGCATGGTTCTTCCGGGGTTGGCGGAACTTTACCGCTAGCGCCGCTTGGACATCTTGCCGCGCCTTGGTGAGGCGGTCGTTCGCGCTACGCTGGCAAGGTTGATTATGCCTCGAGGACGCCATGCCGCTTGTGGTTTGGAAGGATGAGTTCAGCATCGGCGTGCCGATGTTCGATGCGGAGCACCAGGACCTGCTCGACATCATCAATGCGCTGCACGATCAGGCCATGGCCGGTGCGCCATCCGAACAGCTCGCCGCCACCTGCGACCGGTTGATGGCCCACACCGTCACCCATTTCGACCACGAGGAGGCCCGCTTCGAGGGCTATCCGCGGGCCGAAGAACACCGCCGCATGCACGCCAAGCTCAAAGAGCGAGTCGCTGCGTTCCGGCGCGATATTACCGGTAATAATGCGGTGGACGGAACCAAGCTGATCACCGATTGGCTGGCCCACCACATCACCGGCGAAGACAAGACCTTTGGGGCATGGATCAGCGGGATTCACTGACTTGCAACCGGCCCGGCACGAGCTTTTGATCGGCACCGGCCATACAAAATAGAACAACAGGCAAGGGCGCGCCCATGAACTTCATGGAATGGAACAAGGGCTACAGCGTCGGGATCGCGATCTTCGACGAAGAACACAAGAAGCTGATCGCCATCATCAACCAGCTCCACGAGACGGTCGAAGCCGGCGTCGACCGGCTGGCGCTGCAGCGCATTTCCGACAGCCTCGTCGAATACGTGCTCATGCATTTCCGCCACGAAGAAATGTATTTCGACGACTGGGCCTACCCCGACGCCGCCGAGCACATCTCCATTCACACCAAGCTGCGCCAGCAGGTCTTCGAATATCGCAAGCAGATCATGGAAAAGGACAGCAGCGAACTGGCGCAGGAACTCGCCGTATTCCTGCGCGACTGGCTGGTTCAGCACATCCTGGTCGAAGACCGCAAATACGGCGACTTCCTCATCCGCAAGGGTCTCCGGTAGGACCTGCGCAACAACTACCGAAAGAGAACCATGCCCCTCATCGAATGGAGCAGCCAGTACAGCGTCGGCGTCGAGATGTTCGACGACGAACACAAGAAGCTCATTGCCATCATCAACGGGCTGCACGACTCGTTCGAACACGGCGTCGATCGCAGCGTCGCCCAGCGCGCGCTGGACGAGCTCGTGGACTACACGGTGCGGCACTTCGGGCATGAGGAAGAGCTGTTCGATAAGTTTGACTATCCCGACAAGGCCGCCCATCGCATCGCGCATGAAGAGCTGCGCCAGCAGGTGCTGG
This sequence comes from Rhizomicrobium electricum, assembly GCF_011762045.1. Taxonomy (GTDB): domain Bacteria; phylum Pseudomonadota; class Alphaproteobacteria; order Micropepsales; family Micropepsaceae; genus Rhizomicrobium; species Rhizomicrobium electricum. The sequence goes on along the minus strand of NZ_JAASQS010000007.1, from coordinate 168,409 downwards.
AGTATCGCGACACGCTTCTGGCCAAGGGCGGCATCGAAATGTCGCTCGAACTGATTACGTTCCTGCGTTATTGGCTGCTCGGGCACATCATGGCGGAAGACAAAAAGTACTGCCAGTTCCTGCGCAGCAAGGGACTTCGCTGATGCTTGGACGGGCGCGGCGAGCGCGCTAGAGTCCGTCCATGCACGCCATGATCCTCGAAAAAGCGGGAACACCGCTGGTTCCCAGACAATCCGGACCGCTGAAGCCCGGACCGGGACAAGTGCGGATCGCGGTCAGTGCCTGTGCCGTCTGCCGTACCGATCTGCATGTCGTCGACGGCGAACTGACCGAACCCAAACTGCCGATCGTGCCCGGACACGAGATCATCGGCCGTATCGTCGAGCTTGGTGACGGAATTGCAGGCCCCGCGGTCGGCACCCGCGTCGGCGTGCCATGGCTGGGCTGGGCCTGCGGACGCTGCGAGTATTGCTTGCGCGGCGAGGAAAACCTCTGCCCCTTCGCGCGCTTCACCGGCTACCAGATCGACGGCGGCTATGCCGACGAATGCATCGCCGATGTCCGCTTCGTTTTCCCTATGCCGGACAATTACAGCGATGCGGAAGCTGCGCCTTTGATGTGCGCCGGACTGATCGGCTGGCGCTGCCTGAAGATGGCCGGACCGGCACCGCGGCTAGGGCTCTATGGCTTCGGTGCGGCGGCGCATATCGTCATTCAGGTTGCCAAAGCGCGCGGGGATCGCGTGTTCGCCTTCGTCAAACCCGGCGACGACACCGCCAAGGCCTTTGCGCTTTCCATGGGCGCCGAATGGGCCGGCGATTCCGACAAGGCCGCCCCCGAACCGCTCGACGCCGCGATTCTATTCGCACCTGCCGGAGAATTGGTGCCCGCGGCCTTACGTGCCATCCGGCCCGGCGGCACAGTGGTATGCGGCGGCATTCACATGAGCGACATCCCGTCGTTCCCGTACGAGATCCTGTGGCGCGAACGGCAGATCAAATCGGTCGCCAATCTCACCCGCGCCGACGGCGAGGAGTTCCTGGCGTTCTGTGCAACACACAAACTGCACACCACGACGGTGACGTATCCCCTCGCCGACGCCAATCGGGCTCTGGCCGACTTGCGCGACGGACGGCTCACCGGCGCGGCGGTGCTGATTCCGTAACTACCGCGTTCCCAAGGCGGCGACCAATCCGGCTTCGACCTTGTCGGCGTCGGGCCCAAGGATCAAATGCACGCTGCCGCCAAAACGCACGAGGCTCCGGACACCGGCACCCCGCAGAGCGGCCTCATCGGCGGCATTCGGGTCCTTGAGATCGACGACCAGCCGGCTGGCGCAACGCGATACCCGCCCGATATTGACGATACCGCCCAAGGCCTTCAGGTAGGCGGCTGCCGCTCCGAGCGGGATCGGCTTTGCTTTCGCTGTTTCCACAGGGCGCGCAGACGGCGCCGCAGCAAGCGGCCTATTCATCGCCGCGCGGATTTCACTCGCCACCTGATCGGCGACCGGTCCTACCACCACCTGCAAGGCATTGGCCGATGGCCGCACAAATCCTTTGGCGCCGAGAGCCTTCAGCTTGGGTTCGTCGACCGCGGCATTCGAATTCACGATCAGCCGCAGCCGTGTGGTGCAGGCATCGACACTGGCGATATTCTCGGTGCCGCCGAGAGCAGCAAGATAAGCCTGCCCCCGCCCGGCGGCATCGACGACCTTGGCCGGAGCGGTGGCCGCGCTCGGCTCTTCGCGACCCAGCGTCTTGAGATTGAACACGCGGATCGCCAGACGGAACAGACCGTAATAGATCGCAAAATAGGCCATCCCGACCGGGACCAGCAGCCAGGGATGCTGCGCCTTGTTGAAGTTGATCACGTAATCGAAAAATCCGGCCGAGAAGCCAAAACCCAAATGCACATTCAGGAGGCTCATCACCACCATCGAAAAGCCGGTGAGGACGGCATGAAGGGCGTAAAGCGGCGGGGCCAGGAACATGAAAGAGAATTCGATCGGCTCGGTGACGCCGGTGAGAAAAGCCGTGAGCGCCATCGAGGCCAGCATGCCGCCGACCTCCTTTTTCCGGTCGGGGCGGGCGGTGTGATACATCGCCAGACACGCCGCCGGCAGGCCGAACATCATTACCGGGAAAAATCCCGACATGAAGGCACCGGCACTGGGGTCGCCCGCAGCGAAGCGATTCAAATCGCCGGTCACGCCGTGAAAGCTGCCGAGGTTGAACCACACCAGCGAGTTCAGGATGTGGTGCAGTCCGGTGACGATCAAAAGCCGGTTGAGCGCGCCGTAGATGAACAATCCCAACGCGCCGAGCTGGACGACGCCATGACTGAACACGTCCATCGCATGCTCGATGGCGAATCCGGACGTGCCGATGACGAACGCGAGCAGCAACGCCGAGAACCCCGCCGCAATCGGCACGAAGCGGCGGCCGCCGAAGAAGGCGAGATACTCCGGCAGTTTGATGGCGTGATAGCGATTATAGAGCCAGCCCGCGACAAGGCCGGACACGATGCCGGTCGGCACGCTGAGATGCTTGATGGTTTGATCCTTGAACGCGGAGGCAGCCCACTCCGCCGCCTTGCCGCTGTAGCTGGAAAGTTCCGACGGTGGGACAACCATCAAGGCCTTGGCGGCGTAGGTCGCCACCACGTAACACACCACGCCGGCGATGGCGGCCGCGCCGTGGTTTTCCTTGGCCAGACCCACCGCGACACCGGCCGCGAACAAAAGACCGAGATTGGCGAAAATCGCGTTGCCTGCCTCGGTGATGAAGGCGACGTTGAGCAGATCCGGTTGACCGATGCGCAACAGAATGCCCGCCGCCGGCAGGACGGCGATCGGCAGCATCAAGGCGCGGCCCAGAGGCTGCAGGACCTCGAAGACGGATTTCATCAGCGGTCCTCCTCGACGAAGTTGGCTTTGACCAGGGCGCGCACAGCCTCGGGCGTTTCGAGCTCCAGTGCGGCGCGCGCGGCGGTGCGGCAGGCGTCGCTATTCAATCGGCGGATGGCCGCTTTCAGCCTCGGGACCACCGGCGGCGGCACCGACAGTTCGGAAATGCCGAGTCCGATCAGGATCGGCGCGGCCACCAGGTCGGCAGCGAGGCCGCCACACACCGCAGCGGACTTGTGCACGGCATTGGCCGCGTCGGACGCACGGGCGATCAGGCGCAGCACGGCCGGATGCAGCGCATCGAGCTGCCCCGACAAGGCGCGATGCCCGCGATCGATGGCCAATACGTATTGCGTGAGGTCGTTGGTGCCGATGGAAAGAAAGTCGGCGTCCGCCACCAACTGGTCAGCCAGCAGACCGGCGGACGGCGTCTCCACCATCGCACCGAGCGGCAGCGACGCGCCCATCCCGGCGAGCACAGTGCGGATTGCACGGATTTCGTGCGGCGCGGTGATCATCGGCAGCATGATCCTCACCTGCCCTTTGACGCGCGCGGCCGCCTTGAGCTGGGTCGTCAGAAGTTCAGGCCAGACGCTCGCCGTGCGTACGCCACGAAGACCGAGTTGCGGATTGTCTTCCGGCGGGAAGTGCAAATACGGCACCGGCTTGTCGGCACCGATATCGAAGGTGCGGATGATGAAAGGACGGCCGGCGAGCGCGTCGGCGATGCCTTGATAGGCGGCAAACTGCTCGTCTTCGCTCGGCGGGGTCTCGCGATCCATGAACAGAAACTCGGTCCTGAGCACGCCGCAGCCTTCGGCGCCGAGCCCCACCGCTTCCGCCGCTTCGGCGGCGCCCTTGCCGAGATTGGCGAAGACTTCCACCCGCACGCCGTCGGCCGTGACGCAATCGGACACCGCTTCGGACTGTTCCCGCTGGCGGCGAGCCGCTGCCGCCGCGACGCGCTGTCTGGTGTCGGCGACCGCGGCCGCATCAGGCGCTAGATCGACGAAACCATCATCCGCATTGAGAAGAAGTTCGCCACCCTCCCGGATCGCCAGCACCTGCGGCCCGGCGCCGACCAGAGCGGGGATGTTCATGCCCGCAGCAAGTATCGCAGCATGAGAGGTCGGTCCGCCGCCGGACGAAACAAAACCTGCAATGCCGGACTTCAGATCGGAGGGAAGGATTTCTTCGGCGATCAGGATGGCGCCCGGCGGCAAAGCGCGTTCTGGCGCGGCCGTCGCCCCCGTGAGAAGCGCCAGCACCTGACGCTCGAGATCGACGAGATCGCCGGCCCGCTCGCGCATCCGCATGTCGTCCATCGTCCGCAAGCGCTCCGCGGAAACGCGAACCGTGCTGCGGAAGGCGAACGCCGCACTCTTGCCCTCGCCGATCTTCTTTTCGGCCGCCGCAACAAGATCGGGATCATCAAGAAGCGCCACATGCGCCGACAGGATTTCGCGACGGACGCGATCCCCCGAAGTCGCCGTCCGCTCCAAACGCGCGCGCAATTGGGCAATAGCTTCCCGCAACGCCTTGGTTTCGGCGGCGATGCCGCGCCCCGCTTCCACCACCGCGATCTCGCGCCCGCTCATCTGCACGGCAACGCCGACAGCCCGGCCGGGCGCGGCAGCAATGCCGTGAATCCGTGTTGCTGTGTTGGACGGCAGCGCACGCGGAGCAAGGGCCGGCGCCAGCACACGATGCTCCCGCTCGCCCACGGCGGCCACGACCGCGACGATGGCATCGGTGGCGGCGCGCGAGGGAGCGCTAATCGCGACTTCGTCGCCCTGGTGCACGCCAAGGCTCATGATGGCGGTCGCGCTCTTGGCGTTGGCACTGCGGCCGCGACAGGTAAGCGTTATCTCGCCGGCAAAGCGTTTGGCCGTAGTGGCGATCAACGCCGACGGACGGGCATGCAGACCATGTTCGCTGGCGACGACCGCCTTGGCTGTCACGGTCGCGGTACCGCTGGCGGCCTCGGGCGCAGTGCCGAGCGCGGCGATTTCCAGCAGAAATGCACCAGCTACGACTTCACAATTCTCCGCCCGGCGAAGGATGCGCAGGCCTTCGCCGCCAACGACGATCACGGGCGAGATCAGGCTTTTGGCGTTGCGGGCAAGGAAATCGAGATCGGCCATCAAGACCGGATCGCCCGCCTTGACCACCTGACCTTCACGCGCCAAGGCCTTGAAGCCCTCGCCTTTGAGCGCAACGGTATCGAGACCGACATGGGTGAGAATCTCGATACCACTGGCAGCACGAATGGTGAAAGCGTGTGCGGCAAGCGTCGCGATCACGCCATTGCACGGCGCCACGATCCGTCCATCGGTAGGGTCGATAGCGACGCCGTCGCCCATAATCTTGTCGGCAAATACCGGATCGGGCACCTCGCCCAGCGGGGCCACCCATCCGGTCATCGGCGCCAGCACCGTGACCATGATTACTCCTTGCGCAAGGGCTGAACCCAATCGATCGCCCAGACCGGATCGACCTTGCGGCGTGCAAAATTGAGGCAGATGTCGTGGACACCGGCCTGCGACGCCCACGTCGTGCGGATCGTCCGATAGCCGCGCGTCTTCGGCAGTTTCACGATCGCCAGTACCGGGCCCGCGCAATCGTCACGCCGGATTTCGAGTTGGCCGCTGCGCGCCGCCTTCGGATCGAGCGGGATTTTGGTGATGTCGTGCATCAGCTGGAAATTGAACGGAAGCGGCGCCACAGAGACATCGAGCCCCTTGAGAGCGCCAAGATCGGCGTGCCGGTAGATCCAGCACGGATGCATCACATTGACCATGGACACCTTGCCGTCGCGGCTTCTCTGGGCCAGCGGCAGGTCATTGGTGCACTGATTCATTGTCCACGAACTACGGCGCAAAATCGACGACGCATCGAGGCGTTTCGACGTGACCGGACCGATTCGCTGTCCATCGGAAAAGGTGGCCGCCTCCAGCGTTACCGGCATCGCGGTTTCGAACGGCGCCGTGTAGAGAGGCGAATTCGGTCCCGGCTCGGAGCCGTCCAGCGTGTAGCGAAGTGCCCCGAACTTGGCCTGATTGGTGAGCGTTATGCGGGCGCCGGCCGGCGACGGCTCCGCCCCGACATCGACCGCAAACACGACCGGCGCATACGGCAAATCGAACGCGGCGTAGCGGTCAAACTGAGCCGGCAGTGCTCCAACAAATCTGTTCCAGTCGTGCTCCGTCGACCAGCCGGTTTCGGCGAGGGCGGCGGCGCGCGGGAACACAGCCCGGAACATCGCCTGCGGCGTCGGCATGTGTTCGGTCCAGGCGTTCGCCTGCACGCCGATGAGATGCTTCTCCAGCGCCCCCTTCGGCGCAGGATCGAAGGCGTAAACCTCACGCAGCGGAATTTCCGGGCCACGGCAGGTCGGTTCGCCCAGGCGCTGCGCCTGACAATAATCGAGATAGTAGGTCGGTGCCGGCGACAGCACGACGTCATGGCCGAGGTTGGCCGCCTCGCTGGCGCTTTCGACCGTGCGCCAGCTCATCACGGCCGCGTCGGGCGACGGGTGGCCTTCGATAATCTCGTCCCAGCCGATCGGACGTCGGCCATGGGCCAGCAGGAATTTGCCGATGCGGTCGGTGAAATAGCCTTGCAAGGCCTTGGTGTCCGATATGCCGAGCGCCCGCATCCGCTTCTGTACTTCCGGTGAAGCGTCCCATTGATCCTTGGGAGCTTCGTCGCCGCCGATGTGAATGTAAGGCGACGGGAACAGCGCCATCACTTCGGAAAGAACATTCTCGAGAAACGCGAAGGTCGTGTCGTTCACGTTGTAGAGATAGGGAAAGACGCCCCAATCGCCCGAGGGACCTTTGGAGACGCGCTTGACCGACCCGAGCCGCGGATAGGCAGCGATCGCTGCCAGCGCATGGCCGGGCATCTCGATTTCCGGCACGACGGTGATGTTGCGCGCTTTCGCATAGGCCACGATGTCACGGATTTCGGCTTGCGTATAATAGCCGCCATAACGGCCTTCACGGCTGTTGAACCGGTATGCGCCGACCTGGGTCAGGCGAGGATACCTCTTGATCTCGATCCGCCAACCCTGATCGTCGGCCAGATGCCAATGCAGCACATTCAGTTTATGCCACGCCATCGCGTCGAGGAGCGTCTTGACGGCGGCGGGCGGCTGAAAGTGACGGACGGAATCGAGCATCAGTCCGCGCCAAGCAAAGCGCGGGGCGTCGTCGATGGTCACGGCGGGAATATCGATCTCGCCTGTGGCGCCCGCCTGCTGCGTCGCCAGTTGGAATAGCGTCGCCGCGCCGTAGAGAAATCCGGCATCTCTCGCCGCTTCGATGGTGATATTCGAGGGCGTGACGGTGAGGCGATAACCCTCGCCCGCCGGCGCCACGGTACGCCGAAACACGATGGCAGGACCGGAGGCAGCTTGCGATAGCGTCAAGCCGCGGCTCTTGGCGATCCAAGCCCGCAGCCTGTCGGCAGCGGCAGCACAACCTGCATCATTCGTCCCGGTACAGACGATCGGCGTCGCCGCCGCAAGACGGAACGTGCCCGGCTCCCGCGTCAGCGCGCGCGGCCAGGGGATCAAGCTCAAATCGGCAGCCGGGGCACCTACGAACGGCAGCACGGCAAGAACGACTGCCGTCAATCGCAAGCGAAAAAGCATTTTGGCGGGCCGCGTCGAAACAGAAGGCACTCTATCGGCGCCCTCCAAGGCTGCAAAGCGCAAAAACCGCATGCCAGCGCATAAAGCACTCGCCCGTCTCACAAAAACATCGGATAGTGCACAGTGTACGAGCACGAGCACTACCGGATGAATGACTTCCAAGCCGCCGTCGCACTGCACCGGCAGGGACGCCTGGACGAAGCCGAGCACCATTATCGTGCCGCGCTGGTAGCGTTCCCGAACGAGCCGGACGTTCTGTACGGACTGGGGCACATTTGCAGCCAGACCGGGCGGGCAGACGAAGCGGCCTATCGGTTCGAACAGGTGCTTGCCGCCCGTCCCGGCCATGCCGGTGCATTGATAGGGCTTGCCGAAGCTTTGGAGGCCAGCGGTCGCCAGCAGGCGGCGATCGGGAGACTTGAACAGTTTATCGAAGCAGAACCGCACAACGCAGCGGTGCACTTCGTATACGGCCGCCTCCTGAAGCAGGTCGGACGCTTCGACGAATCCCGCGAGGCGCTTATCCGTGCCGTTGCGCTCAATCCGGGAAATCCGACATTCCATTACATGCTGGCCGAGAGCGCCCGCTTTACGGCCAACGACACGCGATTGATCGCCTTGGAAGCACTGACGCGTGATGAGCAGCATTTCTCCGGCCGCCAGCGTGCCGAGCTCCATTTCGCGCTGTTCAAGGCCTATGACGAGCTGGAAAGGTGCGACGAAGCCTTCGCACATCTGGCGGAAGGAAACCGGATCTATCGCGCGCTGGTGCCGTATGAGGAAAACGGGGTCAATGCGTTTTTTCGCGGCTTGAAAGAGACCTATACGGCCAAGGCAATGACGCCGTTCGCGGGCGCGGGCCACCCGAGCGAGGTCCCGATATTCGTGGTCGGCATGCCGCGCTCGGGAACGACGCTGGTAGAGCAGATTCTCGCCAGCCATCCCGACGTGCACGGCGCCGGCGAGCTGCAATATGTGCGGGACCTGATTGATGGCGATTTCGCCGGCCCCGATTATCCCGCCGGGTTGGCCGAGCTGGGCAGGGAAGGCCTCAGGCGTTTCGGCGGCTATTACGCCGTCAGGTTGGCGGCGCTGGCACCTGGGGCAAAGCGCATCGTCGACAAGCTGCCGGCCAATTTCCGCCATTTGGGGCTGTTGCATCTGGCGATGCCGCGGGCGCGGCTCATCCATGTCGTGCGCGATGCGTGCGACACTTGCTTTTCCTGTTACACGCAGCTCTTCGCCAGCGGTCTCAACTACGCCTACGACCTTGGCGAGCTGGGACGGTATTATCGAGCTGCCGAGGCGTTGATGTCTCACTGGCGCACCGTCTTGCCGGGCGAGTCGCTCTTGCAGATCCGCTATGAACGTCTGATCGCCGATTTTGAGACCGAAGCCCGCCGGCTTGTCGCCTTTTGCGGACTGGACTGGAACGAGGCGTGTCTGAGGTTTTACGAAACACGACGCGCGGTCAGAACCAAAAGCGAATTTCAGGTGCGCCGCCCCATTTATACGAGTTCGATCGGACGCTGGCGGCGCTACGAACACTGGCTCGGTCCGCTATTGCAAGCTCTAGACTAAAAGAAACGCGGAGGGCAAAGCCGCTCCGCGAAGACGATGGCAATCTCGGGAAGAGGTACCGCCGAGGAACCGTCCCGGGCGCGGTGCCCGGGACGGTATCTCTCTCAGTACTTGAAACGAATGCCGGCGTAGAGCTGGCTGCCGTTCGAGTACAACGCGCGCGGCATAGTCGCGTTCTTAGCGTAATACTTCAGCGTTTGGTTGGTGAGATTGAGACCATTGAACGTAACGGTGAGATTGTCGGTCACCGAGACGTTCACCGAGGCATCGACCCGCCCGTAAGCGTTCTGGAATTCCTGTGCGGACCGGTCCATGCCGACCAGCATCGCCGAGGAATAAGTGTAGGACACGCGCGCGCTGAGCCAGTCGTTTTCGTAATAGCCGCTGAGGTTCGCGGTGTTCTTGGCGTTGCCGACCAACGCGCCACCGCCGGTTTCGGCACCGGTGGTATAGGTGTAGTTCGCGATCACACCGAAGCCGCCCCAGATCGGCTGCTGCAGCTGGAACTCGATACCTTCGTCATGACCGGACGTATTGTACGGCGCGGTGATGTCGTAGACCGAGTACACCGGCGCACCCTGGCCGGTTAGCAGCATGTCGAGATAGGTTCCCTTGGTCACGCCCTTGGTCACATAGGACGACAGGTCCATGTAGAAGACCCCGAGCGACACCATCGCCTGCGGTGCATAGTACCATTCGTAGCTGAGGTTATAGTTCGCGGAGCGGACCGGCATCAGCTGCGGATTGCCGCCCGAACCGACGTGCGTAAGGTCTGTGAGATTGACCGCGCCGCCCAACGCCGAATAGTCCGGACGGGCCATCGTTTCAGCCGCCGCAAAGCGCAGTGTCTGATTATCGGTGATATTGAAGGAGAGATTGGCGCTGGGCAGGATGTCCCAATAGGTCTTCTCCAGCGAATTGTAGTGGAAGCAGCCGAAGTCGCTGTAGATATCGCCCGCCGCCGGGCAGACCCCGCCAACGGCCGCCGTGCCGTTCACCGGCTGGATGATCTTCTCGGACGTGCTGACTACGCGCAGGCCGAAGTTGCCCTTCCAGCGCTCGCCCCCGATCACAGCCATGGCGTAGCCGGCGAAGGTCTGCTCACGCACGTCGGTCGAACCCGACCACATATAGCGCGAACCGCGCGTAACGTCGGCTGCCGACTGGGTATAGGTACGCCAACTCTTGACGGTGCTGAGCACGTTGACGATCTTGGACATGTCGCCCTTCGGGACATTGGTCAGCATGCCGCTGATCCTGAATGCGTCGGCGAAGTCCGAAGGATAGTTGTCGCTCGAGACATCCGAGCCCGTATAGCCAAGTCCAGGACCGTAGGAGACGCCGCCGTCCCAGATATCCGACTTGTGCTTATGATTGGCATAGCGCACGCCCGCCTTCAGGGTTTGGAACGGCCCAAACTTTACTTCCTGTTCGACGTCGCCCTGGAAATAGAATTCGCGATCCGATGCCTTCGACACCGCACCCCAAGCCCAGTCATTCACCAGCACGCCCGGATTGGACAGATCGACGCCCGTGACGCCGACCTTGGCGACGCCGCTCGAGAAATCATAGCTTGAAGGCGCACCTGTGCCTGCCGCCACCATGCCTTCCCACGCCGCCTGTTGCGGTGTCGTACCTGCGCCGCGCGTATAGCCTGCCTTCAGCTTGACCGTCGTCGTCTCGGTCGGATTCCAGGTTACTTCGCCGTTGAAATAGTAGGCATCGCTCATCGAATGCGGCCGCATGATGAAGTCGGCAACGATCGGAGCGAGACCGGCTTTCGCCGGGAGAGAGGCCGCAACCAGCGTGTTATTCACGATCGAGTAGGAGGTGGGAACGTTGGCCGTCGGACCCGCAAACTGTTTCGAACCCCAGAACATGTAGTTGTTGTTCTTGTTCGAGGCTCCCATATGCGAATAGAAGGCGTCGAAATTGAATTCGAGGCTGTTCGAAGGACGGAACTGGACCGCCACATCGCCGCCCTGGCGAATGCGTTCCTGCTCGAAATAGGCCGAGCCGATCAGGGTCGGATAATTGACGCCGACGAGATCGGGATGGTCCCTGGTCGCCAGATCGCCACTGGCAGCAACGGCATTGCCGCCCGCATCGGTGTGAGCCGGAACGTACTGCTGGAACGCCGAGTAACCGAGGAATTCCTGGCCGTCGCGGCGAATGTTTCGCTGCTCATAGAATCCCTGCAGCATGACGCCGAAGGAATGGGTATCGTTCTGCCATGCCGCCAAGGCGTTGAACTGCGGCGTGGTATCGCCACGCAGCGTGGTGTAGGCGGCCTCGGCACTTGCCTCTAATGTAATGTTATCTTTGAAGTCGAGCGGTTTGCGCGTGATGATGTCGACCGAACCGGCAACGCCGCCTTCCACCAAGTCGGCCTGCTGGCTCTTGTAGACTTTCACGCTCGACACGATTTCCGCCGGGAACAGCGAATACGACACGCTACGCCCGATGTCCTGATACTGATCGAGGATGAACCAGTCGCCGGTCGACACGCCGTGGCCGTTGACAAGTGTCTGAGTGAGGCTCGCGCTGGTGCCACGGGTCGACACACGGTCGTTTTCGTCGAAACCGCCCTCGCCCGATGCCGCCGAAACCGTATTGATGCCCGGAACGCGCTGCAACGCGTCGGCGACGTTCTTGTCCGGGAATTTGCCGATGTCTTCCGCCGACACCGCATCCACGATCGTGGTGGCCTCCCGCTTGATGTCCATGGCGCGCTGCATCGACGCGCGAATGCCCGTCACGACCACGGTCTCCACCGTATCCTGGGCCAGGGCCGGCGCGGCCAGACTCGCCAAGGCCAATACGCTTACGGACCCTGCAAACACTCTCCTCAACTTCATGGCTCAATCCTCTCTGTTTTTGTCCCCAGAGTGCGCCGAACTGCCCTTCGCCGCCCCCATTTGGATCCTGGGCGGCCCCCGTCTGGATCGCCCAATTGATATCCAATGCAATACCATTCTCAAATTGGGCGGCCCTGTCAAGAACCAATTTATGCCCGATAATGCGGCAATGGACGCGTCAAATATGCCGCTTTTTTAGATTGACGACGTATAGGGGCTTCGTGGTATTGCATTGGTATTAGGTCGGGTCCCACAAATTCCGGCCCTCTTGAGACCATTTACGGAGACACCGGTGACTTCCCTTTCGGCCTTGATCGGCAACCTCGACGAGGACCACAGCCTGCCGCTTTACCAACAGCTCCAGCGGGGGCTTCGGCGCGCCATCGAGATGAAGCTCCTGGCCCCGGAAGACGCGCTGCCGCCGGAACGCGACCTGGCCGAGGAGTTTGCAGTCTCCCGCATCACGGTCCGCAAAGCGCTGGATGGGCTTGTTTCGGAAGGACTTCTGACCCGCCGCCAAGGCTCCGGCACCTTCGTCGCGACGCGCGTCGAGAAGAGCTTTTCCAAGCTGTCGAGCTTCACCGAGGACATGACCAGCCGCGGGAAAAGTCCGCATTCGGTCTGGCTGAAGAAGAGCCAGGGCGTCGTATCGCCCGAGGAGGCGATGGCAACGGGCTTCGCGCCGGGCACGCCGGTCTACCACTTCAACCGCTTGCGCTATGCCGACGACACCCCGATGTCGTTGGAATTCTGCACTCTTCCGACCTTCGTGCTGCCGTCGATCGATGCCGTGCAGGCCTCGTTGTACGACGCCTTGGATAAGGCAGGTTACCGGCCGCAACGGGCGCTGCAGCGCTTGCGCGCTGTGCTTTTAACGGCACAGCAGACGGAATTGTTGCACGGCAAGGAAGGAGACGCCGGTCTTTTGGTCGAGCGCCGCGGCTTTCTCGGCGACGGTCGCATCGTCGAATTTTCGCAATCCTACTATTGCGGCGACACCTACGACTTCGTCGCCGAACTCAACGCTTCGGAGTAACGCGTGCTTGACGTTCAGACCCTGATGTTTCGTGAAGCGGCGGAAGCCCCTGACGTGATTGCACGCCAGAGCGCCGTCAATGCCGCCCTGATCGCCGCAACGGCTGCGCGATTGAAGACACTGGCACCGCATGCGGTGGTGACGCTGGCGCGCGGCAGCTCCGATAACGCGGCCACCTACGCCAAATACCTGATCGAAACGCGGCTCGGCATCCTGACCTCGTCGGCGGCGCCCTCGGTCAGCTCGGTCTATAGCGCCAAGGCCAATCTCAAAGGCACGGTGCTGATCGGAACCTCGCAGAGCGGCAAAAGTCCCGACATCGTCACGGCTCTTCAGGCGGCCAAACAGGCGGGCGCCTTCACCGTCGCGTTCGTCAATGTCATCGATTCGCCGCTTGCGACCGAAGCCGATGTCGCCATTCCGCTGCATGCCGGGCCGGAAAAGAGCGTGGCAGCGACCAAATCCTACCTCGCCACAGTCGCAGGAATCGCCCACCTCGTGGCAGCATGGGCCGGCGACTCTTCGCTCACCAACGCCCTGAACGAGCTGCCGGCGAGAATGGTCCAGGCCTGGGATCTCGATTGGTCCAAGGCAGCGGAAAATCTGGCGGGCGCGCGGGACCTGTATGTGATCGGGCGCGGCGTCGGCTTCGGCGCGGCACAGGAAGCAGCCCTCAAATTCAAGGAAACCTGCGGTCTTCATGCCGAAGCCTTCAGCGCAGCCGAAGTACGCCACGGCCCGATGGCGCTGGCCAAGGACGGCTTTCCCGCCTTCATCCTCAGTCAGGACGACGAAACCCGTGCCGGCGTGGAGGACCTGATTGCAGCGCTGGCACAAAGCGGCGCCGACATTCTTCTGGCCGGCTTCGACGATCCGCGGGCGTTGGTTCTGCCGACCGTCGATGCCCATCCGGCGTTGCAGCCGATCCTGATGCTGCAAAGCTTCTACCGCATGGCCGAGCAGCTTTCGCGCGCCCGCGGCATGAATCCCGACAATCCACCGCTGCTCAACAAAGTGACCGAGACCCTTTGATGACTATCGCATTCGTCCATGGCCGCATCCTGACGCCCGAAGGAATTCATTCGGACAAAGCGCTGTTGTGCGACAACGGACGCATCATCGCGATCGTCCCCGAAAAGGCAGTACCCCAGGGGGCCGAAACCGTCGATCTCGAGGGCAGCACACTGATTCCCGGTTTCATCGATGTGCAGGTCAACGGCGGCGGCGGCGTCCTCTTCAACGACACGCCCACCGTCGAAGGGCTCGCTGCCATCGCCAAGGCGCATGCCCGCTTCGGCACTACGGCATTGATGCCGACCGTGATCTCGACCGGTCTCGACGGCATCGCCAAATGCATTGCGGCGGTAGACGCCGCCGTGGCAGCCGGCGTACCGGGCATCATCGGCATCCATATCGAAGGGCCGTATCTCAGCCCCAAGCGCCGCGGCATCCACAACCCGAAGGAATTTCCCAAGCTCGATGCCGACGCCATCGCCATTCTCTCGTCGCTGAAGCACGGCAAGACGATGGTGACGATGGCGCCCGACGTGACGACACCGGCCGACGTCAAGGCGCTGTCGCAAGCGGGCGTGATCGTCTGCATCGGCCATTCCGACGCCAGCTATGATGAAGCCAACGCCGCATTAAAGGCCGGGGCGCGCGGTTTCACCCATCTCTATAATGCGATGTCGCCGTTCAATCACCGCGCCCCCGGCGTGGTCGGCGCCGCACTCGACGATCGCGAAAGTTGGTGCGGCATCATCGGCGATGGTCATCATGTCCATCCCGCAGCGCTGCGGATCGCCTATACCGTCCGCGGGTCGCGCAGGCTGATGCTGGTGACCGACGCCATGCCGCCGGTCGGCGGCGATCCGACATTTGTGCTGCAAGGGCGCACCATCACCACCAGAGATGGCTGTTGTTATGGACCGGACGGCACCCTCGCCGGCAGTGCCACCGACATGGCCGCGATCGTCAGGAAGACGGTCGGGTATCTCGGTGTCGATCTTCCCACGATCTCGCGCCTTGCCAGCACCAACGCGGCGGAATTTCTCGGACTCGAGAACGAAAGAGGCGTGATCGCGCCCGGCGCCCGTGCCGATCTGGTGCTGATGAACGACGCTTTCGAGGTCGTGAAAACCTTCATTGGCGGTCGGGTGCCATGAAAACGCGGGGCCTACATCGCTGCGTGTTGCAGGCAAGCCTCGCCGCTCTGCTGTTGTCGACCGCGGTTGCGGCCCACGCCGGCGATAGCCGCGCTCTGGTCGGCTATTATCCGAGCTGGTTCGAAGCGACTGCTGCCAAGCTTTCGGCGACACCGACGGGCTACACTCATGTGATCCTGGCCTTCGCGAAACCCGACTTTGCCTGGAACGGCAAGACTTGGTCAGGGACGGGCCTGCAATTCGCCAGCAGTCCCGACGCACTCAAAAAACAAATCGCGGCTCTGCAAGCGCGCGGTACCAAGGTCGTTCTGGCAGTCGGCGGAGCAACTTATCTCAACTGGGCGCCGCTCGCCGCCGAAGCCGACAAACCGGGCAAGAATACCGCGGCGCTGGCACGATTCGTCAGCGATATGGGTCTCGATGGTATCGACGTCGATTACGAAACCGACGGCACCGGCCTCAAGCAGATTGCCGAATATCGCGGCGCCATCCGGGCACTATCGAATGCCGCGAGAGGAAAAATGCTGTCGCTGGCGGCGTGGTCGACCGGCGCCGATTGCACCAAAGCGACCGGCACCGCACCGTGCGGCGGCAAGAGCGGCGTCTGGGACGGCCGCACTGGGCGCGAGCGCCTCGTCTTTGCCGACAACAGCCTGTTCGCCAGGCTCTCGATGATCAATGTGATGAGCTACGACGCCGGCGTCGACGAATTCGACCCGGTCAAGGCGTGGTCGCTCTACCGCGCCCTGGTTCCATCGACCATTACCCTCAACATCGGATTCGAAACTGCTCCCGAAGGTTGGGGGCCCGCGCGTCTGGTGGCCACCGACGATAAAGCGGTGTGCCCCGGCGCGCGGATCAAGGCCGACCAATTCGGCAATCCGGTGAACAAACCCTATTCGGTCGAACGCGCCCTTAAAGACGGGCCGCTTTCGAACGCCGCCAATCCGCAGGACGGAGCGATGCTCTGGCACATTCTGAAAGACCAGAAACTGCCCCGTTGCGGCCACCCCGTCGTCGTCTCACCCCGGGAATTGGAACTGACAGCACGCGTCCTGCTCGACCGGCAGCGCAGTGCCAGTCCCGCCTTTTCCGAGGATACCGATGACCACTGACGACGCCGCGGCGCCAGCGCCAGCGGACAAGTCGAAGACCAGTACACGCATTTCACATCCGGCCCTTTGGGTCCCCACGCTCTACACCGCGGAAGGCTTGCCTTACGTGATGGTGAACGTCGTGGCTGTGCTCATGTACAAGAGCCTGGGTTTCAAGGATGCCGAGATCGCGTTCTTCACCAGCCTCGTCGCCATCCCCTGGGCGATCAAGCCGCTGTGGGGGCCGCTGGTGGAAATGTTCCGTACCAAGAAGGCCTTCGTGCTGGCGACCGAAATAGGCGGCGGCCTTTGCTTCGGTCTTCTGGCACTGAGCCTGCACCTGCCCGATCTCTTCACCTGGACGCTGATCTTCTTCGGGCTGATTGCGATCAATTCGGCGGTACACGACACCGCGGCCGACGGCGTTTACGTCACCACGCTGTCGGCCACAGACCAGGCGCGCTACGTCGGCTGGCAAGGCGCCTTCTACAATGTGGGCAAGATCCTCAGCCAGGGCGGGTTCGTCTGGATCGCCGGCTGGCTGGAAAAACACTACGGCCCGGTGACGGCGTGGACGCTGGCGATGGGCGGTTTCGGCCTTCTGCTCGCCGCCGTGGCCGGTTGGCATGCGATCTTCCTGCCGCAGGGCGCCCGCCTTCCGGACGACAAGAAGGGCTGGCACACCGTCCTCGATGTGGTCGTCACCTTCTTCGAAAAGAAATACATCCTCTGGGGCATTCTGTTCCTGGTGCTGTACCGCTTCGCCGAAGGTCAGGCGATCAAGATCGTGCCGCTGTTCATGCGGGCCACGCGGGACGCGGGCGGCCTCGGACTTTCCACCCAGGACATCGGCGTCATGTACGGCGTGTTTCCGCCGATCACCTTCATTCTGGGTTCGCTCGCCGCCGGCTACTTCACCGCCGGGCGGGGTCTCAGAAGATCGCTTCTGGTGTTGTGCGCCGGGTTCAATATTCCGTTCGCGGTATATCTCGTCCTAGCCCTTACCCAGCCCCATGACGTGACGCTGATCACCAGCCTCGTGAGCCTGGAATATCTGGGCTACGGGTTCGGCTTCATCGGCCTGCAACTCTTCATGATGCAGCAGATCGCGCCCGGCCTTTACCGCACCGCACACTACGCGTTCGCGACCTCCGTGATGAATCTCGGCTTCCTGATCCCCTCGGCGGTCTCAGGCATGCTGAGCGACAAACTCGGTTATCGTGAATTTTTTATCTGGGTGATGATCGCCACCATCCCCTCATTCCTCGTTTCCTGGCTGGTGCCCTTCCGCAACACGGACGGCGAGCCCCGCCAATCCGGAGCAAACTGACATGACTCTGAAAGCCCTTATTCTCGCCGCCGGACAGAAGCCGCTTTCGAGCGGAACCGGCGCTCTCGAACTCCAGCCGCTGGGCGACACCACCGTGCTCGGACATGTGATCCGCAACCTGAAAGGCTTGGTGGCGCCGCGCGACGTCATCGTGGTGAGCGCGCCGGGCACCCTCAAGGCGGTGCAAATGGAAGTCGGCTGGGAGCCGGCGCTCGTCATCCAGGACACGCCGCTCGGTACCGGCCATGCCGTGTTGCAGGCGGCCGATGCCCTGGCCGGATTCGACGGCGACCTTCTCATTCTTTACGGCGACACGCCGTTGCTCCGCCCGGCCTCCTTGCGCGGCTTGTTGAACCGGCATCGGCTCAAGAGCGTATCGCTGACCCTGCTCACCGCCAATGTCCCGCAAGACCTGCCCTATGGCCGGGTGCGACGCGACGAGCACGGAAAAATTCTCGACATCGTCGAGCAAACCGAAGCCGACGACGAAACCAAAGCCATCCGCGAACTCAATGTCGGTGCTTATATCGTGAAAGCCGCCACCATTCTCGATGCTCTGAAACGTGTTG
Source organism: Rhizomicrobium electricum (assembly GCF_011762045.1). GTDB lineage: Bacteria > Pseudomonadota > Alphaproteobacteria > Micropepsales > Micropepsaceae > Rhizomicrobium > Rhizomicrobium electricum. The sequence goes on along the minus strand of NZ_JAASQS010000007.1, from coordinate 150,211 downwards.
CGGCCAAAGGCGGCGAAATCCGCCTGACCGACTGCGTCAAGCAGCTCCTCCACTCGGGTCTCAAGGTGGACAGCTATCAGCTTTACGATGTCGACGAAGTGCGGGGCATCAACGACGCCGGCGATCTCGAAGCCGCCGCGTTCATCCTGCAAAAGCGGCTGTTCCGACCGCATCGGCAGGAAGAAGAAAACGAAGTCGCCTTCGGCACCGGCGGCTGGCGCGCCATCATCGGCGAAGGCTTTACGATGCACAACGTGCGCCGCCTTTCCCAAGCGCTTGCCAACGAGATCACCCGGAAGGGTCTTGAGAAAAAGGGCGTGATCGTCGGCTATGACCGGCGCTTCCTGTCGCGCCAGGCCGCGGAGGCGGCCTCGGAGGTGTTTGCCGGTAACAACATCCCCACGATCCTCTGCAACGAAGACGCACCAACCCCACTGATCAACTACGCCACCGCGATGCTGGGCTCGGGCTTCGGCCTCGCCTTTACCGCCAGCCACAACCCGCCGGAATGGAACGGCCTGAAAGTCTTCCATGGTGATGGCTCGCTGTTGTTGGATGACGAGACCCGCGTCATTGCGGCCGAGACCAATGCGCTGACCACGGCGGATGTCATCAAACTGGAGCTCGACCTCGCCATTGAGGCCGGGATCGTTGCGGTGAAGGATTTCACCAACCAGTACATCGACGCCGTGGAAGCCCTGATCGACATGGACGCGATCCGCAAGGCGGGGCTCAGGCTGGCGATCGATCCGATGTACGGCGTCGGGCAGTTGACGCTGGAGACGCTACTGACCGAAGGGCGCTGCCGCTGTCACTTCATCCACAATCGCCACAACCCGCTGTTCGGCGGCCGCAGTCCGGCGCCCGATCCCGATGCCATGCGCGATCTCATCAACATGATGCAGCAGGATCACTACGACCTGGGTCTCGCCATGGACGGCGATGCCGACCGCATCGCACTGCTGGACGATCGCGGCCGTTATATCTCGTTCAACGACGTACTGGTGCTGCTTTACTGGTATCTGCACGAAGTGCGCGGCCAGACGGGCGGTGTGGTGCGCAATCTCTCCACTACGCATCTGCTGGAGCGCCTTGCCAAGGCGTTCGGCGAGAAGTGCACCGAGACGCCGGTCGGCTTCAAGCACATCGCGGCCGGCATGGTCGCGGACAACGCACTTCTCGGCGGCGAATCCTCGGGCGGCCTGACCATCCGCGGTCACATCTTGGGCAAGGACGGCATCTTCGCCTCCGGCATCGTGGTCGAAATGGTGGCGCGCACGAAGGCGAAGATTTCCGAATTGCAGGAAAAAGTCTGGGCGATTACCGGCCGGCTTTATAGCGCCGAAGAGAACTTCCCGGCGACGCCCGAAATGAAGATCGCAATCCCGCAACGGCTCAAGAAGGACCCGTGCACGACCGTGGCGGGATATGCCGTCGAACGCATCAGCCACGTCGACGGCACCAAACTCTATCTCGAAAACGACAACTGGGCCCAGTTGCGCTTCTCCGGCACCGAACCCGTACTGCGGCTCGCGGCCGAAGCCGATAGCCCGGAAAAAGCGGCGGAACTGATCGCCTGGTTGAAACAGTTTGCTTCTGCGTGAGTGAAGACATGCGTTACGGATATTTCGACAACCAAAACCGCGAATACGTGATCGACCGCGTCGATGTGCCGGTGTCGTGGACCAATTATATTGGCGTCAACGACATGTGTGCCGTACTCAGCCACAATGCCGGCGGCTATTCCTTTTATCGCGACGCCGAACATGGCCGCATCACCAAGTTTCGCCCCAACGGCGTGCCGATGGACTGGCCGGGGCATTGGATCTATCTGCGCGATCAGGCCGACGGCGATTTCTGGAGCGTGTCGTGGCAGCCGGTCGGCAAGCCGCTGGACCAAGCCGAGTACGAATGCCGCCACGGGCTTAGCTATTCACGCTATAGTTCCGAATACAAAGGCATTCGCGCGGAACAACTCGTTTTCATCACCCGCGAAGACGATGTCGAGATCTGGGACGTTCGCATCACCAATACGGGCACGACTCCGCGCGAAATCGCGGTGTTCAGCTATCTCGAATGGAGTTTCCATCACATCGAGATCGACAACCAGAACCTGCAGATGTCGCTCTACGCTTCCGGCTCGAGCTATGCGGAGGGTGTGATCGAGTACGACTTCTATTACGAGCCTTGGACCTATCACTATCATGCCGCCTCCTTCGAACCCGACGGATACGACAGCGTGCGCGAGGCCTTCATCGGCGATTATCGCAGCGAGCGCGATCCGTTGGCGGTGGCAAGCGGTCGGTGCAGCGGCAGCCAGGAACTCACCGGCAATCACTGCGCCAGCCTGCAAAAGACGATCACGCTTCAGCCGGGCGAGGCCCGGAGGCTGGTGTTCGTAACCGGTTACGGCAACCGCAACGTCGGCGTCGAAAAGAAAACCAAGTACGGCAACTTTGCCGCCGTCGATGCCGCATTCGCCGATCTGAAGCGCTATTGGGACGAGAAGTGCGCCGTCTTCGAGGCCAAGACCCCGCACGAAGGTCTCGATACTATGGCCAATATTTGGACGCTGTACCAAGCGGAGACCTGCGTGCATTGGAGCCGCTTCGCCAGTTTCATTGAGGTTGGCGGGCGCACCGGTCTTGGTTATCGCGATACCAGCCAGGACATCATGGCGGTGCCGCATACCAATCCGAAGAAAGTGCGCCAGCGCATCGAGGAATTGCTGCACGGCCAGGTGCGGGAGGGATATGGGCTACACCTGTTCGATCCGGCGTGGTTCAAGCCACAGAAGAAGCTCGAATTCAAAAGCCCGACCATTGCGCACGCGCCGGCGAAATCGTCCTATATTCACGGCATCGAGCACGCCTGCTCCGACGACCATCTCTGGCTGATCCCGTCGATCTGCGAGTATGTGAAGGAGACCGGTGAGACGGCGCTGTTCGACGAACTGGTGCCGTTTGCCGACGAAGGCATCGGCACTGTGTGGCAGCACATGAAAGCCGGGCTCGACTTCTCGGCGCGGCAGGTGGGCCTTTCCGGCATCTGCAAAGGCCTGCGTGCCGACTGGAACGATTGCTTGAATCTTGGCGGCGGCGAGAGCGGCATGGTCAGCTTCCTGCATTTCTGGGCGTTGACGAATTTCGTCGAGGCAGCCAGGTTCCTTGGCCGCGAGAAGGATGCCGACCGCTACGCAGCACTAGCCGAAGACGTGCGCGACGCCTGCGAGCGCGAGTTGTGGGACGGCCTGTGGTATGCCCGCGGCACCACGGCTTCGGGCCTCAAGATCGGCACGCGTGCCAGCGAAGAGGCAAAGATCTTTCTCGAAAGCAACACCTGGGCCGTCATTTCAGGCGCCGTACGCCGCGACCGCGCGGAAAGCGCCCTCGACGCCATGGACGAACATCTGTTTACGCCGTGGGGGCTGCATCTGTTGCAGCCTTCGTTCTCCAAGCCCAACGACGAGATCGGCTTCATGGGCCGCGTCTACAAAGGCATCAAGGAGAACGGCGCCATTTTCTCCCATCCCAATCCGTGGGCGGTGATTGCCGCCGCGAAACTGGGACAGGGCGCCCGCGCGATGCGGTTCTACGATTCGATGCTGCCATATAATCAGAACGACAAGGTCGAGACGCGCGAAGCCGAACCTTATTCCTATTGTCAGTTCGTCTACGGCGCCGAACACCGCCGTCATGGCCGCGCCCGTCATCCCTGGCTGACCGGCAGCGCGGGATGGAACTACATTGCCGTCACCAAATGGATTCTCGGCATCCGGCCGGGGTTCGCGAGCCTTCTCATCGATCCCTGCATTCCGCCTGAGTGGGACGGATTCTCCGTGACACGGAAATGGCGCGGCGCCACCTATGACATCACCGTCAGCAATCCTGCGCACGTCTCGAAGGGCGTGAAGGCGATCGCGCTCAACGGCGAACCCGTTCGCGAAGTACCCGCGCAGCCGGATGGAAGCCTCGCAAAAGTGGAGGTCGTTCTCGGCTGAACGGCTTTCATTTTCCTAAACGGCGGCCGGCGCAAGTTTCCTGACGGCCGCCTTTTTCTTTTCGGATCGCGGAAATCCCACCAGCGCCAATTCGGCCATGGCGCGCAGTTCCTCGCGTGTTGCTCCCGAAGCCGCCTGCACACATAACCCGCTGCCGATCGCGAGAAGATAGCGGACCAGCGCACCGGGATTGGCACTTTTGGGCAGATCGCCTTGCCGTTTGGCACACTCGAAGCGCTCGCGCAGCGCCAGCTCCATAGCCGACTTGTGCCGGGCGAGCTGTTTGGCGATCTCGCCTTCTCCCGGCGACAGGCCGGCCTTGATCATCAGACAGCCCGGCGGATGCTTTTTGTCCGTCGCATAATCGGCGAGTGCCGAAAGATAGCGCGCAGCGACATCTTTCGCCGTGGCTTCGGCAAGAATCTTCGCCATCACCTTTTCGCGCGAGGCGTCGTAGTGATTGAGCACGGCCTTGAACAGGCCCTGCTTGGAACCGAACGCTGCGTAAAGGCTGGGCGAATTGATGCCCATCGCCTCCGTCAAATCGCTGATCGACGCACCGTCGTAGCCTTTGAGCCAAAACACCTTTTGGGCGGCGGCTAAGGCCTCTTCGAGATCGAACTCGCGGTGACGACCCATTCGTCAACTACCTCCCATGCAAAATTTTTGTACCACTTGTTACAGAAACGCTCTTGAAGAGACGCGCGACGAACTTATCTGTGACGTTCATTACAAAATAGTGGAGCGGCATCATGGTTGCAATAGTCCGCAAACATCCGAGGGTTTTTCTTGCAGCGGCGCTTGGGGCGCTGCTGGCGCTGCCGTTCGTCTTCGGCGTCGGCACCACCGCCAAGGCGGCGCAGGGCGCCCCCCAGGCCGTGCCGGTCGGCGTCGCGCGCGTCGAACCGCACGATGTGCAGTTGTGGTCTCAATTTTCGGGCCGCCTCAATGCGGTCGATTACGCCGAGATCCGGCCTGAGGTGGGCGGGCGCATCACCGAGGTCCGCTTCAAGGACGGACAGATCGTCAAAGCCGGACAAGTACTCCTGGTGATCGATCCCAGGCCTTACGAAGCGACGCTTGCCAAAGCCAGGGCCGATCTTGCCTCAGCGCGAGCTAACGCGGCGTTGGCCAAGACGGAACTCGAACGCGGCAACGGACTCATCAAGGCGAATGCCATCGCGCGCAGTATGTACGATCAGCGCGTCAATGCCCATCAAGTGGCAATCGCCAACGTTGCCGTGGCGGAAGCGGCTGTGCGTCAGGCTGCGGTCGACGTCGACCACGCGTATGTAAAGGCGCCGATCACCGGCCGCATCAGCCGGCCGGAATTGACAATCGGCAATCTGGTGCAGACCGCGCCGAACGCCCCGCTGCTTGCCTCGATCGTCTCCAATGACGGCATCTATGCCGATTTCGAAGTCGACGAGCAGACCTATTTGAGCACCGTGCATGCCCGCGCGGAGACCGCGGCGGACGAGCAGCAACTGCCGGTCGAGATGACCGTGCAGGGGACCGAAGGTCACGCCTACAAGGGCATGGTCTACAGCTTCGACAACAAGATCGACACCGGCTCGGGCACCATCCGGGCGCGGGCCAAGTTCGCCAACGCCGATGGCAGCCTGGTTCCAGGCATGTTCGTTTCGGTGCGTCTCGGCGCCGGCGACCACCGCCACGCGATTACCGTTCCGGAGCGCGCGATCGTTGCCGACCTCAACAAGAAGTTCGTCTATATCGTCGGCAAAGGCCAGAAGGCGGAAATGCGCGAGATCCAGTTGGGCGCCGCCAACGACGGCGAACGGGTCGTACTCAGCGGCCTCAAAACCGGCGATCAGGTCATCGTCGACGGCGTGCAGCATGTTGCCATGGGCGCGCCGGTTTTGGTGCAGTCCAAAATCGCATCGCGCTGAACACCATCTCTGCCACCAGAACGACCGGAAAACTGCCTCGCATTTTTCCGGTCGTGTCGATCACCATCTTCTGTCGCGCAGCTGACTTGAAAGCCGCTTTGCACTTTTCCGGTTGCGCTTTTGGAGAGCAGTCATGAACCTGTCCCGGTTTTTCGTCGACCGGCCGATCTTCGCCGGTGTCATCTCGGTCGCGATCTTCCTCGCCGGATTGATTGCCCTCTTTCAGCTTCCGATCTCGGAATATCCCGAGGTCGTGCCGCCGTCGGTCGTGGTGCGGGCGCAATTTCCCGGTGCCAACCCCAAAGTAATCGCGGAAACCGTCGCCACGCCGCTGGAAGAGCAGATCCAAGGCGTCGAGGGCATGCTTTATATGTCCTCGCAGGCGGCGAGCGACGGCCAGCTCACCCTGACGGTGACGTTCAAGCTCGGCACCGATCCGAACCTGGCCCAGCAGCTGGTTCAGAACCGCGTCAACCAGGCATTGCCGCGCCTTCCCGATGTGACGCGCAATCTCGGCGTAACGACGGCCAAGAGCTCGCCCGACCTCACCATGGTCGTGCACCTGATCTCGCCCAACAAACACTACGACACTCTGTATCTGCGAAACTACGCGGTGCTGAACGTCAAGGACCAGCTCGCCAAGATCGACGGCGTCGGTTCGGTCCAGATCTTCGGCTCGGGCGACTACGCCATGCGCCTCTGGCTCAATCCCGACAAGATGGCCGAGCGCTCCATTACCGCCGACGAACTCGTCGCCGCGGTACGGCGGCAGAATGTTCAAGTCGCGGCCGGCGTCATCAACGGCCCGCCCTACGGCAAGAGCGGCGAACTGCAACTGCCGATCAATGCGCAAGGCCGGCTCAGCGACCCCGAGCAGTTCTCCGATATCATCATCAAGCAGGATGGCGGCGTCGTCACGCGCCTGAAGGACGTCGCGCGGGTGGAGATCGACGCCTCCCAGTACGGTCTTCGCTCGCTGCTCGACAATCAGCCTGCGGTGGCCATTCCGATTTTCCAGGCGCCAGGCTCCAACGCCATCCAGATCTCCGACAAGGTCCGTGCCACCATGGCGGAGCTCTCGAAGAATTTCCCGGCCGGCGTCGAGTACCGTATCGTCTACGATCCGACCGTGTTCGTGCGCGGCTCGATCGAAGCCGTGGTGCACACGCTGCTTGAAGCGGTCGCACTGGTCGTCCTCGTCGTCATCCTCTTCCTGCAAACCTGGCGCGCCTCGATCATTCCTTTGCTTGCCGTTCCGGTGTCGATCATCGGCACGTTCGCGGCAATGTATCTGTTCGGCTTCTCGATCAATGCGTTGTCGCTGTTCGGACTGGTTCTCGCCATCGGCATTGTGGTCGACGATGCCATCGTCGTGGTGGAGAACGTTCAGCGCGGCATCGAAGACGGGCTGACGCCGCGCGACGCCACACTGCGCGCCATGCGGGAGGTGACCCGCCCGATCATCGCCATCGCGCTGGTACTGTGCGCAGTGTTCGTGCCGGTGGCGTTCATCTCCGGATTGACGGGGGAGTTCTACCGGCAGTTCGCGCTCACCATCGCGTTCTCGACCATCATTTCGGCGTTCAACTCGCTCACCCTGTCGCCTGCCCTGGCGGCACTGCTGCTCAGATCACCGCATGCACCGAAGGATTGGCTGACCCGCAAGATGGACCGGTTCGGCGGCCCATTGTTCCGCGGCTTCAACCGTATTTTCCATTCGGGCTCCGACCGCTACAGCCGCGGTGTGAACGTCACGCTGCGGCACAAATCGAGGGCGATCATCGTCTATGCGGTGCTGCTCGGCCTCACCTATGTCGGCTTCCAGCTCGTGCCGCCGGGTTTCGTGCCGCTGCAGGACAAACAGTATCTCGTCAGCTTCGCGCAGCTGCCGGAGGGTGCCACGCTCAACCGCACCGAAGCGGTGATCCGGCAGATGTCGGATATCGCTCTCAAGGAGCCGGGCGTGGAAAGCGCCGTGGCCTTCCCCGGCCTTTCCATCAACGGCTTCATTACCAGCCCGTCGGCCGGCATCGTGTTCGTCACGCTGAAGCCGTTCTCGGACCGGCCGGGCTCTAAGCTGTCGGGACAGGCGATCTCGCAAAGTCTGCAAATGAAGTATCTCGGCATCAAGGATGCCATCGTTGCCGTATTCCCGCCGCCACCCGTCCAGGGCCTCGGCCAGATCGGCGGCTTCAAGCTGCAGGTGGAGGACCGCACAGACCAGGGCTACGAGGCTCTCGACGCGGCGATGAAAGCCGTGGCGATGAAAGCACGTCAGGCGCCGGAGCTTGGCGGCGTGTTTTCGAACTTCAACATCGGCGTACCGCAGCTCGATGCCGACCTCGACCGCACCCGCGCGCTGCAGCTCGGCGTTTCGGTGCAGGACGTGTTCGACACCATGCAGATCTATCTGGGTTCGATCTACGTCAACGACTTCAACAAATTCGGCCGTACCTATCAGGTGATCGCGCAGGCCGACGCACCGTTCCGGTCGAATCCCAACGACATCCTGAAGCTCCGCACCAAGAACGCCGCGGGCGAGATGGTCCCGCTCGGTTCGGTCATCAGACTGTCGGAGACGGTGGGACCGGACAGCGCCACCCGCTATAACGGCTTCCGTTCCGCCGATCTCAACGGCGCACCGGCGCCCGGCTATTCGAGCGGCCAGGCCCAGGCGGCGATCACGAAAATCCTCGACGAAACGCTGCCCAAGGGCATGCGGTACGAATGGACCGACCTCACCTACCAGCAGATCCTGGCCGGCAACACGGCTCTCTTGGTCTTTCCTTTGTGCGTTCTGCTCGTTTTCCTGGTGCTGGCGGCACAGTACGAAAGTCTGGTCCTGCCGTTGGCCATTATCCTGATCGTCCCGATGTGCCTGTTCTCGGCCGTCATGGGCGTCTGGCTCACCGGCGGGGACAACAACGTCTTCACCCAGATCGGCCTGTTCGTGCTGATCGGCCTTGCCTCCAAGAACGCCATTCTGATCGTCGAGTTTGCCCGCGATCTTGAACATCAAGGCCGCAGCATCGTGGCAGCGGCCGTGGAAGCGGCGCGGCTGCGGCTACGGCCGATCCTGATGACGTCGTTCGCCTTCATCATGGGCGTGGTACCGCTGGCGCTTTCCACCGGCGCCGGCGCCGAAATGCGCCACGCCATGGGTGTGGCGGTGTTCTTCGGCATGCTGGGCGTGACCTTCTTCGGTCTGTTCCTCACCCCGGTGTTCTATGTGGCGCTCAGAATGCTGGAAGTCCGTTTGACATCACCGGCCCGGCGCGACGCTCCAGGCGGCGCGGTTTCGCCGGCGGAATGAAATCAGCCGGTGACGCGTCTTTTCGTCACCGGTTGGGGAAGTTGGTAAACCGACGCGAGAGCGCTCGCTGCGCCCTCGCGTCATTTCAGGGATTTATCGCACGCGCCGCTCCAAAACGCGCGATATGTCCGAGGATTGCGCCTGATACCATTCGTTACCATCGTGGAAATTTGACGTCTGAGCCCGCACGGACCGCTGATATAGTTAGCTCCATCAGGGGGAAAGAATGGCCGAGGAGCCTTCCGACCGGGCTTATTGGAACAAGCTGCTTAAGCTGGTGATGCGTCACACCCGCGGCCGCGGCGACGCGGAAGATTTGCTGCACAGCGCCTATATCCGCCTGGAGCAGTACCGTGCCGGTCATGCCGTTGATAATCCGAGCGCCTTTCTCCTGCGGACAGCGAGTAATATTGCTATCGATATCCATCGGCACGAGCGACTGTGGGCGCCGGACGACCTCAATCAGGACGTTCAGCGGCCTGACGACGCGCCATTGCAAGATGAGGTAATCGCGGCCCGCGCACGTCTAGCTAGGGTGAAGGAAGGCCTCGCCAGGCTGACGCCGCGGACGCGGGAGATTTTTTTGATGCACCGGCTGCAAGGGATGAAATACCGCGAGATCGCGATTCATCTCGGAATCAGCCAGAGCGCCGTGGAAAAACACATTGCGAAAGCGGCGCTGTTTTTGACCGAATGGACTCGAGATTGGTGATATGGCGTTGGTAACCGATATTTCCCCCGAAATCAGGGCTGAGGCGGCGGCGTGGCTTGCCCGCCTCCGGGCCGACGACAAATGCGCCGACGACGAGACGGCGTTCCGGGCTTGGCTCGCCAGGGACACACGGCATGCCATCGCGTTCGAAAGGGTCACCGAAATCTGGGAAGCTGCAGGAGCGGCTTGGGATGAGCCGATTGCTCTGCCGCGGCGTACCCACCGGCGCGCGGTTCTGGCCGGAGTAGGATCGCTGGCGGCTGCCGGCGTTCTTGTCGCCGTCTGGCAGCAAGCGGCGGCCAGCACGTACGAAACGGGAATTGGCGAACAGAAACATGCTGTTCTTCCAGACGGGACACAGGTTTTCCTGGACGCAGACACCAAGATCCGCGCCCATTTCGACAGCACCACCCGCACCGTGGCTCTGGAACGCGGACGCTGCAATTTCCACCTGCAGGAGAATGACAAGCGCCCATTCGTAGTCGATGCGGCGGCAGATAGGGTGACTGCGCGGCATTGCACGTTCGACATTCGCCGCGACGGAAACGAGGTTTGCGTGGTGCTGACCCAGGGGGCGGCCGAGGTCTCAGCCAACGGCGCCGGGCAGAACTATGCGTTGCGCGCCGGGGACCGCTTCATTGCCGGCGAACATGGCAGCCGCACCGACCGGCCCAATCTGGCGCCTCTGCTGGCCTGGCAAACCGGACAGGTGGTCTTCGACAATGAAGCCATCTCCGACGCTATCCGGGAGATGAACCGGTATTCGGTGGTCAAATTGGCCGTCACCGATGCAACCGTAGCGAGACTGCGGATCAGCGGCGTCTATCGGGTTGGCGATAATGTGGCGTTTGCCCATTCCATTGCCAGCCTGCTTCCGGTCATACTGGAAGTCGAGAAAGATCAGGTCAGGCTTGAGCCGTATCCGGCTCCGGCAAATAGAACCTGACGGCAGGGGAGGCATATGCTGATCATCACTGATCCTCAATCAGGTCAGGCGGATAGTCCGTCTCGAGGGGGCACATGGTCGGGGGCAAAACACCGGGACCTCGTCGGTTAGGACACTGGGCGACGGCAGCGGTGTTGGCGGCCAGCGGAACGCTCGCCTGCGCAGGCGAGGTTCATGTTCCCGCCGAGCCTCTGGCCCAATCGCTCAAGGATATCGCCCATCAAACGGGGGTGAACGTCCTGTTCGCGCCCGAAACCGTGCGCGACCGCCTCGCGGCTGCCGTGAACGGCAAGATGTCTGCCATCGATGCGATCTCCAGTGCCATCGCCGGCTCCGGTCTAGAAGTCGTATCCGACGGCATCGGCGGACTCATCGTCCGCCCGCTTGCTCCAGCCGTTCGCCCGACTGAGCCGGAAGCACCGGAAGCCCTCCCTGAAACACCTCGGGCGGCTACCGTTCGCGAGCCCGAAACCATCATCGTGACCGGCATCCGCGGCTCGCTGGAACGCAATCTCTCCATCAAGCGCAGCGCAGTCGGCCTGATCGACGCCATAACGCACGAAGATACGGGACGTTTTCCGGACGCCAATCTCGCCACCGCGCTGATGCGCGTCCCCGGCGTGACGGTCAATCGTGCCGTGACCAGCCTCAGCGGCATCAACTCCTCGACCGGCGAGCCGACCGAAATCACCGTGCGCGGCTTCGGGCCGACCTTCAACGAAACCCTGTTCGAAGGCCGGAAGATCCCGTCCGGCGTCTCCAATCGCGCCTTCGACTTCTCCGCACTCAATTCCGACCTGGTGCAGGAAGTCGATATCCTCAAGAGTCCCGATCCGTCGCTTTCGGCCGGTGCCATCGGCGCCACCATCAACGTCATCTATCCCAAACCGCTCGATACGCCGGGCCGTCGGCTTGTGGCCTCGGCATCGACCACCTACACGCCGGAAACTGGGCACTTCACGCCCAACGGCAACGTGCTGATCAGCGACACCTTTGCCGGCGGACGCTTCGGCGTGCTTGTGGCTGGGGCGTATGCCGAAACCAAGAGCCGCAGCAATGAAGCCTCGGTGTGGGGCTGGGAGGGCACTTATCTCGATCCGTGCCAGTTCGCCGGAGCGACCCAGACCTGCGGCCCGACGCCGAACCCCGATACATCGCGGCCGGTTTGGTACATTCAGGACTACGGCGTCTATCAGATCCGAAACTGGCAGATGCGGGAGAACGCACTGGCCGTTCTACAGTGGCAGCCATCGGACCGGGTGCAGGCGACGGTCAACGCCAACTTCACGCGCAACGACCTCAAGGAACGGCAGAACGGCTACGCCATCTGGAATAACGCCTCCGAAATGCGGCACGTGACGACGTCCAAGGACGGCACCATTACCGGTTTCGTACGTCCCAACACGCCGACCGATTTCGATGCGCAGATCAACGAACAGGTGCTGCAGAGCTACGATATCGGCGCCAACCTGCGCATCCAGCCGGACGACCATTTCACAATTCTCGCCGATGTCGATCTCGCACTGTCGTCGCTCAATCCGGGCGGACAGCTCGGCGAGTACAGCGCCAATATCGGATACGGCCCTTCGACGCCGACGGGCATCAACGGCAGCGATATCGGCATTTCAGTGGCGGCCGGCGGCAATCACGTTTTGCCTTACTATACGGCGTATGGACCGCACGGTGATGCGGACCGCTTTCTCGATCCCAGTCTGCTGGGGTCGCACGTTGTCGTGATGATCGGCCAGCGCAACCGCTATCTCGTCAATCAGGCCAAACTCGAAGTGAGCTGGGAAGACGAACCGCTGCGGATCGCCGCCGGTTTCCATCACCTCTCCAATCACATGACGCTGGCGAACTATCAGGATTTCGCCAACAACCATTGGCAGGCGTTTTCCGGCTATGGTCCCGCTTCCCACAATACCTATTCGACAGGCGGCGCAGCCGGACTTCCTGCCGGCGTCTCTTTGCCAGCAAACCTGTTCACCGCAAGCTTCTCGACGGCGAATTTCATCTCGGGCTGGCACGGGGCGGACGCCTTGCCGGCGCGCATTCTCAGCTTTGATCCCGTGGCGGTGATCAGCCACATCGAAAGCCTGGGCGATCCCGTGACGCCGACGACGATTCCGGGATTCAATTGGGGCTGCTGCAGCCCGGCCTATCGGGGCAAATTCTCGCTGGCGTTCGACCCGGCCAACTATCAGCGCATCCATGAGGATAATTTCGCAGGCTATCTGGTGGTGACCGGAAGATCCACGGTGAAAGGGCTGTCGCTGCGATATCACGCCGGCCTGCGCGCCGAGTCCACCGACGTCACCTCCGACGGCATCCAGCGCTTGCCTACTGCGCTTTCGGTAATGCCGTCGGATCACACCGCCTTCCAGGTCTCCTACGACTACGAAAAGCCGGTCAGCAATCACCGGAGTTATTATTACATACTACCCAATATCGATCTTACCCTGGAACTCAGTGATGCGGTCGATGTCCGGCTCAGCGCCTCGCGCACGCTGACGAGGCCGCCGCTGAACTATCTCACGCCGATCATGAACCTGACGGCGTCCGAACGTGTCGGCTCGCTGGTGGCAACCGGCGGCAATTCGGACCTGGAGCCATACCTATCGGATAACGTCGATCTCGCGACGGACTGGTATTACGCGCCGAATTCGTACATTTCGATCAACAGCTTCTTCAAAAACGTGACCAATTTCATCGTCTCGAGCGCCAAAGCCCAGACGATCAACAACGTCATCGACCCGACAACCGGTGCGCCGGCGATCTTCCGGATCTCATCCTACATCAACGGACCGACCGCCCATGTCTACGGCCTAGAGGTGGCGTTGCAGCACGTGTTCGGCGACACCGGCTTCGGCTTTCAAGTCAACGGCACGCTGGTCGGTTCCAACAAGCCCTACGATCCGCACGACCTTACCACCAGCGGGTTCGCAGTGACGGGATTGGCCGATTCCGCCAATCTGATCGCATTTTACGACAAGGGCGGATTTGAGATTCGCATCGCAGCCAACTGGCGCGACAGCTATCTCGATCATTTCGGACAACAGCAGAACTATTCCGCTTTCGGTGCCGAACCCACCTTTGTCGACACGAGCTGGAATATCGATATGTCGACCAGCTATGCCCTGAGCGACAACATCGACGTCTATTGCGAGGTGATGAACGTCCTCAATTCGACCTACTCGACCCGCGGACGCTTCGCCGAGCAAGTCCTCGATGTGGTCGATTACGGCCGCCGCATTACTGTCGGCTTGCACTACCGGATGTGAGCTCCGCCGGACATGCGCCGCGGCGCATTTTCCGCAGAGGGTCAGCCGCGTGCCAATTCCTCGGCCCGCGCCTTGGCGGCAGCGACCGCCCGCGCGATCACATCCGGCAAACCGTTGGCGGCCTGCAAATGCTTCAATGCCGCTTCCGTGGTGCCACCCGGCGTGGCGACATCGCGGATCAGGGCAGCAACATCGCGTGTGTCGGCCTCGAGCAAGGCCCCCGCTCCGGTCACGGTCGCCCGTGCCAAACGGGCCGCAACCGCCGGCGGCAGCCCGGCCGCTTCGCCCGCTTTGGCCAGGGCCTCAACAACAGCGAAAATATAGGCGGGCCCCGAACCCGACACGGCTGTGACCGCATCGATCATGGTTTCCTCGTCCAGCCACACCGTCTGACCGATGGAAGCAATTAGCGTCTGAGCAAATTCGCGGTCGGCCGCCGATACGCCAGGGACGGCGTACAGCCCAGAGACACCCTTGCCGATCGCACCGGGCGTGTTCGGCATGACGCGCACGATGGACGCGTTTTCGCCCCAAGCACGATGCAGCAATGCGGTATCGGTGCCGGCGGCGATGGAAATCATCAATGTCCCGGTGCTCGCGATCGTTTCGAGCTTGGCAGCTTCGGTGCGGACGATATGCGGCTTCAGGGCCACCACGGCAGCGCGCCATTTGCCGACCGGTACGGCGTCCAGCGCCGGCACGATCTTGACGCAAGTCTCCTTTAACGCGTCGGACGGATTGGGCTCGACGGCAGTGATCGGACCGAGGCCTACCCGTGTCCAGCCGCGGATCAGGGCCGTGCCCATTTTTCCCGCGCCGACGATGAGAATTGGCGTGCCCATATCAACCTCCGTGAATCATCGTCCTCTTCAGACGGAAGAGGATCGCACACTCTGATCGATTCCGATTCACGCTTCTAGAGCCGGCTAGGCTTGGCCTTGGCACTCCAGGATGGCAGCGGCCACGGCCTCTTGGGCCGACTTGCCGCCCCAGAGCACGAACTGGAACGCCGGGTAATAATGCTCGCAGGCCTCCAGCGCCAGATTGAGCAGGCATTCCATCTGCGAAGCCGAGGCGTGCGCCTCGGGGAAGATCATCGCGTGGCGGAAAACAATGGTGCCGTCCTCGGGCCACAGGTCGAAATGGCCGATCCACAGGCGGGCATTGATGTACATCAACAGGGCGGCGATATCGACGAGGCGGGTTTCGCCTTTGACGCGCATGTCGAACGCGCTCGAAAGATGCAGCGAGGCCAGATCTTCGCGCCAGGTAAAGCTGAAATGATGGTCCGACCAGCGTCCCGCCACCGATAGATTGAGCTCGTCGGCACCGGCGCGCTCGTACGCCCAGCCGTTCTCCTCCACCGTCCGCTCGAGAAGATCGAGCGGATGCGGCCGGCTGATGGATTGTTCCTGGTGGATGACCGTCATTAACCAGACTCCAGGCGCGACGCAAAACGAAGCAGTTGCGGGCCAAGCTGCCACAACATTTTGCGCAAGCACAAGAGTCTGACTCAAACCGTCATGGGACGGATTCCGCTATTCACAGTTTTCGGGCGGCACCGATTCAGCGGCGGCTCCGCGGCGCGACATCACGGAGTCGTGCGCCGCTCCAGCGCTTCGAGGCGGCGGGCCAGGGCTTCATTTTCCTCCCGCGCCTTGGCGGCCATCGCCTTGACGGCTTCGAATTCGTCGCGGCGGACCAGATCCATGTCGGCAATCAGCTTTTCGAAGCGTTGTTTCAAGAAGGATTCGAATTCGCTTTTTGCCCCTTGCGCCGCACCGGCAGCATCGGTGAAGAGCCTGGCAAGGCCGTCGAGGAAGGGATTGTCGTTCTGCATCGGCATATGTCCTTGTTCCGACTCTAATATCTGCTAGTGCGTCCCTGTTACGGGAGCTTCACCGAAGCCTTCTTGACAGACCAAGGCGAAGCAGCGCGTGGTAACCTCAATGCTAGACTATCCCGAGTTCAATCCGGTCGCCATCCAGCTTGGTCCGTTCGCGGTCCGCTGGTACGCCCTGTCCTATATCGCCGGGCTGCTTTCCGCCTGGTGGCTGATCGTGAAAATGCTGGCGCAGAAGTCGCTGTGGCGGCGGGCGCCCTTCGACGGCAAGCCACCGGCCACGGCCGAAGACATCGGCGATCTGTTCGTCTGGGCCACGCTCGGCGTCGTCATCGGCGGCCGGCTCGGCTACGACCTGTTCTACGGCATTTTCTACTGCGGCTTCTGGCCCGGCGGACGCGACTGCGGCGGATTGCCGATGGCCTACCTTACCAATCCGCTCAACCTCCTCGCCTATTGGGAACCGAGTTCGCTCCATCTGTTCGGGCAGACGTTCCATATCTACATGCCGCGCCTTCTGGGTATGTCGTTCCACGGCGGCCTGATCGGCGTCGCGCTCGCGGTGGTTCTGTTCGCCCGCCGCCGCAAACTCAACATCCTGGCGATCGGCGATCTCGCCTGTTCGGTTGCGCCCATCGGGCTGTTCTTCGGCCGCATCGCCAATTTCATCAACGGCGAGCTGTGGGGCAAGGTCACCGACTCGCCGCTCGGCATGGTGTTCTGCAGCCGCAACCTGTACGCGCTCTATCGCGGTTGCCCGGCTGGACTGGAGCCGCGCTATCCGAGCCAGCTCATCGAAGCCTTCACCGAAGGCATCCTCTTGTTCGCGGCGCTGCAATGGGCGATCCGGCGGTTTCATCTGCACGAACGTCCCGGCCTCGTCACCGGACTGTTCTTCGCCGGATACGGGTTGGCGCGCGCCTCATCCGAATTCTTCCGTGACTCGGAGTCTATGATCGCAGGCTGGTTCAGCATGGGCATGCTGCTTTCGATACCCATGTGGGCGGCCGCGGCGTTGTTTATCTGGATCGCATACAAAAAGCCCGAATGGGGCAGGAGGCCGTCATGAATCCGCTCGCCACCAAAATTGCCCGTTGGATCGAGTCCCAAGGCCCGATTTCGGTCGCCCAGTACATGAACCTCTGCCAGTTCGACGCCGAAGGCGGTTCCTATACCGCGCGCCAGACGATCGGACGGGATTTCATCACCTCGCCCGAGGTGAGCCAGACCTTTGGCGAGATGCTGGGCTTGTGGGTCGCACAGACCTGGTATGACCAAGGCCGTCCAGCCAATCCCCGCCTGATCGAGATGGGACCGGGGCGCGGCACATTGATGGCCGACGCACTGCGCGCCATTACGGCAGCAGCACCCGAGTTCCTTGCCGTGGCGGAGATCGTGCTGGTGGAAGCGAGCCCCGCGCTGATGACCATGCAACGTGAGAAGCTGAAACTGACCAGCGCCGATATTGCCTGGCACGAACGCTTCGACGACGCTCTCACCGACCGGCCGCTTTATCTCATCGCCAACGAGTTCTTCGATTGCCTGCCGGTGCATCAGTACGTGAAAACGGAACGCGGCTGGTGCGAGCGGATGGTGGGAAACAAGGACGGCGCCCTCACTTTCGCCCTCAATCCCGATCCCGTCCCCAATTCCGCGACGCTGCTGCCGCCGAGCCGCGGCACCGCCAAGGATGGGGCCGTTTACGAGGTCTCGCCGGCAGCACTTGCCCTGGCGGAAGAGATCGGACGTGCCGTCGCCAAGCAGGGCGGCGGTGCTCTGATCATGGACTATGGCTACGATTCGGCCGGCTTCGGCGACACGTTGCAGGCGGTTGCCAACGGCAAACCCGCAGACGTGCTCAACGAGCCGGGCGACAGCGATCTGTCGGCGCACGTCGACTTCCTCGCCCTGGCGCGGGCGGCTGCAGCCGGCGGTGCGGCGGTGTACGGGCCCACCACCCAGTGCAACTTCCTGGCCGATCTCGGCATCGGCGAGCGCGGCGAGCGGCTGATCAAGTCGAACCCCACCGACGCAAGGGACATCGCGATCGCCATCGACCGGCTGGTCAATCCGGCCGAGATGGGCGCCCTCTTCAAGGCGCTGGTGCTGGTCGCCCAAGGCGCCCCCAAGCCGCCGGGATTCGGGTTCGGCTGATGCTGGTCCTTAAGGCGGAGAACCTGAAGGCCCCGCGTCTTGCTCACGGCTTCTTCGGCCGGCCGGGCGGCGTGTCGACCGGCCTCTATGCCGGGCTCAATTGCGGGCCCGGCTCGGGCGACGACCGCGCCGCGGTGATCGAGAACCAGCGCCGTGCGATGGAGGCCCTCGGCGGCGCGACGCTCGTCACCTGTTATCAGGTCCATAGCGCCATCGCCGTGACCGTCACGGCGCCGTGGGACATCGGCGACGGCCCGCACGCCGACGCCATGGCGACCAACGTGCCGCATATCGCGCTCGGCATCCTCACCGCCGACTGCGCCCCGGTGCTGCTGGCCGATGCCGAGGCCGGCGTAATCGGCGCCGCCCATGCCGGATGGAAAGGCGCCATCGGCGGCGTCACCGACGCCGTCATCGCCGCCATGGAAACCCTCGGCGCTACGCGGTCGCGCATCGCCGCCGCCATCGGACCGTGCATCGCGCAAACCTCGTACGAAGTGGATGCCGGCTTCCGGACGCGCTTCCTGGATGCCGCGGCGGATAATGACGCCTTCTTCACGCCAGGCGCCCGCGACGGCCATTACCACTTCGCGCTCGAATCCTATGTGGTGCGCCGCCTCGCCGCGGCCGGTGTTAGCGTTATCCACCCGCTCCGCTGCGACACCTATGCCGACTCGCAAAGCTTTTTCAGCTTCCGCCGAGCCACACACCGGGGCGAAAAGGACTACGGCCGCAACCTTTCGGCCATCGTGCTCACAGAGGAAGTGTGACGGGAATCGGGCACGCACGCGATTCGTGCAATTTGTGAAGTCCGATTCAGCGGCCGTAAACGACTTCCCACCGCTATTCGCGGCAACACTCGCATAAATCCCTGCGGCGATTGCGGCGCGAGACACAGAATCGGGTTTACCCACCCCCCCTCGCTTGCTACAAGCCCGGTCATCACGACGTCACAAAAGGGGTGCGCGGGGCCATGGTCGACACGAATTCGACTTCCGGCATGAAACTGCTCGCGGGCAATTCCAATCGCGCCCTGGCAGACGCAATCTCGCAATATCTCAAGATCCCGCTGACGAAAGCCGCCGTGCGCCGCTTCGCAGACATGGAGATCTTCGTCGAAATCCAGGAAAACGTCCGCGGCGAGGACATGTTCGTCATCCAATCGACGAGCTTTCCCGCCAACGACAACCTGATGGAACTTTTGATCATCATCGACGCGCTGAAGCGGTCTTCGGCCCGACGCATCACGGCGGTGCTGCCGTATTTCGGTTATGCCCGGCAGGACCGCAAAGCCGGTCCCCGCACGCCGATCTCGGCCAAGCTGGTGGCGAACCTGATCACCGAAGCGGGCGCATCCCGCGTCCTCACGGTCGATCTCCACGCCGGCCAGATCCAGGGCTTCTTCGACATCCCGACCGACAACCTGTTCGCGATGCCGGTGATCGTGAAGGACGTGAAGGACGCACTCGGCCAGGGCGATCACCTGATGGTGGTCTCGCCGGACGTCGGCGGCGTGGTCCGCGCCCGTGCGCTGGCCAAACGTCTCGGCTGCGATCTTGCCATCGTCGACAAACGCCGCGAACGCGCCGGCGTGTCGGAAGTGATGAACATCATCGGCAATCCGTCGGGACGCTCCTGCATCCTGATCGACGACATCGTCGATTCCGCCGGCACCATCTGCAATGCCGCCGAAGCGCTGGTGAAGGCCGGGGCCAAGGAAGTGTTCGCCTATGCCACCCACGGGGTTCTGTCGGGCGGCGCGGTAGCGCGCATCCAGGGTTCGGCTCTGAAATCGATGGTGGTGACCGATTCGATCGGCCCGACGCCCGACGTGATGAAGTGCCCGAACATCCGGCGCATTTCGATCGCGCCCTTGATCGGCGAAGCCATGAACCGCATCAGCCAGGAATCGAGCGTCTCCAGCCTGTTCGACTGACGCTTTCGCCTTGATGCGGACGCGGGCACAGATACGCCGCGTGACGCCGTCATTCATAAATGAGGCAGGTGATCCGCCGCGGCGGCAGTGTTCTGCGCGCCGCCAAAACCGCTTCGGCAGCGGCAATCGCAGCTTTCATGCGGGCGATGTGGAGCCGCACATTCTTCAGCAATGCCTTCGCTTCCGCCCGTTCCGGCTTGAACGCATTACGATTGCCAAATGGCGCCCCAACCTTGTTCGGGCGCCCGGCCGGTGCGGTCTTGGCCGAGCCTGCGGCCGATTCGGCAACATAATTGTTATGCGCGGTATGGACGGGGGGAGGGGGTACCCCCTCCCCTATCCGGCGGCGTTCATCATCGAATCCGCGCGTTCCTGCGGGCCGACGGCGCGCGCGGCGGCGCATCGCTTCGATCAGAAGCGACGGAACCTGGGTTTCGGCGAGTGCGAACGCGGTCATGCTGCATCAAACGAACAGACTCATTTTCTATGTGGGTATTCGCTGCCGGTGTGTAAAGCGAACCGCGACGCACTCGCAGAAAAACGGCATTCGTAATCAAACAGCCAGGATTTGCCGGATCGTGTCGCCAAGCGGCGTCGTCGGACGGCCGATCAACCGCGACAGCACATGGCCATCGTCGAACAGGGCACCCTTCGCTGCGGCGACGTCCATCGAGGCGTAGGCTTCGGCCCACACCGGCGGCAGACCGGCGCCTTCCAGAGCCTTGGCGAATTCGGCCGGAGGAAGATCGGAATAGGGAATGGTCTTGCCGCTCTGCCGCGACAGTTCGGCGGCCAGTTCAGCGAGCGTATAGGCGGTGTCGCCCGCCAATTCATACGTGCGGCCCGCATGGCCTTCGCCGGTCAACACGACGACGGCAGCCTCGGCGTAATCGGCACGGGCAGCCGATGCGATCCGTCCGTCGCGCGCGCTGCCGATAAAGGCCCCGTTCTTGAGCGCGACCGGAATCGAGGCGGTGTAGTTCTCGGTGTACCAGCCGTTGCGCAAAATCACGAACGGCACGCCCGATGCCTTCAACGCCGTTTCGGTGGCGGCATGTTCGGGGCCGAGGTCCAACGGCGTGGTATCGGCCCGCAACAGACTCGTATAGGCGATCAGCTCAACGCCCGCTTTTTTGGCGGCCGCGATCACGGCGCGATGCTGGGTCGCGCGTTTGCCGAGTTCGTTGCCGGAAATCAGAAGCAGTTTGTCGATGCCGGCGAGCGCCTCCGGCAGCGTTTCCGGCGTATCGTAATCGAAACGGCGCACCGCAACGCCGAGATCGGCACCCTTGGCGGGATCGCGGGCGAGCGCAACGACGGCTGCATGTTTCTTGAGGGCGGAAATCACCAAACGGCCGAGATGGCCGGTCGCGCCGGTCACGGCAATGGTCATGGTCGAAGCTCCTTGTTCTCTGAAGTCGACCGGCTATATAAGGGGCACAATTACGGAAAGTAAGTACCAACAAAAATGTAAGCTTCGAGATTCCGGACGGACGGCCATGACAACGTTAACGGCGAAACTCAAGCGCGGCGATCTGATGGCCGAGGAATGTCCCTCGCGCGCGGTCTTGAAACATCTGACCAGCCGCTGGGGCGTTCTGGTTCTGATCGTGCTGCAATCCGGCACCCATCGTTTCAGCGCCCTGCGCAAGAAGATCGGCGGCGTCAGCGAGCGCATGCTGGCCGAAACCCTGCAAGGCCTGGAAACCGACGGCATGGTGCTGCGCACCGATCACCACGAAGTACCGCCGCACGTCGATTACCGGCTGACGCCGCTGGGCCGCGAGGCGGCGGAAAAAGTCGCGGCCCTCGCCGATTGGATCGAAGAAAGCCTGCCCCGCATCGCCAAACACTGGCCGCTCAAGAAGGCGGGGTAGCGGGCGAGAGAATTCCGATCGAGCGCAGCCATTGTTCGGCCAGCGCCGGCCAGTGCGTGACCGGCATTGCGGTGGGCCTCAGGCCGAACGCGTGACCGCCGTGCAAAAAGAGGTGAATCTCGACCGGCACTTTGGCCTGCTTCAGCGCCAGGAAATAGGTAATCGCATTGCGGACATCGTCCATGGGATCGTCTTCGGCCTGGACGATGAGAGTCGGCGGCGCGCTACTTACCACTTGATCGAACGACATCAGCTTGAGGTCGTTTGGATCGAACGGGGCCGTCCGTTCGCCGCCCCACAGATGGCCGGGATAGAGCGCAATGGCAAAGTCCGGCCGCGCGCTTTCCTTATCGGCGGCGTCCACCGCCGCATAATTGCGGCCCGTCGCGTTGCTGATCGCCGTCACCAGATGGCCGCCTGCCGAAAACCCGACGACGCCGATCTTGTGCGGATCGATTCCGAGGCTCGCCGCGCGCTGGCGCAACAGGCCCATGGCGCGCTCGGCATCCTGCAACGCCATGAAGGGCTCCAGCTGGCGCTCGCACTTGCAGTCGGCAAAGTGCCGCTCCTGCGGGACGCGGTATTTCAGGACGGCACAGGTGATGCCGATGGAGGTTGCCCAATCGCAGACTTCCGTACCTTCGATATCGATCGCCAGCGCGCCGTAGCCGCCGCCGGGAAAGACCAGAAGCGCCGCGCCGGTATTGCGTCCTTTGGCCGGAAAAATCGTCATGGTCGGCCGCGAGACATCGACGATGGCGGCGTAAGGACGGCCGGCGACCAGCTTGCTTTTCCGGTACAGGGTCTCCGCGCCCTGCACCTGCGGATTGCCGATGGCGAGTTTTTCGGGCCAGAGCGGGATTTGCGGCTCGGACGGTTGCCAAATCTCCGCCGCCGCGTTGCCAGCCAATGCAATCAACGCACAAAGAGCAAAGACCGAAACCTTCATTGCCGCCCCCCGGTTCAGAGAATGCCGTGCTTGTGCCGAGAATAGCGCAGACACCGGCTCCGCGCACGAGGATCCACGCCAGCCGTTCAGAGATATGTGTTGCGGCGGCGCGTTCCGATGGCGATAGGATGGAGCACACCAGCACGGGACGTATCATGCTCGAACAGGAAGCTTCGAAGACGGCACTCGGCGTCGCTCTTATGCGCGCGGCGCATCAGATTCTCGACACCCCGCCGCTCCTGTTCGAAGACCCGCTCGCGCTGGCGCTGCTCGGCCCCGATGCCGAAGCGATGATCCGCGCCCATATCGCGCGGCATCAAACCTTATACGGGCGGGGCCTCCGGTCGCACGTTTGCCTGCGCTCGCGCTTCACCGAAGACCGGCTGCGGCAAGCCGAAGCCGACCGCTATGTGCTGGTGGGCGCCGGACTCGATACCTTTGCATTACGCCAGCCCGATTGGGCGAAGGGTTTGCGCATCCTCGAAATCGATCATCCGGCAACGCAAGCGAAGAAGCGCGAAGCGATCGCCAAGGCCGGATGGGCGGAGCCTCAAAACCTCGCCTTCGCCGCCGCCGATTTCACCCGCGAATCCCTCGCCGACATTCTGGGACGGCAACAGATCGCACGACACGAAAAGGTGTTCTTCTCCTGGCTCGGCGTCACCATGTATCTGACCGAAGCGGAAATCGATGCCTCGCTCGACGCCATGGCACACGCCTCGGACCACCCGTCGGTGTCGCTGACCTTCAAGCAACCGGACCGAGGCCAGGGCGATAAGGCGATGCGCGATTTGGTGGCTTCGCTGGGCGAATCCTATGTCAGCGACTTCACGCCGGAAGCGATGGCGGCCAAGCTGACGCAACATGGCTTCGTGAACCAGGAATTCCTCACCCCCGAACGGGCGACCGCGGAATATTTCACACCACCGCGCAGCGACCTCACCGCTCCGCGCCGCAGTGGCATCGTCTACGCGACTACAGCGTAGAGAAGATACCCAGCGGATTGTGGGCCCGCGCCACGCTGGCGATGAAGGCGAACACCGCCAGCGCCGCGAGGAAGGCGCCGAGGCGGATGTTTTGCGTCTTGCCGCGCTTGAGGGCGTAAGTGCCGAGCCCGACATAGACCACCAAGAGCACGACCTTCATCGTCAGCCAAGCGTCGATGAAGGGATACTGATGCACCACCGTCGTCAGCATCAGCGCGGCGGTGAGAAGAATGGTGTCGACGGTGTAGGTGAGGTAGCGCACCGGCGCCCAGTGCGGCCACGCCGCCTTGAACACCGTCACGGCAAAACCGCGCAGGAAGAAAAGGGTGCCGCTCATCAGAACGGCACCGAGATGAACCAGACGGATTTCGGCGTAATAGGCTTCCAACTAGTCCTCGCGTCCGGTTTCGCGCTTCGGGCGGACCCACAGACCGGCGACGAACAAGGCCAGCGCAATGGCGCCCAGGCTGAAGATGACATCTCCGGGCACGCGCATCCAGATCAGCAGCGGCACAAAAGGCTGCTGCATGAACAATTCCGACCGCGCGTACCAGTAGCCGTGATTGATGGCGGCGAGAAGCTGCAAGGTGCCGAGCGGCAACAGCGTGCACACCGCCATCAAAGCGAGGCCGATGTTGAAGCACCAGAACGAGGCCTTGAGGAATTTCTCGTTCCACACCAGCTCCGGCATCATGCCCCGGAGGCAGAAAAGAACGAGGCCGACGCCGAGCATGCCGTAGACGCCGAACAGCGCGGTGTGGCCGTGCAGTGGCGTGAGGTTGAGGCCCTGCATGTAGTAAAGCGACAGCGGCGGGTTGATGAGGAAGCCGAACAGGCCGGCGCCGACCATGTTCCAGAACGACACCGCCAGGAAGAACATCACCGGCCAGCGATAGCGGCGCATCCACGGCGTCGCTCCCGCCAGCCGCCACTGGTCGTACGCCTCGAAGCCGATATAGGCGAGCGGCACCACTTCGAGCGCCGAGAACGAGGCGCCCAAGGCCAGAACCGGTGCCGGCGTGCCGGCGAAATAGAGATGGTGCAGCGTGCCGAGAACGCCGCCGGCCATGAAGATGATGGTCGAGAACAGGACGGCGACGGTCGCCTTCTTCACTTCGAGCAGTCCGAGACGCGTGAACAGGAAAGCGATCACCGCGGTGGCGAACACTTCGAAGAAGCCTTCGACCCACAGATGCACCACCCACCAGCGCCAGTACTCGACGATGGAGAGAGCGGTGTGACGGCCCCACATCAGGCCGGCGGCATAGAACAAGCCGATCGCCACCGCGGAGAGGAAGAACAGGCCGGTGATCGAACGGCTCTCGGACTTGCGCATCAAGGCCGGCCACAGTGCGCGTCCGACCAGGAGCAGCCACAGCATCAATCCGACGAACAGAAACCACTGCCAGAAGCGGCCGAGATCGACGTATTCGTAGCCCTGATGGCCGAACCAGAAGTTGAGCTCGAGCCCCATCTTCTGCATCACCGCCAGCCATTGTCCGGCAAAGGCGCCGACCACGATAACGAGAAGGCAGACCCAAAGGAAATTGACTCCCAGGCGCTGGAACCGCGGTTCGTGTCCGGAAATCGCCGGGGCAATGTAAAGGCCGGTGCCGAGCCACGCGGTGGCGATCCACAGCACGGCAAGCTGGGTGTGCCAGGTGCGGGTGATCGAATACGGCAGCAGGTTGGCCATCTTGTAGCCGTACACGAGCTGGCCTTCGACCTGATAATGGGCGGTGATGGCGCCGAGCAGGATCTGGGTCAGGAACAGCGCCAGCACGACCCAGAAATATTTCGCCGTGGCGCGCATCGACGGCGTGATGACGACGCTGCGCAAGGGATCGGCGGCGGGCACCGGCAGGGGTTCGGAATCGTGCGCATGGGTGCGGGCGTGATACCAGCCGAGCAGCGCGATGCCGGCGAGCAGGAAGGTCACCGAAAACGCCGACCACAGGAAGGTCGTGGCGGGCGGACGGTTGCCGACCAAGGGCTCGCTCGGCCAGTTGTTGGTATAGGTCAGGTTGGAACCGGGGCGCTCGGTCACCGCGGCCCAGCTCGTCCACCAGAAGAAGGCGGCCATCTGGCGGCGATCCTCCGCTTGCGCCACCGTGTTGTCCTTCATGGCATAGTGCTCGCGCAGCACTTCCGTCGCCGGATCGTCGCCGAACAGGCTTTCGTAATGGGCGGCCACGGTTTTCATCGCGCTCGCGCGCCATTGCGGCACCGTGACCGTGGCGGTGGCGGGATCGTAGGTGTTGCGGCGGATCTGGGCGCGCAGGCGGCCTTGCAGCGCCTGCTGATGTTCCTCGTCGAGCGCGGCATAGGAGGCGGCACCCTCCGCCTTGGCCCAGCCGTCAAGCACGGCGACGACTTCGCGGTGCAGACCGTCGGCCGACCAGTCGGGCGCCACATAGGCGCCGTGCCCCCAGATCGAGCCGAGTTCCATGCCGCCCATCGATTGCCAGACCTCGCGGCCGCGATCGATATCCGCACGGGTGTAGAGCACTTCGCCGCTGTCGGAGACGACGCGTTCGGGAACCGGCGGCGCGTTCATGCCGATGTCGCGGCCGACCCATAGCAGCACCGCAAACGATGCGGCCAGCAGCGCGATCAACCACGTCCACAATTTCCTGGGACTGTCCATGCCCGTCTCTCCCGTGTTGCGCGCCGGTTGCTCCGGCGACGATTAAATATGCATAACGCGTACTTCATTTTGCTGCAATTGCACCCGCCCCTGACAATTCGTCGGGTCTGCCGCCGCCCGGACGGCGCCGCCTCCAGAAACGGCGCGGCCGTGTCGCAAAAAACGTGTATCTTCGGGAGCGAATCGGTGAGTTCCATGGACGACTTCGAAGCGCCCCGCGGGAGCATCCCGCATCCACCCTCGGCCGACGGCCAGTTCCTGCGCCGCGTCCTGATCGCCGCCTTCGTGATCGGCATGATGCTGGTCTTGTGGCAGGTGTCGCTGGTCCTGATCCTGACCTTCGGCGGCATCGTGGTGGCGGTCGCCTTGCGCAATCTCGCCGGGCCCTGGGGACGGCTCTTACGCATCTCCGACCGCATGGCGCTGCTGCACACGGTGCTCAACCTCACCGCCGTCGCCATCGCCTTCTTCTATTTCTTCGGCGCCATGGCGGGGCACCAGTTCTCGTCGCTCGCCGACCGGCTGCCGCAGACCCTGGAGACCGCCCAGACCTGGCTCAACGGATCCCTGCTCGGGCGCCAGATCCTGGGAGCGCTCCACACCGGCGGCAATCCGGCTGAACGCCTGATGGCGGCCCTGCCCTGGGCGGGCGGCGTCCTCGGCGGCCTCGGCGAAGCGCTGTTGATGATCGTGGTCGGCATCTATTTCGCCGCCGACCCGCAACTCTACGTCAACGGCATGATGCGCCTGATCCCGCCGCGCAAACGCATGCGGGTCCATCAGGTGCTCGACGCCATCGGCCTGGCGCTCAAGAACTGGTTGTTCGGCATGACGCTCGACATGGTGCTTCTGGGCGTGATGACCTTCATCGGCATGTGGGCCATCGGCGTGCCGCTGCCGTTCGCGCTGGCGGTGCTGTCGGGCGCGGCAGTGTTCGTGCCCTATATCGGGCCGGCGATCGCCACCATTCCGGGCCTCTTGCTCGCCTTCAGCGTCAAGCCGATCCTCGCGCTCTACGCCGCCATGGTCTATCTCGTGGTGTTGACCATCGAGGCCTATGTCAGCCAGCCGCTGTTGCAGCGCTGGGCGGTGTCGCTGCCGGCGATCTTCAACCTCCTCGCCATCCTGGTGTTCGCGCCGCTGTTCGGCATCTGGGGCGCCATCCTGGCGACGCCCTTGTCGGTCGCGGTCTGGGTCCTGGTGCAGAAACTCTACATCGAGGACGTGCTCGAAGACCGCAAGCGCTGAACTACCAAGCGGTCACCAGCGGCAGGTCGAGGATATGGCCGAAGGTTTCGGCCGCCGCGACGATCTCCGGACGCTTGGCGAGAGCCAGCCGCCGCTCGCGCAACAGCTTGGCGAACGGCATGTCCACGCCCTTGGCCGGCTCGACACTGGTATGCAGCCGTTCCAGCATGTCATTGCGGTGCTTTTCATCGCCGAGGAATTTGAGCGTCAGCGCGGCGGCTTCGTTTTCCTCGCCGGCGCACAAGAGAGCCTGCATCGCTATGCCGGGCGCATCGCCGGCATGGGCCTGGACAAATTCCAGAGATTTGGCGAGCGCCGGTTTGTCGCCCAGCTGGGCATAGGCACAGACCCGCGCCTCTTGCGCCGCCATGGCGCCGAACGGACTGGCGTTCTTGGGATCGAAATTCGCGAGAACCTTGATCGCCTCCGCCGGCCGGCCGAGGCTGTAATAGGTATCGGCGAGATTGATGGTCTGGCTGACGTTGGCGCCACCTTCGCCGAACTGCGATCCGGCCTTGAACGCAGCAATCGCCTCGTCGGTGCGCCCCAGTTCCGTGAGCAGCATGGCACGCCGGTCGTAGAGCCAATTGAGCTCCTCGTCCTGGTCGGCGAATTTCTTGCCGGCTTTGATCGCAGCGAGCTTCTCGTCGATCAGCGCCAGACCTTCCTCGGGACGGTCGAGCTGATAAAACGTGTAGGTCAACTCCACCACCGGCTTGATCTTGTCGGGAGTCGCCGCCACGCGCGCCTTGAGGCGCACCACCGCCGCTTCATGGGCTTTGCGAATGTCGTAGCGGGCCGGATCGGCGGCAACGAGCGGATCGAACAGCTTTTCGGACCGCGCATCGACGACAAAGCCGGCCCAGGTGATCGAGGCCACCACCTTGCGCGCCTCGGCGACCTTGCCGGCTTTCAGAAGATAACGGGCATGGCGCTGCCACAGGCCGTCGGCACTGTCTTCCGGTTCGTCCGTCGGACGCCATTTGGCATCATATAGCGCCTTGACGATCCTGGCGTTGCGGGCGTCGCCTTCGGGCGTGCCCTGGCTGCCGTTCAGGATCGAATAGAGCGTGCTGACCTGGAGGAATGAAATCTGGTCGGGCCACGTGACCAAGCGTTCGAGCGACCGGCTGGCGTCGTCCTTATCCTCGGAGACCCAGGACGCCAGCGTGCGGAAATACCAATCGGTCTTGTCGGCGAAATTGCTGGCCGTCGCGATGCGCGACATCTTGAGCGCCGTCGGGTTGTCGCGCGTGCTGAAGGCGCAGACCGCCAGAATGCGGACCCCGATGTACTGCTGGCGATCATTCAACTGGCTGAACGCGGGCGCATCCACCGCCTGTTTGAGAGGCGGTACGGCGCCGGCGCAGTCATTGGCCTGGGCGCGGTTGATACCGCTCTGCAGAAGGCCCAATTCCTCGTCGAGATTGCCCGACGCACTGCCGAACGCGGCTCCGGACGCCAGAACCAAAAACGCCAAACCCGCACGCCACATACTTGTGCCCCCCGGCTGTGAACCCGCAGCATGCGCCCTGACGGGGTGCGCCCGAAAGTACCATGTCAGGGGCGAGACGCCGCGGCCGTTGCCTTTGCGCCTTCCTTCCGCTACAAGCCAGCCCTTCGCGGCCGCGAGAACCTAGGGCTCCCGCGCGAATTGCTGTACAATCAAGGACTTACCGATATGCGCGAAATTCAGGAACTCTCGGTTCAGCCGCGTCAAGGCACCGGCAAAGGCCCCAACTACCAGACCCGTCAAAAAGGCCTGATCCCGGCTGTCGTCTATGGCGGCAACGAGGAGCCCGAAAACGTCGCACTCGATCGCCACGCGCTCGAGCTGACCCTGGAAAAGGGCGCCTTCCTGACCACCCTGCTGCGTCTCAAAGAAGACGGCGGCAAGGTCACCCGCGTCATTCCGCGCGATCTGCAGCTGGATCCGGTCACCGACCGTCCGATCCACGTCGATTTCATGCGTCTGCCCGAAGGCGCCACCATCCGCATCGCCGTCCCGGTCCGTTTCCACGGCCAGGAAAAGTCGCCCGGCCTGAAGCGCGGCGGCGTGCTCAACGTCGTCAGCCATACCCTTGAGCTGGTTTGCCCGGCCGAGCACATTCCGGACTACATCGATTGCGACGTGTCCGAGATGGACATCCGCGATTCGCTGCACGTTTCCCATGTGTCGCTGCCGGAAGGCGCCCACACGGTGATCAAGGACAAGGACATCACGCTGGCTTCGATCGTCGCCCCGACGCACGTGATCGAAGAAGCCCGCGCCGCGGCCGCTGCCGCTGCCGCCGCGGCTTCCGCTCCGGCTGCCGAAGCCGCTGCTGCTCCGGCCGCTGGTGCTGCCCCGGCGGCGGGTGCCGCTCCGGCTGCAGGTGCCAAGGCCCCGGCCGCTGGCGCCAAGGCCCCGGCTGCCAAGGCTCCGGAAAAGAAGTAATCCTTTCGGGATTTGCGGGGCGCGGAGTACCGCAAGGTGCTGCCGCGCCTTTCGCATTTTTGGGACTTGTGGCCGATGGCCGATACCCCGCTTCTCGTCGCCGGACTGGGCAATCCGGGCACGCAATACGCCCGCAACCGGCACAATGTCGGGTTCATGGCCGTCGACACCATCCATGCCGAGTACGGCTTCGGACCGTGGCGCTCCAAATTCCAGGGCCAGATCGCGGAAGGCAAACTCGGCCGGCGCAAGACCTACCTCTTGAAGCCGATGACCTACATGAACGAGAGCGGCGCATCGGTCGGCGCGGCGGCGCGCTTCCTCAAGCTGGCGCCATCGGCCCTCGTCGTCATCCATGACGAGATCGATCTGGCGGCCGGCAAGCTGAAGGCCAAGACCGGCGGCGGCGATGCCGGACACAACGGCCTCAGGTCGATCACCGCCACCCTCGGCCCCGATTACCATCGCGTGCGCATCGGCGTCGGTCATCCCGGCGGCCAGCGCGAAGTGGTCGGCCATGTGCTGGCGAATTTTTCCAAAGCCGACGAGGATTGGCTCGTCCCGATGCTCGGGGCCGTCGCCGAAGCCGCACCGCATTTCGCGACCCAAGACATGATCGGATTCATGAACCGGGTCGGCGTGATCCTCAAACCGCAAGACCATAAACCGAA
The DNA here is from genome assembly GCF_011762045.1 of Rhizomicrobium electricum. Classification (GTDB taxonomy): domain Bacteria; phylum Pseudomonadota; class Alphaproteobacteria; order Micropepsales; family Micropepsaceae; genus Rhizomicrobium; species Rhizomicrobium electricum. The sequence continues at coordinate 119,301 of NZ_JAASQS010000007.1, read as the reverse complement.
GCCCGCGCCCAAAGGGCCGGGAGGAAAGCCGGAGACAGCCTGATGGGTTTCAAGTGCGGCATCGTCGGACTGCCCAATGTCGGCAAGTCGACCCTCTTCAACGCCCTGACGCAGACGGCGGCGGCCCAGGCGGCCAATTATCCCTTCTGCACCATCGAGCCGAATGTCGGCGACGTGGCGGTGCCGGATGCGCGGCTCGATACGCTGGCCAAGATCGCCAACTCGGCCCAGATCGTGCCGACGCGGATCACTTTCGTCGACATCGCCGGTCTGGTGCGCGGCGCCTCCAAGGGTGAAGGCCTCGGCAACCAGTTCCTCGCCAACATCCGCGAAGTCGATGCCATCGTGCATGTGCTGCGCTGCTTCGAAGACGGCGACATCACCCATGTCGAGAACCGCATCGATCCGGTGAGCGACGCCGACACCGTCGAGACCGAACTGATGCTGGCCGATCTCGACAGTCTCGAAAAGCGCATCAAGCCGCTCGAGAAGAAAGCCAACTCCGGCGAGAAGGAAGCCAAGGAACAGCTGGCACTGATGATGAAGGCGGTGACCCTTCTGCGCGACGGCAAGCCGGCCCGCAATGTCGAACTGACGCCGGAAGAAAAAGAACCGTTCCGCCAGTTGCAACTTCTGACCGGCAAGCCGGTGCTCTATGCCTGCAATGTCGACGAAGGTTCGGCCGCGACCGGCAACAAATTCTCCGAGGCCGTGGCCGCAATGGCCAAGCGCCAGGGCGCCGGTGCCATCGTGATTTCGTGCAGGATCGAAGAGGAAGTGGCCCAACTCGCCGCCGAGGAACGCACCGAATTCCTGAGCGCGCTCGGGCTCGAAGAACCCGGCCTCAACCGGCTGATCCGCGCCGGCTACGATCTGTTGGGGCTCATTACCTTCTTCACCGCCGGTCCCAAGGAATCGAAGGCCTGGACGGTCACCAGGGGTTCGCGCGCGCCGCAGGCGGCGGGCGTCATCCACACCGATTTCGAAGCCGGATTCATCCGCGCCGAAACCATCGCCTATGCCGATTACGTCGCCGGGGGCGGCGAAGCCGGTGCCCGCGAAGCCGGAAAATTCCGCCTCGAAGGCAAGGACTACGTCGTCCAGGACGGCGACGTGATGCACTTCCGGTTCAACAATTAGGCAGTCGCCTCCCCTGAGAATCTGTCAGCGTTCCGTTTCGGGGCAGCGTGTTTGTTGGCAAGCACAACATGCTTGCAGCCAGCGCCCGCCTGATTGACGCCGTTCCGGTCCTCGCCGAAGCTATAGCGGTGGACCGGGATGGCGCGCGATGTGCAAAGGCAAGATGATCGAAATGACGATGGCGGACGGCGCCAGCGTCGGCGTCTATCACGTCGAGCCGTACGGCGTGCGCCGCGGCGGCCTCGTTCTGATCCAGGAAATTTTCGGCCTCACCGAGCATATCAAGGACACCGCCGATTCCTTCTGCAGCGAAGGCTACGAAGTGCTGGCGCCGTCGCTGTTCGATCGCGAGGAACCCGGCTTCATCGCCAGCGCCGACGAGATGCAGAAAGGCGTCGATCTCGCCTACAAGCGCCATCCGTTCGATCTGTCCGTTGCCGACGCAAAAGCCTGCGTTCACGCGCTGAAGAAAAACGGCCTCGTCTATGCGGTGGGCTATTGCTACGGCGGATCGGTGGCCTGGGCGCTCGCCTGCCGCTCGGACGAACTCTCCGCGGTTTCGAGCTATTACGGCAAGCTGGCCCCCGACGTGGCCGAGGAGGTGCCGCAATGCCCGGTGGTCTGCCACTTCGGCCGGCTCGATACGTCCATCCCGCTCGACCGCGTCGATCACCTGAAGCGCGCGCGACCGGAGGTGGAAATCCATCTCTACGACGCCGGCCACGGATTCAATTCGTCACGCCCGACGCATCACCATCCCGAAGCGGCGCGCCTCGCGCGCGACCGCACGCTCGACTTCTTCCGCGCGCACGGGGCTTAGGGCGTCCAGGTGCGTTGCTTGACCGTTTCGGTCCAGCCATGGCCGGCGAACGCCATGCGTTCTTTGGGCAGCGCCGGCAGCGGGGTCGCACCCGCGGGCCACTCGGGATAACGGGTCGTGACCACGACCTCCACCTTGCCGCTTTTCGGCGCGTCGACGGCCCATGAAAAACCGTCCTTGCCGGGCGCATGGATATCGAATTCCTGCCGCGTGCCGGACGCGAGTTTGAGGCCATCGAACGTGGAGGCGGCCAAGGGTATCTCGCTCTTCACGGTCACGGCGACGGACAACGCACCGGGGCGCGGCTGCACCGCGATCCGCAAGCGGCCGCCGTCGCGCAACAGCACCACGTCGGTATCGGGCACGTTGGCGGCGTCGGCGGGAGCCCACCACACGGTGCGCCCGCCCGCCCACGGCAGCGGCGCATTGCGGGCCTCGCCCAGAGCCTTCTGGGCCCACGGATCGAGCGTTCCGGCATAGGCCACGCGATAGGCTTTGCCGGTATCGAGATCCTTGACGTAGCGCACCTGCGTCGGCGCGGGATGGGCCGGCTTCGGCGCAGCGAAGCGGCCGTAAGCGAACAGCGCAACACCGGCGACAACGATCACGAGCGGCAGCGAACGTTGCGGCTTGGCGGTCGGCAGCAGCAAGAGGATCGGCAAGCCGGTGAGGAGCGGCATCATCAGCACGACCGGCAAATCGACACCGAGCGCCGTGAACAAGGCGATCGCGGCGGCAGCCGTCATCGCCAGATGCACCAGCGCCAGACCTACGCAAACGCCTTGCGAAATGGCACCGCCGCGGCCGCGAGCGATCCCGAAGCGCACACTCGCCATCGCGCCGCCGATCAGAACCGGCCACACCAGCATGAAGGCGGCTTCCGGAACCAGCGCCTGGGCCAGCGTGCCCAAGACCAAAAGCAGCAGCAGCAGAACCTGCCACAGTGCCGCCGGACGGATCGGACGCTGCAGGAACGGCACCGCCACCGCCAGCGCCAGCCCGACCGCCAAGGCGCCCGCACCCGCCAGCAGGAAATCGAAATGCGCCAGGCGCAGGAAATGATTGAGGCCGCCGAAGGTCAGACCGGCGCCGACCAGCGCCGCAGCCGGCACGACAATCACAAGCACGGCCGCAATGATCCCGCCACCCCAGGACGGCGGCGCCACCTTGCCGGCGGCCCGGATGCCGTAAAGCGTCAGCACGGCGGCCAACGCCAGCACCACCCAGCCGAACCACAAGGGATACTGGATGAAGAAGAAGCCCAGCACGTCGGAATACACCGCGTCGGACGCCTGCACCGGAAGACGGACGGCAAAGGCACGGGCGGCGCCCAAGGCCTGATCGCCCATGTGCTGCACACTGCCGAGATCGAGATGAGCGGGCGTGGCCAGCGGGGTGTGATACGCCGCTTCGTCGCCGATGAAGGCGAAGTTCAGCCCCGGCAGACCTTTTTCGAGCGCGATGGAAAGATCGGTGCCGTTCGGCATGTTCTTGTAGATCACGCGCGACAGCGAATTGGCCGACGGGCGCGGCGCCTGCGCCGCATACATCGCCACCGCATCGGCATTCTTGGGGCCGGTCTCGAACATGGCGGCAAGACCGGAATCGCCGCGGGTTTCGAAATTGATCACGGCGCCGACATGCGCGGCGAGCGGATCCTGATGGAAAAACGCGGCCGCGCCCATCAAGCCTAGTTCCTCGCCATCGGTGACGAGGAAGATCACGTCGCGGTCCGGCACGCCCGACGCCTTCATGGCACGGGCGATTTCGAGCGCCGCGGCGACCCCGGCACTGTCGTCGCCGGCGCCCGGCGAATCCGGCGCACTGTCGTAATGGCTCATCACCAGGACCGCAGGCTTGGTCGAATCCTTGCCCTTGAGCGTGCCGATGATGTTGGTGACCGGAGCGGAGACGATGCGGTTGCCGAAACGCTGGGTCGAACGCGCCGACTGCAACCGCGGCGACAGGCCGAGCGCCGTCATCCGCGCGGCGAGATAGGCCCGGACCCGCTCATGCTCGGCGCTGCCGACCGGATGCGGAGCTTGCGCGATGGCGTTGATGTCGGTGAAGGCGCGCGCGGCGGAAAACTCGCTCGCCGGCGCATTGACGGCGGCCGGCGTGGGCGTCTGGCTCCGCCACACAGCCAGAACCAGCGCCAAAGCCAAAACGATATACCCGGTACGCATCACCGCCCCCGCGTCGCATCCGACGCGAAGCTAGCACCGTCAACGGCTTCGTCAAAACGGATCAGCGGTCGGGGTAAAGCCCCTTCAACCCCGCTTCGCTCGCCTCGCACACGCCGCGTTCGGTGATGAGGGCGGTGACGAGACGCGCCGGGGTGACGTCGAAGGCCGGATTGGCGCCGGGCGAGCCGGGCGCGGCGATCTCCACCGTGGCGAGTCCGCCATCGGGCAAGCGGCCGGTCATCTTGAGGAGTTCGTCGGACGAACGCTCTTCGATCGGAATGTCGGAGCCGTGCGCCAGGCTCATGTCGAGCGTGGAACCGGGCAGCGCGACATAGAACGGCACGCCGTTGTCCTTGGCGGCGAGCGCCTTGAGATAGGTGCCGATCTTGTTGGCGACGTCGCCATTGCGGGTGACGCGGTCGGTGCCGACGATGCAGAGATCGACCTTGCCGTGCTGCATGTAATGACCGCCGGCATTGTCGGCGATGATGGTGTGCGGCACGCCATGGGAGCCGAGTTCGTATGCCGTGAGCGATGCGCCTTGATTGCGCGGACGCGTCTCGTCGACCCAGACATGGATATCCATGCCTTCGTTATAGGCCATGTAGATCGGCGCCAGCGCCGTACCCCAGTCGACCGTTGCCAGCCAGCCGGCATTGCAATGGGTCAACACATTGAGCGTGCCCTGTTTCTTCGCCGCGGCTTCGCGGAAAATCTTGAGGCCGTTGGCGCCAATGGCACGGCAGACTTCGACGTCTTCGTCGCAAATCGCAGCGGCCTCCGCCCAGGCTTCGGCAAAACGCTCGCCATGGGTCTTGGCGTGCAGCACGTCGTGCATGCGCTTCAACGCCCATTTGAGATTGACCGCGGTCGGACGCGTCGACCCCAAGAGATCGAGCGCGGAGATCAGCGCCTTCGACGACGGGTCTTTCTTCATCGCAAACGCGACGCCATAAGCCGCCGTGGCGCCGATCAGCGGTGCGCCGCGCACGGTCATGTTGCGGATCGTTTCGGCGCAGTCCTCGGCCGACTTCAGCACCACCGTCTCGAAACGATGCGGCAGCTTGATCTGGTCGATGACTTCGACCGTCTCGTCGGGGCGGGTCCAGATGGTGCGGTAATGCTTGCCGTGGATCTTCATTTCGCGGCCATATCTCCAGGGAAGGCGGCGACCAGGGCGTCGATGTCGTCCGGATCGTTCTTGAGGGTGAGCGGAAGCTGTTTGATCTTGATCGGCGAGCCGACATAGGGCGCGAAGATCAGTTTGCCGTTGAAGACGAAGCCGAGCCGCTGCTCGCCGTCGCCGGTGGAGGTCACTTCGAACAGGCGGTCGGCCGCGGCCTGCGTGATTTCGATCACCGCCTTGGGCACGGTCGGATAGCGATCCACTCGGATGATATCGGACCCGTCGAGAACCTTGTCCTTGGCGAGGCACAGTTCTTCGTTGGAGCCGATCAGCGCCAGAGTCGCTTCGCCGGGCTTGCATGCGACGATCAAGCGAACCTCGAAGCTCGCCTTCGCCGGAGGTGTCGCCGCATCGGCTGCCGTCGTCAGTGCCAGGGCCGCAAGACCCAGCAGGATCGCACGCATGTCCGTCTCCATTTAGGCCAGCTGCGCCGGCCAGGTGGCTTGCATAGAGGGATATTGCGCGAATTTTTCGTACCAGTCGCGCAGATTCGGACGGGTTTGCCGCCAGCCGAGTTCGGGGATGCGGAAATCGAGATAGCCGAGCGCGCAAGCCACAGTGATCTCGCCGATGGTCACCTTGTCGGTGAACTTGGTGCGCTCCAGGACGTCGAGCCCTGTGTTGACGGCGTTCATGTACTTGGCGATGACGGCCGCGCTCTGCAATTCGGCCGGACGCAGGCGTTCGTAGTTGCGCGCCACCGCGGCGTCGCAAATGCCGTCGCCCAGCGCCTGCAAAGTCAGCGCCCGCCAGTGACCGGTATTCTCGCGAAGGAGCGACTTGCCGGGGAAGAAGCGTCCGCCGCCGGCTTCGTTGAGGTATTCGCAAATCACCGGCGAATCGAACAAGGTCGAGCCGTCGTCGAGCACCAGCACCGGAATCTTGCCGAGCGGATTGATGGTACGGAAGCCATCGCCCAGCCCCTCGCGCGGGACCTGGATTTCTTCCACCACGAGCTTCAATTCACGCACGATGATGCGCGCCTTGCGCGCGAACGGCGAGGCGGGATTGGTGTAAAGTTTCATCGGATACTCCGGTGAGAGGTCAGTCCCCTTCGAACGCGACCAGGGTGGTCACTTCCATGCCCAGCGCCCGGATCTTGTCGGCGCCGCCGAGATCGGGAAGGTCGACCAGGAAGCAGCAGCCGATCACCTTGGCGCCGGCCCGTTCCAGAAGCTTGATCGCGGCAAACGCGGTGCCGCCGGTGGCGATCAGATCGTCCACCACCACGACATGGTCGCCGGCCTTCACGGCATCGACGTGAATTTCGATCTTGTCGGTGCCGTATTCGAGATCGTACTCCTCGGCCAGCACCTTCCACGGCAGCTTGCCCTTCTTGCGCACCGGCACGAAGCCGGTCGAAAGCTGATGGGCCACCGCGCCGCCCAGGATGAAGCCGCGCGCCTCGATCCCGGCGATCTTGTCGACCTGCACGCCGGCATAAGGCTGAACCAGGGCGTCGACCGCAGCGCGGAAGGCGCGCGGATGGCCGAACAGGGTGGTGACATCGCGGAACTGAATCCCCTTTTTGGGGTGGTCCGGAATCGTGCGGATATAGGGCTTGAAATCCATTCCCGTGCTAGGCTCCCAAACAGGCTGCAACGTCCGCCGCCGAGGGTACCCGGCACGATGACCGCCACTCTATTGCATATTCTGATGGCGGTTCACACCCTTATCGGAGCGGTGTCGACCGCCTGCCTGTTCTACCTTGCCTGGGCCGCCTGGCGCCGCCGCCGGCCGGGGACCGATAAGCTGCTGGTTTTCGCGCTGGCTTGGCCGCTCGCCAATCTGACCTTAATGGCCCTGAACGGCATGGCCTGCCCGCTGCAAAACGCCGCGCAGGCGCTGACCGGTACCCATGCCTGGGTCCGGGATATTTACTGGATGCCGGAAGACTGGCTCCACGTAATCCCGTGGACCTACCCGATCGGGTACGCGCTAGGCGTCGCAGCGGTGTGGTGGCGGGCACGCAAGCCTATTTCTTGAGTACCCGTCCGGCGACGGCGTCGAGCTTGGCGACCAGATTCGGATCGCGCTTGTCGGGCGCGGTCATGATGGCGACGTCGAGCACCGTCTCCACACCCAGCGGCGACGGCTTGCGCTCCGGACCCAGGCGCTCGGCCACGGCAGTGACGATCTTGCGCGCATTGGCGGCGTTCTCGTGCAGCACCTTGATCACCGCATCGACCGTGACATGCTCGTGATCCGGGTGCCAGCAATCGTAATCGGTCACCATCGCCACCAGGGCGTAGGGGATTTCGGCTTCGCGCGCGAGCTTGGCCTCGGTCGCTGCGGTCATGCCGATCACCGAGCAGCCCCACTGGCGGTAGAGGCGGGATTCGGCCAGCGTCGAGAACTGCGGACCCTCGATGCAGATGTAAGTGCCGCCGCGGGCATGGCGGATGTTCTCGGCCGTGGCGGCTTCCTCGAGCGCAGTGGCGAGCGCCGGACAGACCGGATGGGCCATCGGCACATGGGCGACAAGGCCGGGGCCGAAGAACGTGTTCTGGCGCAAGAAGGTGCGGTCGATGAACTGGTCGACGATCACGAAGGTGCCGGGCGGCAACTCCTCCTTCAGCGAACCGCAAGCCGAAATCGAAATGATGTCGGTGACGCCGGCGCGCTTCATGGCGTCGATATTGGCGCGGTAGTTGATGGTCGAGGGCGTCTGGACATGGCCGCGGCCGTGGCGCGGCAGGAACACCATGTCGACCCCGGCATAGCGGCCGAACAACAACTCGTCGGAGGGGGCGCCGAACGGGGTCACCACCCGCTGCCATTCCGCCCATTCGAGCCCGTCGATGTCGTAAACCCCGCTGCCGCCGATGATTCCCAGAACGCGCTTGGCCATCTTGCCCTCACTTTTCCGGCCGGGGTTTTAGCACGCGGGGGCCGGGGGGCAAGCGGCGGGGCGTGGACCGGTTCCCGCGCTGCTGGTAGCCTCAGGCGGGTTTCATCGGGGGGTGAAATGCGCGCAGTAGCCATTCTGGCGGTTTTGGTCCTCACCGGTTGCGGCGGGGGCGAGGTCACCCTGCAAAGCCGCTTCGATCCGAACGAAGTCGCCTGGTTTTCGGTGCGCGGCACCAACACCATCCTCGGCAGTGCGATCCTGCGCAGCGCCGCCGGCAAGGTGAAAACCTGCGCCGCCCTGCCGGTGACGCTGTTTCCGGTTTCGGCCTATGCCCGCGAACGGATCCGCCATCTCTACGAATCCGAGAACGAAGGCTTCAATCCGCTGGTCGGCGGCAAGCCGGCCGATTTCGGCGGCGACGATCCGGGATACATGGCGACGGCCAAGACGACGCGCTGCGACGCCCGCGGCCGATTTTCCTTCAGCGAACTGCCCGACGGCGATTACTATCTCGTCGCAACCGTGACATGGCGCGAACGCACGTTCGGAATCGAGAACGGCGGCTCGTTGATGCAGCGCGTGCACGTTTCGACCGGCGAGACCAAAGACGTCCTGCTGGCACACTGAAAAAAGAAGAAAGAAGACGAGGAAACCGATGCTCCGTCATAGCTTGCTGGCTGCCGTCGCGCTGACCACCGTCGCCTTTGCCGGCGATGCCAAACTCGCCCCCACCCCGCCGATGGGATGGAATTCGTGGGACGCCTACGGCTTCACGCTGACCGAAACAGAGTACAAGGCCAATGCCGAGGTGCTGGCGCAGATCAAAGACGCCGGCTGGACCTATGCCATCGTCGACATGGGCTGGTACATGGCAAAGCCCCTGGGCGAAAAGACCGCCGACCAGGACCATCAACTCGATGCGAACGGCCGCGTCATTCCAGCGGTCAATCTGTTCCCGTCCGCAGCGAACGGTGCCGGCTTCAAGCCGCTGGCCGACTGGGCCCACGCCAAGGGTCTCAAATTCGGCATTCACATCATGCGCGGCATCCCCAAAGAGGCCGTCGCGAAGAATATGCCGATCGACGGGAGCAGCTATCGCACCAGCGAGGCCGCCGATGTCGGCGATACCTGCTCGTGGAATGACGGCTATTACGGCGTCAAGGATAACGCCGCCGGGCAGGCCTATTACGACTCGGCGATGAAGCTCTATGCGTCGTGGAATGTCGATTACATCAAGATCGACTGCATCGCCGACCATCCCTACAAGGGCGCGGAAATCCGCCAGGTGCACGACGCGATCAAGAAATCGGGCCGCGATATCGTGCTCAGCCTGTCGCCCGGACCGACCAACATCATTCATGCCGGCGAAGTCGGACAATACGCCGAGCTCTGGCGCATCGCCGACGACCAGTGGGACGGCTGGGACTTCAAGCCGGCGGACTGGCCGAACGGGATTCTCACCGGCTTCAGGAAACTCGCCGAATGGCATGCCTATGCCAAGCCGGGTAGCTGGCCCGATGCCGACATGCTGCCGTTCGGATCGCTGACGCCGCACCCCGGCTGGGGCGAGCCGCGTCCGTCGCGCCTGACGCCCGACGAAACCCGCACCTGGTTCACGCTGTGGGCGGTCGCCCGTTCGCCGCTGATGCTGGGCGCCAATCTCACCAAGATGGATGCCAGCCTGAAGGCGCTCGTCACCAGCAAGGACGTCATCGCGGTCAATCAGACGGCGTGGGAGAGCTATCCGGTCGAAGGCCTGAAGCAGACCGACGCGCGCATCTGGGTGGCGCTGACGGGATCGCGCGAAAAGCCGGTCGCCAACGTCGCCGCGTTCAATCTCTCGGACAAGCCAATGACCGTGACGGCGACCTGGAAAGACCTCGGCGTCAAAGGCCGCGCCCTGCGCGATCTCTTCACCGGCAAGAAGAAGCCGGCGCCGGACGGCATCAAGGCCGCCCTGCCCGCGCACGGCAGTGTGATCTGGCGGGTCGAGTAATCAGCCGCCCGACAGCGTATCGGGGTCACCCACCTCCGCCTTTTCGGTGGGTGAACCCGGCAGGTCGTGGGCGACGCCTTCGTCCTCCGGCTTGCCGTGCCAGATCTTGCGGTAGCTGAGGAACAGCAGTCCGGCGACGAGAACGAGGAAGGCCAGCACCTGCATGCCGAGGCGGTGACGGGCTTCGAGCTGCGGTTCGGAGGCCCAGGAAAGGAACGTCACCACCGCCTTGGCTTCGTTCGCCACCGTCGGCGGCGTGCCGTCGCTGAACGTCACGGAGCCCTGGTTCAGGGGCGGCGGCATCGAGATGTTCCGGCCCGCAAAATAGGGGTTGTAGTACTTGCCTTCTTGCACCGCGAAGCCGCGCGGCGGCTTCTGGTTGAAGCCGGTAATAATCGAATAGACGTAATCCGGCCCGCCCTGGCGCGCCTTGACGATCAGCGACAGGTCGGGCGGCAACGCCCCGCCGTTGGACGCGCGCGCGGCCTGTTCGTTGGCAAACGGCGGCGGGAAATGATCGGCGAGAATGCCGGGGCGCGTCAGCCGGTTGCCCTTTTCGTCGAAGATTTCGCCGCGGTCGTTGGGTTCGGCGGGAATTTTGTACGACGCGGCAATCACCTTGGCTTGCGCTTCGGTGAAGCCGGGACCGCCGGGCGCGGCCAGATCGTGGAAGGCCACCATGTTCAGGCTGTGACAGGCGGCGCAGACCTCTTTGTAGATCTGAAAGCCGCGTTGCAGCGCGCCGCGGTCATAAGCGCCGGTCACGCCGTCGAACGACCATGCCTGTTTCTGCGGCGCCAGCGGCTGGGTCAGATCCTCCGCGGCAAACGCGGGAACCGTGAGGGCGAGAAGCGCAAGAAGCGACCGTTTCATCAATGCCCCCCTTTGGCGAGAACCGATTGCGCAATGCTCTCGGGCAGCGGCCGCGTCACTTCTTTTTTGCCGATCCACGGCATAAGCACCCAGAAGAAGCCGAAGTAGTAGAGCGTGCCGAGCCGCGCCAGCCAGACCAGCGGCAGCTCGGCCTCGCCGAAATGCCACGCCGCATCGGCAGTCTGCGAACCGACATAACCGAGCAGGAGGCAGTCGGCGACGAACACCCAGAACAGCTGCTTCATCAGCGGCCGGAACCGGCACGAGCGCACCTTGGAAGTGTCGAGCCAGGGAACGACCAGCAGCGTCAGCAGCGAACCGACCAGCACCAGGACGCCGATCAGCTTGGACGGAATGGCACGCAGCATCGCGTAGAACGGCAACAGATACCATTCCGGCACAATGTCGGGCGGCGTCACCAACGGATTGGCCTGGATGTAGTTGTCGGGATTGCCGAAGAAGTTCGGCGCGTAGAACACGAAGCCGAGGAACACGATGAAGAACAGCACCATGTAGAAGCCGTCCTTCACCGTGTAGAAGGGATGGAACGGCACGGTGTCCTGCGGGCCTTTGACGTCGATGCCGAGCGGATTGTTGTTGCCCGGCACATGCAGCGCCCAGATGTGCAGGCCGACCACGCCGGCGATCACGAACGGCAACAGATAGTGCAGCGAGAAGAAGCGGTTGAGGGTGGCGTCGCCGACCGCGAAGTCGCCCCACAGCCAATGGGTGATGGCAGTGCCGAGATTGGGGATGACCTGATCGATGGCACTGAACAGCGAGGTGATGACGGTGGCGCCCCAGAAGCTCATCTGGCCCCACGGCAGGACGTAACCGAAGAACGCCGTCGCCATCATCAAAAGGTAGATGAAGACGCCGAGAATCCAGAGGATCTCGCGCGGCGCCTTGTAGGACCCGTAATAGAGCCCGCGGAAGATGTGGACATAGACCGCGAGGAAGAACATCGAGGCGCCGTTGGCGTGGATGTAGCGGAGCAGCCAGCCGTAATTCACTTCGCGCATGATGCGCTGCTCGACCGAGCCGAAAGCGAGATCGGCGTTGGGCACATAATGCATGGACAGCACGATGCCGGAGACGATCTGCACCACCAGCATGACGGCAAGAATGCCGCCGAACACGTACCAGAAGTTCAGATTGCGCGGTGTCGGATAAGTGACGAAGGAGTCGTTCACCAGCCGGATGATCGGCAGACGCTGGTCGAGCCAGCGGGTGAAGCCCGTCTTGGGAACATAGGACGATTGATGCGCCATCGTGAGGTTCCCTTAGCCGATCTTGATCTTGGTGGGGCCGGTGAAGGCATAGGGCGGGACGGCCAGATTCTGCGGCGCCGGACCTTTGCGGATGCGCCCGGCGGTGTCGTACTCCGAACCGTGGCAATGGCACAGCCAGCCGCCGTACGAGCCTTGCGGCGATTGCGGCGTCGACACCGTCGGGGTGCAGCCGAGATGGGTGCAGACGCCGACCACAACCAGCCATTCCGGCTTGATGGTGCGGTTGGCATCGGTCGCAGGCGCGGTGTCGGTGAGATTGGCATTGCGCGCCAACCCGTCCGGCAGGTCCGAAGGCGGGACGGCACGGGCCTCGGCGACTTCCTTCGCGGTGCGGCGGCGCACGAACAAGGGATGCCCGCGCCACTTGAAGATCACCTGCTGACCCGGCCGGATCGCGGACACGTCGACCTCGATCGAGGCCATCGCCAGCACGGCGCTGGTCGGATTCATCTGATCGACAAACGGCCAGGCGGCCAGACCGACGCCGACGGTGGCCGCCGCCCCGGTCGCGATGTAAAGGAAGTCACGCCGCGTCGGCTCGGGGGAAGTTGCATTCGCCAAGGTTGTGTCCTCGTCTGTCGTGGCTAAGCGGGCCCCCGCGATAAAATAGCGCGGCCCATAGGAGGAAAAGGCCAAAATAGAGAGTCGATTATGAAGGGGATTGCGGCACGATGCCGCATAAATCTTCAGGCGCCCCGCGCTTTTATGCGCAGGACCCATAGAAAAATTATCCTACAGGCACCATCAACAATTACCTATACGGAAGCATGCGACTAGCGCTTTTCGAACCCGATATCCCGCAGAACACCGGTGCGTTGATCCGGCTGGGCGCCTGTTTCGGCGTCCCCGTCGACATCATCGAGCCGTGCGGCTTTCTGTGGAGCGAGCCCAAGCTCAAACGCGCCGGCATGGACTATCTCGGCGAGGCCGACATCACGCGCCACGCGAGTTGGGGCCGCTTTCGGGCGGCGCAGACCGGTGCCCGTTTGGTGCTCCTGACCACAAAGGGGGCAGTCTCCTACCTCGATTTCGCCTTTGCGCCCTCCGATATCCTGCTGCTCGGCCGCGAGAGCGCCGGCGTGCCGCCCGAGGTCCACGATGCGGCCGACGCGCGGCTCCTGATCCCGATGCGAGCCGGGCTCCGCTCGCTCAATGTCGCCATGGCCGGCGCCATCGTCCTGTCGGAGGCCTTGCGCCAAACCCGCTGAGCGTCAATTTCCTTAAGGCAAAGAATGAGGGTTTTCGCGTATAAGCGTTATTGGCCCTGGCAATTCGACCTGGCGCATCCCACATCAGTTCCCTGGCCCGCACGAGGTAATCACCGTTGGAATTCTTCAACCCGCTGGACATTTTCACCCAGGGCGGGCTCTTTGCACTGCTCCAAGTTCTCCTGATCGACATCGTTCTGGCCGGCGACAACGCTGTCGTGATCGGCATGAGCGCGGCCAATGTCGCCAAGGCCGACCGCAAGACCGTGATCTTCTGGGGCCTCGCCACCGCGGTTGTGCTGCGCATCCTGCTCGCCTTTTTCGCCATCGAGATGATGCAGTTCGTGCCGCTGGTGATCCTGGGCGGCATCCTCCTACTCTGGGTCACTTGGCGTCTGGGACGCGACGTCTGGCAGGCCAACAAGGAACACCACGCCCAGAAGATCCTGGCGGGCGAAAACGGCCACGACGTGCCGGAACCGGCTTGCAGTACGCTGGAAGCCAAGCAATGCCACGCCAAGCTGGTGCGGCGCGCCATCCTTTCGATCGCGCTGGCCGACGTCTCGATGTCGCTCGACAACGTGCTGGCGGTGGCCGGTGCGGCCCGCGAGCACAAGGAAGTGCTGATCATCGGTCTGTTGCTGTCGATCGCCCTGATGGGCGCGGCCGCGACCCTGATCGCCAAGCTGCTGCACAAATATCCCTGGATCAGCTACGCCGGCGTGTTCATCGTGCTGTTCGTGGCGCTGCGCATGATCTGGGAAGGCTTCGAACGCCTGCACAACAGCGGCTGGATCGACGGCGCCGCGCACGCGATGGGCGTGAGCTAAATCACGCGGACCAATACCGCCGTGGCATCGTCGCTCTTCTTGAAGCGCGGATAGCGGCGGCCCTCGGGGTCGCCGTCTTCGATGCCGCGCAGGCGTTCACCGAGTGCCTTGAGGCCGCCGTCGCGCGCCGCCGCAACCAGTTCGTCCGCCGTCATGGCATTGTAGGCCGAGGCCAGCGCCAGAAAACCGTCCGAGCATAGAAGAACCAGCGTACCGGCCGGTGCGCGATAACGGGCGCGGAAGACATGCTCGGAGGCCGCCGCCACCGGCGAAAACAGCCATTCACCCGCCGCGGTATTGGCCTTCTCACGCCCGGCGCGGAACAGCGGCAGGTAGGTGTCGCCCTTGAGGGCCTCGACCGGGCCGAGGCCGGTTTCGTCGAGAAAACGCTGCGCCGCCGAGGTTTCTCCCGCTTTGCGTTCGAGCGCCGGTCCGACCACCGAAGTGGCGCCATCGGGCGTGAGCATCAGCGCGGCGCAATCGCCGTACCAGAGCAGACCGAAACCGTCGTCCTCCGGCACCGCCAGCGTCATCGAGGCGAGCGGATACTCCCAAGGCTGTTGCGGCGCGCGGCGCCTGAGGCCGGCAAACGATCGCTCGGCATCGGCAAGCGCATGGCGCAACGCGGCACGCGGCGAGATCCCCTCTTTCAAATGTGCCATCAGCCGGCGGGCGCCGAACGACGCGATCCAGGCGGCGTCGCTGCGGCCCGGCATCAGGTTTTCCGACACCATGGTGGCGCCATCCAGCACCAGCGCCGCGAACGGCTCGGCGGCAAACGCATCTTCGTTCGGCTTTTGCGGATCGCCCGGAAGGCTGAGGGACTCGATAACTTCGAACGGCATCAGCGGACCTTCTCGACGGCACGGCGCAATGCGTTCTGCACCGCCGCGATATCCGCCGTAAAGCCGTTTTCGATCCACCAGGATTCGACCTCGGAAAGCACCTGCCCGACCGCCCGACCTTTGACCACGCCCGCCGCCATCACATCGTCGCCCGAGAGCGGAAATACCGGCCGCTGCCATTCGTTGGCGCTGGCGAGGAAGGTGCGCCATTGCACGAAGGCTTGCGGCGCCTCGGCCCAGGCCAGCCGGACACGATCGCGGAACCGCTCGGGCCCGAGCTTGTAGAGCAGCTTGGCGACGTCGTGAGTCGAAAGATAGGGCGTCACCGTCTCGCCCGCCTCCGCCAGATCCGTCAGGCGGTCGGTATGCGCGTTGGAGAGTTTCCACCGCTTGGCCACTGCCTGCGCCACGGCCTTATCGCGCGGCAGCAAGGCCGCGAGACGCAGAACGCCGTCGGGCGGCAACGCGGCGGAAGCATCGGCGGCGGCGAGGCGCTTGAGGCGCATGATATCGGGCGCGCCCGGCAGCACTTCGGCGAGCACGCCGGTCTCGCCCATGGCCACCAGCACCGCAACCGGATTGGCGGCTTCCAGGAGCTTCAGCATCTCCTTGGCGATGCGCTCGCCCGAGAGCTTGGCAAGGCCGGCTTTTTCCTGCTCGACCGCAACCAGCGCATCGACGTCGAGCCCGCCTTGGCCATACCAAGCATGAAAGCGGAACAGACGCAGGATGCGCAAGTAATCCTCGCGAATGCGCGCCGCGGGATCGCCGACAAACCGCACCCGGCCGGCTTCGAGATCGGCAACGCCGCCGACGTGATCGTAGACCTCGCCGTCGCGATCGGCGTAGAGCGCGTTCATGGTGAAATCGCGCCGCTGAGCATCTTCCGCCCAATCGGTGGTGAAGGCGACCACCGCACGGCGTCCGTCGGTCTCGACATCGCGGCGCAAGGTGGTGACTTCGAACGGCTTGCCGTTCACGACGGCGGTAATCGTGCCGTGCTCGATGCCAGTCGGCACCGCCTTGAGCCCTGCCGCTTCGAGCAAGGCGCGCACTTTTTCCGGCGGATGCGGCGTCGCTACGTCGATGTCGCTGACCGGCTTGCCAAGCAGCGCATTGCGCACCACGCCGCCGACGAAGCGCGCCTCACCCAGGACCGCCATCAGCTTCACGGTCTCGGGGTTGGTCATGAATGGCTGCGGAGAAAGGCGCGTCATTGGAGCCGTCCGGCAAGAGCCCTCAGCATAGCAGCGGTAGCACCCCAGATATAATGGCTTTCGTACTCGAAGACGTAGAACCGGCGCGTGCTGCCTTTGAACTCGGCCTTGTCTTCACGGCAGTTGGCGGGATCGAGCAGGAAGGCAAGCGGAACTTCGAAAATCGCGTCAACCTCGCGGGCATCGGGCGCCAGTGCGAAACCCTCGGCCACCAGCCCCACCACCGGCAGGACCGAAAACCCCGTAACGGTTTCGTAGGCGTCGAGATAGCCGGCAACGGTGACAAACGACGGATCGATGCCGGTTTCCTCCTGCAACTCGCGCAGGGCGGTTGCGGCCGGCGATGTATCGACGGGGTCGGCGGCACCGCCGGGAAAGCTCACCTGTCCGGCGTGACGCGACAAGGCGATGCTGCGGCGGGTGAAGAGGACCGTCGGCTCGGCGCGCGCCACAATCGGTACCAGCACGGCGGAAAGCCGCAAGACCCGGCGGCCTTCCGGGCGCACATGCGGATTGAGGTCAAAGTCGCTGCGCTTCGGCTCGGACGACGGCGGGTCGGCGTATAGGCGCGACCGTAATGTTTCCAGGTTGAGAAAAGCTCCGGCGTCCATCATCCGAGCGGTGCGTTATCCTTGTTGCCTTGGGCCCGCCGGGGTACAAAACGGGGCCCGCGCGCGATACGCCAACAATAGGCAACCCTTAGCCTTTCCTGCAACAGACCTGGACAGCTTCCATGAACGATACGACCGGCGAAAACCTTCAGCCAGCCGTCGAACGCGCCGAGCGGGCCGCCGCCGTCGCCAAAGCGGTACGCGCCGGCATCGGCGAGGTCATCTTCGGCCAGACCGACGTCATCGATCAGGCCTTGATCACCCTACTGGCGGGCGGTCATGGACTTTTGATCGGCGTGCCGGGTCTGGCCAAAACTAAGCTGGTCGAAGCCATGGGCATCGTGCTCGGCATGGACTTCAAGCGGGTCCAGTTCACCCCCGACCTGATGCCGGCCGACATTATCGGCTCGGAAGTGCTGGAAGAGACCGACGACCGCCATCGCGCCTTCCGCTTCATCAACGGACCGGTGTTCACCCAGCTTTTGATGGCGGACGAAATCAACCGCGCCTCGCCGCGCACCCAGAGCGCTTTGCTCCAATCGATGCAGGAACGGCAAGTGACGGTAGCGGGAACGCGCTACGATCTGCCCAAACCGTTCCATGTGCTGGCGACGCAGAATCCGCTCGAGCAGGAAGGCACCTATCCCTTGCCCGAAGCGCAGCTCGACCGCTTCCTGCTCCAGATCGATATCGGCTATCCCGACAAGGAGGCCGAAAAGCAAATGCTGCTGGCCACCACGTTCGGCCAGGAAAAAGCCGCGGCACCGGTGTGCACGCCCGAGGATCTGATGGCGGCGCAGGCGATCGTGCGCCACATTCCCGTCGGCGACACCGTGGTGGAAGCGATCCTGCGTCTGGTGCGGGCCGCCCGTCCCGAAGCGGACGCCGCGCCGGACTTGCGCAACGTCATCGCCTGGGGCCCCGGCCCGCGCGCAAGCCAAGCCTTCATGCTGGCCTGCCGCGCCCGCGCCCTGATCGAAGGACGGCTGGCGCCGTCGACCGACGACGTGGTGGCGCTGGCGCAACCGGTTCTGCGCCATCGCATGGCGCTCAATTTCGCGGCGCGGTCGGAAGGACTGACGGTGACCACGGTGATCGACCGGCTGTGCCGGACGCTGCTCTAGCATGACCCGCCTGACCGACAGCGCCGAATCGCTTGCGGCCACGCTGCCGGCGCTGATGGTGCGGGCCGAACGGCTGGCGTCGTCGGTCACGCTCGGCATGCACGGACGGCGCAAGGCCGGCATCGGCCAAAGCTTCTGGCAATTCCATCACTATCGCCCCGGCGATGCCTCCACGGCGATCGACTGGCGGCAATCGGCCAAGAGCCAGCATCTTTACGTGCGCGAGCGCGAATGGGAGGCGGCGCAATCGGTCTGGCTTTGGCGCGACGGCGCGCCGTCGATGCGGTTCGGATCGGGTGCCGAGACCAAACTGGAACGTGCCAGCCTTTTGGCGCTGGCGATCGGCATTCTGTTGGTGCGCGGCGGCGAACGCATCGCGCTCTATGGCGAAAAGGAACCGCCGGCCAATTCGCGCGCCACCTATCGCCGGATCGGCTTTGCGCTGTCCGAACAGGCGCCACGCGACGATCTGTTGCCGCCGGAAGCGCCGTTGCCGCGCAACGCCCAGTTCGTCTGGTTCGGCGATTTCCTGGCGCCGCTGGAAGATATCGAGCACACCATACGGCGGCTGACGCGATCCAACGCGGGCGGACGGCTGGTGCATATCATCGATCCGGCGGAAGAGGATTTTCCATATCTCGGCCGCACGCGCTTCGAATCCGTCAGCGGTGAACAAACCCGCACGCTGGGACGGGCCGAAGGCGTGGCGAGCGAATACCGCGCCCGGTTCAAGGCGCATGCCGAAGCGGTGGCACTGCTCGCGCGCAAACTCGGCTGGAGCTATACCGCCCATCGCACCGACCGTTCGCCGCAAGGCGCCCTGGTGGCGCTTTACGCCGACCTCTCGGGCGGACACCGGATGGCAGGGTGATGGATTTTCTCCCGCACATCAGTTTCGGCGCGCCGTGGATATTGCTCGGCCTCGTCGTGCTGCCGGTGATCTGGTTTCTGCTGCGCGTTACCCCGCCTCTGCCCAAGCGCGTGGTGTTTCCGCCGCTGCGCCTGTTGCTCGGTTTGAAGGACGAAGAAGAAACGCCGTCGGGCACGCCGTGGTGGCTGATGCTGCTGCGCCTGATCGCGGCGGCGGCGGTGATCATCGCATTGTCGGAGCCGCAGATCGGACGCACTTTGACACTGACGGGCAGCGGACCACTGGTGCTGCTGGTCGACAACGGCTGGACCGCCGCGCCGAATTGGGATGCACGCGCGGGCCTCGTGCGTGAAGCCGTCGACAGCGCAACGCGCGCCAACCGGCCGGTGGCGATCATCGCGACGGCCGACCGTTCGGAAGGCGAATATCTCGATTCCGGGCGGGCCGCGAAAGCGGCGGCGGCGCTGGAACCGAGGCCCTGGCTTGCCAGCCGCAAGAACGCGATCGCAGCGCTCGCCAAACTGCAGCCCGGCGCCGAAGTGCTATGGCTGTCGGACGGTGTCGACGACGGCTTGGCGGCGAAGGCGGCGGACGGCTTGAAGCGGCTCGGGTCCGTACGGTTGTTCGCGTCGGAGAACGGGCCACTCGCCATTGCAAACGCCACCAACACCTCGGCCGGTTTCGAACTCACTGTGATCCGCACCGGCGACGACGGCACGGCGCAAGGCGTGATCGCAGCGCTCGGCGAACAAGGCCAGACCTTGGGCACGGCGCCGTTCCGCATCGAGAACGGCCGGAACAAGACGGTCGCCAAGCTCGCCATTCCGCTCGAAATGCGCAATCAGACGGCGCGGCTGGAAATCCTCGGCGAGAAGAGCGCGGGCGCGGTGCATCTGCTCGATCGCGGCGCGCCGCGGCGGGCGGTGGGCCTGGTGTCCGGCGCCCAAGGCGAAGAACCGCTGCTGTCGGGCACATTCTATCTCGAACGGGCGCTGTCGCCATACGCGGATCTGCACAAAGGCGCCATCGCCGATCTGATCGCGCGCAAAGTTTCGGTGCTGATCCTGTCGGATGTCGGCAAGATCGCCGGCGCCAACTACGATCAGGTGAAAAAGTTCGTCGAAGACGGCGGTCTGTTGATCCGCTTTGCCGGCGATCATACCGCGAGCGGCACCGACGATCTGGTGCCGGTGGCGCTGCGCGCCGGCGGACGCACGCTGGGCAGCGCATTGTCGTGGGGCTCGCCGCAGCATCTGGCCACCTTCCCAGAAACGAGCCCGTTCAGCGGCCTTGCCATTCCCGAAGACGTGACGGTGTCGCGCCAGATTCTCGCCGAGCCCTCGGTCGCCCTCGCGTCGCACACCTGGGCGCGGCTTGCGGACGGCACGCCGATGGTCACCGCCGCCGCCCGCGGCAAGGGCTGGATCGTGCAGTTCCATGTTGCGGCGGCACCAAGCTGGTCGACGCTGCCGATGTCGGGCCTCTATGTCGACATGCTGCGCCGCCTGATGACGCTGTCGACCGGCGTCGAACCGGCCGAGCTTTCCGCGGGCGCCATGCTGCCGGCCGCCTCCGTGCTCGACGGCTTCGGAAAGCTTGGCGCCGATGGCGATGCCCAGCCGATCAAGAGTCGCGATATCGCCACGACCGAGGCGTCGCGCGCGCATCCGCCGGGACTGTACGGTGCGCCCGGCGCGGAACGGGCACTGAATGCGGCGAACAATTCAACCCTGCTGATGCCGATGCACAGCCTCGATCTCAGCACCGCACACTATGCCGCCCGCGCCGCGCTGCCGCTGAAGACACCATTCCTGATCGCCGCCGCGTTCCTGCTGCTGATCGATTTCCTGATCTCGCTGGTGCTGCGCGGCTATGTGCCCAACGTCAAACGCTGGCTGGGGACGGCCGCTGCGCTGCTGCTGCTCGTGCATACCGGCGTTGCCCGCGCCGACGATGCCTTCGCGATGAAAGCGGCGCTCGATACGCGGCTGGCCTATGTCGTCACCGGCGTCGCCGATGTCGATGCCATGAGCAAAGCGGGACTGACCGGTCTCGGCACCGTCTTGGCGCAACGCACGACCTATGCGCCGCAGGAGCCGATGGGCGTCAATCTGGAGAAGGACGATCTCTCCTTCTTCCCGCTCATCTATTGGCCGATGGATCCACGCCAAAAGGATCTCTCCGCCGCCGCGGTGTCGAAAGTCGCCGAATACATGCGCAACGGCGGCACCATCCTGATCGACACCCGCGACCTGACGCTGGGGCCGGTGCGCGGTCCCAACAATCCGGGCGAGCTGACGCTGCGCCGCCTTCTCGGCAAGCTCGACATGCCGCCTTTGGCACCGGTGCCCCCCGCCCATGTGCTGACCAAATCCTATTACCTGATCTCGACCTTCCCCGGCCGCTGGGACGGCGGCACGGTGTGGGCGCAGGTTCTGCCGCCCGGCAATGCGCCGATCCGCGGCGGCGACGGCGTTTCGCCGATCATCATCGGCGGCAACGACTGGGCCGCAGCCTGGGCCACCGACGGCCATGGCCATCCGCTGGCCGACGTAACGCCGGGCGGCTCGACCCAGCGCGAACTGGCGATCCGTTTCGGCGTCAATCTGGTGATGTACGCCCTGACCGGCAACTACAAGACCGATCAGGTCCACGTCAAAGCCATCCTGCAACGGCTGGGGAAGTAGATGAGCATCGTCTTCGCCCCGCACATTCCGGCCGCGCTGCTTGGCGTCCTGATCGGCATCGCCGTCTTGTTCGTGACCTACGGTTTCGTTATCGGCGCCCGCGGTACCTGGGCGCGCGGGCTGGCGTTCCTGGCGCTGATCCTGGCGCTCGCCAATCCCTTGATGGTGCGCGAGAACCGCGAACCGCTGAAGGACGTCGCGGCGATCGTAGTCGATCATTCCCAGTCGATGGGGATCGGAAGCCGCAAAGCCGATGCCGACAAGGCGGCCGCGGCACTGAAGGACCGGCTGAAGAAAGAACAGAATCTCGACGTGCGCCTCGTCACCGTCACCACCAATCCGGCGGGCGAAGATACCGGCACGCAACTCTTCGCGGCGCTCAACACCGCGCTTGCGGATGTGCAGCCGGAGCGCGTCGCCGGCGCCTTCCTCGTCACCGACGGCGAAGTGCACGACATTCCGGCCAAGGCCAAACAAGGCCCGGTGCATGCGATCATCGTCGGCACCCGCGGCGAGAACGACCGCAAGCTGACGGTGAGCGATGCCTCGCGCTACGCCATCGTCGGGCAGAATGCGAGCGTGGTGGTGCGCATCGACGATCTTGGCGGCGGCCAGGGCGGGCTGGCACGTCTGGCGGTGCGGATCGACGGCGCCGATGCCGGCAGCCGCGATATCGTGCTCGGCCGCAACACGCCGATCGAGATTCCGATCACCCACGAAGGCGAAAGCGTGGTCGAACTCGAGGCCACGCCGGGCCCGCACGAGCTGACGCTGGAAAACAATCGCGCCGTGGTGACGATCAACGGCGTGCGCGACCGGCTGCGCGTCCTGCTGGTCTCGGGCGAACCCAATGCCGGCGAGCGCGTCTGGCGCAGCCTGCTGAAGGGCGATCCGAGCGTCGACCTCGTCCATTTCACCATTCTGCGCGATCCGGAGAAGATCGAACCGGCGCCGATGGACGAACTCGCGCTGATCGAGTTTCCCAAGCGCGAGCTGTTCCAGGAAAAGCTCGATGGCTTCGATCTCATCATCTTCGACCGCTACGGCGAGCGCGGAATCCTGCCGCTCGGCTATTATCAGAACCTGTCGGGCTATGTGTACGAAGGCGGCGCGCTTCTGGTTTCGGCCGGGCCGGAGTTTTCCACCTACACCAGCATCTATCGCACACCGTTGTCGGTGGTGCTGCCGGCACAGCCGACCGGCGAAGTGATCGAAAAGCCGTTCAAGCCGATGGTGACGGCGCTCGGTCAAGCCCATCCGATCACCAAGGACCTGCCCGGCGCCAACACCGACAAGACTCCGCCGAGCTGGGGCCGCTGGTTCCGTCAGATCGGCGCCCAGAAGGTGATGGGCGATGTGGTGATGAGCGGGCCGGGCGACAAGCCGCTCTTGGTGCTCGACCGCATCGGCAAGGGACGCGTCGCCGAACTTCTGTCGGATCAAGGCTGGCTGTGGGCGCGCGGCTTCGAAGGCGGCGGACCGATTGCCGAACTTCTGCGCCGCATCGCGCACTGGTCGATGAAGGAACCGGAACTCGAAGAAGAACGGCTGACGGCAGCCATCGCCAACGGCGATCTCGTTGTCGAGCGCCGTACCATGGCCAATCAGCCGCCACCGGTGACCGTGACCAAGCCCGACGGCAGCAAGGTGCCTCTGCCGCTCGCCAAAGCCGAAGCCGGGCTGTGGCGCGGACGGCTCAAGGCCGATGCGCTGGGGCTTTATCGCGTCAACGACGGCACGCTCTCGGCCGTCGCGGCGGCGGGTGCCTTGAATCCGAAGGAAGTCGCCGATATGCGCGCCACCGACCGTCTGCTCGCGCCGGTGGTCGAGCAATCGGGCGGCGGCGTGGCATGGTTTTCGGACGGCATGCCGGAAATCCGGCGCACCGCAAAAAGCCGCCGCATGGCCGGCGACGGCTGGATGGGGATTGCCGCCAACCAGACCTCGCGCGTGACGAGCGTTGACGAAACCCCGCTCCTGCCCGCATGGCTTGCACTGCTGGTCCTGGTCGGCACCCTGATGCTGGCGTGGCGGCAGGAGGGGCGGTAAGGCACCGCAGGGCCGATTTGCCCGCGGTTCGCGTATGCTGGCCTTCGTATTTCGAACCGGGGTCTCCCAGTATGCGTACGAGAAAAGTCATCCTGTCGCTGGCGTTTATCGCAGCCTTCGTGCCGTCGCAGGCATGGGACCAAACCGGTCATCAGACGATCGCAACCATCGCGGCCAGCCATCTCAGTCCGGCGGCGCAAACGGCTGTTGCCGATCTGTTCGACGCCAAGGACGCTACCAGCGGCATGACCGATATCGCCGATTGGGCCGACCGGGTCCGCCGCAGCCGCGACGGCACCTCGCACTGGCATTACGTCGACATCCCGGTCACGTCGGACGGCTACGATCCGGCCCGCGATTGCCCGGATGACGATTGCATCGTCGCCCAGATCGGCAAGGAAATCGCGATCGTAAAGGACAAATCCCTGTTGAAGCCGGTGCGGGCCGAGGCGCTCAAATTCCTGATCCATTTCGTCGGCGACATCCACCAGCCGATGCATTGTGCCGACAACCAGGACAAAGGCGGCAACAGGATCACCCTCATGGCGGCCGGCAAAAAATCGAATTTACATGCGGTGTGGGACAATGCGGTGATCCGCGCCATCGGGTCCGAACCCGCCGACATCGCCGCAACCTTGTCCGCGAAGATCCCGCCGGACGTGGCGGCGCAATGGTCGACCGGGACGCCGGACCTGTGGGCGAACGAGAGCTTCCAGATCGCCAAGACGAAAATCTATCCGCAGTTTCCCGGTACCGGGACTACGCTGGCTCCCATCGTGCTGCCGGAAAGCTATCCGTCCAGCGTCGGAACCATCACCGCAACCCAACTCGCCAAAGGCGGCCTGCGGCTGGCGGCGGTGCTGAATGCGGCCTTCGCCGAACCCGCACCGATCACCTCTCCGGCGCCTTCCGCGCAAAACTGACTCCGCAACGCGAGGCAGAACGGCGGCGGGCCGCAAAAACCCGCCGCCAAACGCCTTGCCTCAGTGCGTTGCGGGAACGACCGTATCCGCGCGGATGCTGTCGAGCAGCGGCTTCAACTGCCAGAGCGCCGACAGCCCGACCAAGACATAGACAATGCGCGACAGCAGTGAGCCGGCTCCGAACAGCGCGGCCACCAAATCGACGTTGAACGCGCCGACAAGACCCCAGTTGAGTCCGCCGACGATCACGAGAACGAGGGTGATGATGGTGAGAAACTTCATGTGCATTGCCTCGATGGATTAGGAGTTCGGGGGGAGCAGCACCGTATCGACGACGTGGATGACGCCGTTGGATGCGCTGATGTCGGCCTTCGTTACATGTGCGCCGTTGACCGTCAGGCCGGTTCCGACGGCTTTCAGATGCAAGGACTGGCCTTCGACCGTCTTGGCTTCAGAGAGCTTCCGGGCTTCGGCCGCCGTCACCTTCCCCGCCACCACGTGATAGGTGAGGATTGCCGTCAGCTTCGCCTTGTTTTCCGGCTTGAGCAGATTTTCGACCGTGCCCGCCGGCAGCTTGGCGAATGCCGCATCGTCGGGTGCAAAGACGGTGAACGGACCAGGCCCCTTCAAGGTGTCGACCAATCCCGCAGCCTTCAGCGCCGTGGTAAGCGTCTTGAACTGGCCCGCCGCCACGGCCGTATCGACGATCGTGCCGCCGGCAAAGGACGGGACCGCGGCAAGACCCAGGGCCAGCGCTCCCGCAATCGCAATGCTCTTCAAACCCATGACTTCGCTCCTTCTGGGGTTCCAGGGCAGGTCGCCCTGGGTTCATAGCGAAATTCATATGGGGAAAATCTATTTTATTGCGAGTATAATTCCGGCCAGAACACAAAGTCGCTTTCCCGATCCGAAATTCAGCCGCCATCCTTTTCCTCGGAGGAAATTCATGCTGTCGGACACACTGACTCAAGGACTGGAGCGCTATCGCATCGGCCCCAAACTGCGCCGCCTGCGGCTGAAGAAAAGCATGGGGCTGAAACAACTCGCCGAGCAGACCGGGCTGTCGCCGGCGCTTCTGTCCAAGATCGAACGCGGCCAGATGTTCCCGACCTTGCCGACGCTGCTGCGCATCGCGCTGGCCTTCGGGGTCGGCCTCGAATTCTTCTTCGATGCCGGAGACAAGGGACCTCTGCTCCATGTGGTGCGCAAACAGGACCGCGTCCGGCTGCCCGAAAAGACCGGCACCGAAGCGCCGGCCTATTACTTCGAGAGCCTCGATTTCCCGCTCACCAACCGCAAGACCGAAACCTATCTCGCCGAATTCCCGGTGACCGGCGAAGCCTCGCGCCCGCACCACCATCCGGGCATCGAACTCGTCTATGTCATCAAAGGGCAGATCCGGATCGACTTCGACGACGCCAGCATCGCACTTGGCGAAGGCGATGCGGCCGGGTTCGACGGCACCGCCGAACACAGCTATTGCCGCGAAGGACGCGGGCCCGCGACCGCCCTCGTAGCGATCAGCTGATCAGCCAGCCACGGCGGCGCCGTCGGCCGCGACTGGATGGTCGATGCGGGCGCGGCGGACTTCGCCTTTGATGGTCAGCATCGCGTTGGGCTGGGCGAGCGACAGCCCCAGCACGCGGGCCGGATCGACGGGGCCGGGGAATTTGATGCGTCCCGGCGCCAGCCGGGCAAAACCGACGCGAACGTAATACGGCTCGTCGCCGACCAGAACGATGGAGGGATAGCCCAGCGCGCGCGCTTCGCCGATGGCGTGTTTCATCAAGGCGATGCCGATGCCGCGGCCGCGCAAATCCGGCTGCACCGCCAACGGCCCCAGCAACAGCGAAGGCTCCATACCGATCACCACCGGCCAGAAGCGGATCGAACCGAGCAAATTCGCGCCATCGACCGCAACGAAACTGAGGCTCGCGACTGGATCGACGCCGTCGCGCAGGCGATAGGCCGATTTGGCGTAGCGGCCGGGACCGAAACTCACGGCGTTCAAAAGCTCGACCAACGGCGCGTCTTCGGCGCGTTCCGGCCGGATCTGCCAGTTCTGGTCGCTCATGCCGCTTTCGCTAACGGCAGCGACCGGCAAATGCAACCCTTCGCTTGGCCGGTTTACCAGTGGCCGTTCGGCACGGCGTCGCCGATCAACTCGCGCAACCGACGGCGGATTGCCGGCCCGACACCGTCCGGCGGATCGACCGGATCGATCAGCCGCACCGCACGCACCTCCCAGTTCGGCCGAAACGCGAACACCGCATCGCGTACCCGGTAAACGAGGATCAGATTGGCCGCCCACAGCCAGCGGCGGGTGTAGATGCCGAGGAGTTGCGGCGACGCCGACTGCGTCAGGCCGATCTCTTCCTTCAGCTCGCGCATTACGGCCTCGGCCGGCGGCTCGCCGCGTTTCACGGCCCCGCCGGGAAACAGCCATCCGGATTTGTACGAATGGCGCACCAGCAGCACGCGGCCGGCCTGCTCGACGATCGCCACCGCCCCGACATCCCATGGCGTCAGCAACATAGCGCGAACGTGCGCCGCGAAGACGATCAGCATTCTCTCGAAAAATCGTCGCATGCCGCCCTCGTTATCCGCCCAATCGCGTTTGCGCGCCGAGTCTCCCGCCGGTTGCAGGCCGCAGGAGTTTGGGGGCGCGGGATTGCGAACACAACGACAAAGGTCCGCTTCCGGATTAACGACTTGGAAACCCGCGGGACGCCGCAGGCCGGATTTAGCCCCCGTTAAGCCCTCCCTACGATAATCGCGGTCTATTCTGGGCGGGATCGTATGCTTCAGATCATTGGCTTGGTCGTCCTTTTTGTTTGCGTCTTCGGGGGCTTCCTGATTTCAGGCGGCAAGCTCGAAGTCGTGATCGAGGCTGCCCCGCACGAACTTCTGACCATCGGCGGCGGCGCCCTCGCCGGGCTTCTGATCGGCGCCTCGATGTATTCGCTGAAAAAGGTGGGCGGCGATCTCGCCAAGATCATGTCCGGCCCGAAGTGGAAGACGTCGGATTTCCGCGATCTGTTGTGCCTGTTGTTCCTGCTCGCCAAGACGATGAAATCGAAGGGCCTGATCGCCCTCGAGCAGCACATCGAAAAGCCCGAAGAATCCTCGATCTTCAAGCGCTATCCCAAGATCGCCAAGGACCATTTCGCGCTCGCTTTCATTTGCGACACGCTGCGCATGATGACCATGAGCCTGGAAGATCCGCTCCAGGTCGAAGCGGCGATGGAAAAGCAGCTCGAAAAACACCATCACGAAGCGCTCGAAACCGCCACCGCCCTGCAGACCATGGCCGACGGCCTGCCTGCCCTCGGTATCGTCGCCGCCGTGCTCGGCGTGGTGAAGACCATGGGCGCCATCTCGGAGCCGCCGGAAGTCCTCGGCCGCATGATCGGTTCGGCGCTGGTCGGTACCTTCATGGGCGTGTTCCTGGCCTACGGCATCGTCGGCCCCTTGAGCGTCCGCCTCAAATCGATCATCGACGAGGAAGCGCTGTTCTATCACGTCATCCGCGACATTCTGGTCGCCCACTTGCACGGCAACGCGGCGCAAGTCTCGGTCGAAATCGGCCGCGGCAGCGTGCCGAGCGAAGCCCAGCCCACCTTCCAGGAACTGGAAGAGGCGCTCAACAATATCCCGAAAGTCGAATAGTCAGCGGCTCGCTTCGCGCCCGTCCGACAGCGCCACAAAAAACGTCGCCAAGCCGCCGGCAAGAATGCCGAGCGGGACGGCCAAAAGGACGTCGGTGTCGGTGCCGAATACCACGATCGACGTCACGATCATGCCGGTGATCTGTGCGAACTTCGGCACTTGCACGAGCTGGGCGAGCATCCGTTTCATGCCGCCCACTCTAGCGCCGTCCCGTTTTGGGGCGAAGAAGATGCTTAAGAAAAGGTTAATCGGCCTCTTCGTCGGACGGCCAGCCGCTCCTGGCCCGCGGATCCTCGGAATCGTGGGCGTGGCCGATGGCGCGCCGCAAAGCCATGTCGAGCCGGCCGCAGTTCAGCACCACCTTGCCCGCCACCACCTCCATGACGGCGGAGCGCGGCACCAGGAAGTCGCCGGCGTTCTCGACAAAGACCTGGATCTCGCGGCGATCGACGCCGCGCACGGCGCCGACTTTGACGTCTCCGTCATGAACGAAAACGTCGTAGCCTTCTTCGATGGGGGGAAGCGGATTGTCCATCGCGCGAGCCTAGCCGAGGGCAGGGCGACGCGCTGTGACAAGAATTTCCGCTACAGTGCGTCACCAGGGGTGACGCGCGTAGCGGCGGGACGTCAGTCTTCGACGTATTCGAGGCCATGCAGATGGCCGATCGCGGCGCGCATCCTGAGCGGCAGCTTTTGGCAGGGCAGGACGATGCCATTGGAGACCGCCGTCTTGATGAGCTCGCGCGGCAGCGTGAAGTCGCCCCAGTCCTCGACGAACACGACGACCTCGCGCAAATTTGCCCGGCGTACGTAGCCGACGAGATTTTCGTCGTCATCGACGAATACGTCGTCGCCCGCTTCGATCCGCATGGATGCGCTCCTTCAGACAATCCATGGTACCCGGCTCCGATGTAATGAAAGGTGAATCACACGTCGAACGCGATTCCCTGGGCCAGCGGTAATTCGTTGGTGTAATTTACAGTTGTAGTCTGCCGCCGCATATACGCTTTCCAGGCGTCCGAGCCGGATTCCCGCCCCCCGCCGGTCTCCTTTTCGCCGCCAAAAGCGCCGCCGATTTCGGCTCCCGACGGACCGATATTGACGTTGGCGATGCCGCAGTCCGAGCCGGCCGCCGCGAGGAACCGTTCGGCTTCTTCGAGATCACGGGTGAAGATCGAACTGGAAAGGCCCTGCGGCACGGCATTGTGCTCGGCGAGCACGGCGTCGAAATCGGTCCAGGTCATCACATAGAGGATCGGCGCGAACGTCTCTTCGCAGACGAGGGCGGTCTGGCGCGGCATCCGCACCAAAGCAGGGCGGGCATACCAGGCATCGGGATAGCGGTCGGCGAGGACGCGGCCGCCGCCGAATACACGACCGCCCTCCTCGGCCGCGCGCGCCAGCGCCCGTTCCATACCATCGAAACCGGCGCGATCGATCAGCGGACCGATCAGCGTGCCTTTTTCGAGCGGATCGCCGATGGCAAGCCGCGCATAATGCGCCGTCAGCCGGTCGACCAGCTTTTCCGCAACGCTCTCGTGCACGAACAGGCGGCGCAGCGTGGTGCAGCGCTGCCCGGCGGTACCGACCGCAGCGAACAGGATCGCCCGCTCGGCAAGGTCGAGCCGCGCCGAGGGGCAGACGATCATCGCATTGTTGCCGCCGAGTTCGAGAATGGCGCGGCCGAAACGCTTCGCCACCGCCGGCGCCAGCGCACGGCCCATCGCGGTCGAACCGGTGGCGCTGACGACGGGAATGCGCGCATCCCGTGCCAGCTGTTCGCCGCAGGCGCGATCGCCGAGCACGATCTGCGACAACGCCGGCGGCGCGGCGCCGAACTTGGCGACGGCGCGCTCGAACAGCGCCTGTACCGCCAACGCCGTCAGCGGCGTCTTCTCCGACGGTTTCCAGATCACGCTGTCGCCGCACACCAGCGCCAGCATCGCGTTCCATGCCCACACCGCGACCGGGAAGTTGAAAGCGGAGATCACGGCAACGGGACCGGCCGGATGCCAGGTCTCCATCATGCGATGACCGGGCCGCTCCGAGGCGATCGTCAGCCCGTAAAGCTGGCGCGACAGACCGACGGCGAAATCGCAGATGTCGATCATCTCCTGCACTTCGCCGCGGCCTTCCTCGAGGATCTTGCCGCATTCGACGGTGACGAGGCGGCCGAGCGCGTCCTTGCCGGCGCGCAATTCCTCGCCGAACAGCCTCACCAGTTCGCCGCGCCGGGGCGCCGGCACCGTGCGCCAACTCTTGAACGCATCCGCAGCAGCCCCAATCTTGCGATCCACCGCAGCGGCATCGTCGAACGCCACGCGCGCCAGTTCGGTGCCGTCGATCGGCGAATGCACGGAGCGGTCGCCGCGCACGTCGATGCCGAATGCGGTCATGAGTTCGGCGTGGCGCGAGGAAATACTCATGCGTAAAGACCTCCGAACCGGTTGGCGAGGAAATCGTCCAGCCGGCATTCTTCCTGCCGCACGAATCCCTTTTGCGGCAGCTTGCCGGTGGCGAGAAGATCGCACATCGCGCAAATCCCGGCCGCGGTGGTGATCTGGATCGCGCTCATCAGCCGGCCGGCGATTTCGCGGGCATAGATTTTCTTGGCGAAGCTTTCCTGGGTGAGCAGACCGTCGCGCAAACCCGACACCGTGACGAAGATCAGCACCACATCCTGATAGGTAACCGGGATGGCGGTTTCGAGCACATCCTTCAGCACATCGCGGCGAAGCCCGAGGCGCAAGTCGCGCACCAGCATCTTGACGATGTCGCGATGGCCGGGATAGCGCACGGTCTTGTAATTGAGATTCTCGACCCGCCCTTCCAGCGTATCGCACAGCGTGCCGAGCCCGCCCGAGGTGTTGAAGGCCTCGTACGCGGTACCGTCGAGCGCGAAATGCTCGATCTCTTCCAGCGCCGGAACCTCGTTGCGCACATGATCGCGAATCGACTCGCACGGATTGCAGTATTCATTGATCAACCCGTCGGTCGACCAGGTGAGATTGTATTTCAGCGCATTGGTGGGAAACACCGGCAGCGCCCCGACGCGCATCGAAACGTCGCGCAGCTTGTCGAACTTGCGCGCCAGATCGTAGGCGACGATCGAAATGAAGCCCGGCGCCAGGCCGCACTGGGGAATGAAGGCGGTATCGGCGCTTTCGGCCGTCGCCTTGATGGCGCGGGTCGAAGCGACATCCTCGGTGAGATCGAGATAATGGGCACCCGCCGCGCGCGCCGCTGCAGCGATGGTGGCGTTGAGATAATAGGGCGTCGCCGACAGGACGATGTCGTGGCCGGCGATTTCGCGCGCAAACGCCTCCGCCCCTTCGATCGCCACTTTGCGCCGTTCGACGTCACCCGGCATGCGCGCCAGCGCATCGCCGTCGCGGTCGGCCACCGTCACGCGGTAATCGCCGCTTCCCTTGAGGAATTCCGCGATGGCAACACCGATCTTGCCGCCGCCGACGAGCATTACGTTTTTCATGCTGCGCACTCCCGCTATCGCGCACGAAGTGTCCGATAAAGAATGCGCTGCGAAGAGGCGGCAATACGCCGGAAACTACGCTAAGATCCGGCGATCCGCCGATCATGACGGCGTTACGACGGATGCCCTCGATGCGCCCTACCGACAACAAGCTGATCGCCCTCTTGCGCGCCAATGCGCGCGAACCCACCGCCTCGCTGGCGCGCAAGCTCGGGCTGGCGCGCTCGACGGTGCAGGACCGCATCGCCCGGCTCGAGCGCGAAGGCGCCATCAAAGGCTATACGGTGAAGCTGGCGGAAGAAGACAGCCGGCACCTGAAAGCGGTGGTGATGATCTCCACCGATCCCAAATGGGGCGCCCGCGTCGAAGCGGAATTGAAGAAGATGCCGGACGTGCGCTCGCTGGCTGCCGTCTCCGGCGCCTCGGACCTGATCGCCACGGTCGAAGCCGAAACCGCCGCCAAACTCGATACCGCGCTCGACCATATCGGCCGCATCGCCGGCGTGGCACGCACAGTGTCGAGCATCATTCTGTCGGAGAAGTTTTCCCGCTGAAGAACTTAGCCCATATACCAAAGGCGGAATCGCAAAATTCCGCCTCCAGCCTCGACACCGCCGCCGCCTCCGGAGGCCGTTGTCAGGCGGCGATCGACAGGCGCATGGGTCTCATTCTGCGGAGTGCGTTGACAGAACCCGCCGCCTTGTGACGCCGCCGACGCCGCCTTGGCGGTCTTACACGGGCTTACGCGGTCCTCGCGGGGGTCATGCCTTTGCAGCGCGTGCGGGCGCGATACTCCTGTATTTGCGCAGATAGTTTAGGCCACGCGACGGATCGGAAAACTATTTCCATTTTGCCGGTCGCGCTTATCGGCCGAAGATCGTCCTCCATTGTCAAACACCGCAGTTCGATGTGGGTATGCGGTGCCAACAGTTCAAGACGTGAGGAAAACTATTTTTCTGCACCTAGTTGCGCGACGCAGACGCAATAATTTCCGCAAGATGGACGAATGAAACGCGTCACAATGATGAACAGGTGAACGACGCGGAGAGAGCGCGTCGTTCATTTCTGCACCACGCATATTTTTCTGCCCCACGCGGGCGCGACGATTTTTGCGTTGGCACTCAGAACGCGGGGGGAAGTGCTGAGCGTAGCGAGGCAAAGGGGGGATCGTCCGCGCGCTGAATAAGCCCCCCTTCGTCATCCGCCGCTTACGCGTCGGCTGCCACTTCCCCCCACGGTCTTAGTGCCGGTGTAAAAAATTTCGCGCCCGCGTGGGGCAGAAAAGATCGGAAGACGCCCGCGCGCAGTGTGCCGTGGGCTTTACCTGGGTCCCGCCAAATACGCTGGCGCTATGGCGCCCGTCGCTGCGCTGCGCTAGCTCCGCCGGGGATGACAGATGGGGTGCGCCCGAGTGGGGCAGAAAAGTGGGGCATCGCACGCGAGACGCCCTCGTTTGCGGCAATGTTGAAGGCGATTCGGGTGCGGCTATGCCGCAGCGGGAACGGCCATAACCTCAACTAATATGGCTCCGTCAGGCCTTGGGGGTGCGGATGCCCGACAGTACGCAGTCGCTGTGTCCCGAATGTCTTCGGAAAATTCCCGCGAGCAAGCGGACCGAGGGCAAGGACGTGTTCCTTGACAAGACCTGTCCCGAACATGGCCGGTTCACAGTCCAAATTGCGAAGGATGCCCGTCGCTTTTTCGACAAGACCTTCGATCTGCCCGGCAAGCCGTTTCAGCCGGTGACGGCCTTCGCGGGCGACTGCGGAGCCGACTGCGGCTGGTGCGACGCCCATCGCCAGCATGTCTGCACCGGGCTGATCGAAGTGACCGATTGCTGCGATCTGGCGTGCCCAATCTGCTATTTCGGCGCGAAGGGCAAGCATCACATCAGCCTCGCCGAATTTCGCGCCCGGCTCGACACCCTCTTGAAGGTCGAAGGCGGCAAGCTCGAAGTGCTGCAGATTTCCGGCGGCGAATGCCTGACCCACCCCGAATTTCCGGCGCTGCTCGACGAGGCCCTGAAAGAGGATATCGGCCGCATTCTCGTCAACAGCAACGGGCTCGGCTTCCTGCGCAACCCGCAAGCCTTTGAAGCCGTGCGCGCCCATCGCGACCGGGTGGAAGTCTATCTCCAGTTCGACGGCTTTTCCGAGTCCGTCTACGAGACCCTGCGCGGGCGCGCGCTGCTGAACGACAAGCTCGCCATCGTCGACAAGCTCAACGCGGCGGAGATCAAGATCTGCCTCGCCGTGACGGTGTTTGAGGGCAATCTCGATCAGATTCCGGCGATCATGGAATTCGCCACGCGGACGGCGCATATCTCCGGCATCACCTTCCAGCGTCTGACCAAGGTCGGCACCGCGCGCGACAGTGCCATTCCCACCGTGCTGCACGAGGACATCCTTCGCGCCATCGCCGCGTCGGGCATGATGGCGTACAAGGACATGGTCCCCCTGCCCTGCAGCCACGAGAACTGTACCTCGCTCGGTTTCCTGTTCTGCACCGAGGACAAGGTCTATTCGCTCGGCGATTACGTCGATCTCGCTGCGGTCAAAGACAAGATTTCCAACCGCATCGCCTTCGACAAGACGGTGCTGGACTATCTGAAGCGCGACATCTGCGATTGCTTCATCGGTACCGTGCTGGGGTCTTCGTTCCTGCTCAAGAAACTAATGGAGTTCTCGGAAGGCGGCACCTCGCGCCACAAGGCGATGAAGATCGTGCGCATCCTGACCAAGAATTTCATGGATGCCGACAGCTTCGATTTCGAACGGGTGACCAAATGCTGCACCGGCATTTCCGCCGGCGGCGGCAAGGTGGTGCCCTTCTGCCTGCACAACGCCCTCAAGGAGAATGCGCCATGGGCGAGATGCCGCTGACCCGGAAGATCATCGCGTTCGTGCTCACGCTCATCGGATTGCCGGTTCTGTTCGTCGGAACCTGCGTGCCGATAGGACTGATATCGAATGGACCGCACATTCTGATAGCCATCCTGGCGTTCACGGCCTTGTTCATTGCTGCGGCCATCAGCATTGCCGTGCGTACCAAAAATCCCGGCATTCGTTGGGCCATCATCGTCCTGATCGCGGTCGCCGCCATCGCCGCCGCGGTGTGGGGCATTCAACTCTATCTGTATTGAGGTCATCATGCTCGATCCCGACCGCACGCCCAAGCCGACCAGCCTGACCGCAAACATCGTCGCGGCGGTGCTGCTGACGATTTTCGCCGTTCCCGTGCTGCTGATCGCGGGGTGCATTCCGACCATGATCCTGGCGTGGATCGTTCCCAATCCGGCGATTGCCATCGGCGGCGTCTGTTTTCTAGGCGTTTGCGGCTGCGCCGCGCTCGCTTACCACGCCGAAAGCACCGGCTATCGCATCGGCTTCATCGTGGCAGCGGTCGAAGTCGTTCTGTTCGGGATCTATCTTTTCTTTAATTTCAAATAGGCGAAGGATGGACGTTCACAGCCTCGCCTATAGCGCGATGACCCTGACCGGCATGGGCGCCGCGTTTGCGACGTCCAAGGCGCTCGCGTTGCCGAAGCCTTCGGTAAAGACACGCCTCGACGTGTATGTCGCAGCGATGGCGGGCTTTCTCATCGGCGCCAAGCTGCCGGTCTGGCTGTCGTACGGATTTCATCCCGCGCTGATCGTCGACGGCAAATCGGTGATGGGCGCGATGCTGGGGGCATTTCTCGGCTTGCAGATCTATAAACGCCTGAGCCGGCAGGAAGACTCCGCTTTCGGCGGGCGGTTCGCCATTCCGCTGGCAGTTGGCGTCGGTTTCGGCAAGATCGGCTGCTGGCTCTATGGCTGCTGCGGCGGCGTTTTCATCGTGCCGGTGCAACTCGTCGAAAGCGGTTTCAATTTCGCTGCCGCTGCGGCGTTATACATCTTCTACAAGCGAACGGGCCGGATCGACCTTCTGTTTCCGCTCTATCTCGCCTCCTATCTGGTGATGCGGTTCCTGATCGAGTTCGTGCGGACCGAACCCCGCATCGCCTTGGGGCTGACCATCTACCAGTACTTGGCGATGGCATTCCTGCCCGTGTTCGTCTCCATCATCGCGCGGCGGAGTGCGGCCCATGCCTGAGCTGGTTCACGCGGTGGCGGCACGCGCGGGCGACCCAGCCCTGTTCATCGCCGGAATGGCGTATATCTATCTGACCGGGCTGGCGCTGCTCATCGCCGCCGGATTCAAATTTCTCGAGCACGCCCGCCATCCCGAGCCGCTGCAGCGAAACCGCCGTCACTTCTTCTCGACGCGCGAGATGGTCGTCGTCGTCCTCTTCAACGTTCCGTTCTGGCTGAACTCGATCGCCCAGTTGCCGCTGACGCCTCTCTTCTACCGGCTTTGGTTCGCGGTCGGTGCCGCGATGATGACAGCGGCGGTCGTTTGGCACGTTACCGCCAAGTTTGCGATCCGGCGCATGTGGTCGGACGGAATCGAGATCAAGGCTGCCCATACGCTCGTCACGAAAGGCCCTTACGCGCTGGCGCGGCATCCGATGTACGCCTCGCTGTTGCTGTGGTGCTGGGGGGCGAGCGCCGCGATGGCCAATTGGGCAAGCCTCGTCATCACCACCGCCGTGTTGCTGCCGCTGATGATCCGGCGCGCCCGCGACGAGGAAGCCGAACTCGAGAAAGCCGATCCGGACTACTTCTTCTATCGCCAGAACACGCCCATGCTGACGCCAAAACTCTCCGGCACGGCGGGCGTTGTTGTGCGCGTGGCGGCCGCCGCTGTGCTAGCAACATGCATTTGGATCGGGATCACCGCGGCGTCGCTCACGCTGCTGGTGGCGTTGCATGTTTGGCTCGGCTTCAGCCTCAAGCCGGAAAAGGTGGGATTTTCCTACCTCACCAAATCCGGAATGATGGTGGCGGTCTGGGCGTTTTCGTTGATCTGGCCGCCGGCGCATTACCTTTTCTGGCTTCTGCTGGCGATGTTCGTCTATGGCCTGTTCTTCAACTGCCCATGCATGCTGGTCTACGAAAAATATCACGGCTGTCCGTGCGTGGGCTTGGTGAAGCGTTGCCTTGTCAAGCGTTGAAGCCCCGCAGCAGATGCATCACCCAGGCGCGGATGCGGCCGTAATTGTCGGGTTTCAAGGGGCCGAGGATGCCGTGCTTGCCGGGCGGCAGATGGCGCAGCGGGTGGCCGTCGGGGCGGAAGACGTAGTGATCGAAATACGCTTTCCAGGCGGCGCGCTCGGCAGGCGGGCGTTCGGCGATGGCGATCATGGATAGGAGCAGCGCCGTGTAAGGCGCGTCGGGGCCGGCGCGGAAGCCGTCCCACCAGTAATTGACGAGACCGTTGAACGGTGCCGTCGCTTCGATGCCGTGCCACCACAGTTTGGGCAGATAGAGCGCATCGCCAGGTTCGAGCTCGGCAACGAGCGCGGAGGCGCGCACCTCTTCGAACAAAGGATAGCGCGCCGGATCGGGCGGCGACGAGGCGGCGAGACTGACCGGCTGCCCCGCCATGGTGTGATCGATCGGGCCGACATAGAGCTTGCCCGTCGCTTCGGGCGGGTAGAGCGTGAAGCGGCGGCGCCC
Organism: Rhizomicrobium electricum; assembly: GCF_011762045.1. Classification (GTDB taxonomy): domain Bacteria; phylum Pseudomonadota; class Alphaproteobacteria; order Micropepsales; family Micropepsaceae; genus Rhizomicrobium; species Rhizomicrobium electricum. Next base: position 81,872 of record NZ_JAASQS010000007.1, on the reverse strand, counting down.
GGCAACGACACAGGCGATGTTGTCCATCGCATCGTAATGCACCGCCACGTTCGAGGCATGACCGAGCCAGAGGCGCGCACCGACGGTCACCAGCGGCATGACATTCTCGCGCGCGAAACCGGGCAGATAGTCGTCCACCGTCAACGAACCCGCGTAAACCGTGGGCGAGCCGGGCGTCTTCAGCCCGTCGAGAATGGCTCCGAGCGCTTCGGCGAACCGCACCGTGCGGCGTTCGAAGTTGAAGCCGTCGAGGTCCTCGCCGTAATAGTACTTGCCGGCGATTTCCGGCGCCCCGAAGAACGCATCCAGCGTGCGGCCGGTATCGAACCGCAGAAGATAATCGCAGAGCGATTGCGGCGAACGCGAGCCCGCCTCCACCACCGGCCAATCGGCGACGAGATTGCGCAGCACCACCGGCCGGCAAGCCTCTTTGATCGCGTCGAACGCTTCCGGCGTACAGCCTTGCTGTTCGGCAATCGCCGCCATCAGCCGAACGCCATCCGCCCGCGCTCGACCAGCGCCGCGTTCTTGCGTTCCGCCAGCACCGGAATCTGCTTCAGCGACGCCAACATCATGTAGCAGAGTTCGAGATAGCCGCGGCGGAACAGCATCAACGCGTCGGCGTCGCCGATATGCAGCAGGCCATCGCGATCGACGGTGTAAAGACCTTCCAGGGTGCGTTCGCTGCCGTCGTCGAAACCGAGATTGATATCCACCGGCACAATGAGCTTCAGCCGCGTCAACTCGCCAAGAAACGCTTTGGTCTGCTCGTTTCCGGGGACCAGGTCGCGGAACAGCGCCATGATGGACTGCAGGTAGGGCGTGGGCTGGCCGGCATCGGAGAACAGATGCTCGCCGCTGCCTACGGCAGGATGATCGAGATCGATCGCCAGATCGCTGCCTGCCGCAAAAAACGGCCCGCGCTGCAGAGCGAGCGGACGATAAATGCCGGAGACGCCGGCGAACAGGTTCTCGTCCTGATCGATGCCCAGCATGGCGCCGCAATAGAAGGCGCCGGTTTCGCTGTCCTTCGAGATCAGGATGGGATAATGGGCGACGAGATGGACGAACTCGCCCACCACAACGGCGACGAAATTGCGCGGCGCAGCAAATGCCGGCTGAACGCACAGCGTCCGATGGGTCTGCCGGTTGAGAATCGCGATGTTAGCCATTAGACCGCCTGCAGCCCGTAGGTATGGATTTTCGTCACCAACTCGCGGTTCGTGGGCATCTGCGCCTTCAGCCGCTGGATCGTCATCGAATTATCGCGCATCAAGCGATCGGCCATCCCCCTGGTGGCCGAGATGTCGTCGGGATCGACGTCGGTCCTGAAGCCCATGCCGTAGAGCACGTATTGGTAGGACGCCGCCGGAAACACTTCCTCCAGACGGTCGAACTCATCGAGAAACCACGGCGCGCGCGTCTTCCACAGTTTGAGCAGATTTTGCAGGCGCTGCGGAATGCCCGCCGGGTCGACATTGTCGATCCAGAACTGCGTATCGGTGCGCTTGGTCAGGCAGTAGTGCAGCTTGAGGAAATCGATGATGCGGCCCCAGCGATAGGTCGTGACCTCGTTGAACCGTGCGGCCACGATGTCCATCACCTCGCGCGTCGCCGGCATCTGCTCGGCAATCAGCTTGGCCGAGAGTTCGCCGAGTACGATGGCCGAGGATTCGAGCGGCTCAAGGAAGCCGGCGGCCAGCCCCACCGCGACGACGTTATTTTTCCAGAACGTCTCGCGATGGCCGGAGCGGATCGGGATCTTGCGCACCGTGAGCGACTTGATCTGCGGACCGACATAGCGGGCCAGCGTCTCGTAGGCATCATCGCCAGTGGTGTGGCGGCTGGAATAGACATAGCCGATGCCGCGTCGGGTCGGCAGGCCGATATCCCAGATCCAGCCGGCGGTCTGCGCGGTGGCGTTGGTGTGCGACGCCATCGGCGCATCGGGCGTGAGATACGGCACTTGCACGGCGAGCGCGGTATCGCAGAACAGAACGTCCTGACACGATTTGAAGGCGACGCCCAGCGTCTGGCCGAGCAACAGCGCCGCAAAACCCGAGCAATCGACGAAGAGATCGCCTTCGACCGTGCCGGCTTGACGGGTTTCGAGACTGACGACGTCGCCGCTCTCGGCCTGGTTGACCTTGATCACGTCGGCCTGCACATGGCGGACGCCGAGCTTGGATGTGGCGTGCCGCTGGACGAAGGGCGCAAACTTGCCCGCATCGAGATGGTAGGCGTAGTTGGCGGCGCCGCGGTATTCCGCCGTGGCGATGGTCTTGGGCGCGAGCCCCTCGTCGCACAACGCCCCTTGCGGACATACCGCATCGCAGAACGATGTCCCGTCTTCATGCGCCAGCCAATGCGGCACCAGATTGACGTCGGCGAAACCTTTGGGCAGTTCGAGCGGATGGTAGTAGGCGTCGTCGTCGGCGCCGGTGGTCCAGCGCGCAAAGCGCCCGCCCTGCTTGAAGGCGGCATCGCACTCCCGGAAGAAGTCGGTTTCCGAAACGCCGATCTTCTCCAATGTCGAGCGGATGGTCGGCCAAGTGCCTTCGCCGACCCCGATGATCGGCACGTTCGGCGATTCCACCAGTGTGACCGAGAAGGAACCCTTCTTGATGCGTCCCTGGTGGCGCGCGGCGATGACGGCGGCCGTAAGCCAGCCCGCGGTACCGCCACCGACGATCACGATGTTCTGTATTGGCTGCATGTCCATCAATCGGTTGCCCCGGTGAGTATCATGCTGAAAGAAAGCGGGGCCGCCAAGAGCGGCCCCGCCAGCTTACGTAAGGACAAATTACAGTTTGTAGTGAACGCCGACGATGAACTTGCGGCCATAGTCGACGACGTCCAACACCTGATTGGAGAAGCGGCCGTGCGTGGAGTAGGTCGCGTCGGTCAGGTTCGCAGCCGAGAAATACGCGGTGAGATGTTCCGTGAAGTCGTAGCTGGTCGAGAAGTCGAGATTCCAGCTGGTATTCACGAAGGTCGGCTCGGTACCGAAATCCGAACCGTTCTGGATCTGACCGAAGTGATCGAGGTAGGTGTCCTGCCAGTTGGCGGCAAGACGGGCCTGGAAGCCGTCCTTGTCGTAGAACACCATGAAGTTCGCCGAGTCCGCCAAACCGGTGACCGAGAACCCGCTGACACTGAGGTTGTGCTGGTCGTAAGGCTTGTTGGTCCCGACGATGGTGCCGTTGATCGAGAGGCCGAAGCCGGAATCTCCGAACACATGCTGCCAGGCGATTTCGAGGCCGTACACATTGGCGGCAGGACCGTTAACCGGCTGCGAAAGCGTGTACGGAACCTCCACGGTCTGACCGGCAAAGGTACACGGCGCCGGATGGGTGTCGATACAATGGCCGATGGGGCCATAGGTCTGCCCCTTCGACTGGGTGATGACGAAGTTGTCCACCGCCTTCACGAAGGCATCGACCGACAGGTAGGAGTTCTCGGAGTAGTACCACTGGGCGCCGACATCGAGGTTGTCGGAAAGGAACGGCAGAAGATCCGGGTTACCGGAACTCGCCGTGACGTCGCCGAGACGCCCGGCGCCGACATTGGTCACCGGATTCAAATTGATGATCGGCGGACGTGTGAGGGTACGCGACGCATTAAAGCGCAGATCCAAGTTGTCGGTGACCGACAAGGTCATGTCGATGTTCGGCAACAGGTACTGATAGCTGTGATCCTTGGTGACGGGGCTCACGTCGTTCGCGGAACTGGGATCGGTGACATAACCGACATTCCACGACGTCAAGTCGCCGCTCTGCTGGGTGAAGCTCTGCACCACGCGCTGGAGACCCGCCATCGTCTCCTGCGTGATGTCATAGCGTACACCGAAGTTGACCCGCAGCGGCATCTTGGCGAGTTCGGTCTTGAACGTGCTCTGAATGTAGCCGGAGTAGGTCTTTTCCTGCAGGACCAGGTGGGAGCCCGGATCGAAAGCGGGAATGAATGTGCCGGTGAAGGGTCTGCCGGCATTTTGCGGCAAGCCGGCCGCGGCGGGCAGCGTGTTGCCGAGACTGTCTTTCGGCAGATCGCAGCAATGGGTGTTGGCGCCCGGTATGACCGTAGTCTGCGGATTACCCAAGCTTTGCAGATAGGAGATGGTCGGCCACGGATCGTATTGCAGAATGTTCGCCGGCAGATTCTCGGAACCGGTCCAGCCGCTGATGAAGTCCTTGGTGCTGAAGGTCTTGGAGAACAGATCTTGCGGCAACGCTACGCCGTGGCAGTTGGCCAGATCGGCCGGATTGGGACAGTTGCCCGACGCCGGGCCGTAGCCCGAATAGGCCTGCCATTGGTTGTTGACGAAGGTGCTGTACGAATCTTGATTCTTATGTTCGGCGACATATTGCAGGCCGAACTTGAACGACAGCGCATCGCTATCGGTCCAGATACCCTCAAGCTTCACCTGGTTGAGCGTATCCAGGTTCTTGCCCATGGTCATCGGCAGCACGTGCGAGCCGATGAGGCCGTTATTGACGAACTGGCTCTTGTCGTTGTTGGGGCCGTACGACGTCGGAACCGGCAGGCCATGACCGTTCTGGATGGCGATGCCGAGAACGGCATTGTCCGCGCCGTTGCCATAACCGACGTCCATATCGGCGCCGACCACACCGCCAGGGTTCGACCAGCCGTCGGCGTGATCGTAGTCGAGGATGAATGTGAGCTTGTCGCTGGCGTTCCACTTGATGTTGAGGCCGTAGTCGTTGAACTGCAGAATCTGCGGATTGTACTGGCCCTGGAAGTCGGTCGGCGTGGTCTGCTGGAAATTGACGACCGTGCCGTTCTTGTCGAGCTGCACGTTCTGCATATTGCCGGTGTTGAACCACACGCTGTAGCCGTACTGCGCCTGATGGTCGTTATCGCGCGAGAAATTGTCGTTCACCGTGATTTCCAGCGCGTCCGTCGGACGCCACTGCAGAACGACACGGGCCTGCTTGCGCTCAACCTGCTCCAGCTCGTGATAGATGCCGTAATCCTGGATGAACCACGTCGGCGTCGTGAGCGCCTGCTGCGGCCCCAGGATTTGGCCATTCACCGAGGGATAGTTGCCATACCGCGAGACGATCGGGCTGGTCGGTGTATCCTGGCTGGCGGCCATCTTGCCTTCCCAGCCCTGGATATTGATGTGGTTCTGGCGGGTTTCGGTGTCCGAATAGGACCCGGCGACCAGGATACCGATGGTGTCGTGGGCGAAGGTGTCGCTGATCAGGAACGATCCGTTGGGCGACCACTTGCCCCGCTCGGGCGATATCTGGCCCGAGAACGAGGCGGCAGCCACAAGACCCGGCTTGTCGAACGGCTTGGGGAACTTGATGTCGATCGTCGCGCCGATGGCGCCCGAAGACACCGAGGCGTCGGGCGTCTTCATGATCGCGATCTGACCGACATAGTCGGAAGTGACCGACGAGAAGTCAAAGGCGCGGTCGCCGGTACCCGTAGCAACTCTGCGGCCGTCGAACAGCGTTTCGTTGAAGGTCGGGCCGAAACCACGAACGGTGATTTCGCTGGCCTCACCGTTCGACGAGGTACCGCCCGTGCCACCGGACGCCGTACCGCGACCACGGGTGACAGTGACGCCTGGAATACGCATCATGGCTTCCGCCAGATTGGTATCGGGGAACTTGCCGATATCCTCGGAACTGATGGCGTCGACGATACCCGTCGATTCACGCTTGATGTCCAACGAACGCTGCAGCGATCCGCGGATGCCGGTCACCACTACGACTTCGCCGGTGCTTTGGTCCTGTGCGGTCGCCGGGACCGGCAGCATCGCAGCCGCGCACGCGCCACTGAAAAGGCTGGCCCTGATCCATGCCATCGAATGAGTACGTGTCCGATTCACCTGTAATCCCTCCTGCTTGGCCGGTACGTCGACCGATTAATTTAAAATCACACTAAGCTGCATTCGCACTTATGAGTTGCGGTATGCGCAACTCCGCTCGCACGAAGGGGAAGATGATTTTCCCGTATGCATTTCCTCATCGAGGAGACTGGCGCGGTAAGCGCTATCTCCTACTGTTTTCGTTGTGAACGCTAACAAACATTGCGGAGATTGCAACGTAGTCGCAGTTCAATTTACTCGGAATCACCCGGATGCGTTGCAGAATTGCCGCAAATTCCCTCGCGGAAACAAACGCTTAAATGACGCCATGGCGAGAAATCAGGGACCGGAGCGCGCGCCAGACCGCGCGCGAGGATTAGCCATCGTAGTGGGAATGACCGGCGGGCCCGGCCCGATCTGGGGGCCCACCTTCGTCGAACGGACTTCGACGACAGCCTTCTATTGCAAGAAGACTGGTAGCAGCGGAGGGATTTGAACCCCCGACCAAGGGATTATGATTCCCCTGCTCTACCGCTGAGCTACGCTGCCACGGAGGCGCGGGTTTAGGGGGGCACCGGAACGCTGTCAAGAAGCTGCTTGCCGCTCCGGCATCAACTCCTGTTGGGGATGCGGGCAGGGGCGATTTTCCGTGTTCCCGGCTCAGGATTTGGCGATCCAGCCGCCGCCGAGAACCTGAGTGTCTTTGTAGAATACGCAGGCCTGGCCGGGTGCGACGCCCATTTCCGGCTCCAGCAGTTCCACCTCCGCCCCGTCGGGCGTGACCGCAACATGGGCGGCAACCGGCGCGCGCATCGAGCGGACTTTGGCGACGCATTCGCGGGCCAGTTCGGGGTCGGCCAGCCAATTGACGTCCTTGAGATGGATGCGGCGTGTTTGCAGCGCTTCGCGCGGGCCGACCACGACCTGGGCGCGCTCGGCATCGATCGCAAGCACGAACAAGGGCGCCGCGTTGCCGGAAAGGCCCAGACCTTTCCTTTGCCCGATGGTGAAATTGATGACGCCGTCGTGGCGTCCGAGGACGCGTCCTGCCGTATCGACGATGTCGCCGGGACGGCCGGCGTCCGGCTTCAGACGCTTGACGACCTCGGTGTAATCGCCGGTCACAAAGCAGATATCCTGGCTGTCGGGCTTTTTGGCGTTGACGAGACCGAGTTCGGCGGCGATCTCGCGCACCTTGGGTTTGCTCAAACCCCCGAGCGGAAAGCGCAGATAATCGAGCTGTTCGCGCGTGGTGGCGAACAGGAAATAGCTTTGGTCGCGCGCCGCATCGACGCCCGTGTGCAGTTCGGCGCCATTCGCCCCCGCGATCCGCCGCACATAATGGCCGGTGGCGAGCGCATCGGCGCCGAGATCGCGCGCGCTCTTCATCAGATCGCCGAACTTCACCCGCTCGTTGCAGCGGATGCACGGAATGGGGGTCTCGCCGCGCGCGTAACCGGCGACGAAGTCGTCGATCACGGACGTGCGAAAGCGGTCCTCGTAATCGAGCACGTAATGGGCAATGCCGAGCTTATCCGCGACCCGGCGGGCGTCGTAGATGTCCTTGCCGGCGCAGCAGGCGCCTTTGCGGTCGGCCATGCCGGAATAGAGCTGCAAGGTGACGCCGATCACTTCGTAGCCTTCGCGCTGCAACAGCGCGGCCGTCACCGAAGAATCGACGCCGCCCGACATGGCAGCGACGATCCGCTTGACCGGCTTGGCGGCCGGCGCTGGAGAATGAGGCATCATGACCGCGTCTTATCGGCTCGCCGCAGCGAGGGCAAGATTGGCGTCCCGTCAGCCCGAAGCCGGCAGGAAATTCAACAAGGTGAGATCGTTCAGCTTGGACGTCACGGTGAGCACGGCCTGCAACGCGGTCTGGTTGTTCGACAGATTGGTCAAGGCCGTCGCCATATCGGCGTCCTCGATGTCCGACACGAAGCCGGTATAGAGGTTCTGCAGCGACTGCTGATTGGTCACGTCGTTCTTGAGCGTCGTGTAGGTGTTGCCGTTCTGGGCCGTCACCGCGTTCAGGTTCTTGTAGGCGGTATCGGTCTTCGGCGTGACGTTGTTCGAGAGATTGCCGATCTGCGTTTCGGTGATCGAGCCCGAAAGCGACGTCGACTGATCCTCCTGGTACAACGCCTTCAGCGCGTTCATCAGGTCGGTGCCGATGTCGGAGGCGAGCACACCGATCGTCTCGGTCTGGCCGTCGCCCACCGTCACGGACTTCTTGACCGTGCCGTTCTGGAAAAACGACGACACCGAAGGCTGGGTCACCAGATCGGAAAGGCTGGTCGCGGTGAACGGCGGCTGATCGGAGATCTCGCCGCCATAGATGTAGTTGCCGTTGGAGTCCTTGGCGTTAAGGATCGCAGTCGCCTGATCGAAGATGCTCTTGGCGGTCGTCATCAGGCCGGTGCCGTCGGATTTGGAGACGGCGGAGCGGACCGCTTTCTGCAACTGCGAAGCCAGACCCGTCAGGGTCGTGAGCTGGGTATTCTGCAAGTCGGTCTGGGTCATCGCGAGCTGCGTCGAGGCGGCATAGCCTTTGGCCCGTTCGGCCGCCGCCCGCGCGCCTTCGAGCGCCGCGGTCTTGTCGCCGATGCCGGCATAATCGCTCGAGTTCTTCCCGGTGGTGACCTGGTACTCGGATTGCTGCAGCTTCACGTTCGCCTTCGCGATCTGCGAAAGCATGTAGCTCGTCTGGTTATTGGTTGCGACGCGATCGATACTCATCGCTTACCTCACTGGATGCTCAAGAGGGAATCATAAAGCTGGTTGACGGTGGTCAACAGCCGGGCGCCGGCGCTGTAGGCGCGCTGGTAGATGATCATGTTCGCCAGCTCTTCATCGAGGTTCACGCCCGAATTGTTGGAGAGGCGAGCCTGCGCTTCCGTCAGCCGGTCGTCCTGCGTGGTCTTGGCCGTCGTATTGTTGGCCGACTGGGTGGCGATGTCCTGATAAAGCGCGGCGGCATAATTCTGCAGCGACGTGGTCTGCGCGCCGAGATTGGCAACCTTGTCGAAGGACACCTCTTTGCTCGCCAGCGCCTGCAGGGCCTGCAAACCCGTCGAGTCGCCGGATCCGACGATCTGGGTCGCGGTCGGCGAAAGATTGGGCCGAGCGAGCGCCAGCCGGCTCGACGACGAAGCGATATCGGCATTGACCGTAAAGCCGGACGACAGCCTGCTGATCGCATTGGCGCCGAGCCCGAACAGATCGCTGACCGAAATGCCGGTGGTGCCGCGCGCGGTCGAGTCGTCGGTGACTTGCAGCGAATAGCCGGGGTAATTGGTATTGACCGTCGTCGTCATCGCGCCGTTGGCATCGAGCGACACCGAAGCGTAGCCGCCAAGGCTCGTATTGATCGCCGTGATCGCCTGGCCGACCGTCATGCCGGTGGTGATCGTCACTGCGGCGCTGGTCGCAACCGAACCGTTGGGGTTCTTGACCGTGAACTTGATCTGGCCGTTGGCCGCAAGACCGAGCGCATCGGACGCCGACATGCCGGTGTTGGATAACGACGGGACCGAGGTCGTCAGCACGTCGTTGAGGCCGAAGAATTGCGATAGGCCGGCGCCGCCGCGCGAGGACGGATGGGTGGAATCGGGATCCCCGACCACCACGCCGTAGCTGCCGCCGTCGACCGACAGGACGCCGTTGGCGAAGCTCGCCGAGCCGCCGCCGCCCAATCCGGACAGCGCGCCGTTGAGCGCCGTGGCGAAACCGCCAACCGTGGCGGTGAAGGTGCTGGCAGCGCCGCCGTCGACCGAGAGCGAAGGCGGCGAGTTGTCGAAATTGAAATCGATCGTGTGCTGCTTGACGCCGCTCGAGTTGGTCAGCACGAACTCGGACTTGCCGGTGAACCCGAGCGAGTCGGAGGCGAGAAGCCCGGTATTGTGGCCGGTCAGCTCGGTCGGCGGCGGATACGCGCTCGACTCGTTGTGGATTTCGTTGAAGGCATTGGCCATGCCTTTGGCCAGCGAGCCGAGCTCGTTCTGGATACCGGCGATGGTGGTGTCGCGCAGATCGATCAAGCCCCGCATCGAGCCCGCCGTCAGATGGCTGTCGAGCGACTGGACCGTCCCGATCGGCTGGCCGGTGTTGCCGTTGGTATCCTGGACCGAAATGGTGCCGTAGCCGGTGCCGGTGCCGGGCTTGTACGAGAGCACGGAATAGCTGCCGGTACCGACGAGGCCGATGCCGTCGGTGGTGGTGACCTGAACGGTGCCGTCCGACTGGGGCGTGACCCGGATGTCCATGTCCGCGGACAGGTTTTTCAAGGCCGTGTCGCGCTGGTCGAGATACGCGGTATCGGTGTTGCCCTGCAGCGTGGCGGCCTTGATCAGATTGTTGTAGTCGTAAATCTGCTTGATCAGGGTGGACGCGCCGGTCACCGTGGTCGCCAACTGCGAGTCGGCCTGCGTGGCCATATTGTCGAGCGACGACGAAATGGTCGAAACCGACGACGTCAGCGATTTCAGCGAACTGACGATGCTTGCCTGGCTCGATCCGACGTTGGTCGAAAGCTGCGCCGAGGCGAGCTTGCCCAACACATCGGAGATTTTGGACGTCAGAGAGTTGCCGTCTCCGGGCGAACCCAGGAGCGCGTTGATCTGGTCGTAGAAGGAACTCGCCGTATCATATTGCGAGGACGACGACGACGCCGCGAGGCACTCTTGCGTCAGGTACTGGTTGGTCACGCGCGTGACATCTTCAATGGTCACGCCGGAGGGAATGCCGGCCGCGCCGAGCGCACTGAGATTGACCTCGCGCCGCGCATAGTTCGCGGTGTTGAGGTTCGAGATGTTCTGCGACACCACCTTCAATGCAGACGTGTTGGTCTGCATGGCAGTCAGTGCGCTAGACAGAATTCCGTTCAGGGCCACGGGTGTTTCCCGAAAATACTTTGTCGCCGCTTCGTTGATCGCAAGCCCCATGCCAGTTTCCGGGCGCCGGTTGCGGCGGAAAACCGGGATTTTTGACCGGCCCTGTGCGGCAGTTTTTGCCGCCCGCGGCAGAAGGTGCCGCTCCCTTCCGACCTGGCCCGCCCTGCCGGTAGCGCGGAAAACATAGCGTTTCCGGCCGGGGGAAATGTGGTCCGGCCCTTGCTTCACACCCGTCGCAACTCTCGCGGACCTTCGCGCTTGGTCGACGTGACAACAGTAACGGCAGTGACTTCGGCAACCGCACCGACGACGGCAGCAACGCCGGCGACGATCGACGCCGTGTTCGGAGCACTCCTGCAGCAGATGAGCGCCGACGCGTCCGCCACCGCGGTCGCGCCACCCAACACGTCTTACATGCCGTCCTTTATGGCAGCGAGCATGTTGCAGAGCGCCACCGACCAGCTTTCCCAGCCCGGCTCCGCCGCGCCGGCTGCGGTGGAAATTCCCTCCGGCCAGATCCAGACCGGAACCGGCAAGACCTCGGCACAGACCGATGCGCGCAATACCGCAGCGGATTTGAGCGTGCCGCAGCCCCAGATTCCGGCCGCACCCCAGAATCCTACGGTGGTTGCTGCCATCATGGCGGCAGCGACGGCCAACACGTCGTCGTCGGCTTCGCCGGATAGCACTCCGACCGTCAGCGACGATCAGTCCGGCGACGACAAAGACAGCGATGCCAAGACAGCAACGGATCCGATGCTGGCGCTGTTCGTGGCGCAACCGGCTCCGACGGTCACACCTCCACCGGCTACCACGCTGAACGCCGCCGCTCCGGCGCTTGCCGCTGCAAATTCCAGCACTGACAAGCCGGACGAGACCACGCCCGCTGCGGAATTGGCGGCTGCGAACGACGATACGGGTTCCAGCGAAAAGAAAACCGCAGCACCCGCAGCGCCTCAGGCGGACCAGATTGCCTGGCAGAACGCGGCTGCGACCTTAGCTGCAGCCCAGGGCGCCGCACCGACGACCAACGCGCAGCCTGCGCAACAGGACGCTTCGGCGGCCGTGCAGCAGACCGGAACCCAGCAGACGCCGGCGCCGCAGCAAGACACGCCGTCGCCCGATCTCCGCGAGACCGCAACGCAGCAGGCAGCCGCCCCGGCCAACACGCAACCAACGCCCGCCCAGCAGCAGGCCGCCCAGCAGCAAGCCGCCCAAACCGCAGCCAGCCAGCCGACCTCTTCGAAGCGGGCCGAGCAAGGCACCGAACAAACGGCCACGTTGAATGCGGCGGCCGTACTGGTGGCAGCGCGGACCAATCCTCAAGCTTCGGCCGATGCCAAGCCCGCGACCGGCGACACCAAGATCAAGGCGCCGGTAAAAGCGAAGACCGCTACCACCGACCAGGCGGCGAACGCTGCGGCCTCGTCGGATCAGCCCGCCGCAGCCACTTCGGCGCAGCCGAACGATCCGCGCGTCCTTCAGGCGAACGAACAGCAGACCGCGCAGTCGAACGCGCAATCGAACGCGCATGCGGCGGCCGCTCACGCCCAGCCTGCCGCTCACCAAACTCCTGCGAACGATGCCGCCACCCAACTCGCGGCCGCGCAACCGCAGCCTGCGCAGCCGCAAACCGTGGCCACCGAAGTTCAGGTCTCGGCCCAGCATCACACCGCCGATGTGCCGACCCCGTTCGACAAGCTCGGCGTCACCATCGCCGCCAAGTCGATCGAAGGCCTGCATCAGTTCGAAATCCGTCTCGATCCGGTCGAACTCGGCCGCGTCGATGTCCAGCTCACGATCGACAATTCCGGTCAGGCGCAGGCCAATCTGGTGGTCGACAATCCGAAGGCCCTGGAACTCCTGCAGCGCGACGCCGCGGCACTCAACCGCGCCCTCACCGACGCCGGTCTCAATCTGTCCGGCAGCGGCCTCAATTTCTCGCTGCGCGAGCAGCAACAGCAGCAAAACGGCGGCGGGTCCCAGAAGACACGCGGCGGCCGTGGACTGTCCGTCAATACCGCCGTCGCGGCAAATGCTGCCGCTTCCCGTTCTCCGTCCGGAAGCTACGCGCCCAACAGCGTGCGGCTCGATATTCGCGTGTGAGGTAAGACCATGACCGATGCCGTCAGCAGTGCAGCCAATTCGACCGCGGCGAATGCGTCCAAAACGGCCACTTCGAGCAAGTCGCTGGCGTCCAACTTCCAGACCTTTCTGACGCTGCTCACCACCCAGCTGCAGAACCAGGACCCGACCTCGCCGATGGACTCCAATCAGTTCACTCAGCAGCTCGTGATGTACAGCCAGGTCGAACAGCAGATCGACACCAATTCGAAGCTCGATTCGCTGATCTCGCTCTCCGGCAACCAGACCAGCAATCTGGCCATGAGCTATCTCGGCAAGAACGTCGTGCTTTCCGACGGCACCGGCCAGCTTTACGGCGGCAGCGCCGACTGGACCTACGGTCTCGCCAACGGAGCCAAGGCGACCACGCTGACGGTCAAGGACTCGAACGGCAACGTCGTCTACTCCAAGACGGCCGACTCCGCCGGCAACACGGCCGGGACGCACGATTTCAAGTGGGACGGAACCAAGAACAACGGCGAGACCGCATCCGACGGCCTCTACACGCTGACCGTCTCCTCGACCGCCGCGGACGGCACCTCGATCAAGACCTCGATCGCTTCGCGCGTGGGCGTCACGGGCGTCGATCTGTCGGGCTCCAGCCCGCAGCTCATCGTCGGAACCGGCGAAGTGCCGCTCTCCAGCGTATCGCTCGTCACACTACCGGTCAGCAGTAGTTCCAGTTCCAGCAGCTCCAGCAGCTCCAGCAGCAGCTAAAGCCCCTAACAGCAATTTCGCAATCCACCGAACCGAAAACCGAAACCGAAACTAGCAGCCGAGAAACGGCCGCCCTCTCGAAGACCGGAACCCCAGCGAAGCCTGGCAACCCGGCAGGGAAGTAAAAGATGAGTCTCTACGGTGCAATGATGACGGGCGTCGCGGGCCTCTCCGCCTACTCGAACTCCCTCAGCGTCGCTTCCGCCAATATCGCGAACGTCAACACCATCGGCTACAAGAACGCCACCGCCGATTTCTCGACCCTGCTCGCGTCGGCGTCGGCGAACGCCGATACGTCGTCGGGCAGCGTCATGGCCAGCGCCGGCCAGAACGTGTCGCAGCAAGGCCTGTTGCAGACGACCTCGTCGACCACCGACCTCGCGATCTCCGGCAACGGCTTCTTCGTCGTGGCGCCGTCGCAGCTCGATACCTCGACCCGCGCCTATACGCGCTCGGGCAGCTTCACTGCCGATGCCAACGGTTATCTCAAGAATTCCGCCAACATGTATCTGCTCGGCTGGCGGTTGGATAACAACGGCAATGTCCCGTCCGATCGCAACAACATGACCTTGATCAACGCCAACTCGCTGACCGGCAAGGCCGAGGCGACGACGAAGGTGACCGCGCAGTTGAACCTGCAGCGCTCCACGGCGACCGAGACCGGGACGTATTCCCTTTCCGCCACGCCGCCGACCTGCATGGCCAACGGCTCCATCACCGCGGACTTCCAGCGCACCATCAACGTCTACGACAGCCAGGGCGGCCAGCAGCCGCTGCAGGTGTCGTTCGTCAAGACGGGCGCGAACACCTGGAAATACGAAGTCACCTATCAAGGCGACGCAACCACGATCACCGGGCCGAACGCCAACGTGCCGTCGCTGATCGCCAACGGCACGGCGACGTTCAACCCCGACGGCACCCTCGCCGGCATTGCGCCGGCCGACGGCACCGGCACCGCCATCAGCCCCAACCCGTCCGTCGACGGCGCCTTCGACATCACAATCCCGTTCAACAATTCCACCGTGACGGCGCCCAAAAAGGACTCGGGACTGTTGCAGCAGACCGTCAACATGAACTTCGGGCCGCTGAATTCGTCGGTCGGTCTGACCCAGTTCGACAGCGCCTCGAACCTGTCGTCTTCGACCGTCAACGGCGCCTTGTTCGGCAGCTTGACCGGCGTCACCGTCGACAAGGACGGCATCGTCACGGCCCAGTTCTCCAACGGCTTGTCGCAGAAGGTCTACAAGGTTCCGCTGGCAACCTTCGCCAATCCCGACGGTCTTTCGGCGATTTCGGGTAACGCCTACACGACGTCCAACAAGTCCGGCTCGCCGACGATCTCGGAAGCCAATCTGGGCGCCGCCGGCACGATCTCGGCCAAGAACCTCGAAGGTTCCACCGTCGATCTCGCCACAGAGTTTACCAACCTGATCACCACGCAGCGCGCTTACTCGGCCGCATCGAAGATCGTCACCACCGCATCGACGATGCTCGACGAACTGCTGCAGATGGCACGTTAACGGAGGTTTCCGGCGTTTTTACTTCGTAGAAGCGCCGGATCCACGCGCATGACGGCAAAAACAAGAATACTTTTTCACCACTTGCTTACCCACTCATGTGGCCAAATTTTTAAGGCGGCACAGTTACCGTATGCGCGGGTAGTGGAGTGAGGAGTTCATGATCATGGGCGAAGATCGCAGGGGACGCGTGAGCTACGTCATCGGGCCGGATGGAAGCCCGCTGACCATGGCTGACTTGCCGCCTCCCAACACCAAGCGCTGGGTCATCCGTCGCAAGGCCGAAGTGGTTGCCGCCGTTCGCGGCGGATTGCTGAGCCTCGATGAAGCCTGCCGCCGCTACACACTGACGGTCGAGGAATTCCTCGCTTGGCAGCGCGCAATCGATCGCTTCGGCATGCCGGGCCTGCGGGCGACCAGAGTGCAGCAGTACCGCAACTGAGTTTCAGGCGGGCCGCCCTGTCCGCCTAACGCCTCATCCGCAGAGGGCCGCGACCACCGCGGCCCTCTTGGCATAACAGAGGCATCGACCGCGACGTTTCGCCCGGCACCGCCGGGCGTTTCGCTTTCCGGGAAATGAAAGACCCGATAATCCCGCGGCGGACAGAACAAGCGGGAGCAGGTAACTTCCCGTTAAGCGGGATTTACGAAAGGATTTACGGCGTTTCCGCCGCGCGTTAAGCACACCTTTACTCCCCAGGCGGCAATGTTTGCCTACCAGGGCCGGGACCCACCTCCCGCACCCTTTGTAGGGAGTTGGCATTGCCGGATTTCATCAAAGCGATCGGAGCGGCGCGGTTCGGCGTGATGGCGGGTGTTGCCGCCGCGCTGACGGCGTTCTTTCTGTATACGGCCGGCGTTTTGTCGACTCCGCCGAAGTCGATCCTGTTCTCCGGTCTCGAACAGCGCGATGCCGCCGCAGTGGTCGCCAAGCTCGAAGCGTCCAACACGCCGTATGAAATCAAGGATGGCGGCACCATCCTGGTCCCATCCGATCAGGTGACCAAGCTGCGCATGGACTTGGCCCAGGAGAATCTGCCGGCCGCCGGCGTCGGCTATGAAATCTTCGACAAAGCCGACGCGTTCGGCACGACCGCCTTCGTCCAGAACATCAACCGCCTGCGCGCCGTCGAAGGCGAACTCGCGCGTTCGATCCAGACCATCGAAGGCATCGAATCCACCCGCGTCCATCTGGTCGTTCCCGAACGCCAGATCTTCTCGCGCGATGCGCAAAACCCATCGGCCTCGGTCGTCATCAAGACCCGCGGCGTTCTCGGCAAGGGCCAGGTCCAGGCCATTCAGCATCTCGTCGCTGCCTCGGTGGCATCGCTGACGCCCGACCACGTCGCCATCATCGACGACAAGGGCAATCTTCTGGCCGGCGGCACCGATCTGCAGGGGGCCGAAGGGGCCGCCACTGCCCAGGAACAGCACACCACCGATTACGAAGACCGCATCCGCCAGCGTGTCGAAGGCATGGTCGCCTCCGTGGTCGGCCAGGGCCATGTCCGCGCCCAGGTGACCGCGAACGTCGATTACAACCACATCAACGAGACCAGCGAGACCTACGACCCCGATTCCAAGGTCGTGCGCTCGACCCAGACCACAGAGCACAACGCCTCGGATTCCAACGGCGGCGCGGCGCCGGTGTCGGTCGCCAATGCGCTTCCCGGCCAGCAGCAGCAGACCGGCGGCGGCGACTCGACCAAGTCGACCTCGGGCTCGACCGAGGAGACCACCAATTACGAGATCTCCAAGACGGTGAAGACCTCGGAGGTCAACCAGGGCGCGGTGAAGAAGCTGTCGGTCGCCGTGGTGGTCGATAGCGCCGAGAAGAACGGCAAATATGTCGCGCGCACCTCGCAGGAGATGAGCCAGATCGAAGGTCTGGTGAAGTCGGCGATCGGCTTCGATGCCGCCCGCGGCGATCAGGTCCAGGTCGTCAATATGCCGTTCGCCCGCGTCGACACCACGGTCGGTACCGAGGCGCCCAAGCCGCTGCTCGGCCTCGACAGCGGCGCCTGGTTCAAGATCATTCAGGCGGCGATCTTCGCCCTCACCGCTTTGTTGATCGGAATTTTCGTGCTGCGCCCGCTGGTGAAGCGGATGTTCGCCCCGCTCGCCCCCGGCGGCGGCGCCATGATGGGCGGCGTGCCCGGCGGTGCGCCCGGCGCAGCGCAGCTTGCCGCACCGCAGGCCGAGGCCGCTGTCGAAGCGCCTCCGCCGCCGGACCGCGTGGAATCGATGATCGACATCAGCCGCATCGAAGGTCAGGTGCGCGAGTCGTCGGTCAAGAAAGTCGGCGAAGTCGTTAGCTCCCACCCCGAGGAGGCCCTCGCCATCCTCCGGTCGTGGCTGCATCAACCGGTGTAACCCATGGCACGTGCCGTCAAACCCGCCGTCAAGGACGACATCCGCTCGCTGACCGGAGCGGAACGGACCGCCATTCTCATGCTGGCGCTCGGCGAAGAACATTCCGCCAAGCTCTGGCAGATGATGGACGACGACGAGATCAAGGAAGTCTCGCAGATCATGTCCAATCTGGGCACGATCTCGGCCGCCTTGGTCGAAAAGCTGATGGTCGACTTCGTCGGACAGCTTTCCGGCACCGGTTCGCTGATGGGTTCCTACGAATCCACCGAACGGCTGCTGTCGCGCCTGATGCCCGCCGAACGTGTCGGCGCGATCATGGAGGAAATCCGCGGTCCCGCCGGCCGCACGATGTGGGACAAGCTCGGCAACGTCAACGAGACGGTGCTGGCCAACTATCTCAAGAACGAATACCCGCAGACCGTCGCGGTGGTGCTGTCGAAGATCAAGCCGGAACACGCCGCCCGCGTGCTGGCCTCGCTGCCGGAAGAATTCGCCCTCGAAGTGGTGCAGCGCATGCTGCGGATGGAAAGCGTGCAGAAGGACATTCTCGACAAGGTCGAACGCACCTTGCGCGTCGAGTTCATGTCGAATCTCGCCCGTACCGCCAAGCGCGACGCGCACGAAATGATGGCCGAAATCTTCAACAACTTCGACCGCCAGACCGAGAACCGCTTCGTCACCGCGCTGGAAGAACGCAACCGCGACTCCGCCGAGCGCATCAAGGCCCTGATGTTCACCTTCGAGGATCTCGGCAAGCTCGATCCGGGTTCGATCCAGACGCTGCTGCGCCATGTCGAGAAGGACAAGCTGGCGCTGGCCATGAAGGGCGCCACCGACTCCTTGCGCGACGTCTTCTTCTCGAACATGAGCGAACGCGCCGGCAAGATCCTGCGCGAAGACATGGAATCGATGGGCCCGGTCCGTCTCAAGGACGTCGACGAAGCGCAAATGCGCATGGTCAATACCGCCAAGGACCTCGCCAATAAGGGTGAGATCATGATCGCCTCCAAGCAGGGCGAAGACGAGCTGGTGTACTGAGATGAGCGCCGAACCGCAGAAATTCAAGTTCGACGTCGAGTTCCGCCCCGAAGGCGACTTGGTCTCGAACGCCGCGCGTGCCCGCCAGCGCAAGATCCTCACCCAAGAGGAACTCGACGCCATGCTGTCGCGCGCGCGCCACGACGGCATGAAGGTCGGCCAGGTGCGCGCCGCCGAGCAGGTCGCCGCGGCGGTCGAACAGCTTTGTGCCGTGGTGCAGCAATCGGTGGGCTCGGCCCAGAACCAGATCGAAGAACTGCGCCAGGAAGCCGCCCAACTCGCCCTCGTTTGCGCCCGAAAGCTCGCAGCCGAAGCCGTGGCCGCCTTGCCGCAAGCCGACGTCGAGGCGGCGGTTTACGAAGCCATCCATCAGGCGATCACCGAACCGCGTATCGTCTTGCGGGCCGCCCCGAACGTCGTCGCCGCCATCAAGGACAAGCTCGAAGACCTCGCCCGCGATTGCGGCTACGAAGGCCGCATCGTCGCCAGCCCCGAGCCGGGCATGATGGACGGGGATTGCCGCATCGAATGGCGCGGCGGCGGTGCCGAGCGCAGCATGAATCATCTTGCAGAGGCAATCGGCGAAGTCATCGCCCGTCGCTTCTCGCAAATCAGTGCACAGAAAGGATAAGCCATGGCCGGCAACGATGATGTCGATCTGCCCGACCTGTCGCTCGAGCAACCCGAAGGCGCTTCGCAGGCGTTGCTGCACGGCGACGCCGGCAACGAAGCGGAAGTCAAGCACAGTGCCCAGGATCTCGAGGCGGTGTTCGACGTTCCGGTGACGGTTTCGGCCGTGCTCGGCAAGTCGGCCATGGAAGTGAGCCAGCTCCTGAAGCTCGCCAAGGGAACCATCGTCGAGCTCGACCGCAAGGTCGGCGAAGCGATCGATATTTATGTCAACGACCGGCTGGTCGCGCGTGGGGAAGTCGTGCTGGTGGAAGACCGGCTCGGCGTCACCATGACGGAAATCATCAAGGCCGGCCAAAGCTGACCTGAACCATAAGGACCTTCATCATGCGTCTCCTCATCGTCGGCTCCCTCTCGGGTCAGATCGGACTTGCCACCAAGATCGCCCTGGCACGCGGCGCCAAGGTGACTCACGCCACCGACATTGAAATGGCGTTCGCCGCCTTGCGCGGCGGATCGGGATCGGATCTCGTCCTCTGCGACGTCGTTCTCGACATCTCGGCCCTGGTGCGCGGCCTCGCGGCCGAACACATCTGCACGCCGGTGGTCGCCTGCGGCGTCGGTACCGATGCCCGGCGGGCCGTCGAAGCGATCCGCGCCGGCGCCAAGGAATACCTGCCGCTGCCGCCCGATCCGGAACTGATCGCAGCGGTGTTCGCGGCGGTCGCCGACGAATCGCACCAGATGATCTTCGAGGACGAAGCGATGCAGTCCGTGATCACCATGGCCGATCAGGTCGCGCCCTCGGAGGCCTCGATCCTGCTCACCGGCGAGTCCGGCGTCGGCAAGGAAGTGCTGGCCCGCTACGTCCATAAGAAGTCGAACCGCGCCGACAAGCCGTTCATTTCCGTCAACTGTGCGGCGATCCCGGAGAACCTGCTCGAATCCGAACTGTTCGGTCACGAGAAGGGCGCCTTCACCGGCGCCGTGGCGCGCCGCGTCGGCAAGTTCGAGGAAGCCAATTCCGGCACGCTGCTGCTCGACGAAATCAGCGAGATGGACGCGCGCCTGCAGGCCAAGCTCCTGCGCGCCATCCAGGAACGCGAGATCGACCGGGTCGGCGGCACCCGCCCGGTCAAGGTCGACATCCGCATTATCGCGACCTCCAACCGCGACCTCGCCGAAGCCGTCAAGAAAGGTACGTTCCGCGAAGACCTTCTCTACCGGCTCAATGTCGTCAATCTGCGCATCCCGGCCTTGCGCGAGCGCCCCAAGGATATTCTCGCGCTGGCCCGCCATTTCGCCCGCAAATACGCCGAAGCGAACGGCGTGGCGTTCCGCCCGATCGCACCGGCGACCGAACGGGTCCTGGTGCAGCATCCCTGGCCGGGCAATGTGCGCGAACTGGAGAACACGTTGCATCGCGCCGTGTTGCTCGCGTCGGGCACCGAGATCGGCCCCGAAGCCATCCGCCTGCCGGACGGCAAGCAGGTGGGCAGCGCCACCTTTGCGGCGGGCGCCACCGACCTGCCGGCCCCGGTGCGCAATGCCGTCGAATCCGCCGCCGCCGTGACACGCGGACTGGTCGGTCGCACGGTCGCCGATGTCGAACGCGATCTCATCCTCGACACGCTCGATCATTGCCTCGGCAACCGCACCCATGCGGCCAACATCCTCGGCATTTCGATCCGCACCTTGCGCAACAAGCTGCGCGAGTACTCGCAAGCCGGCATGGCGATTCCCGGCCCCGGCGAGCAGCGGGCGGCAGGCTGAGTGCACACGTAACTTTTGCGAGTTGAGTTCCGATGGCCGATACCAGCGCTGCCACACCGTCCTTGACCTCGGCGATTAACCTTACGCCGGCCGGGATCCTGGATTTCATCAAGCGCAGCGACCTGATGCTGGCGATCGGCATCATGGCCATCCTGGTCACGCTGATCCTGCCGCTGCCGACGGTATTGCTCGACTTCGCGCTGGCGCTGTCGCTCAGCTTCGCCATCCTGATCCTGATGACGGCCGTGTTCATCCGGCGGCCGCTCGAATTCTCCTCGTTCCCGGCCGTGCTGCTCATCACCACGATGCTGCGGCTGTCGCTGAACCTCGCTTCCACCCGCCTCATTCTCGCGCACGGCAATACCGGCACCACGGCGGCGGGCCACGTCATCGAGGCGTTCGGCAAGCTGATCATGCAAGGCAACTTCGTGATCGGCTTCATCGTGTTCGCGATCCTCGTCATCGTGAACTTCGTCGTCATCACAAAGGGTTCCGGGCGCATCGCGGAAGTCGCGGCGCGCTTCACCTTGGATGCCATGCCCGGCAAGCAGATGGCGATCGACGCCGACCTTTCGGCCGGCCTGATCGACGACAAGGAAGCCAGGCGCCGCCGCAAGGACCTGGAATCGGAATCCAATTTCTTCGGCGCCATGGACGGCGCCTCGAAGTTCGTCCGCGGCGACGCCATCGCCGGCCTGCTGATCGTCGGCATCAACGTGATCGGCGGCATCATCGTCGCGGTCGTCCAGCACGGCATGAGCTTCGGCGACGCCACCAAGACCTTCACGCTGCTGTCGGTCGGCGAAGGCTTGGTCGCACAGCTCCCTGCCCTGATCATTTCGATCGCCGCCGGCCTGATGGTGTCAAAGGCGGGCATCGAAGGCTCGACCGACCGGGCCATGGCCAAGCAGTTTTCGAATTACCCGCAGGGCCTTGCCATGGCGTCGGCGGTGATGGGCATCGTGGCGCTCCTGCCCGGCATGCCGCACATCATCTTCGCCTTGCTGTCCGGCGGCGTCGGCTATCTGTCGACCAAAGCCTTCAAGCACAAAGCCGCCGAGGAGGCTCTGGAGCGCAGAGAGGAAGAGCAGATCAAAGTGGCCGAGACCACCAAGGAAGAGCCGATCTCGGCCGCGCTGGCGCTCGACATGCTGCGCGTCGAACTCGGCTATGCCCTTCTGACCCTCATCAACGACGTCAAGGGCCATCGCATCACCGACCAGATCAAGGCACTGCGCCGCCAGTTGGCCCAGGAAATGGGCTTCGTCATGCCGGCGGTGCGCATCCTCGACAACATGCAGCTCGGCGCCAACGAGTACCGCATCGCGGTCAAGGAAGTGGAGTCCGGCCGCGGCGAGCTTTATCCCGGCAGCCTGCTCGCCATGGATCCGCGCGGGCTTCCCATCGACCTGCCCGGCACCCACACCACCGAACCGGCGTTCGGCCTGCCTGCCACCTGGGTGGCCTCGTCGTTGCGCGAAGAGGCATCGTTCCGCGGCTATACCGTGGTCGATCCCGGCACCGTGCTCACCACGCATCTTACCGAAGTGCTCAAGACCCACATGGCCGAGCTGCTCTCCTATGCGGAGACCAAGAAGCTGCTCGACGAGCTGCCGGCCGAGCACAAGAAGCTGGTCGAAGAACTCATTCCGTCGCAGATCTCGGTCACCGGCGTGCAGCGCGTCTTGCAGACCCTGCTCGGCGAGCGCGTCTCGATCCGCGACCTGCCCGCCATTCTCGAAGGCATTGCCGAAGCGGTCGGCCACACCAAGAACGCGCTCTACATCACCGAGCACGTCCGCGCCCGACTGGCCCGCCAGATCTGCAACGCCAACATGTCGCCCAACGGCTATCTGCCGCTCATCGCGATGTCGCCGGCCTGGGAACAGGCGTTCGCCGAAAGCATCATCGGCCAGGGCGAAGACCGCCAGCTCGCCATGGCGCCGAGCCAGTTGCAGCAGTTCATCACCCAGGTACGCGACCGCTTCGAGGAAGGCACCGCCAAGGGCGACGTGCCGGTGCTGCTCACCAGCCCGCAGGCGCGTCCCTTCGTGCGCTCGATCATCGAACGCTTCCGCGCCCAGACCGTGGTGATGAGCCAGAACGAAATCCATCCCTCGATCCGTCTGCGAACATTGGGACAGGTGTAACGCGCCATGCAGCTCCGCACCTTCCTTGCCAAAGACATGAAAGAGGCCCTCGCTGCGGTTCGCAGCGAGATGGGACCGGATGCGGTGATCGTGGCGAGCCAGGCGGCCAAAGGCGGCGGCGTCATGGTGCGGGCCGCGCTCGAAGAACCGGAGCCTCCGCTCGATCTGCCGCCGTCGGCGGAAGTGAAGCCCGAGCCCAAAGCCGAAGACATCGACACGCTGTTCCAGCAGACGATGATCCGGCGCCTGCGCGAAAAGAAAACCTCCCTGCCCGGCCGGCGCAAATTCGACCGCGCCCAATTGCTCGCGTCCTTCGCCAAGAACCGCCTGCCGGAAGCGCTGGGACATGCCCTCGCCGAAGCGGCCGCCAAGACCGGCCTGACCGACATGACGCTGGCGCTCGCCGCCGCCATCGACCAGAAAATGCTGTCGGCGCCGATCGATTTCGTGAACGCCAAGGCGTTCCTGCTCGCCGGACCCAACGGCGCCGGCAAGACCGCGGTCGCCGCCAAGCTCGGTGCCCATGCACGGCTGGCCGGACGCGTGGTGCGCCTCATCGCCCATGACGTCACCGGCGCCGGCGCGGTGGCGCGGCTCAAAGATTTCGCCGATCACCTCGACGCCCAGATCGTCACCGCGGAATCGGCGATGGCGCTGGCGGCGGTGCTCGGCAATGCGGCGCGCGACCAGGCACTGGCCATCATCGACACCGCCGGGTTCGATCCGCGCCAGCCGCGCTCGGCGGCCGCGTTCTCGGCCCTGGCCGATATCGAACTGGTCGAAACCATCGGCATCATCTCCAGCCTGACCGACAGCGAAGAGGCCGGTGAAATGGCCGCCGCCCTGGCCCGGATCGGCGCCAGCCGTCTCGTCATCACCCAGGCCGACATGACACGGCGCTACGGCGCGCTGGCGTCCGCAGCGATGACCACCAATCTTGCCGTCGCCTTCGTCACCCGCTCGCCGTTCGTGGCGGGCGAACTCGAAACCCTGACGCCGCTGGCGCTCGCCCGGCTGCTCACCGAAAACGCAGAGGGTACACAATGACTCTGGCTGGACCTCGATTGACCGCCGTCGGGTCGGGTAAAGGCGGCACCGGCAAGACCTTCATCGCGCTGACGCTGGCCCAGGCCTTCGCCGATCTCGGCGAGCGCGTGTTGCTCTGCGATGCCGATCTCGGTCTCTCGAACACCGCCGTGCATCTCGGCCTCGCCAAAAGCGGCGACCTGCCCGGCTATCTTTCCGGACGCACGCCGCTGAAGGCGGCCACCGCCGCGGTCGAAGCCGCCGGCCATGCCAAATTCGATCTCCTCGCCGCGCCCGCCGGCACCGGCTTTCTCGGCGATGCCGACAAAGCGACGGTGGAACGCCTCGGCGGCCTGCTGCGGCATGTGCCGTGCTACGACCGGGTGATCGTCGATCTCGGCGCCGGGATCGGCGAAGCGGTGCTGACGCTCGCCGCGGTCTCCGACGACGTGGTGACGGTGATGACGCCCGATCCGGCGGCGCTGACCGACGCCTATGCCTTCATCAAGCTGGTGCTCAAGCGCACCGGCGGCCGCGCCCCCGGCATCGTGGTCAACATGGCGACCAATGCGGCGGAAGCCAAACGCACCGCCGACGCCCTGACCACCTCGGCCCGCAGCTTCCTCAAAGCGACGCCGGCCTATCTCGGTTTCGTGCCCGCCGACATGCGGGTGGTGGAAGCCTTGCGCCGCCAGACCTCGCTGTGGGTCGCCTGCCCGCAAAGCCCGGTGCTCTCCGCCGTGATGGGACTGACGGCGCTGCTCGGCGGCCAATCGAACCGCATCCAGGCGACGGGTTCGCTGCGGTAAAGCAGAACGCTGGTTTATTGTCGCGCTTCGTGATCCGAAAACCGGGGTTTTCGGCGAAGCGCTGGTTTTGACTTGTCGCGCTTCGTGGTCCGAAAACCGGAAAACCACTTTTCGGCGAAGCGCTCCTTATACCAAAGGCGGAATCGAAAAATTCCGCCTTCAGCCTCAAGCCCGCCGCCGCCTCCGGAGGCCGTTTTCAGGCGGCGATCGACAGGCGCATTGGTCTTATTCTGCGGAGTGCTCACCCCAGCCGTTCGCCTTGTGACGCGGCCGCTGCCGCCATAGCGGTCTTACGCGGGCTTACGTGTCCTCGCGAGACTAAGGATGTTGCAGCGCGTGCGGGCGCGATACTCCTGTATTTGCGCAGATAATTTAGGCCACGCGACGGATCGGAAAACCGTTTCACACTTTTCCGGTCGCGCTTATCGGCCGAAGATCGTCCTCCATTGTCAAACACCGCGTTTCGATGTGGGTATGCGGTGCCAACAATTCAAGACGTGAGGAAAACTATTTTTCTGCACCTAGTTGCGAGACGCAGCCGCAATAATTTCCGCAAGATGGACGAATGAAACGCGTCACAATGATGAATTGGTGAATGCGACTCTCTCTTTTCTGCCCCACGCGGGCGCACGAGTTTTCTGCGTTGGCACTTAGAACGCGGGGGGAAGTGCTGAGCGAAGCGAAGCAAAGGGGAGATTATCTTCGCGCAAGGGCGCCCCCCTTCGTCTGCTTCGCAGACACTTCCCCCCACGGTCCTAGTGCCGGTGTGAAAAACCTTGCGCCCGTGGAGGGCAGAAAAGAAGGAGCAAAAAAAACGCTGATTTTGCTATACTTTCTGCTTCAGCGGGATGCAGATGTCGAGCGACCAGAGGCCGCCGTTGTGCTCGGGGCTGGCGCCGTAGCGTTCGAAACACGGGCGGTCGGCGCATTCGTAGCCGCCGGCGACGAACCAGGCGAAGGCATCTTCCCACGCTTTGCCGAATCCGTCCGGCCCGATCTCGAAATGACAGACCGCATGCGGTCCGCCGGGAATGCGCTGAAAACTCATCGGGCGCTCGCGCGGGAAACCGGCGGGCACGGTGAGACAAGCATCGGTGCGGCACTTCTCCGGCGGCGTCACTTCGGGATTGTCCCAGTAAACCCCGAGCATCGTTTCGCGCCCGAGCAAACCTTTCGGTCCCGCCCACGCCATCAGTTCGCCGAACGCCGCTTCGCAAATCTCTTTGCCGTACGGCCCGAGCTTGCGCACGAAGGCCACGTCGTAATCCGGCAGGGTTTGAATGTCCGCTTTCATGTCACTCCTCATCGGTTGATTGCGCGAGGAGTAGTCGACGGCGGCGGCGAGCGCGTCTTCGGGATTGCTGGAGATGTTTCCGATCTTGCTATTGCGATACGCGGTCGGGGTCCGGCCGAAGTGGAGGCGGAAGGCCTTGGCCATGTTCTGCGACGAAGAAAAGCCGCAGGCGTGCGCGATGGCCGTGATCGGCTGGCGGCGCTGGGTGAGAAGCTGGTTCGCCGCCGTCTCGAGGCGCAGGCGGCGGGTGAACTCGGCCACCGTCTCGCCGGTGACGGCCTTGAAGATGCGATGGAAATGGAACGGCGAGAACGCGGCGTGGCGGGCGATGTCGTCGAGCGACAGATCGGCGTCGAGATGGGCGCTGATGTAGTTCATCGCCAGACAAATGCGGCGCCGGTATTCCTGAGCGGTGGGAGTGAGGACTTGCATGCGGGCACCGGTGATGACGGCGCACTATCGCCCACCGCAAGACCGATGAAAACGCGGCAAGCGCAATAGGGGTATGCAATTCTAGAGCACATCACCAAGCCACTTCCGGTAGCCCGCGATCTGTTCGTAGGTGTGGAAGAAGTGCTCGGCGTCTTCGAGGATGCGGAGATCGCAGCCGAAGCGGTGCGCAAACGCCGCAATGATCTCGCGCGGCATCAAGGCGTCGCGGCCGCCGTAGAGAATGGAAGTCGGTACGGCCCAATCCGTGATGGGATGGGATTTGACGTCGCAATAGTAGTCCCAATCCAGCGCCGGGCCTTGCGGCATCGGGATGTGCTTTTCCGCGGCAAGGCGGGCTTCGTCGACACCGGCCGCCGCCATCATCCCGGCGATGAGGCGCTGCATGTCCACCATCGGCGACAGGAAGAAGGCCTTCTTGAACGACGCAACGGCGCGCAGACCGAAATAGGCGCCCAGGCTGCACGCGAACAGGCTGACGGTCGGCGCCAAGCCCGCAGCGTATGAAGCAATGCGCAGAAGATCACGCACACCGTTGGTTGGAGTACAGGCGCAGTCTTCGCCGGCACGCGCGCCATGCTCCGGCAGATCGAAACTCAGCACCCGATAGCCCTTGGCCACCGCCGCTTCGGCGAGAACGGCGATGACGGTGTCGTCCTTGCGCGACATCAGTCCGTGCACGGCAATCAGGATATGCGCGCTGGACGGACCCCACAGGACGGCCGGAATACCGTCGATGGTGATCGCGGCCTGCCTCGGCAAAACTCCCACTTACTTCCGCCCCCCGCCTCTGCCGCGGTTGTCGACGGCGACGGGGCCGGGGCCTAAGCCGATCAGCATCAGGAGGCCGCCGGCGATGGCGGCGTGGCAGGCGAAGAGTTCGAACTCGCGGGCGCGCTCGCTCGGGTTGTCGTAGATCCGCCACCAGTCGTGCAGCACCACCATCGTCACCGCAGTGACGGTGAAAAGGATCAAGGCGCCGTAGCGGGCGTGGAAGCCGAAGATCAGCGAGATCGCGCCCATGGTGACGAGCAGCAGGGCCACGATCAGGATGAACGGCGCACCGGGAATGCCGCGAAACGTCATCAGATCGATCGTGCCGCCCCAGTTGCCGCCGTAAATCGCGACCTGGCTGAGAAAAAACCAGCCGAAAGCCAGCCGCCCGATGAGGGGGCTAAGGGTATCCGAGATGGACATGACGAACCCCGAAAACGTGTCCCAAGACGGGACATTTTAGTTGACCGTGCGGAGCGCGGATAGCGATGTGGGGATCGGGATTGTCGCAGGGGGGGCCAGATACAAAAATAGCGAGCGGGGCGTCCCCTGCTCGCTATTCGTATTCGCAATTTGCGTGTTTCACCCGGCCCGGAGCGCGTGCTTGCGCAGATGGCGGACCAGGGCCATTTCGTCGAGCCGCGCCTGAGCCCGGCGGGCCTCGATCTCGGCGAGGCGCTTTTCCTGCTGTTCGTTGGCGAATTCGAGGCTCTTCAGATCCTGATAGGCGCTGGTCAATTCTTCCTGGCAGGCGGCACGTTCGCGATCGAGATCCCTGAGCGTGTCCTTCAGCTTCTCGCGCCGGATTTCGATCGACTTCAAGAACGACGGAAAGGCAAGACGGCCGATGTCGGTGTCGGACGCACGCTGACGTTCGCGCGCGACGCTGTCCTCGAGATCGGCGAGCTTCTTCTCCATATCGGCCTTCATGCCGTCGAGCGTCGCCATACGGCGCTTGAGCTCATCGACGCGAAAGCGCCTGAGACGGAGAAGCGTGTCCTGTTTCTTCATATCGCCTTACCTTTGCCCACCCGCGAGTATTGTGCCCAACTCCTGATACCCTTCGGTTAACGAGCAGCGCTCGTCCTTTCGCTGACCGAGAAATTTTTCGAAAAGCGGATGCAGCTGGATGGCGTGGTCGACTTCCGGATTTGTCCCGGATTTGTACGCACCGAGGCGTATCAGTTCGGCCATGTCTTCATAGGTCGCGATCGACTTGCGCGATTCCCGGATGATCTCGCGCTCCTGCTCGTTGTTGCAGCCCGGCATGGTACGGCTGACCGAGCGCAGGATGTTAATCGCCGGAAACCGGCCCCGTTCCGCAATGGCACGATCGAGCACGATGTGGCCGTCGAGAATGCCGCGAACAGCGTCGGAAATCGGTTCGTTGTGATCGTCGCCTTCGACCAGAACCGTAAACAGACCGGTAATCGAACCTTCGCATCCCGCTTGCGCGGGACCGGCGCGCTCCAAGAGGCGCGGCAGTTCGGCGAACACGGTCGGCGTATAACCTTTCGACGACGGCGGCTCGCCGGCGGACAAACCGATCTCTCTTTGCGCCATGGCAAAGCGGGTGATCGAGTCCATCATCAGAAGCACATTGAGGCCGGAGTCACGCAGTTGTTCGGCGACCGTCATCGCGGTGTACGCCGCCTGACGGCGCACCAGCGGCGGCTCGTCGGAGGTTGCGGCGACGACGACCGAGCGCTTCATGCCGGCAACGCCGAGATCGTCTTCGACGAATTCCTTCAATTCGCGGCCGCGTTCGCCGATCAGTCCGATGACGATGGCGTCGGCTTCGGAATAACGCGCCAGCATCGCCATCAGCGTCGATTTGCCGACGCCGGAACCGGCGAAGATGCCCATGCGCTGGCCTTCGCAGCAGGTCACGAAGGCGTTGAGCGCCCGCACCCCGAGATCGAGCTTGCCGCCGACCCGGTTGCGCGATTGCGCCGCAGGCGGCTGGGCTTTGATCGGATAGGCGGTCGGACCCATCGGCAAGGGGCCGAGCCCGTCGGTGGGGTTGCCGAAAGCATCGAGAATGCGCCCCATCCAGCCCAGACAGGGGAAGATCACGGACGGCCGGTTTTCGAAATCTGCTCGCGCGCCCAAGGACATACCGTCAAGGACGCCCATCGGCATGGCGAGCGCTTTGCCGTCGCGGAAACCGACCACTTCGGCCGGAATCGAGTGCCCGCTGGAGGGGTTGAGGCGGACCGTTCCGCCCATGCTCACGGCGCCGATCGCGCCGGTCACTTCGACCATCAGGCCTTCGACGCGCGCCACCCGGCCGAACCGCCGCATAGGGGCAATAGCCTCGATTTCTTGAAGCAAAGACTGCATTCCCGCGACCTTTCTGCGCGTCGTAGAAACCCCATCTTGCCCGCAAGCCCCTTAAGTGAGAGTAAAGTTAATAAATTGAATCAAGGGGATGGTTCCCGCTTTCCGGTATGGTTCCTGAAGGGCTGTTAAGTCCCGTTCGCATTCTCTGAAACTTTTGCTGTGACAAAAAGAGGATGTTAACCATTGTCGGTTACCTTGATTAGAGTGGTTAACCAGTCCGGTCGAAAAAAGTCGCCGGCTTCACGACCAAAAGGGGTCTGACATGCGCGTGCTCCTGATCGAAGACGATAGCGCCATGGCACGCAGCATCGAGTTGATGCTGCGGTCGGAAGGCTTCAACGTCTACACGACGGATCTGGGCGAGGAGGGGATCGATCTCGGCAAGCTGTACGATTATGACATCATCATACTCGACCTGCAGCTTCCGGATATGAGCGGCTTCGAGGTCTTGAAGAGCCTTCGCGTCGCCAAAGTGCAGACGCCGGTGCTCATTCTCTCGGGCAACGCGATCGTCGAAGCCAAGGTCAAGGCCCTCGGCTTCGGTGCCGACGACTATATGACCAAGCCGTTCCACAAGGACGAGCTGGTCGCCCGTATCCAGGCCGTGGTGCGCCGCTCCAAGGGCCACAGCCAGTCGGTGATCACCACCGGCAAGCTGGTGGTTAACCTTGACGCCAAGACCGTCGAAGTCGACGGCCAGCGCGTACACCTCACCGGCAAAGAATATCAGATGCTGGAACTACTCTCCTTGCGGAAGGGTACGACCCTGACGAAGGAAATGTTCCTCAATCATCTCTACGGCGGCATGGACGAGCCGGAACTGAAGATCATCGACGTCTTCATCTGCAAGCTCCGCAAGAAGCTCGCCGCCGCCACCAACGGCGACAATTACATCGAAACGGTCTGGGGCCGCGGCTACGTGCTGCGCGATCCCTCCGAAGAAGCATTGGCATCGTAAAAGCCAAGTTCAGGGGGCAGTGAAAAGGGGCGCCGCAAGGCGCCCTTTTTATTGGCGTGCCGGTTTAGGGGGCATTGTTCCCGGCACCAAATCGGCCGCGGCGCATTATCGTCGGTGATGGTGTGTGTCTGGGCCCCCGATGCGCGTTCGGCCACCGCAGCCCTCGAGGGCGGGCGGATCGTCATGCTGCCGGGCGGCTTTGCCCTTCATCCCCAGGAACTCGCCCTGCGCGATCCGGCCTTGCTCAGCGGCGCCAAGAACATCAGCCTGTCGCCCGACCGGCGCCTCAAACATGCCGCAGGGTCCGCAGCGGTACGGATGCGGCTTAAAACCATGATGGCGCGCTTTGCCGCGTTCGCCCGCGACACCGTGGAAGCCATCGCCCCGCATTATCGCGGCGCGCTCGTCAAAGGCCGCACCAGTTTCCGCCCCGCCGAAATCGAAGGGCGCGCAGTGTCGCCGCTGAAGGACGACACCCGTCTGCATGTCGACGCCTTCCCTGCCAATCCGACGCGCGGCAAACGCATCCTGCGGGTGTTCGCCAACGTCCACTCGCACGCGCCGCGGCATTGGACCACCGGCGAGCCGTTCGCCGACATGGCGGCGCGCTTCCTGCCGGACCTGACGCCCAATCCGCCGATCCTGAATGCGCTTTATGCCGCGGTCGGCGCCACCACAGGACGGCGCAGCCCCTACGACGATCTGATGCTCGGCCTGCACGACACCCTCAAGCGCGATCCCGACTACCAAGCGCAATGCCCGAAACGGCCGCAGACCTTCGCAGCCGGAACGGTATGGATCTGCTACACCGACGTGGTGCTGCACGCCGCGCTCAAAGGCCAGCACGCGCTGGAACAGACATTCCTGCTGCCGGTCGAAGCCATGGCCGAACCGGACCGCTCGCCGCTACGGATTCTGGAACGGATGACGGGACGGCGGCTGGTTTAAAGCCGGCAATCCAAGAGTTTCTTGTCCGATCCGATCAAGAGATGGCCGCTCGCTTCGGCGGCGGCGGTAACCGGTTCGCTCTTCGCGGCATAGAGCAGCTCGGCACTTTGCGGCACGCCATCGGCGACGCGCACGCGATAGACCGCGCCGGCGCCCTGCTTCGGCCACGCCGCGACGATCAGGCTGCCGTCCTTGGCGACGGTAATTTTCGTCGGCGCAGCGGGAAGATCGAACAGGGTGGCGTTGCTGAGCGCGCCGGTGAAATCGTTGCGCGTGAAGCTGACGATACTGCGCGGCAGTTCCTGGGCGACGTAAAGATGGCTCATGTCCATCGCCACCGCGATGCCCGCGGGCGATGTCAGGCGCTTGGCGACGGGAATGAATTTCATGCCGTCGAAATAGGTCACTTCGGCGCGCGGAATCAGGAACGAATCGTCGAGCCAGCGGCCGAGCGCCGTGCGGGTGGAATGGGTGTTGACGAAATAGAAGCGTCCCGCCGGCAGCACCGCGAGATCGGCAGGATCGGTGAGGATGTCGGCGGAGAGCCGTCCCATTTCCCGGACCTGACCGGGTGCGGGCGCGCCGAACACCGAGACTTCCCACAGCCCGTCCTGGCGGAACAGCACGGTGAAGGCACCGTCGGCCCCGATCGCCAGCGCCGCGGGATCGAACGCTTTGGGTGTCCCGGCAAGCCGCTTGGCGCTGCTGCCACTGAAGACATAAAGCCCGTCCTTGGCGGCGAGATAGGCAATGCCGGCACCGTCGATGGCGATATCGCGCACGCCGGCGATTCCCGCCACGGCGCGGCACGACGCGGGCGTCTTGTCGTCGACCGACGCGAAGAACCCGCGCGAGGCCACGAAGCGGTAACTCGCAGCGATGAGCAGCACGATCAGCATCGCCGACACGGTGATGGCGATACGGCGCCAAAGTGATTTGTGCATGGTCATTTCCCGCTAAACCCTGTCATCCCCGGCTGAGCCAGCGCAGCGCAGCGAGGGGAAGGGGACCCAGGTGCCTACAATGCTCCGGCGTTAAAGAACCGGCAATGTCACTCGTTCGGCTAAAGGGTGCGGTGATTTTCACCTGGGTTCCCTTCCCTTCGCTCAGCGCTGACGCGCCTTGGCTCAGCCGGGAATGACATCCTCTTTTTGTGCCCCTGCGCCCGAAAACTGCAGGCTTGCCAATCGCGCGTAAAGGCCGCCTTTGGCCACAAGATCGTCGTGACTGCCCGCGTCCGCCACTTTGCCCTGGTCCATCACCACGATGCGCTTCAAGCGCTGGATGGTGGCGAGGCGATGGGCGATGACGAGGGTGGTACGCCCTTCCATCAGATTGGCGAGACCTTGCTGCACCAGCCGTTCGTTCTCGGCGTCGAGCGCGGAGGTGGCTTCGTCGAGCAACAACAGCGGCGCGTTGCGCAGCATGGCGCGGGCGATGGCGAGGCGCTGGCGCTGGCCGCCCGACAGCGACACGCCGCGTTCGCCGAGACGGGTGGCGAAACCGTCGGGCAGCTTTTCGACGAATTCGAGCGCCGCGGCGGCATCGGCCGCAGCCCGCACATCGGCCTCGGAGGCTTCGGGACGGCCGTAGCGGATATTGTCGGCGATGGTGCCGGAGAAGATCACCGGGTCCTGCGCCACCATGGCAATCGCGCGGCGCAGATCGTGCGGATCGAGATCGGCGATATCGAGACCGTCGAAGGCGATACGGCCCTGCTGCGCCGCATAGAAGCGGAGCAGAAGCTGAAACACCGTCGATTTGCCGGCGCCGGAAGGACCGACCAGCGCCACCGCTTCGCCCGGCTCGACATGCAGCGAGAACCCGTTCAACGCCGCGGTGTCGGGGCGCAAGGGATAGCGGAACTCGACGTTTTCGAAATGCACGACACCGCGAGCCGGGCTCGGCAGAACCTTGGGATGGAGCGGCGCCACGATGGCGGGCGGCACGGTGAGAAGTTCGACCAGACGCTCGGAGGCCCCGGCGGCGCGCTGCAGATCGCCCCACAACTCGCTGACCGCGGCAAACGCACCGCCGACCAGGATGGCGTAGATGATGAACTGCACCAGTTGGCCGGGGGTCATGGTGCCGTCGAGCACGCTTTGGGCGCCGACCCAGCCGACGCCGACAATGCAGCCGAACACGGCGAACGTCGCCACCGCGGTCATCACCGCGCGGGCACGGGTGCGCAGGATCGCAACCACAAAGGCGTCTTCCACCGCGGTGCCGTAGCGCTTGCGCTCGTCGCCTTCGCGGGTGAAGGCCTGCACCGTCGCCACCGCGTTCAAGGTTTCGCTGGCATGGGCCGAGGTATCGGCGAGCTTGTCCTGACTGAGACGGCTGAGCTTGCGCACCCAGCGCCCGAACAGGATCAGCGGCAGGATCACCACCAGCACGCCCGCCACCACCAGCCCCGTCAGCTTCCAGCTGGTGAAGAACATCAGCGCGATGCCCGCCACCGCCATCAACACATTGCGGATGGCGAACGAGGCCGAGGAGCCGATCACCGTCTGCACCAGGGTGGTGTCGGCGGAAAGCCGCGACAGCACCTCGCCGGTGCGGGTGATCTCGAAAAATGCGGGCGTCAGGTCGAGGACGTGG
The DNA here is from genome assembly GCF_011762045.1 of Rhizomicrobium electricum. Taxonomy (GTDB): domain Bacteria; phylum Pseudomonadota; class Alphaproteobacteria; order Micropepsales; family Micropepsaceae; genus Rhizomicrobium; species Rhizomicrobium electricum. The sequence continues at coordinate 47,616 of NZ_JAASQS010000007.1, read as the reverse complement.
GCGTAGACCGCCTTGCGGATGTCGGCCACCACCCGCTCGCCGATCCAGGTGACGAAATAGAACCTTGTGGCACCGGCAAAGCCCATCACCCCCGCCGCGGCCAGGAAGAGGAAGAAATAATGGGAGATTTCCTTGATCTGGGAGGCGGAAAAGCCGCGGTCGACCAGGCCCCGGAGCATGGCGGGCATCACCAGGGTGGCGCCGGCCGCCACCACCATGGCGAGCGCCGCCGCGGCGATCGCACCGCGGTAGGGCTTGAGGAAGGGAACCAGCGTCTTCAAGGGCTTGAGGGACCGGCCCTTGGCTCTGCCCTGTGCGACGTATTGCACCTGTTCGGCGTATTCCGCGCCCGATTCCGCCATGGCTTGGGCCTCTTGGGTTGGCCCTCAATATAGGATGTGTTGCGGGGGTTTAAACCGCACCCGTCAGCCTTGCGTGCCCAGCTTCGATCCCCTATAAGCCCCGCCTCTTTACGACGTGAGAAGGCTCAGCCATGAAAAAGGGCATTCACCCCAACTACCATTTCGTCAACGTGCAGCTGAACGACGGCACGTCCTATCGCACGCGCACGACCTGGGGTACGGCCGACCAGAAGCTGACCCTCGACATCGATCCGTCGACGCATCCGGCCTGGACCGGCGGCCAGCAGCAGCTGCTCGACCGCGGCGGCCGTCTGACCCGCTTCAACAAGAAGTTCGGGAATTTCGTGAAGTCGTAATCGACACGAAAATCGAGTTTGCAAGATAGCGAGCAGGGGACGCCTTGTTCGCTATTTTTGTTTTTGGGCAGCTCTTTCCCCCCCCGCGGAGCTTTGACGCTCGACCGACATGTTCTGCGAATAGCGGGGGAGGTGGACGCGAAGCGGACGGAGGGGGGCCCGAACAGACAGCAGAGCAATCCCCCCTCCGCTTCTCTCGCTCACGCTCGATCAGCACCTCCCCCGCTATTGCAACAGGGTACGGCTCATCGACCGCGACACCGCGGGGGAGGAAAGACGCAGCGCGTCCGGGATGACAGGTGGTGTTACTGCGGCGCGGAGAACGCGCGTTCGAGCATCGCCATGGCGCCGCGGGCGCCGGCGGGGATTTCGGCTTTGCCGAACAGGACATCGTCGAGACGGGCGATGCGGCGGTAGAGATCGTCGCTGCGGGAGAGAAGATCCTGCAACTTTACCGGCAGTCCTTCCACCGCATCCGACGGACCGCCGCCGAAACAGATTTCCTTGGAGCCGAGGCGATAGCGATCGCTCTGGGCGTCTTCGACCTTCATGTCGCCTTCGGACACCGCACGCTGCACCAACAGCCACGAAGCGGCCTGCATCAAACGCGTGGTGACGCGCATGGATTCGCCGGCATAGAGCATCGCGGTCTTGCGCGGCAGATGACGCTGCTCTTCGCGGCCCGGCCCGTCGAGATAACGCGCCGTCTCTTCCACCAGACTCATGCCTTCGTCGAAGGTGCGCTGAAACAGCACCGAACCGGTGAACGACTGCACTGTGAGATCGCGAATGGCCTCGTCGTCGAGAGTGTTCATGTGTACGCCCCGCTCCACCGGCGCATAAAGCTATCAACTCGCTTCGTCCGCGCAAGATGGAGATGCATCATTCCGCCGGTTAACACTATAGCCGGTGGCATCAAGGCAACGGATAGTTGTCGATATTAATGATGACGATCCCGTTAAGGATCTTTCGCGCGATTTTACGATTCCAGGATTGTCGCGCTTTCGGACGGGAAATCGCCGCATACGCTGGCGCTCAACTCTAGCGCTTGAAGAACGCGTCGGCGGCCGATTTCGTCGCCTGGCGGGCCGCAATTGCGTCGCGGCAGCGGGCGATTTCGGCTTCCAGCATGCCGATGCGCGCCGCCAGCTCGAATTCCGACATTGCGGAAAGATCCTCGCCGAGCACGATTTCGGCCGGTTTCTTGCGCGGCAGCAATTCTTCAGGATCGATCGCCATGGCGTTTTGCACACTCCTCGAACGCTGCTAATTTCTAGCCTGGAAACGATCGTTCGCAAGACCACAAAAATGCGCGCCGTTACCGTCGTAAATCCCGGACCCGACTACACGCTGACGCTGGCGGAGCGCGAAACGCCGGTGCCCGGTCCCGGCCAAGTCCTGATCAAGGTCGCCGCCGCAGGCCTCAATCGCGCCGATCTGTTGCAAGCCAAAGGCAAGTATCCTCCGCCCGCGGGCGCACCCGACACATTGGGTCTCGAAGTCTCGGGCGAGATTGCCGAAGCGGCGGCGGACTCGCCGTTCCGCATCGGCGACAAGGTGTGCGCCCTGCTTCCCGGCGGCGGCTATGCCGAATATGCCCGCGTCGACGAAGGCTCGGTGCTGCCGCTGCCGGCGGGCGTCGATCTGATCGAGGCCGCGGCACTGCCGGAAGCCCTCTTCACCGCCTGGACCAATCTGATCGATGCCGGCGGTCTCAGGAGCAAGGAAACCGTGCTGATCCACGGCGGATCGAGCGGCGTCGGTTCGGCCGCCATCCAGCTTGCGGCGGCGCTGGGCGCCAAAGTGCTGACCACCGCGGGCGGCGCCGAGCGCTGCGAAAAATGCGAACGGCTGGGCGCGATGCTGGCGATCGATCATCATACGGACGATTTCGTCGAAGAAGTGCTGGCGGCGACCGCCGGGCGCGGCGCCGACGTCATCCTCGACATGGTCGGCGGCGATTACATCGTCCGCAATTTCGCAGCGGCGGCGACCAAAGGACGGATCGTCAACATCGCCTACCAGAAAGGCTCGACGGCCACGGTCGACTTCCGCCTGATGCTGGCCAAGCGCCTGACCTTGACGGCAACGACGCTGCGCGGACGCAGTCCCGAGGAAAAACGGGCGTTGCGCGATGCCCTGTTGAAGACGGTGTGGCCGTTGATCGAAATCGGCGCCATCAAGCCGGTGGTCGACCGCGTTTTCCCGCTCGCCGAGGCCGCGGCCGCCCACGCCCATATGGCCAAAACCGGCCATTTCGGGAAGATTCTGCTGACGGTGTAAACCCCCTTCCCTTCCGTCTTCTTCCCGGTTACAACCTCGTACATTCCTCGAAAGCTTCACGCTTCACGAGGTCGGGTGGAGGGATGAAGACCTTCCCCGGCAATGGGAGAAAATTATCATGGCCGCCGAACAGAAGCCTTTGATGCCGAAAGCCACCGCCGTCTGGCTGGTGGACAACACCTCACTCTCCTTCGACCAGATCGCCGATTTCTGCGGCTTGCATCCGCTCGAAGTGAAAGGCATCGCCGACGAGGACGTCGCCAAAGGCATCAAGGGCATGGACCCCGTTTCGGCCGGCCAGCTGACGCGCGAGCAGATCGAAGCCGCCGAGAAGGATCCCAAAGTCCGCCTGAAAATGGCCCCGCCGAAGCACAAAATGCCGGTGGTCAAGCAGAAGAAGGCGCCACGCTATACCCCGGTGTCGAAGCGCCAGGACAAGCCCGATGCGGTCTATTGGATTCTGCGCAATCACCCCGAAATGCCCGATGCCGACATCATCAAGCTGATCGGCACCACCAAGGCCACCATCCAGAAGATCCGCGAGCGCTCGCACTGGAACGCCACCAACATCAAGGCGGTCGACCCGGTGACGCTCGGCCTGTGCAGCCAGCTCGAACTCGACCTTGCGGTTTCCCGCGCCGAAGCCAAGCGCGAACGCGCCGAAAAGCGCGCCGCCAAGGCCGGCACGACCCTGCTGCCGCTGCACGACCTGCCGGGCGCCCCGGCGGCCGAGACGCCCGCGGCAGAGCCGGTCGCCGAAACCGGCGAGGACAGCGAGGCCTGAACGGCAGGAGCGGACGAGGCCCGGCTTACAACGCCGGGTCCGGCCGGAATCTCTGTGGTTGATCGCCACACGTTTTACAGTTGCACAAATTCTAGCAGGCGCACCCGCCGCGATATGGGTTTGCGTCTCGTTCGCATTTGCTGAAAATTGCACAGCTTAACCAACGGGATAACCGGTCCATCCTGGACCGGACCCGGAAGCTTTGCGCTACACGCTTGAATTGCCTTGAGAAATTTCGGCTAACACGCGTTGCGAATTCACAGGCGAACCGCGGTGTTCATCATTACCGGTCATTAAATTTCAAGCGCGAATATCCACCCGCAAGCGGCGAAAACGGGCATCCCATCTCGCCGGGCGGGGAGAAAAGTCATGCGCTTCAAAGATTTGTCCGTGAGCAAGAAACTTGTTGGCGTGTTTGCGGGGGTTCTGGCGATCACCGCGGCGCTGGGGGTGTTCGCGATCGTCAGTCTGTCGTCCCTCAACGCGTCATCGCGAGACGTTCGCGACAACTGGATGCCGGCCATCAGCTCGCTGAGCCGCTTCGAGTACTTCCTCACCCGCTACCGGGTCGCCGAAGCCAACTTCGTCATGTCCACTTCGGAGGACCAGCGCGCCACCGCCCTCAAGGATATGCGCGGCTACCAAAGCCAGGCGGACGAGGCCTGGAACCGATACATGCCGACGGCCGACACCGCCGTGGAAAAGGCCAAGGTCGAAAAGATCCTCGCCGAGCGGGCCGACTACGACCCGATGCAGTCCAAACTGGAGGACATCCTCAAGTCGCAGGGCAAGGACGCCGCCATCGCCTATTTCATGGGGCCGATGAAGCGCGAATTCGGCGACATCATCGCGGCGACCGACGACGACGTGACCTACAACCATGACTCCGGCATCGCCTCCGGCAACCGCAGCGAAGCCACCTACGCCACCGCCCGCACCGCCATCCTGCTCGCCCTGGTCATCGCCATCGCCATCTGCATCGCCGCCGGCGTCGTGCTGGTGCGCGGGATTTCGAAACCGCTCGGCGCCATGACCGAAGCGATGGGCGAACTCGCCGCCGGCCATCTCGATGCCCGCGTGCCGCATGCCGACCAGCAGGACGAAATCGGCCAGCTCGCCGAAGCCATGACGAGCTTCAAGAACCAGCTCGCCGCCGCCGAGCACGCCAAGGACGAGCAGACCCGGACCATCGTGGGCTCGATCGGCACCGGCCTCGAGCATCTCGCCAAGGGCAATCTCACCCATCGCATCACCGCCGATCTCAGCGGCGCCTTCGCCACGCTGAAGCACAACTTCAACACCGCGATGGACCATCTTCAGGACACGATGAAGAACGTCCTCGGTTCGACCCGCCAGATCGCCGACAACGCCAACGAAATCTCGACCGCCGCCGACGACCTCTCCCATCGCACCGAAGAACAGGCCGCCTCGCTCGAAGAAACCGCCGCGGCGCTGGAGGAAATCACCGCCTCGGTCAAGAAGGCCGCCTCCAACGCGCACGAAGCGAGCAACGCCGTCGGCCATACCAAAGAGGTCGCCGAAGAAGGCGGCCAGATCGTCGAAGCCGCGGTGAAGGCGATGGACGCCATCGCCCAGTCGTCGCGCCAGATCACCGACATCATCGGCGTGATCGACGAGATCGCCTTCCAGACCAACCTGCTCGCCTTGAATGCGGGCGTCGAAGCGGCGCGCGCCGGCGAGGCCGGCAAGGGCTTCGCCGTGGTCGCCTCGGAAGTCCGCTCGCTGGCGCAGCGCTCGAGCGAAGCCGCCAAGCAGATCAAGGCGCTGATCAATACCTCGGGCGAGCATGTCGAAGACGGCGTCAAGCTGGTGGGCGAATCCGGCGAGGCGCTGAAGCGCATCGTCGAGCAGGTCGCCGCCATCAACGCGTTGGCGCGCGACAGCGCCATGGCGGGCGAACAGCAGTCGACCGGCATCGAACAGGTCAACGCGGCCGTGAGCCAGATGGACCGCGTCACCCAGCAGAACGCGGCGATGGTCGAAGAATCGACCGCCGCCTCGCGCAATCTGGCCAACGAAACTGTCACTCTTTCGGACCTCGTGGGCTTCTTCAACGTCGGCGATACGGCTCGACTCCCGGCCGCCGCCAAACCCACGAAAACGCCGCCGCCGCGCCATCCCCAGGCGCGCCGCGCGGCAGCGGGCGGGGCGCGGGTTGCGACGGCAGCCGCCCCGCTTGCGTCCGAACCCGACAGCGATTGGACGGAGTTCTGAGCCATGACCGAGAAAACCGATAGCCGTCAGTACATCACCTTCCTCGCCAACGGCCAGGAGTTCGCCTCGCCGATCATGGCGATCCGCGAAATCCGCGGCTGGGCCGACACCACGCCGCTGCCGAACGTGCCCAACTACGTCCGCGGCATCATCAATCTCAGAGGCACGGTGCTGCCGGTGATCGACCTCAAGGCGCGGCTCGGACTCGGACGCACCGAAGCCACCCCCAAGAACGTCATCATCGTGATCGATACCGAACACCGCCAGACCGGCCTCTTGGTCGATGCGGTGTCGGACATCATCACGGTCAAAGGCGAAGAGATTCAGCCGCCGCCGGAAATGATGCAGAACGACGGCGCCAGCCGCTACGTCGAAGGCATCGCGGTGCGCGACGGGCGCATGGTCACCCTGCTCGGCATCGCCGAACTGACCCAGACGGTGAACTGAAGCGCGACCGGCAAAACGCTAAACCGCGTCTTCCTTCTCGGCCTTGCGGGGATCGAGTTCGGCCGCGACCGGCGACGGCGGCATCGGCGTGAAGCGTGCCCGGATGCCGGCCGGTTTCATCAGGCCGAGCCGGATCAGCGTGAACACCAGCATCGCCGCATGCACGGCGGCGGTGAAGAAGAACAGCGCCGGCGCGCCGAAGCGGTCCATCACCGAGGCGGCAAAGGTCGGGCCGATCACCGACGCAACCGAGTTGATCAAAAGCAGCGTCGCCGAAGCCTCGACGAAGGACTGGCGCGGTATGCGGTCGTTGGCGTGGGCGACCGACAGCGCATAAAGCGGCAGCATCAAAACGCCGAACACGCCGAACATGGCGCACATCAGGTTGAGATTGCCGTGGCCGCCGAACAGGGCGATGGCGACACCGGCCGCCGAGGCCAGGGCGCAGGTTCCGGCGATCACCCAGCGCCGGTCGACGTGATCCGACAGCCGCCCCACCGGCAACTGCACCAGCGTGCCGCCGAAGGTGAAGGCGACCATGAACAGCGCGACGCCACCGGGCGACAGTCCCTCGGACTGGGCATAGACCGGCGCCATCGCCCACACCGCGTTGTTGGCGAGCCCCACCGCGATGCAACCGGCGACGCCGACCGGCGAGATCTTGAACAGCTTGAGCGGCCTGAGCTTCGGCACCGGCGCCGGCGCCGGCTGCTTCTGGTCGGTGAGGCCGACCGGCACCAGGCACAGGGCGTAAAAGATGCACGCCATCGAGAACAGCACGAAGCTCGACGGCCGCGCGGTGGCGAACAGGAGCTGGCCGATCATCAGGCCGGCGAAATTCACCCCGAGATAGGAGGAGAAGATCGCGCCGCGCGTCTGGTTGGTGGCGCGATCGTTCAGCCAGCTTTCGAGCGTGATGTAGATGTTCGCGGCGGCAAAACCGAACGCGGCCCGCAAAATGATCCAGCCCGGAACCGCGACGATGATCGACTGGGTCAGGGTGGCGGCGGCGCAAAGCCCGGCGCAGACCGAAAACGTCCGCACATGACCGACGCGCGCCAGCCAGCGCGGACCGGTGAAGCAGCCGATCAGGAACCCGGCGAAATAGGCCGAGCCGATGACGCCGATGGCGAGCGTCGAGAAGCCCTCGATGTTCGCCCGCACCGGGATCAGCGTATTGAGAAGCCCGTTGCCGCTGAGGAAAATCAGCGTCGTGAACAGGATGGCGGCAATGGAGGCCAGTTGGGGCACCATGGGGCGGTCCACTGCTCCGCTTTCGCGGCGGTTTGATGGCCGGCGCGGGTTCTACACCAGCACAACCAGCAGGATTCCCGCCGCCACCGCAATCAGGAAAATCACCAACGCGATCTCCATGTACTTGTCGAGCACCGCCTTGGCCTGATCGCCGAAATAGTGGACCAGCAGCCCTTCGATCACCACGAAGCGCACGGTGCGCGCCAGCGCCGCGAAGAACAGGAAATAGGGGAAGAATACGCCCGCCAGGCCCGACGAGATCGTCACCAGCTTGAACGGAATGGGGGTCAGGCCCTGCACCGCGATCCAATAGGCGTTCGACTGATAGAGGTCGCGCACGTGATCGACCTTGGTCTGGGAAATATGGAAGGCGTGGATGATCCACTGCCCCGCGGTATCCCAGAAGAACATGCCGATGGCATAGCCGAAGCAGCCGCCGATCACGCTCCACAAGGCACACCAGCCGGCGAGGCGGAAGGCGCGCTTCTTGTTGGCCACCATCATCGGCAGCAGCATGACGTCGGGCGGGATCGGGAAGAACGAGGCTTCGGCGAAGGCGAAGGCGGCCAGCGCCCACAGGGCGTTGCGGCCCTGGGCCTTCTGCATCATCCAGGCGTAGCCCCGGCGAATGAGCCCGACGCGCTTGGCACCCGCCGTACCGTCAACCATTCCGCAGTCCCTCAGTGGTTGCATTCTTCCTAGCAACCGCGACGCCGTTCGTCCATGGCGCGCGGTGCCGCCGTCCGCAAGCACCTGTCTCCATTGCAATGTTCGAGGCGCCCGGCGCCCATCGTGTTCTCGCTGCAACGCCCGGCCGCGCGCGACATCCGGGGCGGCGGGACCGGGCCGCTGCAGACTTGCATCGCTGCACGCCGTACGCGAACGTCGCAGCACTGCGGCGATAACGCATTTCCGGAAAATCGTCCGGATGCGGTATGCCGTCCCGGATATTCGTATGGCACACTTACCGAAAATCGTCCCGCCCGAAATCGCCACCGCCGCAGACTTCAACGCCGCGGCCGCCCATGGCGCGTGGCCGATCCTCGCCGACGAAAGCTGCGGCTTCGACCACGCCATGCTCGCCGAACTCCTGGCGCTGTGGCAGAGCGAGGCCAAGGACGGCATTCCGGCGCGGGGCGCGATGACGGCGCGCAAGCTGCAGCCCTTCATGCGCAACATCGCCATCTACGAGCGCATCGGCGAAGGCGTCCAGCGGCGCTATCGCGTCCGCCTGATGGGCAGCGGCATCGTGCAATATTACGGCGAGCTGACCGGCAAATATGTCGACGAAGTGGTGCCGGAGAAATTCCTCGACCGCTGGTACGGGTTCGCCGACCTCGCGCTCAAGTCGCTGAAGCCGGTGCGCCTCCTGTTGCGCGCCGACACCTTCGACAAGTCCTACATGGTCGCCGAATATCTATGCGCGCCGCTGGTTTCCGACAGCGGCCTCACCAAATTCATCCTGGTTGGCATCGTGTTCGACGGCAAACGGCCGTGGAGCGTGGTCGAAGCCGAAGCACGCGCCAAACTCGGGCTCGCCGCGACCGCCGGTTGAGGCTTGCGTCGCCGGGACGGCTCTGCCAGCGTGCGCCGCTCTATTTGATTGTCGCGGCGTTTTCGCGCAAAACCGCTTACACTTTTGCGCACGCCGCTCTATTTGATTGTCGCGGCGTTTTCGCGCAAAACCGCTTACACTTTTGCGCACGCCGCTCTATTTGATTGTCGCGGCGTATTCGCGCAAAACCGCCTACACTTTTGCGCACGCCGCTCTAGCGACTCACGAGACATGGAAAAGCCCGCCAACAAGCACGCGATCGTCTTCATCTTCATCACCATGCTGATCGACGTGATGGGGCTCGGCCTCATCCTGCCGATCCTGCCCAAGCTGATCGCAACCCTCGGCCATACCGGGATGGACGAAGCGGCCCGCATCGGCGCGCTGTTGATGTTCGCCTATGCCGGGATGCAGTTCCTGTTCTCGCCGCTGCTCGGCAATCTCTCCGACCGCTTCGGACGGCGGCCGGTGCTGATCCTGTCGCTCATCGGCATCGGCATCGACTACATCATCATGGGGCTGGCGCCGACGCTCGGCTGGCTGTTCGTCGGCCGCGTCCTGTCGGGCATGGCGGGCGCCAGCTTCACCACCGCCGCGGCCTATATTGCCGACATCTCGACGCCGGAAAAGCGGGCGCAGAATTTCGGCATGATCGGCGCCGCCTTCGGGCTCGGCTTCATCATCGGCCCGGCGCTCGGCGGCATGCTCGGCCATTACGGCTTGCGGCTGCCGTTCTTCGTGGCGGCGGGGCTGGCGGCCGCCAATGCGATTTACGGTCTCGTCGTCCTCAAAGAGACCTTGCCGGAAAATCACCGGCGCAAATTCGAGCTGTGGCGCGCCAATCCGCTCGGCGCCTTGATGGTGCTGAAGCGCTATCCGGTGGTGCTGCCGTTGTGCGGCGTGCTGGTGCTGATGCGGATGGCGCACGACGCCAACCCGACGGTATTCAGCTATTACACCATGCTCAAATTCGGCTGGGGCCCGCGCGAAGTCGGCTGGGCGCTGGTCGGCGTCGGCATCGTGACGGCCGCATCCTATTCGCTGCTGCCGCGGCTGACCCGCCGCATCGGTCCCGACCGCTCGGTCCATATCGGGCTGGCGGGCGGCGCGCTGTCGTTCTTCGGCTACGCCATCGCGAGCCATGCGTGGATGATCTACGCCTTCATGCTGCCGTTCGGGCTCGTCAGCCTGGTGATGCCGTCGATCAACGCCATCCTGGCGGAAGCCGTCGGCCCCAAGAGCCAGGGCGAACTGCAAGGCGCCTTGACCAGCGCAGGCAGTCTGACCAGCGTGTTCGCGCCACTGTTGCTCGGCTATCTGTTCGCGTGGTTCTCAGGCCCGAAGGCGCCGGTCTATTTTCCCGGCGCCGCGTTCGCGGCCTCGGCCATGTTTCTGGTGCTGGCCGCGGGGCTGTTCGCGATCATCCGGAACCGCATGCGTGCCGGTAATTGAGCACGCGAAACTCCGTTCCGCCGATCGGCGTTCAGGCCTGAACCGAAGCGCTCAGTGCCAGACTCAGTGCACGTCGCTTCGTAGCTTTTCGATTTCGTCTTTCAATCTGAGTTTTTGTTTTTTGAGTGCCGCCACCCGGTATTCATTCCAGTCCGGATGGGTCATCTCGTCTTCGATAAGTTCTTCAAGTTTCTTATGCTTTTCGGACAACTCTTCGATATGTCCCTGGAGTGCCATTCATGCACCTCTTGCTTATCGGTGAAGAAAGTAAAGCACCAAGTCACCGTTCTGTCACGAGGCTCTTCCTCCCATCCCTTCCGACCTGTAAAGACGTTCAACCATGGGGAATAAAGTGTCAAAGGCCGGAAAAAACGAGCGTGCCGAAGCGGTTCCGCCGCGCCTCGTGATCGGCATTTCGGGCGCCTCCGGCGTGATCTACGGCATCCGCCTCTTGGACGCCTGTAAAGACCTTGGGATCGAATCTCATCTGGTGGTTTCCAAGGCCGCGCAACTGACCATCGGCCTCGAGGCCGACGTCCCGCTCAAGGCGGTTCTGGCCAAGGCCGACGCCCATTACGCCCCCGGCGATGTCGGCGCCTCGATCGCGTCGGGCTCGTTTCCGGTGCTCGGCATGGCCGTGGTGCCCTGTTCCATCCGCTCGATGAGCGAGATCGCCACCGGCGTCACCGCATCGCTACTGACCCGTGCCGCCGACGTCACCTTAAAGGAACGGCGCCGGCTGGTGCTGGCGGTGCGCGAAACCCCGCTTCACCTCGGCCATTTGCGGACCATGACGGCGCTCACCGAAATGGGGGCGATCATCCTGCCGCCGGTGCCCGCCTTCTATGTTTCGCCCCACAGCCTGGAAGACCTGGTGGATCATTTCGTCGGGCGCATTCTTGATTGTTTCGGTTATAATTGGGCCCCGGCCAAGCGCTGGAACCCGGTCTCCTCGAACACCCGGAAAGCAAAAGATGACATCTGAAGTCACCCGTCCGGAACAGGTCGCCCTCAGGGCCAAGCTGGCCGAACTCATCCAGGAACATCGCGATCTCGACGCCGCGATCGAGGCCATGGGCCCGACCCACGACATCATGCAACTGACCCGGCTGAAGAAGAAAAAACTTCAGCTCAAGGACCAGATCACCAAGATCGAGAATCAGCTTCTGCCCGACATCATCGCGTAACCCCCCTCCGTCTCGCCGCTGACGCGTCGAGCCACCTCCCCCGCTATTCATTCGGGGTGCGGCTCGAAAAGTAGCGCTCCGCGAGGGAGGAAAGATCAGCGGCCGTTCTTCTTGTGGGCGTACATCGCTTCGTCGGCACGGGCCATGGCGAGATCGGGGGTGTCGTCGCCTTTGAGTTCGAAGGCGCCATAAGAGAAGCCCATCGGTATCGGCTGGCCGTGCCACATCGTCGGCTGCGATTTGAGCTTCTCGGCGAGAATGTCGGCCTTCTTGCGGCCCTGCTCGAGATTGGCGTGCGCCAACAGCACGCCGAATTCGTCGCCGCCGAGACGGCCGACCACGTCGCTGTCGCGCGTCTGAGCCAGCAGTGTGTCGGCGAAATGCGCCAGCACCGCATCGCCGGCGGCATGGCCGTAGGTGTCGTTGACCTGCTTGAAGCCGTCGAGATCGAAATAGAGCAGCGTCGCCGGCGTGCCGTAACGGCCCGCGAACGAGATGTAACGCGTCAGCTCGCGCACGAAGGCGCGGCGGTTCAGAAGCGGCAACAGATGATCCTGATCGGCGGTGCGTTCGGCCTGTTCGAGACGCTCGCGCGTCGCCTGCAGCTCGTGGCGCAGATTGTCGACTTCGCCCATCAGGGTGAGAATCGCATCGCGCACTCTGGGCGTGAATTCGTCTTCGGGAATGCCGAGCACGCTGGCGGTCGCCGCGATCGGCGGCGTCGGTTGCACCGCCTGGGTCGCTTCAGCCCGGCGTGCATACGCCGCCGCACCGACGGCGCGTACCCCGGAATACGGGCTGGTTTTCTCGACCTTCATCTCGACCTCTGCCCCGCAGCGTTAACTTTTCGCTCAAGATCACCAAGAAAAGGTTAACAACAGCGCTTCCCCCGCTCTCGGACCGACCCTATAAAGCCGGTCGCCGATTCGGAGGTGAAAGAATGCCGCAGGTTGGACTGATCATGGGAAGCGCGTCGGACTGGCCGGTCCTGAAAAAGGCCGCCGAGACTCTCGATGCCTTGAAAATATCCTATGAAGTCAAGGTCGTATCCGCCCACCGCACGCCCGACCGGGCGTTCGCCTATGCCCGCGGCGCCGAAGGCCGGGGCCTCAAACTGATTATCGCGGCGGCCGGCGGCGCGGCCCATCTGGCCGGCGTCATGGCCGGTCTCACCCATCTGCCGGTGCTGGGCGTGCCGATGGAATCCAAGGCTCTGAAGGGCATGGACAGCCTGCTGTCGACGGTTCAGATGCCGGGCGGCATTCCGGTCGCGACCTTCGCCATCGGCGAAGCCGGCGCCAAGAACGCCGCGCTGTTCGCCGCCGCCATGCTGGCGCTGTCGGACGCCGAGCTGAACCAGCGCCTCAAGGACTGGCGGCAGAAGCAGACCGACTCGGTTCCGGAATCGCCGGAAGGATAAGAGGCGAGGTCAGCCTTCGGGCAACTGCGTGGAGACCGAGACCACGATGTAGGTCGCCGGCGTCGAGCCGGTGTTGACCAGCCCGTGCATCTGGTTCGAGGCGGTGAAGACAATGTCGCCGGGACCGACCGGAATGTGCTTGCCGGTCTCGTCGATATATTCGACCGCGCCGGTCTGGATGAACAGCATCTCGCTGTTGGGATGCTTGTGCGGCGGATGCGGCGTCTCGCCGGCCGGCATCAGGGTTTCGTGCACTTCGAGAAATTCGCCGGTCGGCAAAGTGCCGATCAACACGCGGCGCTGCTCGCTCCCGTTGGCAAACTTGCGCACCGGCAGATCGGCATAGCGCAGCACTTTTGATTGCGACAGCGTCGGCTCGGCGGCCCCGGCGGATCCGGCCAGACCGGCGGCGGCAAGAGCCGAGAACACGGCGAAAAGATTGCGGCGGTCGAGGTTTTCCATAGCTGAATCCTATTTCGGCTTGATGTCGCCGCCGATCGAGACGATGGCGTAGCGCACCGGGCCTTTGCCGACATTGCGCACCTGATGATCCGTACCCTGAGCGACATAGATCACGTCGCCCGGCCCGGCGGTCTCGGTCACACCGTCGTGAATGAAGGCAAGTGTGCCTTCACCGACAATGATGAATTCGGAATGGGCGATGACATGGGACGGATTGGGTTCGGCGCCTTCGGGCTGCATCGATTCATGCACCTTCACGGCTTCGCCGCTTTTCAGCACCCCAAGAATCAGGTCGCGGGCGCCACCACCGTTGGCAAAGGCACGGGCGGGCGCGTCATCGCGGTGGAACACTTTGGACTGGCTCAGATCGTCGGCCATGGCGTTACCGGTAACAGAAATCAGCGCCAACAGCGCTGCGGCATATATCTTCATCACGAGGTCCTTGTCGGCTGGGGGCGGAACCGCGCTTTCAGCTTCTCATACTGGAGCACGTTTTCAATGCGGGCGTCGAGGAACTGCGCGGTGGCATTCTCGTCCGGCGTGTCGTCGCCGAACCAGGCGATCTCGGTCGCCGTGTAGACCGCCGCCAGGATCGTGCGTTTCGTATACCAGTTGAAATCGGTGGCGGTGTCGCCGGCCGTGCGCCACATCGTATCCGCGGTCCGCGCCACCAGACGCACCGCCAGCGGCACGTGTACGGGCGAGGACAGAAACAGCGCCGCCTTGCGGGCGATCTGTTTGTGCGGCTTCAAAATCGCCAGCCGTGTCAGCACCGCGGTACGGATACGCTTTCGCACCGGCATCGATTTGAGATCGAGCGCTTCGAGCGCGGCCGTCATATCGGCATCGACGGCATGCGACCACCGTTCGATCAGGTCTGCGCTGAAGCCTTTTTCGGCCGCCTCGTTCAAAGCATCGTGAAGCGCAGGATCGATCGGCACAGACGCATCCTTCCTCGGACACGGCGATTATCCGTGTCCGTTCGAGGAAACGCCAGCACACTTTTCCGGCGCGCTTTCGAACCGGTGCCCGCCGACACGCCGGCGCTACCGGCTCCCGAAAGCGCTTCCGGCTCAGTGCTTGGGAATGCGCACCGGGACGTCGGCCGTGCCGTGCGTTCCGGTGATCTGGACCTTGCCGGCAACCGGCGCGCCCTTGGCCGCAAAGCCGAAATAGAGGCTTTCGGTCAAACGGCTTGGCGACGGACAGATCGGCTTGGCGAAGGTGAACGTCACCTTCGAGCCGGTCTGATCGACGCGCGAAAGTCCCGCACCGCCCGACGAACCGACCACGAACACCTCCGCCGGCGGACCGGCGTAGTTCACCGATTCGACCGGACCGGCGTCGATCGTCAGCTTCTCGACGCAGTTGGCCGTGCCGAGCGAAGTGTCCCCGCGCATGTTGATGAACAGCGAATAGCCGGTCAGCCCGGCCGCCCGCGTCCCCGGCAAGCCGGGATAGGTGCGGACCAGAAGACTGCCGTGTCCGCCATTGCCGAACAGGGTGAAATAGCCGGTCGTATCGGTCACCGTGACCGCACAGGCCGGAGTGAAAATGCAAGCGACGCCTTGTGGTGTAACCGTGGCAACTGCCAGCTGTCGGGCCATCGCACTGGTCGGACAAAGGACCAATGCGCACGCGGCGAGACCCAGGCAGTTCCTGAGAACGCGCATACCAGCCTCCCCCTTGGAGCGAAGCGAGTGTGCGCCTGTTGCTGCCGCAAAGAAAGCATCGCGGCCGCACTGCCGGCATGCAAGCCGCGAAAGCCGATAGCGCCTACTCTTCGGGCTCTCCCCGCGGCAGCCAATGGCGGACTTCGGTCTCGTAGATCAGCTTTTTGAGATCGCCCATCCGCTGCGGGTACAAGACGCCGTCGAGATGATCGCATTCGTGCTGCACCACGCGGGCATGAAAGCCCTTGGCGATGCGCTCGATCGGATGACCTTCGTGATCGACACCGCGGTAGCGGATGTGGCTCGAGCGTTCGACCAGACCGCGCAAGCCCGGCACCGACAGACAGCCCTCCCAACCGGCTTCGCGCTCCGGCCCGAGGATTTCGATTTCGGGATTGATCAGTACCGTGAGCGGCGCGGTGGCTTCGAAGCGCTCTTCTTCCGAGAGCGCATCATTGCGGTCGGCGGGCGCCTGAAACACCACCACGCGCAGCGGCACATGCACCTGCGGCGCCGCCAATCCCGCCCCGTTGGCGTCGATCATCGTTTCCAGCATGTCTGCGACCAGACGCCGGATTTCGGGCGTGGTGGGGTCGCCGACCGGCTTGGCGACCTCGGCCAGGACCGGGTGGCCCATTCGTGCGATCTTCAAAATAGCCATGGTAATCTCTTATGTTTCAGTGACTTAGCCTAACACACCCGAGGCCGCCGGTGGACCCTGCACCGAGCCTCCCGCAAACCAGGGATTTGCGCCACACCGCGACGCCAAACCCCGGAAAAAGACAGACGTTTTGCCGCGGTCGTGTGGACTCGTGATAACCCTTCCGTTATATAGCCGCCCCTCACAGAAACGGCTTCAGGAGTTGGCCTTTGCAGATCATCGTTCGCGACAACAATATCGACCAGGCGCTCAAAGCCCTGAAAAAGAAGATGCAGCGCGAAGGCATCTTCCGCGAAATGAAGCTGCGCGGCCACTATGAAAAGCCGAGCGAGAAGCGGGCCCGCGAACGCGCCGAAGCGATCCGCCGCTATCGCAAGCTCCAGCGCAAGCGTCTGCAGCGCGAAGGCCTGCTGCCGAAATAGGCACGCCCGTTCTTTGGGCTAAAGCCGCTGTGCATACAGGGGCCGTCTGGACGTCAGGCGGCCTTTTCGTTTGCCTGATCGCCTGCGTGATCCCCACATAAGCGTCGCCCGCCCCTAAGCAGCGAACAAAGGGACGGGCGACACCCACGGAACTACAGCCCCCAAAAGATGGGAGCGGCTGGCGCCGACTTCAAGACGGTGACGCCGATTTCATCTTTGCGGACCTCAGGGTTAAGGTCCACCGATCAGGAGACGGGCCATGAAAACTGCCGCGGTTCTTTTCGGATTGATCGCCACCCTGGCGGCCCCGGCTGCGGCCGAAGACGCCAAGCCCCGCCTGATCGTGGTTTCCGACATCGGCAACGAGCCGGACGATTCCGAGAGCTTCGTGCGGCTTCTGACCTACACCAATCAGATCGACGTCAAAGGTCTCATCGCCTCCACCTCGACCTGGCAGCGCGAGGCGATCCATCCCGAACTCTTCTATGAGCGCATCGACGGCTACGCCAAGGTGCTGAAGAATCTGCGCGCCCACGACAAGGCCTATCCCGATGCCGAGGCGCTCAGGGCGCTGGTGAAAAAAGGCCAGCCGCATTACGGCGTCGCCTATGTCGGCGAAGGCTTCGATACCGAAGGCTCGCGCCAGATCATCCAAGAAGCCGACAAGCCCGATCCGCGGCCCTTATGGGTGGTGAACTGGGGCGGCAGCGTCGATCTCGCCCAGGCGCTCTATCGCGTGCGGGCGACGCGGACGCCGGAACAAGTCAAAGCCTTCGTCGCCAAGCTGCGCGTCTATTCGATCTCCGATCAGGACGATGCCGGTCCGTGGGCGCGGGTGAACTTCCCCGATCTCGTCTGGATCGCCTCGATCAACGCCTTTAGCCAATACGGCAGCGCCACCTGGACCGGCATTTCCAGCGATACCTATGGCGATCCGCACGGCGAGCACCCGACCGGACCCGACACCCGCCTCGTCACCAACGAATGGATCGACGCCAATATCCGCCAAGGCGCGCTCGGCACGCTTTATCCCAATTGGAAATACCAGATGGAGGGCGACACGCCGTCGTTCCTCAATCTGATCGCGCGCGGTCTTGCCGATCCCGAGCATCCCGAATGGGGCGGCTGGGGCGGACGCTACGGCAAAGTGGCGCCGCAATACGGGCTTTATTCCAACGCCAACGACACCGCGACCGGGGTCGACGGCAAAGCATACAATTCCAACCAGGCTTCGATCTGGCGCTGGCGCGCGGGCTATCAGAACGATTTCGCCGCCCGCATCGCCTGGAGCCTCAGCTCGAAATTCAAGGCCGCCAATCACGCGCCGGTGGCGGTGCTCAACGGCGATACGTCCTTCGCGCCGGTGCGCATCACAGCGAAGTACGGCGAAACGATTGCGCTGTCGGCCGAGGGCTCGCGCGATCCCGACAAGAACGCGCTCACCTATAAGTGGTGGATCTACAACGAAGCCGGTTCGCCCGGCGTCACTCCGCAATTGACGGTGCGCGATCCGCAGCACGCAACGCTCACCGTTCCGCCCGCCGCGCCCTATCCCGGCTATGGGCCGGAGCGCGAGGTGCATGTGATCCTCGAAGTGCGCGACGACGGCAAACCGGCGCTCACCACCTATCGCCGCGCGGTGGTCACGGTTCGGCCTTAGTTGACAAAACATACGTCGTAAGGCTACAGCCTACTCCACTCGCGGTGCACGTCGCCCGTTTGCGGGCTTTTGCGAGTATCAAAAAAACCTCCGTTCATCCTTTCGTGCATGGGACGCGGCAACCACGCTGATCCCGCGCGCGCCTGACGGCCGCCCGAAATTCAGGCGTATGAAGGACTTTCTGTGACTGAAGCCAATTTCAAGGCTTTCGGCTTTCCCAATACCATTCTCAGCGCGCTCGACGACGCCGGCTACACCACGCCGACGCCGATCCAGGCCGCCGCCATTCCCGAAATCCTCAAAGGGCGCGATGTGCTCGCGCTCGCCCAGACCGGCACCGGCAAAACCGCCGCTTTCGCATTGCCGATGATGGCGCTCTTGATGCGCCAGCACGGCACGCGGGTGCCGAAATCGACCAAGGCCCTGATTCTCGCCCCGACGCGCGAACTGGCGATCCAGATCTTCGAAAACATCCGCACCTATAGCCGCCATTCGCATGTGCGCGCCGTGGTGACGGTCGGCGGCGTTTCGATCGGGCCGCAGAAGAAAGCGCTCGAAGCCGGCGTCGACATTCTCATCGCCACGCCGGGGCGTCTTCTGGATCACATGAACCAGCGCACGGTGCGGCTCGACGGTGTCACCCATCTGGTGCTCGACGAAGCCGACCGCATGCTCGACATGGGTTTCATCCGCGATATCCGTAAGATCGAAGCGGCGCTGCCCAAGCAGCGTCACTCGATGATGTTCTCGGCCACCATGCCGGCGGACGTCGAGGAACTCGGCCGCTTCCTGCTGCATCAGCCGCATCGCATCGACCTGTCGCCGCCCCAGCGCACCGCGGAAAACATCGCGCAGCGCGTCTATTTCGTGCCGGCCGGCGACAAGCGCACGCTGCTGGTGAAGCTGTTGCAGGACAAGAGCCTGTCGCGCGTAATCGTCTTCACCCGCATGAAGCATGTCGCCAATCGGGTCGCCGAAGCACTGGAGAAAAGCGGCATCGCCGCCGACGCCATCCACGGCAACAAATCCCAGAACGCCCGTCAGCGGGCGCTGGCGAGCTTCAAGTCGGGTGACGTGCGGGTGCTGGTCGCCACCGACATCGCGGCGCGCGGCATCGACATCGACGACGTCAGCCACGTCATCAATTTCGATCTGCCCAACGAGCCGGAAAGCTACGTCCATCGCATCGGCCGCACCGCGCGCGCCGGATCGTCGGGCGTGGCGATCAGCTTCTGCGACGGCTCGGAAACCGCCTTCCTGCGCGATATCGAACGCTTGACCAAGCAGAAGATCGCCGTCGCGGCGGGCGAGCCGTTGCCGCCCGAACCCAAACAGGAACGCGATTACGCCAAGAAGCGCCCGTTCCGCGGCAAGCCGCACGGCGCCCCCAGCAAAGGCGGCCAGAACCGGAGCGGCGAAAACCGGAGCGGCCAGAGCCGGAGCGAGCAAAACAAAGGCGGCCATGGCCAGCGCCAAGGCCGCCGCAGGGAAAAATACGCCGCCGCCTGATTACTTCACGATCTCGACCGGCGCGCGCGATCCCGAAAGCTTTTGGGTCTTGTCGTTCCAGACGAGCTTGGCCGTGGTGACGCCTTTGCCTTTCTCGTAGGCATAGGTGTGGCCGTCGTCGTCGTAGAGCGTGAAGTTCGCGTCGGCGCCGGGATAAACCTTGATCGTGGCGATGGTCTGCTTCTCGGCGGTCGACTGCACGTCGCTGCCGAGCGGCAGGATCGACCCGGCTTTGACGAACACCGGAATGCGATCGATCGGCGCGGCCACCGTGACCCAGCGCCCGCCGGCTTCCTTCTTGCCGGTCCAGAAATCATACCAATCGGTGCCGGCCGGCAGATAAACCTGTTTGGTCGTCTGACCCTGCTCGGTCACCGGCGCCACAAGAAGCGCAGGGCCGAACATGTATTCGGTGCCGAGAGTAGCGACATTGGGATCGGACGCGAAGTCCATCCAGAGCGGCCGCATGAACGGCATGCCGGTGTCGTAGGTCTCTTTGGCCGCCGAATAGAGATAGGGGATCAGGCGGTAGCGTAGCTTGTCGTAGCTCGCCAGAATCCGCTCGGCCGCCGGACCATAAGACCAGATGTCGGTGGCGCTGCGCTGGCCGTGGATGCGCAAGGTCGGCAGGAACGTGCCGTATTCGAACCAGCGCACCAACAGTTCGGGATAGTCGTGGTTGGCGCCGACCACCGCTTCGGAGCCTTTGGGATCGATCAGCGGCGCGCGGTCGGTCGAGGCCACCGGCGGCACGTTCTGCCAGCCGCCGATATCGTTGCCCCAATAGGCGATGCCCGAGGCGGTCATGTTGAGACCGGTCGGAATCTGCCGCTGCAAGGCTTCCCAGGTCGAGGGAATGTCCGACGACCAGAACAAGGCGCCGGTACGCTGGCTGCCGAGATAAGCGGCGCGCGACAGGATCAGGACGCGCTCGTTGGGCTTCCAGGCGCGCATGCCGTCGGCGACGCCTTCGACATGCACCAGCGGATAGAGATTGTGGAAACGGTCGCCGGTGCCGATGGAATAGAAGAACCCGTCGGGCACCAGATCCGGCTCGGTCTCGTCGAGCCAGGGATAATCGAAGCCGTGCGCCAGGACGTTGTCGCGCATGTGCTCCCAGAACCACTTGCGGGCTTCCGGACTGGTGGAATCGATCAGGGCGCCGACGCGGTCGGAGCGGAACGGCAGGCCGTCCTGGGTCTTGCCATCCTTGTCTTTGAGGAACCAGCCCTTCTTGTCGAGCTCGGCGAAATAGCGCCCGTCCTTTTCGAACCGCGGCCACACCGAAATGATCGAGCGCATGCCGCTCTCGTGCAGATGCTTGTTCATCGCATCGGCATCGGGGAACTGCGCCGGGTCGATGTCGAGCTGGCCCATCTTGGTCCAGTAGAACCAGTCCACCACCATGACGTCGAGCGGATACTGCTTCTTGCGATAGGTATCGGCGACCGCCAGCACCTCACCCTGGCTCTCGAAGCGCGCCTTGGACTGGATCAGGCCGAACGCGGCCTTGGGCGGGATCGGGGTCTTGCCGGTGAGGCGGGCATAGCCGGCATAAATCTCTTTCGGCGTGCCGGTGATGATGAAGAACGACACCCGTTCGCCGACTTTGGACGTGATGTGGGTCGAGCCGAAAATCCCGGCGGACACCACTGTCTCGGACGGGTTGTCCCAGACGATGGCATAGCCCTTGGACGAATAGAGGAACGGCACGCAGACGGTTTCGCCGGTGGGGGCGTCGTACCAGTGCTTGCAGTCGATGGTGCGGCCCTTGAGATCGAGGATGCCGTCCTGGTTCTGGCCGAGACCGTAGAAATGCTCGTCGGGCGCGGCCGCGAAACGGGCGCCGATCTGGAACGTCTTCTCGCCGGTGACCTCGGTGGGCGCCATTTCCCAGCCGGTCATATTGGCGAGCGGCTTGCCGGCGGCGTCCGCCACTTCCACCCTGACCGACGGCAAGAGCGGGGCAAAGCGCAATTCCATCGCGCTCGGGGTGTGCGGCGGCTCGGCCGGAATGGTGAGCTTCAGCGCCGCCGAGGCGAAATGATCGCCCGCCGCATCGGCCGCGTGCTTGAACGGCTTGTTGTCGGCATTCTTGGCCAGGATGCCGTAGCCCGGCCCGGCGGCCGCTTTGGCCTTGTCGGAGGCGATCACGACATGGACCACGTTGGGGCCGTAGGCCTCCACCGCCACACTGGCGCCGTTGCGATCGAGAACCGAGAGCGGCGCCGCCGAAGCCGACGCCGCCAATGCCGTGAAAGCCAGGGAGAATGCCGCCAGCCGCATGGAACGCTTCCTCATTTATATGATGATAGCGCTTCCTATCACACTTTGGCGCGGCCGAACACCTGCCGGATGAGGCCGACGAAGCTCGGCGGGCGCTCGGTGGTCAGCACATGGCGGGCGAAGACGCGGCCCATCTGGCGCACCAGCAGCACTGTGGTGAGGAGCGTCAGGCCGGCCGTCGCCCACAGTTCGATCGGGGCGGGATGGAACGGCAGCCGCACCAGCATGAAGAACGGGGTGTAGATCGGAATCCACGACAACACCTGGGCCAGCGTCCCGTTGGGGTCCTGGACCAGCGCGCCGATCAGCATGTTGGGCAGGAAGATGATCATCGACGCCGGTCCGATCAGCGCCTGGGCGTCGGGCAGCGAGGTGGTGGTGGCGCCGATGCCGAGGAAGATCGCGGCATAGATCATCAGCCCGCACAGGAAATAGACCAGGATCAGCGGCAGCATCGGCAGGATGGACTTGAGCCCGACCCCGATCACCGCCAAGGCTTCGCTCGAAAATCCCGCCGCCATGGCAAGCCCGATCACGCCCCAGCCGAGAATGGTGACCAGCGCCAGACCGACCACGCCGATCAGCTTGCCGGTCATGATCTCGGAGGGACTGGCGCAGGACAAAAGCACCTCGATCATGCGGGTGGATTTCTCCTCGACCACGCCCTGGAGCAGGAGCGCCGCATCCGAGAAGGCGACCATGAAGAGCAGGAAGGCGAGCCCCATCGGCACCAGTTGGGCGACGCGGTCTTTCCAGCTCGTCTCCCGCCCCGCCGTGGGATCGATCATCTTCACCCCGGCATCGACGTCGAGCGTGACCTTGGAACGGACCTCGGGTGGCACCAGGGCTTGATTAAGCTTGAGGCGGAAGGCATCGGTCAGCGCCCAGCGCACCAGATCGACCGACTGATCGCTGTCGATGCTCCAATACTTGGCCTCCACCCCGGCACCCGGTGCGAAGCCTTTCGGGATCACCACAATCGTGTTGAGACGGTTCGGCCGCCCGAGCGCGGTGACGGCAGCGCCGCCGCTGAGATAGGCGTAAGCCGCATCGCCGCGGTCCTGGGCGAAATCCCGCACCAGATCTTCGGGCGGCGGCACCAGCACCAAATCCGGCCGCGGCGGCGTGAAGACCGGGGCCCCGGCCCGGAGCAACGGCGAAAGGCGCGCAAACACCGGCTGCCAGCCGCCGCCGGCCGCGAACGCCTTGATGGCGGCGATACGGTCGGGGGCCTCGAACAGCCGGTCGAGATCGGGCGCTTTGCGGCGCAGCACCATGCGGTCGACATTGGCATGGGCGTAGGTTGCGAGCGCGGACAACTCCCGACGGGCGTTTTCACGCACCACCGCCTGCTCGATCGCGCCCGCATAGCCGCCTTCGAGATCGACCACGGTCATCACATTGGTGCGGGCGTGATTGGCGGTGAAGCTCGACATCCCGATCGACAGCGCCAGGATCGCCGGCACCATCAACAGCGAAATCAGAAAGCCGCGGCGGGTGACGTATTTGACGAATTCCTGCCAAGCGATGAGGAGCGTGCGCCGGATCATGCCGCGCCCTCCGCGTTCGCCTTCTCCACCACCGCGACGAACACTTCGGTGAGACCGGGCGGATTGAGATCGAAGAAATCGGGCACCACGCCGCGCTCGAAACAGGCTTGCAGCAGCAACCGCCCGTCGGCGCCCTCTTTCAATTCGACGATCCAATGCGGTTGCCCCGGCGCCGGAGCGAGCACGCCGGCCACGCCCTCGACCGCGGCGAGGAAGGTGAGATCGTCCGCGGCGCCGATGCGGGCGCGGCGCGGCAACAGGCGTTGCGCTTCGGCCAGCGTGCCTTCGAAGCGCTTCTTGCCTTTGGCCAGGATCACCAGCCGATCGCACAACCGTTCGGCATGTTCCATGGTATGGGTCGAGAACAGAATGGTCTTGCCCTCGGCGGCGAGCGAAATGAGGAAGGCCTGCAGATCGGTCTGGTTGACCGGATCGAGCCCGGCGAACGGCTCGTCGAGAATGACGACATCGGGATCGTGCGCCACGGCGGCGAGAAGCTGGACCTTCTGCGCCATGCCTTTCGACAAGCCCTCGATGCGGACCCTGGCAAAGTCGCCGAGGCCGAAGCGGTCGAGCAGCGCACGGGCGCGCCTCAGCGCCTCGCGGCGATGCAGGCCTTTCAGAGTGGCGATATAGGCGATGGCCTCGTCGGCACGGGCGCGGCGGTAAAGGCCGCGTTCCTCGGGCAGGAAACCGATCCGCGGCCGCATCTTGCCGACCGGGCCGCCGAGCACCCGCACTGCGCCTTCGTCGGGCGCGTAAAGCCCGAGCAGCATGCGCAAGGTGGTGGTCTTGCCGGCGCCGTTAGGGCCGAGGAAACCGAGAATGCCGCCTTTGGGCAAATTCAGGTCGAGCCGGTCGACGGCCGTGAAATCGCCGAAGCGCTTGGTGACGCCCCTTAGTTCGACCGCCCACTCCGGCATGGAAGTTCTCCCGCTCCCGGCCAGGAAACCGGTCCGAGGCGGCGCCGTCAAGGCTGGCGGGCGCAATCGGCACAGACGGCCAGTTCCACCGTGACGTGGCTGAGGCTGGGATAACGCCGGGTGAGCAGGGCTTTCAGCCGCTCGCCGTCGGCCGCTTCGCCGGCGAACGACACGATCAGGCCGTGATGGCCGGGGCCGAGCCGCCACAGATGCAGGTCGAACACTTTGCCGTGAAGCTCGTGCTCGACGGTGGCGCGGATGTCGCTCGCCATGTCGGGATCGTCGACCGCATCGAGCAGTACCAAGGCGCTGTCGCGGATCAGACCGACCGCCCATAGCGCGATCATCACCGCGCCGACGATGCCGACCACCGGGTCGGGCCAGGCAATCCCGAACACCATGCCGGCGGCGAGCGCCACGATGGCGAGCACGCTGGTCGCCGCATCGGCCAGGACATGGACATAGGCGGCGCGCAGATTGTTGTCGCGATGCAGGTGGTCGTGGTCGTGACCATGCTCATGGTCGTGATGATGGTCGTGACCTTCGTGCAGGATCGCGGCCGAAGCGATGTTGACCAGAAGCCCAATCACCGCGATGACCAGCGCCTCGCCGTACTCGACCGTCACCGGCTGCATCACGCGGCGCACCGATTCCACCGCCACGCCGAGCGACAACAGACCGAGCACGATGGCACTGGCGAACGCAGCGAGATCGCCGAACTTTCCCGAACCGAAGGAGAAGCGGCTGTCGGCGGCGTGACGGCGCGCCAGCCAATACGCTCCGGCAGCCAGCCCCAGCGCACCGACATGGGTCGCCATGTGAACGCCGTCGGCCAAGAGCGCCATCGAGCCGAACCACAACCCGGCGACGATTTCGACCACCATGAAGAGAGCCGTCAGCAACGTCACGAGACGGGCGCGCGCTTCGCTCTTTTCGTGGCCGTGGCCGAGGAAAACATGATCGTGGGTAAAGCGGGTATGGGCGTGGGCGTGATCCATGCCGGAACAATACGGCCGTAACGTCCAAAAACAAACGGGCCCCAAAACAAACGGGCCGCAGAGTCTGGGAACCCTGCGGCCCTTACGAAGCCGTCAAAATCGATGGGGAGTTCAACGGCTTTTAGTTTGACGCGGCGCCGACGATCAAAGCCGCCGACGCTTGTTCTTGGCATAAGTAGTCCGCTTTGGCCTGCGGCCGCGCAACGCGGTTTCCGGTCGCACAAGCTTTGGTCGAATCGCTGAAAACGCTAGCAGAATCGACCAAAGGCGCAAAACCGGCGGTGCCGAAAGGGAAGCTTCAACCGGACGTCTTCAACCTGGCGGTGGGCCGTGCATGTAGCTCTCGACCAGCGAGCCGGCAATCAGCCGCCAGCCGTCGACCAGCACGAAGAAGATCAGCTTGAACGGCAGCGAGATCACCACCGGCGGCAGCATCATCATGCCCATGCTCATCAGGATCGAGGCGACCGCCATGTCGATGATGAGGAAGGGAATGAACACGAGGAAGCCGATTTCGAAGGCGCGCTTGAGCTCCGACAGCATGAAGGCCGGCGCGATGGTGGTGATCGGGACCGCTTCCGGCGTCGCCGGAGTCTTCTTGCCGCTCATATCGACAAACAGCTTGAGATCGGATTGGCGCACATGGCCGAGCATGAATTTCTTCATCGGCACCGAAGCCTTGTCGAGCGCCACCGTGGTCGAGATCTGGCCGTTGACCAGCGGCTCGATGCCTTGCGCATAGGCGTCCTTCAGCGTCGGCGTCATCACGAACAGCGTCAGGAACATCGCCAGCGACACCAGCACCGCATTCGGCGGGCTCTGCGAAAGACCCATCGCGGTCCGCAAGAGCGACAGCACGACGACGATGCGCACGAAGCTCGTCATCATGATGAGGATCGACGGCGCCACGCTCAAAATCGTGATGAGCGCGATGATCTGCATCATCTTGTCGGTGAAGAGACCGCCGCCGTTCAAATCGATGGAGAGGCCGCCGTTCGCCGCCGTCGCCGCAGCGGCCGCAGCCGGCGTCAAGTGAGGAGCGGCCGCATAGGCGGCGCCGGAAACGACAACCAGCGCAACGAGCGCGAGAAGGATGCGGCGGATCATGGCACGGCGTCCGTCTGCGGCGCAGGCTGCACCTGCGGTTGCGGCGGAGGCGGCGTGATGCCGGACTCGATCACCGTGGCGCCGGTCGGCGTGATCATCACCATGTGCTCGACGTCGTCGCGACGGATCAGCGCGATCTTCTGGCGCGGCGACAGCATCAAGGTTTCCACAATCTGAATCCGGCGGATCTTGGCGGGCTTGGCAAGGCCCGGCACGCCGAACTTGCGGGTGGCAAGACCGGCGGCCCCGATCAGGCCGAGAACCAGAAGCAGGGCAGCGAAGTAGCGGGCGAAATCGAGCACATCCATAACGCCATCAAAAACCGATCAACGTTAATCGCTCGTTAAAACCGGGACTTTTTTGCCCGGCAGCTTTTTCCCGTTGTGTTAATCGGAGCTTAATGTGTTGGACCCACGATAGCCGACGAAACAATCAGGTATAGACCGCACACGATGCAGATCGACGACATTCCATTGATGTCGATGCTGAAAGACCGCATGAGCTGGCTGTCGAAGCGGCAGGACGTCCTGTCGAAGAACGTCGCCAATGCGGACGTGCCCGGCTATACGCCGCAGGATCTGAAACCGCAGGACTTCGAGAAGACGCTGCGCTCGACGATGTCGCGCTCGGGATCGACCACGTCGCTCGCCATTACCAATCCGCGCCATATTCCGGCGTCGGCCACCACCGCGTCGTCGCGCTCGTTCGAGTACAAGGACACGCCCGATGTCGCGGCTCCGGCCGGCGGCAATTCGGTGTCGCTCGAATCCGAAATGATCAAGGTGGCCGAGACCCAGGCGCAGTATCAGGCGGCGGCCAATCTCTATGCCAAGGCGGTCACGATGATGAAAGTCGCGATCGGCCGCGGTGGCGCCTGATGGCGGCTGAACAAGGACTCACAGGGAGCTGAAAATGGATTTCTCGACTTCCATGACCGTCGCGGCCGCGGGTCTCAAGGCCCAGTCCGATCGCATGAAGACGATCGCCGAGAACATCGCCAACGCCAACAGCGCGGCCTCGACCGTGGGCGGCGAACCCTACCGGCGCAAGGTTCCCACCATGACATCGAGCTTCGACCGCGAACTCGGCGCCGAAATCGTCAAGAGCGGCAAGCCGGTCGAAGACAAGAGCGAATTCCGCACCCAATACGATCCCGGCAATCCGCTCGCCGACTCGAAAGGCTACGTCAAGCTGCCGAACGTCAACAGCCTGGTCGAAATCATGGACATGCGCGAAGCGCAGCGGTCCTACGAAGCAAATCTCACCGTGATCGACGCCACCAAGGCGATGCTTTCGCGCACCGTCGATCTTCTGAAGAAGTGAGCTGACAAATGGCCATCCTTCCCGCTGCGGCTGCCGCCGCATACCAGTCGATCGCCGCGATGGGCGCCAATACGGCGTCGACCGCCGCCACCGCGAACGCACCGGTGGGGGCCGGCAGCTTCGGCGATTTCCTGTCGGACGCGATGAAGGATGCCGTCTCGACGATGAAGAAAGGCGAACAGGCCGCCACCGCCCACGTCAGCGGCAAGGCCGACATCGTCGACGTCGTCAACGCCGTGAACCAGGCGGAGATCACCCTCGATACGGTGGTCGCCGTTCGCGACAAGGTCGTGGCCGCCTATCAGGCCATCATGAACATGCCGATTTGACGGGGAGAATATGTCCGGTCCCGAAGCCATCGATTTTGCACGGTCGTCGATCTACGTGCTCTTGGAAGTCATCACCCCGGCGATGCTGACCGCGCTCGTGGTCGGCCTTGCCATCGGCTTGTTGCAGGCGCTGACCCAGATCCAGGAAGCGACCCTGGTGTTCGTGCCCAAGATCATCGCCATTTTCGTGGTGCTGTTGATCACGCTGCCGTTCGCCGGCGCGGCCATGGGCGGACTGTGGTCCGACATCACGCAACGTATCGCCTCCTATTAACGTTACTGGGAGCGCGCACGTCATGACCATCACTCTCTCGAGCCTCTCCGGAGTGGTGCTGGTCTACCTGCTCGTCTTCGCCCGCACCGGCTCCATGCTGATGCTGCTGCCGCCGATCGGCGAAGCCAACGTGCCGGCGCGCGTCCGCTTGATGCTGGCGCTCGGCGTTGCCCTCGCCCTCGCGCCGGTGGTGCAGTCCTCCTATCCCCAGACCGCGCCGCAGACGACCGCCGCGCTGGTGTCGCTGATCGTCCAGGAAGTCGTCGTCGGCATCATGATCGGCACGCTGGCGCGCATCATCATGAGTTCGATCTCGGTGGCCGGCACCATCATCGCCGCCCAGATCGGCCTTAGCTATGCCGAAGCCCTCGATCCCACGTCGCGCGGCCAGCAAGGCGCGGTGATCGGCAACTTCCTCTCGCTGCTTGCGGTGGTGCTGATCTTCTCCGCCAATCTGCATCATCTCGCCATCGGCGCGGTGACCGGCTCCTATCACCTGATCCCGCCCGGAACCTCGCTGCCGACCGGCGACATGGCGGAACTGGCCATCCGCATCGTGTCGAGTTCGTTCGCGCTCGGCTTCCAGCTGGCGGCGCCGTTCATCGTGTTCGGCTTCGCCATCAACGCCGGCTTCGGCGTCTTGGCGCGGATGATGCCGCAGTTGCAGGTGTTCTTCGTCGTGACCCCGCTCAACGTGCTGGTCGGCTTCGTCGTGATGACGCTGCTGCTCGGCACCATGATGACGCTGTTCCTCAATTTCTACAGTGCCCAGATGGGGGCGTTCCTCTAGGGGACGGCGGGCATGGCAGGCGATCGCGACGAATCCCAGCAGACCGAGGAGCCGACCCAACGCAGGTTGGAGCAGGCGCGCGAGCAGGGCGACATCGTCACCAGCGGCGAAGTCACCACGCTCATTCTCCTGCTCGGCGGCACGCTCGCCATCGCGATTTTCGCCAGGAACGCCTCGCACGAACTGGCGACCCTGTTCCGCACCTTCCTGGCCGAGCCCGATCAGATCGCCGTCGATCCCGGTGCGCTGCAGATCCTGCTCGGCGACGTGATGATGAAACTGGGCATGATCGCCGGACCCATTCTCGGCTTTCTGATGCTCTCCGGCGTCGCCGCCAATCTGGTCCAGCACAAGCCGACACTCAGCTTCGAGCGCCTCAAGCCGAACCTGTCCAAGCTGTCGCTGCTGAGCGGCTTCAAGCGCATGTTCGGCATCGACGGCCTGACCAACCTTCTCAAGGGCCTCATCAAGATCGCCATCGTCGGACTCGCGATCTGGACCCAGTTGTGGCCGGAGCGCGGCACCCTCGAAGGCATGCTGACCCAGTCGCCCGCCGCCATCGCCGACGACATGAATCATCTCTGGATGAAGCTGATGATCGCCAGCCTCGCCGCCATGGCGGTGATCGCGGGCGGCGACTTCCTGTTGCAGCGCTACCAGTTCACCAAGCGCAACCGGATGTCGAAGCAGGAGGTCAAGGAGGAATACCGCCAGACCGAAGGCGATCCGATGGTCAAGGGCCGCCTGCGCCAGATCCGGATGGAGCGCGCCAAGAAGCGCATGATCGCCGAAGTGCCCAAGGCGACCGTGGTCATCACCAACCCGACCCATTTCGCGGTGGCGTTGAAATACGAATCCGGCAAGACCCAGGCGCCGCTGTGCGTCGCCAAAGGCGTCGACTCGCTGGCCTTGCGCATCCGCGAAATCGCCAAGGAACATCAGGTGCCGATCGTCGAAAACCCGCCGCTGGCGCGCGCGCTCTATGCCACCGTCGAGGTCGACGAAGCGATCCCGGTCGAGCACTTCAAGGCGGTGGCGCAGGTCATCGGCTATGTGATGAAACTCACCGGCAAGTTGCGGGCGAATTAGCACCGTTGCGTCGCGTCACCGGCTGCGGCAGGGTCGGCGCGCAATCACGGCAGCGGACCTATGCGGCTCATCATCGATACGGACACGGCGGGCGACGACTGTTTTTCGATCCTGGTCGCGGCGGCCCAGCCGGACGTCACCATCGAAGCGGTGACGATCTGCAACGGCAACATCGTGTTCGAGCAGCAGATCGAGAACGCGCTGAAGACGCTGGAGGTCGCCGGTCTCGGCGGCAAGGTGCCGGTCTATCCCGGCTGCCCCAAGCCGCTTTTGCGCGAGCACGTCAATGCCGCCTACGTGTTCGGCGCCGACGGCATGAGCAACGCCGGTTTCCCGCGTACCCGGCAGCGGCCGGAGAAGAAGCACGCGGTCGACGCCATCATCGAAACCGTGTTGGCCAATCCCGGCGAGATCACCATCATCGCCCAGGCGCCGCTGACCAATCTCGCGGTCGCCGCCACCATGGAGCCGCGCATCGCCAAGGCGGTGAAGCACCTCTGGATCATGGGCGGCACCGACAACGGCGTCGGCAATGTCACGCCCGCGGCGGAATACAATTTCTATGTCGATCCCGAAGCCGCCGCGATGGTGTTCAACGCCGGATTCGACATCTCGCTGGTCACCTGGACCTTGTCGCTGTCCTCCAGCCTGATGACGGAAGGCGATCTCGCCGAGGTGGCGGCGATGGGCACGGCGAAATCGGACTTCTTCACCACCGTCAACGAGTCCCAGGTGCAATTCTCCCGCGATCATTACGGCCATGCCGGGACCGTGCATCCCGATGCCCTGACCAGCGCCTGCGCCCTCGTTCCCGGCGTCGTCACCGAAACCGCCGAGTGCCTTGTCCAGATCGAACTCGATTCGCTGCTGACGCGGGCGTATTCGAGCGTGTCCAGCCCACGCGTTCCCAAACAGGAAATCGCCGATCCTTCGCTCGGCAAAGCCCGCGAAGCCAACGCGCGCGTGATCAAAGGCGTCGACCTCGATGCTTTCCGACGCTGCATGAAGGCGGCGTTGCGCTGATTATTTGCAGATCGTGTCGAGCGCCGCGGTTTCGTCCGAGGGTTTCGGCGGGACGGCGACGCCGCGGTCGGCGGCGACCTTCTCCATCGCGGGCGGCGCCGGTTGCGTCGGATCAAAGTAAGCGCGGGTCAGCGGGTCGGCGGCGGCCTCCTCCAGAGTGACGAAGCTCGCTCCGTTCGCTTGGTACATCGCGATCAGCCGCGGCAGCATATGGGCCTGGAACGAGCCGATGTGCAGCAGCAGCACGTAAGGAACGTCGCGCCCGTACAGCGCGGTCGCGAGCGAACGCGAATAGGCGAAGCCTTCTTCCGCCCGCTTCAAATACATCTCTTCCAGTTTGGCGATCGACGCGGTGTCGTTCTTGGCAAGGCAGCGGGCATACGGCGCGGGATAGTCCCAATCGTTGAGTCCGGTGCCGACGGTGCCAATGCGATAGCCGCGTCCGGCGAGAAATCCGCGGATCTCGGCCCGCTGCACCGCGTCCTTGCCTTCGTCGAGATAGGGATAGCGGAACCAGTGCCAATCGCTGGTGCCCGCCGCCGATTCCAGCACCGGCTCGTTGCGGACGATCTCGGCCTCGAAATCGGCGGTCGCGATCTGCGACAGGCCGGGATGGGCAAAGGTGTGATTGCCGAGGAGATTGCCGCTGGCACGCCACTGGCTCAGCACCGGTTCCGCCGCAGGCTCCTTGCCGATCAGCGCCGCATTGACGAAGCCGTAGGTGGGCGGAATGCCGCCGGCCTTGAGGGCATCGATCACCTGCTGCGCAATTCCGGTCCGGGTCATGCCGTCCGGCAGCGCGCCATGGGACGGCAGATCGTCGAACGTCACGGCGATTTTCGGTCCGGCCGCCGCGGACACCGACGACAGCAGCGCCGCCGCAAGCAACACCCGTTTCATTTCTTCCCCTTCGCGCCCAGCACCTTGGCCGCCAGCGCTCCCATAACACGATATCCCGCCGCCGAGGGATGCAGGAAATCGCCGGAGTCGTAGGCCGGCAAGAGATGATCGGGGCGGGCCGGATCGCGCAAGGCGGCGTCGAAATCGATCACGCCGTCGAACTCCTTCTGGGTCCGGATCCAGGTGTTGACGGCCGTGCGGTCGGCTTCGTTGGCGGCGTCGGGATGGTAATAGGCCACCCCCATATAAGGCAGGATGGTGCCGATATAGGCCTTGAGGCCGCGGGCGTGGGCGCGGACCGCGATCTGGCGGTAGCCGGCGATCAGATTCGTTACCAGCGCGGCATGCTCCTCCGCCGGCACCGGATGATCGATGGTCAAACGGCCGAGATCGTTGATGCCTTCGAGCACGATCACTGCCTTGACGCCGACCGGCGCCAGCACGTCACGCCCGATCCGCGAGATCGCGTTCGGCCCCAGGCACTGGCTGAGAACGCAGTTGCCGCCTTGGCCGGCATTCAGCACCGCCGTCGCCGGCAGTTTCTTATTCGCCGCCAGCTGCCCGGCCAGAATATTGGTCCAGCGGTCGTTGCCGTTGGTGGTCGAGCCGCGGCCGTCGGTGATGGAATCGCCCAGCGCCACCACGGCAGAGGCCTTCGGCACCGCCGTCAGCACCTCGATGGCGGCAATCTGGTACCAGTGGTCGACCGCTTTGGCGCCGGTCAGGTGCGCCTCGGCGGTGTGGTCGCCCGCCAACACGTAGGAGGTCTGGCGCGAGCCGGGATGACCGGTTTCGACCGCCGGGGCGGTATCGTACTGGATCGAGATGGCGACATCGGCGAACGCCGCCAGCGGTCCCGTCACCGGATCGGACAGCCAGGTCGCGCCGGCGGGAATGGTGACATCGGGCTTGCCGTCGAAGGTGAGGGCGCGGTCGGTGGCCGGATCGATGGCGTCGCCGCCGAGCGATTTGGCGATATGGACGGCTTTCAGGTGCAGCGGCGCGGTACCGAACGTGTTCGACAGCATCAGGCGATACGCCGATCCGCCGATCGACAGGCGCACGACCTGGCGCACCGTGGCGCCGGTCATGTCGGCGGGCGCCAGCATGTTGTTGGGCTCGACGATCTGCTGCGCGGTCGACCAGCTCGTCACCCACGAGGGGGCCGCCACCGCCGCCGCGGTCCACATCACGGCCGCAAAGGCCAGCCATCCAGCTCGACGCATCCTATTCCCCTTGATCGGCTTTCTGATACCGGTACCAATCATAACCCGCTTGGACCGCAACGAGAATGCCGCGATTCGTCCGTGCTTTCCCGTGGCGGGAAAAATCCATACATACTGTGCCAGAGGTCCGAATCAGCATGGCAAGCATCATCGACTCGTCTCTTGGCGTGCCGAGCGGCAAATGGCGCTGGGTAGCAGCGGCATTCGTCACCCTGGCCCTGGCGGCCGCAATCCTGGCAATCGCCGTTCCGGCGCAGGCGCAGTGGGCGGGGTTCGCCCTTCTTCTCGGCATCGCGGTCCTCGGGCTGGTGATGCTGTTCGGCATGGCCCAGCGCAAATGGCTGTCGCAGAGCGATGTCCGCCGCATCGCCGAAGCCGCGGCGCGCGCCAATGTGGCCTGGGCGGTGACCGCCCCCGACGGCGCCGTACTCGAATGCAACGACGTCTACCGCCGCATGGCCGGGACCGAAGACGGCGCCGCCCCCGCTCCGCCCGAACTGGCGCTGGCCGGCGAACCCTCGGCGGCCGTGCTCTACCGCCTGACCAAGGCGGCCAACGAAGCGACAATCCGCGAAGAGACTTTCCCGGTGGCGCCGGGCCTCGAAATCGTTGCCGCCGTGCGCCCGCTCGCCGATGCCCAGGCGGTGTGGTGGTTCACGCCCCGCCTCGCCCCCACCTCGCAGCGCGCCAAGCTCGAAGACACCAAGCCGGCCGTCACCGGCGACGTGTTCCGCGATGCCCCGATGGGCGTGGCCTTCACCGACGGCACCGGCAAGCTGGCCGAAGCCAATGCCGCGTTCCGCCATTTCTTCGCCGCCGCCCAGATCGGCCGCCCGCTCGCCGACCTGATCGACACCAACGACCGCGGCCGCGCTCTCGACCTGATTGCCAAGGCGGCCAACGGCGAAACCAATCTCGGCGCCGTCGAAGTGCGCGGCGTCGGCCAGGGCGACCGCATGGCCGAGCTGTTCGCCCATCCGGCGCCGGGCGGCAAAGCCGTGCTCTATCTGCTCGACATCTCCGAGCAGAAGGCGCTCGAGATCAAGTTCGCCCAAAGCCAGAAGATGCAGGCGGTCGGCCAGCTCGCCGGCGGCGTGGCACACGACTTCAACAACCTGCTCACGGTCATCATCGGCAACTCCGAATTTTTGCTGATGCGCCATCAGGCGGGCGATCCTTCGTTCAAGGAAATCAACGAAATCCACCAGAACGCGCTGCGCGCGGCGACGCTGGTCGGCCAGTTGCTGGCGTTCTCGCGCAAGCAGACCATGCAGCCCAAGGTCCTCGCCGTGCGCGACGTGGTCGGCGAACTCGCCCTGATGCTGCGCCGGCTGTTGCGCGAAGGCGTCGATCTCCAGCTCGAACACGGCAGCGACATCTGGCCGGTTCATGCCGACGAAGCGCAGCTGTCGAACGCCATCATCAATCTCGTCGTCAACGCCCGCGACGCCATGCCGAACGGCGGCACCGTCACCATCCGCACCGCCAACGAGACGGCGCAGAACCCGGTCGCGCTCGGCACCGCCATCATGCCGCCGGGCGATTACGTCCGCATCGAAGTCGCCGACACCGGCACCGGCATTCCGTCGGAAATCGTCGGTAAGATCTTCGATCCCTTCTTCACCACCAAGCCGGTCGGCCAGGGCACCGGCCTCGGCCTCGCCACCGTCTACGGCATCGTCAAGCAGACCGGCGGCTTCATCACGGTGGATTCGGAAGTCGGCAAAGGCACCAGCTTCCGCATCTGGCTGCCGCGCCACGACATCGACCAGAACGCCATCGCCGAGGAAAAGGAACGCACCGCGCCGCGCGACGTCACCGGTCAGGACACCATCCTGTTGGTCGAAGACGAAGAAGCGGTGCGCAGCTTTGCGGCACGCGCGCTGCGCCTGCGCGGCTACAACGTGATCGAGGCCTCGGGCGGCGAAGAAGCGCTGGAAGAGGTGCGCAGCGGCAAGGCGCCGATCCACCTGCTCATCACCGACGTGGTGATGCCCAACATGGACGGCCCGACCCTGGTACGCCAAGTCCGCCGCATCCGCCCCGACATGCAGATCATCTTCATGTCCGGTTATGCCGAAGAAGCCTTCCGCCGCAACGACGAGAAAGCCGAAGACCTCCACTTCCTGCCCAAGCCGTTCGGCCTCAAGCAGCTGGCGGCGAAGGTGAAAGAGGTCCTGTCCGGCGCGCCGGTGCCGAAGCGGCAGGGGTAAGTGATGGGTCTGCGTTTTCGTCGAACGGTGAAACTGTTTCCCGGCGTGCGGCTGAATTTGAGCCGCAGCGGGGTGTCGACCACGGTCGGCGTGCGTGGCGCCTCGGTCACAGTCGGCAAGAAGGGCACCTACGCCAATGTCGGCGTGCCCGGCAGCGGCGTGTCCTATCGCACAAGGATCGACGGCGAGACGGAAACCGCTGAGCCGCATGTGCCGGTCAGCGGGCGCAAGCGTTCGCCGTTTCCCTTGATCCTGGTCCTCGCATTGGCTGGCGGCGGGGTGCTGGCGTACCAAGCGCTGACGTCGCCCGCCTCCAAACCGGCAACTCCGGTTGCCGCCGCGCCAGTGGCCCCGGTTGCTGCCGCGCCCGTCGCAAAGCCGGCCGCAGAAAGCGTGACCATCGCCAAGCGCAGCACGGCGGTGCGGGCAGCGCCGTCGCGCAAATCCGAAAAGCTCGGCACGGCGAAACAGGGCGATCGCTTCACCGTCTTTTCCCGCCAAGGCGTCTGGCTCGAGGTCGGCCATGACCGGCCGGAAGGCTGGATCGCCGCCAGCGCCACCAGGCCCTGAAAATCGTCGAAATCCGGCGACGGCGCGTCACCTCCGGCGCTACCGCGCCCCTTGAGGCAACTGCCGCGCGATGATTCCCCAAGGGAATCAAAAGCTCCAAGCTATGGAAATTTAACGGTCTTTTTCCGCGACTGTGCGCCCGTGGTAGCGCT
Organism: Rhizomicrobium electricum; assembly: GCF_011762045.1. Classification (GTDB taxonomy): domain Bacteria; phylum Pseudomonadota; class Alphaproteobacteria; order Micropepsales; family Micropepsaceae; genus Rhizomicrobium; species Rhizomicrobium electricum. The sequence goes on along the minus strand of NZ_JAASQS010000007.1, from coordinate 11,141 downwards.
ACTTGCCAAACCGCCCCGCTTCTGCTGTTAACGTGAGAATGCGACACACTCTCAACAGGAACTTTTAGAGGGGTAAAATGAGAACGCGTCACAATCTCACGGCATCACGAAGGACGTTCTGGGCCGCGTCCGTATCGATCCTGGCTCTCGGATTTTCGCCCGCTGTGGCCACGGCCGCGGACGTCGGCGAAACCGTCACCGTTACCGGCCAATCGATCGAACTGGACGTCCGCGGCCAGACCCCGCTTCTGGAAACGCCGCAGAACATCCAGATCTTGTCGGCCGACCTCTTGGCAGCCCAGAACGTCACCCGGCTCGACGAAGCCTTGCGCAACGTCGCCGGGGTTTCCGGCGGCGGCTATTACAGTTCCTACGACTATTTCCGCATCCGCGGCTTCGATGCCTCGGGCTACATCTATCTCGACGGCATGCGGCTCGACTCCTATGTCGACGTCAACGCCGAGCTTTCCGGCCTCGAACAGATCCAGGTGGTGAAAGGTCCGGCGTCGGCGCTGTACGGCCAAGGCGCCCTCGGCGGTCTCGTCAATTTCGTGTCGAAGCGGCCGACCGACGAAGCGTTTCTCGCCCTCAGCGGCGCGTACGGCTCCTACGCCTCGTATGAATTCACCCTCGACGGCAACCGGCCGTTCGCGTCCGATCTCGGCGCCCGGCTGGTGGCGACCTACCGCCACGACGGCAGCTTCGTCGACCATGCGAGCGGCAACGACCGCATCTATATCGCGCCGTCCTTCACCTGGACCCTCGACGCCGACACGGCATTGACCCTGCTCACGTCCCATCAGCACGACGACATGAACATGGCGATGCCGCTGACCGCGCTCGGCACCATCATTCCGTCGGCCTACGGCACCTATTCGCTCAAGACCTATACCGGCAATCTCGGCAACGACAACCGGTCCAAGGTCGGCCGCACCCAGCTCGGTTACCAGTTCAGCCACCGCTTCAACGACGTGTTCAGCCTGAACCACCGCCAGCGCGCCACCTTCAACGACCAGCGCTGGACCAACATTCTCTACACCTCGAGCGTGGTCGACGACGGCACCACGCTGACGCTGAAACAGTACCCGTACGATTACGACAGCTACGGCACCATGATCACGACGGATACGTCGCTGTCGGCGGATTTCGCCACCGGGCCACTGACGCATCACGTGCTGGCGGGATCGGATTATTCCATCACCCACGGCCATTCGCATTCGCAGCAGATCGATTACAGCGATCCCAGCGCCTACATGTCGCTCGATCTCTTCCACCCCACCTATCACCGGCCGATGCCGGCCTATTCGCTGTTCACCGCGACCGACGACAGCCTGCACGATCTTGGCGTTTATCTGCAGGACCATGTCAGCTACGGCGATTTCACCCTCACCGGTTCGCTGCGCTGGGACGATGCGCAATCGGGCCTCGGCGCGGCGCGCGTCACCGATGTCGCCTTCACCCCGCGCCTTGGCGTGACCTACGAAGTGGTGCCGAAGACGGTGATGTTCGCCAGCTACAGCGAATCCTTCCTGCCGCAGAGCGGCACCACGTTCGGCGGCGACGCGCTCAAGCCGGAAACCGGCCGCCAGTGGGAAACCGGCGTCAAAGCGAGCCTGATGGACGGCACCATCGATCTCACCGCTTCGCTCTATTACCTGACGCGCAACAATGTCTCGACCTCCGACATCGCCCATCCGTTCTTCTATACGCAGGCGGGCAAGCAGCGCAGCCGCGGCTTCGAATTCGACAGCCGCTTCCAGATCGACGCCAATTGGCAGGCGATCTTCACCTATGCCTATACCGATGCGGCGGTGATCGCTGACACCGATCCTGCGATGATCGGCGATCAGCTGCGCAATGCGCCCAAGCATTCGATCGGCGCCTGGACGCGCTATGCCTTCGACGGCACGCTCGAGGGATTGTCGGTGGCGGGCGGCGTCTATCATTATTCCGGCATGGCGAGCGATCTGCCCAACAGTTTCCGCCTGCCCGCCTACACGCTCGTCAACGCCGATATCGCCTACGTCTACGGCGACGCCCAATTGCAGCTTTCGTTCAAGAATCTCTTCAACGAACGTTATTTCTCGGGCTCGTACAACGACACCTATGTCCAGCCCGGCTTCCCGCGCACGCTCGAAGCCAAGCTGAGCTACCGGCTGTGATACGCGCGGTTTTCACCCGGCTGCATCGCTGGGTGGGGCTGACGATGGCGGGATTTCTCGCTGTCGCCGGCCTCACCGGCAGCCTGATCGTGTTCTATCAGGAGCTGGACCGGGCGCTGAATCCGGACCTGTTCAATGTGCCGGTGACATCACAACGCCTATCGCCTTCGGCCTTGGCGGCGCGGGTGGAAGCGCAATTGCCGGGCACGCACGTCACGCTGATGTCGATTCCGGCACCGGGACGGGCGAGCGAAGTCTGGGTCAGCGGCAAGTCGCTCGCTTACGATCAGGTGTTCGCCGATCCGGCCACCGGCAAGGTGTTGGGCCAGCGCAAATGGGGCAAAGCCGGACTATCCCGCGCGGCTCTGATGCCGATGATCTATCTCTTCCACTATTCGCTGAAGCTGCCCGGCGTCTGGGGCATCGTGCTGATGGGCGTCATCGCGTGTCTGTGGAGCATCGACTGTTTCGTCGCCTTCGTGCTGACCTTGCCGCGAGGGGTGCCGTTCTGGACCAAATGGGGACCGGCGTGGCGGATCAAGCCCGGCGCCAGTGCCTATCGCGTCCAGTTCGATCTGCATCGCGCCGGCGGGCTGTGGCTGTGGGCGGTGCTGTTCGTGTTGGCGACCAGCAGCGTGGCGCTGAATCTGCCCGAACAGGTGTTCCGTCCGCTGCTCAAGACCTTCACCACTTTGTCGCCGTCGTATGAAGACTTGCGTCCGCCCGCCGTGGTGCGCACGCCGAAATTATCCTTCGACGATGCGCTGCATCTGGCTCGTCGCGAGGCCGACCGGCCGCAATGGGTGTTTCGCGCGCCCGGCACCGTCGGCGTCAGTTACGGTGCGCGCGGCGACAAAGGCCTCGATGGTTTCGGTCTTTCGACCATCGTGTTTGATGATCAGACCGGCGCCCGCGTGCTGCACCAGCAAGCGGGCCACGGACGGCTCGCCGACATTTATGCCGGCATGCAGTACCAGCTTCATTCGGGCCGCATTCTCGGCTGGCCGGGGCGCATTCTGGTGGCGTTGGCCGGACTGGCGGTGGCGATGCTGTCGGTGACCGGCGTCGTGATCTGGCTGAGGAAACGCCACGCCCGGATGGTGCGGCGTCTCAGGACGTCGGCTGCTGCGGCTTGAAGGCGGGCGAGATCGCCAGCGTCACGAAGAACGCCGCCACGAACAGGGCGACGAGCAGCAAGGCGTTGCGCTGCAGGTAATAGCCGGGACTCTGGATCAGGCTATAGACCAGCATGCCCGAGGCGAAGACGTTGACTTGCCGCGCCCACGCCGCGCCGAACCAGAGACCGGCGCCGCTGACGATGAGAAGACCGGCGGTGGTGAATTCCGCCGTCAGATGCATGGCGATTTCCCACGGCTTGGTCGCCATGTCGGGAATCGTGCCGGCGGCCCAGAACCACGTCCACAACACCAGCATCGCGATACCGACGATGACCGAATAGACAGCGACAATCGTCTTCATTCCGGATTTCCCGCTTCCTGGATAACCGAGCGGGAGCCCCCCGTTTCGGCAGAGGGGGAAATGCCTCCCGGTTGTGGCGCAACCAAGGCTGCAATGCGTACGAATTGAGCAATTCATTGGGTATCATTGCAAACATTGCGCGGCGGTTGTGATTCTGTGCGGAAATGGGACGCTCAGCCTCGCGTCGCCGAGATACTGACCAGCGCACCGCCCCGTCCGCACTCCCAACGCGCGCGGTGCGAACGGACGGATCGGGCATGCGGCACGCCGGGTTCGGGTTTCCTCGAGAGAGGAAGTCGCGAACCCCGGCGCTGCTCCCGCGCGGGCGCGTCAGTTGACGCCGCGGGCTTTCAGATATTCGGCGAACTGCCGGTCGGGCCCGCTGATATGATGCTGCAACATCGCCTCGATGCGGGCGGACTGTTCCAGCAAGGCCGGGTCGTGCGCCTGAAATGCGAACACATCGCTCATCAGCGTGGTGTAGTTGAGCCGTGCGGTGCGATGGTGGAGCTTGTGCTCTTCGGCGCCGGGATAATCCGACTGGGCCATCAGTTCTTCTTCGTGCTCCATGTGGGCGTTGCCCGCCATGATGGCTTCGCGCAGTGCCGCCAGCGCCACCTCGGCGTCGGCTTCGGCTTTGAGATAAGCGATGAACTTCGCAATCAGGCTCATGAGGGCGTGGTGTTCGCGGTCGATCGCGTTGACACCCAAAGCCAGCGTATCCGACGCCTGGTCCATGCGGTGCTCCCTACTTCCGGTTTCACGCGCAGCCAGCATGGTGCCGACAAGTTGCAGGGTGTTTACCGCGGAAATAGGTATTTTCCGAAAACCGGCGCAGGCGCATTGCGCCGGTGGCGCCGCAAGCCGGAAACGATCAGTTCTGCTTACCGTATGCCGTGCGCGATCAGGTAATTGGCGAGATCGCGATCGGGGCCGATCATGTGATCGTAGAGCAGCTTTTGCATCTCGCCGATGTTGGCGATCGTGATCTGATCGCACACGCCGGTGTTGAGGATTTCGCCGGCGATCGTCGTGAGCTTCAGGCGCAGCATGCGGTGCTGGCGCTTTTCTTCGTCGACACCGGGATAAGCGGTTTCGGCCATCAGTTGTTCTTCATGGTCGAAATGCTCGTTGGTGAGGGCCAACGCCTCCTCGACAATGGCACGCACTTGCCCCTGGGCTCCATCGTCTTTCATGCAGGCGACGAACTGGTCGAACAGCGCTGCGAGGCGGCGGTGTTCGCTGTCCATCGATTCCACGCCGAGCGCGAGCGCATCGTCGTACCGATCCATGCTTCACTCCCACCAAAGGTCGCGCAAAGGGTAACGGCGATCGGGTTGCGCAGTGCTTACTGAACAAGCAGAGCATGTTGGCACTATCGCGACCCGAAAAGGCGGAATTGCGCGAGAGGCCGTTACAAGTTTCGGCGTGCCGTTAACCGCCGGCTTACCCTAATCCTACGCGCATCAGGTGCTGCGCCAAAGCGCGATCGTCGCGATCCATGTGGGCGACGAAGATGGACCGCAGCAGATCGCCATGTTCGTTGAGGATCTCCGGCGGCTGGCGGTGATGCAGCACGTCCTCGCTGAACGCCGACGCCGCCAGCACCAGCCGCTCGTGATCGAGCCGGTGTGCCGCTGCGTCCGGATAGGCGCTTTTGGTCATCAGGGCTTCTTCCTGACGGCAATGGGCACGCAGCGCGGCCATCGAGGTTTCGATCATGACGCGGATTTCGGCCGCCGGCCGGCCCCGGAGGACGGCAATCTGGAAGGCGCGCAGCATGCCGCCCATCTCCAGATGCTGCTCGTCGAGCGTACAAATTCCGATAGGCGCAAGATGGACCGCCATGGCGGACTCCGGCTCGAACATTGAGGCCACACCTTAGGCTTGCGACTCTTGCCGGAGACTTACCGGAATCGCTCCCCAGCCGAGTCGGCCCGATTGGGACTTTCCCCTATGAACCCGACCGCCAAGAAGGGATATTCCCCCTGCTGCTCATTCTCAAGAACACGATGCGAACATGATGGGGTATTCCGCAGGTGAATCAGCCCTGTATGTAGCGGCTTGCCAATTAGAACAAACCGTGTACTTTGAGCCCTGTCGCGGTGGTGCGAAATTCATTGGGAATGGGCACCGAGCCGTGGTCTATAGGGAGCGGAACCGATGAGTCAGGCACCGTTGCGCGTCGTGGGCAAGGAAGACACCAATACCGATAAGAAGCGCGCCCTCGAGGCGGCGCTGTCGCAGATCGATCGCGCCTTCGGCAAAGGCAGCGTGATGAAGCTCGGCCAGAAGGAGCCCGTCACCTCGGCCGACGTGGTTTCGACCGGCTCGCTCGGGCTCGATATCGCGCTCGGCATCGGCGGCCTGCCGCGCGGCCGCGTCATTGAAGTTTACGGTCCGGAATCTTCGGGCAAGACCACCCTGGCGCTGCATGCGGTGGCCGAAGTCCAGAAGAGGGGCGGCACGGCGGCCTATATCGACGCCGAACACGCCATGGACCCGATTTATGCCCGCAAACTGGGTGTCGACGTCGACGAACTCCTGATTTCCCAGCCCGATACCGGCGAACAAGCGCTCGAAATCACCGATACTCTGGTGCGCTCGGGCGGCGTCGACATCGTGGTGGTCGATTCGGTCGCCGCGCTGACCCCGAAAGCCGAACTCGAAGGCGAGATGGGCGACCAGCTCCCCGGCCTGCAGGCCCGTTTGATGAGTCAGGCGCTGCGCAAGCTGACCGGCTCGATCTCCAAGTCGAACACCATCGTCATCTTCATCAATCAGATCCGCATGAAGATCGGCATCATGTTCGGCAACCCGGAGACCACGACGGGCGGCAACGCCCTCAAGTTCTATTCCTCGGTGCGCCTCGACATCCGCCGTATCGGCGCCATCAAGGACCGCGACGAAGTGGTCGGCAACCAGACCCGCGTCAAAGTGGTCAAGAACAAGGTCGCCCCGCCGTTCAAGCAGGTCGAGTTCGACATCATGTATGGCCAGGGCATCTCCAAGACCGGCGAGCTTCTGGACCTCGGCGTCAAGGCCGGGATCGTCGAGAAGTCGGGCTCCTGGTTCTCCTATGACGGCACCCGCATCGGCCAGGGCCGCGAGGCCGCCAAGGCCTATCTCGGCGCCAACCAGGACGTAGCGAACGCTATCGAGGCGGCAATCCGCCAGAATGCCGGTCTGATCGGTCAGGCTCTGGCCCTCGGCGGCGAAGATTCGGAGGCGGCGGAAGGATAATTTCCGGGAGCGACAGCCAGGAAAAGTGTAGAGCGGTTTTCCGCCCGGCTGCGCGACCCAAAAAAGTGTCTGTTCCCTTGTTGGCATGAGGGAGCGACTCCGGGGGCGTAGCGGGCGACCGCTGCGCCCCTTCCCGTTCCGGGGGCGCCTGCGGCCGAACGGCCGTTTTGCCGCGGCCCGGCTGCTCGGACGAAGCGCGGGATGACAAGGATTTGAGCCACGGCTAAAAGGTCTCCATGACAAGTCTTGCCGATCTCCGCTCCGCATTCCTGGCGTTCTTCGCCGATCGCGATCACGCCGTGGTCCCCTCCTCGCCGCTGGTGCCGCGCAACGACCCGACGTTGCTGTTCACCAATGCCGGCATGGTGCAGTTCAAGAACGTGTTCACGGGCGCGGAAAAGCGGCCGTACACCAAAGCCACCTCGGTGCAGAAATGCGTCCGCGCCGGCGGCAAGCACAACGATCTCGACAATGTCGGCTACACCGCCCGGCACCACACCTTCTTCGAGATGCTGGGCAATTTCTCGTTCGGCGACTACTTCAAGGAACAGGCCATCACCTTCGCCTGGGACTTCGTCACCAAGACGATCGATCTGCCGAAGGACAAGCTCTTCGTCACGGTCTATCCGAAGGACGAGGAAGCCCGCGGCTTGTGGAAGAAGATCTCGGGCCTGTCCGACGACCGCATCATCGGCCACGAGTCGAATCTCTGGGCCATGGGTCCGGTCGGCCCGTGCGGCTATTGCTCGGAAATCTTCATCGACCAGGGCCCCAGCCTGTGGGGCGGCCCTCCCGGCTCGCCGGAAGAAGACGGCGACCGCTTCCTCGAATTCTGGAACCTCGTCTTCATGCAGTTCGAGCAGGTCGACGAGAACACCCGCGTGGAGCTGCCGCGGCCGTCGATCGACACCGGCATGGGACTGGAGCGTATCGCCGCCATCCTGCAAGGCGTCACCAACAATTACGACACCGATCTGTTCCGCCATCTGATTGCGGCATCGGTCGAGTTCTCGGGCGCGCGCGGCAATACCGACGAAATCCGCGCCAGCCATCGCGTCATCGCCGACCATTTGCGCGCCGCTTCGTTCCTGATCGCCGAAGGCGTGCTGCCGTCGAACGAAGGCCGCGGCTACGTGCTGCGCCGCATCATGCGCCGCGCCATGCGCCACGCCCATCTGATCGGCTCCAAAGACCCGCTGATGTACCGCCTGGTGCCGGCCCTCGTCGCCGAAATGGGCGAGGCCTATCCCGAGCTTCCCCGCGGCCAGGCGCTGATCGTCGAAACCCTGAAGCTGGAAGAGAGCCGGTTCCGCGAAACCCTGGCACGCGGCCTCAAGCTGCTCGACGAAGCCACCACCACGCTGGGCAAAGGCGACACGCTGGACGGCGAAACCGCCTTCAAGCTTTACGACACTTACGGCTTCCCGCTCGATCTCACCCAGGACGCCTTGAAGGCGCGCCACATCGGTGTCGACGTCACCGGCTTCACCGATGCGATGAACCGCCAGCGCGCCGAAGCGCGCAAGGCCTGGGCCGGCTCCGGCGAAGCGGCGACCGATACCCAGTGGTTCGCGCTGCAGGACGAATTCGGCAAGACCGAGTTCCTCGGCTACGACACCGAAGAGGCCGAAGGCACGGTGCTGGCGATCCTGAAGGACGGCGAGCGCATCACGTCGGCCAAGACGGGCGATACCGTGCTCATCCTGACCAACCAGACCCCGTTCTACGGCGAATCCGGCGGCCAGGTCGGCGATCACGGCACGGTCGCTTCGCCCAAGGCCGCCGGCACGGTGATCGACACCGAGAAGAAGCTCGGCGCCTTGCATGTGCATGTGGTCGAAGTGACCAAAGGCGAAATCGCCGTCGGCGACTCGCTCGATCTCAAGGTCGACGGCGAACGCCGCCGCGCCACCCGCGCCAACCATTCGGCGACCCATTTGCTGCAGGCCGCGCTGAAGCGCGTCCTCGGCCCCCATGTGGCGCAAAAGGGCTCGCTGGTCGGCCCCGAACACCTGCGCTTCGACTTCAGCCATCCCAAGCCGGTAACGGCGGAGGAGCTGGCGCGGGTCGAAGACATGGTCAATGCCGTCATCCGCCAGAACTCCGACGTCGCGACCCGGCTGATGCCGACCGAGCAGGCGATCAGTTCCGGCGCCATGGCGCTGTTCGGCGAGAAATACGGCGACGAAGTGCGCGTGCTGACGATGGGTGTGGACGGCGATAAGCCGTACTCGGTCGAGCTGTGCGGCGGCACCCATGTCCATCGCCTCGGCGACATCGGCCTGTTCACGATCCTTTCGGAAAGCGCGGTGGCATCGGGCGTGCGCCGCATCGAGGCGCTGACCTCGGAAGGCGCCCGCCGGTATCTGGCGCATCAGTCCGAATTGGCGCGCGAAGCCGCGGCGGCCCTCAAGACCAGTCCGGCCGAACTGCCGGCGCGCGTGGCGCAACTCGCCGACGAACGCCGCCGTCTCGAACGCGAACTGACGGAAGCCAGGAAGGCGCTGGCACTGGCCGGTCCGGCCCAAGGCGGCGCCGAGAGCGACGTCAAAGAGGTCGGCGGTCTCAAGCTGGTGGCGCGCGTCGTCGAAGGCGTGTCGCCGAAGGATTTGAAGGGGCTGGCCGACGAGGCCAAGACCAAGATCGGCTCCGGCGTGGTCGCCTTCGTGGCGGTCAGCGACGGCAAGGCTTCGATCGTGGTGGGCGTCACCGATGACCTGACGAAAAAGGTCAGTGCGGTCGATCTGGTGCGGACGGGGGCGGAAGCCTTGGGCGGCAAGGGCGGCGGCGGCCGTCCCGACATGGCCCAGGCCGGCGGTCCCGACGGCACCAAAGCGGCCGCGGCGCTTGCTGCCATCGAGGCCAAGCTCGCCGCCGGGTGACAGGAGTGAAACAGGCGCGCGACCGCTACAAAGGGTTCCGCCGCCGTGTGTATCTCGTGCTCGAAGGCGGGCCGGCACACGGCACGCTCGGCGCGCTGATCGAAGTCTTCCTGATCGTCCTCATCATTGCCAACGTGGTGGCGTTCACGCTGCAAAGCGTACCGTCGATCCGCGAGCCGTATTGGTTCGACCTCGAGGCCTTCGAGATTTTCTCGGTGGCGGTGTTCACCATCGAATACGTGCTCAGACTGTGGGTGACGATCGAGGACCCGCTGGTCGCCGTCCAAGGCCGCTGGAAAGGCCGGCTGTCCGCCGCGCTGAAGCCGACCATGGTGATCGACTTCTTCGCCTTCGCGCCGGTCTACTTCACGGTCTTCTTCCCGTTCCTCGACTTGCGCTTCCTCAGAATGGTGCGCTTGCTGCGGCTCCTGAAGATCGCGCGCTATTCGCCGGCGCTGTCGAACCTTGGCCGCGTCCTGATGTCGGAACGCCGCGCGCTGGTCGGCACCCTGCTTCTCATCATCTGCACCACCGTGTTCGCGGCCGCCGCCATGCATGCCGCCGAAGGCGCCGTGCAGCCGGACAAGTTCGGCACCATTCCCGGCTCGATGTGGTGGGCGATCACCACGCTGACGACCGTAGGCTATGGCGACGAAGTGCCGGTGACGCTGCTCGGCCGCATCATCGCCGGCTGCACCATGGTGACGGGGCTCGGCATTTTGGCGCTGCCGGTCGGCATCGTCGCCAACGGCTTCATGAACACCATCCACCAGCGCGAATTCATCGTCACCTTCGGCATGCTGGCGCGGGTGCCGCTGTTCAAGGATCTCGATGCCCGCCTGTTGGGCGAGATCATGAACGTGCTGCGCTCGCAAAGCGTGTCGCGCGGCACCATCATCTCGGTCAAGGGCGCGCCGGCGCACGCGATGTATTTCATCGTGTCGGGCGAGGTCGAAGTCGAACTCGCCAGCCGCCGCGTTCAGTTCGGGCCGGGCGATTTCTTCGGCGAACTGGCGCTGTTACACGACACCCATCGGCGGGCCACCATCGTGGCACTGTCGAACTGCCGGTTGCTGGCGCTATCGGCCGAGGATTTCACCACCTTGACCCGCAAACACCCCGAACTACGCCAGCACATCGCGGAAGCGGCCAAGGAGCACTTGGCCCGCGCCGGACGCGGCGACATCGCCTCGGTGGAGATCGCCGCCGCCGCCCAACGCCGTTACGAATACCGCGAAGACGATTGACGCCCCCTCCGTCTCATCGCTTCGCGATGATCCACCTTGTAACTTGAAGTCCCGCAGATCGGTTAAGCTGACCGGCGCGGTGGCGGACGGAAGATCGTGTCCACCTGGGGCCTCAAGAGCCCGTGGGG
>NZ_JAASQS010000006.1 GCF_011762045.1 Rhizomicrobium electricum | reverse complement strand
TTCTCAATCACCGAAAGACGCGATTTTACCGGGGTGTTCATGGGAGACCGTTACTTCCTCAAGGGAGCATGAAAAGTGTTAAGGCCACGGCCGTCACATCGCCGCCGTCGGCCAACCGTCGGACGACCATTGCAGCGGCGCGATACGCAGAGTCGGCATGCCGTTCTTCGCGGCATCGTAGGCGTGATAAACGATGTAGTCGCGGCCGCCATCGCGCAAAACGGCGGAATGACCAGGACCGCGGAAACGGTCGCGGTCGCGGAAATCGGCGCGCAGCAGAACCGTGCCATATCCTTGCCGCATCGATTTGCCGTCGCGCCCGACATAAGGGCCGAGCACGTCGCGGCTGCGTCCTATCACGGTGTAGTACGTGCTGCTGGCGCCCTTGCAGCACCAATCGTAGGACGCGACGAGATAGTACCAGCCGCCGCGCTCGAACAGGAACGGCGCCTCGATCGGATCGGGGGCGCCTTGCGGCACCAGACGCTCGGCGAGGGAATGAAGAACGAACGGCTGCTCCGGCCGGCCGGTCTCGCGGTCGAGCGCAACCATCTTGATGCCGCTCCAGAAACTTCCGAACGCGAGCCAGCGGCGGCCATTGCGATCAATGAGATGCGCCGGATCGATGGCGTTGAAATCGTCCGGCTCGCGCGATTGCAGCACCAAGCCGTGATCGGTCCACGGCGCCGTCCCCAGCATCGGCGTGGTCGCAAGACCGATAGTGGACCGGTTCGAGCCGCCCGTCGAGCAGGCGTAATAAAGCCAGTAGCGCCCGTTGCAATAGGTGATGTCGGGCGCCCAGAGATCGTGGATGCCGGGGATCGCCGCCTTCGCCCAACCCGGAACGCTCGGCAGGACGTGGCCGGACAGTTTCCAATGAATCAGGTCGCGCGAGATGCGGATCGGAATCTGCGGCTTGCCCGGATCGCCTTGCGGCGCCAGCGTCGTCGAGAAGAGATAGTAGGTGTAGCCGGCGCGAATGATCGCCGGATCGTGCACGCCGGTGATGTCGCCGGACAGCCGCTCATTCATCCGCAACGGTGCGGAAGCCGCCGATGGCAGGAGAGCGCACCCTCCCGCCATCGCCAAAATCCGTCTCCGGTTGAAGCTGTCTGCCATCCTCTCGACCTAAACGATCGCCGTCGGCCAGCCGTCGGCCGACCATACCAGCGGCGCAATCCGCAGGGTCGGCGTACCGTCCCGGCGCGCGTCGTAGGCGTGATAAACGATATAGTCCTGAGCCCCGTCGCGCAGGATCGAAGCGCCGCCCGGTCCGCGCCAGCGCGATCCGGGATTGTGCGGCAGCACGACCATGCCGTTGCCCGTGGCCATCGCGAAGCGGTTGTGATCGCCATACGGCCCGGCGATGGTGGGCGAACGTCCGACTACTGTGTAGTAGTTGCTGTCGGCACCGCGGCAGCAGAAATCGTAGGCACAGAACAGATAGTAGAAGCCGCCGCGTTCGATGATGAAGGGCGCCTCGATGGCATTCGGCTGACTGCCGGGGGGGCGGTTGGCGAGCGTGAAGATCCGTTTGTCGCCGGGCGCCGGCTTGCCGGTTGCCGAATCGAGCGGGATCATCTTGATGCCGCCCCAGAAGCTGCCGAAAGCAAGCCAGTGCTTGCCGTCGCGATCGACCACGAGGTTGGGATCGATGGCATTGAAGTCATCGCCAGACTTGGATTCGAATACCAAACCCTGATCGACCCATTTGTAATCCGGCGAGGCCGGATTGAGAGTCGCATTGATCGCCAATCCGATAGCGGAGTGATTCTTGCCGAAGGTCGAAACCGCGTAATAGAGCAAATAGCGGCCGCCGACATGGGAGATATCGGGCGCCCAGATGCCTTCGGTGCCGGGAATGGTCTCGCTCGCCCAGTGCGGCAGATCGGGCAGCACCGTGCCGCCTTTTTCCCAGGTGATGAGGTCTTTCGAGAAGCGCCATGGAATCTGCCCGCCACCGGCGGTGCCGAGATTGGTGCTGAAGACGTAATAGGTATCGCCGTCCCGGATCGCACACGGATCATGAACCGGCGAGATGCTGCCGCTCAAACGGCTGTTCAAAGGTTCGGGGTCCGCGCCCAACGCGGGCAAAACGGCCGCCGTGCCTGCTGCAGCCAAGCCGCCCAAAAGCGCGCCGCGGCGCGTCAAATCGTGAAAGAGATGTTGTGACATACCAACGCTCCCGTCTTCGGGAAACAAGGCGCGGCGGACAGACCGTCCGCCGCAATTTCAGCGGGGAAAGGTGCGAGAGGAGAGGCGCCGCCGGTCCGGCAACGCCTCTCCTCCGGTGCTTTCGCTACAGCCTATAACGCAGGCCGAGCGACACCGTACCGTCGAACCGACGCGTATCACGCGGATAGATCGCCGCGAGATCACCCTTGCCGAAGCTGTCTTGGAAATAGCTGTCGAGCAGGTTGGTGGCGTCGACAGTGAAGGTCAGACGGTCGGTTGCCTTGTAGCTGGCCGACAAATCGAGCCACGGCTGCGACTTGGCATAGATCGTCTGCGGATTCTGACCGCCGCCGGGTGCGGCACCTTCGCTGAAGCCCGAACGCCAGTTATAGGCGACGCGCAGCGAGAACGGCCCCTTCTCGTAAATGCCGACGGCATTATACGAGTATTTGGAGATGTTCTGGAACGAGCCGTCGACATACGTACCGTTGAGTTGGACACCGAGACCACTCCAGATACCGGGCAGGAAATCGAAGAACTGCTGATAGCCGACTTCGATACCCTTGATATCGCCGTCGCTGCCGTTCCTCGGCTGCGACACCTGATAGGTGATGCCGCCGATTACCATCTCGGTATTGTAGGAACCGATGTAGCCTTTGACGCGGCGATAGAACAGGCTTGTGGTGAGGTTGTTGGAAGGACCGAAATAGTACTCGAATGTGACGTCGGCATTCTTCGACTGGACCGGCGTCAGGTTCGGGTTGCCGGTCGAACCGGAACCCAAGAGTGTCGCGGTCGAGGCCGACAGCGACAGGCCCGGATTGAGTTGTGCGAAGGTCGGACGAGTCACAGTTTTGGAAAGGCCTATACGAACGAAGAAGTCGTCCTGCACCTTGATGCGAGCGTTGAGACTCGGCAGCCAGTCGAAGTTGTCTTTTTTGCTGACAGCCGGAGAGTAGTCGAAGCTGTACCGGTTGGTAGTGACCGGCGTGGAAGCCGTCGCACCGTGATCGGTGACTACCAGAGTGTAGGCCTTTTGTGTCGCCGAGGTATCGATCAGGCGGATGCCGATATTTCCGTCGACAGGCATTGAGCCCAGATCGAAATCGAAATTGCCTTTCACGTAGCCGGCCCAGCTGATTTCGCGATCATCGAACGATTGGGTCAGATCGTCGGAAGGCGCCGTCGCCGGTAGGCCGAACAGCTGGCGGAGATCGCCGACATGCGAGAACATATACTCCGGATCCGGCGCCATGAACTTGGTGATGCCGAACTTACCATCGAACATGCTGCCGCCGGTAATGTGGTAAGAGCCCGGATACTGGTTAAGCGTAACAGCCGGTCCATTTGGAACGGTATTCCAAATGATGTTGCCGTCGGCATCACGCCCATTCGCCACCCTGCGATAACTGGCGCAGGCTGCCGACAGGTTACGGGCGCCTTGCTGCGCGTAGACAGGGCTGCTCTCTGCGGGATTGCTGTCGCAATCTTGACCACCGGTATTGTCGCCGCGGTTCTGGGCGAAGCGGTTGCCGTAGCGAACACCGAACTCGACCGACTTGAGGCCGCGCGCGGCGATCTCATAGGTCGCATCGGCCCGCCAGTCGATTTCATTACCCGACTGCTTGCTCCACTGGTCGTACCACTGGCGCATGACCATGTTGGCGGGATCGGTGACGGCCGCCAGCGGCACATTCATGTACGGCGTACCGGTGCCCTTGTAGTTGAAGTCGGCTTTATAGGCCGGCGGATCGCCCGGATAGTAATGCGTGTCGAGAATGTAGCCGGTCTGCTTGAAGGTCGAATCCGTATAGGCCACTTCCGAACTGACGGTCAGCTTGTCGCCCGTCCAGGTACCGCCCATGGCAATCTGGTAGGTGTCGGTCTTGGACCGGAAGGACTGACTGCTGGTGAGATCGTAATAACCGGCCTCGACCGTCTTCACTTCGTTGGAGCCAGGAAACAGCGTGGCGGTCGCCGGATTGGCACCGATCCACGGCAGGCCGACGAAGAAATCGACCGAATTCGGGTTGCGATACCGGGTGTAGAACACGTCGGTATAGAACTCGAGGTTCTGATTGGGACGCCATTGCGCCGAGAAGTCGACCGCGGCACGCTCGCGGCGGCCGAGAACCGATTGGGCGCCTTCGGTCAGCGGAATGTAGGCGCACTTCTTTGACGCGTCGTACGTGCAAGCCGTTGGCGACGACGCCATCTCGATCGACTGGCTGGAGATGTAGTTGTCGAGAATCTCTTCTTTATAGTGTGTCTTCGAATAGGAGACGTCGAGCAGCACGCCGATCTCGCCGATACCGGTCTGCCAGCGGTTCGAAATGAGGGCGCTGGCCAAAGGATCGATATGATCGGCGAGGTTGCTCCAGGTCGCGCGGCCGCTGCCGGCGATTTGCAGGCCGTCGAAATCGAACGGACGGTGCAGGCGCACGTCGATCAGGCCGGCGATGCCGCCTTCGAGATCGGAGGCGGTGGACGACTTGTGCACGTCGACGCGGGCCAGCAATTCGGCCGGAACGTCCTGCAAAGTCATAAAGCGGCCGGTCGAAGTGAAAATCTCGCGGCCGCTGACCACGGTGGCCACATCGGGCAGGCCGCGGATCAGGATCTGGTTGGCTTCGGCGGCGTTGCGGCTGACCTGCACGCCGGTGACGTGCTGCAAGGCCTCGATGACGTTGTTGTCAGGCAGCTTGCCGATGTCTTCGGCGACGATGGTGTCGACGATTTCGGACGACTTCATCTTGATGTCCTGCGCGGACTGCAAGCTCGCGCGAACACCGGTCACCACGATAGTTTCCACCGATTGGCTATCGTTGCTTTGCGCCACCGCGCATTGCAAGGACGCGAACAACATCGCGAACCAGGATACCGTTGTGGTGAGACTGGATTTGTTGGTCATGCTTTCCCCTCTGTCGATGCAGACGTTTTTCTGTCCCGGCACAGAGATCGTCAGGATCCCATCTGCCGTTCGACCGATTTTCAGGTCGGTCCCCTTGAGCATCATTTCGAGGGCAACAACGACGTCGTATGAACCTTTCACCTCGGGGGTTATGACCGATTGCAGTGGCGCACCAGGGCCGACGATCTGCACATCCGCCTGACGGGCGAGTTCCGGAATCGACTTGGAAGCCTCTTCCGAAGGGACGTCGAACACCCTTACCTGCGCAAGCGCAGGCATACACTCCAGCATCCCGGCAAGCGCAACCGCCGCTGCCGTGACAACAAGCCTGCAGGTATTCACATCCCCCTGCCCATTCCGCTTCCCCGCGGATCTTGTGCCCTCATCAGATGATCCTCACATCAGTTGACGAGCACAGACGTTTTTTCCCTGGCACTTGTCCGACAATCTAACGGACGATACGAACCTCTTTGGGTCCTTCTTCTACGCGCAGGTCGAGCACCGACGCGGCCACCTTGGCAAAACCAACCGGATCGTCGGCGGCAAACAAACCGGTAATCGTACGTCCCGCAACCGCCGGGTCGACGACGATCCTGGTGTCACTATAACGCGAGAATTCCTCGGCGGCGTCGGCCAGCGTTTCATTTTCCAAAGCGATACGGCCGTATTGCCATGCCAGCTGACGCGCCACCACAGGACGCGCGATCGACTGCACCACGATCGGCGCACTGCCGGATACAATCGCCTGGGTCTGTGCTTTTGCGCGTACCGGCACGATGGCCGGCGCATCGCGGCGCACCACCTCGACCACACCTTCCTGCACCACGATGCGCACCGGCTTCTCGGGCAGGAGTTGCACCGTGAAGCTGGTGCCGACGGCGCGTACATCGGTATCGTGTGCCGAGACGATAAAGGGTCGCTGCTTGTTCTTGGCGACCTTGAAGATCGCTTCGCCCTGGATCAGGCGGATCTTCCGGACGGAGTCCGTATAGGCGACCACGATCTTAGAATTGGTGTTCAGCGTCACCAGCGATCCGTCGCTCAAGCGCACCTGGCGCGCTTCGCCTAGACCGGTCGAAAATTCCTGTTGCGACGATACGGGAAGCAGGAAAACGCCGGCCAGTCCGGCCACCGCCAGACAGGCCGCCGCGCCCGACACCATCAGCCGGCGCCGCATCAACAGCCGCGGGTGCATTGCTGCCGACGAAGCCCCGGAAACAGGTTGCGGTTCCGCACAATCCTCCGGATCGGTCGCAGCGGCCGGATACTCCTCGATGGTGGTGCGCAAGGCATCGGCGCCCACCGCCCGCAACCGCTCGAGACGCACGAGAATGGCCTGTGCCCGCGCGAAAGCGCCGGCGTGCCGGATGTCGGCAGCACGCCAAGCCTCAAAGCGCTCACTTTCACTCAGTGATAGCGATCCGCCCGCGACTTTTGCAGCCCACTCCGCTGCCGTCCTGTCAATCTCGTCGTTTAACTGACCCATCTTCCGAAGTTACGCGTTCTACCTGATTATTTGACGAATGGGCCCGAGACTTTCCCCCGCGACCAAACACTTTGACCAGCATGGCAACCCCACGAGCCATCTGGCTTTCGATGACTTTTTCTGTGACTCCAAGGCGTTGCGCCGTCTCCCGTTGCGACAGGCCTTCGACCCGCCGCAGGATCAAGGTTTCGCGGCAGGTCCGCGGCAACTGCGCCAGAGCACCGGCAACTTCCTGAATCTCGCCCCGAAATCCCAGACGCTCCTCGGCGCTGGTCTCGGGAAACTCAATATCAAGCTCCTCGAGATTTTCACAAGCATCGATCGACACAACGCGCGAACGCCGGAGATGATCGATGACGATGCCGCGGGCCGTTTGAATGGCATACTGGCGGGGATAACGCACACTTTCCAGCGACGGCGCCGCCAGAATGCGCGCGTACATCTCCTGAATCACGTCGTCGACATCGAGCGTTGCGACGTAGAGACGTTTCAGCCGGTCCCGAACCAGGGCTTCGTGCGGCAGAACGTTGCGCGCCAACCACTCCGTTCGTTCGTGGTTACTGAGTGACATGGTGTCAGAAAAGCACCAATCCCGCCGTTTGCAATACAAATCCGGCCGTTGGGCGAGGAATGGCCGGGCAGATATGTTTTTCGGCAACCGTGAGCGTTACCACTCAGGGAAATCCGCCCTCTCGTTCGTCTTATGTTTGAATAGGCGCATTGTGCGCCTCACCAGAAAAACGAAGGGCGGACGTCAACGGGGAATCGACGCCCGCCCGACCGCATAACGAGGGATTACCGCGACGCGGCCTTGGTCTTCCCGCCGGAACTCGCATCCCGGCGGGAACTCCAATCAGTAGTTGTAGCGCAGACCAATGTAGACCTCGCGGCCGGTCTGGTGATTGACGGACATCCGTTCGACGCTGTCGACATACTGGAACTGCGCCTGATTGGTCAGGTTGAGCCCGTCCAGCGCCAATGTCAGGTTCTCGTCGATCTTGTAGCTCGCCGACGCGTCGAGATTGAACGTCGCCCCGGTCCCTTCGATGTCGTTGTTGTTGCGACCGGGATTTCGCGTCGTGTAACGCCCTCTGTAGGCTGCCGAGACGCGGGCCTGGAACACCGTATCGTCGTAATAGAGCGTGGCGTTGTAGCTGATCTTCGACTGGTTCAGCATCGTGATGCGCCGCGCCGAGGCGTCGGTTCCGTTCAGGACCGAGGAGTCGACGTAAGTGACGTTGCCGAGGACGCCGAAATTCTCCAGCCGTCCGGGCAGAAAATCGAACGGCTGTTGCCAATTGATCTCCGCGCCCTGGACATTGCCGCCCGGTGTATTGATCGATTTGGAGACGGTCCAGCTCGACGTTGCGGAGCAGCCGGTCGCCGCACCACAGGCCGCGTTGAGAATGGCGTTATTGAGCACGAACAACTCGCCATCCGGAGCCGTATAGGAGAGGTATCCGGTCGATGCATTGCCGCTGGCCGAATTGCTGGTCAATTGCACGTAGGTTCCGATCTTCTTGTAGAAGAACGCCAGCGAGAGCATCGCGCCCTTGTGGTAGTACCACTCGTAAGCGAGATCCACGGTACTGGCGCGGAACGGCTTCAGATGCGGATTGCCGATCGTCATGGTCCGGTTGGCACCCGACACACTCACCGATGTGCCTGTGAGGTCGCCAAGATCGGGCCGCGCCATGACCTGGGCGAGATTCAAGCGGATCAAAAACGTATCGGTCGGCTCGAAGACGGCGTTAAACGACGGCAGGAAGTCGTGGTAGTTGTTGTGCACCACGACCTGCACGGAATTGCCGGCAGCGTCATAGCTGTTTCCGGTCGAGGTCTGTTCGGTCTCGACCAGCCGGCCGCCGATATCGCCACGGAACGGCATGCCGTAGAACAGCGTGTCCCAGGCCAGCTCGAACCAACCGCTGTAGTTGTTCTCGTGGGTGGTGCGGTTGTTGCCGATTGCCGGTCCGGTTCCAAGCGGCAGCGTATCGAAGCCCAGTGCCGAAAAGGCGCTGGCGGTATCGGGAACCAGCCAGCTCGTCACTAGGCCTTTCGGCAGACCCAGCCCCGCAGACGGCATGGAGACGCTCTTGACGTAACTTGAAACCGGCGTGGACAGCACGGCATCTCCCACCGTGCCGAGATAGGCCTTCTCCGATGCGCTCGCCAGGGTACCGGAGAGATTCTGCACGGTCTCGAAGGTGGACGTGCTGCCGTCGGAGAAGCGGTATTCGGTGGTACGGAAGCCGAAGTTCTTGACGTTGAATCCCGCCGTGAGCTTGAGCCAGGAGAGCGCTTGGTATGAAACGTCGCCTTGCGCATTGCGGAAGCTGTTGAAGGCCTGCTGCGGACGGCTGCGAACCTGCGACAGGAACCAAGCGTTACAACTCGACGCCGCAGCGGTGCACAGGGTCGTTCCGGTGGCGGTCACGTCGGCGTTGCCATAGCCCAGCAGCGGCGCCTTCGACGACTCCCGGAAATCGTACGAATAGCCCTGCACGTTGAGCAGATCCATCACCATCGTATTCTGCACCGGATTGCGATGATGCGACTCCGTCCACCCCAACAGCAGATTGGCCGTCAGCGCACTGGAGAAGACCTGCTTTACCTCGAGCGTCTCCTGCATGAAGCGCGTATCGAGGTGGTCGATGCGGTTCTCGACCCGGATGCCGGCGTTGTTGATCTTCAGATAGTCGAGGGTATTGGTCGTCGCGTCGAGGTGATAGTCGGTCACGGCGGCCTGACGGACGCCGATGCCCGCAGTGGTTCCCGTGGTGCTCAGCGTGGTCACTTCGAGATAGGACTCCTCGCGCGTCGAGGCGTGATCGGCATAGAGGCTGGTCAATGTCATCTCGGTGCCGTCGAGCGGCGCCCACTGCACGACGGCGGACAAGCCGTAACGCTTCATCGAGGTATGGTAGAGATCGTAGCGCGGCATGCGCGGCTTGAATCCTTCGTTGACGAAATCGTATTCGTCGCCCGTGGTCTTTCCCATGACGCTGGCAAAACGCTGATTGGTCGCGCAGCTGCTCGTCGTACCGGCAACGCAGCCGCTGAGATGAGGAGCCGTACCGTCGGCGGTTCGCTGCGTGAGGTCGTTCTGCCAGCGCACGGTACTGGCGCCGTCCTCGATCAACCGCCGCGCCGCGAAGGATGCCGAGAACAGAACCCCGAGACGGCCGCCCATCATCGTATCGGAAATCAGGACCGAAGCGCGCGGATTGAATGATCCGGCGAGCTGGTTGTAGCCGCCCGCGACGTTCGCCGAGAGCACAAACTTATTGAAATCGAACGGCCGCGCCGTGTGCATGTCGATAGTGGCACCGAGCGATCCTTCTTCGAGATGTGCGGACGCGGACTTGTAGACCGTCAGATTGGTGAACAGCTCCGAGCCGAACATATTGAAATCGAACGAACGGCCGCGATTGGTGCCCCCCGGCGTCGCGCCGCCCGAACTGTTACCGGCGCTGTCCGCTCCACCCAGGGTCGCCACCGCCTCCATGCCGTTGACGCGCACGCGGGTGAACGACGGACCCAAGCCGCGCACGGAAATCTGGCGCCCTTCGCCGCCGTCGCGCTGGATGGCAACACCCGGAATGCGCTGCAGCGCTTCCGAAACGTTCAGATCGGGGAATTTCGCGATGTCCTCGGCCATGATGCTGTCCGACGCGCTCAGCGAATTGCGCTTCATGTCGAGCGCTTTTTCGAGGCTGGCCTTGAAGCCGGTGACCGTCACGGTCTCCATCGTCTCGCCGGAACCGTCCTGCGCATAAGCCGCCCCGCTCGATCCGGCGAGCAGCACCAGCGACGACGCGCCAGCCAGCAGACAACGCCGGACTCCAGATTCGTACGACAAATTCACCTCCCATTGATTTTGTGTCGAACCCGTCCGGCAACACCGGCCGCGCCCGGCCTCCGAAATCATCGCGCCTATCAAAAGCACTTGCGGATAGCGCCGCACTCATACGCGCCCGATCTGGCGCGAAACTGACGAAGATGATGCGAACCTGACGAACCCGCGCCGTCGCATGGCGCGGGAGTCGGCAATTTGGTACGCTTGCGCGGGATTGCATGCCGGACCGCCGGTGCTGCAGCCGGGGGCGGGATATGACGCGGCTTCTGATCGTCGAAGACAACAGAGATTTGCAGTCGATGCTGCAAAACAGGCTTGCCGCTGCGGGTTTTACCGTTGACCTGGTCGGCACCATGGCGGACGCGGACGCAGTTCTCGCCCAGAACTGCTACGATATCGTCGTGCTCGATCTCGGCCTGCCGGACGGCAATGCGCTGGCGCTGTTGCGGTCTTTGCGCGCACGCAACAATCCGACGCCCGTTCTTGTGCTGACGGCGCGCGGAAGCGTCAACGACCGGGTCGAGGGCCTCACCTCAGGCGCCGATGACTATCTTGTCAAACCGTTTGCCTTCGAGGAATTGCACGCGCGGCTGCTGGCGCTGCTTCGGCGTCCAGGCACGTTCGTCGGCCGCTCCCTGAAGTTCGGCAACGTCGCGATCGACTCCGCGGTCAAACAAGTGTTCATCGACAATACGCCCCAGGTGTTGCCGGCCCGCGAAATCGCAACGCTGGAAGTCCTGATGCGCCGCTGCGGTTGCGTCGTGCCCAAGGAGGTGGTGGAAGGCCATTTGTACGGTTTGTCCGACGAAGTTCGCTCCAATGCCGTCGAAGCCAGCATCTACCGCCTGCGCAAGCTTCTCTCCGACCTCGGCGCGAGCATCAACATTCATACCATTCGCGGTGTCGGCTACATGCTGCACGAGGTGCCGCGATGAAGCGGCCGTTCAAGTCGATCGTCAGCCAGATAATGGTTCTTCTGATCGCAACGTTCTGCATTTCGGTTGCGGCCCTGATCGGCGTCGCCAACGCCTTCCTGCATTCCGAGGAATTTACCTTCGCCAATCAGTCGAACACGACCCATATCAGTCAATTGGCGGCGGCCCTCACGCAACGGCCCGACGGTTCGATCGCGCTCAACCTTCCCGACGATCTCCGCGAACTCTTCAGCCGGCACGTCGGAAGCGTGGTTTATCGAATTTCCGACGAAGCCGGGCGCACGCTGTTCTCGAGCGACGAAAGCGTCGGAGCCATCCCGCGCGAGCGTCGCAACACTTGGATCCCCTACATCTTCCGTTCGCCGATTCTGGGCTCCGCCAAGAAAACGGGCGTCATTGGCCTCAACGCGCCCGTGAAGATCGGCAGCAGCACGGTGTGGATCCAGGTGGTCAAGCCCTCCACCAACACCCATCAGTTCGCGATCAGCGTCGTCAACGCCTATCTCCTGCAACAGATGGGTTTTGCTTTGCCGATCCTGATGCTGGCCATCGCGGCCAGCTATTTCATCGTTCGCCAAGCCGTACGGCCGGTTGTGCAAGCCTCGGCGCTGGCACGTACGATCACACCGATGCGCCTGGACGTGAGGCTGCCGGCCCAGGGAATGCCGCGCGAGGTGCAGCCGCTCGTCGATGCGATCAATGTGGCGCTCGACCGGGTCGAGCAGGGTTACCGGATCCAGCGCGAATTCTCTGCCGACGCAGCCCACGAATTGCGCACGCCGCTCAGCGTGCTGCGCATGCGGTTGGACGAATTGGGCGACAATCCGACGGCGCACCAGTTGCGAGCCGACGTCGATGCCATGACCCGCATCGTCGCGCAGATGCTGGATTTCGCCGAGGTCGAGAACGGCAATTTCAGCGCACAGGAGAATATCGACCTCAATCAGCTGTGCAGCTCGGTGATCGAACGCCACGCACCGGCCGCGGTTGTGCAGGGAAAAGACATTGCGCTATCGGCGAGCGCGCTCCCCGTCCTCATCCGGGGGAAGGCCTCCATCCTCTATCACGCCGTCCGCAACGTCATCGAAAATGCGATCAAATACACGCCGCGAGGCACGACAATCGACGTCGATGTTGATCCGGAGGGTCTGGTGCGCGTTACCGATCGGGGGCCGGGGATCAGACCGGAAGAGCGCGAAATGATCTTCCGCCGGTTTTGGCGCGGCGATCGCACCACGACGCACGGCGCGGGTCTCGGGCTTGCGATCGCGGCAAAAGCGATCGAATTGCACGGGGGGACAGTCGGCGTGCAGGACAACCCCGCAGGAGGCTCGATTTTCATTTTGGATCTTCGCCGGGCCCGCATTGTCACGCCGCAAGCCTGACTGGAAGGGCCCGCGCGCGCCGGAAAAACCGCACGCATCGCGCCGCGGACTAAGGGCAGCGTGTCCTTGCGCTCCCGACGGCAGAGCACCGCAGGTTACCCCGCCACATTCTCGCTGTCGTAGGCGATCTGCTCGGCGGCGGCATAATCGGTCTTGCCGGAGCCAAGCAATGGGATTTGCGCCACCTTAATAATGTGGCGCGGGAAGGACAGTTTGGTCAGCCCCGCGGCGCGCAGCGGCGCATGCAGGTGGCTCAGTTCGAACTCGCCGGATTCGGTCAGCAGAACGATGACCTCGCCCTTGCGCGTGCGCTGGACGCTGACGACGGCATGACGCAAATCCGGCCGGAGCGAACTGACCACCGCCTCGATGGCACCCAGCGACACCATTTCGCCGCCGATCTTCGCAAAGCGTTTGGTGCGGCCGAGAATGGTGATGAATCCGGTCTCGTCGAGGCTCACCACGTCGCCGGTGTTATACCAACCATCCTTGACCGGTTGGATCACGCCGGGTTGATCGGCCTTGATATAGCCCAGCATTAAATTGGGGCCGCGCACCAAAAGCTCGCATCCATCCTTGATGCCTTCCACCGGCAGCAGCTTCACGTCGAGGCATGACACCGCGCGCCCGACCGAGCCCGGCTTGTAGTGCAACGGCGTGTTGACGCTGATGACGGGCGCGGTCTCGGTGGTGCCGTAGCCTTCGAACAGCCGGACGCCGAATTTTTCGGCCCAAAGGCGGCGCGTTTCGGGCTTGATCTTTTCCGCGCCGCCGATCGCGAAGCGCAGGAAATAGAAATCGTGCGGCGCGGCGTTGCGCGCGTAGTTGCCGAGAAAGGTATCGGTGCCGAGCAGCAGGGTTGCGCCGGTGTCGTACACCAGTTCCGGAATGTCGTGATAGCGCAGCGGCGAGGGATAGAGAAACGTTCGTGTGCCGTAAAACAGAGGGGCAAACAGGCCGAGCGTCAGGCCGAAGGAATGAAACAGCGGCAGACAGGCGAACACGCTGTCGCCGGCACCAAAACCGATGGCGATACCGAATTGGAAGGCATTGGTGATGATGTTGCGGTGGCTCAGCATCACCCCTTTCGGCGCCCCTTCGGTGCCGGAGGTGAACAGGAGTACTGCCGGACGATCCGCATCGTCGCTCAGGCCATGGGCCGCGAGTCCCACCGGCAATCGCGCGCGCAGCCAACCGGCAAGGCGGCCCCACCGGGTCACGCCGGCCAGAATGTCCTCGAGATAGAGCACGCGGATTGCGTTCTGCATCAGCGCCTCGATCACCGGTTCCAGATGTTGCGCGGCGACGAAGGCGCGCAGGGTGACGACACTGGCGATCTTCGCCACACGGCAAGTCTGCGCCACAGTGCGCGGGCCGGAGCTGAAATTGATCATGGCGCCGACACGGTCCGTTGCCTGAACGGCGAAGATCGCGGTCGCGTTCGGGATGCCGTTCGGTATCATGATGCCGACGATCTTTTCGCCGCTGCCCAGGACGCGCGCCAACGCGCCCGCCAAGGTGAAAACCTTGGCCGCGAAGACGTTGTGGCTCAACGGCTGGCGGGCGGCATCCTCGATGATCGCATTGCCGCCGCCGCGCACCGCACGGCTGGCCAGCATCTGCCGCAGCAAAGTGGAGACCGGTATACCTGCCACCAGCGCCGCTTCCATGATGTCGTGCAGGCGCGATCCGGCAAGCCGCCGCCGCTGATGGCCTTTGACCTCCGCCGGCAGGTTCAGTTTCACCGCCGGCAGAACGGTCAGGGTGATTTTCGGAAACAGCCGTTTGCGGATCCGCCCGTCGAGTTCGGAGAAATGGGAGTATTGCGGCCCGTCGATCCGGATCGGCACGATCGCGGCACCGGCCTTATCGGCAATCATGCCGGGGCCTTCGTAGATTTTCATCAGGCCGCCGGTGCGCCCAACACGGCCTTCCGGGAAAGCCATGCACGGCCGGCCGGCCTTGATTGCATCCACCATGACTTTGGCGGTGATCGGATGGCGCTGATCGAGGGTGTGGCCACTCCGCCAATAAGGCTTCAGCCAACGGCGGGTCGCGATGGTGGCAGGCATGGCGAACAGAATCTGTCCAGGCAGGAAGGCCGACAGCAGAACCGCATCCCAGACCGACACGTGGTTGGCAACGATCAGCACCCGGTTGCCGGCCGCGGCGAGGTTCTCCAGACCGCTGACCCTGACCCGGCAGAACAGCCGCAGCAGCGGCCGTACCAGGCAAAACGGATGAACCCGCCGCGACAAGGAGGAAAGCCACGCCATCACATTCTCACGTCCACGGGCGCGACCTGGCGCGCTTACCGAGTGCCGAATGCGATCAAAGCATCGCCAGATCAATACCTTGAGGTGTATCGGACCGGCCGGCGCCCCCACTCGGAGGCAAAGCAATAGAACTTATAAGGGTAACCGCCAACATAGGGCGCCCAGAAGTGTCGCGGCGCGGCGTCACGGAGCGGGCAAATTCACCGCAACGTGACTATGTCGCCTTGGCCAGCGGTCATTGCCTTCCCGACGGACTAAGCCGGCGGGGCCCGCGAGAGGCTGTGCGTTCAGGTCTGGAAACGGAAGAAATGGCGCACCGGGCAGGATTCGAACCCACGACCCCCAGATTCGTAGTCTGGTGCTCTATCCAGCTGAGCTACCGGTGCCGCGTTTAGGGCGCGCAACCTATTCATCGGCGCGGACAAACGCAAGCGATCCGGAGGGCCATGACGATTCGTCGCCACATGGCCGCCCGGTTACCAACTAAACACCCGAAATCCCCCCACAAAGCCGCAGTTTCTGCCCTTGTCCCCGCGCACGGCGCTGGATAAGACTTCCGCGGACCTCGCGCGACAATAGCGCAGGCGGGCTGGATGTCCGCAGGGCCTTCGCCCGGGCGGATTTGGAGAGCTGCAATGACAGTGAAATATGCCGGGCGGGCTGCGAATTCAGGCGTTTCGTCGCGGATTCTAGGGGCCTTCGTGCTGGTCGCAGCGTTGGGTCTTGCTGGCTGCTCCGACGTCGATTCGATGCTGTTCGGTGATTCGGGAACCGATACCGAATCGGCAGGACCGGTCGCCAGCGACGCCTCGAGCCCGGTTCCGGCACCGACTTATAGCGCTCCGGCGCCCAGCGCCCCGGCTTATAGCGCCCCCGCTGCAAGCCAAACGGGTGCTATCGGCACGGTTGCGCGGATCACACCCGTGACGATCGAGCCCGGTTCCGACACCGGCAGCGCGGTCTCCAAGACCATCGCCGGCTTGCGCTCCCAGCTTCAGGGCCTGCAAGGCTCCCTGGCTGCCAACGCGGCCAGCTACAGCGATCTGCACAGCAGCGGCGCCGGCGCGGCGACGGCTTATTATGAAGCCCGCGGCCGCATCACCGCCCGCCTCCAGGTCGGCACCACCCGCGGCAACCCGGAACTCGTCGCCGAGTGGAACCGGGCCCAGTCCGCCCTCGACCAGCTCTCGGGCAACATCAACAGGTTGAACGCCCTCGGCAGCCGCGTCGCCACCGATGCCAACGCCGCCCATGTCGCTCTCGACCAGATCGGTGCGGCCTTCAACGTCAGCGGCGCCTATGACGAGGACCATCGCCAGCTTTCGGTGCTGCAGGACGAGACCAACCAGACCATCATCCTGCAGGATCGCCTGCTCGGCGAAGTCTCGGCCGACATCCAGCGCCAGACCGCCTATGTCGCCAACGAGCGCGCCAACCTGACCACGCTCGCCAGCGCCATCAAGAACGGCGAACTCTACGGCGCCGATCTGTCGTCGCCGATGTTCTCCTCGGGCCGCGGCGGCGCCGCCCGCTCCTATGCCGGCGGTTCCGCACCGCTGGTGACCATCCGCTTCGACAAGGCGAACGTCGATTACCAGCAGATCCTGTACGCGGCGATCAATCAGGCGCTGCAGACCCGTCCGGGCGCGGCTTTCTCGATCATCGCCGTGTCGCCGACCCGTGGGACGGTGACCGCGGTGCAGCTCGCTCAGACGGCGGCCCAGCGTCATGCCCAGGAAGTCCTGCGCTCGATGACCGACATGGGCGTTCCGGCGTCCCGCCTGACGGTGCAGTCGCAGACCGATCCGGGCGTGACCTCGAACGAAGTGCGGGTGTTCGTCCGCTGAACGCAGCACTCCGAACCCATAACGACGGCGGGCAGGATCTCCTGTCCGCCGTTTTTGTTAGCGGGCAAAGATATCGCGATAGCTGCGGAACGGACCGAGGCTGTCCGCCGCGTAGACCCCGCGGGCGATAGCCCGAGCGAGCGTATCGGCGGCCAGAGATCCCAGTTCCAGCACGGCAAGCGGACGCGGCTCGTCGATGGGCCGCCGGCCGGTCGAAACGGCATAAACGAGATCGCCGTCGAACGGGGTGTGCACCGGCCGCAAGGCGCGGGCAAAGCCGTCCGCCGCCATGATCGCCAGCCGCTTCAACTCCACCCGCGTCAGATCGGCATCGGTGGCGACCACGGCGATGGTGGTGTTGGTGCCGGACTGTACCCGGCCCTTCATGTCCCTGGGCAGGCCTGCGGCCGTCACCGGTCCCATCGGCCGGCGGCCGCCGAATTCGCCGTCCAATTCGAACGGCCAGGCCCAAAATGCATCGCTGCCCGGCATCAGCGGCGAGCCGACGGCATTGACCGCCACCAGCGCCCCGACAGTGGTGCCGTCCGGGAGCACGGAGGAGGCACTGCCAAGGCCGCCTTTATAGCCGCCAGCGACCGCGCCAAGCCCGGCACCGGCGTCGCCGAGGCGGAAATGCAATCCCACCTGTTCGGCCGCCAGCTTGCCGAGCGCGCGATAGGGCGGCTCGTCGCCCCAGTCCTTGTCGCCGCCGCTATTGAGATCGAACAGGATCGCGCCCGCCACCACCGGCACCCGCGGCAGGCCGGGCGCGATCTCGTAGCCGCGGCCGATGGCCTTCAGATGCGCCTGGACCCCGCCGCCGGCATCGAGCCCGAAGGCCGAGCCGCCCGACAGGAACAGGCCGTCGATGCCGTCGACCAGCGACACCGGATCGAGCGCCGCGGTTTCGCGCGTGCCCGGCGCGCCGCCACGGATATCGGCCGCAGCGGCCATCGGCTTATCCGGCAAAACCACAGTGACGCCGGTGCGGATTTTATGGTCTTCGGCGTTGCCGACCTTCAGGCCCGGCACGTCGGTGATCAGATTGCGTTCGCCTTTGCGGATCATGGCAGGCAAGCTAGCTTCTCAGCGCTTCTCCCGAAAGAGACGGAATGAAACGGTTCGCAGCGATTGTCCTTGTCCTCCTGTTGATTCCCGCGAGCGCGGCACCGGCCCAGCGCCACATGATCGCCGCCGCCAATCCGCTTGCCGCCGAGGCGGGACTGAAGATGCTGCGCCAGGGCGGATCGGCGGTCGATGCCGCCATCGCGGCGCAAGCGGTGCTGACCCTGGTGGAACCGGAATCCTCCGGCATCGGCGGCGGCGCCTTCATGCTGCTGTTCGATCCCGCCACCAACAAAGTGACGAGCTTCGACGGCCGCGAGACCGCGCCCGCCTCGGCCAAGCCGACCATGTTCCTCGATGCCAACGGCAATCCGCGGCCCCATCGCGACGCCATTCCGGGCGGATTGTCGGTCGGTGTGCCCGGCAATCTCGCGATGCTGGAACTGGCGCACAAGAAATACGGCAAGCTGAAATGGGCGACGCTGTTCGAGCCGGCGATCAAACTCGCCGAACAGGGCTTCCCGGTGACGCAGAAACTCGCCAAGCTGCTCGCCAACAATCCCGACATTGCCGCGATGCCCGACTTGAAGCGCACTTTCGCGCGACCCGACGGCACGCCGGTGAGAGCGGGCGACATTCTGAAAAATCCGGACCTCGCCGCTACCTTCCGCAAGATCGCCAAAGGCGGGGCGCGGGCCTTCTATACCGGCGACATTGCCAAAGCGATCGTCGCCAAGGTGCAGCACGCGCCGGTCAATCCCGGCGGCATGACGTTGGCCGACCTCGCCCGCTATCGCGCGGTGGAACGGGCGCCGGTCTGCGCGACCTATCGCGTCTACAAACTCTGTTCGATGGGGCCGCCGTCGTCGGGCGGCATTGCGGTGCTGCAGATTTTGAAACTGGTCGAGCGTTTCCCCTCGTCCGCCTTGCAGCCCGATACGCTCACCGGCGTGCATCTGTTCGCCCAGGCCAGCCGCCTCGCTTTTGCCGATCGCAACCGCTACGTCGGCGATCCGGCGTTCGTGAAAGTGCCGGTCGCGGGACTGTTGAACACCGCCTATCTCAAAGACCGCTCGGCGCTGATCGGGACGGATCGCGACATGGGCGAGGCGCTGCCGGGAACGCCGCCGATGATGAAAGCCGAATTCGGCCGCGGCGACACCGAAGAGCAGCAAGGCACCAGCCATCTGTCGGTGGTCGACGATGCCGGACGCGCGGTGTCGATGACGACCACGGTGGAATTCCTGCTCGGCTCGGAAATGATGGCCGGCGGCTTCGTGCTCAACAACCAGCTCACCGATTTCTCGTTCGTGCCGGTGCAAGACGGCAAGCCGGTCGCCAATGCGCCGGCGCCGGGCAAACGGCCCTTGAGCGCCATGGCGCCGACGCTGGTGTTCGACAAAAGCGGAAAATTCCTGATCGCCGCCGGTTCGCCGGGAGGACCGGCGATCATCGATTACGTCGCGCAGAGCCTGATCGCGATGCTCGACAGCGGCTTCGATCCCAAGAAAGCGGTGGCGCTCGGCCATGTCATCGAACCCAACGGGCCGCTGCTGCTGGAAAAGAGTCCGGTCCTCACCGGCCTGGCGCCGCGGCTCGCCGCGATGGGCTACGAGGTGCGCACCTTGGCCAGCGAATCCAGCGGCTTGCATGTCATCCAGCGCGTGCCCGGCGGCTATATCGGCGCCGCCGATCCAAGGCGCGAAGGCGTGGCGGTGGGGGATTGAGGGCCATTTTTCTGCCCCCACGGTCTGCGTGCCGGCGGAAAAATCCTCTCGCCCGCGGGGGCAGATTTTCGTCACCGACCAGACGCGGCGGACGGCGCCGTCGACCTCGAGGACGAACAGATTGGTGCGGCGCGGCGGGTGCGCGGCGATCACCTGCTCGGCCGCAGCGATGGCGGCTTTCACGCGCGCGATCAGCGCCTTAACGCGCGCATGATGGGCACGCCACTCGGCCAGACCGGGCTTGACCGCGTTGCGATTGCCCGGCTTCGCTCCCGCCTTCGCTGCGCTTCCGCCTTCGCCAAGGCTTCGGCGGATAAGACACCCCGGCAGACCCGCTTCGGCAACATAATTGTTTTTGCGATTTTGGTGCTGGGGCCCCCTCCCCCTTCTTTTGCGCGCGCGCCGCCGCATCGCTTCGATCAGAAGCGACGGGGTGTGAGCGAGGGTCAGCGCGTTTTCCATGCACCATCAGCGGTCAGTCTTCTCTCAAGAGGTGGGAAGCGGACACGCCGACATCAAGCGCAATCTGAGACAGGAATCGGCAACAATTATCACGATTTTCAAATCATGAGACGCGGTTGCAGGAAGGGGTGAAAGTCAGATTTCGGGTGAGAGTCTGTTTGCGCCAGAACTTGCCCTTTAGAAGCCGCTACTCAAGGCTCTCGCTTCGGCCGACGTCTTCTTGCTTAGGAGTAGGGAGGAAGAAAGTCGTAGTTCCTTTGGCGCCAAGCTAGATCAGTTCCGGCGCAGGGCGGTAAGTAAATTTCTGACAACTCCCATGTGGGTACTTCCGAAAAATGAAAGAAGGACTCAAATTCCGGCCTCCTTTCCAGTTCTAACTGGATGGCGAACTGCGCCGCCATCATGGTCGCGCAGCCGCTTATGGCTTCGAATACGTGACGCAACGTACCTCGCTCGAACTCAGTCTCCCGCGCGTGCTTTACTGCGTTGTAAGCGTCGTACCATTTCAAATCTTGGGTTGGGCAGCTAGAATTGCCCCAACCGGAAAACGGTCGCATGGCTTCGATCCAAGGATACTTGGGAAACGAAACCGCGTATTCGTCCAGCCTCATCGCTCTGCGAAGGCGAACATAATCTTGTGTATTGTATCTATCTTTTCGGATGTTGTTTGCTATCAGTACCGCGCGCCAATGGCTCTCAACTTCCGTACACGCGAGAATCAAAAGATTGCGGATATCGTGACCGAAGGTATCGAACGTCTTGTTGCTCGGATGGATCGTCTGACAAATCCGATCCAATTGTCGGGTAAGTGCCGCTAGCTGGCCTCGTGCAAGAGCAATTGAGTTCGTGTGATGTTCCGCGTCGGGGCACCAACTCGTCCAGAGACCAATTCCGTGCCCGTGTGGGCGTGCCATGCGCGGATAGTATTCTCCGGGTTCAAGGTGAGTTGGGATAAATGGATTTTCTCCCGCCGGCTCAAACCAAGGCGTGCCACGCTTGATGGCGTCCCATATTGTCTCCCCTGGCTGCGCCTTGAAATACCCACCGGGGCAACATTCTGGATTAGCGACACCCAATAGAGCGGCTGTGTCGCTCTCAATCTTCCACACCTGGGGCGGTGTTATGTTGGTCCGAATAAAGTAACTCAATGTTCTACCCGCCTATCAGCAGACGCCCAGCCAAGTGCGGTGGCGGATGCTTTTCTTGCAGAGTTTGGGGTCAGAGTAAAAGCTCGTGGCCCTGTCGCACGTATGGGCAATTCCGCCAGCGAATTTTTACTCTGATCCCAAACCCACGCAAAGCCCATTAGGGCGAGAGGCCGTCGCATGCCTAACGTGCCGGCACAGCCACAATATCGGGCCCGTTCTCCTCATACACACTGGCCGCCTTCAAATTGTTGCCATCAAAGACGAGTTCGACGGATAGCATTTCCGGCTTCAATCGAGGGACAAAGAAGCTGCAACGAACCCGATCCTTTGGCGATCTACCGATGTCCCAAACGTTAGCCATACTCGCTTGTGCGGCAGCGATGCGAATAGCTTCCGACTCGAAATGCACAATCCCGTTTGTTCCGGCGCCATGAGCGACTCCCACAGCCAACTCGATCATGCGCGGAATCTCGTCAACGGTGAGGCCTTGTGCGCTGTGAAAGAACTTCACAGACTTGCAGCTTCCATTGAACCATTGCGATGTAATTTGCACCCATTCCGGGGCTGCTCTTTCGGGTGCGCCCGCCTTAATTGCGATACGAATTTCCCGCGTGGTGCAGATCTCTCGGGTCGTTTGACGCGGTTGTTCTGATGCCGCGTACACCATGTTCCCTGGACTGTAGTAATCAGATTGGAGAGCTATTTGCCGAAGATCGCGCGCACCAACGCTTTCGAACACTTGCCGTAACTGCCGTTGACTAAGCGCGCTTTCGCCAGCCGCATTTGCATCGAGCGAAATCGCGGCCACGACGCTTGTGACGAACACTCCCAGCACGAACCGCAAGTCGCCCCCCATTCATTAACTCTGCGCCTCCTGCACTTTAGCATAGAGTTTGGGGGCAGCGTAAAAGCTCGCTGCCCTGTCGCGCGGCATAGGCAAATCCGCCAACGAATTTTTGCTCTGATCCCAAGACCACGGGGTGAGGAGCAATGTCCGTCAGCGCAGCGTCTCCGCGAGCATCCAGCACATCACGAGCGGACCAGTGATGAGGACTGCCCCCAACAAGCATCCCATCCAAAACCAGTACGCAAACCGTTGAGTCTGACGCGAATAGTACTTGTCACCACCACGCCAGCGAACACGCAGTGTCCCAGTTCGAAGACCTTTGACGGCGTCGCGTCCGAGAAGAAACTCGATCAAAAAGAACAAGGCGACGAGGAAGAATGTTTGCATTCGGAAAAAAACTCGTCAGTATGCCGGGCTACCAAAATTGCCTGGGGCAATCCGAATAGCAAGTTTTGGCGCATCTCGGACGACGCCCCACCCGAAATGCTACGCATTTCGACCTCTCCGCACAGGTCGCGTTCAGACAAGTAGCATTGCCGGTCCAAAAACGAACGTGATCCACGTTACGACGGACCAAAATGCGAAGTGCGAAGCAAGCTTCGGCAAGCCTCTGAGAAGAACAAACGGCGCGGCGAGAGAAACGATAAGCATGGGGATGGGAATAACGCTCAGCAAAGTTGCGGTTGGCGTTACCTCCTGAAATGGTCCGGCGGGGCTAAGGCCGAGCCAACCGGGGGAGGACGCCAACAATCTCAGCATCGAGCCCCAAAGAATGACCCCCAAACAAGCGAGGCCATAGACGAGCCATTCCGTCTCCGGGCGTTTTTGCTTCATGGGCGTTTGACCTTCATCACTAAAACAGCCAATCCACCAGCCGTCCCAGCCAGGTGCGGTGGCGGATGCGCTTCTTCGGCGGCGCTACGGGTTCGGCCGGAACGGCGCGCGGGGTCCACGGGCAGATAACGGAGCCGGTGTCGACGGTATAGGGCGCCTCGGCGAGGATTTGATCGAGGCTCGAGAGTGTGGCGGCGGTGCGGAAATCGGCGCGCATGCGGGCGCAGAAGGCGCGGTCGGTGCTGAAGCGCAGCGACGAAGCGTTGGCAAGCTCGGTCTTGTAGAGATTGTAGGCGTCGAACGGAGCGGACGCCGTGCGCTCGAAATACGCCATCAGGGCGCGGTCGGCCTGTTGCAGCGCGGGGCGATGGGCGAGGACGAAATCGTTGTAGGCGGCAATGTCGGCGCACTGGAACGCCGCCACCATCATTTCCTGCTGCAAGGCGGCGGCATGCAGCGCGAGGGCATCGTCCGGCGTTTCGCAGCGCTGTGCCGCCACGGCCGGAATCGTTAGCAAGGCCAGAACAATCGCCCGCATAGCCCCCTCCGCCGAAAAACTTAGCGGGCCCGCACGCCGGCCGCAATCGGCGGGGACGCGCCGGCGTCAGAGACGGCGTGGGCCTAACGCCCGGCCAGCAACGGTGCCGCCAGCAGCACGGCGATGAGGAGCGCAAGTCCGGCGAACAGCAAGGCATCGCGCAACCAGATGCGGCGCCGCGACGGTTCGCGCCGGGCAAAGAAGACGGCGCGCAGGGAGAAGAACAAGAGAACGCAAAAACCGAACAGTCCACCAGCCATCGTCGTCTCCTATGCCGGCAGGGTGATGCGGAACACCGTGCCTTGCGGGCCGGTGGAGACCAGCGTGAGGTCGCCGCCGTGGCCGCGGGCGAGATCGCGGGCGATGGCAAGGCCGAGGCCGGTGCCGCCGGGACGTCCGGCCGAAACGAACGGCTGGAACAGCTTGACGCCGATGATCGGCGGGATGCCGCAACCCGAGTCGGCGATGTCGATGGCCAGCGCGCCGTCCGCACAGGCGGCTTGCACCCGCACCGCGCCCTTGCCGCCGCACGCCTCGCAGGCATTGCGGAGCAAGTTGAGCACGATGCGGAAAAGCTGGTCGCGATCGGCATGCACCATCGCGCTTTCGTCGATGGCGTTTTCGAAACGGCAATCGCCGGCATGGCCTTCCATCGCGGCGGCGGCGGCTTCCTCGATCAAGGCGCGCAGCGGAAAATCGGCCGGCGCCGGCGGCAGGTCATGGGTGCGGCCGTATTTCAGCGTCGTGGTGGCAAGGCCGATGGCGCGGTCGATCGCCGTCATCAGGCGCGGCGTCAGACGCTGCACTTCGGGATCGCCCGACGCCGCCACCCGGTCGCAAGCGAGCTGGGCGTTGGCGAGGATGTTGCGCAGATCGTGCTGGATGCGCGACACCGCCGCGCCCACCGCCGCCAGCTTCTCCTTCTGGCGCAGGAAACTGTAGAGATCGGCTTGCATCGCGGCGAGTTCGCGTTCGGCGATGCCGATCTCGTCGGGGCGCGGGCTGGGCACGATGATGCGGCTGGCGTCTTCCGGATTCTCGTGGAAATCGCTCATCGCGCGGGTGATCCGCCGCATCGGCCGCACCGCGAAGTAATAAAGGCTGAGAAACACCAGCGCGCCGGTCAGTCCGGAAATGAAGGCGGCGGCGGCCATCACCTGGCGGGCATAGCGCATCAGCCCGGCGCGGATCGGCGCTTCCGACAGGATGATCGAAATCGTGCTGGCGTCCTTGATCCGCGACGGCGCGATCACGTGCAGCGTGCGATGGCCGCCGTTGATCAGGCAGTCGAGCGCATTGACGATATCGCGCCACAGCCGCTCGCGCCGCAAGTCGATGGTGCGGTCGATCCAGGAATGCGGCGCGCCGATCTGAAAGTAATCGCGCTGGTACTGGCGGCGCAGCAGCACTTCGTCGGCGTCGGCGTGCTTGAGAAGATTCTGCCTGAGATCGTCGGGCCAGTCCTGGTTCGGGGTGGTGAACGGCAGGATCGACATCTCCGCCGACAGGATATGGTCGCCGAGAATGTCGCGCTCCTCGATCCCCATCGCCGGCAGGAAGATCAGCGCCATCGACGCCAGGACGTAGAGCATGGTCAAAAGCAGCAGCCGCCCCGACAGGCTGTGCGCCACGAGGCTCCATACCCCCTGGAGCTGCCCCGTCCTGAATATCATGCCGTCGTCATAACGCCCCAACCCCGCGGCAAAAAAAAGACAACGCCATCGCGAAACCGCATTTTCGCCGGGATATGAACCGGCCGCATGGCTTCAAAACTAGTGCGTCATGTTGGTTTGCAAACAAAGTGCAGGAGAGTCGGGGGAGGGTCTTTCCTCCCCCGCGGTGTCTCAGTCTCCAAGCCGCACAATGCATGAAGAGCGGGGAAGGTGGCGCCGAAGGCGACGGAAGGGGGGGGGTGATCGGCATTGGAGATGTCCCCCTCCGTCTCGCCGCGAACGCGTCGCTCCCCCGCTATCCGCAGGAGAGTGCGGCGTGGAGGGCGGAGATCCGCGGGGGAGGAAAGAGGAGTGTGCAACCTACCGTTGCGTTGCCTTTCTCCAGGAGTCCTCCAAGCTGTCGCGGAAGGGCCTCGCGTCATTGACAGGCGCGGAGCCAGTGCTTAGAACCCCCGCCTCTTTTCGCCGACCGGAGATTTACGCCCATGAAGCGCACTTATCAGCCCAGCAAGCTCGTGCGCAAACGCCGCCACGGCTTCCGCGCCCGCATGGCCACCAAGAGTGGTCGTCAGGTGCTGTCCCGCCGCCGTGCCCACGGCCGCCAGAAGCTGTCCGCCTAGCAGCCTTTTCAGGCCTAGCCCGAGGCTGGCCATGGGGAAACTGCTGGCCGACCGCCTCAAAAAACGAGCCGATTTCCTGCGGGCCCAGAAGGGTATCCGCCGGAGTGCTGCTGGATTAACCCTCGAAATCTGCCCCACCCCGGAGCCGTCAGGCCGGGATGGGCGCTTTCGCCTGGGCTTCACCGCCTCGCGCAAGGTCGGCGGCGCCGTCGAGCGCAACCGGGCCAAGCGGCGCCTCAGGGCCGTCGCCGCCGCGATCCTGCCGGCCGAAGCCCGCGAACGTACCGATTATGTTCTCATCGCCCGGCCGGCCACGCTGACGCGCCCCTTCCCGGAGCTGATGAAAGACCTTGCCCAAACCCTTGCCGCAGCCCATTTGAGACTCGCCCCACCTGACCGGGGGCCGGAGAACCGTGATGGGGTTGGTTGAGAGGCTGCGGCAGATTGCCGGGGCGGTCCTGATCGCACCGATCCGCTTCTACCGCTATTGGATTTCTCCACTGTTGCCGCCGTCCTGCCGTTTCACCCCGACGTGCTCGCAATACGCCATCGAGGCCATCCAGGTGCATGGGCCGCTGAAAGGCTCCTACCTGATGGTCCGCCGGCTGTTGCGCTGTCACCCGATCCGATGGCTGGGCGGCAGCCAGGGTTACGACCCCGTCCCGCCACGCTAGAGCGAAGGCGCTCCAGCGGTTTTGATTTTTCGTGCGATTTGTCGGAAAACCGCGCCGCACTTTTCCGATCGCGCTTTTAGGACTTCCATGGACCAGAACCGCAATTTGTTCGTCGCCGTCGCCGTCTCGGCCCTGTTCATGCTGGGATGGTGGAAGTTCTTCGCCGAGCCGCAGCAGATCAAGGCCGAGCAGATGCACAAGGCCCAGGTCGCGGCCCAGCAGAAGCAGACGCCGAAACCGGCCGAAGCCCCGACCACCGTCGCGCCGCCGCCGGGCATCACCCAGCCGCAGTCCGTCGCGCTATCGCGCACCGCAGCACTGAAGCAGGGCGGCGCCCGCATCGCCATCGACACGCCGACGCTGAAGGGCTCGCTGCTCCTCAAAGGCGCGCGCTTCGACGATCTGAAGCTCAAGAATTATCACACCACCGTCGACCCCAAGAGCCCCAACATCGATCTCTTGGCGCCGTCGGGGTCCGAGAATCCGTATTTCGCCCAGTTCGGCTGGAGCCCGGCCGAGCGCACCGTCATCGTCCCCGACGACAAGACCCAGTGGACGCAGACTGCCGGCACCACGCTGACGCCCGGCCATCCGGTGACGCTGACCTGGGATAACGGCCACGGCCTGATCTTTACCCGCACCATCGCGGTCGACGACCAGTACATGTTCACGGTCAACGACAGCGTCAAACAGACCGCGGGCGGCAAGATCACGCTTTATCCGCACGCCCTCGTGGTGCGCGACGGCGTGCCGAAGACCGACAAGAATTTCGTCACCTATCTTCTGCACGAAGGCTTCGTCGGCGTCGGCCAAGGCCGCCTCAAGGACAAGACCTACAAGGACTACGACAAGGAAGACGCCCAGCCGCTCACATTCGACTCCACCGGCGGCTGGCTCGGCATCACCGACAAGTACTGGATGGCCGCCGTCGTGCCGCCGCAGAACGAGCAGTTCAACGGCGCCTTCCGCGCCACCCCCTGGGGTGCGGCCAAGTCCTATCAGGCCAATTACATTCTCGGCGCCCGCAATCTTCAGCCCGGCGGCACCGTCGCGGTGACCCACAAGCTGTTCGCCGGCGCCAAGGTTGTCGCCACCCTGCGTCACTACGAAAAGACGCAATCGATCGAGATGTTCGACTACGCCACCGACTGGGGCTGGTTCTGGATGTTCACCCGGCCGCTGTTCTGGGTGCTCGACCAGATCTTCAAGCTGGTCGGCAATTTCGGCATAGCGATCATCGTCGCCACCATCTTCCTGCGCCTTCTGCTCTATCCGATGGCGAACCATCAGTTCAAATCGATGGGCAAGATGAAGAAGCTGCAGCCGCAGATGGAGCTGATCAAAAAGAAGTACGCCGACGATCAGCAGAAGCAGCAGCAGGAAATGATGGAGCTGTTCAAGCGCGAGAAGGCCAATCCGGTCGCCGGATGCCTGCCGATGCTGATCCAGTTCCCG
Organism: Rhizomicrobium electricum; assembly: GCF_011762045.1. GTDB lineage: Bacteria > Pseudomonadota > Alphaproteobacteria > Micropepsales > Micropepsaceae > Rhizomicrobium > Rhizomicrobium electricum. Next base: position 347,252 of record NZ_JAASQS010000006.1, on the reverse strand, counting down.
ATCCTGTTCGCCTTCTACAAGGTGCAGGTCGTCACCATCGAAATGTTCCACGCCCCGTTCTGGGGCTGGATCAAGGACCTGTCGGCGCCCGATCCCACCACCTACGCCAACCTGTTCGGCCTGCTCCCCTATTCCGTGCCGACCGACATTCCCTATGTCGGCTTCCTTCTGCATGTCGGCCTGTGGCCGATCCTGATGGGCATCACCCAGTGGGTGCAGATGAAGATGAACCCGTCGGCGACCGATCCGGTGCAGCAGAAGATGTTCGCGCTGATGCCGCTGATCTTCACCTTCATGTTCGCCGCGTTCCCGGCCGGCCTCGTCATCTACTACACCTGGAACAACCTGCTCTCGATGGCGCAGCAGGGGTACATGATGAAGAAGGAAGGGGTTGAGATTCACCTCTTCAACAACCTGCCGTGGCTGAAGAAGCTGTTCGGCCGCAAGGAACCCGCGTGAAAGCTCGGGAAGGAGAACTGATCGCCGATCCCGTCAGCGCCAAAAAGCTGTTCGCGGGCGAGGCCAAGTTCGTCTGGGGCGCGCAATCCGTCGACGGATTGCCGCCGCAGAAACTGCCCGAGATCGCCTTCGCCGGGCGCTCCAACGTCGGCAAATCGAGCCTCATCAACGCGCTTACCGGCCGCAAGGCTCTGGCGCGGGTGTCGCAGACGCCGGGACGCACCCGCGAGATCAACTTCTTCGATCTCGGCTCCCGTCTGATGCTGGTCGATCTGCCCGGCTACGGCTACGCCAAAGCGTCCAAGGAACTGGCGGCCGAGTGGCAGACCATGATCTTCGCCTATCTGCGCGGCCGGGCGAGTTTGAAGCGCGTGGTGCTGTTGATCGACGCCCGCCGCGGCGTGATGGCGGTCGACGAGGCGGTGATGGAACTCCTCGACAAGTCGGCGGTGTCCTACGCCATCGCCCTGACCAAGAGCGACAGCCTGAAGCCGGCCGAACTGGCCGAAGTGCACGACGCGGTCGAGGCCAAGGCAAAAACGCACACCGCCGCCTATCCGGCGCTGTTCGCCACCTCCGCCTACAGAGGCGCCGGCCTGGAACACCTCCAATGCCATCTCGCGGCGTTGGCGCTGCCGTAAAACGGGTCTGACTGCCCGCGGCAGCCCCCATTTTTGAGCCGTACCAATCTCGCGAAGAGCGAGAAGAGGAACGCCGCACTGCGACGCGTTTCACCGGCGCGCCAAGAACGCCGCTGGGACTGAAAACCGGTTTCCACATTTCGCCAAAACGCCTTATAAGGCCTCGACTTCTAGAGACGCTGTGCCATGGCTTTTTCGGACGACCTCGGGGGGAATCTGCGCTCGCTGGCGCGCTGGCGCTCGACCGCGCGGGTGCTGGTGGAAGCCCTGCCCTTCATCCTCAAATACGACCAGAAAGTCGTGGTGGTGAAGTTCGGCGGCAACGCCATGGACGAGAACAGTTCCCACGATTTCTCCCAGGACATCGTCCTGATGAAGCAGACCGGCATCGAGCCGGTGGTGGTGCACGGCGGCGGCCCGCAGATCGGGGCGATGCTGAAGAAGCTCGAAATCCCGTCGCAGTTCATCGACGGCTTGCGCGTCACCGACGAGGCCACCATGGACGTGGTCGAGATGGTGCTGATCGGCTCGATCAACAAGCACATCGTCACCGGCATCAACCGCGCCGGCGGCCATGCGGTCGGACTGTCGGGCACCGACTCCAATCTGGTGGTGGCCAAAAAACTCGAACGCATGAAGGTCGATCCCGAGACCCATGAATCGAAGCCGATCGATCTCGGCTTCGTCGGCGAACCGGACGTCGTCAATCCGGAAGTGCTGCGGACCTTCATCAAGTCCGACCTGGTCCCGGTGATCGCGCCGGTCGGCGTCGGCCGCCAGGGCGAGAGCTACAACATCAACGCCGACACCGTGGCGGGCGCCGTCGCCGGTGCGATGCGGGCGGAACGGCTGATCCTGCTCACCGACGTCGAAGGCGTGCTCGACAAGGACGGCAAGCTGATCCCGCGTCTGACGCTGTCGGAAGCGCGCACGCTGATCGCCGACGGCACCATCAAAGGCGGCATGATCCCGAAGATCGAAACCGCCATCGAGGCGGTCGAAAGCGGCGTCAAGGCCGCGGTCATCCTCGACGGGCGCATTCCCCACGTGCTGCTGCTCGAACTCTTTACCGAGCACGGTGCCGGAACCCTGATTACCGCCGAATGAGATGAAACGGGGGGCCGCCGCGTTTCTTGCCGGACTCGGGCTGCTCGCGCTGCCCGCGCAGGCCGGCCTGACGGTGTGCAACCGCACCAGCACCGTCGTCTATGCCGCGACCGCGGCCCTGACCCTGCCCGACGTCAGCGTCAAAGGCTGGACACGCCTCACTCCCGGCACCTGCGCCGAAGCGATCAAAGGCGATCTCACCGCCCAGGCCTATTACCTTTATGCCAAGACCAGCCGCGCCCATGGCGGCACGCCGCGCGCCTGGAGCGGCGCGACGCGGGTCTGCGTCAAGGACAAGGATTTCTCCGCCCGCCTGCCGTTCAATGCGCGCTGCGCCGCGGGCAGCTACGAACTCGACTTCGCCGAAGTCCAAACCCAGCATATGCGGGCCTGGACCACGACCCTGCACGACAATCCCGATCTGCCCAGTCTGGCGGCAGCCGAGCGGGCAGGCTTGAAGCGCCTGCTTGCCGATACGGGCGTCCGCAATGCCATCACCGACAAACAGGTCGATGCCGCGCTCAAGGCTTTCCGCACCCGCGTGCATCTCGCCCCCAACGCACCCACCGCCGCCCTGTTCGATGCCCTCGAAACCGAGGCGATGAAGGCTGCGAGCCCGAGCGGCTACACGCTGTGCAACGACACCGCCGGCGATGTCTATGCCGCAATCGGCTTGTCGATGGTGGCGCTCAAGGGTCCGGTGTTCGTCAGCCGCGGCTGGTGGACGGTCGCCAGCGGGGCCTGCGCGCCGCTGCTCACCGAAAGCATCGCCGGTAAGAAAGTGTGGCTCCGGGTCGAGCGCGGCAAAGGCGCCCCGCTGGTGCAAGGGGCGGCAAAATTCTGCGTCACCAACATCGAATTCGACATCCAGGGACGCGAGCGCTGCGCCGCCCGCGGCCTGGTCGAAGCCGGATTTGCCGAAACCGCCGGCGGCCCGCCCTCCGGCTTTACCGCCCATATCACCGCGGCCGGGCTGGCGGGGCGATAGAAACCTGTCGTTACGGCCGGAAACGATACGGAAATTTACGGTTCGTTCACCACGCCGCCGCGCCCGTTAATCTTCGTGCAAAATCGTGCGCGCAGAATATGCTGATGGGGCGAGAAGGGGCTGGTCCGGTGATCGACAGCATCGCGCACGAAGCAGGTCCGCCGGCGACGGCACCCGATTTCCGCCATGTCGAGACCTGGATCTTCGATCTCGACAACACCCTCTATCACGCCGATTCCAACCTGTTCGCGCAGATCGAATCGCGCATGACCGAGTTCATCGCCCACCGGCTCGACGTCCATCCCGGCGAGGCCTACACCCTGCAGCACTTTTATTTCCGCAGCTACGGCTCGACGCTGCGCGGGCTGATGGAATGCGATCACGTCGATCCCGACGAATTCCTCAATTACGTCCACGACGTCGACCTGTCGCCGCTGCATCCCGAGCCGGCCCTGCGCCCGGCGCTCGAACGCCTCACCGGCCGGCGGGCCGTCTTCACCAACGGCAGCCGCGATCACGCCGAGCGCGTGCTGAAGCAGATCGGCCTCGACGGGCTGTGGGCCGACATCTGGGACATCCACACCATCGGTTTCGTGCCCAAACCGCGCCCCGAAGCCTATGACCGCATCGTCGCGGCCGGCGGTTTCGATCCCCACGCCGCCGCCATGTTCGAGGACACCGCCCGCAACCTCGTGCCCGCCCACGCGCTCGGCATGACCACGGTTTTCATCCGCTCGGACACGCGCTGGTCGATCCAGGGGCCGCAGGTGTCGGCGACGCCGCGCCAGAACTTCAGCTACGAGATTGACGATCTCGCCGATTTCCTCCAGACCATCCGCCTCTGAAGCCCCATTGCCGGACCCGTCATGCCGAACGAGCTCGCCGCCGTCATCGATCGCGCCTGGGACAACCGCGCCGACATCAATGCCTCGACCCAAGGCGACATCCGCGAGGCGGTGGATTCGGCGCTGGCCGGTCTCGATGCCGGGATGGTGCGCGTCGCCGAGAAGAAAGACGGCCACTGGGTCGTCAATCAGTGGCTGAAGAAAGCGATCCTCTTGTCGTTCCGGCTCAACGACAACGTGGCGATCGAAGGCGGCCCCGGCGATACGCTGTGGTGGGACAAGGTGGCGATGAAATTCGCCGGCTGGGACGAAGCGCGTCTGCGCGCCTCGGGCGTGCGCGTGGTGCCGGGCGCGTTCGTACGCCATGCCGCCTATCTGGCGCCGGGCGTGATCGTGATGCCGAGCTTCGTCAATATCGGCGCCCATGTCGGCAAAGGCACCATGATCGACTCGTGGGCCACCATCGGCTCGGCCTGCCAGATCGGCGAGAATTGCCATATCTCGGCCAACGTCGTGATCGGCGGCGTGCTCGAACCGGTGCAGGCCGGACCGGTCATCATCGAAGACAATTGCTTCGTCGGCGCCTGTTCGGCAGTGACCGAAGGCGTCGTCGTCGAAGAAGGCTCGGTGATCGCCATGGGCACCACCATCGGCGCCTCCACCACCATCATCGACCGCGCCACCGGCGAGACTTTCATGGGCCGCGTGCCGGCGTATTCGGTGGTGGTCTCCGGCACCATGGGCGGCGGCGACGGCAAGCCGGCGTTGTACTGCGCCGTCATCGTCAAGCGGGTGGACGCCAAAACCCGCTCGAAAACCTCGATTAACGAGCTGCTACGGCCCTGAATTGACCCGTCCAGGCGGCAAGCGTAAATCCCCCGGATGATCGATCCCGTCCATCTCGCCCAGGCCCTGATCCGGCGGCCGTCCGTGACGCCCGACGACGAGGGCGCGCTCGGCCTTCTCGCCGGAGCGCTGGAACCGCTCGGTTTCGCCATCACCGCCCTGCCGTTTGCCGGCGACGGCGGCCCGCGCACCGAAAATCTCTACGCGCGTATCGGCAGCGAAGGCCCGGTGTTCTGTTTCGCCGGCCATACCGATGTGGTGCCGCCGGGCGATCTCACCTTCTGGAAGCACGATCCGTTCGATGCCGTGATCGAGAACGGCATTCTCTACGGCCGCGGCGCGGTCGACATGAAATCGTCCATCGCCTGTTTCGCGGCGGCGGTGGAACGCCATCTCGCCAAAGGACCGCTGAAGGGCTCTATCGTCTTTCTCATCACCGGCGACGAGGAAGGCGATGCCATCAACGGCACGCCGAAAATGCTGCGCTGGCTGAAAGACAAGGCCATCACCTTCGATCATTGCCTGATCGGCGAGCCGTCGTCGCAAGTGACGGTCGGCGACGGGCTGAAGGTCGGGCGCCGCGGCTCGCTGAACACGCGCGTCACCGTGGAGGGCGTGCAAGGCCATGTCGCCTGGCCGGGAAAAGCGAAGAACCCGGTGCATGCGCTGGCGGAGTTCGTGACGCGGCTGACGGCGACGCCGCTCGACAGCGGCACGGCATTGTTCGATCCCTCGACGCTGGTGTTCACGAGCGTCGATACCGGCAATCCGACCTGCAATCTCATTCCCGCCAAGGCGACGGGCGCCTTCAACATCCGCTTCAGCGATGCGCACAGTTTCGAGTCGCTGAAGACGCATCTGAACACCGCCGCCAAAGCGGTGTCGGACGCGACCGGCTGCACCGTGTCGCTCGACTTCAATCTTTCCGGCGTTGCCGATGCGGTCGGGCCGGGACCGTTCATGGATCTGCTCGACCGCGCCGTCGCGCGCGTCACCGGCACCACCCCGGCGCATTCGACCGGCGGCGGCACCTCGGACGGGCGTTTCATCAAAGACCTTTGCCCGGTGGTGGAACTCGGCCTCGTCAACGCCACCATGCACCAATCCGACGAATGCGTGCCGCTCGCCGACATCGCCCGTCTGACCGACATCTACACCGCGATTCTCAATGACTATTTCGAATAACGCGCCCATTGGGGTCTTCGATTCCGGCATGGGCGGGCTGACCGTCATGCAGGCTCTGGCGGCCAAGCTGCCGGGCGAACGCTTTCTCTATCTCGGCGATACCGCGCGCCTGCCCTACGGCACCAAGAGCGCCGACACCGTGCGCCGCTATGCCTTGCAGGCCGCGCACGCGCTGACCGACCATGGCGTCAAGCTGGTGGTGATCGCCTGCAACACGGCTTCGGTCGGTTTGCCGTACTTACAAGAAGCGCTGGCGCCGATGCCGGTGATCGGCGTGATCGAACCGGGCGCCGCCGCCGCGCTCGCCGTCGCGCCCAACGGCCCCATCGGGGTCATCGCCACCGAAGGAACGGTCAAAGGCGGTGCCTATGTCCGCGCCATTCACGCCCATTCGACCGCGCCGGTGGTGCAGCAGGCTTGCCCGCTGTTCGTGCCGATGGCAGAAGAAGGATTGACCGACGGCCCCATCGCCGAAGCGGTGGCGCATCGCTATCTCGATCCCTTGATGGCGCGCTTGCCGAAACCGAAAGTGCTGGTGCTGGGCTGCACCCATTATCCGGCGCTGAAAGGCGTGATCACCCGCGTGGTCGGGCCGGAGGTGACGCTGGTCGACAGTGCCGCGATTACTGCCAACGCGGTGGAACGGCTGCTGGACGAAAAAGGTCTGCGCGCCACCGAAAAGCCCGGCGAGCATCATTTCTATTGCACCGATGCCCCCGACCGCTTTGCCCGCGTCGGCGAAATCTTCTTCGGCAACCCGATCGATCCGGGTGCGGTGGAACAGGTGGACTTGCAGTAACGCCAGACTGTCATCCCCGGCGAGTGTGAGCGCGAAGCGATCACGCGAGGGAAGGGGACCCAGGTGCTGGAGTTGTTCCGGCCTTCGAAAGTAATCACGGTGCCAAATCGTCAACGGCAATCCAGGCGTCACGACCTGGATCCCCTTCCCCTTCGCCGCTGCGCGGCTTCGGCCGGGGATGACAATAACGCTTAGTAATCCACTTTCACGAAATAAAGCCCGTCCGGCGGTGCGACGGGGCCGCAGCGGGAGCGGTCGCAGGCCTCAAGTGCACTGGCGACATCGCGCGGACGCCATTTGCCTTCGCCGACCAGTTTCAGCGTGCCGACCATCGAGCGCACCTGATGGTGCAGGAATGAGCGCGCCGAGGCTTCGATGGCAATCTCATCCAGCGCGCGGCGCACCGTCAGTTTGTCCAGCGTCTTGACCGGCGACTTGGCCTGACACTCGGAAGCGCGGAAGGTGGTGAAATCGTGCTGGCCGACAAGTTCCTGCGCCGCGGCGTGCATCGCTTCGGCATCGAGATTGTGCACCACATGCCAAGCGTGATCGCGCTCGAGCGCCAGCGGCGCGCGCCGGCAGACGATGCGATAAAGATAATGGCGCGCCTTGGCCGAGAAGCGGGCGTGAAAGTCCGGATCGGCGATTTCAGCCGTCAGCACCGCAATCGGCGACGGACGCACGAAATGGTTCAGCGCATCGCGGACGCGGTCGGGATGGAACTCTTTGACGAGATCGAAATGCGCCACCTGCCCCAGCGCATGCACGCCGGTATCGGTGCGCCCGGCGCCGGTGACGGTGACGGTCTCGGATGAAAAGGACTTAATGGCCGCTTCGAGTGTGCCTTGCACCGACGGGCCGTTGTCCTGCCGCTGCCAGCCGACGAACGGCGTGCCGTCATATTCGACCGTGATGCGATAGCGCGGCATCAGACCAGCACCGTTCCTTTGGCGAGTGTCCAGCCGCGCAACAGATCGGCCGCCGCCATCGCGGCTTTGCCGGGACGCTGCACGCGAGTGAGCCGCACTGCACCGCTGCCGCACGCAATGGTGAGTTGATCGTCGAGCACGGTGCCGGGCGCGCCGCGGCCGTCGACCGGTTCGGCATAGAGAATTTTCAGACGTTCGCCACCCGCTTCACTGAAGGCGCCGGGCCACGGCGACAGCCCTCGGATATGGCAATCGACCTCTGCAGCGGATTGGGTCCAATCGATGCGGGCTTCGTCTTTGAGGATTTTCTTGGCGTAGGTCGCGCCCTCGTCGCCTTGCGGCGTGGCGGTGACGCTGCCGCTTTCGAGCAGCCGCAAGCCTTGCGCCATCAATTTGGCGCCGGTGGCGGCGAGTTCGTCAGTGAGTTCGCCCGCCGTCTTGCGGCCGATGAGGGTTTTCGCGGTGAGGAGATACGGCCCCGTGTCGAGGCCTTCTTCCATCTGCATCACCATCACGCCGGTCTCAGTGTCGCCCGCCATCACGGCGCGCTGGATCGGGGCGGCACCACGCCAGCGCGGCAACAGCGAACCATGCAGATTCCAGCAGCCGAGCCGCGGCGCATCGAGAATCGGCTTGGGTAAGAGGAGGCCGTAGGCGGCGACCACCGCGACGTCGAGATTCAGCGCGGCAAACTCGGCTTGCGGCTCGGCTTTACGCAAACTGACCGGGGTGCGAACTTCAAGGTCGTGCTTGAGCGCCAGAGCGGCGACCGGCGACGGCACTTCTTTCATGCCGCGCCCCTTTGGCCGGGGCGGCTGGGAATAGACGGCCGCGATGTCGTGCCCTTCGGCGATCAATTCGGCGAGCAGCGGCACGGCGAAATCCGGCGTGCCCATAAAGGCGAGTCTGAGAGTCATCCCCCGATACCCTTGTTGTCATTCCCGGCCGCAGGACGCCTCAGCGTCCAGAGGGGAAGGGAATCCAGGAGTAGAAATCTAGCACAACCGCATCCACCTGGGTCCCCTTCCCTTCGCTGCGCCTTGCTTGCTCAGCCGGGGATGACAGGTGGTAGGCGCCTTTACGCCAGTTCCTTCTTCTTCTTTTCCAGCTTGCGGAGCGCCATCGAGCGCTTGAGCCGCGACAGATGGTCGATGAAGAGGGTGCCGTTGAGGTGGTCGATTTCGTGCTGCAGGCAATCGGCGAGGAAACCGTCGGCTTCCAGCGTCTGTTGGTTGCCGTCGCGATCCATGTATTCGACGCGGATGGCGGTGGCGCGCGTCACTTCTTCCCAGATGTCGGGCACCGACAGGCAGCCTTCCTCGAACTTGGCGGTCTCGTCCGAGGCCCACACGATCTTGGGATTGAGGAAGGCCTGGGGCTCGTTCTTGTTCTCTTTCTGGGCGACGTCGATCACCACCACGTTGAGCGACACGCCGATCTGCGGCGCCGCCAGGCCGACGCCATCGGCGGCATACATGGTTTCCAGCATGTCCTCGATCAGCGTGCGGATTTCGCCGTCCACTTTGACGACGTCTTTGCCCGACTGCTTCAGCCGGGGATCGGGGGCGGTCAGGATGGTGCGTTTGGCCATATGCTTCAGATAAGCGCGGGGGCCGTAAGGGTCAAGCCGGGCCGAGAATCGGGTTAAACTGCCGGAAATCCTCGAAGCAGATCAGGGCCATGGACCAGATTTCCGGCGTCGTTCAACTCCTTACCCTCGGTGTGGCATTGGTGACCGGCGCCGCCGTTCTGCTGGTGCTGTTCGGCTTCGGCCGCACGCGGAGCGAGAACGGCGTCGGCGACACCGTCCGCACCGAAGCCGACCGCATCCGCGCCGACAGCGCCGATCAGGCCCGCGCCTTGCGTGAAGAAATCCGCGGCCTGATCAAGGATTTTCAGGCCGCGACCGAGGCCAAGCTCGAGACCGCCGCGACCCAGCAAACCGGCGCCGCGCGCGACACCCGCGAAGCTCTCGCCGCCAGTTTTGCCCAGACCACCGAGATGCTGACCGCCAATCTCAAAGGGCTGGGCGAACACCAGAAAGAGCGCCTCGACACCGTGGTGGCGGAGCTGAAAGGCCTCTCGGACAAACAGGCGCTGGCGGCCGAAGCGCTGCGCCAGACGGTGGAAGGGCGGCTCGACGTTCTCAGGCGCGAGAACTCCGAAAAACTCGACGAGATGCGCCGGACCGTCGACGAAAAGCTGCAGACCGAACTCGAAAAGCGCCTCGGCGAATCGTTCCGCACCGTGACCGAACAGCTCGAACGCGTGCATCAGGGCCTCGGCGAAATGCAGACTCTCGCCACCGGCGTCGGCGACCTGAAAAGAGTGCTGTCGAACGTCAAGACGCGCGGCATCCTGGGCGAAGTGCAGCTCGGCATGCTGCTCGATCAGATCCTGGCGCCGAACCAGTACGCCACCAACGTGGCGGTGACGCCGGGCAGCGCCGACCGGGTCGAATTCGCCATCCGCCTGCCGGGCCGCGACGACGGCGACGAGATCTTGATGCCGATCGATTCCAAATTCCCGCAGGAAGATTATCTGCGTCTGGTCGAAGCCTCGGAACGCGGCGATGCCGATGCGGTGAAGACGGCGGGCGATGCCTTGGAAGTGCGCGTCAAACAATGCGCCAAGACCATCCACGACAAGTACATCGTGCCGCCCTATACCACCGACACCGCCATCCTGTTCCTGCCGATGGAAGGCCTGTTCGCCGAAGTCGTGCGCCGCACCGGGGTGATCGAGGAAATCCAGCGCAACTATCACGTCACCATCGCCGGGCCGACCACGCTGACGGCGCAGATGTCCGCCTTCGCGATGGGCTTCAGGACGATGGCGTTGCAGAAGCGCTCGGGCGAAGTGTGGAAGGTGCTGGGCGCGGTGCGGGCCGAATTCGCCAAGCATGGCGAGGTGGTGGAAAAGCTGAAGAAGCAGCTCGGCGCCGCCGCCAACACCATCGACGCCCTCGACACCCGCACCAATGTAATGAACCGCCGCTTGCGCGACGTCGAAATGTTGCCCGCCGGGGAAGCGCAGGATCTGCTCGGCCTTCCGGGGCCGGACGCGGAATAGGCCGCCCGATCCGGCCACCGGGCTCATTTGTCGTATTCGCTTACAATCTAACAATTCCGACAGGAACTACGGCCGATTTCCTAACGCTCTCTGCTGGCATACCGCTTGCTCTCCCGCCTGCCGACAACCGAGGAGGGAAAGACATGCGGGTAAAATTTTCACACCTGTGTGCATGGATCGTGGCGGCGTTTTGCATGACGACAGCCGTCGCCAATGCGTATGTGTATCACTACACCACGATCGATCTTCCGGGTGCGACGGACACCTGGGTTCTGGGCATCAACAACAAAGGCCAAGTCGTAGGGAAATCTGAGAACGCGAGCGGCTTCAGCGCCTTCGTGTATCAGGGCGGCAGCTTCACCAGTTTCACCCGTCCCGGCGCGAAAGCCACCGACGCCTCAGGCATCAACGACCACGGCGTCATCGCGGGCACCTGGAAGGATGCGAGCTACCATAGCCACGGCTACATCTTCGACGGGACGAGCTTCACCGACATCAACCGGCCGGGTGCGGACTACACCAACGTCACGGCCATCAACAATTGGAACCAAGTCGTTGGCTCCAGCGACACGGGCTTTTCGTCGAGCGGCTTTCTCTATAGCGGCGGCTCCTTCACCGACATCAAACAGCCGAGCGCCGAATCCACCCAGCCGGCCGGCATCAACAGCAGCGGCACCATCGTCGGCGAGTACTGGCTCGGCGGAGCCAACGGCTTCATCGACAAAAGCGGCGTGCTGACGACCATCAACCGGCCGGGCGCCGGCGCCACGACCTTCAACGGCATCAACACCTACGGCGCCATTGTCGGCCAGAGCGATTACGATACCGGCTTCCTTTATCTCAGCGGGCTCTACCTGCCGATCAATTTTCCCGGCTCTAATTTCACCGACCCCACTGGCATCAACGATGCCGGTACGATTGTCGGCACCTACGGCGACGACAAGGAGAACTATCACGGGTTCATCGCCACCCTGGTCGATACCCCGGAACCGGCCTCGCTGCCGGTGTTCTTCGCCAGCACACTGATGCTGGGACTATTCGGATTGCGGCGCCAGAAGCGCTAGCGGTTCGCCCATGACGCGCGCCGGGAGCGACAGCCCGGCGCGCCCTATTTCTTCGGCAAATCCTGCAGCAGCTTGAGGGCTTCGGCGTCACTCAAGAGATCGAAGCGTTCGGCGCCGTAATAGCTGAGCGCCTGTTCGAGGAAGCGGCGGTCGTCCTTGTGACCGGCTTGCGGCGCCAGGCGCGTGACGATGGCTTTGGCGTGCTGTGCCGCGGGGACGGCGTAGACCCAACTGCCATCCGACAGATTGTGGATGCGGCACTCGGGACGGATCGTCAGCGCGTAGCCGCCGTCGACGGATTTCAGATAGCCCTGCCGAACCGGATCGATGCGGGCGATGATCGCGGCGGCACGGACCCAGCCGGTGACCTTGGCATCGTGATCGTTCGACGGCGCCTGATGGGCGCAGACCTGCACCAGCACCTCGTCCGCCGGAAGCCCGCGCGCCATCGCTTCGGCAAGGCCGATGACGTGATGCGACGAGGTTCCGCCGATGGTCGATTCATAAGAAACGACACCCTTGTCGCTCCAATGCAGCACCAGGCGCTTGGCCCAATCGTGCCACAGCACCGCCGCATCGAGCGTGCCGCGGTCATAAGCGTTCGGGTTGCCGGTCACGGCGCGCCACCGTGCCACCATGTCGTGGGCGGCGTGGAGATTGAACGCGATGTGATCGGCCAACCCGCCGGGCCAGGAATGGTGGCTGTCTTCTTCGCTGCCGGGCGTGGCGAGGAACGGCGCCGACGTGTGCACGCAGGTGCCGTCGGTCTTGACCGGATAGCCGTAGAGACTGCGCGTTGCCGCCGCGGCGTCGGTCACCAGACCCTGGCGCACGAGTTCGTCGACCACGGCGCGGCGTGTCTCTGCGGTTTCGTTCCGGCGATAGGCGATGCAGGTGTCGGAGACCAAGAGTCCGTCCTGGGTCGGCGCGCGCATCGTGTCCGGCAGCGCCGTGATCGTGGTTTCGATGGTTTTGAGCGACTGCGCCACCGCGGGCGAGGCCGCGGCCAGCGCAGCGGCGTCGCTATCGGAAAACTCCGCCGAAGCCGGCGCGATCAAAAGAAGGCCGACAAGACCGTACCAGCGCATGCTAGTCCCCTTACAGCGAACGGCGCGCCTTGAAGGCGGCCGACAGCGTTCCTTCATCGAGATAATCGAGTTCGCCGCCGACCGGCACGCCATGCGCCAGCCGCGTGACCTTGACGCCCGTTTCGGCCAGCGCATCGAGCAGGTAATGCGCCGTGGTCTGGCCTTCGACCGTCGCATTCATGGCGAGGATGATTTCCTCGACGCCCTGTTTGGCGCGGTCGATCAGCGAACCGACATTCAGCCGCTCCGGCGTGATGCCGTCGAGCGCCGACAGCGCGCCGCCGAGCACATGATAGCGGCCTTTGAACACGCCGGCGCGTTCCAGCGCCCACAGATCGGCGACGTCTTCCACCACGCACAAGACGCGGCCTTCGCGGCGCGGATCGCAGCAGAGGGCGCATGGCGAAGCGGTATCGAGGTTGCCGCAAATCTCGCAGGTTTTGATCGCACGCGCGGCGTCGGTAAGGGCGAGCGCCAGCGGCTCCATCAGGACTTCGCGCTTCTTGAGCAGATCGAGCGCCGCCCGGCGGGCCGAGCGCGGTCCCAATCCCGGCAGCTTCGCCAGGAGTTGGATCAGCCGTTCGATCTCGGGACCGATTGCAGACACTAGTCTTCTTCGCTTTCCGGCATCGGCGCTTCGATTTCGGCCGCTTCGGGCACTACGTCACGCACGGCGATGATTTCGGCGCCGGGGAAACGGTCCATCACGGCGCGCACCAAGGGCTGCTGCAGCACCGCTTCGTGACGGGCCTGCTTGGCGGCCTTCTTCTGCTCGGCAATGGTCGGCGCACCGCCGTCGCGCACCACCGTCACCGTCCAGCGCTGGCCGGTCCAATCCTTCAGCTTCTGCGTCAGATCGGCGGCGAGCGTACGCGGCGCGCGTTCGCTGGGGCGGAACTCGATCAAGCCCGGCTCCAGACGCACGAGGTGCACGTCGTTTTCGAGATTCACCTTGAGGAGGCGCGCGCCCCGCTCGTTGGCAAAGGCGGCGATCTCTTCCAGCGAGCGGAACACCGGGCCTTCGCCGGCCTGCGCCACCGGGGCGGGCGCCGCCATCGCGACCGGACGCTCGTTGGTCATCGCCATGCGCGGACCGTTGCCCGCGGGCGCGCCGCCGGGCGCGGGCGTGCGGGGTGCGGCGGGCGCGTTGCCGTCCATCAGATCGCGCACCAGCTTGTCGGCGGGCGGCAGATCGGCGGCATAAGCGAGGCGGATCAGCGCCATTTCCAGCGCCTGCATCGGGCGAGCGGCATCGCGCACCTCGAACAGGCCTTTCAGCAGCATGGTCCAGGCGCGGGTCAGCGACGGTACCGAGAGCTTGGCCGCCATGTCGGCGGACCGCTTGGCTTCCGAGGAGGCGCCGTCGAAGAAGCCTTCGGCGCCGGGCGCCACTTTGATGCGGGTGAGAAAATGCGTGATCTCCAAAAGATCCTGCATCACCGCCAAGGGATCGGCGCCGCGGTCGTAAAGCTCGCCGAGGCCGGTCAGCGCGACCGCGATCTCGCCGCCCATCACTTTTTCGAACAGATCGAGCACCCGGCCGCGGTCGGCCAAGCCCAACATGCCGCGAATGATGTCGGCGGTGATCACCTCTTCGGTGCCGTGGGCGATGGCCTGATCGAGCAGCGACAGCGAATCGCGCACCGAGCCTTCGGCGGCGCGGGCGACCAACGCCAGTGCCGGCTCTTCGATTCGGACGCCTTCCTGCCCGGCGATATTGGCGAGGTGCTTGACCAGTTCCGCCGTCTCGACCCGGCGCAGGTCGAAGCGCTGGCAGCGCGACAGCACCGTCACCGGCACTTTGCGGATTTCGGTGGTGGCGAACACGAATTTCACATGCGGCGGCGGCTCTTCCAGCGTCTTGAGCAGGCCGTTGAAGGCCTGCTTCGACAGCATGTGCACTTCGTCGATGATGTAGACCTTGTAGCGCGCGCTGGCCGGGGCATAGCGCACACCCTCGATGATCTCGCGCACGTCGTCGATGCCGGTGCGAGAGGCGGCGTCCATCTCTTGCACATCGACATGACGGGATTCGGCAATGGCCCGGCAAGGTTCGCATTCTCCGCAGGGATGGATGGTCGGCTCGGTCCGCTTGCCGTCCGGCCCGATGCAGTTCAGCGCCCTGGCGATGATGCGGGCCGTGGTGGTTTTGCCCACCCCGCGCACGCCTGTCAGCATGAAGGCATGGGCGATCCGGCCGGTGGCAAACGCATTGGACAGTGTTCGGACCAGGGCTTCCTGGCCGATCAGTCCGGTGAAATCGGAGGGGCGGTATTTGCGGGCCAGGACCTTGTAATCGCCGGATGACGCCGCAGCTGACGAGCCGGGCGCCGGGCCTAAACCAAGGGAGGGTGCCTCTGTGTCGTCCATGGCCGCCTGAAGATTAGGTGGGAACCGGCGACGACCCGGACCGGATTCGTTACGGCTGCTTCCTTCCGGACCTGACCGGGTTGGCGAGCGTTCCGTCCGCCACCGGTTCCCGAAACGGATATAGAGCCCCTCGCCGCAGAATGCGAGTCGCCGTTTGATATGAAGCTGTTGGCGGGTTGACCGGATACGTTACGGCGCTCGTATGTGGACGCACCTCGCCCGTCCGGACCTGCCCTGGCGCCCACTCCCGCCGGTTGCAGCGGCTCTGCAGAGATTGCCGTTGCCGACGGCCAGTCCGGAAGATAATCCAGGTCGGGAAAGGTGTTAGTCCCCATGCTCCCGTTTACCGGAAATCCCCTCGACCGCCGCTCGGACAAACGCGGGGACACCGCCTGGGTGGCCGAACGGCTGGTCGGCGCCCGGATTTTGCCGCTGTGGCAAGGCCAGGTGCTGCTGACCGGGTCGCCGGTGCTCAAGGCAGCCGCGGTGCCGCTCGAGGTGGTGCAGGCCCTGGCCACACCGAAAGCGGTGATGGTGTTTCTCGGGCTCGAAGAGGCCGACCTGGGCGAAGGCCGGGGCGTGTTCGCCTTCGACGTGACGGACCATCCCGATGCGCCCGACCTGCTGAAACCGTATGGCGAATTCCGCGACCTGCGCACCTCGTCGCTGGTCCTCCGGCGGAAGGACCTTGCGATCCTGTCCCAGGCCAAGGGGATGATCGAGTGGCACAGCCGCAACGGCTTCTGCGCCCGCTGCGGCACCAAGACCGAAACCGCCGACGCCGGCACCAAGCGCGTCTGTCCCTTGTGCGGCGCCGAGCATTTCCCGCGCACCGATCCGGCCGTCATCATGCTGGCGACCTATGGCGAGCGCTGCCTCTTGGCGCGCAATGTCAATTGGGCGCCGGAGTTCTATTCCTGCCTCGCCGGGTTCATGGAGCCGGGCGAAAGCATCGAGGAAGCGGTACGGCGCGAACTGCAAGAGGAAGCCGGTATTGTCACCGGCGCGGTGCGCTATTTCGCCTGCCAACCCTGGCCGTTTCCCGCCGCTCTGATGATCGGCTGCTATGCCGAGGCCGAGAGCGACGCCCTCAAACTCGACCCCACCGAAATCGCCGATGCCGTCTGGTACAGCCGCGACGAAGCCCGCGCGCTCCTGGAAGGCCAGATCGAAGGCCGCCGCGGCCCGATGAAAGCCGCGATCGCGTGGTATCTGCTCGATGGATGGGTGAGAGGGTGACTTGAGGTCTGTTAACAAGATTCGTCGCCCCCTTGAAAAACAACTTTGCTTTCAAACGCTTACAAAATCACCTTTACTTGACATGCAGCCCATCATCGGCATGCTTAGTTTCTTCCCTGACTCACACGAATAAGGCTTGCAAGAAAGCTCAATGGCGAAGTGTGCCTTGACGTTTTTTGGAGGCGTTCGTGCGGAACGATTTCGAATTTGGATTTCTCAAAGCCCATGACTGGGGAATCGTCGGAGCCGTTATCGTTGCGCTGGCGATGATCGCGTTTCCATTGATAGCGCTGCACGAGATTTCGCCATGGACGGTGCTGGCTACAGGCTTGGCGTTCCTTGCTGCAACCGCGCGAAAGTTCTTTTCCACCACCCTGTCATCCCCGGCCGAGCATTCCGAAGCACCGTGTGCGGAGGAATGCGAGGGGAAGGGGACCCAGGTGGAGACGCAGGCACGCTCTGGCAGAACTGGCCGTGCAAAAATTTCAGAGGGCAAGCAGGTTTCAATACCTGGGTCCGCCAACCACGCTGACGCTATGGCGTCCCTCGCCCGCGCCACCAAAAGCGTGCCGCCCCTAAAGCAGCCAGCGGCGCGAGATCGCCGGGGATGACACCGGGGGTGGGGCAAACGCACCCAGGAAAGTCCCACAAAGCACTCTTTTTCGGGTAAAGGTTCCGGCTTAGCCTGATCGGCAAGAACAAGGCTTGGGGAGTTCGGTAATGCGTATTGGCGCGGGGGCGTTGATTTTTGCCGCGTTGGGTGCGGGGGCTTTCGCGCAAGGCACGCCGGCGACTTGCCGGGCTTTGGCCGAGCTCAAGTTCGAGGCCGTCAAGATCACGGCGGCGGAACACGTGGCGCCGGGCTGGGCGTTTCCCAAATCGCCGTTCAACACCTTTCTCGGTCCCAAGGCCGAGGCCAAAAGCTCGTTCTGCCGGGTGGCGCTGATCATCGACAAGGAGATCAAGGCCGAGGTCTGGCTGCCCGACATCTGGAACCGCCGCTTCGAAGGCATCGGCAACGGCGGCCTGACCGGCGCGATCAATTATCCCGGCATGGCGCAGGCGGTGCGGGAGGGCTTCGCCGCCGCCTCGACCGATACCGGCCACGAAACCCCGGAAGGCTTTTTCGATACGAGCTGGGTCGCCGGTCATCCCGAGCGGGTCGAGAATTTCGCCTATCGCGGCCATCACCTGATGGCGGTCAACGCCAAGAAGATCATCGCCGCCTATTACGGCCACGAGCCGAAGAAGAACTATTTCAGCGGCTGCTCGTCGGGCGGCTGGCAGGCCCTCTCCGAAGCGCAGCGCTATCCCGAAGATTATGACGGCATCGTCGCCGGCGCCCCGGCGATCAATTTCGTGCGGCTGCAATCGCTTGGCTTCGTGCAGGCCTGGCAGGCCCGGCGGACGCCGAAAGGCGATCTCTCCGCCGCCAAGCTGTCGTATGTCGCCAAAGCGATGGTCGCCCAATGCGACGGCAGCGACGGCGTCAGGGACGGCTTCATCACCGATCCGAGAAGCTGCAAATTCGACTGGTCGAAACTGCTGTGCAAAACGGGCGACAAGCCGGATTGCCTGACGCGGGCACAGATCGCGCGCGCCAAAACCTTATACGGCCCGCAGACCACGCCGCGCGGGCTGAAGCTCTATCCCGGCCTGCCGCTGGGCGTCACCTCCGCCTTCGGACCGCACTCGATCGCGCCCGGCCGCGATCCGTTCAAGGATTCGATGATGATCCAGGCGCTGAAGCAGAAGCCGGCCTGGAGCGTCGCCCGCTACGATCCCGATCGCGACTTGGCGCCGATCGACAAGGAACTCGGCGGGATGCTGAACGCCACCAATCCCGATCTGTCCGCCTTCAAGGCGCATGGCGGCAAGCTCTTGATGTATCACGGCTGGGCCGACGGGCTTTTGTCGCCTTACAACACGCTCGATTATTTCCAGGCCGTCGAAGCCAAGACGCCGGGCGCGGACAATTTCGTGCGCCTGTTCATGATCCCGTCGATGGGCCATTGCGGCGGCGGCGAAGGACCGAACGGCTTCGATTCCAACGCCGCCATCGTGTCGTGGGTCGAAACCGGCGATGCGCCGGACGAGATCACCGGCTATCACACCGACAAGGACGGCGTGATCGGCATGACGCGGCCGCTCTGCGCCGAACCGAAAGTGGCGGTCTACAAAGGCTCGGGCCCGACCGATCAGGCGTCGAGCTTCGTCTGCCGGATTCCCGGCACGCCCACCGTCAGCAATGTGCCCCCTCGGCGCGTGGCCGACAGCAAACGCACGCCGGCGAAGATCGAGCGCGTGTCGGTTCCGATCAAACGATAACGTTTTTTGGGTCGCGCTTCCTACCCGATAACCGGTGCCCACTTATCGGGGAAGCGCTCTACGGCATTTCGTTGCGATAGGGGTGTGCCGGATAGATGCCGAGCATGATGACCCGCGAGGAGAAGAACGACAGTTCCTCCAATGCGAGGCGGACATTATGCTGGTCGGGATGGCCTTCGATGTCGGCATAGAACTCGGTGGCGTTGAACGAACCGCCGAGCTGATAGCTTTCCAGCTTCGTCATATTGACGCCGTTGGTGGCGAAGCCGCCCAGCGCCTTGTAGAGCGCCGCCGGAATGTTGCGCACGCCGAACAGGAACGTCGTAATCACCGCGCGCCCGTCGTTGGGCGGATCGTCCGGCTCGCTGCCGACGATCAGAAAGCGCGTCATGTTGTTGGAGGTGTCTTCGATGTTCGGCTTCAGGATTTCGAGACCGTAGATCTCGCCCGCCAGGGTGGAGGCCACGGCGGCTGAGGTCGGATCCTTCAGTTCGGCGATATGGCGGGCCGCGCCGGCGGTGTCGGACCACTGCTTTTCGACGAGGCCGAGCTGCTTGGTGACGATGCGCACCTGCCCCAGCGCCGGCGCCTGGCTGTAGACGGTCTTGACGTCTTCCAGCTTGGTGCCGGGCAGGCCGAGCAGTTGATGGCGGACGCGATGGAAATGTTCGCCGAGAATGAACAGGCCCTTGTCGCCTTCGCGCGGCACGAAGCCTTTCACGGCGCGGCCGAAATGGCGGACCAGCTGATGCACGTCGGCGATGCGGCCGTAGACGGAATTCTCCACCGGCACCACGGCGAGATCGGTCTCGCCCGAGCGCACCGCTTCCAGCGCCGCTTCGAACGTCGGCTTGCCGACGAAGCTCGCTTGCGGCACCGCTTCCTTGGCCGCCAGATTGGCATAGGCACCGGGCTCGCCCTGGAAGGCAACCGTCTTGGCGCGCGAAATCAGCGTGTTCTCGGTCATTTCTGGCCGCGCGCGACGGCGGCCCGCGCCTTTTCGAGATCGGCGGGGGTATCGACGCTGAGCGGCACGTCGTCGACGCGGCCGACGCCGATCTTGATGCCGGCTTCGATGGCGCGCAGCTGCTCCAGCTTTTCGCGCTGCTCGAGCGGCGACGGCTGCAGACCGACGAAACGCTGCAACGCCTCGCGACGATAGACATAAAGGCCGACATGGGCGAACCACGGGCCTTTGCCGCTCGGAATGCGCGAGCGCGAGAAATAATGGGCGATGCCGCGCGTGCCGCCGACGTCCCAGGTCGCCACCACTTTGACGGTCGCCGGATTGTCGGCCTCGGCCGCATCCTCGATTTCGGCGGCGCAGGTGCCGATGTCGGCGCCGGTGGTCACCATCGCGTCGATCGCCGCCTTGATGCATTCCGGATCGAACGTCGGCAGATCGCCCTGCAAATTGACGACGAAGTCATGCTCGAAGGAACGGTCGACCGCATTCAGGGCCGCCCAAACCCGGTCCGAACCCGACGGCAGGTTAGCGGCGGTCATCACGGCACGGCCGCCCGCCGCCTCTACGGCTTGCTGGACTTCCTTCTCGGAGCAGGCCACCACGACCGGACCCACCCCCGCCTCGACCGCCTTCTGCCAAACCCGGACGATCATCGGAACCCCGCCGATGTCGGCGAGGGGCTTGCCGGGCAAGCGTGTGGAGGCCATCCGGGCCGGGATCAGCACGATCGGTTTCATTGGTCTCCCCTTCCAAATTGCGACAGTCTGCCGCACCATGGCACCGGGTTTGGCTTGTAATGTCGCACCCGGAGGTCCCATAGCGGGCCTCTTTTTCGTCCTCGTTCGCATCTGGCGCAAGGCCACATACGACGCACTGAACACGCGGAGCCAGACCTTATGGATTCCTGGGAGTGGAACAAGATCGCCGGCGCGGTTCTCGGCACATTGCTCTTTATTCTTGTTGTAAGGCAGGTTGCTCAGTCGATTTTCGATACGCCGCTGCCGCAAAAGCCCGGCTATGCGGTGGAAGTGCCCGAAGAGTCCCAGACGCAGACCGCCGCGGCGCAGCCCGCCGCCGAGCCGCTGCCCGATTTCGCCGCCGTGCTGCCGACTGCCGATGTCGCCCACGGCAAAGAGCTCGCCGGACGCTGTCAGCAGTGCCATGACGAATCCAAAGGCGGCCCCAACAAGATCGGCCCCAATCTGTGGGGCGTGGTCGATCGCGCGCGCGCGACCCATCCCGGTTTTTCGTATTCGAGCGCGATGAGCGCCAATCACGATCCCTGGACCTACGACAAGCTGTTCGCCTTCATCAAGGCGCCGCAGGTCGTGGTGCCGGGCACCAAAATGAGCTTCGCCGGCCTGCGCTCGAGCCAGGATCGCATCGATCTGCTCGCCTATCTGCGCACGCTGAACGACACGCCGGCACCGCTGCCGGAGAAGAAGTGAACCCCACGCGCGGGCGCGGAAAACGCTCCGCGTCTGCGCGTGCAAATCATTCCTCAATCTGGCAGGTTGGGGTCATGTCCAAGCCGACGCTGTTGATGATCGTCTCGCCCAAATGGAAAGGGCTGACGGAAGCAACCCTCGACAATGCCGAGGTGGTGCTGGAGGGGCGCGATGCCTATGCCCCCGGCGATATCGACTACGTGATGAGTTTCACGCCGCCGCCGGGAAAAATCGCGTCGCTGCCGAATGTGAAGGCCGCCTTCTGTCTCGGCGCCGGTGTCGACGGCTTCCTCTGCGATCCCGATTACCCCCGCCAGGTGCCGCTGGTGCGTTTCGTCGACCGCACGCTGTCGGCCGAAATGGCGCAGTACGTGCTGATGCATGTGCTCATCCAGCACCGCCGCCAGCGCTTTTTCGATGCCGCCCAGCGTGACGGGCGCTGGCGCCAGCAGACCCTGTTGCGGCGGACCGAAGACACCCGCATCGGCTTCCTCGGCTTCGGCGAAATCGGCTCGTTTGCCGCCAGACACCTGATCGATCTCGGCTTCGATGTCGCCGCCTTCAGCCGCAGCACCAAACAGATGCCGGGGCTCACCAGCTTTGCCGGCGACGACGCGCTGCCGGCCTTCCTCGCCCGCACCGACATTCTCATCTGTCTGATGGCGCTGACGCGCAAGACGGCGGGCATCCTCAACGCCAAAACGTTCGCCGCCCTGCCCCAAGGCGCCTTCGTCATCAATGTGGCGCGCGGCGGCCATCTGGTCGAAGCCGATCTGATCGCGGCGCTCGACTCCGGCCATCTGTCGGGCGCGGTGCTCGATGTCTTCCAGGAAGAACCGCTGCCGGCGGCGAGCCCGCTCTGGCATCACGCGAACGTGACGATCACACCCCACATTGCCGCGGTGTCTCAGACCGGGGTGGTTCTTAAGTACGTGCACGACGGCATCGCCGCCTTCGAACGGGGCGAACGGCCGGCCAATATCGTCGATGTGGATGCAGCCTATTAGGAGAGAAAAATGCCCGCCTACACCCTCGTGATCGGCAACAAGAATTATTCGAGCTGGTCGCTCCGGCCATGGCTGGCGCTGAAAATGGCCGGCGTGCCGTTTGAGGAAATCCAGGTGCTGCTCTATCGGCCCGACACGAACGCCCTGCTCGCCAGCCATTCCGCGACGGGCAAAGTGCCGGTGTTGAAGATCACCGAAGGGGGCAAGACTCTCACGGTGTGGGACAGCCTCGCCATCTGCGAGACCATCGCCGAACGCCATCCCGAGGCTCAGCTGTGGCCGTCCGATCCCGATGCCCGCGCGGTAGCGCGCTCTTATGCGGCCGAGATGCATTCGAGCTTTCCCGACGTGCGCAAGCACCTGTCGATGAATTTCGCCACCACGGTGCCGACACCGGCGCTCGACGAAGCCACCGACAAGCAGGTGGCCCGCATCATCAACGCTTGGGAATCCGCGCTCGCCGGTCGCGACGACGGCTTCCTGTTCGGCCGCTTCTCGATCGCCGATTGCATGTATGCACCGGTGGCCTCGCGCTTCCTCACCTACGGCATCGATCTGCCGGCTGCGTCGGCCGGTTACGTCGCGCGGCTGATGGAATTGCCCGCGCTCAAGGAATGGCGCGCCGCGGCCGAGGCGGAACTGGCGAAGGGCTGGACGCTGGCGGTGTAGGCTTCAGGATCCCCACTTCGCGATAATAGCGCGCGGCGCCGGGATGAAGCGGAACGCCGACAAGACTGGCGGCGTCGCCGATGCGGATGCGGCCGGTGTCCATCGCATTCTGGTCGAGCAGCGCCCGGTTGCCGGGATGATAGAGCGCCCGCACGAGGTCGTAGACGGCTTCGTTGGGCGCGCTGTCGCGCACGATCCAATAGGTGCGGCTGGATACCGTTTCGATCCGGCCCGTGCCCTGATAGGCGCCCGCCGGAACCGCATCGGCCGTGACGCCATCCACCGCCGCGAGCAGTTTGGTGCGGCCCTTGCCGTCGATCGGGACCAGCCGCGCTTGGCCGCGATTGACCATGTCGGCAATCAGCAAGGCCGGAGCGCCGCCGAGGAAAAAGAAGGCGTCGAGCTTGCCTTCGCGCATCAGCCCGCCGCTGGTTTCATAGGTTTCGCGGACGATCCTGGCGGGGCGCACGCGATAGACCTTGAGAATCTCGCCGGCGATGACATCGGACCCCGAATTGGGATTGCCGAGCGATATCCGTTTGCCTCTGAGATCGGCGACCGAACGGATCGGCGAACGGCGCGGCACCACCAGCTGCAGCTGTTCGGTGAAAAGATCGGCCATCACACGGATATGAGTCTGACGTCCCGCGTGTCGGAACTCGCCGCGCCCGGCGACGGCATCGGCGATCACATTGGCTTGCGCCAGTCCCGACGCGATCTGGCCCGCATTCACCGCCAGCACATTGGCGACGGCGCCGTCGCTCGATTTGGCCGAGACGATCACGCCGGGCGGACCGCACAACGGGCTCTTTTCGCAGCGCGCCATGCCGGGGGGATGACTGACGATCCGGGCGATCATCTCGCCGGCCGGAAAATAGGTTCCCGCCGCCGGTCCGGTGGCGATCTCGAACGAGCGGCGCGGCGGCAGCGACTGCGCCGTGGCCGCGACAGCCACGGCCAGAACGGCCGTCACGATCCATCCGGTTTTCATCGAGCCAACTCCGGCGGCATTTGAGCCTTGTAGCGCACAACACCTAACGCTTTTTAACACCCTGACACGGAGATTCGTCCGTATTGCGGCGTAATTTAAGCCTTTGTTGACCGCATTTCGCCCATTCTGACAGGGCAATTGGAAGGCTTTCGCCCCATGTCCCGCCTATGCCACAGCCTCGGCGCCGTCGCAGTTTCGGCCCTGTTGTGCACCAGCGCTCTCGCTTCCCCTCCGGAACAACCGACCGGCACGCTGGCCCAGGGCGTCGACAGCGGCATCCGCGAAGCCCAGATCAAGCGCACCCAGAAGGATTATGCCGGCGCGGTCAAAGTACTGAGCCAGCTCATGCTGGTCGCGCCCGACGATCCGCGCGTGGTGGGCGAATACGGCAAGGTTCTGATCCAGCAAGGCCGCGCCGGTGAGGCGCTCGATTTCCTGCGCCGTGCGGTGCAGCTGAAAAGCGACGACTGGACGCTCTACTCGGCGCTCGGCGTCGCCTACGATCAGAAAGCCGATTACGCCAGTGCCGAAGCCGCCTACAGCCGCGCCCTTCAGCTCAAGCCCGGCGAAGCCGCGGTGCTCAACAATTTCGCCATGAGCCGCCTGCAGGCCGGCGATCTCGACCGCGCCCGGCAATTGATCGCCCAGGCCGCCAACGGCTCGAAAGACGAGCGCGTCGTCAAGAACGCCACCATGATCGCCAACTTGAAGGCGGCGCCGGCAAAGACTGCGGTTCCGGCGAACGGCCTTGCTGCTTCGGCACCGCCGAAATCGCTGGCGCGCACCCTGACCGCCGCCGAAGGCAACACGATCGTGATGCAGGCCGTCCCCAAGGATCCGCAGGCCGGTCCGGTGGGCAAGCAGAAAGTCAAGAAGACCGCGGCGGCCAGGCCCGCCAAAACCAAAGACGCCATTCCGGCGCTGCGGCTATCGGGCGGCGGGCAATAATCGATTTACACGACGATACGGGGTCTGCATCGCGCGGGGGCGCGATCAATGGATCATGTGCAGCATGCGCATGACCGCCGGGCCCATGATCACCACGAACAGCACCGGCAGGAAGAACAGGATCATCGGCACGGTCAGCTTGGCCGGCAGCGCGGCGGCTTTCTTTTCGGCTTCCATCATCCGCATGTCGCGGTTTTCCTGGGCGCAGATGCGCAGCGCCTGGCCCAGCGGCGTGCCGTAACGCTCGGCCTGATTGAGCGCCGTCGCGACCGCCTTGACGCCGGCATGGCCGCAGCGCTTGGCGAGGTTCTCGAACGCCAGCTTGCGGTCGGGCAGATAGGAAAGCTCGGCGGTGGTGAGCGCGAATTCCTCGGCGAGTTCGGCCGAGGCGTGGCCGATTTCGCCCGCCACCTTCTGAAATCCCGCTTCGACGCTCATGCCGGATTCGACGCAGATCAGAAGAAGATCGAGCGCATCCGGAAACGCCGCCATGATCGACTGCTGGCGGCGCGAGATCACATTCGAGATGAACAGGTCCGGCAGATAGTAGCCGACGAGCGCGGCCGCCACCGCAGCGGCCAACTTCATCATCGGCGCCCAATGGAAGGTGCCGAGGACGAAGAAGTACAGAAGGCCGAAGGCGAACAGCACGAACGGCATCACGAAGCGGAAGAAGTTGAACACCATCAGCGGCGTGGGGCCGCGCAGTCCCGCCTGGGACAGCTTTTCCTGCGTGCCTTCCGAAGCCACCAGCTTGGCGAGATCAAAGCGGTCGGAGAACTGCTTGATCAGCTTGGTCGAGCCGATCGGCTCGGCACGCAGGCTCGCGCCGCGACGCTGACTGAGCATCTCCTTGTGCCGGGCGCGCAATTCCTCGCGCCGCGCCGCCACCGACTTGAGGCGCTTGGAGAGGGTGTCGCGTTCGAGCAGCGGCAATCCGAGCGTGACGAAGGTGGCAAACGCGAACACCGCAGCCGCCGCCGTCGCCAGGAACTTGGCGTCGAACAACAGGTCCATGATGTCGATACCGCCCACCCGTGCCGCCTCAGTGCTTGAAGTTGATCATCTTGCGCATGACGAGAATTCCGAGCCCCATCCAGAGGGCGCAGGCCAACAGCATCAGGTTGCCGGCCTTCTGCGTGAACAGGAGCGAGATGTAAGCCGGCGTCGTCAGGTACACGATGCCGCCCACCGCCGGCGGCAGCGACCCGATGATCATCGCCGACGCCTTGGCTTCCGACGACATCGCCTTGATCTTGCCCTGGAGGCGCTTGCGGTCGCGCAGCACGCCGGCGAGATTGCCGAGCGCTTCGCTGAGATTGCCGCCGGTCTTCTGCTGGATGGTCATGACGATGCCGAAGAAGTTCACTTCGGAGGTCGGCATCGAATCGTACATCTTGCGCAGGGCCTGCTCGAGCGTCAGCCCGACCTTCATGCCTTCGACGAGTTTCTTGAACTCGCCGCTCACCGGCTCGCGGAATTCGTTGGCCACGATGCGCAGGGCGTCCGCCGTGGGCAGGCCGGACTTGACGCTGCGCACGATGACGTCGATGGCGTTGGCGAAATCGGCGGTGAATTTCTTCTCGCGCCGCGCCTTGAGAAAACCCAGCACCCAGCGCGGCAGACCGAAACCGGCGGCGAAGCCGGCCAGCGCGGCGATCACCAGCGACTGTTCCTTGAGCAGCACCAGCAGCGCCGTGCCGAGTCCCAGCGCGCCCGAAGCGATCCAGAAGCTCTTCGGACTGGTCGCGAACAGGCCGGCACGGTCGAGCCGCTTGCGGATGGTGACGGTCGTCTTCTTTTCGGCCTGCTTCTTCTCGAATTCCTTGAGCGCGGCCTGCATGTTCTTCTTGCGCAGCGCATTGGCATCGGGCTTGCCCGGCCGCTCGCCGGGCTTGCCGAGCGCGGCCACGCGGGCCTTGGAGCGGTCGTCGCCGCCGGCAAAGACCATCACGGCCCCGCCGCCGAGCAGCACCACCAGCATCACCGCGAGCATCAGTTCCATGGCTATTCCTGCAACTGATCAAGCGCCTCGGACAGTTCGCGCTCCATCCCGTAATAGCGGGCCCGTTCCCAGAATTTCGGGCGCACGATGCCGGTGCCGGCGTGCTTGCCGCGGATGCGGCCGGATTCGTCCTCGCCGTCCATCTCGAACTTCAACAGGTCCTGGGTGATGACGACGTCGCCTTCGGTGCCGATCACTTCGGTGATCTGGGTGATGCGGCGCGAACCGTCGCGCAGGCGCTCGGCCTGGACGATCACGTCGATCGAGCCGACGATCATCTCGCGGATGGTCTTGGTGGGAAGCTGGAAGCCGCCCATGGTGATCATCGACTCGAGACGGCTCATCGCTTCGCGCGGGGAGTTGGCGTGCAGCGTGCCCATCGAACCGTCGTGGCCGGTGTTCATCGCCTGGAGCAGGTCGAACGCCTCCGGTCCGCGCACTTCGCCGACGATGATCCGCTCGGGCCGCATACGCAGACAGTTCCTGACCAGATCGCGCATGGTGATCTGGCCCTGGCCTTCGAGGTTGGGCGGCCGGGTTTCGAGACGCACCACGTGCGGCTGCTGCAGCTGCAGTTCGGCGGCGTCTTCGCAGGTGATGACGCGTTCGTCTTCGGCGATGAAGGCGGTGAGACAGTTGAGCAGCGTGGTCTTGCCCGAACCGGTACCGCCCGAGATCAGGACGTTGCAGCGGCAGCGCCCGATCACCTGCAGGATACGGCTGCCGGCTTCGTTGATCGAGCCGAAGCGCTGCAGGTCGGAAAGCTTCAGCTTGTCCTTCTTGAATTTGCGGATGGTCAGCGTCGGCCCGTCGAGCGCCAGCGGCGGGGCGATGACGTTGACGCGGGAGCCGTCGAGCAGGCGCGCGTCGCAGATCGGCGAGGATTCGTCGACCCGGCGGCCGACCTGGCTGACGATGCGCTGGCAAATGTTCATCAATTGCGCGTTGTCGCGGAAGCGCACATTGGTGAGCTGCACCTTGCCGCCGACTTCGATGAAGACGCGCCCCGCCCCGTTGACCATGATGTCGGAGATGTCGTCGCGGGCGAGCAAAGGTTCGAGCGGGCCGTAGCCGAGCACGTCGTTGCAGATGTCCTGCAACAGCTGCTCCTGCTCGGCGATCGACATCACAACGGCTTTGATCGAGATGATCTCGTTGACGATGTCGCGGATTTCCTCGCGCGCCGAATCCGGATCGAGCTGGGCGAGCTGGGCCAGATCGATGGTGTCGATCAGGGCCGAAAAGATCGTCGCCTTGATGGCGTAATAGTCGTCGGAACGGTTGTCCTGCACGAAGACCGGCGGTGCCGAGGCCTTGGGTGCGGCGGACGGGGTGGGCGCGATCGCAGGCGGCGGCGCATCGGACGCGCGCGGACGCTCGACCGGACGGGCCGGTTTGGCGTCATCGAGCGCGGCACGCCGTCCGAAACCCATCAGGCCCTCTTCTTCGCGCTAAACAGGGACAGGAACGATTTCTGCGGCACCGCCACCGGCTTGCGGCCGGTGATGAGACCGGCGAAGTCGCGGATGCGGTCGACCACTTCACCCTTCTGGCCGAGTTCGGCGAGCATCTGGCCGTTGTTGGCGGCCTGACCGAATGCCGATGCGTCGTACGGCACCACCACGGCCGGCTCGCCGCCGATGGTCTCGGCGAAATCCTTGACCGGAATCTCGGGACGCTTGGCAACGCCGACCTTGTTGAGCACGACGCGCGGCAGCGCATCGTTGGGCCGGTTGGCCTTCAACAGATCGATCATGTTCTTGACGTTGCGCAGCGAGGCGAGATCCGGCGAAGCCACCAGCACGATTTCGTCGGCGGCGATCAGCGTCGCCTTGACCCATGGCGTCCACACGTGCGGCAGATCGACCAGGACGCACGGCGAATACTGCCGCACCGCCTCGATCACCGCCTCGTAGGCGTCGTGACCGTGTTCGTAGTCGCGTTCGATCGTGGCCGGGGCCGCGAACAGCGACAGGTTCTCGCCGCGCTTCAGGAGAATGCGTTCGAGCAGCATGTCGTCGAGGCGTTCGGGCGTCGCCAGCGCATCGGCGACCGACTGGCCCGGCTCGTCGTTGAAATTCAGCGCCACGGTGCCGAATGGCAGGTCGAAATCGACGATGGTGGTCGAAATCCCGAGTTCCTCGGCGATCACCCAGCCGACATTGTGGCACAGCGTGGAAGAGCCGACGCCGCCGCGCGCACCCATGAACGTCACCACCCGGCCGATCGGACGCCGGTCGGGATCGGCATAAAGCGAGGCGATGACTTCGATGAGATGAAGCGGATCGAGCGGCGCCACCAGATATTCCGACGCGCCGCGGCGCATCAGTTCGCGATACAGCTCGACATCGTTGACGCGGCCGATCACCACCACTTTGGTGGCGGCATCGCAGACCTCGGCGAGACGGTCGAGTTCGAACAGCGCTTCGCGGCCGCCGAGACGGGTTTCCACGATCAGAAGGTTGGGCGTCACCTGGCCCTGGAAATACTCGACCGCGGCCGCAATCCCACCGAGCTGCACATTCAAATGGGTCTTCGCCAGACGGCGGTCGGCGCCCGCCCGCTGCAACGCCGCCCCGGTGTCGGGGAACTCGCAGAAGGCATGGATGGAGATGCGCGGTACCGGCCTTTCATGCGGGCCGGCCCCGAACGGTTCGAGCGTCTGCGACGGTTGTTTGTTCATGGCCGGCGCCTATTCCTTGTTCACTTCCGACACGGCGCCCGACTGCTCCTTGCTCTTGTCGGCGGCGGTCACCTTGCCCTTTTCGTAATTGTCGATCACCTGAGACCGGCGCGCCGCATCGGACGGATCGGTCGGACGCATCTCGATCAGATCGCGCGGATCGGCAACTTGCGCGGCGATGTTGTGCTGCACGGCGCAGCCGAAATTCTTGGTGGTGCGATTGCGGAAGGATTCGCCGGCATCTTCCGACCAGTCGCCGCACGGCGCGGTCCGCGCCATATAGGCAATGAAGCCGATCTCGACGCGGGAATCGGCGCCGTCGCGGGTGCCGACCAGGATGCGCGAACGCGGCACGCCCATCGCGAACAGGCGGGCGCCGAAATAGCTGAGCACGGCGGCGGAATCGGAGCCTTGCGGCGCCGACACCGAAATCGACCCCGAACCGCGCGACAGATAGTCGGCGATGAAGGCTTCGAACCGCGCCGCATCGTCGGGCAACAGACCCGCTTCCGGCGCCGAGAACGACAGCTTGATCGAGGTGTACTGCGGCTCGACCGCGATCGGGTAATGGGCCGCGCCGTCCGCCTTGGCGAAGTCGTCGTACGGCGAAGCGCAGCTTCCCGCCAGCAGCACCGCACCGATCGCGGCGATACGCAAAATATCCGTAGTCGTCGTCATGGCCGCCGTCCTATTCGATGATGTAACCGCCCGGAGCTTGCGCGGTCTTGGTCTTATCGCCGTCGTGGCGATAGGTGGCGTTGAGGCGTCCGAACAACATTGTGTCGAGATCGGTGGGCACCACGAACCCGTCGGTGGGCGCGACCAGCTTGGCTTCGGTCGTCGGCTTCACCAGATAGGCGGTGACCACCACCACCAGCTCCGTTTCCTCGTTGGCGAAATCGCGGCTGCGGAACAAGGCCCCCAGGATCGGCAGATCCTTGGCGCCCGGAAATCCGTCCAGCACCTGTTTGGCGGTGCGCTGCATCAGGCCGGCGATGGCAAAGCTGCCGCCCGACGGCACTTCCACCGTGGTCTGGGCGCGCCGCACCGAGAGGGCCGGAATGGTTGTCGAGTTCGACGCCGTCGATCCCTGCAGTGTGTAGGCGCCGGTGTTGGTGAGCTCGCTCACTTCGGTCGAGAGCTGCAGCGAAATGCGCCCCGGCCCCAGCACCACCGGCGTGAACGACAGTCCGACGCCGAACGGCTTGAACTCGAGCGTGACGTTGCCGTCGCGGTCGCGTGCCGTCGGCACCGGGAATTCGCCGCCGGCGAGGAATTTCGCGGTCTCGCCCGACACCGCGGTGAGATTGGGCTCGGCGAGAATATGAACGAGGCCGACCCGCTCCAGCGCCTGCAAGGTGCCTTGGGCGTCGTTCTGGAGTTGGCAGAGGCCGTTGCGCAGAACCAGCGCACCGACCGGATTGACGGCGGTGGAAGCAGGGCTGCAGACCTGACCGATCGCGGCGCCCGACAGATCGCCGAGCGCATGACCGACGAGGCTGAACTGGTTCTCGGTCGATACCGCGAACGGATAACCGGCAATCGTGCCGCCCGCCGCCATGTTGATGCCGAACTGCTTGGCGACGGTGCGCTGCATTTCGGCGATCCGCACCTTCAGCATCACCTGATCGGACGAGCGGATGGTGAGAACGTTGACGACCTTCTTGGCGTCGCCGGTGAACGAGGCGGCGATATCGGCGGCGCGCTGCGATTCCTGGGCGGAGGCGACGTGGCCGGTCAGAACGACGGTGTCGTTGATCGCCTGCGCCTTGATGTCGGTATCGGGGAAGCTGAGCTTGATCAGCTTGGCGAGATCGGTGGTGTCCTTCTCGACCCGCACGTCGATCGACGCGATCTGCTTGCCGTTGGTATCGAAGAAGAAGGCGTTGGTCTGGCCGCCCTTCTGGCCCATCAGGAAAATGCGCCGCGGCGTACGCACCACGGCATCGACGATATCGGGATTGGAGACGAGCACGTCGCGCGCATCGGTGTCGATCTCGACCACGGCCGCCTTGCCGAGACCGAGGGTGATGCGCTGATGCACCGGCAGCGGCGCGTTGCGGGTCGATACCGTAACCAGCCGCGCGGAGGCCTCGTCGCCGGCCGAGGGAGCCGCCAATGCCGTCGAGGCCGCAAGCAACGCTGCGGCCGCCCCGACAAGCGGAAGAAGCATCTTCTTCATCACTGCGGACCTCCACCACCACCCGATTTTCGCATCGTTCCGTACCGGATGACGGTCACAATGCCGCCGCTGGATTGATCGTCCGGGGCGGGTGCACTGTTTCCGGCATCGGCCGTTGCCGTCTGTTCGTCGCCGAGACTGCGCAGCGTCAGCGACAGCATGCCCATCGCCTGCGCCGTCGCCACCGTGTGCGCCTGTTCCGGCGTCAGTTCGAGCGTCACGGTCTTGACGTCCGACGTCGGCTTCTGATCCGGCTTGTCGAGCGTCTGATCGACCGCGAGAACGCGCACGTCGGCGAGAACCGTACGGGTGCTGCCGCGCTTGGGATTGTCGCCCGTCACCATCGTCAGCATGATGTCGACGCGGTTGTTGGGCAGAATGAATCCGCCGGCAACCGAAGCCACCGACACCGAGATCGCAACCGCGCGCATGCCCGGTGCGATCGTCGCCGCCATGAAACCGGGGCTCTGACTCTTGATGATCTTGGCGAACGTCACCGGTTCGCCCGGCACCATCGGCGCCCGCACCACCATGCCGGCCACCAGCGTCGCCGGTGTCGTGCCCGGAGTCTTGCGGATGAAACTCGCATCGACCGCTTTCACCGGCCACGCTTCCCAGCGCACCGAGTCCGCGGTCATCGGACGGCCCGGATCGAGCCGCGTCGCCGCAACGAGTATCTGTGTGATCTCTGCCGCCGGCGTTGCGACTTTGGCTTCGGCCTGCTTGGTGCCGCCGCCGACAAACCCGCGCACCATGAGGGCGACAACGCCCGCAGCACCTGCCGCCAGCAAGAGAACAACCAGTCTCCGCGTGTTCATGATGAGGCTCCCTTTGGCGCTATAGGAGCACGGCACCCTTTAGAATTTGCTTAATGAGGTGCTGAAAAGCGCCCTGAAAACAATGGTTACGCTTTGCTTTATGCGAGGCCTGCAAAGCGCAGAATCTGCGCATCCGGCAGCACAACCAATGCTCCGGCAGCCAGGGCGACGCCGTACGGAATGCCGGACCGATGATCGTGCAGGCGTGCGATCCAGGCTTGCCGCATCAGCACGGACGGCAGCGGCACGCGGCGCAGCGCCAGAAGCGCGATGGTAAGTCCGCCGCCGATCAGCGCCGCCACCAGGACGTAAGACATCAGATCGCCGAAGCCGAACCACAGCGCCGTCGCGGCGAACAATTTGGCATCGCCGCCGCCGATCCAACGCAGTGCAAACAAGGAAAATCCCGCCACCAAGGCCACCAGACCGGCGGCGAAATGGGCACCCCAGGCGGCAAGGGGAAGCCCGACCAGGAGCGCAAAGATCACGAACGCGGCGGCGATACCGACCGACAACAGGTTGGGAATGGTATAGCTCGCCAGATCCCAGCCGGCGGCGAGCGCCAGAAGGAACGGCAGAACCACCATCACCAGAACCGCGCTCATGTAACCCCCAGATACAGGAACGGCCGCCCTACGGCGGCCGCCCGATCGTTCGCCCGCTGAAGGCGAACGTCTGCCCGATGTTGCTCGGGCAGGTTCGACGCTTAAAGCTTGTCGGCGACCGACTGGAACGTGGTGTTCAGGCTCGTGCCGATATTGGTCAAAGCCGTGATCACCACGACCGCGATCAACGCCGCGATCAGACCGTATTCGATTGCCGTCGCGCCAGACTCGTCGCGGACGAAACGCGCAAAAATCTTGCTCATGAAGACCTCCACTTTTGGACACCCTAGGATCCGCGGCTCCCCCGTTTGCGACGGTTCGTTGCCAGGACGTACGAAGCTTAGGCGCGGAGGTTTAACGAGGCCCTAAATCGATCCTGCCTCGACTCGACGGTTTGTGCCGCGATGGTACGAAAAACGGCATCGCAGCAGGCGCGTCTTCCTTAATATTTTCGTTCTGTTTACCAGAGCCGCAAAACTTCGGCTCTTTGGAACTTCGCGCCGAGCGGAGCGGCCTCAAAAAAGACAAGCATTGCGGTAGCCGCAGCGCGACGCAACCCGGTGCGATCAGAACACGCCCGGCAGCAGGCGGTAATGCACCCGTCCGGCGAAGTCCCGGTAGGCTTCGTCGCGCATCAGCACGGTTTCCTCGCGCAGGATGCGCATGATCTGCACCGTGAGCGTCGCCATATAGAGCAGCAGCGTCGTCAGCGACGGCATGCTGAGCAGGAAGCCGATGTGGGTGATGGTGTAGCCGAGGTACATCGGGTGGCGGATGAAGCGGTACGGGCCCAAGGTGACCACGCCGCGGTTGGCGGCGACGACGCCGAACCGCCGTCCCAGCACGATTTTCGCCGCCAGCTGCAGGAACGTTCCCGTCACCATGATGACGAAGCAGACCGAAGCCGGGGCCAATGGCACGACGACCACCGGGCGCACCATCGGCGGCAGCGCGCTGCCGAGAAGGCCGAGCAACCAGTCGGTCGGACGCCGCGACAGCGTTTCCGAGCGGGCCCTGAGCATGATGAGGACGATCGGGATGGCTTCGGAGACGACCAGAAGAATATCGAGCAGATGCGCGGTGCGGACCTGGCCGGACAACATCGCCCAGGCGAAGCGCAGGAACAGGATCAGCACGAAACCGCGTTCGCAAAGATCGAGAATGGCCGCCTGCCGCGAGATCGCAGCGGGAGCCGCACGCAATTTGTCCGAACCCTCCATGCCGGCGTCCCGCTCAATGCCGCCGCACGATGGAATGGTGTCGTCAATATCCGGTAAACGCTGCGGTTTACAGCGTTCCGGTTTACCGTGCGTTCATCATGCCCGCAGCAAATCGTGGCGCACTCGCCAAATCCGCGCGAACCACCAACCCTTAAACCGGAATTTACGGCGGACACGATAGGGTGCCGCCCGGAAATCGCTGGGGGTTCCACCATGCGCCACATCGTTCTCGCCGCCGTTCTGACTGCCGCTTCGCTGGGTTTCACGCCCGCCCAAGCCGGCAATGGAATGAGCGTGCCGCTCGATGAAGTGCGTGTCGTATCGTTCGCCAAGCCGGTAGCGACGCTGTATGTCGGCAATCCGGTGATCGCCGACGTGATGATCATCGACAGCCGTCATGCCTTCGTGCAGGGCAAGGCCTTCGGCACCACCAACATCGTGGCGCTCGATTCCGCCGGCCATCCGATCGCCAATCAGCAGATCGTCGTCGCCGGCAAGAGCGGCGCCGGCGCCACCGTGACGCTGCAGCGCGGCAAGGAGCAGATGACCTACGCCTGCGCCGGCAATCGCTGCCAGCCCTCGCCTCAGCCGGGCGACGCTAAGGAAGCGTTCGACGCCGGCACCGAGCAGATCAGCAAATACCAGAGCCTTATCGGCCGCGCCGCGGGCGGCGGCGCGCAGTAAGGCGACCTTCTCCATCATCGCAAAAGGCGGCGCACCCGGCGAGGCCGGCAATCCCGACGGCTGCCCGGATCGCTTTGCGCCGGCGCCTTACCGGCTGACGCGCAGATTGGTGATCTGCTGACCGATATCGTTGAACGCCGTCTGGATATCGCTAGCGCTGGTGAGGTCGTAATACTTGCTGATGTCGGTGGCGCAGTTCTGCAGCACCGTCGAATTGCCCTGGGCGCCATTGATGTCGACGAAGACGGCATAGATCACGATGCCGTCGGCCTTGGCATTGGCGCAGACCAGGGCCATGCGGGCGTCGGCCTCGGACGAATGCGCGATGCCGTCACCCCACCAGCGGTCCTTGGTGTTGAAGCCGTCCGACAGGATGATGATGACGCGCTGGGTCTGGTCGGGCAGCGCCGGCGGACTGAGCGGCGCCCCTTGCGTCAGCGCATGCCAGCCCCATACCAGACCAATGGCCTGATTGGTCGACCCATTCGCCGTCATGGCCTTGATCTTGTTATTCAGGTTGGTCCAGTTGTAGTTCAGCCCCATCAGAGTCTGCGGACAGCCGCTGGGCAGATCGGTCGGGAACAGGCTGGAGGCTTGTCCGGTCACCGGTGCGGAATTCATCACGTCGTAATTATGGGTCGCATCCGGGCCGCTCATATTGCCGCGATCGGTGACGCAGCCGTTCCAGTTCGAATGCGACGTGATGGTCCAGGTGCCGACGGCCTTCTGGCAGGACGTCTGGGTGTTATAGCCCGGAATGTTGCAGCTGCCGCCGCTTCCCCACCAATTGGGAGTCCAGGTGCCGTTGACCTTGCAGCTCGCGGCGTCGGTCTTGCCGGAGATATTGCAGCTGCCGATCTTGTTGTCCCAATAGGTCCAATCGATCCAGGTCGTGTTTGACTTGCCGATGTTGACGTCGTTGGTGAACGGAATGATGGCGACCTGGACATCGCCGGGACTGGTGCCGGCATTCTGCAACATCGTCAGCAGCGAATAGGAGGCGTTCTTCAACGCCGTCATCTTCGACAGGCCGGTCTTGTCGGTATCGCTCATCGACCCGGTGTTGTCGAGCACCAGCGACACCCACAATTTGGTCTGGCCGTAGGTGACGGTCGAAGAACTGTTCACCGACAGAGTCGATACGCCGATCAATTGCAGGATCGTCGTCGGCATGGCGCAGTTCGTCGACACCAGAATGTTCTGGCCCGACTTGGTGATCGACACCGTCGGACGCACGCAATCGGCGTTCTGATGATAATTGGCGTCGAAGTATTGCTGCGCCAGACTCTGCATCTGGGCATCGGTGAGGCCTTTGGATTGGGCCACCGCCAGCGCCGCCGAATCCAGCGCCGATGTCATGGCGGTGCGGACCATCACCGCGCGGGCGTAATCGATCGCGCCGCTCGAGGCCAGCGTGATCGGCACCAGAATAAGGGCATAGAGGACCGCCACGTTTCCCCTGCGTGCAGCCAGGAAACGACGCACCCGCGCAGAGAAGTTACGCAGCACAGCAGTCC
The DNA here is from genome assembly GCF_011762045.1 of Rhizomicrobium electricum. Classification (GTDB taxonomy): domain Bacteria; phylum Pseudomonadota; class Alphaproteobacteria; order Micropepsales; family Micropepsaceae; genus Rhizomicrobium; species Rhizomicrobium electricum. Next base: position 310,548 of record NZ_JAASQS010000006.1, on the reverse strand, counting down.
CCGGTTGAACGCGCGATCAGGATGGCTTGGAGTCGTTAAAAAAACGGTTCTTGCGCGCACGGGATTTGCCGCGAAAGCGATGCACTCGGCGTTAACCGCCGGTTCAGCATCCGAGCCGAAATCGCTTCGAATACACGCCACGCGCGCGTTTAATGCTGCACTTTCGTCCTCAGGCGGACTCGGGGGAAGCCGGTGTCGCGATTCATGATGAAGATGCGCATTCGCGTGACAAGGCGCCTGAAACAGGCCGCCCGCCGCGCCGCGCCGCGCGCCCGCTCGGGATCGGCGGCGATCGAGTTCGCCTTCGTGGCGCCCGTCTTCTTCGTGTTCCTGATGGGAACGATGGAGACCGGGATCATGTATCTCGGCAATTTCGTGCTGCAGAACGCGGTCAACGACGCCGCGCGCCAGATCCGCACAGGACAAGTCGCCCAGAACGGCACCAACCAGGCGCAGTTCCGCACCATCGTCTGTAACAGCATCGCCCCGCTGCTCGCCTGCGACGCCAATCTGCAGATCGACGTGCAGAGCTACACCAGTTTCAGCGCCCTCAACATCACCAATCCGATCACCGCCAGCGGCGGGCTCGATCCGACCCTCAAGAACTGGTCGCCGGGAACGGTGTGCAGCGTGGTGGTGGTGCGCGCCTTCTACACCTGGAGCGTCGCCACGCCGCTGTTGACGCCGTTCCTCACCAATATGTCGAACGACCATCATCTGCTCTCCGCCGCGGCGGCGTTCCGCAACGAACCTTACAATACGTCGGTGGCGGGATGCTGAAGCGGGCCCCCTTCCTCGAGAACCGCAGCGGCCTTGCCGCGGTCGAGTTCGCGCTGATCGCGCCGGTGATGATCATCATGTTCTACGGCGCCGTCGAACTGTCGAGCGCGGTGGACTGCAATGCGCGGGTTCAGCGCGCGGTCTCGACGGTCGCCGATCTGGTGTCGCAGGAGACCACGCTGTCGACCAGCGATGCCGGCAACGTCTTCCTCGCCGCCAATGCCGTCCTCATTCCCTACGCCTCGTCCAACGCCAAGATCGTGGTCACCAGTCTGGTGTCCGATGCCACCGGCAAAGTGACGGTCGATTGGAGCGAAGCCCAGAATACCGGCAAGCGGACCAGCCCGCCGGCGACCATTCCGGCCGGAATCCTGCCCGCGAGTTCGAGCGTGATCTATGCCGAGATCACCTACAGCTTCTCGCCCGCGATCTCCTACTTCGTCGGCAACGTCAATCTCACCAACAGCTTCTACGCGAAGCCGCGGCGCAGCATCAAAGTCACGCACACCTGATTAATCGCGCGGACGCACCGGCCGCATCAGGCCTTCCTGGGCAACCGACGCCACCAGCGCACCGTCGCGCGCGAACAGCAGGCCGCGATTGAAGCCGCGGGCGCCGAACGACGACGGACTGTCCTGCACGAACAGAAGCCAATCGTCGATCCGGAACGGACGATGGAACCACATGGCATGATCGAGGCTGGCGAGCTGCACCCGCTCGTCGTACCAGCCGATACCGTGCGGCAAGAGCGCCGTGCCGATGATCGACATGTCCGAGGCGAACGCCGCCACCGAGCGATGCAGCGCCGGATCGTCGGGCAACGGTCCCGAGGTGCGGATCCAGGCCATTTCCTGAGGCGGGCGCTTGTCGGGCTTGAAATAGGGCCGCGGGTTCACCGGCCGCGTCTCGATCGCGCGCGGCTTCAGCGCCCAGGCGCGGAATTCCTCGGGAACCTCGTCGGCGATCGCGGCGCGCAGCGCGTCGTCGCCTTGCAGGCTTTCCGGATCGGGAACGTCGGGGCGTTCGAAGGCGTGTTCGTAGCCGGGCTCGTCCTTCTGGAACGACGCTTCCAGCGTAAAGATCGGGCGGCCGTGCTGAATCGCCACCACCCGCCGCGAGGTAAAGCTGGCGCCGTCGCGCGAGCGGTCGACTTCATAGAGAATCGGAACCCTGGGATCGCCGGCGCGCAAAAAATAGGCATGCAGGGAATGGCACAGCCGGTCTTCGACCGTCCGATTCGCCGCCATCAAAGCCTGGCCGAGCACCTGGCCCCCGAACACGCGCTGGACACGGTCCTTCGGACTGACACCGCGAAAAATGTTTTCCTCGATCTTCTCGAGATTGAGGAGGTCGAGAACCTCTTTTATAGGTGCGGTCATACGACAAGCTAAACGGGTGCGGGAACAGGACGCAAGCTCCCGCCGATCCGGTTGCTCCCAGCGCCTCTTCCATATAGGTAACCGGCCGGAAAAGGGTCGGGGGCTGACCGTCAAAGAAGAACATGGCCAACGAATTACTCGAACGCGCCGCCCACCAGCGGCCCGCCATCACCAAAAGAGGCGCGCTGGAGCGCCTTTTCACCCTTATGTTTCAGGGCTTTGTCTATAATCAGATCTGGGAGGACCCGGACGTCGATCTGGCGGCTCTCGATCTTAAGCCCCACCACAGCCTGCTCACCATCGCTTCGGGCGGCTGCAATGTCCTGAACTACCTCGCCGCCGATCCCGGCCGCATCATTGCGGTCGACCTCAACCCCAACCACGTCGCCCTGACGCGGCTGAAGCTGGCGGCGCTCGCGAACCTGCCCGACTACGAGACGTTCTTCCGTTTCTTCGGCGAAGCCAACGACACGGCCAACCGCGCCGCCTACGACACCTATATCGCCGACCGGCTCGATCCGGTGACGCGCCACCACTGGGAAAAGCGCAACGCGCTTGGCCACAGGCGCGTCAATATGTTCGCCCGCAATCTCTATCGCTACGGTCTGCTCGGCCGCTTCATCGGCATCCTGCATGTGGTCGCCAAACTGAACGGCAAGCGGCTCGAAGGCATGCTCGAGGCCAAGACGCCGGAAGAACAGCGCGCCGCCTTCGACCGGCTGATCGCGCCGCTGTTCGACAACAAATCGATCCGCCTGATTTCGAAAAGCCCGGTCTCGCTCTATGCCCTCGGCATTCCGCCGGCGCAGTACGACGAACTGATCGGGCCGCACGGCAACGTCATGGCGACTCTGCGCGAACGGGTCGAACGGCTGGCCTGCGATTTTCCGATCAGCGAGAACTATTTCGCCTGGCAGGCCTTCGGCCGCGGCTACGACACGGTCCATCGCAAGGCGGTGCCCGCCTACCTGCGCGCCGAGACCTACGACGTCATCAAAGCGCGGGCCGATCGCGTCGAAGTCCATCACGCCATGCTGACCGATTTTCTCAAAGGCAGGAATGCCGGATCGCTGCACCGCTTCGTTCTGCTCGACAGCCAGGACTGGATGAGCCCGGCGCAGTGCTCGTCGCTATGGGCCGAGATCGACCGCACCGCCGATCCGAAGGATGCGCGCGTCATATTCCGGACCGCCGGCGCCGACAGCCCGCTGCCGACCAAGCTCAAGCCGGGTCTTTTGGACCCCTGGCAGTATCTCGAAGCGGAAAGCAAGGCGTTCCACACCAAGGATCGCTCCTCCATTTACGGCGGATTCCACGTCTATGTCCGGAAGGGTTGACGATCACAGCGCATTGATGGACCGGATCTACCGCCATCAGCGCTACATCTACGACATCACGCGCAAATACTATCTGTTCGGCCGCGACCGGATGATCCGCGAACTCAATCTCAAGCCGGGCGACCGGCTGGTCGAGATCGGCTGCGGCACCGCGCGCAACCTCGTCAAAATCGCGCGGCGGTATCCCGAGGCGCGCCTCTACGGCCTCGACGCCAGCCACGAGATGTTGAAAAGCGCCGCGCAGACCGTCGCCCGCGCCGGCCTTAGCGATCGCATTACGCTGGCGCACGGCTATGCCGAGAATCTCAGCCCGGCGATGTTCGGCGAAACCGAGCCGTTCGAGGCCTGCCTGTTTTCCTACAGCCTGTCGATGATCCCGGACTGGCGGGGGGCGATCAACGCGGCCTCGCACAATCTCGCGGCGGGCGGCCACATCCATATCGTGGATTTCGGCGACCTGACCGGACTGGGCGGTTTGGCCCGCGCCATGATGATGGGCTGGCTCCACTTGTTTCACGTCGCGCCGCGCGAGGAACTCCTCGCCCGCTTGGAACACGAGCCCGGCGCCGCGCTCCGTCTTTTGCCCGGACGGTATGCGTTCCTGCTCAGCACCGGCACGCTTTCGGTGTAGCTGCCGCAGCATCGTGGCGTTTCGATCACAGCCCCGTCCAAATGCAGGCCGGTGTTGATGATTCCGAATGTTTGCAACGATCGCGGCGCGAACAATCCGCGCCTCCGCGCGTACCAGCACCCGACACGGGCCGCCTTCGCGGCCTTTTCGCGAGGGAGCTTCATGAAACGCACGATTATCACCCTGTTGGCCACCACGGCTTTGGCTGCCGTATGCCTGCCCGCCGCTGCCGCCAATGACGGCTGGTATGTGGGATTGGGCGCCGGCTGGACCAAGTTTGCCCGCATCAATGTCGCGGCCACGAGCCCGCTCGGTTCGGCGGTCTATCCGCTCGAGTCCGACGATTCCGCCCTGGTGGTCGGCACCATCGGCTATCGCTGGAACCATTTCCGCCTCGAGAACGAATTCGGCTGGTCCCATCACGACCTGCATGTCGGCGGCCTTGCCGATAGCGGCGGCCATAGCGAGCCCAAGACCTATTTCATGAACGCGACCTACGACTATCCGCTGGCACCGAAATGGTCCCTGACTTTCGGCGGCGGCATCGGCGTCGGGATCGTCAGCGTGGCCGCGGACTATGCCGGCGCGCGTTATCTCGCCAACAACGAAGCCCATTTCGGCGCCCAAGGCATCGTCGGCCTGACTTATGCCGTCAGCGACAACATCGATATCGGTGTCGATTGGCGCTACCGCCAGTTCTTCGGCAAAGACCAGTTCACCTGCAGTCCCGGCTGTCTGGCGAGCTACGAGGACACCCACGACCAGGCGGTGATGTTCAATCTGCGCTTCTTCATGTCGCCGCCCCCGCCGCCACCGCCGCCTCCGGCACCACCACCCCCGCCGCCGCCTCCGCCGCCGGCCCCGCCGCCGCCGCCACCGGTCAAGACGTTCATCGTCTTCTTCGACTTCAACAAATCGAACCTGACCGAGGCTGCCCAGTCGGTGGTTTCGGAAGCGGTCAAGACGGCCAAGAGCAACGGCTTCGTACGGGTGAAGGTGACCGGCCATACCGACACCGTCGGTTCCGATCAGTACAACCAGAAATTGTCCGAACAGCGCGCCCAGTCGGTGAAGGACGAAATGGTTCGCGAAGGACTCGACGGCAGCGCCATCGGGGTCGAAGGCCGTGGCTTCCACGACCCGCTGGTGCCCACCGGACCGGGGGTGCGTGAACCCCAAAACCGCCGTGCGGTCATCGACTTGGGCCAGTAGTCTCGTCTAAGAACAATGTGCACTGAAGTAACACAGGGGCGGAAAATTACCGCCCCTGGCTTTTTTGGTTGTCACATTGTTGGCACGGCTCACCTGAAATCGGCTATAAGGCGGGCCGTAGCTCTGGAATTGCTCCGCGTAACCGGGGCATTCTCTCCGTCAGGTTGACAGCGCTCGCGGGAGACGTCTCGTGGGGCCTTTTCGACCGTGGTCAACAAAAGGGGGACCTCATGAGGTTTCGTCATCTGGCGCTGGCAGGCGCCGCAATGTTCGCGTTGTCGAGTTCCGCGCTCGCCGCCGACACCGGCTGGTATATCGGCCTCGGCGCCGGACTGAACCTGCAGCAGGATCTGAAAGTCGACACCGCCCGCTATCTCGGCGGTTCGAACCTTAGTGCGAGCTTCGAGCCGGCCTTCCGCGGCATCGCCACCGTCGGCTATGCCTGGACCAGCCATTGGCGTCTGGAAGGCGAGTTCGGCTACACCGATCCGTCTTTCGACAAGGGTTGCCTCAGCACCCAGTGCGCGACCATCAAAGGCGGAATGCGCCAGTACAGCCTGATGGGCAACGCACTTTATGACGTTCCGCTGGGCGAGCGCTGGTCGTTCAACGTCGGCGGCGGTCTCGGCTATTCGTGGCTGAAGATCCATACGCCCGGTTACAGCGAGAGTGGCGACGGCTTTACCTGGCAAGGCATTGCCGGCCTGACCTACAAGCTGTCCGACTCCGTCGACCTGCAGTTCGACTATCGCTATGTCGCCGTCGAAAGCCCGAAGGTCGACAATTTCAGCGGTCTCGACCGGATCGACTCGCATAACTTCATGCTGACGTTGCGGTTCTTCCTGTCGCCGCCGCCTCCGCCTCCGCCGCCTCCGCCGCCGCCTCCGCCGCCGCCGCCTCCGCCGCCGCCTCCGCCGCCTCCGCCGGTCAAGACGTTCATCGTCTTCTTCGACTTCAATAAGTCGAACCTGACCGACGCCGCCCAGGCGGTCGTGAGCGAAGCGGTCAAGACGGCCAAGACCAACGGCTTCGTGAAGGTGCAGGTCGTCGGCCACACCGACACCGTCGGCTCCGACAAGTACAACATGAAGCTGTCGCTCGACCGCGCCGCCACCGTGAAGGACGAAATGGTCCGTCAGGGTCTCGGTGCCGACGGCATCGCCATCGACGGCAAGGGCTTCCACGACCTTCTGGTCCCGACCGGACCGGGCGTGCGTGAGCCGCAGAACCGTCGCGCTGTGATCGATCTCGGCAAGTAATCGATCCGGACGACTGAGAATCGAGAGGGCGGGCCGCAAGGTCCGCCCTTTTCGTTTGCCCGGACCTTGGGGGCACAAAAAAAGCGCCGGACCCATCACGATCCGGCGCTCTTTTTCAGGAAAACGAAGCCCTTACGGGTTGGCTGCGGCAGTCGCGACCGGCGACGCCACCGTACGCAACGGATTGGGCTTGGGAATAATGTTCGGAATCGCGCTCGCGGGCAGGGCGCAGCCCGACACGCCGCCGACCAGCGCCGCCGGCGGAACGTCGGCAACGAAATCGGCCAGATTCAGCTCGGCCGGGCCCAGCGCCGCGCCGGCCAGCAGGGTGGCACCCTGGCAGAAGGTATCGTGATCGTGGGTGCGCCGGAGCTCGGCTTTGGCCGCCAGCTCGGTCTTGAACAGATTGTAGGCCTTGTCGCCCTGGCGGGCGCCCATCACGCGGGCGAACATTCTCAACATGAGCTGGTCGGAAACCCGAAGTTCCGGCCCGTAACGGGTCTGGAAGGCGTTGTAGTTCACGCGGGCGGTGTCGCCGCAGGTCAGCGCCGCGTCCATCAACTCCTGTTGGATGGCCGTGGTGTACTGGGCGCTCATTTCGGTCGGACTGGCGCATTTTCCCGTCATCACCCGCGCTTTCCGCGGCGCCGCCCCAGCGGCCACGCACAATGCCAGGGCGCAAACGCCCGCAACCCCCAAAACCCGGATCTTCATGGAAACCTCTTTTGTCCAGCAGCCAAGCCTAGCATTCCCCAGCGCGCGGAGACCATTCCTCCAAGTCGCAGTCCGCGAAAAGTCACCGCGGCGTTATCTCGGGACAAAGTTTGCAGACTACGGAGCCGCCGGCAACATCGCCGGGATCCGGTGCTTAACGCTGGAAAGGCCGGAAAACCGGTTTCCACTTTTCCTGAAAGCGCTCTAGTAAGCATCTGCAAAACGAGGACCTAGCCCATGACCATCAAAGTCGCCGTCGTCGGCGCCACCGGAAACGTCGGACGCGAGATGCTGAGCGTGCTCAAGGAGCGCCAGTTCCCCGCCGACGTGGTCGCGCTGGCTTCGAACCGCTCGATTGGGGTCGAGGTCTCGTTCGGCGACGGCGTGCTCAAGGTGCATGCGCTCGAACATTACGATTTCAAGGGCACCGACATCGTCCTGATGAGCGCGGGCGGGGCGATCTCCAAGGAATGGGCACCAAAAATCGCCAAGGACGTGCCGTTCGTCATCGACAATTCGTCGACCTGGCGCATGGACCGCGATGTGCCGCTGATCGTGCCGGAAGTGAATGCGGGCGTGCTCGACGAGGGCGTCAAGAAAGGCATCATCGCCAATCCGAACTGCTCGACCGCCCAGCTTGTGGTGGCGCTGAAGCCGCTGCATGACGAAGCCACCATCAAACGCGTGGTGGTGTCGACCTATCAATCGGTCTCGGGCGCCGGCAAGGACGCGATGGACGAACTTTTCCGCCAGACTCGCGCGGTGTTCGTCGCCGATCCGATCGAAGTCGAAAACTTCACCAAGCAGATCGCCTTCAACGTCATTCCCCACATCGATACGTTCCTCGATTCCGGCTACACCAAGGAAGAATGGAAGATGATGGTCGAGGTGCAGAAGATCCTCGATCCCGACATCCAGCTGACCGCGACTTGCGTGCGCGTGCCGGTGTTCATCGGCCATTCGGAAAGCGTCAACGTCGAATTCGAAAAGCCGATCACCGCGGCGCGGGCCCGCGCCATCCTGCGCGAGGCGCCCGGCTGTCTGGTGGTCGACAAGCACGAAGATGGCGGCTACGTCACCCCGATCGAATGTGCCGGCGAAGACGCCACCTACATCAGCCGCATCCGCAAGGACCCGACCGTCGAACACGGGCTGTCACTGTGGGTGGTTTCGGATAATCTGCGCAAAGGCGCGGCGCTCAATGCCGTGCAGATAGCCGAATGCCTGCTCAATCGCGGGCTGGTCAGCGCGGAGGATTGATGATCCGGCCACGGCGAAGCGTCTTGTACATGCCGGGCTCCAATGCACGTGCTTTGGAGAAGGCGAAGACGTTGCCGGCCGATGCGCTGATCCTCGATCTCGAGGACGCGGTGGCCCCGGAAGCCAAGGATGCGGCGCGCGATTCCGTCTGCGCCGCGGTGCGCGGCGGGTTCGGCAAGCGCGAAGTGATCGTCCGCATCAATCCGCTCGACAGCGTGTGGGGCGACCGTGATCTCTTGGCCGTGGCCGCCGCGCGCCCCGATGCGATCCTGATTCCGAAAGTCGGCTCGGCGCGCGACATCCATCGCGCCGATCAGCGCCTCTGCCATGCCGCCGATGCCGGCGGGCTTGCGCTGTGGGCGATGATCGAAACCCCGCGCGCCATCATGGATATCAACGGCATCACCGAAGCCGGCGGACGGCTTTCCTGCCTGGTGATGGGCACCAACGATCTCGTCAAGGAGATGGGCGGGCGCCATACGCCGGATCGGACCAATATCGCCGCCGCCCTGACCTTCGTGGTGCTGGCCGCGCGCTGTCACGGACTTGCGATCATCGACGGCGTCTATAACGACATCGCCGATGCGGACGGCTTCGCGGGCCAATGCGCGCAAGGGCGCAGTTTCGGTTTCGACGGCAAGACGGTGATCCATCCGAGCCAGATCGGTCCGGCCAACGACGCCTTCGGCCCCAGCCCCGATGAGGTGGAGGCCGCGCGCCATATCATCGCCGCGTTCGATGCGCCGGAGAACAAGGGCAAAGGCGCGCTTCTGGTCGATGGGCGCATGGTTGAACGCCTGCACGCCGAAACCGCCCGCCGCACCGTTGCCCTCAGCGAGGCGATCGCCGGCCTATGAGCGTCATCACCCGGTATCGCGCTCTGGCGGCCGACGGCACGATCGCGCCCGATCCGCGCCAGGAAGCCGCCGCCGAAAGGCTCGACCGGCTGGCGTTCGATCTGGCCGAATGGCGGCCGGGCTTTTTCCGCCGCAATGCGCCGCCGCGCGGCGTCTATCTGTGGGGCGATGTCGGCCGCGGCAAGTCGATGCTGATGGATTTGTTTTTCGCCAGCGCCGAGGTGGCGCCCAAGCGGCGGGTGCATTTCAACGACTTCATGGCCGAAGCGCATGCGTTGCTGCACGGCTTGCGCAAGCTCGAACATATCCGCGATCCCTTACCCGAGGCTGCCAAACGTCTCGAACAGCGGCTTTTGTGCTTCGACGAGTTTCAGGTGGAAGACGTCGCCGATGCGATGATCCTCGGCCGCCTGTTCGAGCATCTCTTGGCGCGGGGAACGGTGATCGTCGCCACCTCCAACACGCCGCCCGACCGGCTTTATCAGCACGGCCTCAACCGGCAGCTTTTCCTGCCCTTCATCGCGATCCTGAAAACGCGGCTCGACGTGGTGCATCTTGCCGGCAGCGATCATCGCCGTGCGTTTGCGGGCGACGCCTATCAGACCGGCCCCGGCGCTGCGGCAGCCATGGACGAAGCCTGGACCAGTCTGGGCGGCGACCGCGCCCATGCGGCGAGCCTGACCGTGCTCGGCCGGCGCCTTGCAGTCCCGCGGGCGGTGAACGGTGCGGCGCGGTTTTCCTTTGCCGAGCTTTGCGAACGCCCGCTGGGAGCGGCGGACTATCTCGCATTGGCCGAGGCCTATCGGGTGCTGGTCATCGACGGCATTCCGCGCTTCGATGCCCGCAATCGCGATGCGGCGCGCCGGTTCACGACCTTGATCGACGTTCTCTACGACCGCAAGGTGCGCCTTTACTGTTCGGCCGCCGCCGAACCGGACCGGCTGTCGGAGGCCGAAGGCTTTGCCCGCACCGCCTCCCGTCTTCTCGAAATGCGCAGCGACGCTTACGGAACGGCGTAGCAGACGAGATCGTAGAAATCGCGCAAGTGGGCCCGCAGATAGAGCCGGTAGCCCGGATACAGCGAGCGGATCAGCAGCGGAATTTTCCACAGATGGTCCTGGATGTGGTAGGCCGAGATCGCCAGTTTCGGCCGATGCCGCGCAATGGTGGTCCGCAAGCCTTCCAGCGCTTCCAGCTCGTAGCCTTCGATGTCCATCTTGATCAGCGTCGGCGCTTCGTCCCGCAGCGCTTCGTCGAGCGCAATGCAGGGCATGGTTCCCTCACCCACCCCGGTCACCGAATTGTCGTTGCCCAACGCCGAAAACGCCACCAGGCCGTTACGGGCGCCGACGCAGCAGGCCTCGGCATGAATGCGTTCCGGCCGCGGCGTTGTCGCCGCATAGGCGCAGAGGGCGGCGAAGTTCGCCGGGTCGGGCTCGTAGGCGAAGATCTTGGCATACGCGCCGCCAGTGCGGGCGAGGAAGTCCTTGAGCGTATCGCCGTCATAGGCGCCGCAATCGACGAACGTCTCGTCCGGCGTCAGCCTGTAGATGTCTTCGGGAAAATAGATCGGCTCCGGCGCCGGATCGCTCATGTCGAAATCCATCGTCAGGCGCCAGCGCAGCTGTGCGAGGTATTCGACGCGCGAACGCTCGTCCGCCCAGATGTCGCCGGCCGCCAAAACCGCCTCGGCCTGCTCGTGCACGCGATGGGGCAGATCGGCGGGAAAGAACGGCAGAAACAATTCCGGAAACCGCCAGAAAAGCGGCCCGAAACTGGTCACCACCTTGCAGCCGAGTGCCTGAAGCCGGCGGATGCGATCCTGAAACCGGTCGTCCGGGGTCGACCGCCACACGGTGATGACGAAGACGGCATTGTCGCCGTACCGGCGCGCCGCTTCTTCCGGCGACAGCACTTCGAGGCCGTCCCGCATCGTGCCCTGGATCGCTTTGGCGTTGTCGCAGAAGGCGAGCGGCTCGATGCCGACTTTACGCAAACCTTTCAGGGTCCGCCGCCCTAGCGCACCGGCGGCGTACAACACCATGCGGTCGCCGAATTCGCCGGCAATTGCGGCGTAAGCCGTCCGCTCCCGCTGCAAGGCCCCGTCGCGGCCTTCCGCCAGCAAGGCTGCGATTGCCGAAACCTGCCGATCGTTCATGTGCAGAATCTCCCTGTTCGGCAACATTGTTACCACGACAGCGCCATAACCGGAGGGAGATATTCCAGCGCAGGCTTCTTGAACCGCAGGACGATACCTATATTGGCTGGAGCCACGTCCGACTGCGGTACCGCAATGCTTTGGAATCTCACTTCCGTCCTCATGATCGCGCTGGCGGGCATTGCGCTTTATTGGATGTGGCCGCGGATCACGGCTGCCCTGAAACAGTTCGACGCCGAAAACCGCGACCGCATCGTCCGCCAGTGGCAGGACCGGCGCGATTCGAGCGCCCATGTCCGCCATACCTTGGAAGTGGCCGGCGAACAGGTGGAAGAGATCGTCGAAATCAAAGACACCGATGCCCGCACCGGCACGCCGGTGACGCGCTATTCCTTCGAAGGTATCTGGTATGCGACGCGGGACGAAGCCGAGCGCATGCGGATGGAAAAGATCGGCGATATCGCCCGCGGCTTCTATCGCGACCTGCCGGCCGCGCTGGCGGCGCGCAAACGCGATGGCCGCTTGAACTGATTTAGGTTTGTCGCGCTTTCGGACGGAAAACCGGTTCCCACTTTTCCTGAAAGCGCTCTATGCCTGCATCAGGCTCGGCAGTTTGCCGACATCGCCGCCGGCTTCGCGCATGAAATAGCGGCGCAACGGTGCGATTCTATCGACCATCCCCATGCCGAGATCGCGCGCCAGACGCAGCGGCGCGATGTCGTTGGAGAACAGGCGATTGAACGCATCCATGGTGAGGCCCATGGCAAACGAATCGAACCGGCGCCAGCGTTCGTAGGTCTTCAGCACATCGAGGGTTCCGATATCGCGGCCGAGTTCGGCGGCGTCCGCGATGACATCGGCCAGCGCCGCGACATCGCGCAGACCGAGATTGAGCCCCTGCCCGGCGATCGGATGAATGCCGTGCGCGGCATCGCCGGCCAGCGCAAAGCGAGGCCGCACGTATTCGCGCGCCAGATGGAAGCGCAACGGATAGCTCCAGCGCGGTCCTTCGTGGGCGACGGCCCCGAGATGATCGCCGAAGCGGCGCGCAATCTCGGCGAGGAATTCGGCGGGTTCGAGCCGCATCAGGCTCGCGGCATCGGCCGTCTTCTCGGTCCAGACCAGCGAGGAGCGGTTGCCGGTGAGCGGCAGGATTGCGAACGGACCGGAGGGCAGGAAATGTTCGTAGGCCGTCCCCAGGTGCGGTTTTTCATGGGTGACGGTCGCCACGATGCCGTTCTGGCCATAGGACCAGCCGACGGTGCCGATGCCCATCTCCTCGCGCAAGCGGGACTCCCGCCCGTCGGCGGCGACCAGCAGCGCGGCCGAAAGCTCGGTGCCGTCCGACAGCCGCGCCCGGACGCCTGCGCCCTCGACACTGCACCCAGTCACCGCGGCCGGTGCGATCAGGCGGATGGGCTGGCGGGCGACGGCGGCATAGAGCGCGCGGCGAATGGCGCGATTCTCGGCAATGGCGCCCAAGGGTCCGCCGATTTCCTCGCCGTCGAAATGCAGCGAGAACGGCGACGGCGGGCGGTCCAAGGTCGCATCGGTGACCAGAATCTGCTCGATCGGCTGCGCCTCGGACGCAAGGTCTGCCCCCACGCCGAGCCGCTCGAACATCCGCAAGCTGGCGTAAGACAAAGCGGAAACCCGGCCGTCGAACGCCGCATCCGCGGCTGCCGAGGGGGTCACCGGATCGGCCACCGTGACCGACAGGCCTTTGCGCGCCAGGGCCAACGCCAGGCTGAGGCCGACGAAGCCACCACCGCCGATGATCACATCTGCGTCCATGTCTTCGCATCTCACGCCGCCGCATGGCCCGTCAATGCCTAATTATTAGGCAGCATCTTGTCGCAGGTCACAAAATAGGCATATACCGCCCGAAATCCCGCGGCAACTTCCTGTCGCGAAGAATTTTATCATTCATATTCAGCGACTTAGCTCTGCGCACCCACGCGGCACAGTTCTTGATGAAAGGAGAACGAGGCTAACAGCGGGACTGAGCGATGAAACTGATCATGGCGATCATCAAGCCCTTCAAACTGGACGAGGTGCGCGAACAGCTCTCGGCCCTGGGTGTGCAAGGGATGACCGTCACCGAAGTGAAGGGGTATGGGCGTCAGAAGGGGCACACGGAGATCTATCGCGGCGCCGAGTACGCCGTCAGCTTCCTGCCCAAGCTGAAAATCGAAGTCGCGGTGAAGGCCGAGATGGCCTCGGCCGTGCTCGACGCCATCACCAGCAAAGCCAAGACGGGCCAGATCGGCGACGGCAAGATTTTCGTCACGCCGCTCGAGCAGGTCGTGCGCATCCGCACCGGCGAAACCGACGGCGACGCCCTCTAGGGGCGGGTCGCACATCCTTGGGATCCAATTAGGGGACGATAGTTATGAAAGGATCGAACATGAAGAAGCTGGCGCATGGTGCGCTTGCGGGACTGGCAGCCCTGGTTGCCATGTCGGGCGCCGCGTTCGCCGCGGGACCGAAGATCGACACCGGCGACACCGCCTGGATGCTCACCTCGAGTGCGCTGGTTCTGTTGATGACGATTCCGGGTCTCGCCCTGTTCTACGGCGGCATGGTCCGGCGCAAGAACGTCCTGGCGACCATGGCGCAAAGCTTCGGCGCCACCTGCCTCGTCACGGTGTTGTGGTACATCATCGGCTATTCCATCGCCTTCACGACCAATCCGGACGCCAACCTCAACCAGGTGATCGGCGGCTTCGACAATCTGTTCCTCAAGGGCATGACGCTGAATTCGCAGAACGCCCTGGCCGGGACGATTCCGGAATCGGTCTACATGTTCTTCCAGATGACCTTCGCCATCATCACGCCCGCGCTGATCGCCGGCGCGCTGGCCGACCGCATGAAGTATTCCGCCTTCCTGTGGTTCATGGGTCTGTGGCTGCTGTTCGTCTATAGCCCGGTGGCGCACTGGGTCTGGGGCGGCGGCTGGCTCGGCGTCAAAGGCGCGCTCGACTATGCCGGCGGTTCGGTGGTGCATCTGAACGCCGGTACCGCGGCACTCGTCACCTGTCTCGTGCTCGGCAAGCGCAAGGGCTACGGCACCGAGAACATGGCGCCGCACAATCTCGTGCTGTCGGTCATCGGCGCCTCGCTGCTGTGGGTCGGCTGGTTCGGTTTCAACGCCGGTTCGGCGGTGACCTCGAACGTCAACGCCGGCATGGCCGCGGCCGCCACCCAGATCGCGACCGCCAGCGCGGCGCTTTCCTGGTCGTTCGTCGAATGGCTGATCGCCAAGAAGCCGTCGGTCCTCGGCCTTATCTCGGGCGCAGTCGCCGGCCTCGTCGCCATCACCCCGGCCTCCGGTTTCGTCGATGCCACCGGCGCCTTCTTCATCGGCCTGATCGCCGGTGTCGTCTGCTACACCTCGTCGGTGTGGGTGAAGAAGTGGATCGGCTACGACGATGCGCTGGACGCGTGGGGCGTGCATGGCGTCGGCGGTGCGCTGGGTGCCATCCTGACCGGCGTGTTCGCCAAGAACGCGATCAACTCGCTCGGCAAGGGCTGGCTCTACGACGGCAACGTCGCCCAGCTCGGTATCCAGGGTCTCGATATCCTGGCGGTGTTCCTCTACTCGGGCATCGTCACCTTCATCATCCTGAAGCTGATCGATCTCGTGATCGGCCTGCGCGTGTCGCCGGAAGTGGAAGTCGAAGGTCTCGACATCAACCTCCACGGCGAAACGGTCCACGGCTGATACCTTCTCCTCCAGAGAGAACTGGGGCGCTCCTTCGGGGGCGCCCTTTTTGTTTGTCGCGCGGCCGGACGCGAAACCGCTTCACACTTTCGCTGGCCGGCGCTCCGGGTTTATTGGTCGCGCGGCCGGACGCAAAACCGCTGCGCACTTTTGCTGGCCGGCGCTCCTACTCCGCCGGGCCTTCGATGACGATGCCTTCCTTGTGCAGCGCCTCGGCGACGCCGGTGGTGCGCAAGAGCGAGCCGATGTCGGTCAGCATCACCACTTTGCCCGGCTGCGCCAGGGCTTCGTGGATCGCCTTGAGATAATCGGCAACGGCGCGGTCGGTGAGCTTGCCGAAGCTCGCCATCTGCTTGATGCATTTCTCGAATGCACCCGGCACGTAGTGCGCCTTGATCTCCTTGAGATTGCCCGCGGCCCAGGCGCTCGCCAGCGGCACGTTGTGCACGCTGCGGGCTTCGGCATAGGCCACCGATTCCTCGAGACAGACGCGCTGGCTTTCTTGCGGCAGCCGCAATCCCTCCTTGACCAAGCCGAGCGCGCCGTATTCGCCGATGGCGCGCACCGGCACATGGTTTTCCTTGGCCAGGCGCGTGACCGTTTCTAAGGGCTCGTCGCTGTCGAGCTGATGCACTTTGTTGAACGCGCCTTGCAGTTTCATCGCCGCCAGGATCGGCGGATCGTCGTCGTATTCGTCGGCCTTCAGTTTCAAGGCCGTGCGCTGTGCCGCCAGCCGCGCGCGTAGATCGGCAGGCAGCGTGTCGTCGAGCTTCTTGTCGTCGGGCATCGACAGCAGCCCGCGATGGGTGAGCAGGAACCAGCTCGTCTCGAACAGACCGGACGAAGCCGTCGGCGGCGTCAGCACCGCGCGTGCCCCTTTGACGATGTCGCCGAGATGGGCGCTGTTCCACGACATCCCTTTCGGCAGCGGCGTGACGGTGCCGAGGACCCAGATTTCCGCGTCGCCTTTCTTGATGTGCCAGAAGGCGGGACCGGCGCCTTGCGCCGAAACCACCACGGTCTCGTCCGGCACCCAATCGGTGACCGGAGGTGCGTTCGCGGCCGGCGGTTCGGACACCGCTTCGGCTGCCGTCCATGAAAGAAAAACGAATGCCGCCGACGCCAGCAAATACCGCCTCATGCTCCCTCCGCATTGCTTGAGGGAACACTCTACCATGAGGCGAATGAACGCCCGCTCGCCGGGAGCTTAAATATCCGTCAGCGACGGCTCAAAGGGCCGGATCGCATTCGACGGCGACCTCGGAAGGGCCGGCATCCCGCGGCAGATTGACCGCGAACGCGGTATCGAGGCCTCTCGGCTTGCGATCGTTGAACAGGATGCGCTCGCCCACCGGCAGACCGAACACGGCATGATCGATGCGGATGCCTTCCCGTTTGAGAAACGCGAGCGAGGAGTCGCGATAGCATTCCTCGCGCGCCGACAACAGCACGATGCAGTCGTGTTCGGGAATCTGCGCCATCCATTCGCGTACGCCCGGCAAGAGCCGGTCGCCCTCGCCGAGATGGCCGCAATGGGCGACCAGACAGCCGTCGAGATCGAAGATCCAGGTCTTGGGCAGGGTCGAAACCCTGATCATTGCGCCCATTCCTCCAGCCAATAGAGGCCGTTGAAGAAGGCCGCGATCATCGAATCGACGTCGTCGTCGACCCAGCCGGCGAACGACATCCAGATCAAGGCGTGCAGGAGTTCGATCTTCTTGAACCGCGGCTCGCCGAGGAAGTTCTGGAACATCGACTTGGTGAAGGAGAAGCCGGCGGAATCGATGTCGAGCGACACCGTCGTATCCCACACCACCAAACGGAAGCGCCGCTTGTTGAAAGCGTCGAAATCGCCGACCGCCGAGTAATAGAGCTTGGCCCAGTCGTAATCGGCATCGCCGTAACACTTGGTCTTGCCGAACATCGCGCGCGGATCGATCAGATAGGGATCGCCGGCGGGCGTCACCAGCATGTTGGAGAAATGGGGATCGCCGTGGATGATGCGGAACTCGTCGCACGGCACTTCGCCCACGATCTCCGCCAGCCCGTCGCCGTCGGCGAACGGATTGCGGCAGCGCCGGCCGTTGATGGTGAAGAACGGCGACTCGCGGTTCGGCACCAGCGACAGCATCTTGGCGACGCGCTGCACCGTCTTGGTGAGATAGATGTCTTTGCAATCCTCGGCATTGGCGGGCGCCACCGCGAGATTGTGCAGGTCGCTCATGGTGGCAAACAGACGCTCGAGCAGCGCGTATTTCTCGCGCGGCTTGAGGTTGATCTCGCACGGCGGCTTGCCGTGGATGCGCTCCAGCGTCAGCGGATTGCGGCCCAAGAGTTTCGGCACGGCCTTGAAACCGCGCTTGGTGACTTCCTCGTACCAGTCTGCTTCCTGTTCGATGCGCGAGGCCAGCGCCGGCACGCGGGCGCGCTTTTCCACCCGGTCGGCCAGAATGGTGACGTCGTTGAAGAAGCGGGCGTAACCGCGATGCTCCCACTGGCGCAGTGCCATCGCGCTGTTGCCGATTTCCTTGCAGGTCTCGATCACCTGGGTGTCGTATTCGCGCAAGGTGCCTTGCAGCCATTTCACGAACTCGCCGTCATGCGGCACGGCGTTGAGGAAACTGGCATTGGGGAACATGAAATAGCCGCAGACGCCCCGGTCGAAACTGATTTCTTCGACCAGACCGCGGACCGGATCGTCCGACCAGCGGCACGGGAAGGTGCCCGACATGCCGATCACCGGCTTTTTGTAGTCGGCGAACTTCGGCAGGTGCGCGAAATAGAGATCGCTCCAGATGATGCCGACCGGGCTTTGGGTGTATTCGATCTGCTTGACCGCGGCCGCCATGCCGGAGCAGGTGCCTTTGCCGTCGGCTTTCACCAGCGTGACGCGCGCTTCCGGCGGAAACGCCGCGATATAGGCCTTGAGCACGTCGAACAGGTAATCGCCGATGACGATGAAGTGCGCATCCGGCGCGGCGCTGAACAGATGATAGAGCAGCGGCTTGCCGTCGATCGGAACGAGGCACTTCGGCTTGTTCCAGGTGTAATGCTCCATCCTGGTGCCCTGGCCGCCGGCCTGTACGATATAGGTCGGAATGGCGGGAAGCGGCTTGGCCGCATGATGCGGGACGGCGTTCATGGTCAGGGCTCCCACGGATAGGATTCTTTGTCGACGAAATAGGATGACTTGGCCGAAAACAGCACCGGCCCCGGTGCGTTGAGCAATGCATCCACCTGCTCGCCGATCGGCCGGTTGCGGTCGACGACATCGAGACGGGGCTGGAAATTGTCGCGCAGGCATTCGAAGTCGCCGGGCGTATAGGCCATTTCGAGCAAGGTCGGCACCTGCAGCCAGGCCATCAGGTCGGCCCAGCCGGAATCGGGCGCCAGCATCAGGCGGCACGATTTGAGATAGCCGAGTTCGCGTTCCTTCTGGCCCTCCGGCCGCGCCGGATCCCAGCTCGTCTTGTAGCCTCCGGGAATGACGCAGCCCTTGGGATGGCCGTAGACCATCAAGTCCACCCCGAGATGCTCGGCGATCGCTTTTGCCGTCGACAGCATCCAGTCCGGATCGCTGTTGCGCGGCTGCGGCTTCACGTGAGTCAAATAGCGCATCTGCACGCCGACATGCGGCGGCACCGGTTCGGGCGGCTCTTCGAACGCCGGCGGCTTGAAACTGGGCCGCAGCGCCGCGGTCGAACGGTATTCCCAGGTGCCCCAGCCGGTGCTGGCAAACGACAGCACGGAATGATCGTAATCGTTGATGCGGCGATCGTCGGTGCAGAACCAGGCGAGAAACAGTTTGCGCAGCTCGATCTCGGCCAAGGCTTGACGGGTCGCCTTGCTGGCGTCCTCGAGAGTGAGAAGAATCTGGCCGGTGGCGCCGTTGAACTGAGCCTGCAGCTGCGGGGGATAGGCATCGGCGGGAGTGACGATGAAGCCGCCGCGCGAACCGACCACGCCGTAGGCATTCAGGATGGCATCCACGGCAGCGAAGAATTCCGGATCGTAAATCGCCGTGCCTTTGGGATAGAAGGCGGCGTGGCGCGACATCACTTTCCAGCCGTTGCGCAGCCACGGCTCGACGCGGGCGATATGCAGCCTGATTTCGCCGCCCATCTCGCCCAATAACGGCGGCAACACGCGTTCGTAGCGCGGTTCGTGCGGGATAATCGGCTTGGGCGGCTCTGCGCTGGCCAACGCGTTCTTGATGACGGCTCGAAAGAGCTGTTCGGCGGGACCGATAACGGCTCGGGAAAGCGAATTGCTCATATGACCTTCTGACAACGCACAGACCGGCAACGGCAGCTTCCGCGGCAGACTCCGCGCACAGTTGTCGTCGTAACCCCGGCATGGTTAGAGAAACGTGAAGGGCACCGCTAAACTTGCGTATAAGCTCTTGACGAATCGCAGTTCCCGTTCAGAGAGAAATCCGCCGTGATCTTCCCAGGCCGCCTCGCCGATCTTCCGCAAGGATCCTTCGCCAAACTCGCCCTCCTGTTCGAAGGCGTACCGCCCGGCGACACGCCCATCAGTCTGGCGGTCGGCGATCCGCGCGGCGAAGTTCCCGCCTTCGTGCGCGAGACGATCGCCTCGCACGCCCACGAGTTCGGCCAATACCCGCCGATCGACGGCACCCCGGAATGGCGCGCGGCGGCGGCCGGATGGCTGAAGCGCCGCTTCGGCGCCGAGATCAATCCCGACACCCAGGTGCTGCCGCTCAACGGTACCCGCGAAGGCCTGTTCCTGGCGCCGAAGATCGTCACGCCCGACTCGAAAGGCGGCGGCCGGCCGGTGATCCTTCTGCCGAACCCGTTCTACCAGTGTTACGCAGCGGCGATTTATGCGGCCGGTGCCGAACCGGTCTATGTGCCGGCACGGGCGGAAACCGGATTCCTGCCGGATTATGCTTCGCTGCCTTTGTCGGTGCTGAACCGCACGGTGGCCGCCTATTTCTGCTCGCCGAGCAATCCGGAAGGCGCCGCGGCGGGCGAAGCCTATTGGCAAACGGTGTTCGCACTCGCCGACGCCTATGAGTTCACGGTGTTCGCCGACGAGTGCTACGCCGACATTTATCTCGACACGCCGCCGCTGGGCGCGCTGTCGGTGCGGCGGCCGCCGTATGACCGGCTGCTCAGTTTCCACTCTTTGTCCAAACGATCCGGCCTGCCGGGCCTGCGCTCGGGCATCGTCACCGGCGATCCCAAGCTGATGACCCGCTTCCGGGCCTTCCGCAATTACGCCGGCCCCCAGGTGCCGCTGCCGATCCAGGCCGCCTCCGCCGCCTGCTGGAACGACGAGGAGCATGTCCGCTGCAACCGGGCGATGTATGCCGAGCGGTTCGAGCTGGCGGACCAGATTTTGGGGCATTTGCCCGGCTTCACCCTGCCCAAAGGCGGTTTTTTCCTCTGGCTCGAGGTTGGGGACGGCGAAGCCACGGCGCTGAAACTCTGGCGCGAAGCCGGGATCAAAGTGCTGCCCGGCGCCTATATGGGACGGGAAATCGTTCCGGAAAAACCCCGCACAAATCCTGGTTTTCCGTTTATCCGGATTGCATTGGTAAACGATTTATCAACCATTCATGCGGCACTGGTTAAGATCGGTTCTCTTTTGAGTGAAGACGGACCATGAGCGGCGCTCGAACTTCGGGAGTCTATCAGCCGCGCCGTAAGGGCGCTTGGCTGTCCGAGACTTTGGCGGAAGCCCGCCGCAAGACGGCGGAGCTGTTGCGACTGGCGGCGTTTCGCGGCGCCGGTCTTCTGCTGCTCGCCGGGGCGGCCGCGGTTCTGGTCGCGCTGATCAGCTACAATCCCAACGATCCGAGTTCCGACACCGCCACCGGCCGCGAGGCGACCAACCTTTTGGGCCCGTTCGGCGCCACCGCCGCCAATATCCTGCTCCAGTATTTCGGCTTCGCCTCCCTCGCCTTCCTGGTGCCGCCGATCGTCTGGGGCACCCGCGCCATGATGGGCTGGCCGCTGCGCCGCGCCCTCCTCCGCGTCGTCGCCTGGCCGGCCGCGACCATGCTGCTGGCCTCCGGTCTCGGTATCCTGCCACGACCCGAGAGTTTCGCCGCCGGCGGCAATATCGGCATCGCCGCCGTCCAGATGGCCGCCAATCTCGGCGTGAGCTGGGGTCAGACCTGGATCGGCTGGGCGCTGCCGCTGGTGCTGTTGATCGCCGGTCTGGCGCTCGCCGTGATTGCCGCCGACATTAAACCGCGCGCCATCGGCCGCGCCGCGTTCCACGGACTGGCGCTCGTCACCTGGGTGGCCGGACTGCTCAAGGCCCCCGAGGGCAAAGCGCCCAAGCGCCGGGTCGAGCCGCGGGCGCCGCGGATCGTCGCCGACGACGATGACGACGAAGAGGTTGAGGACGCCGAAGAAGAGGCCGAGGAAGACTGCGCCCCCGAGCCGGCCACAGCCTCGAACGTCACCCGCATCAAACGCGACGAATCCAAGAAAGCCACGGTCGCCAAGAACCCGAAACAGCCGGCGCTGTTCAATTCCGGCGAATACGAGCTGCCGCCGCTGACGCTGCTGACCGAGCCGCAACACACCCGCGACGAGGCCGCGTTCTCCGACGAAAGCCTCGAAGAAAACGCCCGCATGCTGGAATCGGTGCTGTCCGATTTCGGCGTCAAAGGCCGCATCGTAGCGGTCCGACCCGGCCCGGTGGTGACGCTTTACGAATTCGAGCCCGCCGCGGGCGTCAAATCTTCGCGCGTGATCGCGCTCGCCGACGACGTGGCCCGCTCGATGTCGGCGGTCGCCGCCCGTATCGCCGTGATTCCCGGCCGCAACGTGATGGGCATCGAACTGCCCAACCAGACCCGCGAGATGGTCTATCTGCGCGAGATGGTCGGCTCGGCCGAATTCGAAAAGGCGCGCGCGCCGCTGATTCTCGCGCTCGGCAAGACCATCGGCGGCGAGCCGGTGATGGCCGACCTCGCCAAGATGCCTCACTTGCTGATCGCCGGCACCACCGGTTCGGGCAAGTCGGTCGCCATCAACACCATGATCCTGTCGCTGCTCTACCGGCTGCCGCCGGACCAGTGCAAACTGATCATGATCGACCCCAAGATGTTGGAATTGTCGGCTTACGACGGCATTCCCCATCTTTTGACCGCCGTCGTCACCGATCCGCGCAAAGCCGTCGTCGCGCTCAAATGGGCGGTGCGCGAAATGGAAGAGCGCTACCGCAAAATGTCGAAGCTCGGCGTGCGCGGCGTCGAAGCCTTCAACGAACGGGTCAAGAAAGCCAAGTCGAAGGGCGAAGTCCTGAAGCGCACGGTACAGACCGGCTTCGACAAGGAAACCGGCAAGCCGGTCTACGAAGACGAAGTGCTCGAGCTCGAGCCGATGCCGTACATCGTGGTGGTGGTCGACGAAATGGCCGACCTGATGATGGTGTCGGGCAAGGAAATCGAAGGCGCGGTGCAGCGTCTCGCCCAGATGGCGCGCGCCGCCGGCATCCACTTGATCGCGGCAACACAACGCCCGTCGGTCGACGTCATCACCGGTACCATCAAGGCGAACTTCCCGACCCGCATCTCGTTCCAGGTCACGTCCAAGATCGACAGCCGCACCATTCTCGGCGAACAAGGCGCCGAACAACTGCTGGGCCAGGGCGACATGCTCTACATGATGGCGGGCGGACGCATCCGCCGCGTCCACGGCCCGTTCGTCAGCGACGACGAAGTCGAAGAGATCGTCAAGTTTCTCAAGACCCAAGGCACGCCGGAATACCTCGAGGAGGTCACCGAAGAACCCGAAGGGGATGGCGACAATCCGTTCGGCGCGTTCGGCGAAGGCAACGGCAGCTCGGGCGACGATCTTTACGACAAGGCGCTCGACATCGTGGCGCGCGAACGCAAGGCGACGACCAGCTATATCCAGCGCCGCCTGCAGATCGGCTACAACCGCGCGGCGCGCCTGATCGAGCGCATGGAAGAAGAGCAGGTCATCTCCAAGCCCAATCACAAGGGCGTGCGAGAGGTTCTGCTGCCGGATCATCGCGACGAATAACGCCGCACGCCCATTTATCGGATTGCGCGCAACGCGCGGGGGGCGTGCGCGAAGTGCTGCTGCCGGATCACGAAGAACGCTAAGCCGTTCTTATCGTTATCCCTTGGTGCAGCATGAGCGGGATTTTGTGCCCGCGCATGAAGCCATCAAAAACCAAACCAGCGCCCCAGATGGCGAAACCATTGCTCGCGTGCAACGGCTTGGTTATCGCGGGTCCATAAAACAAAGCTCTAGCCGCCCGGTTCGCCTGGATGGCTATTTATGATTATACTAGTTACAAGTCACAGAGTCGTGATCAGCGTGAAGGAGATTCCTTGTGAACGCTGCCCTCTCGCCTCGCTTTCGTTTGGCATCTTGGATCGTTGCGATCTTCGCGCTCGCGATGTTCGCCGTTGCCCCGGCGCTGGCGGTGCCGGCATTCACGGCCAAGACCGGTCAGCCTTGCAGCGCCTGCCACGTCGGCGGGTTTGGTCCCCAGCTCACGCCCTTCGGGCGCAAGTTCAAGCTGGAAGGCTACACCATGGACGCGGGCACCAAGGCGTTCCCGATGTCGGCCATGGCTGTGTCGTCGTTCGTCACGTCCAGCAAGGCGCAGGATACTCCGCCCGCGGATCATTATTCCACCAACAACAACTTTTCGCTCGATCAGGTCAGCCTGTTCGTCGCCGGCGGCATCGGGGATCACTTCGGCGGGTTTGTGCAGCTCACCTATGACGGCGTCGGCCGCACCTTCTCCTGGGACAACGCCGACATCCGCGTGACGGACCACGTCACCGTTTTCGGAAACGACGTGCTCGTCGGCTTGAGCTTCAACAACAGTCCCGGCGTACAGGATGTCTGGAACACGCTTCCGGCTTGGGGTTTCCCTTACACCTCGAGCGCGCTGGCGCCTGCCCCGGCGGTGGGTACGATGTTCGACGGCGGATTTGCCCAAAGCGTTCTCGGCACGTCGGCATATGCCTATTGGAACGACCACATCTATACCGAAGTGGGACTCTACTGGACCCCTGCCAACCGGTTCCTGATCGCCATGGGCTCGACCTCCGGCCCCGGACCGATTTCGGGCGCGGCACCCTATTTCCGCGTCGCCTACCAAAAGGACTATGGCAATCAGAATTTCTCGATCGGTGGATTCGGATTTTTCCCAAGTATCGACCCCGGCGGCGACACCACCACCGGCAAGACCGACTCCTATGCCGACTTCGGACTTGATGCCTCCTACCAGTACATCGGCGACGGCGACAACATCTATGCCCTTAACGCGCGCTATACGCATGAGGCGCAGGACCTGACCGCAACCGCCCTGCTCGGCGGCGCTGAAAAATCAAACAACACGCTCGACGACATACGGTTCGATGCATCCTATTACTGGCACAATCTGGTCGGCGGTTCGGTCCAGTTCTTCAACACCGAAGGCTCAAGCGACGCACTGCTCTATGCCGATAATCGGACGCTTTCGCCCAGGAGCACGGGTGTGACGTTCCAGATCGATGCCACGCCCTGGGGCCAGGGCGATGCCCCGTTGGGCGGCCGGCTGAGCCTGCGCGTGGGGTTACAGTACACGGCCTATATGCGGTTTGACGGCGCCGGTTCGAACTATGACGGCAACGGCCGCAACGCCTCCGATAACAACACGTTGAGGATCTTCACATGGCTCGCACTCTAGCCATCTCAATGCTCAAGGGCACCGGGGCCTGTATCGCCGCCATCGCGTTGACCGCCTCGGCAACCGCCGGCGATGCCGCCAAAGGGGCGGACGTCTTCAAAAAAACATGCGCCTCATGCCACACCATCGACAAAGGCGCCGGCAACGGGCCGCTCGGGCCCAATCTGTTCGGTGTTTCGGGCCGCGCCGCTGCGACGGTTCCGAACTTCAAGTATTCACCGGCGATCAAGAATTCCGGCATCGTCTGGACCGACGACAAACTGACTGCCTGGGCCCAGAATCCGCAGAAGGTAATTCCGGGTGCCAAGATGGTCTTGATCCACGCACCTACCGCCGACCAAGCCAACGATGTCGTTGCCTATCTTGCCACCAAGAAATAGGACGCGACCAACAGGCTCTCGAAGGTCTTCGAATTCAGGGGGCAAGCATGCGTTACACCGAGCTGGCGGGCCTTGCCGTCATGGCGTTCGCGACGTCCATGGTTGGAAGTGTTGCGGCGCCTCCGAACCCTAGGGCTGGACAACATCTCGCAACGAATTGCGCGGCGTGTCATGGCAGTGACGGGATGTCCGTCGACACCAGCATTCCCAACCTAGCCGGCCAGCACTACGTGTATCTGGTGCAGCAGCTCACCGCCTTCAAAAACGGGGGTCGCGTCAGCCCACTGATGACGGAATTGGCACGTCCGCTAACCGAGCAGCAGATCGCCGACATTTCGGCCTATTACGCCAGCGTGCCGATTCAAGTCGCCAAGCCGCCAGGCTCCAAGCATCAGCCGTGAGACCACCATGAGACCATTGCCGGATTTGCCGTTGGAACTGAAACTTCTAGCCAGCGCAGCCTTGGCATTCGCCGGCATTTCGCTGCTGATGGGGTTCGCCTATATCCTGGTCGCTCATCAAGGCGTCGAGAGCGGGTACGGCATTCACGTCGCGGAAATCGCCGCGCTGTACACCGGACCCGGCGCGAGTACGGCCACCTTGATTTCGCTGGCGCACATTCACCTTCTCGGGCTGTTCGCGCTGTTCTCGATCGTCGGATTTGTCTTCGTCCATTCCACCTTGGGGAGGGTCTGGCGAGTCGTCCTGCCCCTGCTGCCGTTCCTCGCCTTTCTCGTCGATGTCACCTCCTGGTTTTTGACGAAATTCGTCGCCTATGGCTTCGTCTACCTGGTCATCGGAGGGGGCGCGACGTTCATCATGGCGCTTGGCTTGATGATTGTCCTGAGCCTCATCAATATCTGGTTTGGTCAAAGACGTGCTGTTTGAGAAGCAAGGGCCAGCTTCAAGCACGCGGGCGGTTATTCTGCTGTGGTGGACCGCCCGCAACAACGCACCCGCCTGATCGAGCGGAAGGAAGAAGAACAGGTCATCTCCAAGCTGCGAGAGGTTCTGCTGCCGGATCATCGCGACGAATAAAGCCGGCAAGGTTTGTCGAAACTCGCTCAACGCCGACACTTCGAGACCGGCCACCCGCTTGCAGCGGAAATAACTCAGACATAACTTGGTCATCCCAAACAGGGGGAAATGACCATATGAAAAACACCATAAAAGCCGCCGCGGCTGCCGTGATCCTTCTGGCGAGCGGCGCCGCAGCGCAGACACCGCCGCCGGGCGTGAAGATGCCGTTCCCGATGGCGCCGCAGACGCCGTTCGACACCATGAATTCGCCGGAGGTGTCGGCCGACGGACGCATCACCTTCCGCGTCTTTGCGCCCAAAGCCGAAGCCGTGTCGGTGAAGCCGTGGATTCCGGGCCTGCCGGGCGAGATCAAGCTGACCAAGAATGCCGATGGCGTGTGGAGCGTGACCACCGATCCGGCCAAGCCCGGCGCCTATCGCTATCGCTTCGTCGTCGACGGCGCCACCATCTCCGACACCCGCAACACCTACAATTCGCCGATGCACCGCGATACTTACAGTCTGGTCGAAGTGCCCGGCGGGGCCGACGATCTGCAGACCTATCGCGCCGGCGTGCCGCACGGCCTCGTCGCCGAATTGAACTACGATTCGCCGGTGGCCGGGCCGCAGCGCCGCCTGCACGTCTACCTGCCGCCCGGTTACAGCGCGGGCAAGAACTATCCCGTGCTTTATCTCCTGCACGGCGGCGGCGATTCCGATCTCGACTGGCCGACCGAAGGACGCGCCGGCGTGATCCTCGACAACCTCATCGCCCAAGGCAAAGCCAAGCCGATGGTGGTGGTGTTTCCCGACGGGATCATCGAAGGCAGCTGGCCGATGGGCGAACCGGAGCAGGACAAGTTCGGTCTCGAACTGCGCACCGTGATCGTGCCGCTGATCGAAAAGAGCTTCAACGTTTCGACGCGTCCCGAGGACCGCGCCCTCGCCGGCCTCTCCATGGGCGGCATCCAGACGCTCAACATCGGCCTGTTGCACACCGACGAGTTCCGCTACGTCGGCGTGTTCTCGTCGGGCTGGTTCCCCGACACGCTGAAGGCGTTCGAAGCCAAATACGGTAAAGGGCTCAAAGCCAACACCGACCGGCTCAAAGTGCTCTGGATCGCGCATGGCGAAACCGACATTGCCCGCAACAATTCGCTGGCGATGATGAAGATGCTGGATTCCAAAGGCGTGAAGTTCTACCGCGAGGAAACGCCCGGCGGTCACGACATGGTCAATTGGCGCCGCTATCTGAGCGAATTCGCGCCGCTGTTGTTCCACTAAAAAAGTACCGCTGCGACAGGCTGGCCTGAACCGCGGCGGACGGCTAGAAGCGCATTCCTAACCGGGATGCGCTTCATGCTTCGTTACGGGTTTGCGGCGCTCGCCGCATTGATTGGCATCACACACAATGCGGCGGCGGCGGGCAACGCCAAACACGGCGAACAGGTGTTCGGCCGCTGTGCCCAATGCCACAATGCCAAAAAGGGCGGCGGCAACGGGCTCGGTCCCAATCTGTCCGGCGTCGCCGGACGCAAGGCGGCGTCGCTGCCGAATTTCTACTATTCTCCGGCACTGAAAAATTCTGGGATTGTCTGGACCGACGCAAAGTTGAAACTATGGCTGGCGAATCCGCAGAAACTGGTGCCGGGCACGCGGATGGCGTTCGCCGGACTGAAGCAGCCGCAAGACGTCGACGACGTCATCGCCTATCTGCACAGCAAGAAATAAGCGCTTGCAGGAAAAGTGGGAAGCGGTTTTCCGTTCGCAAGCGCGACACTTACTAAAATAGTCAGACCTTCAGTTCGCCGAGCACACGGCGGCCGTCGTCGGTTTCGAGCCGGACTTCGTAACGGCCTTCGTGGAGGAAAAACACCGCCTCGCGCGCACCGGGCAGCAGCGGATACTGATCGGCGGGCACCACGTTCGGCGCCGCCGCTTCTTCGGCCGGCACCGCCTGAATCAAATCGTGCGGACCGACCAGCGCCGACAAGGCAAAAGGCGCCCGCTTGCGTCCCGTCGCCAGCCAGCCCGGACGGCCGTCGACCGCCGCAAGGCGCGGATGAATGACTTCGACATCGACCGTGTTCGCCAACGACGGATTGAACGGCCGGTCGTGCTTGTCGAACAGGATGGCCGGTGCAGTGAACGCAAAGGTATCGAGCACCGCCTTCAAAGCCGGCTCCTCGCCGCCCATTGACGGCAAGCCCCAGCTCTGTGCGACGCACAAAGGATCGATGCCGGTCTTGGCCTTGAGCCGCGCCGCGAACCACATCCGCCCGTCGGCCGTCGCCGTTTTCACCACATGATCGTAGCCGCAGAGAACGAGCACGCGCGCCTTGGGATGGGGACCGAGAACGTCGGCGATGAAATTGTTGGCTTCGGCGTCTTCGCGCGCTTCGATCTCGCTGTCGCCGCTGGTGCCTTGAAGCTGCACGGCGCGCGCTTCGTAGGCGGCGAAGCGAGTGCCCCGACGCCGCATTGCCCGCACCATCTCGGCATAGACCGGATCGGCGAGATACCAGCCGAGTTGCGGCGTCACCGACCCGCCGGCATTGAGCGCCGTCGCGGCGGCCGAGGGATGCGCGGAATTGTCGAACGCTTCGCCCGCGAACACCGTGAAGCCCTCGCCGTGGAGCCGTGCTGCCAGTTGGGCGGCGAAGGCGCGGCAGCGCGAAGCGTGATGGGCCTCGTTGAGAATCACGATCTGCCGCGAGCGCGCCGCCTGGACGATGGTTTCGAGCGCATCGACGGCACGGCAGTCGGCAAGATCCGGCACGGCGCGCGGCGCGCTATCGGGAACGGCAAACGCCGCCGCCTCGTCGCCGGTCATCGCCGCCAGTTGCGCCGTCAGCCACGCCGCCGCGGTGGTGCCCTGGCTCTGATAGAAGCGCAGCAGCGGCAGATACCGCCCTTCTTTCATCAAGAGATCGAATTCGGCGCTCCCCGGCGGGCCGTCCTCGGCAAAACTGCGCGGGGTCCATGCGAGCGCGGCGGCCGAAGCCAAGAGGAAGCGGCGGCTGAAGCGGAATGGCGCGACCATAGGGGTAAGTGTGCGCCGGTTCGCGGCTCATGCCGTACCGTCTTGGCTCCGCGGAGTGGTGCGGCACGGCGTCGCACGTCACCTGGAAAGCCACTGTTTTCGCTGTGGTTTCCGGCTGCACCCGCGCTTCGTTGACAGGACCCGAACCCCCGCCTAGCGTTTGCGGCCCCGGAAGCAACCGAGCTTCCGTGCAGGACTGCATATGAACGTCATGGTGCCCGTCAAACGGGTGGTCGATTACAACGTCAGGGTCCGGATCAAGGCTGCGGCCGTCGACCTTGCCAATATCAAGATGAGCATGAACCCCTTCGACGAGATCGCCGTCGAAGAAGCGGTGCGGCTCAAGGAGAAGGGCAAGGCGGACGAGGTCGTGGTCGTGTCGGTGGGCCCGCGCGACTGCATCGAGACGCTCCGCACCGCCCTCGCGATGGGCGCCGACCGCGGCATCCTGGTGGCGTGCGACGGCGCGATCGAGCCGCTTGCGGTTGCCAAACTCCTGAAAGCCGTGTGCGACACCGAAAAGCCCGGACTGGTGCTCGCCGGCAAACAAGCGATCGATGACGATTGCGGCCAGACCGGCCCGATGCTCGCGGCCCTCAATGGCTGGGCGCAAGCCACGCGCGCCCGCAGCCTCGAAATCGACGGCACCAGCGCGAGGATCGAGCGCGAAACCGATCGCGGCACCGAAAGCCTCACGTTGCGCCTGCCCGCGGTGGTCACCACCGATCTGCGCCTCAACGAACCGCGCTACATCTCGCTGCCGAACAAGATGAAAGCGCGGCAAAAGCCCATTGCCGAAACGACGGCGGCCGAGCTTGGCGTCGATATCACGCCGCGGCTGACGGTGCTGGATGTGGCCGAACCTGCCCCGCGCGCGGCCGGTATCAAGGTGAAAAGCGTCGGCGAGCTGTTCGACCGGCTGCATGCGGCGGGGGCCCTGTAATGACCAGCCTCGTCGTTGCCGAGCACGACAACCGAATCCTCGCGGACGCCACGGCGAGAACCATCACCGCGGCCCGCGCCCTCGGCCAGCCGGTCGAGGTGCTGGTCGCCGGGCACGGCTGCCAAGCCGTGGCGGATGCCGCTGCGGGGCTCGACGGCGTCGACACCGTGCTGCTGTGCGACGACCCGCTGTACGCCCACCCGCTCGCCGAGCCGTTCGCGGCGCTGATCCTCTCATTGGCCGAACGCTGGGACGCCGTGCTGGCGCCCGCCACCTCGCACGGCAAGGCCGTCCTGCCGCGGGTCGCGGCGCTGCTCGACGTGCCGCAGATTTCGGAAATCACCAAAGTCCTGGCGCCCGACACGTTCGAACGGCCGGTCTATGCCGGCAGCGTCATGGCGACCGTCAAGGCGCCTGCCGGCAAGCTGGCGATCACCGTTCGCCCGACGGCGTTCGCCGCCGCTGGCGCCGCACCCGCGCCAGCACCGATCCTTTCCCTTCCCGCCGGACCGGATCCGGGGCTTTCGGCCTTTGCCGGGGAGACGTTGTCGCAGGCGGCCGGTCCCGAACTGACCAGTTCCAAGGTGGTCGTCGCGGGCGGCCGCGGCCTGGGGACGGCGGACAACTTCCAGTTGCTGGCCCATATCGCCGGTCGGCTGAACGCCGCCGTGGGCGCCTCCAGGGCGGCCGTGGACGCCGGTTTCGCTGCCAACGACTGCCAGATCGGCCAGACCGGAAAGGTTGTTGCGCCAGAGCTTTACATCGCGTTGGGAATCTCCGGCGCGCTGCAGCACCTTTGCGGCATCAAGGACGCCAAAACGATCGTCGCCATCAATAAGGACGACGAAGCGCCCATCTTCCAGGTTGCCGACCTGGGGCTGGTGGCGGACCTGTTTCAGGTCCTGCCGGAAATCGACGCAGAACTGGCCCGTCGCGGCTACAATTGAATGACGCGCGGAGCTGGGGTAACCGGTGCCACGCCAATGAGGACACCATGAGCATCGAACGCATCGCAGTCGTCGGCGCCGGCCAAATGGGTAGCGGTATCGCCCATGTTCTGGCCATCGCCGGATATGACGTCGTTCTGGAAGACCTGAACACCGAGATTCTCGACAAGTCGATTGCGCTGATCCGCAAGAACATGGCCCGCCAAGCGGCGCGGGGCCTGATCCAGGACGCCGACATCGAAGCGGCTATCGCGCGCATCAAGCCGGTGGTCGGACTGGATGGTCTCGGCGACCGCGATCTGGTGATCGAGTCGGTGTTCGAAGACGAGGCGCTGAAGCGTGCGATCTACCAGGAGCTGGGGACGGTCCTGAAGCCCGGCGCCATCATTGCCACCAACACGTCGTCGATCTCGGTAACGCGGCTGGCAGCCGCCACCGGACACGCCGAACACTTCATCGGCCTGCATTTCATGAACCCGGTGCCGGTGATGCAGCTGGTGGAAGTGATCCGTGGCATCGCCACCGACGACCCCACCTATCAGGCCGCGCTCGACCTGGTGAAGCGGATCGGCAAGACCGCCGCGTATGCCGAAGATTTTCCGGCCTTCATCGTCAACCGCATCCTGTTGCCGATGATCAACGAGGCCGTCTACACGCTGTACGAAGGCGTCGGCAACGTCGAGGCGATCGACACCGCGATGCGGCTCGGCGCCAATCATCCGATGGGCCCGCTGCAGCTCGCCGATTTCATCGGCCTCGATACCTGCCTTGCCGTGATGCAGGTGCTCTACGAGGGTCTGGCGGATTCCAAATACCGCCCCTGCCCGCTGCTGGTGAAATACGTCGAAGCCGGCTGGCTCGGCCGCAAAACGGGGCGTGGTTTCTACGACTACCGCAGCGACCACCCGGTCCCGACGCGATAGATTCTTACTCAGCCGCCGACGAGCTTGCGCATGTAGGCCACCGACTCCGGCTTTTCCCAGGCCGGAGCGCCTTCGGCGCGCGCAACTTCATTGCCCTCGGGGTCGATCAGCGCCGTCATCGGCAGGCCGTAGCCGCCGAAAGCCCGCAGCAGCGCGGCATTGGAATCGACATAGGTCTGCAGCATCCCGGCGCCATGGCCGGCCAGGAAGCTCTGGGCGTCCGCCTGGCCTTCGCGGCCGACGTCGACCGGAATCACCATGAAATGCTCGGCCGGCAGCGATTTTTGCAGCGCCGCCAGGGCCGGCAGCTCCTTGACGCAAGGGCCGCACCACGGCGCCCACAGGTTCAGAAGCACGTACTTGCCCTTGAACTGGGAGAGGTTGACCACCCGTCCGCCGGGTCCGGTGAACGCTACCGCCGGGGCCGGCCGGGGCTGCGCAGAAAATTTCAACGGGTCCAGCGACGGCGGAGGTGCGTGGACAGTCGAGGCGGACATCCAATATAGAACCCCAAGCAGCAGCAAGGCCGCTCCGGCAAGGGTCGCAAAGACAAGAAGGCGTGGCTTGGTCACGGACGTCTCATGAGCACGAACAAAATGTGGGGCGGCCGCTTCGAAGGCGGCCCGGCGAAAATCATGGAGGAGTTTACCCCCTCCATCGGATTCGACCAACGCCTGGCGCGCGAAGACATTCAAGGCAGCCGCGCCCATGCCAAGATGCTGGCCACCCAGGGCATCATCAGCCGCGAAGACCTCAACGCCATCATGAAGGGCCTTGAGACCATCGAGGCCGAGATCAAGGCCGGCAGCTTCGAATTCAAGCGCAGCCTCGAGGACATTCATCTCAACATCGAATCGCGCCTTTCCGAACTTGCCGGACCGGCAGCCGGACGGCTGCACACCGCGCGCTCGCGCAACGATCAGGTGGCGACCGACTTCCGCCTGTGGGTGCGCGCCGCTTGTACCCGCGCCGATGCCGGCCTGACCGAATTGCAGCAGGCACTCTTCAAGCAGGCCGAGGCCAATCTCACCACCATCATGCCCGGCTTCACGCATATGCAGTCGGCGCAGCCCATCACCTTCGCCCATCACTGCCTCGCCTATGTCGAGATGTTCGGCCGCGACCGCTTGCGCTTCGCCGATGCCGCCAAGCGGCTCAACGAATGCCCCTTGGGCGCCGCCGCGCTGGCCGGTACGCCCTATCCGATCGACCGCGAATACACCGCGATTCAGCTCGGCTTCGCCCGGCCGATGCGCAATTCGCTCGACGCGGTGTCGAGCCGCGATTTCGCGCTCGAATATCTCGCCGCCGCCGCCATCGCCGCGACGCATCTGTCGAAGCTTGCGGCGGAGCTGGTGCAGTGGTGTTCGCCCGGCTTCGGCTTCGTCAAGCTGTCGGACGCCTTCACCACCGGCTCCTCGATCATGCCGCAGAAGCGCAATCCCGATGCCGCCGAACTCATCCGCGGCAAGTCGGGACGCGTGATCGGCGATTTCGTGGCGCTCGCCGCCGTGGTCAAAGGCCTGGTGCTCGCCTACGGCACCGATCTGCAGGAAGACAAAGAGCGCGTGTTCGACGCATCCGATGCGCTGGAGCCTTCGCTCAAGGTGATGGCCGGCATGTTCGCCGATCTCACCGTCAATCCGGTGCGGATGCGCACGCTCGCCAATGCCGGTTATCCCACCGCCACCGATCTCGCCGACTGGCTGGTGCAGACCTTGAACAAGCCGTTCCGCGAAGCCCATCACATCACCGGCTCGATCGTGAAACGCGCCGAAGACCTCGGCGTCGATCTCGACAAGTTGCCGCTCGAGGAAATGCAGAAGATCGAGCCCGGCATCACCGCCGATGTGATGAAGGTGTTGAGCGTCGAAGCCTCGGTCGCCGCGCGCATGTCCTATGGCGGCACCGCGCCGGACCGGGTGCGCGAGCAGCTCTTCTTCTGGAGGGAAAAACTGAAATGAAGCTGCGTATGCTGATCGCGTTCGCCGCGGCGCTGGCGCTGGCCGGTTGCGGCGTGAAGAGCGACCTCGAAAAGCCGGCCGCCTCGACCCAGAAAGCCGAAAAAGATCCCTCCAAGCCGCCGTCGCAGCTCGGCCGATGAATCATTTCGATTACAAGAACGGCGAGCTTCACGCCGAAGACGTGGCGCTGTCGGCGATCGCGGCCGAGATCGGAACGCCGTTCTATTGTTATTCCACCGCCACGCTGGAACGTCATTACCGCGTCTTTTCCGAAGCCATGCAGAAGGACGCGCTGGTCGCGTTCTCGGTCAAGGCCAACGGCAATCTGGCGGTCTTGAAGACGCTGGCAAGCCTCGGCGCCGGTGCCGATGTGGTGTCGGGCGGAGAACTAAAGCGGGCGCTCGCGGCCGGCATTCCGGGCGAGAAGATCGTGTTCTCCGGCGTCGGCAAGACCAAGGCCGAAATGGCGCTGGGCCTCAAGAACCGCATCTATCAGTTCAACGTCGAGAGCGAAGTCGAACTTCTGGCGCTCGACGAAGTGGCGGGCGCGCTCGGCGTCAAGGCGCCGGTCGCCTTCCGGGTCAATCCCGATGTCGACGCCAAGACCCACGCCAAAATCTCGACCGGCGGTGCCGAAACCAAATTCGGCGTGCCGTGGAGTCATGTGCACACGGCGTATGCCACCGCCGCCAAGCTGAAGAATATCGAGATCGTCGGTGTCGACGTTCACATCGGCAGCCAGCTCACCGATCTGGCGCCGTTCGAAGCCGCGTTCACCCGCGTGGTCGAGCTGGTCGGCGATTTGCGCCGCGAGGGTCATGCGATTTCGCGCATCGATCTCGGCGGCGGCCTGGGCGTTCCGTATCGCAACGACAACTTGCCGCCGCCCGATCCGGCGGCCTATGGCGCGCTGGCCGCCCGTATCACCAAGAACACCGGCGCCCGCCTGATCATGGAGCCGGGGCGGCTGATCGCGGCCAATGCCGGCGTGCTGGTGGCCGGCGTCATCTATGTGAAGCAGGGCGAGAACAAGAAGTTCCTCATCCTCGATGCGGCGATGAACGATCTCATCCGCCCGGCGTTCTACGATGCCTATCACGAGATCGTGCCGGTCGCGGCGCCGACCGCGGATACGCAATGGACCCATTACGACGTCGTCGGGCCGGTGTGTGAAACC
This sequence comes from Rhizomicrobium electricum, assembly GCF_011762045.1. Classification (GTDB taxonomy): domain Bacteria; phylum Pseudomonadota; class Alphaproteobacteria; order Micropepsales; family Micropepsaceae; genus Rhizomicrobium; species Rhizomicrobium electricum. Next base: position 275,145 of record NZ_JAASQS010000006.1, on the reverse strand, counting down.
TCCGACATCTTCGCCGCCGACCGGCCGCTGCCGGTACTCAAATCCGATGACAAGGTCGCGATTTTGACCGCCGGCGCCTATGGCGCGACGATGTCATCGGCCTACAATGCCCGCCCGCTGGCGGCCGAGGTGCTGGTCAAGGGCGGCGAATGGGCCGTGGTGCGGCCGCGGATGGATGATGACGCGCTTTTCGGCAACGACAGAATTCCGCCCTGGCTGGGCTGAACGCGCCGAGCGTTTCGTTGCGGTCGCGCGGGCGATTGTCGCCTTCGAACGGATCTGGCCGGCCCTGTGGCCCGCCACCGGGATTGCCGGTGTCGCGGTGGCTGCGGCGCTGTTCGGCCTCTTCCCGCTGCTGGCGTGGCCGCTGCATGCGCTGGTGCTGGCCTCTCTCGTCACCGCCATCGCGCTGACGCTGTACTTCCATCTCGAAAATTTCCGCTGGCCGAGTTGGGACGAAGGCGCCCGGCGTCTCGAACGCGACAGCGCCCTCGATCATCGCCCGGTTTCGGAAAGCGCCGACCAGCTCGCCGCCGGTGCCGGCGATCCGTTTGCCGAAGAACTGTGGCGCGCCCATCTGAAATCGCGGCTGGCGCTGCTGCCGGCGTTCCGGCTCGGCCTGCCGCACTCGACGCTGCCGCAGCGCGACCGACGCGGCCTGCGCTTTGGCGTGCTGGTGCTGATCCTGTTCGGGCTGGTGGTGGCGCGCGGCGATTCCTGGCGGCGGCTGGAGTCGCTGTTCACGCCCAATCCCGGTGTCATCGCCACCCTCGATGCGTGGATCGAGCCGCCCGCTTACACCGGCCAGGAACCGGTCTATCTCGGCGCCAGTGCCAAACTGTCGGTGCCGGCGGGATCGATCCTGAAGGTGCGGGTGCACGGCGCCGATCATCGCCCGTCGGTGACGCTCGACGATGTCCGCTTCGACGGCGACAACGGCGAATACGCCGCCGAAGCCAAGCTGACCGATAGCGATCATGTCCGCGTGCGCGCGGCCGGACGCACCATCGGTTCATGGCGGATCACATTGATTGCGGATAAGCCGCCGACCATCGCCTTTGCCGCGCCGCCTGCGGCGACCGAGCGTCAGGCGCTGAAACTCACTTTCCTGGCGGGCGACGATTACGGCATCACCGCCGCGCGTGCGATCATCAAGCCGCACAACGGAACCGGCGCGCCGCTGATCGTCGATCTGCCGCTGCCGCCCCATTCCGACCAGCCGATCAAGCTGACGAGCTTCCACGATCTCACCGAACATCCTTATGCCGGGATGGACGTCGACATCACGCTCGAAGCCATGGATGCGGCCGGCAACAAGACCACAAGCACGACGGCGACTTTCAAATTGCCGCAGCGCCTCTTCACCGATCCGCTCGCCCGCGCGCTGATCGAACAGCGGCAGAATCTCGCGACCCAAGGCGTCGGCGCGCGGCTCCGGACGGTGAAGACGCTCGATGCCCTCACCTATGCGCCCGACTTGTTCTTCGACGGCAAGATGAACGCCTATCTCGCCATGCGGGTCGCAATGCGCAGCACCGGCACCGCCGAAACCCCGGCGGATTTCAAACGCGTCGAAGACCTGTTGTGGCAGACCGCCCTCAGTCTCGAACATGGCGGCATTCTCACCATGGCCGATCAGCTCCGGCGGCTGCAGCAGATGATCATGCAGGCGATGGCGCAGGGCGCGCCGCAAGCCGAGATCGACGCGCTTCTGCAGCGCTACAACGAGTTGATGCAGCGCTATCTCGCGGCGCTGGCGGCGACGGGACAGAAGGCCGAAGCGCCGGCCAATCCCAATGCCAAAGTGCTGGGCGATCGCGACATCCAGGAACTGCTCAAGGCGATCCAGGCGCTGAGCCAGGCGGGCGACCGCGAACGCGCCATGCAGCTTCTCGCCATGCTGCAAGCCCTGCTCGAAAACGTGCAGGTCGCCGGCGGCGAAGGCCAAGGCGGTGCCGGCCAGGGCGATCAGGCCGCCAACGAAGCCATGGCCGGACTCGGCGAGTTGATGGGCAAGCAGCGGCTGCTGCTCGACAAGACGTTCCGCCAATCGGACGGCAACGGCGATCCCAAGGATGGCGGTGCCAAAGGCCTTTCCGGCCAGCAAGGCCAGCTGCGCGGCGAACTCGACGCGCTCAAGAAGAAGTCGGGCAAGAATGGCGGCGCCGGCGGACCGAATCTCGACAAGGCCGGGCGCTACATGGATGAAGCGCAGCAGGCGCTGGGGCTATCCGATTTCGGCCGCGCCACGACGTTCCAGAAATACGTGCTCGACGAGTTGCGCAAAGGCGGCGAAGCGATGGCCAAGGCGGCGGGGCAGAGCCAGCCCGGCAAGGAAGGCCAAGACCCGATGGGCCGCGCCTCGGCCGCCCAAGGCAAAGCCAGCGGCGATCTCCGCATTCCCGATGCGCAGGTATTGCAGCGGGCGCGCGATATCCTGTTGGAACTCAGGCGCCGCGCCGGTCAGCAAGGCCGGCCCAAGGAAGAGCTCGACTACATCGACCGGCTGCTGAAGCAGTTTTAGCTTCGTGTCATCCCCGGCGAAGCAAGCACCGCGCAGCGACGGCGCCATAGCGGCAGCGTATTGGCGGGGACCCAGGTATCTATTCAGCAACACAGCCCGCGATTTGGTGCGTATTTCTCACGCGGAGACGCGGCACGGAGAGATCGCGCCATTCTTTTCTGCCCCACGCGAAGACGCGCAGACCAGTCATTCGCGGCTGAGCCAAGTCGCGTCCGCTCAGCCGGGGATGACAGGCTTTACTCGCACTTGGCGATATACGGCAGCGCGCGGTGATCGCCGGAATCGTCCATGCCGTAGCCGACGATGAACTCGGTCGTGCCGGTGAAGCAGGCGTAATCGGCCTTGGCGATCGCGGTCGGCAAGAGCTTGTCGACCACTACGGCCGAGATCACGCCGGTCGCACCGTATTCGAGCGCCAGTTCCTTCGCCTTCTTCATCGTGTGGCCGCCGTCGAGCACGCCGTCGATGATGAGCACGTTCTTGCCGCGATAGGCCTCGTTGGGGCCGATCAGGATTTTCACGTTCTTGGTCGACTGATGCCCGACATAGGAACGCAGCCAGAGGAACTCGGTCGGAATGGAAATGCCTTCCACCGCCAGGGCCCGCAAAAGATCGGCCGCAAACACGTAGGCGCCGACCAGGATCGGCACCGCCACGTGCGGCACAACGGGACCATGCGCGATGTCGTGGGCAAGCGCCTTCACGCGTTCGGCAATCTGTTCTTCGCTATAGAGAATCGTACGGCGCATCACTCCCCAGCTTTCGCAATTCGAACTTCGCTAACCCCTTCCGGGGGGTTCGAAAGCCGGGTGACGAAACGAGTGGATTGACCGGGCTTCAGGGTGATGACGTCCGGCGCGACCGTCCAATGATAAATCTCGCGCTTATCGTTATCGACCAGCCCAATGCGAATCTGCGGCACCGGCAGCTCTCTGTCGGTCACATTGGTCAGAGCGCCGCTCACCGTCAAGACGAGGCGGCCGTTCCGTAATTCCCGCAAATTCCTGGTATTGCCGATCTTCAGGCCGCTGGCGGCGACTTTCATCCCCAGCTTTGAGTAGACCGACGCGCTCTGCGGCCAGGTTTCGACAACCTGGTGGCGATAAACCGTCGCGATCACCCCGATGAGGATGACGATTCCGGCCAAAGCGGCCCATCCGGTCTTGAGGAACCAGGGCTGCTGCCAGAGTTTGCCCCGCGGCTCGGGCGGCGGCTCCTCGTAGGCACTGGTTTCCTGCGGCTCCGGGTCGCGCGGTTCGGGTTGTGCATAAACCTCGCGCGGCGGCGGTTCTGGTTCGGCCGGCTCCGGCTCGAACGCGGACACCGGTTCGCCCATGGCGTGCCAGACGTTGCTGCAACGCGCGCACCGCACATTGCGGCCCTGCGGCGGGAATTTCGCCGCATCCACTTCGTAACGCGTCTCGCAGGCCGGGCAGGTTAAGATCATGCCAACGTTTCCAAGAGGTAAAGTTTGGCGCAAGCCGGGGGTACGCCGCAAGCACAGTAACCGAAAGGCCTGAAACACTCGTAACCAAACCCGGCCGAGGTTATGGTCCCGCCATCATGGTTCGCTTTGAAAATGTGGGGATGCGCTATGGCGCCGGCCCGGAAGTGTTGCGGGATGTCACGTTCGTCCTGGAGTCGGGGTCGTTTACCTTTCTGACCGGCCTGTCGGGCGCGGGCAAAACCACGCTGTTGAAGCTGATTTCGGTCGCCGAGCCGCCGAGCCGCGGCCTCATCACCCTGTTCGGGCACGATCTGGCGACCGCCAAGCGGTCCACCTTGCCGGGGCTAAGGCGCCGGATCGGCGTGGTTTTCCAGGATTTCCGCCTGCTCGATCATCTCTCGGCGTTCGACAATGTCGCCCTGCCGTTGCGCATCGCCGGCCGCAAAGAGTCCGAATATGCCCGCGACGTCGAAGAACTGCTGGTCTGGGTCGGGCTTGGTGACCGCATGAACGCGATACCGCCGACCCTTTCGGGCGGCGAGCAACAGCGGGTGGCTATCGCGCGGGCCGTGGTCGCCAAACCGGACCTTCTGGTCGCCGACGAGCCGACCGGCAATGTCGATCCCGAGATCGGGGCCCGGCTGATCCGCCTGTTCGCCGAACTGAACCGGCTCGGCACCACCGTCCTGATTGCCACCCACGACCGCGCTCTGGTCGAATCGACGCGGGCGCGGGAAATGCGGCTGGTGGACGGACGTCTGGTCGAACTGAGGATGTCGCGGCCATGAAAAACCGTCGCATCATGCCCAATTCCAAAGGTGCCGCGCCGCTCGACGTGGTGATCGCCGTGATGGCGTTCCTCGCCGCCTTGGCGCTCGGCGCCTCGCTGATCGCCCAGCACGCCGCCGACAGCTGGAGCGCGGGCCTGTCGGGCAAGATCACCGTGCAGATCCTTCCGGCGTCGACGGGAGCGGCCCGCGACGGTCTTGCCGCCGAAACCGAAGCCGCTCTGGCGGTCTTGCGCGGCACGCCCGGCATCGTTCGCGCCACGCCGCTCACCGAAGCGGAGCAGCTCAAGCTGGTGCAGCCCTGGCTCGGGGCCGAAGCCCTGGTTGCCGAACTGCCGCTGCCGCAACTCATCGATGCCGACATCGCCCCCGGCAGCGTGCTCGACATGGACGCGCTGGCGCGTCACCTCAAGAGTGCCGCCCCGCATGCGGTGCTCGACGATCACAGCCATTGGATCAACCGCTTGCGCGATCTCGCCCAGACCCTGGTGTGGTCGGCCTACGGCGTCCTGTTCCTGATCGCCGTGGCGACCGCGTCGATCGTAGCCTTCGCCACCCGCGCCGGACTCGATGCCCACAACGACATGGTCTCGCTGCTGCATCAGATGGGCGCCCAGGCCGGATTCATCGCGCGGGTCTTCGAGGGCCACTACTTCCGCGCCGCGCTCACGGCTGCGGGAGCCGGGGCCGCGACCGCTGCCGCCATATTCCTGGCGGCCGGCGGACTGCAATCGGTCGGCTACGAAGCGGTACCCTTCCTGCCGCCGCTGAGCGTGAAGCCGATCGAGCTGTTATGGATGCTCGCCGTTCCGGCGGCGGCCAGTCTGATCGCGCTGGTCACGGCGCGGGTTTCTGTTTTGGCGGCTCTACGGCAGATTCATTAGCAAATCCGGCCGAAAATCAGCCGCAGGGGCGTTGTCACATGCGGGGTCTTCACCTCGCCGGCAACGCATTGCATAGTTGCGCGGCTGGAGCGGAGTTCTCGGTTGCTGAAGCGGATCGTCATCACGCTGGTGGTTTTGTACGGCGCAGGGTTTGTGGTCTTTGCCGCATCCTTGCCGTCAGCACCGCGCAGCATCGGACAGGTCGACGGCATCGTCGCGCTGACCGGGGGCGGCTCGCGCCTCGATGCCGCGGTGGCGCTGTTCGAGCGCGGCAAAGGCGAGCGGCTCTTGATCTCGGGCGTCAACACCCAGACCAACAAGCGCGAACTAAAGAAGCTGCTGCACGGCAAGGCACGCTTCGATTGCTGCGCCGATCTCGGCTATGCCGCGGAGAACACGTTCGGCAATGCCAAGGAAGCGGCGGCCTGGACCCGCTTCCACCACTTCCGGTCCATTCTCATCGTCACCTCGCGCTATCATATGCCGCGCGCCATCGCCGAATTCCGCGATGTCATGCCCGACGTGAAACGGATTCCCTATCCGGTCGAGGCCGAGACCGGCAAAGGCACCGACGGCAAAGTGCGCGCCCTCAAGCTGCTCCATAGCGAATACGCCAAGTTCCTCGCCGTGACTTTTTTGACCGCCGCCGGGCTCGAACCGGGTCTTGACCGCACCGGGCCAAGCTCCGAGTCTCGCCCCGAAATCTGAACCCGATCCGTCGTGACCTTCGTCCGCTCCGTCCTCTACATGCTGTTCTTCGTCGCCTTCTCGACGGTGATGTTCCTCGCCGTGCTGCCGGCGCTGATTCTGCCGCGCATGGTGATGGTGCGGGCGTCGCAGATCTGGAGCCGGGTGATGTTCTGGGGCCTGAAAGTCATCGCAGGCTGCGGCTATGAAATACGCGGCGAACTCCCCAAGGGACCGCTGCTGTTCGCCGCCAAGCACATGAGCATGTGGGACACGCTGGCGCTCTACGCGCTGATCGACGACGTCTGCATCGTGGTCAAGCGCGAGCTCATCAGCATTCCCTTCTACGGCTGGTACATCAACAAAGCAGGCATCATCGCGGTCGACCGCAAAGCCGGCGCCAGCGCGCTGCGCCAGATGGCGGCCAAGGCCAAGGCCGTGTTCGAAACCGGACGGGCGATCGCCATCTTTCCGGAAGGAACCCGCAAGAAACCGGGCGCCGCGCCGGACTACAAGCCGGGCGTGGCCGGTCTTTATGCCCAGCTCGGCGTGCCGTGCGTGCCGGTGGCGCTGAACTCGGGGCTGTTCTGGACCGGTTTTTTGAAGCGCCCCGGCACCATCGTGATCGAATTCCTCCCCGCCATCCCGGCCGGACTGAAGCGCGGCGAGTTCATGCGCGAACTCGAACAGCGCATCGAAACCGCATCCGCCGCACTGGCCGCGGAAGCCAGCCGGACGCTCGGGCAGGTTTGATTTTCCCCTTGGAACGTTTTTGGAACGGTCGTTGTAAAGCGCCCGTTTGGTTAGTAATTATTTAATCCGTCCTCGTATGCTGGGGCGGCCCGACCAAGGACCCCTTATGAGCGACATCGCCCACCAGATCTGGGACATGAAGTACCGTTTCCGGCAGCCCGACGGCACGCCGATCGATAGCGATGTTGCCGACAGCTGGGGCCGCGTCGCGCTGGCCGCCAGTGCCGCCGAAGCGCCCGAAGACCGCCGCGAGCAGGCGCTTGCCTTTGCCGAAGCGCTGGCCGGTTATCGCTTCCTGCCGGCCGGACGCATTCTCGCCGGGGCCGGGACCGGGCGCAGCGTGACGCTGTTCAACTGTTTCGTCATGGGCACCATCCCCGACTCGATGGACGGCATTTTCGGGGCATTGCGCGAAGCCGCTCTGACGCTGCAGCAAGGCGGCGGCATCGGCTACGATTTTTCGACCATCCGTCCCAGAGGGGCGCCGGTGGAAGGCGTCGGTGCCGACGCGTCGGGGCCGGTGTCGTTCATGGATGTGTGGGACGCGATGTGCCGCACCATCATGAGTGCGGGCAGCCGCCGCGGCGCCATGATGGCGACGCTGCTCTGCGATCATCCCGACGTCGAGGATTTCATCGCCGCCAAGCGCCGCCCCGGCCGCCTGCAGAACTTCAATCTCTCGGTCTTGGTGACCGATGCCTTCATGGAGGCGGTCAGAACCGACGCCGACTGGCCGCTGCAGTTCGGCGGACGCGTCTACAAGACCGTCAGGGCGCGGGCGCTGTGGGACCGCATCATGCAGTCGACCTACGATTACGCCGAGCCCGGCGTGATCTTCATCGACCGCATCAACGCCGAAGACAATCTCGGCTATTGCGAAACCATCCGCGCGACCAATCCGTGTGGCGAGCAGCCGTTGCCGCCGTATGGCGCCTGTCTGCTCGGCTCGATCAATCTGGCGCGGCTCGTCAGGCATCCGTTCGAGGAAAACGCCGAACTCGACATCGGCGAACTGGAACGGCTGACCGCAACCGCGATCCGTTTGCTCGACAACGTCATCGACGTGTCGCGCTTCCCGCTCGAAGCCCAGCGCGCCGAAGCGCAGGCCAAGCGCCGCATCGGTCTCGGCGTCACGGGCCTTGCCGATGCGCTGATCTTCTGCCGCGTGCGCTACGGCTCGCCCGAAAGCATTGAACTGATCGAACGCTGGCTTGAAGCCATCGCCCACGCCGCCTATCGCGCTTCGGTCGACCTCGCCAAACTGAAAGGCCCGTTCCCGCTGTTCGATGCCGGCGAATACCTGCAGCGGCCGTTCATCCAGCGTTTGCCGGACGACATCCGCGAAGGAATTGCGCAGCACGGCATCCGCAACGGACTTCTGACCTCGATCGCCCCGACCGGCACCATTTCGCTCTACGCCGGCAACGTCTCGAGCGGCATCGAGCCGGTGTTCGCTTACTCCTACAGCCGCCGCGTGCTGATGCCCGACGGCACCCCGGAAGAGCAGATCGTGCGCGATTTCGCGGTCGCCGCCTTCCGCGAGAAATTCGGCGACACGGCGGAACTGCCCGATTATTTCGTCAGTGCCCAGACGCTATCCCCCGACGATCACCTGGCGGTGCAGGCGGCGGCGCAGAAATACGTCGACTCCTCGATCTCCAAGACCATCAACCTGCCGGAATCGATCTCGTTCGAGGCGTTCAAGGATATCTACGTCAAGGCTTACGAATCCGGCTGCAAAGGCTGCACCACCTACCGTCCCAACGAGGTGACCGGATCGGTCCTGACGGTGACCGATGCCGTCGAAGCGGCGGCCGACGAGACGGCGGACGACATGCCGAAGACCGGCGACATCGTCTACATGCACCGCCCGCTCGACCGGCCCGACGTGCTGATCGGCCAGACCTATAAGATCAAGTGGCTCGATTCCGATCACGCCTTCTACATCACCGTCAACGACGTCGAGAAGGACGGGCGGCGGCGGCCGTTCGAAGTGTTCATCAACTCGAAGAACATGGAAGCTTATGCCTGGACGCTGGCGCTGACGCGGATGATTTCGGCGGTGTTCCGCCGCGGCGGCGACGTGTCGTTCGTGGTCGACGAGCTGAAAGCGGTGTTCGATCCGCGCGGCGGCCAGTGGATGGGCGGCCATTATGTGCCGTCGCTGCTCGCGGCGATCGGCGAAGTGATCCACAAACACCTCATCGCCATCGGTTTCATGGCCGATGCCGATGACCGGCTGCCGCAAAACGCCAGGGCGGTGGCCGTCGCCGCGGAAGGCGCCCCGGCCCGGCACTGTCCGCGCTGCGGCTCGCCCAGCTTCGTCAAGCTCGAGGGCTGCGATTCCTGCCTGTCGTGCAGCTATTCCAAGTGCGGCTGAACCCGCGCCGGGAGAACACGATGATTCAGAACAACGTTTCGTTCGACATCCTGAGCATCAACCGCGGCCATTTGAGCGTGACCTACCGGGGCGTTCCGGCCCTGAAGTGCCCGTTCGATTACGTGCTCTACCAGATGCTGTTCATGCAGCTGAAGCCGGATCTCGTCATCGAGATCGGCACCTTTAAGGGCGGCGGAGCGCTCTATTACGCCGATCTGCTCGAACTCATCGGCAAAGGCGAAGTGCACACCATCGATCTCGAAACCCAGTGCAACGAGCTGACCAAGCGCCATCCCCGCATCAAGGTGTTTTCCGGCGGCTGGCAAGCCTATCCGCTCGAAAACGCCAAAGGCTATGAAACCGTTCTGGTCATCGAGGATTCCTCCCACACCTACCAGAACACGCTCGACGCCATGAACAGATTCGCCGACGTGGTCACGCCGGGCTCCTACATGATCGTCGAAGACGGCATCCTGGACTGCCTGGTGAGCCAGGGGGTTTACAGCCCGGAGACTTATAACGGCGGTCCCGTCCGGGCGATCGAGGAATTCCTCCAGTCCCATTCCGACCGTTTCCAGATCGACCGCGGGCTGTGCGATTTCTTCGGCATCAACGCGACCTGGAATCCCAACGGCTACTTGAGAAAACTGTAGCGGGGATCACGGCCGCAGCCTCGACTTTGCCGGCCATCACGAGAGAACCCATTTTGGGGTTGATCATACCCATATTGGGGTGCATCTTCCCCAAAATGGGTAATATTCGTCAGCCGAATAACAAGCCCGGCCGCGACACGGGTCTCGCCGGTGCGCTCTTTTCGGGCGTCCAGCAACGTCTGTTGGCACTCATCTTCGGTCATCCGGAGACCAGCTATTACTTGTCGGAGATTATTCGGACTCTTTGCTCCGGGACCGGTGCGGTCGAGCGGGAATTGGCGCGGCTGGAACGGGCCGGGCTGGTGACGGTCGAGCGGATCGGCAACCAGAAGCACTATCAAGCAAACCGCGCCTCCCCCATCTTTGCCGAATTGCATGCGCTCATTCTGAAAACCGTCGGGTTGCGCGAACCCTTGCGCCGGGCACTGCAGCCGGTCGCCGACCGTACCACGGCCGCTTTCGTCTACGGCTCCATTGCCAAAGGGATGGACACCGCCAAGAGCGATGTCGATCTGATGGTGATCGGTCGCGACCTGACCTATGCCGATCTTTACGACAGCCTGGAAGCAGCCGAACAGGTGCTGGCGCGCACGATAAATCCGACTATTCTCGAACGGACGGAGTGGAATCGTAAGCGATCGGAACACAACGCCTTCATCGAAAACGTCTGCAGCCAACCCAAGATTTTCATCATCGGCACCGAAGCCAGCCTGAATGATGGATCCGAACCTCGATAATCTGGTCAAGATCGGAAAGCTAAAGGTAGAGCCCTTCGCCGAAACGGAATTTCGCGGCTTGGTTACCTCTGCCGGAAAACGCTTGGCCGATGCCGCCAACTCCAGCTTGTCGCCCGAGAGCCGGTTTGATCTCGCTTACAATGCCGCCCATGCCTATGCCTTGGCGGCGTTGCGTGTGCATGGGTATCGCTCCGAAAATCGGGCGATTGTGTTTCAGGCACTCCAGCACACGGTCGCAATGGAGACGGCAAAATGGCGCGTGCTGTCCAAGTGCCACGATGCCCGGAATCTGGCCGAGTATGAGGGCCATACCGATGTTGACCTGAGGTTGCTGGACGATCTGCTGAAAATCGCCGGCGAACTTCAGTCGGCCGTTCTGGCACTTGGGTAGATACTGTTCCGGCAGCGCGAGATGCGGCTACACTGAGCGCGCATGAAATATTCCAGCCGATTCTTCCTTTACGCGCCGCTTGGCGTGTTCCTCATTCTGTGCGTTGCCGCAGGCGTGCATTGGTGGGCGATGGCCTCGTCGCTGTCGCGCCGGCTCGATGCCGTCAACGGACACCAAGCGATGCCCGGCGTCACGGTGTCGTTCGCGGCCAAGAAGATCGGCGGCTTTCCGTTCAGCCTCGATACCGAGTTCACCGGCTTCGCAGTCTCCGTGGCAACGCCGGACGGGCCGACGCGCTGGCGCTCCGAAAAATTCGCCATGCACGCACTGACCTATGGCCGCGACGAAACCATTTTCGAGGCGGCGGGAAAGCAGCAGCTTCGCTGGGGCCAGGGCCACCGTCTCGATTTCGCGGTCGGGGCGTTGCGAGCCAGTGCGATCCTGCGCCAAGGCGCTCTCGACCGGTTCGATCTCGATCTGATCGGCTTCGGTTCGAAGGCCTTCGTTGCGCAGCGGCTGCAACTGCACGCCCGCAAGGAGGCCGCAACTGTTCAGATGTTCGTCACCGCCGATGGCCTGACCAACTGCCGGCGCAATGCGATCCGCACCGCCGCGACGGTCGCCAAGGCCGAAGCCTTCGCGCGTCTGCAAAGGGCGGAAGCCTCCTGGACGGATGCCGTCGCAGGCTGGCGCGCAGCGGGCGGCATCGTGCCAACCGATAAACCGAACCCGCTATCCGATATTGCGGCCGAAGACTTGCTGAACCCGTCGGCGTTGGCGAACGCGGCGTGCGGCGCTTGATCGAAAAAAGTTTCGCACGCTTTGCTGCAAGTAAGGAGCGTGCGCACGCGGTTTTGAGCTAAGCGGCGGACATCGCTTCGAAAAATAATTCCGGAAAACCCTCTTGAATTCCGGAGGAGGTTTCCCCATTTCCATTACATACGATGACGTATGTGACGACGGCCCGGTCCAACCACCGGGCCGTTTTCTTATGCGCTGCTGCGTTTTTCAAAAAGCGCCAACCGGGCGAAGCCCGGAGTCTGTCCGAAACGACCTTGCAAAACGCTATTTTTTTTCGCCGCGCCCGAAGTTCGGCGAGGCGGTGTCCTGGCCGGCATCGATGATCGAGCGGCGGATGGCGCGGGTACGGGCAAAGAGATTGTACAGCGTCTCGCCGTCGCCCCAGCGGATCGCCCGCTGCAGCGCCGAAAGGTCTTCGCCGAAACGGCCGAGCACTTCCAGCACGGCTTCCTTGTTGTTGAGGAAGATGTCGCGCCACATGGTCGGATCGGAGGCCGCGATACGGGTGAAGTCGCGGAAGCCGCCGGCCGAGTATTTGATCACTTCGCCTTCGGTGACGTTCTCCAGATCGTCGGCAGTGCCGACAATGTTGTAGGCAATCAGATGCGGCACGTGGCTGGTGATCGCCAGCACCAGATCGTGGCGATGGGCGTCCATCACCTCGACATTGCTGCCGAGCGCTTCCCAGAACGCCTTCAGTTTGGCGACCGCCTGCGGATCGGTTTCTTCGGGCGGCGTCAGGATGCACCAGCGCCCGTCGAACAGTTCGGCAAAGCCTGCGGTGGGGCCGGACTGCTCGGTACCGGCGATCGGATGGGCCGGGATGAAGTGGACGCCTTCCGGCACGAACGGACCGACATCGCGGATCACCGCGCCTTTGACCGAGCCGGCGTCCGACAGAATGGCGCCGGGCTTGAGCACGGGTGCGATTTCTTCGGCCAGCGCCTTGAAGGTGCCGACCGGGGTGCACAGAACGACGAGATCGGCGTCCTTCACGCAGGCCGCCGCGTCGGTATAGAGCGAATCCGCAAAGCCGACGGTGCGGGCGAGATCGACTGTCTCGATGCGATGAGAATAACCGGCGATATGCCCGGCGAGACCGGCGCGCCGCATCGCGTGCGCCATTGAGGAGCCGATCAATCCGACGCCCAACAGGGCAACCTTGGCAAACATCTCGCTCATGGTCGGGCCATGAACGCCGTCAGCACCTGGAGGAATTTCTCGCAGGCATCCGCCGGACCGATGGTGAGCCGCAGACTTTCGGGCAGGCCGTACGCCGCCATGCCGCGCAGGATCAGACCGTGTTCGCAAAGATAGCGATCGGCCTCGGCCGCGGTTTTGCCGGGCGTGCCGGGGAAACGGATCAACAGGAAGTTGGTGACGCTGTCGTCGACCGCAAGACCGAGGCCGCGGATCGCCGCCGTCAGCCGGTCGCGCCACAGCGTGTTGTGGTCGAGCGCAGCCTGGAGGTGATCGTGGTCGGACATCGCCGCCGCACCTGCCCGCTGGGCGGGAATCGAGACATTGAACGGCATGCGGATGCGGTTCAGCACGTCGGCAACGGCCGGCGACACCAGCGCCCAGCCGACGCGCAGACCGGCGAGGCCGTAAACCTTCGAGAAGGTCCGCGTCATCACCACGTTGTCGTGCTTGAGACAGAGCGCGATGCCGGCATCGTAATCGTTGCGGCGGACGAATTCGGCATAGGCCGCGTCGAGCACCAGAAGCGTATCGGGCGAAAGGCCGGCGTGCAGGCGCTTCACTTCGTCGAACGGCAGATAGGTGCCGGTCGGATTGGCGGGATTGGCGAGATAGACGAGCTTGGTCTTGGGCGTGACGGCGGCCAGCATGGCATCGACATCGACGCGGCGGTCCTTTTCCTTGACCGACACCGGCACGCCCGAATTGGCAAGCGCGGCGATCTTGTAGACAAGGAAGGAATGCTCGCCGAACAGCACTTCGTCGCCGGGCCGCAGATAGGCGTTGGCGATCAGGGTCAAAAGTTCGTCGGAACCGTTGCCGCAAACGATCCGGGCGGGATCGAGCCCGTAGGCCGCACCCACCGCTTCGCGCAGGATCTGGGCCGACCCTTCCGGGTAGATCGATACGTCGCAGGTGGCGGCGGTATAGGCGGCGAGCGCCTTGGGGCTCGGCCCCAGGGCGCCTTCGTTGGACGACAGTTTGATCGGTGCGACGACTCCGGGCACGGAGGCGCGGCCACCGACATAAGGCGCAATTTCCAGAACGCCGGGCTTGGGCGCGAAGGCCATTTCTTTCTCCCTTACGGCCTCCCTGATAAGGCGCCGCGCCCCTAAAATCAAAACCGGTTTGATTGACACCGGGTCGCCTTGGCCTTAGCTAGCGCGCCCGGTTCCTGCCCTGTGGCGAGGTTTCGTTGTCCGATCCCATTTTCCTGCGTCCTTTGACCGCTCCGGATGCCGACCGGGGTGAAGCGGTCGAGTTCGGGCCGGACAAGGCCCTGGCGCTCGATTGCGGCCGGACGCTGACCAATTGGCGGCTTGCTTACAAAACCTACGGCAAGCTGAACGCGGCCCGTTCCAACGCGATTTTGATCTGCCACGCGCTGACCGGCGACCAGTTCGTCGCATCGGCGCATCCCGTCACCGGCAAGCCGGGCTGGTGGGAAACCATGGTCGGGCCGGGCAAGCCGGTCGATACCGACCGGTTCTTCGTCATCGGCTCCAACGTTCTCGGCGGCTGCATGGGCTCGAGCGGCCCGGCCTCGACCGATCCGGCGACCGGCAAGCCGTACGGCCTCGATTTTCCGCTCATCACCATTCGCGACATGGTGCGGGCACAAACCTTCCTCATCGACCATCTCGGCATCGACCGGCTGATGTGCGTGATGGGCGGCTCGATGGGCGGCATGCAGGCGCTGCAATGGACCGTCAGCCATCCCGAACGCGTGGTGGCGGCGATGCCGATCGCGTGTGCGGCCCGCCACTCGGCCCAGAACATCGCGTTCCATGAAGTCGGGCGTCAGGCGATCATGGCCGATCCCGAATGGCACGGCGGCGCCTATTACGAACACGGCACCCAGCCCTCCAAGGGTCTCGCGGTGGCGCGCATGGCGGCGCATATCACCTATCTGTCGGAGCCGGCGCTGCAGCGCAAATTCGGCCGCAACCTGCAGAACGCCGGCGGCATCAGCTTCGCGTTCGCACCCGACTTCCAGGTCGAATCCTATCTGCACCATCAGGGGTCGGCGTTCGTCGACCGCTTCGACGCCAATTCCTATCTCTACATCACCCGCGCCACCGACTATTTCGACATCGCCGCGGATTACGGCGGCGTGCTCGCAGAGGCGTTCCGCGGCTGCAAGACCCGGTTCTGCCTCATCTCCTTCACCAGCGACTGGCTTTACCCGACCTTCGAAAACAAGCGCATCGCTCACGCCCTCAATGCGGCGGCGGCGAACGTCAGTTTCGTCGAGATCGAGAGCGACCGCGGCCACGACGCGTTCCTGCTCAACGAGCCGCAGATGTTCGCGACCGTGCGCGGCTTCATCACCGCGGCCGCCGCGAGCGAAGGGGTGGCGGGATGAGCCTTCGCCCGGATCTTGCGGCCATTGCGGACCTGATCCCGCAAAACGCCCGTATTCTCGATGTCGGCTGCGGCGACGGCGCCTTGCTCGAACACTTGAGCGAAACCAAGAATGTCGACGGCCGCGGCCTGGAACTGTCGCAGCAAAAGGTCAACGCCAGCGTGGCGCGCGGCCTGCCCGTGATCCAGGGCGACGCCGACACCGATCTCGGCGAATACCCGTCACAGGTGTTCGATATCGTGATCCTGAGCCTGACCATTCAGGCAACGCGCAATCCCAAGGCCGTTTTGAGCGAGATGCTCCGCATCGGCCGGCGCACCATCGTCTCGCTGCCGAACTTCGGTCACTGGCGCATCCGCCTGGGCCTGCTCGCCACCGGACGCATGCCGCGCAACAAGACGCTCGACAATGAGTGGTACGACACGCCCAACATTCACCTTTGCACCATCGCCGATTTCGTCGATCTCGCTGCGACCTGCGGCGCCGAAATCGAACAGGCATTCGCACTGACGCCGGCCGGACGCACCAAAGCGATGAGCCCGCGGTCCTGGGGCCCCAATCTGCTGGCGGAAGGTGCGATCTTTCTGTTGCGCGGCGTGCGCTGAATCCCGGAAACGGGAGGAGCGGCTGGTTGCGGCAGCCGCTCCGATCACCCGTCAGTGATTTTGCCAAGTAACGGCTTTGGGGGTGCCGTCACCCGGTCACGGCGGAAGGGTTACGCCCCTTGACCGCCTGCCGAGAACACCGCCGATGTCATAGCTGCCCGGCGGCAGGAACAGGCTGTAAAAGCCGCCTGATCCTTCAAGAAAAACAATGCGTTATCGAGTTACTTCCCTCGGGGAGCGTTTCGCATATCCGCTATGCAAACCGCGCGCTTTGGGACTGCGGTGCGCGGCTCAATTCTTGCCGAGGAGCTGCAGCGCCTTGCTGTAGTGGGCGACACCCGCCGAATACATCTGCGAGCCGCAATAGGAACGGCCAGCGGTCGCCTGCTGGCGAGCCTGATCCGTCGATGTGCCCGGCTGTGCCGCTTCGAGGGCAGCCGATACTTGCTTGGCCATCTGTACGCAGTCGGTGAGACGAGCGTCAGCAGCATTGGCGGCGGGGGCAAGAGCGAGCGTCGAAAGCGCAACCAGCGCGAATGCGAATTTCATGAGTTTCCTCCTTAACAGGGTCCGGTGATCCGGATGTGGTCGTTGACTGGCAACTATTGTAGCCCTTTCTGTTTCACAGTTTTGCGAGGGCTGTTGTTCGAAAATTGCGTGGCTGCAAAAATCGCCCGGTTTATAAGGCTTTTTTCGACATCTTCGCTGTGATGCCCGCGCCGCGCATGGCGGTCGTGCAGATGCTGCAGCGATCTCTCAATACCGCATTCACAAAGGAGTGATGATGTATCAGCTCTGCAGAGTTGCGGCCGGACGCAATGCCGCTTTCGCTTTTGCCGGAGTCTTGCGGACCGCACGCCCATAAAGCGACTTCGACGCTTCCACCAGATGTACGCCGGCAACGCCGGGAAACAGACGCCGGCCGAGCCGCTCGAATCCGTCGCCAAGACCCGCCATGCGCCGGCCCGCGAACGGCGGCAGATAGAGAGCCCGATCCCATTGCACCGGTTCGAACAGCGTATCGGTGAGAAGGCTCGCGAGTTCGCTTCTATGGAAAGGCCTTCCGCAAGCGAAGGGAGAGGCTTCGAGTTGGGCCCATAAACTGGCGCGATTGGGCGTCACTAGAAGAATCCGTCCTTCCGGCGCCAGGACCCGCCAGAGCTGCCGCAACAGAACCCGTGCCGCATCGGCACCTTCGAGCCCATGCACGACCAGGATACGATCGAACACCGCATCGGCGAACGGCAGGGCATCCTCTTCGCCCAGCACTGCGAGCTGGCGGGTTGCGGGCCAGGCCGTCACCCCGGTGCGCGGCGGCATCATGGCGATCACCCGCTCGGCCTCGGTGAGCCAGGATTTGAGATACGGCGGAGCAAAGCCGTAGCCCAGCACCCTGAGGCCCCGGCAATGGGGCCAGAATAGCTTGAGACGGTGGCAGATCTGCCGCCGGGCCGCCCGCCCCAGCGCCGACTCGTAGAAATCGGAGAGCTCGCCCGCGTCTAGCTGCATGGCCACGAGGCTTAAGCCCATCCGGCTCGGGGTTCAATGCGGGGTGCAGGACTGATAAGAACCATTCCAGAGGAGATCGCCATGCCCGAACTCGAGATCGCCGTCATCCCCTGCCTTCAGGACAATTACGCCTACCTCGTCCGCGCCGGGGATTTGTGTGCCGTGATCGATCCGGCCGAGGTCGAGCCGATAGACGCCGCCTTGAAGGCCAGAGGAGCCCGGCTGACCCACATCCTCAACACCCATCACCACTGGGACCATTCCGGTGGCAACCGGGACCTCAAGGCCGCTTATGGCGCCGAGGTGGTCGGCCCGGAGAAGGACCGCACCCGCATTCCGGCGATCGATACCGGCGTCGACGAAGAGCATGGCTGGCGCTTCGGCGATCTCGCGGTCGGCGTGCTGGAAGTCCCGGCCCACACCCGCGGCGCGGTGGCCTATGTGTTCGGCGATGCCGTATTCACCGGCGACACGATGTTCGTGATGGGCTGCGGCCGCCTGTTCGAAGGCCCGCCGGAGATGATGCAGGCAAGCCTCGCCAAGATTGCCGCCCTGCCGGACGACACCAAGGTCTATTGCGGTCACGAATACACGCTGACCAATGCCCGCTTCGCCCTGAGCCTGGAGCCGGGCAACACCGCCCTGCAGGAACGCTTCAAGGCGGTCGAGGCGCTGCGGACCGAAGGCAAGTTCACGGTGCCCTCGACCATCGGGCTCGAGAAGGCGACCAATCCGTTCCTGCGAACCCGGTCGGCCGAAATCCGGACCAATCTCGGCCTGGCCAAGGCCGACGATGTCGCCGTGTTCGCGGAAATCCGCAGACGCAAGGATAACTTCTAACGCCGGGCGGCGCGCGTTCGGGGTTGGCGGGCGGCGGAAAGCGCGCCGCTATCGCAGCGTGAATTCGCCGAGGATCGAGCCGAACTGCAGGACGGCCGCGGCGAGGACGAAGCCGTGCCAGATGGCGCGGTGATAGGGGATGCGCTCCCAGACGTAGAAGATCACGCCCGCCGAATAGACGATACCGCCTGCCATCAGGAGCCAGAAGTTGACGTGCGCCAGCGACAGCGACAGCGGCTGGATCACCGTCACGATCACCCAGCCCATGGCGAGGTAGAGCCCAAGCGACAACCATTCGAAGCGGCGCGGCCACACCAGTTTCATGATCACGCCGAAGGTGGCGCAGAACCACACCACCGCCAGGATGATGGGGCCGGCGACCGCGCCCAGCCGGTTGACCGCGAACGGCGTATAGGTCGCCGCGATCATGATGAAGATGGCGGAATGATCGAGCCGCCTGAGGATGATCTTCGACGGCCGCGAATGCGGCGTCATGTTGTAAGCGGCGGAGCAGCAGATCATCGCCATCAGGCCGAGGCAGTAGATCGACACCGACACCAGCACGCTCATGCCGGTGACATGCCAGAGCAGCCACAGCGAGGCATTGATCGCGAACAGGATCCCCACCACGTGCACGATGTTGTCGGCCAACTGCTCGTGCTGCGTGTAAAGGCGGTGAACCCGTTCGACGGTCTTATTCATTGAGCCTGCTCCTGGAACAGTAAGGCTCGCACTATTCCATGGCTATTGCGGGGCGCAAAACGCGGCCGCCATCAATTGACCTGGATTAACCTTCTTGCGGCGGCGGCGGCGGGGCCGGCCGGCGCCTGATGAAGGCCTCGAGCTTCTTGCCGATCTGCGGGATATGGAACTCGCGGTCCCAGACCACGGCCGCTTCGGCGAGAAGCCTGGCCCGCACCTCTTCCGGAATCTCCGCCCAATGGATGAGCAACGCCGCGCCGAGCCGGCGGACGTAAGCCTCGTCCTCGGAAGGATATTTGAAGACGTACTGGTCTTGCTTCTTCACGAATTTGAACCTTTTGCAGTCGCCGGGCGCGGTTCCGGAGCGCCAGCGGGCAGCCTATCAAGCTCTTCCCGGCCTCGCCGTCAAGCATGGCGCGACCAAATTCATGGGGCATCCCATAGGCTTCGCGCGCGCACCCCCGCCATGCTAGAAGGACGCCGCCTTCCATGGGGGAACCATCATGCGCCTCGCGCCCGCTCTTGCCGCCGCCGCCCTGTTCGCCACCGCCGCCGTGGCCCAGCCGCAGGCCAAAATCGAAACCAGCATGGGAACGGTCGTGGTCCTGTTGGAAAAGGACAAGGCGCCCAAGACGGTGGCCAATTTCGTCCGCTACGCCAAGCAAGGCCTGTACAACAACACGGTCATTTACCGGATCGTGCCCGGCTACGTGATCCAGACCGGGTCGTTCGGCGCCGACCTCAAATGGCGCCCGACCAGCAATCCGGTCCCGCTCGAAACCGCCGGCGGATTGTCCAACAAGCGCGGCACCGTCGCCATGGCGCGCGAGATGAAGCCGACCAACTCGGCAAAGGCCGAGTTCTTCTTCAACCTTGCCGACACCAACGCGCAGGCGCTCGACCCCAAGCCGGGCGACGCGCCCAATACCACCGGGTTTGCCGTGTTCGGCCGGGTGACGAGCGGCCAGGAGGTGCTCGACGCCATCGCCCTGGTGCCGCTGGGCGGCATGAAGGGCTCCTTCCCCACCGCCTATCCGATGAAGCCGATCGTCATCAAGAAAGTGACCATCAGCGAAGCAGCCGCAGCCCCCGTTACGCCGCCGGCGGAACCGGTCGCACCGGCAGCCGATCCGGCGGCACCGGCCACGCCGCAATAAGCTAGTCTGTAGATATTCAAATTTGGAAAGCAGGCTCTTCGCCGGCGGTATTTCTGCGCGCGGCAGCCGCCGCGCTAGGCTCGCCGCGATCTGGAGGGCCCCATGAAACTTGCCGTCGCGCTTGCCGCTCTTTTCGTCCTGACGCCCTGTGCCGTTGCCGAAGAACCGGTGACGGTGATGGTGGTCGGCGTGTTCCATATGAGCAATCCCGGCCACGACCTGCACAACGTTGCCGCCGACGACGTGCTGGCGCCCAAGCGGCAGGCGGAGATCGCCGCGGCAACCAAGGCGCTGGAGCGCTTCAAGCCCACCATGGTGGCGGTCGAATGGCCCGCCGCGATCACCGCAACGCGCTATGCCGATTATCGCGCCGGGACCTTGGCGCCGAGCCGCAACGAGGTGGTGCAGCTCGGCTTCCGGCTGGCTGCCAGTTCGGGGCTTGCAACCGTTCACGGCATCGATGTCGACGGCGAATTCCCTTTCGAAGCCGTGCAGGCCTGGGCCGCCGCCCACGGCCAGGGCGCGCGCCTTGACGCGCTCGTTGCGCAAGGCAGTACGCGCATGGAGGCGATCAACGCGACCCTCGCGCAAGGCAGCGTCGGAGCTACGCTGCGCTTGCTCAATCAGCCCGAGGCGATCGCCCGCGATCACGATTTCTATCGCGTCATGCTGGCCTTCGGCGGCGGCAAGGACCAGCCCGGCGTCGCCCTGCTCACAGCGTGGTACGACCGCAACTTCCGCATCTGCGCCAATCTCGTGCAAGCGGCCAAACCGGGCGACCGCGTGGTGGTGTTCTATGGCGCCGGACACGCGTTCCTCTTGCGCCAATGCATCGCCGAGATGCCCGGCTACCGCCTCGTCGAAGCCAACGACTTCCTGCCGCAGTGATTTACTGTTCCGTTTTTTCAAACGGAGCCGTGCCGCGAACACGGAACGCCAACGCCAGGACATCGACATCCGCTTTCAGAAGATCGAGATCGAGGGTCATCTCGCGGACTTGCTGGTTTCTTTTGGCGAAATCTTCAGACGCTTCGAGTGCCATTTGGCGTTCGGTCACGCCGCCTTTGCAGGTGACGAAGAATCTGGCGCCCTGCCACGCAATTCGGCCACGCTCGGTATCGCGGGCGAACTTCTTTTCGGCGTAGAGCCGGAGCGATTTACGATAGGTCTCCAACAATTCGCCCTCGGGTAAATGGATCATAGCCTCGGCGGTGATTTCCATGGCATCCCCCGTAACCAATGATGAAGAACAATAAGGGAACATTTTCGCGGCCGTACGACGGAAATGTCGCGAAGTTTGTCGAGGGCTGGCGCAGGCGCGGCAGACGGCTTAGGACGGGTCGCCAAACAACGGAGTGCGTTCATGAAATCCGAGGCTTGGCTTGGCGCGCTGGATGATCGTCTGGCGGCGCAATTGAAATTCCTGCTCGCGGCGGACCGGCTGAAAGAGGTTTATCGCGCCTGCAAGGTGACCAGCGGGGCGCGGTTCGAGAATTCGGCGGAGCATTCCTGGCATCTGACGCTGTTCGCGCTGGTGCTGAAGGAATACGCGGTTACTCCCGTCGATATCGCCCGCGTGGTGCAGATGCTGGTGCTGCACGATCTCATCGAATACGAGTGCGGCGACACCCCGATTTTCGCCGCCGAAGCGGTCGATCAAGCGGCGCGCGAACAAGCCGCCGCCGATGTCGTGTTCGGCCTGTTGCCGGCCGATCAGAGCAAAGAGCTGCGCACCATCTGGGAGGAGTTCGAGGCGGCGCAAACGGCGGACGCCAAGTTCGCCAAGGCGCTCGACCGACTGCAGCCGATCCTGCAGAACCACGCCGTCGGCGGCGGCAGCTGGATCGCCTATGACGTCGACATCGAACGCGAGCGGGCGCTGACCAACAAGATCGAGAAGGGCTCGCCGACCCTGTGGGCCGCGGCCAACGCGGTGTTCGAAGACGCGGTCAAATGCGGCTGGATGAAGAAGGCCCCATAAGCCCTGACGGCGTCAGCCGTAGGACACGGTGTCGTCTTCGTGCAGATAAAACAGCTTGTGGCGCTGCATGCGGGCCAGGATGGCGTTGATCTGCAGCGCGTTGGGTTTGGGACGCTGGGTTGCGGCGATCAGCTTGATCAGGCTGAGGCGGCTATGGGGACGCGATTTCTTCGGGATCTTGCCGAGCGTTTCGACCGCGCGGCGGTAATTGAGCTCGTCTTGCGGCGACAGGTCGATGCCCAGCGGCGCCAGATTGTCGATCCGCGTACAGGGCAGACCGAGCCCGTTCAGGTATTTCAACAGCGGGTCGAAACCCTTGTCGCGCGACAGCACGTAACAGGCGTATTTCTTGCTGATTTCGAGGACCCGCCCGAGATAACAGGCAATGTGGAAGTCGAGCGCGTTGTGGCCGGTGCCGCCCATCTTGAGCCAGATCACCCGGTCGCCAAGCGCCGCTGCGGCATCGTAAAGCGCCTGCGGCACCTTCTGCTCGGCGCCGACGAACACCACGATATCGACATCGGGCTCAAGCCGCGACAGATCGAAGGTGGCGATGTTCTCGAAATCGACCAGCAACAGCCTGCGGATCATGACGCCCCCACGCGGCAGGCCGGCACCGAAGCCGGCAAGAGGCCGCGAGTCTACCGCAGCGCGTGACCGTTTTCACGCACCGGCGGGGGCGTCCGGATCAACGCTTCTGACGGGCCTTGCGGGCGGCGTAGCGGGCGTCGCGGGCGGCCTTCTGGGCGGCGAGGAGTTCGGCGTACTTGGCCATCTCTTCGTGCTTCTGACGCTCGGCTTCGGCGGCAGCCTCGGCCTCCAGGCGCAGACGCTCTTCTTCGGCGGCGCGCTTTTCGGCGTCGATGCGGTCCTGCTCGGCCCGCTTCTCGGCTTCACGGGCGGCGCGGCGCTCGTCGCGCTCCTTGGCGACGCGGGCGCGCTCTTCGGCGCGGGCCGCGGCGGTTTCCTTCATTGCTTCCGCACGCTTCTTGGCGCGCTCCAGTTCGGCGGCGCGGGCGGCGTTACGGTCTTTCAGGCGGTCGGCAAAGTTATTGGGATTGAACTGCGGCATTGGGTCGTAAAGTACCTTTTCTTCGTCGGTTGTCGTGCGAAGCCGCCGGGCGGCCTAGCACCCCAATTCGCTGACGCGAATTGGACCTCCCCGGAACGGGAGAGGTTATTCGTTTGTCGTCCTCATCAATTGTCCAGGAAGCTGCGCAGCTTTCTGGACCGCGAGGGGTGCTTCAGTTTGCGAAGCGCCTTGGCCTCGATCTGACGGATGCGTTCGCGCGTCACGCTGAACTGCTGGCCCACCTCTTCGAGAGTGTGGTCGGTGTTCATGCCGATGCCGAAACGCATACGCAATACGCGTTCCTCGCGCGGGGTCAATGTTGCCAGCACCCGCGTCGTGGTTTCGCGCAAATTCGCCTGGATGGCCGCATCGATCGGAAGGACCGCGTTCTTGTCCTCGATGAAATCGCCGAGATGCGAATCTTCCTCGTCGCCGATCGGGGTTTCGAGGCTGATCGGTTCCTTGGCGATCTTGAGGACCTTGCGGACCTTTTCGAGCGGCATGGCGAGACGCTCGGCCAGTTCTTCCGGCGTCGGCTCGCGGCCGATCTCGTGCAGCATCTGGCGCGAGGTGCGCACCAGCTTGTTGATCGTCTCGATCATGTGCACCGGGATGCGGATGGTGCGGGCCTGGTCCGCGATCGAGCGGGTGATGGCCTGCCGGATCCACCAGGTGGCATAGGTCGAGAACTTGTAGCCGCGGCGGTACTCGAACTTATCGACCGCCTTCATCAGGCCGATATTGCCTTCCTGAATGAGGTCGAGGAACTGCAGGCCGCGGTTGGTGTATTTCTTGGCGATGGAGATCACGAGACGAAGGTTCGCCTCGATCATTTCCTTCTTCGCCACGCCCGACTCGCGCTCGCCCTTCTGCACCGTCTGGACGATGCGGCGGAATTCCGAGATCGACTGGCGCATTTCCTGGGCCAGGGTCTGGATGTCGTCGCGCAAGGCGTGAACCTTGTCGCGTTCGACCGCGATGAAATCCTTCCAGCCCGGACGCGACAGACGGCCGACGCGGCGGGTCCAGTTGGGATCGAGTTCGTTGCCGTAATGCTCGCGCAGGAAATCCTCGCGCGCCGTGCCGTGGGCTTCGGCGAGACGGAGCAGACGGCCTTCGAGGCTGACCAGACGGCGGTTGATGCCGTACATCTGATCGACCAGCGCTTCGATACGGTTGTTGTTGAGCTTGAGGCTCTTGACGAGATCGACGGTCTCGTTGCGCAGCTTCTTGAAGCGGCGTTCCTGCGAATTCGACAGCTCGTCGTCGGCCAGCGCGGCTTCGACGGAGGCGTCCTGCAGCTTGCCGAGCTTCTTGTAGAGATTGGCGATCTGCTCGAGGGTGGCCAGCACCTGCGGCTTGAGCGCGGCTTCCATCGCCGACAAAGGCAGATTGCCTTCGTCGTCGAAACCGTCTTCGCCCGCTTCCGCGTCGGCTTTCGCCGCGGCTTCGCCGGGATCGAGCGGCTCCTCGCCGTCTTCCTTCTTGGGCTCGGGCTTCTTTTCGACCACCGGCACGGGCTTGACCTCGGCCACTTCGTCCGGCGGGATCGGCATCGGCGGCAACGGCGGTGCGCCTTCGGCCTGGCCGTCGGGGCCGGTGCCGTACATGGCTTCGAGATCGATGATGTCGCGGAGCAGCACCTTGCCTTCGTTCAGCTCGTCGCGCCAAACCGTCAAGGCTTCGAAGGTGAGCGGGCTTTCGCACAAGGCGCCGATCATCAGCTCGCGGCCGGCCTCGATGCGCTTGGCGATGGCGATTTCGCCTTCGCGCGACAAAAGCTCGACCGAGCCCATCTCGCGCAAATACATGCGCACCGGATCGTCGGTGCGGTCGTAGACTTCGGTGGCGCCTTCCTTGGTGGTGGCGACCTGTTTGCCGTTCTCGACCAGCGCCGGAACTTCGGCGTCGGCGCCCTCTTCTTGCTCTTCGGACTCGATGACGTTGATGCCCATCTCGGACAGCATCGACATGGTGTCTTCGATCTGCTCCGACGACACCTTGTCGGACGGCATCACCTTGTTGAGTTCGTCGTAGGTGACGTAGCCGCGGGCCTTGGCGCGCGCGATCATCTTGCGCACGCCCACATCGCTCATGTCGAGCAGCGGGGAATCGGCGTCGCCGGGGGTCTCGGATTCGCCCGGCTTCACGCCCGGCTTGCCCGGCACCGGCTTGACGCCGGCCTTGGCGGCAGGCGCGGCGGGCTGGGGCGCCGGGGCGGCAGCCGCAGGAGCGGCCTTCTTGGCAGTCGCAGCGGCGGCCTTGGTGGCCTTCACGTCCAGCTTCGGCTCGGCCTTGGGCTCGGCGGCCTTGGTCTCCTTGACGGGAGCCTTGGGCGCCGGCTTGGCCTTGACCGGGCTTTTGACGGCTTGCGCTGCCTTGACCGGTTTTGCCGTCGGCTTCGGCGCGGGCTTCTTGGCCTTTGCGGGAGCCGGCTTGGCGCTGGCCGCCTTGGCGGGCGTACGCTTGACCGCCTTGCTGGCCGGCTTTGCAGGTTTCGCCGGTTTCTTCGACTTTGTTACCACTTTTCGTCCGTTACTATAGCCGTCGCGCGCGCGAGCGGGAGATTTCAGGTATCTGCCCGTAGTCCGTTTTTCACACGGCCTCGGGGGTGCCTTCCGGTGCCGGAGCCGGCTCGGACTCGACGGGAGCCGGAGCGGGAGCGACGACCTTCTTGGCGCGCCGCTTGGCGGTCTTCTTCTTCGCCGGTGCGGTCTTTTTGACGGCCTTTTTGGCCTTTTTCACGGCGCCCTTTTTGACGACTTTTTTTGCCGGCTTCTTTGCGACCTTCTTGGCGGCCTTTTTGGCGCCTTTCTTGGCGGCCTTGGGGGCCGTTTTCTTGGCGACTTTCTTCGCCTTTTTCGCCTTCTTCGCTTTCTTCTTCGCTGCCATGTTCGGTTTCCCTCTTTGTGGTCCGCCGCGCGCGCGCCGGTAGAATCACAATGTATAACACTTGGATTCTACGTGCTTGCCCTATTCGCCGGAACGGTCCTGTCGAAAGCGAAGTGCCTCACGTTGATGCTCCTCGGTCGGCTCCCGCTTGAAACGTTCCCACGCCACCTTTTGCTCCGGACCGAGTTCTGCCATATCGCGTAGCTGGTGTGCGGCACGCAGGAAGCGGGCATCGGCATCCTCGCCTGAAGCGGTCCCCTCACCCATCTGTTGCGTCGGCGCCTTCAGACGCGCCACGATGTCGGCCATACCTCGACGGATCAGATGGTTCTCCAACCCCTGTTTTTCAAGCCTGGAGCCGGAAGCGGCGACGTTTAGAAGTTCCGCCCGCAATCTGTCAAGGACGAGGTCCGAAAACGGCAGCGCCGCAAGCATTTCTGCGTGTCTGGCGGCAAGTTCCGGTTCGTTAAGGACCAGCCGCAGAATTTCACTTTCCTTCACCTTAAGCGGGCCGCCGCGCGCGATCAGGCTGGCTTTGACCGCCTCGGACACCCCCTCCGGTTGCGGCGCGAAACGCCCTTTGCCGCCAAAATTGCCCTTTCCTTCGCGTCCGGCGCGAGGCGTCCACGGACGTCCCGTCGCTTCGCGCTTGGGCCGGCGCTTGAAGGCATCGAAGACGCGGCTGTCGAAATCGCGCCGATAGTATTCGGCCACCTTGGCGTCGGTGATCTTGCCGACCAGCTCGCCCAGCGCTTGTTCCAGGCCTGCCCGCCGCTCCGGGGTGGAGAGGTCTTTGCCTTCGGTCTCGCTCTTCCACAACACGTCGGCGAGCGGCTCGGCGGCGTCGAGCACCTTCTGCATCGCCCCCGGTCCGAGAGCGCGGATCAGGCTGTCGGGGTCTTCGTCGCCGGGAATGAAGGCAAAGCGCAACGAGTGGCCGGCCTTCAGATGCGGCAATGCGAGATGGGCCGCCCGGAGCGCCGCTTTCTTGCCCGCCGCATCGCCGTCGAAGGCGCAGACCGGTTCCGGCGCCACTTTCCACAACAGCTGCAGCTGGTCCTCGGTCAGGGCGGTGCCGAGCGGGGCGACGGCCGCCTCGAACCCGGCCCGGACGAGGGCGATTACGTCCATATAGCCTTCGCAGACGATGATGGTCTGGGCCTTGATCGCTGCCGGCCGCGCCAGATGGAAATTGTAGAGCAGGCGTCCTTTGGAGAAGAACTCGGTCTCGCCGGTGTTGATGTATTTCGGCTTGGCATCGGCCGTCAGCCCGCGGCCGCCGAAAGCCACCACCCGGCCGCGGCCGTCCGAGATCGGGAACATCAGCCGGTTGAAAAAGAAATCGCGCACGCCGTGATGTTCGTCGGCAGGACGGGCAAGACCGGCCGCGATCATGTCGTCCATGGTGACATTGAGGCCGGTGAGATGGGCAATCAGCGCC
The DNA here is from genome assembly GCF_011762045.1 of Rhizomicrobium electricum. Lineage (GTDB taxonomy): Bacteria > Pseudomonadota > Alphaproteobacteria > Micropepsales > Micropepsaceae > Rhizomicrobium > Rhizomicrobium electricum. Next base: position 247,336 of record NZ_JAASQS010000006.1, on the reverse strand, counting down.
GAGCCCGCTGCCGGGGCATAGCCGAGACGGAACTTTTTGGCGGCATCGCCGTCGAGCGCCCGGCCTTTCAGGTATTCGCGCGCGACCTTGCCGGTGGGAGCGGCGAGCTGTTCTTCGAAGAATTTCGCGGCGGCCTCGATGACGTCGTAGAGGGATTTCTTCTTCTCCTCACGCGCCTCGTCTTCCGGGCTCCATTTCGGCAGTTCCACGCCCGCCTCGCCGGCCAGCCGTTCGACCGCCTCGGGAAACGACACGCCTTCGGTTTCCATCAGCCATTTGAACGCGTCGCCACCTTTGCCGCAGCCGAAGCAATGGAAGGTCCGGCGGGCGTTTTCGACCTTGAAGGACGCAGTCTTCTCGCCATGGAACGGACAGCAGCCCCAGAATGCCTGCCCCTTGCGAGTGAGTTTCACGCGCCGACCCACCAGCTGGACGATGTCCGTCCGGCGGAGGATTTCTTCGAGGAGGTTGGGACCGTAGCGCATGGACCTATTCTGACAGGGTTCAACACCCCTGGCGTGCCTGTTGTCTACGGAATCCTGTTAACAGGCGGTGGCGACCTCGGGCACGCCGGCAACAGCCGAAATCCAGTACGCGCGAAGTGTCTATTCCGCAATTGTTAAATGCTTCCAAGTAACGTATCTTGCACTCAGGGAAGCGGCCGTTTGTTCCGCCACGGACCGGGTTCGGTCTGGGGGATTTTCTCAAGGGATATTGGGGCCCATGGCATTGGCAATGCTGAAAAACCCGACCGTGCCGCAACACGGCTGGCAGGCCCTGGTCAGGGCCATCGAACAGCTTGCCACAGCCAACGATCTCGCCGATGTCATCGCAATTGTTCGCAGCACCGCCCGCGACATTTCGGGCGCTGACGGCATCTGTTTCGTGCTGCGCGACGGCGAGTGCTGCCACTATGTCGAAGAACTCGCGATCGGGCCGCTGTGGAAGGGCAAGCGGTTCCCGCTGACCGCCTGCATCTCAGGCTGGTGCATGCTGAACGACCAATCTGCGGTTATTCCCGATATCTATCTCGATCCGCGCATTCCGCACGACGCCTACCGGCCGACCTTCGTGAAATCGCTGGTCATGGTGCCGGTCAAGACCACCAAGCCGATCGCCGCCATCGGCACCTATTGGGCCGAAACCCGCGAATTCTCCGACGACGAACTGGCGCTGATCGAAGCGCTTGGCCGCTCCACCTCCGCGGCGATCGCAGCAGCCCAGCTGCGCCAGTCGCTGGTCGAAAGCGAGCATCGCCTGGCGATGGCGCTCGACGCCGGCGGACTCGGTGCCTGGGAACTCAATCTCGGCACCTGCGAACTGATTGCCACGCCGGCCGCGAAAATCATGTTCGGCGCCGATCCGGACGCTCCGTTCGGCCGCGACGACCTGTTGGCCGGAATTCATCCGGACGACCGCGAAGCCGCTGCCTGGCTGTTCGAAACCGGGCTCAGCCGCGACGAAGAATATCGCTCGGCCGACGGCAGCCGTCGCCTCGAATTGCGCGGCCGGATGGTGACGGACGGCGACGGAACCCCGGTTCGGGTCACCGGTGTGGTGCGCGACGTCACCGAACGCCATCAAGCCAAGGAACGCCTGGAATCGCTGCGTTCGGAACTGGTGCGGGTGGCCCGCCTCAACGATCTCGGCGCCATGGCGTCGGCGCTGGCGCACGAACTGAATCAGCCGCTCGCCGCCGCGTCCAATTATCTGCATGCCGCCGAAAGGCTCATGGATCGCGATCCGGCCCAGGCACTCAGCGCCATCACCAAGGCCGAAGCCCAGTTCGTCCGCACCAAGGACATCATCCAGCGCATCCGCGGCTTCGTCGGCCAAGGCAAGAGCGAGCGCACCGCCGAGGACGCCGAACTGGTCTGCCGCGAAGTGCTGGAACTCGCCCGCATGACGGCGCGCCACGACGACGTCGCGATGTATCTCAAGGCTGATACCGGGCTGCCCAAGGTCCAGATCGACAAGGTGCAGATCCAGCAGGTGCTGTTCAATCTGCTGCGCAATGCGGTCGAAGCGATGGGCGACAGCGCCACGCGCCGCGTCACCATCAGCGTCACCGCCGAAGGCGACATGGTGAAGCTCGCGGTCGCCGACACCGGCCCCGGCCTCGATCCCGACATCGCCGCGCATCTGTTCCAGCCCTTCCACACCACCAAGGAAGGCGGCATGGGGGTGGGCCTGTCGCTGTGCCGCAAGATCGTCGAAGCCCAGGGCGGCAAGCTGTGGCACGAGCCCGGCAATCCCGGCGCGACGTTCGTCTTTACGGTCCCCGTAACGGAACAAGCAGCCACATCGTAAGTGCGCAGCCGAGTAGCAAGCTGACTGCGTCAGCCAAGCGCAACGAAATGGCGCTTGGTGAAGCCGATGATGTGGTCGACAGGTCCTCCTGCCGGGCCTAGCGGCAGGAGTGCGGTTTCAGCGTTGGCGAACTTCATCTCGCTGTCGAGCCCTGAGCTGAACTTTACCGCGCAAGGTTGGCCGCACTGCGCAATCCTTCGGTACACACTGCCCCACCAGGCGCAGACGATTGGCAAATCAACTGCGATCTCGCTGAGACGCCGATGGAGAATGTTAATCCGATACGATCGCACCACCTCATCGCCGGCAATGGCGATTTCAAAATCCTCTCCGCCGCTCAACACCCGTATAACGATTGCATTGGCGAGCAGCGGAGCGATGCTGCGTGGCGAGATCTCCGAACGGGCCGGATATGGCCGATCGCCGCGCAACGCATTCCAATAGCGGAAACCCTCGAGTACCGGCTGCAGACGCAGCTGACCGAAATCGATGATCTCGAATTGCGGCTCTGATCCGCCACATTGGTGCGCTTTGCCGGAAGAACTCATCGCCCCAACCTTTCAACGAGTAACACGAGTTATACCAATTCGTGATGGCCAGAACAGCTGGAATGGGACCGGTACAGTCCCAAACCTCCGCATGACGGCATTTTCACGCGACATACCTCGCGGTCCAAGGTATAGACGTCGGGCGATATGGAGGCTGATGCCCTTGCCCGGCAATCCCAATTTCATGGCCGGCGTGCCCGAGCTGGTGGTGCTGCGTCTTTTGCGGGACCGCGAAATGTATGGTTACGAAATCGTCCAGGCGATCCGCGAGCAGAGCGGCGAGGTGCTCAGCGTCGGCGAAGGCGTGATCTATCCGGTGCTGCACGCGCTGGAAAAGGACGGCGCCCTCAAATCGCGGCGCAAAACCGTCGGCGGCCGCAGCCGCGTCTATTACACGGTGACCCCGAAAGGCCTGAAGCGTTTCGAAGTCCTGGCCGGCGACTGGAGCACGCTGGCGGCCGCCATCCGCGCGGTTCTGAATGGAGGCCAGCATGTCCCGGCCGTTTGACACACTGACGGAGCGCCTGCTCAGAACCGGCGTGGCGCCGCGCCATGTCCGCCGCTATAGGCGCGAACTCGAGGAACACCTCGACGATCTCTTGACCCTGCAGAAGGAGCGCGGCTATGACGGCGAAGATGCGATGCTGCGCGCCCGCGCTCTGCTCGGCTCCGACGACGAACTGATCGAGGCGATGGCCGACCGGCGCGAATTCCGTTCGCTGGCGGCGCGGGCACCGTGGCTGGTATTCGGCGTCATTCCGCCGGCGCTCGTCGTTCTCTTGCTGGCCGGCGAAGGTCTGATGATGCTGGCCGTGTGGGCGATGCTGCCGGGCTATCACCCCGCGCCGCCGGAATGGCTGCATCAGTTCGCGACGACGTGGGGCACGCTCGCCAATCTGGCGGCCGGTCCGCTCGCGGCGGTGTTTCTCACCGTAGTGGCGGTCAACCAGCGGGCGCCGTGGCGCTGGCCGCTGTTCGCCGTTTGCTTCACCGCCTTGTTCAGCGCCTTCACGGTGTTCGTGGTGCGCCTGCCCCGCCACGGCAAGCTCGGCGAGATCGGTTTGGGTTGGGGTGCCCAAAGCGCCACCTTGTGGGAAAATTTCGCCCGCTTCGGCCTGACCATGACGGTGGTGCTCGCTGCCTTTGTGCTGCTGCGCCGCCAGATCCGGGCGACCGCCTGAAGCCGTATGCGCGCGATTTCTCAACGGCTGACCGGCGCCGTCCTGGTCGCGGCGCTGCACGTGCCGGTGATCTTGGGCCTCCTATACGTCAATCTGGCTCCCGGTGTGCGGCAGTGGATTGGCGAAACGCCGCGCGAAACCATGGTGGTTTTGCCGCCGCTGCCGCAGCCGAAAACGTCGACCGCGCCGATCAAAGGCGAACTGCGCAACGGCGCAGCCACCGTTACCGTGCCGAGCGATCTCAAGCTTCCTTTTGCCACCGCGGTTCCGCCCGCGTCGGCTCCAGCGCTGGGATTGCCGCTGTTCGCCTGTGCGCCGGAGAATCTGCGCAATCTCTCCCGCGACGAACGGGAAAAATGCCTGAAACTGGCGGACGGGCGCTACGTCGCGATGAAAGACGGACTGCCGAAATATGTGAAGCTGCCGGGTCCCGAATGGAAGGGTTTGCGCAACAGCGATATCCGCGCCCGCGAACGCAATACTGCCGATCCGTGCCTCGCCGCCAAAGCCACCGGGACCGACTGCATCCACGAAATACTGTTCGGCAAAGGCCTGTGGTAACCGGCTATTGCACCTTGAGAACCGTCAGGCCGCCGTCGCGGTAAAGCACCGGGAACCGGGTTTCATACGCAGACTTCGGAATCGGCGCCTTGTACGGCGGCAGGCCGATGCCTTTGACCTTGGCGAGCGCCGGGAACGTGCGCACCGCCCATCGCCTCAGCGCGTATTTGGGCGGATTGCGATCGGGTTCCCAATCGGCCCGCTCGTCCACCACGAGGTACTTCACATGCGCCGCGATGAGTTGTGCCCGCTGGACGGCGAGATTACGGCGGTCGAGCGTATCGGTCAGCGGCGGACGGATCTGACGCGAGATCGCCGCCACCACCACCGGCTTGCCGTGACAGGTCTGCTGGAACATGGCGACATCGCCGGCGGTCTCGATCGGCAGATTGAGAACGCCGAAGCCCGCTTCGCGATCGGCGGCGATGACCGCAAGTCCCTGCGGACAGCGCGCGTCGGTAAAATCGAAATGGACCGGCGCGAAATCGGCGACGATCAACACAACAACACCCGCCAGCGCCGCCTTGCCCCATGGCTTGGTGCGCCATTTCTCCGCCAGCAGCGCCAGCCCGTAAGCGACGCCGACACTGAGGAACAGATAGACGATCACCATGGCACGGCCCGGCGTGCGCACTTGGCTGAAGAACGGCAGATGGTTCGGCACGATGCCGGGGATCGGGATCAGAGTGTCGTAGCCGAACGCGTGAATGCAGTCGCCCATCGCCAGAACCGCGAACACCGCCATCGCCCAGAACACGTAATTCGCCAGCCGGTCGGTCTTCCGGCGCCGCCACAGCAGGGCCATCACCGCGATATTGACGAGACCGAGATAGGCCGCACCCTCGAAGGTGTTGTTGCTGGTCCAAGTCTGTAGCCGGGTCCAGAACGGCGCCGACCAGGCGGCAAAGACGTGGCTCGGCGGGAAGGCGACGAAGGCTTCCACATCGGCGACAAAGGCATCGGTGCCGCCGGGATGCTCGACCCCGCCCGACGACAGCAGCATCGGCACGATCAGGGGCGAAACCAGGAGCCCCATGCCGGCGACGGTCAGAAGTGGCGCCCTGATCTGCCAGCCGGCGAGGCGCTGCTTGTCGTGCCAGCGCACATAAGCGGTGTGGAAGAGGACAAAATAGAGGCCGTAAAACAGATAATACCAGCAGCTGAGCGCCGCCAATGCGCCCGACACAGCAGCAACGATCAGCCAGCGCGTGCTCTTGCGGTCGACCGCATTGAGGTAGGCGAGCACGAACAGCGGCACGAATTCGATATGCGTGACGTGGGCGTGATGGCCGAGCTGAGCCACATGCCAGGGGCTGAAGGCGAAGAGGAAGCCGCCGATCAGCGCCGCCCAGTCATGCGGCACGAAGCGGCGCACCAGATAAAAGGCACTGAGGCCCGCCAGCGGGAAGCTCGCCAGCAGCGCCGCATTGTTGAGCACGATCAGGGTTTCGCGGTCGTTCCCCAGCCATTGCGCCAGCCCTGCTACAGCCGCGACATGGGGGTAAGAGAAGGAATGAAACAGCAGCGACGTGCCGCCGGGAAAGCGCAACGCGTCGGTATGAAAGAAATCGCCGAGACCGGTGTGGGCGGCGTGCCAGACGTTCCAGAAATCCTGCAGATTGTTCTCGGGCGAGCCAATCAGCACCGACCCGAACTGGACGAGCCACGGCTGAAACAAGATCAGCGCGGCAAGCGTGTAGAACGCGAACGCCACCACCGGCCGCAAAGCGGCTTTCCAATTTGTGCGCACCAGCACCCCCTCATTTGCCGGCAGGACCGGCGCGCCGGTCTTGTCAATCCGGCTTTGCCTTCGGCTACGCCGCAACGGATCGGGCTTCGCTGAGCCGCGACGAGCCCACCGCCGCCGAAACCCGTTATTTCCCGCCGAGCTGCGCTTTGACCATCGCGCCGGCTTTGCCGAAATCCATCGTGCCGGTGTAGCGCTCTTTCAGCGCCGCCATGACCTTGCCCATGTCTTTCAGCGAGGCGGCACCGGTCTCGGCCACCACGGCGGCAATCGCGGCTTTGGTCTCGGTCTCGTCGAGCTGGCGCGGCATGAATTCGTGCAGGATCGCGATCTCGTCTTTTTCCGCCTGCGCCAGTTCCGGGCGGCCGCCCTTTTCATAGAGCGCGATCGAGTCTTCTCTGGATTTGATGAGCTTGCCGAACAGGGCGAGGATCTCGTCGTCGGAAATGCCTTCGCGGCTTTCCTCGGTGCGGCCGGCGATGTCCTTGTCCTTGATGTTGGCCTGGATGAGCCTGAGCGTGCCCAAACGCTTCTGGTCGCGCGCTTTCATCGCCTCTTTGACGGCCGTGTTCAATTGATCGCGCAAACCCATGGCTTGTCTCCTTTTGCGGGATTCTAGGACAGGCGCCCTAGCGGCGAAAGCCTTGAATCGCCGCAAATTCTCCGGGGTTGACCACGCCCGCCCCCCTCCCTATTTTCCGGGAAATTCGAGGCATCCCATGACCGACACTCTTTCCGCCCCCTCCGCCCTTGCGGAGGCTCCATTTCCGCGCGCGAAACTGGTTCTGGCCGACGGTACCGTGTTCGAAGGCTATGGCTTCGGCGCCGCGGGCGAGGCGGTCGGCGAGGTCTGCTTCAACACCGCGATGACCGGCTACCAGGAGATCCTGTCGGACCCCTCCTATGCCGGGCAGATCGTCTGTTTCACCTTCCCCCATATCGGTATCGTCGGCGCCAATCACGAGGATATCGAATACGGCACGCCCCATGTGCGCGGCCTGATCGTGCGCGCCGATGCGGCGAACCCATCCAACTATCGCGCCCTGATGAGCCTCGATGCTTGGCTCAAGAAGCACAACATCCCGGCCATCGCCGGCATCGACACCCGGGCGCTGACCAGCCGCATCCGCGAAAACGGCATGCCGCACGGCGTCGTCGGGCGCGGCGAGACGGCGGCGCTCGCCGAAGCGGCGTGTGCGTTCCCCGGTCTGGTCGGTCTCGACCTGGCGAAGGAAGTCACTTCGCGCCAGATGTACAAGTGGGACGAGACGCCGTGGGAATGGAACAAAGGCTACGGCAAGCAGGAAAACCCAACCTTCCGTGCCGTGGTGCTCGATTACGGCGTCAAGCGCAACATCCTGCGCATGCTGGCCGGGCTCGGCGCCGATATCACGGTGCTACCGGCGCAATCGTCGCTGGAAGACGTGCTGCGCTACGAGCCGCACGGCGTGGTGCTGTCGAACGGCCCCGGCGATCCGGCGGCGACCGGCGAATACGCGATTCCGGTGATCAAAGGCCTGATCGACAAAGGCCTGCCGGTGTTCGGCATCTGCCTCGGCCATCAGATGCTGGGGCTCGCGCTCGGCGGCAAGACCAAGAAGATGCCGCAAGGCCATCACGGCGCCAACCATCCGGTGAAGGACCTCGAGACCGGCAAGGTCGAGATCGTGTCGATGAACCACGGTTTCACGGTGGACGCCGACACCCTGCCGGCGAGCGTCAAGCAGACCCACGTGTCGTTGTTCGACGGCTCCAACTGCGGCATCCGCCTCGAAGGTGCGCCGGTGTTCAGCGTGCAGTACCACCCTGAAGCCTCGCCCGGCCCGATGGACTCGCACTATCTGTTCGTGCGCTTTGCCGAAGCGGCGAAGGCAAGGGTGTAGTCAAGCTTGTCATCCCCGACGAGCGGAGGCGGCAGAGCGAAGATCGGGACCCAGGTCTCAGAACCTGGGCAATGGCAACGAATACGATTTATCGCGACTTCAGCATCAGAGGCGCACCACCACCTGGGTCCCCTTTCCCTACGCTGCTACGCAGCTCCGGCCAGGGATGACAGCATGGTTAGTTCGCGCGTTTGAAATCGCAAATTGCGATATCAAGCTGATCAGCGCTTCAGTTCGATCACGTCGAAGGTCGATTCCTGCACCGGATAGGGCAGCTCCAATCGGGCGCGGCCGTCATAGGTGAGGCTCAACAAGCCGATCTGGTCGTCGGGCGTTTGCGCGGCGCCGGCAGAGGCCCCCGTGCCGGAATAGGCAGGCGGCTTTTCGTTGGCGCCGTTGTAGTGAACATACGAGGCGCCGAGATACACGTACCCGCCGGCATCGGGATAAAGCCAGCCAGAGGTGCGCTGGCTGCCGCCGAGCTTTTCGAAGAACAGGCGTCCGCCGCGGTCGCTGATCCGGCAGGTGAACCAGCTATAGACGACCGCCGGGGTCACGCCGCCGAGTTTCATGGTGCGGCACTTCCAAGTGCCGGCGATGCGGCCCGACGAAACCGGCCCGGCCTGCATGATCGACCGGATCGCGGCGAGATCGGACGGCTTGGCGCTGGCCGCTTCCGTCAGCCCCTTGGCGCGGGCTTCGGTGAGCTGGCCAAGGCGCTCGGCATCGGCCGGCGATGCATCCTCGCGCCAGCCTGCAACCGCAGCCGCGCTCAGGATCAGCAGCGTTGCAGCCGCTGCGAAATCAGCCTTCCGGACCCTCATCGGATTTGCCCCCTTCGGCCGCCCACTGTTCGAGGTACGAGGCCGGCGGCACGCCCATCACGTTATACCCGGCATCGACATAATGCACTTCGCCGGTCACCCCCGCCGACAATCCGGAAAGAAGGTAAAGAGCGGAGCCGCCGAGATGGTCGAGTTCGATGGTCTTCTTCAGCGGGGTCAGGCCTTTGATCCACTTGAACATGGTGCGCCCGCCGCCCACGGCGGATCCGGCCAGAGTGCGGATCGGACCGGCACTGATGGCGTTGACCCGGATACCGTCGGCACCGAGATCGGCCGCCAGATAACGCACCGAGGCTTCCAGCGCCGCCTTGGCCACGCCCATCACATTGTAGGACGGCATCACCTGTTTGGCGCCGAGATAGGAGAGCGTGATCATCGCGCCCTCGCGGCCGGCCATCAGGCGCGCGGCGCGCTGGGCGACGGCGGTGAAGGAGTAGCACGACACGCTCAGCGTCTTGGCGAAGTTGGCGCGGGAGGTATCGACGTAACGGCCCTTGAGCTCGTTGCGATCGGAAAACGCGATGGCATGAACGAGAAAGTCGATCGCCCCCCACTGCTTGCCGATTTCGGCGAACGCGGTGTCGAGCTGGGCGTCGTCTTCGACATCAGCGGGCAACAGGATGGTGGCGCCGATCGAAGCCGCCAGCGGCTTGAGGCGTTTCAGCTGGGCGTCGCCTTGATAGGTGAAGGCGATTTCGGCGCCGTGAGCGGCCAGGGCTTTGGCAATGCCCCAGGCGATGGAATGGTCGTTCGCCACGCCCATCACCACACCGCGCTTGCCGGCCATCAATTTGGGTTCGTTTGTCATTTTCCAGTTCTACCAGATACGGCCCTCGCGCTAGAACGCGACGAAATTGCAGTTAATCGAGGCCGTCGGGCCCGGATATCGACACACGGAAAGACCATACCGGACTGGAAAATCTATCTTTTCCAATCCGGCACCCGGTCAGTTAAACGCCTCCGCATCGGCGCGTGAAAAATTCTTAAATCCGCTCGAACACCAGCGTCGCGTTGGTGCCGCCAAAGCCGAAGCTGTTGGACAGAACACGCTCGAGCTTGGCGTTGTCGACACGGGACCGCACGATCGGAACGTCCGCAAACTCGGGATCGACTTCCGCGATATTGGCGCTTTCGGCGATGAACCCGGCCTGCTGCTGCAGAATGGAATAGATCGCCTCCTGGGCACCGGCCGCGCCGAGCGAATGGCCGGTCAGCGACTTGGTGGAATTGATCGGCGGGAACTTGTCGCCGAACACCTCGCGCGCCGCCTTGATCTCGGCAGCATCGCCCACGGAGGTCGAAGTGCCGTGGGCGTTGATGTAATCGATCGGGCCTTTGACGGTCGAGAGCGCCTGCTGCATGCAGCGCATCGCGCCTTCGCCCGAGGGCGCCACCATGTCGTGGCCGTCGCTGGTGGCGCCGTAGCCGACCAGTTCGCAATAAATCTTGGCGCCGCGCGCCTTGGCGTGTTCGAGCTCTTCCAGCACCAGCACGCCGCCGCCGCCCGCGATCACGAAGCCGTCGCGATCCTTATCGAACGCGCGCGAGGCCTTTTCCGGCGTCTCGTTGTACTTGGACGACATCGCGCCCATGGCGTCGAACAGGGCAGCAAGTGTCCAGTCGAGTTCTTCGGCACCGCCGGCGAACATCACGTCCTGCTTGCCCCACTGGATCATTTCGGCGGCATTGCCGATGCAATGGGCGCTGGTCGCGCAGGCCGACGAAATCGAATAATTGACGCCCTTGATCTTGAACCAGGTCGACAGCACCGCCGAGCAGGTCGACGACATGCACTTCGGCACCGCGAACGGGCCGATCTTCTTGGGGCCGGTGGCTTCGGCGATCTTGTCGGCGGCGAACAGTGTCTTGGTCGAGGGGCCGCCGGAACCGACGATGAGGCCGGTCTTGGGGTTGATGATGTCCTTTTCCTCGAGACCGGAATCCTTCAGTGCCTGATCCATGGCGATGAAAGCATAGGCCGCCGTGTCGCCCATGAAGCGGCGGGCGCGGCGGTCGATCAGCGCCTCGATGTCGACTTTCACCGGACCGGCGACCTGCGCCTTGAAGCCCATGTCGCGATGCGGCTCGAACAGCCTCAGACCCGAGTGCGCGGTGCGCAGACTTTCGGTGACCTCCGCGGCGTTGTTGCCGATGGACGAAACAATCCCAAGCCCCGTGACGACGACACGCCTCATGGCGGTGTTCCTCTCAAATGCAAAATCCGGAACGCTTTTACAGGGTGCGTGCGGCACCGGAAACCGGACCGCACGCCCATAACGCAGATGCCACTGTCAAGCCGCTTGCAGCGTTCAGGCCGGCGCGGCTTCCTGGAACAGGCCGACGCGCAGATCCTTGGCTTCGTAGATGACTTTGCCGTCGACCTTCATGATGCCGTCGGCGATCCCCATCACGAGGCGGCGCATGATGACGCGCTTGAAGTCGATGGTGTAGCTGATCAGCTTGTTGGTGGGCAGCACCATGCCGGAGAACTTCACTTCGCCGACACCGAGCGCGCGGCCCTTGCCGGCGCCGCCGGCCCAGCCGAGGAAGAATCCAACCAACTGCCACATCGCATCGAGACCGAGGCAACCGGGCATCACCGGGTCGTTCTCGAAATGGCATTTGAAAAACCAAAGATCGGGACGCACTTCCATCTCGGCTTCGATTTCGCCCTTCTCGTGCGTACCGCCTTGGTCGGTGATCTTGGTAATGCGATCGAACATCAGCATCGGCGGCATCGGCAGACGCGCATTGCCCAGGCCGAACAGTTCGCCCTTGGCACACGCAATCAGACCCGCCAAATCGAAGCTCGACCGACGCGCGGGGCTCTTTTGATCCACTTTTTCCATGTCTCTCAACAGCTTATGTCCAGTTCCCTACGTGTGGGCACCTGCGACGATTTCTACGTTAGAACTATTCTAACGACTAGCGTACTATGCTCTCAAGAATGCCCTTGACGAGCGACATCCCGGTCATAGCCCGGACCGTGCGGAAAGGCGAGAAAGAATCGAAGACGTAAGAGGACCGTACGGTCCGGTCAGTCAAAAGGAAGTCCTTATGCGTAAAAGATTGCGTGATGCGACGAACGAATCTGCCGTAACGCGCTTGCGAGCCGCGGGCCTGCGCCCGACCCGGCAGCGCAATGAACTGGCCGACCTGTTGTTCCACGACGGACATCGGCACCTCACCGCCGAAACCCTGCACGCCGAAGCCGTCAATCGCGGCATTCGCGTGTCGTTGGCGACCGTCTACAACACGCTGCACCAGTTCACCAACGCCGGTCTCCTGCGCCAAGTCATGGTGGATGCGACGCGTTCCTATTTCGATACCAATGTCACCGAGCACCAGCACTTCTACTACGAAGATGACGGCATGCTGTCGGACATTCCGGGCTCGGAAGAGATCGCCGTCTCCAAGCTGCCCGACGCGCCCGAAGGCACCCAGGTGAGCCGCGTCGACGTGGTTGTGCGTCTCAAGCGGAACTGACAGGGCTTCCCGTCAGTGCTTTACGCGCGGAACCTTTCCGGGCGTTTTGCCGCTTGCGAAAGCGTCCCATTTCGGACAACCCTCCGCCCCGCGCGGAGGGTTTTTCTATGCTCGCCTTGATGATCATCGACGTGCAGCAAGCCATGTTCGGCGCGGAAGAGCCGTTTCGCGGCGACACAGTTGTAACCACGATTGCCGATCTGATCGCGCGGGCGCGCGCCGCCAAGGTGCCGGTGTTCTTCGTCCAGCATGACGGCGGACCGGGCGATGCGTTCGACAAGAACAGTCCCGGCTTCGCCTTCCATCCCGCGGTGGCACCAAAGCCCGGCGATCCCGTCACGATCAAGCGCCGCAACAGCGGCTTCTACGACACCGATCTCGATGCCAAACTGAAGGCGGCCGATATCGATGCGCTGGTGATCTGCGGCATGCAGACCGAATACTGCGTCGACGCCACGGTGCGATCGGCGTTCGAACGCGGTTATCGCGTCACCATCGCAGCCGACGCGCATACGACCTTCGACAGCGAAATCCTGCCCGCCGCCACCATCATCGCCCACACCGAGCACATCTGGAACGGCCGCTACGCCCGGCTGAAACAGGCCAGCGAGATCGCGTTCGGGTGAAAAGCCTCGATCTTACCGGGCTTAAATGTCCGCTGCCGGCACTCATGACCAAGCGGGCCCTGCGCCGGGAGCCGTCCGGAACGATTCTCGAAGTGATCGCCGACGATCCGCTGGCCTATATCGATATTCCGCACATGTGCCGCCGCGAGGGCTTCGAGGTGATCGAAACCCAGCGCAACGGCGACGGCGTGCGATTACTGGTGCGCCGGAATTGATGGCGGATGCGCCATCGGTCCGATGTGATCGAGCACGTCCTGCGCATTCATCGCCCGCGGCTCGTTCTTGGCCTGATCGTCGGTGAGGAGCACGATTTCCGCATAGGCCTCATACGAGGTGATCGGGCGGCTGGTTTCCATGCCGCCGCCAGCGCCCCAGCCGGGGCCATACGGCCAACTGTGCCAATACCAGCCGCGGCCGCGCCAGCCCGGCCAGCCGACGAAATCGCTTTGATAGGTGGTCTGGGCTTCGGTATCGCGGGTATCGAACACGAACCAGCGATAGCCCGACTTGAGCGACACCTCGGCGGCACGCAGGAGGAGATAGCTCTCCACCGTTTCGCGCCGGGTCGCCGAATTGCCAGTGAAGGTCACGCGCCAGCGATTGTGGGCGAGCTGCTCGTCGGTATAGCCGGTGTTCGAGCCCGGCGTGCGCGGCTGATAGGTCGCCGGTGTCTGGCAGGCGGCCAGCAGCAGGATGGCACCAAGCGCGACCGATACCTTTGCAAACTTCGCCATTCTCGCCTCCCGAGGCGTATTTTGACTCCCTCGGCCCATCTTAACCCTTTGAGGGAACTTTCGTTCCTGAATCTTTGCCCATTTTTCCGGATTTCCGTGGGATGCGTGGCAATCCGCCACTTGCTAACTGACCGGTCAGTAATTTATATTGCAGGCCATGGACACACATGCCCCCCAACGCCATCTCCGCAGCTGGCAGCGCCGCAAGCAGGCCCGCCCCGGAGAAATCCTCGAGTCCGCGCTCGCCGTGTTTGCCGAGAAAGGATTCGCCGCCGCCCGCATGGAAGACATCGCCGCCCGCGCCGGTGTCACCAAAGGCACGATCTATCTCTACTTCCCGTCGAAGGAAGAGGTGTTCAAGTCGCTGGCGCGCGAACATGTCAGCCGGAGCCTGCTCTTCGCCACCGAACAGGCCGAAAAATTCGAAGGCACGGTGTTCGACTTCCTCCGCCACTTCTACGCCGGTTTCATGGGCCTGGTGCTGAACAGCGACGTCGCCGTCCTGCCCAAGATCATCATCGGCGAAGCCGGCAATTTCCCCGAATTGGCGCGGTTCTGGCGCGAAGAGGTGATCGAAAAGGCGACCGGCATGATGTCGGGCGTCTTCACCAGGGCGATTGCCCGCGGCGAAATCCGCGACCTGCCGGCGGAGCTTGTCGCCAAGCTGGCGATGGCGCCGATCCTGATGTGCCTGGTCTGGCGCACCACGTTCGAGAAGACGTCGGATCGCGCCTTCGACTACGATGCCTTTCTCGCCACCCATTGCGACGTGTTCTTCAAGGGTCTTGCCCCCGAAGGATCTGCCTCATGAACCTCAAGCCGCTCGGACTTGCGCTCCTTCTGGTTCTCGCCGGCTGCGAGAAGCCGCATCAGGGCCAATGGCTCGGCTATGCCGAGGGCGATACCGCCTTCGTCGCCGCCCCGCTCGCGGGCTGGGTCACCGACGTCAAAGTCAAGCGCGGCGACTGGGTCAAGAAGGGCGACTTGTTGTTCGTGCTCGACAACACCAGCCAGACCGCATCGCGCGATCAGGCTTTGGCGCAGATTGCCCAGGCGCAAAGCCAGCGCGCATCTGCCGAAGCAAGCCTCGATCTCGCCAAGCGCCAGCTCGATCGCCAGAAGGGTTTGATGCAAAGCGTGGCGACCTCGAAACAGGCCTACGATCAGGCCAAATCGGCTTACGACGCCGCAGTGGCGCAAGTGGCGGCGATCGATGCGCAGGAAGCGCAAGCCAAAGCCACGCTGTCCAGTGCCGCCTATCAACTTTCCCAGCGCCAGGTCGTGTCCCTAACCACCGGTCGGGTGCAGGACGTTTACTTCCGCCAAGGCGAATACGCGCCCGCGATGACCACGGTGGTCTCGGTGCTGCCGCCGGACAACGTCTATGTCCGCTTCTTCGTGCCGGAGAACCAGTTCGCCCGCATCAAGCTCGGCCAGAAGGTGAAAGTGCATTGCGATTCGTGCGGCGACGGCTTGGTCGCCACCATCGCCTTCATCGCCTCGAGCCAGGAATACACGCCGCCGGTGATCTTCTCGAACCAGAGCCGCAACCAGCTCGTGTTCAAGGTCGAAGCGCGCGCCGAAGGCGGATTGAAGCTCAATCCGGGGCAGCCGGTCGACGTCGACCCGCTTTAAGGAGCCCGCGGTGAACTACGCCATCAACGTCAAGGGTCTGACCAAGCGCTTCGGCAAAAAAGTCGCCGTGAATAACGTCGACATCGCGGTACCCGAAGGCGAGGTGTGGGGGTTCCTGGGACCGAACGGCTCCGGCAAGACCACCACCATCCGCATGCTGTGCGGCCTGCTGAAAGCCGACGCCGGCGAAGGCACCTGCCTCGGTTACGACTTCCGCACCCAGTCGGAAGAGATCAAGCGCGAGACCGGTTACATGACCCAGAAGTTTTCCTTCTGGGAAGACCTCTCGATCCGCGAAAACCTCGAATTCGTGGCGCGCGTCTACGGCCTGCCGAAAAAGCGCAAGCTGGTCGACGACACGTTGGAAAAACTCGGCCTGGTGTCGCGCCAGAAGCAGCTCGCCGGTGAGCTCTCGGGCGGCTGGAAGCAGCGCATGGCGCTCGCCGCCTGCATGCTGCACTCCCCGCGCCTGTTGCTGCTCGACGAACCCACCGCCGGCGTCGATCCCAAAGCGCGGCGCGATTTCTGGACCGAAATCCACAAGCTGTCGGGCGCAGGCATCACCGTGCTGGTCTCCACCCATTACATGGACGAAGCCGAGCGCTGCGATCAGATCGTGTTCATTTCCTACGGCGACAAGGTCGCGCAAGGCCCGGTGATGAAGATCATCGAAGACTCCGGCCTTATCACCTTCACCATCGAAGGCGAGCGCGCCCGCGCCTTGGCCGACGAGTTGCGCGGCAAGCCTGGTGTCGAATTCGTCGCCTTCTTCGGCGCCATGCTGCATGTGTCGGGCTATGACCGCGCCCTCTTGGAAGCGACGCTGGCGCCTTATCGCGGCGATCCGGCGCTGACCATTTCCGAAACCCATCCCAGCCTGGAAGACGTCTTCATCCAGCTCCAGGACCGCGCGGCGCGAGGCGCGTCATGAACGGCTATCGCTTCACGCTGCACCGCTTCTTCGCCGTGCTGATGAAAGAAATGATCCAGATGCGGCGGGACCGCATGACGCTGGGTCTGCTGATCGGCATTCCGGTGATGCAGCTCTTCATCTTCGGCTATGCCATCAACATGGTACCGCGCCATCTCGCCACCGTGGTGTCGGTGGCCGATCCGGGGCCGTTCTCCGATTCCATCGTCGCGGCGCTGAACAATTCGAGCTATTTCGACATCGTCAAAGCGACCAACTCCCCGGCCGAAGCGCGCCGCATGTTAGCCAGGGGCGATGCCTCGTTCGCCGTCGAAATCCCGGTGAATTTCAGCCGCGATCTCATCCGCGGCGCCAAACCCAATCTGCTGGTCGAAGCGGATGCCACCGATCCGGCCGCCGGGTCTTATGCCCTCGCCGCCATTCCCAATCTCGCCGTCACCGCGATGCGCGACGATCTGGTCGGACCTTTGGCACCGCTCGCCGCCAAGCCGGCCGCATTCAACGTCGTGGTGCACAATCTCTACAATCCGGAAAACATCACCCAGTACAACATCGTGCCCGGTTTGCTCGGTGTCATTCTGACCCTCACCATGGTGCTGGCGACGGCGATTGCGCTGACCCGCGAGCGCGAGCGCGGCACGTATGAAAACCTGCTCGCCATGCCGACGCGGCCGGTCGAAATCATGGTCGGCAAGATCACGCCCAACATCTTCGTCGGCGCCTTTCAGGCGATGCTGATCCTGCTGCTGGCCCGGTTCGTGTTCCATGTGCCGTTCATCGGATCGCTCAGCCTTCTGGCCGCCACCTCGGCTCTGTTCATCACCGCCCTGCTCGGGGTCGGCTACACCATCTCGACGGTGGCGCGGAACCAGATGCAGGCGATGCAGATGACGTTCTTCTTCCTGTTGCCGTCGATCATGCTGTCGGGCTTCATCTTCCCGTTCCGCGGCATGCCGGGCTGGGCGCAATGGATCGGCGAGGTGCTGCCGATCACCCATTTCCTGCGCATCGTCCGCGGCATCCTTCTCAAGGGCAACGGAACCTTCGAGGTCTGGCCCGAGGTCTGGCCGATGATTCTCTTTTTGTTCGCCGCCGGGACCGTCGCCATCACCCGGTTCCGCCGCACCCTGGACTGATAATTGTTGCCGGGGTGCGCGGTTTGCCGCAGAACGCAAGACGCGGGAAACCATAGCGCGGGCGCAAATCAGGCTTCTTGCGAATCGTTTTCATGGTTACAAGGGCGGCGGAGAGACGCTGTGCCTCTTGCGATTTGTGGCCACGCGTAACAAATTCTCGACGCCTTAATAGCGCGTGCCGCGCGACCAGCGGCTTGGTTAAGACCGGTAATGGGGGACGTTACGTCCGCATGTCAGACCTGTCGCTGATTCTCCAGTACGCCCTGGCCGTCGTATTGGTGCTGCTTGGCTTGCTCTCGGCACAACTGGTGATGCTCGGCTTCTTCCGGCTGTTCAAACCGGCGCAAGAGCTGCGGCGCCCCAATCTGCCCGACGAAGCCCTGCCGCATGTGCTGGTGCAATGCCCGGTGCGCAACGAAGGCACCCTGGCCGTGCGTGTCGCCACCGCCGCGTCCGAATTCGACTGGCCCAAGGACAAGCTGCACATCCAGGTGCTCGACGACGGCGATGCCGAAACCCATGACGCTCTCAGGCGCGAAATTCTTGCTGCCGTCCGTCCGGGCGTCGATGTCCAGGTGATGAAGCGGGCCGACCGCACCGGCTTCAAGGCGGGCAATCTCGCTTTCGGCCTTGCCCATTCCGATGCCCCGTTCGTCGCCGTGTTCGATGCCGATTTCGAACCGGCCCCCGATTTCCTGCGCAAAACCGTTCCGGCGCTGGTCGCTGACCACAAGCTCTGCTTCGTGCAGGCGCGCTGGGGCCATGCCAATCGCGACGCCAACTGGCTGACGCGCACCCAAGGCTGCCTGCTCGACGCCCATTTCGCGGTGGAACAGGAAGCCCGTTTCCGCGCCGGTCTGCCGATGTCGTTCAACGGCACCGCAGGCGTGTGGCGGCGCGAGGCGATCGAGAATGCCGGCGGCTGGACCGGCGACACCCTCACCGAAGACCTCGATCTGTCGGTGCGTTGCGCCCTCAAAGGCTGGCGCGGCGCCTTCGTCGGCGACGTCGTCGCTCCCGGTGAATTGCCCGAAACCGCCGCCGCGTGGCGGGCCCAGCAGCAGCGCTGGACCAAGGGCCATGCCCAATGCGCCAAGAAGCTGCTTCCGACCGTGTGGGCGAGCAATCTGCCGCTCGGCGTCAAGGCGGCAATGACCCTGCAGATGTGCCAGTTCGGCTTCTACACCCTGGCCTTCTTCTCCGCCGTGATCAGCCTGACGCTGATGTATATCGGGGCCGTCTATCTGCAGACCGTCGGCAGCCTCGGCCTGTTCATCACCTTCTTCGGGCTGAGCGCGTCGCTCGCCTATGTCTGGCTGGGCCAGAAGTTCCTCGGCCGCGACCGCATGATCGGCCTGCACCGTTCGCTGCTGCTGTCGCTGGTGTTCCCGTCGGGCCTCGTCCTGTCCAACGCCAAAGCCACCTGGAACGCCTTCTTCGCCAATCCCAACCGCAACAACTTCACCCGCACCCTGCGCGCGGGCGAGCGCTATGCCGGCGGCTGGCGCGGCGGTCCGGAACTCGTGGCCGGATTGTTCCTGCCGGTGTTTGCGTTTGCGGAAAGCGCCTGGAGTGCACCGTTCTTCGTCTTCGCAGTGACCGGGCTCATTTCGATCGGGGCTATGGGTTTCTCCGGCGCTACGCTGCCTGCCCCCCGCAACGTGCGCCGGATCAGCCCCACCGACTAGTCTTCAGGCCAGCTTCCGTTTGCGCCGCAGGCCCAACAGGCCGAGCATCGCCGCCATCATCAGCGCCAGCGTTCCAGGCTCCGGAACCGTCTCGGGCGGCGGATTCTGGTTGCCGGGCGGCGTCGGCGGGAAGTTGTGCAACTCGCCGTGGCCGGTGAACGAGGCCGCCGCGACCGAGCCTTCGATCGGCGTGTGGTTGGTGACCTCCGAACCCATGGCGAGGACCGAGGTCTTCCACATGGTGCCGAAATCAATCACGGTGCCGGTGCCGTTGTAGAAATTGAACAGGACGTTTTCGAGCGCCGTGCCGCTCGCGAAATGCGCGCTCGACGGCAGTGCCAGATTGGCGCCCTGCAGATCGACATTGATCACCACCGAAGCGGACGGATCGCCCAGGAGGAAGGAAATATTGGCGTTCGTCAGGTCGGCGACGAGATCCGCCGCGGCGATGGCGAACACCGCCTGACCGCTGCCGGCATGGGAGAAGGTCAGCGAATTGGCGCCGGTGATGATCGATCCGTTGGAAGAAAGCCCCGCCAGCGTGGCGGAATAGCCGGTCAGGGCGGCGATCACGTCGGCTTTGACGTAGGGCGCCACGATGGTGCTGGCATTGCCGGGAAGATAGGTCGCGTTGTTGACCGTGCCGCCGTTGGCTCCCGCAATCGCCACCGTTCCGCCGACGCTGCCGTTGATGTTCGCGCTGTTGGCGCCGCCGATCTGTAGATTGCCGGGTCCGTTGAGATTGATGTTGCCGCTGTTGGAGCCGCCGATATAGAGGCTGCCCGCATTGTCGACGTTGATCTGGCTGGAATTGGCGCCGTAGATATAGCTGGTCTTGTTGGCCGGCAGGCGCGCCGCGTTGTTGAAGAGATTGGCGGTGCCGGCGGCGCCGGTAAAGTTGCCGCCCACGATCATCGCGCCTTCGATGTCGCCGTTGGTCGTCGCGTTGCCGCTGGTAATCAGATTGTAGTTCGCCATCAGCGATGCCGCGTCGAGCGGCGAAGCCGATGCGCTTGCCGTTACGGCGATCGCCGCGAAGCAAACCGATAAATACAGACGCTGCATGGTTCCTCCTGTTAATGACAGGCGTGCCACGCAACCCGTATGCCATGATGCGGATCGAGGAGTTCCAATGGCTTATCGAGACGGTCCTTGCTTTATGTAAATCCCCGTGACAATTGCCAGCACCGGCGCGAAAAAAATTCCTAAAATTCGAACGAATGATCTAACCTCGCTTTGAAGCGCACACGCTAGGATCGTCTTCACGGTCGCTGCTCACGCAGCCCAAAGGCGAAGATCGGTGATGGTGGGGTCATTCGTTCGGCTCGCGGCGGCGGCCGCCTTGTGTATCGGACTGGCGGGATGCGCCAGCGGTCCGGGTTATTCTGATCTCGACGACGATGGCGGGGCCCCTGCCACCGCGCACCGGGAAATCCCGCTGCAATGCGTGCCTTACGCGCGCGACCACTCCAATGTCAGCCTTTACGGCGACGCCTACACCTGGTGGGACAAGGCCGCCGGCCGCTTCGCCCGCGCCAGCGAGCCCACCGAAGGTTCCGTCATGGTGCTGTTCAATTACGCCGGGCCGAACCGCGGCCATGTCGCGGTGGTGCGCCAGATCATCGACGGCCGCACCATCAAGGTCGATCACGCCAATTGGCTCGACGACGGCGCGATCTATACCGACGATCCGGTCCGCGACGTCAGCGCCGCCAACGACTGGAGCGCGGTCAAGGTCTTCAATTTCAGGACCGGCGCCTGGGGTACCCGCATCTATCCGGTACAAGGCTTCATCGGTCCCGGCCCCGATCAGGGCGATGGCAATCCGATGGTGGCGCAGTATCCGGGGCGGCGCGATCCGATCAGTGCGCTGATTGCCGAGGACGACGAAGAAGGGGCCGGGACCCCGTAACGTCCCTGCGACCGAAAGGCGCTGGCAACATCCCAATAACCTTAGCGTGATCAACGGGTTAATTTTTTTTATATTTTTTGGGGCCATCCGGCCTTCTGCGCATTGACCCGGCCAAAAGTGAGACTATGGTCCGCGCCCTCGCGAGGCGAAAACCGGCCCCGCACGTTGGGCAAGACTGGCTCTTTCTCCTGACACGGCTGTGACCGACACCGATCATCCTTCCCCTCAAGAATCCGACGATCCGCTGGAGGCAGCCTCTTCGCTGGGCGGCCATCACGCGCCGGCGCAAGTGGGCTTCAAGCGCAAGGCGTTCTTGACGCTCGCCGCGCTCGGCATCGTGTTCGGCGACATCGGCACCAGCCCGCTCTATGCGTTGCATCAGTCGGCGCTGGCGGCGCAGCAGAACACCGCCCTCAACCATGCCATCTACGGCGTGGTCTCCCTGATCTTCTGGTCGCTGATCCTGGTGGTGACGCTGAAATACGTCACGCTCATCATGCGGGCCGACAACGACGGCGAAGGCGGCGAACTGGCCCTGGCGTCGCTGGCCCATCGCGTCCAAGGCCTCGACCGACGCGTCAAACTCCTGATCGGCACCGGCGCCATTCTCGGTCTGTCGCTGTTCTTCGGCGACGGCATGCTGACGCCGGCCATCACCGTGCTGTCGGCGGTGGAAGGGCTGGCTGCGACCAGCCGCCATTTCGAGCCGCTCGTCGTGCCTTTTTCGCTGGTCATCCTGATCGGACTGTTCGCCTTCCAGTCACGCGGTACCGCCCAGGTCGGCAGGCTGTTCGGGCCGGTGATGGTGGTGTGGTTCCTGGTGCTCGCCGCGCTGGGCACCGGTTCCATCGTCAAGACGCCCGAGATTCTGTGGGCGCTGTCGCCGCATTACGGACTGATGCTGTTCGTCGACGAGCCGTGGACCGCGTTCGTCACCCTCGGTTCGGTGGTGCTGGCGGTGACCGGCTGCGAGACGCTCTATGCCGACATGGGCCATTTCGGCAAAGGCCCGATCCGCGCCGCCTGGCTGTTCTTCGTGCTGCCGGCGTTGTTCCTCAATTATTTCGGCCAGGGCGCCGCGCTGCTGCGCGAACCCAATGCGCTGACGAACCCGTTCTATTCCATGGCGCCGGACTGGGCGCATTACCCGCTGGTGATCTTGGCAACCATCGCCGCCTCGATTGCCTCGCAGGCGGTGATTTCCGGCGTCTTTTCGATCGCCCGGCAGGCGATTCAGCTCGGCATGCTGCCGCGCATGGAAATCCGCCATACCTCGGCGACCGATTACGGCCAGATCTTCGTGCCGCGGATGAACGCCGTGCTTTGCGTCGGCGTGGTGCTGATCGTCCTCATCTTCAAGAACTCGAATGCGCTCGGCGCCGCCTACGGCATCGCGGTGACCGGCGAGATGTTCATCTCCACCATGCTGGTCGGCCTCGTCGCGGTGCGGCAGTGGAAATGGAGCATCTGGACGGCGGTGCCGCTGTTCGGTCTGCTCGGCTTCGTCGACCTTGCCTTCCTCGGCTCCAACGCGCTCAAGATCGTCGAAGGCGGCTGGCTGCCGCTGTTTATCGCCACCTGCGTCTACGCCATCATGGGCACTTGGCGGCTCGGCCGGCGGGTCCAGCTCGACCGCATCCGCAACGAATCCATGCCGCTCAATCTTCTGGTCGAACGCGCCGAGAAGACGCCGGTGCGGGTGGCTGGAACCGCGGTGTTCCTGTCGGCCAGAGCCGATGTCTGCCCCAGCGCCCTGTTGCACAATCTCAAGCACAACAAGGTGCTGCACGAACGCATCCTGATCACCCAGGTGATGGTCGACGATACTCCGCTGGTGGCGCCCGAAAAGCGGCTCGAAGTGGAGAAACTCGGCAAGGGCTTCTACAGCGTCCACATCCATCACGGCTTCTTCGAAACGCCCGACGTGCCCAAGGCGCTCAGCGAAGCGCGCAAGTTCGGCCTCGCCATCGATCCCGAAACCACGACTTTCTTCATCGGCCGCGAAACGCTGGTGCCGGCGGAGCATTCGCAGATGGAATCGTGGCGGCGCTGGATCTACATGCAGCTTGCCGCCAACGCACTGTCGCCGGCGCGGTTCTATCGCCTGCCGCCCAACCGGGTGATCGAGCTTGGCGCGCAGGTGACGATCTAGCGTCTCCCGCCGCGGTTCAATCCAGCGCGTACACCAGCGCCTTCAGATAGGCGCTTTCGGGCAGCATCGGGTGGATCGGATGATCCGGACCGGCGCCGGCCATGCGGATGAGGCGCGCCTTACGGCCCGCCCGCGCAATCCCCGCGGCACATTCGAGAGCGAACCGGTCCATCGCGATATTGTGCGAGCACGACGCGATGAAGAGGATGCCTTCCGGTGCCGTCACTGCGGCCGCCAACTTGGCGAGCTTGCGATAGGCCTTGGCGCCGGTTTCGAGGTCTTTCCTGGCTTTGACGAACGGCGGCGGATCGGCATTCACCACATCGAACGTCTGCTTGGCGGCACCGAGCCGCTCCAGCTCCTCGAACACATCCGTCTTGAGGAACTTGGCTGCGAGATGGCCGGTGTTCGCGGCTTCTTCGGCATAGGCGACCGCACCGGCCGAGCTTTCCAGTCCCACCACCGTCTTGGCCCCGGCCTTGGCCGCCGCAAGCCCGAATCCGCCGACATAGGAATAGGCGTCGAGCACGCTCTTGCGCTTCGACAGAGCCGCCATGAAGGCGCGGTTGTCGCGCTGGTCGTAATACCAGCCGGTCTTCTGGCCGGCGCCGGCATCGGCAAAATAGATGACGCCGTTTTCGAGCACCGAAATGCGCCCCGAACCGGCGGCATCGACATAACTGTCGAGCCCTTCCAGGCTGCGGGCGGGCGCATCGGCGCGGATGATGATGCGGGCCGGATCGAGCACGCGCTTCAAGGCCGCGATCAGCGTGTCCTTCAAGGCTTCCATGCCCGCGGTGGTGATCTGCAACGTCACGGTATCGCCGAAGCGATCGATCACCAGGCCCGGCAGCAGATCGCCTTCGGCGTGGACGAGGCGGTAAAACGGCGAGGCATAAAGCGCGTCGCGCAACGCGAGGGCGCGGGCGAATTTGGCGGCAAAAAAATCTTCGTCGAGCACGACATCGAGGGCGGGATCGACGAGACGCACGGCGATCAGGCTTTTCGGATTGAAGAAGCCGGTGCCGAGCGGACGGCCGTCGTCGAAGGAGACATTGACGATCGTGCCGGGCGCGAGCGTCTTCTGCATCTCGATTTCGTTGGAGAATAGCCAGGGCGCGCCGGCGCGAGCGCGTTTGCCTTCGCGGGGTTTCACCCGCAAGAGAGGGCGTGCCGTCATTGTTTTGTTCCTGACTCTATCTTTCGATCGCGCAAGGTGTCGGAAAACCGCTCACCTTTTTCCGGTCGCGCGTCCGGTCTAGGCGAGTTTCTTTTTTAACCGTATACCGCGGCCGCCCTCGGGCGAAGCGGCACCGTCGGCGATCAGTTCGATGCCGGACGATTCCAGTGCACCTATCAGCTTCATCAGTGAATCGACATTGCCCCGGATGACGCCGTCGCTAGATTCCATGCGTTGGATGGTCGGGACCGACAGTCCGGCGATCTCGGCAAGCTGGCGCTGGTCGATACCCAGCAAAGCCCGCGCTGCCCGAAGCTGCCCTGCACTGATCATCGCTTCACCCTGCTCACATTGCTATTAGTTGCATCAAAACCGAAAAATCGATGCTTTGGCTATCAACTATCCACCTTGACCTCGCGTCCGACAAGGGCCACGCCGCCGCGGCGTCCTGCGGACTTCGGCAAAACGCCTTGGTCTGATAGGGATTTTCCGGAAAACCTGTCAAGGAGGCGGCCATGCTGACCCGGCGGAGCGTCATGATTGGGGCGGGACTGGCGGTGGGCGCCCAAGCGGCAGGCCTGAAGCCGGGCGCCTTCGTCACCGCGGAGGGCATGCGGTTTTTCAGCCAAGGCAAGCCCTATCGCTATGCCGGCACCAATCTCTGGTACGGGCCGTATCTCGGCTCGCCCGGCCCGCTCGGCCACCGCGACCGCCTGAAGCGCGAACTCGACGCCCTTCATCGGCTCGGGATCGACAATATCCGGGTGCTGGCGTCGGGCGAGACCTCGCCGCTCAAGAACTCGCTGTCCCCCGCGATCCAGAAACGCGGCGCCCCCGACAGCGAAGCGCTGCTCAAAGGTCTCGATTTCACCCTCGCCGAGATGGCCAAGCGCGGCCAGAAGGCGGTGCTGTTCCTCAACAATTTCTGGGAATGGTCCGGCGGCATGGTGACCTACCAGTACTGGTCCAATGGCGGGCGCTATATCGATTTGGGCGATCCCGCCCATCCCTGGCCGGAATTCGCCGATTTCTCGGCCCAGTTCTATGCCAGCCCCAAAGCCGTGGCCCTTTACGAAGCCTATGTGACCCGGATCGTCGGCCGCACCAATACGGTCACCGGCAAGCCCTACAAGGACGATCCCGCCATCATGGCCTGGCAGCTCGCCAACGAGCCGCGGCCCGGCGGCACACCCTCCAAGGCGCCATGGGAAGCCTTCTACGCCTGGATCGCCCGCTCGGCCGGTCTGATCAAGCGGCTCGATCCCAACCACCTCGTCTCTACCGGCAACGAAGGCGTCATGGGGTGTCTGGAGTCGGCCGAGTGCGTGACCAAAGCGAGCGCGCCGAAAGCGATCGACTACGTCACCGTCCATATGTGGCCGCTCAATTGGAGCTGGATCGATGCGGACAAGCTCGACACCACCTTCGAATCCGGCCTTGCCAAGTGCCGCGCCTATATCGACACCCACATCGCGCTGGCGCGCTCGCTGAACAAACCACTGGTGCTGGAGGAATTCGGCTTTCCGCGCGAAGGCGGGCTCAACGCGCCGAGCGCGCCGACCACCCATCGCGACCGTTTCTACCGCATGGTGTTCGACGCCGTGGAAGCCGACGCCAAGAGGAACGGCCCGTTTGCCGGCACCAATTTCTGGGCCTGGGGCGGCGAAGGCCGCGCCTTGCATCCCGACGCCATGATGAAGCCGGGCGACACCGCCTATGTCGGCGACCCGCCGCAGGAACCGCAAGGGCGCAATTCGGTGTTCGACAGCGATGCGTCCACGCTGGCGGTGATCCGCGCCCATACGGCGGCGTTGAAGAAGCTTTAGCGCGCCGCCGGTTTCAGGCCTTCGCGCAGGCTTTTCATGGAGATGTCGAGGATGGCCTCAAGCTGTTCGCGGCTGTCGAGCTTGCCGGCGATGTAGGCGCTCACCGCACCGTGCAGCGCGCACCAGAACACATTGCCGAGCACCACCGGGTCGCCCTCGATCAACCCCGAGGCGATCAACGCATCCATGCCGCGCCGGGTGACGGCACGGGCGCGATCCATCGCCGCCTGCAAACCGGGATATTTCGCGGTGTCGGGATGCGGCAGCTCGAACATGACGCGGTAGCAGTCGGGTTCGGCGAGCGCGAACGCGACATAGGCCTGACGCCGGGCATTGGCCCGTTCGAGCGCCGGAGCCGCGGTGTTTTCGGCCGCCTCCAGCGCAGCCACGAAGCGGTTGAAGGCCCGTTCCATGGCGGCGGCAAGGATCTCTTCCTTGTCGCGGAAATAGTGATAGGGCTTCATGGGGCTGATCCCCATGATCTCCGCCAAAGCCCGCATCGTGACCCCGTCGGTGCCCCGCTGGGCAAACAGGCGGCTGGCCGCGGCGCAAAGCTGCTCGCGGAATTCGGCGATATCTTCTTCGCTCAAAGTGCGCGGCACGTCGGCGACTCCCGAATGGCCGGCCGCGACGCAGGCCGGATATCCAACGTGGCACAAACATGTAACCGTGCCAACCGTCTGCTGCCCCTGCGAACCGCCGGAGCATCTCTCCGTGTACGCTGCATCCCGTAGCGGTGGACGCAGAGAATACCGCGGCTGCCGCCCGGCAGGAACTCTCGATGGGATCGGGAAGGGCTGGTGCCGCCTGGGTGACTCGAACACCCGACCCCCGCATTACGAATGCGGTGCTCTACCGGCTGAGCTAAGGCGGCCCAACGGCCTTTATGGGGCAAAACCCTTAAAGGCGCAAAAACGGCCGGAAATCCCCGCGAAGGGCTGTCCGGCGAGGGGCGGAAAATACGCATCCAGGGGGGTGCTTGCAACAGCCCATTTTCCGGCCGCGGCAACAGGCGCCCGTGATTTTCCAAGGGGTTATCCGGCCGGCCTCGGCCCTGCGGCGTTGAGCCGAGGTTCCGGCAGCACAATCGGCCCCCTCCGGAACGGCTCTATTGCGATTTGCCGGCAGGCTCGGCGGCGAAATGGGCCAGCAGCCGGATGTACTCGACCTGGTAGCCGACGGAGGGCTCGGTCACCTCCCAGGACGCGATCGGGTAGCCGTCGTTGAAATCGGCGTAGGATTTTTGCGGCGGCTGGCCGAACGGCGGCGACGGCGGGGCCTTGCCGCAGGCCGGGCTGATCGCCGGACAGCCGGACGTCCAGTTGTAGCTCGGGTTGGGTCCGCCGACGAGATAGCCGGGCGGCGGCCCGAATTTCGAGGACTTCACGCTCGACCACGGCGTGTTCTTGAAGAACCAGGCATGGAAGAACGAATCCACCGAGTTCTCGGCGCCGTAATCGCCCATGTTCGACAGGTAGACCTTGGCCATCGGATTGACGCCGTGCAGATAGTGCAGGTAGTGCGCCGCCAACGTATCGGCGCCGGCCGGCACATCGCCGATTCCGAGTTCTTTGGGATACAAAAAGAAATAGCCCTGGCGCGAAATCTCCTTGGTCGAACCCCAATAGTAGGTCGGCAGATACGCCAGATAAGGATTACGCCAAGCGCTTTCGGCGCCGTAAACCGCATCGGAACTGAACACCGCTGCATAGTGGCGCTTGATCTCGCCGGCCATGTTGGCGCGCGCCGATTTCAAACCCGCGTAATAGAGCAGCGGCTGCAGCCACGGCGCATCGGACGGCCCGAACCAGCTCTTGGCGATCAGCGGCGAAGCCTTGGCGAGCGCAACGACGCGATCCTCGTAAATTTTCTCGCCGGTGAGGTCGAACAGATAAATCGCGGCCGTCATTGCTCTGAGCGCACGGCCTTCCGGCGTCACTTCCTGTTCGCCGCCGCCGAGCGTCTGGTCGCCGTAGGCCTTGTCCTTGTTGAAGAAGGTCACGTCCGGATGGGCTTCGGCCCAATCCCAGGCCTTCTTTGCCCGCAGTTTGAGATCGGCCGCATATGTCGCGTAGGCGGGAAAGCGGGCGAGAATCTTAGCGCCGTAAGCGAAGGACGCCGCCGCACTATAGGTCGCCGAGGTCGACGGCCCGCCGTAATAGGTCGGACTCGTCGCCGATGACGGCGGTGCACCCCCAAAACCCGAGCCGACGATAGCCAAGGCCGAGCCGTCCGGGCTCTGCAGGCGGATCATGAAATCCAGGCCGAACTTCACTTCATCGATGATATCGGGAATGCCGTTGCCCGATTCCGGAATATTGAAATCGTCGGTGAAGATGCCGGGGTTTTCTGTATAGGTCGTCAACAGGCTGAGAATGTAATCGCTGTGCCAATTGGTATAGCGATTGTAGTCGCCCGCATCCCACCAGCCGCCGTGAAGATCGCGCGCGGACGACGGGTCGTCCTTCTTCATCAGATGCCGCGCCTCGGTGTCCTGGCGCGGGCCGAGGTGATCGGGCTTGTCGCTCCAGCGCGGGTCGGCGTAAGGGGCAATCTTCGCCTCTCCGGCGCGCTGGTAATAGAAAAAGCGCATCGCCTGCACCAGGACCTGCCGGTAGGGATTGCCGCCGATCTCGAATGCACCCGTGGTTTCGCCACGGGCCCGATCGCGGACGAGATAGCGCCCCGGCGCCGTCACTGCGGAAAAGTCGAACAGCCAGGCCTTGTCGCCGGAGGTCGGATCGACCGCCCCTCCGTTCCAGACACGCGGCGCCGCTTCGTACACGACGGCGCAGGTGGTTGCGTCGACGACCTGATAGACGGGACCGGGCGAGAATGCCTTGGCAGCGTCGTAACCCGTCACCGGTGAGCGGATCACCGCGATTTTCTGCATCGCCGGCGTATAGCCGAACTGGTCGACCACGATGAAGTGGCTGAAGGATGGGGACGCACAAGGCACTGCAGCGGCGGCACTGCCTGCCAGCAAAATTGCTCCGGCCGTCCAACGGGCGGCAGTCCTCGGTATCGACGTCATCACATCCCCTCGCCGGTTCGGCGCGCCATGATGCGATGACCATAACGCTGCGAAAAGAGAAAAAAGAAGGGGCGGCAAGGCCGCCCCTGAAGAAACAATTACGAAACGCTCGTGACCGTCAGAGTTTGTACTTCGCGCCCAGACCGAACGCGACCGCCCGGCGGGCCTGTGTGAACTCGCCCTGGACCCGTCCAAATACCGACAGATTGGGCAGAACGTCGCCGCCGGCATTGGCGCCGACGATGAGCGTGTTCTGCGCATCGCCCTTCCAATGATAGGAGAAGGACGAGCCCGACAGCTCCGCGAACGAGCCGTTGACCGTCTCGCCCGGATCGGAGAAGTCGTGCCGCAGAGCGACGGTGGTCTGCAGCTTGATCTTCGAGGTTTCCGGCAGGACGTTCACCTTGAAGCCCAGGTCGCCGACGAAGGTGTTGGCGTCGATCTTCTTGTACGCCAGATCGAACGTGCTCACGCCGCTTTCGGTGACCGCATCCTGGATGACGCGGGCGAAGGTGCCGCGCACATACGGCACGACGCGGTCATGGAACAGCGAGCGGCTCACCTGGACGGTGGCGCCCCAGCCCCAGCCCTTGGGACTGGCGGCCGCCGTGCCGTAGCCTTCCATCACGCGCTTCGAGGCGGCGTCGTAAGTATTGTAGAAGACCGCGCCGTCGATCCGCGCGTTGAGCACATCGGCCCCGCCATAGAGCGCGAGGTTGACGGTATTGCTGTGGGCCTTGGTGTCTTCGTTCTTCACGTCGAGCGAAGCATGGTCGTAACCCAGGGCAAAGCCGACGGTCGCGTTCTTCCAGGCAGCATTGTACTGGGCGCCGCCGGAAATGCCGTAAGCGCTGAGCCCGTACCCGGCGCCGTCGCGGCCGATGTTGTCGAGGCGTCCCGTCGGCGTCAGCCAGAACGAGACCTTGTTGTTGTGGACGGCACTCGGACCCACGTCATAGAGCGAATCGGTGAAGGCATAGATGCCGTTGCGGTTGGCAGTGACGAGATGGCCGATGACCTGCGAACTCGACGCCTTCTCGGTGACGATGCTGTAGCCGGTCGAGGACGTCTGCAGCGCAACGATCGCACCCGAAACGCTGCCGGTCGTCGACACCGTCGAGAACGAACCGGTGATGCTGTGGGCCGTCAGGATCGGGAAGACGCTGTTGCCGTAATCGCCGGCATCGATCTTCACGGACATGCTGCCGTTCAGCGCCGCCGTGCCGGTGACGTTGAGCTTCGAGGCGCCGGTCGGGGATATCTCGACCTGCAAAACGCCGGTTGCGGCTTGCGTGTAGTTGGTGACCGTCAGCGTTCCCAGCGTTCCCGTCGTACCGCCCGGAGCGACGACGCCGTTGTTGTTGAGCGTGCCGTAGAACGTGCCGTAGCCCTTCACCGTAGCAAGGGTGCCGCCCGACTGGTTGACGTTGATCACCGCCGTCGAGCCGGCGATGTCGCCGAACTTGGCGCCGGAGTGCGTGGCATCGCCGATCACCAGTCCGGCGCCGGCACCGAGCGTTACCGTGCCGGTGTAGGACGTTGCATTGGTGGCAATGCCGTTGATCGTCATCGAGCCGGAATGGATCGTCAGCGCACCAGGCCCGCTGACGGTGCCGCCCACGACCGCCGGAGCCGAACTCGGCATCCACATTTCCAGGTGGGTTCCGCTGTTCAGGATGATGTTGCTGTTCGCCCCGAACACGATCGTGGCGGCTTTCCAGTCCTGGCCGACCTGGAGAAGATTGGTATTGGTACCGACGCCGGCATCAAGAGTCAGGTTGCCGGTAAAGGTGCTGGTGCCCATCAGGATGGTGGTGCCGCCGCCCCAATTGGCAATGCCGAACTCCGCATCGCCCGCCACGTTGAAAATCGACTGGAACGGCTGCCAGCCCCAGGGATTGTCAACGATGATCTTGCCGCCGCTACGGACCGTAATGGTGTCGGCCGTGGCGAAGCATCCGCCGAAATCGCAGGCGCCGGTGGACGAAACGCTCGGGCTGCCGGTCCAGGTGATCGCAAGATCGCCCGCCGGAGCGGTGTTGTAGTTGGCCGTCAGATAGCCGGTCTGGCCCGAACCGATGATGAGGTTGTCGACCGTCGCGTCACCCATCAGCGACCGTGGCGTGTTGGTGGTGTCGAGAACGACATCCGTAGCGCTGGCTGCTCCCATGCAAGCTGCAAAAACCAGCGCGCTGGCGGAAAGGAAGAGCCGGGTCTGAAATTTGTTCCTGTTCATGTTCATTTTTTCCTCCCAGGCCGGAACGACCCGAAGGCCGTCCCGGCACCGCGAACTGGTCCCTTAGAACTTCACGCGAATTTGCGACGTGTACCGCGTATCGGCGAGATACCAACTGCGGTTGAACAGACGCTCTTTGCCGGACGAGGTGTAGCCTTCCATCATGTACAGCCGGGTGACCGACCGCGTCAGGTTGGAAGCTTCGAGCGTCCAGCTCACATTGTCCGTCAAATTGTAGGTGACGTTCGCATCCAAGGTCCCTACCGCGTACTGGTAGACCGGCAAGGCAAAGGTCGTGACCTTGCCGACGGTGTTGCCGCCGAAGTTGATGTTGTTGATGTAGTTGTACGTGCCGGAGGTCTGCCATGCGGCCGTCGAGGCCAGGAAGTCGCTGCGCCAGTTGTAGGCGACGCGCAGAGACAGCGGACCCTTGTCGTACATGCCGGCGATATTGATGGTGTTCTTGGAAAGACCCGTCACCGGCAGGCCGGAGATCGGAGCGCCCTTCATGTCGTAGGCAAGCGCGCCCGGCTGCTGGCTGTCGATATAGGTGTAGTTGAAGTCGAGACCGAGACCGTCGAACGGATCCGGCAGGAAGCTGGCGTACTTCTGCAGGCCGATTTCGAAGCCGTCGATACGCGCCATCTGCTTTTCGTTGAAGTACTCGGTGATCGATGCCGTCACCGTACAGGTCATGGCCGCGGCCGCACCCGTGCACAGAGTTGCGGCGGTCGGATCGCCCGGCTGCCACAGTGTCGGGTTGGTCAAGCCGGCCCACGACGCGCTGAACGTCGTCGGTTCGGCCTGCTGGGTGGTGGAGATCATGTTGTGGATCTGCTTCCAGAACCCGGACACATGCACCATGCCGCCGCTGGCGAAGTAGTACTCGAGCGAAACGTCGAGTTGTTCGGCCTTTTCCGGCTTCAGATTGGGATTGCCCCAGTTGCCGTTGAAGTAGGCATCGTAGGTACCGACGTACGTGCCGCTGACGAAACCGCGCGGATTCATCTGGGCGAAGGTCGGCCGGTTGACCGCCTGGCTGAAGGCAAAGCGCGCCTTCAGTTCCGGCGTGATCTGGGCCTGAAGGTTGACCGAAGGCAGAACGTCAGTCTGCGTGCGGCCGCCGGAAACGGTCGTCCTCTGCATCGGGGCGTTCAACTTCGGCGCCAGCCAGTTGCCCGAACCGTCGACGATGTTTTCGATCGACACGGCTTCAAGCAGCGGCGTCCAGCGATAACCCGACGCATGATCGCGATAGGTCACGACGCGGAAGCCGATATTGCCGCTGATCGGGATGAAGAAGTCGTCCTTGGCGAACGTCGCCATGGCGTAGGCGGTGAAGGTGGATTCGCTCAGCTTGGCGAGCGTGTCGTTATTGAGATTGGCGAGAATCTGATCCGAGGTGTAGCCGCTGGTGCCGTATGCGTTCTGCAGCGCGACCGGATCCTTGATGGCGTCGAAGCTCGGGAACCAGAACGCCTTCGGAATCCCGACGTCGCCGTTGAACAGATCCGAAAGGTCGACCAGCGTCGCCTTCTTCGGATCGTCCGACGCATAATGGTAGGTCGATCCCCAATATGGCGCGAGTTGCTTGTAGTTCCAGTTGGTCTCCTTGTCGCGTTCGTTGCGGTAGGTGAGTTTCAGGCCGCTGCGGATCTGACGGAGGAAGCCCGTGTCGCTGACGTTGTAGACGGTATCGATATAGATCGCCGCTTCCCGGCCGTAGTTGTGCAGCCGATGCGGCATGGTCTCGAGCCAGCCGTAATAGGCCGGGTTCGACAGGTCGGCCATGGTCTCGGCTTGGATCACCTTCGGCAGCGATTCGTCGCCATAAGAGGTCAGCTGCAGGCCGAGGCCGTTGATGAACTCGTAGAAGCCGGCGCTGTTGTAGTCGGACTTGGCCGACGAATCGACATACTGCAGCGCGACGTTGGCGCTGAACTTGTCGTTCGGATGCCAATCGGCCGTGAGTGCTATGTCGGTGGTCGTGTTGACGTCGTGCTGATAGGTCGTGGTGTTGTTGTAGGGAATCGGCTGATAGGCCCACGCATTCGGATTGGTGATGCCGGCGGCGGTGGTGCCGTACATGAAGTCGGCGAGGCCGCTGGTGTAGGTCAGGTTGCCGTCGGAATCGAAGGTGTTGGTGCTGTTGGGACCGAGAACCGCCTGCGTGCCCGAGCCGAGGAAGAGGCCGTGGAAGGCGTCGTTCATGGTGTAGCGCGACTGGAACGCGGTCAGGCCGATCAGCAGCGTTTCGTTTGGCCGCCACTGCGCCGCGGCGTAGAGACCGATGCGGGTGCGATCGTCGACGCGGCGGTTAAAGCCGAAGCCGTTCGGGACATAGACTTCGGTCGAGCCGGCGTCCGACAGTGACGGAAGCGTGGCGTTGTGGCTGGCGGTGTAGGTCGGATTATAGACCGCGGGGAAGTACGGCAGGATCTGAACGCCGTCGGCCTTGGTCGAGAGATCGGAGTAGGCGACGTTCAGCAGCAAGCCGATTTCGCCGATTTTCGTCTGCCAGCGATCGCTGATCATGCCGACGCCGCCGAGATGGCCCTTGTGCGACCAGTCGGCGTAATTGCCCGTCAGGGTGACCGAAGCGGTCAGGCCGTCGAAATCGAACGGCTGGCGGGTGCGCAGATTGACGACGCCGCCGAAACCGCCTTCCGGCAGCGTGGCCGAAAGCGACTTGTAGACGTCGATACCCTGGGCCAGTTCCGGCGGGATGTCTTCCCACGCCAGGTTGCGGCCGTTGGCGGCACTGAAGCTGTCGCGGCCATTCAGAAGGCTGACGGTCGAAGTCAGGCCGCGGATCGAAATGTTGGTGCCTTCGCCGAGGTAGTTTTCGCTCGAACCGCCGACCTGCAGCTTGGTGATGTTCACACCCGGCACGCGCTGCAGAACTTCAGTGATGGAGTTGTCCGGAAGCTTGCCGACGTCTTCGGCCGAAACCGAGTCGACGATCACTTCCGCTTTCTGTTTGATCGCAATAGCGGATTCGATTGCGGCCCGTTGTCCGGTAACAACGACCGTCTCCATCTCCTGGGCTTGCGCCGAACCGACACACGCAAATAGCGCGACGGCGGCGGAGCAATACAGGCGCGACTTCAATTTGGCAGCCATTACTGTTTTCTCCCTACGGTCGGCCACCCCACGGCAGCCGAGCATTTTTGATTCGATGCGGAGCACCCCCCGCCATCGTCACAGCCGGGGGCGGTTGGATCCGCTCCGGCCTGTTTTCCGTTTCCCCTGTCCGGATCAGCGACCCTGATCCAAATTGGCGCACTAGAAAGCGCTGTCATAGGATTGTCCGGCGGCCCTGACCCGTCAAGAAACCCGACCGCCTCGGATCTAAATTAGCGTTTAAATGTAGGCATTTAGGCAACGCTTCCGCGAGCGCTTACCGGTGAACGGTAAGCGGTTGCGGAGCGCACGTAAGCGCTTACTGAAGCCTAATTTTGCCTTGACGCGTCAATCCGCCACGTGATGAGCAGTAGGATGAATCGCGCAGTGTTCGTCCCCCGCGCGCACGGGCTGGCCTGGGAAGTCCGGTAAAGCGCTGCGGTTTGTCGGCTGGCACCATAAAAAAAGGGCCGTTCCGTTAGTGCCGCCGCCGCTATGCACTTCGTCTATGTGCTTGTATCGAACTGGACAATCGATACAGGAACAGGATGATGAGAGGCCTCGCCCAGATTGGATTTGGTGCGCACAACGTGTCGAGCCCGCACATTCGAAACACAACTGCCCGACTGGCAGCGTAGGCGAGGACAATCGTGCGCGACCCACTAAATGGCAGCCCTCCTGAAGCTCCGAAGCCCGCGACCATCTATGACGTCGCCGAGCGCGCCAATGTTTCGATCAAGACCGTCTCCAAGGTCATCAACAATCTGCCGGAAGTCAGCCGCCTGACGCGCTCACGCGTGCAGGCGGTTATCGAGGAGCTTTCCTACCGCCCTAATCAGTTGGCGCGCGGTCTGGCCTCACAGCGTTCGTTCATGGTCGGCTTGTTCTGCGATGCCCCGGCGGCCGGCTCCGGCTACATAGCCCGCATCCAGATGGCCATTCTGACCATGTGCCAGAAAGAAGGCTATCACCTGATCGTCGAGTGCATTCACGCCACCAACCAGAATATCGCCCAGCAGGTCCACGCCCTGGTGGCCCAATCGAAGCTGGCCGGCGTCGTGCTGACTCCGCCCTTGAGCGACTTGCCCACCCTGATCGATGCCCTGAAGGCCACCGGCACGCCGATCGTGCGTTTTTCGCCGGAGGCGGCGGTCCCCGACGTGATCGACGTCGATATCGACAACTGCCAGGCTGCGTATGACATTACCAAGTATCTGATCGGGCTCGGCCATCGGCGGATCGGCTTCATCCGCGGCCCGCTCGAACACGCCGACGCCAGGGCGCGCTATGAAGGCTACTGCAGGGCGATCGCGGAAGCCGACATCCCCTTCCTCGACGAGTACTGCCAGACCGGCAATTACACCTACAGGGCGGGCATGCTGGCGGGCGAAAAACTGCTCACACTGAAGGACCGACCGACCGCGATTTTCGCCAGCAACGACGACATGGCGTCCGGCGTGATGGCCTCGTCGATACGCTATAATCTGCGGCTGCCGCAGGATCTCTCCGTGGCCGGGTTTGACGACGCCATTTTCGCCCATGCGATGTACCCGCGCCTGACCACCTGCCGCCAACCCATTGCCGATATGGCGGAAGCCGCCTTCCTCGCCTTGATCCATCATGGCGACAAGCCCATCGGTCCGTTGACCCTGCCGCACAAAATCATCGTCCGCGGATCCACCGCCCGGCCGCCGACGGCCTGATATATTGATCGCGACCGGTGTTGCCTGCCTCGAGAATTTGGCGCGACGGCCACGGCATCACGCGGTATCTTTGAGAGCGCATCCCTGGTGGAGGATTGCCCCATGCACACGCGCCGCTCAGCGATCGCCGGTTTGGCCGGTGTAACCCTCGTTGCCGCCGCACCAGCAAGCTTTGCTGCAGACGACGGCCTGCCCAGTGCCAAGACCGTGGCGGGAAAGCCGCCCTACATGGATTACGGCGACGGCGTGAAGGTGCCGCTCTCCAAGGGGGCGTTTGCGACCTTGTGGGAAGGTCCCAATTATTGGCTCACGTTCGGTTTCGGTTCGGCATCGGTCGGCGATCGCGCCAAGGAGCTCGCCTCGCATCGCGCTGCCGGGGCAATGAGATATCTGCTCCTGACCCTCGCCTTCGCACCGGATCGGCTGGAGAAAGTGCCCGGCAATGGCTGGCGGCAGAAGGTGGAAACACCTGCCAATTACGTCATCGGAGAACTCGATTTGCCGGGCCGGCCCGGCGTGCCGGCCACCGACGCCGCGATGGGGTTCGGCAACGCCGACGCCAATTTGTTCGTGACGGCGGGGGGTGGACCGGGAATCGGTCCCGGCACATCCGATACGGCCGGCACCTTCTCCGGCATGAACCGCGCCGCGATGCTGAAGGGGATCAACGCCTTCTGCTCTTACATCATCATGAAGAAGGACCTCAGCCTCAACGACGTCCGCGCCCGAGCCCGTCAGGTCGTGCTGTAGGCCGGCCAGGGCCCGCTTATGGCGCCAGCCGCTGCGCTTCCGGCCATCCCGCGAACATCGCGGCCGTGACGTCGCGCATGCTGAGGGGATTGGTCCACGTGATCCCGATATCGTTGTGCCGGGCACCGGGGCCATGGGAGCCGGTTTCGGAGAAGCGCGAATCCTGCGGCCGGAAAATAGCGGTCTTGCTGCCGTCGCGTGCCGTTCCACCCATTGTCGTCCAATGGTCCGGATGAATATGGGCGTCCATGAAGCAATCGATGAACGAGGCCTGTCCCACCGCATTGGGATCGGCATAGCGGCCATCGGCAAACCGCGTCGTTGGATGCCAGGGGCGGCCCAAAGCAACCGAATTGTCGGGCACGCCCGCTTCGCGCGTCAGCCGCGAACGATAGACGACAATGCCGATGGCTTGGGAAAGCTGGGTCGACGGCGCGACGACGAAGGAGTGGAAGTCGCCCGGCGCCACCACCGACGCACGGTTGCGGGTGCGGATTTCGCTGTCGGCGATCAACAGCCGGCCGTTGCCGAAAATGAAATCGATGTTCCCGGCCACCAAGCTGCGGCGGATGTAGGCCCGTCCGCCGTTGGCGAACAGCGTATCTTGATATCCGAGCAGGGAGGCGTTCTCGATCAGGACACGGTCGCTGTGGACATCGAGCAGAACGGCGGCGGCTTGCGAGTTGCCGGTCTTGCGCGGATCGCCGGCGGCCAGCGCATCGTTGGCGAGAAAATCGTAGGTGTTTTCGATCGTGAGGCCATCGACGGTGACCTGATCGGCATCGATGGTCAGCGTGGCGGACCCCGGCGTTCCCCAATGATCGCGGTGATATTGTCCGGCCGTCTGCGCCACCGCATCGAAATGAAGCCGGGTGCGGCCGACGCCTTCGCCTTTGAGGACGGTCTTGGGACGCCGGATCGTCACCTTCTCGTAGAAATCGCCCGCATCCACTTTGACGGTGACCCAGCCTTCGCCGCTTGCCGCATCCAAGGCCGCCTGGATCGACGTAAAGCAGCTGGCCGCGCCGGCGCAGTCGTGCGCGACACGATAGGCCGCTGCGCGCTCCGCCGAAGCGCCGGAGAAACTCGCGGCCAAGCACAAGGCCGCAACCGCAAAACGAATGCCGAAGTTCTTCATGCGCGCTTCTCGCTTTACCGCTTCGCCGCGCCCGCCGGACGCAGGAATTCGTCGATCGCCATCGTAATCTTAGTCACATACGGCTCGAACAGCCAGAAGGCGTGCGGCGTGTGCTCGAACGCGATGACGGCATTCTTGATGTGATGGCGCTCGAGCGCCGGCTTCACTTCTTCCAGCCCCGCGGTGAAGCGCGGCTCGGAACTGGCGATCACCAGAGTGGGCGGCGACTGGGGTCCGACGTAGCTCGCTGCACTGGCTTGGCGCCATTTGGCGCCGGCCGTCTCGAACGCTCCGCCGAGCCACGAGCCTGCCGCCGACTTCGCGCCGGCCGCGTTTTCGAATTTGAGCGCCAGCGGGGTGGTGAAATCGAGCACGCCGTCGAGATCGATCAGCGCGTTCACCCGCGTATCGAGGCCGGGATCGCTCTTGAAGGTGGGCCGGGCGGAGGAATAGGCAAGCAGCGAGGCCATCTGGCCGCCGGCGGATTCGCCGCCGATCGCCAGCTTGGCGGGATCGAAGCCGAGTTCGCCGGCCTGGCCTTTGGCCCAGACGATGGCGTCGTTGATGTCGATCAGCGCAGCGGGATAAGCCGCTTCGGGCGACAGGCGGTATTCCGGCGTCAGGACGACATAGCCGCGCTGCGCCAGAAGATCGGCCATGGCGTAGAAGTTGGATTTGTTGCCGCTATGCCAGCCGCCGCCGTGCACCAGAAGAATGGCCTGGTGGTTGGCGCGCGCCGGCACCGGCAGGAAGACGTCGATGTGCAATTCCCGGTCGCCGATCTTCTTGTAAAGCCGATCGAACAGAATCTGCTGGCCCGCTTCGAATTGCAGACGGGGCAGTTGCAGCTCGGGATAATCCTTCTTGTAGGCGGAATAGCGCTGCGAAACCGTGTAGCTGTCGTCGACCGGGATCAGCTCTCCCGCAAAAGATCCCGACGAAAAGGCCGCCAGGACGGCCGCTGCGAAGATCAGTTTCATACTCCACCCTTCGATTTGGAAACCTTCACGCGGGACCGTCCGTCTGGAGGGTAGGAACCGACGAACGATCCCGCGCGAGGGTTATACCGCCTTGCCGCCAGCGGGGAACCGGCTTCGAGGCGGCCCCGACTGCGGTTTAGTAGCGATACCGCACACCCAGGAACCACTGGGCGCCGGTGTGGCTGAATTCACGCGTCGTGTTCATCGTACCATCGCCGGTATCGTAGATACGCTCGATCTCGTCGGTGATATTGACGCCTTCGATGCGGAACGTCAGGTGATCGGTGAGGTTGTAGAACGCGGCAAAGTCGACATGCTGCGGACCGTACTTCTTCTCCTGCGCATTCCCGTTTCCGCCCGGCTCGGTCAAGAGATAATCGTCGCGCTGATTGACCGAAAGACGGACACCGAAGTCGCCCTGATCGTAATAGACGGTGTAGTTGTAGGAGTTGGGCGACAGACCTCGCGAATCCTGGGCGGAAACGTAGGTGTAGTTGGACGCGATACCGAAGTTGCCGACCCAGTTCGGCAGGAAACCGATCCATTCGGGCAGGAAGGTGAAGGGCTGGTTGAAGGTCAGCTCGATACCCTGCACATGGTTGCCGCCTTCGCGGTTGGCCGGAATCGTCCAGGTATAGGGAACCTTGGACGGATCGGCATTGTACGACGGATCGTATTGCGGATCGGCGTAGATGCCGGCCCAGTATTCCTGCGGCACCATCTTCTGAACGACTTCGGTCGTCAGCGAGGTGACCATGTCCTTGTTGAACAGGCCGACCGCCAACAGGCCGCCCTTGCCCATATACCATTCGAAGCTGAGGTCGAGATCGTTGGATTCGTACGGCTTCAGGTCCGGATTGCCGATGTTGCCGACCGTCCGCCCGTTGTAGCCGAACACCGGTCCTGCGATGTTGAGCGAGTTGAGGCCCGGACGCGCCATGCTGCGCGCATAGGCAAAGCGGGCGACGATATCGTCGGTAATATCGAGAGCCAGGTTCAACGACGGCAGATAGCTGTCGTAGCTGTTGGTGACCTGCACGGGCTTGCCGTTGAGAATGGCCTTCGATTTGAGGTTGGTCTGGACGAACCGCATGCCGGAATCGGCCCTGAGACGCAGGCCGGCAATCTCGAACTCGCTGTTCAATTCGACGAAGCCGGCCAGCGTGCGCTCGTCGACCGTCCACCACTTGGTGAGATCCGGGGTGTAGACGTTGGTGTAGACGCCGTCGCGGAACAGAGCGTCGAAATCGGCGACCGCCCAGGTCCAGAGTTTGGCGCCGCCCGGCAGACCGTGACCGAAATCGGAAACCGGGAAGGCCTTGGTGTATTTCGAGGCATCGAAGCTCGGATTGTTGCCGGCCCCTTCGCCGTACTCGACTTGGCGATCATTGTAGTCGATGCCGGCCATCAGCGAGAACGTATCGGTCTTGTAGGTCACGTCGGCCTTGGAGGTGAAGTTCTCCTTTTCGACGTGGTTGCTGCGGTGCGAGCCGGTAATCGCATTGATGTAGTTGCTGCCCTTGTTGGGATCGTACGAGCCGAAGCCGACCTCGGGCACCAGCCAGTTGTTGGTGAAATCGAACGAATACGGATGCGGAATCGAGCGGTAATACGGGCGTACCTCGGTGCGGTTCGCCTTGTCCCGCGCCAGGCCGATCAAGGTATTGACCGTGATCTTGTTGGTCGGCGTCCACTCGCCCGACAGCGCGTACTGGTCAAACTTCGATACCGAGTTCTGCTGACGGCTTTCATACCAGGACGTCACGTTGTCGAACGATGCGGCCTGCAGCTGTTTGCCGTTGGGCGCGATCGTGAATGACAACGGTGTCTGTCCGGTATAATTACCCGGCACGCCATGCGTCAGAAGCCACTCCATCGAGTTGTAGTTCTGGCGGTCGTTGTCGAGCTCGGAGTGCAGCGCGTCGAAGGTGAGGAGCACGGAATCGATCGGCCGGTATTGCACCGAAGCGGTCAGACCGAGTCTCTTCTGCTTGTTACCGAAGAAGTCGGCGCGCGGCAGGTTCGGCGAATAGACGCAATTGAGCGCGTCGGCGGCGCCGCAGTAATCGCTCGGCGTGCCCGTCACCTTGGTATTTGCGTCGTTCCAGGTATCGCCGGCCAGAGCGGGTGAGGTCCAGCGCACGCTGGCCCAACCTTCCTGATGAACGGTTCGCCGCGACACCGCCACCGAGAGCAGGACGCCGAGCTTGTTGTGGGCGAAGGTATCGCTCACCATCACCGCGAGGCGCGGGTCGCCGGATTCCGTCAGCGTGTTGTAGCCGAGTTCGGTGGAGCCCATGATCGCCAGCCCATCGAAGTCGAACGGCTTGGCGGTATAAAGGTCGACGGTGCCGGCCATGCCGCCTTCTTCGAGCGACGCACGCTGGGTTTTCTGCACGTCGACGCGGTTGAACAGTTCCGCGGCGAAGACATGGAAATCGAAACTGCGACCGGCATTGATGGTGACGCCACCGGAATCGAGACCGTCGGAACTCGCCGGCACTTCCATCCCGTTCAAGGTGGTGCGGGTGAAATCCGGGCTGAAGCCGCGCAGCGTGATGTTGCGCCCTTCGCCACCTTCACGCGTCATGGCGACGCCCGGCAGCCTCTGAATGGATTCCGCCAAATTCAGGTCCGGCATCTTGCCGATGTCCTCGGCGACGATACTTTCGACCTCGTTCACGGCCTTGCGCTTGATGTCGCGAGCTTCCTGCAACGTCGCGCGGAAGCCGGTGACCGTTACGGTTTCGACCGTATCGGCATCCTGCGCCAGTGCCGGCATCCCGGCCACAACCCCCAACACCAGCGCCATGGCCGATGTCGAGTTCCTTAAACCATGTGACATACCTTCCTGCTCCTCTCGTCTGTTTGCTTCCGACGACGAGATCATCAAGACCCCGTCCGTCGTTCGACTGACGGTTAGGCCAGTCCCCTTCAGCATCAGTTCGAGAGCAGCAACAACGTCGTAATTGCCTTGAAGCGCAGGAGTCACGACGCCGCGAAGCAACTCGCCTCGCGCCATGACCGATACCCCCGCTTGGCGCGCAAACTCAGGTATCGATAATCCAGCCTTTTCCGACGGAATATCGAATTGAATGACTTCAGCGGTGCTTGGTGAGCAGCTTAAGGTCCAAGCGAATGCGCATGCACCTGCCGCCGCCCAGACTCCTACCGTTCTCACTCCACCCCGCTTATGTCCGCCTGTCCTGCGGCTTCTCTTCGCCCTCTCCTGATGACGGACCAGAAGACGGCGACCTTCGCGATTTCCCTAATACGACTTAAGGCGACCGGCGAAAAATTTTCACCTCGCGCCCGTTCACCTCCACTTGCAGATCCAGAAGCGCCCCCGCGTTCCTGGCAAACCCGATCGGATCGTTGGACACGAACGACCCCGTGATGGTCTTGTTGGCGATCGCGGGATCGACCACGATTCGAATGTCGCTGTAGCGCGCGTATTCGCTCGCCGCGGCCTCAAGCGTCTGATCGTCGAATGCGAGGCGCCCGTATTCCCACGCCAGATTGCGGACCAGCTTCGACCGATCGATCGGCACGGCCCGGATCGGGCCGTCATGCGGCGCAATCGCCTGGCTGTTGGCGCCCACGCGGAGCGGTGCGGCCGTGGCGTCGGCACGCTTGAGCTCGACCACGCCTTCCTTCACCAGAACCCGGACCGGATTGCGCGGCAGCATCGAAACCGTGAAGCTCGTACCGACGGCGCGGACCAGCGTATCGTTCGCCCGGACCACGAAAGGCCTTGCCTTGTTCTTGGCGACGTCGAACAGAGCTTCGCCCGCAACGAGGCGGATCATGCGCGCGTCGTCCGTATACTGGACTTCGATGGTGGACGCCGTGTTGAGCTTGGCGACCGAACCGTCCGCCAGCAGGATCTCGCGCACCTCGCCTTTGCCGGTGGCATAGATCTGGCGGCGGCTCTTCTTCCAAAGCGCAACACCGAAAACGCCCGCCGCGGCAAATCCCGCTGCCAAACTGCCGCCGAAAAACAGGCGCCGCCGCGTCCACGGAGAGGTTTTCACCGGCGGCAGAATGCTGGAAATATCGCGCGCCCAGCCGTGCGAGCGCTCCACGCGGATCAAGACGCCTTCGGCCCTGGCATACGCTCCCAGATGCCGCTTGTCGGCCTTGAGCCAATGCTGGAACTCGGCCTCCTGCTGCGGCGTGAGGCCCAAGTCGCGCAGTGCGGCCCATTTGGCCGCTTGCTCATCAACCTGTTGGCTTGTCGACGACATCTGAACCACCGATCTCGAATGCTCTATTTGACGTTTGGACTCTCGTTTTCCTCCCTCGTCCGAACAGCTTTATGAGATGTTTTATGCTGTCCGTCATATGCCGCTCGACCATTTTCTCGCTGATACCGAGACGATGGGCGACTTCTTTTTGCGGCAGCCCTTCGACGCGGCGAAGCAGCAGCGTCATCCGGCACTTCTCCGGCAAGGCTGCCAAAGCTTCTTCGACCGCCGCAACCTCTTCCTGAAACTCGAGCCGCTCCTCTGCGGTGGCGCTCCGTTCGGGAACATCGACCGTGTCGCTCCTTCCCGCCGATGCGATCGAAACGACCCGCGCGTGCCGGACATGGTCGATGATGATCGCTTTGGCCGTCTTGACCGCATACTGCTTGGGATGGCGGATGGTCTCGAGCGACGGGACCGACAGCATTCGCGTGTAGGTTTCCTGGATCACATCTTCGATGTCGAGGTTGTACGAGCGTATGTCGTTGAGCTTCGAGCGTATCAGCGCTTCATGCGGCAATACGTTGATGGCAAGCCAACGAGACCGGTCGCTCAGGTCGTCCGACATGAACACAGGAAAGCACGACGTATTTCTTTTGCAAGTGAACAGGCCCCTTTTCGGCCTCGATTTTCGGGGCAAGCGGCATTTGGCGTCGCCGCTGCATTTTTC
Source organism: Rhizomicrobium electricum (assembly GCF_011762045.1). Lineage (GTDB taxonomy): Bacteria > Pseudomonadota > Alphaproteobacteria > Micropepsales > Micropepsaceae > Rhizomicrobium > Rhizomicrobium electricum. The sequence goes on along the minus strand of NZ_JAASQS010000006.1, from coordinate 203,074 downwards.
ATTAGGGAAATGGCGCCCTAGCCCGTCTTCTGGTGGTTTTGCCCCGCGGTAGCCGGCAAGCCAGACTGGCGTGGACGAACGACGGAGCCGGACGCATGGAAAGAAGATACACGCGCGCCTTGCATCCATAGCACGCGCCGCCCACGCACGGTTGCTGCGCAGCGCCTATGTCCGGAGTTTTTCGCAGATATGCGAAAGGCCTCCGGCGTTTTCAGCCGGAGGCCCGACGCAGTTCGATCATCAGTCGGTAGCGGCGAACAGCTTGTAGGTTCCCGTGCCCGTGTTGTTGGCCGAAGCAGCCAGATAGAAGCTGCCGGTCGCAGTCGCGGTGAAGGCGATCTGCGAATCGTGGCCTTTGCCGTCGTTGTTGCTCGTCACCAACAGACCGTGCGCGTCGTAAAGGCTGAGGAACGGATCGGCCAGCGTGCCGCCGCCGCCGTCGACACCCCTGAGCGAGAAGATGTAGCTCTGGCCCGCGATCAGCGAAACGCCGAACCAATCCTTGTCGCCGGCCACGCCGATGGTGTCGGAGACGTTGCCGCCGATCGCGAGATCGTGGCTGGTCTGGTCGCTGCCGAACGAACCGTTGGCGGTGCGGTGCTCCCAATACCCGTTCCTGAGATAATGCAGGGTGGCGTCGCTCGCCGTGAACCCGCACGAGCCCAGATCGGTGTTGTTGATGAGGTAGGCGACCGGATCGAAGGTGACCTTGCGCCCTTCCCAGTAGCCGTTCCTCAGATAGTGCTCTTCCGCCGCCGTCTTGTCTTCGTGGAAGGTGATGATGAGGTCGTTATAGGACGCAATGTAGTTCAAGGCGTCGAAGGTGATCTTGCGGCCTTCCCAATAACCGTTGCGGATGTAGTGCTCCTCCGCCGCCACCTTGTCGTTGCCGAACGCGCCGATCAGGTCGGTGTAGGAACAGAGGTAGGCGAGCGGGTCGAACGTCACCTTGCGGCCTTCCCAGTAGCCGTTATTGAGATAGTGCTTTTCGGCCGCCGCCTTGTCGTCGCGGAATGCGACCAGAAGGTCGTTGTAAGAACAGACATAAGCGAGCGCGTCGAACGCCACTTTGCGCCCTTCCCAATAGCCGTTCTTGAGATAGTGCATTTCGGCCGCCGCCGTATCGGTGCCGAAAGCCCCGATCAGATCGGTATTGGCGCAAAGATAGCCGACCGCATCGAATGCCGTCTTGCGGCCTTCCCAATAGCCGTTCTTGACGTAGTGCATTTCGGCCGCCGCCGTATCGGTGCCGAAGGCCGCAATCAATCCGGGGTTGGCGCAGAGATAGCCGACCGCATCGAACGCCGTCTTACGGCCTTCCCAATAGCCGTTCTTGACGTAGTGCATTTCGGCGGCCGCCGTGTCGGTACCGAAGACTCCGATCAAATCGGGGTTGGCGCAGAGATAGCCGACCGCATCGAACGTCGTCTTGCGGCCTTCCCAGTAGCCGTTCTTGATGTAGTGCTCCGTCGCCGCCGTCAGGTTGGTGCCGAAGACTGCGATCAAACCCGGATTGGCGCAAAGATAAGCGACCGGATCGAAGGTGATCTTGCGCCCTTCGGCCGCGCCATTGTTGATGTAGTGCTGCAGACCGTACTGGGCATTGTCGCCGCACGACACGATCAAATCGGGATAGGACGCGATGTAGCGCAACGGATCGAACGACTGCGTCTGGAAATCCGCCAGCGATAGCGTCTGGCCGGTTGCCGCGAAGCGGACCTGCTCGACATCGACGAGCGTATTGGTATTGCCCGCCGTATCCTGGACCAGATAGGAGCCGTCGTCGTTCTTCTTCACCGTATAGCTGGCCGGAGCGAGCGCCAGCACCAGCGTGTCGGTGCCGTCGCCGCCTATGACCGTGTTCTTGCCCGTGCCCGGATCCAGGACGTCGTTGCCGGCGCCGCCGTTGAGCACGTTGTCGTTCGCATCGCCGGTCAGAGTATCGGCATAGGCCGACCCCATCAGGTTTTCGATGCTGACGAGCGTGTCGACGCCGCTGCCGCCGCCGACCGTCTGCGCCCCGGAGACCGCCAGGCTGACGGTGACCCCGCCGGTCGCATCGGCATAAGCGGCCCAATCGAGTCCGTTACCGCCGTCGATCAGATCGTTGCCGGCGCCGCCCTGCAGGGTGTCCTGGCAATCGCCGCCGTAGAGCGAATCGTTGCCGGCACCGCCAATCAGCGAGTCGTTCCCGGCGCCATCGCCTTGCGGCGAATCAATCTTGGTGCGCGGGCCGTCGAGGCCGCTGTTATCCCACGGCAAATACGTGGAGTCGCCGTACAGCACGTCGTTACCGGCGCCGCCGGACAGCGTGTCGGCGCCGTCGCTGCCGTAAAGGGCGTTATCGTTGGCATCGCCCGTCAGCGAATCGGCCAGCTGCGTTCCCACCAGGTTCTGGATGTTGGTCACGACGACCGACCCCGTGCCGATGGTGTGCGCGCCGGAGGCGCTCAGATCGAAGGTCACGCCGACGGTTTCGGCGGACCAACTATCGTAGAAGGACAGCGTGTTGACGCCGGTGCCGCCATCGACCGTCTGCGTGCCGGTTGGTCCGACTTCGAGAATATCGTTGCCGGCGCCGCCCGACAGGATGTCGTTGCCGCCAACGCCCCACAGCCAGTTGTCGCCGCTGTCGCCGGTCAGCGTATCGGCATAGGTGGTGCCGGAGAGGTCCTGGATATTGGTGAGCGTCATCCGGCCCACCGTCGTATCCTGTACCGATCCCTGCAGCCTGAGATCGACCGTGACGCCATGCGCCGCGCCGGAGAATCCGACCCGGTTCCAGCCGGTGCCGCCGTCGATCACATCGTCGCCGTTGGCCTTCAGGAAGTCGTTACCGGCGCCGCCATTGATGGTATCGGCACCCGCACTGCCGCGGATCAGGTCGTCGCCCGCGCCGCCGATGATGTTGAAGCGGCCATCGGTTTCGGCAGTGCCGGTGAAGACCAGCCCGTCGCCGCTGCCCAGCGCCGATGCATCCAAGGTAAGCGACTGGCCTGACGCAACGGTGCCGTTCGCCATGGTCAGATCGTAGCGATGGCCCGCCGCCAGCCGGATGGTTTCGATGTTGGTGAAGGTCAGGTCGTTCAACACGACGCGATCCTTGGGATCGTTGTCCCCAGAACCCGTGTAAAAGTCGCCGTCCAGCACCACGATATCGTTGCCGGTACCGCCGTCGATCGCGATGACGTCGGCAAACTGATGTTCCGTGATGGTGAAGGTATCGTCGCCCGCACCGCCGGTGACGGTGTTGCTGCCGCGACTAATGTTGAAGCTGTCGTTGCCGTCGCCGCCGTCCGCGGTCACCTTGTCGGCGCTTAGTTCGAACACGTCGTTGCCGATGCCGCCGGACATCGAATTGACGCCGCCCCAACTGACGAGCTTGTCGTCGCCATCGCCACCAACCAGCGTGTTGGTGCCGCTCCAATCGAGCAGGTAGTCGTTGCCGGCGCCGCCATTGAGGCTGTCGTCGCCGTTGCCGCCGTTGATGGAGTTGTTTCCCGCATCGCCCGTCAAAGTGTCGTTGTAGTTCGAGCCGGTGAGGTTCTCGACCGAGGTCAGCGTGTTCGTCCCCATGCCGCCGCCGACACTTTGGGAACCGGTAAGGGAGAGATTGACCCTCACGCCGCCGGTGGCGGCCGAGTAGTTCGCCGTATCCGATCCGGTGCCGCCATTGGCGGTGGCGCTGCCGAGCCCGAGGTACAGCGTGTCGTCGCCGGCACCGCCGTTCAGAATGTCGGTACCGCTGCTACCACCCGCCGAATTCGGATCGCCGGCATAGAGCTGGTCGTTCCCATCGCCGCCGTCGAGCGAATCGTTGCCCGCACCGCCGGCGAGATAATCGGCGCCGCCGCCGCCGCTGAGGGTGTCGTCGCCGGCATTGCCCTGAAGCTGGTTGTTCGCAGAATCGCCGGTCAAAACGTCATTGAACGAAGAACCGATGAGGCTGGTAATGCCGAGCAGCGTGTCGGTTCCCATGCCCCCGCCGACACTCTGCCCGCCGCTGAGGCCGAGATTGACCGTGACGCCGCCCGTCGCATTGGCATAGCTCGCCCAATTGCCACGGTCGCCATGGCCCTGGAACAGATCGTTGCCGGCACCGCCGTCGAACGTGGTGGCGTAATCGCCGCCGATCAAGGTGTCGTTGCCGGCACCGCCGAACAGTTTGTCGCCGTAGCCGCCGCCGGCATCGATGACGTTGTCGTTGCCGTCGCCGGTCAGGGTGTCGCTGGAGGAAGAGCCGATGAGGTTCTCGATGTTCGTCAGCGTATCCGTGCCGAGACCGGCACCGACGCTTTGGGCACCGGTGATCGCCAGGCTGACCGTCACGCCCGCGCCGGAATTGGCATAAGAGGCCGTATCGCTGCCCGCGCCGCCGTTGAGGGAGTCGTTGCCGGCGCCGCCGGTCAGGGTGTTGTTGCCCGAATCACCGGTGAGCGTGTCGTCGTACGACGACCCGATGATATTCTCGATGCCGCTGAGGGTGTCGACACCGCGGCCGCCGCCAACGCTTTGTCCGGTGGTAACCGACAGATTGACCGTCACGCCGCTGGAGGCATCGTCGTAGTAGGCCGTATCGCTGCCCGCACCGCCGTTGATCGAATCGTCGCCGGCCCCGCCGCGGAAGAAGTTGTCGCTCGCGTTGCCGGTCAGCGTGTCGTTGTAGCTCGAGCCCAAGACGCCTTCGATATTGACCAGCGCGTCGGAACCTTGTCCGCCGCCGATCGCCTGTGCGCCCGTAAGGCCCAGATTGACCGTCACTGCGCTGGTCGCGCTGGTATAGATCACGGCGTCCGTCGTTCCGGCGCCGCCGTCGACGGAATCGTTGCCCGCGCCCGGCGAGAAATAATTGCTGGCCCCGTCGCCGATCAAAGTGTCGTCGTAAGCCGTACCCGTGACGTTCTCGACCGAAGACAACTTCACGGTCCCCAGACCGCCGCCCACCGATTGCGCTCCGGTGAGGTTGAGATTGACCGTCACCCCGCCGGTTGCCCCTGCGAAGCCGACCGAGTCATAGCCGCCGCCGCCGTTGAAGACATAGTTGCCTTGGCCGGCGGTGAAATAGTCGCTGGTCCCGGTGCCGGTGATCTCGAAATTTTCGATGTTGCTGAAATTAACGAGGACTTTGCTGCCGTACGTCGGCACGCCGTTGTTAGTATAGTTCAGATAGGCGGTGACGCCGCCGGACGGCGAGAACGTGGTATACAAAACCGATGAAACGTTCTGCGCCCACTGCAGGTTGGCAAGGTTGACGACGAGCGTATCGGTACCCGCTCCGCCATCGACGGTATCGGTATTGAGATCGGCGTTGATCCGGAGCGTATCGTTGCCGCCGCCACCATTGAGGACGTCGGCTCCGGAATAACCGCCGTCGAGGACATCATTCCCGGCGCCGCCGCTGAGCGTATCGCTGCTGGAGGTACCGGTGACCTGGACGTTTTCAACGTTCAGCAACGTTGCCACTGAACTACTGCCCGTGGCGATGATGTAGTTGCCGTTGATAAAGCTGCCGGTGATCCCATCGGCCGAGATGTACTTCACGACCGCGGTGTCGTTGCCGGCGCCGCCGTCCGAAACGACCGGCTGGCTCGCGGAGCAATTCCAGAATATCAGCGTGTCGTCGCCGGCATCGCCGCCCAACCAATCGCCCGATCCATGGCTGACCAGCGTATCGTTGCCGGCACCGCCGTACAAAACGTTGTTGCCGCCGTGGCCGTCCAGTGAGTCGTTGCCGGTGCCGCCGACCAGCGTATCGTTGCCTTCACCGCCTGTGATGCTGACGTTTTCGATATTGGTCAGGGTATAGAGCGTGTTCGCGCCGCCGGAAATCGTATAGGTGCCGTTCGATGCCGGTCCAGCCGACAGGGCGTCGGTACGATCCTGGAAATTTGCCTTGATCGTGTCATTGCCCGATCCGCCGGTGATCGTGGCGGCATTCGGGAACGCGCTGACATCGAGCGTCAGACCGGTCGTCGCCGTCGACGCATTGATCCCGGTGATGGTCGAGAACAACTCGTCGAGCGACAGCTTGTTGCCGCTGAACACCGAAATCGGGTTGGTCAATCCGGTGAGCGAAAGGACCGTGGCGCCGCCCGCAATCTTGGTGACGGTTACGCCGGTGATCGACATGTTCGGCTTCGCCGTGCCCTGAATCACGCTGGCGAGGACGGAGGTGTCGAACGTGCCGGAGAAGGCGAGCTTATAGCCCAGTGCGGAGACATCGAGTTCCGTGGCCGTGAGCGAGATCGCCAGCGCTTCCTGGCCGTCTTTGAGGATCTTGAAATCCTTCACGCCCAGCGCCGATCCGCTGTAGCTGCCATCGAGAATCGACAGCCAGGTGCCCCACGAGGTCGGCAGGCCGGTGCCGTCGAACACCATCTGGATATTGCCGCAGGTCAGCGCAACCTGGGTCGTGCTCATCGTCGCCGACAAGCCGACCGTACCGCCGCTCACGGTATGCGTGGTGCTGCTGTAGGTGCCGCCGAGATAGAACTGAGCGCCGGTGATCGTGCCGCCGATCGCCTTGTAGTCGATACTGGAATACGAGCCGGTGTAGGTGAGGCCGGTACCCTGCACCAGCAAGATGCCGTCGCTGTTCGAGAACGCGAGTTGCGTCGTCGACAACTGCAGCACCGTGAGATCCTGCTTGAACGCGTCACCGTATTTGCCGGTGATCAACCGGGCGACGTCCTGGTAATCGTTCAGGGCCGAGAACAGTGGGCTGGAGGGCAGTGTGAAGGTCTTCACCACCGAGCCGCCGCTCAGGTATTTGAGATCGGTGATGGAGATGTTCGTGCCGGTGTAGTTGAGATCGAGCAGCGCCTGGACGCTCGCCAGCGACGTCGGCAGGCCGGCGCCATCGAGCACCACCTGCTTGCCGCCGACCGTCAGCGTCGCCGCCGAGGAACTCAGGCTTGCGGTCGTGATGAGCGTGCCGCCCGAGAACGTCCCGTTGGATACCGAGCCGCCCTGATACACTTTCATCGTGCTGAGGGTGCCGGTCGAGTGCTGGCCATAGTCGCCGAATGTACCGCTGCCGCTCGCGGTCATGCTGAGACCGCTGCCGTCGATGACGAAATAATATCCGTCGACCGAGAAAATCGCCTGCGTGGCCGTGTTCTTCACCAGCGTCAGCGGACGCGCGAATTCGCTCAACACGGCGTTGAATGCCGCCCCTTCCGCGGGATCGGACGTCAAAAAGCTCTTGGGGTCCTCAGCGTCGAGGTAGGGCGTGTAAAGAGCCGAAAAGTCGTCGTAACCCGCACCGAGCGAAAGAACTGGCATGGCTTAGTCCCCCTCAAATCAAACGCCATATCCGGCCGCTCTCAGATCCTTTGACGAAGTCCGGCGACTTCTTTGAAGGATTGGCGCAGACCAGAAATGCCTTTTATGGCATATGGCGACTGTAAACATATGATGTGACAAAGTCTATTGCGGTGCACCATCGCAGGCGCGACTGGCCAATATGAAGAATGTGTGAAGTCTGTTCGGCGCAGATGTGATTTTGCTTTGGCGGTGGAAATGAAAAGCGCTCGTTGGAGAGGCAGGTGCGGGCCGATCACTGAACGAGTTCACTAAGGAGCCTATGAATGGCGCGATCGAAAACGCCGCGGACGGCCAGCGTCACATTGTGCCGCGCGAAAGAATCCGCTCACCGATTGGCAACGCCCGCCGCTAACATTGCGCCTCTACGGGGGAAACAATGAAATCCACGGCGTCGCGACCGGGCTTGACCGCCCTATGGCGCATTCTGATCGGGGCGGGACTGGGCATTTTCGCCGCAGCGGCACCGGCCTTGGCCCAGAGCGAACCTCCGGCGTGGTGGAAAACCTGTCAGGCGATCCGCGACGATCGCGCCAGATTGGCCTGCTTCGACGTTTCCGTTCCCGCCGACCAGCCCGCAACCGATCGTCCCCTGCGAACGCCCCCCCGGACGGGGGCTACGCCCGCCGTCGCCACCCAGACAGCCGCGCCCGCGGAGCACCGCAAGCACCCGGTCAGCTATCGCGCCAGCATCGGCTACGGCCTCGGAATCGGCAGTCACGGTGGTAATTTCATCGTCAACCATGGCGCTCTGACATCGACCGCCGGCATCGGCAGCGACGGCGACGCCGGAACGGTGCAATTCTGGATCGATCACTGGATCGGCCGCGACTGGTCGATCGGCCTCGAGTACCTGTACCTCAACTCCGAGGGCAAACTCATTCTCGATCTGCCCAAAGGCGCCGAAGTCCTGACCGATCCCATCAACGCGCATACGACGATCAACGCCCACGGCCATCTCGGCTTCGTCAATGTCGCCTACCGGCCCGGCACCAAAGCCATTCTGCAGCCGTATATCGGCACCGGGCTGGGAGTCGGCTGGGGTTCGGTCAATGCCGACCTCGGAGCTTCCAACGCCTTCGTCGGCTCCTATACCTACACCCAGCGCAGCTCGACCATGTTCGGCGCCTTACAAGGCTTCATGGGCATCGATGTCTCGATGGGCCCGAATTACTACGGCTCGACCTTCGCCAAGGCGGTGTGGATGCCGGGGCGGCCCTTCTTCAAACTTCATCAGCGCTATCTGGAATTCGTGCTCGGCGGCGGCATCGGCCGCAAATTCTAGCCCGGCTTCCTGGCTTCGAGCGTGAACGTCTCAAGCTGGAGGAATCCCGGCGGCATGCGCGTCTCGGTCTCGAGACCGGCCAATTCGGGATCGTTGCTCACGCCGACATCGAAGGATTCGACCGCTTCGAAGCCGGTCCGCTCAAGCGCCGCGACCAGAGTCTTGCGGTCGTAGATGAACTGGTGGCCGAAATCGCGCATGAAGTTGTTAACCACCATGGCGTCGCTGGCCGTGCCGGCGTTCACGAACCGCTCGCAGGACCACGCGATATAAGCCTTCTGCAGGTCGCTCTTCGGCTCGGTCATCAGAGCCAGAAGGAATTCTAGCTTCGGCGTCGACAGGCGGACCCGCCCGCCCGGCTTCAGCACCCGGAAGATTTCGGCCAGCATGGCCATGCCGCCGGCATACGGCACATGTTCGATCATGTGCTCGCTGTAGACGTAATCGAGACTGGCATCGGGCAGAGGAAAGCGCTTGGTGGCATCGAGCCGGATGGCGCCGAACCGGACGGGAATGAGGTCGGAATTGAGCCAACCGGAAAGCCGGTTCACGCCGCAGCCGATATGCAGCTTGCGGACGCGGTGGTGGCGGAGATAGGCGGCCACCATCGAACCGGTGAACAGCCAGGAATGCAGACGCACCAAGCCGAGATACACCGGTTTGGCGCCAGGAATTGTCTTGGCAAAGCTGAGATCCATTAATACCCCCGAGGTCCGGCCTGCAGGCTTTATAGCAGCCCGATCCCAGCCGATTGGAACCCGTGCCAGGACTTTTCGGCGCAGAGCGGCCGCGACCATGACGTCACCGCGGGATCACGCGGCCCCTCGGCTCAGCCGATAGCTGCACCCCGGTACCACACCAGACCGTTTTCGCTAAGTGCTTGATGGGGAAGCGGGATTGATGCCATGCCGGCAAGCAGCGACACCGGTTTCCTTCTTCCTCCTGGCACGATCGGCCGCAAGGTGCGCCTTTTAGCTGCCCAATCTTTGCGCTAGGGGGTAATGGCGATGTTCGCTTTCCGGTCTCTGTGAAACACCTTTCCACCCGCCTGAGTTTCAGCCAGTTCGCCTCCGGCTCGGTGTCGGGCGTGTTCATCCCTTTTTTTGCCGCCTCGCTGGCATGGCGCGGGCTCTCCGCCGACCAGATCGGGCTGCTGTTGTCGACCGCGCTGATCCTTCGCGCCGTGGCCGGTCCGCTGTCCGGCATCTTCGCCGACGCCCGCAACGACCGCCGCGCCGTGATGCTGGTGCTGTACTGGATCATGGTGGCCGGGTTCGGCTCGCTATGCGTGGTCGGCTCGCCGCTGCTGATCTTCCTGGTTTCGGTCCCAGCCTACATTGCCTATGGCGCCGCCACCCCGCTGCTCGAAAGCGTGTCGGTGCGGCTCGCCGAGCGCTTCGGCTTCGATTACGGCCGGGTGCGCATCTGGGCTTCGTCGGCATTCGTGGTGATGAACGTCACCGGCGGCATCGTGGTGAAATTCCTCGGCCTCGGCGCCGTGGCTCCGATGCTGACCATCGGCGCGGCGCTGTGCGTGGTGTCGACCATCATGCTGCCGGCACCGCCGGCGACTGAAGGCGCGGCGCCGCTCGGATCGCGTCTCAAGGCAACGCTCGAGGAGACCAAGGAGCTGCTGCGGACCCCGGTGTTCCTCGTTTTTCTCGCCGCCGCGAGCTGCGAGCAGGCGACCCACGCTTTCTATTACGGCTATGGCGGCCTGCACTGGAAAGCGATCGGCTATTCCGAAATGCTGATCGGCATCATCTGGCCGCTGGGCGTGTTCGCCGAAATCGCTCTTTTCAGCCAGGCCTTGCGCGTGCTGCGCCTGTTCGGACCGAGCAAACTCCTTTTGATGGGCGGATTGGTGGCAATCGTGCGCTGGACCATTCTCGCTTTCGATCCGCCGCTGCCGCTGGTGATCTTCGCCCAATTCATGCACGGCGGCACCTTCGCCCTCGCCCACCTCGGCGCCGTGTTCTTCATCTTGAAAGCCGTGCCGCAGCGGCTCTCCGCCACCGCCCAAAGCCTTTATTTCGTCGGCAGTCAAGGCATCATGATGGGACTGGCGACGCTCGCCATCGGCCCGGTCTATTCCTCGCTCGGCGGCAAGGCCTATCTGATGATGACGGCGCTGGGCGTGGTGTCGATCGGCTTCACGCTCCTGCTCGCCCGCCGCTGGCATGGCGAAGCCATCATCCACGGCGGCAAGAGCGAGCACGTCGATACGATTTAGGTTTTCACGGTCGCGCTTCTAGAACAACCCTTCGATCTGCCCCATCTCGTTGAGATGAATCTTGTCCGCCGCCGGAATGCGCGGCAGGCCGGGCATGGTCATGATATCGCCCGCAATCACCACCACGAATTCGGCGCCGGCCGACAGATGCACTTCACGCACCTTGACCATGTGATCGGTAGGCGCGCCGCGTTTTTCCGGATCGGTCGAGAACGAATACTGCGTCTTCGCCATGCACACCGGCAGATGACCGAAGCCGGCGTCTTCGAGTTCGTTGAAGCGGGCCCGCGTCGCCGAGTCGGCGGTGATGCCGTTGGCGCCGTAGATGGTGCGGGCCACCGTCTGAGTCTTTTCCCACAACGGCATTTCGACCGGATAAAGCGGCTTGAATTCCGATTTTGTCGTAGCGCAAGTCTCGACCACGCATTTGGCAAGATCGGTGACGCCCTTGCCGCCTTGCGCCCAGCCGCGGCTGATATGGGCCGGACAATCGACGGCGTTGGCGATCTCGACCACGCGTTGCATTTCTTCTTCGCTGTCACCGAGGAACTGGTTGACCGCCACGATCACCGGCACGCCGAATTTCTTCACATTGCGGATATGGCGTTCGAGATTGGCGGCGCCGCGCTCGATCGCCTGCATGTTCGGCTTTTTGAGATCTTCCTTGGCGACACCGCCGTGATGCTTGAGGGCGCGGACCGTCGCCACGATCACCGCCGCGGCCGGATCGAGCTTGGCTTTGCGGCACTTGATGTCGAAGAATTTCTCCGCGCCGAGATCGGCACCGAAACCGGCTTCGGTCACGACATAATCGGCGAGCTTCAATGCCGCCCGCGTCGCCATCACCGAATTGCAGCCGTGCGCGATGTTGGCGAACGGGCCGCCATGCACGAACACCGGATTGTTCTCCAGCGTCTGCACCAGATTGGGCAACAGCGCATCTTTCAACAAGACGCTCATGGCGCCGGGCGCATTCAGTTCCTTGGCGGTGACATAGCGCCGGTCGCGGGTCTGGCCGACCACGATATTGCCGAGACGGCGTTCGAGATCTTTCAAATCCGAAGCCAGGCACAGGATTGCCATCACTTCGGAGGCGACCGTGATGTCGAAGCCGTCTTCGCGCGGAAAACCATTGGCCACCCCGCCGAGCGAGGAGGCGATCGACCGCAGCGCCCGGTCGTTCATGTCGAGACAGCGGCGCCAGGAAATGCGGCGCGCATCGAGTCCGGTCGAATTCGACCAATAGATGTGATTGTCGATCATCGCGGCGAGCAGATTGTTGGCCGCGGTAATGGCGTGGAAGTCGCCGGTGAAATGGAGGTTGATGTCCTCCATCGGCACGACCTGGGCATAGCCGCCACCGGCCGCCCCGCCCTTCATGCCGAAGCATGGGCCCAGCGACGGCTCGCGCAACGCCGCCATGGCGCGATAGCCGAGCGCATTCAGCGCGTCGTTGAGACCGACCGTGGTGGTGGTCTTGCCCTCGCCCGCCGGGGTGGGCGTGATCGCGGTGACTAGGATCAACTTGCCGTTCGGCCGGTCCTTCAGGCTTTCGATGAAATCGAGCGCAATCTTCGCTTTGGTGTGGCCGTAAGGGATGACTGCCGCGTCCGGAATGTCGAGTTTCTTGGCGATTTCCCCAATCGGTTTCATCTTGGCGTCGCGCGCAATTTCGATATTGCTGCGGACAGCTTGTTCCTGAAATTCCATTGCCGAGCCCTTCCCGAGGCGTGCGCCATCGAAGGACAGGATACCGTAAGGGCTGGCTCGCGATCACACGGTGGTTTTGCAACGCGGGTGTGCGTTTGCGTAAACGTCCATCAGCCGCTTGACGTCGATTTCGGTGTAGGTCTGGGTGGTCGACAGCGAGGCGTGGCCCAGAAGTTCCTGCACGGCGCGAAGTTCCCCGCCATTGGCCAACAGATGGGTGGCGAAGGAGTGGCGCAAGGCGTGGGGCGTTGCCCGCTCCGACAGGCCGAGCCGGGAGCGCAGCCGCTGCATCAAGGCCTGGGCCTCCCGCGGGCTCATCGGTTTGCCCGTACGCGATACGAACAAGGGCGCCTGCGGGCCGAGAGCAAACGGAAGTTTGGCGACATAGGCTGCCGCCGCTTCGCGCACCGCCGGGATCAGCGGCACCGTGCGTTCCTTCTTGCCCTTGCCGAGCACGGTGATGGTCTCGCCGAGCGGAACGTCGCCGCGCTTGAGGCTGAGACCTTCCGAGATGCGCAGCCCGGCGCCGTAGAGCAGCGTGAGAAGCGCGACATCGCGCGCCGCAATCCACTCGACATCGTTTTCGCCCGCTTCGGCGAGCGTGCGTGCGGCATCGATCTCCGAGAGCGGCCGCGGCAGGGTGCGGGGAATGCGCGGCGTGCGCACCGCGCGGGCAGCGGCGTTTTCCAGAATGCCTTCGCGCGCCAGAAAACGGAAAAAGCTGCGCACAGCGGCGAGCGCGCGCGAAACACTGCGGGCCTGAAGGCCTTCATTGCGACGCTTGGTGATGAAGGCGCGGATATCGGCCGGCGTCAGGGCTTTCAGATCGCGCTCGGTCGGCACACCGCCGAGATGCTCGAAAAGGAACCCGAAAAAGCGGTCGAGATCGTCGCCGTAGGCACGCAACGTATGCGGGCTCGCCCGCCGTTCGTGCGCGAGACCGTCAAGCCAATCGGCTTTCAGGATTTGGGCAGATCGAGCCATGCCCGGATTGCCCGTTCCAGCGCCCGCGCGAACAGCCCGAGATCGGCTTCGCAATCGCGCCCGTCAAACCGGTTCTCGGCCAGCGAACCCAGGACATACAGCGCCGGCTGCGATCCGATGCGCAAACGGAAGGCTGCGAGGCTGCGGTAACCGGTACGGCCGAACAACAACTCGCCGCCGCCCGACAGGATCGCGCCCATGCCGTCCGGACCGACCACCGCCGTCACCGTGCCGGGCGCAATCAAGCGCACGCCTTCGCACGAGGTTGCGGCCGCAAGGCCGTCGGCGGCTTCGATGCAGAACACCGCACGATCGGCTCCGAACGCCGGCGCAGCCGCCGTCGCCGCCAGAATCGCCTCGGCAAACGAACGCGCATCGATGAGATCGAGGATCGCCCGCTTGACACCATCGGACAGACGCGTGCCGCGATCCGCCACCGACTTCAGCGCATCGCGCTCGGCCTTGAGCGCCAGGTTTTCATCGCGCAGCTTTTCCAGCACATAGCGGGTGAAGTCGATCACGCCGTCTTCGTCGGCGCGCGCCGGCACCAGAAGCGACAAAAGCTCGCCGTCCGCTGCAAGCTGGTCGCGATGCATGCGAATATACGCCTTCACCGCCTCGGCGGCGGCGATATGTGGTTCACGGGATGGTGCGCTTTCGCTCATTCTTCGTGGTATGGCGTGTTATTCGACAGTGATATGGGTCTGAGACTCGTGATTCGCAAGCTTAACGCATGACCGCGCCCGATCTGAAGTCCGGGAAAACCGATTGCTGCCGCGCTGGCGTTTTGCTGCCACTGCCGCTGGCGGATGCGTATGACTACAAATTGTCAGTACCGGCGCGGCGTGGGCAAATTGTGGCGGCGCCGCTGGGACCGCGGACCTCGATCGGCGTGGTGTGGGGCGATGCGGCTGGTGGCGTTGCGGAACCACGGCTGAAACAAGCCGTTCCGCTGGACGGTGAGCCCGCGCTGCCGCCGGGACTGTGCGATTTCGTCGATTGGGTGGCGCAGTACACGTTGACCCTGCCGGGCATGGTGCTGGCGATGGCACTGCGCTCGCGCCAAGCGTTCGAGCCTGAATCGGCGCGCGTCGCCTACATCAAAGGTGACGGCCTTCCAAAAAAATTGACTCCGGCGCGTCAGCGCGTGCTCGACACGGCCGCCGATGGATTGGCGCGGAGCGTGCCGCAGCTTGCCGAAGAGGCCAATGTGACTCCGGCCGTGGTGCGCGGACTGATCGATTGCGGTGCCCTGATCCCGGTCGATCTGCCGGAGTTCGATCCGTTCCCGCGACCCGATCCCGACTTCTCGCAGCCCGTGCTCGACACCGAACAGGATCTCGCGGCCCATGTGATGAAGGGGGCAGTGAAGGCAAAACGCTTCGGTGTCTCGCTGCTCGACGGCGTCACCGGATCAGGCAAGACCGAAACCTATTTCGAAGCGGCGGCGGAAGCCGTGCGGCTGGGACGGCAGGTGCTGATCCTGCTCCCCGAAATCGCGCTGACGGTGCAATTCCTCGATCGCTTCGCGGCGCGCTTCGGCGTCCGCCCGGCGGAATGGCACAGCGATCTTTCCCAGCGCGAACGGCGGCGGGTGTATCGCGCGGTGATGAGCGGCGAAGCGCGCGTCGTGGTCGGCGCTCGTTCGGCCCTGTTCCTGCCGTTCAAGGATCTCGGCCTCGTCATCGTCGACGAAGAACACGAGCAAGCCTACAAGCAGGAAGACGGCGCCATCTATCATGCCCGCGACATGGCGGTGGTGCGCGCCCGCATCGAAGGCTGCCCGGTGGTGCTGGCAAGCGCGACTCCGTCCTTGGAAAGCTATGTCAACGCCAAGACCGGCCGTTATGCGCATCTGAGGCTGACCAGCCGCCACGGCGCCGCGGTGCTGCCGGAAGTGCGCTTGATCGACCTGCGCAACGATCGCGGCGATCCCGGCACCTTCCTGTCGCCGACCTTGCGCGGCGCGCTCGCCACCACCATCGAAGCCGGCGAACAGGCGATGCTGTTCCTCAATCGCCGCGGCTATGCTCCGCTGACCTTGTGCGAATCCTGTGGCCACAAACTGGTGTGCCGCAATTGCTCGGCCTGGCTGGTGGAGCATCGTTATCGCAAGCGCCTCGTCTGTCATCACTGCGGCTACGAAACAGGACTGCCCACCGAATGTCCCGAATGCCATACCCAAGGCGCCTTTACCGCCTGCGGTCCCGGCGTCGAGCGGGTGATGGAGGAATTCAAGCTCGCTTTTCCCGAAGTGCGCGTCGCCATCGCGTCCTCCGACACGATGGGCGGGCCGGCGGAAATGCAGCTTGCCATCCGCGCCATGATGAAGCGCGAAATCGATGTCTTGATCGGCACCCAGATCGTCGCCAAAGGTCATCACTTCCCGCAACTCACACTGGTCGGCGTGGTCGATGCCGATCTCGGCGGTTCCGACGGCGATCTGCGCGCCCGCGAACGCACTTTCCAGCTTCTGCATCAGGTGGCGGGACGTGCCGGCCGTGCCGAAAAGCCGGGGCTTGTGCTGATGCAAACGCGCAATCCCAAAGACGCAGTGATGCAGGCGCTGATCGCCTCGGATCGCGACGCCTTTTATGACCAGGAGACCAAATACCGCGAAGTCACACACGCCCCACCGTTCGGGCGCCTCGCCGCGATCATTCTCTCCGGTCACGATGGCGACGCGGTGCGAAGTGCCGGACGCATTCTCGCCCAAACCGCCCCCGCGGCGCGCGCTGTCAAAGTGTGGGGTCCGACACCGGCCTTCTATTCCCTGCTGCGCGGTCAGACCCGCGAGCGTCTTTTGGTGCAGACCGAAAAATCGGTCGACATCCAGGCCTATTTGCGCACCTGGCTCGCCGCCGCAACGCTGCCGAAAAACGTGCGTGTGGTGGTCGACGTCGATCCGGTGAGCTTTTTTTAGCTACCGCTGCGATCGTTGGCATTGCGCATAAATCGCCTCGGCGCGGCGCGTTTGGGTCATGGCGTCGAACCCTTGTTCGGCGGCCTCGCGTTTGGCGGCGGCGGCGGCATCGGTGCACCAGTTGGGATCGGGCGCCGACGCGACGGCGGGCGGCGGCGCTTTCTCTTTGGCATCGAGAAAAGCGAAGGTGTGATCCCACCCCGGACCCGTGCAGCCCGCCAACCCCAATCCGATTGGGCCCAATCCGATCAACACGACAATCGCCCGACGCATTCTTGCTCCCGTCACACCATTTTCAGATCGCTCTTGGCGAAAAGATCCGTCGTGGCGAGCAGCGGGGCGTCGAGCGCCTTCGCGGCGCCATATGCGAAACAATCGGCGAGCGACCAGCGGCCGGCACCATAAGCGAGAAAACCGGTGCGCGCCCACGATGTCTGTGCGGCATCTACCGGCCGTTGGGCGATGCGGCTTTGCTTGAGGAAGGCGGTGAAAATCGGCGCCGGGTCTTCGTACCGCTGGGTCAATGCCAGAAGCGCTTCCATCACCGATACCGGCGACATGATGGCATCGGACGCATCGCACAGCTTGGCGGCGACGGCGTTGCAGCCGGGCGCGTTGGTGAGCAGCGTCAGCACGGCCGAGGAGTGAACCACGATCACGGCGCATCCTCCGTCTTATGGGGTTGGGAGGCCAGCGCGGCCTGCAGACTGCCGAGAGACGCCAGATACTCGGTCAAAGGCTGCTTGCCTTTGCCGCGTTTCACCCGTTCGAGCTTTTCGGCCACCGCGTTATGGACCGCAACCGTCAGTTTTTCGCCCGTCAACGTCGACAGCTCGCGAATGGCGCTCTCGGTGGCGGAATTCTTGATATTCAAGCCCATTTCTACCTCCCATTGGTTTACTATACCGAGGAAAGGTAGAATTTGAATAGAGTTTTAGATAAAATCTGCCGTCGATATACCGATTTCATATACCATAATTAGCAAAAAGGGCAGACTTTCATCTGCCCTGATGCCGGATAAATCTACCGAATACGTCTACCCAAGTGTCCGAACATCTACCAAATGACCAGTCACTGCGGCGGCAGCAGCCATAGCAGGGCTGACGAGGTGGGTTCGTCCACCACGGCCCTGGCGGCCTTCGAAGTTGCGGTTCGAGGTCGAGGCGCAACGTTCGCCCGGCGCCAGCCGGTCGGCATTCATGGCCAGACACATCGAGCAGCCCGGCTCGCGCCATTCGAACCCGGCCTCGAGGAAGATCTGGTCGAGGCCTTCCTGTTCCGCCTGTTCCTTCACCAGCCCGGAGCCCGGCACCACCATCGCGTTCACGTGGGCGGCGACTTTGCGGCCCTTGGCAATGGCGGCGGCGGCGCGCAGGTCTTCGATGCGGCCGTTGGTGCAGGAGCCGATGAACACGCGGTCAACTTTGACGTCGGAAAGCGGCGTTCCCGGCTTCAGATCCATATAAGCGAGCGCCCGTTCGGCGGCGGATTTCTTCGCCGGATCGGCCATTTTTGCCGGATCGGGCACGGTTTCGGTCACCGGCAGCGCCTGTTCGGGCGAGGTGCCCCAGGTCACCATCGGCACGATGTCCTTGGCTTCGAGCACGATCTCGGCATCGAACTGGGCGTCGGGATCGGACTTCAAGAGCTTCCAGGTCGCCACCGCGGCTTCGAACGCGGCGGCTTTGGGCGCCCGCGGACGGCCGGCGATATAGGCGAAGGTGGTTTCGTCGGGCGCCACCAGACCGGCGCGCGCGCCGCCCTCGATGGTCATGTTGCAGAGGGTCATGCGGCCCTCCATCGACAAGGCGCGCACCGCCTCGCCGGCAAACTCCACCACATAACCGGTGCCGCCGGCGGTGCCGATCTTGGCGATGATGGCGAGCGCCATGTCTTTGGCGGTGACCCCGGTCGGCAGCACGCCGTTGACCGTGACCCGCATATTCTTGGATTTGGGCGCCAAGAGCGTCTGGGTCGCCAGCACATGCTCGACTTCCGAGGTGCCGATGCCGAACGCCAGCGCGCCGAAGGCGCCATGGGTCGAGGTGTGGCTGTCGCCGCAGACGATGGTCGTGCCCGGCAGGGTGAAGCCTTGTTCCGGCCCGACGATATGGACCACGCCCTGGCGGATATCGTCCATGGCGAGGTATTCGACCCCGAAGTCCTTGGTGTTTCGCTCAAGCGTTGCAATCTGCTCGGCGCTTTCCGGATCGGCGATACCTTTGGCGCGATCGCGGGTGGGCACGTTGTGATCGGCCACGGCCAGCGTCCTTTCGGGCCGGCGCACCTTACGGCCGCTGGTGCGAAGACCCTCGAACGCCTGGGGACTCGTCACCTCATGCACGAGATGGCGGTCGATATAGAGAATGCTCGATTCCCCCGGTGCCTCGTGCACCAGATGCGCATCCCAGATCTTGTCGTAGAGAGTCTTGGCCATCGCCGTCTTGCCTTGTGTTAAGGGGGCCTAACAACACCAGCCGGAGCCTTGGCGCAAGTCCCTTAAAGCCCTAGCGGCCGCTGGCGACATAAACCACCAAGGCGATGATCAGAAGCGCCGCAGCCTGGGCGATGATACGATACCGCATCAGCACATTCGACCAGCGGGCCGATGTCTGGCCGCCGATCGCCATCACCGCAATGCCGGCCAGCAGCACCGCCGCGACGACGCCGAGGGCGATCAGGATCAGGATTTGACCGATCATACCCGAACCTCTGCCGGACGGGTCCAGCGCGCCGCCTTGGCGCCGAGATCGCGGAATTTGCCCGAGAGTTCATTGAGCCGGGCCGACCATTCCGGGTCGGGCGTCTGACCCGCAATGGTCTTGAAATAAACCTCCATCAGCGCCGCGATAGCGATGGGTTCGAGCAGCGCCGCTTTCAGGCTCAAGGCCAGGATGAGCGCCACGGCAAATCCGAACAGCGAGAGATCGCCGGGGATCAGCGCCGCCAGCGCTGCGGCCGGAGCCAAGAGGACAACGAAAATCGCCGCCGTCAGCAGCCACAAGAACACCGCCAGCCACAGCGCGTTCTTGAGGAAGTGCTTGTAGTTCTGGGCATAGAGAATCAGCCCCTCCTGGGCGGTCGCCCACGGGTTGGTGGTGCGGGTCCGGATCAGATAGGCGAGAATGATCTCGTCGACATAGGTCAGCGACAGGCGCACCACCTTTTCGGCGAGGTTGAGCAGTCCTTGCAGCCCCGGCACCGGCAGGAAGGAGGCGATGAAATTGACGCTGCCGAAAACCGTTCTGAGGATCGCTTTGATAAGCTGGTCGACGCCGAACAGCACCGACGATTCCGTGAAATGGGTTTTCACAAAGCCGCTGCCGAAAGCGATCTGGTTTTGGCCGGCCGGAATGTCGTGGCCGTCATAGAGTTCGACCAGCACGGCGATATGGGCCGCCTTGACGAGATAGAGCAGATACTCGCGCGCCAGATAGAGCGCCACACTGACGATGCCGAAGCCGAGCGCCCCACCCAGAAATGCGCCGCCCTCGCCGCCGCCAGCGAAAACACGCGCCATGCCATAGCCGACCGCAGCTCCGGTGCCCATGGCGAACAGATACGCCACGCCGATGACGGCAAAGACCACCAGCCGCAGCAACACAAACGGCAGCGTTCTGAGCATCATTGCGATCGCTGTGCCGAAACGGAAATCCCACATCGCCTCTGCCCTTGTGTCGGTTCCGAGAAAAGCTGGTCTGCCGAGGACAAGCCGTCAAGCCAGTTCGTCGACTTCGGTGTCGGTGAGATTGCCGGGTACGATGGTCACCGGGATCGCCTGGACCTTGGTGGCGAACAGCTTGACCAGCGGGCCGGGGCCGTCCTTCGAGGTACCGGCCGCCAAGACCAGAATGGAAATGTCGCGGTCGCGACGGATCAGTTCCATCAGGCACTCGGCGGCTTCGCCATGCTCGATGATGAGTTCGGGGGTCAGGCCGGTCAGCTCGTTGATGATTTTCGCTGCGTCATAAACGAGGGCTTCGGCATCGCGATGGGCTTCGTCCGTCATGATCTCTTCGACGCCGCCCCATTGCTGGAAATCGACCGGCGCGGCAACGCAGAGCAGCGTCATCCGCCCGTCCGTGTGCTGCGCCCGGCGCGCCGCGAAACGCACCGCCACTTTGCATTCGGGCGTCTTGTCGACCACCACCAGGAACTTGCGAACCTGTGCCTCCATAGGCGGGAGCCTGACACCAAGCCGGGGACGGGAGCAAGAGCCAGCTAGTTCAACGGCAGCTTGCTTTTCAGCTCGTACAGCACTTCCAGCGCCTGCTTGGGCGACAGGGCATCGGGATCGACGGCGCGCAGGGCTTCCTCGACGGCGTTTTGCTCTTTCTTGGCCGGTGCCAAGACCGAGAACAGCGGCAGATCGTCGATGCGGGCAAGCGGCTTGTGGCCTTCGCGGCCCTCTTCCAGTGCGGCGAGCACCTCCTGGGCGCGATGCACCACCGGGCCCGGCAATCCGGCCAGCTTGGCGACGTGAATGCCGTAAGAGCGGTCGGCAACGCCCGGCACCACTTCGTGCAGGAACACGATGGTGTCGTTCCATTCGCGCACCCGCATGGTGACGCACGCCATCGCCGACAGCCGTTCGGCCAATGCCGTCATCTCGTGATAGTGGGTGGCGAACAGCGCGCGCGACTTGTTCTTGACGCAGAGATGCTCGGCGGTCGCCCAGGCGATGGCGAGACCGTCGAAGGTGGCGGTGCCGCGGCCGATTTCGTCGAGAATGACCAGACTCTTGTCGGTCGCCTGATTGAGGATGGCGGCGGTTTCCACCATCTCGACCATGAAGGTGGAACGGCCGGCCGCGAGATCGTCGCCGGCGCCGACGCGGCTGAACAGCCGGTCGACCACACCGATATGCGCCGACTCCGCCGGCACGAACGAGCCCATCTGGGCGAGGATCGCAATCAATGCGTTCTGGCGCAGAAAGGTCGATTTACCGGCCATGTTCGGACCGGTGACCAGCCACAGCCGTTTGTCGCCGGAAAGACTGGCGTCATTGGGCACGAAGGGCGCCCGCGCCGCATCGAGCGCGGCTTCCACCACGGGATGACGGCCACGCACGATCTGAAACGCTTTCGAGCCATCGACCTTCGGCCGCACATAGCGCTTCGACAGCGCCAGATCCGCCAGCCCCGACGCGACATCGAGCACCGCAAGACCTTCGGCGATTTTGGCCAGCGCGAGCGCTTGCGCCAAAGCATCGGCGGCCATTTCGTCGAACAACTGCTTTTCCAGCGCCAGCGCCTGATCGCCGGCTTGCGAAATGCGATTGGCCAGCGTCGACAACTCGTCGGTCGAGAACCGCACCGCACCGGCCATGGTCTGGCGATGGCGATAGGCGGCGTTGCTCATCAACCCGTCGGCATGCTGCGCCGTCACTTCGATGAAATAGCCGAGCACGCCGTTGTGTTTGATCTTGAGCGGCACGCCGGTTTCGTCGCGATAACGGGTTTCGAGCCCGGCAATGACGCGGCGGGATTCGTCGCGCAGCGCCCGCAGCTCATCGAGCGGCGCATGGGCGCCGGCGCGGATGAAGCCGCCGTCGCGGGCATAGAACGGCGGCTCGGGCACCAACAGATGCGAGAGCTTGGCATCGAGCCCCGACACCGCCACCAACCCTTCGAGCAGTCCGGCAATGGCGGTTTCGGCTTCGCCATGGGCGAGGCGCATCAGTTCGCGTACGCCCCGCGCCGCCGCAATGCCGTCGCGCAAACAGGTGAGATCGCGCGGACCGCCGCGCTGCACCGACAGCCGCGCCACACTGCGGGCGATGTCGGGCGCGCTGCGCAGCTTGTCGCGCAACTCTTCGCAGAGATCGCGCGAGTCGACGAATTGGGCCACCGCGTCCTGCCGGGCTTCGATGGTCGCGACATCGGTCAACGGCGCTGCAAGCCGGGATGCCAGCAACCGCGCGCCGGCCGCGGTCACGGTACGGTCGATCACCGAGAGGAACGAGCCGCGACGTTCGCCGGCCAAAGTCTGCATCAATTCGAGGTTGCGCCTCGTCGCGGCATCGATCGCCATGAAGGCGTCGACACCCTCGCGCGCCAACGGGCTGAGGGCCGGGACTTTGCCTTTCTGGGTCAACTCCAGGTAGCCGATCAAGGCGCCGGCCGCCGCGACTTCCGCCCGGCTGAACGTGCCGAAGCCGGAAAGCTCGGCAACACCATAGAATTCCTTCAGCGCCCGCTCGCCGGTGGCGGAGTCGAATTTCACCGCCGGCAGCACCGTCAGCGCCGGGCCGAAGCCGTTGAGCGGAGCGGCGAGCGCCGGATCGGCCAGCAGGGTATCGGGTACGATCAGTTCCGACGGATTGAGCCGCGCCAGTTCGACCCCGAGATCGGCAGCGCCGATGGCCGCCACCCGGAACGAACCGGCGCTCATTTCGGCGGCCGCCAGCGCCAGATCCCCGCCCACCCGCGCCAAACTTGCCAGCGTATTGGCCTGTTTGGGCTCCAGGAGCGAGTCTTCGGTCAGGGTGCCGGGGGTGACGAGGCGGATCACTTCGCGCCGGACCACCGCCTTATAACCGCGCTTGCGGGCCTCGGCCGGGTCTTCCATCTGCTCGCAGATTGCCACCCGGAAGCCTTTGCGGATCAGGCGCTCCAGGTAGCTTTCCGCGGTATGGACCGGAACGCCGCACATCGGAATGTCCTCGCCGAGGTGCTTGCCACGCTTGGTGAGGGCGATATCGAGCGCTTCCGACGCCTTGACGGCGTCTTCGAAGAAAAGTTCGTAGAAATCGCCCATCCGGTAGAAAAGAAGATAATCAGGATGGGTCGCTTTGATTTCCAGAAATTGCGCCATCACGGGGGTGGCGCCTTCGAGCGGATTTTCTGAGGGGTCTGCGGCCATGAGCCCAACCTAGCAAAGCCGCATCCTTGTTGCGCCGCGACCGGGGTTCGTACATGCCGGTGCGAAGCTGTATTCTTGTGGAAAAGCGAGGGGAATCGCCCCATGGAACAAACCTCCGACCGCCCCACCTTCACCGATGAGGAAGCGCTCGCCTTTCATAGCCAGGGCAAGCCAGGCAAAATCTCGGTGACTCCAACCAAGCCGATGGCCAACCAGCGCGACCTGTCGCTGGCCTATTCGCCGGGCGTGGCGGTGCCGGTCCGGGTGATCGCGAAGAAGCCGGACGCGGTCTACGACTACACCGCCAAGGGCAACCTGGTGGCGGTGATTTCGAACGGCACGGCGATCCTCGGACTCGGCGATCTCGGCGCGTTGGCCTCGAAGCCGGTGATGGAAGGCAAGGCGGTGCTGTTCAAGCGCTTCGCCGATGTCGACACCATCGATATCGAAGTCGACACCCACGACGTCGATGAACTGGTCGGTGCTATTCGCTATCTCGGCCCCACGTTCGGCGGTATCAATCTGGAAGACATCAAGGCGCCGGAATGCTTCATGGTGGAAGCGCGGCTCAAAGAGCTGATGGACATTCCGGTCTTCCACGACGATCAGCACGGCACCGCCATCATCTGCGCCGCCGGAATCGTCAATGCGTTGCAGCTCACCGGCCGCAAGATCGAAGACATCAAAGTGGTGGTGAACGGCGCCGGCGCCGCGGGCATCGCCTGCCTCGAACTGTTGAAGACTATGGGATTGCCGCACGAGCACGCTACGCTGTGCGATTCCAAAGGCGTGATCTATCGCGGCCGCACCCAAGGCATGAATCAGTGGAAGAGCGCGCACGCGGTGGAAACCAAGGCCCGCACCCTGGAAGAAGCCATCGAAGGCTGCGACGTGTTCCTCGGCCTTTCGGTCAAGGGCGCGGTGACCCAGGCGATGGTCAAGACCATGGCCAAGGCGCCGATCATTTTCGCCATGGCCAATCCCGACCCGGAAATCGCGCCGGAAGACGTCAAAGCCGTGCGTCCCGACGCCATCGTCGCCACCGGCCGCAGCGACTATCCCAACCAGGTCAACAACGTTCTCGGCTTTCCGTACATCTTCCGCGGTGCGCTCGATGTCCGGGCGCGCGAAATCAATCTGCCGATGAAAATCGCGGCGGCTCAGGCGCTGGCGGCATTGGCGCGCGAAGACGTGCCCGACGAAGTCGCGACTGCCTATCGCGGCGCCCGGCCCAGTTACGGCGCCGAATACATCATTCCTTCGCCGTTCGATCCGCGGCTGATTTCGCGGGTGTCGTCGGCGGTGGCGGAAGCGGCAATCAAGACCGGCGTGGCGCGGCACGTCATCACCGATATGGAAGCCTATCGCGCCGAACTCACGGCACGGCTCGATCCATCCGCCAATCTGTTCCACCGGCTGCAAACCATCGTGCGCGCCAATCCCAAGCGGGTGGTGTTTGCCGAAGGCGAAGAGCCGTGCGTGGTGCGTGCGGCTGTCGCGTTCCAACAGGCCGGTCTCGGCAAGGCGATCCTGGTCGGCCGCAAGGAAGTGGTTCAATCGACCGTGTGGGGCATGGGGCTCGATGGCGCCGATCTCGAAATCCGCGTGCCCCATTCGGCGCAGGAAGCCTCACCCTACATCGAAGCGCTGTACAAGCGGCTGCAACGCTGCGGCGCGCTTTATCGCGATTGCGTGCGCATGGTGACCAACGACCGTAACATCTACGCCGCCTCGCTGCTCGCCGCCGGCGAAGCCGATGCCATGGTGACCGGCGTGACGCGCGCCTATACCGCGACGCTCGGCGATGTGCGTCAGGTGCTCGATTGCCCAGTCGGCCAGCGTCCGATGGGCGTTCTGGTCATCTTCGCCAAAGGGAAAGTGATCTTCGCCGCCGACACCTCTGTTCATGAACTGCCGACGTCGGAAGAACTCGCCGATATCGCGGTCCAGGCAGCCCAGGTGGCGCGCCACTTCGGCTTCACGCCGCGCGTCGCCCTGCTGGCTTCCTCGACGTTCGGTTTTCCCCGCAACGAACGCTCCGAACGCATCGTCGAGGCCGTCCATATCCTCGATCACCGCAAGGTCGACTTCGAATACGACGGCGAAATGGCGGTCGATGTCGCGCTGAGCAAGAACAAGCTCGGGCTTTATCCGTTCTGCCGCCTCACCGACACCGCCAACGTACTGGTGATGCCGGCGGTGCATTCGGCGCAGATCGCCACCAAAATGCTGGGCGAAATCGGCGGTGTTTCGATGCTGGGGCCGTTCCTGGTCGGGCTCGAAAAACCGGTCCAGATCGTCTCGCTCGGCGCCAATATGACGGAAATCTACAACGCGGCCTTGGTTGCTTCGCTGTAGCGCCGGACCTGTCATGCGCGCAAAGGGCAAGAATATTGCCGCGCGCCGTGGTATCAAGCGGACAAGACGGAGCGGCCTTGCCGCCCCTAAACCTTTTGCTGAACTAGGACTGCCATGAGCTTCATCGACCGCCTGTGGGACGAGGACATCGTCCCGACCCTGTCCGACTACATCCTGATCCCCAACAAATCGCCGATGTTCGATCCCGAGTGGGAAACGCGCGGCGAGATGGCGAAAGCGGTGGCCCTGTTCGAATCCTGGGCCAAGAAGCACCTTGCCAAAATTGCCGGCGCCAAGGTCGAAGTGATCGCGCCCAAAGGCCGTACGCCGCTGATCTTCATCGAAGTGCCGGGTACTGCGCCGGGCAACGTCCTGCTCTACGGCCATCTCGACAAGCAGCCGGAAATGAAGGGCTGGTCGGAAGGCATGGGCCCGTGGACACCCGTTCTGAAGGACGGCAAGCTTTACGGCCGCGGCGGCGCCGACGACGGCTACGCCATGTTCGCAGCCCTCTCCGCTATCCTGGCGCTGCATGAAGCGGGCACGCCGCATGCGCGCTGCGTCGTCACTATCGAAGCCGGCGAAGAGTCCGGTTCGCCCGATCTCGAGTACTACATCAACAGCCTGTCTGACCGCATCGGCGCGGTCGATCTGGTGGTGTGCCTCGATTCCGGTTGCGGCAATTACGATCAGCTGTGGCTGACGACCTCGCTGCGCGGCATCGCGGCGGGACAACTTTCCATCCGCGTCTTGACGGCGGGCGTCCACTCCGGCGACGCCAGCGGCATCGTGCCGTCGTCGTTCCGCATCCTGCGCCAGCTTCTGTCGCGGCTCGAAGACGAAACCACCGGCGCGATCAAACTTGATGCGCTCAACGTCACGGTGCCCGCCGACCGCAAACAGCAGATCCACGAAGCCGCCGCCGCGCTCGGCGACGAGGTATGGAACCGCATGCCGTTTGCCGGCAAAACCAAACCGATGGGCGCATCGAACGAAGAGCTGATCCTCAACCGCACCTGGCGGCCGCAGCTTTCGGTAATCGCCATGGACGGCTATCCGACACCGGAAACCGCCGGCAACGTGCTGCTGCCCTACTCCGTCGCCAAACTGTCGATGCGCCTGCCGCCGTCCTGCGATGCCGAGAAGGCCGTCGCCGCGATGAAACAGACGCTGGAAGCCGATCCGCCCTGCAACGCCGACGTGCGCTTCGAAACCGAAGCCGGACAAGGCGGCTGGAATGCGCCGTCGCTGGCGCCGTGGCTGGAAAAGGCGGTAACGGCGGCCTCCAACGCCCATTTCGGCAAGCCCGCGGCCTACATGGGCGAAGGCGGCTCGATTCCGTTCATGGGCTTCTTGGGCCTGAAATATCCCGGCACCCAGTTCGTCGTCACCGGCGTACTCGGACCCAACTCCAACGCCCACGGCCCCGACGAATTCCTGCACATCCCGGCGGCCAAGAAAGTGTCGGCCTCGATCGCCGACATCCTGGCAGCGCACGCCAAGAAATAAGACGGGGTTGCATTATCGATGAGGGCGCGGCCGGCGACGGCTGCGCCCTTTTTCTTGTCCCTACCGGCGCGCGGAACCCGGCCCGTCAGCCCGGCGTTGGTCCCCCGGCCTGCTACCAGGGGACACGCGATGCGCTCTTGCCTGCTTTACCTCATTGGCATTCCCATTCCGGTCATCATCCTGATTTGGATCCTGACGGGACATATGTGAGCCATGGAAGCAGCTTTCGAAAAGCGCCCGGCGATCGGGCTTAGTCTGTTGGTATTGTTCGGATTTCTGGCTTTCACGCTGGCCGCCGGATTCGCGGCCGGGCAGGTGACGGCGCCGAATATTCCGAGCTGGTACAACCACTTGGCCAAGCCGAGCTTCAACCCGCCGAACTGGGTCTTCGCCCCGGTGTGGAGCGCTCTTTACGTCCTTATCGCCGTGGCGGCTTGGCGGGTTTGGCGGGCGAAAGGGTTCCGGACTCCCGCCCTGGCGCTTTGGCTGGTTCAGCTCGGGCTGAATTTCGCCTGGAGTTTCATATTCTTCGGCGCCCATGCTGCGGGCGCGGCCTTGGCCGATCTGGTGCTGTTGTGGGGAGCGATCTTTGCTACCCTCATCGCCTTCGGGCGGATCGACAAACCGGCCGGCTGGCTGCTGATCCCCTACCTTGGCTGGGTGAGCTTTGCCGGGGTGTTGAACTTCTGGGTCTGGCAGTTGAACGCATAAAGTGCCAAATGTCGCGACCGGTTTTGGAATGTGTTTGCTAAGTCTTTCCAAGTACTGCGTTTGTTCGCAAAAATTACTGCTCTGACAGCGATATCACGACCTTGCGAGCGGAGACCCTCGTTCCTATATACCCCTCAGACTGCGGGGTGGGGTCATGTCCGGCCCTGCTCAACTGTTTCTAACGGGGCGGGCAACTCCCGGCGCTCTTAAGAGGCCCAAGACCCGCTGCTTTTGAGGAAGGAAGACAACTATGGGTAAAGTGATCGGCATCGACCTCGGCACGACCAACTCGTGCGTCGCGGTCATGGAGGGCAGTGCCCCCAAGGTCATCGAGAATTCGGAAGGCGCCCGCACGACGCCGTCCATTGTTACGTTTACCAATGACGGTGAGCGCCTGATCGGCCAGCCCGCCAAGCGGCAGGCCGTCACCAACCCCGAACATACCTATTTCGCGATCAAGCGTCTGATCGGGCGTCGCTTCGACGATCCCATGACCCAGAAAGACACGGGCATGGTTCCTTATAAGATCGTCAAGGCCGACAACGGCGACGCCTGGGTCGAAGGCCGCGACAAGAGATACGCCCCGAGCGAGATCTCGGGCTTCATCCTGCAGAAGATGAAGGAAACCGCCGAAGCCCACCTCGGCGAGAAAGTCACCCAGGCCGTCATCACCGTGCCGGCCTACTTCAACGACGCCCAGCGCCAGGCAACCAAGGACGCCGGCAAGATCGCGGGCCTTGAAGTCCTGCGCATCATCAACGAGCCCACCGCCGCGGCGCTTGCCTACGGCATGGACAAGAAGGGCAACGGTACCATCGCGGTCTACGACCTCGGCGGCGGCACCTTCGACGTGTCGGTGCTGGAAATCGGCGACGGCGTGTTCGAGGTGAAGTCGACCAACGGCGATACCTTCCTCGGCGGTGAAGACTTCGACCAGCGTATCGTCAATTACCTCGCCGACGAGTTCAAAAAGGAAAACGGCATCGACCTGCGCCAGGACCGTCTGGCCCTGCAGCGTCTCAAGGACGCCGCCGAAAAGGCCAAGATCGAGCTGTCCTCGTCGATGCAGACCGAAGTCAACCTGCCGTTCATCACGGCCGACGCTTCGGGCCCCAAGCATCTCACCATCAAGATCACCCGCGCCAAGCTGGAAGCCCTGGTTGACGATCTCATCCAGCGCACGGTCGGCCCGGTGCGTCAGGCGCTCAAGGATGCCGGCGTATCGGCCAACCAGATCGACGAAGTGATCCTGGTCGGCGGCATGACCCGCATGCCGAAGGTGCAGGAAGTCGTCAAGCAGGTGTTCGGCAAGGAGCCCCATAAGGGCGTCAACCCGGACGAAGTCGTCGCCATCGGTGCCGCCATTCAGGGCGGCGTGTTGAAGGGCGAGGTCAAAGACGTCCTCTTGCTCGACGTCACCCCGCTGTCGCTCGGCATCGAGACCCTCGGCGGCGTGTTCACCCGCCTGATCGACCGCAACACCACCATCCCGACCAAGAAGAGCCAGGTATTCTCGACCGCCGAAGACAATCAGACGGCCGTGACCATCCGCGTCTTCCAGGGCGAGCGTGAAATGGCGGCCGACAACAAGCTGCTCGGCCAGTTCGATCTGATGGGCCTGCCGCCTGCCCCGCGCGGTATTCCGCAGGTGGAAGTCACCTTCGACATCGACGCCAACGGCATCGTGTCGGTCACCGCCAAGGACAAGGCGACCGGCAAGGAACAGCAGATCCGCATCCAGGCCTCGGGCGGCCTTTCCGACACCGACATCAAGAAGATGGTGCAGGAAGCCGAAGCCCACGCGGCCGACGACAAGAACCGCAAGGAAATGGCGGAAGCCAAGAACCAGGCCGACGCGCTGGTTCACACCACCGAAAAGGCGATGTCCGAGCACGGCTCGAAGATCGGCGACGGCGAAAAGCGCGCCATCGAAGATGCCATCGCGGCGGTGAAGGAAGCCGTCAAGACCGATGACGTCGAAGACATCAAGGCCAAGACCAACACCCTGGCGCAGGCGTCGATGAAGCTTGGCGAGGCCATGTACAAGGCCCAGCAGGCCGCCGGCGGCGAAGCCGCTCCGGGCGGGACGGAACCGGGCAAAGACGACAATGTCGTCGATGCGGAGTTCTCCGAAGTCGACGAGAACAAGAAGAACCAGTAACTGTCATCAGAACCCGCCGCTCTCTTCACCAGGGGGCGGCGGCAGAGTTTTGACTGTTAGGGCGCATTCCGGAACCGGCTATCGGCACGGGAGCGCGAAAAATTAGGGTCCATGGGCAAGCGCGATTACTACGACGTTCTGGGCTGCAACAAGGGAGCTTCGCCCGCCGAGATCAAGGCGGCGTACCGCAGGCTCGCCAAAGAACTGCATCCGGACTGCAATCCCGGCGATCATGGCTGCGAAGCCAAATTCAAGGAAGTCAACGAAGCCTATGACGTCCTGAAGGACGATCAGAAGCGCGCCGCGTACGACCGTTTCGGCCATGCCGCGTTCGAACAAGGCGGGATGGGCAACGGCTTCCATGGCGGCGGCAATCCGTTCGATTTCGCCGGCTCGTTCGCCGATGTGTTCGAAGATATCTTCGGCGAAATGATGGGCGGGCAGCGCGGCCGCAAACAGAACCGCGGCGGCGACCTGCGCTACAATCTGTCGATTTCCCTCGAAGAAGCCTTCAATGGCTCCAAGGCCGAGATCCGCGTTCCGAGCGCGGTGGCGTGCGAGGCCTGCAACGGTTCGGGCGCCGAGAAAGGCACATCGGCCGAAACCTGCCCGACCTGCGGCGGCCACGGCAAAGTGCGCGCGAGCCAAGGTTTCTTCACCATCGAACGCACCTGCCCGCAATGTCAGGGCCGCGGCAAGATCGTGCGCAAGCCGTGCAAGAGCTGCGGCGGCGCCGGTCATGTGCAGAAGGAACGTACCCTGGTGGTCGATATTCCGCCGGGCGTCGAAGAAGGCACCCGCATTCGCCTGTCGGGCGAAGGCCAGGCCGGTTTCGGCGGCGGCCCCAATGGCGATTTGTACGTATTCCTGTCGGTTGGCCAGCACCCGATCTTCCAGCGCGACGGTCACGACCTTTATTGCCGCGTGCCGGTGTCGTTCGTGACGGCGGCGCTCGGCGGCGCGGTCGAAGTGCCGACGCTCGACGGCGGCAAGACGCAGGTGAAGATCGCCGAAGGCACCCAGACCGGACGCCAGTTCCGCGTTCGCGGCAAAGGCATGCCGGTCCTGCGCGGCAACGGCCTCGCCGGCGACTTGTTCGTCGAGATCTTCGTCGAAACGCCGTGCAAATTGTCGAAAGAGCAGAAGGAATTGCTGCGCCAGTTCGAAGGCTGCGGCCACAGCGGCTGCCAGCCCGAATGCGAAGGCTTCTTCTCGAAGGTGAAAGCCTTCTGGGAAGGCTCGGCAACCAAGCACTGATGTGGCCGCGTTTCTCGCCCGCTTTCTTGCCCATCCCAAACGCGTCGGCGCCATCGCGCCTTCGGGACGGAGATTGGCTCAGGCCATCGCCGCGGCGGCCGATCTCTCCGGTGATGTGCTGGAGTTGGGGCCGGGCTCAGGCGCGGTGACGAGGGCGTTGCTCTCTGCCGGATTGCCGCCCCATCATCTCACCGCGATCGAGTATGACAGCGCGTTCGCATCGCTGCTGCGCACTGTCTATCCCGGCATCACGGTGCTGCAAGGCGATGCCTTCGACTTTCGGGCGCTCACTGGGGCCATGCGGTTCTCGGCCGTCGTCTCGGGCCTGCCGTTGCTCAATTATCCGCGCGATCACGGACGCGCCCTCATCGCCGCCGCGCTGGCAGTGATGCCGAAAGGCGCCCCCTTCGTGCAGTTCTCCTACGGTCTCAGCGCACCGGTCGCACCACCCAATGGCGCCACCGTGAAAAAAATCGCCCGCGTCTGGTCGAACCTGCCGCCGGCCGCAGTCTGGACCTATCGCGCGGGGGCATGAAGACGCGGAGGCGATGCCTCCGCGTCCGTTCGCCATTACCCCGCCGCGCTCGCGATCTGGTCGGCGATGCGCTGGACGCGTTCGTCGACGAAGGGCAGGAACTTCTTGAAGTTGTCGCGGAACATGCCGGCCAGCTTCTTGGCCTGGGCGTCGTAGGCGGCGGTGTCGTCCCAGGTGTTGCGCGGATTGAGGATCTTGGAATCCACACCCGCCACTTCGACCGGAATGCGGAAGCCGAATACCGGGTCGTGGTGCCACTGGCTGATCGCCAGCGAACCGTTGAGGGCACCATTGAGGAGCGCGCGGGTCACCTTGATCGGCATGCGCTTGCCGCCGTCCGAGGCCGGACCGCCGTTCCACCCCGTATTGACCAGCCAGCAGTCGCAATCGTGCTTGTCGATCAGGCTGCGCAAGAGGTTGCCGTAAACGCTCGGATGCAGCGGCATGAACGGCGCGCCGAAGCAGGTCGAGAAGGTCGGCGCCGGTTCCTTGCCGAGGCCCTTTTCTGTGCCGGCAAGGCGCGAGGTGAAGCCCGACAGGAAGTGATACATCGCCTGGCTCGGCGTCAACTTGGCGATCGGCGGCAGAACGCCGAAGGCATCGGCGGTCAGCATGATGACGTTGGACGGCTGACCGACGCGGCCGGTTTCGGAGGCGTGCGGAATGTAGTGGATCGGATAGGCGGCGCGGGTGTTCTCGGTATAGCGGTCGTCATCGAGATCGAGCAGACCGGTATTGGGATCGCACACCACGTTCTCCAGCACGGTGCCGAAGCGCTCGGTGGTGGCGTAAATCTCCGGCTCGGCATCGCGCGACAGGCGGATCACCTTGGCATAGCAGCCGCCTTCGAAATTGAAGACGCCATGCTCGCCCCAGCCGTGTTCGTCGTCGCCCACCAGCATGCGCGAGGAATCGGCCGACAGCGTCGTCTTGCCGGTGCCGGAAAGACCGAAGAACACCGCGACATCGTCCTTGTCGCCGACATTGGCCGAGCAATGCATCGGCATCACGCCCTTCGACGGCAACAGGAAGTTCAGGATCGTGAACACCGACTTCTTCATCTCGCCGGCATAGGAAGTGCCGGCAATGAGAACCATGCGGCGGCTGAAATCGACCGCAATGATGGTCGGGCTGACCGAGCCATGGCGCTTGGGATCGGCGCGGAAGCCGGGCAGATCGATAACCGTGAAGGTGGGATCGAAATGCTCGAGCGCATCCGACGGCGGACGAATCAAAAGGTGGCGGATGAACAGCGAGTGCCAGGCGAACTCGGTCACCACGCGGACCGGCAGGCGATGGGTCGGATCGGCGCCGCCCCAAAGGTCTTGGACGAAGAGGTCCTTGCCCTTGGCATAGTCCATCATGTCGGCGTGCAGAGTGGCGAAATGATCGGACGACAACGCCTTGTTGTTGTCCCACCAGATCTTGTCGGTGGTCAGCCCGTCCTTGACGATGAACTTGTCGCCGGCCGAGCGTCCGGTGTGCTGGCCGGTGAGGACCACCAGGGCACCGCCGCGCGCCAGGATGCCTTCCTTGCGGGCGATCGCCATTTCATAGAGCGTCGGAGTCGACAAATTGCGGTAGACGGCTTTCAATTCCTTGAAGCCGTGCAGTTCGAGCTGGGAGCCAAATTCCGACATTGAAGTCCTTCTAGCTTTGCAGGCGCGCGAGATCTCGAAACCGGTCGTTGGTTGCCCGTCGCGCGCCTCTGGCGGCCAACCTATGTTTCTGTTTGTTTCACCGCAATGGGAGAAACTAGACGTTTATTTCTCGAATCGGATTGGCAATTCATAGGGCCGGAATTGTCGCATCCAGGGCATATTGTTGCGCAAAAGCCGCATTCGTCCTGACAGCCAAAACGCAGTAAGACCAACCTCATGAGCTTTTCCGAGACGGATTTGGAGCGGTACGCGCGGCATATCGTGCTGCGCGAGGTCGGCGGCACCGGTCAGGCGAAGATCCGCGCCGCCAAGGTGCTGGTGGTAGGCGCCGGCGGACTGGGCAGTCCGGTGATCCTTTATCTGGCCGCAGCGGGCGTCGGCACCATCGGTATCGCCGATTTCGATGCCGTCAGTCTGTCGAACCTGCAGCGCCAGATCGCGCACCGCACCGCCGATATCGGCCGGATGAAGACGGACTCGGCGCGCGACAATGCGCTGGCGCTCAATCCGCATGTCGCCATCAACACGCACACCGAGAAACTTACGCCCGAAAACGCACGCGCGATCATTTCCGGCTACGACATCGTCGCCGACGGGTCGGACAATTTCTCCACCCGCCATCTGATCGCCGACACCTGCCATTTCGAAGGCAAGACCCTGGTCAGCGCGGCGGTCACCGAATTTTCCGGCCAGCTCGCCACCTTCAAACCCGAGGGGCGGCCTTGTTACCGCTGTTTTCTGCCCGAAGCGCCACCCGCAGGCAGTGTGCGCCCTTGTACCGAAGCAGGCGTGCTCGGGGCCGCGGCCGGCGTCATGGGAACACTTGAAGCGCTTGAAATCCTGAAAGAAATCACCGGTGCCGGAACCACGCTGGCGGGCCGGATACTGTTGTACGATGCGCTCGATACGCGCTTTCGCACGGTCACATTGAAGCCCGATCCGGCGTGTCCGCTGTGCGGTACAACTCCAAGAATTTTGCCGCCACAACCCTGAACATTTACCGGCATTTAAAGTGAACTTCGTAGCGTGCCTGCTGGTCTTGGGGCACGGCATGGCACTGGACGTTCACTACGAGATTTTCAGACGTCAAGGCGCGGGCAGCTGGAGCCTGGTCGAGGTGCGCGACAAACGCGACGACGCCCTGGCCTTCGCCGACGAACTGGTCAAGGCCGGCGCCACCGGGGTCAAGGTCGTCAAGGAGACCTTCAACGAAGCCTCCGGCGATTACCTGTCGCTGAAAGTGTTCGAGCACGGCGCCATCAAAACCAAGGCCAAGCCCAAATACGACGACGTTCCGAGCACGCCCTGTTTCAAGGTCGACGATCTTTATTCGTATCACGCGCGCAAGACGATCGCGCAGCTGATCCCCGATTACCTCGCCCATCACAAAGTCACGGTCACCGAACTCGGGCACCGCGCCGATCTGCTGGAAAAACTCGAAGCCGCAGGCACGCTCTTGCAGCAGGCGATCCAGCGGGTCGCGGTCTGCCAGGCCATCGAGAACGAAAACGAAGTGCTCAAGATCATTCGCAGCTTGAGCGAGCTCACCACGCAGGCCTGCCATCGGGTTTATCGCGACACCGCCAAGGGACGCTTTGCGGCCTGCAAACCGGGCCATTTCGCCGCTCTGGCCGAGAAACTCGCTGAAGCCAGCGACGGACGCTATCTGCTCAACGGCGTCGTCGCCGGATACCTGAAAGATGCCAAAAGCTGGGACGAAAAAGTCCGCCGCCTGATGGTGCTGATGGACGAAATCCACGGCGAGACGGCCGGCGCCAAGCTTCTGCTCGCGGTGATCGATACGCTGATCGGCGAGATCCTGACCGGATCGGCCGGCCTCAAGGCTTTGATCGGCACCCAGGCCAATCAGGGCGAAGCGGTGATGGCGCTGGTCAAACTTTTCCTCGGCCGCGAACCGGATCAGACCGAAGGCCACCACGGCCTCATCGCGCTGACCAAGCAGTTTGCCGCCGACACCCTGCCCAACGCACGCGGCGCGATCGCCGATCGCATCATTGCCGAGATCCGCTCGTTCAAGCGTCTGGTTCCGGATTCGCTGGAAGAGGAACTCAAGGCGCTGCGCCAGATCGCCAATCTCGTCGTCGTCGGCATCGGCAAATACCTCAGCCACGAAGACCTGATCGCCGCCTTCGTGCTTCGGAGCCAGCGTCTCATCACCAGCGAAAGCCTGGCGCCGTATCTGCACGGCGAGGCGCCGGACGTGAAGCTCGAGCGTGTCCTGTTCGTGGAAGAGAACATCATCGGCGCCGAGAACAAGCGCCGTCTCGCCGCCTTCATCACCCCGATCGTCACCGGTCCTTTGTTCGAGGAACACTTCCAGTCGCCGAAAGTGCCGGTCATCCAGCGGCTGCAGCAGCTGGTGCAGCTCGCCGACCGCGTCATGCATTCGAGTTTCCAGGAAAATCACAAGACCGAAATTACCGATGTCATCGACCGGGTTGCCGCGTCGGTGGAAAGCAAGGGCCGGCTGTTCGACTCGATCGACAAGCGCAATGCCTCGCCGAACGAAAAAGCCTTTGCGGTCATCAAGCTGCTCTCGTCCAATGCGCTGACATCGCCGCGGCTGACCGGCCGGGCCCGCGAGATGGTGATCGGCTATCTCGGCAAACCCGGCTTCCTCGCCGGCTATGTCGCGCAGAACGCCAAGGACGGTATGCCGCCGGATCGCGATGCCGCAGTCGCCGATCTCATGCGTCTGCTGGAAAAGGCCGGCATTACGCCGGAAACGGGTCTCAAAACCATAGCCGCTTGAGTGCGAATTCGTCGTGGGGGGAAGATGCAGGGAAACTCGTAGGAATTATTAAACCCCCTTTAGCGGGTTGGATTGCAGGTTTGGGCATGGCCGACAAACTCCACATCGAGATTGCGCAAGTTGCGCGGCAAGGGTCCTGCTCCAAGGTGGAGGACCTGTTTGAGCCGCCGGCCAAGCGGATTCTGGCGCGGCTGCTGCCGGACTTTCTCGCCAAGTACAAGTTGACCGCCACCGAGCTCCTGCATCGCGCCGAGATGCTCCATCGCGTCGAGTCGACCGGGTCCCTGCTGCAGTTCGTCGTGCAGCAAGTCGCCGTGGCGCGCGCCTCCTCGGAAGGGCGTTCGGTTCAGGAGATCATCCGCGAGTTCAACAAGCTGATCGACGGCGTGATCGCAAAGGTCCACGGCGCCAAGCGCAACGGGCTGTTTCCCGAACTGCCGGCGGATAAATTCGGGGCGCTGGCGGGTGCGCTGGCGGCCAAGCCGGACGGTCTTTTCATCCTCAACGGCGCCCTGGCCTTCCATCTGCGCGATGCCAAGACCTGGAACGAGAAAGCGCTGCGGTTGATTGCGATCCTCAAGGCCGGAGAAAAGGAGGGCGGTGCCTTCCTGCGCGGCGCCATCGACGTCGTTCTCGGCGAACTGGTGGCGACCCCCAAGGCGTTGGACGATCTGATCGGGTCGCGCGAGACCTTCGGCGACTTCGTGCTGGCGCTGCTGCATCACTTCCTCGGCATGACGGAAGAGGTCCAATATGCCGACGGCGATGCGATGCCGCTGATCTCCACGCTGATGGTGCGCGGCGTGCTGCCGCTGGCGCATGCCGCCCTCGCCGAACGCATCGTCGACGAAATCTACAGCCTGGAACGTCTGCGCGAAGACTCGCTCGACGACGAGATGCGCATGTTCCGGGACATTACCGCGCTCGTGCTCAAAGGAACCGGCAACGTGCTCAAGCGCGACGACGCGCTGGCCGCCCTCGACCTGCGCTCGAAACGGTTCGTCACTGCCGAAGCCGTTAAGATGGGGCTGTCCAATTCGGTTCTGCCCGACGAAAAGATCGACTGGCTGTTGTTCGCCGAATCCTGCATCACCGGCGCACGCAGCAAGCAGATTCTGGCCGAGCAGGCAGTCCGGATCGCGACAGCGGATTCGTTCAAGACCCGGTTCCAGATTTCCAGCGTGTCGCTGTCCCGTCGGCTGCAGCGTCTGGCGGGGCTGTGTGCGGCGGCGGAGGCGAGCGGCTTCCACGAAAACGACAAGCGGCAACTTGCGTCTGCGTGCGACTCCGTGGCGTACGACTTGACGGTGCAAACCAAACTGTTCGAGACCATCGAAGCGCGCTCGCCCAACCCGGTCGAGAAAGTTCTGACCCTGCTCAAGCTCAGCGAAGCGGGCACGTTTACCGAAGGCCGGCTGTCGCAGAAAGTGCGCGATCTGGTGATCGGCTATATGGCGACGCCGGGCTTTCTTGCCGCCTACATCAAGTACGCCAAGGCCGATCCGGCCGGCGCCATGAGCGAGCTGACTCAGCGCACGGCGAAAATCGGATTGAGCGCCGGAGACGTGCGCGAATTGCTGGCGGCGTGATTACAGGTCCAATTCCCAGGTTTCGCTGACGACATCGACGCCGAACGAGCGGGTCTTTTCCGCGTTCGCCAAGCGAAATCCCGCAGCCTGATAGATCGTGCGCGCCGGCTTCTGAAATTCGTGCGTCCAGAGTTTGAGCTTGCGGTACCCGGCATCGCGGGCAAAGCCGATGGCGAGATCGACCAGGCGCCTGCCAAGCCCGAGCCCGCGCGCCGCCGCTTCGACGTAGAGCACGCGCAGACGGGCAACGTCTTCACTTTCGGGCATGACAAACACCGATCCGAGAATTTCGCCATCGCGCTCGGCCACGAAACCGGCTTCGCGCCCCGGATGGTGACCGAACTGGCCGAGTATCTCGGCAATGCAGGTTTCGAAGCCGGCACCCCAACCGAACTCGGCGGTGATCACCGTGCCGTGGCGGTGAATGATCCAGCCGATGTCGCCCGGCTTCGGCGGACGGATGTCCACCGGACCAGCGGCGCGCGTCGAGTCCTCGGGCATCAGTGAGCCGCATCCCAATTGTCGGCAGCGCGCGCTTCAACGGTGAGCTTGACGCTGAGCGGCACTACCGGAAGATTGGCCTCTTCCATTACTTTCTTTGCGATGGTGCGGGTCGTCTCCTCTTCGGCGCCAGCGGCTTCGAACACCAGTTCGTCGTGCACCTGCAACAGCATCTTGGCCTTCAATCCGGCGGCAGCAAGCGCGTCCGGCATCCGGATCATGGCGCGCCGGATGATGTCGGCCGCGGTACCCTGGATCGGCGCATTGATCGCGGCCCGTTCGGCACCACCTCTGAGGCCCGGAACTTTCGAGGCGATTTCGCGGATGTGGACGCGGCGGCCGAACAGGGTTTCGACATAGCCGTGCTCGCGCGCGAACGCCTTGGTGGTCTCCATGTAATCTCGGATGCCGGGGAAACGGGCGAAATACTTCTTGATGTAATCGTCCGCTTCGCCGCGCGCGATGCCGAGCTGAGCCGCCAGACCGAACGCGGAAATGCCGTAAATGATGCCGAAATTGATCGCCTTGGCGCGGCGGCGCACTTCCGCCGGCATGTCCTTCACCGGCACACCGAAGATTTCCGACGCGGTCATGGCGTGAATGTCGAGACCGTCGGCAAAGGCCTTCTTCAATTGCGGAATGTCGGCGATATGCGCGAACAGCCTGAGTTCGATCTGGCTGTAGTCGGCGCTGATCAGCTTCTTGCCCGCAGGCGCGATGAAGGCCTGGCGGATTTTGCGTCCTTCGGCGGTGCGGATCGGAATGTTCTGCAGGTTCGGATCGGTGGAGGCGAGCCGTCCGGTTGCCGCTGCCGCCATCGCATACGACGTGTGGACGCGGCCGGTCTGCGGATTGATGAACGTCGGAAGCGCATCGGTGTAGGTGCCGCGCAGTTTCGCCAGCGTGCGCCAGTCGAGCACTTTCTGCGGCAGATCGTGACCTTGCGCCGCCAGATCTTCGAGAATGCCGGCATCGGTTGACCAGGCGCCGGTCTTGGTTTTCTGGCCGCCGGGAATGCCCATCTTGTCGAACAGGATTTCGCCCAGCTGCTTGGGCGAAGCGACATTGAACTTCTCGCCTGCGAGCTTGCAGATTTCCTCTTCCAGTTTCGCCATGTCGGTGGCGAAGTCGTTCGACAGCCGGCGCAACAGATCGGGATCGATCATCACGCCTTCGCGTTCCATGTCGGCGAGCACCGGCATCAGCGGGCGTTCGAGCGTCTCGTAGACCGTGCGTTTCTTTTCGGCCATCAGCCGCGGCTTCAAGAGCATCCAGAGGCGCAAGGTGACGTCGGCGTCTTCGGCCGAATAGCGCGTCGCTTCGGCAACGCCGACGCAATCGAAAGTGACCTTTTCCCTGCCCTTGCCGGCGACGTCGGAGAACGAAATCGGCTTGTGCGACAGATGCAGTTCGCTGAGCTCGTCCATGCCGTGGCCCTGCCGGCCGGCATCGAGCACATAGCTCATCAGCATGGTGTCGTCGAACGGCGCAATGCGGATGCCGCGCTGCAGGAAAATCAGATAATCGTATTTCAGGTTCTGGCCGATCTTGAGCACCGCCCGATCTTCCAGCAGCATTTTCAACTGGCCGAGCAGCACGCTCTCGCGCATCTGCACCAGATCGGGCGAGCCCATCAGATCGAGACCGCCGGCGGGAACATGCCCGCACGGGACGTAACAGGCTTCGTTCGGCGCCACCGCCAGCGACACGCCGCACAGGCGCGCCTGCATGGCGTCGAGCGAGGTGGTTTCGGTATCGACGCAGACATAGCCCTGCGCCCGCGCCTTAGCGATCCAGGCATCGAGCCGTTCGGGATTGGTGACGGTTTCGTATCGGGAGTGATCGATCGGCTTCAGGATCGCGGTACGATCGGCCACCGCGCCGACTTCGCCGCTG
Source organism: Rhizomicrobium electricum (assembly GCF_011762045.1). Classification (GTDB taxonomy): domain Bacteria; phylum Pseudomonadota; class Alphaproteobacteria; order Micropepsales; family Micropepsaceae; genus Rhizomicrobium; species Rhizomicrobium electricum. The sequence continues at coordinate 162,801 of NZ_JAASQS010000006.1, read as the reverse complement.
GCTGCGGCGGACGCTTCAACCTGCTTGTTGCTTTCGGCGGTCAGTCCGACTTCGGCGACCATCGCATCGGCATCGCCGACGCCGTAATGAGAAATGGCGCGCTTCTTCAGCGTGGAGAATTCCATCGCCGTAAGGAAGGCGATCAGATCGGCCGGCACCGGCTCGCGTACGATGAAGCCGTCGGGCTGTTCGGTGATGGCGGCGTGATCGTCGAGCTTCACCAGTTTTTGCGAAATGCGAGCCTTCTCGACATTCGTCTGCAAGGTTTCGCGTCGCTTGGGCTGTTTGATCTCGCCGGCGCGGGCCAAGAGGGATTCGAGATCGCCGAAGGTGTTGATGAGTTCCGCCGCGGTCTTGATGCCGATGCCCGGTACGCCCGGCACGTTGTCGGTGGAGTCGCCGGCCAGCGATTGCACATCGACCACCTTGGACGGCGGCACGCCGAATTTTTCCATCACTTCGGCCGAACCGATGCGCTTGTTCTTCATGCCGTCGAACAGCTGCACCTCGCCGTCGACCACAAGCTGCATCAGATCCTTGTCGGACGACACGATGGTGCAGCGGGCGCCGGCCTCGCGCGCCATCCGGGCATAGGTGGCGATGAGATCGTCGGCCTCGTACCCGGCGAGTTCGACACAGGCGACGCCGAAAGCACGGGTGGCATCGCGGACCAGCGGGAACTGCGGGATCAGGTCTTCCGGCGGCGGCGGCCGGTTGGCCTTGTATTCGGGATAGATGTCGTTGCGGAACGTATGTTTGCCGGCGTCGAAGATCACCGCGAGGTGGGTCGGCTTATCGCCGTCCCGCATGTCCTCGATCAGCTTCCACAGCATGTTGCAGTAGCCCGACACCGCTCCGGTGGGCAGGCCGTCGGACTTGCGGGTCAAAGGCGGCAAGGCGTGATAGGCGCGGAACAGATACCCCGAGCCGTCGATCAGATAGAGATGGTCGCCTTTTTGAAGTGCGCTCAATGGGCTTCCGCCCCTTGTTTGAGAACGTATTTGCGGTCGCAATAACCGCATTCGACGAACCCCTCGTCGCCCATTTCGAGATAAACCTTGGGGTGACCCAGCGGTCCGCCGCCGCCGTCACAGGCGACGCGGGTGTCTTCCACTTCGATGATTTCGGGGGCTTCGGTGGTCATTCGTTTCCGATCCGTTCAGGCATCAAGATGATAGTCGGCTCCCCCTATTAGGCAACCCGTTTGACGGATACCAGCCCGGCGCAGGAGCGCTTTCAGGAAAAGTGGGAACCGGTTTTCCGTCCGAAAGCGCGACAACCAAAGAATCTAGAGAAGTTCATCGGTTTCCGCGAAACGGTGAAATGCTCTAGGCTCGGTGGATGGTCAAACTGAATCGCATTTACACCCGCACCGGCGACGCCGGACAGACCGGCCTCGGCGACGGCACCCGCATCGACAAGGATGCTCTGCGGATGGAAGCCCTCGGCAGCGTCGACGAAGCCAATGCCGCGCTTGGATTGGCCCGCCTCGCCGCCGGCGGCGACATCGATGCCATGCTCGGCCGCATCCAGAACGATTTGTTCGATCTCGGCGCCGATCTCTGCGTGCCCGAAAAGGATGGCGAGGAAGGTCCGCACCTTCGCATCGTGAGCGAACAGGTGGAGCGGCTCGAACACGAAATCGATGCCATGAACGCGACGCTGGCGCCGCTCAATTCGTTCGTCTTGCCGGGCGGAACGCCGCTGGCGGCCGAACTGCATCTGGCCCGCACCATCGTGCGCCGGGCCGAACGGGATATCGTGGCACTGGCCAAGGCCGAGAAAGTAGGCACCGCGGCGCTTGCCTACATCAACCGGCTATCGGATCACCTGTTCGTCTTGAGCCGCCTCGCCAACGGCGGCAACGACGTGCTGTGGGTGCCGGGCAAGAACCGCTGAATTATGCGGCCTCTTCCCGCTTGTGGCCGGCGAAGAAGGTGATGAAGAAACCGATAAAGCCGATCGACCACGCCGGAATGCCGAGCACCAACAGAACGGCACTGGCGCCCCATTGCGGCAAGGTCCGCCCCAGCCACGCGGTGAAGGCGGCGACCGCACTCTTGTCGAAAATCGCCCACACATCGAGGAACGAGCGCAGCGTGATCTGACCTTGATGCTCGAGGGTCGTCACCATGTCGGCGCCGAGCAGCATCAAAGCGAGGCCCAACAGGATGAGCCCCACATAGCTGAGAAACGTACGCATCGAAGACCCCCGTCGACCACAGGCGGATTGTGACGCGAAACGGCGCGGGCACAAGATGCTTAGCGCAGGTTAACCATCCCTGGCGTTATTTTTCCGGATAGGGCGTTCCGTCGCGCGTGGTGTAGGTGCCTTTGGGGCCATCCCAGACGAGATCGGCATCCGGATAATAGCAGGTATCCTTGTCGCCCGGCGTGCGGGTGCCGACTTCGAGAACCTGCGCCGGATGTGCGGATTTGTTGACGAGGTGGTGGCCGTTGGGATCGTTCGCCTTGAACGCCGCGCAATCGCCCGCCTTCAAAACATGTTCGCCGGCATCGTCGATCAGCACGACCTCGCCGGAAACGACGAAGACGAACTCGTCTTCCTCGACGTGCCAATGACGCTGCGCCGACCACACGCCCGGCTGCAACGTCAAGAGATTGACGCCGAACTGGGTCAGTCCGCCGGCATCGCCGAGCTGCTGGCGCACGCGATCGAGACACGGCGTGTCGTAAGGCTTGGGATAGCGGGTTCCGCGGCGTTCGGGGGCGGTCTCGATGTCGATCTTGGGCATGGATGTCTCCCTCGTTCCGAGGGGAGCCTAAAACAAAACCGCCCGCGACAGCTATGCCGCGAGCGGTTCCATTCTATGCAGAAACGGAAACGTTACTCGTCTTTGGGCTCTTCCGTCTTTGCTTCCGGAGCGCCGCCTTCTTCGCGGTGACCCCGGCCGTGATGGTCGCGCCGGCCGCGGCCGCCGCGGTCGCGGTGTTCGCGGTGACCGCCGCCATGGCCGCCCTGATCTTCCTCGAACGGCTGGCCGTTCGCGGCGGCTTCCGCCTTCAGCTTCTCGGTGATGTCCTCGCCGGTCGTCTGATCGACGACCTTCATGGAGAGACGCACCTTGCCGCGATCGTCGAAGCCGAGCAGCTTCACTTTCACGGTGTCGCCTTCCTTGACGACATCGGTGGTCTTGGCGACGCGCTTGGGCGCCAGTTCCGAGATGTGGACGAGGCCGTCGCGCGGACCGAAGAAGTTCACGAAGGCGCCGAAGTCCATCACCTTGACGACCTTGCCGTCGTAGATTTCGCCGACTTCCGGCTCGGCCACGATCGACTTGATCCACTTGAGGGCCGCGCGGATCGACTCGCCGTCGGCCGACGCGATCTTCACGGTGCCGTCGTCTTCGATGTTGATCTTGGCGCCGGTCTTTTCGACGATTTCGCGGATGACCTTGCCGCCCGAGCCGATCACTTCGCGGATCTTGTCGGTCGGGATCTTGATGGTCTCGATGCGCGGCGCGTGTTCGCCGAGCTCGTCGCGGCTGTGGGTGATCGCCTTGGCCATTTCGCCGAGGATGTGCAGACGCCCGGCCTTGGCCTGATCGAGCGCGGTGCGCATGATCTCTTCGGTGATGCCGGAGATCTTGATGTCCATCTGCAGCGCGGTGACGCCGTTTTCGGAACCGGCCACCTTGAAGTCCATGTCGCCGAGGTGATCTTCGTCACCCATGATGTCCGACAGGACGACATAACGGTCGCCTTCGAGGATCAGGCCCATGGCGATGCCCGCGGTCGGCTTGGCCAGCGGAACGCCGGCATCCATCAGCGCCAGCGAAGTGCCGCAGACGGTCGCCATCGACGAGGAACCGTTGGATTCGGTGATCTCCGACACCACGCGCAGCGTGTAGGGGAACTCGTCCTTCTTCGGCAGCAGCGGGTGAATGGCGCGCCAGGCGAGCTTGCCGTGGCCGATTTCGCGGCGGCCCGGCGAACCCATGCGGCCCGTTTCGCCCACCGAATAGGGCGGGAAGTTGTAATGCAGCATGAAGTGCTGCTTGAACGTGCCTTCCAGGCTGTCGACGAACTGCTCGTCTTCGCCGGTGCCGAGGGTGGCAACGACCAGGGCCTGGGTTTCGCCGCGGGTGAACAGCGCCGAACCGTGGGTGCGCGGCAGGACGCCGACCTGCGCCAGGATCGGACGCACGGTGACGAGATCGCGGCCGTCGATGCGCTTCTTGGTGTCGAGCACCATGTTGCGCATGACCTGGGCTTCGACTTCGTGCCAGACCGAATTGAACTTCTGCTCGTCGAGCTTGCCTTCGCCGACGAATTCCGCGACGGCTTTCGCCTTGATCTCGTCCTTCTTGGCGTAGCGCGTCTGCTTCTCGGAGATGTGGAACGCCGCCAAAAGATCGGCACTCGAGAACGCCTTGACCTTCTCGATGATCTCTTTGGTGTCGTTGACCGGCAGTTCGCGCGGTTCCTTGGCGCACTTCTCGGCCATACGGATGATCATGTCGATCACCGGCTGCATCGACTTGTGGCCGAACATCACGGCGCCGAGCATCTCGGATTCCGAGAGTTCCTGGGCTTCCGATTCCACCATCAGCACCGCATCCGCGGTACCGGCGACCACGAGGTCGAGCTTGGATTCGGGCAGCTTGTCGACCGGCGTGTTGAGAACGTATTCGCCGTCGATATAGCCGACGCGGGCACCGGCGATCGGGCCCATGAAGGGAATGCCGGAAATCGTCAGTGCCGCCGACGCGGCAACCAACGCCACGATGTCGGGATCGTTCTCCATGTCATGGGAGAGAACGGTGATGATGACCTGGGTTTCGTTCTTGTAGCCGTCGGCGAACAGCGGACGGATCGGGCGGTCGATCAGGCGCGAGGTCAGGGTTTCGCGCTCGGTGGGACGGCCTTCCCGCTTGAAATAGCCGCCCGGAATCTTGCCGGCGGCGAAATACTTTTCCTGGTAATTGACGGTGAGGGGGAAGAAGTCGATGCCCGGCTTCGGCTGCTTGGCGCCGACGACCGTCGCCAGCACCACCGTTTCGCCATAGGTCGCCAGAACGGCACCGTCGGCTTGGCGGGCTATCCTGCCCGTCTCAAGCGTGAGCTTGCGCCCGCCCCATTCGATTTCCTCTCGAGTGATATTGAACATTTGCTACTTTCCTTCATTCCCGCGCGGCCGGATTGCCGAGCGGCATTTTCCTGTTCCCGTCATTGCAGGATGCAGGAATCCGAGCGCACGCGCCCCACCAGAGGCGCGTGCGGGGAATCACACCATACTATGGATAGGGCCGCGATCAGCGACGCAGTCCGAGGCGCGCGATCAGCGATTCATAGCGCTTCACGTCGGTCGCCTTGACATAGTCGAGCAGGCGGCGGCGCTGCGAAACCATCTTGATGAGGCCGCGGCGCGAGTGGTTGTCCTTAGCGTGACCTTTAAAGTGCTCAGTGAGATTGGCAATGCGCTCGGAGAGCACGGCCACCTGCACTTCCGGCGAACCGGTGTCGCCCGGAGTCGTCGCATATTCCTTGATCAGTTCGGCTTTACGGTCGGCAGTGATCGTCATAACAACAAGTATCCTCGGTCATCCAAAGTTGAACACACGAAACGGCCTTAGTTCCCCGGCTTCGAAGCTGGTGAGCGCAACCGGCTCGCCTTCGCCCGTGGAGCAATAGACCGTGAGCCCTTGAAGATCGTCGCCTGCGTGGCTTTCCGTGATCCGCGCGAACATCGCCGGTCGGATCAAAATCGGATTGCCGCTTTTCAGGCGAACCGCATCCGGCCCAGTGACCGCCAGTGCCGGGATGCCGTCCAGCGCGGTGGAAATGGGCCTCAAGTGCTCGAAAGCGGCCGGACTATGCATAAAACCCTCCAGCGAATCCAGCCTGACGGCGTCTTCGACATGGAAAGACCCCACCCGCGTCCGGCGGAGGGCGGAAACATGGCCGAGGCAGCCCAAGGCCTGCCCCACATCGCGCACCCAAGCGCGGACGTAAGTGCCTTTGCCGCAATGCATTTCGAATTCGGCATGGTCGGCGTCGGGGATAGCGACCAGCCGGACTTGGCGCACAAAAACCGTGCGTGCCTCCAGTTCGACCACATCCCCGTCCCGCGCAATATCGTAAGCCCGCTCGCCAGCGACCTTGATGGCCGAATAGGAGGGCGGAATTTGGGTGATAAGACCTTGGAATTGCGGGAGGACTTCCTCTATTTCGGCTTTGGTCGGACGCTTGTCCGTGGTGCCGGTGACCGCCCCTTCGGTGTCGTCGGAATCCCGTCCCTCGCCCCAGCGGGCGGTGAAGGTATAGGTCTTCTCGGCGTCCATGGCGTAGGGCACGGTCTTGGTCGCCTCGCCCAGCGCCACCGCCAGAACCCCGGTCGCCATCGGATCGAGGGTGCCGGCATGACCCGCTTTCTGGGCTTCGAACACACGCCGGACCTTGGCCACAACCTGCGTCGATGTGACCCCGATCGGCTTGTCGACGATCACCCAGCCGTGAACCGGATTACCCTTCTTGCGTCGGCCCATCTTCTTTTCCTTGGCCTTCGTCGCTCGAGTCCGGGTCGTCGCCGTCGTTCTTGGCGAGGTCCTGCTGCACCCGCTCGGACTTCAGAAGGATCTCGATCTTTTCGGCCTCGGCGAACGACTTGTCTTCGACGAAGCGCAGATCGGGGGTGAATTTGAGGTCGATCATGTGGCCCATCTGACCGCGCAGGTAGGCCTTGTTGCGGTTCAGAGCCTTGATGATCTTGTCGGCATCCTTGCCGCCCAAGGGTTCGCAATAGACGGTGGCGTGGCGCATGTCACCGGACGGCAGAACCTGCGTGATCGTCACCGATACGCCGGCCAGATCGGGATCGCGGATGTCGCCGCGGAACAGGATGGTCGCCAGCGCATGGCGCAGCATTTCGCCGACGCGAAGCTGGCGCTGGGTGGGACCGAGATCGGAACGGGCGGAATGTCCGCGGGAACGGGGCCGGGGCATGAAAGCCTCCACATACGAAGACGGCACCGCACGCATGTCGCGCGATGCCGCCGCTGGATAGATCCTAAAGGGCGCGCTGGATCGTCTCGACCTCGAAGGCCTCGATGACGTCGCCCTTCTGGATGTCCTGGTAATTGGCGAAGGCCATGCCGCATTCCTGGCCGACCTGCACTTCCTTCACCTCGTCCTTGAAGCGCTTCAAGGTGCTGAGTTCGCCTTCGTGCACCACGACGTGATCGCGGATGAGGCGGACCTTGGCGCCGCGGCGGACCACGCCTTCGGTGACGCGGCAGCCGGCGACCTTGCCGACCTTGGTGATGGTGAACACCTCGAGGATTTCGGCATTGCCGAGGAACTTTTCGCGCGTCTCCGGCGCCAGCATGCCCGACAACGCGGCTTTGATGTCGTCCACCACGTTGTAGATGATGTTGTAGTAGCGGATCTCGACGCCGTCGCGCTTGGCCCGTTCGCGCGCCAGTTTGTCGGCACGAACGTTGAAGCCGATGATGGCGCCGCCCGAGGCATGGGCGAGAATGACGTCGCTTTCGGTGATGCCGCCGACGCCCGACTGCAACACCTGGACGCCGACTTCGTCGGTGCCGAGCTTGTTGAGGGCGCCGTCGATCGCTTCCGTCGAACCCTGCACGTCGGCTTTCAATACCAGCGGCAAGAGCTTGCGTTCGCCGGCGGCCCGCTGCTTGAGCAACTGGTCGAGAGTCTGGCGGGAACTGGTCGCTTGGCGGGCTTCGCGGCGCTTGCGGGCGCGATACTCGGTGACTTCGCGCGCGCGTGCTTCGTTTTCCACCACCACGAAATCATCACCGGCTTCCGGCGCCGCGGAGAGGCCGAGGATTTCGACCGGCACCGCAGGACCGGCGCTCGGCACCGTCTCGCCGCGCTCGTTCTGCAACAGACGCACGCGGCCCCATTCGGAACCGGCCACGACGATGTCGCCGACCTTGAGCGTGCCGCGCTGGACCAGAGCGGTGGCCACCGGACCGCGGCCGCGATCGAGCTTGGCTTCGATGATGGCGCCTTCCGCCGTGCGGTTCGGGTTGGCCTTGAGGTCGAGCACTTCGGCTTGGAGCAGGATCATCTCGGTCAGCTTGTCGAGATTGATCTTCTTCTTGGCCGACACTTCCACCGCAATGGTTTCGCCGCCGAGGTCTTCGACCTGGATTTCGTGCTGCAGCAGTTCGGTCTTCACCCGCATCGGATCGGCGCCGCCCATGTCGATCTTGTTGATCGCCACGATGATCGGAACGCCCGCCGCCTTGGCGTGCGCGATGGCTTCCACCGTTTGCGGCATGACGCCGTCGTCGGCCGCCACCACCAGCACCACGATGTCGGTCACCTCGGCACCGCGGGCGCGCATCGCCGTGAAGGCGGCGTGGCCGGGGGTGTCGATGAAGGTGATCTTCTGGCCGGTCTTGAGCTGCACCTGATAGGCGCCGATATGCTGCGTGATGCCGCCGGCTTCGCCGCCCACCACATCGGTGGCGCGCAGCGCATCGAGCAGCGAGGTCTTGCCGTGGTCGACGTGGCCCATGACGGTCACGACCGGCGGACGCGACTGCATTTCTTCGGCGGCATCCTCGCCGCCCTTGAGACCTTCGAGCACGTCGGAATCGGCGACGCGCTTGACGGTATGGCCGTATTCGGCGGCAACGAGTTCGGCGGTGTCGGCGTCGATCACGTCGTTCACCGTCGCCATCATGCCGTTCTTCATCAGCACCTTGATGACGTCGACGGCGCGCCGCGCCATGCGGTTGGCGAGTTCCGACACCGTGATGGTTTCCGGAATCGTCACTTCGCGCGGACCGGCCGGGCCGGCCTGCTGCACGACCTGACCCTTGTTCATGCGCTGCAGATGGCGGCGGAACGAAGCGACCGAACGCGTCCGTTCGTCGTCACCCGACAAAGCCTTGGTGACTGTCAGCTTGCCGCGGCGGCGATCGCCGTCGCTGCCCTTTTTGGCGGCCGGCGCCTTCACCGGCACTTTGACGCCCGCCTTCTTGGGCGCGGACTCTTCTTCCTCTTCCTTGACCACCAGCTTGCGGCGCGGCGGTTCGGCCGGCTTGGGGCCGGTCGTCGCGGCGGGGGCCGCCGGCGGAGCGCCGGCAGGCTTGAAGCCAGCAGGTTTGGCGCCCGGAGCGCGGGTTGCCGGCGCATGCGTCACCGGAGCGGGAGCGGTGTCGTCCTTGTTTTCCTTTTCGAGGCGGCGCTTGGCTTCGTCTTCGGCGCGCTTCTTGGCGGCCTCTTCGGTGGCCTTGCGGGCATCCTCTTCCGCTTTGCGCTTGGCGGCGGCTTCGCGCTCGATCTTGAGCCGCGCTTCTTCCTCGGCGCGGCGGCGGGCTTCTTCTTCGGCAGCTTTGCGCGCTTCCTCTTCGGCGATGCGGGCATCGGCAAGAGCGGCGCCGCGGCGGGCCTTTTCTTCATCGGTCAGCTGACGCAGCACCACGCCCGGACGGGCCGATGCCGCTGCTGCCGGTTTGGGCGCTGCAGGCTGAGCGGCCGGAGCCGGCGCGGCGGCCTTCGGCGTCTCCTTGACGGGAGCGGCAGGCTTGCCCGGCTCGACGCGGGTACGCTTCTTCTCGACCACCACCGCCTTGGTGCGGCCATGGGAGAAGCTCTGCTTCACCGTCGAGGTTTCGGTCTTCTTCAGCGACAGCGTTTTGTGCGCGGCGGCCGGCTTTTTGGTATCGTTCGTGTCGCTCATAACGTGCTTTCGTCCTGGGCTGGGCCCTTGAAGTCAGACGGCTTCGCCTTGAGGCCCGCCAGTCTTACGGAATTCAAAATCAGTCGATCCGCCAGGGCACCCGGCCTGATGGCGGCGTGTACCACATTCTCCCGCCCCAACGCCAAGCTCAGCTCGTCCCGGCTGAGGACATCGAGGAAGCGGACGTCGAGTTCGCGGCTTTTGACCGCCGAGCGCAATTTGCGGCGGCCGTCATCGGAGGAACCGGCGGCGTGGAACATCAGCGCCGGCGGGATTTTCTTGTCGAGGGCCCGCATGGCACTGTCGAATCCGACATCGGCGAGTCCGGCCCGCCGCGCCATACCGAGATCGGCCTTGATCCGCTCCGCCAGAAGATGGGCGACGTGATCGGCAAGATCGGGGGCAACCTTCACCTTGGCCTTGGCGGCCCTGGAAAAATCGCCTTTGACGATCGCCTTGGCAAAGGCGGTGCGGTTGGCGGTCAGCCAGATGCCGCGACCCGGCAGTTTGCCGTCGAGATCGGGAACGACGTCGCCGTCGGGGCTTACGACGAAACGGACGAGCTTCTCCGCCGGCAGAACCGCACCGGTGGCGATGCAGCGCCGCTCGCGCGAGGCGCCCTCATTGTCTGTGGTGGCCGCCAGCATGGGGCGCCCTCCCCGCAGTGATCGCCAAAACCCGTTCCAGTGCTCGTCACTCCTTCAATCAGGGCCGGAAAGGGGGCTCTTATAGCCGGTCCCTCCGGTCTTGCCTATCAGCAAAACATCCAACTTTTCGAAGCGCTTAGGCTTCGGCCTCGGGCGCCTCGCCGTTGTCTTCGGCAACTTCCTCGCCGTCCGCCGCCACTTCCTCTTCGACCGGCGCCTCGATCCAGCCGGCCTTGACGCGGGCCTTCATGATGATGGCGTTGGCATCGTCAGCGGTAAGATCGAAGCCTTCGAGCGCCCCGGCGATGCGGACGCGCTCCTTGTCCTTGGTGATTTCGTAGTAGCCCAAGAGATCGTCGGTGGCACAACCAGCCAGGTCTTCCAAGGTCTTGATCTCGTGCTCGCCGAGCGCCGCGGCCATCGCCGTGGTGACTCCGTCCACTTCCAGGACGGCATCCTCGACACCGAGTTCGCGGCGCTTGTCGTCCATTTCCTTGTTGCGCGCTTCGATGAACTCGACGGCGCGGCTCTGCAGTTCCTGGGCGGTCTCCTCGTCGAAGCCTTCCACCGAAGCGAGATCGTGCAAGTCGACATAGGCGACATCTTCGATTTCGCCGAAACCTTCGGACGCGAGCAACTGGGCGACGGTCTCGTCGACATCCAGGCTTTCCATGAACAACGCCGTGCGGGTGGCGAATTCCTTCTGGCGGCGCTCCGATTCCTCGGCTTCCGTCAGAATGTCGATCTGCCAGCCGGTGAGCTGGGAGGCCAGACGCACATTCTGGCCGCGGCGGCCGATGGCGAGCGAGAGCTGCTCGTCGGGCACCACCACTTCGACGCGGTGGGCATCTTCGTCGAGCACGACTTTGGAGACTTCCGCCGGCGCCAGCGCGTTGACGATGAAGGTCGCCGCTTCGCCCGACCACGGAATGATGTCGATGCGCTCGCCTTGCAGCTCCTGCACCACGGCCTGGACGCGCACGCCGCGCATACCGACGCAGGCGCCGACCGGATCGATCGAGGAATCCTTCGAGATCACGGCGATCTTGGCTCGGGAGCCCGGATCGCGCGCCACGGCGCGGATTTCGATGATGCCGTCGTAGATTTCCGGCACTTCCTGCGCGAACAGGCGGACCATGAACTGGGGATGTGAACGCGACAGGAAAATCTGCGGACCCCGCGTTTCCTTGCGCACGTCGTAGATATAGGCGCGGATGCGATCGCCGGCGCGGAAGTTCTCGCGCGGGATCATCTCGTCGCGGCGGACCACGCCTTCGGCGCGGCCGAGGTCGACCACCACCGAGCCGAATTCCGAGCGCTTGACGATGCCGTGAATGATTTCGCCGATGCGATCCTTGTATTCGTCGTACTGGCGGGCGCGTTCGGCTTCGCGCACGTTCTGCACGATCACCTGCTTGGCGGCCTGGGCGGCGATGCGGGTGAATTCCACCGGCGGCAGCGTCTCGGCGATGATGTCGCCGATCATGGCCGAAGGATTGCGCGCCTGGGCGTCGGCAAGGCTGATTTCGATCTTGTCGTTCTCGACCGCTTCGACCACGTGCAGATAGCGGGAGACGTGGGTCTCGCCGGTCTTGGGATCGATCTCGACCTTGATCTCGTTTTCGGCGCCGTAGCGGGCCTTGGCGGCCTTCTGCATCGCCTCTTCCATGGCGCCGAGCACGACCTGCTTGTCGATCGACTTGTCGCGCGCGACCGCATCGGCGATCTGCAAGAGTTCGGTACGGTTTGCGGCAATCGCTGCCATGGTCAGTGCTCCTTATGCGCGCCACGCGCCTTCAGATCTTCTTCAATCAGCTTGTCGGTAAGAACGAGTTTCGCCTCCGCAATCGCAGCGAAGGGAAGCGTGAGGGTATCCTTGCCCGCGTCGATGACGACGTCGGAGCCTTCGAGGCCCTTCAAAATGCCGCGGAACCGCTTGCGGCCGTCGATCGCGGCGGAGAGATCGATCTTGGCTTCGTGACCGGCCCAGCGGGCGAAATCGGTGAGGCGCGTCAGCGGCCGGTCGATACCGGGCGACGAAATTTCGAGATTGAATTCGCCGGGCACCGCATCGGGTTCGGCATCGAAGAAATCCGACAGCGCGCGCGAAAGCTCGGCGCAATCCTCGACATTCATCGAGCCGTCGGGCCGTTCGGCCATGATCTGCAGGGTTTTGACCTTGCCGCCCATCATGCGCAGACGCACCAAGCGAAACCCCGCCGCCTCGATGACGGGCGCCAGGACCGGTTCCAGATGATGCATTGCCGACAGTATGGCAGCAGTTCCTTCGTGTGTGGGGGTATCCCACAAGCCAAACCTTTTTCCCGCGGCGGCCTCCGTAGACCGCCACACAACAGCATTCTGTTGTCTGGGATGGGCGCTATGTAACCGCGAAACGGTGAAATTACAAGCTGGCCACTTTTCGGGACGTCACTTTTTCTGCTGCAGATCGATGGTCACTTCGCCGTTGTCGGTCTGTGTGGCAGCCGGCTTGTTGCCGAACAACTCGCGCACCGGTTCGGGGCTGGAAAACAGCCAGATGACGGTTCCGATCATGCCCGCCAGGAACACGGCAGCGATGGCGACGGTGCCGAGATCGGCCGGATGCGGCCACACCCATTTGGGATCGTCTTTGTCGTCGTCGGGATGGGTCATGCTCATGGTTTTAAACCCATATCGTGGCGGGAGATAGGCGCCGGAGGCAGCGGCCGCTGTCAGCCGGCGAAGACCCGGATGAAAGAATAATACACCGGCGGGCCGTGCAGCGCCTTGGCTTCATAGCGGGTCGGCGGCCAGTTCGCCGGACGGGCGGTGAAATCGGCCGGACTTTTCGCGGTCCAGGCGAATGCGGGGTGGGCGAGCGCCCGTTCCAGGGTCCAGGCGGCATACCCGGCATCGTCGCTGGCGAAACGGAACTCGCCGCCGGGGCGAAGCACCCGCGCGAACGCGGTCAGCATTTCGGTCTGGACGAAGCGGCGCTTGTGGTGACGGGTCTTCGGCCAGGGATCGGGGAACAGCACGAAAATCTTGCCTAACGTGCCGTCCGGCAAGGCGGCGAGAATATCCCGCGCGTCGCCTTCATGGATGCGCAGATTGGGCGGCGGATCGTCGGCCATATGCGAGAGCAGCTTGGCGACGCCGGATTCATAAGGCTCGGCACCGATCAGACCGACCGACGGATTGCTCCGCGCCAGCGCCAGCATGTGCTCGCCGGCGCCGAAGCCGACTTCGAGCCAGACGTCTTCGACGGGCGGCGCGAAACACGTGCGCGGATCGGCGCCCGGAACGATCGTCAGCGCGTGGGCCGGCAACAGGGTGCGGCGCAAGTCTTCCTTGTGCGCCGACAGTTTCGGGCCCTTGCGGCGGCCGTAGAGTTTCTTCTGGAACTGCTCGTGCTCGAACATGGGCGCTCGAAAAAGAGAAAGGCGAGCCGGTATCCGCCCGCCTTCCAAAATCAATCCCTGCCAAATCAATCCCTGGTGGGACGATCAGAACGCGTTCTTGAGGGCGTCGACCAGATCGGTCTTTTCCCACGAGAAGCCGCCGTCGGCATCGGGGGTACGGCCGAAATGGCCATAGGCCGCGGTGCGGGCATAGATCGGCTTGTTGAGGCCGAGGCGCTCGCGGATGCCGCGGGGCTTCAGCGAAACCAGTTCCGGCAGAATGAGTTCCAGTTTGGCTTCGTCGACTTTGCCGGTGCCGTGGGTGTCGACATAGACCGACAGCGGCTCGGAAACGCCGATGGCATAGGCGAGCTGGATGGTCGCCTTGTCGGCAAGGCCCGCGGCAACCACGTTTTTCGCCAGATAGCGGGCGGCATAAGCGGCCGAGCGGTCGACCTTGGTCGAGTCCTTGCCCGAGAAGGCGCCGCCGCCGTGCGGGGCCGCGCCGCCGTAAGTGTCGACGATGATCTTGCGGCCGGTAAGGCCGGAGTCGCCATCCGGGCCGCCGACCACGAAGGCGCCGGTCGGATTGATGTGCCAGACGGTCTTGGGGGTGATCCAGCCGACCGGCAGGGCTTCACGGACATAGGGTTCGACTACGGCGCGGACGTCGGCCGAGGTCATCGAGGCATCCAGGTGCTGGGTCGACACCACGATCTGGGTGACTTCCACCGGCTTGCCGTTGACATAGCGCAGGGTGACCTGGCTCTTGGCGTCCGGGCCGAGCTTCGGTTCCTTGCCGGCATGACGGGCTTTCGCCATCAATTCCAGGATCTTATGGCTATAGGCGATGGGCGCCGGCATCAGCACCGGGGTCTCGTTGCAGGCATAGCCGAACATGATGCCCTGGTCGCCCGCGCCTTCGTCCTTGTTGCCCGAGGCGTCGACGCCCTGAGCGATATCCGGCGACTGCGAGTGCAGCAGCACCTCGACCTTGCAGGTGGCGTGGTGGAAGCCGTCCTGCTCGTAGCCGATCGACTTGATCGCTTCACGCGCGACCGCTTCGACCATGGCATGGGTGATTTCTTTGGGGCCGCGGGTTTCGCCGGCGATCACGACGCGGTTGGTGGTCGCGAGCGTTTCCGCTGCGCAGCGCAAATCCCACGGCGAATAGCCGTGCTTGGGGCCTTCCCGGAAGAACAGATCGACGATTTCGTCCGAAATCCGGTCGCACACCTTATCGGGGTGACCTTCCGAGACGCTTTCGCTGGTGAACAGATAGTCTGACCGCGCCATATGCAAAGCCCTTCTTACCGCGCCCTGCGGGCGCTCCGTTTGAGGGGACTCCTCGCAGGTAATGGGGCGGGGGTCAATGAGCATATGCACATTTCGGCATATGTTTGCCGGGCTCCACCGGTCCCTGCGGCCTTGGGGCGCATATTCTCCAGACGGCGAGTGCCCAAATGGAACTGGCAACCCTGAGGCGAAGCTCATGCCCGTTCCATTCCAAGGCGGCTGCCGTTGTGGCGCCGTCCGCTATGAAGTCACCGCCGAGCCGATCGCTGTGGTCGACTGCCACTGCCGCGATTGCCAGTATTCCTCGGGCACCGGCTTCGCGACGATCGTGCTGGTGCCGCGCCCGGCCTTTCGCCAGCTTTCGGGCACGACACAGGGCCATACGGTGACGGCCGACAGCGGCAACAAGGTCACCCGCCATTTCTGCCCGACCTGCGGCACGCCGCTGTTCGGGGAAAACGAAACCAAGCCCGGCGTGTTGGCCATCAAGGCCGCCAGCCTCGACGATCCCAGTGCGCTGAAAGTCATGGCGGCGATTTTCACCAAGTCGGCCCAGCCGTGGAGCCATCTCGACCCCGCCCTGCCCGCCTTTGTTGGGATGCCGCCGGCGCCGCCGCCTAAAGGATGAAGCGGCTGAGGTCCTGGTCCTTGGAAAGGTCCTCCACCCGCGCCTTCACATAAGCGGCATCGATGGTGAGCGTGTCGCCCTGCTTTTCGCTGGCGACGAAACTGATCTCGTCGAGCACACGCTCCATCACCGTCTGCAGCCGGCGGGCGCCGATGTTCTCGACCGTCGCATTGACCGCGGCCGCGACCTCGGCGATGGCGGCGATGCCGTCGGGCGTGACCTCGAGAGTGACGCCTTCGGTTTTCATCAGCGCCACATACTGTTTGATCAGGCTGGCTTCGGGCTCGGTGAGAATCCGTTCGAAATCCTCGCGGGTCAGTGCCTTCAGTTCGACGCGGATCGGCAGACGCCCCTGCAACTCCGGCAGAAGGTCGGACGGTTTCGCGGTGTGGAACGCACCCGAGGCGATAAAGAGGATGTGATCGGTCTTCACCTGGCCGTGCTTGGTGGCGACCGTGGTGCCTTCGATCAACGGCAGCAAATCGCGCTGCACGCCTTCTCGGCTGACATCGCCGCCGCCGCGGAATTCGGACCGGGCACAGATCTTGTCGACTTCGTCGAGAAACACGATGCCGTTCTGCTCGACGGAATCGATCGCTTCGCGCGTCACCGCATCCTGGTCGAGCAGCTTGTCGGCTTCTTCGGCCAGGACCAGCGGGCGGGCGTCTTTCACCTTGATGCGGCGCGGCTTCGAGCGGCCGCCGAACAGCTTGCCGAAAGCGTCGCCGAGCCCGACCATCGAGATATTGGCGTTGGGCATGCCGGGGATTTCAAACTGCGGCATGCCGCCGGCATCTTTCATGTCGATTTCGATTTCGGTTTCTTCGAGTTCGCCGGCCCGCAAGGCGCGGCGCTTGCCGTCGCGCAGGGCGGCGGAGGGCCCCGCCAGCGCATCGAGCAAGCGATCCTCGGCGCGGTCTTCGGCGAGCGCTTCGACATCGCGGCGTTTGCGTTCGCGCACCTGGGCGATGGCGATCTCGACGAGGTCGCGCACGATCTGTTCGACATCGCGGCCGACATAACCGACTTCGGTGAACTTGGTGGCTTCCACCTTGAGGAACGGCGCCTGCGCCAGCTTGGCGAGGCGGCGCGAAATCTCGGTTTTGCCGACGCCGGTCGGCCCGATCATCAGAATGTTCTTGGGCAGCACCTCGTCGCGCAGTTCGGGCGCAAGCTGCTGACGGCGCCAGCGGTTGCGCAAGGCAATGGCGACGGCGCGCTTGGCGTCATGCTGACCGATGATGAAGCGGTCGAGTTCGGAGACGATTTCGCGGGGGGTAAAGGCACTGGCCATCAGACGGAAAGGCTTTCGATGACGACGTTTTCGTTGGTGTAGATGCAGATGTCGCCGGCGATCTTCATCGCTTTGCGGGCGATTTCTTCGGCGGAGAGATCGAGGTCGATCAGCGCCCGCGCCGCGGCGAGCGCATAGGGTCCGCCCGAGCCGATGCCGATCAGGCCGTCTTCCGGTTCGACCACATCGCCGGTGCCCGAGAGGATCAGGCTGGTCTGGCGGTCGGCCACCGCCATCATGGCTTCGAGACGGCGCAGATAGCGGTCGGTGCGCCAGTCCTTGGCCAGCTCGACGCACGCGCGGGCGAGATTGCCCGGATGCTGCTCCAGCTTGCCCTCGAGCCGCTCGAACAAGGCGAAGGCGTCGGCCGTAGCACCGGCAAACCCCGCAATCACGTCGCCCTTGCCGAGGCGGCGGACTTTTCGCGCATTGGATTTCATCACCGTGGCGCCCAGGGTGACCTGGCCGTCGCCGGCGACAAGAACGGTGCCGCCCTTACGGACGGACAGGATGGTGGTTGAACGCCATTTCTGATCGGACATGATACCCGTCTATATAGGGTAGGATTCGGGAATATGCAGCCTCTCGCGAAAATACCCCTGGTCGACCTTCGCGGCCATACGCCCTTGGAATTATTGTTCCTTTACCGGCGGCAAGCCAACGTTCTGCTCGACGGGGTGATGAGCCTCATTGGCGAGGGTCCGGGGCGGGTGGTGGCCAAGGCGACCGATGCGCTATCGCGGCGCTGGCTTGAGAAGACCAGCAACCCCTACTTGCCGGAAATCACCCTGATCGCCAACGCGCTCCACCGCCCCGGCGTTTACGCCCTCAACACTTGCCTCGAATGGGGCTGCACCAGCGGCGCCTGGGTCGGTCCCGACGGGCCGTTCCTGCGGCGGGTGCTCGACTGGCCGTTCCCGCGGTTGGGCGAATTCCCGGTGGTGGCGCACTACGCCGGCCGCACCGGTCCTTTCTTCGACGTCACCTGGCCCGGCTTCTGCGGCGTGCTCCAGGCCATGGCGCCCGGCCGCTTTGCCGCCTCGGTCAATCAAGCCCCCCGCCGCAAGCATGTCGGCGGCTTCGTCGGCGCCTGGGTGGCAGGACGTTTCAAGACCCACGCCCGGCTGGCGCTGCCGCCGGCCCATCTGTTGCGCCGGGTGTTCGAGACCGCGGCCGACTACACCAGCGCCCGCCAGATGCTGACCATGACCCCCTTGGCGGTGCCGGCCATATTCACGCTGACCGGCACCCACGCCAGCGAAGCCTGTGTCGTCGAGCGCACCGAAGATGCTTATGCCGTGCGCGAGCTGACGGCGGGGCGGGTCTGCGCCGCCAACCATTTCCTGTCCTCCCTCGATGACACCGAACTCGGCTGGAAGGCACGGCCGATCGACAGCGCGGGACGGCTCGCCCAGGCCATGACGCTGGCGAACGAAGAGGGTCTTTCCTGGTTCCATCCCCCGATCGCCAACGTCAACAGCCGGCTTGTCCTGGCCGCCAATGCCGCCACCGGCACCCTGACGGTGATGGGCACCCATGGCGCCGCGCCGGTGACCGAAATCTTTGAACTGGCAGCATAGGTTCTTTGTTAGTCCGGTCTTTGCTATGAAGACCGAGTGATTTGGAGGCGCCCATGCGCACCGCGACCGTCGAACGCAAAACCCGTGAAACCGAAATCATCGTTTCCCTCGACCTCGATGGCGCGGGCGAGTGCGATATCGACACCGGCGTCGGCTTTCTCGACCACATGCTGGAGAGCTTCGGCCGCCACGCCATGATCGACCTCAAGGTGCGGGCGCAAGGCGATCTGCATGTCGATTTCCACCACACCACCGAAGACAGCGCCATCGTCATCGGCCAGGCGGTGAAGAAGGCGCTGGGCGATTTCGCCGGCATCACCCGCTTCGGCTCGGCCGGCATTCCGATGGACGAAGCGTTCACCCGTGTCGCCATCGACGTCGCCGGGCGGCCGTATCTGGTGTGGAAGGTGAAGTTCACCCAGCCCAAGATCGGCGAGATGGACACCGAGCTGTTCAAGGAATGGTTCCAGGCCTTCGCTATGAACGCCGGCGTCTGCCTGCACGTCGAGAATTGCTACGGCGACAACAGCCACCACATTATCGAGACCTGCTTCAAAGGCCTTGCCCGCGCCTTGCGCCAAGCCATCGCCCCCGACGAACGCCTCGATGGCGAATTCGCGTCAACGAAGGGTGTGCTGGGCGAAAAGGACGATTGATCCGGTCGCCTTGACCTTCTGTTCCCGCTCCGTTCTAATGCGGAAATGGAAAACGGCTGTTCCAGCGAAAACGCATTGGGGGTCGCCCGCGGCGTCTCACGTCTGCTGATCCAGGAAGGCTATTCGCCGATCCTCGAATTCACGCTGGCCAACGGCCGGCGGCTGGATGTGGCGGCGATCGGGGCCGACGGCACCATGGTGGGCGTCGAGATCAAGGTCGCGGTCGCCGATCTCAAGGGCGATCAGAAATGGCCCGAGTATCTCGACTTCTGCGAGATGTTCTACTTCGCCATCCCGCCGGATTTTCCCGACGAGTATGTGCCTGCCTCGACCGGTCTCATCGTCGCCGACCGGTTCGGCGGCGCCATCGTGCGGCCCTCTCCGCGCACCGTGCTGCATCCCTCGCGGCGCAAAGCGGTGACGCTGAGTTTCGCGCGCGTGGCCGCCGAGCGGCTGTCGCAGATTTTGGAAGCCAGCAATGCTCTCTAAGGCCCAATTCGAAAAAATTGTTTTGTCGTTCGAAGGTGTCGAGAAAGGCACCTCGTATGGCCATCCGGCTTATGTTCTCGCCAAGAAATTCTTCACCCGGTTTCGGGCGGAGGACAATTCGGCCGTGCTGTTCGTCGGCTCGCTGGACGAACGCGAAATGCTGATGGAGGTGGAGCCGGAGATCTTTCACGTCACCAGCCACTACAAGGACTATCCCATCGTGTTGGCGCGGCTCGACAAGCTCGACGCCAAAACCTTGCGCGGCATGCTGCAACGCCACTGGGCCAACAACGCTCCCAAGAAGCTTGTGAACGGCACCGCCAAGAAGACGGTGAAGAAGGCCGCTCCAAAGCGGACCATTAAAAAAGCGCGCTAGGTTCCAGACTTCACACAGTCGTGATGCCGGCAGTGCTTCGCTTCATAGTGGTATGGTGCCGTTCGACCGCGACGCGGAAACAACCGCGCGAGGGAAAAGGGGAAACCATGACAGTCTTGAAGAAGATCGTGGCCGCAACGGCGGTCATCGTCGTTTGCGCCGTCGGCGCAGCGGCCGCCGACACTGCACTTGCGCCGGTCCGCGTCGACAGCGGCCTCGTCGCCGGCACGACGCGCGACGGTATCAATCGCTATTTCGGCATTCCCTATGCCGCTCCGCCGGTGGCCAATCTGCGCTGGCAGGCGCCGCAGCCGGCCAAGCCCTGGACCGGCGTGCGCAAGGCGGATGCGTTCGGGCCGGTGTGCCGGCAGACCGTCGACTGGATCAAGGAGCCGCAAAGCGAAGACTGCCTCAGCCTCAACGTCTGGGCGCCGGCCAAGCCCGGCAAATATCCGGTGATGGTGTGGATTCACGGCGGCGGCTTTCATGGCGGCTCGGGCTCGCAGATGGGTCCCGACGCCGGCAACGGCATCGTCGCCCATGACGTGATCCTGGTGTCGATCAATTATCGCCTCGGCGTGCTGGGCTTCTTTGCCCATCCCGAACTGTCGGCGGAATCGCCGGACAAGGGCTCCGGCAATCAGGGCATTCTCGATCAGATCGCGGCGCTCAAATGGGTGCAGAAGAACATCGCGGCGTTCGGTGGCGATCCCGCCAACGTCACGATTTTCGGGGAATCCGCGGGCGGCTCCTCGGTGGCGTTGCTCACCATGTCGCCCAAGGCCAAGGGTCTGTTCCATCGCGCCATTGCCGAAAGCGGCACGGCCGACGGGCTGGAGCCGAAAGCGGCGGCGGAAAAACGCGGCGCCGATTTCGCCAAGGCGCAAGGCGCGGGAACTCTGGCCGATCTGCGCAAGAAGGATGTCGAGACGCTGATCCGTCAGCCCTGGCAGAACTTCGTCAACAACGATGGCGCCGCGCTGCCCGCCGATATGGCGGCGGTTTATCAAAGCGGGGCCTACAATCGCGTGCCGATGATGACGGGCTGGAACGCCGACGAAGGTGTCGATCTGGTCTCCGAGTTCTTCGGCAGCAAGACCGTCACGCCGGCGCTCTACAACGCCGCGGTGGAAAAGCTCGTCGGTCCGCAATTGGCGGTGCAGATCCGCAAAATCTATCCGGGCAATACCGATGCCGAAGCCGGCACGTCGGCGATGCATCTGGTCACCGACATCATGGGATTCTCGGCGTACCGTTGGTCCGGCCTGCACGCCGCCCGCAAGAGCGAGCCGGTTTACACCTACTTCTACGTCCATTCGCCGGCGGATCCGGTCACGCCGTGCGGTTACGGCTGCAAAGCCGGGCATGGCGCCGAGATCAGGTTTGCTTTCGATCAGTTGGCGCTCGACAAGCGGGCGTGGACGGCCGACGACAAGATGATGGCCGACCGGCTGGTGCGCTATTGGACCAATTTCGCCAAGACCGGCAATCCCAATGGCGACGGTCTGCCGAAGTGGCTGACGTTCGACGGCGCACCGGCAAGCGTGGCGGTGCTGGGGACCGATGCCGAGATCAAGGAACGCGGCAGCTTCCCGGATTTCCGGGCCTACATCGCCGCGATGCAGCCTTAACGGTACAAACGGCGGGTGTCGGGGAGATCCGGCGCCCGCCGGAGCACTTTATGCAAGCGCTCGCGCGGCGGGCCGCTGGATGGGAAGGCGGCTTAGCGCGGGCTGCGCTTCGCCAGAATCCGCTGCAGGGTGCGGCGGTGCATGTTGAGGCGGCGGGCGGTCTCGGAGACGTTGTGGCCGCACAGTTCGTAAACGCGCTGGATATGTTCCCAACGGACGCGGTCGGCGCTCATCGGATTTTCCGGCGGCTTCGGCTTGGAGCCGGGGGCGGCGAGCAGCGCGGCGGTGATGTCGTCGGCGTCGGCAGGCTTGGGAAGATAGTCGATGGCGCCGTATTTCACGGCGGCGACGGCGGTGGCGATGTTGCCGAACCCGGTCAGGACCACGACGCGGCTGTCGGGGCGAACGGTGTGCAGGGTTTCGACCACGTCGAGACCGTTTCCGTCTTCGAGCTTGAGGTCGACCACCGCATACGCCGGCGGGGTCTCTTTGGCGCGCGCTTTGCCGTCGGCTACGCCTTCGGCGATCGTCACCACGAAGCCGCGCGTTTCCATGGCGCGGGCCAGACGTTCGCGCAAGGGGCGATCGTCCTCGACAATCAAAAGTGTTTTATCTTCCATCATTGTTCTTCTTCCTTACGCCTGTCGCACATAGGCCTGGTTGCAGGCCTGGTCAATCCTCTTCGCCCTGTTCGGGTGTCGTCTCGCCGTCGATCGAGCCACGCGGCCACGACACGCTGACGCGTGCACCGCCTCCGGGTGGATTCAAGGCTTTGACACTACCCCCGGTCTGCTCGAGCAAGGTCTTGGCAATGAAAAAGCCGAGGCCCATGCCTTCATGCTTGCCGATCTTGGAGGCCGGCGGCCCGATTTCGGTTTCGCCCACGGCATGATCGCCGGGACGCGACGTGATGTAGGGCTCGCCGATTTTTTCATAGATGTCAGGGGCAAAGCCGGGGCCGTCATCTTCGACGGTGACTTTCAGGGCGGTCGGCGACCACGACGCCTCGATCCGTACCCGCGAGCGGGCGAAATCGGCGGCGTTCTCGATGATATTGCCGAGGCCGTGCAGCAGTTCGGGTGCACGCCATACTTGCGGCTGGGGAATTTCGCGGTCCGAGGGAACGGCGGTAATGACGATTTCGAGTTCTTCGTCGCGATACTGGTCGGCAAGATCGTCGAGCAAAGCGCAGATCGGCAGACGGCCCGTGCCGCCGAGCATCGGTTCGTCGGGACGCGCCAGTTTCATCAGGATCATGCGGCAGCGCTCGGCCTGGCTGCGCAACAGGCGGGCATCCTGGGCTTCGGGCGATCCGGCCGGCAAAGCGCGTTCGAGTTCGTGAGAGACGACCGCGATGGTGCCGAGCGGGGTGCCGAGTTCATGGGCCGCCGCGGTTGCCAGCGCGCCGATGGTCGACAACCTTTGCTCGCGCGACAGCGCCAGCTGGGTGGCGGCGAGACCGGCCGACATGCGGGCGCCTTCCGACGCGATGCGCCAAGCATAAACCGAGGTGAAGCCGATCCCGAGCACCAGCGAGGCCCAGGTCCCGGCCAGATAGAGCGGCGGCAGCACCACGTGCGGTTGATGCATGTCCCACGGCAGCGGCTCATGCACCACGGCGATGACCGACGCGGCCGTCAGCGCGATGGCGCCGAGGATCATGGTGTTGCCGAGGTTGAGGGTCGAGGCCGCGATCACCACCGGTGCGATGAACATCAGCGCGAAGGGATTTTCGATGCCGCCGGTGAGATAGAGCAGAGCGGCCAGCTGCAGCACGTCGATGGCGAGATAGACGGTCGCTTCGCGGTTGGTCAGGCGATGGCTGGCCGGATAGCGGAATGCGAGCACCAGATTGAGCCCGGCGCTGAACAACACGCAGGCAAGACACTGTGCGATGGGCAGGGGATAGCCGAAACCGAAATAGACCAGGAACAAGGCCACGGTCTGACCGCCGGTCGCCATCCACCTTAGATTGGTAAGAGTTCTCAGTCTCACCCGGCCGCGCAAAGCGGAGGCCGGAGCCATAGGCAACGCCCGTGGTGTGGCGTGGTCTCCGTCCGGGCTCTCTGCCGTCTGCGACATGTATTCCATGCCTCTATCAGCCTTGGGTGCGACCAGAAGTGCAATACGTAATGATCCGCACGACTTAGCTGACGAAAAGCGCCCACTTCCGGTCCATTACCGGACGGGTCTTGGGGGCTTTAGTGCGGCAAACTGGCAAATTTGTGTCCACCGCTGTCATACTCCCCAGAAAACACCTGGATTTTGCGTGTACGGTAAAATGTGATCGTATCTGCAATTGCAAATCAGAAGCGATACACCCAATTACACCGACGGCACGGCCAGCCCAGCGAGGGCGGCGGCCGCAATCAATGTATTGCGCATCAGGCAGATGATCGTCATCGCCCCGACCCCGCCGGGGACCGGCGTGATGTGTCCGGCGCGTTCGACGGCTTCGGCGAAGGCGACATCGCCGACCAGCTTGGTCTTGCCTTCGGCAGCAGGCACACGGTTGATACCGACATCGATCACGGTGGCGCCGGGTTTGACCCAGTCGCCGCGGACGAATTCGGGCTTGCCGATCGCCGCCACCAGGATGTCGGCGCGGCGGCAGACCTCGGCGAGGTCGCGGGTCTTGGAATGGGCCATGGTCACGGTGGCGTTGGCCGCCTGCAGAAGCAGCGCCGCCGGCTTGCCGAACAACAGCGAGCGGCCGATCACCAAGGCTTCGAGACCGGCCACAGCGCCGATGGTTTCCTTGAGCAGGATCATCATGCCGGCCGGCGTGCACGACACCAGTTTGGCGCGTCCCGACAGCAACAGACCCGCATTGGTGGGCGTCAGGGCATCGACGTCTTTGGCGGGATCGAGCACGTCGAGCACCGCCTGCTCGCGGATCTGCTTGGGCAGCGGCATCTGCACCAGGATACCGTGCACCGACGGATCGGCGTTGAGCGCACGCACCAGATCGAGCACCTCGGCTTCGCTCGCCGTTTCGGCGAGGTGGTGGTGCACCGACTTGAAGCCGAGCGCTTCGGCGGTCTTGTTCTTGTTGCGGACATAGACTTCCGACGCCGGATCGTTGCCGACCAGCACGGTGGCGAGGCCCGGCACCAGACCGTGTTCGGCCTTGAGGCGGGCGGTTTCCTCGATCAGGCGGGCTTTCAGTTTGGCGGCGTGGGCCTTGCCGTCGATCAGCGCTGCGGTCATTTCGTTACCCCCTCAAGACGGGCGGCGAGCACGGCCGTATCGCCCGCGATTTCCACACGTTTCAAGCGCGCCGTGGCGCCCGCAACAATTCTTATCGTCGATTTTGGCACGCCGAACCGGTCGGCCAGAAGAGCCACCAGGGCAGTATTGGCCTTGCCGTCTTCGGGGACGGCGCGGACGCGGGCTTTCAGGTGTTCGGACCCGTCGGAGGCGGCTTCCCAGCCTTCCACGGCATCGCGTCCGCCTTTGGGCGTCAGCCGGACGTGAAAGCTGACGGCCCCGCCGGCGATGCGAACGCGGTCCGCCATGTCATCAGAACGGGAAGCGGAAATAGAGCCAGACCACCAGCTTCTGCAGGAAGATGATGGCGATGAACACCACGATCGGCGACAGGTCGAGACCGCCGAGGGTCGGCAGGAAGCGGCGCACCTGACGGAACACCGGCTCGGTCAGGACGTCGAGGAAACGGACCACACTGCGCACGATATTGTTGTGATAGTTCACCACGTTGAACGCCAAGAGCCAGCTCATGATCACGGCCGCCAGGACGATCCAGGAATAGATGTCGAGCAGGGTGACGATCAGCCAGATGACGGGATTGATCGGGGGATAGAACATCGCGTTCGCGGCTCCGGTTGAGGCCTTGGGGACTACCCTGTTTCGGCCCACTCCCGCAAGCAGTGGCAGCAGGCGGGGTAAATCAATTGATGGTGGGCAATTGGTTGGCTTGCCGGGCCGTAGCGCGCGGCAACCAGAAAAAGGGCCGGCCTGGGCGGCGAGTAGCGCGCAGCGTACGAGCGCGCGGCACGAGGAATGCCCGGAACAACTTTTTCAGGGATGGAACAGGCTTGCCGAGCCGTAGCTCGCGGCAGACGGCCCGCCTTCGCCGAACTGGCTACGGCGCGGCAGCCTTCTCTCGCTTCGCGAGCGAAGGCTGGTGGAGCTGAGCGGAATCGAACCGCTGGCCTCTTCATTGCGAACGAAGCGCTCTCCCAACTGAGCTACAGCCCCTAGCCGGGTCCCCGGTCGCCAAAGATGCGGCCGGGATGGGGCGCGTATGTAGAAAGCGGGCCCTCCCGCTGTCAAGCATCCCCTTGCAACCGTCTTGTCGCGCAGCGGTTTTTCTAGCGATGGCACCCCGCACCGACCCGGCTTTCGCTCCAAATCCGCACAGCCTCCGCGGTCTCGCCCAGGATTTGGCCCTGTGCCGGCGCTGCCCGCTCTACGCCAATGCCACCCAGGTGGTCCCCGGCGAAGGCTCCCGAGCCCCCCTGATGCTGGTCGGCGAGCAGCCCGGCAACGACGAGGATCTGGCCGGGCGGCCGTTCGTCGGACCGGCCGGAAAACTCCTGAACCAGGCCCTCGCCGAGGCCGGGATCGCCCGCGACAAGACCTTCGTCACCAACGCGGTCAAGCACTTCAAATTCATCCCGCGCGGCAAGCGGCGGCTGCATCAGCGGCCCAGTGCCGAAGAGTTGGCGCTGTGCCGCTGGTGGCTGGAGCTGGAAACCAAGCTCGTGGCGCCGGTCCTGATCGTCGCCTTGGGCGCCAGCGCGGCCCGCAGCGTGTTCGGGCGGCCGGTGACGGTCGGCAAAGTGCGCGGACAAATCCTTGAGGCCGGCGGCACCAAGGCAATGGCGACGATCCATCCCTCGTTCCTCTTGCGCATGCCCGATCCCGACGCCCGACGGCGCGAATACGCCGCCTTGGTGAAGGACCTCGTGACCGCGCGCGTTCACTTGCCGGCATAGCGCACCCGCCAGACGGTGCGGCCCTGGTCGTCGGCGATCAGCAGACTGCCGTCGCGATCGACCAGCAGCCCGGCCGGGCGTCCCCACACCTGCGGCGGCTGTTTTCCGCCCGACCAGAATCCGGTGGCGAAAGCGATGGCGCCCTTGTCGGGCCGTCCGTTGCGAAACGGAATCCGCACCACTTTGTAGCCGGTCGGCTGGGCCGAATCCCAGGAGCCGTGCAGCGCCACGAAGGCGTTGCCGCGATACGCCGCCGGAAACTGCGTGCCGTTGTAGAAAACCAGTCCGAGCGCAGTCGAATGCGCCGGAAACAGCACGTCGGGAGTCTTGGTTCGCTTCACCAGATCGGGCCGTTTGGCACCGAACTGAGGATCGGGATGAGGCCCGGCATAGGCATATGGCCAGCCGAAGAAATCGCCCTCCTCTACCCTCGTGAAGAAATCCGGCGGCAGACCGTCGCCATAGCCGTCGCGTTCGTTGGCGGTGATATAGAGACGATCCGTACCCGGATAAAATGCGATGCCGACCGGATTGCGCAAGCCCGATGCGAACGTCTTCATATGGCCGCCGGGCAGCACCTTCTGGATCGTCGCTTGCGGCGGCTTTTCTTCGGCGACGTTGTTGGCGCTGCCGATGGCGATGTAGAGCGCGCCGGCCGGATCGAAGGCGATGTCGCGGGTGATGTGATAGGTCCTGGCGCCGAACGAATCCTTCGTCACGCGCGTGCGTTTTTTGGTTTCGAGATCGATCCGCCACACCGTTTCGAGATCGCCGACATAGAGCGCGCCGTCCTTCACCGCGAGACCATGCGGATACTGAAACCCCGTCAGATACGGCGTGGCGCGGCCGTTTTTGAGCAGCGTGATTTTGTTGGCATGCGATTCCGCCACGAAGACGCCGCCGTCCGGCGCCAGCGCCATAAAGCGCGGATTGGCGAGGTTGGTGACATAGGGTTCGGCGATAAACCCCGGCGGCACGTCGGGCACGACACCGTTCGGCCGCGCGATCATGTTGCCGCCGTTGTCGGCTGCCGGAGTCGCAAACGGCTCAGGCAGATGCGCCGGATCGACCACGACGCGCTCGCCGGGACGCTCGGCGGCCTGCGCCATTCCGATGGCGCCGACCAGCATCAGAACGCGCTTCATTTGCCGGCGTAGCGGACGCGCCAGATGATGTTGGCGACATCGTCGGCGATCAAGAGGCTGCCGTCCTTGTCGACCAGAAGCCCGACCGGACGTCCCCAGACTTTCGGCGGCGTGGTTCCACTCGACCAGAATCCGGTGGCGAAGTTCTGATAGGCGTTCTGCGGTTTGCCGTTGGCGAACTTCACCCGCACCACTTTGAAGCCGGTCGGCTTGGCGGCATCCCAGGAGCCGTGCAGCGCCACGAACGCATTGCCTTTGTACTCGGCGGGAAACTGCTTGCCGTCATAGAAAGCGACGCCCAACGGCGCCGAATGAGGCTGGAACAGCACATCGGGCGTCTTGGTCTTCTTGACCAGATCGGGCCGTTTGCTGCCGAAATCGGGATCGGGGTGCGGGCCGATATAGGCATAGGGCCAGCCGAGGAAATCGCCCTTCTGCAGCCGGGTGAAATAGTCGGGCGGCAAGCCGTCGCCGAGACCGTCACGCTCGTTGACGGTGACGTAGAGATCGTTGCTGCCGGGATAGAGCGCGATGCCGACCGGATTGCGCGTGCCTGACGCGAACGTCGTCAAATGCCCGTCCTTGCCCACCACTTGCACGGTGGCGCGCGGCGCCTTTTCTTCGGAGACGTTGGAGGCGCTGCCGATGGCGAGATACAGCGTGCCGTCCGGCCCGAACGCGATAGTCCGGGTGCTGTGGCCGCCACGGCCGCCGAAGTCGTCCTTGGTGATCCGCGTCTTGGCTTTGGTGGCCGGATCGACCCGCCACACCGCCTCGAGGTCGCCGACATAGAGCGCACCGTTGTGGAAGGCGATGCCGCTGGGACCGGAAAATCCGGCGGCGAAATCGGACGCTTTGCCGTTGCGGATGACGCTGACTTTGCCGGCGCGGGTTTCGGTTACGTAGACGTCGCCGTTCGGCCCCAGCGCCAGGAAACGGGGATTGGCGAGACCGGTGACGTAAGGCTCGACCGTGAAGCCCGGCATCACTTTCGGCATCGCCTTGGCCGGGCGCGCTATCGTATCGGCATGGTTATCAACCCCCGGTGTCGCATAGGGAGCCGGCAATTTTGCAGGAGAAACCTGGAATTCCTGACCCGGCTGGTCCTCTGCCCCGGCCGGGAGCAAAACCGCCGCAAGGGCAAGGACCGCAAATCGCATTCTCATCGGAAGACCCCTTCACCAACGCTTTACCATGTTGGTCTAAACGCATAAGGCGATGAGAAGGACTCTTCTTCCCCTGGCAATTCTTGCGGCGGCCGCCCTGGCCGTTCCCGCCCCTGCCGTCGCCGCGGAAGGCGCGGCGGCGAGCGAAAAGTCCGCCGAAAAAGGCAAGAAGGACGACAAGAAGGCCGCGACCCACAAAATCACCCAGTCGGAAAGCTATCTTGGGATGGACCCGCTCTATACCTCCATCCTCGAAGGCAACCGGCCGCTGGGTCTGCTGATGGTCGGCATCGGCCTCGATATTCCCGACAAAGAGCTGCGCGACCGGGTCGAACGCGACATGCCGCAATTGCGCGACGGCTACGTCCGCAGCCTGATGGCCTTCACCGCCACCAATGTGCGCTCCTGGCGCCAGCCCGACGTGGCCGCGATCGCCAACCGCCTGCAGGACGTGACCGACCGTATCCTGAACAAGAAGGGCGCCAGAGTCCTGCTGGCCCAAGTGGCGATCCGGCTCAACAAGTAGCCAGCGCCGCGGCGATCGCCTCCAACGCCTGCGGATGCGATGCGACCGTCATGTGACGCGCTGCCACGACGACGTTGCGTCCGCCCGACGGCTCCGCCAGCCAGCATTGCTCGCGCAAAACGACGCCGTCCTTCAGTGCGTGCAGAGCGGTGACCGGAACCGGAAGCGGTTTTTCGATGTCATGCCGGCGCGCCACCCACACGGATACGTGAAGCGGGGATAGCACCGAAGCAAACGGCGCCAGAGGTGTCGTGACCGGAAAACGCACCGGACTGCAGAGCGTGATGACCGCACGGACCTGATCCGGATGACGACGCGCCAGGTCGCGTGCCAATGTCCCGCCGAGACTGACGCCGATCAGCGTCACCTTGCCCTCGCCCGACAACGCCGCGAGCCGGGTTTCGAGGCGGCGCATCAGCCGGCGCGTTGGCCCAGGATTGAACCAGATACCGGCCGTTGCGGGACGATAACCGCTGCGTTGAAGAAAAGCCTTGAGCCGCACCAGGGACCAGTCGCCGGACGAAAATCCTGGAATCAGCAGCACGCGATGCCCGTCGCCACGCGCGACAACGGATGATGGAGGCGGGGCCGGCCAAAGAGTCACGGCCATCCCGGCCGCAATCTCGCGCAGCCACGACGCCCATCCGATACCCGAACCGGCTGCTGGATAGACCGCTACGCGTTCTGGCATAATGTCCGTCCGGTTTGCGCAATAGTGACCCCACCCCGCACGGAAGTCCAATGACACGCCTGATACCCTGGTTATGCGCCGCCTTGAGCGGCCTGCTGATGTTCTTCTCGATGGGGCTTGCCGGAACGGTAGCGCCGGGCCTTGGAGTCTTATGGGTAGTTGCCCTTCTCGCGCCGGTGCCGGTGTTGTGGTTCGCGTTCCGCGCCGAACGAGGCTGGGCCGCATTCCTGGCCGCCTTCGCCGCCTCGGCGCTCGGCGCCTGCAACATCCTTCCGGCCTATGCCGGCGTGCTGCCGCCCGCGATCCTTGTACCGGCACTGCTGACGCCGGCTCTGGGCTTCGCTCTCGCCGTGGCCGGTGCGCGCTTCGTCGTGCGCCGCGTGGCGCCGATCAGCGGCGCGGTCGCGTTCGCCGCGTTGTGGACCGGTGTCGATTACCTGTTGTCGCTCGGACCCAACGGCGCCGCCTCGTCGCCCGCCTATGCGCAGATCGGCATGCCCGCGATGCTGCAGATCGCGTCGGTGTTCGGGCTGTGGGGCATCACCTTCGTGGTGGCTCTGTTTGCAGCCGCACTGGCGATGTTCGCCGCCACCAAAGAGCGCACGATGGCCGTGCTGGCGGTCGCCGTCCTGGCGCTCGATCTTGGTTATGGCGCCTACCGGCTTCAGACCGCGCCCGAGCGCACCAAGGTTACGGTCGGCCTTGCCGCCGACGACACGCTGGTGCCGCTCCGTTTCAAGGAAGACGAGACCAGCGCGCTCAAAGTGGTGAAGGCCTATGCCGGTGCCGGCAAAACGCTGGCGCAGCAACGGACCGATCTGATCGTGATTCCGGAGCGTGTCGCGGTGCTGAAGCCGGAATGGCGCGGCACGGCCAACGCCGACCTCGAAACCGTTGCCCATGGCGGCCATACCGCGGTGGTGATGGGGTTCGACGACCGCACGCCGCCCCGCAGCAATGCCGCGCTGTATTATTTCGCCAACGGCGCGGCACCGATCGCGTATGCCAAACGCCATCTCATCCCCGGTCTCGAATCCGTCTTCGAACCCGGCAAGAAAAGCTTCATGACCAGCGAATTCACCGGCGTCGCGGTCTGCAAGGATATGGATTTCCCCGCCAGCGTGCGCACGGAAGCGGTGCTGCAGCCTTCGCTTTATGCGGTGCCGGCATGGGACTTTGACAAAGACGGCGCTTGGCATGCCCGGCTGGCCATCATGCGTGGCGTCGAAAACGGCTTTGCCGTGGCGCGCGCCGCCAACAACGGACTTCTCACCGTCAGCGATGCGTATGGCCGCGTCATTGCCGCCAAAGCCACCGCCGGCGGCGGCATGGTCACGCTCCGGGCCGAGGTTGCGCGCGGGCCGGGACGCACGCTTTATGCCGATATCGGCGACGGACTCGCCTATATCGCGCTGGCGATGTCGTTCCTGCTTCTGGTCGTGGCGGTGGCGGCCTCCAAGCGGGCAGTGTAAGAAGCGGCATGACCGAGCCTCTCATTACCGCCCGCGGCCTGTCTCTGGTCGCCGGGCGGCTGACCATTCTCAACGACATATCGCTGGCCATTCACCGCGGCGAGATCGTCACCGTTATCGGCCCCAACGGCTCGGGCAAGACGACGCTGTTGAAGGCTCTGCTCGGTCTTATCCGCATCAAAGGCGAGATCGTGCGCCGTCCCGGTCTCAGGATCGGCTATGTGCCGCAGCAATATGCGCCCGATCCCAGCCTGCCGATGACCGTGCACCGGTTTCTCGATCTGTTTGCCGGACACGCCGCGGGCTGCGCGGCGCTCGAACGGGTCGGCATCGCCGACGCACACGACCGCCAGCTGGCGACTTTGTCGGGCGGAGAGTTGGCGCGCGTGCTGCTCGCCCGCGCCATCGCCGCCAAGCCCGATCTTCTGGTGCTCGACGAGCCGCTCAGCGGCGTCGATATTTCCGGCGAGGCGGCGCTTTATCATCTCATCGCCGACCTGCGCGACGAACTTTCCTGCGGCATCCTTCTGGTCAGCCACGATCTGCATGTGGTGATGGGCAAGACCGACCGCGTCGTCTGCCTCAACCATCATATCTGCTGCCAAGGCGCGCCCCATGCCGTGGCGCAAGACCCGGCCTTCCTCGAACTTTTCGGCGACCGGAGCGATCTCAAGCTTTATCCTCACCACCACGATCACGCCCATTCGCCGTCCGGCGCTGCCATCCATGATCATTGACGATTTCCTCTGGCGCGCCGGACTGGGCGCGAGTGTGCTGGCGGCCGCCTGCGGCCCGATCGGCTGCTTCATCCTGTGGCGGCGCATGGCCTATGTCGGCGAGTCGGTGGCGCATATGGGCTTGCTCGGAGCCGCGCTCGGCTTGTTGATGGGCGTCAACGCGCTGCTCGGCACCGCTGCGCTCGCGGTGATCGCCGCGCTGGTGATGGCGCGTGCCGCCGACCGCACCATTCCGGCCGGAACCTTTGTCGGCATCGTCGGTCATATCGGCCTGGCGCTCGGCTTCGTCGTGCTGTCGCTGATGGAAACCGTCCGCACCGACCTGCTGGGATATTTGTTCGGCGATGTGCTTGCCTTGACCGACCGCGACCTGATCGCCATCGCCGCAGTCGGGATTGTCGTGCTGGGCGTGACGGCCGTGATCTGGAAACCGCTGCTGCGCGCCGCCGCCGGAGGCCCGATCGCCGCCGCCGAAGGCGGCTCCAGTCCGCTGGCGCAGACCGGATTTCTGATCCTCACCGCCGTCCTGGTCGCGTTCGGCCTCAAGGTGGTGGGCGCACTGTTGATCGTCGCGCTTCTGATTATTCCGCCGGCGGCCGCCCGCCCGCTCGCCAAGACGCCGGAAGCGATGGCGATCAGGGCCGCGATTCTCGGCGCCGCCGCGGCACCGCTGGGTTTGGCCGCCTCGCTCGGCAGCGATGCGCCGGCCGGACCTTGCATCGTGCTGGCCGCCGGTGCGCTGTTCGCATTGACGTCCATCGCGGCTGCGATTTCCTCTTCCGCTTTGGCTAAAAAAGCGCGATAAATCAACCTCATCGGCGGCAGCGCCGCCGGGGGACTGGATGATTTTTCGCGACCGACCGTTTGCCGTTTGGGGCCTGCCGCTGGTCACGCTGCTGCTTGCATTGCTGGTGCTCGGCACCGATGCGAGCGGCGTGGCGACCCGCTTGCGCGGCTTGTTGTTCGATAATTTGGCGAGCGCGCGTCCGCGCACCTACCAGGATACGCGCGCTTACGGCCATCCGGTGAAAGTGCTGGAGGCCGATCCCTCCGCCATCGCCCGCTACGGCGCTTGGCCTTGGCCGCACGCCACGCTGGCCGGAATGGTCGATGCCCTGAAAAACCGCGGCGCGTATCTGGTGGTGTTCGTCGGCACCATCGACCGGCCCGATGCCGCGGCGGCCAGGAATCTCACCGCGCTGGTGCCGCCCGGACCCGCATATGATGCCGCCCGCCAGGCGCTGGAGCATCTGCCCTCGCCCGACACCGCGCTGACGACGGCCTTTGCCGGCGTGAAATCGGTCACCGGCTTCACCCTCGACGGCGATGCGCCGCCCGCCAATGTGGCGCTCAAATCGCAAGTGGCGTGGAGCGGCAGCCGCGATCCGATGCCGCGCGTTCCCGCGACCAGCCGGGCGGCCGGTTCGATCGAAGCGGTTCAGGCGGCCAGCACCGGGCTTGGCGCACTCAATCTGGCGGTCGATGCCGACGGCAAGGTCCGCCGCATGCCGCTGGTGTTCCGCTTCGGCGACAAAGCGTTGCCGAGCCTCGACGCCGAAGTGCTGCGCCTTGCCGAAGACAAACCGGTTCTGACGGTCAAGAGCGACGACGGCCAGAGCGGCCTGTTGGGCGGCCCGCCCGGCGTGCTGGGGGTGGAGACCGCACGCGGCCTGCTCGCCACGACGCCGGATGGCAGCATCTGGATGGCCTATGCCGGCGCCAATCCGGCCCGGATGATTTCCGCCGCCGCCTTGATGGACGGCACGTTGCCGCCGGACGCGGTGCGCGATGCGATCGTTTACATCGGCGCGCCCGACGCGATGATCCAGACCCCGCTGGGCCCGCGCCCGGTCGCCGAAGTCCACGCCGAAGCCGCCGAAGATCTTCTCACCGGCAGCATGCTGCGGCGTCCGCCGAGCGCGGGGCAGGCCGAACTCTTGTGCTTGGCGCTGTTCGGGCTTGGCTGTTCGCTGCTGATCGCCAAGTTCGGCGTGCGCTGGGCGGCCGGCTACGTCCTGCTCGTCACCGCCATCATCGGCACCGTCTCGTGGCGGCTTTATACCGGCAACGGCGTCTTGTTCGACGGCGTCGGACTGGCCGCCGGTCTGTGGGCCGTCTGGGCGACCGGCGCCGCGGCGCGGACGGTGGAAATTCTCTGGGTCCGTTCGTCGCTGAAGCGCGCCTTCACCGATGTGCTGCCGCCGCGGGTGATCGATCAGATCGCGCGCCGCCAGGGATCGATGAAGCTGGAAGGCGAAAGCCGCACCGTGACCTATCTCGCCTGCGGCGTGCGCGGCTTTGCCGAACTGGCCTCTTCGTTCCGCGGCGATCCGGCCGCGTTCACTCGGCTGATCCAGCGCGTGCTCGAGCCTTTGATGAACGAGGCGCTGGCGCATGGCGGCGCCATCGACAAACTGACCGCCGACGGTTTCACCGCCTTCTGGAATGCTCCGCTCGACGATCCCGAACATGCCGTGCATGCCTGCGAGGCGGCGATGGGCATGATGGAAGCCATTGCCCGCACCAACGAGATCATCACCCATGAGCGGCGCAGTGACGGGGTGGCGCTCGATCCGGTCGAGATCGGCGTCGGCCTTTCCAGCGGCCCGGCCATTGCCGGCGGCTTTAGGGTGCACGGCCGCACCGCCTATTCGGTCAACGGCGACTGCGCCGTCGTGGCCGTCAAGGTGCAGCAGCTTTCGGGGCAATACGGCCCGGCCGTGGTCGTCACCGAAGACACCCGCAAGGCCGCCGAGCGCGGCTTTGCCTTCCTCGAAGTGGATTTCATCGAGGTCGAGAACCACGACGGTCCGGTCAAGCTCTATGCCATGCTGGGCAATCCGGTGATGCGGGCGAGCCCGAAATTCCGGGCCCTGGCCACCTTCCACGTCCACATCTTCCAGTCGATGCGCGACCGGGAGTGGCACAAGGCCCGCGCTTTGATCGCCCAATGCCGCACGCTGTCGGGCGCCAGCCAGAAACTGTACGACCTGCACCTCGCCCGGATCGCCTATTTCGAGGCCAACCCGCCCGGCGAAGACTGGGACGGCGCCTTCCGCCCGATCCTGCAGTAACGCCCCCAGACCCGAAAAGAGAAATTCTGCCCGAGTGTTACCCCGCTTGATTGCGGTGCCGGGCCCTATCGGCTATAGCTCACCGCCCTGTCCGCACCCGTAGCTCAGCTGGATAGAGTGCTGCCCTCCGAAGGCAGAGGCCACAGGTTCGAATCCTGTCGGGTGCGCCAGTTTTCCCATGCCGCGTTTCAGAGATTGCGCTGGTTTTCCACGCACGGCACAGGCGCGTTGCCGGCGCTCCACCGCCGGTCGGCGCCGCCCCATCGTGGCCGTTACTTCAGCATGGCAACCAATGGCGCCTTGGGCGATGATCCCTTCACTCTGGGCGCCGGGCGCATCGCGTGGCTTTCGTGATGGGTGCGGCGTGGCGTTTCAGTCGGGCAAGGGAGACACGCGATGGGCAAGTCCGCAGGCAAGGCAGCATTGATCGGTATGGTGCTGGCGTTGGCCGGGTGTGCCGCTTTTTCCTCGCGTCCCGTCGGCAATCACAACGTTCCTCAGCCGGCAAAGCCGGTCGATCTAGGCCGTTATCTCGGCCGCTGGTACGAGCTTTACCGCTACGAGGCGCCGTTCCAGAAAGACTGCGAAGCGGTCACCGCCGATTACTCGCTGAATCCGGACGGCTCCATCCGGGTTCTGAACAGCTGCCGCCAGGGGACGGTGGACGGACCCTCGAAAAGCGCAACCGGCAAGGCGCGGGTTGCGGATACCGCCACCAACGCCAAGCTGAGGGTCACGTTCTTCTGGCCCTTCTACGGCGATTACTGGGTGCTCGACCATGATGCCGATTATCAGTGGTCGATCGTCGGCGAGCCATCGGGCCGCTATCTGTGGGTCCTGTCCCGCAGCCCCGAGCCGTCGAGCGATGCGCGCGCCATGCTGAAGCGCCGGGTCGAAGAGCTCGGTTATGATTGGGCCCTGGTGCGTCCCACCAAGCACCGGCCGGGGGCCTGATCGGGCGTTCGTGCCGGTCGTTTTAAGCTGCTCTCCGCTGCCGAATGACAACGTTGTCAATTTGGGAGCCGCCACCGCACCGAAAGCCGCGGCAGGACCGGAGATTCAGCGGATCGGAGCGGTCGAGTCCCGCAGCACCAGCCGGTACTCCAGCTTGCGAGCGACGTGCTCCGCGCCATGCTCGATCTCGTGGATCAGCATTTCCGCCGCCGCCGACGCCAGCGTGCCGACCGGTTGATATACCGAGGTGAGGGCCGGCCACATCGCGGCGGCGATCGGCGAATCGTCGAATCCCGCAATCGACAGATCGCGGGGCAGTTCGAGGCCCATGCGATACGCGGCCGTCATGACACCGGCGGCGACGTCGTCGTTGAAGCAAATGACCGCCGTCGGCCGGCGGGGTTGGGCCAGCAGGAGATCGCCGGCCCTGCCGCCGAAGCGCATGCTGTACACGCGATCGACGACCCATTCCGGCCGGATGGCGATGCCCCCCTCCCGCATCGCATCTTCGAAACCGGCGAAGCGAGCCGTGCTCGACAGGTGGTCGGGGGCGCCTTTGAAAAACGCGATGTCGCGATGGCCGAGCTTGATGAAATGGCGCGTCAGCTCGTAAGAGGCTTGCCGGTCGTCGATATAGACGTAGGACGACATTTCGAGGTGCTGATAAGGCGACACCCGCACAAACGGCACCCCTTTTTTCCGCAAAGCCTTCATCACGGAGAGATCGTCGGACAGCGGCGGCACCAGAAGAACGCCGTCGACGTTGGCATGCTCGACCATATCGACGATGTGCTTGGCGACGCCGGCTGCGCCGCTGCGTTGAACGTCGACGAAAAGGTGGTAGCCGGCCTCCTGGCTGCGCGCCATCGCCGTCATCTGGAGGCGGTTGAAGTAGGACGAAACTGCGAGGTTTTCCTCGCTGGTGAGCTCGAAATTCTCGGCGTCGGGCGAGGCGGTCGGCATGATGGCCATGGCGATGAGATGCGACCGTGCGCTGCGCAGCGAGCGCGCCCAGACGTTCCGCTTGTAGCCGAGGCGCGCAATAACCGCCTCGACCCGCTCGCGCGTCTCCTGCTTGACCGCGCCATCGCCGTTGACGACGCGCGCCACCGTCTTGAAGGCCACACCGGCCTCCCGCGCGATATCGACGATAGTGGGCGAGCGCCCCTCGCTAACCTGCTTTTTCATTCGGCCTGACACGCCCGCTCTCGGACCGGTCAAGCTCTAGCGCAATCCGGTCCGGTTTTCGAGCGTACCACTTTTTCAGGTCGGCGCAGGCCCTCGCCCGCGGTCAGAAACTCCCTTTCGTCACCATGTAATGCTCACGCCGGCCGTACCGGTGTGCGACGAATTCGGTCCGCCGAACGCGCCGGAGTAGTTGGCGTACACCGACAAGTGACCGTCGATCGACAGACGCAGACCGGTATCCACGACACCCGTCTCGCGGGCAGGTTCGGCACCATGGACCTGGAACGCGAAGCCGGGCGCCGAGATGAACTGGGTGCTCGTCTTCCGGCTGATGTCGAACTCGTGCTTCCAGGTGCCCTTGAGCCATCCGGCCAGCATCAGGTCGCCGCCGAGATCGAACTTGCCGTCGACCATGACGCCCAAGAGGCCGGGCAGCGAATCGACGGTTTGCTGATTGGAGATCATCCCGATAACGCTGGTCTGGCCGGCATTGGTCTCGGTGAAGCCGTCCGTGGTCAGGCTGCCGAAATTGAGCCCGATGAACGGCGTCGCCCGCACGATGCCGAGGTCGTAGTGATAGCCCGCCTCCAAGTGGCCGCTATAGGACGACGAGTGGAAGCGTGCTTCCGGCGTTTCGGAGAAGCCGGGCACCCGGTACGGGCCGTCGACGAACAACGACTTCGGCAAGGTCACGCCCGGAATGATCGCAACGCGCGATTCCGCGTTCGTGAACAGGTCGTAGCCGAAGGCGCCGTCGGCGTAATAGGCATCGCCGTTCCAGCCGCCATAGAGACCGAAATGGATGGCATCGGTGCTGGCTTTGGTGAGCCGGTCGGGAACATTGATCCAGGTGGTACCGCCGCCGACCGCCACGCCGATCAGCGCGCGCGACGAGATCTGGTAATCGACACCGCCCACGATGCCCCAGGCCTGATCCTTCACCTTGGCTGCGCCCATATCCTTGTCGCCGCCGTAAAGCGCGGTGTAGCCGTAAGGCATCATCCACAAACGCCAGGCGTGCTCGGGCGAACGCGGCGTATCGCGCCAGTCGGCGGTTTGCGCGCCGGCTGCCGCAAGGAAGCGTTCGTTCGAGTCGAACGAGGCCTGTTCCAGGGCCGCAATGCCTTCGCCCGACAACAGGTCGTAGGCCCGGCCGAGGGTCGCAACATCGGGCAGATAGAACAGATTGGTCGCGATCGGCCGGAAGGCCGGCGACGTCTGCGCCGTCTGGATGATGTTGACCGCATCGCCGGTGGCATGCTGGTTGCCGGTTAGGCCGGTGGGCGAATAGTCGACCACGTATTGCAGATCGACCGTCTGCGCATCCGGATAGACCAGAGCATAATTCGCCACCGCGGTGTTGAACGCCGCCAGCGTCAAGCCGGTATGGGTCACGCCGCCGGTCGCCGTCAGGATCACCTTGGTGTGCGTTCCCGGCAGCGAGAAGCCCGGTGCCGTCAACGGATCGGTCAGATTGGTCAGCACCGTTCCCGACATCGCCGCCGTGCCGCTGACCGTGATGCGGTCGGTGGCGTCCGGCTTGAGATCGAGATCCAGCCCGTAGGTGCCGGTCGCGGTCTGCACCAGATTGCCGGTGATGGCGAGGCTCGACAGATGGTAATAGCCGCCCGGCGCCAACAGACCCGCATTGGTCAAGGTATTGCCTGCGCCCAATATGACCACGGCACCGGCATCGAACACGCCGCCCTGGCGATTGTTGATCGCATTGAGACCGGTGAGTCCGAGATCGATCGAACCCATCATCAGGCCGGTGTTGTTGATCGTGGTGCCGGTCCCGCTGCTGGCGCGCACGGCATAGCCTTGGGTGCCGTCGACAATCGTCGCCGGCGTGCCCGCGACCGTGAAGGTGCCGTCGTTGTCCGAGACGCCGGTGATGGTGCCGGTAATCGCCGTGACGGCCGCGATCACGCCGGCATTGTTCAGCGTGTTGGCGCCGCCGTCGAGAATCTCGACCGCCGCACCGCTGCCGAGACCGCCGAGCACGAAGCTGCGGCTCGATGCCGGATTGGTGATAGCGACCGTGATGTCGCCTTGGCCGCCGGCCGCGCTCGACTGCGCCACCAGCGCAATCGAATTCAAGCCCGTGGCAAAGACATTGCCGGTCTGGTTGAGAGTGACAGCCGCCGCCGTGCCCGTGCCTCCGGCTGTCCCGGAGAACAGGAAGGCGCCGACCTGGCCGGGCGGATCGACATTCAATCCGACCGCGCCGCCACCGCCGCCGACGCTTTGGGCGTAGACGCCGATGCTGTTCTGGCCGTTGAGCACGAGCGCTGCCGCGGTGTTGGTCACCGTGACGGTGCCGCCGTTGCCGCCGCCGCCGTTCGTTTGCGTCACACTGGTGACGTCGCCGCCGGTCCGCACTAGGCCGCCGCCGCCGCCGACGCTTTGCGCGAAGATGGCGACCGCGTTGTTGGCGGTGAAGCCCATCGAGCCCGAATTGTCGACCGTGATCGCGCCGCCGTTGCCGTTGGCGCCGGTCTGGCCGCCGATGGTGATCGGAACATCGCTGACGTTGAACGACGCCGAGGCGATGCCGCCGCCGCCGCCGACCGACTGGGCGATGATGCCCATCGCGTTCTTGCCGGAATTGACGATGGTGCTGGCGTTGGAGACATCGACCGCGCCGCCGTTACCCGCCGCGCCGCCGCTGCCGCCGAGCGCAACCGCAACCGAGAACGTCGCCGCCGCCGCTTCGGTCAGCGTGTAGCCGCCGGTGCCACCGCCGCCGCCGACCGACTGGGCGAGAATGCCCGTCGAATATAAAGCCGTGCTGTTGAGCAGACCGCCGAGCCGGTTGCGAACCACGACATGGCCGCCGTCGCCGGCGATCCCGCCGCTGCCGCCGATGGCCAGCGAGCCTGCCGGCAAAGTCGACGATATGGCCTGGACGGAAATCGAACCGGCCACGCCGCCATTGCCGCCGCCGCCGCCGATCGACTGCGCGAAGATCGCGCTCGACGCCAAGCCGTCGGTTTGGATAACGGCATTGTTGTCGACCACGACGTCACCGCCCTTGCCGCCGCCGGCGCCCTTGCCGCCGACACTCGCCGCAACGCCGATGAACGAGCCCGAATACGCGCCGCCGCCGTTGCCGCCGCCGCCGCCGATGGATTGCGCGAAGATGCCGTCGGACAGAACGCCCTTGGTCCAGATCGTTCCGCCGGTCGCATTGGTGACCGTCACCGCGCCGCCGTCACCGGCCGCACCGCCGTAGCCGCCGACCGCGATGGTGCCGATGCCATGACCGCCGTCGCCGCCGCCGCCGCCGATGGACTGCGCACGAATGCCTTTGGCCACCGCGGATTCGGTCTGCAGCACCGCCGCATTGTTGACCGATACCGTGCCGCCGTTACCGGCCGCGCCGCCGAAGCCGCCGACCGAAACCAGCAAGCCCAGGCCTTGGCTGGTGACGCCCGTCGCGCCGACGCCGCCGGCCTGACCGCCGCCGCCGCCGACCGATTGCGCCACGACCGCATCCGAACCGACGCCCAGCGTCCTGATCTGATTGCGATTGGTGACATCGACTTCGCCGCCGTCGCCGGCTGCGCCGCCGAAACCGCCCACGGTAATGAGCGACAGGTTGGTGGCACCGCCGGCGCCGCCGCTGCCGCCGATCGACTGCGCGAAAATGCCGAAGGAATCGACATTGTCGGTTTCGATCAGGCCGTCGTTGGTGACGTCGACCAAGCCGCCCTTGCCGGCCCGGCCGCCT
The DNA here is from genome assembly GCF_011762045.1 of Rhizomicrobium electricum. Classification (GTDB taxonomy): domain Bacteria; phylum Pseudomonadota; class Alphaproteobacteria; order Micropepsales; family Micropepsaceae; genus Rhizomicrobium; species Rhizomicrobium electricum. The sequence goes on along the minus strand of NZ_JAASQS010000006.1, from coordinate 121,489 downwards.
TCGCCGCCGACCGTCGCCACCAGCGAGATGAGGCTGGAGGATCCACCCGCACCGCCGCCGCCGCCCACCGACTGCGCGAAGATCGCGTGGCCGAGGATGCCTTTGGTCAAAATGGTAGAGGAGCTGCGATTGGTCACTTTGACGGTGCCGCCGTCGCCGGTGGAGCCGAGGACGCCGGCCGAACCGCCGACGCCGATCAGCGACAAGCCGACGCCGCCGCCATTGCCGCCGCCGCCGCCGACCGACTGTGCGAAGATGCCGACCGCGTTGAAGCCGCGGGTCTCGATGCTCGCCGCATTGTCGACGCTCACGGCGCCGCCGCTGCCCGAAGCGCCGCCGAAACCGCCGAGCGCAATCGCGGCGCTGGCCGAGCCGCCGTTGCCGTTGGCATCGCCGTCGCTGTAGGCCGTACCGCCGCCGCCGCCGATCGATTGCGCGAAGATCGCGTTCGACATGAAGTCGGTGGTCAGGATGTTGGCGCCAAGCTTGTTGAGGACATCGACGCTGCCGCCGTTGCCCGAGGCGCCGCCGAAGCCGCCGACGCTGGCCAGCGCGGTCACGCCCGAAGACGCGTTGCCGCCGTTGCCGCCGCCGCCGCCGATCGATTGCGCCGAAATGCCGTGCGAGGTGTCGCTGGTGGTCTGGATGACGCCTTCGTTGGTGACGCTGACGGTATTGCCGTCGCCCGCCGCACCGCCGAAGCCGCCGACCGTGATACGGCCGAAGCCGGTGGTGATGCCGGACGCGCCGATGATGAGGGACGTCGCGGTCAAACCGTAATCGACATATTCCGCATCCGGGAACATGCCGGCGAGACCGACCACCGCCTGGCCGCCATCGCCGCCGCCGCCGCCGATCGACTGGGCCTTGATGCCCGACGACGCGCTGCCGCTGGTCGAGATGAAGCTGTGATTGAGGACCGTAACGATGCCCGCATCGTTGCCGGTGCCGCCCCAGCCGCCGATATCGAACTGGACGTTCCAGCTCTTGTTCTCGGGCGACTTGCAGCCCTTGATCTTGGGCAGGCCGGGAATGTCGAAGGTGCAGGTGGTCGCGAGCTGGAGCGACAGCGAATTGGCGTTGCCGCCGTTGCCGCCGCCGCCGCCGATCGACTGCGCCAGGATGCCGTTCGACGCGGCGCCTGTGGTGACGATGCCGCCGGTCTGTTCGACCAGTACATCGCCGCCCTTGTTGCCGTCGCCGCCGAAGCCGCCGACCGACACCGCCATATTGATCGAACGCCCGCCGCCGGTGACGTCACCGGCTGCGATCTGGCCGGTCAGCGAGGAGCCGCCATTGCCGCCGCCGCCGCCGATCGATTGCGCCACGATGCCGTTGGCGTTGGCGCCATAGGTCGTGATCAGGCCGAGATTGCCGACATCGACCGAACCCGCGTAACCGCCGCTGCCGCCAAAACCGCCGACCGACAAAGACGCATTGAGCGAGGTCTTGTCGCCCATCGGCCCGACCGAACCGGCGAACGAGAAACCGCCGTTGCCGCCGCCGCCGCCGATCGATTGGGCCAGGATGCCCGCCGAGCCGTTGCCGTATTCGACCAATGCGTCGATATACACTTCGCCCACGGCAGCGATCTGGATCTTCTGGGTTGCGATCTTGCCGGTGGTGATGGTGCCGGTATTGCGCACGCGGACATTGCCCGCTTCGCTGCCGGGTCCGCCGAAACCGCCGACCGAGGCGGTGATCTGCTTGGCATCCGGTCCGCCGATCGAACCGGCGATGCTGAGGCCGCCGTTACCGCCGCCGCCGCCGATCGACTGGGCCGCGATGCCGACGGAATCGTCGCCGAGCGTGGTGATGGCGCCATTGCGGGTCACCAACACGTCGGACGCTGCGCCGCCGGCGCCGCCCTTGCCGCCGACCGAGGCGGTAAGCGAGGCGTTGGTGGACGAAGCGGACGCGTTGAAGCTACCGGCGACACTGATGCCGCCGTTGCCGCCGCCGCCGCCGACCGATTGCGCGACGACACCGCTGGCATGCTTGCCGGAGGTCGAGATCAGGCCGGTGGAATTCACCGTCACCGTGTCGCTGTTGGCGCCGTTGCCGCCGAGACCGCCGAGCGAGGCGGACACCGCGAAGCCCTTGGACGACGACATCATCACCGTTCCGGCAAACGAGAAGCCGCCGTTACCGCCGCCGCCGCCGATCGACTGCGCCAGGATACCGATGGCGCCGTCGCCCTTGGTCAGAATGTTGTCGACCGAGGTAAGGCCGACCGAACCGGCCGAATTGCCGGCACCGCCGAAGCCGCCGACACTGAGGCTCATGCCGAACGTGCCATCGGCCGTGGCGTTGAAGGCACCGGAGAAGCCGCCGTTGCCGCCGCCGCCGCCGATCGACTGCGCTTCGATACCGTTGGCGCTGTCGCCGGATGTCTGGATGGTGGCGACATTGCCGGTCAGGGTTGTGCCGGCGTTGCTGGCGACGAGGACATCGCCGCTCTTGCCGCCCTTGCCGCCCAAGCCGCCGAGGCTGGCCGCGAGAGCACCGTTTTCCATGCTGAACGCGCCGGACAAGGCGAACCCGCCATTGCCGCCGCCGCCGCCCAGAGACTGGGCGAGGATGCCGTTGGCTTCCGCGCCGGAGGTAACCAGCGTGCCGAAACTGTCGACCGTGACCTTGTCGGCATCGCCGCCGCCGTCGCCGAAGCCGCCGACCGCCACCGATGCGGTGAAATCGGACGCGGCCGTCAATTCGACCGCAAAGCCGCCGTTACCGCCGCCGCCGCCGATCGACTGCGCCGAAATCGCGTTCGACTGGAAGCCTTTGGTCAGGATGTTGTTGTAGCTCGTGACCTTCACGATAGCGGCATCGCCGCCGACAGCGCCGAAACCGCCGATCGAGACGCCGAGCGCCGCGCCGTCCGCGGCCAGACTGGCACCGACTGCGAAGCCGCCGTTACCGCCGCCGCCGCCCAGGGACTGGGCGAGAATGCCGTCCGATTGCACACCGTCCGTTTCAATCGTGATGACGTCGGCTGCCGGAACGATGTCGAGGCCTGCGCCGTAGCTTTCCAGCGTGGCGCTGCCGGCATCGCCGCCGCCGGCGCCGAAACCGCCGATGGAGACGTTGACGCCGGCCTGTCCGAGCGTGGCTGCGCCGGAAATCGCAAAGCCGCCGTTGCCGCCACCGCCACCTACCGACTGCGCTTCGAGCGCCGCCGAATGCGCGCCCACGGTATGCACGAGACCGGTCGAGGTGACCGACACGGCGTCGGCATTACCGGCATCGCTGCCCCAGCCGCCGATGGCCACGGCCGCCGCGGCGCCGGTGTCTTCGATGGTGGCCGAAGCCGACAACGCGACCGAGAAGCCGCCATTGCCGCCGCCGCCGCCGATGGATTGCGCCAGAATGCCGGCGGAATCGTCGAACACGGTCGAGATATTGCCGGTCGATGTCACCGTCACGGTGCTGGCGGAGCCGCCTTTGCCGCCCTGCCCGCCGACCGCGACACTGATCCCGACCGCGCCGCCCGCCGACAGCGAACCGGCGAAGCCGCCGTTGCCGCCGCCGCCGCCCAAGGACTGGGCGAGAATACCGAACGCATTGTTGCCGAGCGTCGCCGAGGTCGATCCGGTCCCGGTCGACAGATTGCCGGTCGACGTCACGGTCACGGCATCGGCCGAACTGCCGATCCCGCCCGAACCGCCGACCGTGACGCCGGTCGAACCGAGTCCGCCGAAAGCCAGACCGATGGTCGAACCGCCGTTGCCGCCGCCGCCGCCGATGGATTGCGCGATGATCGTGCTCGACTCGTTGCCATAGGTGGTGACGTCGCCGACACTGGTCAGATCGACCGTGGACGCGTTGCTGCCGCCGGCGCCTTTGCCGCCGATACCGGCCGCAAGTCCGACGCTGCTGAGGGTGAGCGCACCCGCCCCGGCGAAGCCGCCGTTACCGCCGCCGCCGCCGATCGATTGGGCGAACAGGCCGATCGATTGATCGCCATAGGTGGTGATGTTGCCTTTGGAATTGAGGATCGCCGCACCGGCGTGATTGCCGGCACCGCCGCTGCCGCCGACCGCCACGGCGCCGGAATAGCTTTGCGTCGAGGCCGAAAGCGCCACCGAGAAGCCGCCATTACCGCCGCCGCCGCCGATCGACTGCACCAGAATGCCGTCCGACATATTGCCGAGGGTGGTGATATTGCCGACGCTGAACCCGGCGGCCCGCGCCGCGTATCCGCCGGATCCGCCGCTGCCGCCGACGCTCACCGCCAGCGCACTGCCGCCGTTGACGGCGCCGCTGAGGCTGACCGCGAAGCCGCCGTTGCCGCCGCCGCCGCCGATCGACTGCACAACGATGCCGGTCGAGTTGTCGCCGCGGGTGAAGATGTTTTCGGCATAGGCACGGGCGTAGCCGCTATGGACGGTGGCATTGGAGGCGTAACTGCCGGCGCCGCCCGATCCGCCGAGCGCCAGTGTCACGGCGCTGCCGCCGGAGAACGACAAGGTCCCGGCGAAACCGCCGTTGCCGCCGCCGCCGCCGATCGATTGGGCTTCGATACCGGCCGCGTTGTCGCCCGTGGTGACCAGCGTCCAGCCGTCTCCGTAGCCGCTCACCGCGATATTGGCATTGCCGCCGTCGGCATAGAGCAGAGCCGATCCGGCATGTTGGCCGCCGCCACCGGAGCCGCCGATGCCGACCGACGCCGATCCCATCACGGAGATCGCCGCGGTGGCCGAGAAACCGCCGTTGCCGCCGCCGCCGCCCAGCGATTGCGCCAGAAGACCGGTGGCGTTGTCGCCCGTGGTGAGGACCGATCCGGAATCGTCGAGCCGCGCCGAACTGGATGCGCCGCCGGTCGTACCGGAGCCGCCGACGCCGACGCCGATGCCGCCGGCGCCGATTGCGCCGGCCACGGCGAAGCCGCCGTTACCACCGCCGCCGCCGATCGATTGCACCGCCATGCCGACCGCGTTTTCGCCGGAGGTCTGGATACTGCCGGTATTGGTCGCATGCGCCCAATCCGCGGCGCCGCCCGATCCGCCGGTGCCGCCGACTCCGACGCTGACGCCGACAATGCCGACACTTGCGGCGACCGAGAAGCCGCCGTTACCGCCGCCGCCGCCGACCGATTGGCTCAGAATGCCGTAGCTGTTGTCGCCGGTGGTGGCGATGTCGCTGAGGCTGGTGACGGTGACGCTCGAAGCCGCGCCGCCCGACCCGCCGCCGCCGCCGACTCCGACGGCGATAGACGTCCCGATATTGAAGCTCGCCGCCACGCCGAAGCCGCCGTTGCCGCCGCCGCCGCCGATCGATTGGGCCAGAACGCCGTCGGACGCCAAACCGTGTGTGACGAGACTGCCTTTGGTGGTGACCACGACCGTCGAGCTGTCGCCACCGGCGCCGCCGCCGGCGCCGACACCGAGCGCGACGCTGAACAGGCTGGCGCTGCCCGTAGCCGCCACGGCGAAGCCGCCGTTGCCGCCGCCGCCGCCGATGGATTGGGCGACGATGGCGGAGGATGCGTCGCCATGGGTTTCGATGGCGTAGCCTTTGGCCAGCGTGATATCGGGATCGTCGAGCCCGACGGTGACGCTTTTACCTTTGCCGCCGACGCCGCCCGAGCCGCCGAACGCCACGGCGAAGCCGGGCCCTGCCGCCACCGAGCCGCCGCCGTTACCGCCGCCGCCGCCAATCGACTGGGCGAGGATGCCGGCCGAACCCGCGGTCCCGCTGTTGAGGCCGGTGTAGATGTTGCCCGCGTTGATGACGCTGACGATACCGCCATCGCCGCCGCCGCCGCCGGAGCCGCCGAACGCCATCAGGCCGCCCGAGGTGCCGCCGTTGCCGCCGCCGCCGCCGATCGACTGCGCCAGAATACCGATGGAATCCGAGTTGTAGGTGACGATGGTGCCGCTGTTGGTCACCGCGACCGTGCCGCCGATGGTGGCCGACGAGCCCTTGCCGCCGAGCGAGAACAGGCCGCCGGAGTTGGCGCCGTTACCGCCACCGCCGCCGATCGACTGCACCTCGATACCGTTCGAGCGGTATCCGTAGGTCGTGATCGCGCCGGCATTGGTGACCGTGACCGCTCCGCCGACGCCGCCGATATCGCCCTGGCCGCCGAGCGCGACCATGCCCGCAACGCCTTCCGCGCTGCCGCCGCCGCCGCCGATCGATTGCGCCAGAATGCCTTGCGAGTAGGCGCCATGGGTAATGACGGTGCCTTTGGCGTCCACCAGCACCGCGCCGCCGTTACCGCCCGCCGAGCCGTCGCCGCCGCCGGAATAGATCAGGCCGAAGCCGCCCGAGCCCTTGCCGCCGCCGCCGCCGATGCTGAGCGCACCGATGCCGCTGGAATAGCTCCCGTAGGTCGTGACGAGGGTATCCGCCAGCGTCATGACGCTCGCCGAACCGGCCTGACCGCCGTTGTCGCCGCCGGCGCCGAAATGAACGATGCCGCCGCCGCTGCCGGCCTTGCCGCCTTCGCCGCCCTGGCTGATGGCGAGAACGCCGATATTGCCCTTGCCCGAGGTAGCGACCGAACCGGCGCTGAACAGGGCGGTAGCGGTGCCGCCGTAGCCGCCTTTGCCGCCGGAGCCGTCTTTGCCGCCGAGACCTTTGCTGCTGCCGCCGTTACCGCCGGCGCCACCGATACTGGCGGCCAGGATGCCGCCGGAGTTGCCGGACGTCACCACGCCGGCAAACGACACCGTGGCGATGCCGCCGTCGGCGCCGTCGCCGCCGCTGCCCGCGTTGCCGGCGAAATAGTTGTTGCCGCCGTTGCCGCCGTTAGCGCCCTTGGCGCGGGCCATGACGGCCGCATCCAGGCTGGCGCCGCCGATCGTGATAGTGCCGGAGGTCGGCGCATCGATGATCAGATGCACATTCTCGCCGGATTTTCCGGTCGGACCGATGCTGGTCACGCCTTCGATGCAAGCGCCGAGCGGGTTGCCGTCGCCGTCGGTTTTGGGCGTGCAGGTCTCGCCGTGATCGTCGTCGATGTAAGGCACGATCACGCACTGATTGGCGACGCTGCAGGTGTAGTGCCCGTCGGTAGGGGTGACCGTCACATCGTCGCCGTCGCCGACGAAGGCGATCAGGGTCGTACTATTGGCAATCGACGACACGCTCATGGTGTCGATGGTGGTGGTGGCCCCCTTGACGAGCGGATCGGCGATCGTCCCGGTGCAGACAATGCTCGCTCCGCTGAGCGAACAGCCCGCATGGGCCGGCATGGAGGAAACGACAAGGCCCGACATCAACGCGATCACGGATGTCATCACCGGATTGGCGCGGCGAATGGCTTTGGCGAGCGAGAACATGATCTTCCCCCTTCCGCACAGATTTCCTGCGCGATAACCGGCCGGACGCCTCCCAAAAGGCGGGCCGATACACAATTTCCGGCACCACAAGCCCGAGGGCTTATGGGTGATGGCCGCATTCACACCGATGCGGCGTGGACTTTTCGGCAGACTCCACTCACGACCGTGCCGCTTGCGGGCACAACGTGATAACCAAACACCATTCCCCGATGCCCCAATCCCAGTCTCGGTCCGGATCGCGGACGAAACAGGACGCCTTGGTATTAATGAGTCTCTTTGTGCACTTCTTTATGCATACGAGTGTAACATTCCCTTTAAACGAGTAAACGGAATTCCGGTCAAGTCATTGCTCTGAACAGTCAAATTACAGTGTTGAAAATTCAAATCACTCTTGTCTTCCGACTACTAACCATAGCCGTTTGGTCTTCGACCTATACTAGGCCGAGAACGGCAAAGCAGATTTGGTGTCTCTGAGGTCTGCAACGAGATCGACCCGCTGTTCGCAGTCGACAACTACAAGTGAAGGACGGCACAGCAAACATTCGCGCACACTGTGTCTCTGCAAGCATAGCCGCAGCAGACTTCACGATTTCGCGCCCCGTTTGATCGCGGCTTGGAGCGCCTCCGGTGCACGGCTAAGTTTGCCGCCGGGGGACATCATGCGGTCACTGCTTCTGATCGGCTTTTGCCTGGTGTGCGGTGCCGCCGCTTCGCCGCTGACCACGGCCATCGCGCATCGCGATATCGCGGCACTCGAAACACTGTCTGCCGAGACCGAAGACGCCGCGCTGCTCGCGCGCGGTGCGGTGCTGGCGTTGCGCCATCGCGACACGGCGGCCCTCGCAATCCTGGAGCCGCTGACGCGCGCTGCGGCGTCGCAGGACATCAGCGCCGGTGCTTGTTTTGCTCTCTCCGACATCTATTTGCGCCAGACCCGTTACGCCGAGGCCCGCGCCGCATTGCACTGTGTCGAGGTCCAATCGGGCGCGCCGCTCGAGGGCGAACCGCTGCAAGTGCTGCACGACACTGCCGCATTGGCCGGCGAAAAGCCGATGACGCTGGTTCGCTCCGCCGCCGGATCGGTAGAGGCGCGTCGCGACCATGCGGGATTGATCCGCGTGCCGGTCACCGTCAACGGCGAACGGATCCGCGCGGTGATCGACAGCGACGCCTCGTTTTCGGTGGTGAGCCGGTCGGTGGCCGAACGCCTCGGATTGCGGATTTTGCCGGACGCCCTGACCGTTCTCACCACCGCTCGTCCCGATCAGCCGATGCAGCTCGCTGTTGCCGACCGGTTGATGTTCGGCGATGCCGAACTGGCCAACGTCGTCTTCGCAGTGCTGCCGGATTCGGCGATGCGCCTTCGGCCGGACTATCGCATCGAGGCCGTGATCGGCCTGCCGGTGCTGGTAACGCTCGGCCGCATCGCTTACGACCGCGAGGCGGGCCGTCTCGATTACGGTCGCGGCGCAGCGGCAGCGGCGATGGAGCCGAATGTCCTGTTGTCGGGTCTCGATCCTTTCGTGCTGGTGCAATCGGGCAGTGCCAGAGTGCGTTTGGCGCTCGATACCGCCGCCGATACCACGACGCTGAATGCCTCGGTATGGACGGTGACGGCGAGCCCCAAGAAGACATCGGAGCGGGTCCTCACGTGGCGCGGCGCCGGCGGCAGCATCACCGACCGTGCGCGCGTTCTCGATGAATGGCGCATCGTGATCGGGAATACGCCGGTGACATTGCAGAATGTCGCCGTGCAGTCGCGCCCGGAAACCGATCGCCACGGCGCCCTCGGTCTCGATGCCGTGAAGGACGCCCGCCGCTGGGTGCTCGATTTCGATGCCATGTGTTTCTGGCTCGAGCCGGACGCCGACTAACCCGTCCTTCCGCAACCGTCGCGCTCGAAAATCTTCGCCTGGACCTGCCGCAGCACGTCCCGATTTGCCTAAGGTGCGCGCGCGTGAAGGGGTGAAGCATGCAGGTTTTCAAGCGCCCGCTCGATGGCCGCGCGGCGGCCAAGATGGCGGCTGGTTTTTTTGTGCTGGCGCTGCTGCTGCAGTTGCCGGGCAATGTTCCTTATGACGGCATCATCGTCTGGTATGAAGCCGAAACGCACACGCTGTTCGCGCAGCATCCGGCTGCGCTGGTCCTGATCTGGCGCCTCAGCGAGATGGTGGTACGCGGCCCGGCGCTGTTCACCGCGTTGCAACTGGCGAGCTTATGGCTGGCGGTCGGTCTTCTCTTGGCGCGCCATCGCCCGCCGGCGTGGGCGGCAACGCTGTTCTGCGCCGTGCTGCTGGTGTGGCCGCCGCTGCTCGCCACCGCAGGCGTGACCGTGAAGGACGTGTTCGGCGCCCATCTCGTGCTGCTCGCTTTTGCTTTGGCGGCGGGCAAAAATCCGGCGCGCTGGTTCGCGGCGTTTGCGGTCGGCACGCTGGCCTTCCTGTTGCGCTATCAGTTCGGATTGATCCTGCCGCTGTTGGCGATCGCCTGGTGGCCCGAGCGCGACCGCCGGACCGCGTTCGCCGGGGCTGCCGGTATTGTCGTCGTCTTCGTGCTAGTGAACGCGGCGGTGGCGGCACTGTTCGTCAAAGCCGGACCGGGCGACGTTTTGCTGTCGCTGCGCAAGATGGCAATCTTCGATATCGCCGGCACGGTCGCGCACGATCCGTCGACACCGCTGACGGTGTTTGCCCGCGAACATCTCGATACCGTCCGCCTCACCCGCGAGATGCGCGCGCAGTACAGTCCGGTGCGGGTCGACACGCTATGGCAGACCAAGGATAGCGGCACCATCACGCCGACCAGCGGCGTGTTCGGACGGCTGTATTACGTGCCCGACCGCGTCGTGCTCGAACAATGGCGCAGGGTCGCGAGCGAGCGTCCCGGCGCCTTTCTGCAGCACCGCATGGCCGCGTTCGCGCGGGTGATCGGGCTCGGCGATATCTGGCGATGCCGCCCGCTCACGCCAGGGATTTCCACGCTGCCGCGTCCGGCGGTGGCGGCGGTCGGCGCCCAAGCCTTTGCGCCGGCGCTTTCGGCCAAGATCATGACAAGTCACATCTTTCCGGTCAGCCTCACGTTCCGCGCCGTGGTCTATCTCGGCCTGTTGCTGCTGGTGCTGATCGTCGGATGCCGCGATGCCCGCCTGCTGGCCGGGTTCGCTCTGGCCTACGAATTCAGTTTCTTCCTGCTGCCGCAGGCCTGCGAGGTTCGCTATGCCTATCCGGTGATGCTGGCGGCTATCGTAGCCGGTGCCATGGCCTTACAGCGCCGATTAATATGATTATTCAGCGGTTTTTCTCGCGTCGGCCTGGGGCGATTGGTATCTGGCATCTTGGTGACCGGTGGTTATGATGGCAGCGTTGTCATCGGCGTTTTCCGAGATTTTCTCTCCAGAAATAAAAGCACCGTGAAACCAACTTCCCCCGAACGCCCCGAAAACCACAAACCGGCCAGCATCTATGACGTCGCCAAGCGCGCCGGCGTCTCGATCAAAACCGTGTCGCGGGTCGTCAACCGCCAGTCCAATGTCAGCGACGCCACCCGCGAAAAGGTGATGGAGGCGGTCGAGGCGTTGTCCTACCGCCCCAATATTTTCGCCCGCGGCCTCGCCAGCGAGCGCTCGTTCCTGATCGGATTGCTCTACGACAATCCGTCGGCCGGCTATATCGCCGCGATGCAGGTGGGCGTTCTGACCCGCTGCCGCGAAGAAGGCTATCACCTGATCGTCGAAAGCCTCGACGCCGCCAATCCCAATCTCGGCCGCCAAGTACATTCGCTGGTGACGGAATCCTCGCTGCACGGCGTCATTCTGACCCCGCCTTTGTGCGATACCCAGGCGGTGATCGACGCGCTCAACCGGGCCAATTGTCCGTTCGTGCGCATTGCCCCGGAAAAGCATCTGCCCGGTGCCTCCGATGTCCGCATCGACGATTTCAAGGCGGCGTACGACATGACCGCCTATCTGATCGGTCTCGGTCACCGGCGGATCGGCTTCATCAAGGGCCATCCCGGCCATGGCGCCGCCCAGGCGCGCTTTGCCGGCTATCGCTCCGCGCTGGAACATGCCGGCCTGCCGCTCGAAGAAGAACTCTGCGTTCAGGGCTTTTTCTCTTACCAATCGGGCCTGGAAGCCGGCGAAAAGCTGCTGACCTTGAAGAACCGGCCGACCGCGATCTTTGCCGGCAACGACGACATGGCCGCCGCCGTGCTGGCCTGCTCGCAGCGCTACAATCTCAAGATTCCGCACGATCTTTCGGTCGCCGGCTTCGACGACTCCCTGGTCGCCCAGGTGGTGTCGCCGCGCCTGACCACCTGCCGCCAGCCGATCCGCGAAATGGCCGAAGCCGCCGTTTCGATGCTGATCCAGAGGACCGCCACCGATGCCCCGGTCGAGCGCCAGTTCGAGCACGAACTGGTGGTCCGGGAATCCACCGTGCCGCCTCCCGGCGCCATCGGATAATCTGAGATAGCGTCTTGATAAGAAATAGTTTTCCTTGATTTTGGAAAGCGCTGTCAAAACTTCTGGTAAGCGCAGGCGGGTTGCGCTATAGTTCAGCCACTGCCCTCGACCGTTGCCCGGTCGAGAACTTTGTGAGTGCTGGTCACTCCTCCCTGGACTTGGGCGGCCGAGCGCCGCCCTTTTCTTTTCATCCCGTCTTCAGAAGGCCTTGCTGGCGGCGATCCAGACCGCTGCGATAGCTTCGAGTCCGGCCGCATCGGCCTCGTCGAAGCGCGCCCGCAACGGACTGTCGAGATCGAGCACGCCGATGACGGCGCCATTGCGGATCAGCGGCACCACGATTTCGGCGTTCGAGGCGCTGTCGCAGGCGATATGACCTTCGAAGGCGTGCACGTCGGGCACGATCAGGGTTTGGCGGGCCGCCGCGGCGGCGCCGCACACGCCCTTGCCGTCGGCGATCCGCACGCAGGCCGGTTTGCCCTGGAACGGTCCCAGCACCAGTTCGCGGTCCTTGGCGAAATAGAAGCCCGCCCAATTGAGATCGGGCAGGCCGTACCAGATCAGCGCCGCGATGTTGGCGGCGTTGGCGATCGGATCGTCGATCCCGGTCACGAGGCCTTGCGCCTGCAGAAGCAGATCGCGGTAGAGAGCCGTCTTGGTTTGCGTCATCGCAGCGTGTCGTCTTTCTCAGCGCGCGTCGTTCTGGACATGCACGACCGCCCATTGATCCGTATAAAGACGATGCCAGCCGGCCATCGCGTCCATCGTTTTGACGGCGGGATTGGCGGGCATGAGGATCGTCCAGCGGATGTGGTAGCGCGTCAGCGTCTTCGCCAGCAAGCCGGCGTCGGCGGTTTGTTGGTAGCGCCGCCGGAACACTGCGCTGTAGATCGAACGGCTGTCGATGAACGGCTTGACCTCGCGGAAAATGAGATACCCGCCGAAGCTGCGTTCGTTGAGCACCGGCTGACGCTTGAGCGAAGCCGGCACCTGGGCCAGTGCGGTTTGCGGCGAGAAGGCATCGTCGCCGCGGGTCAGCGGCACACCAATGCGAAAAGCCGCGGCGGCGACGATCACCAAAATCAGCGCCACCAGCGGCCGCCACGCCAGTTTGAACGGTTCGTCCTCAAACGATCCTGCCGCGAGGAGCGGCGCCGTTACCGCCAACGCAAGACGGGCGGGCCCGTTCGTCAATGCCAATGCCAAAAGGCCGGCGAGAAAGATCACGCGCACAATCATCCGGCGCTGCGGCAGCAGCATGGCGGCGGCGGGCAGCGCGACGAGCAGCGGCAGCACGGCTTCGACCGGCCCGGACGGCCGCAACGCCTTGAGCGCATGTGCGACGCCGAACACGCCGGTCGGCGTGACGAGACTGATGAGCAGTGCGCATCCGGCAAACACCGCCCAGCCCCGTGCCACCGTGAGCCGGTCCTTGGTCGCGAACGCGATCGCTTCGAGCGCCAGGACGCCGGTAATGAGAAGTCCGAGGATGAAGCTGCTCGACAGATTGGCCCAGATCAGCATCACCGGGAGAAGATGCAGCGGCGGTCCTTTTTCGCCGGCGCGGACCAGAACACCGGTCCACACGATGAGGCATGGCAGCGCCAGAAAGAACGGCAGCGCGCGCACCGCTCCGGCGCCGGTGACGAGCGCGAGGGCGAGCCACAGTCCGGCGATTGCCGCCCGCCGGCCGCGCGCCAGGAAAAATCCGGTGAACCCGGCCGCCAGCGCCGCCACCGTCGCGGTGAGGGCCAGGATTCCGCTCCAGCCGGCGCCGACATAGGCCCCGGCCAGCAGCAGTTCCGAAAGCCAGTCCTGGTTGGCCCAGGGATCGCCGGCCGCGGTATAGGAGAACAGGTTGATGCGCAGGATCGCTTGGTTGTCGATCATCCAGCGCCCGGCCGCGATGTGCCAGTAGAGATCGCCGCCGGTCAAAACCGCCGGCATCATCAAAACGGCCGCGAAGGCGAGCGCGGCGGCCAAGAGGCCCCAAAGCCCGGCATCGATACGCAAGGAAGAGGGCGTCACGAAGCGGTCCCGCCGCAAAAGGAACTCCGTTGCCTACGCGGGGTGGACCGGGGAATCAAGCGAGCCCCTCGTTTTGGGGTAAACGGCGCCGCTCAATTCTTCTGCTTCAGGAGATCGCGGATTTCGCGCAGCAGCGCCACGTCTTCCGGCGGGGCGGGCGGGGCGGCGGGAGCTTCCTGCTTGGCGAACAGGCGGTTGACCGAGCGCACAATCAGAAACAGCACGAAGGCGACGATCAGGAAACTGATCAGGGCGTTGAGAAACACGCCGATATTGAGGGTCACCGCCCCGGCCTTGGCGGAATCCGCCAAAGTGGCATAGTGCTCGCCCTTTAAGACGATGAAAATGTTGGTGAAATCGAGACCGCCGGTCAGCAGGCCGAGCGGCGGGGTGATGATGTCCTTGACCAGCGAATTGACGATCGAGGTGAACGCCGCGCCGACGATCACGCCGATGGCCAGATCGATCACATTGCCGCGGAGGGCGAACTGGCGGAATTCCTTGAACATCGCATTATCCCAAGTCGAATTTGCACATCGGACAAGGTGCTAGTTCCCCATTCGCGCGGCAAGCGTTTTCGGACGGACCAACCAGAGCGCGAACCAGCCGGTCCCGGCGCCGGTGGCGGCCCCGAGGATATTGGCGATCTCGTCGAAAATATCGGGGTCGCGGCCGACAAAGCCTTGCAGGATCTCCAGAACGCCCCCGAACAAGGCCACCAGAAGGGTCGCGGTCAGCGCCCGCCGGTCGCCTTTCAAAGCCACGCAAAGGATTCCGGCCAGACCGAAATAAGCGATGAAATGCAATCCCTTATCCCAGAAATTGGCTTCCGCGGCCGCGGCCGTTGTCGACAGTTCGCCCCAGCTCACCACCGCCATGGCCGGCAGGAACACGAGCACGGCCAGCCGGGGCAGCCACTTGACCAGAAAATCTCGCATTGCGTGCCGGTTCCCCCGTTGCCGCTCTCTTCTGCCATGCACCGCGGCAATTTGGGGTTAAACCTTGGAAAGCGGGGCCCCGCCTTGCTTTTGGCGGTCTGATTCGTATAAGACGCCCCCTCTTTAGAGCGGCCCGGCGAAAAGGGCATGCCGTGGCGGCTCATAAAGGCAACCGGGATGAAAGTCCCAAGGAGACCGAAATGCCCAAAATGAAGACCAAGTCGGGCGCTAAGAAGCGCTTCAAACTCACGGCCAAAGGCAAGGTCAAGACCGGTCAGGCAGGTAAGCGCCACCGTTTGATCTCCAACACGCCGGAACGCACCCGTACCCTGCGCGGAACGTCGGTTCTGTCGAGCTCGGAAACCCAGCGCGTGAAGCGTTGGATGCCGTACGGAGGAGGTATCTAAATGTCTCGTGCACCTCGCGCCGTACCCAGCCGTCTGCGCCGCAAGCGCGTTTTAAAGGCCGCCAAAGGTTTCTATGGCCGCCGCAAGAACACCATCACCGTTGCCAACGAGTCGGTGGATCGTTCGCTGCAGCACAACTATATCGGCCGCAAGCTCAGGAAGCGGAATTTCCGCGCCCTCTGGATCCAGCGCATCAACGCTGCGGTCCGCGAGCATGGCCTGACCTATTCGCAGTTTATCGCCTTGCTCGCCAAGGCTGAGATCACCGTGGACCGCAAGGTTCTCGCCGAACTCGCCGTCAGTGAGCCCGCCGCGTTCAAGGCTCTGGTGGACCAGGCGAAGGCCGCCTAATTTCTTGGAGCGTCGACCCGGAAAAGTGTGAAACGGTTTTCCGTCCGGTCGCGCGACCAAAAATCTAGAACCAAGAACCCGGCAGAGCCATGTCGCTTTGCCGGGTTTTTGTTTGGCCGAAAAGCTCCTTGGCTTTGGCCGGGCAGCGTGGTCAAACGGATTCGAAGGGATCAAGCATGACCGATATCCTCGAAAAAGAAATTCTGGCGGGCATCGCCGCCGCCGCTGACGAAGCGGCGCTCGAAGCGGTGCGCGTTGCCGCCCTCGGCAAAAAGGGCACCATTTCCGATCTTCTGAAATCGCTCGGCGCCATGAGCCCGGAAGAGAAGAAGGTCAACGGTCCGGCGTTCAACGGCTTGCGCGACCGCGTGCAGAAAGCCATCGTCGCCAAGAAAAGCGAACTCGAAGCCGCCGCGTTGAACGCACGGCTCGCCTCCGAACGCGTCGACATCACCTTGCCGGTGCGCCCCGAGCCCGCCGGCAGCGTGCATCCGGTCAGCCAGGTGTTCGACGAAGTGGTGGCGATCTTCGCCGATCTCGGGTTTGCCGTCGCCGAAGGCCCCGACGTCGAATACGACGACTACAACTTCACCAAGCTCAACATCCCGCCCGATCACCCGGCGCGGCAGATGCACGACACCTTTTATGTCGCCAAGCAGGCCGATGGTTCCCAGCACGTCCTGCGCACCCACACCTCGCCGGTGCAAGTGCGCACGATGCTGAACCAGAAGCCGCCGATCCGCATCATTTCGCCCGGCCGCACCTATCGCGTCGACAGCGATGCCACCCACTCGCCGATGTTCCACCAGTACGAAGGTCTGGTGATCGACGAGGTCACCCATCTCGGTCATCTCAAATGGGTGCTGGAGGAATTTTACAAGGCGTTCTTCGAGGTCGACAAAGTCGAGTTGCGCGCCCGCCCCAGCTATTTCCCCTTCACCGAGCCGTCGCTCGAATGGGATATCCGCTGCGACCGTTCCGGCGGCCAGATCAAGTTCGGCACCGGCAACGACTGGCTGGAAGTGGCCGGCTCCGGCATGGTCAATCCGCGCGTGCTCGAGAATTGCGGCATCGATAGCAGCAAGTACCAAGGCTACGCCTTCGGCGGCGGCATCGACCGTCTCGCCATGCTGAAATACGGCATTCCCGACATCCGCTCGTTCTTCGAATCCGATTTGCGCTGGCTCAAGGCCTACGGCTTCGCCGCGCTCGACATACCGACCCTCGATGGAGGGCTTTCCCGATGAAATTCCCGCTTTCCTGGCTCAAAGATCATCTTGAAACCGACGCCGACGCGCAAACCATCGCCGACAAGCTGACGGCCATCGGCCTCGAAGTCGAAAGCGTCGAGGACGCCGGTGCGCGGCTGAAGGACTTCGTCGTCGCGCGCGTCGTCACCGCCGACAAGCATCCCAACGCCGACCGCTTGCACCTGTGCTCGGTCGATGCCGGCGGCAAGGAACCGGTCCAGGTCGTTTGCGGCGCGCCCAATGCGCGGGCCGGCATCAAGGTCGTGTTCGCCCAGCCCGGCACCGTCATTCCGGTTTCCGGCGAAGCGCTGAAGATCGGCACCATCCGCGGCGTCGAATCCCGCGGCATGATGTGTTCCGGCCGCGAGCTTCTGATCTCCGACGATCACGACGGCATCATCGAATTGCCCGAGGACGCGGTGGTGGGTCAGCCGGTGGCAACCGCCCTCGGCCTCACCGATCCGGTGATCGACATTTCCATCACTCCCAACCGCGGCGATTGCACCAGCGTTTGGGGCGTGGCGCGCGATCTCGCCGCCGCCGGTCTCGGCAAACTGAAGACGCCGAAGGTGGAGTCGGTGAAGGGCACCTTCCCGTCGCCCAAATCCATCGCGCTGAATTTCCCCGCCGGTCAGAAGCCCGCTTGCCCGCTGTTCGCCGGCCGGGTCATTCGCGGCGTGAAAAACGGTCCTTCGCCCCTCTGGGTACAGGAACGGTTGAAGGCCATCGGTCTTCGTCCGATCAATGCCCTCGTCGACGTCACCAATCTCGTCAGCCACGATCGCGGCCGGCCACTGCATGTCTTCGATGCCGACAAGCTGCAAGGCAACGTCCAGGCGCGCCTCGCCAAGTCCGGCGAAAGGCTGCTCGCTCTCGACGGCAAAACCTATGAGCTCGACGGCGAGATGTGCGTCATTGCCGACGAGGCGGCGGCGCAGTCGATTGCCGGCGTGATGGGCGGCGAGGATACCGGTTCGAGCGAAACCACGGTCAATGTGTTCGTGGAATCGGCCTGGTTCCAGCCGATCAGCGTTGCCGCCACCGGCCGCAAGCTGCAGCTCAATTCCGATGCCCGCTACCGCTTCGAACGCGGCGTCGATCCCGAATTCGTCGTGCCCGGTCTCGAACTGGCGACCAAGCTGATCCTGGAATGGTGCGGCGGCGAGCCGTCCGACATCGTCGTGGCCGGTGCGGTGCCGGAATGGAAGCGTGAAATTCCGTTCGCGGCCGATATCGTCGAACGCATCGGTGGCTTGAAGATCGAAAAGGACCGCATCGTCGAAATCCTCGGCCATCTCGGGTTCGCGCTGAAGGACTGCGGCAGCGGCTGGCTGGTTGCGCCGCCGTCCTGGCGCAGCGACATCGACGGTGCCGCCGATCTGGTCGAAGAAGTGGTGCGCATCTACGGCCTCGAGCATGTGCCGTCGGTACCGATGAGCCGTCCCACCGCCATTGCGCGTTCGGTGCTGACGCCGTCGCAAAAGCGCCGCCGGCTGATCCGCCGGGCGCTGGCCTCGCGCGGCTTCAACGAGACGGTGACCTACTCGTTCATTCCGCGCGCCCATGCCGCTTTGTTCGGCGGCGGCGACGACGCCCGCCAGATCGCCAATCCGATCGCAGCCGAGATGGATGCGTTGCGGCCTTCGCCGTTGCCGTCGCTGCTTGCCGCGGCGATGCGCAATCAGGCGCGCGGCTTCAACGATCTGCAGTTGTTCGAGATCGGCGCGGCGTTCCAGAGCGGCATGCCGGGCGGCCAGCAGACCGTGGCGGCCGGCATTCGCGTCGGTTCGGGCATCCGCACCTGGACCAAAGCGAGTCATCCCGCCGATGCCTTCGACGTCAAAGCCGATGTGCTGGCGGCGCTCGAAGCGGCGATGGGATCCGCCATGTCCGCACCGATCAAGGCGACGGCACCGGCTTGGTATCATCCGGGCCGCTCCGGCACCCTGGCGCTCGGTCCGAAAGTGCTGGCGGTGTTCGGCGAACTGCATCCTTCCGTCGTCGCCGCGTTCGACCTCACCGGCCCGGTCGCGGCGTTCGAGCTGATCCTCGATGCCGTACCGGAATCGAAGGCCAAGAAGGCGAACTATGCGCCGTCACCCTATCAGGCGGTGGAACGCGACTTCGCGTTTGTCGTGAATGCTTCCATTTCGGCCGACGACGTGGTGAAGGCGGCCAAGACCGCCGAACGCAATCTCGTTGAATCGGTCGCGGTGTTCGATCTCTACGAAGGCAAAGGCGTTCCCGAGGGCAAGAAGTCGCTCGCCATCACGGTGCG
The DNA here is from genome assembly GCF_011762045.1 of Rhizomicrobium electricum. GTDB lineage: Bacteria > Pseudomonadota > Alphaproteobacteria > Micropepsales > Micropepsaceae > Rhizomicrobium > Rhizomicrobium electricum. The sequence goes on along the minus strand of NZ_JAASQS010000006.1, from coordinate 102,486 downwards.
GCTGCAGCCCAAGGACAAGACCTTGACCGACGCCGAAATCGAAACCGTCGGCCAGAAGATCGTGGCGGCGGTCGCCAAAGCCACCGGCGGAACGCTGCGGGCCTGATCGAAACCTGTCATAGTGGCGCACAGGAAATACTCTAATCCTGTGCGCCATGACTGTTTCGCCCTATACCAATCGCCAAGCCCTGTCCTTCGTTCTCGCCTTCGGCATCGTCAGCCTGTTCGCCGACATGTCGTACGAAGGCATGCGCGGCATCGCCGGGCCGTTCCTGGCGAGTTTGGGCGCCAGCGGCCTTGCAGTCGGGTTGATTGCCGGTTCCGGTGAACTCGCGGGCTATCTCCTGCGGCTGTTCTCCGGCCGCTTCGCCGATTCAACCCGCGCCTATTGGCCGATCACGCTCACCGGTTACATCATCCAGATGGCGGCGGTGCCGATGATGGCGCTGGCGGGCAATTGGTGGGTGGCCGCAGGCCTCATCATCATCGAGCGCGCCGGCAAGGCGATCCGCAATCCGGCCCGCGATGCCATGCTGTCGCGCGCCGGCGAGACCATCGGACATGGCTGGGCTTTCGGTCTGCATGAGGCGCTCGATCAGATCGGCGCGTGCGCCGGGCCGTTGATCGCGGCGCTCGTCTTGGCGCGGCATGGCGATTACCGCGCCGCGTTCGTCTGGCTCGCCATTCCGTCGCTGACCACCGTCGCGCTGGTGGTCGCGATGCGTTTGAAGTACGGCGCGCTCGGCAAGATCGCGCGGCCGCACGATGCGGCACCGGACCAGGCTTTGCCGCGCGCCTTCTGGTTTTACGCCGCCGCCAGTGCGCTGATCGCGTTCGGCTTCGCCGATTTCACGCTGATCTCCTATCATTTCGGCAAAGCCGGCACGCTCGGCGGCGAAGCCATCGCCGTTTTCTATGCCGCCGCCATGCTGGCCGACGGCGCCGCCTCGCTTCTGTTCGGACGCTGGTTCGACCGCGCCGGATTGCGGGTCGTCTATGGCGGCATCCTGATCGGCGTCGCCGTGGCGCCGCTGGCGTTTTTCGGCGGCTGGTGGGGCGCACTCGTCGGCACGCTGGCTTGGGGCACCGCGCTCGGCGTCCACGAGTCGGTGATGAATGCCGGTGTCGCCACCCTGGTGCCGCTGCATGCGCGGGCCCGCGCCTTCGGCCTCTTCACCGCGATCTTCGGCACTGCATGGTTTGCCGGCAGCGCCCTGCTGGGGGCGCTTTACGACATTTCGCTGCCGGCCCTTGTCGCCGTGGCAGTGATTGCGCAGCTTGCCGCCGCTTTCCCGCTGGCGCGCGCCATCAACGCGTCGGCTCCGCGATCCAGAACGTCATGATGTCGGGCGAACCGATGAAGCATTCGCCGGTCAGCTTCTTGGCGCGGATCATGCCCAGCATGGCTTCGGCTTGCGGCTTGTAAGGGCCGAGCTCGACCAGCGAGGTGGCGCCGTCGGCGATATTCCAGCTGTTTTTCGACCGCACTAGATGCGCCGTGGTGGGATGGAACGACAAACAATAGATCCCGCCCATGCGGTCGCTGCCGAAACCTTTGGCGCTGCGCCAATAGGGTTTCCATTGGCCGCCCGACCGGCAGAGACGATCGAACCGGTAATAGCGGAACGCCGCTTCGGCGAGCATCGCCGCCTTGTCGTCCTTGCCGGTGGCGATCAACACTTTGCCGCCCGCTTTAACCGACCACGATCCGCGCTCGTTCACCGCCCGCACATCGCGCACATCGTAGACGGTGCATTCCTCGTGCGGCGTGCCCGCCGCGCCCGAGCGCGCGCCGCCGCCCCAGCCGGTCGTCAGGCCCGGCTCGGATTGCCAGGTCTGGCTGATCGGCCCGACCCAGGTGGTGGGCTTGAGGATGCCGGACTGCACGAAGGCGTGGCGGTCGGAATTGTCGTCGAGCTTGGTCAGCTTCTCGAACTGGAGCTGCCCGTTTTTGCCTTTGCGGAACGTGATCTGGTGATGGGCGAAGCCGAAATGGAAGGTGGCGACGATCACCGTCACATGATCCGACTTGGGATCGGCATAATAGACGTCGCCTTGCACCAGGCCCCAGTCGCATTCGTTCGGATGGCAGTCGCCATAGGCGCGCACGTCGACCCGGTCGCCGCCGTTGGGATTGATGGCGACGCGGGTGATCCCGCCCGGCTTGGGATCGGGAGTCTTCCAATTGCCGATGAAGTCGGTGGCTTCGGCATGCGCCGCGCCCGCAAACAGCATCAGGCCGAGAACCGCAATGCGAACCATGACGTCAGCGCGACAGCCAATAGGAAGCGGTGAGATTGGCGCGGTCGTAATAGCACTGGCGTGACAAAGCGAGTGCCTTAATCACCGCTGCGGCCTGGGCGGCGCCGGCCTGATCCGAGCCGTAGTTGAAAATCTCGCGATCGCCGTCGACCACCTTCCAGTCGTCGTCGCGCTTGGCCGCCGTCACCTTGTCGGGATGGGTGTCGACGCAGCTATCGCCCGGCATCGCCTGATGCGGGACTTCGCCGGCGGCGCGGAAGAAGGTCATGTTGGTGGCGCCGCGGCCGATGTGGCAGACCTCGTCGAAGTGGTAGTAGCCGATCGTCCTGAGGCCTTTTTCGGCGGCCACGCGGTACGGCCCGAAGCCCTGCACCACGTGCAGGAAGTCGCGCACATTCCAGTTGCCGTTGGCGTTGACGACGTAGGCGTGGCTGGTGTCGACAGCGAAACAGTCGTCGACCGGCGCAGCGACCCCGACGGCCGCCGGCGTGGAACTGTCTTCCGGACCCGGCTGGACCGAGGCCGGAGTCTCCGGTTTGGAGAACCAGTTCAGCGGGTTCAGGGCGGTAATCCCCGAGCCCGCTTTCGGGGCGGCTGCTGGAGCGGCTTGCGGCGCCGGGGCGGCTGCAGCCGGTGCTGGCGCTGCGTTGGGCGCTGCAGCGGGTGCCACTGTGGGCGCTGCGGCTGCGGGGGCGGCTGCGACCACGGTCCCGGCCGGAACGAGCTGGCCGGCGGTTTCGTAATCGTGGCGCTCGGATCCGTCGGTGAACTCGGTCACCAGATCAAAGCGCAGTGCATTGCCGGCCTGACGGTGAAGGGTGATATGTCGCAGGGCAAAGCCGAGGTTGAAATCGGCTCCCAGCGACCGCACCACCTCCGAATTGGGTCCGTCCGTCCGCACGCGGGCCGGTAACGCGCCCCAGTTGCAGACGCGGGTTTCGCACCGGCCGAACACCTGGATGCGCACCGGTCCCGAGCCGGTCGTCACCACGATATGGTCGATGTCGCTGCCGGGTGGGGCGGTCCAGGTTCCGGCATACTCGCCTGCGACGGAGTTTCCGCCGACCAGATCGCCGAGAACACCGCCGAAAGCCGCCACCGGACCGATCAGTCCCGCGGCCAAAAGCCCGATGGTGGTGATTTTCATGGCTCCCCTCCCGCACGGCCCGGCAACCGGCCCGCCTTTTCGGCGGAACTTAGCCTTTTTTGCGCGGCCTCGACAGGGTGGTAAGTCGCAGGTATTTAGCCCTCGCCTCGAGCAGCGTAGCAAGCCGATCTCGGCCTCCGCACGGGCCCCAATTAAAGAGTTTCGATGACCGACCTCGCACACATCCGCAATTTCTCCATCGTGGCCCATATCGATCACGGCAAGTCGACCCTGGCCGACCGCCTGATCCAGTTCACCGGCGGGCTCACCACCCGTGAAATGAAGGACCAGGTGCTCGACAACATGGAGATCGAGCGCGAGCGCGGCATCACCATCAAGGCCCAGACCGTCCGCCTCGAATACAAGGCCAAGAACGGCGAGACCTACACCCTCAACCTGATGGACACGCCCGGCCATGTCGACTTCGCCTATGAAGTCAGCCGGTGCCTGGCGGCCTGCGAAGGCGCTCTTCTGGTCGTGGACGCCTCCCAAGGCGTCGAGGCCCAGACCCTGGCCAACGTCTATCAGGCCATCGACATGAATCTCGAGATCGTGCCGGTGCTCAACAAAGTCGACCTGCCCGCCGCCGAGCCCGACCGGGTCAAGCAGCAGATCGAAGACGTGATCGGCATCGACGCTTCCGACGCCATTGCGATCTCGGCCAAGACCGGCCTCAACATCGAGGCGGTGCTGGAAGGTGTCGTCACCCGCCTGCCGGCGCCCAAAGGCAAGATCGGCGCGCCGCTCAAGGCCCTGCTGATCGATTCCTGGTACGACGCCTATCTCGGCGTGGTGGTTCTGGTGCGCGTGATCGACGGCGAACTGAACAAAGGCCAGAAGATCCGCATGATGGCGTCCGGCGCCGCCTATCAGGTCGAGCGCGTCGGCTATTTCACGCCCAAGCAGGTTTTGACCGACAACCTCGGACCGGGCGAAGTCGGCTTCATCACCGCCCAGATCAAGGAAGTGGCCGACACCCATATCGGCGACACCATCACCGACGACAAGAAGCCCGCCGACGAGGCGCTGCCGGGCTTCAAGCCGGCGCAGCAAGTGGTGTTCTGCGGCCTGTTCCCGGTCGACGCGGCCCAGTTCGAGGATTTGCGCAGCGCGCTGTCGAGGCTGCATCTCAACGACGCCAGCTTCACCTATGAAATGGAGACCAGCGCCGCGCTCGGTTTCGGTTTCCGCTGCGGCTTCCTCGGTCTGTTGCACCTCGAAATCATCGAGGAACGGCTGGAACGCGAATTCAATCTCGAACTGATCGCCACCGCGCCGAGCGTGATCTATCGCATCCACATGACCGACGGCGAAGTGATCGAGCTGCACAATCCGGCCGACATGCCGGAAGTGACCAAGATCGAGAAAATCGAGGAGCCGTGGATCCGCGCCACCGTGATGGTGCCGGACGATTATCTCGGCGCCGTGCTGAAATTGTGCCAGGACCGCCGCGGCGAGCAGATCGAGCTCACCTATGCCGGTAACCGCGCCATGGTGATCTATCGGCTGCCGCTCAACGAAGTGGTGTTCGATTTCTACGACCGCCTCAAGTCGGTCAGCCGCGGTTACGCCAGCTTCGATTATCACCTCGAAGGCTATCACGAGGGCGATCTCGTCAAGATGAGCATCCTGGTCAACGAAGAACCGGTCGATGCCTTGTCGATGATCGTCAACCGCCAGCGGGCGGAATCGCGCGGCCGCGGCATGTGCGAAAAGCTCAAGGACCTGATCCCGCGCCACCTGTTCAAGATTCCGATCCAGGCGGCGATCGGCGGCAAGGTCATTGCCCGCGAAACCATCTCGGCCCTGCGCAAGGACGTGACGGCTAAGTGCTACGGCGGCGACATCACCCGCAAGCGCAAGCTTCTCGACAAGCAGAAAGAGGGCAAGAAGAAGATGCGCCAGTTCGGCAAGGTCGACATCCCGCAGGAAGCCTTCATCGCCGCGCTGAAGATGGATCAGGATTAGGGACGCCGGTCATGGCCCATTCGGCCGGAATGGCGTCCCATTTGTCCTTCCATTTTGCTCGCACGAGCGGAGACGGATGCGCCGATTCAAATGGATTTCGGATAGTCATCGGCGTCGAGACGCGTAGGCCTGGTTATCATGCCGCCCGTCTCTTCGGCAGTTTCCTGATCTCTTCGCCCTTCTCCTGCTCCGCCAGCCGCAGTTCATACAGTTTCTGCAAATTGAGCCAGAACTCGGCGCTCATGCCGAACCAATGGCCGAGGCGTAAGGCGGTGTCGGCGGAAATGGCGCGCTGGCCGTTCAGGATGCCAGTGACGCGGTTGGTCGGGACGTTGATCTGGCGGGCGAACTCCGCTGCCGAGAGTCCAGTTTCGGCCAGGGCTTCCGCCAGATGTTCGCCGGGATGGATCGGGGTACGCGCCATATCACACCTCAATGGTAATCGACGATCTCAACGCCGCTTGGACCAGGAGCGCCGCCGTCCCAGAGGAAACAGATGCGCCACTGGTCGTTGATCCTGACACTCCATTGGCCTTTGCGATCCCCACCCAGCTTCTCCAGATGATGGCCGGGGAACGCGGCGATATCGGCAAGACATGTCGCCATATCGAGCCGGTCCAGCACCATTTCGGCTCTGCGCCGGAATGGCTCGAACGCCTTGACCCGTTCCCCTCGCGCGAACCTCTCGGTCCGGGCGTCCCCATAGCCCAGGATCATGGCCGGGAGTGTGTCATTCGTTACGCGTTACGTCAAGCGTAATTCTACACGGTTTTGGATGGTGCTTGCCCCTCCCTCGGCCAAACCGCGCAGTTGGTCCCGGCGGCGGATTGGGCTAAGGAACGCCCGTAAAGGGAATGTCCATGTCGCTTGTTGCCCTCATCGATTACGGCTCCGGAAACCTCAGGTCGGCGGAAAAAGCGCTGGCGCGGGCGGCGCAGGAACGCGGGCTCGACCGGCAGGTGGTGGTGACCTCCGATCCGGCGGTGGCGGCCGAAGCGGGACGCATCGTGCTGCCCGGCGTCGGAGCGTTTGCCGACTGCATGGGCGGGCTCACCCGGCTTCCCGGCATGGTCGAAGCCTTGCGCGAGGCGGTGCTGGTCAAGCGGACGCCGTTTCTGGGCATCTGCGTCGGCATGCAGCTCCTCGCCTCGGTCGGCCGCGAGTTCGGCGATCACAAAGGGTTAAGCTGGGTTCCCGGCGAAGTCGTGCGCCTCACCCCCGCCGATCCGGCGCTCAAAATCCCGCATATGGGCTGGAACGAGCTGCGCTTCGTCAAAAAGCATCCGCTGTTTGCCGATCTCGAAGGTGGCGCGCACGCTTATTTCGTCCATTCCTATTGCTACAAGCCGGCCGACAAGGCCCATCTTCTCGCCACCACCGAGTACGGCGGCGTCGTGGCGGCGGTGATCGGCCGCGACAATATCGTCGGCACCCAGTTTCATCCCGAGAAAAGCCAGGCTTTGGGCCTGACATTCCTTGGCAATTTCCTGGACTGGACGCCGTGATCCTGTTTCCCGCCATCGATCTCAAAGACGGCCGCTGCGTGCGCTTGCAGCGCGGCTTGATGAATACCGCCACGGTGTTCAACGACGATCCCGCCGCCCAGGCGAAAAGCTTTGCCGACGCCGGCTTCCAATGGCTGCACTGCGTCGATCTCAACGGCGCCTTCGAAGGCCGCTCGGTCAATGCCGAGGCGGTGGCCGCGATCCGCTCCGCCATCGATCTGCCGATCGAACTCGGCGGCGGCATTCGCGACATGAAGGGGATCGCCGCCTGGCTCGAGGCCGGGATCACCCGCGTCATCCTGGGGACCGTCGCGCTCACCAATCCGGCGCTGGTCAAGGAAGCGGCTCGCGCCTTTCCGGGGCAGATCGTGGTCGGCGCCGATGCCAAAGGCGGCAAGATCGCTACCGAGGGCTGGGCCGAAACCTCCGACCTGTCGCCGGTCGATCTCGGCAAGCGTTTCGAGGATGCCGGGGTCGCGGCGGTTCTCTATACCGACGTCGATCGCGACGGCCTGCTCACCGGCGTCAATGTTGCCGCAACGGCAGCTTTGGCGCGTTCCCTATCCATTCCGGTGATCGCCTCCGGCGGCGTCTCGGCCATCGGCGACATCGAAGACCTGATTGCCGTCAACGAGCCCAATATCGAGGGGGTGGTGGTCGGCCGCGCGCTTTACGACGGCCGTATCAATCCGGCGATGGCGCTCAAGCTCTGCGAGAGTGAACACAACATATAGGTTCTCGTCATATTCCTATATATTGTGTTGTGGATAAGTCTGTTATCAGTACTTCTTCAACCGCAGGATGAGATCGTCGAGCTGTTCCAGGGTTTTATAGAGAATCCGGACTTCGCCCGCCTCACCTTTATCCACAATCTGAACTTTGAGCCCCAAGATGTTGGCGAGGCTGACTTCCAGCTCTTTGATGTTGGGGTCTTCCGCGGCCGGCTTGGCGGCGGCCTTCTTGCCCGGCTTTTTCTCTTTTGAACGCTGTTCGGCCTGACGCACATTCAGTCCGCCGGCGACGATTTCGAGCGCCCGCGCTTCGGCATCGGGATCGCCGATCAGGGTCCGCGCGGCGCTCGGCGCCAGCTTGCCGTCCCGCACCAGCACCCGCACCGACTCCGGCAGCTTGAGCAGCCGGATGGTATTGGCGATATGTGGCCGGCTTTTGCCCACGGCGTCGGCCATCTGGTCCTGGGTGTAGGAGAACCGGTCCATCAACTCCTGATAGGCCAGCCCTTCTTCAATGGCGTTGAGGTCGGAGCGCTGGACGTTTTCGATGATGGCGAATTCGAGCGCCTGCCCGTCCGTGAGCTCGCGCACGATCACCGGCACTTCGTGCAGTTTGGCGGCCTGGGCGGCGCGCCAGCGCCGTTCGCCCGCGACGATCTCGTAGGCGTTCGGCTCGCCGGCAATCGGGCGGACCAGCAGCGGCTGCAGAATGCCCTTGTCCTTGACCGAGGTGATCAGGTCGTTGAGGTCGTCGTCGACGAAGGTCTTGCGCGGCTGGAATTTGTTGGGGCGCAGGAAGGCGGTCGGCACCTGGCGCGGGGCGCGGTTGCCGGAGCGCGGCGCGTCTTCCCCGATCAGGGCCGACAAGCCCCGGCCAAGCCCACGCGGGCGGACGTCTTCTGCCATCTCACTCTCCGTCATCGTTATTCTGCCGCGGCCATCGCCCGGACGCGCTCGCGCTGGATCAGTTCGCCGGCCAGCTTGATGTAAGCCTGACTGCCGGGGCATTTGAGATCATAGACCAGGGCCGGCAGGCCGTGGCTCGGCGCTTCGGAAATGCGCACGTTGCGCGGGATCACGGTGTTGTAGACCTTGTCGCCCAAATGCCCGCGCACATCGGCCGCGACCTGATCCGACAGCTTGTTGCGCTTGTCGAACATGGTCAGCACGATGCCTTGCAGCTCGAGATCGGCATTCAAATTCTCGCGCACCAGCTCGATGGTGTTGAGGAGCTGGGTCAGGCCTTCGAGCGCAAAAAACTCGCATTGCAGCGGCACCACCACCGCATCGGCCGCCACCATCGCGTTCACCGTCAGAAGCGTCAGCGACGGCGGGCAATCGATCAGCGCATAGGAAAACGGAGATTGTCCGTGTACGGAATAATCCTCGATCGCGTCCTTGAGCCGGTAATTGCGCCGTTCGGCATCGATCAGTTCGAGTTCGGCGCCCGACAGATCGACCGTCGCCGGCACGATGGAGAGCTTGGGAATCCGCGTCGGATGGATGGCGTCCGCCAGCGGCGCCTGCCCGGTCAGAACATCGTAGATCGACACTTTGCGCTCGGCCCGCGCCATGCCGAGGCCGGTCGAGGCATTGCCTTGCGGATCGATGTCGATGATCAGCGTCGGTTCGCCGACCGCGGCCAAAGCGGTGCCGAGATTGATCGCCGTGGTGGTCTTGCCGACCCCGCCTTTCTGGTTGGCAATCACCAGGACGCGCGGTTTCTTGGCGGGGCTATCAGGAGACATGGATCAAATCCCGGATCTCCAGAACCACGCCAAGCGGATGGGTTTGGCTTGGGTGTTTCCGGATATTCATCTTCCAGGTCCGTTCCGCTGCAGTCAATTCGGCGGTGTGGCTCTGGCCTTTGAGAAACAAGCAAATCGTCTTGGGTCCCGCCAATCTCTGTGCATAGCCGAGAAGTTCGGGCAAGGGCGCAAAGGCGCGCGCCGTGATGACGTCGAAGCGCTGCGGCTTGGCGGTTTCGATCCGCTCGTTGCGGATGGTGACCTTTACCCCGACCCGCTCCGCCACCGAGGCCAGGAAGTCCGCCTTCTTATGGGTCGCTTCGAACAGGCTGACCTTGAGCCGCTCGCGCAGCAGGATCGCCAGCACCAGTCCCGGAAACCCGGCCCCGCTGCCGAGATCGGCCAAAGTCCGGGCTTCCGGCGGGATCAACGGCACGAGCTGGGCACAGTCGAGGAAATGGCGGTGCCAGACCTCCTTCAGACTGGCTTCGGAGACCAGATTATGGGGGCTGGCGGCGAGAAGATCGGCGTAGGCCTGAAGCTGGTCCAGCGTTTCACGTGAAACGCCGGTTGCTTCGGCGAATTCTTCGGGTCCGAACGACGCCGCATCAGGCAGCATGGGATTTCGCCTTCACATGGGCCAGGACCAGCGTCAGCGCCGCCGGGGTCACGCCGTCGATCCGGGACGCCTGCCCCAGCGTGGCCGGCCGGATGTTGGTCAGCTTCTGGCGGACTTCGGTCGACAGTCCGCAGACCTGGCCGTAATCGAGACTTTCCGGCAGCGCCAGTGCCTCGTCCCGCTTGAAGGCCGCGATATCGGCCTCCTGACGGTCGAGATACCCGGCATATTGGGCATCGATTTCCAATTGCTCGGCGATTTCACCGCCGAACCGGCCGAGTTCCGGCCAGATCGCGGTCAGAGCGTGGAAATCGACCCCCGGAAGACTGAGGAGGTCATGCGCCGTGCGCCGCGTGCCATCGAGACGAACCGCGATGCCATACTTCTGGGCCTGGTTGGGGGTCAGCGACAGCCCTTCCATCACCCCCCTCGCCTCGCCCAGGCTCGCCATCTTGCTCGCGAACACCTGCGACCGCTCCGAACCGACGCATCCGGCCGTTTCGAACACCGGCGTCAGCCGCTGATCGGCATTGTCGGCCCGCAAGGTCAGCCGGTATTCGGCCCGTGAGGTGAACATCCGGTACGGCTCGGTGACCCCTTTGGTGACGAGATCGTCGATCAGGACCCCGATATAGGCTGAGGCCCGGTCCAGAACGACCGCGTCCGACCCCGAAACGGCCCTGGCCGCATTCAATCCGGCCATCAAACCCTGGGCGGCGGCTTCTTCATAGCCGGTGGTGCCGTTGATCTGACCGGCGAAGAACAGTCCGGACACCCGTTTGGTCTCCAGCGAAGGCTTCAGCTCGCGCGGATCGACATAGTCGTACTCGATGGCATAACCCGGCCTCAGGACCCGGACCTTTTCAAGACCCGGAATGGTCTTCAACAGCGCGTGCTGGACGTCTTCCGGCAGCGAGGTCGAGATCCCGTTGGGATAAATGGTGTCGTCATCGAGACCTTCGGGCTCGAGGAAGATCTGGTGGCTGGCCCGATGGGCAAAGCGGACGACCTTGTCCTCGATCGAGGGGCAATAGCGGGGTCCGCGGCCGTGGATTTGGCCCGAATAGAGGGGTGCGCGATCCAGATTGGACCGGATGACCTCGTGGGTGGCCTCGGTGGTGCGGGTGATATGGCAGACGACCTGCGGATTGGGGACCGTCCGGGTCAGAAAGGAGAACGGCGAGGGCGGATCGTCCCCGTGCTGCACCTCCAGGCTCGGCCAATCGATGGAAGTCCCATCGAGACGGGGCGGAGTGCCGGTCTTGAGGCGGCCCATCTTGAAGCCGATGCCGTGCAGAGTATCGGAGAGACCGACCGAGGGTTTTTCGGTGCCGTCTTGATCGAAGCCCGCTTTGCCGGCAATGGCGCGGCCGGCCGGAAAGGTGAGAGTGCCGCAGTGGATCAGACCCTTCAGGAAGGTCCCGGTGGTGAGAACCACGGCCCCGGCGGGGAGGGTATCGCCATCGGAGGTCACCACCGCGACGACCCGGCCGTCCTTGAGAACCAGATCTTCGGCCGCCGCCTCCCGAATATCGAGATTGGCGGTGGCGGCGAGGGCGGCCTGCATCGCACTTCTATATAAGGCGCGGTCGGCCTGGGCCCGCGGCCCGCGGACGGCCGGACCTTTGCGGCGGTTGAGGATGCGGAACTGGATCCCGGCTGCATCGGCCACCCGGCCCATCAGCCCGTCGGCGGTATCGATCTCGCGGACGAGGTGGCCTTTGCCGACGCCGCCGATGGCGGGGTTGCAGCTCATCTCGCCAAGGGTGGCGCGGCGATGGGTGAGGAGGAGGGTCTTGGCGCCGGCGCGCGCGGAGGCCGCCGCGGCTTCACAGCCGGCATGCCCACCCCCGATCACGATGACGTCGTATCCCATGGCCGGGTCTAGTACGGGACCGGGCCCCTGTGGGCAAGTCTCAGGAATCATTCAGGCTTGTTTCACGTGAAACGCCACTTCACTTGCCGATGCAGAAGTCCCGGAAGATCACGTCCAGCAGGTCTTCGACATCGACCCGGCCGGTGATGCGGCCGATGGCGCGGACGGCGAGGCGGAGGTCTTCGGCGAACAGCTCGGGTGCGTCCTGGGTCTCGGCGCGGGCGAGAGCGGCCGCGGCTTCCTCCAGCGCTTCGCGATGCCGGGCGCGGGTGAGGAGAGGGGCCTCGCCGCCGGCTTCCAGCTTGTCCCGCGCCGCCGCCGTGATGGCGTCCACCACCGTTTGAAGGCCGTCGCCGGTTTGGAGCGACAGCGTTAGGCCTTGCTGCGCTGCCGGCCACGGCAAATCCGCCTTGTTCCACACAGTTAGGACAGTTTTGCTGTCTAACTTATCGTTATAATCCAGGGCGTTATCAGGCGCACTTCCATCCTTCACCAGCACCACTAGGTCGGCGGTTTCGGCCCGCTGCAGCGCCCGGCGCACGCCTTCGGCTTCGATATGGTCGGCGGCCGCGCGCAGCCCGGCAGTATCGGCCAGCACTACGGCATAGCCGCCGAGGTTCAGGCGCACTTCGATCACGTCGCGGGTAGTCCCGGCGGTTTCCGAAACGATGGCGACGTCGCGGCCGGCCAAGGCATTGACCAGCGAACTCTTGCCGGCGTTGGGGGCGCCCACCACCGCCACGAACAGACCTTCGCGCACCAGCTCGCCGCGATGGGCATCACCGAGTTGCGCAATCAGCGCGTCTTTCACTACCGCCGCGGTCTGGCGCGCATCGGCCATCACCTCTTCGGGCAGTTCCTCGTCGGAGAAATCGATCGCCGCTTCCGCCCAGGCCAGCGCCTTGGTGAGGTCCGTGCGCCAGCCGTCGCTGCAGCGGGCGAGGGCGCCGTCATATTGCCGCAGGGCTTGGCGGCGCTGGGCTTCGGTCTCGGCATCGACGAGATCGGCAATCGCTTCGGCCTGGGTGAGATCGAGCTTGCCGTTCTCGACGCCGCGCCGGGTGAACTCGCCGGGACCGGCCGCGCGCAAGCCCGGCATCGCCGCCAAGGCTTCGATCAGCGCTGCCAGCACCGCCCGGCCGCCATGAATGTGGAACTCGGCCACATCTTCGCCGGTGTAACTGTCGGGCGCCGGGAACCACAGCACCAGTCCGCGGTCGAAAATCTCGCCGGCCCCGGACCGCAAGGCCCTCAGTGCCGCCCGGCGCGGCGGCGGCGGGGCTTTGCGGCTGACGGTCTGGACCGCGAAGCGCGCCGCCGGTCCCGACACCCGCACGACCGCCACGCCGGCCCGGCCGGGTGCGCTCGCCGTCGCGAAAATCGTGTCGTCCCGCCGCATGAGGTCCTCCGAAATTCACCAATCCTCTTGCCCCAGGCCCAGGCGACCCCCTGGCAGCTTGTGAGCGCTTGGTTCGGCGCGTAAATCTTGGTTCAAATCAGTCCCGCAACAATGCGCGCGCCAGCGCATCACCGGAAGAAGAAGATGAGCACCAACCGTCTCGCCGAGGAAACCAGTCCCTATCTGCTCTTGCACAAGGACAATCCCGTTCATTGGGCCCCGTGGGGCCAGGAAGCGTTGGCCGAAGCCGAAGCGTCGGGCAAGCCGATCCTTCTGTCGATCGGTTACACCGCCTGCCACTGGTGCCATGTGATGAACAAGGAGAGTTTCTCCGACGCCGACACCGCGGCCTTCATCAACGAGAATTACGTGCCGGTGCTGGTCGACCGCGAAGAACGCCCCGACATCGATCAGCTCTATCAGGCGGCGGCCCAGACCATGGGGTATCAAGGCGGATGGCCGCTCACCATCTTCCTCAATCCCAAGGGCGAGCCTTTCTTCGTCGGCGGTTATTTCCCCAACGAAGAACGTTTCGGCCAGCCGCCGTTCAAGCGCGTGCTGGAAGACGTCGCCAAGAAGTACAAGGAACAGTCCGACGTCGTCGCCACCGATGCCGCCAACATCAACAATGCGGTCGGCGCGATCTGGACGCGCGATCTGCGCGGACCGTTCGATCCGCGCCTGATCGACGTTTTGTCGGTCCACGTGGCGCAACGCTTCGACGTCTTTTACGGCGGCGTCACCGGCGCTCCGAAATTCCCCAATGCGGCCCTGATCGAAACCCTGTGGCGCTCGTTCCTCAGGACCGGCGCGATGCAGTTCCCGCAGCTCGTGCAGATCACCCTCGACACGATGTGCCTTTCCGGCGTCTACGATCATGTCGGCGGCGGCTTCCACCGCTATGCGGTCGACGAGCGCTGGCTGATTCCGCACTTCGAGAAGATGCTGTACGACAACGCCCTGATGGTCGATCTGTTGACCACCATCGGCGTCCATAACCGCGTGCCGCTGTACAAGGCCCGCGTCGAAGAGACCATCGGCTGGGTGCTGCGCGACATGATGGTGGGCGATGCCTTCGCCGCCAGCCTCGATGCCGATGTCGACGGCGAAGAGGGCGCTTACTATCTGTGGACCGCGCCGGAAATCGACGCCACCCTGATGGGCACCTTCTCGCAGCGCTTCAAGGAAGTGTACGCCATCCAGGCCGAAGGCCCGTTCAACGGCAAGAACATCATCGCCCGCACCGGCGGCTTCCCCTATCCGCTGGCCGATGCCGACGAAGCATTGCTCAAGCGTCAGCGCGAACTCTTGCTCGCCGCCCGCCAGCAGACCCGCAAAGCGCCGCTGCGCGACGACAAAGTGCTGGCCGATTCCAACGGCATGATGATCGCGGCGCTCGCCAATGCCGGCGCGACCTACGGCAATATCGAATGGCTGGTCGCGGCCGAGAAGGCGTTTGCCTTCATCACTTCGGCGATGGCCGAAGGCGGCCGTCTGTTCCACTCCTGGCGCGACGGCAAGCGCGGCCATGCCGCGTTCGCCGACGATTATGCCCACATGGCGCGCGCCGCGCTGACGCTGTTCGAAGCCACCAGCAAGAAGGAATACCTCGATTGGGCCAAGCGCTGGACGCGCACCCTGAACGAGTCCTTCTGGGATGCGGCCTCGGGCGGCTATTGCCTGACCGCGGCCGACGATGCGGCGCTGATCCAGCGCGTGCGCACCGTCTATGATGCCGCCGTTCCCTCGGCCAACGGAACCATGATCACCGTCAACGCCAAACTCTATCTGGCCACCGGCGACGTCGCGTATCGCGACCGCGGCGGCGATATCGTCGGCACCTTCGCCGGCGAGGTCGGCCGTTCGTTCATGGCGATGGGCTCCTACCTCAACGGGCTCGAAACCCTGATCGCCGGTTTGCAGATCGTGATCGTCGGACCGCATGACGCGCCGAAGACCCGCGAGCTGGTCACCGCCGTGCTCGGCCGCAGCCTGCCGAACCGGCTGTTGATGGTGGTCGATCCGTCGGAAGATCTGCCCGAAGGCCATCCGGCTCGCGGCAAGACGATGGAGAACGGTCAGCCGACCGCGTACGTCTGCCAGCATCAGAACTGCTCGGCGCCGATCTCGAACCCGGTGACCCTGAGCCAGGTGCTGCAACTGCCGCCGCGTCCGCAACAGCCGGGCCAGCGTCCGCAGTAGCGGCGACGTTTTTGTATCCAGCAACGCCCGGTCAGCGATGGCCGGGCGTTTTGCTTTGCAGGCCGGTGCCAGTCGGTGGCAATTTTGCAGAACGACGCAAACGAGGAATCCGATGAAAGCCATTCGCATCCTGAAAAACGGCGGCCCTGAGGTTCTCACACTTCAGGATGTGGAATTGCCTTCGCCCGGTCCGGGGCAGGTGCTGGTGCGCGCGGCGGCCATCGGCGTCAACTTCATCGACACCTACCATCGCTCCGGCCTTTACAAGTTGCCGCTGCCGACCGGGCTCGGAACCGAAGCGGCGGGAACCGTCGAAGCCGTGGGCGAGGGAGTGAGCACCTTCAAGCCGGGCGACCGGGTGGCGTACTGCACCGCCGCGGTCGGCGCCTATGCCGAGGCGCATCTGGTTGACGCCGGCAAATTGGTCAAGCTGCCGGACTCGGTCGGTTTCGACACCGCCGCGGCGGGGATGCTGAAGGGCCTGACGGCGCAGTATCTGCTGAAGCAGACCTTTGCGGTCCAGCCCGGCCAGACCATCGTGTTCCATTCCGCGGCCGGCGGGGTCGGCTTGATCGCCGGGCAATGGGCCAAGCATCTCGGCGCCACGGTGATCGGCACGGTCGGATCGGACGACAAGATCGCGCTGGCCGAGGCCAATGGCTACGACCAGGTGCTCAATCTCAATCAGGACGACTGGGTCGCCAAGGTCCGCGAAGCGACCGGCGGCAAGGGTGTTCCGGTGGTCTATGACTCGGTCGGCAAGGACACCTGGGACGGTTCGCTCGATTGTCTCGCGCCCCGCGGCATGATGGTCAGTTTCGGCAATTCCTCCGGCGCGGTGCCGCCGTTCTCGCCGGCGATCCTGTCGCAGAAGGGCTCGCTCTATCTGACCCGGCCGACCTTGTTCGCCTATGCCGCCGCGCCGGACGCGCTTCAGGCCATGGCCGACGATCTGTTCGCCGTCATCGCCTCGGGCGCCGTCAAGATCGCGGTCAACCAGCGTTTCGCGTTGGCCGATGCACGCAAGGCGCACGAGGCCTTGCATTCGCGCAAGACCACCGGTGCAACCATTCTGGTACCCTGACGGGCTACCACGCGTTTCGGTCGAGATCCTCGAACACCGCGTCGGGCACTTTGTGTCCGGCCGACACGTGATCTTCGAGATGGGCTTTCATCGCCTGTTTGTCCAAGGCGATATGCGTCGTGCGTCCGTCGAGACGGCAAGCAACGCATTCCACACGTCCTTCTTCGCCGAAATCGACGAAGACATCGCAGGTTGGGCCGAAGCGGCAGATTGCCATGGCAAAACCCCCTTTCGCACGCTCCGCAGTATCGGGGGAAAAGTTGGCCGCTTTGTTAAAAATTCCGGCGGAATTTTTCCGGATACGCGCTGGTTTCGAGCCACACATACGCATCGGCTTCGAGTGCCGGTGCGTACTTGGCGACGAGAGCGAAGAAGCTCTTTGCCGTGACCTCCGATGACGCCGTCAACGCCCGTACCAGCGCATCGAAATCCTGCGGCGTCATTTTGCGGCGCAGATAATCCCAGAACAGCAGCGCCCGGTCGTTGAGCACGAACACATCTTTATAGGTTCCAAGCTCTTCCGCCCCGATCGCCAGGATCGGTTTTTCCGGCGGCATTTTTTCGCCGCCCATTTTCCCGGTGTCGCGCCGCTCGCGATAAAGCTTCTCGATCCGGTCGAGCTGGCGGGCGTACCAGTCTTCGCCCAAAACCGAAGCCAGCGCGGGCAAATGGAAGTAGCTCGGGAACCCTTCGACCTCGAATACATAAAGCGGATCGGATTTGGCGGTCGGCGTCTGCACGAAGGCATGCACCAGTTCGTGCGCCAGGGTTTCGATCTCGTCGCCGTCGCGCTTGATCTCGCGCCAGCGTTGGTCGGCCAGTCCGATCATATTGGCGCCGGCGATGTCGCCATAGGCCGGTTCCTGGACGAGCAGAATGGAGCGGTTTCCTGCCGTCTCGCGGTAATGGCTGGTGTAGTAGGCCAGCAGCTTGCCGGCCTCGTCGCAGACGCGGCCCGCCGCATCGCTCGAGGCGGTATCGGTCAGGTGATAGGCGGCAAGGCCGCCGCAATGCGCGACGGCAAACCGGCGGAGGGTCAGTTGCGCGTCGTAAGGGCCGACGGCTTTGGCGGTCCACGTCGATGTCGCTAGTCCGTTCTTTTCGACCCGGCCGGTTTCTTCGCCGACGAACACGGCGCGGAGTTCGGCCGGCGCGGTGATGGTCACGGAATCGAAATCGACCGCCGGAAAGCTGGCATTGGCTTCGGCGAACACCGGAAACCACAGCGAATAGGCATAGGAGCGCAGATAGAGTCCGTCGCGATCGCCGCGCATATAGTCCGAAGGCGAGCGCGCCGCCGAGGGCGAGAATCGTCCCGCGTAAGTGACCGAGAGCCCGCGCGCCAGATCGCGTCCGGCCGCTTCGACCACGATTTTGTTGGCTTTGGTGTCGTAGCTGTAGTCGTAAGGCACGACCGCCTGGCGGAACGCCGCCTTCCTGCCGCCAATGGCGACCCGAGCGACCTTGAGTTCGTCGTGCAGGTAAAACGTGACGGTCTTGGCGCCCGGCTCGGGCTTCAGCACGATATCGGCCGTCGCCGCCACCCGGCCCGAACCCGGATCGTATTTCAGATCGAGACTATAGATGCGGGCTTCGCTCGCCCAGGCACCCGAACTCAGCAAGCCCACGGCACACAAAACGCAAAGACCGCGCATATCGTCCCCCTCTTCTCGCAGGAGAGATAAGCGCGGTCCGCTAGTTTACGGAGATCGCAAAACTGCAATCCCGCTACGTCAGGTATTCATGCTGTCGAAGAACTCGCCGTTGTTCTTGGTGCCGCGCAGCTTGTCGAGCAGGAACTCGATGGCGTCGACGGTGCCCATCGGCGCCAGGATGCGGCGCAGGACATACATCTTCGACAGCGTGCCCTTGTCGGTGAGCAGCTCGTCCTTGCGGGTGCCCGAACGCAGGATGTCGATGGCCGGGAACACGCGCTTGTCGGCGACCTTGCGGTCGAGAATGATTTCCGAGTTGCCGGTGCCCTTGAACTCTTCGAAGATCACTTCGTCCATGCGGCTGCCGGTATCGATCAAGGCGGTCGCGATGATGGTCAGCGAGCCGCCTTCCTCGATGTTGCGCGCCGCGCCGAAGAAGCGCTTGGGGCGCTGCAGGGCGTTGGCGTCGACACCGCCGGTCAACACCTTGCCCGACGACGGAACCACGGTGTTGTAGGCGCGACCCAAGCGGGTGATGGAGTCGAGCAGGATGACGACGTCGCGCTTGTGTTCGACCAGGCGCTTGGCCTTCTCGATCACCATTTCGGCGACCTGGACGTGGCGCGTCGCCGGTTCGTCGAAGGTCGAGGAAATGACCTCGCCCTTCACCGTACGCTGCATGTCGGTCACTTCTTCCGGACGTTCGTCGATCAACAGAACGATCAGATAGACGTCGGGGTGATTGGCGCTGATGGCGCGGGCGATGTTCTGCAGGATGACGGTCTTGCCGGTCCGCGGCGGGGCGGTGATGAGGGCGCGCTGGCCCATGCCCTGCGGCGATACGATGTCGATGACGCGGCCGGTCTTGTCCTTGATGGTCGGGTCTTCGATTTCCATCTTCAGCCAGCGGGTCGGATAGAGCGGCGTCAGGTTGTCGAAGTGGACCTTGTGCTTGATCTTCTCGGGATCTTCGAAATTGATCGCCGAGACCTTGAGCAGCGCGAAATAGCGTTCGCCGTCCTTGGGGCTGCGGATCGGGCCTTCGACGGTATCGCCGGTGCGAAGACCGAAGCGGCGGATCTGCGACGGCGACACGTAGATGTCGTCGGGTCCGGCGAGATAGTTGGATTCGGGCGAGCGCAGGAAGCCGAAACCGTCCTGCAAGGTCTCCAAAACGCCCGCGCCGGTGATTTCGACATTGCGGTCCGCCAGCTCTTTCAGAATGGCGAACATCATGTCCTGTTTGCGCATCGACGAGGCGTTCTCGATTTCGAGTTCCTCGGCAAAGGCGAGCAGATCGGTTGGGGTTTTCGCTTTGAGATCCTGCAGCTTCATGGCTTGCAGGCCGTTTTGCACCGTCATGGAAGTAGCACCTGGAATACCCGCGGCAAGGCGGGAGCGATGTGGAGAACAACCCCGGCTGAATGCCGTGACGGCCCGCAGGAAGCGGCCGATCAGGTGGGGTTCAATGGGAGAACTGGCTATTTATACCGTGGTTCGCGCCTAATGCAAACAGGGCTTAGAAAGCTTTTGTCACCACCAAGATGACGATGGCGATCATCAGGAGTGTGGGCAGCTCGTTCCAGAGGCGGAAGAACCGCCCGGTCCGTACGTTGCGCCCCGACGCAAAATCCTTGGCGAACCGGATGTTGGTGATGTGAATCGCGGTCATAACGAGGACCAGAGCGAGCTTGGTGTGGAACCAGCCCGCCTGCCACCAGTCGCCCGCCCACGCCAAGGAAAGACCGAAAATCCAGGTCAATCCCATCGCCGGTGCCATGATGGCGGCAAGGAGTTTTTTCTCCATCACCGCAAAACGCAGATAGTCCGGCGCGCCCACACGGGTTTCGGTGTGATAGACGAACAGCCGCGGCAAATAGAACAGCCCGCTCATCCAGGCGATCACGGCGATGATGTGAAACGCCTTGAGCGTCAGGTAATGCTCGAGCAGCCAGGCTTTCATGCCGTCCCCGTGCGCGGACAGCGTGCCGCGGTCAAGGGACAGGTTTTGCCTGCGCCTTTGCCGTTTTTTACGCTGTCGATCGACTGGCGCACCAATTGGGCCAGTCCGGCGATGAATTCTGCCCGCACGCCGACGGTCGGCACGCGGCGGTAATCCGGCACGCCGGATTCGCGCGCCAGCTTGGCGTATTCGATGTCGAGTTCGACCAGGGTTTCGGAATGCTCCGAGACGAAGGCGATCGGCGCGATCACCACGCCTTTGCCTTCGGCCCCGGCGCGGCGGATTTCCGCATCGGTAGCGGGCCCGATCCATTCCAGCGGCCCGACCTTGCTCTGATAGCAGATCGACACGTCGTCCCACGACAATCGCGCCTTGAGCGCAGCGGCAGTCTGTTCCACCTGGGCTTGATAGGGATCGCCGCGCGCGATCACCCGCTTCGGCAGACCGTGCGCCGAAAGCAGCAGCCGGTAGGACACATCGGCGCGGGGCTCGGCGGCGCTGTCTTCGATATTAGCGGCGAGTGCGGCGATGAATCCGCCGAGATCGGGATAGCAGCAGATCGTGGTGGTCGGCGCCGTAATTCCCGCCAAAGCCGCCACCCGTTTCCATTCCTTAAGGGAAGATCCGGTGGTGGTGGTGGAGAACTGGGGATAGAGCGGCAACAGCACGATGTGATCGGGTTGGAACGCTGCCACCGCCGCCGCGGCTTCGTGCGTGAACGGTTTCCAGCAGCGCATGGCGATGAAAGCCCGCGTCTGGTGTTCCGGAATCGCTTTTTCCAACGCCTCGGCCTGGAGCAGCGTTTCTTCCACGATGGGCGAGCGGCCGCCGATCTTGGCGTAAATCTCGCGCGCGATCGGCGCCCGCTTGCGGGCAATGAACCGCGCCAGCGGCTTGCGCACGAAACCCGGCATCGTCAGCACCGCCGGATCGCTGAACAGATTGGCCAGGAACGGCTCGACCGCATCCGGCGAGTCCGGTCCGCCCAGATTGAACAGGACGACCGCCAGTTTCACCGCGTGCCTCGCACCAGTTTCAACAATTCATGCACATGCTCGATCGGCGTTGTGGGCAGGATGCCGTGGCCGAGATTGAAGATGAACGGCACGTGTTTGGTCGCCTTCAGAATGCTTTCCACACCCGTGCGCAGCGCATCGCCGCCGGCCACCAGCGCCAGCGGATCGAGATTGCCCTGCAGAACCGGACCCTCCGCGGCGGCGATCAAACCAAGATCGATGGCGGGATCGACCGACAGTCCGTCCACCCCGGTCGCTTCGGCATAGTCCAGAAGCCCGGTCAGTCCGGTTCCGCGCGGAAAGCCGATGATCGGCGCATTCGGAACGGCGGCCCGCACCTTTTCCACGATCGCTTGGGTCGGCTTGACCACGCAGCGCTCGAACAGCACCGGCGGCAGTCCGCCCGCCCAGCTGTCGAAGATTTGCACAGCCTCGGCACCGGCTTCGAACTGCCAGATCAGATGCTGCGATACACAATCCACCAACAAGGCGAGCAAGGCATCGAAGCTTTCGGGATCGCGATAAGCCCACAACCGCGCGGCTTTCTGCTCGTCGTTGCCGCCGCCGGCCATGTAGGTCGCCAGCGTCCACGGCGCCCCGGCAAAGCCGATCAGCGCCTTGTCGTGAGAGAGCCCAGCGCGGGCCAGGGCGAGCGCTTCGCAAACGGGGGCGAGCACCGGGCGCCAGCGTGCCGGATCGCGCTGCAGAGCGGCGACAGCCTCCCTGTGAGGCTCGAGCGGCGGTAGCTTGGGGCCTTCGTCGAACGTCACCGCATGGCCCAAAGCCATGATCACCGTCAGGATATCGGAAAAAATGATGGCGGCATCGAAATCGAACCGCCGGATCGGCTGCAGCGTGACCTCCGCGGCCAGTTCCGGATTGCCGCACAAGCCCAGAAAAGAGCCCGCTTTGGCGCGCACCTCCCGGTATTCGGGCAAATAGCGTCCGGCCTGACGCATCATCCAGATCGGAGGCGGGGTCCGGGCTTTTTTTCCAGCCAGCACATCCAGGAACAAGGACATCAAACTACAAGACTCCTATAAGTTAAAAGATTCTGAAGATGATGTTTGGGGTGTGAATTGTGGAAGGCTCGGGGGATGGGTTCCGAACCCGGCGCAGAGTATAGGCGAGTTCAAAGGCTTGCGCTTCTGGTTTGAGAGGCCGCCGCCGCCGGGTCGGTGCATGGGCTGGTGACTCGCCGGCCCTAACGGCACACAGTTTGAACAGCGGCCCGGTTATGCGCATAGTCCGGCGGCGAAAGTGGATAGTTGAGGAGCAGATCTGTGAGTGGACCCTTTCACGTCCATCTCATTTCCGATGCGACGGGTGAAACGCTGCATTCGGTCGCCAAGGCGGCCATGGCGCAATTTCATGGCGTCGACATCCAGCAGCACGCCTATACCTTGGTGCGCAGCGAGCGCCAGTTGCAGCGGGCCTGTGATCGGATTCGGGAAAACCCCGGCCTGGTGTTGTTCACCATCGTCAATCCCAAACTGCGCAACGATCTTGTCGCGCAGCTTAGTCTGTTGGGCCTGCCCAATTACGACGTGATGGAAGGCCCGGTCGGGCTGATGCAGCGCGTCTTCAACGCCGAAGCCACCACCCGCAGCGGCGGCCAGCACGAAGTCGATCAGGAGTACCTCCACCGCATGGAGGCGCTCAACTATATGATCGAGCACGACGACGGCTCCAATCTCGACCTCGGCCACGCCGAAGTGATCTTGATAGGAGCCAGTCGCACCTCGAAGACACCGACCTGTGTATATCTGGCCATCCGGGGTATCCGGGCTGCCAATGTTCCTCTTGTGCTCGGCATGCCTCCGCCGTCACAATTGCTGACCTTCACCAAGCCGCTCATCGTGGGTTTGTGGGTAAGCCCCGAGCGTCTGGTTCACATCCGGCGCAACCGGCTGACCACCATGGGCGTGCAGAACGAGACCGATTATGTCGATCTCGACAAGGTCCGCAGCGAGGTGATGACGACGCGCCGTCTTTACGAATACCACGGCTGGCCGTCGATCGACGTGACCCGCCGGTCGATCGAAGAAACTGCTGCCGCCATCATGAACCTCTTGTCCGAACACAAACTGGCGAAAGAGGAACAGGGATGACCATGTTGATCCTGGCTTCGTCGAGCGGCATCCGGGCCCGTCTGTTGCGCGAGGCCGGGGTGCGGTTCGGCGTGCGCCCGCCCGATGTCGACGAATCCGCCATCAAGGAGACGCTGCGCCGCGACGGTGTCGCGGCGAAGACGTTTGCCGACGCTCTCGCCGAAGCCAAGGCGCTCAATGTGTCCGAGGCCTCGCCGCAAGCGCTGGTGCTCGGCTGCGACCAGGTGCTGATCTCGGAAGGCCGCGTGTTCGACAAGGCCCGCGATACCGCCGAAGCGCGCGAGACGCTGGCCTTCCTGCGCGGCCGCGATCATCAGCTCGTCACCGCCTGCGTTCTGGCGCAAGGCGGCAAGCCGGTCTGGCGCTACTGCGAAAGCGCCACGCTGCGCATGCGCGCTTTCTCCGACGAATTCCTCGATGCCTATCTCAAGAACGAAGGCAAGCTCGTGCTCGGCTCGGTCGGCTGCTATCAGCTCGAAGGCCGCGGCGCTCAGTTGTTCGAATCCATCAGCGGCGATTTCTTCTGCGTGCTGGGATTGCCGCTGCTGCCGCTGCTGGCGGCGCTGCGTCATCACGGGCTGATCGAGGCATGAGTTTGACGGGGTCCGCATTGCTGGCAGGCGTGATCGGCTGGCCGGTCGGCCAATCGCTGTCGCCGGCGTTGCACGGCCATTGGCTGAGGCAATACGGCATCGACGGCGCTTATGTGCCGCTCGCCATCGCGCCCGCGGATTTTTCGCGCAGCATCGACGGCTTGGTGCGGGCCGGGTTCAAGGGTTTCAACGTCACCGTGCCGCACAAGGAGTCAGCCTTCGCCTTGGCCGTCCGTCACGATGCGGCGGCAACCGCCATCGGCGCGGTCAATCTGTTGGTGACCACAGCGGACGGTCTC
Organism: Rhizomicrobium electricum; assembly: GCF_011762045.1. GTDB lineage: Bacteria > Pseudomonadota > Alphaproteobacteria > Micropepsales > Micropepsaceae > Rhizomicrobium > Rhizomicrobium electricum. The sequence goes on along the minus strand of NZ_JAASQS010000006.1, from coordinate 78,308 downwards.
GAGGGCCGCAACACCGATGCCTACGGTCTCGCCGCCACCCTGACGCAACATCTCGGGGCCGAAGCGCTGCGCGGCAAGACCGCGGCGATCTGGGGCGCCGGCGGCACCACGCGGGCGGCGATCCATGCCCTCGACGGTCTCGGCGTTGCCGAAATCCGCCTGTTCAACCGCACTCCCGCCAAAGCCGTGGCGCTGGCGTCATCGTTTGCCGGCAAAACCGCCGCCAAGCTCAGCGGGGCCGGGTACGACGCCTGGTCCGGCCGCGACGTCGCTCTGATCGTCCACACCACCAGCGCCGGAATGAAACAGACCCCGTCGCTCGATCTCGGTCTCGACGATCTGCCGGCCGGTGCGGCGGTGTTCGATGCCGTCTACAATCCGCTCGAAACCGGTCTCCTCGCCAAAGCGCGCACACGGGGGCTGAAGACGGTGGATGGATTGTGGATGCTGCTGCATCAGGCGGTGCCGTCGTTCGAAGCGTTTTTCGGCGTCCGCCCGGAAGTGACCGCGGCCTTGCGCGCCGAGCTTGTGAAGGCGTTGCAAGGTGGTTGAGCGTCCGCTTGTGGTGGGACTGACCGGCTCGATCGGCATGGGCAAGACGGCGACCGCCGCCATGTTCGCCGAGTTCGGCATCCCGGTTTACGATTCCGACGCCGCCGTCCACAGCCTGTACGGGCCTTGTGGAGAAGCTGTGCAGCCCATCGAACAGGCGTTTCCCGGCACCACCCGCGACGGGGCCGTCGACCGCGTCGCGCTGATGGCGGCGCTGGCCAAAGACCCCGACGGCTTTCCCCGGCTGGAAGCCATCGTCCACCCGCTGGTGACCAGAAAGCAGCGCGAATTCATCGCCGCCCACCCCTATGCCGAACTGATCGTGCTCGACATTCCGCTGCTGTTCGAGACCGGCGGCGATTCACGGGTCGACGTGGTGGTGGTGGTGTCGGCCCCGGCCGAGATTCAACGCCAGCGCGCGCTCGCCCGTCCCGGCATGACCGAGGAGAAGCTGGCGCAGATTCTCGCCCGCCAGATGCCCGACCTCGAAAAATGCACCCTGGCCGATTTTGTTGTGGACACCAGTGAAGGGTTCGACCACGCCCGCGCCCAAGTCCGTAAGATCGTCGACGAACTGAAGTGGCGGCGATTGCAAGAACAGACCCATGCGTGAAATCGTTCTCGATACCGAAACCACCGGCCTCGATCCGGCGAGCGGCGATCGCCTCGTCGAAATCGGCTGCGTCGAGCTGGTCGATCACTTTCCCACCGGCGCCGAATATCACGTCTACATCAATCCCGAGCGCGACATGCCGGAGGAGGCCGAAAAGGTGCACGGCCTGTCGGCGTCGTTCCTGGCCGACAAGCCGGTGTTCGCCGACATCGCGGCCGAGTTCCTGGAGTTCATCGGCGATGCGCCGCTGGTGATCCACAACGCCGCGTTCGACATGAAATTCCTCAATTTCGAGCTGTCGCGTGCCGGCCATCCGATTTTGCCCGATGCGCGGGCGATCGACACGCTGGCAATGGCGCGGATCAAGTTTCCCGGCTCGCGCGTTTCGCTCGACGAGCTCTGCAAGCGCTTTGCCATCGACGCAACCTCGCGCACCAAGCACGGCGCGCTGATCGACTCCGATCTTCTGGCGCAGGTCTATCTCGAATTGTTGGGTGGCCGGCAGAAGCGCTTCATCCTGGCGCCGGCCGACGTGACGGCCGCAATGGCGGAAGAGGCCCGCACGGTGCGGCTGCGCCCCGAACCGCTGCCGTCGCTGATCACGCCCGAAGAGCGCGAAGCGCACGCCGCGTTCGTCAAGAAGGAATTGGGCGAGGCCGCGATCTGGAACGCAGCCTCCGCACCGACGAATTGATCATCTTACGTCCAGCGGCCGACCGGCCGCCGCGCCTTGTGGCGCGGAAGCCTTAGTGGCGTTTGAACGAAATTAAGCCTGCGCGACCGGCTGCTGGCCCTGCATCTGGGCGAGCTTGGCGCGATAGAGCGCGGCGAAGTCGATCGGCTCGATCATCAGCGGGGGCATACCGCCGTCACGCACCACATCGGCGACGATGCGGCGGGCGAACGGGAACAGGATATGCGGCGCTTCGATCAAGAGCACCTGCTGGCGCACTTCTTCCGGAATGTTGTGGAGCTGGAACAGGCCGCCGTAGACGAGTTCGAGCAGGAACAGTGCCTTCTCGTCCGCCTTGGCGTTGACGCGCAGCTTGAGTTCGACTTCGTAATGCTCCTGTTCGAGCTGGCGGACCTGCAGGTCGACATTGAGTTCGATCTGGGGGCGGGCCTGTTGGCCGCTGATCACGCCGGGGTTCTCGAACGAGAGATCCTTGATGTACTGGCCGACCACCTGGACGCGGGGGGCGTCCTGATCCGAACCGTTGGTGCCTTGCGGGGGAGTTTCGTCGGCCATGGTAAACCTGTCGTTTCGTTTATCGCGGCCGCGGCGCTAGCATGGAATGTACGGCAAATTCAAGGAAAACGCCGGTCCGGTCCGTACTTTTGCCATTTTGACGCCCTATCTATGGACCCTCCCCCGCGGGGGCGGTAGTTTACGGCACCCGCGTATCCCGCGGAGATGGACATGGCTGACTCCCAATTGTTGACCGTTATTCTGATCGCCTCCGTGGCAGGCATCCTGTTATTCCGCCTTTACACCGTGCTCGGTCGGCGGACGGGACACGAGCGCCCGCCGCAGGAGGACTACCGTCTGCGCGAGGCTGAGGACACGGTCGGCGCCGCGCCCAAGCTCAGCCATATCTCGCCCGAGCGGCCCACCGATCCGGTGGCGTCGGGCCTGTTCGACATCGGGCTGGCCGATCGCGGCTTCGACAAGGATCAGTTTCTCAAGGGGGCCCGCGCCGCCTATGAAATGATCCTGACGGCGTATGCGAGCGGCGACCGGGCGATCCTGAAGCCGCTGCTGTCCGACGAAGTGTTCGCCGCTTTCGACGGTGCCATTGCGGCGCGCGAGGCGGCCGGTCAGAAAGCCACCCTGACCCTGGTCGGATTTTCCGACGTCAAGATCATCGCCGCCGCGCTCAAGAACAGTGTCGCCGAAATCACGCTGGCGTTCAGTTCGCGGCTGATCTCGTCCACCGCCGACAAGGACGGCAAGGTGATCGAAGGCGATGCCAGCGCGGTGCAGGACGTCACCGACGTGTGGACCTTCACCCGCGACGTGCGGGCGCGCGATCCCAATTGGACGCTGGTCGCGACCTCGAGCGAGCCGCGCTGAGGTGGCGCGAGCGCGAACACCGGCGCTCGTTCTCGGTCTTCTGTTTCTCGTTTTGGCGTGCGGCGCCGGGATCTGGTGGTACCTCCACCCCCAGCCCGGACCGCTGAAGCTGAGCAAAGTCTCCTTTGCCGAACTCGACGGCTGGGCGGCCACCGATCCGCGCGCGGCGCTGGGCGCGTTTCAGCAATCCTGCGTGGCGCTGGCGAAAAAGCCTGACACCGAGCCGATGGGAACCTATGGCGGCACGCTGGCCGATTGGCGCGCGCCGTGCGCCGCCGCCGCGCAAGCGCCCGACGCCCGCCGGTTTTTCGAGCAGTGGTTCCAGCCGGTGGCGGTGACCGCGGGCCGGGTCGCGCAAGGCCGCTTCACCGGCTATTTCGAACCCGAGATCAAAGGCAGCCGCACCCGTCACGGCGCTTTCCAAATTCCGGTCTACGCCAAGCCCGACGATCTCATTCAGGTCGATCTCGGTGCCTTCCGCCCGGCGCTCAAAGGCGAGCGCCTTGCCGGGCGTCTGGACGGCATGAAGCTGGTGCCGTATCCGGCCCGTGCCGACATCGAAGCCCACGGCCTGAATGCCAAAATCCTGTTCTACACCGACGATCCGGTCGAACTCTTCTTCCTGCATATTCAGGGCTCGGGCCGGGTCACCTTCGACGACGGCACGACCGCCCGCGTCGCCTATGCCGCCCAGAACGGCCAGCCTTACACCGCCATCGGCAAGACCCTGATCGCCCGCGGCGTGCCCAAGGACGGCATGAGCCTGCAAGTCATCCGCGCCTGGCTGAAATCGCATCCGGCCGAAGCCGCCGAGGTCATGAACAGCGATGCCTCGTATATTTTCTTCTCCGAAGAACAGCTCGGCGATCCGCGGCTTGGCGCCAAAGGGGCGCAAGGCGTGCCGCTGACGCCGAAAGCCAGCGTCGCGGTCGACACCCGCATTCACGGCCTCGGCACACCGTTCTTCGTCGCCGGACCCGCCCCGCTCGGGCGCGTCTTGATCGCCCAGGACATCGGCGGCGCCATTCGCAATATCGTGCGCGGCGACGTCTATTTCGGTTACGGCGAAAAAGCCGAAGAGCAAGCCGGGACCATGAACCAGCCGGGCCGCTTCTATGCGTTGCTGCCGAAACCGGTGGTGGAGCGCCTGGCGCGCGCCGGAACGCTCCAATGAGAAAGGTTACGGCGGAAGAACGCGAGCTTTTTCTCGCGGCGCTGTCCGGACGCCTGCCGGTCAGAACGGTGCGCGCAGCGATAAAGGCGGTCGCAAAAAAGGCTGCGGAACAGGCGCCCTCGAAAGCAAAACCGACAATCGTCAACGGCAAGCGCCAGGCCAGCGACGACGAAGTGCTGCTGTTCCTCGAAGCGATCGGCCTGCGTCCGCGCCCGGCAATCATTCCTGCCGCGCCGAAAGCGCCGCCGCCCAAACCGCATCCGAAGCTCGCCGCCAAGCCCACCGGACTTGATGGCGCCACCAAGAAGAAACTGGAAAAGGGCGAGATCGCGCCCGCCGCCAAGCTCGATCTGCATGGCATGACCGAAGCGGCGGCGCACGGCACGCTCATCACCTTCCTCACCGCCGCCCATCGCCGCGGCGACCGGCTGGTCTTGATCGTCACCGGCAAAGGCGAAGCCGGCCGCGGCGTGCTCAAACAGATGGTGCCGCGCTGGCTCGACGAAGCGCCGATGGCGAAACTCATCGCCGACAAACGCTGGGCCCACAAACGCCACGGCGGCGAAGGCGCCTTGTACGTCTACCTGCGCAAACCGGCGCGAGGGTGAGGGCAACGACTCGTACTCGGCGGTCTACGCTTTTGCTTTTGGGCAAATTTGTCCAGATGCTAGTGCCTTAGCTGGTTCCAAAATGGCGAGCTCCGGAAACGTTTGGTCGCCAAAGTATTTCCTCATGATCGGTGTGAACTTCGTAATGAGGCTGATTGCTTCGGCAAATAATTCATTGAGCGTAGATCGGATTTCGTTTGCAAGAGCGTCGACCACAACAACACGTGGTGCTACTCGTTCATATTGTTCTTTGGTGAAATGAGTAGTGCCAAATTTCCCTACCATTTCAGCACCGAATTCGTCTGTCAGGCGTGTACGTTCTGCTGAATATGTGCGACAGCCGAGTACAAATGAGTTGTACCTATCGTTCAACATGATCGCTCTATTCATGAAATCAAATTCTCGTGCCGCTACAAAAAGAGCAAGTTCATCGGGCAGGAGATGCAGCATTGTGTCTTCAGTTCCCACAACGGGTCTCACTTTGCACCAGAGAGGTGCATCTGGGATTTGTCTTTCTGCTTCGCGTATAGAGCTTTCGATGGCGCTGTGAAATCCCGCGAGGGAATTGGTCAAGCGCATCATCTTTACGGTAAGGCTATGCGCTTTTGATTTTTCTCGGTCGACTCGTTCTTGTTTCTGTAGTGCTAACGTTTCTCGGGCGCTCTGGCGCGCAATAATGTACGAGATCACACCAGCTACTACAGCGCCGATTATCGCGCCAACTAATGTCGTAATCAGATTCCACCAATCCATGGCACCCCTCCTGCGCTTTTTCACAAGCAAGAATGTGTTTTTTAGCATCTTGGTGCAATCTCGATACTGTCATCCCCGGCGGAGCTAGCGCAGCGCGGCGACGGGAAGGGGACCCAGGTCGTGTCAACGGCGCGCTGCCAGCGGTGATCTTCGCTCGTTCTTCTTCGCTGAGTGTGTTTCGGCTCCTGGGTTCCCTTCCCTTCGCCTGGCGCTGACGCGCCTTGGCTCAGCCGGGAATGACAGGCTGGGAAACGCCGCATCTTCGCGTGTTTTCTTTTCTACCCTACGCAGGCGCACCCCTCTTTTCTGCCCTCCACGGGCGCGAGATTTTTCACACCGGCACTAGGACCGTGGGGGGAAGTGTCAGCCTGCGCGTAGGCGCAGGATGACGAAGGGGGGTGATTTTGCGCGAGAGAGTGATGCCCGCAGTAATCCCCCCTTCCCGCGCTTCGCGCGGACTTCCCCCCGCGCCCGACGTGACATCGCTTACCGCGGTTGTGTCGCTTCCTATTGTATGAGTATTCTCTGCGCCGCGTGAGACATCGCACAAACAGGGGGCTTTCATGGCACGAGGCATCGTTGGTTCGATCTTAGTGGCGCTCGCTTTCGCGCTGGCCGCGCCCGCGCTGGCGCAGAACGACAAGATGGCGCCGATCGCGATTCCGGCGCAGCCGGGCGCCATCGAACTCGGCACCGGTCCGTTGCCGGGCGCCACGGTGCCGGAGTCCTGGCACAGCCAATACGGCAGCGTTTTCGCCCGCAACGTGACGGTGGCCACGCTGACGCCGTTCCTGCCCGATCCGGCCAAGGCGACCGGTGCCGCGGTGATCGTCGCGCCGGGCGGCGGCTTCATGACTCTTTCGATGCAGAACGAAGGCTGGGATGTCGCCAAGGCGCTTGCCGCCAAAGGCGTGGCCGCGTTCGTGCTCAAATACCGGCTGCGCCAGACCCCGGCGGGCCTCGACGAGTTCGGCCAATCGCTCGCCGCCATGTTCGCCAATATCGCCAAGGCGCCGCGGCCGTCCGCAGCGCCCAACGTCGACATGACGGCAAGTCTGGCGCCGCAGATCGCCGATGCGCGCGCCGCCTTCGCGCTGGTGCGCAGCCGCGCCGCTGAGTGGCATGTCGATCCCGACCGCATCGGCATGGTCGGCTTCTCCGCCGGTGCCGGGCTCACGATGGCGACGACGCTCGCCGGCCAGGATGCCAAGCCCGCGTTCATTGGCATCATCTACGGCTCGCTGGCGCCGGTGACGGTTCCCGCCGACGCGCCGCCGCTGTTCGTGGCGCTTGCGGCCGACGATCCCTTGTTCGGCAATGGCGGCTACGGCTTGATCGATAGCTGGCGCACGGCGAAGCGGCCGGTCGAATTCCATCTCTTCGAACAGGGCGGCCACGGCTTCGGCATGTATCAGAAGCCGACCACCTCGACCGGTTGGTTCGACGCCTACACCCGCTGGCTCGCCATGCACGGCATGCTGAGCAAAGCGAAATAGAGTCGGAGAGAATTCAAGAACAGGCCAGCGAACGGCCGTCCTCTGCCGGACGGCCGACGCCTCTTTTCTGCCCTCCACGGGCGCACTCATCTTTTCTGCCCCACGCGGGCGCGACGTTCTCTCAACTCGCACTAGGACCGCGGGGGGAAGTGCCCGTTAAGGCGCGGAGCGCAAAAGGGCAAAGGGGGGCTTATTCAGCGCACGGACGATCCCCCCTTTGCCTCGCTACGCTCAGCACTTCCCCCCGCGTTCTGAGTGCCAACGCAGAAAACTCGTGCGCCCGCGTGGGGCAGAAAAGAGAGCGCGCGCCGCATTCACCAATTCATCATTGTGACGCGTTTCATTCGTCCATCTTCCGGAAATTATTGCGGCTGCGTCGCGCAACTAGGTGCAGAAAAATAGTTTTCCTCACGTCTTGAACTGTTGGCACCGCATACCCACATCGAAATGCGGTGTTTGACAATGGAGGACGATCTTCGGCCGATAAGCGCGACCGGAAAAATGGGAGACACTTTTCCGATCCGTCGCGTGGCCTAAACGATCTGCGCAAATACAGGAGTATCGCGCCCGCACGCGCTGCAAAGGCATGACCCCCGCGAGGATACGTAAGTCCGTGCAAGACCGCCAAGGCGGCATCGGCCGTATCACAAGGCGGCCGGTTTGCTCACGCACTCCGCAGAAAGAGACCAATGCGCCTGTCGATCGCCGCCTGAAAACGGCCTCCGGAGGCGGCGGCGGGCTTGAGGCTGAAGGCGGAATTTCTCGATTCCGCCTTTGGTATATGGAGCGCTTCGCCTAGATCAGTCCGTGCTTTTGCGCCAGCGTCTGCAGCTTCACGTCGGGACGGGCGCCGAAGTGGGAGATCACTTCCGCCGCCGCCAGCGCGCCGAGCTTGCCGCAATCGGCGAGGCTGCGGCCCGTCGACAAGCCATAAAGGAAGCCCGCCGCAAACTGGTCGCCGGCGCCGGTGGTATCGAGCACCTGGGCCGGCGGGAACGCGTCGACCACATGCACCGCATTGTTGCCGGTGACGACGCAGCCTTTGGCGCCGCGGGTCAACGCGGTGATGCCGTTCCAGGCCTGGAAGCGCTGCAAGGCTTCGTCAAACGAGTCCACTTCGAACAGCGATTTGGCTTCTTCCTCGTTGGCGAACAGGATGTCGACTTCGCCAAGGAAATTCAGGAATTCCTGGCGGTAGCGTCCGACGCAGAACGAGTCCGACAAGGTGAGCGCGATCTTGGTGCCGGTCCGCTTGGCGATGGTCGCCGCCTTGTGCGCGGCTTCGAGCGACACTTCGGAATCGCACAGATAGCCTTCGATATAGACGATGCTCGAGGCGGCGATGTCGTCGGCCGCGATGTCGTCGGGGCCGAGGCCGCGGCTGGCGCCGAGGAAGGTGTTCATGGCGCGCTGGGCATCCGGCGGCACCGCGATCAGGCAGCAGGCGGTGGAGGGGCCTTCGGTCGCCGGCATGGTGGTGAAATCGGTGCCGCCCGCGATCAGGCTTTCGGCGAACGCGGCGCCGAGCCGGTCGGCCTTGACCTTGCCGACGAACTTGCCGCGGCCGCCGAACGAGGCGAGGCCCGCCATCGAATTGGCGACCGAACCGCCGGCGGCTTCGACCTTCTCGCCGAACGCCTTGTAGAGCTGCTCGGCGCGGAATTCGTCGATCAGCATCATGGCGTTCTTGACCACCTGATGGGTCAGGACGAAAGCGTCGTCGACCGGGGCCAGCACATCGACGATGGCATTGCCCAGTCCCAGCACGTCATAGGTTTTCGTCACAGCCCGCTCCCGGATCAAAACCTCGCCCGCATAAAGAGGTCGGGGGGGTGACGCAAGCCCAAACATTGCGCCGTGTTCACCTCCGAAAGCCGCGGGCGATGGTGTATGAGGGGGGCCGAAAAGGAGCTCCCATGAAAAGGCTGGCCATTGCCCTTGTTTTGCTGCTCGGGGCCTGCACCACCACGCCGCAGCCCGCGCGCACGCCGCTGCCGGCTTCTCCGCCGGCCGGGGAGCCCCGCGAGCTGATCGGCCTCACCGGTCCGCAGCTTCAGGCCATGCTGGGCCGGGCCGCGTTTTCGCGCCGGGAGAACGGCTCCGAGCTGTGGCGTTATGACAGCCCGCAGTGCCGCGCCTTCTTCTTCCTCTATGCCGAAGGCGGCACCACCCGCGTCCGCCATGTCGAGACGGTGCCGCGCGGGCGCACCATGGCCGCCGATCCGGGCTGCCTCAGCGTTTTGCGCGGGAAACCAGCTTCCCCGGTTTCTTGACCGGCGTGAGGGGCGGCTCGACCGTCTTGTCTTCGAAGCGGCAGAGGGTGCGCACCACGCAGGTGGGGCAGTGCGGCTTCTTGGCGACGCAGGTATAGCGCCCATGCAGGATCAACCAGTGATGGGCGCCCAAGAGATATTTGTCGGGCACCACCGCCATCAGCCCGTCTTCGACCTCGCGCACATCCTTGCCCGGCGCCAGTTTGGTGCGGTTGGCGACGCGGAAAATATGGGTGTCGACGGCGATCACCTTCTCGCCGAACGCGACATTGAGCACGACGTTGGCGCTCTTGCGTCCGACGCCCGGTAGCGCCTCCAGCGCTTCGCGGTTTTGCGGCACCTCGCCGCCGTGGTTTGCGACCAGCAGCTTCGACAGCGCGATGACGTTCTTGGCTTTGCCTTTGTAGAGCCCGATCGTCTTCACATACGGGATCAGGCCCTCTTCACCGAGCGCCGCCATTTTCTTCGGCGTGTCGGCCACCTTGAACAGCGCTTCCGTCGCCTTGTTGACCCCTTTGTCGGTCGCTTGCGCCGACAACACCACCGCCACCAGCAGTGTGAACGGGTTGATGTGATTGAGTTCGGTCTTGGGATCGGGATTGGTCTTCTTCAGAGCGGCGAAAAAGGCGTCGACTTCGGCTTTCGTAAAGGCGGATTTCGGCATGGCGGACCGGACGTGATTTTGCGGCCGGGATTAACGCCCAACGCCGCCGGTTCCGCAACCGCCGAGCAAGAAACGGGTCGCCGGCCCGGCCCGATTGCGTCAGGCTCGCGACCATGATCACAATCGTTCCGATGACCCGCACCGACGACATGAAGCGGATGGCCGACGCCATCGCGTTTCTCACCGCCCGCTATCAGGACCAGCCCAGCCTGGACGCAGCGGCCGCGGCGGTCGGTCTGTCGCCGTTCCATTTCCAGCGGCTGTTCACCCGCCATGTCGGCGTCAGCCCCAAAGCCTTTGTCGGCCACTTGACCCTCGATCACGCCAAGCGCGACTTGGCGCAAGGTGCGAGCGTTTTGGCGGCGGCGCTGGAGGCGGGACTGTCAGGCCCGTCGCGGCTGCATGATCTGTGTTTGAAGATCGAAGCAATGACGCCGGGCGACTACGCCAAGGCCGGCGCCGGGCTCGCCATCGATTACGGCTTTGCCTCTTCGCCGTTCGGGCTCGCCATCGTGGCGACAACCGACAAGGGCGTCTGTGCGCTCGGCTTCGGTGATGACGAAGCGGCGATGTTCGCCGATATCAGCGCCCGCTGGCCGAAAGCGGACTACCGCCGCAACGATGCGCGCGCCGCAAAACTGGTGGCGCGGATTTTCGGCGAGAGCCGTGAGGTGCTGCCGCTCTACCTGATGGGCACGCCGTTTCAGATCAAAGTCTGGGAAGCCTTGCTCGCCATCCCGAGCGGCACGTTTTCAAGTTACGGCGCCATCGCCGAACACTTGCACAATCCCACCGCCTGTCGCGCGGTCGGCGCTGCGGTCGGACGCAATCCGATTTCGTGGCTGATCCCGTGTCACCGCGTGCTCGGAGCGAGCGGCGCGCTCACCGGCTATCACTGGGGCATGGAACGCAAACGCGCCATGCTGGCGGTTGAGGCCGCCAAGCTAGATCAAGAAGACAGGCCCAGCACGTCGGCCATGACTTCGGTCATGCTGTAAAGGCCTTCCTTCTTGCCCTGACCCCACAGACACGCCTGCACGGCGCCTTGGGCGAAGATGGAGCGGTCTTCGGCGATATGGCCGAGCACGACCCGTTCGTGTTCGCCCGCCAGGATGACCTGGTGTTCGCCGACCACCGTGCCGCCGCGTAGCGCCGCAAAGCCGATGGTTCCGGGCTTCCGTGCACCCGTGACGCCATCGCGTGCGCGCACGGCGTTATCGGCCAGCGAAACCCCGCGGCCTGCCGCCGCCGCTTCGCCGAGCAGAAGCGCGGTGCCCGATGGCGCATCGACTTTCTTGTTGTGATGCATCTCGACGATTTCGACATCGAATCCCGGCAGCGATTTCGCCGCCTGCTTCACCAGCGCGGCCAAGAGATTCACGCCCCGGCTCATATTGCCGCTTTTGATGATGACCGCATGGCGTGCAGCGGCCTCGATCTTGGCATCGTCTTCGGCGGAAAATCCGGTCGAGCCAATCACGTCGACGATCCGCGCCTGCGCGGCGAGGCCAGCCAGTTCCACCGACGACTTGGCGCCGGTGAAATCGACCAGCGCGTCGGCTTTGGCGATGACCGCCAGCGGATCGTCGGTCACCGCAACACCCAACGCACCGACACCCGCGAGCGTCCCCGCATCCTGGCCGAGCAAAGGATGGCCCTTCATTTCGAACGCGCCCGAGACCACGCAGCCTTTGGTTTCGGTGATGATCCGCACCAGCGTGCGGCCCATGCGTCCGGCGGCGCCTGCCACCACGATGCGGATATCGCTCATATCAAGCCTGCTGATCGACGGTTGGGGTCGTATCTTCCTTGCGCGCCACGGTGACCATCGCAGGGCGCAAGAGACGGCCGTTGATGGTGTAGCCGGTCTGGATCACATGCACGATCGATCCGGCGGGTTTGCCTTCGCCCGGCACTTCGGCGACCGCCTGATGCAGATTGGGATCGAACTTGGCATCGGTGGTGTCGATGATCTTGACGCCGTGCTGTTCCAGCGTGGTGAGGAGCTGGCGTTCGGTCACTTCGACGCCGTCGATCACGCCCTTCACTTGCGGATCGGCTGCATCGCGCAATTCCGGCGGACAGGCCTTGAGCGCGCGGGAAAAGTTATCGGCGACCGTCAGCATATCGCGGGCAAAGCGCGTCACCGCGAACTGGCTGGCATCCTGCTTTTCGCGCTCGGCACGCCGGCGGGTGTTTTCGAGTTCGGCGAGCGCGCGCAGGCGCTGATCCTTGAGTTCGCTATTCTCGGCATTCAGCGCTTGCACCAACGCATGCAACTGCTCCAGTTCGTCGGGTGCCGGGGCCTCGGGGGCTTCTTGCGGTTCGTTTTCTTCTGCCATGTGACAATCCTATCCCAACAAACGCCCGATCACGCGAGCCGTATGGTCCACGATCGGGATGATGCGTGCGTAATTGAGGCGCGTCGGACCGAGTACGCCGATCACGCCGACGACTTTGCCTTTGCTGTTCACGTAGGGCGCCGCCACGATGGACGAGCCCGACAGGCTGAACAAGCGGTTTTCCGAGCCGATGAAGATCCTGACGCCGTCGCCTTCGCGCGCCAGTTCCAGCAGCCGGATGAGTTCGTTCTTGCGTTCGATATCGTCGAACAGGGTGCGGATGCGTTCGAGATCGCTCTGCGCTTCTAGGGATTCCAGCAAATGCGACTGGCCGCGGACGATGAGAACTTTCTCGTCGCCTTCGGCCGGATCCGACAGGGTGGCAAGACCCTCCGCCACGATCTTGGCGGTCAGGACGTCAAGCTCGGCCCGTTCGGTTTCGAGTTCGGTGAGGATGCCGCTGCGGGCATCGTCGATGGTGCGTCCGGCCAGACGCGCCGACAGGTAGTTGCTCGCTTCCGCCAGCGCCGATACCGGCAGACCCGGCGGGGTGTTGATGATCCGGTTTTCGACCTGGCCGTCCTCGGTGACCATGATGACCATGGCCTTGCCTGGCGCCAGGGCGACGAATTCGATGTGCTTGAGGGCGGCGTCCTGCTTGGCTGCCACTACCACGCCGGCGCAGCGCGACAGGCCCGACAACAACGTGGTCGCCTGGGTCAGCAGCTCCTCGACGCCGCGGTCCGATCCGGCCAGCTTGGCTTCGATATCGTCGCGCTCGGTGGTCCCCATGTCGCCGACCTGCAGCAGGCCGTCGACGAACAGGCGCAAACCGCGCTCGGTCGGCACCCGTCCGGCCGAGGTGTGGGGGGCATAAAGCAGGCCCAAACTCTCCAGATCGGCCATGACATTGCGGATCGAGGCCGGCGACAGGGCGATCGGCAGGATCTGCGACAGGGTGCGCGATCCAACCGGTTCGCCGGTGTTCAGGAAGGCTTCCACCAGATGGCGAAAGACCTCGCGCTGGCGGTCCGCCAGTTGGGAGGCACTCATCATCGGCGAACTCATGGTTTAAGTCCTTGAATCGACTGCAAATTGCCGCAGTGACCGGGCGCGGTTGCACTTTACCGCTGCAAGTCGCTAGGTAACGGCCTGCAATCGAACTTTCAAGGTGTGCATATGCGTGAACGGGCTCCCGACCAACTCCGTGACATCACTCTGGTTCCGGGCTTTGCCAAGCACGCCGAGGGTTCCTGTCTGGTCAAATGCGGTGACACCCATGTCTTGGTTACCGCGTCGCTTGAGGAAACCACGCCATCCTTCCTGCGCGGATCGGGCAAGGGCTGGGTGACGGCCGAATACGGTATGCTGCCCCGCGCCACCAACACCCGCATGCGCCGCGAGGCCGCCGCCGGCAAACAGTCGGGCCGCACCCAGGAAATCCAGCGCCTGATCGGCCGTTCCTTACGGGCGGTGGTCGATCTCGCCGCCTTGGGCGAACGCCAGATCATCATCGATTGCGACGTGCTGCAGGCCGATGGCGGCACCCGCACCGCCTCGATCACCGGCGGCTATGTCGCCCTCGCCCAGGCGGTCAAATTCATGAAAATGACCGGCGCCGTGACCAAGCCGGTGCTGAAGGATCATGTCGCGGCGATTTCCTGCGGGATCGTCGCCGGTAAACCGGTTCTGGACCTCGATTATTCCGAGGATTCGACGGCGTTGACCGATGCCAATTTCGTCATGACCGGCGCCGGTGGATTGGTTGAGATTCAGGGCACCGCCGAAGGCGCGCCGTTCTCCGACGAAGAGTTCGCGACGCTGCTCGGCCTGGCGCGCAAAGGCATCGGCGAATTGGTCGCCAAGCAGAAAGAGGCTTTGGGCGAATGAAACTGCCGAAGGGTTGCACCCTCGTCGTCGCCAGCCACAACAAAGGCAAGGTCCGCGAGATTTTCGATCTGCTCGCCCCCTACGGGATCACCGTCAAGGGCGCCGGCGAACTTGGGCTGCCGGAACCGGAAGAAACCGGAACCACCTTTGCCGAGAATGCGATCCTGAAAGCCCGTGCTGCCGCGCTGGCGACCAAGACCTATGCGCTGGCCGACGATTCCGGATTGGCGGTGGCCGCGCTCGATGGTTCGCCCGGCATTTATTCGGCGCGCTGGGCGGGCGAGACGCGCGATTTCACGCTCGCGATGGCCAAGGTCGCGCGGCTGCTGACGGAACTGAACAAAACGGATCGTTCCGCCAAGTTCGTCTGTTCGCTGGCGCTCAGCGATCCGGACGGCAAGGTGGAAGTGTTCGAAGGCGAAGTGCACGGCCATCTCGAATTTCCGCCGCGTGGTTCGAACGGTTTCGGCTACGACCCGATTTTCGTTGCCAACGGCATGCACGAGACCTTCGGCGAGATCGATCCCGCGCTGAAGCATTCCATCAGCCACCGCGCCAACGCGTTCAAGAAATTCGCTGCGGCCGTGCTGGCATGACGGGCTTCGGCCTTTATATCCATTGGCCGTTCTGCGCGGCCAAGTGCCCGTATTGCGATTTCAATTCCCACGTTCGTCCGGTGATCGACGAAACCGGCTGGTGCGACGCGATCCGGACTGAAATGGCCCATGTCGCCGCGTTGCAGGGCGACGCGCGGCCGGTCGTGGAGACGATTTTCTTCGGCGGCGGCACCCCCAGCCTGACGCACGGCGTGAGTATCGCAAAAATTCTCGAACAAGCCCGGCGGCTATGGCCGTGGGCGAACGATGTCGAGATCACGCTGGAAGCCAATCCGGCGAGCGCCGACGCCTCGCGCTTTGCCGATTACCGTGCCGCCGGCATCAATCGTATTTCGCTTGGTATTCAGGCTTTGAACGATGCCGACCTGAAATTCCTCGGCCGTCTGCACAATCTTGCCGAAGCCAAAGCGGCACTGGCGCTGGCGCAAAAGACCTTCGACCGGGTGTCGCTCGATCTGATTTATGCCCGTCCCAATCAGAGTGTAGCGGCGTGGAAAAACGAACTCGCCGAAGCTTTGGCGTTCGACACATCGCATCTATCGCTGTACCAGCTCACCATAGAAGAGAAGACCCGCTTCGCCACGCTCTATCGCGAAGGCAAATTTGCGATACCGGACGAAGATCTCGCCGCCGCGCTTTACGAAGCGACCCAGGAGATCACTGCGGCCGCCGGGCTTCCCGCCTACGAAGTTTCCAATCATGCCCGTCCCGGCGAGGAAGCGCGGCACAACCTGCTCTACTGGCGTTATGGCGCTTATGCTGGTTTCGGTCCCGGTGCGCATGGGCGGCTGGAGCTTGGCGGCAAACGCTTTGCCTCGGCGTGCGAGCGGGTGCCGGAACGCTGGCGCGAGCGTGTCGCGCGCGATGGCCATGGCTTTGTCGAATGGAATGAAATCGCGCCCGCCGATGCGGCCCGCGAACATCTGCTGATGAATTTGCGCCTGGTCGAAGGCCTCGATCTCGGCGATTACGAAAAGCGCTGGGGCACGGCACCGTCACCGGCCCGCATCGCCGATCTCACATCATCCGGCTTGGTCGCGTTTGATGGCACGCGCCTCCGCGTCACGCCGGCCGGTATGCTGGTTCTGAACGCCGTCATCGCTGCGCTTATCGACTAACTCCGCGGACCCGCCTGGAACGTCACCGGTGCCGAATTGACCAGCGTGAAACCGGCCGGTTCGACGCCCAGAACCGCCAAGCCGCGATCGATGCTGCCGTCGGTTTTGAAGCGGAAAATGCCGCTGACGCCGGCAAAGCCGTTGGGATCGGTGATGGCGCGCTGGGTGAAGCGGTGATAGGGCGTGCCGCTGGCCAGCAGCGCCACCAGCGAGACGGCATCATAAGCGAGTGAGGCCAGTTGCGGCGGTTCGCTGCCGAACGTGGCGCGGTATTTGGCGTTGAAGGCATCGTCGGTGGAAGGCTGTGGTGCTGCGAACCACGCACCCGCAAGCAGACCTTCTTTCTGGCTGACGGGCTCGAGCCACAGCCCGGTGCCGAGCAGCTTCACCTTGGCAAGATCGACATTGGAATAAGCCAGGGTTTGCGCCAGACCGCGCATCAGCGAACCGCCTTGCGGCACCAGAATAGCGTCGCAACCGGCCTTGGCGATGGCGGCGGCCGGTTCGGTCAAGGCCCCGGCGCTGGGCGAGAAGCGGGCTTCGGCGCAAACCGACACATGGCTTTCTTTCGCCGCTTCGCGGAAGGACTGCTCGACCACATCGCCATAGGCGGTTTGCGGGATCAGGGCGCCGATCTTGGTGCGGCCCTGGCTCGCGGCGTAGGCGACGATCCGTCTGACCTCGGTTTCCGGCTGGAAGCTGAGAAGATAAACGCCATTTCCCGCTACCTTGCGATCGGTCGAGAAGGCCAGCACCGGCACGCCGCGATCGCGCGCGATCGGCGCCACGGCTTCGACCGAACCGGAGAACAAGGGTCCGATGATGATCTCGGCGCCTTCATTGAGGAGCTTGGTGGCCGCGGCGGCGGCATCGCCGGGAGCGCCGCTGTCTTCCGCCGTCATCAAGACAATGCTGCGGTTGCCGGAATCGTAAAGGGCCAGTTCCGCCGCCTGCATCATGGCTTTGGCGAGTGTGCGGGTACCGGCGCTGGCATTGTCGAACGGCAGGATGACGCCGACCCGCACCGGGGTAGTGCCGGCCGGCAGATTGGGGAGCTTGAGGAAATTGGGGGCTTCGGCGGCAAGCTGGTGGGGTGCCGGCGGCGGCTCGGGTACCACTTTCGCAACCGGATTTGCCGACTGGGTGGCACAGGCGCCTATCGTGAGGCACGCGGCAATGGCACAAAGGCGCCGGACGGCCGGGCGGGTATAGGATTTGAGCAATGACGAAAACATGGAAAGCTCCTCAAGCCGGCGAGCCTAAGCATTCCGAGGCCCCCAAACAACCTTCCCCGGAACTGGCGCCGGGGCTTTATGTCGTGGCGACGCCGATCGGCAATGCGCGGGATGTCACCTTGCGGGCGCTGGATGTGCTCAAGGGTGTCGACGTCATCGCCGCCGAAGACACCCGAGTGACGTCCAAGCTCCTCGCCATCTTCGCGATTTCGCGCCCGCTGGTGGCTTACAACGACCATAACGGCCCCCATGAACGCCCCAAACTTCTGGCCAAACTACGGCAGGGCATGCGCGTCGCTCTGGTCTCCGACGCCGGCATGCCGCTGGTGTCCGACCCCGGCTACAAGCTGGTGCGCGAAGCGCTCGCGGAAGGGCTTCCCGTCCATGCCATTCCTGGGCCTTCGGCACCGCTGACGGGCCTCGCGCTGGCGGGACTGCCGACCGACCGCTTTCTGTTCGCCGGCTTCCTGCCGCCCAAAAGCGGCGAGCGGCGCAGTTTTGCCGCCGAATGGAAGGCCTTGCGCGCCACCCTGATCTTTTTCGAGTCCCCCGGCCGGTTGGCGGAGTCGCTCGCCGATCTCGCGGCCGTGCTCGGCGACCGTCCTGCCGCGGTGGCGCGTGAACTCACCAAACTGCACGAAGAAGTGCGGCGCGGATCTTTGAACGAACTGGCGGCCGCTTATGCCGCCGAGGATCAGCCCAAAGGCGAGATCACGCTATTGGTGGGTCCCGCCGGCGAAGCCGAAACCGATTTTACGGCCGTCGATGCCGCGCTGGACAAAGCGCTTGCCTTCATGCCGGTGCGTGCGGCGGTCGATCTGATTTCCGAAATGCTGAAGGCGCCGCGCAAAGAGGTTTATTCGCGCGCCCTGGCCAAGAAGAAGGATGATGCGCAAGCGGACTGAAACCGGACGGACCTCGGAGAAACGCGGGCGCGCCGCGGAACTGTTCGCGCTCGCGCTTCTGGTCTGCAAGGGTTATCGCATCCTCGGCCGCCGGGTGAAGACGAGGGCCGGCGAAATCGACCTGATCGCCCGCACGCCGTCCGGCATTGTCTGCTTTGTCGAAGTGAAAGCGCGTCCCGACCAGTTCCTCGCCACCGAGGCTGTCGGCCCGCGCCAGCGCGGCCGCATCGCCCGTGCTGCCGCCTTATGGCTTTCCGGCCGGCCCGAGCTGGCGCGGTTCGACGTCGTGACCGTTCTCCCCGGCCGGTTGCCGCGGCATTTTAAGGATGCTTGGCGGCCGGAGGACTGCCTTTAATTCAGGCCTTGTTCCCAAGCGGGGCCGCACCAATCTATACAAGACGCGCTTGCTGAGGATCGCCGCCATGCTCACCGTTGCCATCCAGATGGACCCGATCGAGACCGTCAAGATCGCGGCCGATTCCACCTTTGCGCTGGCCCTGGAGGCACAGGCGCGCGGCCACAAGCTCTACTATTACAACCCGAGCGCGCTGACGTTCCGCGACGGGATCGTATCGGCCGTGGTGCGCCCGTTACAGGTTCAGCCGGTGGCGGGAGACCATTTCGAATTGGGCGAACCCTTCCGCTACGATCTTTCCGATGCCGATGTCGTGCTGCTGCGGCAGGACCCGCCGTTCGACATGGGCTACATCACCACCACCCATCTGCTCGAACGCATCCACCCCAAGACGCTGGTGGTCAACGATCCGCGCGAGGTGCGCAATGCGCCGGAAAAGCTGTTCGTCACCCTGTTCAAGGATTTGATGCCGCCGACGCTGATCACCTCCGATCCGGCGGAGATCAAGGCTTTCCGTGCCGAATATCACGACATCATCCTGAAGCCGCTCTACGGCAACGGCGGCGCCGGCGTGTTCCGCTTGAAGCCCGACGACGAAAACCTCGGCTCGTTGCTCGAAATGTTCACCGCCTTCTATCGCGAGCCGATCATGGTGCAGCGCTATCTGCCTCAGGTGCGCCAGGGCGACAAACGCATCATCCTCGTCGACGGCGAATATGCGGGCGCCATCAATCGCGTTCCGGCAGCGGGCGAGGCGCGCTCCAACATGCATGTCGGCGGCCGTCCCGAACCGGTCGAACCCACCGTACGCGACCTTGAAATCTGCGCTGCGATCGGCCCCGAGCTTCGGGCGCGCGGACTGATCTTCACCGGCATCGACGTGATCGGCAATTATCTCACCGAGATCAACGTCACCTCGCCGACCGGCATCCAGGAAATCAAACGCTTTGGCGGTCCCGACGGCGCGGCGCTGATCTGGGATGCGATCGAGCTGCGGCGGAAGGGATAATCCCGAGAGCATCATGGCCGGGAACGACCCGGCCATGACAAACACTATCGGGCAAAGGGCTCTACTGCTTCACTTCGAATTTGCGGCTGTAGCGGCCTTCGAGGCTCTTGACCGGGAAATAGATGAACACGTCGGTGGTGCCGAACTGGCGGTCGACCACGGCGCCGTCACCGATACCCGCACCGGCGCGCACATAACCCTTGAGGAGCGGCGGCAGTGTGCGCAGCGCTTCCTTGGGATCGATCGCTTCCTTCGGCATCAGGTTCATGTCGACGTAAAGGCTCGGATTGGCGCGCACGCGGATTTCGGGCGCCGCCAGATGGAAGTGGTAGAGATAGCTGAGCGGCAGCGCCAACGCCTTGGGATCGATGCCGGCGAACGATGCGCAGCCGAACATCACCTCGATCGAGAAGCGGGCGAGATAAACGCTGATGCCGCGCCACAGAAGCTGCATGGCGCCGGGCCGCGAGCGGTATTCCTTCAAGACGCACGAACGGCCGAGTTCGAGCAGCTTGGTGTTCGCCGGCAAGCCGTTGAGCATCGGCGAGATGTCGTATTCGCTGCCGGTGTAGAAACCGCCGGCGCGCTTGGCATCGACGTCGCGCATCAGGCGATAGGTGCCGACCACGGCCGGCTGGCCGTCGTCGTCGATCACCGAGCGGTCGACCACCAGAAGATGATCGCAGACGTCATCGAAATGGTCGAAGTCGCGTCCCGATTGCACCATCTCCGGGCTCGGGATGGCACTCATCTCCTGATAGAAGACGTGATAACGCAGCCGTTGGGCGGCCTCGACTTCCATATCGGTTTCGGCCAAGCGGACTTCCAGCACGCCCGCGGCGGCAAGAACCGGCCAATGGGCAATGCGTCCTTCGAGGGGACCAGCTTCGTAGATGTTCACCATGACGTGCGCTTCCTGGGCGTCGACGCGGAAAATCGGATTTTACTTCAGGGCAGTGGCCAAGACAAACCGGGGAACTACCGACGTGGTTTACGTTGCCTGCGGGCGGCGCTGTGACGCAAGCCACAGGAACAGCAGAATGGCCGGAATGCCCAACAAACCGGCGCCGATGAAGAACACGGCATAAGCCTGCATGAGGCCGATGTGCGCGGCGATCCCGTCCACCATTGCCCCGGTGAAACCTTTCAGAAGCTTGCCGAACACCGTGTAGACGGAACTCAGCCACGCATACTGGGTGGCGGTGTAGCCGATCGAGGTCAGACTAGACATATAGGTGACGAGTGTGACACCTGCCACTGCAATTCCGAAATTATCGAGCGCCATGATCGCCGCGAAGGTCACGGGATCGTGGTGATACGGCAGAACGGCGTAGGCAATGGTGCCGAGGATCTGGGTTGAGCCGCCCACCACCAGCGCCCAGACCTTTCCGAGCTTGAGCACCAGGAACCCGCCGGTCGCGACGCCGACGAACACCGCGGCAAGCCCGAAGGTGCCGCGCACCGCGCCGACCGTATCCTTGGTCATGCCGAGGTCGTGATAGAACGGATTGGCCATCGGCCCCATCAGGAAATTGGGAAGCTGGAACAGGCTGATGGCGGCCAGCGTCACGATTGCGGCACCGGCTCCGTGGGCCTTGAAGAAAGCGATGAACGGTCCGACGATCGCATCGAAAGCGCCGCGCCAGCTCCACAATACGGGCAGGGTCTTGCGCGCCAGCGACTTGGCCGGTTCGGCCGCGCAAAGACAGGCTACGACCCCGACGAGCATCAGGAGGCCGTAGACCGCATAAGACGAATTCCAGCCGATGCGCGTCGCCAAAAGGAGAATGACGGCTTCCGCCGCCAGCAGCGCGGAGCGATAGCCGAACGTATAGGCCGATGTGAGGATGCCGAGTTCTTCGGCATCGCGGGCGGTTTCGATGCGCCAGGCGTCGACCACGATGTCCTGCGTGGCCGAGGTAAACGTCACCACCGCCGCCAGAACGCCGAGAAACACCAGCCCGTGGCTGAGCCCGTAGAAGCCCATCAGGGTCAATGCTGCGAGAATGATGGCCTGGGTGAACAGCATCCAGGAACGACGGCGGCCGAAGCGCATCAAGAACGGTGCAAACGTCCGGTCGATCAGCGGCGCCCACAGGAACTTGAAGGTGTATGCCAGCCCTACCCAGGTAATGAAGCCGATGGCGGCGAGCGAAGTGCCTTCTTCGCGCAACCAATAGCCGAGGGTGTTGCCCGCGAGGAGGAACGGCAAGCCGCTCGAAAAGCCGAGCGCGAGCATGATGAGGTTCTGCCGTTCGAAATAAACGGCAAGCGGACGCCGGGATTTTTCGCTCATGCTACGGAGCGTCCGGGGAAGCGATCGGGGAAAAAGGCTGCAAACATGTCGTCCAGCTGGGTTGGTTCGACGGGTTTGGTGAGAAAACCATCCATACCCGCCTCACGGCAAGCCCGGCGTCCGGTTTCGAGCACATCGGCGGTGAGGGCGATGATCGGCGTGCGCGCCCGGCCGTGCTTGCTTTCCAGCTCGCGGATCGCCTTCGTCGCCTCAACGCCATCCATGCCCGGCATGTGAATATCGGTGAGGACGAGGTCGAAATCGCCTCCGCGCATCGCCGAGACCAAGCCTTCGCCGTTGGCAACATGGGTGCAGGTGTGGCCGCGGCGCTTGAGCAGCTCTTTGATCAAGAGCGCATTAATCGGGTTGTCTTCCGCCAAAAGAACGTGACAGCCGCTGCCGTCGGCCGTCGGCTCCGGTTTGGGTGCGGTGTGCGCCGGCTCCGCTGCGGGCATGCGATTGGCGATGCGGGCGATCAAAGTGCCTTGGCGCACCGGCTTGACCAGGAAGCCGTCGAAGCCGTTGAGGTGTTCTTCGGCGCTTGCCGCATGGGCGGCCGGCGACAGCAAAAGATAGGACGCCACCGAGGGCATCGGTGGGGCAACGGGTCGCGGATCGGGTTCGGGGCCGCCGTCGATCAGAAGCACATCGGCCTCGCGCAAGCCGGCTTCGGTCAAAGCGACCGGTTCGGCGCCGGCCGCTTCGAGCTGGCCGATCAGGCCTTCGCGCAGGATCGAATTGCGCGACAGCACGGCGACGCGCTTGCCGGCCAGCGCCTGACCGAATTCGGGCGTAGCGGGCGCCCCGATGGCGGGCACGGTGAACCAGAACAGGCTGCCGCCGCCGGGAGCCGGATCGAGACCGATCTCGCCGCCCATGGCCTTGACCAGCCGCCGCGAAATCGCCAGTCCGAGGCCGGTGCCTTCGAACTTGCGGCCGTGGCTGGAGTCGGCCTGGACGAATTCCTCGAAAATTTCTTTGCGCTTGGCTTCCGGTACGCCGATGCCGGTGTCGCGCACTTCGAAGCGCAGGAAAACGCGTTCGTCGCGCACCAGCCGCGAAACCCTGATGCTGATGCCGCCGGTCTCGGTGAACTTCACCGCGTTGCCGACGAGATTGATCAGGATTTGCCTGAGCCGCATGCGGTCGGAGCGGATGGCAACCGGCACGTCGGGCGCCGCTACGGCGACAAGCTCGATGCCTTTGGCGTGACCGCGGGGCGAGAGCAGTTCGGTGACCCCTTCGATCAGCGGCCGGATCTCGGTCTCTTCCTCTTCCAGGCTCAGGTTGCCGGACTCGATCTTGGAGAAATCGAGGATGTCGCCGATCAGGGTGAGGAGGGTCTCGCCCGATTGCTTGATCGCCTCGGCATAGGTCTTCTGCTCCGGCTTGAGCTCGGTTTCGAGCAACAGCCGCGCCATACCGAGAACGCCGTTCATCGGCGTGCGGATTTCGTGGCTCATGGTGGCGAGGAAGCCGGATTTGGCGCGCGAGGCGGCTTCCGCCTTGTCGCGGGCGTCGGTCAGGGCCTCTTCCAGCGCCTTGCGGTCGGTGATGTCGCGGCCGACGCTCTGGACTTCCACCAGCCGGCCGAGGCTGTCGCGAATAGCGTAATCTTCCCAGGCGAGCCAGCGCCAGCCGTAGGCCGTGCGCACATATTGGTCGTAGCGGGCGCGGGCATGGCCGGTCTCGAGACCACCGAAAGAACCGAAATAGGGGGCGCGGCTGTCCGGGTGCAGTTCCGGCGCGAACGGTTTGCCGATGGCGGTTTGGGGATTGAGACCGAACAGCCGGAAGAAGGCATCATTGCCGTAGGTCAGGGTCGAGTCCGGCGCCCGGCGGAAAATGGCGTCGCCCTGGGCATCGACCAGACCTTTGTAGCGAATTTCGCTCTGGTTGAGCTGGGCGTTGGCCGCGGATACCGCCGCCAGCGATTTCTGCAACCGGGTTGCCGTAGCGTGAAGCTGCTGCGTTTGCCGCTCGGCCGTTTCGTAATGGGTCCGCATCGAGACGAAACTGTGCAGCACATAGGCCAGAACGACCGCCACCAGCATCCCGAGCGACCAGGGCTGGAACCAGACCGGGCGGCCGTGCACGACCAGGTCGCACAACGACACCACCAGCAAGGCCAAAGCGGCCAGGCCGAAAACGGTCCGGACAATGCGCAGGGCCATAAAGCCTCTCCCCCGGAAACTAAGCCGCAGGTGTGGTTGCGGAAGCCTTAAAACCGGGTGTGGAATCGCGATTTCGAACGTCGTTCAAGGACTTGTGAGGGCGGAATAGCGGCATTTCCGCTCCGTCCTCGACGGCCTTCGCAGGCTGTCACAAAACCTTTGCAGAACTGTGATGCTGCTTGCACCAAGGCCAGACGTGATGCCGCCCAGGGCTGGTTCGGTGGGTCGAGGTCGGAAATCCGGCTTCTGCGCGCCGCCGCCAAGGACGCGCACGATGGCTGATGTCGCATATGAATCGAATCCCATGACCGTCTCCGACACCAAGATTGCCGCCGTCAAACGCAGTGGCGCGGGCGACACCCGGTTTCGCGCTTTGACCGTGGCCGCGGCCGCGATCGTGGTGCTCTTGTTCCTCGGCATGATGGCGGCGCTGACCGAAGGCGCCTGGCTGTCGATCCGCACCTTCGGCGCCTCGTTTCTCACCTCGCAGAAATGGAATCCGGTGACCGAGCAGTTCGGCGCGCTGGCCGCCGTTTACGGCACCGTGGTGACTTCGGTTCTGGCGATGCTGCTGGCGGTTCCGGTCGGCATCGGCATCGCGATCTTCTTGACCGAGATCTGCCCGCGGACATTGCGTCGCCCGATCGGCATCGCCATCGAACTGCTCGCCGGTATCCCCTCGATCGTTTACGGCATCTGGGGTCTGTTCGTGTTCGCGCCCTATTTCCAGGAGCACGTCCAGCCCTGGCTGGTCGATGCCGTCGCCGATATCCCGGTCCTGGGGACCATATTCGAAGGTCCGCCCTACGGTATCGGCGTCTTCACCGCCTCGTTCATTCTTTCGATCATGATCCTGCCGTTCATCTCGGCGGTGACGCGCGACGTATTCGAGACCGTACCGGCCACCTTGAAGGAGTCGGCATATGCCCTGGGCTGCACCACCTCCGAAGTGGTGGGCAGCGTGGTGCTGCCGTTCTCGCGCGCCGGTGTGGTCGGCGGCGCCATGTTGGCGCTCGGCCGCGCGCTGGGCGAGACCATGGCGGTCACCTTCGTGATCGGCAATTCGCACCGCATCCATGCCTCGCTGTTCGCGCCGGGCACGACGATTTCGGCCACCGTCGCCAATGAATTCACCGAAGCGGTCGGCGACATCTACCACTCCTCGCTGATCGAAGCGGGCCTGATCCTGTTCTTCATCAGCTTCGTGGTGCTGGCCGCGGCGCAGATCATGCTGCGCATCCTGCACAAGCGCGCCGGAGGCGTTGCGGCATGACCATCGCGATCAACAAGCGCATCTATCACGGCCGCAAGCGCGCCAACGGCGTGTTCCTCACGCTGTCGACTTTGGCGGCGGGTTTCGGCCTCGTCTGGCTGGCGCTGATCCTCTATTCGCTGTTCTACAACGGCTTCTCAGGGCTTTCACTCAAAGTCTTCACCGAGATGACGCCGCCGCCGGGACAGGATGGCGGCCTTGCCAACGCCATCTTCGGGTCGGTGGTGATGAGCCTTCTCGCGGTTTTCGCCGGCACGCCGATCGGCATCATGGCGGGCACTTATCTCGCCGAATACGGCCGCTATTCCTGGCTTTCCGACACCGTGCGCTTCATCAACGACATCCTGCTCAGTGCGCCGTCGATCCTGATCGGCCTCTTCATCTACGTCATCGTGGTGGCGACCACCCACACCTTCTCGGGCTGGGCGGGCGCGGCGGCGCTGACCGTGATCGTCATTCCGGTGGTGGTGCGCACCACCGAAAACATGCTGCTGCTGGTGCCGAACGGCTTGCGCGAAGCCGCTGCCGCGATGGGCGCACCGCGCGCGACGGTGATCCAGTCGGTGACTTGGCGCGCTGCGCGGGCCGGCATGGTCACCGGCGTTCTGCTCGCCATTGCCCGCATCTCAGGCGAGACCGCACCGCTGCTTCTCACCGTGCTGTCGAACCAGTTCTGGTCGACGCATCTCGGCGGGCCGATCGCCAGCCTGCCGGTGATGATCTTCAACTTCGCGATGAGCCCGTACGAGGACTGGCACAAGCTCGCTTGGGCCGGCGCGCTGCTCATCACCATCGCGGTGCTGACCTTGTCGATCATCGCCCGCATTCTCGAATCTTCTCGGAAGAACTAGATCATGGATGCCGTCGTCACGGAAAAAGCCAAGCTCTCGGTCAAGAACCTGAACTTCTTCTACGGTTCGTTCCAAGGCCTGAAGAATGTCAGCGTGCCGCTCTACGACCGCAAAGTGACGGCCTTCATCGGCCCGTCGGGCTGCGGAAAGTCGACGCTCTTACGCGTCCTCAACCGCATCTATATGCTGTATCCGAACCAGCGCGCCGAAGGCGAAGTGACGCTCGACGGCGAAGATATTCTCCACGGCAAGCAGGATCTCAACCTGCTCCGTGCCCGTGTCGGCATGGTGTTCCAGAAGCCGACGCCGTTCCCGATGACGATCTACGACAACATCGCCTTCGGCATCAAACTCTACGAACGCCTGCCGCGCTCGGAGCTCGACGGCCGGGTGGAAGATGCGTTGCAGCGCGCCGCGCTGTGGGGCGAGGTCAAGGACAAGCTGAAGGAATCCGGCCTGTCGCTGTCGGGCGGCCAGCAGCAGCGCCTCTGCATCGCCCGCACGGTGGCGACGCGGCCCGAAGTGATTCTGTTCGACGAACCCTGCTCGGCGCTCGATCCGATATCGACCGCCAAGATCGAAGAACTGATCGACGAGTTGGTGAAAGACTACACCATCGTCATCGTCACCCATAACATGCAGCAGGCTTCGCGCACCTCCGACTACACGGCCTTCATGTATCTCGGCGAACTGATCGAGTTCGGCGACACCGAAAAGATCTTCACCGCCCCGACCAACAAGAAGACCGAGCAGTACATCACCGGCCGCTTCGGTTAGCCGGTTTGCTCCGCGACGCCGGCGTGATACACGGGGCGTCATGAGCAAAGACTGGAATCTTCCGTGGGAAGGCGGCTGTCGTTGCGGTCGTGTGCGCTTTCGCATCACCGCTTCGCCGTTGCTGACTGCCGCCTGCCATTGCACCGGCTGCCAGCGCATGACGGGCAGCGCCTATTCCTTGAGTGTGGCCATACCGGGCGACGGCTTTGCCGTCATCCAAGGCGAGCCGGTCATCGGCGGCATGCATGGCGAGGACCATCACTTCTTCTGCCCTTATTGCATGAGCTGGATGTTCACCCGCCTCGGCTTCACCGACGCCTTCGTCAATGTTCGCGCGCCCATGCTGGACGATCCCAGCTGGTTCGTGCCGTTCATCGAAACCTACACCAGCGAAAAGCTGCCCTGGGCTTCAACCCCGGCGGTTCACAGCTATCCGCAATTCCCCGCGCCCGAGGATATCGAAGCTCTGCTGCGCGAATTTGCCCAGACACGCTGACGGCTCGCTTCAGTCGGCCGCCTCGCGCGCCGGAGCGGCGATGTTCAGTACGACACTCACGCCGACCGCAATCGCCAGATTGACGGCCAGCGCCGCCACCGCGGCGTAACAAGGTGCCGCGGTGCCGAACAGATCGAGCGTGACGAGTGCCGATTTGAATCCCGATTGCGCCACCATGACGGTGCCGGTCGCGATTCCCGCCGCCCATCCGGCCAGCAGCGCCGAGGGCCTCAAGAAACGCGCATAAAGTCCCAGCATCACTGACGGCAAAGTCTGGCTGATCCAGACGCCGCCGAGAAGCTGCAGGGTGATGGCGTAGGTCTGCGGCAACAGAATGATGAAAATCAGCCCACCTGCTTTCACCACCAAGGACGCGATCTTGGCGGTGTGGCTTTCTTCCGCCGCGCTCATGCCGGGACGGACGTATTCGCGCCAGATGTTGCGGGTGAAGAGATTGGCGGAAGCGATCGACATGATCGCGGCAGGTACCAGCGCGCCGATGCCGATGGCGGCGAACGCCCCCCCTACCATCCAGGACGGAAAGCTGTGGAGGATCAGCGCCGGCACCGCGAAATTCGGCCCGAACGCGGCAAAGCCGGAGGCGTATTGCGGCATGGACTTCACACCGGCGGCAAGCGCCATCAATCCCATCAGCGCGATGAGGCCGAGCGCCAGCGAGTAGACCGGCATTGCGACGGCGTTGCGCTTGATCACTTGCGGTCCCGAGGCCGACAGCACGCCGGTCACCGAATGCGGATAAAGAAGCAGCGCCAGCGCCGATCCGAGCGCCAGGGTTGCGTACCCGGAATAGGCGCCGAAACTTCCCGCCGGTGGCTTCGGCAGGATCGTCGCCGATTTCGCTGCCGCGAAAATGGCACCGTAGCCGCCGAGTTGGGCCGGAACCACGATGATCACCGCCAGCACCGTTCCGTAAATAAGGATGTCCTTGACGATGGCGATCATCGCCGGGGCTCTGAGGCCGCTCGAATAGGTGTAGGCGGCCAGGATCGCAAACGCGATCAACAGCGGAAGATCGACGACGAAGCCGCCGATATGGGCCGAGACATTGAGGCCGAGCGCCGCGATCACCACTTCGATACCGACCAGCTGCAGCGCGATATAAGGCATGGTGGCGATAATGCCGGTGAGGGCGACCGCGAGCGCCAGGGTGCGGCTGCCGAAGCGGGCACGCACGAAATCGGCGGCGGTGACATAGCCGTTGCGATGGCACACCGACCACAACCGCGGAAACACCGCGAACAGGAGCGGCCACACCAGCACGGTGTAGGGCATGGCGAAGAAGCCGGTCGCTCCCGCCCCGAACAACAGCGCCGGAACGGCGATGAAGGTGTAGGCGGTATAGAGATCGCCGCCGAGCAGGAACCAGCTAATGACGGTGCCGAACCGCCGTCCGCCGAGACCCCATTCGTGCAATTGGGTGAGATCGCCGCGCCGCCAGCCTGCCGCCACGAAGCCCAGCACCGTGACGAGCGCGAACAGGGTGACGAAGATGGTCACCGCCACCGGATCGGCTTTCATCGTGCCCGCCGTTTGTCCAGCATGTAGACGACGAACGTCAGTCCGGCGGTAAGGACGACCCACGCCATCTGATACCAGTAGAAGAAGGGAATGCCAGCCAGCGCGGGCTCGATGCGATTGTAATGCGGCACCCACAAGAGAAGCAGGGGCGGCAACAATAGGACGTAGTACCAACGACGGCGCATGCGCATATCCCCCAATGATCGGCACGCGGAATGATTAGGCCATTGCTATCATCTCGCCAAGCGAGCGCGATGGTGCCGCTAAGGCAGAATTACCTAATGCAGATGCGTCAGCCGCCGGAAGCTGAGGGCTTCGGCGATGTGGACGCGCTTGACGCCTTCGCTGGCGCCAAGATCGGCAATGGTGCGGGCGACGCGCAGCACCCGGTGATAGCCGCGCGCGGTCAGCTTCATTGCGTCGGCCGCCTTGGTCAGAAGCTCGGCCCCCGCCGGCTCCGGCGTAGCGACGCGATCGAGTAACTGGCCTTCGGCTTCGGCATTCACCCGCAAACCGTTTGCTTCATAGCGCCTCCGCTGGACCTCGCGCGCGGCAGCGATGCGGGCGGAAACCTCGGCCGACCCTTCAGCCGGCGGCGGCAAGGTGAGATCGCTCGCCGATACGCTCGGCACTTCGACATGGATGTCGATGCGGTCGAACAGCGGTCCCGAAATCCGCGACTGGTATTCCTGGGCGCATTTGGGGGCGCGGGCGCAGGCTTGTGCCGGATCGCTCAAATAGCCGCAGCGGCAGGGATTCATCGCCGCCACCAGTTGGAAGCGTGCCGGAAAGCGCACATGGGCATTGGCCCGCGCCACGATGGCTTCACCGGTCTCGATCGGTTGGCGCAGACTGTCGAGCACCGCGCGTTGGAACTCCGGCAGCTCGTCCAGAAACAGCACGCCCAAATGCGCCAGCGAAACTTCGCCCGGTTTGACCTTCAGCCCGCCGCCGACCAGAGCCGCCATCGACGCCGAATGATGCGGCGAGCGGAACGGGCGCCGCCGCGAAATCGTGCCGCCGGGAAGCTCGCCCGCGAGCGATTGCACCATCGAGATTTCGAGGGCCTCACGGGCATCAAGCGGCGGCAACAGGCCGGGCAGGCGCTGGGCCAGCATCGATTTGCCGGAACCGGGCGGTCCGATCATCAACATGTTGTGGCCGCCCGCCGCCGCGATCTCGAGCGCGCGCTTGGCGGTCTCCTGGCCCTTCACATCCTTGAGGTCGGGAATGATGCCGCCCTCTTCGGCCAGCTTCGCGGTCGGCCGGTTCAACACCTGCACCCCGCGAACGTGATTGACGAGCGCGATCAAGGACGGCGCCGCGATGATGTCGATATCGCCGGCCCAGGCGGCTTCCGCTCCGCATGCCGCCGGACAAATGAGGCCGCGTTGCTGTTCGCTCGCTGCCAGCGCCGCCGGCAACACGCCTGCAACAGGAATGAATTGCGCATCGAGCGACAGCTCGCCGAGCGCCACATAGTGTTCCATTTCGCTGGCGGGCAGCACACCCATCGCCGCCAACAGACCGAGCGCGATCGGCAGATCGTAATGGCTGCCTTCCTTGGGCAGATCGGCCGGTGCCAGATTGACGGTGATGCGGCTATAGGGCAGCGACAGTCCTACCGCCGACAGCGCGACCCGCACCCGTTCCTTGGATTCCGCCACCGCTTTGTCGGCCAGGCCGACGATATTGAAAATGCCGCCGCCGCCGGACTCGGACACATGCACCTGCACATCGACTTCGCGCGCCTCGATGCCCTGGAAGGCGACGGTGTAGATGTGCGCGACGGTCACGACACCATGAGCCCCGCGATCAGACCGGCGATGAGAAGGCGCGCCAGCCAGGCAAAGCCCGCCGCCGCCATCACCCACAAATCCATTTTGATGAATTGGAACGCCGTCAGCAGGAAGGCCGCCGGGGCGACGAAGACCAGCAACGCGAGCGCGAGACAGTCGAACACGCCGGTGGCTTTGACGAAGCTGCACAGCAGCACCACGCCCGCGGTGGCGACGAAGCCGAGCAGCACGGTCCAGATCTTGGCCGGGACGGTTTCGCGGTCGCGGATCGCCGGCCACCACACTTCCGGATAATTGCCGCGGGCTTCGCGGAACAGCACGCCCAGGAACAGCCAGTCGGTTGCGACCGCCAAGCTGCCGGCAATCAAGATCGCAGCCAGCACCATGTTACCCCCTCGCATTGCGTTCACCTTATCGCGCTTCGTTCTGCCATGCACGAGGCTCGCCCCGCGGGTGGGAGACGGGCGGATTCCCTGCTAGGCTCTCGCCATCGGGGCAGGGGGGATGCGATGGCAAGATTCGCAAGGATTCTGGCGGGCGTATTCTGTCTGGCGGCCGCGCACGCCGACGTGGCGCCGAACCCGCCGAAAGAAACGGAGAAGGTGCCGCAAAGCGTTTGGCAGGTCGCTCCCGACGGGACCGCGACGCATCTGCAGTCGACATTGGTCTGCGCCCCCGAGGTCGCGGGTTTCCGGCAGGTCCATCTGCAGGTCTACGACCGTCACGGCTTCGATGTGTCGTGCGGCTATAACGGTCGCGGCGGCGTCATCACGCTCTATCTCACCCGCCTCGGCGCGATGAGCCTCGATGCGGCCTTTGCCGATGCCAAGCAGCAGTTGGTGCAGAGCGCACCCGATGCCAAACCGCTCCCCGAGGCCGATCAGAAGACGTTCGAGGGTGCCAGGGATTTCCTCCATTTGATCTATACGGAGAAGAACGGCGCCTTGTGGTCCGGCATCTGGATGGCGGATTTCTCCGGCTGGATGTTCGAATTCCGCGCTACCTACAAGCCGGAGGCGCAGCAGGAAATTTTCGACGAGATGGCCGAACTCACCCGCCGCGCCAAAGCCGATGCCGGCGCCCATCTGGCATTGTGCGCGAAGTCGGCGGTGCCGGAACGGACGGGCAAGCCTCTCACGGAAGACGCCGACATCACGATGATCGGCGTAGCGGCGGGGGCCACCATTATGGCGGACGCCCTGCCGGATGCGGACAAAAAAGATCTGCCCAAGTCCGAGAAGCCCGGCGTCTGGTGCGCCGAAACTCCCGTGGAAGGCTTCGCGATTCCGCTCCTGTTGTGGCACGCGGTGACGGCCGATGGAAAAACGCAAGGCTTCGATCGGGTGTCGGTGACGACCTACGATACGTCTCCGATGCTCGAGGCCGGGGCCGGCGGCACCGGCCGGATCTTCGATGAGATCAAGAACGACGGCACCACCCATTTCATCGTCACCCTCAGAAATGGCGACGACGTTCTGGTGTTCGGCGCCTGGTCGGGACGGCCCAAGCCCGAAGATTTGGGCCGCTTGATCCGGGATTTCTTCGATGGCCGCGCCAAACCGCTGGCGGTGGTCAACGTCAAGACCAAGGCGATCACGATTTACCAGGGCCCGAAGAAATAGGCCCGAAGGAATACGTCAGACCGCCTTGGCGTGCTGCCGGATCCAATCGGCGAGAGCGGTTTCGTCGAGATCGCCGGCCGCGAGAGTAAGAAAAGTCAGCACCGCCTCGCTTTGGTCGGCAACCAGACGCAACCCGTTCAAACGCAGGAACAGGGCGCAGGCAATAAAAGCAATCCGCTTGTTGCCATCGACGAAGGCGTGGTTCTTGGCCAGACCGAACGCATACGCGGCGGCCAGTCGCGCCGGGTCCTCGACGCCTTCGTATGAGAAGAGATTGCGCGGCCGCGCCAGGGCGGATTCGAACAATCCTTCATCCCTGAGACCGTCGGCGCCACCGTGTTCGGCGATGCTCTCGCCGTGCAGCAGTTTCAAGACATCGGGCCGAACCCAGACCGGCTCGCTCATTTGGCCAGAGCGCGGAGCGCGTCGCGGTATTCGCGCATGACTTCGCGTCCCGTCTCGATCTGCTTTTCCAACTCGGGATCGTAAGGCGTGAGGCAAATGCCGTTCGGCCCTTCGGTCACGAACAGCGTGTCGCCTTTGTCTGCCTTGAGGCGAGCCAGCAGCTCGCGCGGGAACACGGCACCCACGGAATTGCCGATCGAAGTCAGCTTCAGTTTGACGTTCATGACCGTTCCCACGTTTGTTATAACGGCGAAGTTATAACAAACATTCGAACATATCAAGAAAGGCGGTGGGCGATTCTGCTAAGAGACTGGAATAACGCCTTATTCCGGCGCCAGCGTGACCTTGATGCCGTCCAGTTCCTCGGAGCAGACGAGCTGGCAGGAGAGGCGCGAATTGGGCTGCACCCCCAGCGCCATATCCAGCATGTCGGTTTCCATATCGGCCGGCGGGTTCATTTTTTCGTACCAGCCGTCCTCGACATAGACTTGGCAGGTCGCGCAGGCGCAGGCGCCGCCGCATTCGGCCGCCACCGGCAAACCGGCATCGCGCAGCATTTCCATGATCGTCCAGCCTTCACGGCCTTCGATCTCGTGCAATTTGCCTTCGCGGTCGGTCGCGTAGATTTTCATGCGTAACAAGTCCCTTGGCGGCGCGTGTGCTTATAGCCGAACGCGCCGCTTTGTTCCGTCAAAAATTATCAGTCGTGGACGTGGAGCTTCTTCTGCAGGTTCGACGACGAGGTCGTGTACTGGAACCGCAGCTTCTCGCCCGGACGGCAGATATGGAAGGCGGCCTGCGCCATCAACGCCGCTTCGTGGAAGCTGGACAGGATCAGTTTCAGCTTGCCCGGATAGGTGATGATGTCGCCGATGCCGAAGATGCCCGGCTGTTCGCTTTCGAACTTGGCGGTGTCGACCGGGATCAGGTTCTCGTGCAGGCCGATGCCGAATTCGGCGATGGGGCCGAGTTTGATGGTCAGCCCGAAGAACGGCAGGAAGGCGTCGGTATCGATCTGCCATTCCTTCTTGTCGTGGCTTTGCAGGGTTGCGGCCATCAGCTTGCCGCCGTCGCCGTGCAGTGCCTTCACCGATGCGACGTGGAAATTGACTTTTCCGGCCGCCACCAGCTCGCGCATCTGATTGACGCTGTGCGCCTGGGCACGGAAGCCGTCGCGGTGATGAACGAGGGTCAGGCTCTTGGCGATGGGAGCCAGATTCAGCGTCCAGTCGAGGGCGCTGTCGCCGCCGCCGGCAATGAGCACATGCTTGTCGCGGAAGTGCTCCATCTTGCGCACGGCATAATGGACCGAGGTGCCTTCATAGGCTTCGATGCCCGCAATCGGCGGGCGCTTGGGCACGAACGAGCCGGCGCCCGCGGCGATCACGATCACCGGCGCCAGGAATTCCGTGCCGGTGTCCGTGGTCAGCTTCCAGCGGCCGTCGGGCAGCTTGGTGAGACCGGCCGCTATCTGGCCATGGTGGAAGGTGGCGCCGAACGGCTTGATCTGCTCCATCAGGCGGTCGACCAGCTCCTGGCCGGTGACGACGGGCAGACCGGGAATGTCGTAGATCGGCTTTTCCGGATAGAGCTCGGTGCACTGGCCGCCGGGGCGGTCGAGAATGTCGATCAGATGGGCCTTGAGGTCGAGCAGACCCAGTTCGAACACGGCGAACAGGCCGGCGGGGCCCGCTCCGATAATCACGACATCGGTTTCGATAGGCGTAGACATGTGTATTTACTGCCGTCCCCGGTTATTCCCTAAGCGTCAACCAGTCTATAATTGTAAAAAGTCCAATTTGCAATAACATCGTCGGCGGTCCAGATGTCTTATACAGGATGCCGAGAACTTTAGGATCAGCGGCCCATGGCTGCCCAGGACCAGAAAAATAAATCGCCAGATCAATGCCTTGATATGACCGACCTGCGGGCGGAAATCGACCGGCTGGACCGCTCGCTGGTGGCGCTGCTGTCCGAGCGCCAGGGCTATATCGAACGGGCGGCGGAAATCAAAGGCCGACGGAGCGAAATCCGTGACGAGGCGCGTATCGCTGACGTCCTCGCCAAGATCACGGCAGCGGCACAAGAGGCGGGGCTCAGCGTCCACATTGCACGCGCCGTCTGGCGCACGCTGATGGAGCACTCGATCGCCCTCGAGATGGAGCGGTTCGACGAAATTCAGGCCGTTCAGCGCTTGAGATAGCCGCGGATAAAGCTCTGCACGTCGGCCGAGCAGGTGACCAGGGTGCGGATGGCGATCGAGGCGTTGCCGCGGTCGCGCACCGGATCGATCGGCTCGGCGGCAGCGGCGGCATCGGCGAAGTGGAAGGCGCCCACGCCGCGGGCGGCGCCCTTCAGGGTATGGGTGACTTCCTTCCAGCTCTTGGCGTCCTGGGCGTCGAGGATCGACCGTAGCTTGCCGACCATTTCGCTGATCTGAGAGTCGAACAGCTCCAGGACTTCCGCATTGAGCGCTTCATCGCCGCCGGTGTAGCGGCACAAATGCTGAAGATCGACGGCAGGCTTCATCGCGCATCCCTCGGGTATAGGGCTTGAGCATGCCGCCTTTGCGTCAATGTGCGGTTAAAAACGCCAGCCATTCGGCCGGAAACGGTGCCGCGCTGAACAGCGTTTGGTGGAAATAGAGGAAGGCCCCGAACACCACGGCCGCCACGGTGAACCGCCAGTCGATTACCTCCGGCGCCAGGAAGCGGTTGCGCTTTTCGCCAATCGCCGCGAACGGGATCACCGAGGTTTGGGCGGCAATCGCAGGCCATTCGGCGGGGCGCCGACGCTCCGCTTTGCGGTCGATGACATGGGTGCCGAACACCGCCAGGATCAGGAAGGTAGCAAAGAAGATCGTCGTTGCCAGCGTACCCGTCGCGACGAGATGAAACGCCGCCCACAAGGCCGCGCCCATCAGGAATGGGTGCCGCGTGATCCGCAGGATGCCGTCGATCCGGGCTGTCTCCTGGCCTGCCGAGGTCGGGTTGCCGCGCAGCACTCCCGGTACCGCCAGCGCGAATGCGGCCGCGATTACCACCACGCCGAGCGCTTTGAGCCCGGTCGGCGGGGCGAAAAGAACGCTGTTCGCCGCGCTCTTGCTGGCAAGGTTATAGGCGATGCACATCCAGACGATGGCGACCAGCGAGGCCAGCGCGAACAGTGGGATATAGAGCTTCTCGCCGATCCGCGCGGTGATGAGATCGCGCAAGGCCGTACCCGACACCAACAGATGGATGCCGAGGAATGTCGCCGCGGCTGCAATCAAACTGGTCATTGCTCCCCTCACCCACAGGATCCCGTCGAAAACCGGAATCATTCTCTCGCGCTGCCGCCGACCGCATGGTTAAACTTACCCCAACCCCCGGCACGAGGAAGTTCCATGGCGACGCCGTCCGTTACTCCGCCGACCCTAGTTCCGTCCACCGACACGACTGACACGCCCGAGATCGACCGGCCGCAGCCCAAAACCGACATGGGCGCCATGGTGGGCCAGATCGCGGCGGCGACGTTGGCGGTATTCTGGGCAGGAACCGCGGCCGCCTATTTCTGGGGCTGGTACGAGAAGGTTTCCGCCGCCAGCTTCGGCTTGCCGGAATTTGCCATCGCCCTGTCGGTGACGGTGGTGCCGCCGTGCCTCTTCATCATCATCGCCTGGATGCTGTCGCGCGGCTATCAGCTCTCGATCAGCGCCGAGCTTCTGGCCGAGGCGACCGACCGGCTGTTCACCGCCGACGAGACCGCCTCGCGCACCGCCGCCCGTCTCGGCCGCGCCGTCCGCCGCGAACTCGATGCCCTCAATGCCGGTCTCGATGGCGCGTTCACCCGGCTCCGGGCGCTCGAAAGCGTGCTCGAAGCTCAGATCGCCGCCCTCGATGAGGCCGGCGCCCGCGTCGATGTCCGCGGCGAGGCGCTGACCACCCGTCTGACCCAGGAACGCGAGCGCATCGAAGGGGTTGCCTCCACCCTCGGCGATGCCGCCACCCGCGCCAGCGAGATCGTCGCCGGCCGCACCGCGCAGCTCAAAGCCACCATCGAAGCGGCGGAGACCAATCTCAAGACCGCCGGCCAGACGCTCGACACCCAGGCCGCCAATTTCCGCGCCGCCGCCGGGTCTGCCGCCGATGCCCCGCACGCCGCCGCGGTCGAACTCGACAAGCAGGCCAAGCGGATCGAATCCGTCGCCGATGCCGCCATGGCGCGGGCCGAATTCGTACTCGGCCGTCAGGAACGCCACCGCACCGCGATGAACGAGCTGATGTCGCGCCTCAAAGAGGATTCCACCGCCTTCGAACAGGCGTTGAGCACGCAGCGCGCCGCGCTCGAACAGTCGATTGCCGCCTTCACCGCCGAAACCAAGAAGTTCGAGAACTTCACCGCCGATGCCGAGCACAATCTCGAACTCGCCATGGCCGGTACGGCGACGCGCACCGCGCAGCTGTCGCAGAGCTTCGCCAAGGAAGCCGAACGGCTGAAGGAAATCGGCGATGCCGCCAACAACACCATCGCCCATCTGCTCGGAGCGTTGCAGGAAGCGGGTATCGGTGCCCAGACCCTGATCGGCGAAACCGCCGGCCAGGCCAAGGCCGACGCCAAGGCGCTGGTGGGCGAAGCCATGGCCGAATGCGAGCGGCTGCTGCGCACTGCGGGCGAACTGTCGGCCCAGGCCAACGAGATCCGCACGGCGCTGTCCGGGGCCGTGGAAGAAGTGCAGAAGCACATCGTCAACCTGCCGAGCGTCGCCCAGCAGGAGGCCCAGCGCGTGCGCGAGATGGTCCGCGCCGAGACCGAGGAAATTCTCGATCTGTCGGCCCGCACCATTTCCACCGTCCACGCCCGCTCCAATCCGCGCATCACCCCGCGCGAAGAGCATCCCGAACACGCCGCCTCGAGCGACAACGAAGGCCTCAGGGGCCTCGCCCGCAAGCTGACCTCGCGCAGCGCCAAAAAGCCCGAGAAGCCCGAGGGCAAATGGCAGATGTCGACGCTGCTGGCGGCGGTCGAAAACACGGATGAAAAGCGGAACCTGCGTCCGGCTGCGGCTGCGGCGCTCGGTGCGTTGCAGGCGGCGCTCAACGACATGGCGATCGACCTCACCGCGATTGCCGCCGACGTCCAGCCGCACGACGACGAATGGCGGCGGTATCTGGCCGGCGACCGCGCCGTGTTTGCGCGCAAGCTCGCCACCGCGCTCGACGACGATGCCGTGCATCGCATCACGGTGCTCTATCGCGACAACGCCCGCTTCCGCGATTCCGCCAATGTCTTCATGCAGGAGTTCGAAGCGCTGCACGCCCGCGCCCGCGAAGGCGACGGCAACGGCCTGTTGGCCCCGACCATCCTGTCGTCCGACACCGGCAAGATCTATCTCACCATTGCCTATGCGCTGGGGCGGCTCTGAAAGCGACGGAGGGGGAACCGCTCAGGCCCGCTTCAGTCTTGCCGCATAAAACCCGTCCATGCCGCCTTGGTCTTTGAGGTGACAGGGCAGGGTTCTGAGATCGCCCGCCGCATCGACGAATTCGCTATGACCGAACACGTCGGCATCGGTCAGCGGCGCGCGTGAAAAATCGGGATTGCGCGCCAGGAAGGCTTCGATCTGCTCGGAGCCTTCTTCGCGTTCGAGCGAGCAGGTGGCGAACACCAGCGTGCCGCCCGGCGCGGTCATCTCCGCCGCCGCATCGAGGAGTTCGCCGGCGAGCTGGCTTTGCATCGTCACGTCGGAGGCACTCTTGATCCACGGCAATTCGGGATGACGGCGGATGGTGCCGGTGGCGGTGCAGGGCGCATCGAGCAAGACGAACGGCGCCGGTTCTTGCGGCCGCCATTCGCGCGCATCGTCGACCACGCATTCGGCTGAAAGATGCAAGCGTTCGAGATTAGCGCGAAGCTGGTCCATGCGGGCCGGTTCGCGTTCGACCGCGGTCACCAACGCGCCGGCGGCCGCGAGTTCCGCGGTCTTGCCGCCCGGTGCGGCGCAGAGATCGATCACACGGACGCCTTTGACATCGCCGAGCAGATGCGCCGGCAGGGTGGCGGCGGCGTCCTGCACCCACCAATCGCCTTCGGCAAAACCGGGCAAGGTGTCGACCCGCATCGGGTCCTTCAAGCGCCACACCGATCCGAATAACGGCGCGGCGCCTTCCACTGTCACGGGGCCTTTGGCAACCAGATCGAGCGGCGGCACGCCGTGATGGGCTTCGGCAATCGCCCGCGCGGTCTCTTCGCCGTAAGCGTCGATCCAGCGACTGAACAGCCAATCGGGGACATTCAGCGCGGCGGCATCCTGGGCCGCAATCACGTCTTTGCCTTCGCGCGAAATCCGGCGCAGCACGGCATTGATCAGCGGCTTGAAGTGCACCGCTTTCTGATCGGCTTTGGCGAGGCAGTTGGCGCCGTCGACCGCGGCGTGGGGCGGCACGTCGAGAAAGACGAGTTCGCAGGCGCCGGCCAGCAAGATTTCCGGCACCGGTCCGGCCCGGTTACGCGCCGGCGGCTTGGGCACGAAATGACGGATGAGATCTTCGAGTTGTCCCAGCCGCCGCAAGGTTTCGCTGGCGATGGCGCGGGCAAATCCGGCGTCGCGCGGATCGAGCGCGTGGGTGGATTCCAATGCCGCATCGAGCGGCTTGCGGCGTCTCAGAACGTCGGAGAGAACCTGAAGGGCTGCAGCCCGTGCTTCGAATCCGGCGCTCAACCCCATGGTCCTTTGCGCGGCGTTTCGAATACGCCGGTGGTTTTCGGCGCATCGATCAGCGCCCCGCCCGTTGCCCCATTCCCCGCCATGCTGCGCAGCCGCGCGATGCGTTCTTCGGTCGGGGGATGGCTGGCGAACAGGCCGGCGATGCCGCCGCCGGAGAGCGGGTTGATGATGAACATATGCGCCGTGGCGGGATGGGCTTCGGCGTCGGGATTATGGGTGATCTGGGCGGAATGCTCGATGCGCGACAGCGCCGAGGCGAGCCACAACGGATGGCGCGAGATTTCGGCACCGGCCTTATCGGCTTCGAATTCGCGGGTGCGGCTGATGGTGGCCTGCACCAGCATCGCGGCGATCGGCGCCAGGATCGAGATCAACAGCACGGCGACGATATTGCCGCCTTCGCGCCGGTTTCCGCCGCCGAAGAACAGCGCGAAATTCGCCAGCATCGAAACGGCGCCGGCAATCGTTGCGGTGATCGTCATGGTCAGCGTATCGCGGTTCTTCACATGGCCGAGTTCGTGCGCCAGGACGCCCGCCAGCTCTTCGTCATTGAGGCGGTTCAAGAGGCCGGTGGTGGCGCAGACCGCGGCGTGTTCGGGATCGCGACCGGTGGCAAAGGCGTTGGGCTGCTCGTTCTCGACGATGCAGACGCGCGGCATCGGCAATCCGGCGGCGCGGGAAAGCTGCTGCACCAGCCGGTAAAGCCGCGGCCCGCTACGCTCGTCGACTTCGACGGCGCCATACATGCGCAGCACGACCTTGTCGGAATTCCAATAGGCGAAGGCGTTGGAACCGACCGCGACCAGGAAGGCGATCATCATGCCGGCGGGGCCGCCGATCAAAAACCCGACGCCGACGAAAAGGCCGGTCAGGGCGGCCATCAGGATGCCGGTGCGCAGCGTGTTCACGAAAGTCACTTCCCAGTCGGTTGCCCCTGTGATGTATGGTGTCTTGCCTCGCAGTCAAGTGACGGAAAGACCATGGCAAAACCCAAGCGTGCCTTGTCCGAGGCCGAAATCCAGGCGCGTATTGCCGAAGCCGGCAAACGGGCGCTCGCCGAGGCCGAAGAACGGCGTCAGGCGGCCGATGCCAAACCGCCCTTGCCCAAGGAGCTGGGCGGACGCCGAGGCCCTGAGCCAACCCGTTATGGCGACTGGGAAAAAAAGGGCATTGCCTCGGACTTCTGAATCCCTTGTCAGAAGGGGTTCGAGGGTCCATGTAACAAATGTCCGCCCCAGCGAATTGGAACCAATCCATGTTTATTCAGACCGAATCCACTCCGAATCCGGCCACTTTGAAATTTCTGCCCGGCCGTGAGGTCATGGGCGAAGGGCGGGTTGCCGACTTCGACAGCCGCGACGCGGCCGCCCGTTCGCCTCTGGCGCGAGCTTTGTTCGACATGCCGCAAGTGGGGCGTGTGTTCTTCGGCGCCGATTTCATTTCGGTGACCAAGACCGATGGCGAGTGGCAACATCTGAAGCCCGGCATCCTGGCCGTGATCATGGAACACTTCACCCGCGAACTGCCGCTGATCGAGGTGGGCGCCGAGGAAACCGAAGCGGCCGAAGAGGAAGACTCCGAAGTCGTGGTTCAGATTCGCGACCTGATCGAGACGCGGGTGCGTCCGGCGGTGGCTCAGGACGGCGGCGACATCATCTATCGCGGCTTCGACGCGGCCAGCGGCGTGGTGTTCCTGCATATGCGCGGCTCCTGCGCCGGCTGCCCGTCGGCGACCATGACGCTGAAGAACGGCATCGAGAATCTGCTCAAGCACTACATTCCCGAAGTCAGCGCGGTCGAAGCGGTCTAGACTCCTGCTTCGCAATCGAGCCGGGACACACCATGGCGATCAACGACGAAGCCCTGGATACGATTTTTCGCGCCGCGCGCACCCATCGCCATTGGCTCGACAAGCCGGTGTCGTCGGCGTTGCTGATGGCGATCTACGATCTGATGCGCTGGGGACCGACCTCGGGCAACACCAATCCGGGGCGGATCGTGTTCGTCGTTTCGCCGGAAGCGAAAGAGCGCCTCAAACCGCATCTCGAGGCGGGCAATGTCGAAAAGACGATGACCGCCCCGGCCACCGCCATCCTCGGTTACGATCTCGATTTCGCCCGCCATATGCCGAAGCTCAATCCGCGTGCCAGCGCGTTCGACGATGCCGCCGCCAACCAGGTGACGGCGTTCCGCAACGGCTCGCTGCAAGGCGCCTATTTCATCATTGCGGCCCGCGCCCTCGGGCTCGATTGCGGCCCGATGTCGGGTTTCGACAATGCCGGCGTCGATCGTGAATTCTTCGCCGGAACCGCGGTGAAATCGAACTTCTTGTGCAATCTCGGCTACGGCGATCCGGCCAAACTCCATCCCCGTGCCGAGCGGCTCAGCTTTGACGAGGCGTGCCGGATTGTCTGATCGCATCCTCGCCGTCGATACCACTTTCGGGGCCTGTTCGGCTGCCGTGCTCGAAGGCGGGCGCGTGCTGGCGCATCGCTGCGAGATCATGCAGCGCGGTCATGCCGAAGCTTTGGCGCCGATGGTCGAAGCGGTGATGGCCGGGGCGGGACTCGCTTTCGCCGATCTCCACCGGCTTGCCGTCACCACCGGCCCCGGCTCGTTCACCGGCCAGCGTGTCGGGCTTGCGTTCATGCGGGGTTTGCGCGTCGCGCTCGACAAACCGTTGATCGGCGTCACCAGTCTGGCGGCGATGGCGGCGGCGGCACGGGCGGAAACCGGATGCGCGGTGGCCGCTGCGGTGCACGATGCCAAACGCGGCGAGGTCTATCTCGAAACCACCGCCGGCCATGCCGCCGCCGTGATGAGTGTCGCCGACGCGCAAGCGATCGTGGCGGCGTTTTCCTCGATGGCGCTCGCCGGCACCGGCGCCGCGCTGATGGCTTTGCCGCACGCGACGGTCACAAACATCCTGGCACCCGATGCGGTTTGGGTGGCGCGATTGGCTGGGATAGCGCCCGATACCGAGGCCGCGCCGCGCCCGCTCTATCTGCGTCCGCCCGATGCCAAACTGCCGGCGGCCGTGCGATGAGATTGCGAGACGCCAGCAGTGCCGACGCGCCGGCGCTCGCCGCCATTCACGCCCAATGCTTCAGTATGGAAGTCTGGGATGCGGCCGCGATCGCCGCGCTGCTGGCGACGCCCGGCACCTTCGTGCTGCTCGACGAAGACGCCGGCGGCTTCATCATGGTGCGGGCCGCAGGCGGAGAATCCGAGGTTCTGACCCTGGGTGTGAAGCCTGCGGCGCGACGACGCGGGATCGCAAAAGCGCTGGTTCTGAGCGCCTCTGAGCGTGCCGTCGAAGCCGGTGCCGCGGTCCTGTTTCTGGAAGTGAACGCAGCCAATAATGCCGCGATAGCATTGTATAAAGGCCTCGGCTTTGGCGAGGTCGGACGCCGCAAAGACTATTATCTCGCCCCACACGGCATGCGCGAAGATGCCCTAGTGCTTAGGGCGTCAATTCCACTGATGCGGGTGTGATTTTTGCTGCAACTCGGATAGAGTCGCACCTAGGTAGGGAGCAGGGGAAAGCTATGACGCGGATCG
Organism: Rhizomicrobium electricum; assembly: GCF_011762045.1. Taxonomy (GTDB): domain Bacteria; phylum Pseudomonadota; class Alphaproteobacteria; order Micropepsales; family Micropepsaceae; genus Rhizomicrobium; species Rhizomicrobium electricum. The sequence goes on along the minus strand of NZ_JAASQS010000006.1, from coordinate 35,131 downwards.
AAAAACTCTGCGTTGATAAGGGGCTGCGGATGACCGAGCAACGCCGGGTCATCGCGCGCGTGCTGTCGGACGCGGCGGATCATCCGGACGCCGAAGAGTTGTACCGGCGCGCCTCGGCGTTGGATCCGCACATCTCGATTGCAACCGTATATCGCACCGTCAAGTTGTTCGAGGATGCGGGGATTCTCGAACGCCACGACTTCCGGGACGGCCGTTCGCGCTACGAGGAAACCCCGGAATCGCATCACGATCACCTGATCGACGTGCAATCCGGCAGTGTCATCGAATTCCGCAACGAGGAAATCGAACGCCTTCAGCGTCGCATCGCCGAAGAACTCGGTTTCGAATTGGTCGATCACCGGCTAGAGCTTTACGGCGTTCCCAAGAAGCCCCGTTAAGCATGCCGACCCTTCGTGCGTTCACACTGGCCCTGGCGTTTTTCGCCCTGACGGTCCTGAGCGCCCCCGTACAATGGATTTCCATCCGCTTCGGCTGGAAGCTGCAGACACGCTATCCGCACGCCTACCATAAATTCCTCTGCCGCTTGTTCGGCATCCGCCTGCATGTGATCGGCGAGCCGGTCAAAGGCCGCGGCGTGCTGATGGTCGCCAACCATACCGGCTATTTCGACATTCTCATCATGTCGGCGGCCGCGCCGGTGTCGTTCGTCGCCAAGTCGGAAGTGGCGGGCTGGCCGCTGTTCGGGCTGATGGCCAAGTTGCAGCGTTCGGTGTTCGTCGATCGCTCGCGCCGCGCCGCGGCGGCGGATTCGGCCAAGGTGATCCGCGACCGCCTCAAAGCCGGCGATGCCCTGGTGCTGTTCCCGGAAGGCACGTCGACCGACGGCAACCATGTGCAGACCTTCAAGAGCGCGTTGATGGGCGCAGTCGAATCCGAGGTCGGGGTCGATGCCGAAGGCCACACCGAATACGTGCCGGTGCAGCCGGTGTCGATTTCCTATGTCGGCTTCCACGGCATTCCCCTCGGCCGGGAGAACCGGCCGTTCTTCGCTTGGTACGGCGATATGGATCTGATGCCCCATGTCTGGGAGGCCTTCAAAACCGGGCCGCTCGATGTGGTGGTGGAATTCCATGCCCCGCTCAAGGTCGGCCCCGGTTTCGGCCGTAAACAACTGGCGGGCGTGACGGAAAAGCTGGTCCGCGAGGGCCAGATGCGGGCGCTGCAAGGCAACTGGGGCGAGGAACCCCCGGCTTCCGCGGCGGCGGCCTGACCGTTCCTTGTTTTCCGGCGAGGCATCGAACATAACCGGCCCATGAAGCGGCTTTTCATCAAGACCTACGGTTGCCAGATGAACGTCTACGACTCCGCCCGCATGGCGGATTTGCTGGCGCCGCTGGGCTTTACCGCCACCGAAACGGCCGCCGACGCCGACATGGTGATCCTCAACACCTGCCACATCCGCGAGAAAGCCGCCGAGAAGGTCTATTCCGAGCTGGGCAAGCTGAAGCGGCTGAAAGAGGCGCGCGCCAAGGATGGCGGCCGCATGGTGATCGCCGTGGCGGGCTGCGTCGCCCAGGCCGAAGGCAAAGAGATCATCGCCCGCCAGCCGGCGGTCGATATCGTGGTCGGGCCGCAATCCTATCAGCGCCTGCCCGAGATGATCGCCAAGATCAGTCGCGGCACCGGTCACGCCCTCGAAACCGAATTCCCGGCCGAGGACAAATTCGACACCCTGCCGGCGCCGGCCGCGCACGGTGCGACCACCGCTTTTCTCACGGTGCAGGAAGGCTGCGACAAGTTTTGTACGTTCTGCGTCGTACCCTATACCCGCGGCGCCGAATTCTCGCGCCCGGTGGCGCAGATCCTCGCCGAAGCGAAAGGTCTCGCCGACAGCGGTGTGCGCGAAATCACGCTGCTCGGGCAGAACGTCAACGCCTATTGCGGCACCGGTCCCGACGGCAATGCTTGGTCGCTGGCAAAATTGATCGAAGCCTTGGCGAAGATCGATCGCCTGCAGCGCTTGCGCTTCGTCACGTCGCATCCGCGCGACATGAGCGAGGACTTGATCGCCGCCCATCGCGATATCCCGCAGTTGATGCCGTATCTGCATCTGCCGGTGCAGGCCGGGTCCGACACGATCCTCGCCGCGATGAACCGGGGCCATACCGCCGCCGATTATCTGAAGCTGGTGGACCGCATCCGCGCCGCCCGTCCCGATATCGCGCTGTCGGGTGATTTCATCGTCGGCTTTCCCGGCGAAACCGACGCCGATTTCAAGGCCACGCTCGATCTGGTGAAGCAGGTCGAATACGCCCAGGCCTATTCGTTCAAATACAGCCCCCGTCCCGGCACGCCCGCCGCCGCCATCGCGCGCCAGGTGCCCGAGGAGGTCAAGGAAGCCCGTCTCGCCGAATTGCAGGCGTTGCTGACGGCGCAGCAGAAGGCGTTCAACGCGTCGTGCGCAGGGCGTACCTTCCCGGTGCTGTTCGAGAATCCGGGGCGCAAAGCGGGGCAGGCGGTCGGCCGTTCGCCCTATCTGCAACCCGTTCATGTCGAAGACGCCTTGTCGTTGATCGGTTCGATCGTCGATGTGCGGATCGAGGCCGTGCTCTCCAACAGCCTGAAAGGCGTGCTCGTCTCTTCTCGCGAAAAGGCATTGGCCCATTGAGCGCAAAAAAACTGTCCAAGGTCACCTTGGAATTCCCCGACAACGCACTGCTGCTGGAATTGTCGGGTCCGCATCAGAAGCATTTCGTCCGCCTCGAACACAAACTGGCGGTGAAGATCGGCCAGCGCGGCAATATCGTCGCGATCGAAGGCGATGCCCGCGATAAGGCCGCTCATGTGCTGCGGGCGCTGTATGCCCGGCTGGAGGGCGGTGAAGCCGTCGGCGCGGCGGAAATCGATGCCGAGATCCGCTTCAGCGCCGATCACGACCGGGTCGTGTCGGGCCAGAGCGGCTCGCCCACCATCGCCACCTGGACTGGGCGTACCTTGCGGGCGCGCTCCGAAGCGCAGCTTGCCTATCTCGATCTGATGCGCACCCATCCTTTGGTGTTCGGCGTCGGCCCGGCCGGCACCGGCAAGACCTATCTCGCCGCCGCGTTCGGCGCCTATCTGTTGCACAAGCGGCAGGTGGAGCGGCTGATCCTGTCGCGTCCGGCCCTCGAAGCGGGCGAGCGGCTCGGCTTTCTGCCCGGCGATCTCAAGGAAAAGATCGATCCCTATCTGCGCCCGCTCTATGACGCGTTGTTCGACGTCATCGGCGAGCCGTGTCTGAAGCTGATGGAGCAGGGCGTGATCGAAGTGGCGCCGCTCGCGTTCATGCGCGGACGCACCCTGACGCGCGCCTTCGTCATTCTCGACGAAGCCCAGAACACCACGCCGATGCAAATGAAGATGTTTCTCACCCGTTTGGGCGAGGAATCGCGCATGGTGGTGACCGGCGATCCGTCGCAAAGCGACCTGCCGGGCGGCCGCGCCGAAGGCCTGATCCAGGCGCTCGACATCCTGGGCGGCATCGAAGGGGCGGGCGTGGCCCGGTTTTCCGAGCATGACGTGGTCCGGCACGCTCTCGTCACGCGCATCGTCGCCGCCTATAATGCCGCCGAAGAGGAGCGCGTCAAACCGCGCAAGAACCGCGATTGAGCCTTACGCTCGAAATCGAAGATGGACGCTGGCGCAGGACGCGCAGTCTTTCCGCCCGCCTGAAGAAAGCCGTCCGCGCCGCGCTCGCCGAAGCCGGGGCCGATGAGGCGGCCGATCTGACCGTGCTTTTGACCACCGACAAGCGGGTCCAGGCGCTCAACCGCGATTTTCGCAGCAAGGACAAGCCGACCAACGTGTTGTCGTTCCCCTCCGGCGGGAACGATTATCTCGGCGATATCGCCATGGCCTATGGCGTGACCGCCAAGGAAGCCAAGGCCGAAGGCAAGACGCTGCTCGATCACGCCACCCACCTTGCCGTCCATGGCGTATTGCATCTCGTCGGTTACGATCACGTCACGGCGCGCCAAGCCAAGGTGATGGAGCCGATGGAGACGCGTATCCTCGCAACCCTCGGCATAGCCGATCCCTACGAGACCCGATGACCAGCGCGGCCGACACCGACGACGACAAATCGCCTTCGCTGCTCAAGCGGCTGGCCCATCTGCTGCGCGGCGACGATGCGGCGGCGACGATGCGCGAGACCCTGGAAGAAGCCATCGAAGAGGCCGACCGGCAGAGCCCTGGTTTGTCGGATCAGGAACGCATCATGCTCGCCAATCTGCTCAAGTTCGGCGAGCTCCGGGTCAAGGACGTGATGGTGCCGCGCGCCGACATCGTGGCGGTGGAGGAATCGACGCCGCTCGCCGAGCTGATCATGCAGTTCCGCGAAGCGCAGCATTCGCGTCTGGTGGTCTATCGCGAAACCCTCGACGATCCGGTCGGCTTCGTCCACCTGAAGAGCGTCCTGCAGCAGATGGAGACCACCGAGAGCGGTTTTACCCTGCGCGAAGCGCCGATCTCGGCGATCAAGCACGACATCCTGTTCGCGCCGCCGTCGATGCCGGTGCTCGATCTGCTTCTGAAGATGCAGACGACCCACATTCATCTCGCGCTGGTGATCGACGAATACGGCGGCACCGACGGCCTCGTCTCGATCGAGGATGTGATCGAGGAAATCGTCGGCGACATTGCCGACGAGCATGACGAAGAACAGCCGGGCGCCCGTCAGTTGCCGTCGGGCGGGTTCGTCGCCGACGCGCGCATCGATCTCGAGGATTTCAAGACCGAGACCGGCATCGAATTTCCGCGCGACGAAGACAGCGATATCGACACGCTCGGCGGGCTGGTGGTGTCGCTGATCGGCCGGGTGCCGCAACGCGGCGAGATCGTCGCTCATCCCGACGGCGTCGAGTTCGAAGTGCTCGAAGCCGATCCGCGCCGCGTCAAACGCCTGTTGATCCGTCCGCCCAAAGAAAGATCGCCCGCGCATGCTTGAACGCTTGACGCCAGCACTGGCCGCGGCCGGTGATTTCGTGCGCGGTCTGAACGGCTGGCGCCGGCTCGGTTTTGCCTTCGCGGCCGGCCTGGTCTCGGCCTTGGGTTTTGCGCCGTTCAATGTCTTTCCCGCGTTGCTGCTCGGCTTTGCCGCCGTCGTTCTGATGATCGATGGCGCCGAACCGGCGCGGCGCATCCGCACCGGCGCGGCGGTCACCTGGGCCTTCGGTTTCGGCCAGTACGCGCTCGGCATGCACTGGATCGCCTATGCCTTCATGGTCGATCCGGTCGCCCACGCCTGGCAGATTCCGTTCGTCTTCGTTTTCTTCGCGGCGCTGGCGCTGTTTCAGCTCTGCGCCGGCGCGCTGGCAGCCCGTTTCTGGCGCGGCCGCGGCCGGCTGTTCGCGTTCGCGCTCAGCTATGGCGTCTTCGAATGGCTGCGCGGCCACATTTTTACGGGTTTTCCTTGGAATATCCCGGCATACGGCTGGGGCGCTTCGCTCGGCGTGTTGCAGTCGGCAGCGGTGTTCGGTGCTTATGGCCTGTCGCTGCTGACGGTGCTGTTCGGCGCCGCGCTGGCCGATCTTTTTGCGCCGCCGCCGCGCTGGAAGATCGCTGCCGCGCTCGCCGGCGTGTTCGCCGTGTTCTTTGTCGGCGGTGCGGTGCGGCTGGAGACGGCGGCGCAGACGGTGCCGGGCGTGAATTTGCGGCTGGTGCAGCCCAATGTACCCCAGGCGGAAAAGTATCTGCGCCGCTACAAAGCGCGGAACTGGCGCCGGTTGATCGAACTGTCCCGCGCGCCCGGCGATCCGACGCTCATCGTCTGGCCGGAAGCGGCGCCGCCGTTTGCCGGATTGGATGAACAGCCGCTGGCGCTCGAGCAGATCGCTGCGCTGACCGTGGGACGCCAAGGTCTCATCACCGGTGCCGTTCGCGTCGACTATCTGTCTGCGGACAAATACCGCTACTTCAACAGCCTGTTCGTGTTCGGCCGGGACGGCAAAGCGATTGCGACTTACGACAAGTACCATCTGGTGCCGTTCGGCGAGTATCTACCCTACGAAGAAACGCTGAACAGCCTCGGCCTTACCAAACTGACCGGAATCGACGGCAGCTTCACGCCGGGCGATGGGCCGAAGGCCTATGCGGTGCCGGGCGCCGGCACGTTGACACCATTGATATGCTACGAGATTTTGTTTCCCGGTGAAGTTGTGGGTGCGACGCGCCCGGATTGGTTTGTGAATATCACCGACGATTCCTGGTTCGGGCCTTGGGCTGGACCGCAGCAGCATCTTTTGGTCGCACGTGTGCGCGCGATCGAAGAAGGCCTGCCGGTGGCGCGCGCGGCGAACACAGGCATTTCCGCCATTATTGATCCCTTCGGGCGAATCACTCATCGGCTTGGACTGAACCAAACGGGCACTGTCGACGGTCCGCTTCCCGCAGCAATTGCGCCCACGCCCTATTCGCGTTTCGGCGACCTGTGGTTCGTGCTGCTGGTATGCGCAAACGTCGCTTTGACTTGGCTTTTTTCCAAGGGAAAATGATGCGTCGCTGCGTCGGGCAGTGAATTCGTCTTCCGGATGTGCTACCCGGCACATAGAAGTTCATCTCCAACCCTCAAGTCGAAGACCTTGCCAAAAAAACAAGCCAATCCGATCGACGGCCAAGTGGGTAATAGACTCCGCCTGCGTCGCATGATGATCGGTATGAGTCAGGAAAGGCTGGGCGAGTTGCTCGGCCTGACGTTCCAGCAGGTACAGAAGTACGAGAAAGGCGTGAACCGCATCGGTGCGGGCCGTCTTTTCGAGATCGCGCGCATTCTTGGCGTTCCGATCCAGTACTTCTACGAGAGCGTGACCGAACAGCTCGCCAGCGCACCGGGATTCGCCGAACGCGATTCTCAGCCCGTGCTCGAATTCGTTTCGAGCGGCGACGGTCTGCAGCTCTCGCTTGCGTACATGCGCATCAAGGATCCCAAGGTGCGTAAGCGCGTGCTCGATCTGGTCAAGAGCCTGGCCGAAGACAGCACGGAAAACGCGCAATAGCGCAGTTTTCCGATCGTCAACTGGCGAGCCAGCGGGCCGCCAGAGGTTTCAGTTTGATCCCCTCTTCCCGTCCAACGCGCACTGCATCCGTTTTCCCGCATCTGATGTGACGGTCCGCGAATGCGGTCGCAACGAAGTCGCTGCCGTCGGGCGCCAGCACTTCTCCTCTGAACGACAAATGGGTGCCGTCGAACGTGGCCAGTCCCGCGATCGGGGTTTTGCACGATCCGTCGAGCGCGGCCTGGAACGCCCGCTCGCACGAAAGCGCGACTGCGGTCGGTTCGTGATCGAGCGGCGCCACGGCTTCGGCCACGCGCGCATCGCCGTCGCGGATCTCGATGCCGACGGCGCCTTGTGCCAGCGACGGCAGCCATTCGTCCGTAGACAGAATTTCCGTCACGTGCCGCTCGAGCCCCAGGCGCTTGAGCCCCGCCAAGGCCAGCAGGATCGCCTCCATGCCGCCCTCGGCGAGTTTCTTGAGCCTGGTGTCGACATTGCCGCGCAGCAGGACGGGAACGAGGTCCGGCCGGGCGCGCCTCAGCTGCGCCGCCCGCCGCACCGAGCTGGTACCGACGCGCGCGCCCTTGGAAAGCGCTTTCAGCGACGGCGCCGCCGGCGAAATGAACACGTCGGCGGGATGCTCGCGTTCGAGAATGGCCGCCAGCGTGAGGCCGGGCGGCAGCGCCACCGGCACGTCCTTCATCGAGTGGACGGCGAGGTCGATGCGTCCGTCGAGAAGGGCTTCCTCCAGCTCCTTGGTGAACAGGCCCTTGCCGCCGGCATCGGCCAGTGGGCGGTCCTGAATACGGTCGCCGGTGGTCTTGATGAGGACGGTTTCGCAAGGGATACCGGCCGCCGCGAGCACATGGGCGACCATGTCGGCCTGGGCTGTGGCCAGCCGGGATCCTCGGGTTCCGATGCGAAGAGCGCTTTCCGCCATGGGCTTTTTCGATTACAGCCTTTTTTGGAATGTGAACAGGTTTTCGCGTGCGCACCCTAACCGTCCTGGGCCTGGAAACGAGCTGCGACGAGACCGCAGCGGCGGTGGTACGCGGGTTTCCGCCCGGCCCCGGCGAAATCCTGTCGGATGTGGTGTTCAGCCAGCTTGAGGAGCACCGCCCTTTCGGCGGCGTGGTGCCGGAGATTGCCGCGCGCGCGCATGTGGAATTGATCGACGGGATCGTCGCGCGGGCGCTGGACGAGGCCAAGCTGACGCTGGCGCAGATTGATGCCGTCGCGGCGACGGCCGGTCCCGGCCTGATAGGCGGCGTGATGGTCGGCCTGCTCACCGGCAAGGCTTTGGCGGTCGCCGCCGGAAAGCCGCTGGTCGCCGTCAACCATCTCGAAGGACACGGTTTTTCCGCGCGTCTCGCCACCGGCGTGGCGTTTCCCTATCTGTTGCTGCTGGTGTCCGGCGGTCACTGCCAGCTGCTCGGCGTCGAAGGACCAGGCCGTTTCCGGCTTTACGGCACCACCATCGACGATGCGGCCGGCGAGGCCTTCGACAAGACCGCCAAGCTGCTCAATCTGCCTTATCCCGGCGGTCCGCGGATTGAGATTCTGGCCCGCGAGGGCAATCCCGCCCGCTATGCCTTGCCGCGGCCGATGCGCGGGCGCGAAGGCGCCGATTTTTCCTTCTCGGGTCTTAAGACGGCCGTGCGTCAGTTGATCCAGAACAACGCGGTCGAGACCGTCGATGTCGCCGCCTCGTTCCAGGCCGCCGTGATCGATATTTTGATCGATCGCTCAGCCGCGGCGATGGCGATGTTCCGCCGCGATTTTCCGGAGACGGCCGAGCCGGCTTTTGTGGTCGGCGGCGGTGTCGCTGCCAATGGCGCCATCCGCGCGGCTCTTGCCGATCTCGCCGGTCAGGAGGGCTTCGGCTTCGCCGTGCCGCCGGTCAAACTTTGCACCGACAATGCCGCGATGATCGCCTGGGCAGGCATCGAGAATGCCGCGCTGGGCCGCTTCGATCCGCTCGACGCCCCCGCCCGCGCCCGCTGGCCGCTATCCCACGAGATGCCATGAAGATCGCCACCTGGAACATCAACTCGGTGCGTTTGCGTGAGCCGCTGGCTCTGCGCTTCTTGCGCGAGCACGCGCCCGACGTGCTGGCGCTGCAGGAAATCAAGTGCACCAACGATCAGTTTCCCGCCAAAGGTTTCGCCAAGGCCGGTTATGTGCATCAGGCGGTGAGCGGCCAGAAAGCCAATCACGGCGTCGCCGTCGTCTCGCGTCTGCCGATCAAGGACTTCAAGATCGACGCCTTCTGCCGCGAGAGTCATTGCCGGCATTTGCGGGTGCTGTTCGAGAACGGGCTGGAGCTGAACGATTTCTATGTGCCGGCCGGCGGCGACATTCCCGATCCGGCGCTCAATCCCAAATTCGATCACAAGCTCGATTTCCTCGCCCGTCTCGAAAAAGAGTTCAAGAAGCGCAAGGACGGCAAGGTGGCGCCGGTGGTTCTGCTCGGCGATCTCAACGTCGCCCCGCTCGAGAACGACGTCTGGAGTCACAAGCAGATGCTGCGCGTCGTCAGCCACACGCCGGTCGAGACCAAGCTGCTCGCTGCCGCGTATGCCGCCTACGACTGGGCCGACGTCACCCGCACTTTGGTGCCGCCGGACAAGAAGATCTATTCGTGGTGGAGCTATCGTGCCGCCGACTGGGAAGCCTCGGATCGCGGCCGCCGCCTCGATCACATCTGGGTCAGTCCGGCTTTGCGCGGCCAGATCAGGAGCCAGCAGATCGTCAAGAAGATGCGCGGCTGGGAGAAATGCTCCGACCACGTGCCGGTGATCGCGGAGATTGACTTCCCATGAAACTAGCTTTGCTTCGTCACGGTCCCACCGATTGGAACGCCGAAGGGCGCGTGCAAGGCACCGTCGACACGCCGCTCTCCGCAGCGGGCAAAGCCAAGATGAGCGCGCTCTTGCCGCCCGCCGGATTCGAAAATGCGGTGGTCTATTGCAGTCCCAAATTGCGCGCGCGCCAGACGGCGGCATGTCTGGGATTGAAGAACCTCCATCTCGATCCGCGTCTGGCCGAACAGAATTGGGGCGATTGGGAAGGTTTGACCCGTGCCGAAATGCTGGCGCGCGATGGCGCCGATGCGTTCGAGCGCTCCGGCCGCGGTTTGGCCTTCCGTCCGCCCAGCGGCGAATCCACCGCCGAATTGCAGGCGCGCCTTGCCGGCTTCTTCGCCGATGTGGCGGCGAAGGGCGACGACGTCATCGCCGTCTCCCATATGGGCGTGTTGCGTGCCGCCTATGTGCTCGCCACCGGCTGGGACATGTCGGCGCCGATGCCGGCCGAACTCGATTTGAAATGCGCACTGGTTCTGGCGCTTGCCCCCGACGGCACGCCGTCCATCGCCGGACTGAACGTGCCGCTTCGGGTGCGTTGATCTCAGAAGTGGTTTTTCTCGAACTTGATCGGGAACGAGATCGTGCCGGTCTTGCCGCCGATCGGCAGCGCATCGGCGACGCACAACGCGGCCTTGTCGAAGCCGTTGCTCGGCGTCGGGGCGTTGAGGACCTTGCAGCCGCTGACCTTGCCGTCTGCCGCCGTGCATTCCAGCGTCACGGTCGCGTCCTGAGTCGAGCGGGCGAACTTCGCCACGCAGCTATGAAACACTTCGGTAAGATCGCCTGCGCACACGGGCGCCGTCACCACCGCCGCAAACACGATCGCCGTCAAACCAAATTTCGAAACAGTCATTGCACCCACCATGTTGATCGCTACCGGTCTTGTTGCCGGACGCGCAAAGGCTACGGGGCTACGGCTTAATCGAAGGTTTCGGATACACATATTCGCACCGCGCATCGCACGCGCTGCGACGATGCGGCGCCGATTTGCGACGAAGCGATGACACGGCTTTGCGTGCCGTATCATCGCTTCGAAATGCATCGCACAAATTTCGTGCGGTCTGCTCAATATCGGATCGGACGCCGTGCAAAAAATAGCGGCGGCTGCGTTGTTTTTCAGCAGTCGCCGTTTTGTGGGGTCAGACGCGTCGGCGAAGACCGGCGAGACCAAGCCCCGTCAACAGCAACACCAGCGTTGCCGGTTCGGGCACGTCTGGACCGCCGTTGCCGCCGCCGCCTGGCGTTCCGTCCGGCAGCCTGATGAGCGTGATATCGTTGTTCACCGAACCGAAGCAGGCGCCGGAGAACGTGAAATCGCTGCTGATGACGCAGGCGGGATACTCGCCGTCATTGACGCTCCAAAAGCTGATGATGGTGTCAATGTTCGGACGCCCGGTTTTGTAGCCCACCGCGAAAGAATTCTTGTCCGCATCCATGACGAATATCCCCATCTTCTCGATGTTGCCGTAGATATCCACTATGAACCACGAGGACGAGAAATCGCTGGCCGACCACTCGGTGTCGCCGACTTTCATATGAAAGGCTTCCAGCGGAATGGTGACGCTGGTGCCGGGCGTCACCAGCGCGCTGTCGAGACTGAACGTTGCTTTGAAGGTCTCACCGTTCGGCGGTGTTGTGTAGGTCCCGAACAAGGGATCGCCGTTGGGCATCGGAATCCAGCCCGAATGTTCGGCGACCATATCGAGTTCGTAATTCAAGATCGTGGCATGCGCCGGCGCCGCGACGCCGAAGCCGATCAGGACTGCCGTGACGGCAGCCGCAAGAATATTGGAAAGATTCCGCACCAAAGCCTCCAGAGTTGTCGTGCAGGCGCTGTCAGCAAATCTGAGGCCAAGGTGCGAAATGTCGGTGGTTCAAACAGTTATTTGGAGCGGGAAGGGCGTTTGCCGTGCGGGTGTAAATCACACTGACAGCGGCGCCGTCAGCTTTCCCGTGCCGTCCAGAACGGCGGCGTCTCGCGGAACGCCTTCCATTGCTTGTGGGTGGTGCGCGCGAGGGCGTCGGCGCGCGCCTGATGAAAGCTTTGCAACAGACCGGCGGCGTGATTGAGATCGGCCTGCACGGCGGCGCGTCCGGCGTTGTCCGCCAACAGACGCTCCACCACGCCGCACACCTGCGCCACGTCGTTCAAATGACCGAGCAGGTCTTGCAGTTCTTTCAGCGGCGCCAGCCAATGCTTGGCCGTCTTCTTGGGATAGAGCGGCGCGAAAAACTCCGCCGTATAACGCAGTTTCTTGAGCGCGATGCGCAAGCGATGGCGTGCCGGCGGATCGAGATGCTGGAAACGGCGGCCGCGTTTCTTCGCCCGCCGCAAGGCATGCTCGAGAAGCGGTGGCGCCACGGTGGCGATGCTCGCGGTGTCGGGCCAGACGATCGCGCGCGCGGCGGCGGCGACGTCTTCGTCGAACGTGCGAAACTCCGGACTCGCAATCGCGGCGATGGCGGTGGTCCAGGCGTGCTCGTGCAGCTGCTCGGTCCGTTCCGCCAGAGGAGTAAAGCCGCGCCGCGATCCGAGCTCGTTCACTGCCGGCTGGAACAGTTCGGTCACGAACACGTCGAGATCGCGCGCCAGTCCGATCTCGTTGATGATCGCCTTGGCGCGAGCATCCAGTGCGCCAAGTCCGGGCAGATCGGTCAGCGTCAGCGCCGTGCGCAGCCGCCGCAATCCGACGCGAAGCTGATGCAGGCCTTCGCCGTCGCGGGCTTTGACCGCCACCGGCGCGTTGGCGTTCACCTGCGCCAGGGCTTCCAACAGGATGACGCGCAAGGCTTCGCCCGCCGACATCTCGGCATCGATCAACGGCGCTCGTGCCGAAACCGGCACCAGCAAGGCGCGCGGCCGTGCAGGCACGTTTCTCTTTCCGTAAAAACCCGTTTTCTCAGCTATTGCGCACCGGCACGCCGGCCGACGCAAGCGCGTTCTTGGCGTCGGCGATAGTGGCTTGACCGAAATGGAAAATCGACGCGGCCAGGACGGCATTGGCGCCGCCGTCGCGCACCCCTTCGACCAGATGCTGCAAGTTTCCGACCCCGCCCGAGGCGATCACCGGCACGGACACCGCATCCGAAATCGCGCGCGTCAAGGGAATATCGTAGCCGATCTTGGTGCCGTCGCGATCCATCGAGGTGAGAAGGATTTCGCCGGCGCCGTAGTCGACCAGCTTCATCGCATGCTTCACCGCATCGATGCCGGTCGCGTTGCGGCCGCCATGGGTATAGACCTCGAACGGCGGGCCGTTGTGATTGTGCTTGCCTTGCTTGGCATCGATCGCCGCGACGATGCACTGGCTGCCGAACTTCTCCGCCGCTTCGCGCACGAACTCGGGGCGGCGCACCGCTTCGGTGTTGATCGACACTTTGTCGGCGCCCGCCAGCAACAGGCTGCGGATATCGTCGAGCGTGCGCACGCCGCCGCCGACCGTCAGCGGCATGAAACAGACATCCGCCGTCCGCCGCACCACATCGAGCATGATGGCGCGCTTTTCGTTCGAGGCGGTGATGTCGAGGAAGCAGAGTTCGTCGGCGCCCATGCGGTCGTAGACCATGGCCTGTTCGACCGGATCGCCCGCATCGCGCAAATCGACGAAGTTGACGCCTTTGACGACGCGCCCGTCCTTCACGTCCAGACAGGGAATGATGCGGATTTTCAGCATGGCGGTCCCAGGCGAGGTACGGCTAGCGAATAGCGAAGTGGGGGGCCCGAGTCCAGTTTCACCCGGTCGCCCCCCAGGGACATTGCCGTCGTTAACGCCGGTCGCCGGATTGGACCCGCGCTTTCAGCGACATCTCGCCGATTCCGCCCGAGACGTTCAGGCCGGTATTGCCTTCGACGCTGACCGGTTGCAGCGCGATGGATTTATCGAGCCCGCCCACCAGCACGTTGGCGCCGACGCCGACGCCCACCGTGGCGCTGGCCGTGGCACCGGCGTATTCGCCTTCAAGCGCGCCGGATCGAATGTCCGAACTCGGCGCCACGACGTCCCAAACCAGCGTTCCCGCCGAGGTATAGCCGATATCGACGCCGAGCTTGGTGATGCTGCCCGTGTAGCGGTCCGGTCCGCCGTGTCGCGGCCGATAGGCGCAATCCATCTCCTTCGAAGAGCCGACCACGTAACCCCAGCCGCTGTGCACATGACAGGTGAGCATGCCGACCTTTACCCCATGGGGCGCCGCGGCAGCCGGATTGAACATCGTCAAGACGCCGAGAGAAGCGGCGCTTGCCAGCAAGAAGAGCTTTCTCATGAGGTCACCTCGTTCTGCTTGCTCCGCATTTAGCGCGAAGCAGGGCAGGAACGGCGCACGGCGCGCCGAAGTGCCGTGACAAGAAAAGCGCCCTGCCGGACCGCCGGGCTCCGACGCGATAAGCTGTTGGCAGATATGGGTATCCGGCGGCTGAGACGAGCGCCTGTGATATCGCTTGTCACCGCGCCGGAGCGGATTCCCCAGCGGCGGACGTCATCGTTTCCGCGCCATCGCTGCGACATTGAAGAGCGCCCGCCCGAGCGCGGCTTCGGCCGGAATGGCGGTGGTCTTGCACATCGCTTCGGCTTCGAGGAGCAGATCGAGCGCATCGCCGAGGCGGGTTTCGTTCCATTTCTGGAGCTGCACCTTGAACGCGTTGACGCGGGAGAAATGCAGCGGCGGGCGGAGTTTCTTGATGGCGAACTCGACATTGTCGCCGCGCGCCACATCGGTCGCCACCCCGAGCAGTTTCTGGAAATGACCGAGCGCCGGACGCACCACCGCGATGGGCGAGATGTCGGACGCCCACAACCGCTCCAGCGCCAGATCGAGTTTCTTGAGATCGCCAAGTCCGGCGGCATCGCAGGCTTCTTCCACCCGCGCTTCGGCTTCGTCGCCCATGGCGGCGCGCACGTCGTCGAGGCCGACTTCTTTCTGGCCGCGGCAATAGAGCGCCAGTTTTTCGATTTCGCGCCGGGTCACGCCGCGGTCGGAGCCCAGCCGCGACACCGCATCGGCCAGTGCGTCGCCCGAGATCGAAAACCCTTCGGCCCGCAGGGCGTCGCGCACCACGTCCGGCAGATCCTTGGCGCTGTCGGGATAGCAGGCGATGGCGGCAGCGTTGTCGGCTTCTTCGAATAGCTTGCGCAGCGCCGAGCCTTTGGCGAGATCGCCGGCCTCGACCACGACCAGCGCTTCGCCCTTGGGATCGTCGAGGAAGGTCTCGAACACTTTGGCGAGGCCGTTGGTGGCGCCGCGCACCCTGACCACACGCCGCCCGCCCAGCATCGAGATCGCCGCCGCTTCGTCGGCGAGCCGCGCCGGATCGGCCGACAGCGCCGCTTCATCGAGATCGGATACCCGGAACGGGTCCGTGAGATCGTCGACCACGGTTTTGAGCAGCGTTTCGGCCCGCTCGCGCGCCAGCCCCGCATCCGGTCCGAACACCAGCGCCGCGATGATCGCCTTGGGCGGATTTTTCGCGAACCGGTCGGCTTCGTTGGATTTGATGACGGTCATGAGGCCACCTTTTCTGCCCCCGCGGGCGACGCGATTGCGCCGCTGGCACTAAGAACGCGGGGGAAGTCCGCGCCCAGCGCGGAAAGGGGGCTCACGCCGTCATAAGCCCCCTTCGGCGCTTCGCGCCACTTCCCCCACGCTCTGAGTGCAGGCGAGAAGCGCATTGCGCGCGTGGGGGCAGAAAGAAGATTCACTTCTTCGCCTGCTGGGCAAACCACACCGCCAGCGCGATGCGGATGCGGTCGGCGATGTCTTCGGCGGCGCGGCGGTCGGCGTCCTGCTGCACGGCGAGCGTCGCATAGGGCGAGTTCAGCACGTTGTAGGCCGACAATCCGGTTTCGACGCCCTTGGTCACCACCGCGCCCGAGCGCGCGTCACTGAGTTCGTAATCGACCGTCAGGGTGTCGTTGTAGCGGGTGATGGCGGTCTGGGTGATGCCGCCCGAAGTGGTCTGGCTCTGCACGCCGATGGCTTCGCTCTTGGTGGTGAGCGTGAGCTTCAGGGCGTAGCGCGCGCCGCCCGGCTGGCCGCGGCCGTCGAGCACGTCGATCATCCGGTTACGCAGCTGATAGCCGAGCCGCTCCGGCACCGGCTCGACATAGATCGAGCGCAGCGTCGCCTGCATCGAGCCGCCCGGCGTATCGGGCACCGCATAGAGCGGACGGAAGCCGCAGCCGCTGAGCAACAATCCGAGGAGGACGACGGCTGCGTATTTCATCCTTACACCACGATGTTGACGATGCGGTTGGGGACCACGATCACCTTTTTCGGCGCCTTGCCGTCCATCGCCTTGACCACGGTGTCGAGGGCGAGCGCCATTTTCTCGGCGTCGGCCTTGTCGGCATTGGGGGCGATTTCGATGGTGCCGCGCAGCTTGCCGTTGACCTGCACCGCCATTTTCACGGTGTTGAGCGCGGTCAGTTCGGGAACCGCCTTCGGCCATTCGGCGGTGGCGAGGAAGGGCTTGTGCCCCAACGCTTCCCAGGCGCTTTCGGCCAGATGCGGCATCATCGGTCCGATCAGTTTGACCAGGGTCTCCAAAGCCTCGCGGCGTTCGGCCCCCGGCGCATTCGGAGCGGCACTTATAGCATTGGTCAGGGTGTAAATCTGCGCCACCGCGCGGTTGAAGCGCAGGGCGGCGAGATCGTCGGTGACCGCCGCGATGGTGCGGTGGACCGCCCGGCGCAGATCGGATGCGCCTTCAACCGGCGTACCGGCCGGCGGCAGGCCTTCGGTCTCGGTCACCAGGCGCCAGACGCGCTGGACGAACTTCCAGCAGGCATCGGCGCCTTCGTCGGTCCATTCGATATCGCGTTCCGGCGGGGTGTCCGACAGCATGAACCAGCGGATGGTATCGGCGCCGAAGATGTCGATGATGGTTTCGGGCGCCACCACGTTCTTCTTCGATTTCGACATCTTCTCGGACGGGCCGACGGTAACCGGCTCGCCGCTGCCCTTGATGAAGCAGCCGCCGTCGCGCTTCTCGATCTGATCGGGCGACAGCCAGGCCCCGGCCGGGTCCTTGTAGGTCTCGTGGCAGACCATGCCCTGGGTGAACAGGCCGGCGAACGGCTCGTCGATCTTGACGTAACCGGCCTTCTTCATGGCGCGCAGGAAGAAGCGGGCATAGAGCAGATGCAGGATCGCGTGCTCGATGCCGCCGATATACTGATCGACCGGCAGCCAGTAATCGACCGCATCCTTATTGACCGGTCCCGGCGCCTTGGTGTCGGTGAAGCGGGCGTAATACCAGGAGGAGTCGACGAAGGTGTCGAGGGTGTCGGTATCGCGCAGGGCTTCGCCGCCGCAGCACGGGCATTTGACGTGCTTCCAGGTCGGATGGGCGTCGAGCGGATTGCCTTTGACGTTGAACTTCAGATCCTCGGGTACTTTCACCGGCAACTGATCTTCCGGCACCGGCACCACGCCGCATTTGGCGCAATGGATCATCGGGATCGGGCAGCCCCACGGGCGCTGACGGCTGACCAGCCAGTCGCGCAAGCGGTATTGCACCGTGCGATTGGCGATGCCGCGGCCTTCCAGCATGGCGGCGACCTTGTCCTTGGCGGCGTCGACGTCCATGCCGTCGAGGAACTGGGAGTTCGCCAGCTTGCCGGGGCCGACATAGGCCTCGTTGCCGACGTCGAACGTCTTCGGGTCGGCGCCTTCGGGAATGACGACCGCCTGGACCCTGAGATTGTATTTGCGGGCGAAATCGAGGTCGCGCTGGTCATGCGCCGGGCAGCCGAAAATGGCGCCGGTGCCGTAGCCCATCAAGACGAAGTTGGCGACATAGACCGGCAGCTTCCAGGTCGGATCGAACGGATGGGTGACGGTGAGGCCGGTGTCGAAGCCGAGCTTCTCGGCCTTTTCGATTGTCTCTTCCGCCGTGCCCATGCGCCGGCATTCGGCCTGGAACGCGGCCAGCTTGGGATTGTTCTTGGCGAGTTCGACGGTCAGCGGATGATCGGCCGACAGTGCCACGAACGAGGCACCGAACAGCGTGTCGGGCCGCGTCGTGAAGACTTCCAACTGGCCGCCACTCGACAGATCGAACTTGAACTTCAAGCCTTCGGAGCGGCCGATCCAGTTCTTCTGCATCAGCCGGACTTTTTCCGGCCAGCGTTCCAGTCCGTCGAGGGCCGACAGAAGTTCGTCGGAATAGGCGGTGATCTTGAGGAACCATTGCGACAGCTTTTTGCGCTCGACCAGGGCGCCCGAGCGCCAGCCGCGGCCGTCGATCACCTGCTCGTTGGCGAGCACGGTCATGTCGACCGGGTCCCAGTTCACGTCGGCTTCCGAGCGGTAGACGAGGTTCTCGCGATAGAAATCGAGGAACAGCTTCTGCTGGCGCGAGAAGTATTCGACATCGCAGGTCGCGAACTCGCGGCTCCAATCGAGGCTGAGGCCCATCAGCTTCAGCTGCTCTTTCATGTTGGCGATGTTGTCGTAGGTCCAGTCGCGCGGATTGACGTGCTTCTCGCGGGCGGCGTTTTCCGCCGGCAGGCCGAAGGCGTCCCAGCCCATCGGATGCAGGACGTTGAAGCCCTGGGCGCGTTTGAAGCGGGCGAGCACGTCGCCCATGGTGTAGTTGCGGACGTGACCGATATGGATGCGCCCCGACGGGTAGGGGAACATCTCGAGGACGTAGCACTTCGGCTTGTCGTGGTTTTCCGGCGTCAAGAAGACCGACGCTTCGTTCCAGGCCTGTTGCCAGCGCTTTTCGGATTCTTTTGCGTTATAGCGCGCCATATCAGTCGGTACCTTTCCAAAACACGGCCGGAAAAGGACTGCGGCCGCGCGACGTCCTTTTGCGGCAAACGGGCCGCATTTTCCAGTATTTCAGAAGGGAACGGTGGCGCAGGCTTACTGCTTGGTCGCCAGGCGCAGCTCGCGGGCCCGCGTCAGGATGGCGTCCGTCAGCTTCACCGCGGTCTCCGGGTTGACCGCCACGTCGGCCCAGCCCTCGTTGGACTTGGTCTGACGGAAGACGGCGACCTTGAGGCCGTCGGCCCTGAGGCGGCGGTCGAGAATGTAGACCGTGATCTTGACGCGCTCGTTGGGGGTCTGCGGCGAACTGTACCAGTCGGAGATGATGACGCCGCCGAACGGATCTTCGGACTGCAGCGGCAAGAACGACAGGGTGTCGAGGGTGGCGTGCCACAAGTAGGAATTGACACCTAAAATGCGTTGACCGCTCTCACTGGAGATGGCAGTCGTGCCGCTATCGGTATCCTGGATGTACTGCTTGTCGTCGGACGAACCGCAGCCGGCCAACAGAAGGGCGCAGGCTCCAAGGATAAAGGCTCGCATCAGGCAAACTCCGTGTCGAGGGCTCGGCTTATAAAGGCGAGGGTGCCGCGGCGCAACGTGGCCGTCTATGGCTTGGGACAATTCTGTCTATTATGATCGAGGTTTAATCCGGGACGCTCTTTACCATCTTGCGGTCCAGCCGGGATAAAGTGGGGGTCATGAAAGCCTTATTGCTCGCAACGGCGGCCGCTGTGATGGCCGTACCGGCCCTGGCCGACGACCTGACCGTGTCGCCGTGGACGGGCTCCTACGACAATCTGACCGCGACGATCGGCGGCGAAGCGCATGGCGCGGTGTTCGGACCGTGGCTGCCCAAAGGCGGTCCGGCCGATCAGCGCTGGGCCAGCGGGGCGGCCGATCTCAGCCTCAAACTGCAGCGCGATTACGACAGCGGCCTCACCCTGGCGCTCAAATCCTCGTTCGAAGTGCTGCGCGACCGGCTCAGTTACGACAATTACGGCGGCAATCTGGTGCAGAAGGTCTATGCCGTCGCCCAGACCGGCCTCGGCAGCCTCGAATTCGGCATGACCGACGGCCCCGGCTATGTGCTGTCGGTGACCGGGCCGGTGGTCGACGAATATGTCTCGCTCGACAATCCCAACACGACGTTCTTCATCGATCCGTCGACGGGCCGGCCGTTCATCGAGGCCTTCAACCTCGAGACCGAGGTCGAATCCTCGCTCAACTACGCCAAATTCTCCTATTACACGCCCCGCCTGTTCGGGATTCAGATCGGCGTGTCCTACACCCCGTCCGAGGGGCGCGAGGTCATCCCCTTCCTCAACAACGGCCCGCATGCGCCCAATCGCCAGAAAAGCATCTGGGAAACGGCGGTCAGCTATTCGCAGCAATTCGAAGACTTCAGCCTCGGCTTTTACGGCTCTGCCGCGTTCGGCCACGGCGACGGCAAAGGCGCCAACGATGCCGGTCTGACCGACTGGGGCATCGGCAGCGAAATCGACGTGCCGTTCGGCGAGGAGTGGAAGCTCGCTGTCGGCGGCAGCTACCGCCATACCAACACTTACGGCTTCGAGATCTACGAGGCCCAGAACAGCGCCGATACCGAAGGCGCGCATCTGTCGACCACGCTCGCCTGGAACGATTGGACCTTGGGCGGGGAATATTCGAGCGGCACCACCCGCACCCTCGGCGAACCCAAGCTGGGCGTGCGCGGTTTCGGCGTCGCCGCCGGCTATCGCATCAATGAGAACCTGCAGGCGACCCTCGGCTGGCAAGAGCTGCACTACACCCGCGACACCGGCACCTTCTACGACGGCTCGCAGCGGATCGCGATGAACGCCCTCTTCCTGCACCTGACGTTCAAGGTGCCCGGCAGCGGTGACTAGAGCGCTTTCAGGAAAAGTGGAATCCGGTTTTCCGTTCGAAAGCGCGACCACTCAAGAATCTGGAGCAGTTCATCCGTTTCTGTGAAACGGTGAAATGCTCTAGATAAAATCGCTTTTCTTCACCGCGCTGAGGAGTTTCATCCCCGCCTGCGCGAGGTTTTCGGTGCCGCCTTCCTCGCGGTCGAGGATGACGAGCGCGTAGTCGACGATGGCGCCGGCTTTGCGCGCCGCTTCCGCCGCTTTGACGATCGAGCCGCCGGTGGTCGCCACATCGTCGATGATGATGACGCGCTTGCCCTCCAGGCTTTCGCCGCTGGCGAGGCCTTCGATCACTTCACCGGTGCCGTGATCCTTGGCTTGTTTGCGCACGAAGAAGGTGGCGACCGGCCTGCCGTCGGCATAGGACTGCGCCGCCAGCGCCGCGATCACCGGCACCGCGCCCATTTCGAGCCCGCCGACGTAATCGATGCCGTCGACCGAACGGATCTTTTCGAGGAGCGCCTTGGCGCAGAGATAGCCGCCTTTGGGGTTCATCATGGTCGGCTTGAGGTTGAAATAGAACTCGCTCTCGGCGCCGCTCGCGAGCTTGAAATGCCCGCGCCGGTACGAGCGCTCTCTGATGACCTCGATCAACTCCTGCACGGCATTTCTCCGACCCGAAACCGGGCCGAACATTGTCGAGCGGTCAGGCCGGGTCAACCCCTAACGCCCCGATCGCCGCAATTCCGCAAAAACCGAAGAGAAGCTGGGCGTTTCGGGCGGTAATGCCGCCGAGGGCGTACACCGGCAGCGGCGCCTGCTGGGCCATTCGATTGGCCCGCACCGCTCCCAGCGCCGCCCGGCCGGGATGGCTCGCGGTCGCAAACACCGCCGACAGGATCAGCGCATCGACATATCCCGCCTGCCGCAGCGCGCGCAGCGAATGCGCCGCTACCGTCACCAGCATCGGGTTACGCGCCCGGATCGCCGCCGCCTCGCCGATCCGCGTTTCCGGCAAATGCACGCCGTCCGCGCCGATCCGCCGCGCCAGCGCCACGTCCCCGGCGATCAGCAGGAAAAGACTGCGGGTGCGCGCCACCTCGCGCAGCGCGTGCGCCAAAGCCTGCCGTCGCGCGCCATCGCGGCTCCTGACGATCACCATGCTGCCGCGCGGCAGGGCAAGGGCCGCCGCCACCGGATCGCGGAGCCGCACGTCGTCGGTCATCAGTATCAGCGCCGGCAGTTCCGCCTTACCCCGCAGCCGGGCCGCCGCCCTTGCTATGCTCCGGCGTGAAGCGCTATCGCTCATCCCATGTCTCCCGTCGCCGCCAATCTAGAATACATCAAGGCCCGTATCGAGGCAGCGCGTCAGGCCGCCGTTGCGCCTGCGCCCGCCACCCATTTGATTGCGGTGTCGAAAACCCATTCCGCCGAGGTGGTGCGCGAAGCGCTGGATGCCGGCCATCGCCTGTTCGGCGAAAACAAGGTGCAGGAGGCGCTCGCCAAGTGGCCGGCGTTGAAAGCCGAGTATCCCGATGCCGAACTGCACATGATCGGCGGCCTGCAGACCAACAAGGCGAAAGAGGCGGTCGGTCTGTTCGACGCCATCCATTCGGTCGACCGCATCAAGCTCGCCCGCGCCATCGCCAGTGAGCGCGACAAGCAGGGCAAAAATCCGAAACTGTTCGTGCAGGTGAATATCGGCGAGGAGCCGCAGAAATCCGGCGTCGCCCCCCGCGAAACCCTGGCGCTGGTCGAAGAGGTGCGCGCGCTTCAGCTCGATCTCGTCGGCCTGATGTGCGTGCCGCCGTTCGACCTGGCCCCGGCGCCGTATTTCGGCCTGTTGAAAAAGCTCGCGGGCGAAGCCGCTCTGCCGCTTCTGTCGATGGGCATGAGCGACGATTTCGAGATCGCGATCAAATTCGGCGCCACGCATGTTCGCGTCGGCACCGCGATCTTCGGCGCACGGGATTATTCAAAACCCTAGAGCAGCAAAAAAGCTGTCATCCCCGGCCGAGCAAGCGTCAGCGCAGTGAGGGGAAGGGGACCCAGGTATTCAAGCTGCATTGGTGTCTAAGGATAGGCACGGCCAGTTCTGCGCAAGCGTGTGTGCGTCTCGACCTGGATCCCCTTCCCCTCGCCATCCTGCGCACGTCGTGCTGCGGATCGCTCGGCCGGGGATGACAGGGTTGGGCTAATACGCGGCGAGAAGCCTTCCGCTGGCGCGATAGGCGGCGGCGGCCTGCTGATGCGTGGCTGGCGCCGGGGCCGGCGACCACAGCTCGGCCGTGCGCGTCAGGCCGGTGCGTTCCGCGGCGGTGCCGTTCTGCGCCACGGCGGTGGCGGGTTCTTCGTCGTCGCCGATGACGGCCGCATACACCGTATCGCCGACGCTCTTGCCGGTGACTTCGGTGAACAAGGCATCGCCGAGCGAGCAGATGAGGCCGGTCAGTCCGCCGTACAGCGTATCGCCGGCGATCTTTTCCGGCGTGCTGATCTTGTCGCCGGTCAGGTGGCGGTAAATCGTCGACACCACCGGGATGTGCTGCAGCGGATTGATGATGTCGAGGAAGTCGCCGAAACTGAAGCCGGAACCGGACTCGGCTGCCTTCGCCGGCGCGGGCGGGGCCGCAAGCTGGCGGGCGTAATCCTGGTTACGAAGGACCATATCGGTTCCGGGCATGCCTTTAGTAAAGCAAGCCCCTTGCCAACCCGGCCCGCCGCGGAATCGTTCAGTTTCGCTTGCGCATCACCCGGCAAGAATTGCCGGTTGGGGGCACGTCGCTCTATCTTTTCTGCCCCACGCGGGCGCAAGGCTGGGCGAGCATGCACTGGGAACGCGGGCGGAAGTCCGCGCGCAGCGCGGGAAGGGGGGCTTGCAGCGCGCGGAGAGCAGAACGCATGTGGCGTCTGTACGCTCTACTTACAACAAATGCCCGGCTTTTTCCGCCTTTGTGCGCAGATAGAATTCGTTGTGGCGATTGGAAGGAAACGCGTGCGGCACCCGTTCGGCGACTGCGATCCCGGCTTTCTCGAGTCCCACGACTTTCTCCGGATTGTTGGTCAACAAACGAACCGACGAGAAGCCGAGCAGTTGCAGCATCCGCGCCGCCACCGCATAGACGCGCTCGTCGGCTTCGAAACCGAGGCGCTCGTTGGCTTCGATGGTGTCGTAGCCTTGATCCTGCAAACGATAAGCGCGCAGCTTGTTGATGAGACCGATGCCGCGCCCTTCCTGGGCGAGATAGAGCAGCACCCCGCCGCCGGCCCGCGCGATGGTCGCGATGGCGCCGCGCAGCTGTTCGCCGCAATCGCATTTGAGCGAGCCCAAAAGGTCGCCGGTGAAGCATTCCGAATGCAGCCGCGTCAGTACCGGATTTTTCGGCTCGCCGATCACGATGGCGACGTTTTCCGGCCCGCCGTCCCCGGCGCGGAAGGCGACGAGTTCGGTCTTCTCGCTGGCTTCGAGCGGCACCCGCGCCCGCGTCACGATGGCAAGGCTGTCGGCGGCGCGGGTCTCGTAGGCGGTGATGTCCGCGATTTTGAGATCGAGGCCGCCCCGCACCGGGCCGTTGACCACCACCGCGGCCGGCAAGAGCCCCGCCAGTTTGGCGAGCTTGACCGCTGCCGCATAGGCCGGGCCGAGCTTGGCGCGGCGGGCGTTGAACGGGCCTTTCATCGGGGCGTCGAGGTCGATGGTGGGGTCGGCGATGGCCCGCAGGTCGGCCGGACTGGTTCCGGACTTGACCGGCAGCGCCACCACTTGGGGCGTGTAAAGCCGGATTTTCAAGGTCCGCGCCCTGGCATGGCTGAGAATAAGAAGCGGCCGTTCCAGGCGTTTCAGGGCCGCGGCCGGGATGGTCTCGACGGCGAACATGGTGTGCACGCCGGGCGTCATTAGGCGCACCGGGCGGCCGGCGCGCAAGGCGTCGATGGCGGCGGCGACGGTATCAAGGCGGGTTTCGGGGGGCGGCAGGGAGCGGGATTGCGGCATGACGGCTATCCCAATACACCAGCACGGGAAAACCGGGTAGAGTCCGCCTGCTTCGGTCCCTAGGAAGCCTGATCGATCATGACGCAAGCCAAGCGTGTCCTGTTGCTGGAAGACGACGAAATGCTCGCCGAATCCCTGGCCGAACAACTGGGGCAGGAGGGCGAATACGCCGTGGTGCGGGCCGGCGATTGCGCCACTGCGCGCGAACGCGCCGCCGACGGCCTGTACGAGTTCATGATCCTCGATGTCGGCCTGCCCGACGGCGACGGCCGCGATCTCTGCCGCGAGCTCCGCGCCCAGGGCGTCACCTGCCCGATCGTGCTTTTGACCGCCGCCGACAGCGATGCCGACACCATTGCCGGACTGGATTCGGGCGCCAACGATTACATCACCAAGCCGTTCCGCTTCGCCGTCCTGATGGCCCGCGTGCATGCGCATTTGCGCAGCCACGACCGTAGCGAAGAAGCGATGTACCGCATCGGCCCCTATACTTTCCGGCCCAGCGCCAAGCTCTTGCTCGATGCCAAGTCGCGCAAGATCCGCCTCACGGAAAAAGAAACCAACATCCTCAAATTCCTTTACCGGATGGGCGAGACGGTGCCGCGCGAGACCCTGCTCAACGAGGTCTGGGGCTACAACCCTGCGGTGACGACGCACACGCTCGAAACCCACATCTACCGGCTGCGCCAGAAGATCGAAGAAAACCCCGGCGACGCGCGCATCCTGATCACCGAGACCGGCGGGTATCGTCTGCTGCCGTAGATCGGCGGTCATCTCGAGCGTCAAGCGTATCCCCCTCTTTCCTCCCCAGCGGTGCTCCGGCCGGAGTGTTGCTCAGATAGTGAAATAGCGGGGGAGCGGCGTAGCGCAAGCGAAGCTGAGACGGAGGGGGGCGTGCGCAGGCGTTCGGTCGATTCCCTCCGCTATTTTTAGAGCGTGCCACTCTGCTAATTGAACGCCGCGGGTGAGCAAAGACGTTTGCGATCCTTCCTGAGCCTGGATCGTGGCGGGCGCGGCCGCCAAAATTGACCCTACGTTGTCAAGCCGTGCGCCGCTCTATAGCGTGCGCCGGCAACACCGGCCGACGCGCTGGCGACATCGGGGGCTTTTGTGAATTTCAGGAACATTTTTTGCTCGGCGGCGCTGGCGCTGACCGTGTCCGGGGCGTGCGTTTCGGTTTGCGCAGCGGCGGCGGCCGAGACCAGGACGCCGCTGTATGATGCGATCGAATATAACGATTTGGGAAAGGTTCGCGCGGCGCTGCAAAACGGGGCCGACGTCAACGCCACCTATGACGGCGAAACCATGCTGCTGAAGGCGATCCGCGAAAAGGACATCGAGGTCACCAAGGCGCTGCTGGCGGCGCCCGGCATCGCTGTCAACAAGCGCGGCACCTATACGGACGATATGGGCTCCTGGACGCGCACGCCGCTGATTTTGGCAGCGCATATGGGGCAGGCGGAGATCGTCAGCATCCTGTTGAAAATGGGCGCCACGGTCAACGCCAAGGACTCGACCGACGAAATACCCGAGGCGCGCGGCGTTACCGCCCTCATCAGAGCGGCGGCGCGCGACCATACCGATGTGATCCGGGTTCTCCTGACCGAGGCCAAAGGTCTGGACATCAACTTCAGGACCCCGCACGGCGAAACGGCACTGTGGTTCGTTTCCGGGGCCGAAGATCTCGTCGCAGTGAAGATGCTGCGCGAGCGCGGCGCGGTAGCCAACGTCATCAGCAGCGAAGGCAAGTCGGTGCTGGTCACCACCATTTTTCACAAGCAGCACGCGGTGCTCGACTATCTGGTTTCCCAGGGTGTCGACATCAACCACGTCGACAACACCGGCATGACGCCGCTGATCGAGGCCGTGCTTTCCTTAAAAGGCGATAAAGGCAAGTACGCCTTCGCCTTTATCAAGCAGCTCTTGACGTACAAGCCGAAGCTCGATTTGCAGCCGAATGCGGCGGCCGGCAATGGCGGCTTTACGGCTTTGCATATGGCGGCGCGGTTCGGAAACACCGAAGCTGTGGGGCTTCTGCTCGACAACGGCGCCACGCTCGAATTGAAGAGCCTGGCCACGGGCCAAACGGCGCTCCATTACGCCGTCCTCGGCAAACAGATCGACACCGTCAAATACCTGATCAAGCGCAAGGCCAATCTGGATCCCGTCGACAAGCTGGGTACGACGCCGCTGACTGAGGCGGTGCAATTGTTCCAGCCGGATATGGTGGCGGTGCTTGCCGATGCGGGCGCCAGCCTCAATGTCCGTTCGAAAGCCAACGCCCTGGTGACGCCGCTGGTCGCGGCGGCCGGTAATCCCGATCCGTTCAAGTCGCGCGACACCCTCGCGATCATGAACACGCTTCTGGCTAAGGGCGCCGATGTCGATTTCGCCAGCAGCAACGGCACCACGGCGCTGATGGCCGCGGCGCGCCAGACCGACAACGGCATGGGTACGGCGCGCGCCACGCTCCTGATCAATAAAGGCGCCAAGCTCGACCTTACCGATGACCGGGGCCAGACCGCGCTGATGCTGGCGGCGGGCGCCGGCAACGAAAAGCTGGTGAAGCTGTTGATCGACAAAGGCGCCAATGCGCAGGCCAAGAACAGCGCCGGTGAGACGGCGGCCAATTACGCCAAGCGCGCCGGCCGAGGTGGTGGCGGTGCGCTGGCCGCAGCGGGCGTACAGGCGGCAGAGGCCCCCGTGGCCGGAAAACCCATCGCTGTGGGGGCGCTGATCGGCGCCTGGTCGGGCACGCAAGAGGGGATCGATTACGCCGTGATGAGCCTGTCGCTGACCAAGACCGGCACCTACAGCTTCACCTCGAAATTCACCGCCGCCGCGCTGAAGAAGTATCCCAAGGGGATCAATCCGCTGATCGCCGCCCATCAAGGCACCTATACGATCAACGGCGATGTCTTGGTGGTCTATCCCACGAACGCCGCGCCGGTTTCGTTTCGATGGGTGCTGGAAAAAGGCGTCCTGATCCTCGACGGCAAGACGCGGATGAAGAAGGGGAAGTAGCCGTTCCGAACGGCACGCGAGACCGCTTGTTTTCTGCCCCCCGTTGTTCACGGGGGGAAGTGCCTCGCGTCAGCGAGGCGAAGGGGGGTGTTCGCGCACATCTCGGTCTCAACGGAGAACCCGAACCGGCGGCTGATCCGGGCAAGCGAGAGCAGGTCGTTGTTCATCGCCCGCGATGTAGTATCAGCGGGTTTTCAAAGTTGGTTTGACGATGTGGAAGTTGCTGTTTCTGCTTCCGGCGATCCTGACCGCAGCAATTCTCGTTACGTCGTTTGTCAGAGGCGAAGCTTTCAATCCGGAGCGTTGGAGTGGGCCGCTGATCATCAAACGCTCAGACCGGTCCGGAAAATACTGGGCCGGTGTCGCCGTCGAGATTGTTTGGTTTGCGTTCGCCGTGGTCTGGGGTGTTGGAATGGTGTTTGGATGACCCATGAATTGGTGGAATTGGGTTCACCCTCTTCGCGTGCTCATTTCTTCGCTTGAAGGTCGGCCCCGCGGCTCCCATCTCTACGGTGTTGTTTGACCGCGCCGGAGAACCTGCAACTTGGTCGCAGGATAAAGGGTGCGGGGGAGGGGGGCTCCCCCTTGGTGCCAAAATCCGCAAAACAATTATGTTGCCGAAGCACGACAGCTCTGTCGGGGGCTCTCACATGAGAAGTGTATCTGATTCAATGGCTTGGCTTGAAGTTCTGGGCGAGATGGGCGGTTTTTCGACGGCGCCCGCGTGTTTGGCAACAATTCCCGGCTATCATCGCCGCCACTAGTTTGAAGCCTTTCGTGACTCGATACCGGGGTCTGCAAATTTGGCCGTCTGTACGCACCAGTGGGCAGAGCCTATCTGTAACGTGAGATTTCGTGGCTGGAGTTCGTCATGCGCATTTCTTCGCTTCTGATCGGTGCAAGCCTGGCCGCCGCGCTTACGCTTCCGGCGCTGGCCGCCGACGGCTGGATCAACGGCTCGTGGCAGACCTACGACGCCCGTGCGCTCAAGATGGATTCGGTGGTCGGCACCGTCCGCATCGACGTCAAGGACAGCGGCCCGATGGCGATCCAGGTCTCGGGCCTGCCCGACCGGGTCAAGCGGGTGCATGTCAGCACCAGCGGCGGCACCCTCAAGGTCGAGTCCGAGATGGTCGGTTCGGTGTGGGACTGGCGCCATTGGTTCGATTTCCGCGGCGTGAATTCCAATCCCGGCCAGCTCCAGATTCACATTGCCGTGCCGCGCGGCAGCGCCGTCGACGTCGAAGAGACCGCCGGTAATGTGACGATCGGCAACACCATGGGCCCGCTCAAGTTCGAAGTGCAGGGCTACACCGAATCTTCGGTCGGCAACGTCGCCTCGGCCAAGCTCGACATGGCCGGCGCCGGCAAGCTGACGGTCGGCAATGTCTACGGTCCGGTCGAGATCGACAGCGCCGGCTCGGGCAACATCCGCATCGGCGACGTCGCCCGCATCAAGGCCGATATCGCCGGTTCGGGCTCGATCGCGGTCGGTGCCGTCAACGGCCCGATCGACGTCGACATTGCCGGTTCGGGCGATTTCTCGGCCGGTACCGTGCGGGGAGGCGTCAAGACCTCGATTGCCGGGTCCGGTTCGGTGACCATCGCCGGCGGCGAGGCCGATCCGTTCAAGGTCGAGATCATGGGTTCCGGCAACGTCAGTTTCGGCGGCATGGCGGTCAATCCCAAGATCGAGGCGATGGGCTCGGGCAGCGTCCGCATCAAGGCCTATCGTGGCAATCTCCAGAATGACGGCGCCAAACTGAACATCGGCGGCTGATTTTCCCGGATTTTGCGGATTTGCGGACGGGTCGGAGGGTGCTCCGGCCCGTTCGTTTTTGTGCCGCGGAACCGGAATGTTTAACGGCTGTTAACCACCTGCCGCGAGTATCATGGGTCTGAAAGAGGCATGGGCATGGCGCGGTCCCGCAACCGGGTGGATGAGATTGCCGAGCGTGCGGCGACGCCGCCGAAGCCGGCGAAGCGTCATCGCACCTGGCCGTATGTGATCGTGCTGCTGCTCGCCTGGGGCACGATCTTCGGCGGCATCTTCTTCTCGCGCTTTCTGTCCGAACTGCCCGACGTCGGCAGTCTTTTGACCAACGGTCCGTCGCGCGACATCACCATCTACGACGACGCCCATCGCCTGATCTCGCGCCGCGGCCTGACCCAGAGCGAACTGATCGAAGTCCGCACCTTGCCGGACTACGTGCCCAATGCCTTCATCGCCATCGAGGACCGCCGCTTCCGCTCCCATCTCGGCGTCGATCCGATCGGCCTGACCCGCGCCGCTTACCAGAACGCCTCCGCCGGGCATGTGGTGCAGGGCGGCTCGACCATCACCCAGCAGCTCGCCAAGAACCTGTTCCTGGTTCCCGACCGCAATTTCCGCCGCAAGATGCAGGAAGCGATGCTCGCGCTCTATCTCGAGTACCGCTATTCCAAAGACCAGATCATCACCCTCTATCTCAACCGCGTCTATTTCGGTGCCGGCGTCTACGGCATCGAGGCGGCGTCGCAGCGCTTCTTCGGCAAACCGGCGGCGAAGCTCACGCTGCCGGAAGCGGCGATGCTGGCGGGCTCGGTGAAAGCCC
The DNA here is from genome assembly GCF_011762045.1 of Rhizomicrobium electricum. Taxonomy (GTDB): domain Bacteria; phylum Pseudomonadota; class Alphaproteobacteria; order Micropepsales; family Micropepsaceae; genus Rhizomicrobium; species Rhizomicrobium electricum. Next base: position 5,020 of record NZ_JAASQS010000006.1, on the reverse strand, counting down.
CGGCGCGCTACAATCCGATGTTCGATCCCGACGCCAGTCACAACCGCGCCTCGGTGGTGCTGGCCGCCATGCAGGACGCCGGTTTCATCGACCAGGCGACTCGCATCGATGCCGAAACCACGCGCGCCCGCATCGTGCGCGGCTCGGGCACGCCCGGCGCCGGCTATTTCGCCGATTGGGTGATGAGCCAGATCCCCGGCTATGTCGGCGAGGTGCAGGAAGCCTTGGTGGTGGAAACCACCTTCGACGTCGACGTGCAGAACGAGGCCGAACGCGCCGTCACCGCCGGTCTTCGCGAGGAAGGCGCCAAGCTCAACGCCAGCCAGGCGGTGCTGGTGGCGATGACGCCCGACGGCGCCGTGCGCGCCATGGTCGGCGGTGCATCCTATCTGCAAAGCCCTTACAACCGCGCCACCGATGCGTTGCGCCAGCCGGGCTCCTCGTTCAAGCCGTTCGTGTATCTCACCGCCTTCGAACATGGCCGCAAGCCGAGCGACGTGATGAACGACGGTCCCATCAACATCCGCGGCTGGCAGCCGGAGGATTACGAAGGCAAGTATCGCGGCGAGGTTTCGCTGCGCGAAGCGTTCGCGATCTCGTCGAATTCGGTGGCGGTGCAGCTCACCCAGGAAGTCGGCCCCAAGGCGGTGGCGCATACGGCGCGGCGCCTCGGCATCGAAACGCCGCTGCAGGCGGTGTCGTCGCTGGCGCTCGGCACTTCGGTGGTGACGCCGCTCGAACTCACCGCCGCCTATGCCCCGTTCGCCAACGGCGGCGTGGCGGCCAGCCCGTACGGGATTGTCAGCATCAAGACGAAAGCGGGCAAGGTGCTGTGGCGGCGCAATACCTCGGCCCCGGCCCAGGTGGTGGCGCCCGACGCTCTCACCGCCATGAACGATCTGATGACCGATGTCGTTGCCTACGGCACCGGCAAGGCGGCGCGGCTCGACGATCATCCCACCGCGGGCAAGACCGGCACCACCCAGGATTATCGCGATGCCTGGTTCGTCGGCTTCACCGCCGATCTCGTCTGCGGCGTCTGGATCGGCAACGACGACAATCAGCCGATGATCCATGCCACCGGCGGCACCCTGCCGGCCCGCATTTTCAAGAGCTTCATGAGCGGCGCCGAACAAGGCCTGCCCGCCAAACCGCTGCCCGGCGGCACACCGCTCACGGCGCAGAACACCACCGATCAGCCGCCGGCGGACGGCCAGCAGGCGCCCGACCAGAAGCCGGATTCGTTCCAGCAATTGCTGGACAAATTGTTTGGGACGTGACCCTTACCGCGGCGCGTAGCGGTGCAGGGCGGGGCCGTGCTGGCGCAGCCAGGCTTGGGCCGGCGTCACGTTGCCGATGAGGTTTTCGACGATCCGCCAGAAGTTTTCGCCGTGGTTCATTTCCTTCATGTGGGCGACTTCGTGCGCCACCACGTAATCGAGCACGAAGGTCGGCGCCAGGATCAGCCGCCAGGAAAACGACAGCGAGCGCGTCGACGAGCACGAGCCCCAGCGGCTGGCGGTATCGCGCACGGTGATGCGTTTCGGCTTGATGCCGAGCTTGGCGCCGTATTCGAAGCTTTTCTGCTCCAGTTCGCGCTTTGCCTGTTTTTTCAGGAAATCCAACAGCCGCCGCGGCGCGTGTTCGGCATGGCCGCCAATGCGGATGATGCCGGGTTCGACCGACACCGGTCCGCTCTCGCACCTGAGGATCAGATGATCGGTGCCGCGGAAGGGAATGCGGGCGCCGGGGGCCAGCACGACGCGCGCCGGCACGTGGGCGAGCTGCTTGGCAATCCAATCGGATTCGCCGCGGGCGAATTCCACCGCACGGTCGAGCGCGCGCTTGGACGGGGCGATCACCATCACTTCGCCGGTGGTCGGATGCACTTTCACGATCAGCCGGCGCGCGCGCGGATTCAGCCTGACGTTCAGCTCGACGGCCCGTCCGTCGATTTTCAACAACTCGCGCCGCACAATGCGTCTGGCCAACCGTTCGATCCTTTTTTGGAATGAAGCGCTTCTTATACGCGATGAAACCGTCGTCTCAACGCGGATGCGGCATTGTTTCTAGCCTTCAAATCACCGTACGCAAGAAAAATTGTCCGCCGGACATGTTGACTTTGTAATCCCGGATGGCTTTCGCTTACCACCGAAGCGTTGTGAAATAAGTCTTCTTCAAAGGACGATTGCATCATGCGTGAAGACAAGGTGGCCCTGCTCGCCGGCGCCTATTCTCTGGCGATGATCCTCGGAGCGTTGTTCTTTCAATACGTGATCGGCGTTCTGCCGTGCGAGATGTGTCACTGGCAGCGTTGGCCGCATGATGGCGCCATTGTGGCCGGATTGGGCGGCGCGGTCCTCTTTTATACGCACGTGATCGACCGCAATACGGTCAAACTCTTGGCGTGGCTCGCTCTGCTTCTCCTCGTCGTGACGGCGATGATCGGCGGCTGGCAGGCCGGTCTTGAATGGCGTTGGTGGCCCGGACCGTCGAGTTGCAGCGGCCCGCGGTTCGTCCTCAGCGCGAGCATGGACATCAATTCGCCTGTGGTATCCTGCGAGAACGCGGGTTGGCGCCTGTTCGGGATCTCGTTGGCCGGCTACAATTTCCTTTGTTCCATGGGCGTGGCGATCCTCGGCGCGCTGCTGCTCCTGAAGAAGATCAAACTGCCGGTTCCGGCGCTCGACCGCTGGGCCAATTCGTAAGGAGGCTCATCTGAGAAGACCGCGTCCTGCCGCGCCCGGCACGCACGCCGATACCGCCGCGATGATCCGGGTCGATCACGCCGGCGAATACGGTGCCGTGCGCATCTATGCCGGGCAGAAGGCGGTGTTCGGGGCGCGCAACTCCAAGGCCGCCGACGCGATCCGGCATATGGCGGCGCAGGAAGACGAGCATCTCGCCCGTTTCGATGCATTGATCGCCGAGCGCGGCGTGCGTCCCACCGTGTTGCAGCCGGTCTGGCACGCCGCCGGATTTGCGCTCGGCGCCGCCACCGCTTTGCTGGGCGAGCATACCGCCATGGCCTGCACCGAAGCGGTGGAAGAGGTGATCGACGATCACTATGCCCATCAGATTGCGGTACTGGGCGACAGCGATCCCGAGCTGAAGACCGCCATCGAAAAATTCCGCGCCGACGAAATCGCCCATCGCGACGCCGCGCTCGCCCACGGCTCCGAACAAGCCTTGGGCCACACGCTCCTCACGAGCGCGATCAAACAAGGCTGCAAATTGGCGATTGCCTTGTCGACGAAGATCTAGGGCGCACACACCTCTGTCATCCCCGGCGGAGTTAGCGCAGCGCAGCGACGGGAAGGGGACCCAGGTAGAGACAACAGTACGCTGCTGGCGATCTTCGCTCGCTCCTCATCACCGAAACCTCTACAGCACCTGGGTTCCCACGCTCTTCGCTGCGCTCAGATCGTTCGGCCGGGAATGACAGGTTTGTGTTTCCGCGCCTCCGCGTACTGGCCCTCTCGTTGAACATCGCACTCACCCCATCCGTTTCAGCCAGCCGGTCAGCATATCGGCGGTCGCTTCGGCGAAGGCGTCGATCTCCTTCAGCGGACGCGCGCGGTCGGAGAGGCGCACGCCCATCGCCGTGATGGTCGTTTTCACGAACTCGGCCGCAAAGGCGCGGGCCGACGGGCTTGCGTGCGGCAGCGCTTCGGCAATGAAATCGCTCATGATCTTCTTCGAACGCCGGTGCTGGGCTTGGCCTTCCGGGGTGTGGCGGTAGAGCGGCAAGGCCTCGTCGAGCGCGCGGCGGAACGGCGCCTCTTCGCATTCCGAGCGGAAGAACAGGCGGATCATGGCGCGCAACCGGTCGTCGGGGCGTTTGCTGCGGTCGCAGAGGGCGGTTTCGATCAGCGCCGCCGTCGCCCGCCATTCTTCGGTCTGCAGCCGGAACAGCACCGCCTGCTTGTTGGGAAAATATTGGTAGAGCGAGCCGACGCTGACGCCCGCTTTGTCGGCGATGGCCGCCATGGTGAAAGACCCGCCGTCGTTCAAAATGCGAACCGCCGCTTCCAGAACCGCGCCGACGAGATGGCGCGAGCGCGTCTGTTGCGGCTCTTTTCGCAAGGTTACTGCGGGATTTTCGCGCTGTGTCATGACCGTCGGAAATGCGAATTGTGAATGCGACGAAACATTCGCATTATTGTTGGAGTAACCGACAGATACAAGGCTTCCCCGATGACCGCTTTGCTCCAGTCCCCGATTGCTCCCGAGATTGCCCGCCTTCTGGCCGAGGCGCACGCCAGTGAGATCGCCATGAACGCGCAGCGAGCCGCCTTTACCGGCGATCCCACCGGCGACTATCGCGATTTCTACGCCCGCACCAAGGATTTCTATCTCGCCGTCGCGCCCGAGACCGCGCGGCTTCTTTATGTGCTGGCGCGCGCCACCAACGCCCAGGCCGCCGTCGAGTTCGGCGCCTCGTTCGGCGTTTCCACCTTGCATCTGGCGGCTGCCCTGAAGGATACCGGCGGCCGGCTCATCACCACCGAATTCGAACCGGCAAAAGCGGCGCAGTTGCGCAAGAACCTGGCCGCGGCCGGCATCGCCGATCTGGTGGATGTCCGCGAAGGCGATGCACTCGAAACGCTCGCCCGCGATCTGCCGGCGCGCATCGATCTCGTGCTGCTCGACGGCGCCAAGCCGCTCTACCCGAAAATCCTCAAGCTGCTCGAACCGCATTTCGGCGTCGGCACGCTGGTGGTCGCCGACAATTCCGATATGTGTCCGGACTATGTCGCCGTGGTGCGTGAAACTGCGAATGGGTATCTGTCGCTGCCGTGTATCGAGAACGTCGAACTCTCGCTGTGGATCGGCCGCTAGAGCGACGCGCGTTCTGATGCGATCCCCACTCTTTCCTCCCCCGCGGTGTTCTGCCCGAAGAGCTGCACGTTTTGCGAATAGCGGGGGAGCGACTGTCTTGGGTGTCAAGCGGGTTGCCATGGGCGTCGATCCCTGAGGATGGCGTTGAGGATGGTGAGTAACCGCCTGGCGACGGCGA
>NZ_JAASQS010000005.1 GCF_011762045.1 Rhizomicrobium electricum | reverse complement strand
ACGCGCGCGGGTCCCTCCGTGGCCTGTCGAACAGCACCTACAAGGGGGTCATTATTGGGCGCGTAACTGGGGTCACGGTTGGAAGCGATTTGACATTGAATCAAAGTCGGACATCTCAATGCGGTGCCGGACGAGTGACGATTGCGTCAGGGTAAAGCAGCGTAGGCTACTCGATGTGAGATTGCTGTTAGCGGTTGTATTGGGGAGACAGTTCAAACGCGTCGATTTTGATTTCCATGTTGTCGCGTGTGCGAAGTTCCACCGTGTTGTCGCCAGCGTGCAGATGAATGACGCCAAGATCATACACCTCGAACTTGCCGGCGGTCGCCTTCGCTACGATAGAGCCCCCGCTGGGCGCAATCCTTTTCAATTCCGTCGTGTTGACGAGAATATGAAGGCGTGTGTCCTGATCGGCTGCATAGCGAACTTTAAGCCGATAGTCCTGGTCGAAGGCGACTTGGGCCAATACTTGGACGGATCCGACGGAGGCCCGCTTGACGCAATTGTTGCATTCGTTCTGGATCGCGTAGAACGCTGCGTCGTGACCGGGCTTGACTGGAAAGCCTGTGACATAGCCGCGCCCGGAGTATCCTGCAGTTTTGCTTTCAACACTGGTCGCAGTGAGACGTCCGCCTGCGGCTACTCCGCTCTCCGCCTCCAGCCAGATCGATGTCTGAATATTTTTTCCGCCTGTAACGCCCGAAACTGTGGGGACGATCGGGGCCCAGATTCCGTCCGGCCTGATGGTCAGGTAATCGGCCATCACGCTGCGATTTTCCGAGTTTCCGGCTGAGCTCCAAGTGCCATGATAAAAGGAGATCCATTCTCCTTTAAACGGAATGATGGCACCATGAATCGTATTCGTTTGTGGACCGAAGGCGGGAAGATAGACCCCCTTTGACGTATACGGACCCAGGGGATTATCCGCGACGGCATAATAGAGGGCTTCCGGCCATTGCCTGTCGTGCAGGCCGGCATAGGACAGATAGTACTTGCCGTTTATCTTGTTGAGCCAGGGCGCTTCGAACGCGTCCGCAAGTTGGCTGGTCAGGTTGATTGTGCTTCCGGCAATAACCGAGCGCAGATCCTTGCTGAGTTTCGCCCCGTAAATGAGGAAGTCATGACCCCAATATAGATAGGGCTGACCGTTGTCGTCGACGAATAGCGCAGGGTCCTGGCCCCATTCCGAGCCTTTGATGTAGCCCGTATCTTGGAATGGTCCTTCCGGGCGATCGCTCACGCCTAGTCCAACCATGAATACGCCCAACGTCTTCTCCTTCATGGGATAGAGAAGGTAGTACTTTCCTCCGTAGTACACGGCGTCCGGGGCCCAGGCATGCGATGCCGCCCAAGGCACATTGTCCACGCTCAGAATGCGGCCGTGGTCGACCCAGTTGACAAGATCCTTGGTGGAGAAGGCGTGATAATCCCGCATCGTGTCGTAAGAGTTGGTTCCGGGCTGATCTGTCGACGTATAAACCCACACAGTATCGGGATCTTTAGGCCATACATGAGCGGAAGGGTCAGCAACGAATATGTGCGGAATAATCGGATTTCCGTGAGGCTGAGCCGCTGTCGCCTGCGCCGACGCAGGTACCGCCGTGCTGATCAGTGCCGCAACCGCGATTGCGCTCTTGATTTTCATTTTGGAAATCCTGCCTTACTGGATGAGGTATCGATATCTTATCCGCTCTCAACTCGGAAAAAAGCCCAAAAGCAAGCGCCGTTTGTCGCGAGCGCGTATTGAGGTCTAGCTGCTTTATTTAATGTAGCGCTAACATTCATCTCCTGCTGGATTCTGTTGATGTTGACAGCGAAGAGGGGTGTGATATCGATACCCTGATGGCTGCGGTACCGCTTCGGCAACACCGCATTAGCGTATTCACGAGTTCCGCTGGCCCTCGGTCCGGTTACAGGAAGGCTGGGCATAGTGCCGGGTCGGAGACGGCACCCAAGGTTGTGAGACAGGGAGAGGGTTATGCACAGGAATGGCATCCACCGGCGCTCGCTTCTCGGGGCCGGCCTGTTCTTGACGGTTGGCCTGTCCGGCCATGCGAATGCCGCGTGGCAGGGATCTGCGGCAAGTTCTCCGGATGGCAAGCTGCAGGTTATGGTCGGTCGCGATGCACGCTGGAGTGTTGCTTACAAGGGGCGTCCGCTGCTGCAGCCCGCGAAGTTGGGGCTTCGCTTTGCCGATGGCCGGGCGTTGTGTGCCGATGCCAAACTGGTGAAGACCTCAAAGCGTTCCGTGCATGACCGCTGGGAGCCGCCGGTTGGTATACGCAAGGTCTATGACCATGCGGGCGAAGAACTTACGGCAGAATTTGTCTGCCCCGATGGCTTTCGTTTCGATGTGATCCTCCGCGCTTATGACTGCGGAGCGGCTTTGCGCTACGTCGTGCATGGCAAGGCTGGGCAGGCTGGCGAGATCGCCTTCGTTGCGGAGGACACGCACTTCCGCTTTCCTGCCGGAACGACGGTTTATGCTTCGCGGGATGAAGGGGATTTCTATGCCTCCACACCGGAAGCCATGGGGCCCGTATCCGATCCGCTGCCGACGCAGGCAGCCGATGCCGGAGGGTGTGCCGATCTTCCGGTGACAGCCATTCTGTCCGACGGCACCGCGGCGCTGATCACCGAATCCGACCGCCTGCATTATCCGCGTGCAATGCTTCGCGCCGCCGATGGCACCAAAGGCGAATTGGTGGTTCACACGATGCGCTACCCGGCGCGCGCCAATGGTCCTGCTGGTCCGGACAATCCTCCGCCGGAGCACGTTTTCTCGCTGCAGCCGGGGCAGGCAACGCCGTGGCGCGTCGTGCTGGTCGGGGCGAACGAGAACGAACTTCTGGAAAACGCCGATCTCATTCCGATCTTGGCGACACCGAACATTCTGGGCGACGTTTCTTGGGTTAAGCCTGGCCGCGCCATTCGCCTCCGGATGCCCTATACGACGAAGGCCGGCATGGAATTGCTCGACTTCGCCGAGCGCCACAAACTCGAATACATCGAGGTCGATTGGCATTGGTACGGCAACGGCACGGACGATTCCGACGCCACCGTGCCGATTCCCGGCTTCGATATTCAGAAGATTGTGGCGGCCGGGCGCGACAGAGGAATTGGTACCATCCTCTATGTCGATCGCGAGCCCGTAAAGAAACAGCTTTTAGATATCGTCAAAACCTATCAGGGCTGGGGCGTAGCCGGAATCAAGTTCGGTTTTGTCTGGGAAGGTACCCAACAGGAGACGGACTTCCTTTATGAGGCTGTGAAGGTTTGCGGCGAGCACAAGCTGCTGGTCGATTTGCATGACGATCTGCGTCCCGCCGGCCTCGAACGCACGCTGCCGAACTACATCACCTTGGAAGGCGTGCGTGGCAACGAACACTTTCCCACGGCCAAGCATAACGTCACATTGCCGTTCACGCGCAACGTTGCCGGGCCGGCCGATTACACGATCTGCTATGCTCAGGAACGCAACCGCACCACCAACGCACACCAGTTGGCGCTCGCGGCCATACTCTACAGTCCGGTTATGTTTCTTTACTGGTACGACAGCCCGCAAAAATATGCTGCAGGCGAATGGCCGGAGCTGAAATGGTTCGACGAGTGTCCGGCAGACTGGGACGAAACCAGGGCTCTGGCGGGAAAGATCGGCGAATATGCGATTGTGGCCCGCCGCAAGGGGCCTCGCTGGTTCGTGGGTGCCGCGACCAATGAGAGCGGACGTTCACTCCACCTGCCGCTGAAGTTTCTGGGCCCCGGCGTCTGGAAAGCTTCGATCTACGCCGACGGTGCCGAAACGGCGCCAGCCTATAAGACGCCGGTCGTCATTTCCGAACGAGAGGTGACTGCGGCTGATGTTCTGGATTTGAAGCTGAATGCGGCGGGCGGACAGGCACTGCTCTTCACGCCCGCTGCCTGACTCCGGCATAAAAATGGTGGCTGAATGGGAAAGGCGCCGCAGAGCGCCTTTTCTGTTTGTACGGATTCGATCTTAACGAACTTTGGCGAGCAACGCTTTGGTCTCATTGGCCGGCAAAGGCCATAACCGAGCTGCTCCGCGTACGCCGGAAGAATCGCCCCAGCGTGCTTTGACGAATTTCGTCCGTATCACATCCGAAAAAATCCGCTTCGCCACCGCTGCAGGCAGAAGCTCGTAAATCTCGTCCACGTTCGACAAACCGCCGCCCATTACAACGACATCGGGGTCCACGATGTTGCAGAGGACCGCGATAGCGCGGCCAAGCCGGTCGATATAGCGTTTGAACGCGGCCACCGCTTCAGGGCGGCCACTGCGGTAATCCGCAATGATCCGCTCGCTTGCCAGGCTCTCGCCGGTGGCCTCGCCATAGTCGCGTTGCAGGCCTGTGCCTGATATCCAGTACTCCAGACATCCCGATTGGCCGCACCAGCACGTGGGCCCGGGCAACTCTTCCGGCGCCGGCCAGGGCAGGGGCATATGTCCCCATTCGCCGGCTACTCCGCTGGCGCCTTCGATCAGCTTGCCGCCGACTACCAGCCCGCCACCGCAGCCTGTGCCGAGGATCACGGCAAAGGCGACATTGGCGCCTTTGGCTGCTCCATCTACGGATTCCGACAACGCCAGGCAATTGGCGTCGTTGACCATGCGGATCGGGCGCCCCAGCGTTTTCTCCAGATCTTCGCGGAACGGTCGGCCATTGAGATAGACCGAGTTGGCATTCCGCATGACGCCCGTGCTCGGCGAAATCGAACCCGGTACGCCCAATCCGACCGTGCCGTGCTCGCCGAGTTCGGTCTCGATGCGCTGGACCAGATCGCGCACAATCGCGAGGGCCGCATCGTAAGATCCGGGATTGCCGGCACGTATGCGTTTGACGAAGTCGCCGGCGACATTCAGCGCCGCGGCCTCGATTTTGGTGCCGCCGAAATCAATACCGATTTGTATCACCAGTATGGCTCCCAAATCCTCGTCAGTCGCGTCAGGGCTTCGAGATAGAAGTAGTCGCCCCAGATGCAGCATTCATCGACGCCGATCTTGTTGGGCATGTGATAAACGCCGTGGAGCAAGAGGCCATCGCCGGGATCGCTGGCCTTGGCGGCATAGCTCTTGATCAGGCTGGAGGTTATGGCCGACGCAGCCGCTTCATAGGTAGCGCGATCGGGATCGGCAAGAGGCAGTTGTCGCGCCAGTTCGAGAAGGCCGCAAACGGCAATCGCAGCCGCCGAACTGTCGCGGGGCGCCGTGTCGTCGGTGAACACAAGATCCCAGCAACAGACGAAGTCGGCCGGCAAGCGGTTGAGGAAGTAGTTCGCCAAGCGCGCTGCGACCGAGATCAGCTCGGGGTCCGGGTGGTGGCGGTAAACCAAGGGAAAGCCGCAGATGCCCCAGGCTTGGCCGCGGGACCAGCACGAGCTGTCGGAGTGGCCCTGATGGGTGGCGCCGAAGCGCGGAGCTCCGTTCAGAGGATCCATGAAATAGGTATGGAAGGTGGAATTGTCCGCACGCACCAGATATGTGCGCGCCTGCTTGATGTGTTCGTTGGCCGCGGCGGCGTATTCGGGATCGCCGGTCATGCTGCTGGCCCAGTACAGCAGCGGCAGATTGAGATTGCAGTCGATAATCATGCGGCCCGCCTGCGCGGGATCTTTGAGATCGCCCCAGGCCTGGATGATGCCGGCTTGCGGCAGATAGCGAGCAAGAAGCTGGTCGGCAGCCGTCAGGGCTGCAGTTCGCGCAGTTTCGTCGCCAATCAGCTTGAATGCGGCGACGCAGGACAGCGAATAGAGGAAGCCCAGATCATGGGTATCCGTCGCAATCCGCTCGTCCACGCGGTGCTCGTAATCGGCAATCTGCGCACGCGCGGCTTCGCCATAGATCGGGTCGCCGCTCAGCTCGTAAGAGAGCCACAGCAAGCCGCTCCAGAAGCCGCTGGTCCATTCGACATTATCGATCTCCGGATACACGCCGGCAATGCTCGATGGAGCCGGAAAGCGGCCGCCGAACTTCTCCATATTCCGCCGCACGCGCAGAAGGGCATCGCCTATCGCCGCCCCGATTTCGTTCCGCCCGAGGCGCGGGACCGCCAGAAGCTCGTCTCGTCGTAAAATGGGTTCTCGTGGCATTGCGAGTTCTTTCAGGAGGCTGTTTGCGGGGCGGACTTCTTGTCGGGTGCCAAGGCGAAAACGGACAGCAGCCAAAATGCGGAGGCGATCACGGCAATAGCAAGATAGGTTTTGGGAAATCCGATTACGTCATAGGACTGTCCGACCACCACCGACAACGCCATCAGGCCGGTATTCCTGACGAAACCTGTCGAGACCAGGTAGAGAGTCGAGGCCAGGCGGGCTTCGAAATTGCCGGCAATATAGCGAAAGATGGAGGTGACCAGGATGGGCAGTTCCAGCGAATGAAGCATCTTCATGCAGGAGATCAGCACCGGCCCTGTGACGATGCCCGAACCGGCGATGCGAATGATCATAATCGCTGCGGCGAGCAGAAGGCCGTTCTTGGCTCCGGTTTTCCCGACGATGATGGGAGCGAGGAAGAACATGCCGGCCTCGACGAAGATTTGTGCCGAGTTGAGGTATCCAAACATCGCCGTACCGGTCTTCGGATCGGGAAACTGCGACGCGAAATAGGCCGGAAATTGCAGATCGTAGACGAGGTAAAGCGTTGTGACCCCGAGGATGAGCACCATGAAGCGCCAGAACTTTGCCATGCCGAGGACTGCCAGCGCGTCGCCGATCCGCAGCGCCTTCGATTGGGCCAGTTCGTCGACGCTCGCCTTGAGCGGTGCGAAGTAGATGATGACCAGCATGACGAGGCCCGCCGCCGTGGCGAGAAAGAAGTCGATGCGCGGATCGATGTTGAACAGCGAGCCGGAAAAGAAGGCGGCGAGGGCATAGCCGAGCGAGCCCCAGAGCCGGGCCCGGCCGAACTCAAACCCGTATTTTCGCCCCGCACGGTCGACATAGGATTCGATGACAAAGCGTCCGGCGATGAACGTGAAGCCGAGATAAAGGCCGCCCACGATTGCACCCAGCACGGGATAGGCGAGCAGCATCGGGCCATAGACGTAGGTGAAGAACATCCCACACAGGACGACCATGCCGGCAATGCTGCTCAGCACCGTCTTGTTGAGGCCGACTTTGTCGGAGATGAAGCCGTATAGCGGTTGCACGCACATCGCGGTAAAGAAATTCGCCGAAAACACCAGCCCGGCCTGCATGCCGGAGAGATGCAGCACGTTCTTCAGCCAGATAGCCAATAGCGAAATGCTCATGGCTTCGGCGAAGAAGTGGGCGAACATGAAACCGCTGAGTGCGGCGTATACTGTCTTCCTGGTATCCATTCCGGCTAACCCGTGGCTCCACGGAGGTCGAAGCGCCCCCTGCAAGAGATAGTTTGGAAAAACTATCTGATATCGATCACAGATGCCATGCGATCTTTTCACGTCCAAGTTCTTTGCTTGTGGGAAAGGAGCCCGCATGGCCGTCTCAGCCGCTTAAACTGGTCTTTTCTCTCGTTCTTGCCGAGCTCGACCGGAGCCCTGGAGATACTTCATCATGGTCCGGTTGGGGCGGGAGGGAGTGTCTTCCGAAGGATATTGAGATAACGATAACATGGCGCTAGAATGACGAGAAGCTGCCATCCATAAGGCGGCAATCAGGAAGGAGGCAGGCGAGATGAAACTGCTGCGCTGGGGGCCGAAAGGCTGCGAAAAGCCGGGAGCTCTCGATCCGCGGGGGCGGACTAGAGACCTGTCGGGCATTATCAAGGATATCGGGCCTTCGATCTTGAAGAAGGAGATTCTGGCGCAGTTGCGGTCGGTAAACTTGATGCGTTTGCCGGAGGTGCCCGCATCCGAGCGTCTTGGTGTGCCCATCGGGGGGGTCGGCAAGTTTCTCGGGGTTGGGCTTAATTACGCCAGTCACGCCGTGGATAGTCATGGCAACCGGGCGAGCGAGCCCACGATCTTTACCAAGGCGATCAGCTGCCTCAACGGTCCGGGCGACGACATCGTGTTGCCGCGGCATACGCAAAAGCCCGATTGGGAAGTGGAACTGGGCGTAGTGATCGGCCGCACGGCCCGCTATGTCGATACCTCGGAAGCCATGGATTGCGTTTGCGGATACGTGCTGGTCAACGATGTTTCCGACCGCGGTTTTCAGAATGTTTCGGGCCAGTGGGACAAGGGCAAGGGCTGCGATACCTTCGGTCCGGTCGGGCCATGGCTGGTGACGGCCGATGAAATCGCAGATCCGCAGACTCTGGATCTTTGGCTGCAGCTCAACGGCCGGACGATGCAGCGGGACAATACCCGCAACATGATCTTCCCGGTCGCTGCGTTGATCTCCAATATCAGTTCCTACATCACGTTAAATCCGGGCGATATCATCGCGACCGGCACGCCGCGCGGCGTAGGCGCCGACCAGAAGCCGGAGCCGCGCTTCCTGCAACCGGGGGACGTGTTGACGCTCGGTGTCGACGGTCTGGGCACCCAGCGGCAGAAGGTTGTGGCATGGCCGGGACATTCGCGGGTTGCCGGCATGACAACCGTATTGCGGGATGGGACTCGATGATCGCGCAAATTCCGCCGCTTGACGCGGCCGCCAAACGCCGCCATTATAATTTGTGTGATATCGATAACCTGCTATCGTCGATATCTTTGTGGCCGCTTCTATTGGCTTTCCATTGGAAGCGGTACAACCGAGGCTGTTCCGTGATGCACGCAGATCCCTCCGGTGACGTATGCACCTGGAGTGCGGCCGAGATAGCTCTCCCCAATATGTCTGCGCCTCCCTCGGGAGGCGCCTTTTTTTTGCGGCTAGGCGCCGCCGTGCTGGCGGCTTTGCTCGTGGGAGCGCCGTGTCCTGCGCTTGCGGAGGATGCTTTCAAGCCTGGCGAGATCTGGAACGACACCGCTGGTGTTCCGATCAATGCTCACGGCGGCGGCATGCTGGTCCACGACGGAACCTATTATTGGTTCGGAGAGCACAAGACCGAAGGTAGTGCCGGAAACCGGGCCCAGGTCGGTGTCCACGTCTACTCCTCAAAAGACCTCTATCGCTGGAAAGACGAGGGCATCGCCCTCAAGGTCTCCGACGATCCGGCGAGCGACATCGTCCGGGACAGCATCATCGAGCGGCCCAAGGTGCTGTTCAATCGTCTCACCGGGAAGTTCGTGATGTGGTTCCACCTCGAACTGAAAGGGAAGGGCTACCGCGCGGCGCGCAATGGTGTGGCGGTGGCCGATCGTCCGCAGGGTCCTTATCGATTCCTCGGCTCGTCCCGGCCGGATATGGGAGCCTGGCCGATGAATGTCCGTGAGGAGGATCAGATCCAAGGACCGGACAAGCATCTGGCCAACGATTTCGCGCTCGGTCAGCAGTCGCGCGATATGACCCTGTTTCAGGATGACGACGGCAAGGCCTATCTGATCTACTCCTCTGAGGAAAACCAGTCGCTGCATATTTCGCAACTCAGCGACGATTATCTCAAGACCATTGGGCGCTATTTGCGGTTGTTTCCGGGCACGCCGCTGGAGGCCCCGGCGCTCTTCAAGCGGCAGGGACACTACTATCTCTTTGCCTCGGGGGTGACCGGCTGGAAGCCCAATGCAGCCTATTCGGCGGAGGCCAACTCGATTTGGGGGCCTTGGCAGATGCTAGACAACCCCGTGCGCGGCGCGGCGGAAGACGTTTCCACCACATTCGGCGCTCAAAGCACGTATGCGCTGCCGTTGCCGGATATGCCGGATCGGATCATCTTCATGGCCGACCGCTGGAAGCCCCAGAACGCCATCGACGGGCGTTATGTCTGGTTGCCCGTGGAATGGGAGCATGACAAGCCGGTGTTGCGCTGGCAGTCGGCCTGGCGCCTTCCGGTCCAAAGCAGCATTAAGAGGGAACGATGAAACGACATATTGGAATGGCGCTGATGGTGGCGGCTTTCTGTTGTGTTGCCGCGAATGCGGGCCGGTATGTCAACCCGGTTTTGGCGAGCGACTACTCCGATCCCGATGCCATACGGGTCGGATCGGATTTCTATCTCGTCAGTTCGTCGTTCGCCAATGCGCCGGGTTTGCCTGTTCTTACCTCGAAGGATCTCGTCCATTGGAGAATTGTCGGCCACGCATTGACCCGCCTGCCGCCGGACAGCCATTACAGCGTGCCGCGCCATGGCGGCGGTGCTTGGGCGCCGGCCATACGCTTTCATGCGGGCAAGTTGGTGATTTACTATCCCGATCCTGATCGCGGTATTTTCATGGTGGAAGCGTCCGACCCGGCCGGACCGTGGAGCGTGCCGGTTTTGGTCGATGCTGCGCGCGGCGCTATCGACCCCTGTCCCTTCTGGGATGACGACGGCACGGGTTGGCTGGTGCACGGCTGGGCCGCGAGCCGGGCCGGCAAGAACAACATCATCACGCTCAAGAAGTTGAGCGCCGATGGCCGCAAAGCTCTGGACAACGGATCGGATGTGATCGTCGGACAGAACCTGCCGCCAGTGGAGACCTCCATCGGGCTGGCACCATGGCACACGATCGAAGGACCGAAGCTCTACAAGCGCAACGGCTGGTACTACATTTTTGCGCCGGCGGGCGGTGTGCCAGGCGGTTGGCAGGCTGTATTCCGTTCGCGCCATATCGCCGGACCGTATGAGGCGCGTGATGTGCTCGATCAGGGACACTCCGATGTCAACGGTCCGCACCAGGGGGCTTGGGTCACGACAGTTTCGGGGGAAGACTGGTTTCTGCATTTCCAGGATGCCGGAACTTATGGCCGTCGCGTTTGGCTGGAGCCGATGATCTGGCGGGACGGTTGGCCCGTCATCGGGAAGGCGGGGGTGGGCGCCGTGCGCGGTGAGCCCGTGCATAGTTGGACGATGCCGCGGACGGCCGTTTCGCAAGCCGAACCTGAAAGCGACGAATTTGACGGGATTCTCGGCAAGGGCTGGCAATGGAACGCCAATCCGCAAGGCGGCTGGTCCGATCTCGAGTCTGCGCCCGGTCAACTACGATTGTCTTCGGCTTCCCAGCCGCGCAACCTCTGGGAGGATGGGGCCATCCTTACCCGCAAACTACCGGACGAACGCTTCACCGCCACCGTGAAGCTCACGTTCCATCCTAAGGCGGTTGGCGAGCGCAGCGGCCTCGTGATGTACGGCAGCGATTATGCCTGGATTGGTCTGGAAAACACCGCCAGCGGCATCGAGTTGGTTGCGGTGACACGCAAGAATGCCGCCAACGGTGGCGAGGAAACCCGTCGTTTGCTGCAAAAGGTGCCGAGCGGGAGTGTTTATCTCCGCCTCTCCGTCGAGCCGAAGCGCGTGTCCCAGCCGGCGCCGGAATACCGGCCGTACTGGCCTTCGATGCTTCAAGTGCTGCACGCGGATGTGCGCTTCAGCTATAGCTTCGACAATGCGGCTTTCACCGATGCCGGCGAACAATTCGAGGCGTTGCCCGGCCGCTGGGTGGGAGCGCAGATCGGTCTTTTTGCGCAGGCGCCCGCAGGCACGCCGTCCTATGTGGCAACCAGCGTGGGATCGACCGACATCGATTGGTTCCGCATCAGCCGATAGGTCGCGCAGCAGAGCAGATCTCGTCGTTGCCCGGCTATTTGTAAGTCACGCCTTCCACATTGGGGCCGATCTCTAGAATCCCCTTTTGGGGGCTGGTTATCTTCTTGCCGGCGACGGTGACGTTATCCAGGGTGATGTTTCGTACGGAGCGATCTTTGTCGAAGCCGACGATCAGCGAGGGATTTGTTGCACCAAGCCCGCTGAACGCAATGTCTTTGAGCACGATGTTTTCGATGCCGCGCCCCGGACTGGTATTGTACTTCTTGTTGAACAACACGCGCAGGCTGAACAGCTTGCCTTCTTCGATGCGCTCGATGCGCCAATTCTCGAATCTCAGATTGCGGACCAGATTATCGTCGCCGACCATCAGGCCAATCGCGCCTTGATAGTCGGGATCGTCTTCGTCGTGTTCCAGAACATCGATGTTCCGAAACACGCCGTTTTCGATGACTTCGGGCGTGGGATGTTCGGCAGACGGCGTATTGCCGTGAATGCCGATCATCAGGGCATGGGCGACATCGGCCCAGAGCGTTGTGTTCTTGACGAGGAAGTCTCGGCTGTCGCCCCAGATATTCCAGCGGTGGTTGTATAGAGTGATGCAATCGTCCGACGTACGTATGAAACTATCGTCGATCGTCACGCGCAGGCAGGCGAAGTGTCCGAGGCCATCGGACCACTGGCCGGCACCGATTGTGCGGATGCTGTTCTCCTCGAGATCGGTAGAGTTGGAACACCGCATCGTGCCATGCACCTGGTTGAAGAAGATGGGTCCATCGATGACGATGTTGTGGGAATTTTTGATCTGCCAGTCGCCTGCCGTATCGAAGAGCCCGTCGCTGAGGATGCGAACGTTCTCGACCCCGTCCATGATAAACGGTCCTTGGATGACGGCTGAGCCATCGACATAGACCGTGGTGTTGGATTTTAAGTGATATTCGCCCTTGTACACACCCGGGGCGAAATAGACGAACGGCTTGTTCAGGTCCGGATCTTGTCCCTTGCCGACCTCATTCGAGGAGGTGGCGTGTTTGACCTCCGCCGGCAGGTTTTTGCGAATGGCATGGGTGAACAAGTGAAGGTTATGCAGCCGGTCTTGATCGAATTCGATGGAAAGGTTTTCGGGCCTCGATAGCTTGAAATAAACGGCGCTATCCTTGACCGTGGTTTTGATGCCGCGAGAAGTGGGGCGGATGGCGACGCTCGAGAAATGCCCCTGATTCTTCTGCACCATGACTTCGACGGTGCCGTCGAAATTGAAATACGCCATGGATGCACGGGCACCGGGATTATCGAGGTCTACCGCCACGCTGTATTCGTAGAGGTCCTGCCAAGCCCCGCCGGGCACACGTACGCGAACCGTGTAATCGTCATTGTGGTGCGTGTACTGGATCGGTTGCGGGAAGGGGAAGACCTCGACTGCATTGGGATCGGCCCATCCCGCGCTGGTGAACAGCATGCAGGATGCGCACAGCAGGAGGCTTGCTCTCATGGAAGAGGTGCGGCGGTTATTTCGGCTATTCATGTCGAGATACCTGGTTGTTGGCTTGGAAAAGGATTTCCGCAGATTGTATACGAGACAGTGCGGGACGTACTTCCAAATGATCCATGCTTCAGTGGAAGGATGAGGTATCGATAACCTTCGGTCTGCGCAATGAGGCGCGCTGCTGCATCGGCGTTCTCCCGAAGAATCGCTGGCGGAATCGGCAAACTATTGCGGGCTCGGCCATGAATGCCCCATCCCATTCAACCGCGAGTTTCACGCTCCAGTCATTTGCTACCAAATGGTTTGATATTGGTAACGATATCAGGCGAGGTTTCCTGACAAAAGGGTTGTCGCACTCGGGGCGCGAAGGCCTGGATCGTTTGTGCCTGCCACCGAGGCGACGATCTCGCATGACCGCATACTGCTCGCTCTGTGCGACTCGAAAATAGCGATAATGCATTGAGGGAAAGGGCTAGTTATCTAGATGTCGCGAGAGGTGCTCGGGTAGCGGGGTATCGGTCGTCATTCGTGCTGGTGCATTTTTGTCAGGCCAAAGAGAAATTGTGGCTGTTTCATGTTTTGGAATTGACTGGCAAAACCCAAATCTCTAAACCGTCCAAGTTATCGATAACCGGAGTGCACGGTCGATCGGAGAGCTTCGGCGACACAAGAGCGGCAGATGAAGCGTGGTGCCATCACGGCTGATCGCGGAACGCGACAGGGGGTATCAGGCAAACGCACGCAAAGATTAGGGCTAGGAAGAGTACGGGAGGATCTACCAGATGAGTTTAAAGACAAATATTCGGCCATCATATGTGGCGCGGCTGTTGGCCTGTTCATCGGGCGCAGCTCTTTTGTTGGGGCTGAGTGTGGCGGCACAAGCCCAGTCCGAAGCGATGGAGACCATCGTGGTCTCCGGCATTCGCGAAAGCATGCAGTCCGCGATGCAGATCAAGCAGAAGTCGACTGAGGTCGTGGATTCGGTGGTTGCCGAAGACATCGGCAAGCTCTCGGATCAGAACCTGTCGGACACCATCACCCGCATTCCCGGCATTCAGGGGTACCGGTATGGCGGCGAAGGCAATGGGCCTGCCGGCCAGGGTGCTGGCGTGACGATCCGCGGGTTGACCGGCCAGACCTCGGCGCAGCTGAACGGACGCATCTTCAATTCGCCCGGCCTTCGCGAATACGACACTTCGAATGCCATTCCCGGTTTGGTCGCCGGCATCGACGTCTACAAGAACCAGACGGCCGAGCATATCGAGGGCGCGATCGGCGGTACCCTCAATCTGCGCACGCGCCGTCCGATGGATTTCAACGGAACGGCGTTCAGCGCCGGCTTCACCGCTCGCTACAACGATCTCATCAAACAGCCCGAGCCGGATTATTTCGGCTTGGCTTCCACGCGCTGGAATACGAGCATCGGCGAGATGGGCTTCCTGGTGGCGGCCGAGTATTCGCAGACCAAGAACCGCTCCGACAACACACCGGGCGGCGCGGGCGCCAATCTGGTGCTGCCGATCCGCGCGGATGATCCGGCCTATGCCAGCAGCGGCGGCTTGGCGGCCTACACCGGCCGGACCGACACCTGGTATCTGAAGTCCATCGGCAGCCAGGCTGCGTGGTCGGCGCTTACCTCGGCGCAGCAGGCCAACGTGATCAGCGCCGCGGCGGCAAACACCAATATCAACAACGAAGACATCGAGCGTACGCGCCTCGGCGCAGCGGTGTCGTTTCAATGGCGTCCGAGCAACAAGCTCGAATTCGTCACTGACGTGATTTACAACTACTATCTCTATGACCAGCACTTCCATTTTCTGAGCTTTGCCGATACCGGGACGGTGCAGAACCTGACCACGGCTCCCTACAATTTCACCGAGGGGCTTTGGAACCGGAACTCCAACGGCGGTACGGACAGTGTCGTTGCGACCCAGCGGCTGACCTCGGCCACCTTTATGAACAGCAAGGCGAATGCCACCGGTGGTATCAGCCAGGCGCCGGCGCGCGCGCTGTCGATCTCGCAGAACGCCAAATGGATGCCGACCGACGATTTCGAACTGTCGGCTGACGTTTCGTTCGTCCGGTCGGACAATCGCGGTGCTTATGGCGGGCAAGCGAACACCACGACCGGCTTGAACCAGTCGTACAACATCTATCGCGATCTCACGACCGTTCCGCACGTCAACACGATTACGGCAGCCGGGTCGTCGTACGATTTCAACGATCCGCGCGCCTGGGTTTTCAAGAACTGGGCGGCCGGCTACGCGGGGATCAAGGATACCTCGTATGCGATCTCGCTTGACGCGAAGTATACGGTTCACGGCCTGCCGCTGCTGACGCAGATCAAATCGGGCTTCCGCTATTATCACCTCGAAGAGACCTATCGGGATTGGAACTTCTCCGGCAAAAACCTGACAACGAATGGCGCGGCGCTTGCCGCCGACTATTCGAATGCCGTCAGCGTGGCCAATTCCGCTTTTGAAGGGCTGATCGAGTATGCGCCGACGAACATTTTCGGCGGAGACATCGGTTATGCAGGCGGATTCCCGACCATCGCGAGCACCGTGAATCTTACCAATCAACTCGCGTACGCGTTCCCCAACTCGGGCATTGCGCTGCGCGACGCCCAGCCGGAAGTCATTGCCAACCGCCGGGACGCTTACGAAAACACCTTCGGCGGCTATGTCCAAGGCGAGTTTTCCGCGTGGGACGATTTCATCACCGGCAATGTCGGTGTGCGCGTCGTCGGAACGGCCGACCGGGTCGTCGGCATGACGGCGAATTCCGGTACGGACGCGAGCCAAGGCTATTCGCGGACGACGGGCAAGTCCTGGTATGTCGATGTTATGCCTTCCGCCAATGCCAGCCTGCATTGGACCGACGAGTTCGTGACTCGCTTGGCTTGGTCGAAGGGTGTCACCCGTCCTACGTTCGGACAGCTCAATCCGGCTCAGGTTTTTGCCTCGACGGGTGAGGACTCGGTTTCCACCGGCAATGCAAACCTGAAGGCGACGACTGCCTATTCCTACGATCTCGCGTTCGAATACTATTTCGACACCGGCGCCTATGTGTCGGTCGACTTCTGGGACAAGGAGATCGACGGCTTCATCACCACGGTGCTGACGCCCTGTACCTCCATCCCCGGTCACGTTCCGACCTATCACGGGCAGGGCTGCACCGGCGATCAGTACGTGATCAGCACAACCCAGAACGGCGGCAGCGGTTATGCCCGCGGCATCGAACTGTCGGGACAGACCTTCTTCACGTTCCTGCCTGGAATCTGGAAGAACTTCGGCACGTCGGTGTCGTATGCGTTCATCGACACCCAGAATCCGACCCAGTTCAAAACCGGCGGGGCTTACGTCAATGTCCCGATGGGGCTGCAATCCAAGAATGCTGCCGCCGCATCGCTTCTGTATGAAGACGACAAGATCTCCGGTCGTCTGGTCTATACCTACCGGTCGAGCTTCATTCTGTTCGGTGCCGCCGCGAACCCGTCCGATGGACGCGTTGTTGCGGGGTACGGTCTGCTCGATGCGGCGCTCAACTATGACATCGGCTGGGGCGTGACTTTGTCCGGCACGGTTTCGAATATCACCAACGCCGCACCGAACCGTTATATCGGTGAGCCGGGTAAGTATTTCAGTCCGTTCCTCCGTCAGGGCTACGACAACGGTCGCGTCTACAGCCTTGGCATCCGCTTCAAGACGGGTGAATGAGTTTCGTGAACTGTAGTTGGTATTCGGCTGGCGCCCCTTGCGGGGCGCCAGCTTTCATATTGAGCCGACCTGAACAGGGGGCATGACATCGGCTTGTGAGCCCGTAGGAGACATACCGTTGGGTACCAAGGTGAGGCGGTCGCCGAAGGCCGTCACGATCCATGACGTGGCACGTCATGCCGGTGTTTCGTCGATGACCGTGTCGCGCACGATCAACGGCCAGCGCTATGTCAGTCCGGAGTTGCGCGATCAGGTGTTGGCATCAATCCGGGCGTTGAACTACACGGTCAACAAATCGGCCCGCAATACCCGTAACGGCTCATCCGCCTATTGCATCGGCGTTCTCTATTCCAATCCGAGTTCAGCCTATCTCAACGAAATCATGCTGGGCGGTCTGCAGGAAAGCAGCCGCACCGGAGCCCAGTTACTGCTGGAGACCTGCACGGGCCTTGCGAGCCAGAAGGCGGCGCTCAAGAAGCTGCTTGCCGCCGGCGTCGATGGCATCATTCTCCCGCCGCCACTTTGCGACTCCCGGCTCACGATCGAGACCTTGAAGGCAGAAGGCATTCCCACGCTGGCGTTGGCGACTGCCCGCCCGTTGGAAGATGTCTCCAGCGTGCGGATTGACGACTATCAAGGTGCCCTCGCAATGACGCGCTATCTGATTGGCCTCGGTCATCGAGAGATCGGATTCGTCAAGGGCGATCCCTCCCATACGCCGTCTGATTTGCGCTATGTCGGCTTTCTGGCGGCGATGCGGGAATGCGGATTGGATATCGATCCGGCCTTCGTCGTGAATGGCCTTTTCACGTATCGCTCCGGATTGGCGGCAGGGGAAGCCCTCCTGAAAAAGAAGAAACGCCCCACGGCGGTTTTTGCGAGCAATGACGACATGGCGGCGGCGGTGATTGCCGTGGCTCATGGTCTGGGCATCAAGATTCCCGAAGAACTGACGATTTGCGGATTTGACGATACGCCCGTCGCCACGACGATCTGGCCCTCGTTGACCACCATTCATCAGCCGATTGTGGAGATTGGGCGCGCCGCGGTTGCCATTCTCTCCGAGCAAATCGAGCGGCAGCAAAAAGGCGAAATACCGCAGCCCGTACATCAGGTTATGAAATTCACTCTGATGGAACGCGGCTCCTCTGCACCCCGGTAAAGGAACCCGCAGCAGCCCCGCGCAGGGTATGATAGCCTTTGATTCGCGAAAAGGCGCATTTTACGATGTCGCCGGGAGCTGGGTTGTTGGCAAAATCCAAGAAAAATGCCCCGAAAGTGGTGACCATTCACGATGTCGCCCGCTATGCGGGTGTGTCGTCGATGACTGTATCCCGCACGATAAACGGGACGAAATACGTCCGCCCGGATTTGCGCGAGAAGGTTCAAGCCACCATCAAGGCGCTGAACTACACCGTGAACCAGTCGGCGCGTAATACTCGCGTAGGGGCCACCGGACCTCGCATCGGCATCCTGTATTCCAATCCGAGCCCGTCCTATTTGAACGAGATCATGCTGGGGGGGCTACAGCAGAGCAGTCGATCCGGTTGTCAGTTGCTTCTGGAGGAATGCGGCGGGTTGGCCAGCCAGAAGACGGCGCTGAAGAAGCTTCTGGCAGCCGGTGTGGATGGTGTGATCCTGCCTCCACCGCTGTGTGACTCCCGCCAGACCGTGAATATGTTGAAGGCTGGAGGCGTCATGGCATTGGCCTTGGCGACGGCGCGTCCGATGGAGGAAGTGTCGTCGGTGCGCATTGACGACTACCAGGGCGCCTTGGCGATGACCCGCTACATTATCAAGCTGGGGCACAAGGATATTGGCTTCATCAAGGGCGATCCGGCCCACACGCCGGCGGATCTTCGCTATGTCGGCTTTGTCGCCGCCATGGAGGAGGCCGGCCTTAAGGTCGATGACTCTAAGGTGGTTCCGGGCATGTTCACGTATCGCTCGGGCCTTCTTGCCGGCGAGGCGCTGCTGAAACGGCCCGATCCGCCCACCGCGATTTTTGCCAGTAACGACGATATGGCCGCGGCGGTCATGGCGATCGCTCATGGCCTTGGCATAAAGGTGCCGGAGCAGCTGACGGTCTGTGGTTTCGATGATACTCCCGTGGCCTCTACGATCTGGCCGCCGTTGACCACTATCCATCAGCCCATCGTGGCGTTGGGGCGCACGGCGGTCGCCATCATGACGGAGCAGATAAAAAAAGCGCGCACGGGAGAGCGGCCGGAAGCCGTGCATCAGCTGATGAAGTTCACGCTCGTCGAGCGCGCATCTGCCGCCAAGGCTCCTGCATAGTGTTTCCTTAGTCGGCAGCTCCCTTGAATTCCGACGATGAATGTGACACCCCGAATATACTGCATGTGATAGGCGTCGGCGTATTGGAAATACGCCGGCTGGGTCAATGCCGTGGAAAGCTCCGGCAAGGATTACGTCAGTCTGGGCCTTTCCGATCTTGCCTTCGGTGGCCGCAAACTCTTCGCCAATCTCGGCCAAGCCGCCGGTCAGGGCGATGAAAGCGTCTTCACTGTCATCTGGAATCCGCCCGATTGACAGCTGATCGCCCAGCGCATCATAAAGGTGCGATGGGTCTCATCCGTACCATAATTGGGACACTTTATTTTCCAACTCAGACGCTTTCTCACAGAAATTGGTGTAGGCAATAGTGCGGGGCGAGCGGGCTGTGGGAAAATGGTCGCGACGCATCGCGATGCTTTGGTACCGCTTCAACTCCGCCGTCTGTCACGAACGCCCTTTGCTCTCGGCGTCTCCTGAGTGAGTGTCGGGTCCATTCCCCTTGCTCGTGGCCGAAGAACTATGGGCAGGTCCGGTCCTTCCAAAACCATCGCGGCCGAGAAATTTCCCTGCGCGTTTCACGCGCTCCTTGCGGGCCGCTTCGCTTGCAAATTTCCCGCCGCTCCAGTCCTTCGCGATGCTGCGGCCCTTCGGGTTCGGGTGCCCGCCCATGAACGGTCTGCCGTCGCAAGGGAGAATGGTCTCCCGCGCCTCAATGGAGCCAGCAATGCTAGATATCGGATACGTCACGAAATCCAAGGACGGCAAGTCGTACAAGGGCCAGATCAAAACGCTTTCGGTCCGCGCTCCCATCGAAATCCTTCCCAATACCGCCAAGAACGCCGACACACAGCACGACTTCCGCATCTTTAGTCAGTCCGCCGAAATCGGTGCCGGCTAATGCAACTCACAGAATCCAGTTACCAGCCAGCACGACGACAATGCGGTACGCGCCGGCTAGCGACACCATGTGATCGACATCGACGATATCGGCCCAGAGTGTCGCGCCGCCGGACAACAGATGGGGGAAATTGGAATCTAGAGCTTGTAATAGGCTTCCCATTCCGGTCGTGGCGTAGCGCCCGCGAGCAAGGCCGCAGCCTTCTCGTTGCCGATAACCTGTTTGGTCGCGGGATCGAACACGACTTTTTCGTTGAGGCGCTGTGCGATGATGCCGAGGGCCATGGCTTGACAGAGCGGACCTGCGATCTCGAAACGCGAGCGACAGACTTCTTCGCCTTTTACCGCGCGGACGAAATTGAGGAAGTGATCCGACGGGCTCTTGGGTACTTCCGGCAGCTTGATGTCCTTGGCACGCGGGCCGCCGATGATCTCCATTTCGCTGGCATGCGAGCCGCCCTTGAAGATAAGCCCTTCGCCATAGATGACCTTGCCGGGTGCCAGCCGCTTGGTCTCGATGCTGCCGGAGGTCGGCGGCGGAATGTTGGGATCGACCACGGAGGCCCCGAAATTCTCCGGCAGCGGCGGCAGATTCTGCTGGCCTTCGTACCAGGTCAGTTCCACCGGCGGCTGGTTGCCGCGTGCCGGGAAGGAGAATTTCAGCGTCGAATTCTGCGGATAGATCAGCGGGCTATAGCCCTGCATATAGACCGGATCGACCGAGGTCGGCAGGCCGAGTTCGAGGAACTGATGGGCGTTGTCGAAGATATGGGCGCCCCAATCGCCAAGCGCGCCATTGCCGAAATCGTACCACGAGCGCCACTCGCCCACTTCGTAGCCGTAGTTGTAGGGATGCGGCGTGGCAGTGGCGAGCCAGGGATCGAAATCCATATCGGTCGGCACCGGTTGGGCTGGCAGGTAATCGGTATAGCTCTTGCCATGCCAGCGCCGCGGGCTGTTCATGAAGGCGGTGATCTTGGTTACGTTCTTGATGATGCCGGCCTTGACCCAGGCTTCGAACTGGAAAGTCCCTTGGCCGGAATGGCCTTGGTTGCCCATCTGGGTGGCTACTTTGTATTTGCGGGCGGCATCCATCATAAGTTGAATTTGGTGGAAGGAATGGCCCATCGGCTTTTCGCAATAGATGTGCTTGCCATGCGCCATGGCATGCATGGCGATGGGAAAGTGCGAATGATCGGGCGTGCCGATGCTCATGGCCACGAAATTATCACCCATGGCATCGAACATCTTGCGGAAATCCTGAAAGTGTTTGGCCTCCGGGAACATATTGAGGATTGCCGTGGTCGGCGCAGAGCCCAGATGGGTGTCGCACAACGCCACCACATTGACGAGGCCGGTAGCGGCGAGGCCTTTGATGACATCGGCGCCGCGTCCGCCGATGCCGCAGCAGGCGATGTTGATCTTGGCGTCGTTGAGCGTCGAGGCGCGCAGCAGCGATGGGCTGAAGACGGCGCCGGCAGCCATAGCGGTGAGAACCGTTCGGCGATGGGGATGACTGATCATGATTTCCTTCCCGTGTTCTTTCTTTCGAAATTGGCGATGAGATGTTTCAGGGCGTAACCGGCTATGCGGCCGGCGGCGAGGAGGGTGTAGACAAGCAATGCGAGGGCGAGCACGACGGGCATTTCCGTCACCAGTTCGGCCCAAGGCGTTTGGAATGTGGCGATGGCGTAAACGTTCAGGCCTATGGCCAAGACCAGGCAGGCGGCAAAGAGGATCGCTTCCTTTCGCCAATCCGGAAGCGGCAGCGTGATGGTTTTCATGCGTATCCTCCCGGCCAAGCCACTTCGCGGCCTTCTTCCATTGCTATGACGCCCATCAAAGCTGCGACGCCGGAGCGATAGGCGTGTTCGATCATGGCCGGCGATTTCTCGCCGAGCCGCACGGCATTGACGAACGCGGCCATGGAAAGACCGGTGCCGTCGTCGTGATCGGGGTCTTCGGGCAGCGGCGTGCCTTTGGTGTCCTTCTTGAGGTCCGGCACCCAGCTGCGATCGGCGAGCGCCACGCTTTCCAATGTGCCTCTTTCGATCTGGTTGATGAGCTGAATGATGCCGGGCGCGGGCGGTGGATTTTCCGCATAGAATTTCGCGGTTTCCAACTCCAGCGTTCCCTTTGGTCCCATGATCTGCAGTTCCAGCCCGTAGAAACGGTTGGAAGAAAGGGAATCGTAGATGAAGGAAACGCCTTTGGGGTATTTGTAGATGACGTTGACGTTGTCGAAGACGTCGCGTCCATCCTTCCAGTAATTGATGCTGCCATAGCCGATACAGGCCAGCGGCGGGGAATCCAGAAACCAGTTGGCGACCTGCAGATGATGACTGGCGAGTTCCGTCATCAGTCCGGCCGAGTATTTGCGGTGGACGCGCCAGTTGAGCAGCATCTCCAATTCGGGCGAGGGCACAGGGCGGCGCCAGTTCACGTTGCGGTGCCAATAGGCGCGGATTTGGGTGATGGGGCCGAGATCGCCGGCTTTCACCTGTTGCAGCGCATAGAGCGTGGCGCGATGAAACAGCCGCTGATGACCGATCTGGAACACTTTGGGGCTTTGGCTTGCTGTGCGCGCCACGGCTTTGCATTCGGGGATGGTCAGCGCCAGACTCTTCTCGCAGAAGACATGTTTTCCGGCAGCAAGAGCATCGAGGCACATCGGGGCGTGCAGATAGAGCGGTGTGGCAATGATCACGGCATCGACGCTCTTATCATCGAGCAAATGGCGGTAGTCCTTGTAGTGCGTTACCGGCTTGCCGATCTTTTGCTGAGCGGCTTGGAGATGCGGCGGATAGACATCACAAAGTGCGGCGATCTCGGCGCCGGGCGTCTTCAAGAGGTGCTCTTCCAAATATTGTCCGCGCGAGCCGGTGCCGATCAGGCCGAGGCGCACCTTGTCGGAGGGGCTTTTGCCCGCGGGGGCTGCTTTGAGTGGCGACAACCAGGGCAGGGTGCTGAGCAAGGCCGAGCCTGTGATGGCGCTGGCGATAGTTTTCAAGGTTTCGCGGCGATTGTTGTCGCGCGGTGGCAGTTCAATGTCCGGTATGCCGTCCATCATGGGACCATTCCATTAGGTTCGTCTCCCGCGGGCAGTTCGCGCCAGCGGGCTTTGTCATAGCGAGAAAGAATGTCGGCGCGCGCTGTAGGTGCGGCGATGTAGAGCGCCGTCGAGAGCACCTCGGCCTCGATGGGGCAGGCGCTTGCGACGACCAGAAGCTCCGGACCCGATGCCCAGCCGCCATGTTGCGGATCAATGATGTGTTCGCTTCCTGGCGTTTGTCCCGAGGTGGAGAGCGCTTCGTTGGAAAGGGTGAAGTCCATCTTGGCGTCCGCCGCCAGGCCGACGCGCCAAAGGCCGCCTTCGGGATGTTCGCCCAGGGCCAAGATCGAGCTTTCGCCGAAACTAACGAAGGCGTTTTCGATCTCATGTTGGCGCAGGAGCATTTCGACGCCTTTCAGGGCGATGCCTTTGCCGATGCCGCCGAGATCGAAAAACACATCGGGCGCCATGAAGCGGACGGTTTGCCGGCGGTCGTCGAAAGCAACGGCCGCCATCCGTCCGCGCGCGATGTCGAACAGGCCATTGGTGTTGTTCCAATGGTATCGACACAGCATCAGGATCGCCCATAACGGTTCGGAAACTTCCACCGTATCTTCGCTGGCGCGGCTATTCACGCTTGCCACCAAGCCGTCGCCGAAGCGGCTCATCACGGCTTCGCGTCCGCGCACATAGCGCTCGGTTTCCGCCAACAGGCTTTCGCCGTGATCCGCGTCGAGGCCGGGGATCACAAGCGAAAACCTTGTGTTCATCGCCAGGAAGGTTCGATGAAAGACGCGCAACGCGGCACCTAGTGGGTGGCGAGGGTACGGATCTTGATATTGCGATAGGAGACGGTGTTGCCGTGGTCCTGCAACAGGATATGCCCGTCTGCCCATTCGCCGAAGCCGGGGATGTCCTTGAACTTGGAAAGGGCAACCGCGGCGCGGAATTCCGGCGAGCCACGGGTGAATTCCACCGTCTTGAAGCCGTTGAGGAAGAAGGCGACGTGGTTGTTCTTGGAAATGATCCGCGCGTTGTTCCACTGTCCGACGGGGAAGACTTCTTTGTCCTTCACGGCCGGGATCACATCATAAAACGAACCGATGGTGCGGTCGCCATCGCGGCCGAGCTTGGCATCGGGGTGGCGTTCATCGTCCAGTACCTGGAATTCTATGCCAATGCCGGAGCCGATCGCCACCGGCTTGCCGGTGACCTTGTCGATGGGGGCAAGATCGGTCTGGGTGAAGATCTTGATGCCGCTATTGGCGCCCGGCGTGATCTTGAAGTCGGCGCTGAGTTCGAAATCGGAATAGCGTGCATTGGTAATGATGTCGCCGGGGCCGCGTGATTCCTCACCGCTCTTGGCATGAATAGTCAGGGTGCCGCCGCAAGTGGTCCAGCCGCCTTGCGGAAAAGTTTCACCGCGGGCGCTGCGCCAGCCGGCAGAAGTTTTGCCGTCCCAGAGCAGGGTCCAGCCTTCCGCTTTTTCCGCTGCTGAAAGCTGGTTGGCATTCGCATCGACGACGACGCCTTTGCAGGCGGCGGGTGCATCTTGCGCCATCGCGGGCGCGGCGGCGGCAAGCGCCAGAATGAAATAGGCAGTTTTAGGCATGAGGTCCCTCCATGGTATTTATGAGATTGCGGTTACGCGGACGGGCGTTGGGAGGCAGCCACGATGGTGCGAGCGAGACGTCCGCTGTCATAGTTTTGCTTTTCCCGTACTGCGCGACGGATCTGCGTGGTCTATTTGTCTGCCGTGTGTTATCGGTACCATTGGCGCTGGCGTCGGCGCTGTCAATGCTCTGCGAAAGCGTGTGAGACAATATGATCGTAGGAGTTTCGCCGGCCCATGCGTCTCCGTCTGTGGAGCATTTTATCCATATGGCCAGGGGAATTGCCGATCGTCCGCGCCTCCCATGCGGAGAGCGCGAAGAACCTCTTTGAAAATTCGAAGGACAGGTAATGAAAACGAAGTGGACCGCCGCAATCATCGGTCTCGGTATGTTCATGTCGCTGACGACTGCGGCCCTGGCGGCCTGTGACCAGCCAGTCTCCATCTGCCCCAATCCTGGAGCGGGTCGCTTTGCGCTCATCCAGGCCGGTCGCCCTGCCGCGGTTTATGTCGACGACAATGCCAACTCAGCCGTGAAGCGTGCCGCGGACGCCTTCGTGTCCGATCTCGCGCAAGTCAGCGGGCAAAAGCCCCTCCGCCTGCAGAATATCGGCCGCGCCGAAGGACCACTGGTCATCGTCGGTGTGTTAGGCCAAAGCCCGGTGATCGACACTCTGGTCCGTACCGGAAAAATCGACGCTCGCAGTATATCGGGCCAATGGGAAGCGTTCCGTCAGATCGTTGTGGCCAAGCCGTTCCCAAATGTAGAGCAGGCGCTGGTAATCGTGGGGGCAGACCGCCGCGGCGCCGTCTACGGCATTTACGATATCTCGGAAAAGATGGGTGTTTCACCGCTCGTCTGGTTTGCCGATGTGCCGGTAACGCGGCAGAAGAACGTGTTCCTCACAGCCGGATCGCGCAGCGACCAGCCGAAGGTGAAGTACCGCGGTATTTTCATCAACGATGAGGCTCCGGGCTTCGAAACCTGGACAACCAGGAAATTCGGCGGTGCTAATGCCAAGGCGTATGAGCACATTTTCGAGCTCATCCTGCGCATGAAGGGCAATTATCTCTGGCCGGCCATGTGGCCGCCGCGGGCTTTCAATGCCGACGACCCGAACAACTACATCCTGGCCGATGCCATGGGCGTGGTGATGGGGACCAGCCATCACGAGCCGATGATGCGGGCCTACGACGAGTGGCATCGCCAAATCTATCAGGGGTTGACGAGCGGAAAATGGGACTACGCCAGCAATTCCGAGAACCTGCGCAAGTTCTGGCGCGGCGGCATTGAACGCATGATGTCCACGGGGGGCGGTCAGAGCTACGACAGTGTGGTGACGATCGGCATGCGCGGCGATGGCGATGAACCGATGTCGGAAGGCACGGCCACACAGCTTCTGGAGAGCATTGTCGCCGACCAGCGCAAGATAATCGCCGAGATAACGGGTAAGCCAGCAGAGCAGGTCCCTCAGGTTTGGGCGCTCTATAAGGAGGTGCAGGACTATTACGATCACGGCATGACGGTGCCCGACGACGTGACCCTTTTGTTTGCGGATGATAATTGGGGCCAGATCCGTCGCCTTCCGACAAAAGACCGGGACCGCAAAGGCGGCTACGGCGTGTACTACCACTTCGACTATGTCGGTGCGCCGAGGAACTATAAGTGGCTCAATACCAACCAGATCGAGAAAACTTGGCAGCAGATGGACCTGGCCTACAGTCGGGGGGCCAAGACGCTTTGGGTTGTCAATGTCGGCGATATCAAGCCGTTGGAGTATCCGATCAGTTTCTTCCTCCAGATGGCCTGGAATCCGGAGGCCATGACACTGGATGCCCTTAACGCGTATCCGCAGCAATGGGCCGCCGCCACGTTCGGGCCATCTCAGGCGAAGGCCATCGCTTCCATCTTGACGCGATACAGCCAGTTCGCTGCGCGCCGGAAGCCGGAGCTTATCGACGCAGACACCTTTGCGTTGGGCGAGGGTACTGGCCCGATGCTGAACGGCGGAGAGTTCGGCAGCATGGTCGGCGAGTGGAAGTCGCTTGAGAATGATGTCCGGCTCGTGAAGGCCAAGCTGCCGAAAGCGCAGCGTGATGCCTATTTCGAACTGGTCGAGCATCCGGTGCTGGCGTTATCGAATCTTTATCAGCTCTACTACGCCGTTGCCTGGAACCATCGCCTGGCAGCGGTCAATGATCCTCGCGCCAACGCTTTTGCCGACCTGGCCGTGTCCGCCTTCCGGCGCGATCAGGCGCTGACCGACCAATACCATCGCCTCGCGAACGGCAAATGGGACGGCATGATGCTGCAGACCCATATCGGCTATACGACATGGCAAGAGCCGAAAACGCAGATCATGCCTGAGGTAAAGCGGGTGTCTGGCGGCGCGGTGGCACCGATCTTCGCGACGCCGTCGATCGTCGCTGCGAACGGAGTCATTGCCGTGGAGGCGCCGCGCTTCTCGCGTGCCGTGGGTGGCAAAGGGCTCGAATGGAAGGTCATCCCGAATCTTGGGCGTACGCGTGGCGCGGTGACTGCCTTACCGCAGGGACTTGCGCCGACGGTCCAGAGTGACGGCATACGCCTTGAATATGATGTGGTGCTCAGCAGATCCGGCGATTTGAGGGCACAGCTTTATCTTGTTCCCACGCTCGACACCAACGGATCGGCGGGGCTGAACTTCGGGGTGTCCATCGACGAGGGTCCGATGCAGACCCTGACCGCTCGCTTGACGCCGGCCCCAAACGCCGCCGTATCGCCCGAACAAAAGGCTTGGGTCAAAGCTGTCTCCGATAACGCCCATATGATCGTTGCCGAATTTCCAGGGATTTCTGCGGGGAAGCACACCGTGAAGGTCTGGCGGCTGGGCGACAACGTCGTGTTGCAAAAGCTGGTGATCGCGACTGGTCCGGTACCGGCAGCCTATCTTGGGCCCCCGGCCCAGAATTGATGGAGATGGAGTCAGAAGGTGCCGCGTACGCCAAACAATACGGAGCAGCCCGGCACATAGTAGCTGTATGTGGCGCGTTTGAATTGGAAGTAGCTGCGCTGGGCCGACCCTGTCAGGTTCTGCACATCGATCGTCAGTTTGGGATCGCTCGGCAATCGTCCCAGGAATTCCGACAAGCTATATGATGCCGACAGATCGAGCTGCCTATAGGGGGCGCCGTAAAGGCGTGCGTCGGTAATGCTGTTCTGGTTTGCCGAAGACGCGACGGTTTGGCCGTAGTATACGTAGGACAACCGTAGCATTGCGCCGTCATTCTCATAGTAACCGACGAGATTGTAGGTGTAGTTGGGAACGCCGATGGCTACAGCCGGGGCTGCGCCGCGGCCCTTTTGCCCCATTATGGTGACGTTGGCCGTGAAGCCGAGTCCCTTCAGACCATAAGGCTCAAGTAGAATATCGAGCGGCTGGACCCAGTTGAACTCGAGACCGTTTACGGTCAGCAAGCCGCTGGCGTTGATCTCCTGGTTGAACAGAACGGTTGCATGTGCGGGACCTCCACGCGTGTCGATCGCCGTCCGCTGCGTATCGTTCAAGGTCGTATAATTGATGCCGTAAGCAGCCAGATCGGAGAACGGATGTGTCGTCGTTCCCGTCACAGTGAAGCCGCTGACGGCCTTCCGGAAGAGGGCGAAGCCGATATAGCCCTCTTTGCCCGTGTAGTACTCCACTCCGAGGTCGACGTTGGTCGAGTAGTACGGATTGAGCGCGGAATTGCCGACCGTCGCGACATCGGCCGAAGCCGATGAAAAGTTGGCGCCCGGCAGCATCGCACTCGGATCCGGACGGGTCATGGTGCGGGAGGCCGAAAGCCGAATCTGGATATCCGTCGTTGGGTGATAAACAAAGTTCGCGGACGGCAGAAATGCCTGATAGGCGTTTTTGATGCTGGCGAAGATGGGCGTCACTGGATAAAGCCCGCCGTCGTTCAATGTGGAATTGCGCGGGTCTACGCGATTGTAAGCCAGCCCTGCGACGGTCTGATGGGTTTCAGCCCAGCGGACACCGATATCGTAGCGGAGAGGTCTTGCGGCGAGGTCGAGCGTTCCATCGAGCTGGAGGTAGAATCCGACAATCTTCTCGGAAACGGTCCCCGATTTGGTGCCCGTAATGGACGTGTTTGTGAACGGCGCATTGGCGGCGTAGCTGTCGTAGTGGGACGCTCGCTTGAACGCATCCCAGTTGATCGTGGCGTAGCCCGTCGGGCTGGGATGCAGATATCTATAAACTTCGCTGTTCGGAACGAGCGAGCCGGTCCAGGTGATAGGTGCCGCTCCGGCGGTATAGCCCGTGCCGAAGCCGGGATAAGCCGGGTTCGGGTTGCTATCGTCGCCATCGCAGGTTGGCTGCGTGTTGGGGGATGGTAGCCAGGTGCTCGGGTTGTTGCCGCAAATTGCAGCTTGCCATGCTAGGGAGTTATCCGCCGCTCGGATGGTGCGATAGATGTCGTCATAGCTGAATCCGACCTTGATCTTGGTCTTCTCGGCACCGTACGCGACATCCAGGTGCGCACCGTTGGTATAGGTGTAGCGCTTTTCCTGAGCGATGCTGGCGCGTTCGTTCAGCCACCTCCAGCTGTGGGCGTCGTTGACATCGACACTGCTTGTGAATGTCGGAAATTCGCCCCCGGCAAATTCGTATGTGACCGTTGCCGGCGAGGTATAAAGGCCGACTGTGGGATAGTCGCGGAAGAAATGACTGCGCGTGGCATTCGCCTGAAAGTCAACTCTCAGCAGTTCCGTCGCCTGCCACTCCAGCCCAGGGCTGATGCTCATGAAATCGCCCTTTTCCGTGTAGGGCCGCAATTCCAGGAACAAGTTGGTGTTGGCGAAGGTGCCTCTTGTGACAATGCCGTTGGAGTCGACTTCCTCGTTCAGCGGAATGACGGCGCTGTTGCGGACCTGGAACGCCATATCAGTACGCAGTTCTTGGTTCACAGTTCGCCCGAACACCGAGTCAACGTAGAAGTGCAGCCCCGCGTTTGGCCAGAACTCGATGCTGGTAACGGCGTTGATGCGGTCCCGATGGCCGGCCTGGTTTGCCGGACGGGCCAGGCGCGGAATGAGCGCGTCGTCGAGCTGCTTGATGCTGGTGAGCTTCGGGTTATGAGCAAGAAGCCATGGCCTGTCGATTGTGTCTCCGGCAATACCGAGAGCTAGCGTCGAGGCGTTGGTTGGAGCGATGGCCGGGATAGTCCAGTTGCCACCACCGGTCGCGTTGCAGCCGCTTGTTGCACCGCATTGCGCTGCACTGAGATTCGGATTGGTCCAACCGATCGTTTCGAAGCCTTGGGTCCGCACCAGATTGTGGTGAGCCGATATCCCGACCAGGACACCGACCCGGCCATTCCAGGTGTTGCTCAGGATCAAGGTCCCGTTCTGGCCCAGCTTGCCGGATGCGGAGTTGATCTGACCCTGAACGGAGTAGTGGATGCGGGAGCCCTCGCGGTCGAACGGCCGGGCGCTGCGCATGTTCACGGTGCCGGCCGCGCCGCCTTCAATAAGAGCTGCAGTCGGCGATTTCGACACCGACAATTGCGAGAACAACTCGACCGGAAACATGTTCAAATCGACTTCGCGATTGGCGTTCTGGGCGTCGGTGCGTCCCGTGGAGGCGACTGCGACCGGCGCGTTGTTCAGAAGAACCTTTGTGAAGTTCGTGCCGAGCCCCCGTATCGAGACGTTGAGCCCTTCGCCGGTCACTTCGCGCGTAATTGCGATGCCTGGAATGCGGTTGAAGGCTTCGGCGACATTGATGTCCGGGAACTTGCCGATATCCTCGGCGAAAACCGAATCCGAAAAGGTAATCGCCGCCCGCTTGGCGTTCGTTGAATACTCCAAACTGGCCCGATACCCGGTGACCGTGACGGTTTCTACGTCGTTCCAGCTTTGCACGGGCGAGCCGGCGGCCGGAGGCGGAGGCGGCAAAACTACACGTCTTCTCAGGACGATGATGTGGCCGTCGTCGGAGGCAACCTCTAGATCCGTGTTCTTCAGGATGATCGCGAGTGCGTTAGCAGGCGAGTAGCGACCGTAGA
Organism: Rhizomicrobium electricum; assembly: GCF_011762045.1. Lineage (GTDB taxonomy): Bacteria > Pseudomonadota > Alphaproteobacteria > Micropepsales > Micropepsaceae > Rhizomicrobium > Rhizomicrobium electricum. The sequence goes on along the minus strand of NZ_JAASQS010000005.1, from coordinate 407,952 downwards.
CCGACGGTGCCTTGGCATTCAACAAGGCATCGCCCGGTGCGGCGATCATTCTTTGCGCTTGCTGTGAGAACGCCGCAATGGCGTCCTCCGCATCCCCCGCCGGGATGTTGAAGACTCGAAGATCGGATTCGGCCGCCAGACTGCAAGGCAACGTGACACATACAGAGGCCAGCCCCAGTACCGCTCTTGTCAGGCCTACCTTCATCCTCCCCAGCCTTCAAGGCCCTTATCAGGGGCCTTCGGGAGACCCGTCCTAACTGGGCCCGTGTTCTATTTACGCGTAATGTGAATCTCGTTTCCTCTATCTTCCACATTCAGATTGAGCGAAGCCGCGACGGCATGGGAAAAAGCCACCGGATCGGTCGCTACAAACATTCCGGTTACGGTTTTGCTGGCAACCGCGGGATCGTCGATCACGATTTGGATATTGCTGTAGCGCTTGAACTCGGTGGCAATCGCGCCAAGCGTCTGATGCCGGAAAAACACATGGCCACTGCGCCAGGCCAACCCTTCCGAGATTTGCTTGGCACCAAGTCTTTCTATAGCCAGCTGGCCGCTCGGCAGAGCCGTGGCGCGTGAGCCGGCATAGACGCGGACAGGGGGAGCGGAACTGTGCGTGTCGATCTCGACGACACCTTCGCGAACCATGACGCGAACCGGTCCGCTGCCTGCCGCACCAACCGAAAAACTCGTGCCAACGGCGCGCACTTTTATAGTGTTCATTCTGACGACGAATGGCCGCAACTTGTTCTTGGCGACATCGAACAGTGCTTCGCCGCGTTCGAGCACAATGTTGCGCTCCATTGCGCTGTAGCGCACGGCAGCTCGCGTATCGGTGTTCAGCGTGATGGTGGAATTGTCGGGCAGGGAAGCCATTCTCGTTTGCCCAACCGGTGTCTCAAAGCTTGCCGCATAAGAATTGGCCCACCAAGCGGTTCCCGCAACGACAGTGACAGCAAGTCCGGCCGCAATACTTCCTGCAAGGATGAAACGCCGCCTCGATGACCTGAACATGTCGATCGGCGCTGCGCATTCGTTGTCGCGATCTCCATTGCTTTGTGCGGCTGCACCCAGTCTTTCGATGCGGGCGAGGGCCGCTCGCGCGTTGATGTAGGCACCAAAATGGCGCGGGTCGGATTCAAGCCAGGCCGTAAGCGTGGCTTGACGCTCTACCGAGAAGTTCTCGTTATCGGTCTCGACGGCCCATTCGGCGGCCAGCCTGTCGATTTCGTTAATTGGAGGTGTCATCGTTCTCGCCAGTCGGCTCTTTCAATATATAAGACGTTTGACGCGCGGATTTTGCCCCCCTCCCGAACCGATGCATCAAAAATAGGGTTGCGCGGGCCATGTGCTTTTCAATCGTTTTTTCGGAAATCGCCAATCGCGCTGCGGTTTCCCGCAAAGGTAAACCTTCCACGCGACGCATTAACAGGATTTTCCGCGTGCGATCGGGTAGGGATGCCAGTGCGTCTGTTACTTCCCGCAAATCGTCGCGTTGGGCGATCTCTTCCTCAGGTGAGGCCTCCGGAGATGCCACGCCCAAATCGTCGAGATCGTCCGTGGCCGTGATTGTCACGATCTTCGACCGCCGCAAATGCGTGGCCATGATGGAATAGGCCGTTTGCATGGCGTAGCGAATGGGGACCCTGATCTCGCTAAAATCGGCTTGAGACGCGATGCGGGCGTACATTTCCTGAATAATGTCGTCCACATCGAGGTCCCGCAGGCGATGGCGGCGGATCCATGCGCGGATCTGCCGTTCGTGGGGCATTATGTTTTGCTCTATCCAGATCGCCCGGTCGCGAAATCTGTCAATCATCGGAGAGTGCCTGCTCCCCTGGATATGACGCGGGCGCGCAGCGGACGGCGGCGGAATTCAACGTCGGTACGCAGGAAACGCGCTGGCACAATTTGTCTGCTGCCCGTCATTTGGTGTGGCTGAAGTTCGCACGGGAAATGATGCCCGAGCGCCCATTTGTTCGCAATGCGCTATCGGTGTGCGACGGCACCCCGGACGAGGACAAAGGCGCACACGGACGGCCGCTTCCATTTGAGCTTTGCTTGACGGGAGTCTGATCGTCACGCCGATGCCTGTTGCCGAGTGGCAACACGTTGTTCGCGTTGTTCGACGCATGGGTGAGGTTCTGAGACGACGCGCGTCTCCCCATACAGAGCGGATTTTTCAACGCACGCCCAAACGGGTGCGCGAGGGTGGGCGCGCGTTCTGCGTGAATGCCGATGCACGCCCGAAATCCAGGGGCTTCGCCTCTTTTTGAGGGCGGAGAGTTGGGGCGGCGCGGGCCGTGCGCAAGGGGATAGCTGCCAGAGAAGCTGACGAATTTTCGCAGTGATGCGTGCCTCTCCGAGGCATTGCGTCGGAGAACTGACAAAGGGGGTGTTACCGGTACCAATATTCCATCCACGCGAGATCCGATGCGGCTAGGCGCTGGTCGGCGTGGTGGTCGTTTGGGTTCGGTCGAACCGACTGTGCCGGCAAACAAATCGATGAGGAATGCAAACGCACTGAGGGAGCGTCGCACTGACTTCAATGCGGAAGCTGAGCGCCGAAACGCGACAGAGGAGAGTGAAAACAAATGGGAGGATTGAAATGAGTAGGACAACGAACACTCGCGGCCGCTTGCTGGGCACGACAGTGCTGGCGAGCGTGAGCTTTTTGCTTTCGGCCGTGCCGACGATGGCGCAAGAGGCGCTCGAAACGGTGACCGTCACCGGCTACCGCGCCAGCTTGGCCGACTCGACCAATGCCAAGCGCGCAGCGATCGGGTTCAGCGACTCGGTCTTCGCCGAAGACATCGGCAAGTTTCCCGATAGCAACATCGCTGAATCGCTCAATCGCATTCCTGGCGTGACCATTGTCCGTGAAATCAACGGCGACGGCATGCAGGTTCAAATTCGCGGTCTCGGTACGAACTTCACCAAGATCCTGGTCAACGGCAATCCGATTTCCGTGGCGACCACAGGTGCGACGGACGGTTCCAACACCAACCGTGAAGTCGACTTGAACATGCTCCCTCCGGAAATGTTCACCCAGTTGTCTGTCTCGAAGTCTCCTACGGCCGACCAGATCGAAGGTGGCGCCGCCGGCTCCGTGTCGATGCGCGTGTTACGTCCGTTCGACAAGCCCGGCTTCCATTTGAACTACAACTTCAAGCTGCTCGACCAGTCGACCACCAAATTCCAGGTCGGCGAGAGCGGATCGATTATCGTTTCGGACAGCTGGGACAAGTTCGGCGTGTTGCTCGGTCTTTCGGGCCAGCACGCGAACACCTACGTTTACGGCTTCGAAGACGGCAATGCCTCCTGGTACGGCCCGAATCTTCCGACCGGCACCTGCGCTGCATCGGGTACCACCAATACTTGCGCGCAGTTCGGCTCCAAGGCCTGGACGATCCCGAGCTCGGTGCAAACCGGTGTCTATGTTCCTGTTCCGTCGGGTTACACCCTCAACACCGGCTATGCGGCCCAGGTCGTTAATGGCACGAGCTATCTGCCCACAGGTTATCCTGTCGATCAGCGCCTGCTTTACGCGTTGAATCCGGGCTTGGCCGATGCGTCTTGCTCGCAGACGGCGCCTTCGACGACCTGTTTGAACCAGATGTCGACGCGCCTTTCGAATGCGCTGTTGCCGCGTCTGGGCCGTCCGATGCGCGAAGGCGGCACCAGGGATCGCTACAACGCAGCCCTGGCTCTCGAATTCCGTCCGACGGATAGCATTCATACTTATCTGGATGTGACCTACGGCCATATCGACAATCACATGGATCGTTCCGACATGGGCTGGGGCGTGCGCACCGGCAACGGTTCGAGCCAGATGATCCCTCAGGGGCTGACTCTCTCTTCGGCGTGGTTGGGCGCCACGTCGTTGACTGGCGGCCTTGGCGGATCGGTGCAGACCGGCACCTTCTACAACCCGACGTTCAGCATTGAAGCCCGCGATTACCGCGAAAACGGCGACTTCCTGAACCTGAACCCAGGTGCATCCTGGCAGGTGACGGATCTGCTCAAGATCGAAGCGCAGGCTTACTATTCGAACAGCCATTTCCTTCGTCGCAACCCGACCGTCATGGTCGCCTCTTGCACCGGCGGTCCGCTGCCGGCGTCGACTGTTCCGAATTGTAATGCCGGGTTCCCGGCGACGGGTACGAAACTGACGTTCGATGCCACCGGCGCGTTTCCCACCGAGAACATCAACATCGATCTCAACGACCCGAACAACTTCCAGTGGTTGACCGGTCGTGTGAACTTGAACGGCGAAAACCGCTTTACGACGACCCACGGCATTCATTTCGACACGACCTACGGCGGCGACAAGTTTGCGGTGAAGGTCGGTGCGGCCTATGACGTGGCGTATCGCCTGATCCGCAGCTACGCCGACGACGCCCGTTGGCAGGCCGCGATTTGCGGCGGCAACCCCAACTACCTCATCGGCGGCCCGAACTCGAGCATGCCGAGCTGTAACGGTCAGGCGTCCGACGGCACGGCCGGCTGGGTTCCGCCGACGTGGCTCGGTGCTGGCGCTACCATCGCGACCAAGTATCCCGGCTGGGGTACCGGCTACACGGCCGGTGCAGCACCGCTCGCGTTCTCGGGCTCCTTGATCCCGACCACGAAGCTCGCGAGCTATCTGTCGACAGGCGGTAACGGGTTCATATCGGTCAACTACGACAGGCTGTATGCCGACTCGAACTACTACGCGATTCAGCAAAAAGCCTATAACGATATGCTCTGCATTCCGAATTGCAGTTGGCTTGGCAAGCCCGGCACCAACGTTACCGATTACCATCCCGCCAGCCTGACAAGCCGCATCGACGAACGCACGGTCGGCCTTTATGGCGAGACGTTCGGTTCGTTCGATATCGGCGATCGCAAGTTGAAGTACAATGTCGGTCTGCGTTGGATTGAAACCCGTCAGTGGCTTCAGACACCCGGCATCAGCCTTGTCGATCCGCGCAACGCCGGCCCCGACGGCATTGCCGGCAATGCGGATGATATCCAGGACGGCGGCAAATATCCGAACTACACGCCGCTGGTCGCAAAGTCCGTGAAGTACCACGCATTCTTGCCGTCGGCGTCGTTCGTCTATGAAGTCTCCGACGATTTCCAGGTTCGTTTCTCGGCATCGCGTACGATGACGCGTCCCAATCCTGGCAACATGAGTGCAGCTGTTGACTTTGGCGACCCCACGGTGTCGACGGCCACGCTCGGCAATTCGGCACTGAAGCCCTACTACGCGACCAACTTCGATATCGGTGGAGAACTCTACACCGGTGGCGAAGGGTACGTCAGCCTGACGATGTTCCGTAAGTCGATCAGTGGCTTCACCGCTCAGATGACGACCAAGCATATCTTCGCCGACTTGGCGGACTATGGCATCATCTACAATTCGCTCAACGCGACGCAGAAGCAAACCTATGCCAACGGCGGCACGACGGGCGTTTCCTGTAATTCCGATGCGACGTGCGCCAACCAGACCGTCTACATCAACCAGCAGGTCAACCTGAAGGGTCTGGAAATCATCAACGGCCTGGAAATCAACTACGTCCAGCCGCTCGATTTCCTCACGGATCCGTATCTCGGCTTGAAGGGCTTCGGCTTCACCGGCAATCTGACCATCATCGACCAGAAGTCGACCGGCCAGGTGCCGACCTATGCGACCGGCGTCGCCCCGTGGCAGTTCAACGTCACGGGCTTCTACGAAGCCGACGGCGTCATGTTGCGCATGTCGTATAACTGGAACGATACGTCCTACGCATCGACGAGCCAGTCCGGCGGCATCTGCTTGCCGGCTGTTGCCAGCGGCGTTCTGCCGGCCGGATGTCCGTCCGGAGCCTACCTGTTCAGCAAAGCCTATGGTCAGGCGGACTTCTCTTCGAGCGTGAAACTGGACCGCTTCTTCGGCGAGTTGCCGAGCGATCCGGAACTCACCTTCGATGTCACCAACGTGTTTGCCGCGAAGCAGCGTTCCTACGTGCAGTTCCCCGACACGGTCCACTCCTACTACTTCAAGGGCCAGAACTTCATGCTGGGTATTCGCGGCACCTTCTAGTCTCTCTGACTTGCCAGCGGGAAAATTCCTCCCCTATGGCATTAACTGGCGGCACCCCGAAATGGGTGCCGCCCTTTTCTTAAGACGGACGTTTGAGAGAAGTGCGCCCTTTAGCCTCAAACTGTAAACAAAGCGCCGATCGGGCCGCTACGAGGGCGCGAGCAAACGCGAGGTTTAAGACCGCCGCTGTGTGGGCGGCCTAAGACGGCGAACTCTCTGCAGACGAAGAAGCGAATCTTGCAGCCCGGCTTGCGCAAGATCGGTGCCATCTGGGGGCCAATCTTCGTGCTCTTGCCGCGCTACTACGTATCGAGAAGCATGCCCCGGCCATGGCGGGTTCAACGAGTGAGCGCAACACCTTCTAATCTGGCAAGATCAGGAGGCGCTCATGGAACGGGTATCGCGGATTTGGTTTGCACCGCAGCAGAAGGCGGAGCTTTGGGAGCGCTGGAAGAGCGGCCAGTGTATCTCCTCGATAGCGAGAACGCTGGGACGGCGGAACAAGAGTGGGGTCTATCGGATTTTGGCGCTCATTCGATATCGCTCAAAAGCCGATTCCTCGCTCAGAGCTTCGTGATGGTATCGGGAGGAGGAATGCCGTGACCCGCACGCTCTTGGCTTTTCTGGTTTTGCTCATCGTCTCAACTGTGGCGCGGACCGCGATCTGCGGTTCCACCACTTCGCTCCGCCGCATACGTAGCTATACGTTAAGCGCGTAGCCCGGCAGCTTCCAGGATGAGGCGGGTGATCTCGTCGGGATGGGAAATCAGCGAGAGATGGCTTGATTTCACTTCAATGGTCTTGGCACCCATGCGCTTAGCCATGAAGCGCTCTAGGTCCGGGTTGATCGTCCGGTCTTCCGTCGAAACGGCATAGAAGCTCGGCTTCGACCGCCATGCCGCATACGTGGTTCTGCCCGTCAACAACGCCTTGTGGAACGGTTGCTGGACGGCATAGAGCACCTTCGCTTTTGCTTCCGGTAAGTCGCCGGCAAAATCGCGCAGAAACGCCGCCTCGGTGAGGCGCCCTTCATCGCCGTCGAAGATAATCCCCGCCGATGCCGGTGGCGGGGGATAGGTCTTGGCCAGAGCGGTATAGTCCTCGCCCGCGTCCGGCGCACGCGCCGCCACATAAACTAGAGACGAGACTTTAGGGTGCACGCCTGCTTCGGTGACAATCATGCCGGAGAAGGAATGCCCGACCAGGACTGTCGGCCCATCTTGCCGGTCAAGCACGCGCTGGGCGGAGGCGACAGCCTCCGGCAGCGTCGTCAGAGGATTCTGCACGGCGGTGGCGTTGAGCCCCGCCGCTTGCAGGCGCGTGATCACTTCGGACCAGCACGATCCGTCGGCGAACAGCCCGTGCACGAGAACGATGTTGCGGGCTGGCACAGGAGCGGCGGCTATGCCGCCGATAGAAGTCAACGAGGCAGCGGCAATCAGTGTGGTCGAGAAAGTGCGTCTGTTCATCGTCATCGTCCTTTGGTCGTGAGAGGGGAAGATGTCTGTCGGTACACGGTGCTGTATCCGGACAGGTCTCTTCGCCATCGGATTAGGCACCATGCCTTAGTTCATGGCCATTGAAGTTGACGCCGCTGCAGCTTTTTCGATGGGATTAGCCGCAATGGTATTCATTTTGTGCATGCCATGGCTCGCGCCATCCGTTCGGCTGACCCGCGCTAGGACTTCAACAGGTAGAGCGTAGCATTGGGATAGTCCCAAACAGTCTTGTACTGTTTGAGGAACGCGTAGCCCATCCGAAATTCAGGAGCGAATTCTGCGTCGTGCGGAGACACCAGGGCGATGGCGGCCGGGGTGGCGACTACGCCTGTTAGAACGAGAGCGGTGGCAAAGGTGATCGCCGTGCGCAGCATGTAAGCTCCTTTCAGAGTCCCGCGCGTATATCGCCGCAAGACCTGGGTGGCTGGGCCGCTCGCGGCGAGCACCGCCAAAGATTTTTCCATGTCAGGCGCGAATGTGGAGACGTGACAAGTGTCGAGACCTTGGGGCTCACGTGATGACCCCGCCACGCCAGGAATAAGGCTTAAGCACGGTCGGCGGTTCGCCCGTCGGCTGCGAGAAAGCGTCATCAGGACGTTTTATCTTGCACATTCGCGCAGCAAGGTTGTGATTTTCGTATCGAGATTGCGGGCGACAGCAAGTGCTTCCGCACTGCCATACGGCAGCAGATAACTCTCCATTGTGTCATAGGAGACATGCACGCCATCGGATCGTTCATCAATAAGGATCGTGACGGGAGCGTAGGATCCGGCATCGGGTACGTGCTTGACCATTTCCTTCATGATGAGGGGATTGCCCACTATCAGCCGCATGCTCTTGGGCGTCTTGGAACCAGTTTCGCGACGCAGGACGGTGCCCAAGTCGAATTCCGCGAAAAGCATAAGACCCGTGCGGCCAAGGGCACGTTGCACAACTTGCTCCAGATCTGGAAAGGAAATTGCCGCCCTCGCCGCATTGAAGAATTCGACGATGTCAGGCAGCCCGACCGCCGATTTGAGCGTGGTCACAACAGCGTCGAATGACTTTGAACTCGTGAGGCTGAAACGTTCCACCTCGATTTTATTTATCGTCATTTTGTCCTCGGCGCGGTCGATGCGTTCTGTATTCCCTTGGGCTGGCGCGGACGCTCCCGGAACAAAAGTACCGGGAGCATAGCGTCACTTCGCGAGCGAAGCTTTTTCAATCACCGCGGCGACTTCGTCGGCGTGAACGACGAGCGCGGCATGGCTGCCGGCCACTTCCGTCGTATCGGCCTTTATCTTGGCGGCGAAATACTTCTGGACTTCGGGCGCGATCACCTTGTCCTTGGTGCTGATCACATAGAAATTTGGCTTGTCCTGCCAAGCGGCCGTGTCGACCGGCGCCTCGAACGCCACGTGGTTCAACGGGAGCTGATTATTTGCCAGGGATTCGGCGATCTGCGGGGGAAGGTCAGCCGCGACTGCATCAGGAAATACCTTGGGATCGATAGTGAGGTTGCCCTTGTCGTCGGGGTGTATCGCCGCGGCGCCTTCGGTTACCGGGCCGCTCTTGGCGAGGGCCGCCAGAGATTGTCCCACGTCGGGCGCAAATGCGGAGACGTAAACGAGTGCCGAGACCTTGGGATCGTTACCGGCTTGCGTGATGACGATGCCACCCCAGGAATGGCCAACGAGAACAGTTTTGCCGTTCTGCTTCGCCAGCGCTTGTTTGGTGGCATCGACGTCCGCGGCAAGGGAAGTGAGTGGATTTTCGACAAGCGTGACGTTGTAGCCCTTCTTTGTGAGGATGTCGGCAACGGGCTTCCAACTTGTCTGGTCAACAAAAGCGCCATGGACCAGCACAATGTTGCGGGCCGCTCCCTTGGGCAGTTCGGTCGATTGGGCGGGGGCGGCAAATGCGGCTCCGGCCATGAGGACGGCGGCAGTTGAAAGGAGAAAATTCTGCATTAGAGGCTCCTGTTGGCACGACGGATGACGTTTCCGCAGGGTCGCGGTTCTTCCATCTGCAGTTTTGAAAACAAATGACCCGCACGATGCGTCCGTGCGCTCAGCAGGACCTAATATGAAGACCTCTCGGACGGTAGAGCCCGATCGTCCAAAGGTTGTGTCCGATCGTCCGCGGGAATAGCATCAGCGTTATGGACATGCTCGCCGAAGTGCTTGATCGCGTTCGTCTGGGCGGGACCTTGCTTTTTCATTTCGAGCTTGGCCATCCCTGGCGGTTGGCGTTGCCGCAACGTCCATACGCCCTGTTCCATTATCTCAGTCGTGGCTCAGCAACCCTCGCGCTCGAACAGGGACGAGAACTCCGCATGACCGGGGGCGACTTTGTTGTCATTTCGCGCGGGGAGCCACATGAGGTTTATTCGGATCGTCGAACGAGGCCATCCTCGGTTCTGGACCTCGTTCGATCGCCCGCGCATCTTGGCGTCGTCCGTCACGGCGGGGACGTAGAGCCATACGCGACGATGATCTGCGGTAAGTTCACCATGACGCGGCCTTCGCGCTGCAGCGTCTTGGAATTGCTTCCGCCCGTGCTTCTCTTAAAGCCGGCGGAAGATGGCGAATGGCGCGAGGCGATTCTGCGACGCATGGTGAGCGAATCCGCGCGTGAGCGTCCCGGCCAAGGCATCGCGCTTTCGCGGCTAACAGAAGTGCTATTTGTCGAGGTGTTGCGAAGCTGGACCAAGTCACTCGGTCCCGGAGAGGGTGGGTGGCTTGGGGCGATGGCGGACCCGCACATCGGACCGGCGCTTAAGTTGATCCATGAACGGCCGGATCGGCCTTGGACCCTCGACGACCTCGGGCAACGCGTTGGGCTGGGTCGCTCGGCCTTTTCGGCCCGCTTCACGAAGCTCGTCGGTCAGTCCATGTATCGCTATCTGATCGTGCGGCGGATGGAGGAGGCCGCGTTTCTACTCGAGACAAGCGACGAGGGAATCGCACAGATTGCGAGCAGCGTCGGCTACGAGACCGTGGCAGCATTTTCGAAGGTGTTCCTTCGACATCACGGCCTGTCGCCCGGACGCTATCGGACATCTCACCGGTCTGATGGAGGCCAAAGGCAATCGAATGCTCTGGAAGTGGTAGCAACGGACTGACGTCGGGTTAGGTCACCATCGAGAGGGACCGATCTCTTGCTCTGGCCGGGGCGAGGATTCGGCTTGGGATTCACCGTTCTTCGCGATCCCACTGTCGCGGCTTCGCCGGAAACCATCGTATGGCGGTTTAGCCGACACAGTCGGCTTCTGTTGCTGCGCTGACGGATGCGCTTCGCATTCCGCCGCCCCCCCGCATTCCGGGGAAGGCGCGCGGATTTTGGGACTGAGGCAGGAGACGCCGCATGCGCAAGTGTTGGTCAAGCCGCTTGAGCGTCTTGGCTCCCGTTTCGCCGGCGGCGACGGCTGACAGCAAAGCCGCTCAGCATGGTAGCGGCCAGCATCAGAGTCCAACTCGCCGGCTCCGGCACCTCGCTGATGGTAATGCTGGCGAAGGTAAAACCGCCACGCTTGGCGACGTCGGCGTCGGCCGCATTGAAGGTATGCCCATTGGGTTCGAGCTGCCCGTCAAAGGTGCCAAAGCCGGGATGTAACCCCACCGCCAGGTTCTCGGTGTCGCCAAGAGCGGCGTTCTGGCCGACCACGAAGGCGGAACCGAACAACTGGTCCACCTCGGTGCCGGCATCCCAGATATCGTTGCCGGTCAGCGTCAGGGTCTTGTTGCCAAGGAAATGCCCGGCGCTGTCGAACAGGGCGAGGGCATTGTCGAGTGACGTGAAGGCGTCATTGGACGGCACCACCATGGCCGCAAAGTTGAAGAAGCGATTGGTGGTGGGATTGATGTCGAGAATGATAGAGCCGGACTCGCCCGGCTCGATCTGGGCGAGGCCGCTCGCGCCGGGAACCGGGATTAAACCAGTAACCGCACCCGGATCTGTCGCGGCAAGGCGTGACGCTAGACCGCTCGGGTTGCCGCTCTCAGCTAACGGCTCAAGACCGGGCGTCGCCAAAGAACCCGCATTGAAGACGTCGAAGGAACCGTTTCCGAACGTCACCCACAGCGGCGAGAGGTTCAGTCCGCCAACCGGCGAATTGTTGTGGATCGTGATTTTGATCTGGCCGGCGTGTGCCGCCGGTGCGAGTGCAAAGGCGATCGTCGTGACGGCCGCAGCCAACCACTTTGTGCGTGCCATTATTTTCACCTCCTGTTGAATCCAAGTACATCGCAGGTACGGCCGGCGCCTCGTGTCGTTTCATCGGGTTTGCGGAATATTTATTTTTCCGCGCCTGTAACCCGCGTCGCGCCGATTTCGTAGGGCTGCGGGCAAGCGCCGCCGCCACGACCGCATCGCCGCTCAATGCGAGGACATGTTGTCTTTCATGGCGGCGTCGGTGGGCTTGGCCGCCATATGATCGGACGATATGCTGCTCATCGCGCCCGTTGACATGCCGGCTGAGGTCGACATCGCGCCGGCCTTGGCCATTGGTTTGGCGGTCTTCTTTTTATGGGGCATCGCCACAGCCTTCATCGGTGCCGATCCGCCGGTCATCGCCGATGATTGGGCTGCGGGTGTCGCCATGCTGTCGTTGGCGCTGGCCGGCACGGTATACGCACAGGTCAGGAACGCCGCGGCGAACAGGGAAAAGAGTTTGGGCGTGAACATGACAATTCTCCAGTTTGAATGATATCCGAGGACGATCGTGTGATCTCCTGCTGTGCATTACGAAAGGCTCTGCTACAAAGTTACGGCTGGAACTTGTTTTTGGCCGCGATGTAACCGTTACGGACGACGCGACGTCATCATGCCAGGCAGCGACACCGACGAGAGAGGCAACGAGCGCTGGCGCGCCCTGGCCATAGCGGCTGCAGGCGGCGGCACAGCGATGGGCCTTCTCCTCGCCGAGCTGGTGCCGCTCCTCCGCCGTTATTGCGCTTCGCAGTTGGCGCGGTACGGCCGTGGCGATTGGGCCGAGGATATGGTGCAGGAAATCATGCTGACGGTGCATCTGAAACTGCATACCTATGACGACGCCATGCCGTTCCTCGCCTGGCTCTATGCCGTTGCCAAGCACAAGATGATTGACGCGCTGCGCCGCGAGCGCATTCATCACGTGCCGCTTGAAGAAGCTGCGGACGTCGTCGATGGCGGTGGCGAGGCCCCGCTGGCGCAGCGCGATCTGACGCAATTGCTTGCCCAATTGAAGCCGCCCGCGGGAGCGATCATTCAGGCTTTGAAAGTGGAAGGAGCTTCGGTCAAGGCCCTGGCCGCGCAATACGGTATGAGCGAAAGCAATATCAAGATCGTTGTCCACCGCGGATTGCGCCGCCTCGCCGAGATGATGGCAAAGGAGCGCGCCTGACCATGCGAACGGATGACTTGATCACGCTTCTCAGCCAGACACCGCCGCGGCGCCCGCCGCTGCGATTGTCGCTCGCTGTCGTCGCGGCGATCGCGGTGACAATGGTCGTCAATACCTTGGTGCTCGGTTTGCGGCCCGATATCGCGGTTCTGCCGCTGTCTATGGTCTACAAGAGTACCGTGCTGCTGGCGCTCGCTGCGTTGGCTGGAGGTATTCTGACGCGCATTGCCCGGCCGCTCGCCACTGTAAACCGGGGCGTGATCGCAGTGGTTCTGTTCGCCTTACTGGTGGCAGGTTCACTCGGTTGGGAATGGAGCCACGCAGCGCCGGCCGCGATCCTGCATTCCTTCGCCTTGCCGAATTTTCCCTTTTGCCTCGGTGCGGTGACGATCTATGGCACGTTGGCCGCCGGCGCCTTGACGGGACTGATGCGGTTCTACGCCCCGGCAAACGAGGGCCGTGCCGCGGCCGCCATAGGATTTGCTGCCGCCGCGGCTGGGGCTGTCGGTTATTCCATCCACTGTCCGATCGACAGCCCGACCTTCGTGGTTGTTGCGTATGGCCTGCCTATCGCCTGGGTGACACTGGCGAGCCGGATGTTGTTCGTGCGCCTCATCCGGTGGTGATTGCCATATCCGGAAGATTCCTCTGTTATCGCTCAAAATGTGTTCAGCGGCCCGCTTCAGAGTGGCTGCCTCGACGGAGATGCCAACCTTCTCGGCCCTATCCGCCGACGTCTCTCCAGCGCCAAACGAGGAAGGTCGTTCAGTGTCTGTGCGACGATCTTCTGAATATCATCCATGTTTGATCGCTTCGGCCTCAATGGCATGGGAACCGAGTGTCATCACAGTATGCGCCAGGGCGAGGTGTGGATGGGCTGTGCGCGGCATCTGGATCGTAGCCGAGAGCTGGTACCCGTCGCCTTCGTCTTGGCGTCGAGCGTTGTCTATGCCTCAGGTCAGGCCATAAAGGCGCTGGTCCCACCACACCGGTTCTGCCAGTGCATGCGAGATGGCCTTCGCTTCCGGGTGCTGCGGGTTGATCAGGACGTTCCGTTCGATGCGCGCGGGCAATGATGGCACGATCAGCAGGGCAGAACGCTTCTCATCAAACCAGTCTTGGCTATACGTTTTGCAGATCGTTTCGTCGCGTGAGTCCCACCCTGGGTGAGCGGCAGTCGGAAAGACCTCGTAGCTGATGCCGTTCGGGATCGTGATGGCGACGAAATGCTGGTTCGCCGGCAGCACCAAGTTGCTATGCACCAGCTTTTCGAGCACCGCCGTCGAATAATGCTCAGACGTGTAGATGATCGGGCTCGACGGTGTGTTCCAACGGCCGGGATAAAGGCGGGCGCCCTCGCTGTCGTAGATCGGGTGAGCGCCTGCCGGGTCGCCGATGCGATAGCAGGTCAGAACCCGGTCAGTGCGCTGCGCCATCAAACGCCGCCGCTGTACGCCGCGCGGCCGAGGAGGTTCATCACGACATCGGCACCGGGGCCGGTCGCCAAGGCGACATCGATTCGCCGAACCGCGCCCGTTTCATGCCGAGCAGGTTCTCGATCATCTGGGCTTTGTAGGCCATCGCTGCCTCCGTCTCATCTGATCTATTTGCCGGCGAGAATCAGAGCGGGAAGAACGTCCGTTCATGCGCCCGTGCCCAGCGTGCCAACTACACGGATTCTGCACGGCCCCGTTCGGGTCGTTCAACGCCTTTCGCAGCCGTTCGCATTGGCGAGAAACGCAAGTTAAGACGTTGATTTTGTTTGATTTTAATGGTGCGGAGGTGTGAATCGAACTCACGACCTACCCCCTATCAAGGTGCTTGATCGTGCAGATTGCGACGAGGGTCGCGTGGTAGCCACCGCCGTGTAGGTGTGGCCACCAAACTTATGCGGGCAGAGAAGGTGGTTTCCCAAACGCAGACAGGCTGGTCATCTTGCCGCGCAAGATTGCCCCAAAATTTTTCTAGGGGTTTTCTGCCCTCATACGTCACTACAATAATGACCGCGACAAAAGCCGTTCGAGCTTTGGCTGTATCGGAGCCGGTGGTCGGAGACGACCAGGGGAGCATCGCCATTTCGTCTAGCAGCAAAGAAGATCTGGATGGCTGGTTTCTTCGCGAAGTCATGCCCCTCGACGCGATGCTGAGGCGATACATCGCGCGGAGCTGGCGTGAGGTTAGTGAACGGTCAGACCTGCTTCAGGACATCTATACGCGAGTATATGTGTCGGCCCAGCGGGAACGGCCGGTAGCTGTGAAACCGTTCCTGTTCGCCGTGGCCCGCAACCTAATCATCGACAAGGTGCGGCATGTTGGTAGCGTTCCCGTAGAATCTTTGGCCGAAGTGCCCGATTTGGACGTCATAGATGATGAGCCCTCACCGGAGCAGAAAATCTTGGCCCAAGAGGAATTCGAACGGGTTCAGTGCGCGATCAACAATCTGCCGCCCCGCTGCCGCGACGTGTTGATCCTGCGCCGCGTCGAACGCATCTCGCAACGTGAGGTGGCCGTCCGATTAGGCATAACGGAACAGATTGTCGAGTATCAACTCGCCAAGGCGATGCGGCTTTTGACATCGGCCCTATATGGACCTCGGGAGGGGATTATTGCGCAAACCAAGCGCTATATCGCTGTCCGGGGACGGAATTGAGATGAAGGCAGTGAAGAAAATAGAGACGCAGGCGGCGTCATGGTGTGCGCGCGAAGACCGGGGCCTCAGTGCCGCCGAACGCGCCGATCTTGATGCCTGGTTGGGCGGGGACCTGGACCACCGTATCGCCTATCTGCGCATCAAAGCGGCATGGCAGGATGACGTCATCACTGCCGCCGCTGAAAGCGTGGTCCGTCAAAGCGCACCGCGCCGTTGGAGGTTCGCCTTGGCGCCAAGCTGGGCTGCGGCGGTCGCGACCGTGTTGTGCCTCATCATCGGCGGAGGTTATGTGTTGTTGTCGCGCCCGGACGTCTATGCCACCGAAATCGGTCAGCAGATGACGGTAAGCCTTGCCGACGGCAGTCGTGTGGAACTCAACACCAACACGCGGTTGCGCGCGAAAATCTTGCGGCATTCGCGTACGATCACGATCGACCACGGCGAAGCCTATTTCCATGTCGCGCACAACGCGGCCGTTCCTTTCGTTGTTTTCGTCGGGTCGCAGAAAGTAAGCGATGTTGGCACCAAGTTCCTCGTCCGCCAGGATGGCGATCAGGCCGAAATCCTGGTGACCGAAGGTGCGGTGCGCATCGAAAACAGCAAACGCAGTGTTCAGCCGCGTTTTGCCAAGGCGCAAGACGATGTCCATGTTAATGGTGATGCCGTTGTCGCGTCCAAGAATTCGGCGCAGGAGATCGCCGACAAGTTGAGTTGGCGCGACGGCTTTCTGGTGTTCAACCAAACCTCCCTCGCGGCGGTCGCCGCAGAGTTCAACCGCTACAACACCAAACAAATCGTTGTCATGGGGGAAGCTCGGGGTTTGAAAATCGGCGGTCGGTTTCGCTCCGACAATCTCACGGGCTTCGTTGCATTGTTGCACGACAGTTTCGGCTTGAGCGTGCAGGAGACTGAGCAGGCGTTTGTCATCTCTAAATAGTATGATAATTTGCTCGGCGCGATAACAGCACCCGAGATGCTGAAGAGTCCCTAAATCGGGCTGGATCGCACAGTCCTTGGGGGAGGTCGTGATGAGGAGGCGCAGGAAGGGGGCAGCCCTCAGGCTGGCTGTCTGCGTGCTTGCGCTCAGCGGCGCCGCGGCTTCCAAGCCGATCACTATTCCCGAGCAGGATCTGCGCGCCGCGCTCGACGAATACATTCGCCTGACCAAAATCCAACTTGTTTATCAGGTCAGCGATTTGGCTGGCCGGCGCAGTCATGCTGTCGCCAATGCCGCCTCGACCGAACAGGCTTTGGATGTGCTTCTGGCCGGGACGGGTTTGCTGCTCCAGCGTGACGGTTCCGGCGCGGTCGCCGTTTATCTGCCGAAGCAGGCCGCGAGCGCAGCGCCCTTATTGGCGGTGCCGCCGGACTTTGTATGGGAGCCGCCGGAAACCATCGTGGTCAACGGCTTTCGCGCCAGCCTGGACAAGTCGCTCGATGAGAAGCGCGCCGCTATCGGGGTGCGCGATACCATTCTGGCTGAGAACATCGGCAAATACCCGACCTCGAATATCGCGGAATCTCTGGTGCGCATTCCCGGCATCATCATCGTGCGCGATACGCGGACCGACGAAGGAAAATCGGTCACCATTCGCGGCCTCGGCGCGGAGTATTCGATCGTCACGATCAACGGCAATCCGGTGCGCATCGTCACCGGCACCAGCGTGGGGTTCAACAACCGCTCGGTCGACATCGACGGTCTGGATGCCGATCTGTTCACGCGGGTGGATTTCTACAAGTCGCCGCGGCCTCAACTGGACGAGGGCGGTATCGGCGGCGTGATCGATATGCGCACGCCCCATCCGTTCGACGCTCCCGGTACCAAGGCGGTCTTTTCGGTCGGATATTCGCTCAATACCTATCGCAGCCGGGCGATGCCGCGCGGCAGCCTGCAGTTCAGCCATACCAGCGGTCATTGGGGCATGCTGATGGCGCTCACGCTGTCGAAGAACGCTTATCAGTTGATGGGAAGCGAAACTGCGGGCTGGGCCCAGTCGCGCAACGCCGTCGGCGACAGCATGATCGCCACGACGTTCGATTTCGGCCCGCGCTATGGCGGGTTCGATCCGCGCGCGGACATCGGCACCTATACGCCCGCGGATATCGAGCACGCGTATATTCCGCGCTTCCTGTCGCGCCAGCATCTCGAGCTGGAAGACCGTACCCGTTACGGCGCCTTGCTGTCGCTACAATACAAGGTCGACGACCGTTGGGACGTCAGCCTCGATGTGCTTGCCTCGCATATGTCCGACCGGCGCAGCGAATATACGCTCGGAGCATTTTTGCGCAGCACCGAAACCACTGCCGCGGGGTGGGCGGCATGCCAGGCGGCACCGGAGAAAATCGGCACGAGGGGTTGCAATGGCGTTGTGCTCGTTGCCCCGAAAATCGATCGGAACAACAACCTCTATGGCACGTTCGCGGACGTCGGTTGGGTCAACGAGAACCGTTGGTATGATGGCGACGATTATTATCTGAACGCCACCGCGAGCGCCCGGTATCAGGCGAACGATCGCATGGGTGTGACGGCGGCCGGCGGCTTCAGCGGTAACCGGGCGAGCTATTCCGACAACCGCATCTATTTTTATATGTACGACACGACGGTCAATTACGATCCGAGCGTGAACAACAAATTCCCGACGGTGTGGACGGCAGCCGATATGACCGATGCGCGCCGCTATTCTAGTCCCGCCGTCGACGCCAATCTCTACAAGGAAAACGACAGTGTCCGCTTCGCCAAGGTGACGGGCGATATCCGTTTCGACACCGGCGTTTCGATTTTTGATCATGTCACGGCCAAGCTGGGCCTCAGCTTGGTGACATCGCAGAAGACCAACGACGCCAAATCGAACGGTGCCGCCGTCATGAACGAGCCGCGCGCCGACGGCCGGTCGATCGCGGCCATGGCGATCGGCGAATACGCCATCGACCGCCTGCCGGTGACCGATTTCCTCGGCGGTATCCGTCATGGCGAGCGCGTTATGAATTGGGCGACCGTCCCGCGCAGCTTTTACGAGACGCTGCATATGAACGACATCCTGAAGCGGCAGGAAAGTTCCCGCGGCGGGCTCTACGATGTGTCCGAGCAGGTGCTGAGCGCTTTTTTCTCCATCGATTCCGCCGGCGAGGTATGGGGGCGCCGGCTGCGGATCGAGGCGGGCGTGCGTTACGCCGATACGCGGCTGACGGGATCGAACTACAGCACCAGCCGCGACGCCGCGGGAGCGATCGTCTACGGGCCGAAGGGCGTGGAGAACGTCTACGACGACGTTCTGCCTTCGGTCGGCCTCAGCTACGAACTTGCAGACGATGTGCTGGCGCGAGCCTCTTTCGGCGAGGCGATCACCCGTCCTTCGCTCGGTGCCATCGCCCAGGGCACGACGATCGTGACACGCTTCGGCATGGATGCGCAGTCGGGCAATTCCAAACTGAGGCCGCTCAAATCCAAGAACGTCGATCTCGGAATTGAGTGGTATTTTTCGCCCGGTGCGGTGGTCTCACTTGGCCTATTTCACAAGGACCTGAAGAACCTTTTGTCGAGCGGCACCGAAGTGGTGACGTTTGGCTCGCTCAATTTGCCGTGGTCCTCGCTCGATCCCGGAGTGTTCGGCACGGTTGAGAACCCCAATCTGCCGATACGGCTGTCGCGGCCGGTGAACATGAACCCGATGACGGTTCAGGGCATCGAACTATACTACCAGCACCCCTTCAGTTTCCTGCCGGAGCCGTATGACGGCTTGGGCACGATGCTCAACTTCACCTATACGGCCGGCGCCACCGGCGGGCAGGGCACCGGCTTCACCGCCAACAGCGGCGCCGTCTACAAGATGCAGATCAATGGCCTGTCCACTTATACCTATGGTGCGACCGGCTATTACGACAAAGCCCCCTATAGTCTGCGCCTGACTTATAGCTGGCACTCCAAAGCGACCGGGAGCGCGAACTACTATAACTCGGATCTGCTATTGTGGACGCAAGCGCGCGGCAGCCTCGATTGTACGGTGGGGTACCGCCTGTCCGATCTGGTGCAAGTGCGCCTCGACGCCACCAATCTGCTCAACGCCGACGAATACGCTTTCCTGGCCGATGGCACCGGCGGGCGCGGTGGGATCGCGGCGGGCGCGGGTGCCTCGCGCGTCAACTTCGACTATTACCATGGCACAACGCTGACGCTGTCGGTGCGCGGGACGCTGTAAGCGTTGCAATTTTGTCCGTGGTAACGCTCCCTTGAGTTTGTCGTACAGCCTCACCAAAAAAATCATACAAATATTTTCAGGCAAGTCCTCGCGCCGTCCGTCTTGAAACGTGAAGGGCCACCGGTGGGTGCCGGCGGACCCTAAGCAAAAGACGGTACGGGAGGTGTGCGTTCGACATCCGGGTCTTTGTTGGGGCCGCCAATGATCGATTGGCGGACTCGATCGGGTACGGTTCGAACGGAAGGACTTGCAGGCGGCGGAATAACCGGCTTTTGCCGGAAGTAATCACGAGTTGGTCGTTCATTCGGGCACTCCCCTCGAATGGCGTACTGGGCGGCGCGGTCATTCGCGTCGCCCCGCTACGGATGCACGTCTTCAGCAGTGGGCCGTCCGGGTGGCAGTCGGGGAGTTGTTCTATGAAGCGTTTTGGTCTTGCTCTCTTTTTGATGCTCTCGGCTCTGCCGGCTTCGGCCCAAGCGGCGTCGCCGCCAAATCCTCAGGATGTCCTGCGCCAGACCGAGCGCGTTGCCGATTGGCAGTTGTCGGCCATTGCAAGCGTCGAAGCCAAGGCCGGGCCCAACGAGCAGATGTCGCCGCGCGGCTGGGTGTTCGGCGCCTTTTATGTCGGCCTGAGTGCCCTCGCGGACGTGTCGGCCAATCCGCGCTATGACGAGGCGATCATCGCCCATGGCAAGCGCGAACGATGGCAGCTCGAAAGCCGGCCATTCCATGCCGACGACTACATCATCGGGCAGAGCTGGATTTGGGCCTACAACCGCACCCATGATGCCGAGGCGCTGGCGCCCATCAAGGCGCGGCTTGATGCGATCATTGCGGCATCGCCGAAGGTGTCGCTGGAATACGGCAGCAATCCGCCGCCGAATGTCGAGAGCGCCTGCCAAGAACGCTGGTGCTGGGCCGATGCGCTGTTCATGGGCCCGCCGGCCTTTGCGGCCATGACCAAGGTCACCGGCGATCCCAAATACCTTCGCTACGCCGACAGCGAATATTGGGCCACGGCGGACTTTCTTTTCGACAAGAAAGAGCACCTGTTCGCGCGCGACAGCCGGTTTTTTACGCGGGTTGGCGATCACGGCGAGAAGATCTTCTGGAGCCGCGGCAATGGCTGGGTCTATGCGAGCTTGGTCCGCATGCTCCAACTGATGCCCGGCGATTATCCCTCGCGCTCGCGTTATGAGGACCTGTTCCGGGCAATGTCGGCGCGCCTGGTTCAGCTTCAGAAGCCGGACGGGACCTGGCCGGTGTCGCTCCTGTCGCCGCCCGAAGGAACGCCGCCTGAAACCAGCGGTACGGGCTTCTACACTTTCGGTCTGGCGTATGGCGTGCGCACCGGTCTTCTCAAAGAGCCGATCTATCGCGCGAGTGCGGACCGCGGCTGGCAGGCGTTGACGAGTGCGGTATCGGCCGACGGCCGTCTGGGCTGGGTGCAGCGCATCGGCGTCGGTCCGGATCAGGTCAAAGCGGACGACACGCAGCTTTACGGTGTGGGCGCCTACCTTCTTGCCGGAACCGCGATGTATCAGCTCGCGCTGGACGATCGGAGCGCTGCAGCGACGCCTGCGAAAGCCGTGCGCCTTGCCCATGCTTCCATTCCGATGCTGGTCGGCGGGACCGTGCGCGAAGTGTCTTCGGTGGTTGTGCCGAAAACGCACGTGATCCACGATCCGCTGTTTCCGATTGAGGGTGCCGGTGTCGAATCCGACCGGATCGCGTATCGCGTCTATCTCGATGGGCGCAATGCGGTCGACGTGTTCGGAAAGAAGCAGCCCGGCATCATTCTCGACAAGATCGGGCAGGGCGGAACCTCGTATCACGAGGAAACCGCCTGGGGCATGGATTTCTGGCACGTCGGCGACAGCCTTGGCGCCGGCAGCCTTGGCGTTCTCGACAACGGCATGGCCCGCCAGATCGGCGATCCGGCGCAGATCTCGGCGCGGGTGGAGAAGGCCGGACCGAACGCCGCGCGCCTGCGTATCGAAAGCCGCGGCTTCACCGTTGACGGGCGCAAAGCGACGCTGACGGCGCACTACGCCATGGTGCCGGGCTCGCGGCTGATGAGCGTCGAAGCGAGCGCAAGCAAGGGCATTCCGCTGGTCGCGGGCTTCGCCAAATATCCCAACACGACGATCATCAGCGTGCGGCGCGACAAAGGCTGGGCCTATTTCGCGACCTGGGGCCGTCAAAGCGAAAACGGAAAGGACAATGTCGGTATGGCGCTGTTCTATCCGGTAAGCGCGGTGTCCCGCACCGGCGACGATGGCCGCGGCCTGTATGTGCAGTTCAACGATGCCCGCCGCGCCCGCTATGCGGTCGCCGCCGCCTGGGAGAAGGAAGGCGATGGCATCAAGGACGAAGCGGCGTTCCGCGCATATCTCGACCATACGGTCGCCGAGCTTGGCCGCGCCGCGTCGGAGCGACCCATTCGAAGAGTTACCTCCAAGACGAAGTAAACGCACTCTGGAGGTAAAGGGGGCGGTTGATGCGGTGTCGGTGAAGTAACGCTGCACGGCCAGCCGAAAAAACGGGAGAGGAAACCCACATGCAAAGCAGAAATACCTACCGTTCGACATTGCTGCGTACCTCGGTTCTGACAGGCATCGCATCGGTGTTGTTCCTGACGCCGCAAGCCTTGGCGCAAAGTGCGGAAATGGAAACGGTCGTCATCACCGGCTACCGCGCCAGCCTCGAGAAAGCTCTCGACGTGAAGCGCGATTCCGTCGGCGTGCGCGATTCCATCGTTGCCGAAGACATCGGCAAATTCCCGGCCACCAATATCGCCGACTCCTTGCAGCGTGTTCCCGGCGTCGCCCTGAACCGCGACTCGCGCAGCGACGAAGGTAAGAGCGTTGCCGTCCGCGGCCTGAATCCGGGCTACACGGTCGTCACGATCAACGGCAACCCGGTCCATGCATCGACCAACAACAGCATCGGCAGCAATCAGCGTTCGGTCGACCTCGACCTTTTCAGCGCCGATCTGTTCGGCCGTGTCGATTTCTACAAGTCGCCGCAGGCGAACCTCGACGAAGGCGGCATCGGCGGCGTGATCGATCTGCGCACCCCTCATCCGTTCGACTACAACGGCATGAAGGTGAACTACAGCGCCTCCTACAATATGAACAGCAACCGCATGACACCGTTGCCGGGCGCGACGTTCCAGGCCAGCAACACGTGGGGTCCGTTCGGTCTGTTGTTCGCGGCCACGTTCCGCGAGAGCGACTACGAACTCTTCAGCCATGAAACCACGGGCGTCACGCAGACCCGCAACGAGCAGATCGACGGAACGGTCAATCCCGCCAGTCCGGGCAGCGCCATCAAAAGCCCGGACGGCAACTATTACCGCAACCCGAACGGCATGACGTTCGACGACTACGGCACGCCGACGGCCGGCAGTCTCCCGTTTGTCCGAAGCTCGTTCGATCCGCGTTCCAATATCGGCACCTACACCTGGCAGCAGGTGGATCAGGCCTTTATCGGGCGTTTCGAGCGCAACCATATCGAACAGAACAAGACCTCCCGTATGGCGGGCCTGCTGTCGCTCCAGTTCAGGCCCAACGAAAAGTGGGACGTCACGCTCGACATGATGGGCGCGTTGTACAATCAGGATCACAACGAATACACGCTCGGTCTGACGCTCCGTTCGATGTCGACGACCGCGGCCGGCTGGACGGCGTGTCAGGCAAATTCGGCGCTGATCGGCCAAACGAACTGCCGCGGCAATGTTCCGATCAACATCAAGATCGACCAGAACAACAACATCTACGGCACGTTTGGCAATACGCAGTGGCTGGCGGAAAACCGTTGGTACGAAGGTTATACCCACTTCGCCAGCGTTGATCTGAAGGCCAAGTATCAGGCTACCGACAATCTCGTCGTCAATTTCGAGGCTTCGGAGAACGCGAGCAACGGCCAGTTCTCGGACGATCGCATCTATGCGGTTGCCGTCAATACGACGTCGACCTTCGATCCGACCGTGAACTACAAGATCCCGCTGTTGTCGACGACGGCCGACCTGACAAACCCGGCCTTGTTCAACATGAGCCTTGGCGGCGTCGATGCCGCGATCAACAAGGAAGGTGACAAGGTCCTCATCGGCAAGATCAATGCCGTTTACGACGTCAATACCGGCGTTTCCGTGTTCGGCAAACTGAAGGCCGATGTCGGCCTTAGTTATGTCTCCAGTCAGAAGACAAACTGGCGCGGCAACGGCGCCAGCCTGGTCAAGGCGCGTGGCATGTACGCTGGCGGCACGGTCGGCTCGCGCACCTATTCCCAGTTCGCAACCAATCACATCCCGCTCGACAATTTGTTCGACGGTCAGGACGTTCCTGAGGGGCGGATCATGAACTGGGCGGGCGTTTCGCGGTCCGTCTACGAAGCCATCGGGTTCAACAGTCTCGTGAAGAATGCGACCGCCGAGCAGTTGCAGGCTTACGGGACCACCCAATACGCGAACATGTTCAACGTCACGGAAGCCGTGCAGAGCGCATATTTCATGCTCAATACGGACGGTGAATTGTTCGGACATTCGCTGAAGATCAACGGCGGTCTGCGTTACGCCCAGACGCGGCTGTGGGGCTATAACTGGAAGAAGTGTCCCGACGGTTCGGGCTACTGGTGCCACAACGCCTTGCAGAACAAGTACGACAACGTGTTGCCGACGATCAGCATCGCCTATGACGTGATGGACGATCTCGTGGCCCGTGCGGCCTATGGCAAGACCGTCAGCCGTCCCGGCCTCGGCAACATCGCCGGCGGCAAGACGATTCCGGGCGTGTTCAACGCTTCGGCGACGAACGGCAACGATCAGCTGAAGCCGATGATCGCCAACAATGTCGACGTGGGTTTGGAGTGGTACTTCATGCCCGAGTCCGTTCTGTCGGTCGGCGTCTACTACAAGGGCGTTAAGGGCCTGATCGCGAACCAGACGACCACGACGACGTTCGGGGCGTTGGGACTGCCGGAAAACCTCTTGAACTGCTCGGTCTTCTGCGACGGAACCGGTCATATTCCGGCGGATTTGTCGATGACGCTGTCGCATCCGGTGAACTTGAACCCGGTGATGGTGAAGGGCTTCGAAATCTTCTACCAGCAGCCCTTCTCGTTCCTGCCGGAGCCGTTCGACGGCTTGGGTGCGTTGGCAAACTTCACCTATACCGCCGGCAAGCAGAGCGGGCCGAACACCGGCTTCAACGTGAATACGCCGTGCGGGCCCGGTGCAACCTCTTGCGCCAACTGGACGGCGCCGGCGGGCTTCGTGGTATCGGTGCCGGAGCAGATCAACGGCCTGTCGCCGTATACCTATAGCGCCACGCTGTACTACGAAAAGGGCGGTCTCAGCGTCCGCGCGTCGTACAACTGGCGGTCCAAGTTCGTGTCAATCAGCAACAACTACTACGAGACCAACGGTCATATGATCGGACAGGCGCGCGGTACGCTCGACGGCACGGTCGGCTATAGCTTCTTCGACAAGCTCGAGGTCCGCTTGGACGTGACCAACCTGCTGGATGCGGTCGAGTATCAGTACCTCGCACCGGGCGTGAACGGCATCAATTATCCCGGCCGTTACGCGCAATGGGGCGATAACAGCAGCCACGTCTTCTACAGCATGTATCACGGCAGGAACTTCACTCTGTCCCTGCGCGGTCACCTCTGATGTCTGCGGCAAGGGGCGGCGCAAGTCGCCCCTTGTTCCTCTTGTATCCGGCGCGCGGCGTATCCCTTCGCTGTTTCATGTCTCGGTTCCAATGTCGCTACCATCGCAGGTGAACCTAACGTTCCGGATTTTTGACGATGTCGGCATGTCCATCATCGCGCGAAAATTCGTACGCGACTGTCAACTCTCCACCGAAAGCGAATTGTGCGAGCAGTACAGAGTTTCCCGGACGATTTTGCGGGAGGCGATCAAGATGCTCGCGGCCAAAGGGTTGATCGCATCGCGGCCGGGGTGTGGTACCTGGGTGCAGCCGGAGGACGAATGGAATGTCATCGATCCGGATGTCTTGCGTTGGTTGATACGAGGTGGTGGGTGTTCGTGGGTGTTGGGCGATCTCAAACAGGTGCGCTTGGCAATCGAACCCCATGCGGCCGCTCTGGCGGCGCGGGCCCTGTCGGGCGCGCG
Source organism: Rhizomicrobium electricum (assembly GCF_011762045.1). Lineage (GTDB taxonomy): Bacteria > Pseudomonadota > Alphaproteobacteria > Micropepsales > Micropepsaceae > Rhizomicrobium > Rhizomicrobium electricum. Next base: position 382,039 of record NZ_JAASQS010000005.1, on the reverse strand, counting down.
CGAGCGGGAGCTGCGCTCGGCCATTTGCCGGCAGGACGACCGCGCGCTGGCCGATTGGGGCGAGATCGTCGACCGCGAAGCCGCGCTCAACGATGCTTATGCCCGGCTGGAGGCTGCGATGTCCGGCGACGGCGATCCGACCAGGACCAGTCTCGGATTTCATCGTGCCGTGATGCGGGCGAGCGGCAATCGATTTTTCAACTTGTTGGGAGGCGTGATCGAGACGGCACTGCTGAGCGACGTCTCGGGGTGCGCCTTGCCGCCGTGCATTGCGATCGCCGGATACAGGAAAGTGCTCGATGCGATCCTCGGCGGCGATCAAGAACTGGCTGAGTCCGGCATGGTGCAGCTCATCACAGCAAACGGTGCTTAGCCGCTGTCAAATTCAACGAAGATCGGGAACCGATCCGGCAGGAGGAGCCTATGGAACGACGTGCATTTTTGAAAGCGATGACGGCCGCGGCCGCGGCAGTGCCGGCCATGGCGGCGCGAAGCGATGCTGAGACGGGTCCGGCCGCCTCGCCCGCGGACGAGCGGCGTTATTGGCTCGACCTCTTGCTCAAGATCGCGACGCCGGTTCTCGCCAGCATGGCCAAGGGCGAACTGAAGAAGAACATGCCCGTCGAGCTGAGCCCGATCTGGGACGGTCGCGACAGGAACGTCGCCTATCTGGAGTGCTTCGGCCGGCTGATTTCGGGGTTGTCGCCGTGGCTGACGCTGCCCGAGGACGATAGCTGGGAAGGGCGCGAACGCCGCCGCCTGCGCGAATGGGCGCTGCAGAGCTATGCCCATTCGGTCGATCCCAAGAGCCCGGATTATCTGCTGTGGCGCAAGGAAGGCCAGCCGCTGGTCGACTCCGCCTATTTCTCAAACGCTCTCATTCGCGCGCCGAAACAGCTATGGGAGCCGCTCGACAAGAAGACCAAGGCGCGCATCGTCACCGAATTGAAGCTCTTGCGCCGGGTGGCGCCGCCGTACCAGAATTGGATCCTGTTCGCGGCGATGAACGAGGCGTTTCTCGCCTCGATTGGCGAGGAGTTCGATCCGATGCGCATCGCGCTGGCCGTGCGCAAGATCAACGAGTGGTATGTCGGCGACGGCTGGTATGGCGACGGCACGCGCTTCCACCTCGATTACTACAATTCCTATGTCATCCATCCCATGCTGGTGGAAATCCTCGAGGTCCTGGTGAAGACCAACACCTTCGTCAATCTGCCGTCGAACAAGGACGCTCTGGACCTTGCGATGAAGCGGATGCAGCGGTACGGCGAATGCCTGGAGCGGATGATTTCGCCCGATGGCGCGTTCTCGCCGATCGGGCGCTCGGCCACTTATCGCACGGCGGTGTTCCAGCCGCTGGCTTTGCTCGCGTGGCGCAATGCGCTGCCGTCGGTGTTGTCGAAGGGACGGGTGCGTTCGGCACTGACGGCGGTGCACAAGAGGATTTTCGCCAATCCCTCGAACTTCACGCCCGACGGCTTTCTCACCATCGGCTTTGCCGGCCATCGTCCGGAGATCGCCGACATCTACAGCAACGCCGGTAGCATGTATATCACCACCGAAAGCCTGTTGCCGCTCGCGCTCGCGGCCGGCGACAGCTTCTGGACGACGCCCGCCGAGGACTGGACTGCCAAGCGCGCCTTCGGCGGCCAGGTGTTCGAGCGCGATCACGCCGCCGAATTCTGATTTATGCAAAAGCACGAACGGGGATGAATGAGATGACTAGGAAACGTTGGGGCTGTATCGCGGCGGCACTGGTGAGTGCTTCGCTGGCGCTTGGGGCCCAGGCGGCCGATGCGCCCAAAATCGTCGAGAAAAACGGCCGGCACGCGCTGATCGTCGATGGCAAGCCGTTCCTGATGCTCGGCGGTCAGATCCACAATTCGAGCGCGTGGCCCGTCGAGCTGGCGCAGGTGTGGGAGTCGGCGGCGGCGCTCCATGCCAACACCATCGAAGCGCCGATCTATTGGGAACAGTTCGAGCCGCAACCCGGACGCTTCGATACGACCAACATCGATGCGCTGGTCAAAGGCGCGCGGGCTCACAATCTGCGCTTGGTTCTGCTCTGGTTCGGAACCTGGAAGAACGGCAACATGCATTATGTGCCGTCGTGGGTGAAGACCGATACCAAACGTTTTCCGCGTACCGTCCGACCCGATGGCGAGCCGATTGACGTCTTGTCGCCGATCGGGCGCGCCACGCTGGCGGCGGATAAATCCGCGTTCGTCGCTCTCATGAGCCACCTCAAGAAAATCGATGGCGATCAGCATACGGTTTTGATGGTTCAGGTCGAGAACGAGGCCGGCAACATCGGCAGCATCCGCGACAACTCGGCGGAAGCCGACGCGCTGTTCGCCGGGCCGGTGCCCGCCGATCTGCTGGCGGCTTCGCACAAGTCCGCCGGAACCTGGAAAGAGGTGTTCGGCGGCGCAGCCGACGAAACGTTCCAGGTCTATCATCAGGCCAAGTACATCAACGAGATCGCCGCAGCGGGCAAAGCCGTCTTCGGTATTCCCTGTTCGATCAACGTCTGGGTGGCCTATCCGCCGGCGGCTCTGGCGCAACGCCAGCTCGATCAGCCGGGCATCGGCTATCCCAGCGGCGGGGCGGTGCAGAAAATGCTGGGGCTGTGGAAAGCGTTGGCCCCGTCGATCGATGTTATCGGTCCGGACATCTACGGCGACGGCCGCACTTTCGTTGACAGCTTGTTGCAGACCTATGCGCGCGCCGACAATGCGTTGATGATCCCGGAGATCGGGCGCAGCGATAATTTCTCGAAGGTTTTCTACAAGGCGCTCGGTCACGGCGCGATCGGCTTTGCTCCCTTCGGCATCGATCGCACCGGCTGGAACATTCTGGGCGACGAGAAATGGACGGGGCATCCGCGCAACTTCCAGCTTTTCGCGCCCATGAGCCGTGAAATTGCGCAGCTTGAATTCGACGGCAAGGTGAAGACCGCGGTCGAAGAAGTCGGCGAGCCGTCGCAAGAAATCGACTTCGGCGAATGGCAGGCGACGGTGGCCTATGGCTTCCCGCAAAGAGACGGCGAGACCCCGCCCGGTACCAAGGACGCCCACGGTGCCGCCTTCGTTGCGCAGCTCGGGCCGGACGAATTCCTCGTCACCGGTCTCGATGCCAGTGTGATCTTCCATCTGAAGGACAAGAAGCCCTGGATGCGCAGCCAGTTTTTGACGGTCGAGCAGGGCACGTTTGAGAAGGGTGTTTGGAAGCCGTTGCGGCTGTGGAATGGCGACGAAACCGATCGCGGTCTCAGCTTCCACCAGGAGCCGGAAGTGGTCCGCGTCAAGATGCAGAAGTTCTGACACCTTCACCGTTGAGTGCCGAAGGGCCGGGCGATCCCCGGCCTTTTGGGTTTGCGGCCGTGCATCGAGCGATGAGCGCTCGGATGAGTTCGTTCAAATTCCGCGCGGATGGCGAGCGTTTTCCGGCGCCGGCAAATCCATCACATCGACTGTGCGCAATGCCGGCTATGTCGGCGCACGGCTGGCCGCGTTGCGGAACGACACTCGTGCAATCGTTCAGGCCGCAAGCTTGGCTTCCAAAGCCTCTGGCATGATCTTCGCCTGTGGTGCCGTCTTGTTCCTTGAGACATATTCAGGGGAGGTGACGGGGCCCGGTGCGCAATAGCTTGGGTATTCGTCCGCTGCGGCTTGTAATAGGCGCATACAGCAGTTATATTAAGTGCGCGACGGCGTTCCGTCAGATGAAGTACCACTGTTGTACTCCCGATCCGCCTCGTGTGCATCCGGTCGAGACAGAAGATCATTCACGCTGATTGTTTCGTTACCGCCGCTCAGGCGACTGCTTGAGCGCAACCTGATGCATTAGGAAAAGTCATGACAATCGGAACAGTGAAGTTCTTCAACGCGGCTAAGGGTTTTGGCTTCATCGCGCCCGAAGACGGCGGCAAGGATGTTTTCGTCCATTCGACTGCCGTTGAAATGTCGGGCATGCGCGTATTGGCCGAAGGCCAGCGCGTGTCGTTCGAGATCCAGGCGGATGTGAAGGGACCCAAGGCGGTCAATTTACAGGCGGCTTGACGTTTGGGGAGCGGCGGAGAGCATTGTTCTTCGCCGCAACACCTCCAGAGGAGTGCGATGGCGATGAGCGGCGATATGACTGTCACGCATATCCTGGCCTACCGCCTTCGCCGGGCCTACGCCCAGGGCCGCGATCGGGCGTACGAACTTTCCCGCCAGGATCGAAGCCATGTCGAACTCTGCGGCATGGAGGTCTTCAATCCCTATTCAGCCGAGCCCGAAAGATCCGTTTGGAACGAGGGCTTTGCGAAGGCTTCTTCACCATGAAACCCTTTGTTCGCTTCGGTAGACGCCTTTCCCTGCCGTCAACGGTTCAGATCCGGCATGAGCTGAGAGCCTTCATCGTCGAAGAGGATGTGCGGGAGGAGTGTGCGGCGAAAGAGGGGCTGTCTGCCGGCGCGACGTGGGATGAAATCTACGCGCACCGCGACATCCGAACGGCACCGGTGTGACGGACAATTCGTTGTCCTGCGGGGCAATAGAGTAGCCGTGCCATCCGCTTCCGTCGTCCGGGCGAAATTCGAACGCTCACGAGTTTGACTGTTTCACCGCTGGAAGATCCTGCGGCCGCTGCTCGCTGACTGGAAAAACTGCGATCCCACGTGGGGTTGTACGCACGAAAGTGGGCGGGCAGCGGCAGTGTTGCGGTTTGCGCAGAGCACCGCCGCCGCCTCCACCCCGGTGCACGACTTCTCAAACCACGAGCGTCCATGCGCGTTTCCGCGCAAACACTCATGAGGAGAGCGGCACCAGAGGATACGGAACACGCTGCCGATTGCGCCGTGTCGCGCGACTGGCCGCAGTTCCGAATGGTACGGGGCGAACGTTTCGACCCTATTCACGCCGCGGCACCACACCGCAAGTAAGCGCTTATGAAGGACATCCCGCGTTCAGTCCGTCTTGGGCGCGTTGATCGCGAGCCAGTTTTGAACGCGATCGGGATGGGCCGCCCACACTTCGCCGGCCTTGTCACGGGGGCGAAAGAACAGTGCGTCTTCGGACACCGCTTGCTGCAGTTTGGTGCGATCAGCTTCGTCGCTGAAGTGGCGAAAGCTGCGTTCGACTTCGTCTTCGAATTTCTGGCCGATCTCCCGGTCGTTCTTCCCCCAAACCTTGCGCATTGCACGCATAACCGACCACCGGCGAAGGCCGGCGGGATTGGCCAAAAGCAACCGAGCCAGTTCGGTTACCATCAAGGTGTTGCAGGTCCATGCCCTGGCACAATTACCGCGGACATGCGGAGCGTATCCGTCACTCTGTTCCGTAATCGTCAAAGAAATCCTCTGATTGACCAAGTTGATCTGCTCTTCCCGCGAAAAGCCGTTCATGACATTCGCGTTCATGCGGTAGGGCTCTTTGAGCGAAGATGAGGTTTGATGTGGATCGACGTTTACACTGCGCGATCGACTGCGCACGCCGACAAACGAGGATCATATAGTGGGGATGCAAGAATAGCAATTTATGTCTTGCCGGACGAAACAACGAGACCGCCATAATTGCAGCAAGCGCACGTGATACGGATGTCCATCGTTCGCCTCGTACCAATTGCGACGGTGAATTGAGAATTCCCTCAGGAGTGCAGCGTTGTGCGAAGAGGCTTGTGCCGTCTGGCGATCCAATGCTGGGCAATTATGATTTGCGCAGGCTCGGCCTCGGGCGCTCCGCTTAACGCTCATCCGCTCCAATTCGGGGCCGGTTGGGAATGCAATCAGGGTTATCGCCAGGTCGGAACGGTGTGTGCGGCGATCACGTTTCCCGCGAATGCGCACGGCAGTGACATCTACCAAGATGGGTGGGAATGCGATCGCGGATACAAGAAGGTGCGTGCCGCCTGCGCAATTATCAAGGTGCCGTCCAACGGCTATCTGTCTGCGATTTCCGATGACGGCTCCGGTTGGGTGTGTAAACGGGGTTTCAGAGCCGTCCGCGAAGATTGCGTCGCCATCAAAATCCCGGCCAACGCGCATGCGATGGAATCGACCTATGGGCGCGGTTGGGCCTGTGACCGCGGATTCCGCATGACCGGTGCGCAATGCAAGCTGGTTAGCATACCGGAGCACGGCTATCTTGAGGACACCGGCGAAAGCTGGGCCTGCGAGCGCGGCTATTATCGTCAAAGTGCGCTATGCGTGGCCGTTTCGGTACCGCTACACGGATATCTGAATGCGACGGGATCCGATTGGGCCTGCGAGCGGGGATTTCGCCGCACAGGGCCGCAATGCGCAATGGTTCCGATTCCTTCCAACGCCCATGTCGACTTCAATGGTGATGGATGGGAATGCGACCGTGGATTCACGCGCGCAGGCGTTCAATGCAAGCCACGCCAAGCGCGTAGCGAATGATGTGCTAATTCGGTCGACGGCAAGTGTTGCGGTCGCTCGCGACCGCCATTGTCACGCTAGGTGTTTTGGCTGCTACTTTTTTTCTTCTTGGGATTGAGCGGAGTTGCGCTCGCCGCTGCAAGACGGTCGGCTTCCTCTTTGGCAAGCCGCAGGGCGCGCAATTTGACGGTCTTTGCGGCAGCGGCGGCCTGCTGCTGTTGGATCTCTTTGCGAACCTCCATATCGCGCCGTTCCGACGCCGCGAACTTGTCTTGGGCATTCAGCCGCGCGGTTGCGCGCTTTTTGTGAGGCGGGTTGGTGCCGTTATCCGACATGGTACTCCCTATTGTTCGCGGCGACGTGGAAGCAGGAACTTCACGTCGGACGCTCGCGTGAGTTTGGAAAAGAGGAATGGCTAATCGCTACATGACGAACAGGCAGGCAGCTTCAGCGTGGGCGAGGTGACTGTCGAGAACGGTGGTACGGCGTAATTTGCGGACCAGATCTCGACGACGCAGCCGATGGCGAGCGTTCCCATCACCTTCATTGGACACTACTGACAATCTGTAGCGAAGGCAAATCATCGCGGAGTTTCGCGCTCGACGGAGGGAGCGAAAGTATACGCAAGCAGCGACTGACCTTACGTCGGTCTGGGGCGGTGCTTTACGCAACGGCCTTCCTGAGAAGACCGGGGCGCACGAACATCGCGAGAGTTTCTCCAACGCGTTGGGGCAACAACAGTCATCATCCAAGGACGATCCGGATGGTGTGGTTCCGGCCATCTTCGGTCAGTTCTATCCGGGGATGTTCTGCACCTAGCCGGACGCCGTCAAATTCAACGGACGCGATGCCCCGACTTACCCCTCGCGGATTCTCGACCGCGATTTCGTAGTATGTCGCACCGCTGCGATAGGTAACGTCGAACCGCGGCCAGTACGTCGGAATGCAGGGATCCAGAGTGAGGAATGCGCCATGTCGCTGCAGACCAAGAATGAACTCGATCCCCGCACGATATGTCCAACCCGCCGATCCTGTGTACCATGTCCAGCCGCCGCGCCCCACATGAGGAGGTTCGGAGTAGATGTCGGCCGCTATGACATAGGGCTCGACCTTGTAACGGCGCACGCCGGCGCGCGAACTGGCATGATTTATCGGGTTGAGCAGTGAGAACAACTCCGTTGCCTTGTCGCCATTGCCCAGCATGGCGTGGGCAATCACCGACCACGCGGCGGCGTGGGTGTATTGGCCGCCGTTTTCACGCAGGCCGGGCGGATAGCCTTGGATATACCCAGGATCGCGCGCCGGATGGTCGAACGGCGGCGTAAACAGCAGGGCAAGACCCGCATCCGGTCTGACAAGGTGTTGATCGGCGGCTTCCATCGCCTGCTTAGCGCGAGCCGGATCGGCGGCCTTCGAGATCACGCTCCAGGATTGCGCGATAGAGTCGATCCGACACTCTGTATTCTCGGAGGCACCGAGCGGCGTGCCGTCATCGAAATAGGCCCGCCGGTACCAGCCGCCGTCCCAGCCGGCGCGCTCTAGCGCCGCCTTCAACTCTTCCCCATGGGCACGCCAAGTCGTGGCGCGAAGGGTCTCGCCACGCGCTTCTGCGTGCGGTGCGAACGCCGCGAGAGACGCGTGGAGAAACCAACCGAGCCAGATGCTTTCCCCTTGGCCCTTATCGCCTATGCGCGTGAATCCGTCATTCCAATCGCCGGTTCCGATCAACGGAAGGCCGTGGATACCGGTAGCGAGGCTCAGGTCGAGCCCACGGGCGCAGTGTTCGAACAGCGACGCACTTTGATCCGACGCGGTCGGCTGGAAATAGGCATCGCTATCGCCGCTGCGGAGCGGCTGTCCGTCGAGAAATGGAATTTCCTCGTCCAGGACCGCCACCTCACCTGTGGTCTCGATGTAGTGGGCCGCCGCATAGGCCAGCCAAATGCGATCGTCAGAGATGCGCGTGCGAACACCTTGACCGGATGGCGGCAACCACCAGTGCTGCACATCGCCTTCGACGAATTGGCGGGCCGTCGCACGCAACAGGTGTTCGCGAGTCATTGCCGGCCGCGCGAACGTCAGCGCCATGCAGTCTTGGATTTGATCCCGGAAGCCATAAGCGCCGCTCGCCTGGTAGAACGCCGATCGGGCCCATAAACGGCAGACCACCGTCTGATAGAGGAGCCAGCGGTTAAGCATGATATCCATCGCACGATCCGGCGTCTTCACCTGCACCGTGGTGAGCAAGTCGTCCCAATGCTTCCGAACCTCATCCAGAACGCTGTCGAGATCGATTTCGCGGTAATGGGCAAGAAGGAACTGGGCGTCGGCGGCGCTGGTGGACTGGCCGAGGAAGACGGCAATTTCGGTGCTCTCGCCGGGTGCCAGAGACACGCTCGTTTGGATTGCGCCGCACGGGTCGAGCCCTGGCCCGACACGGCCGGAAAGTGAAGGGGCCTCCGCCGCGAGTGCCGCGGGATTGTCCAGGGACCGGTTGCGGCCGAGAAATTCACGCCGGTCTGTTGTCCAGCGTTTCTGCCGTCCCGCCATGTCCAGGAATGCTATATGCCCCCCGAAAGCGGTACTCCACGGATTCTGTGCAAAGAGAGCGCCGGTTGCGGAGTCGATATCCGTCGTGATGAAGGGGGCGGTGGCAGCGCGAGACTGACCCAATACCCATTCGACATAAGCCGTGATCGATAGCCGCCTCGTTCGTGTCGATGTATTGCGGATGGTCAGGCGCGATATCTTGATGGGGTCTCGCAGCGGAACGTATTGCAGCAAGTCGAGTTCGATTCCATGGGCATGAAGCTCGAAGCGACTGTAGCCCTGCCCATGGCGAGCAACATAGGACGCTGTCTCGTCGCGGACCGGCAGGGCCGTCGGCCCCCATATCAAACCGCTTTCTTCATCACGGACATACAGGACTTCACCGCTGCGATCCGTGATGGGGTCATTCGACCAAGGGGTTAATTGGTTCTCCCGGCTGTTGACCGACCATGTGTATCCCGAACCTTCGGAGGAAACTTGAAAGCCGAAGTTTTCGTTGGCGATTACGTTGATCCATGGGGCCGGCGTCATCTGGCCCGCGTTCAAGATGGTTACATATTCCCGTCCATCGTCCGCAAATCCACCAAGGCCGTTGAAATATTCGAGATCGGATATCGCGGGCTTGGTCGTGCGCATGTCAGAGGATACGGACCGCCGCGGGGATGGCGGCGCGGCCATAGTCGTCTTGCGCATCCGCTCGAGCTGCTCTTTGAGCCTGCCGCGACGTGCCGACAACACGATTCTCGCCACTGCCGAAAGGCGGGAGCGGGTCTCCTCTGGGATCAAATCGGCACGGAGCAGGAAAACATTGCCGCGGGCGGCATCTGCTACGGGCTGCGCGCGCGACTGGCTTTTGCGTATCTCCGTTTCGATTGCGGTATGAAGATCCTGGATATAGGAGGAGGACCGCTCGTTCAAAATCACGAGGTCGGCAGCGAGACCTTTCATTCGCCAGTATTCGTGAGCTCGCAGCATCTGGCGAACAACCGCGATGTCCTCCACATCGTCTATCCGCACCAGTACGATCGGAAGATCGCCCGAAATGCTCTGTGCCCATAACGCGGCGGGACCGCCGCCGCCGCGCCGGATGGTGTCGGCCATGGGTCTCATGGCGGGGTTGGCATACAGTATGTGCCCGGCGAGGATCTGATATAGTCTGGCTTCGTCGGTATCGATATCGAGATGGCGAAGTTGCACTTGCGCCTGGGTCCAAGCGAGTGTCGCCGCGCGGTCAAAGGCATTGGCGTCTTGGTGCTTGTCGACAAGATCGAGCAGCTCGGTTCGCGATGATGCCGCTACGGTCCAGAATGTGACACGCACCGTCTCGCCCGGTTGGATGCGGACGCGGCGGCGCATCGCAAATACCGGATCGAGCACGGTTCCCACACTGCCGGAAAGCGGCCGCCCTCCCATGATGGATGCTGGCGACGTGGCGCTGTGTCCCCGGCCCAGAAATTTCGCACGATCGGTTTCAATTTCGATGTCACCGACCGTTTCGCCCTCGGCGACCGAGAGATGGGCGGCCCAGATCTCCGGTTCGGCTGGTGCGCGTCGCCGCCGCGTCGCGAGAATGATCCCGGCCTTGGCATCGTGTTCGGTTTGGACAAACATCTTGGAGAACGCAGGGTGAGCGCCATCTTGGGCGGGAGGTGCCAGCACAAGCTCGGCGTAGGAGGTGATCTCGATTTCGCGCGGTCGCAGGCCGGAATTCGACACCGATATGCGGCGCGCTTCGGCACTGCTCTCCGACGACACGACCACTTCCTGAATGGTCGCTATTGTGCCGTCACGGCGTGTAAATTCGGCCTTGTCTTCGCTGAATTCGACGTCATAGCTGTCCGGTTCGGTGCCGGCTGGCTGGTAACCTGCGGACCAGACACTGCCGCTTCTGACGTCCCGCAGATAAATGAACGAACCCCAGTCGTCGCAAGTTGGATCTTCCCGCCAGCGGGTAATTCCGATGTCGTGCCATCTGCTATAGCCGGAGCCGGCCGCGGTCAGCATCACGGCATAGCTGCCGTTCGAAAGCAGATGGACTGCCGGTGTCGGATTGTGCGGCGTACGGATGTGCCGCACGGTCGGTCGGTCGAGCACTCGCGCTGCCGTGGCTGTGTTGGTGTCCTCCGCCCAGGGACGCGCCGCCGCTATGTCGCGAGGAGTACGCTCCTGCAGCAAGAGTTCCGTGGCGCGGATTGCCGGTTCGGCGTGGAAGTAGGCGCGGACGATCCCGCCGAGCAGGGCATTGGTGATGGCGACGATCGTCATCCCTTGGTGGTGCGCCATGTGGGCGCGAACGACCGCGTAGGTGCTGCCTTCGGGTAGGCGCGTGCGCGTATAGTCCACCGCTTCGTAGAAGCCGTAGCGCCCGCGCGTGCCGATTTCGGCCAAACGGGCAAGATTGCGCAAAGCGGCGGCCGGGGCGACCATCGTCGCAAGCGCCGTTGCATAGGGCGCGACAACGGCATTCTCGCCAAGCCCGCGCTTCAGCCCCAAGCCGGGTACGCCAAAATTCGAATACTGGTAAGTCAGTTCCAAGTCGCGCGCGTTAAATGCGGATTCGGAAATGCCCCAGGGCCGGCTGCATTCTTTGCCAAAGGAGATCTGGCGATCGACGATCAGGTGACTGGTTGCTTCGAGCAGGGTGCCGGCCGGCGCACGCATCACCAGCGATGGCATCAGATACTCGAACATGGATCCCGACCATGAGACCAGGGCCGCACCATGCTCGATTGGCGTTACTGATCGACCCAGACGAAACCAATGACGCGATGGAACATCGCCTTTGGCGATCGCCCAGAAGCTGGCGAGCCGCGCTTCCGAGGCAAGCAGGTCGTAGCAGCTGCCATCGAGCCGGCCTTCGGCGACGAGATAGCCGATGGAAAGCAGGCGGCGATGCGGATCGAACAAGAAGTCGAACTGCATCGCGTTGGCCATCGATCGTGCTGTGGCCTCCAGCGTGAGCAGACGTGTTCTCAGCGCGGCTTCCTGCTCGGTCGACAGGATAAAATCACGGCGATGGCTGTCGATGGATCGCTGAACTGCGCGTGTCCAGAACAGCATTTCGATGCCGGCATCGTCGCCGCTTGCCAAGGTTTGCGTGATGTCGACGACGATCATTGCCAGCTTGGCGAGTTCGTTGATCCGGGCAGGCAAGCCGTTTGCCGGCGCCGCAAGCACGGCTGCGCTCAAAGCGTTGAACGCGTGGTCGAGTTCCTGCCGTGTGACGAACTCGCTTTGGGTGTCGTCGGAAAGCGCACTGATCGCGGTTCTCGCCAAGCGCAGGCTGTCGTCGATGCCCGCAAGCCATTGCGCCGTGTTGACGGAGGCATCGGTCCATTCCCGGCAAGCGTTCGCGATTGCGATCAGGTGACCGGCAAGATTGCCGCTATCGACGGTCGAGATGTAACGCGGTTCCAGCGGCCGTAGATCGCCGGTGTCGTACCAATTGTATAAGTGGCCGCGAAAATGCTGCATCGACTCGATCGTCGTCAACGTCGTTTCCAGGCGTTCGGCGGCTTCGGTTGTTCCGATCCAGCCGAATTCGCGAGCGCTGACGGCCGAGAGAAGATAGAGACCGATGTTGGTGGGAGAGGTTCGGCGCGCCAGCACCGGCTTGGGATCTTCCTGATAGTTGTCGGGCGGCAGCATGTGGTCTGCGGCCGTGACGAATGTCTCGAAATATCGCCATGTCCGTCGCGCAACGAGTCGCAACTCGTGGGCGTCGTCATCGGAAATCGGAAGAGATCCCGCTGCCGACGGCGGTAAGCTGACCCACCGTGCAATGGCGGGCGCGGCGATCCAGAGGAGTATGAGAGGGGCGGCGCACGACGCCGATCGGCCGCCGCTCAACCAGACCAGGCTGGCAGCGGCGATAGATATGACCACACTTCCCGCCATCCAGCGATACACACCGGCCAACTGAAGCCGGGGACTGAGAGAGGCATGCGCGGCGGTCATCCATTCGAGCAGGCGGCGATGGCTTACAAACAGGCGGAAGAGCGTTCTGCCGATCGCATCGCTCATCGACCAGGCCTGATGCGCGAGGAATATCAGCGTCATGGCCGTCTGTGTCAGAGCCAGCAGGATATCGTCGCCAAGCGCATCGAGATGACTGCGCAGCGTTATTCGAACACGATGCGGCACGATCGCTGCGAGCGCCGGCAGCAACGTCGGTAGAGCGATCGTTGCTATGATGAAGCCGGTCCAAACGGCCGCGTCGTGCGGGGAGAGTGTCCAGGCAGTGAGCAAGGTAATAACGCAAGCCGGCGCCGACAGAGTCCGCCTGAGGTTGTCCAGCATCTTCCATCGCGCAATTCGCGGCAGTGCGTTGGTGCCGGGTTCATCGCGCGAGACATCGCTACGGCCGAATATCCAAGGCAGCAGCTGCCAATCGCCGCGAGCCCAGCGATGCTGGCGGGAAACCGCAACGTCGTAGCGGGCGGGATACTCTTCGACAACTTCTACATCGGATACCAGAGCCGCGCGGGCGAATGTCCCTTCGAAGAGATCGTGGCTGAGAAGCGTGTTTTCCGGTACGCGCTCGGCAAGCGCCGCCTCGAAGGCATCCACATCGTAAATGCCCTTTCCGGCGTATGTCCCCTCGCCGAACATATCCTGGTACACGTCGGAGACGGCGGATGCGTAGGGATCGATGCCGCTCATGCTGGAGAATGCACGCTGAAACGCCGATCCCTCGGAGCCGACCGGCAAGGACGGCGTCACCCGCGGCTGCAGCACCGCATGGCCCTCGACCACGCGCCTTGCAGCGGCGTCGAGCATCGGTCGGTTGAGCGGGTGTGCCATCTTGCCGATGAGTTGGCGCACGGCTTCGCGCGGCAACCGTGTATCGGCATCGAGGGTTATGACATAACGGACATTAGGCGGGACGGCCGGTGCACGGCCGTTGATCGTCACAAACGTCGTGTCTGCGGCGCCGCGCAGCAGACGATTCAGTTCATGCAGCTTTCCGCGTTTGCGTTCCCAGCCCATCCATTGCTGCTGCCCTTCATTCCAAACCCGTCGGCGGTGAAGCAGCAGGAATCTATCGCCGCCTTGTGCCGGGCCGTATTGGCTGTTCAAATGGCCAATCCCCTCGGCCGCGACGGCAAGAAGGGCATCGTCGTCTCGCGAGCGTTCCTCGGGCGAGTCCAGCCAGTCCGAAAGCAATGCGAAGTGCAGATGGCCATCGGGGCTTGCGAGAAAGTAGACCTCGAGCCGCTTGAGTTGCTCTTCAATGGCGAGGCGGCTTGTGAGCAGGAACGGAACCGCGACGACAGTGCGTAATTCCTCTGGAATGCCGTCGCGAAGGGCCAGGCTTGGCAAGATCGTCGTGCCCACGATCGCCATCGCGATCCGATTTACCAATGCGACGGCCAAGTCGAACGCAGGAATCAATCCCACGATCGCCAACAATGCCGCTAGCCAGCCAGCGGATTGCAGCGCAGAAAGGGGTAACAGCAAGATCGCGACGGCTACGACAACGACGCTTGCGATGTATGCGCCGATGCTGATCCGTCTGTGTGCGAGCCTGCTTCGCAGTGGCGGGCGAAAGCCGATCCGTTTTTCGAAATCGCGGCGCCCGCCGGAAATCAGGTGATAGCCCGGATCGGCGGGACGGCCGGCTTGGCCTTTTGCCGCCGAAAGCGCGGCCTGCGCGATATCCAACTCGGACAGAGTCGAACCGCGCGCCAGTTCTTCGATCGCACTGCGATAGAGGTTGCGCGTCGGGAAATCCATCGCTGCGAAATCGGTATCCGTCTGCAGAATCCCATCGACCAGACTGACGCTCTCGAATATCTCGGTCCAATCGAGCGCCGAAGCGAGGCGCATACTCGTGATGATGTTGCGCACAGTCACGCTCGCGGCACCCTGCCGCTGGTGTTCATCATGCACGAGTTGGTCGGCCGTGGTTCCCTGGGCGGCGAGCTGGCTTTCCAGCCAGGCCAGCGCTGGCGTGACGCGAGGATCTTGGTCTCGCAACCGCTGAATCAGCTGGACGGCGAACGTCTTGGGCAACGGCGCTTGGCTGTAGCCCTGAAGCATGATGTCGACGGATTCGGCGGCGCGCCCGTCGATGCCCAACTGCTGATCGGCGACGAGATTGGCATTTTGTCGGGCGACACCGCTATTCATGATGCGTTTGGCCGCGCGCCGCAGGTTTTCGACGAGAACGATACGCAGCGTGATGGCAATGGCCCACAATTCGCCGATCGTGAGCGGCTGGACGCGTTGATACGCGCGCACAAACCGGCACAGCATATCGGGGTCGAGGCGGCTGTCGGTGTGTGCAACGAAGGCCCAAACCAAGCCGAAAACACGCGGGTATCCGGCAAATGGGCCGCCTGCCAGCTTTGGCAATTGGCGGTAATAGCGGGGCGGCAAGTCGTCCCGCACCTCGTGAATCTGTTCTTCGATCAGATGATAGTTGTCGAGCAGCCATTCGGCGGCCGGCGTGTTCGGTTGCCCGTCGCGCGTGGTATGACCTATTTCCCGATAGGCCGCCAAAAGAACGGCTTCGTTTTCCTTCAGCCTTACCGACAACGATTGGCGCGGGATCGGTGTCGCCGTGACGATCTGGGCCTCGGCGAGACTCTCGGCATGTTGTTCCAGCCGTTCGACACCGAAGAGTTCCTCGCGGATGGAGTCTTCGCTATCCCATGGCGACAACAGTTGATTGCGCCCGAAAGCGGCTAGAAACGACAAATTCAATGTGGCCCTTCTGCCGTACGCGACAACGGCAAGCTCGTACGCGCAGATCCAATGCTTGATCCTGCGTCTGGCACGAGTGTTTTAAGTTTGACTTCGCGTCGGCGGACAACATCTGTCGTCCGCAAATTACGGCGCGTTCGATGAGGAGACTATAGCACGCTTCCGACGCTACGGTGTCATGCCTTATTCTTCAAATTGAGGCGGTAAACGCCCGAATTTGAAGATAATAGTAGGTTCATCATCATATTCGCCAAGTTCCGGGTCACCGGAACTTGAAAATGCCACCACGCCGAGTTTTGTGTTTGAGAGCCTTTCCGCCGTCCGGAGCGCTGCTTCTGCCGACTTGCATGGGACCGGTGTGTCGGGTCTCAGGCGATTTCCCTTGCCGGCGACATATGCTTGGACGATGTGGACGGTTTCTCGGGCCACGAAGTACCTGCCTGTAATGATAACCGGTGCGAACAATCCGGCGCCAACTTGTATTAGGCGCTTTTAGCGCTTATATCCATGCGCGACGGCAGTGCCGTCAGATGAATCGCATCCTTGACATCGCCGGGCCGCTATCGCGAATTCGGCGGTCGCGCGCGATGTTATCAGACTGATTGTTCCGTATCTCGCCGACCGAGCAAATGCTTGGCCGAAACCTCGTGCTGCAGGGTGTCGCGATGACGATTGGAACTGTGTGTTTCTTCAAATCGGGGCGTGGCTCAGGCTTCATATCGCCCGAAGGCGGCGGCGAAGACGCGCAGTCAGGTTGCCGCTGAATAGGTGTTATCATGGACAATAAAGGGTTTCGTCTCAGCAGGATCTATGCCGAAGGCTGGAGAATGGCGGCCGAGTTGCCGTCAAACGACTGTGACGAGCTGGACCCAGACCGTATCGCGGCGTTGAATCCCTACGCCACGGAGCCGGAGAGATCGCGCTGGCGCGACGGTTTTTCAAAAGCCATTTGGAGTTTCTGACGGTTCCGGCGCTGGTTGGCGTATTGCCAGAGGCGCAGGAAGCACCGGTGAAAGGCATCCGATGCGAAGCTTTTTTCGTACGTACAACTGGCGAGCCGTCGCTGCAGCGGCAGTCGTCGTCGCGCTTGTAGGGGTTCAATACATGATATTGAACCGGTAACAGTTGGGCTTCCTGGCGAGACCGTTCTGATGAGGGCTTTTACTCGTTTCGGACAGCGTGTTCCGTACCCGATGGTGCTTCGATGTTGTGCGTTTGAGAGGATGCTGGCATGCCGGACAATGTGACTATTGGGCAGAGATGGTCCGTATGGGCCTCCGGACGCCAGCAATGGCTGCTGGCGGCGGTGACGAGTCGGCAAAATGGCCGGGCGACACTCAAGTTTGACTGCCGGTATGGAATTCAAGGCAGTGATGGCGAGCACATTGCGGACGAGGATACTATGCTCACCGCATCAAATCTCTTCCGTTTTGTCGAAGGTTGATTGCGGCTGCCCGATTTGCGGCGGTGCGGAAAGTGTCGAGTTCCTATGAACATCATCCCGCTTATCGTCATGACCGCCTTCATTGTTGCCGGTGTTCTCGGAACGGTAGGAAAGCTGCTGTTCGATGATTGGCATGTTCGTCGGGTTGCGCGAATGCCCGCAGTGTTGCCTTTGGTGAAGCCAACGAGTTGTTCGGACGAATGACGAAAGAGTATCCAGGCTGGACGGATTTGACGGCGGCAGAGTTTCTGTCATTGCGGCTCGTCGCGCGAAACGTCCCTGCCATCATGATTCCCTCAACGCATCGCGCCCGGTTGGCCGAGCTTGGGCTAATTCGTTCGTTCAAGGGCAAACTCCAGGTGACGCCAAACGGGCGTATGGTAGCGCGCGGTTAGCGATAGGACAGGGCTGTTTTGGACAGCCGTGCCGGCCGTGCGGTCTCGGTCCGGCGCCAGAATGGCCGTATGACGTTCCCGGCAGCAAGTTCTGGTGCATCCGCCATGCTCGACAGGTAATGGCCGTCGGGATTGCCTATTGACAATAAATGAGTGATCGCTTATATAATACGAAATGAGCCCGAAACGAGACGTAAAAAAGCACCTGGGACGTCCGCGCGATGACGAGGCGCGGGCGGTAAGGCGCCAGCAGATCCTGGATGGCGCGCGCGCCTGCTTCGTTCAGAAGGGCTTCCACGCCTCTTCGATCGCGATGATCGCGGAGGAGGCGGGCGTCAGCGTCGCCAACATCTACCAGTACTTCGAAACCAAGGACGATCTGATCGTCGCTCTGGTCGAAGCCGAAGTCGAAAACGATCTGGCGATCGTGCGTTTGATCGGTGAAGCGTCCAGTCTGCGCGAAGGCCTCGATGCCGCGATGGTCCGCCTGATCGGCATGGCGAAGATGCACACCGTCGTGCAACTGCGGCTGGAGGTCTTGGCCGAGAGCTTCCGCAATCCGGCGGTTGCGACCGTGGTGCAGCAGGGCGAGGAGCGCACCATCGCGCAGCTCGCGCAGATATTGCGGGCCGCCCAGGCGAACGGCGAGATCCGGACCGAAATCAAGCCGGCGCAAAGTGCGGCGGTTATCCTTGCGCTTTCCGATGGCCTGTTGAGCCGCTTGCCGATCAGCCCGCGGCCGATCCGCGAACTCGCCCATGAGGCGGTGCAGGTTCTGTTTTCTCATCTTGGTATGAAGCCGGTCTAGCGGCCGCTCCGTTCTCGGACCCGGACCTTTCGTGGAGTATTTATGAGCGAATGCTCACTTTTATATTGTAGAGCAATGCCGGTGATGATGGCTGTTGCGTTCCTCGCTGGGCTCACCGGCTGTTCCCGGCCTGAGCCGGAACAGGCCAAGACGGTGCTCGTCGTTGCGGCCCGTCCGGCGGAAGACCCCGCCGGCGTCGCCATTGGTGTGGTGCGGTCGGCCTCGTTGCATGCCGTCGCGGCGCAGAATGGCGGCCGGGTGGAAAAGCTGCTCGTCGATGTCGGCGCGCATGTTCGCGCCGGTCAGGTGCTGGCGATGTTCGATAGCCGAGCCGAGAACCTGAAACTCGCTTCGGCCACGGCCGATGCCGCGCGCCTGTCCGCGGTCGCCGAGGAGCGGCGCCATAACTTCAAACGCATGGATGCCTTGATGCGGGCCTCGGCGATTTCGCAAAGCGCGTTCGATGCGGCGAAGGCCGATGCGCGGTCGACGGAAAAGGCCGCCGCTTCGGCGCGCGATCTCGCAGCGCTGGCCAAACGCGATCTCGATTTGACGGCGGTACGCTCGCCGATTGATGGCGTTGTCGCCGCGCGCCCGGTGCGCTTGTCGGATACGGTGGCGCCCGGCACAGTGATGTTCGAAGTCGATGGCCAAGGCCCTCGCGAAGTCGTGACTTCGGCGCCGGCCGCGGCGGTTGCGCTGCTGCAGCCGGGAATGTCGTTGCGATTGCGGATGAACGGCAGCGAAGGCCGCGGTGTCGTCACCGAGATCGGCGAGCGCGTTTCCGCCAACAGCAGCCGGGATATCCGCGTTCGGATCGCGAGCGGCGACTTTGCGCCGGGCAGTGTGGTCGAAATCGTTCTGGCGCCGGATCGCACCAAGGCTGCCGGTGCTCTGGTTCCTGCTTCGGCGGTGATTGCTCCGGCGGGCACAGCGAAGGCCGTATTCATTGTCACTGCCGATGGCCGGCTGAAGCGCGTGCCGGTTTCGCTCAAGGCCATCGGTTCGGCCGGTGCGCTCGTCGACGGCGCGGTCAGGCCCGGCGATCGCGTCGTGGCCGCGGGGGCGTCGTTCCTCACCGACGGCATGGCCGTGAAACCCGTTTTGACGGCGCGCTGAGAGATCACCATGTCGATCACCGCAACCGCGCTGGAGCGCTCCCGCTTCACATTGGCCGCCGCCTTTGCCTTGGTTCTGGCCGGCATTGGCGTGCTGTTCGGATTTCCTTCGACCGAAGAACCGACGGTTCCGGTCCGCACGGCTACCGTGCAGGCGTTCTGGCCCGGTGCCTCGCCGGAGCGTCAGGAAGCGCTGGTCGCCCATCCGCTCGAAGAGGTGATCCGGGAAATTCCCGAGGTCGAACACATCGATACCATCATCCGGCCCGGCTTCACGCTTCTCTATGTCAATCTGCGCGGTAATACGGCGCCGGAAAAACTTCCCGTCATCTGGCAGCAGGTGAAAGCCAAGGTGGCGCAAGCTTCGTTGCCTGAAGGCGTGTCGCCGCCGCTCGTCAACGACGAATACGGCCGCGTCGCGGTGCGCAGTCTGGCCTTGACGGGCCCGAACTATTCCGCCGGGCAGTTGCAGGATTGGGCCAAGAAGGCGCGCGAACGGCTGCAAAGCGTGTCCGGCGTCCAGGCGATTGCGCTCTATGGCGTGCGCGAGGATCGCGTGTATGTCGAACTGTCGCCGGATCGGCTGGCGGCCGCGGGCGTGACACCGCAGGCAATTGCGCAGGCGCTGCATGCCCGCAATGTCCTCACTTCCGCCGGTGAGATTGAGGTGCAGGGAAAATCGCTCGCCTTGGCGCCGAGCGGCGACCTGCCGAGCGTGGCCGATTTAGCTGCCGTTCCCATCGCGACGCCCAACAGCGGCACGCTTCCTCTGTCGGCGTTGGGCAAGATCGTGCAGCGGGCCGAAGACCCGCCGATGAGTGCGGTTCTATTCAATGGCGAGCCCGCGGTCGTGCTGGGCGTGTCGATGCTGCCGGGCCTCAATGTCGGCGACTTTGCCGAACGGCTCAATGCGCGCCTCGACGAGGTGGAAAGGGAACTGCCTTACGGCATGCATCTGTCGAGCGTGACCGATCAGTCGATCGTGGTCGCCACCCAACTCGGCGAAGTCGGCCGCGTTTTTCTCGAGACGGTGGTAATCGTTCTCGCGGTGGTAGTCGGCTTTCTCGGCTGGCGTGCCGGATTGGTGACGGGCTTGATCGTGCCGGTGACCGTACTGGGCGCGTTTGCAATCATGCGGGCTTTGGGCATCGAGCTGCATCAGGTATCGATTGCCGCGATCATCATTTCGCTCGGCCTGTTCGTCGACAACGCCATTGTGGTGGTCGAGGATTTCCAGCGCCGTGTCGCAAGCGGCGAGGAGCGTCATCGCGCGGCGGTGGCCGCAGGGCAGGGCATGGCGGCGCCGCTCCTGACATCGACGTCCGCCATCATCCTGTCGTTCGTGCCGCTGGTGTCGGGCCAGAACAGCACCGCCGAATACATGCGCAGCCTCGGCTTTGTCGTGGCGATCACGCTGCTGCTGTCGTTGCTCCTGGCGCTGACCTTCACGCCGCTGCTTGCGAAGCTCCAGCCCACAGCCAATGCGCATCACGGCGGTGAAGCGATGATGGCGCGTCTACGCGGGTGGTATGCCGGACGGGTGCAAGCGGCGCTTCGCCATCCCTTCCTCGTGATCGGGACGATGGCGGCAACGTTGGCCGTGTCCGTCGTGCTGTACTCTTTGTTGCCGCAGGAATTGCTGTCGTCGTCGGAGCGGGCACAGCTTCAGATGTCGATCGAACTCGATCCCGGCACCTCGACGCGCCGGACTGTGGATATCGCTGCCAGGATTTCACGCACGCTCGCCGACCGGCAGCGGTTCCCGGAAATGAGCGGCAATGCCATCTATGTCGGCGATGGCGGGCCGCGCTTCATCCTTGGCCTCAATCCGCCCGCACCGGCCGCCAATCGCGCGTATGCCGTCATCAATCTCACCGCCGATGCCGATCGCGAAGCCGCTGTCGAGCATATCCGCAGCGAGCTCGCCCGGCTTTATCCGATGGCCAAGGTCGAACCGAAGCGCTTCTCGCTGGGCGCGTCCGAAGTCGGCAAGGCGGTGTTCCGTTTGGTCGGGCCGGATCGTGCAGTGCTGGCGGATGCCTCGCGCAAGCTGATGGACGCGCTGCATCGCGACAGCAAGGTTCACACCGTTTCGACCACGCTGGAAGGCTCCTCGCCCTATCTGACGGTCGACATCGATGCACCGCGCGCCGCGCAAGCTCAGGTCAGCAATGCCGACATTGCCGGCGCGCTCGATGCCGCTTATGCCGGTTTGCCTGCCACGGTCCTGCGCCAGGGCAATGCGATGGTCCCGGTGATCGTGCGCGCACCCGACAGCGAACGCTTTTCCCCGGAGCGGCTCAGCCATCTTCCGGTCGGTGCTACTACGCGCCTCGGCGATGTCGCGGCGTTGCGCCTGGCCGACCAGACCTCCGTTCTCAATCGCCGCGACATGTTCCCGAGTGTGGAAGTTTCCGCCTTCGGTTCCGGTCTGACCGCTCAGGATATCGTCGACCGCATGCAGCCGGTCATCGCCAAGCTCGGTCTGCCCAAAGACACCACGGTCGAATACGGCGGCGAACTGGCCGACAGCGTCGAAGCCAATCAGGGCCTGCAGGATTATCTGCCGCTGGCGCTGCTCGGCATGGCCGGACTGTTCCTCTGGCAATTCCGTTCCTTCCGCAAAACTCTCATCATTCTGGTGTCGATCCCCTTTGTCGTAATCGGTGCCTGTGCGGGGTTGTGGCTGACCGGCCAGCCGGTGAGCTTTTCCGCCACTCTCGGTCTTCTGGCGCTGGGCGGCATCATCGTGAACAACGCGGTTCTCTTGATCGAGCGGATCCAGTTCGAGTGCAATCAGGACAAGCCGCTGGTGCAGGCCATAGCCGATGCCGCCGTTCTCCGGCTGCGCCCCATCATGATGACGATGCTGACCTGCGTGTTTGGTCTGGTGCCGCTGTTTGCCTTCGGCGGCCCGCTGTGGCGTCCGCTGGCGGCCACCATGATCGGCGGCTTGGCGCTCGGCACCCTGGTTACACTGGTTTTGGTTCCATCACTCTATGCCGTGGCCTTCCGGTGGAACGGTCGGGCGCGCCCAGACGGAGATGTGCCATGACGTCGACCGGAAAACATTGGAGCCGCCGCAAGAGTATGCGTCCCGACGAAATCCTTGCCGCCGCGGCGGAGGAGGTATCCAAAAAGGGGCACGATGGGCTCCGTGTCGCCGCCGTTGCCGCGCGCGCCGGCGTCGCTAAAGGGACGATCTATCTCTACTACCGCAGCAGGCAACAATTGCTGGAAGCCCTGCGCGAAGCCGGCGTCTCTGGTCGGCCTTGCCGCAGGACATCGGATCGGGATTGCTCCGACGACCTTGGGAGGTTGTGACGTCCGGCGGAAAGTACGGAGAAGCGCGGCGGAACGCGGGGCGGTCTGTGAAGCGTTCTTCGATATACCAGGCATCCGGTTCTGCTCTGGATCATTTCGGGAGGCTCTGCCAATAATAGACGGATGCCTCCGGCCGGCTTGACCATACTGCTCGTGGATGCGAACGGACGCCGGGCCGCCGAGTTGGCACGGCTGATTGCGAGCGCAGGCGATCATCGTGTCTATCGCTCGGCCGGCGGCGCCGGGCTGGCGGATGAGGTCTTAGCGCTGAAGCCCAGCGTAGTTCTCGTCGATATGAGCCTTCCGGACCGTGACACCCTTGAAGGCTTACGGCAGGTGTCGTCGCGTTCACCTTGTCCGGTTGTGCTGATGACGGAGGAGACGGCCGACGATTTCGTTGAGGAAGCTATCCAGGCGGGCGTCTGCTCCTACCATGTCGGCGGCGTCGATCCCATGGCCATACGGCCAATCCTGGCGGCCGCCATCGCATTGTTTGCGCGGCATCAGCGCGCCACCAAGGAACGCGACGCGAGCCTGGCGCAATTGGAAGAGCGGCGCATCATCGACCGCGCCAAAACCCTGCTCATGCGGTCGAGCCGGATGAGCGAGCCGGAGGCCTACCGCTGGCTGCGCAGCCGCGCGATGCGCGAGAGCCGCAAGCTCGCGGACGTAGCGGCCGATCTCATCGCAAAGAGCGGAGATGCACCATGAGAATAGGCGTCTTGAGGCTCACGGATTCTGCGCCGGCAATCATCGCCCAAGAGTTCGGCTTTTTCGCCGAGGAGGATGTTCCGGCCGTTCTTTCGGTCGAGCCGTCGTGGGGAAACATTGCCGACAAGCTGGCGCACGGTTTCCTGGATGCGGCGGTGATTTTGCCGCCTTTGGCGTTTGCGCTTACCCAAGGGCTGCGCGGGGCGCCGTGTCATTTGATCGTACCGCAGGCGGTCAATCTCGGCGGAAACGCTATCACCCTCAGCCGTGAAGTGGTGGACGCGCTTGCTCCGGTGTCGACGAGCGGGAGCGCGGCGGTTCTCGAATGGTCGCGCCATTTTGCGGCGTGGGTGCACGCCCGCCAAGACGGTCCGGTGCGTCTGGCCGTGGTCCACCAGTTCTCGACGCACAATCTTCTGTTGCGATACTGGCTCGTCGCGGGCGGTATGGATCCGGACCGGGATGTCGCCTTCACATACATTCCACCCAGCCGAATGGTGGAGGCTTTGGCGCGCGGCATGATCGACGGGTTCTGTGCCGGTGCGCCGTGGGGCGATATCGCGGCCGCAGAGACTCGTGCCGTCAATATCGTCTCTTCGCACGGCATATGGCGCAACGGGCCGGAAAAAGTGTTCGCCGTGCGCCAGGACTTTGCCGACAAAAATGCGGAATTGCTGCAGGCCGCACTGCGGGCGTTGCTGCGGGCCGGGCAATACTGTGACGACCCGGATCATGCGGCCGCGGTCGCTGCTATTCTCGCGCGCCCAGAATACCTGGCGGTGTCGCCTCAGCGCGTTCTCACGGCGTTGCCCGGCGCAGGCCCTGGCGAGCGGTACTGGCAGCAGCCTGGATTACGTTTCTTTGCGCATGCCGCGACGATGCCCTGGCTTTCGCATGCAGAGTGGTATTTGCGCCAGATGCAACGATGGGGAATGTTACCTGCACAAATCCCCGTCGAGGATGTCGCTGCAGCGGTTTATCGCCCGGATCTGCTGCGGCGCGCCGCGCAAAGTCTTGGAATTTCGGTTCCGGCGATCGACAGCAAAACCGAAGGGCATCTGAAGAGCTGGACCCTGGAGGGCACCTCTGCACCGATTGCGATGGAGCCGGACGGCTTCTTCGATTTATAGCCACAAAACTTTTGCGAGCAAAATTTAGTCCCGCTCTCTTTTTAGGCGGAATGCCGCGCGGGCGCGCATCGTCGCGAAAAATCATCATCGCAAGTACTTGATTTTCCTCGATCTCCGAATGGCATGCCAATTGCCTAATAGGAATGGTCGGGTCGATCCTGATCGCTTTGGCATCAATGGCGGTGTCGCAGGCGTAGTGACAGGCAACGCCTGTTCCGGTCGTGCACGGCCAGCCAAAGGCGGCGGCCACTGCGTGGAGAGTCGGGTGCTTTGCGCCGCGACGCGTCTCGATGAAAACTGGCTTCCTCAAGGCTGGGCATTTGCCCACGCTGTTTGCGTCGTTTCTCTATTTCGACCTGAGTTTCATGGTTTGGGTCCTGCTTGGACCACTGGCCGTTTTGATTGCCAAGGACCTCGGCCTTAACGCGGCGCAAAAGGGTTTGATGGTTGCGACCCCCGTTTTGGCCGGTGCTTTTCTGCGCATCGCGGCGGGGATACTCGCTCAGTATATCGGGCCCAAGCGTGCCGGCATTCTGGCGCAGATGGTTGTGATCCTTGCGCTCGCCTCGGCTTGGCTGATTGGCCTGGAAAACTTTTCCCAAATGCTGCTGGTCGGGGTGGCGTTGGGTGTTGCGGGAGCGTCTTTTGCCATCGCCTTGCCGCTGGCATCGCAATGGTATCCGCCCGAGCATCAGGGAACCGCACTCGGCATTGCCGGGGCGGGGAATTCCGGAACCGTGCTGGCTGCCTTGTTCGCGCCGGGAATAGCTGCGGTGTTTGGCTGGCGCGATGTGCTGGGAATGGCTTTGCTTCCGCTGATCGCCGTATTGGCGGTCTTTGTCCTGATCGCGAAAGATAGTCCGCGCCGGCCCGAGCGCCTTCCCGCCGCTGCCTATTGGAAGGTTCTGCTGGTTCCGGAGGCCTGGAGTTTGATGCTGTTCTACAGCGTCTCTTTCGGCGGCTTTGTTGGATTGGCCTCGTCGCTGCCGATCTATTTCCACGATCAATATGGTCTCAGTCCTGTCGCGGCGGGGTATGTCACGGCGGCCTGTGTCTTCACCGGTTCGATGCTGCGCCCGATCGGTGGTGCCGTGGCCGACAGGATCGGCGGTCTCAAAACATTGGGCTGCGTCTACCTGGCGGCCTTCTCGGCGCTGATCGTCGTGGCCATCGGCTTGCCCTCGATGACGATGGCCCTCGGTGCCTTCATCGTCGCCATGGGCGCGCTCGGGATCGGCAACGGCGCCGTGTTTCAGCTCGTGCCGCAACGTTTCCGCAGCGAGGTCGCGATCATGACCGG
The DNA here is from genome assembly GCF_011762045.1 of Rhizomicrobium electricum. GTDB lineage: Bacteria > Pseudomonadota > Alphaproteobacteria > Micropepsales > Micropepsaceae > Rhizomicrobium > Rhizomicrobium electricum. The sequence goes on along the minus strand of NZ_JAASQS010000005.1, from coordinate 356,169 downwards.
TCTCGTCGGGATGACGGGCGGTATCGGCGGCTTCTATCTCGCCTCGAGCCTCGGATTTTCGAAGTACCTGACCGGCAGCTACGCCGCGGGCCTTTCGATATTTGCCGCCCTCACATTGATCGCTTTGATGGGCGTGCTCCTGGCGCTTCGCAGCAAGACGAAATGGGCCGGATCCGCCGTTGCAGCGGAGTCCGCCACATGACCATGGAACGAAACCCGCTCATGCGTCTTGTCGTCATCGGCAACGGCATGGCTGCGATGCGCACCGTCGAGGAATTGCTGCAGCGTGACGGTGGCGCGCTCTACAGCATCACGGTGTTCGGGGCCGAACCTCATCCGAACTACAACCGGATCATGCTGTCCTGCGTCTTGGCCGGCGACAAGTCGTTCGACGAAACCGTCATCAATACACGGGAATGGTATGCCCAGAACGGCATCACGCTCTTCAGCGGTGATCCGGTTGCCGCCGTCGATCGCGAGGCCAAGACGGTAACCTCGCAAAGCGGTCGTGTCGTGGCGTACGACAAGCTGTTGATCGCCACCGGGTCGCGCCCTCTGGCGCCCTCCATTCCCGGTCTCGGACTACCCGGTGTTTGCGCCTTTCGCGACATCAATGACGTCGAGACGATGCTGGAAGCGGCCCGGACCAAGTCCCGCGCGGTCGTGATCGGCGGCGGTCTCTTGGGCCTTGAAGCGGCCTGGGGGCTGAAACAACGCGGCATGTCGGTGGCGCTCGTACATCTGATGCCGACGCTGATGGAACGCCAACTCGATGTGCCGGCCGCGCAGATGCTCCAGAAGGCGCTCGACCGGCGCGGAATTTCCTTCTTTACCAGCGGGCAGACGGAAAGCATCACGGGCGATGGTCATGTCGAAGGCGTTCAGCTCGGCGACGGGCGGTATATCCCGGCGGACCTTGTGGTACTCGCGATCGGCATTCGCCCCAATATCGATCTTGCCAAGGCGGCAGGCTTGCAGATCGGGCGCGGCATTACCGTGTTCGACGATATGCGGACCAGCGATCCGGCGATTTTCGCGGTGGGGGAATGCGTCGAACATCGCGGGCAAGTGTTCGGTCTCGTAGCGCCGCTCTGGGATCAGGCCAAGGTTTGTGCGTCCCATTTGGCCGGTGAGGCGACTGCCGCCTTTGCCAGCAAGGCTTTGGCGACCAGCCTCAAGATCACGGGCATCGACGTATTCTCCGCGGGGGCGCTGACGGCAGCCGATCCCGACGACGACGAGATCACATTGCGCGACGATGCCCGCGGCATCTACAAGAAGGTGGTCCTGCGCGAAGGAAAACTGGTAGGCGCGGTGCTTTATGGCGACGTGACCGACGGGCAATGGTATTTGCAGTTGATGCGGGACAAACAGGATGTCTCGGTCTGGCGCGAACGCCTGGTGTTCGGCCGCGCGATTGCGGAAACGGGCAAGCCGGTTGGGCCGGACTTTGCCGCGATGCCGGACGACACCCAAATTTGCGGCTGCAACGGCGTGTCGAAGGGCACGATCTGCAAGGCCGTCCGCGAAAAGAACCTCACGACGCTCGCGGACGTTCGGGCCCATACCAAAGCCTCGGCGTCTTGCGGCCAATGCACCGGGCAGGTGGAGGCGCTGCTCGCATTCGTTACCGGAGGTGTGAAGACCGCCAAGAAGACGATCTGCGCCTGTACCGACCAGTCCCATGACGAGGTGCGCGCCGCAATCGTAGGGAAGAGGCTGAAGACAATGGCGGCGGTTCGCGCCGCGCTCGGCTGGAAAACGCCGGAAGGCTGCCAGAAGTGCCGTCCGGCGCTGAACTACTATTTGCTGTGCGCGTGGCCCGGCGAGTACGTCGACGATCTCCGCTCGCGCTTTGTCAATGAGCGTGTGCACGCCAATATCCAGAAGGACGGCACCTACAGCGTGATACCGCGGATGTGGGGCGGCGTAACGACGGCGGCGGAGCTTCGCGCCATCGCCGACGTTGCCGACAAGTACGCCGTTCCGACGGTGAAGGTCACCGGCGGTCAGCGCATCGATCTGCTTGGCATAAAAAAAGACGACTTGCCGTCGGTATGGCGCGATCTCAACCGCGCCGGAATGGTTTCCGGCCACGCTTATGCCAAGGGTTTGCGGACAGTGAAGACCTGCGTCGGCAGCGAATGGTGCCGGTTCGGAACGCAGGATTCGACGGGACTGGGGATCAAGCTCGAAAAGCTGTGTTGGGGAAGCTGGACGCCGCACAAGGTGAAGCTTGCGGTGTCGGGGTGTCCGCGCAACTGTGCCGAAGCGACGATCAAGGACGTCGGCATCGTCTGCGTCGAGGGCGGCTTCGACATCATGATCGGCGGCAACGGCGGCATCGAGGTCCGGGTCACCGACAAGCTTGCGCGGGTGGCGACCGAAGGCGAGGTGCTCGAGATCACCGCCGCATTCCTGCAGATGTATCGCGAAGAGGCGCATTACCTCGAACGGACCGCGCCGTGGGTGGCCCGCATCGGACTGGAAGCCATTCGCCGCCGGGTGATCGATGACCGCACCGAGCGACAAGCTCTCTTCGACAGGTTCTTGTATTCGCAGAAGTTCGCGCAGACCGACCCATGGGCCGAACGCGTTGCAGGCAGCGAAGCGCATGAGTTTGCGCCGCTCGAGGAGGTCTGAGCGTGTCTACGGCAAATTGGAATAAAGTCGGCCGTTTGGAGAGCATTCCGGTGCGCGGGGCCCGGCGGCTCTGTAGTTTGTATTTTGGCCGGCCGGTAGCGGTGTTCCGCACGGGCGACGACCAAATTTTTGCTTTGGTCGATGAGTGCCCGCACAAGAAAGGTCCTCTTTCCGAAGGCATCATTGCGGGCGATACGGTCGCCTGTCCCTTGCATGGAATGGTGATCGGGCTCCAGGACGGCGTCGCTGTTGCTCCGGACGAAGGCGCGGTGAAGACCGTGCCTGTCAGCGTCATCGAGGGGGAGGTTTATCTGCATCTGCCCGAACCGGGAGCGCCTGGGTGACGCGAACCACTTGTCCTTACTGCGGGGTCGGCTGTGGCGTGCGCGTCGCATCGGGATCGATCGTCGGCGACCCGGACCATCCGGCGAATTATGGCAGGCTGTGCGTCAAGGGTGCCGCGCTCAAGGATGCGGTCGATCTACCGGAGCGATTGCTTCAGCCGACACTGCACGGTATCGCGACCAGTTGGGATACTGCTCTTGATCATATCGCCGGCGAGCTGCTGCAGATCCGTGACCGCTATGGTCCGGATGCGATCGCGTTCTATGTCTCCGGCCAGTTGCTGACCGAGGATTATTACGTCGCCAACAAGCTTATGAAAGGCTTCATCGGCAGCGCCAATATCGACACCAATTCCCGGCTATGCATGTCGTCGTCGGTTGCCGGACATATCCGCGCCTTCGGCGAAGACGTCGTGCCGGGGTGTTATGACGACATCGAAGAGGCCGATCTCGTGGTGGCGGCGGGCAGCAATATGGCGTGGTGTCATCCGGTACTGTACCAGCGGCTGGTTGCGGCACGCGAGCGGCGCGGCACCAAGCTCGTGACAATCGATCCGCGGCGCACGGCGACGGCAGAAACGGCCGATCTTCACCTCGCACTCAAGCCGGGATCGGATGTGGCGCTTTGGCAAGGTCTCTTGGCTTATCTCGCCGATGCCGGAAAGCTCGATCTCGACTGGATCGCGCAGCATGTGGAGGGAGCGAAGGCGGCAATCGCCGCGGCCAGGCGGGCGGTTCCTTCGGCCGAAGCTGCAGCGGTAGTAACCGGATTGGACATCGCCGCCGTCCGCGAATTCTATCATTTGTTCGCCGCGACCGAACGGACGGTGACGCTCTATTCGCAAGGGGTCAATCAGTCGTCGGTTGGAACGGACAAGGTCAATGCCATCATCAATTGCCATCTGGCCACGGCGCGCATCGGAAGGCCCGGCATGGGGCCGTTCTCGCTGACGGGGCAGCCGAACGCCATGGGCGGGCGTGAAGTCGGCGGATTGGCAACGACGCTGGCGGCCCACATGAATTTCACCGCGGCCGATGTCGATCGCGTGCGGCGATTTTGGAATGCGCCGAGGATGGCGACCAAGCCGGGGTTCAAAGCCGTCGAAATGTTCGAGGCGGTGCGCGAGGGAAAGATCAAGGCGATCTGGATCGCGGCGACCAATCCTGCCGCTTCGATGCCGAGGGCAAGTCTGGTGCGCGAGGCCCTTGCTGCCTGTCCTTTGGTGATCGTTTCCGACGCTTGGGCGACCGATACCACAGCCCTGGCCGATGTGGTCCTGCCGGCGGCGGCGTGGTCGGAGAAAGACGGTACGGTCACCAATTCCGAGCGCCGCATCTCGCGTCAGCGTCGTTTTCGCGAGTCTCCGGGCGAGGCGAAGGCCGATTGGTGGATGTTTGCGGAACTGGGACGCCGCATGGGATGGGCGGAAGCCTTCGCGTATCGCACCCCGGCCGACATTTTTCGCGAGCATGCCGCGCTGTCGGGGTTCGAGAACCGCGGCCGGAGGATTTTCGATTTGGGTGCGCTGTCGAAGCTCGACGATGCGGCCTATGAGGCGCTGTCGCCGGTGCAATGGCCGGTGGGACTGCACGGGCAGTCCCCTCCGCGTCTGTTCTTCCACGGCGGTTTTCCGACAGAGAGCGGCAAGGCGCGGATGGTGGCGCTGGCGTGCGCAGATGAAACCGAGGATGCGGACTTTCCTCTGGTGCTCAACACCGGACGGCTTCGCGACCAATGGCACACGATGACGAGGACCGGGCGCGTCGCGAGCCTCATGCGCCATACGCCGTCGCCTGTTTTGGCAGTCCATCCGGATTCTGCGGCAGAGCAGGAGATCGCCACCGGCAGTCTGGTTCGTGTCGAAACCAGGCACGGGGCGGCGGTGATGCGAGTCGCGCTCGACGAAACGCTGCGGCCGGGCGCGTTGTACGCTGCCATGCATTGGACCGACCAATACACGTCCAGCGGCCCGATCGGAAAATTGGTGCATGCGGCGCCCGATCCCTACTCGGGTCAGCCCGATCTGAAGGGTACGCCGGCGCGTCTTTCACCAATGCCGGAAACCTGGCGGGGGCAGTTGTTCCGTTGTTGCGAAGGCGTGCCGCCCTGGAACGGGAAAACGTGGTGGTCGAAGGCGCAGATGGAACACGGCTTTGCGTTTGATATCGCAGGCTGGTCTGCCCTGGCGGAAACCATTTCCTCGGAGCAGGCGCTGCGCGGGCTGCTCGGAATTTCAGATGGTGACGAGCTTGTGCAGTTATCCTTCCCGCGGGGCTCGGTGTACCGCTTTGCCGCTTTCGACGGCGATCGGCTGCTGGCATGCGCGTTCTTCGGACCTTCAGGCGCGGAATTGCCCGAAGCGGAGTTCGCGCGGGATATGCTCGGAAAGTCGCTCTCCGCGCTCGAACGCTTATCGTTGTTGTCCGGAACGTCCGGAGGCAGGCCGGCGCGGCGTTCCCGCACGATCTGTAGCTGTTTTGCGGTGTCGGAGGCGGACATCCGCTTGGCCATCGCCGAGCACGGTCACGTCACCGTCGGCGACATCGGCGGACATCTGCGTGCCGGCACCAATTGCGGTTCGTGCATACCGGAACTAAAGAAGCTGCTGGCGGATCGAAAGCTGGCGCAGGTTGACGGATGACAGCACTAAACGGCTTGCGGATTTTGGTTCCCGAAAGCCGGGAACTCGACTTGTTCGCGGCAATGCTGGAGGAGGCGGGCGCTGCAACGCTGCGCTGTCCGCTTGTCCGGATTCTTCCTTTGGCCGATACGGGCGAGGCGGATGCATTTATCGACCGCTCCATCGCCGGCGAGTTTCAGGACATCGTTCTTCTGACCGGCGAGGGATTGCGCCACTTGGTCAATTATGCCGGCTCCCGCAAGGAAGCCTTTGTGGCGGGCCTCGGCCGGATGCGGAAAATCGTACGCGGCCCAAAGCCTGCACGGGTCTTGCGCGAACTGGGGCTTGTGCCCGATATCTCTGCGCCTCAGCCGACGTCCGGCAGCGTGCTCGAAGCCCTCGTGACCGGTCCGTTGGGCGGTCGGACCATTGCGGTGCAGCTATATCCGGGCGACGGCGCCGCGCGGCTGGTGGAAGGGCTCGCCGAGCATGGCGCAGTGGTCACAACCATAACCCCTTACCGGTACGCGTCCGATGCCGACACGGCTCAGGTGCTGGCAGCAATAGAGGCCGTAATCGCGCGCCGGATCGGTCTTGTCGCTTTCACCGCATCGCCGCAAATCGACCGCATGATTGCGGTTGCCGCGCAACACGAGCGGAAGACGGCCTTGCTGGAGGCTTTGGCGGATACACCGGTCGCCGCGGTGGGGCCGGTTGTCGAAGCAAGTCTCGCCCGATATGGAATTTCGCCGAGCCTGTCTCCCAATGCGAGCTTCCACATGAAGCCCTTGGTCCGCGCCATTATCGGTTGGTGGCAGCGCTGATCGTATACGGCAGCCTGCCAACGGATATGGCGGGCGAGGATGCCGGTCCTGTAGATGCCGGGGCTGTCAACTCGCACGCGTAAAGGGGCGTCACCGCATTGGCTGCGGGGAGCCTCGGTCCGTTGTATGACAGCGCAATGGGGATGCTCATCGCGTCTACGCCGGGAAAACCGCAACCGGATTTGGCGCGTTCGCAACGCCACAATCCGGTTCGCAACAAATCTGCCGCCGTGGCCATAATTGCTCTAAACCGAAGCGGTTCCGGCTGCGAAATCCTCGCAAGAAGGATGATGCGCCGGGCGCTCGAGGGAAAAATTCACGGGGAGGTGGACCATGCAGACGCGGCGCGGATTTGTGGCGTCGGCCGCAGCGGTGGGGGCGATTGCGGCCTGCGGAGCCGCCGCACGGGCTGAAGAGGCGCCGTCGGCGCGGTTCGTCAAAGGAACGCCGTCAATTCTCGATTACGGCGGCGGCGTGAAAGTCCCCTGCACCAAGGAGGCGTTCTTCACGCTGTGGGAAGGCGAGACGTTCTGGCTGACGTTCGGCTTCGGCATCTCGTCCGCCCAGGAAACGGCGAACAAACTGGCTGCGAAACAAGCCACGGGCCTCATGAAGTTCATGCTGCTGACGTTGGCCTTTGCACCGGAGCGGCTCGTGAAGCGCGATGGCGGCGGCTGGTGCAAGAAGGATCCGGCGGCGCGCGATTTCGTGCTCGGCGAACTCGACTTGCCGGTGCAATCCTCCAAGTCCATGACCGATGTTTTTCTCGGCAGCGGCAATACCGTCATCAGTCCGTTCTGGAACTTCGGCGGCAACATTACCGGCACCAATCTCGCCGGACCGCGCAGCGATGCGCCCGTGGCGTCGTCTCCCGGCGCGCCAAGCGATCTGCGTCAGGCCAACCTGCACGCCTTCAGCACCTGTCTGGTGATGAAGAAGGATTTGAGCCTGGAGGCCGTCCGCCAGCGCGCCGTGATCATCCAGCTCTAGGGGCGGCGCGACAGGACGTCAATTCAATGCTACACGCGCCGCGATAGAATGCCGGTGCCTGGCCGCTCGCCGGCCCATGGCGCTGACAAGGGAGGATAGAACGATCATGCTGAGAAAACGCGATTTCTTGAAAGCGACGGCGACGCTGGCCATGGCGGCGGGGCTGCCGGGCGGGGCCGAGGCCAAAGCGAAAGCTGCCAAGCCTTTTGTCGGCAACTGGGATTCGCTGGTCGAGGGTTATCGCGCGCCGGAGTGGTACCGCGATGCGAAATTCGGCATCTGGGCCCATTGGGGTCCGCAATGCCAGCCGGAAGCCAACGACTGGTACGCCCGCAATATGTATCAGCAGGATCAGTGGCAATACGAACACCACTTGAAGACCTACGGCCACCCCGCCGATACCGGTTTCATGGACATCATCCATGCCTGGAAGGCGGATGCGTTCGATCCCGATGTCCTGCTCGATCTCTACAAGAAAGCGGGCGCCAAGTATTTCGTCGCGCTGGCCAACCATCACGACAATTTCGATACGTTTGCCTCCAAATTCCATGCCTGGAACGCGACCAGGGTCGGTCCCAAAAAGGACCTGATCGGGATGTGGGCCAAGGCGGCGCGGGCGCGCGGCCTCAAGTTCGGCGTCTCCAACCATTCGGCGCATGCTTGGCACTGGTTCCAGACGGCCTACGGCTACGACCCCGAAGGGCCGCGCCGCGGCGAGCGCTATGACGCTTGGAAACTCACCAAGGCGATGGGCAAAGGCAAATGGTGGGAGGGCCTCGACCCGCAGGAGCTTTATGCCGGGCGCGTGATGCCGCTGCCGGATGGCTTCACCGACAAGCTCGTCGCCAAGAAGTGGCATGAGGATCACGACGGCCAATGGGACGAGAACCCGCCGGCCGCCAATCCGGCCTTTGCCAAACAATGGTTCCTGCGTTGCCGCGACCTGATCGACAGCTATAGGCCCGACCTCGTCTATTTCGACAATACCGGTCTGCCGCTCGGCCAAGCCGGTCTCGATATCACGGCCTATTACTACAACGCTGCCATGCGCTGGCACGGCAAGCCGGATGTGGTGGTCAACGGCAAGAACCTGCCCGAAACCCATCGCCCCGGCATCGTCGAAGACGTCGAACGCGGCTTGCGCAGCGGCATCCAGGCCTATCCCTGGCAGACCGACACCTGCATCGGTTCGTGGCACTACGACCGCAACATCTACAACACCAACGGCTACAAGAGCGCGAGCTACGTCATCCAGATTCTGTGTGACATCGTTTCCAAGAACGGCAATCTCCTGCTCAGCGTGCCGGTGCGCGGCAACGGCACCATCGACGAAAAGGAAGTGGCGATCGTCGAAGGCATCGCCTCGTGGATGAGCCGGTTCTCCGACGCGATCTACGGCACCCGTCCGTGGAAGGTGTTCGGCGAAGGCCCGACGGAAGTCGCCGGCGGCATGTTCAGCGAAGGCAAGACCAAGCCGTTTACGGCGGAGGATATCCGCTTCACCACCAAAGCCGGTGCGCTTTATGCGATGACCTTGGCGCGTCCCGCATCCGGAACGGTGACGATCAAATCGCCGATCACCGGTAGCGTGCGGCGCGTGGAAGTGGTCGGCGCACCGCAGCCGCTGGAATTCAAACAGGACGGCACCGGCCTTCACATCACGGTACCGGAATCCGCCAATCACGAATTCGGCATCGCCCTGAAGATCATGGGCGAGGGGCTTGTCTAGTCCGCCGGCAACAGCTTGAGGAGAATAGCATGAACGGGCTTGTCGCGATGCGTCGCATGACATTGGCGGTTTTGTTGGCGTTCGCGGGCGCGACAGGCCCGGTCGGGGCCGGACAGACTGGCGCCGTACCGGCGTTCGACACCATTCTTTACGGTGCCGCCTATTATCACGAGTACATGCCGTACGACCGGCTGGACAAGGACATCGCCTTGATGAAGGCGGCCGGGATCAATGTCGTGCGCCTGGGCGAGTCCACCTGGAGCCTGTGGGAGCCGGAGGACGGCCGCTTCGAATACGCCTGGATGGACCGCGTCGTCGCGGCGATGGACAAGGCCGGCATCAAAGTCGTGATGGGCACGCCGACCTATTCCATCCCCGCCTGGATGGCGAAGAAGCATCCCGAAATCCTGGCCCGCCGCATGAACGGGACGTCGCTCGGGGCTCCGGCGGCCTACGGCATGCGCCAGAACATGGACACCGACGCCAAGGCCTACCGGTTTTATTCCGAGCGGCTGATCCGGAACATCGTTGCCCATTATAAAAACAGCTCTGCCGTGATCGGCTGGCAGGTCGATAACGAAACCAGCCCGTATGGCGCCGCCAACGACGACGTGTTCGAAGGCTTCCGCAATCACTTGCAGAAGAAGTTCGGCACGCCCGAGGCGCTGAGCAAGGCGTGGTTCCTGAATTACTGGGGCCAGAATATCCACACCTGGGAAGACTTGCCGCGACCCGATGGCGCCCAAAGCACGGGCTACAAGCTTGAATGGGCCCGCTGGAGCCAAGAGCGCGTCACCAATTTCCTGAGTTGGCAGGCCGATCTGGTCCGCCAGTGCGCATCGCCGCGCCAGTTCGTGACTCACGATTTTGCCGGCTCGCTGCATGCCGACGTGAACGAGACCGCCGTCGCTGCGGCGCTCGATATGCCGGCGGTCAATGTCTATCACTGGGCGCCGCAGGATCAGTACGACGGCTCCGAGCAGGCGTTGCAGGGCAATTTCACCCGCTCGCTCAAGGGCGGCAATTACCTCGTCACCGAGACCAACGCCCAGACCACCGACTGGTCGTCGTCGTTCCAGTATCCGCCTTATGACGGCCAGTTGCGCCAGGACGTCTACACCCAGATCTCGAACGGCGCGAACATGGTCGAGTATTGGCATTGGGCCTCGATCCACGCCAATCAGGAGACTTATTGGAAGGGCGTGCTGTCGCACGATCTCGAGCCCAACCGCATCTACGGCGAAGTCAGCCGCACGGCGCACGAACTGCAGAAGATCGGGCCCAAGCTGGTCAATCTCAAGATCCACAACGATGTCGCCATCCTGTGGAGCCGGGACTCGCTGAACGCCATTAACGACATGCCGTTCGCCAAAAGCGCGTTGTGGACCAACAACGCCGCGATCAAAGCCGATTACAACAGCCTGGTGCGCCAGATCCATCGCGCGCTTTACGACATGAATGTCGGTACCGATTTCGTGTTCCCGGAGACGGCGGATTTCTCCGGCTACAAGGTGCTGATCGTGCCGTCGCTCTATGTTGCCGACGATGCCTTGCTCGGCAAAATCGCGGATTTCATCAAGAAGGGCGGCCGCGTGCTGATGACCTTCAAGAGCGGCTTCACCAACGAGAACACCGCGGTGCGCTGGGAAATGGCGCCGGGGCCGCTCAAGGAAGCTCTGGGCTTTCACTATCAGGAATTTTCCAATCTGGCGCAGCCGCTGGCGTTGAAGGCCGATCCGTTCCACGCCGGGGCCGACAACAAGGTGCAGTACTGGGCCGAATTCCTGGAACTCGACAGCGCCAAGGCGCTCGCGAGCTACGATCATCCGTTCTTCGGCCGCTGGCCGGCGATCACTGAAAACAGCTTCGGCAAGGGCAAGGTCGTCTACGAAGGCACCTATCTCTCCGACAAGCTGCAGGCGAACGTGCTGCGCGGCGTACTTGCCGATGCCGGTCTGATGGGCGGCGATCAGAAGCTTCCGGCCAAGGTGCACGCCCAAAGCGGCATCAACGGCCAGAACCGGGCGCTGCATTACTATTTCAACTATTCCGGCACGCCCCAGAGCTTCGCCTATCCGCATCGGGCGGGTGCCGATCTCTTGAGCGGGCGCCCCATCGCCGCCGCGCAGACCATCACGCTGGCGCCGTGGGATCTGGTGATCGTCGAGGAAAACACGAACTGAATTGGCGATCGGCGAACCAGCGCCGGTCGAGGGGAGGGGATAATGAAGTTTGGGACGCTTGCGCTTGCCGCTGGTCTCTGTCTGGCCTCGGCGAGGGCCGACGTCTTGCCGCCGCAGCACTATGATTTTCAGATGGTGCCCTGGGGCGGCGGCGGTTATGTCGACGGCTTCGTGTATCACCCCAAAGCCAAGAACCTGCTCTATGCCCGCACCGATGTCGGCGGCGCCTATCGCTATGACTATGCCGCCAAGCGCTGGATCCCGCTGACCGACGGGTTCGGCCGCGCCGAGGGCGACATGAACGGCGTTCTCAGCATCGCCGTCGATCCCAACGATCCGCGCAAGCTCTATATGGCCTGCGGGCTTTATACCTCGTCGTGGGCCGGCACCGCGTTTGTGCTGCGCTCCGACGATCAGGGCACGACCTGGCAGAAGACCGCTCTCAGCATCAAGCTTGGTGGTAACGAGGACGGGCGCGGCACCGGCGAGCGGTTGCAGGTCGATCCCAATGCGGGCGAGATTCTGTTTCTCGGCACCAACCACGATGGTTTGTGGAAAAGCACCGATGGCGCCAAAAGCTTCGGCAAAGTGTCCGGCTTTCCGGGTGCCTCTGTAAGCTTGGTACTGTTCGCTCCGGCCTCCGGCGCGAAGGGCGCGCCGACGCAGACGATTTATGTCGGGTCGGATGCAGGACTTTACGTCAGCCAGGACGGCGGCATGAGTTTCCGTCTCGTCCCCGGTGCACCGGTGCAGGTGCCGCAGCACGCGGTGATCGGCGTCGACGGCTTTCTCTACGTCGCCTTCGCGCAGAACGACGGGAAAAATAAGGGCGTCGTCAATCCGAGCAATGCCGCGACGGGTGGGGTCTGGAAGATGGACCTCAAATCCGGACAATGGACCGATATCTCGCCGTTGCACCCCGGCGGCGCTTTGGGAAGTTTCGGCTATTCCGGCGTCGATATCGATCCGGCGCATCCCGGCACGGTTTTGGTATCGACGATCGATCATTGGTGGCCCGATACCGACGACATCTTCCTGTCGCGGGACGGCGGCGCGCACTGGCAGGGTCTGAAGTCGCAATCCAAGCACGACCGTTCGCGTTTTCCGTGGCTCGATACCGACCGCGGCGTGATCGATGACGGCAAGGACAAGATGGGCGGCTGGCCTTCCGACCTCAAGATCAATCCGTTCAATTCGAGCGAGATGATCTACGGCACCGGCGGCGGCGTTTGGATGACGAACAATCTGTCGGCGGCCGGTTCCGGCCAGCCGGTCGTGTTCGAGTTCGCGGACGACAATTTGGAAGAAACTGCGGTGATGCAGATGGTTTCGCCGCCATCCGGACCGAAGATCGTAGCTGTCTTGGGCGATGTCGCTGGCGGCATCTGGAACGATCTGACAAAGACGCCGCCGGCAGGGAAGGCATTCAAGGCGAACGAAACCGATCCTTCGGTCGATGTTGCCTGGCTCAAGCCCGCCGTGATGGCGCGCATATCCAACAACAAACCGTATGCCTATTACACCGAAGATGGCGGCGCGAACTGGTCGGCCTTCCCGTCGATTCCGCCTTACACGCCGCAGGATGCGAACGGAAATTGGCGCAGCCCCGGTGCGATCGCCGTTTCTGCCGGCGGGCGTTCCATCGTTTGGAATATTCCGTACGACCCGGCCTACGTTTCCTTCGACAAGGGCAAGACGTGGACCGCGTCGACGGGCTGGCCTCAGGACAGGGAAGGCAATCTGACGCCGCTGGCCGATCGCAGCGTCGACGGCGTGTTCTATGTGCACGATCGCGCCGGCGGACGGATCCTGATCAGCGTTGATGGCGGCAAAAGCTACCAGCCCATCATCACCGCCATTCCGCAGGTGGCGAGTTGGCAGAGAGCGGAACTCGCCGTGGTGCCCGGCCGTCTTCGCGATCTGTGGCTGGCAATGCCGAACGGTCTTTTCCATTCGGCGAGCAACGCCGATCCGCTCAGCAATGTCCGCGGCGTGCAGGAAGCCTGGCATGTGAGTTTCGGCAAAGCGGCGCCGGGTGCGGCTTATCCCGCGGTCTTCCTGGCCGGAAAAATCAAAGGACAAGCCGGCATCTGGCGCTCCGATAATGGCGGCGACAGCTGGGTTCTGATCAACGACGACGCGCACCGTTATGGCGACGGCAATGGTCTCGCGGGCGATCCCAACGAGTACGGCACCGTCTATATCATCCGTGCGGCGGGCGGAATCGTTGTCGGGCGGCCGGCCGCGAAATAGGCCTTACCAAATCGCGGCGATGGCGCTCATCGGCGGGATCATATGCGGGATGTCGGGAACCGGAGACAATGAAGCCGGTCTTGGCGTTCCCAGCATAACGACCCGCTGCGGGTGCGATCGGGGACGTTCGGAGACGGCGGCCGGCCGGCTCTCATCGCTCTTGTTGACGAGGGCGACGATCTTCGTCTTGCCGCTGCGGCCGATATAGCCGCTCAAACCGTGCGAAGGTGCAAGCGTCTTCACGGCGCTGCCGGCAAACAGATTGGCGAATGGCATGCCGTAACAAAGCGGCCGTTTGATCGCGGCCCCGGTGACGGTTTCGATGGGCGTGTAGATGCCGTCGCCGCCGCCGTGAAGATTGCCGACACGACCTCTTCGATCCGCCGTTTGGCATCGCCCCCAGTACCTCCTGCAACATTTTTGCAGAGACCCGGCGATTTGTGCGTATGACGATGCCGTTCTTTCGCAAGAAAGACGATCCTCACTGGGGCTCCCGGTGTTCGCCACTGGGAGCCCGTTTTGCGAGTAAGTGGCTGAAGCCCGATCCGATTGCGTATTCCACGAACAATCCCGTTCGTACCTACGACGTCGTCATGGTCGGACTCGAAAAAATCTCCTGCGGAATGCTTCTGTGAAGCGGCCGGATTTTACCGGTAACGCGCCGCTATTGCTGGCAGAAGAAGGCTTTATGGCACCTCTTTTCAGGTGCGGCACTCGCAGATCGCAATCTTTGGTAGTGGCGCGGCATGGATCGGCGCAAATCCCGCGCGTTGCCGATCCCCGATTTTTGCAGCGGATTTGACGCCTTCGGCAACGCCAATCCTCGCTTTCGCAACATATTCCTGGAGCCCCAAAATGAGGTGCTATTCGTTTGTCCTACAAATTCTGGCCGAGGGGGCTGGAGTGCTTGTCGGGTGTAGCGGCCCAGGAGAGCATCTGTCGAAGTTCTCCAAAAAGTGCGGGAGGGGAGATTTGAATGGATAAGGCGAGGGACGGCGTGCCTTCGCGAAAGGCATGGCTATCGCACTGAATGGCCGCCGGTACCGGAGAACGGCATCGCGGCGCGTTCGGTCAGCGCTATCTGGTTCAAAACTGAAAACGGCATCGGCTCAAACGACCGGCTTAAGTCGGCGCGGGCGCGCGGCCGCGGGAAAGGTCGGCGGGACAGCCGATTGGGAGGGAAGTATGAAACATTCGATCCGACATAACCGCCGCACGTTGTGGCTTTCTGCCAGCGTGCTGGCTATTGCGGCGGCGAGCGCGGCTTCGGCGCAGAACATGGTACTGACGCCGGGAACCGATTACGACATCTACGCCTTGGCGGGACACTATACGACCGTAGAGCTCACGTCGGGGACCAGCGGTTACCTGATTCAGAACCATTCGGAGACAACGCCAGCGGGCGGTGTCGGAATTTTCACGAATGGCGGTATCGCATCTGCGGCGAGCCTTGATCCCGCCGGCAGCTTCCACAACATCTCGTGGTCGGTCTCGACCACCAGCGCGCCGCAGTTCGTGGTCGACAAGGGCGCCTCGCTGACGGTGATCGGTTCCGGCTACAATATCGCCTCGATGTTCCAGGCGGCCGGCGATGTCACGTTTCGTCAGGGAAGCTGGTCGTTCTTCGAAGCCAACAGCTTTCTCGGCAATCTGACATTCGAAGGAAAGTCGGACGTCAAGTTCGGCGATTTCTGGTGGGGCTGCTGCGAATTCGCGAGCGCTGCGACGTTCGGACCGAGCGCCAATCTGGCGTTGAACGACAGCACGATCTCGTTCCGGCAGTATGGCGCCGGCAGCACCATCAATATCGGCGGCAATATTTCCGGCAGTGCGATAGCCGATATCGAACTGGTCAAAGGCGCTCTGATCGTGAACGGCAGCGACGCCTCGAAAGTGTTCGCCGGTACGATCAATGTCGGCGGCGGCGCGACCTTCACGGTCGGTGACTCGACCCACGCCTCGGCCGTATTCGGCAATTCCGGCGTCAACACCGCCAAGATCAATATCGCCACCGTTACCTCGAAGCTGACCGGCTACGGCACGATCGACGGCGTCGTGACCAACAACGGCGTTGTGAAGGCCGGCGGGACCAGCGGCGTCGCCGGTAATCTCACCATCAACGGCAGTTACACGCAGGCGCAAGCGGCGCAGTTGTATGTCGGCGTGACGCCGACCGGGCCTCAGGGTCTGATCGTCAACGGCACCGCGATGCTGAACGGCGAAATGATCCTTGCGGTGTCCCCAGGGACCTACGGCAACGGCGTTTATCCCATTCTGACGGCGACCCACATCGTCGGCGATTTCGTGACCGTTTCCACCACCGGCGCGGTGAGCGGTGCGATGGTCGGCATGATGAAGTCCTCGACCGGTTATACGCTCGTCACCGAGAAGGGCACGGCCGCCCAGGTCTTCGGGCATCTGGCCTATGCGAACCGGACGTCGCTGACTAACTTCGTGAACTCGGCTTACGATGCCATGGTGATGACCCCGGCATCGGGCGCCAAGATCGACACCTGGCTGACGCCGACCGGTGCGCTCGAAAACGTGTCGCGCGACGGGCTGGGCTACGAGAACAAGACCTACGGCGTGAGCCTCGGCGGCATGCATCGCTTCGCGGCGCACGGCGGCGTTGTCGGTGCGGCCTTCTCCTATCGGCATGGCAACATGACGGTGAAGGACGATCCGACGACGGCATCGACCAACGGCTACGATCTCGCCGTTTACGGCGGTGCCGACGTCAATGAGCTCCGGTTCGAGGGCAGCGCGTTCTACAATCTGACGGATGCGCATACCAACCGGCCGATGGGGTCCTTCGGCACGTCCCAGGCCGATGTCGGCGGCTATGCCTACGGCGTTTCCGGCCAGATGAGCCACGCCATGCTGGGCGGGCTGGTGGCGCCGTATCTGCGCGTCACCTACGCGCGGATCCATATGGATGGGGCCAAGGAAACGGGATCGACCTATTACGACCTCGCGCCGAACGCCATCAACCTCAACACGGTCGTCACCGACCTCGGCATTCGTGCGCACCTTCTGCGTCCGGAGCCTGGCCGTCGTCTCAAAATCGATGCCGATGTGGCCTGGCAATACGATCTGTCCGACACCGGAGAGACCGTCACCGGCGGCTTCGCCAATTTCTCGGGCGGAACGTCCGTCAGTTATTGGGCGGGCGACTCGAAGAACGCCCTCCGGGTGGGCCTGAGTGCCACCGGCGAAGTGACCGATCAGATCGAGGCCTACAGCCGCGTCGGCGGCACGCTCACGAGCCACCGGCGCGCCGGCGAGCTCGCAGTGGGCGTCAAGTACAAGTTCTGAGCGGGCCGTAAGGCTGAGGATCGAAAGACATAGGGCCGGTGGGCCCAAGGAGTGGAAACCAGCGGCGGATAGTGATCGCGAAGATTCACGCAAACCGTGCCGATTGCCGGCGACCGCTGTTGGTTCTGCTCTAGAGGAAGATTTGGGAGGGTACAGTGAATAGACAGGTGAATTGCAGCGCCTCGGCAAAGCTGAGTGCCATGCTGTTCGGTGGCGTGTCGGTATTGGCACTTGGTATGGCGATGCCGGCGGCGGCGCAGGGTTCCGACACGATCGAAACGGTCGTCGTCACCAGCCAGCGGGCCGCCATCCAGAGCGCCGTCAAGATCAAGGAAAACGCCGATCAGATCGTCGACTCGATCGTCGCCGACGATGCCGGCAAGCTGCCGGACCGTTCCATCACCGAAGTATTGCAGCGCGTTTCCGGCATCACCACGACGCACTTCAACAATCTCGGCAACCCCGACGACTACACGGTGGAAGGCTCCGGCCCGACCGTGCGCGGCCTGCAGGGCGGCACCTCGCTGTTGAACGGCCATGCCGCATTCAGCGCCAACGGCGGCCGTCAAATCCTGTGGGGCGACGTGCCGGCCGAATTGATGGCCGCGGTCGACGTCTTCAAAACCTATACGCCGGACCAGATCGAAGGCGGCCTCGGCGGCACGATCAATCTCAGGACCCACAAGCCGTTCGATTTCGACGGGACCAAGATCGGCGGCATGATCAGCGCCAGCTACGGCGATCTCATCAAGCAGGCCCGTCCCAAGGCATCGGTGATGGCAAGCACGCGGTGGGACACTTCCCTGGGCGAAATGGGTCTGCTGGTCGATCTTTCCTATGACGACAGCTCCTACCGCAACGACTCCATCCAGGTCGATCCCTATTTCCCGCATGCCGATGTGATCGACAACTACACGGTCGTCGGTTCGGGTGCGTCCGCCGACGTGAAGTTGAAGGACAATCCCACCATCTACTGGCTGCCGGGCGGCTTCGGCTATCACACGGCCTTCGGCTATCATAAGCGCGGCGGCGCCTATGCCGCGTTCCAGTGGCGGCCCAACGACCGCTTGTCGCTCTATGCGACGGTGTTCAGCACGGTCAACGATAGCCACGAACTCAACAACGATTTCCGCGGCGGCGGTGCTGCCAACCACTCGAACGTCACGTACACCACAAGCTCGAGCGACACGCGGCTCGCCGGCATCGGCAAGCAGCAACTGCTTGCGGCTTTGTCGAGCGGAACGCCGAGCCCGGCCAGCCCGCTGTATCATCTGTACGATGCGGGCAACAATCTCGCTTATACGAACGCGTATTACGATACGAGTTTCGGATCGGGCTGGACGCCCGGATTCGACGTCATGAAGGATCAGTGTACCGAAGCGGCGAAGCTGTGCTCGACGGCCAACACGTTTACGACCGCCAGCAAATCGTTCGCCCGGACCACGGATCTCAACGCCGGTGCCAACTGGGAACCGACCGAGAACTGGAAGGTGCGGTCGTCCTTCGACTACATCTACTCGAAGTCGAATTCCCGCAGCCTGAACGTCCAAGCCAACGCGATCATGCAGCCCTATGGCCTGGATTTGCGGGGGAACTATCCGACCGTCGTGATGGGCGATCCGGCCGCGCTCAAGACCCGTTCCAGCTATTACTGGAACAGCACGATGGATAAAATCTCCAGCAATTACGGTCAGGAGATGCAGGGCACCATCGACGTCGAATACGCCCTGAACGCCGGCATCATCAAGAAGATCAAGTTCGGCGTTCGCGGCGACGTTCGCCTCGAGCACGATCGGGATTCGGGCTTCAAATGGAACGGTCTCACGCCGACCTGGACAAGCCCGCAGCATTGGTGGACCGATGCGGCGTCTGCAAAGGACACGGTGCTGTATCAGTTCCCGAACTTCTTCCGCGGCGAAGTGAACCTGCCGGGTCCGGCTCTGTTCATCGCGCCGTCGGCGGTGGAATCCTACGACACCAAGTATTTCCACACCAATTACGGACAAGCCGGCGATACCACCGGCAATGCGACGTTCGACCCGAAGCTGGAAGCCCGCTACAAGACCATCAACGTCGCGGGTTATGCGATGGTCGATTTCTCCGCCGAGAGCGTGTTGGGCATGCCGTTGAGCGGTAATGCCGGCGCGCGTCTGGTCTATGTCGACAACCAGGCGGTGGCATCGTGGACGCAGAATTCCAACATCGCCTTCCTATACGACTTCAACAACACCGGCACCAACCAGGTCTACGCGACGGCTCCGGTCACGTACCCGAAGGCGGAAGGGCGGGTGAGCTGGACGCTGCTGCCGGCGTTCAACGTCCAGGTCATGCCGACGGACAAGATCCATATCCGGTTGGCCGGATCGATCACGATGGAACAGCCCGGCTTCCCCGGCAGCTACAGCTCGTACAGCGTCGGCACGAATAGCGCCAATATCGCGCAAACCTTCGGCTTGCAGGCAAACAATCTGCGCCTGAAGCCGCAAATGGGGCGCAATCTCGACCTGTCCGCCGAATGGTATGGCGATGGCGGCGCGACGGTCTACACGTCGATCTTCTACAAGTCCCTCAAGCACCGGCAGATTACGTCTTTCGAGATGCAGAACATGTCTTGGGTGGTCGGTATTCCGGCGACGGACGCCACCGGCAGCACCCCGGTCCCGACGACCAACGTGAGCTGCCCGGCCAAGAATTCCGACGGCAATTGCATCTTCGTCAACAACGCCACGCAGACGTTCACGGTGCCGACCCTGGTGCAGTCGAACATGAACTCGAGCAAGGAAGACGTGATCCGGGGCGCCGAATTCGGCTTCACCAAGTATCTCGATTTCGACTTCGTCCCGTCCTATCTGAAAGGCTTCGGCGTCAGCGGCAACTTCACCTACATCGACTCGCGGGCTCGCGGCGACTACTCGTTCGACATGTACGGCCGCAACATCAGCTCGCATCTGCCGCTGTCGGGGTTGTCGCATTACGCCTACAACGCGATCCTGATGTACGACCGCGATCCGGTCTCGTTCCGCCTCGCTTACAACTGGCGCAGCAAGTACCTGATGTCGGCCTATGGCTGGAACACGCAAGGCAACTATCAGGCGAGCGATAACGCCATTCTCTGTCCGAAAAACAACACGGCCTCGGCGGGGTTCGGCGGCAACTCGGTCGATGGCACCTGCCATTACTCGCTGCCGGTCTGGAGCAAGTCGTTCGGTTCGCTCGATGCGGGCATGAACTACAACATCGACGAGCACTTCTCGTTCAACGTCCAGTCGCAGAACCTGCTCAACACCAAGGCCAAGACGACCATGGGCTACGGTTTGCAGGAGCATGGCCGCAGCTGGTTTGTTGCCGACCGTCGCGTCTCCATCGACCTTCGGGTGAACTACTAGGAGAGGGCCGGGTTTGGGGGCCCGGCTGGTTTAGGCCTTCGATCCCGCCGTTCGGTGGCGCGGCGGGATCAACAGCGAAAGGCGGCGCTACCCGCCTTGCACTTCACCTGATGCGACATCACGAGCAGACGAAGTGCCCTCCCAGGGATCCCCGGTGTCTCAAACCGGGGATCCCGACTTGTTACGGTCGTGAGCGAAAACTTCCGGCGGTCATTTTCCCCGCGAGCCGCCGGATCACTCACCAGTTTGGCAAAGATGCGCCAATTAGGTTATGACAGGCAGTCGCCCAGCCACCTGGGCAGCGAGATGATCGGCCCGATCGCGGAGCGACACGCGACCGCGCATGTCCGGCGGATCGAGGGCGGCGGCCACGTGGGGATGGACCGCGAACGGTGGAAGGATAGCATGAACTGGTACAGCGCGACCGTCGGGCGCTATCCGGAATGGGTGCAGAACACCATTCTGGTTGTGCTGCTGTCGACCGCGTTTGGTTTGTTCACGGGAATCGCGGACTTCGTGCATGGCAGCGGCGATATCGCCGGTCTATTGAACAAATTCCTGTCCGCCTGGATTTGGGCCCCGATGGTGCCCCTCATTCTGGTGATAGACCGGCGCCTGCCGCTGACCGAAAAGCAGTTTCCATTGCGGCTTATGGTTCATTTCGTCTTGAGCGTGCCGTGGGCCGCTGCGCACACCGCGGTTCTGGCGATTGCCGAGCTGCCGTTCAAGATCATCCCCTTTAGTCCGCTTTTGCAGCCGCAATACGCCTACTACTATTTCCTCGGCGATTGGTTCTCCTATTGGGCGATTTTCGCGTTGGTCTTCGCCATCCGGTACTATCGCCGGTACAATCAGGGCCAGCTCGAGTTCGAGCGGCTGAACAACCGCTTCCTGCAGATTCATCTCGACTATTTGCGGATGCAGCTCGAGCCGCATTTCCTGTCGAACGCGCTGAATGCCATTGCCTCGACCACGGAAACCGATCCGCCTTTGGCCCGCAGGATCATTGCCGATCTCGGCGCGCTGCTGCGCCTTTCGCACGAATACAAAGACCGGCAATTGATCCCGCTCAACGAGGAGATTGCGGTTCTGCAGCACTATCTGTCGATCCAGCGGGTGCGGTTCGGCGAGCGCATCCGGATCGAGATCGATATCGCCCCCAATGTCGAAAATGCCTATGTGCCTTGTCTGCTGCTGCAGCCGCTGGCGGAAAACGCCATCCGTCACGGTCTGATGGGCACCAGCGCCGGCGGCACCATCACGATCAGCGGCAAGCGTTGCGGCGATACCGTCGAGATCGAACTGGCCGATGACGGCGCCGGATTGCCGCCCGGCTGGAAGATCGAGAATTCCGTCGGCCAGGGGCTGGCGATCACGCGCGAGCGGCTGGCGGCACTGTTTCCCCATCAGGCGGCGCGGTTCACGATGGAGCCGCGGGAGGGAGGCGGCACGGTGGCCCGCGTGGTCATTCCGATGTTATCGAGCGGAGCCCGGTTGTAATGGCGGCCAGGGAACAGGCATTGCGGGTGCTGGTTGTCGACGACGAGGCGTTGGCGCGCAGCCGCTTGACGAACCTTCTCAAGCGCGACCCGCAGGTCGGCGAAATTTTCGAGGCCCAGAACGGTCTGGCGGCGATCGACCTCATCGAGGCCGAGCATCCCGACGTCGTCTTTCTCGATGTGCAGATGCCTCAGCTCGACGGCTTCGGCGTGATCGAGGCGCTGGGGGCGGAGAACATGCCGCAAACGATTTTCGTCACCGCCTACGACCGCTATGCCGTGCGCGCGTTCGAGGCGGATGCGGCGGATTATCTGGTGAAGCCGTTCGCCGACGAACGGTTCGAGCAGTCGATGACGCGGGTCAAATCGCGGCTCGCCACTGCCCAGCCGATGCAATTGGGGCCGAACATCCGCGATGTGGCCGGGGGCGGGGCGCTCTGGACCCGGCTGGTGGTGCGGGTGGGCGGTGTCGTCCGGCTGATCTCGATCGAGGAAATCGACTGGATCGAGGCGGCCAACGTTTATGTCAATCTCCATGTCGGGCCGCAGGAGTTTCTCTACCGGATCGCGCTCAGCCATCTGGCGACCAAGCTCGATCCGCTGCGGTTCGTCCGCATCCATCGTTCCGCGATCGTCAATATCGAACGCATCAAGGAACTCGAGCCGATCGGGCAGGGCGAGTTCGAGGTCGTTTTGGCCAACGGCAACCGTCTGCATCTGTCCAAGACCTATCGCATGGAACTGGAAAAGCGTCTTGGTCAGTCGCTCTGATGCGGTCTTCGTCCATTCGCCGGAAATGTCTTGCCGTGCTGGACGACCGCTTCGCCGGTGATAACTCCCGCAACAATTCTCCACCGGCAGGGTAAGTTCGCTTAAGGTACAACGTTTTTTGCGGGATATTGGGGGACAATACGAATGCTCGTCTCGGAAAACCGGCGATTGGCTTTCCTTCTGCTGGCGCTCCTCGCCGCAGGGGTGATGTTTTTCCTGCCGGCATCGGCCCGCAGCAGGATCAATTTCAATGCCGATTGGCATTTCACTTTGGGGGATCCGCAGGGTGCGGAGGGGGCGGGCTTCGATGATTCCGGCTGGCAGCGCGTTGGACTGCCGCACAGCTTTTCGATGCCGTATTTCCAAGCCCGCAGTTTTTATGTCGGCTACGGCTGGTATCGCAAGCATCTGGAACTGAAGACCGCGCCCAAACAGCGCTATCATCTGGAATTCGAGGGCGCCTTCCAGGACGCGCAGGTCTTCGTCAACGGCATTGCCGTCGGCCGGCATCGCGGCGGCTATACCGGCTTCACCTTCGATATCACCAAAGCCCTGCACGCGGGCGATAATGTCGTCGCCGTGCGGCTGAACAACAATTGGGACCCGACGCTGGCGCCGCGCGCCGGCGAGCATGTGTTCAGTGGCGGTCTTTATCGCGACGTCTGGCTGGTCGAGACGCCGCCGGTGCATGTGCCGTGGACGGGAACGCGGATCACCACGCCCGACCTGTCGGCCGCGTCCGGCCGTGTGAACGCGGAAACCGAAATCCGCAACGACGGCGGCAAGACGGCGTCCGTCGTTGTGCGCACGAAGATCATCGACGACCGCGGCAAGACGGTCGCCCGTCTGCCCGATGCCTGCGTGAGTGTCGCACCGGGAGAGACCGGCACCGCGATGCAGGCTTCCGCGGCAATCGCCTCGCCGCATCTGTGGAGCCCCGAAAGTCCGGCATTGTATCGTGCCGTGACCAGTCTGGTCGTGAACGGCCAAAGCGTCGACGCGTATGAAACCGAGTTCGGCTTTCGCTGGTTCGCCTGGACGGCGGACAAAGGCTTCTTCCTCAACGGCCGCCACCGCTACTTCAAGGGCGCCAACGTGCACCAGGATCAGGCGGGGTGGGGCGATGCCGTCACCGACGCTGCCATCGACCGTGACGTGCAATGGATGAAGGACGCCGGCTTCGATTTCATCCGCGGTTCGCATTATCCGCACGATCCGCATTTCGCCGAAGCCACCGACCGCATCGGCATGATGTTCTTGAGCGAAGCGCCGTTCTGGGGCACCGCGGGTTTTCCCAATCCCTGGGCGTCCTCGGCGTATCCGACCAATCCGGCCGAACGGCCCGCGTTCGACGCAAGCGTCAAGCAGCAGCTTGCCGAGATGATCCGCATCAACCGCAATCATCCTTCCATTGTCGATTGGGGAATGGACAATGAGGTGTTCTTCTCCGATCCGGCGGTGATGCCCGAAGTGCGCCGGCTGCTCAAAGAGATGGTGGCGCTTTCCCATCAGCTCGATCCCACCCGTCCGGCGTCGATCGACGGCGCTCAGCGCGGCGAAATCGATCATCTGGGCGACATCGCGGCGTATAACGGCGATGGAGCGTGGCTGTTCTCGAATCCCGGCCTGCCGAATATGGTCGCGGAATACGGCTCGACGATGGAAGACCGTCCTGGGCCTTATGCGCCCGGCTGGGGCGATATCGCCAACGTACAAGGCAAGACGAATGTGGTGCCGGAAGACTGGCGCTATCCCTGGCGCGCGGGCGAAGTCATCTGGTGCGGCTTCGACCATGGCTCGATCGTCGGGCGCAAGTTCGGCTCCATGGGGCTGATCGACTATGCCCGTTTGCCCAAGCGGGCGTGGTATTGGTACCGCAACGCCTATCGCGGGATCGCGCCGCCGGAATGGCCGCAACAGGGCGTACCGGCCGCTCTGCGACTGACGTCGTCCTCGCCTGTCATTCGTCGGGCCGACGGCACCGATGACGTGCAGCTTGTCGTGACCGTGCTCGATGCGGCCGGAAAGCCCATCAGCAATGCGCCGCCCGTGACGCTGTCGCTTGAATCCGGTCCCGGCGAATTGCCGACCGGGCGGACGATCACCTTCACTCCGAACGGCGATATTCCCATCCGCGACGGCCAAGCGGCGATCGCAATGCGCAGTTGGCAGGCCGGCAAAACCCGTATCGTCGCCACCTCACCGGGGCTCAAGGACGGGGTGCTGGAGATTGCGACGCTCGATGGTCCGCGGTTTGTCGCCGGCGTGACTCCGCTCGCGGCCGACCGGCCTTACGTCTCGCCGGACGATCATCCGGCCAAAGCGGCGGAATCCCTGTTCGGCAAAGACAACCCGACGAAAGCTAGCTCGGCCATGCGCGGTCACGGCTCCAATCTTGCCAATGACGGGAACCCTGCCAGCTATTGGCAACCTGCGGCCGGCGATACCGCGCCGTGGATGCTGGTCGATACCGAGCGCGTCCTCGCGATCCACCGGCTCCTGATTACGTTCCCTGCCGACGGCGGTTACGGCTTTGTCGCGGAAATCCAGAACGGAGACCGCTGGGAGGTGCTGGCGGAGCAGCCTGCCGGTGCGGACTGGCGCCGCGAGCGCGAGATTCCCACCAAGGAACTGAAAGGCAACCGCGTCCGTGTCCGCCTGCTCACGCCCAATGGATTGGTGCCGGGGATTGCGGAAGTGCAGGTGGCGGGCGTCGTGCAGGATCGGTGAGGCGGTCCGACGGGACAACGCTCACGCTGCCCCCTAAACCAAAGTATGGCGCAGCCGATAATTGCGTCGGATAGCGCCGGGCGGCGCGTGCGGCCCAGTGTGGGATGAACCCTCGTGGGGACATCCATGGCACGTTCCGTTCTGGACGACATCATTCCGGCCTTGAATGAAGTGGCGGCGTTTGCGCTGGGCGATCCGGTCCGGGTGGCCACGCGCGCTCCCATCGGCCATTACCGCGTGCCGGTCTACCTGCGCGGCTGTCGCGGCAAAATCGTGCGCGTGATCGAGCCGGTGATGATCGACAACGAGGAGGAGGGATACGGCCGCAACGCCGGCAACAAGCGTCACTATTACCGCGTGGCCTTCGCCATGACCGAGTTGTGGCCCGGCTACAGCGGCCCCGTCAACGACGCCCTGGAAATCGAGATTTTCGAAACCTGGCTGGAGCGTGCCGATGTCTGATCACGATCACCCGCACGACGCCATCACTGCGGATGCCAAGCCCGGCTATTACGAGATCATGGAGACAGCGATCCGCGAACTCCTGATCGGCAAGGGGCTGATCTCCGCCAACGATATCCGTCGCCAGATCGAGGTGCTCGATTCCCGTTCGCCCGCGTTGGGCGCGCGTGTCGTCGCCAGGGCCTGGACGGATTCCGCCTTCCGCGAGCGTCTGCTCGCCGACGGCCGCGCCGCTTGCGAGGAACTCGGCATCACGTTCTACGACGATACCGATCTCATCGTGCTGGAGAACACCGCGACGGTGCACAATCTCATCGTCTGCACGCTGTGTTCCTGCTATCCGCGTCCGGTGCTGGGATTGCCGCCCGACTGGTACAAGCTGAAGCCCTATCGGGCCCGAGCGGTGAGCGAGCCGCGCAAGGTGCTGGCCGAGTTCGGCACGGTCATTCCGGACGACGTGGAAATCCGGGTCAGCGATTCCACCGCGGTGATCCGCTATCTCGTGCTGCCGCGGCGGCCGGAAGGAACCGAAGGCTGGTCCGAGGACGAACTCGCCGCCATCGTCACACGCGACGCCATGATCGGCGTGGTGCCCGTTACCGTCAACGCCGGAGCCGTATCATGACCGCGGATTTCGTCAGCCGTCTGCCCAACGATCTCGGCGGCGCCGAAGCCGGGCCTGTCGCGCGCGTCGACCACGAACTGGCGCCGTGGGAAAAACGTTGCCACGCGCTCGCCGACGTGCTCGATTTCAAGAAGATCATCAACACCGAAGAAAAGCGCAAGGGCGTGGAAGCGCTCGGCGCCGATCTGATCGCCAAGCTTCCGTATTACGAGCGCTGGATCGTTGCGTTCGCGAACATCCTGTTCGCCAAGGGTCTGCTCACGCCCACCGAACTGGCCGGGAAGATGGCCGAGGTCGAGGCGCGGACTGCTGCGGAATAATCGTCCGTTGGCAACCGCTACTTTGGTCTGGGGCGATGTCGCGGCCGGTATAATGGCGGCGGCGGGCAGAGTCCGGAATGATGGCGCCGTAACGCTTCGGCCATTTCGAGGATCGCTTCATGCCCAGCACAGATGTATTTTCGGGTCCGACCAGACGCGATCTCATCGCCGGGATGACCGCAGCCGGAATTCTTGCCGTTGCGGCACCGGCCGAAGCGTCCCGCCACATTCTGACTGGAGAAAGTCCCATGGCAACGATCAAGACCAAAGACGGCATCGATATCTTCTACAAGGACTGGGGTCCGAAGGATGCCCAGCCGATCGTCTTCCATCACGGCTGGCCGCTCAGCGCCGACGATTGGGACAATCAGATGCTGTTCTTCCTGGGGCAGGGCTTCCGCGTCATCGCGCATGACCGCCGCGGCCATGGCCGCTCGACCCAGACCGACATCGGCAACGATATGGACACCTATGCGGCCGACGTCGCCGCACTGACCGATGCCTTGGATCTGAAGAATGCCGTCCATATCGGCCATTCGACCGGCGGCGGCGAAGCCGTGCGGTATGTGGCACGCGCCAAGCCGGGCCGGGTCGCCAAGGCGATCATCGTCAGCGCCATTCCGCCGATCATGCTCAAGTCCGACAAGAATCCGCACGGCACGCCGCTCGAAGTGTTCGACGGTTTCCGCAAGGCGCTCGCCGACAATCGCGCCCAGTTCTACATGGATATCGCCAGCGGCCCGTTCTACGGCTTCAACCGGCCGGGCGCGAAGGTCTATCCCGGCGTCATCCAGAATTGGTGGCGTCAGGGCATGATCGGCGGCTCCAAGGCGCAATACGATTGCATCAAGGTGTTCTCCGAAACCGATCAGACCGAGGATTTGAAGGCCATCACCGTGCCGACTTTGGTGATGCACGGCGACGACGATCAGGTCGTTCCGATCGCGGCCTCGGCCGAACTTTCCGTCAAGCTGCTCAAGCACGGCACGCTCAAGGTCTACAAGGGATTCCCTCACGGCATGCTGACCGTGCACGCCGATGTGCTCAATCCCGACCTCTTGGCGTTCATCCGGGCATAGCGTTTCCGTCACGTCGTTCGACGGATATCGGGCGCGGCGCTTGCGCCAAGGCGGCAGGCATTGCAACGTTCACGGGAGTTCGTGGGCTGAGCTTTGAATGCGTCTGCCGCAAAAGTGGATTGGCTCGGCTGCTGCCGTGGCGTTGGCATCGTGCGTTTTTGCGGGCGATGCCGCCGGGCTGATCCGCGGCCCTGTTCCGGTTCTCTACACGCCGGTTCTGATGCTTGCCGGTCTCGACGGCGGTCTGCGGCGTCTCAAGATCTGGACGGCGCTCTGCCTTCTGCTGGCCATTGCCTCGTTCGCGCTGCACGCGGCTCCGGATGCGGAAGCCGTGCTGTGGCTGCTGACGGCGTTGGCGATGATCGCAGCGACGGACGTTCTGCTCGTCACCCGCGAGGCGCCGGGGATGTCTCCCATCGGATTGGAGCGGCGCGTCCGCGAGCTGCGGACCTTCGCCGATTCCGTGCCGTCGCTGTTATGGAGCACGCGGGCCGACGGCCGCTGCGATTTCATCAACCAGCGCTTCGCCGATCTCACCGGCATGAGCGTGATCGAAGCCATCGCCGATCAAAGCTGGACCAAGCCCATCCATCCGGACGATGTCTCCGGCTTTCTCGAGACCTGGGATGAGGCGCGCCGTCGCGGCGAGGAATTCCGCACCAATTTCCGCCTGCGCCATCGCGACGGCTCCTATCGCTGGATGCTGTCCATCGGGCGCCCGTTTCGCGCCGCGACGGGCGAGATCGTGCGCTGGTACGGCGGATTGTCCGACGTCGATGCCGAAGTCCGGGCGCAGGAAACCATCCGCGCGCTGAATGCGGCGCTGGCGCGCAAGGTGGAAGAGCGTACCGGCGAACTCCTGACGGCGCAGCAGGAACTGGCGCGGGCCAATCGCGTCGCGACCCTGGGCGCCTTGTCGGTCTCGATCGCCCACGAACTCAACCAGCCGCTTTCGTCGATGGCGATCGACATCGACACCAGTCTGCGCACGCTTCAGACGGAGACGCCCGACAAGACGGTGTTGCGCCGGATTTTGGAGCGGGTGCAGCGAAACACGCAACGTTTGTCGGACATAGTCGAACGCACCAGGGAGCGGATTTCGCGTCAGCGCCGCAAGGCGGAACGCCTGAATCTGGCCGACATCGCCGAAGACGTGCGCGGACTTCTCGAACACGATGTCGCCGCCCGGCAGGCGGTTCTCCGGTTGAAATACGACGGCGCCTTGCCGTCCGTTTCCGCCGACAGGATCGAACTGCAGCAGGTCTTCATCAATCTCATCGTCAATGCGCTCGATGCCATGGCCTCCGCCGAGCAGCGCGTCGTGGAGGTGTGGATACGCCAAGCAAGCGCCCAGGTCCTGGTCTCGGTGATGGACACCGGGCCGGGCATTTCGGACGAGATCATGACGAAACTGTTCCAGCCGTTCTTCACCACCAAATCCGGCGGCATCGGCATGGGTCTTCAGATCTGCCGGACCTGCATTGAGGCTCTCGGCGGCGAATTGCATGCCCGCAACCGGCCGGAAGGCGGCGCGGTGTTCGAGTTCGCGCTGCCGGTCTCGCCCGAAGTGCCTAATCGCCGTGCGCCATGACGTTCCGCAGCTTGGCGATGATGATGCTCGGCGTGATCGGCTTCTTGAGAAGGCAAAGCGCTCCCGCCGTTGCCGCCTGCTCGACCAGAGTCTCCGTCACATAGGCCGAGACGAGGATCACCGGAATGTGCGGCGCCGCTTGCGCCAGATGGCGGACGAGTTCCAGCCCCGACATCCCCGGCATCCTGAGATCGCTGATGATGCAGCGCGCCTCGTGCAGCCGGGCGAAGGCGAGCAGGGCGGCCGCATTCTCGAAAATCGCCGCATCGAATCCGATGCTGTGCACCAGCGCTTCGAGCGACAGGCGCATATCCTCGTCATCGTCGGCGATCAGAACGAGAGGCAATGGACGATCCTTGGTGCAGAGCCGGATGGGCGTAGTCAAATCTACTGCGGGGCATGCCGGTTCCGCGACACGTGTCGTCGATTTGCCATCCACTACCAAGGTATGGGAGCCGGCAGGCAGGCGGGCATGGATGGGGCTCTGCGGCCATGCCAGTATGCCGATGCAATGCCGGCGTTACTTCCCTTAAGACAGTATTGATGCGGGCAACAGGAGTGCAATGATGCACGGGACCTTCGCGTCGACGGCGGCAAAAGCGGTGGATCAAGCGGCTCTCGTGCTGGTCGTCGACGACGACGCCGAAATCCGCGCCAGCTTGCAGGATCTCTTCGCTTCGGTATCGCTCGATTGCGCGGTGTTTGCCTCCACGTCCGAACTGCTGGCGGCGCCGCTGCCGGATCGGCCATGCTGCCTGGTGTTGGACTTGCGTCTTCCGGGTGCGTCGGGTCTCGATTTGCAGAGCCGGCTTGCCGCCATGGGCGAGCACATTCCGATCGTGTTCATCACCGGCCATGCCGACGTGCCGACTTCGGTGCGGGCCATGAAGGCCGGGGCGGCGGATTTTCTGTCCAAACCTTTCCGCAATCAGGAACTGCTCGATGCGGTCAATAACGCTCTGAAACAGGACGGCGTGCGGCGGCAGCAAGCATCAATCGTCTCCGGCATCCGCGGCTTGGCGGAGCAATTGACTCCGCGCGAACGGGATGTGCTGCGCGGCGTCGCCCGAGGGCTGCTCAACAAGCAGATCGCGCACGAGCTCGGCATTGCGGAGATCACCGTGAAAATGCACCGCAGCAGCGCCGGGCGGAAACTCAAGGCGAAGTCCGTCGCCGATATGCTGCGCAAGATCGAGTTGCTCGAGCTCGGCGAAACGCCCGGCAGGAATTGAAATCCCCGCCGCCGCCGTGCGCGGGTTGTCGAACGCCACAGAAAGGTTCCGTGCGATGAAAGCTCTGGTCGTCGAGAGCGCCAATGGTCCGTTCCAACTGAAGGACATCCCCGAACCGAAGCCGGGACCGGGCGAGGTTCTGGTCAGAATTCACGCCAGCGGCATCAATCCGCTCGATACCAAGATATGGGCGGGCGGCGCGGCACACGCGTGTCATCCGCTGCCGGCGATCCTCGGCCTGGATCTGGCCGGAACCGTCGAGGCTGCAGGCGAGGGCGTGACGGCGTTCCGTACGGGCGATGCGGTCTACGGCATGACCGGCGGGGTCGGCGGCATTCCGGGTACGCTGGCCGAATATGCCGCCGTCGATGCCCGCTTGCTGGCAAAGAAGCCCGCCGGGCTTTCCATGCGCGAGGCTGCGGCGCTTCCGCTCGTCACCATCACGGCGTGGGAAGGCATGGTGGATCGCGTTGATGTGGCCGAAGGCGAGACCGTCCTGGTGATCGGCGGCGCCGGTGGCGTCGGCCACGTTGCTTTGCAGATCGCCAAGGCCCGCGGAGCCGTGACCTTCGGCAGCGGCCGCGCCGAAGACGGTGACTATTTCCGCTCCATCGGTACCACGCCGGTGGATCGCGACGTGCCGGTGGCGCGCTATGTCGAAGACCTCACCGGCGGGCGCGGCTTCGATGTCGTGTACGATTGCGTCGGTGCGCTGGACGATGCCTTCCAGGCCGTGCGCCGCTTTGGGCGCGTGACCAGTTCGCTGGGCTGGGGCACCCATTCCCTCGCACCCTTGTCGTTCCGTGCTGCGACTTACGGCGGCGTCTTCACGCTGCTGCCGCTTCTGACCGGCGAGGGGCGGCAGGCGCATGGGCACATCCTGGCCGAAGCAGGCAAACTGGTCGAGGCTGGCAAACTCCGGCCGCGCCTGGACACGCACCGCTTCTCGTTCTCTCAGACCGACGAGGCCCATGCGCTGGTCCGCAGCGGATCGGCCCGCGGCAAGGTGGTGGTGGAGTTGATCGCAGACTGAGGCCGCTCTCAGCGGCGCTTTCGTTTGGCCGGCGCGCGGCGGGTCTTGGCGATGTCGTCGATCCAGGTCAGTGCCCGCACCGCCGTTGCAAGTCCGAGCGTCGGGATGGCAAGCACGGCGACGTGACGAAGTTCGTCCGCCGTGAGGCCGTCGGCGAGGGCGCGGCGGGTGTGGGAATGGACTGCGCCTTCAAGTCCGGCGCCTGCGGCGAAGGCGAGTTTCACCAGATGCCGCGTGTGCGCATCCAAGGGGCCGGCCTCGGCGCAGCGTTCGCCCAGCTCCGTGAAGCTTTCCCAGATCTCGGGATGGCGTTCGGCGATGGTTTGCGCTCCGCCGGGAAGTTTGGCCGGTTTGGGCATGAAGCCTCCCTATATAAGAAGTGTGTCGACCAGCGATCCCGTTTCGGCGCGCGCAGCGCTTGGCGGGCGCGAGATCAGGTATTCGGCCGCGGCGAGGGCTTTCTGGGCGCCGGAATCCTGATCGCGCAAGGCTTCGACGCCATCGCCGCTGCTTTTCGCCCGCAGGAAAGTATGGCGCTCGCCGCCGGTCTCGAGCGGTGCTGCCAGCGGGCGCGTTTGCCACGCCCAGGCTGTGGCCGGATCGAATCCGGCAAGACCCGCAAGCAAGGGGGCGAGATACAGGCGGGCCGTCACCAGCGCCGAGGTCGGGTTGCCGGGCAGGCCGACGATCAGCGTGCTCCCTGCACGGCCGAGCCACACCGGCTTGCCGGGACGGATCGCGACCTTGGCGAACACGAGGTGCAGATCGTGATCGGCGAACATGGTCTTGGCGAAGTCGCGCTCGCCGACCGAGGCGCCGCCGGTCACCACAACGACATCGGCCTGAGAAACGGCTTCCGATGCCGTGCGCTGCAATCGGGATAGATCATCCGGGCACACGCTGTGACCGGCGACATTGCCGTGCCAGCGCCGGACGAACGCGGTGAGGGCGGTCGTCAGACTGTCGGGAATCTGATCGGCGGCTCCGGCCGAGCCGGGCGCGCGCAACTCGTCGCCGTTGGCGAGAATGAACACCCGCGGCTGCCGGATCACCGCAACATCGGCCAGATCGGCGGCGGCCGCCGCGACCAGCCGCTGCGGATTGAGTGGAACATCTGCGGGCACCAGCACGTCGCCGATGGCAAAGTCGGACCCGGCCGCGCGGATGTGGCGGCTCGAACCCGGCGGATGATCGAACTGCGCGCCGTCGTTCGTCGCGGTCACGTCTTCCTGGATGATGACCCGGTCGGCCCCCGGCGGGACCGCCGCGCCGGTGAAGACGCGCACGCATGTCCCCGGCAGAATCGCGTCCGGCACGCCGCCGCCTGCGAAAGACTTTCCGGTCACGCGCAGGGTGGCTGGCAGATTACGAAGGTCTTCGTCGCGCACGGCATAGCCATCCATCGCGGATACGGCGAAAGCGGGGGCGTTGCGGCCGGCAACGACCGGCGCGGCGAGGACTCGGCCGTCGGCCTCTGCCAGCGGCACCATCTCGGCAGGCAGCGGCTTGGCCAGTTCGGCCACCTGACGAAGCGACTCATCGAAGCTGATCATGCGGTTTCCTTGGCGCGGCGGGCGGGCTTGCGGGGCAGGCAGTCCGCGATGGTATGCTGATCGAGATCGCGAAAGAAGGCATTGCGCGCATCCTTGAGATAGCAGCGCAAGCGGCAGTCCGCACTCAGTACGCAAGTCCCGCCGTCCCGGAAGCATTCGACCACCGGCTGTTCGCCTTCGAGATCGCGGATCAGCTTTCCCACTTTTATCGAGCCGGGTGGGGCCGCAAGTACCACGCCGCCGCCGTTGCCGCGAATTGTACGTACCAGCCCCAATCCGGCAAGCGTTTGAACCACCTTGTGAAGATGGTTGCGCGAGACGTTTCCGAGCATTGTGGCAAGCGTCTCGACATTGAGCGGTCCCCCTTGCGGTTGGTTGGCAAGAAGCATCAATGTTCGGAGCGCGAAGTCGGTTGAGGCAAGGAGTCGCAAGCGATGTTCCTCAAACTGGCATTGACAATACCACATTGAAGCGTAGTTTGAAGTGGTATTCAAGATACTTGTTTGAGGGGCATTGCAGTGGCGTGACGGATGGGCCGGTCCGGGCGCGGGGGCGGCAGTCTACGGAGAAGTACGAACCAGACACGGGCTGCGTAACTAGGCCAGAACTATAAGCCAGCGGAGGAGAGACAGGTGGCAGCGAACGTTGCGAATGCAGTGGGCACGCCCCTGCGATTGTCCGGCAGTCCTTCCCTCGGTCTCGGCATGGGAACCTGGGGCTTCTTCATCGGCTTTGCTGCGGTCGCGCTCTACGGCCCGGCGGCGAAGTTCTTCCAGGCACAGATGCATTTGAGCGGCTTGGCGCTGGGCCTTCTGGTGGCGGCGCCGCAGCTCACCGGTTCGTTGCTTCGCATACCATTCGGCGCCTGGGTGGATCGCGGCGGCGGCCGCATCCCGATGCTGACACTGTTCGGATTGTCGCTCGTCGGCATGGCCGGGCTCGTCTACGTCCTCATGACCATGAAGGCGCTGACGGCCTCGGTCTATCCCGTCGTGCTGGTGTTTGGCTTTCTCAGCGGCTGCGGTGTCGCGTCGTTCTCGGTGGGCGTACCGCAGGTCTCCTACTGGTTCCCGCAGAATCGTCAGGGCACCGCGCTCGGCACCTATGGCGGCCTCGGCAATTTGGCGCCGGGCCTGTTCACATTGATCCTGCCGTATGCCATCGCCGCCTGGGGTTTGGGCGGGTCGTATCTTGCATGGCTGGTCTTCCTGGCGATCGGCGCCACGGTCTATGCCGTGTTCACCCGCGATGCCTACGTGTTCCAGCTTCGCAAGATGGGACTGCCGGAAGAGACCTGCCGTGACATCGCGCGCGAACGCGGCCAGGAGCTGTTCCCCAAGACCGCCGTATGGGATGCCCTCGGTCTGGCGGCCAAGGATATCCGCAGCTGGGGTCTGGTGGCGCTCTATTTCGTATCCTTCGGCGGCTTCCTGGCGCTGACGGTCTGGTTCCCTGTCTATTGGGCCAACATGCATCATCTCGATGCCAAGACGGCGGGCATGCTCGGCGGGCTCGGCTTCTCGCTTCTGGCCGCCGTGATGCGTATCGCGGGCGGCGTGATTGCGGAACGTTTCGGCGGCGAACGCACCGCCGTCGTCAGTTTCGCCGGCGTCTTGGCGGGCGCATTGCTCCTGGCCGTCGCCGCGAGTTTCGCC
Organism: Rhizomicrobium electricum; assembly: GCF_011762045.1. GTDB lineage: Bacteria > Pseudomonadota > Alphaproteobacteria > Micropepsales > Micropepsaceae > Rhizomicrobium > Rhizomicrobium electricum. The sequence continues at coordinate 321,331 of NZ_JAASQS010000005.1, read as the reverse complement.
CAGGCGCTGGCGGGTGAACTCGTGATCGCCATCAGCATGGGCGTCGCCAATGCCGCCGTGTTCAAGATGGTGCCGAAATACGTGCCCAACGCGGTCGGCGGCGCCGCCGGTCTGGTCGGCGGACTGGGTGCCACCGGCGGCTTCATCCTGCCGCCCGCGCTCGGCGTGGTGATCGATAGCGTCGGCAGCGCCGGCTACGCCTACGGCTTCTACGCCTACGTCGTGCTGGCCGTTGCCGCCATCGCCGTTGCCGTCGCCTTTATGCGTTCCGACGCCAAGGCCTGATCCAATCTGAGGTCCCGATGAGCCATTTCCTCGATCGCTTGACGTTCTTCAAGAAGTACGAAGGCACTTTCTCCGACGGTCACGGCGTGACCACCAATGAAGACCGTTCGTGGGAGAACGCCTATCGCCAGCGCTGGAGCCACGACAAGATCGTGCGCTCGACCCATGGCGTGAACTGCACCGGATCGTGCTCGTGGAAGATCTACGTCAAGGGCGGTATCGTCACCTGGGAAACGCAGCAGACGGATTATCCGCGCACGCGTCCCGGCTTGCCCAATCACGAACCGCGCGGCTGCGCCCGCGGCGCCAGCTATTCCTGGTACCTCTATAGTGCGAACCGCCTCAAGCATCCGATGATCCGCGGGCCGCTGGTGCGGCTGTGGCGCGAGGCGCGCAAGACCAAGAGCCCGGTCGCCGCCTGGGCCTCGATCGTCGAGGACGCCGACAAGCGCAAGGCCTACACCTCCCGCCGCGGGCTCGGCGGCTTCATTCGCGTTACGTGGGACGAGGCGAACGAGATCGTCGCCGCCGCCAACGCCTACACGATCAAGAAATACGGCCCCGACCGCGTCGCGGGATTTTCGCCCATTCCGGCGATGTCGATGGTGTCGTATGCGGCAGGCACGCGCTATCTCTCGCTCCTGGGAGGCGTGTGTCTGTCTTTCTATGACTGGTATTGCGATCTGCCGCCGGCGTCGCCGCAGACCTGGGGCGAGCAGACCGACGTGCCAGAAAGTGCCGACTGGTACAATGCCGGGTTCCTGCTCTTGTGGGGCTCGAACGTTCCCCAGACCCGCACGCCCGATGCGCATTTCTATACCGAGGCGCGTTATCGCGGCACCAAGAGCGTGGTGATATCGCCCGACTATTCCGAAGCGGCGAAGTTCGGCGATCTCTGGCTGCATCCCAAGCAGGGCACCGACAGCGCGCTGGCGATGGCATTCGGCCATGTCATCCTCAAGGAATTCCATATCGACCGGCAGGTGACGTACTTCACCGACTATTGCCGTCGCTACAGCGATATGCCGTTCCTGGTGCGCCTTATCGAAAAGAACGGCCGCTATGTGCCCGAGCGTCTGGTCCGCGCCAGCGATTTCGACGGCGGTCTCGGCGAGAGCAACAATCCCGATTGGAAGACGGTCGCCTTCGATCAGAGCGGTGCCGCGGTAGTTCCCAACGGCTCCATCGGTTTCCGCTGGGGCGAAAAGGGCAAATGGAATCTGGAAGAGAAGGCCGCCGGCACCGATACGCCGCTGACGCTTTCGACCATTGATAGCCGCGACGACGTGTTGCCGGTCGCGTTCCCGTATTTCGGCGGCCAGCATCACGACTATTTCACCGGCACCGATCACGACGAGGTGCTGCCGCGCCATGTCCCGGTGCGCAAAATCAGGCTTGCCGACGGCGAGGTCTATGTCACCACCGTGTTCGATCTGTTGTGCGCCAATTACGGCGTCGACCGCGGTCTCGGCGGTGCGAATGTCGCCCAGAGCTTCGACGACGATGTGCCCTATACGCCAGCGTGGCAGGAGAGGATCACCGGTGTGCCGCGCTCGCAGGTGATCGCCACCGCGCGCGCTTTCGCCAAGAACGCCGAGAAGACCAATGGCAAGTCGATGGTCATTCTCGGTGCCGGTATCAATCACTGGTACCACATGGACATGAACTACCGCGGCATCATCAACATGCTGGTGATGTGCGGCTGCGTCGGCCAGGAAGGCGGCGGCTGGTCGCATTATGTCGGCCAGGAAAAACTCAGGCCGCAGACCGGCTGGTTGCCGCTGGCGTTTGCGCTCGATTGGGCGCGTCCGCCGCGCCAGATGAATGCGACCTCATATTGGTATGCCCACAGCGATCAGTGGCGCTACGAAACGCTGGCGGTCAATGAAATCCTGTCGCCGCTGGCCGACAAGAAGGAATGGTCCGGCAGTCTGATCGATTTCAACGTTCGTGCCGAGCGCATGGGCTGGCTGCCGTCGGCGCCGCAATTGCAGACCAATCCGCTCGAGGTCGCCCGCGCCGCCGAAGCGGCCGGCAAGGACGCCAAGGATTATGTCCGCGACGGTCTCGCGTCGGGCGATCTGAAACTGTCGTGTCTCGATCCCGACAATCCGGCCAACTGGCCGCGCAATCTGTTTGTCTGGCGCTCCAATATCCTCGGCTCCAGCGGCAAGGGTCACGAGTACTTCCTCAAGCACTTGCTCGGCACCACGCACGGCATTCAGGGCAAGGACCTCGGCGAAACCGGCGAGCAGAAGCCGTCCGACGTCGTCTGGCACGATCAGGCGCCGGAAGGAAAACTTGATCTGGTCGTCACGCTCGACTTCCGTATGTCCACGACCTGCGTTTACTCCGACATCGTGCTGCCGACTGCGAGCTGGTACGAGAAGAACGATCTCAACACTTCCGACATGCATCCCTTCATCCACCCGTTGTCGGCCGCGGTCGATCCGGTGTGGGAAAGCAAGAGCGACTGGGAAATCTACAAAGGCCTCGCCAAAACGTTCTCGGCCATCGCGCAGGAAGTACTCGGCAAGGAAAAGGACGTCGTCCTGGTTCCGCTGCAGCACGACACGCCCGGCGAACTCGGTCAGGCGTTGGGCGTGAAAGATTGGGGCCGCGGCGAAACCGAACCACTGCCGGGCAAAACCATGGCAAGCATTACTGTGGTCGAGCGCGATTATCCCAACGTCTATGCCCGCTTCACCGCCCTCGGGCCATTGATGACCTCCATCGGCAACGGCGGCAAAGGTATCGCCTGGAAGACCGAGCATGAAGTCGATCTGATCGGCAAGCTCAATGGCATCGTCGGCGAAGGTCCCGCCAAGGGTCTGCCGCGGATCGACACCGACATCGACGCCACCGAAGTCATCCTGTCGCTGGCGCCGGAGACCAACGGCGAAGTGGCGGTGCGCGCTTGGGCTGCGCTAGGGCAGGCGACCGGCCGCGATCACACCCATCTCGCCGCCGCCAAGGAAGACGAGAAGATCCGCTATCGCGACATTCAGGCTCAGCCGAAGAAGATCATCTCGTCGCCGACCTGGTCGGGCATCGAGTCCGAGAAGGTCTGCTACAACGCCGGCTATACCAATGTGCACGAACTGATCCCGTGGCGCACCATTACCGGCCGCCAGCAGCTGTTCCAGGATCATCCCTGGATGACGGCATTCGGCGAGCAGATGGTCGTCTATCGTCCGCCCATCGACACCAAGACGATCAAGCCGATCATCGACACCAAGGAAAACGGCCACAAGCAGGTCGTGCTCAATTTCATCACGCCGCATCAGAAGTGGGGCATCCACTCCACCTACACCGACAACCTGTTGATGCTGACCTTGTCGCGCGGCGGCCCCATTGTGTGGATGAGCGAGATCGACGCCAGGAAAGCCGACATCGTCGATAACGATTGGATCGAAGCCTACAACGCCAACGGTGCGCTGGTGGCGCGGGCGGTGGTTTCGCAGCGTGTGCCCGAGGGCATGGTGATGATGTACCACGCCCAGGAGAAGATCGTGAACATGCCGGGCTCGGAAATCACCGGCACCCGCGGCGGCATCCACAACTCGGTGACGCGCACCGTGCTGAAGCCGACCCACATGATCGGCGGCTACGCCCAGCAGAGCTACGGCTTCAATTACTACGGCACCGTGGGCTCCAATCGCGACGAGTTTGTGATTGTGCGAAAACTTTCGAAAGTCGACTGGATGGAAGAAACAGCGGTGGAGGCCGTGTAATGAAAATACGGGCTCAAATCGCGATGGTGCTGAATCTCGACAAGTGCATCGGGTGCCACACCTGTTCGGTGACCTGCAAGAACGTCTGGACCTCGCGCGAAGGCGTCGAATACGCGTGGTTCAACAATGTCGAATCCAAGCCGGGTGTCGGCTTTCCCAAGGAATGGGAAAACCAGGAGAAATGGAACGGCGGCTGGGAGCTTGACGCCGGCGGCAACCTCAAGCCGAAAATGGGCGGCAAGCTGAAGGTGTTGTCGAAAATCTTCGCCAATCCCGATCTGCCGCAGATTGACGACTACTACGAGCCGTTCACCTTCGATTACGAGCATCTGCAGAATTCGCCGGCCTCCAAGGCGATGCCGACGGCGCGGCCGCGCTCGCTGATCACCGGCGAACGCATGGAGAAGATCGAGGGCGGTCCCAACTGGGAGGAAATCCTCGGCGGCGAATTCGCCAAGCGCTCCAAGGATGCCAATTTCGAAGGCATCGAGAAGGCGATCCAGGGTGAATTCGAAAACACCTTCATGATGTACCTGCCGCGCCTGTGCGAGCATTGCCTCAACCCGACGTGCGTCGCGGTATGCCCGTCGGGCGCCATCTACAAGCGCGAGGAAGACGGCGTCGTCCTGATCGATCAGGACAAGTGCCGCGGCTGGCGCATGTGCGTGTCGGGCTGCCCCTACAAGAAGATCTATTACAACTGGCAATCCGGCAAATCGGAAAAGTGCACGCTGTGTTATCCGCGTCTCGAAGCCGGTTTGCCGACGGTGTGCTCGGAAACCTGCGTCGGCCGCATCCGTTATCTCGGCGTGGTGCTCTACGACGCCGACCGCATCTCCGAAGCTGCGTCCGCGCCGGACGAGGGCGATCTTTACGAGAGCCAGCTTTCTGTATTCCTCGATCCCAACGATCCCAAGGTGCAGGCCCAGGCCGCGGCCGATGGCGTGCCTGAAGCGTGGATCGAATCCGCCAAGAAGTCGCCGGTGTGGAAGCTGGCGATGGAATGGAAGGTCGCGTTCCCGCTGCATCCGGAGTATCGCACGCTGCCGATGGTCTGGTACGTGCCGCCGCTGTCGCCGATCCAATCGGCCGCTGCCCGCGGCGAGATCGACATCGAGAACGATCTGCCCGACGTCCGTTCGCTGCGCATTCCGGTGAAGTACCTCGCCAATCTGCTGACGGCCGGCAACGAAGCGCCGGTGGTGAACGCGCTCGAGCGCATGCTGGCGATGCGCGCCTATATGCGCGGCAAGACGGTCGATGGCGCCGCCGATGCGGGTGTGGCGACCCGCGTCGGGCTGACGCCGGAAGCGATCGAGGAAATGTACCGCTATATGGCGATTGCGAACTACGAAGACCGCTTTGTCATTCCCACCTCGCATCGCGAATTGACCGAAGATGCCTACGACCTGCGCGGCAGTTGCGGCTTCACCTTCGGCGACGGCTGCTCGGGTCATTCCGGCGGTCATTCCGATGCCAAGAAGGGCCCCGCAACCCTGTTCACGACCTCGCGAAAGGGAGGCTGAGATGGCATCGTCCTACAAACTCCTGAGCGCGCTGCTGTCGTACCCGACCGAAGATCTGCAGGCGGGCGCGGCGGAAATCGCGGGCATCGCGCTTCAGACGATGGGTCTGTCGGAGACTGTCCGGCGCGGTCTGGTCGGGCTGGCGCTCGACCTCAGCGGCCGCGATCTGATCGACTCCCAGGCGCGCTATGTCGATCTGTTCGACCGCTCGCGCTCGCTGTCGCTACATCTGTTCGAGCACGTCTACGGCGAATCCCGCGACCGCGGTCAAGCAATGGTGAACTTGCGCCAGCGTTATCGCGATGCCGGTCTCGATATCGCCAGCAACGAACTGCCGGATTACCTGCCGCTGCTGCTCGAATTCCTGTCGCAGCGCCCGGAAGAGGAGGCGCGGCAATTGCTCGGTGACGCCGCGCATGTTCTGCGCGCCTTGCGGGAACGCCTGCACGAGCGCGGCAGCGTCTACGCGCCGGTCTTCGCCGCGCTGGAGGAATTGGGCCAGCGCGAGCCGGAAGCGGACCAATTGGCGGCGATGCGCAAGGCCGAAATCGACGATCCGTCCGATCTCGCGGCGCTCGATCGCGTCTGGCAGGAAACGGAAGTGCAATTCGGCCCCGGCGGCTTCGGTGAAACCGGATGTCCGTCGGCGCGTCCGGCAGCGAGGGTGTGATGATCAACACGTTCTTCTTCGGACTATACCCTTATATCTGCCTGACGGTGTTTCTGGTCGGTAGCCTTTATCGCTTCGAGCGCGGCCAATACACCTGGCGCAGTCAGTCGAGCCAATTGCTGCGCCGCGGCCAGTTGCGCTGGGGTTCGAACTTGTTCCATCTCGGCATCCTGACCATTCTCGGCGGCCACATCGTCGGCCTGCTGACGCCGGTCGTGGTGTGGGAGGCGCTCGGCATCTCGCACACCTTCAAGCAGTTGATGGCGATGAGTGTCGGCGGTGTCGCCGGCGTGTTCTGCTATATCGGACTGGTGCTGTTGTTGCACCGCCGCCTGTCCGACTCCCGCATCCGCAAGACGTCGTCGTTCGGCGATATTGCGGTGCTGTTTCTTCTCCTGGTGCAGTTGACGCTCGGCCTCTGCACCATCGCGGTCTCCGCCCAGCACCTCGACGGTTCGGAAATGGTGAAGTTGATGAACTGGGCGCAGCATGTCGTGACCTTCCGCGGCGGCGCTGCCGACTTCGTCGCCGACGTATCGATCGTCTTCAAGATGCACCTCGTGCTCGGCATGAGCATCTTCCTGGTCTTCCCCTTCACCCGTTTCGTGCACGTTTGGAGCGCGCCGATCTGGTATGTCGGCCGCCAGGGCTATCAGATCGTACGCGCCCGGCGGTCCCGGTAAGCGCATGGCGGGGGCGGGAGCAACGTTGGGCGTAATACTGGCCGGAGGCGCCTCCAAGCGCTTCGGCACCAACAAGGCGCTGGTTGCTCTCGACGGCCGCGCCATCGTTGCTCATGTCGCCGCGCGCGCAGCGCCCCAGGTCGATCTCCTGGTCCTCAATGCGGCCGACGACGCGGCGGCAACCGGACTGACCGTCGTTCCTGACCGGGCGGCAGGCGAGGGTCCGCTGGCCGGCTGGATCGCCGGACTGCGCTGGGCAAAGGCGGAAGGCATTTCGCTGATGGCGACGTTCGCGTGCGACACGCCGCATTTTCCCCTCGATACCGTCGGCCGGCTGCGGGCCGCGATGACCGGCGGCGTCGATTGTGTCATGGCGCGGCACGACGGGCAGGTGCATCATACTTTTGCGCTGGTCCGCACCGCCGCGCTCAGCCGCATTGAGGAAGCCTACGCGGGCGGCATGCGCCGCTTGCGCGCCGTGGGCGGGATTCTGAGTTGCGCCTTGCCGGATTTTTCCGATTACCGCGACGGCCCCAACGGCGATGCGTTTTTCAACATCAACACGCGGGAAGACCTCGCCGTGTTCGAAAGCTGGTGGCATGGACGCGATCTTCGCTAATGTGATCGGCATCGTCGGCTGGAAGAACAGCGGCAAGACCACGCTGGTCGAGAAGCTGGTGCGGGAACTGGTCGGGCGGGGCCTGCGCGTCTCCACCATCAAGCACGCCCATCACGATTTCGACATCGACCATCCCGGCAAGGACAGCTATCGCCATCGCGCGGCGGGGGCGCAGGAAGTGATTGCCGCTTCGGCCCATCGCTGGGCTTTGGTGCACGAATCCCGCGGCGCGCCGGAACCGTCGCTGGCCGAATTGCTGGCCAAGCTGGCACTGTGCGATCTCGTTGTGGTGGAGGGTTTCAAGCACGGCCCCCACGCCAAGATCGAGGTCCGGCGCACCGGCGCCTGCGGGCCATTCCTCGCCGCCGAGGACGACAGCGTGATCGCCGTCGCCACCGACGATCCGGCACTGGCGCACGGTCATCCTTCTCTGCCGCTCGACGACGCCGCGGTCATTGCCGACTTCGTGTGTGGGGCGAAACATGTGGCGAGCGTACCTGTAAACGCCGGGCGGAATACGCTAGGGTTGCGGTCATGTCGCTGGAACTCCTGAACAGAATGCCCCTGATCGACGGTTTCGGCCGTCTGGTCGATTATCTGCGCGTTTCGGTCACCGACCGCTGCAATCTGCGCTGCACCTATTGCATGCGCGAGGCGATGCAGTTCCTGCCGCGCAAGGATTTGCTGTCGCTCGAGGAACTCGACCGGTTGTGCACCGCCTTCGTGCATCGCGGCGTCAAGCGGCTGCGATTGACCGGCGGCGAGCCGCTGGTGCGCAAGGGCGTGATGGATCTGGTGCGGAGCCTGTCGCGCCATCTCGCCACCGGCGCGCTGGAGGAGCTGACCCTCTCCACCAACGGCGTGCTGCTGAAGGATCATGCCGCGGGATTGGCGGCGGCGGGCGTCAAGCGGGTCAATGTTTCGCTCGACAGTCTCGACCGCAGCGGTTTCGCCCGCATCGCGCGGGCCGATCATCTCTATGAGGTGCTGGAAGGCATTGCCGCTGCGCAAGCAGCGGGCCTCAAGGTCAAGATCAACACCGTGGCGCTCAAGAACGATAACGCCGCCGAAATCCCCGACCTGATTGCCTGGGCCCATGCGCGCGGCATCGACATCACCTTGATCGAAACCATGCCGATCGGCGAAGTCGATCAGGACCGCACCGACCAGTTCGTGTCGCTCAAGGATGTCCGCGCCGATCTCGAATCCTTCTGGACTTTGACCGATCTGCCCGACCGCACCGGCGGTCCGGCGCGCTATGTGCGGGTGAACGAGACCGGCGGGCGGCTGGGGTTCATCACGCCGCTCAGTCACAATTTCTGCGATGCCTGCCGCCGGGTTCGCATCACCTGCACCGGCAAGCTCTATATGTGTGTCGGTCATTCCGCGTCGGTGGATTTGCGGGAACCGCTGCGCGCGAGCGAAGGCGACGGGCCGCTCAACGCCGCCATCGACGCCGGACTGGCGCTGAAGCCGAAGGCGCACGATTTCCAGCTTCCGGTACGCGGCGCCGCGCCGGCGGTTTCGCGTCATATGTCGATGACCGGGGGCTGAACATGGTCAAGCTGGTTTTCCTCGGCAAGCTCCGCGGCGAAGGGCGCGATGATCTCGTCGCGCCGCCGAATGTGATGACGCTCGCGGACCTCAAGGATTGGCTGGCGCATTGCGATCCTGCCTTGGGCGAGGCGTTGACAACCATGCGCACGCAAGTGGTGCTCAACCGGGAAATCGTGCACGACATGGCGCTGCCGATCGGCGACGGCGACGAGGTCGCGTTCCTGCCGCCGATGAGCGGAGGCTGAGATGGACATCCGCCTCGCGCCCGAGCCGTTCGATCCGCAAGCCGAGGAGGCCGCGTTCGCCGCCGGACGCCGCGACATCGGGGCGGTGGTGAGCTTCACCGGCGTCTGCCGCGAGCGCACGGACGGCGAGGGCGTCGGCGAATTGTTCCTCGATCACTATCCCGGCTTCACCGAAAAAGAGATCGCGCGCCTCGCCGCCGATGTCGCCGCGCGCTGCCAGTGTCCCGATATCAAGGTGATCCACCGCGTCGGCCGCCTCACGCCGGGCGAGCCCATCGTGCTGGTGGTGGCGCTGTCGGAGCATCGCGACGCCGCCTTCGAGGCCGTGCGCCTGTTGATGGACTATCTCAAGACCGATGCGCCGTTGTGGAAGCGCGAGACCGGCCCGAACGGCGAACGCTGGATCGAACCGCGGGCGGACGACATTGCCCGCCGCGCCGCGGCTGAGATCACAGATCGTACTTGATGCCGATTTCGATGGTGCGGCCCAACGGATCGGCGATGAACGGGTCGTAGCCGAATTCTTCCTGCACCAGCGGCGGATCGCGGTCGAGAATGTTCTGCACCGTCAGCGTCAGGCTGACATTCTCCGCATACTGATACCGGTAGGTGAAGTCGGCGGTGATCCAGTTCTTGCCGTGTTCGTCGATCTGGGTGCCGGTGCGGTCGTCGGTCACCGCCGAAACGAAATTCACCGCCAGCCGGAAATTGTGCTCGTCGAGGGCGTAGTTGATGCTGGCGTTGGCGCGCGTGCGCGGTGCCGAGGTGGCGAAGGTCTGGAAATTCAGCTTGCCCAGCCGGTTCATCGCCGGTGTCACCTGCACGCCGTCGAGGAAGGTCGCGCCGGTCTTGAGCTGCGTCACCCAGGTGCCGTTGAGCGCCAGGGTCAGGTCGCCGGTCCACAGCGGCATGTCATACACGCTTTGCAGATCGAAACCGGTCGTGGTTTGCCCCGGCCCGTTGCCGGTCAGCGTGGTGACCATCGAGAAGGTGTTGTTGCCGCTCATGCCGACGGCGCAACCGGCATTGAAGGTGATGCGGTTGAGGAGCGGCTGCACCGTGGAATCGCAAGTCGTGATGGTGTGTCCCGCTCCGTTGAACACCAGATTGGCGATGGCGTTCGGTTCGGCGATGGTGCCGATCTGCCCTTTGGTGCGGATATCGAAGTAGTCGACGATGATCTGGAAGTGATTGTCGTCGGCAAAGCCACGGCCTTGCAGGATGGCGCCGACATTCCACGACTTCGCCGTTTCGGGGCGCAGATTGGGCGCCACCACGAAGCGCCCCGCCAGCCAGTTGCCGCTGGCGGCATCGAAGGTGCGGCCGTTGATGGTGGTGTTGCCCGGAATGGTGCCGAGCGGCGGCGCTTGATAGTTGGTGCCGTAAGAGCCGCGCAGCGACAGCGGTCCCCACACGTCCCATTTGCCCGCGATCTTCCACACGTCGGCTTTGAGGCCGCCGTCGAATTCCTCGTGCCGCCCGCCGATCTGGAAATTCAAATTATCGAGCACCGGAATCTGCAACTCGCCGAAGATCGAGCCTTGCGCGCGCGAGGCCGACACCGGCGGCTGGGTCGAGAACAGGATGAATGGGCTGTCGTTGAGCCCGCAGCCGCGATAATTCGGATCGGTGTTGGAGGCGGGCGTTTGCGGCATCGGCGTCGAGCCGGCGCCGTTGACGCCGGTGAAATTCGACGGCCACGGGCAGGCGAGCGTGCCGTTATAGACCGGATCGGGAATGTTCTGGTGGCTTTCGAGATGGCGATACTGTCCGCCGAGCGCCCAGCTTAGGTCGCCGCCGGGCAACGCAAGCCCGCTGGAGCCGCTGAACACCAGATCGAGCGTGACGTCGCTGGCGATCGTATCGGTGGCGCGCGGATCGAACAGCCAGCGCGTCAGATCGAGCGGGTTCTCCTGGCCGGGAACATAGTTCGGGTTCGCCAGTCCCAGCACCGGCTGGCCTTTGAAGGAGGTCGAGAACGGATTCCAGTATTGGCAGCCGTTCTGTCCCGCCGCGGCCGGGTTCTGGGTGCCGAAGCGTGTCGGATCGAGATCGGTCGCGTGGCAGTTCGGCCCGCCGAAACCGTCGAGCGCTTCCTGGAAGCGGTAGCCGACGATATCGGGATGGGTATTGAAGGAATTGGTCTGATTGTAGGTGACCGCGGCGTCGTAGGAGACGTCCTTCAAGACATCCGCCCAACTGCCGAGTTCGCCGGTCACGCCCGCCGACACGTGCCACGTCGTGTTCTTCACTTTGTCCGGCACGCCGTAGCCGCGGTCGCTCATCGCGAAATTGCCGCCGTGCGCCATCACGCGATAGGTGATCGGCGTGAAGCCCGAGGCGCCGGTGACGCCGTGCGCGGTCGCGAACTGGGCCGCATAGGGATTGGTGATCGGCACATAGAACTGGTAGAGCGCGCCGCCCGCCATCGCCGGTCCCTGGACGATCGGCTGCGACGGCGACGCCATCAGTTCCGGAATCCAGGTCTGGCCGTAAAACGCGTCCATATGGAATTTCATATGGCTGTTGAGTTTCGCGTTGAACTGCAGGAAGCCGCGATAGGTGTCCTGGTCTTCGACCAGATTGTAATAGTTCACGTAGTTGTAGGAGCAGGTGTAGGCGTTGATAGGGCGCCCGCCCACCGCGCCGCAGCTCTCCGGCGTGAAATCGGAGACGAGGCCCAGCGCCGGTCCCCATTCGCCGGTATCGGTCGCGCTCGGCGTGGCGGGCAGGGCGCCGCGCGGCACCCAGCCGGCGAGATTGGAGAAGGTCGACCACGGCGACGGATTGAATTCGGGGTCGCTGGGGTTGAGCGATTTGCGCACGAAGTTGCGGTCGACCGCATGCAGGCGCGAGCGATGCGCCCATTCGCCCGAAACCATCAGGTTCATGCGGTCGTCGCCGACGCCGCCGAGCAGGCCCAGCGACCACTCGCCGGAGGTATCGGAGACGGCGCGGTATTGGCCGCGCGCTTCCAGGCCGACGAAATCGTCCCGCGTGATGAGATTGACGACGCCTGCGGTGGCGTCGGCGCCGTAGGTGGTGGCGGCGCCGTCTCCCAGGATTTCGGTGCGGGCCAGCGCGATCTGCGGAATGTTGGTCAGGTTGTTGTTGGAGCGGCGGCCGTTGAACAAGGTCAGCGTTTCGCCGGCGCCGAGATTGCGCAGATTGAGGCTGGTATAGCCGGCCAGCGCCGGTCCGCCGAAGTAATAGGCTTCGCCGGTGGTCGGCCCCACCATCGGCAGGTCTTTGGCGAAATCGATCGCCGACGGCGATCCGCGGTTTTCGAGATCGGCCTGGGTGAAGGTCTGAACGGGCAGGGCGGTGTCGGATGGCGTGCCGCGGATCAGCGAACCGGTGACGGTGACCTGTTCCATCTGTGCGCCGGATGTGCCCGTGGTCTGGGCGAAGGCCGGGCCGATGAGGCCGACAAGAATGGCAGCGCCGGAGGCGCCATTAAGCCAAGACGAAAGGCGCAAAGACATCGTCCCCTCCCTGGGGTTTTATCCACGCTCTGCGGCGCGTCCATTCGAGGCTGCATGATTTTCACTCTCTTGCCAATATTAATTAGAAAAATAATAAAGAACATGTAGCCGCTGTCGCCAGCGGGCAACAAGAAAAGATGTCGTTAGGTCAATATCTTGCTGGAGGCGAAGGTGTGGATCGCACCTTCCTTTTCTGCCCTCCGCGGGCGCAAGACTTTCGTCATGCGCACTAAGACCGCGGGGGGAAGTGGTTCAGCGCGGCAGCGCTGAACCGAAGGGGGGCTCCCCTCTCGCTGAGGAGATGGCGTTCACAGATCGCCCTCCCAATCACGTCGAGTACGCGATATCTCACGCTCTGTTCGCCAACAGGATGCTCCGCTTGGTGCCAATAACGGTCATTTCTTTACCGTGTAATTCCTTGTGGGTAGTACAGTGTTTGGCACTTCGAGGGCGGGATGAGCGAGACACTAATTACTGGGTTGGAGTTGCTGGCATTGGCTCTAGCCTTGGTATGCTTGATTGCATTCAATATGAAAGCCGGGGATGCATCTCCAAGAGCATTTGTTAGTGCGAAGCGGCGCACGAACCCGTTCGGATTTTGGCTTATCCAGACGATCCTTGGAGCGTTTGTTGTTGGGTTGCTCTTCGCCGCTTATTCGGCACTAACGGGTGGCTCTCCGTAATGGCGGTGACGGCGACTTCTGGCGCATCTCCGACCTTGCGGGAAAGCGAAACTTCGACCACCTGCTCCACGCAAACCGTTTCTGCCTCACGCGAGTACGCTTTTCGGCTCGCGCCTTCCTTTTCTGCCCTCCGCGGGCGCAAGGTTTTTGGTGACATGCACCTAGACCGCGGGGGGAAGTGGTTTGGCGCGTCAGCGCCAAACCGAAGGGGGGCTCATCCTGCATAAACGGGCTCGCCCTTGAAGGACGCTCACTTCTCACAGATCGCCCTCCCAATCACGTCGAGCACCCGGTACAGATCCTTGTATACGTCGTCGTTCTGCACCCGCAGAACCCGCCAGCCGCGGCTTTCGAGAAACGCATCTCGCCGCCGGCGCGCTCATCGTCGGTCGAATGCGTTGCGCCATCCACTTCCACGACCAGCTTCGCTTTCAGACAAACGAAATCGGCAATGTACGGCCCCAGCGGATGCTGCTTGCGGAAATGGAGACCGCCGAAGTCGTGGCAACGCAGCCGCGACCACAGAATGCGTTCGGCATCGGTCAAACGATGGCGCAAGGCACGAGCGCGGGGGATCGTTTTCGGCACTGCGTCTCGCACGACCGCCCCCCTTTCCCGGCTTCGCCGGGACTTCCCCCCGTGAACGACGGGGGGCAGAAAAGATAGGGCAACGCCGCGATAAACGAAATGCCGCGCGCTCGGCCTTCCTTTTCTGCCTGCGTGTTTGCCTCCCTTTTCTGCCCTCCGCGGGTGCAAGGCTTTTCGTGACATGCACTCAGACCGCGGGGGGAAGTGGTTTGGCGCGTCAGCGACAAACCGAAGGGGGGGCTTACATTTCGCCGCAAAATCATCGCGCGAGCGAGACGATCCAGGCCGCAATGCCGTGCCAAGCCATCGTGTGGCTGATCGGCGCTTCTAAGAGTTCCAGTGCCACGATGGCTCCGCCGCTATAGAGATAGGCCGGGTGCGGTCGCCCGCGTTTGCGCCAATCGTACAGGATCGGAACCAGGACATAGACGTCGACTGCGATCTCCCACGGCGAAACGCCATGCAGGATGGGCGGATGCGGCGGCAGGCCTGCGGGCACCGGCATGTGGCCGTGGAACTTGACGAAATAGAAGAACAGGCGCGCCAGCGGCGCATCCAGCATCGAGATGGTGGCCATGAGCATCAGCCGCTTGTGCCAATCGGGCCGGCGGATGTTCACAATGGCGAGCGCCACCATCGTGGCGAAGAAAACAATGTGCCAGGCGGGCACGATGACGAACCCAAGCCCGGCATCCGCAGCGCCCGCGCCGGCGGCATCGCGCGCCCGTTCGATCACGGCGACGAAGCCGAAGACCGTCATCACCGAGGCCAGGGAAATTCCGAATAGTCCGGCCGCGCGATGGTTCGCGGTGCGTCCCGACGCAACCAGCCAAGTTTGCAGGACGAAGAACAGCATCCAACCGGAGAAGATAATGCCGTGAATGGTGACGAGGGGGCTTGGCATGTAGGCGCCGTGCGTCATCGGCAGCCAGAATGTCGGAGCGAACCCGGCAAACGCCGTCAGGCAGCACCACACGGCCATGGTAAAGAAGAACTGAGAACGCTCCGAAACACGCGCGCCCGTTATGGCGCCTTCCACCGTCGCCATGCCGCCCTCCCAGGTAGCAATGCGAATGATTGTAATGAATAACAACAAACACGGCAATGTGCGGGTTTTGCGCCTCCCTTTCCGCCCACCGCGAGCGCGACGCCCTCCCTGACGGCACGTAGACCGCGGGGGGATTGAGTAGCGCCAGCGTGCGAAACACAGCGAAGCGCGGGAGGGGGATCACATGTCGCCGGTCGCAATCTGCGTAGCGAGACCAGGGAAACGGACAAGGCGAGCCTTGTTCCTCAAATTAATCCGTCTACGGATTATATCTTTCCGCTATCCTTAACGTCCCTCCCGCGAACCGTTCCGAACATCCGCGCACATGGACAACAGATAACTCAGGCAAGCGCTGGCTTCGCGCTGCACATCGCTCGCGCGTGCAAAACCTGTTCATGTTGCGATTGCGAGTACCTGCAAACAAAGCAGCGTTTGTCGCACCCCTTGAAAGTTCCCATTCCGTTCCCCACATCAGACTCGTGATTTTTGACAAACGGGAGTGCCTGGCAAACCAGCGGCGAAGGACGAGCGTCCGGATCCGTAACAGTGCGAAAGACCATAGCGGCCGGCTCGGTGTCTCAACTCGGGCGCACCATACGACGGTCGAGGGAAGCAGACTGTGTCCTGTCGTGTGCCGCTTGAGTGCGGTGCATGCTGGCGCCCTAGCTTCCGGGCGCGGTCCCACCGGAGCGGGTCTTTCGAAATCGGAAGGCCCGCTTCGCGTATATATATAAGGTCTATTCGCCGATGCGATGGCGCTCGCCGCGCCATTGTCCGCCGTCGTGGCTGAGGATCAGCATCTCGTCGTGTCCGATCTTGGCGCCGGTGGCTTCGGCTTCCGAGACTCCGCCGAGGCAATGCAGCAGCACCCGCATCGGCCCCAGATGCGTCACCAGCAGCGTCGGCGCCGCCGGCAGCGGATCGAGCACGCTGAGAATACGCGCTTCGATGCCTTTGTAGCTTTCGCCGCCGGGCGGGGCGTAATTGTATTTGTCCTTCTCGCGCGCCGGGCCGTATGGGCTGGCCATGATGGCTTCCGCCGTCCAGCCGTCGATCACGCCGTGATTGACTTCGCGCAGAGCGGGCGTGCGTTCGACCGGAAGCCCGATGAGGCCGCCGATGATCGAGGCCGTGGTGAAGGCGCGGTCGAGATCGCTGGCGCGGATCTGTTCGATGCCGCGGCCTTTCAAGGCTTCGCCCATGCGGCGGGCATGTTCGCGGCCGCGTTCCGTCAACGGCGGGTTCACCTGGCCGAGAAAACGCCCCTCCCGATTGCCTTCGGCTTCGCCGTGCCGCACCACATAAACGATCATCGTGAAATCCATCGACAGGAAGGCCCTTGGTTAGAACCTTCCCGCCAGAAAGAAAACCGTTTTGCCGCTATCCGGCGATGTTGCGCCGCAGGGTGAGCGAGCCGTCAGGGTTGAGGCTTTGCCGGCAGGCCCAGCGCAGCGGGTGGCGCACGCCTTTGACCTCGAGTTCCGCCTTCAGCCGCAGTCCTTCCCAACTCTCGTGTCCCGGCCACATCAGCATCGCTTGGCGGATGCCCATCGGCTTGGGGTAGCCGGGATCGACTGAGCCGCTCGCCTTCACTGCGCCCGTCGCGTCCGCCAGCGTCAGGCGCAGCACGCCGGGAACGCCTGCCACGCCGTCATTGGCGAGGCCGATCACCAGCCCGCTGCCGCCGTCGCGTTCGAACGCCCAGATGAACGCGGGATAGACGCGATAGCCGATCCGCTTCGCCGCCCGCGCGATCACCTCCGGATACTTGTCGGTATAGCTCAGCACATGCGCGGCCGCGATGTTGTGCCAGTTCCACACCGACCAGTAGTTCGCGCCCACCGCCAGCACGTGATCGATGATCTGTTCGTTGGCGGTGACGCCGTCGTCGAGCCCGAGTTTGTCGCCGGTGGTCATGCCGACTTCGCTGACGGCGGCCGTCCACGCCGGGCGATTGCTGAGCGCTTCGATCTGGGTGTTCTCGATGAAGATCGTATCGCTGCGGATCCAGTTGCCGGTCCGCACCGTGCGGTCCAGCATCGCGGCATTGCCGACGTTGTTGAAATCCGGCTGGGTGTTGGTCACCAGCGGCGTCTTGGTCCAATGGCGGAGCTGGGTCTCCAGCATGTCCATCCACGTCTTCTCGGCGGCGAGGGCGCTGGGGAAGATGTTGCCTTCGTAGGGCCAGGAATGGCCTTCGCCCCAGAAGCCGTACATCATCGTATCCATGTACTCGACATCGGGACTGCCGTTGAGCGTATCGGCCAGCAGGGCATTGAGTTCGCCGAAGGCCGCCTGATAGGCCGGATGGTCGTAGCGCGGCATCGCGTGCTTCTTGCGATAGCGCACCTGCGTCTTGTCGCCCGTCCAGCGCCCCTTGAGCGGCACGTAAGGCACTTTCTCCATCAGGAACGCGGGCATACCCGGCTCGGGGTAATCCGGGTTCTCGAGCATGATGCGGAAGCCGATGCGCTTCTTGTACTGCCGCGCGATATCGAAGCTCAGCTTCCAGAAGTCCGGCGGATCAAGCCGTCCCGGCCGCGATTGGATTTCGCGCCAGTTGAGCCGCACATAGACTTTCTGCACGAAGGGCAGGGCAATGAGATCTTCGATCGACCGTTCCAGCGATTGCCCCGGCAGCCGCGGCGGTCCGATATCGCCCGAGACATAGACGGTCAGCCCCATGCCGTAGTTGGGCACGATCTCGTGCGACGGCGTCGTCGCCATCGCCATGCCGCCGCCCGGCACGTTCGCGTCCGCGCCGTAGTTCGAGAACGGACCTTGATACAGCCGGTCGGGTACTGCGAGGCCGCCGCCCCAGTCATGGTGTTCCCAGTTGTGTTCGATGGATTGGGCGGAGGCGGGAGGAAGGGAAGCTCCGGCGCCGATCATCACTGTGCCGGTCAGGAAATCTCTGCGCTTCATGGGTCGGTTCCTGAAAAAAAAAGGGCCGGCGATGGTTCGCCGGCCCGTTTCGAAGTGGGAGGTACTGCGCCCGAAGGCGCCTTCAGGCCGGATTTACATCCGGTAACTGACACCAATCCTGATCGAGCGGCCGTAGCGATAATAGCTGTTCAACAGGAGCGGATTGCCGTTGATGGTGGTGGTCTCTGTCTCGTCCATGAGATTTGAACCTTCCACCGTCAGTTCGATGTTTTCGCCGATCTTGTAGGAGGCTTGTGCCGTGATCCAGAGGATCGGATCGGCCTGTTCGTTGTAGCCCGGTCCAAGCACACTGTTGGCCGTCACGAAACCTTCGGTGTAGTCGCCGGAGAAGCTGACCGAGATCGGTCCGTGATCGTAGAACAAGCCGAGCGAGTAGACCGACGGCGCGATGCCTTCCAGCGGACGTTGTTGGCCGCCAACCCAGCTCTCGACCCAGTTATGCGTGTATTGCGCTCTTACGCCGAAGCCGTTTTCCAGGAAGTGCTGCAGGCCGAGCTCGATGCCTTTGACCTCGGCATAGTCGCCGTTGATCGGGCGGCTGATGTTGAACAGATGACCCGGAACGCCGATATCCTGTCCGGTTTCCCAGCTATTGGTGATCTGATCGGTGATGTGCTTGTAGAAGAACGCGAAGTTCACGATCGAGTTGGCCTGGAAGTACCATTCCAGCGACGCATCGAACTGATCGGCGGAGTAGGGCTTAAGCTTGGCGTTGCCGCCGAAGACCTCTGTGAATTCGCCCCAAGACACGCTTTCGGTGGTGCTGGTGGGTGCCAGCTTTTCGACCGAAGGTCGT
Source organism: Rhizomicrobium electricum (assembly GCF_011762045.1). Lineage (GTDB taxonomy): Bacteria > Pseudomonadota > Alphaproteobacteria > Micropepsales > Micropepsaceae > Rhizomicrobium > Rhizomicrobium electricum. Next base: position 302,466 of record NZ_JAASQS010000005.1, on the reverse strand, counting down.
GCCATAGTGCGCGCCGCTCCCACGCGCAGGCGAAGGTCCTCGAGGATGTTGTAGCTTACGTTCACCGCGGGCAAGAAGTAGGTGTAGTCGTTGTCCTGGGTCACCCCCGTCGGATCGGCATAGGTAACCGTGTTGTTGAACGGTCCGTTTGGCTCGATCTTGGCGATTTTCGCTTCCCACGCCTGAGACGACGTTTTCGTATGCACGATGCGCAGGCCGAGGTTGCCGCTCCAGCTATCGCCCGACAGGTTTGCCTGTGCGAAGCCGGACCAAGTGCTTTCCGAGACGCGATAGCTTTGCAGCGGGTTCCACACCGGTGCTGCCGCGGCATAGCTGTAGGTGCCGCCACCCGGACGGGCGTGCCCATCATAGGCTGCCAGGGCTTTCTCATAGCCGGCGACGTCGAAGGCCAGGAAGGTGCGCGGGAAATCGGCATTGACCCCGTCCATGAAATTCGGGAGGGCAAAGCTGTTCGAAATCACGCTGCCGCCAAGGGCACCGACATTGATGGCATAATTGCCCGAATAGTAATCCGCGCCACCGGTGAGGGTGTTGTTGACCAGATCGCGGCTCTTCTTGCGCTCGGTTCGGTTGATGCCGAACTGGATATTATCGATCCAGTACTTGCCGATGATCCAGTCGCCCGCGATCGATGCGCCGGTAATTCTGTCGATGATGTTGTCGCCGGCGAGTGAGAAGTAGTGGGTGTTGAAGTCCGATGCCTTGAAGGCGCCAGTGGCCAACCCCGAAGACAGGTCGCGTCCGTCATCGAACTTGACCGTAACGCTGGGAACCCCGGCGCTGGTCAGCTCGATATGGGCGGAGTTGGGCTGGTTCATGCGCAGCACGACATAGCTGTCCTGCCCGCCCGAATTGCGCGCTGATTTCGAGCGATAAAGGTCGCCGGTCAGGGTCAGCGAGTCGGTGACCTTCCATTTGGCGTTGATGCCGTAGAGATCGGTATTCACCACGCGATAGGTGGTCTGGTTCAGAAGCTCCGGATTAAGGCGCTGTTCCGGATCCGGATTGGTCATATCGAAGCTGGTGACGATGCTGTTCTTGATGCCCATGTTGGACCAGCGATCCGGCGCAAACAGCGGGTAGAAGGACTGCTGATATCCGACCTGCGGCGAATCCAGATTGGTCTTCAGGCCGTCAACCACCACAGTCAGATTATCGTTCGGCCGCCATTCGACTTTCGCGCTGTAAGCGGTGCGCACCTTCTTTTCGATGATCGAGCCGACGCGGAACTGGCCGGGGCCGATCAGGCCATACTCTTCAGGGTCGAGATTGCCGTTGCCGTTGGGATCGATATTGCCGCCCCAGGCATTGCCGGTCCACTCAGTGGCCGGGTCACCGGTCGGATCGGGATTGCGGGTCCAGCCACCGTCGTTGCCGGCTTCGTCGGTCCGGTCTTTGCGCTTTTCGTAGACTACGCCGAGCAGCACGCCAACGGTATCGTTGAAGAACGTGCCGCTATAGACGCCCGACAGTTTGTAGCCGTTGAGCTCCGACATCAGATTGCGGTCGCCTTCGAGGCGGATCGCGCCGTGCTGACCGGTCTTGTCGAAGGGGCTGGCCGAGCGCAGATTGATCAAGCCGCCGATGGCACCTTCCATGTTCGCCGCTTCGGCGCCTTTGATGACGTCGGCACCGCTGATGACATCCGACGGCAGGACGTCATAGGCGAAATCGCGCCCGGCGCCGTCGGTGGCCAGGATGCGGCCGTTGAAGGTGGAGAGGGTGTAGTCTGGGCCAAGGCCTCGCACGCTGACCCTCTGGCCTTCGCCGCCGGCGGTTCGCTTAATCGTAACGCCGGTGATGTGGCTCAACGAGTCGGCGACGTTGTTGTCGGGAAACTTGCCCAGTTCGAGAGCGCTAATGGAGTCCTGCACCGTCGTGGCATCGCGCTTGATGTTGACGGCGCGTTCGATACTGGCGCGAACACCGGTCACCACCACGGTTTCCATCGAGTCGCCGCCGCTCTGCGCATAGGCTGCACTGAGCCCCATCAAGGTGGTCGTCAGAGCGCTGGTGACCAGGAGTTTCGAAATCTGCTGAAGTCGGCCTTTCATTACTGTCATCGTGTCACCCCCTTGTGATGGCCACAAACGAAATCGCAGCCCTTTCATGTTTCGATTTATATACTCTCGGACCAATTTGTCCACGATATCTTTCGTTTTCCATCCGAAATGCAATGAAAGGAAACGTTTGGGGTGGTAATTTCTAGCTAAGGTGGTGTTTTCCTGCAAAAAAGAGCGTCATGCTGCATTGATATTTGGCGTTTGCGAGGAAATAACAATCACAACAGAGCCAAGCGCAGGGTAACGCGCGAGCCGGAGCCGAACCGAGTATGACCGCAACATCGAATGCACCGACCGGTAAAGTGACGCGAGACACGAGCGAGCGTCGCCGCCAGATCACCGCAATGATCAAGTCGCGCGGCAGCGTTCAGGTCGTAGCTCTCGCGGACATGTTCGGTGTCTCCATGCAGACCATCCGCAAGGATCTGCATTATCTCGAAGAGCACGGCATCGCGGCGCGCGCCTACGGCGGTGCCATTTCGGCCGAAGTCGTCAATGTGAGCGAGCCGCCGATCGAGACCAAGCGGACCAGTCACACCGACGAGAAAGAGCGCATCGGCCGGATGGCGGCGGCGATGATCGAGCCGGGCGATTCCATCATGCTCGATTCCGGCACCACCACGCTGCAGATCGCGCGCTTTTTGCCTGACGAAGAAGACATCACGGTCGTTACCAACGATTTCAACGTGCTCGCTGCGCTGACGCAGAAGCGCAAGATCAAGACGGTCATGCTGGGTGGCGAACTGCGGCGCAAGAACATGGCCTTCTACGGCGCCAAGACGGTTGCCGCGCTGAACGATCTGTTGCTCGACAAGCTGTTTCTGGGCGTTGATGGATTCGACGTCGAACGGGGCATAACCACCCATCACGAACCCGAGGCGCTCTTGAACCGCAAGATGGTCGAGACCGCGCGCCGGGTGATCGCAGTGACGGATGCTTCGAAGTTTGGCAGGGTTTGTCTGCACCGGATCATCGACATCGGCGAGATCGACGATCTCGTCACAGACAGCAACGCTCCGGAGTTCATCCGGAGCGCTGCGGAACGCCTCAATTTCCGTTTACATCTGGCCTGACGGCTTATTGCCCGGCGAGAAATACGCGCTTGGCGTTGCGATAGTAGATCTTGTCGACAACAGCGCGGGGCAGGGCGAGGCCTTTGACGTCTGCCTTGATGTCGGCCACGTGCTGGGTTTCCACCGTAGCGAGATAGCGCCAATCCGTTTCCCAAAAGGTTTGGGCGGAGCGCGTGAACTCTGCCTTGTTGTCGGCCGGGTTCTGGGTCAGGTCGGTCGCATAGAGCAGGCGGTCCTGGTACTTGATGAAGAAGTCACGCACTTTCTTATAGTCGCGGACGGACTGATACATCACCTGTGACATACGCGCGGCGAGATCGACATTGGCATTAGGATTGCGATCGAGGAAGGCCGCAAGACGGTCGACGCTCCATTCCAAACTCGCCATATGGGCTCCGACGAAATGCAGGTCGGGGTGCTTCGCCACCAGGGTGTCGCGCGCCTTCATCAGCGTTTCATAGGACGGATCTTCGGGGTGCAGGTACATGTAGTACTGCGGATGCTCCTTGAAGTAGGCGCGGTCATTGTCGGTCGACATCTTGTCGAGCGGCAGCCAGCAGTTGTACGGCTCGCCCTGGTGATCGATCAGCGGAAGCTTGACGGCGACCATGTGGGCTATGACCGGATCGAAGCCCTGGTTGTCGAGCATGAGGAAATGGCCCTTGGCGTCTTTTTCGATCAGGCCGACATTTTTCCAGATCTTCACGGCCACCGCGCCGGCCGCTTTTTCCGCATCGAGCCGCTTGTTTACCTGTTCGGCCCAGCCCGGCGTACCGAAGCCTTTCATGGAAAAAGTAGTGGCGAAGTGGAAATTGGCTTTGTCGCGCGCCCGGAGTGTATGGGCGACTTTGGCTTGTTCGGCGATGGTCGGGAAGTCGGGATAGTCGACATTGATCGACAGAAGCTCGAAATTGTTCTTGCGGGCAACGGCAAGGAAGGTGTCGTCCGCCACGTTGTCGTGCACATGGGCATCGACTTTGTGGACGCGGGCGAAATCGGACATGCTGTAGGGCGTCTCGGCACCCGACGCCCCGGCCAGCAGCAGGACAGAACTGAGAACGGCAACCGTGATACGCATGGGTACCCCCTATCGAAGATCGATATCTTTCGGTTTCGTTCTTTTTGTTTGCATCTTGGGACGAAAATATGCAACATGAAAATCGTCGCCGGTTGGTTCCGGAGGTCCCGCCATGTTTCCACTCTGCCGCCGTTCCGTTCTAGCCCTGCTGTCCGGGGCTGCCTTGATGCCCTTGGCTGCTGCCGAACCCCGTCCTTCGGCCCGGCTTGCCGATTCCCGGATTGCGCTGGAATTCGATGACGGCCTCAAGAGCCGTGTCCTATTCCGCTCGGCGGCCACCTGGATTCCCCTCACGGATTTTGATGCTTCGGAGAGCCTACATCTCGCTGGCGGCAAGACGGCAGGGCCATTCCGCTACGCCGGTCACCGCGAAACGCGTGTCCGCGACGTTCACGGCAGCGGTCGTCGTCACCAGATCGTCGGGAATAGCGAAGACGGAATCGAGAAGACCGTTACGCTGACGCTGTACGACCGCTATCCCGGTTTCGTCATTCAGCGCGTGATCTATCGCAACACCGGAAAACAGGCGCTGGGCGTCGAAGGCTGGGGCAACAGTGCCCATATGCTGAAGGAGACCGGCCGCGGCTTCTGGTCGTGGAACGGCTCGTCGCATGAAGACCGGCATGATTGGGTATTGCCGGTGAAGCCGGGATTCAATCAAGCCAACTTCATGGGCATGAACGGCGCCGATTACGGCGGCGGCACGCCCATCGTCGATGTCTGGCGCCCCGATGCGGGGATTGCGGTCGGTCATGTCGAACTGACGCCCAAATTGGTGTCGCTGCCGCTGGTCGGCACGGATCGCGGTGCCGCCGTTGCCGTCGATATGGACGACAAGCAGACGCTGGCGCCGGGCGCGCAACTGGCGACGTTCGAGACGTTCCTGACCGTTCACAATGGCGATTTCTTCCGCACGCTGGAAACCTATCAAAAGCTGATGACCGATCGCGGTCTCGGTTCGCCGAAGCGCCAGGCTGGTTCGTACGAGAGCATTTGGTGTGCCTGGGGCTACGGCCGCGAAGTTTCGGTGGACGAAGTCAGAGGTGCGATGCCGAAAGCGGCCGAACTCGGCCTCAAGTGGACTGTGCTTGATGACGGCTGGCAGAAGGCGATCGGCGACTGGACGCCGATTGCAAAGAAGTATCCCGCCGGCGATGCCGATATGAAGGCGCTGGTGAAAACGATCAAGGATGCGGGCATGCGGCCGCGGCTGTGGATTGCGCCTCTCGCGGCGGCGCCCGGCTCCGATCTCCTGCATGATCATAGCGACATGCTGCTGCGCGGTCCTTGGGGCGAGCCGCAGATGGTGTCGTTCTGGAACAGCCTCACGCTTTGTCCTGCCTACGGCCCGACAGTTGAATGGATCAAGCAGGTGATGACCAGGATCATCGGCGACTGGGGCTTCGACGGCGTCAAGATCGATGGCCAACATCTGAACGGCGTCGCGCCGTGCCATAACCCGGATCATCGTCACGCCCGTCCCACCGATTCCGTAGAAGGTTTGCAGAATTTCTGGAAAGCCGTGTACGACACCGTGCACGCGATCAATCCGAATGCCGTGGTGGAAATCTGCCCCTGTGGCGACAGCTACGCCTATCACAACTTCCCCTACATGGATCAGGCTCCGGCATCCGATCCGATGACGTCGTTCCAGGTGCGGCTCAAAGGCAAGTCGCTCAAGGCATTGATGGGGCCGGCGGCGCCGTTTGCCGGCGACCATGTGGAACTCAGCGATGGCGGCGACGATTTTGCCTCGACCGTCGGCATCGGCGCGATTGTGTCGACCAAGTTCACTTGGCCGGGCGAGGGCCATGGCGAAAGCACCAATGTGCGTCTCACGCCCGAAAAGGAAGCCGTCTGGCGCAAGTGGATCAAGATCTACGGCGACAAGATGCTGCCGCTCGGTCGTTATCGCGGCGAACTGTACGACATGGGCTTCGACAAGCCGGAGGCGCATGCCATCGAAAAGGACGGCCGTCTCTATTATGCGTTCTATGCCACGGAATGGAATGGCCCTATCGAATTACGCGGCTTGACGGGACGTTGCACGGTGCACGATTACGTCGAAGGCCGTGATCTCGGCACTGTCTCGCCGACCAATCCCCGCCTCAACGTTTCGTTCCGCCGAGCCTTGCTGATCGAGGCCATTCCGACCGGAGCTTCCGCATGACCGAAGCCGCCTTGGCCACGCAGCCGCATTCCGATTCTCCCGCGCCTGGTGGCCGCCGCTGGCTGTTGTTCGCGCTGACGACCGTCGTTCTGTGGGGCATTTGGGGTGCGTTTGCGGGCATCTCGGCCAAACGCGGCTTTCCCGAAACCCTGACTTATTGCGTCTGGGCGCTGACCATGATTCCGCCTGCGGTTATCGTGCTTCGTCGCGAGCGCTGGCATCTCGACATCAGTGCCAAAGCGATCTTCTACGGCCTTGCCATCGGCCTGCTCGGCGCCGGCGGCCAGATGGTGCTGTTCCGTGCCGTGACCATCGGGCCGGCCTATCTGATTTTCCCGGTCGTCTCTTTGTCGCCGCTGGTGACGATCGTGATGTCGTTCCTGTTCCTTGGCGAACGCACCAACAAGCTCGGAATGCTCGGCGTGGTGCTCGCATTGCTGGCGTTGCCGATGTTCGATTACGACCCCGGCGGGGCAGTGACGGGATTCGGCCTCGGTTGGTTCCTTCTCGCCTTGATCGTGATGGCATGCTGGGGCGTGCAGGCCTATTTCATGAAGCTCGCCAACGCCAGCATGAGCGCGGAAAGCATCTTTTTCTACATGATGCTGTCGGGCCTCATGTTGATCCCTATCGCAATGATGATGACCGACTTCTCCCATCCGGTGAATTGGGGCTGGGACGGTCCCTGGCTGGCCGCCGGGATTCAGATGCTGAACGCAATCGGCGCGCTGACGCTGGTCTATGCGTTCCGTTATGGCAAAGCGATCGTGGTAGCTCCCTTGAGCAATGCGGGCGGGCCGCTGGTGACGGCGGCGCTGTCGCTCGTTCTTGAAGGGGCAGTGCCGGGACCGCTGAAGGTCGCCGGGCTGTTCCTCGCCCTGATCGCCTCGGTGTTTCTGGCTCTCGCTCCCTAAGTTCCCCAGCCCACCCGACGTTGCTTCCCGTGCCCAGCAGGCTGGCTGCGGCATGCTTTCCTTTTCTTCACTCTTTGCCTTGCGGCAAAAACGTATGTTTCGTTTTCGTTGTTTTGATTGCGATATACATTTGGGAGCGCTATATAGGGGCGCGGTTTTCTTAGGTTGTTTCGATGAAAGCGATGCTCGATCTGGTGGCACGGCATAAAGCGGGCAAATCCTGCGGCATAGCCTCGATCTGCTCCGCCCACCCGCTGGTGATCGAGGCGACGTTGGTCTGCGGCATGCGCTCGAATGTGCCGCTGCTGCTGATCGAAGCCACCTGCAATCAGGTCAATCAGGATGGCGGCTATACCGGCATGAAGCCGGCGGATTTCCGCGATTTCGTCTTCGCCATCGCCGACAAAGCCGGCGTGGCGCACGAGCGCATTCTGCTCGGCGGCGACCATCTCGGACCCAACCCGTGGACGAACCTGTCTGCCGAGGCGGCGATGGCCAAGGCCGAAGTCATGGTCGAAGCCTATGTTGCGGCCGGGTTCCGGAAGATCCATGCCGATTGTTCGATGGCCTGCGCCGGCGATCCCGTGCCGGTGCCCGAGGACGTCATTGCCCGCCGCGCCGCGCGGCTGATCGCGAAATCCGAGGAAACCTGGAAGCGCGTCGGTGGCGAGCCGCCGGTCTATGTCATTGGCACCGAAGTGCCGGTGCCGGGCGGTGCCGCTGAGGACCTGCCGGAGCTGCAGGTGACAGCGCCTGAGGCCGCGCTCGCCACGGTGGCGGCGCATCAGCGTATTTTTGCCGAATATGGGCTTGCCGCGGTGTGGCCGCGGGTGATCGCGACCGTTGTTCAGCCGGGCGTCGAGTTCGATCATCGCAAGGTGGTCGACTACAATCGTGCCAAGGCGGTCGCGTTGAGCAAGGCCATCGAAACCGTGCCCACACTGCTGTTCGAAGCGCATTCGACCGATTACCAGACCCCGAAAGCCCTTGCTGAACTGGTCGAGGACCATTTCGCCATCCTCAAGGTCGGGCCGGGCTTGACGTTTGCCTTGCGCGAAGCGCTCTGGGCTCTCGATGCGATCGAACGCGAATGGTTGGAAAAGGACCGGTCGGATTTCCGCCGGATCGCCTTGGAACGCATGCAGGATAACCCCAAGAACTGGGCGAAATACTACCAGGGGGAAGGGCATTCCCTGCATTTCGATATGCAGTATTCGCTCAGCGACCGTATCCGCTATTATTGGCCCGATGCCGAAATCGTGCGGGCTCAGAAAAAACTGTTTGAAAACCTTGCCGTCAATCCGCCGCCGTCGTCGCTCGTCAGCCAATACATGCCTGACGCGTTTGCCGCTATCCGCAACAGCGGCCTGCCGTCGACGCCGGCAAACCTCATCCGCGCTCATATCGGAGCCGTGCTTGAGGGTTATTTCGCGGCAACCCAACCCGCAACGGAGTTCGCCTGATGCTCGCCCCAACTTTCCTGGGTTTTCCCGAAACGCTTTTGCAGGCGCGGGGCGGATTGTGGACGGCGCGCGAGATCGCGCAACAGCCGCAGATGCTTCGAGAAACGCAGAAGATCCTTATGGCCCATCGCGCCGCGATCGAAGCCTTTCTGACGCCGCTGGTGGCGCGTTCCGATATCCGCGTGATTCTGACGGGCGCGGGAACCTCGGCGTTCATCGGCGAGAGTTTGGCGCCGTGGCTGGCTGCTAAGCTCAATCGCTGTGTCGAAGCGATCGCGACGACCGACCTCATCAGCGCGCCCGATCTCTATTTTGCGAAAAACACCCCGACGCTGCTGGTGTCGTTCGGCCGTTCGGGCAATAGCCCCGAAAGCGTTGCCGCCGTGAACCTTGCGCAGCAGTGCGTCAAGGATCTCTATAATCTCGTTATCACTTGCAATGCCGAGGGCGCCCTCGCGAAAGCTGCGACGGCTCCGCGCGGTCACACCATTCTTCTGCCCGAGCCGACGCACGATCGCGGCTTCGCCATGACGTCGAGCTACAGCAGCATGGTGTATGCCGGCCTGGTCGCTCTGTCGGGTATCGCGGCATTCGATGGCAAAATCGACGCCATTGCCGAGGCAATGGAGCAGGTCATCGGCGATTACACTGACATTCTGAAAGATGCCTCCGAAGCGGGCTTCGAACGCATCGCCTATCTTGGCAGCCATATCTTCAAGGGCACGGCGCGCGAAGCCGCCTTGAAGATGATGGAGTTGACCAACGGTGCGATCGTCACGCTGTTCGACTCCCCAGTGGGCGTCCGCCACGGGCCCAAGACTTTCGTCAACGCCAAGACGCTGGTGTTCCTGTTCCTGTCGAACGATCCCTATACGCGCCGGTACGACATCGACATGCTGAACGAGTTCCGCAACGACGGTGTCGCCGGACGGGTTATCGCGGTCACGGCGCAGGACGGCCTTGACGGCGATCTGATCCGTATCCGCGGGCTGGAGACGGCCGACGATTGCGCGCTTCTGTTCCCGTATATCGTCGCGCCGCAGATCTTCGCGTTCCAGCAGTCGCTGCGCCATGGCCTGACGCCCGACAAGCCCAATCCCGATGGCACCGTGCACCGGGTGGTTCAGGGCGTCCACATCCACGAAAGGGCCTGAATGGACCTCAGAACTTCGCCGGATGTCTTTCTGGGCGTCGACGGCGGCGGCACCAAGACCGAGTTCGTGCTGATCGATGCGGCGGGAAACGTGCGCGCCCGGTATCAGGGAGCTACGTCGTATTACCTTCAGATCGGCTTCGACGGTCTCGAAAAGGTTCTCGGCGAGGGCATTGCGGCGGTCGCGGCCGAGGCAAAGCTGCCGGTGTCGGCTATTCGCTACGCGTTTTTCGGCTTGCCGGCGTACGGCGAGGATTCACTGGTTCAAGATCGGATCGACGCCTTGCCGGAAACGGTGCTGCGGCATCGCCGCTATCGTTGTGGCAACGATATGGTGTGCGGCTGGGCCGGTTCGCTGGCTTGCGAGGATGGTATCAACATCGTCGCCGGCACCGGCTCGATTGGGTACGGCGAGCGCCAGGGTGTTTCGGCGCGTTGCGGCGGTTGGGGCGAAGTGTTCGGGGACGAAGGTTCGGCCTACTGGATCGCCATCCAGGGTCTCAACGTCTTCAGCCGGATGAGCGATGGCCGCCTTCCGGTCGGACCGCTGCATCGGATTTTCAAAGAGCACTTCGAGGTGACGGAGGACCTGGACGTATGCGGCCGGGTCATGAGCGACGGTGCGGCTTCGCGCGACAGGATCGCTGCGTTGTCCCGTCTGGTCTCCACGGCGGCAGAAGAGGGCGATGCGGCGGCGTTGAAGATCTTCGATCGCGCAGCAGAGGAGTTGGCCGACATCATCGATACCATCCGCGTGCAGCTCGGCTACGTGGGGGCGGACGAGGTCCGGTTATCCTATTCCGGCGGCGTGTTCCGGAGTGGCGAAATCCTGTTGCAGCCCTTGCGCCGTCATCTCGCTAGCCGTTTCCCGCGCTACGCTCTGGTCGCGCCGCAATTTGCGCCGGGCATTGGGGCTGCGCTGTATGCCGCCCGCTTGGCCGGCAACCCTCTTGGGGCGACAGCCCTGGCACGTTTGCCGAAATTTTCGGACTGACGCCGTTCGGTTAACCCTCGGGCCAAGTTGTACTTCTCGTGAGCCGGGTCCGTTTGCGAAGCATCGCGCGACGGATTAGCATTTCTCCGTCTCGGGGGCCTTGCGATGCGTTTTCCGGTTTTTACGTTGGCTGTGGCCACAGTCCTGGCGGGCTGCTCGGGGGTGCTGCCGCGGGAATCGCAGGCCAACACCGCATCGTTCGAGACTTACAACGACCTCCAGGCGGCTTACGACAAGATCGTTCCGGGCTCGACGAACCTGACCCAATTGGCCGCGATCGGGCTTGATCCCAAAGCGCTGCCGAACATCGAAGTCCTGTCCTACATCGAGGTCACGAACAAGTTCATGCCGCAGTATTCGCCGATCACCATCGATCGCGTACCAAAAGGCGCCCGCGAGTGTATCGAGGCGAAAAGCCGGTGTTCAGCCCTGGTGTTCCGCTTTGACCGCCGTCAGAGCCGGCATAACGGCAACGTTGTCGCCGACTTGCTGCAGTTTCATCAGGACAAGGTGAAATACGGCTGGTCGGCGGAGATCATTCTTCTGATGCGCGATGAGGATGTGGTCTACAAGGTAATGTCGGGGATGCCCTACGCCGAAGAGCGCATGGAAAACACACGTCCGCTCGGCCCGCTGCAAGATGTCGATGGCGTCGGGAACGACAAATCCAAAAAGAAAAAGCGCTGACAAGCCGTAACCGCCAGCGCTTTCGTTCCATCGAGTTCGGCGTCAGTTTCTGCCTTTATTCAAGTGCAGCTTGGCGATCGGCTGGAGTGCTCCGTCCTTTTCCATTTCCATCGTCCAATTCCACTTGGCGGTCTTGGCATCATAGGCAAATGTCGAATGGAGGTTTCCCTTCGGCGTTTTGAACACGAACGGCAGCGTATCGCCGACGCGCGGCGTGACCGCAACGATCGCTTCCGGATCGATCGTACCGCTGTTATCGAGCCAAGCGCAGACGTAGCGCGCCTTTGCGGCGTCATAGCCGATATAGGCGATGACTTCGAACTCCTCGAGTTCCTTGGCGTTCTCTTCTTCCGACACATCGCGGAAGCGCAAATAGTTGTTCTGGATGCTCCATTCGGCTTTGAAGTTATGCTTGGCCGGGTGGCCGTTGTAGGTGCCGGTGACTTTCCATCGGCCTGTCATCTGCTCCAGGAATGCGTCCGGCGCCGGCAGGTCCGCAGCCAAAGCTGGTACTGCCGCCGCGATCAAGAGCGCGCCCAGAAAATACATGGCACGAAGAGCTGTTCTTGTACGCATGATTGCCCCCAAATTTTGTCAGCATGACATAGATTGCAGCTTCGGATGGGTTTTAGCTGCCAACGGAGAAGTCGAAGTAGCTATCAGCTTGGCCTGTACCGAAAAAGCCGACCGAACGGACAGTCGCGCTATGGATGACAATAGCATATTCGCCACTTTTGAGTGGGGTTGCCGGTGTCACTTTGTAGACCGTAAAGCCCGCACGCACCCCGGCTTGATTAGCGTATTGCTCGCACGTGACCTCAACGCGACGATCCTGCGGAATTCCGCCCGAATACGACATATAACCCCCGCCGATTGAAACTTCGCGCGTGCCATTTTTTCTCGCTGCAAACGTCGCCAGTGTGAAATAGCTCTGCGGTTGTGCGTTGCTGGGGACCGCCAAGAGGAAACTTGGTTGATTGTTGGTCAGGTGTAGAGTGGCGGTGGAACCTAGCAAAACTGCATACTGTCCTATACCACCGAAGCCGAGCCCGCGTGAGGCGGTGCGTAGTTGAGGAGTGAGGTAGTGCATTGCAATACGTTTGCTTCCGTCGAGAAGAATGACTTCTTCCGGATTGAATGCTCCGTATACTGCGTTTGTCGCTTTGCTGGCTGTCGACGATGAAGTGCTTGCCGAACCAGCCGCGGGCTTGGGTGCGTCGGCTCGCATCATAGCCTGGATGACTGCGTCGGGTACGCCTTCCTTATTGAGTTCGATCAAGGCGGTAGCGGACGTGTCAAAGGCGGTTTTAGAACCTTCAATCGCGAGCAGGATTGAATCCTGTGAGATTTTCGCGTGAACGAGATTTATCACATCGCGGTTTGTCATCGGCTTGGCGCTTTTTGCGAAGCTGGGCGTAGCCGTGAATACCAATGCGAATGTCAGAAATGCGAACAGCCATTTGGCCATTGTAAGTCCCCCCATGCAGGCGGACCATTTGAGCCAAGTAACAACCTTGAGTCTAGTTAAGTGGTAGCGACTGCCTATTATTCGCAGACTTGGCCACCTTCGCAGATCGCGTTGGCGACGCGGGTGCCGGAAATCACGACGGCCTCGATCCCGGCGCCGGTATCGGTTCCGGCTCCGGCGAGGTAGAGACCGGGAATAGGCGTCTGCATGCGCGGCCGCCAGACGGCGCGCGCGGCGCCGTAGATATTGCCATTCCGGGCACCGGTGAATGTTGTGAAGGTCGCCGGCGTGGCCGCCTCGCGGTAGATGATGTGGCGGCTTAAGTCCGGAAATACCGATTGTTCGACCACATCGATCAGGCGATTGACCACGCCATTTTTGTGCGCCCGATAGGACGGATCGGTTTTTGACGGCCACGCGGCGGCTTCGGCTTCGGACAGCAGGAGCAGGAGGGTGACCGCGGAACAGCCGGGCGGGGCCAGTTTCGGATCGAGAACCGAAGGATTGCCGACGCCGAAGGCCAGATCGCCCTTACGGATGAAAATACGCGGCGGCAAATCCATCACGGCATCGAGGCCGAGGCTGACGAGAACTGCGGAAGGCCCGCGCCGAAGGCCGTTCACGCGCCGGGCATAGCCCGCGGGCAGGTGCTGCGGATCGGTGAGGCCGGTCAGCATGGTGACGACGTCGCCGTTGGCGATCACAACCGGCGCGGAAAATACTTCGCCCGCGACAGTGCGAACGCCGGCGACGCGGCCGCCTTCGATCATGATCTCGGCGATGCGTGTCTTCGTAGCGATCCGGCCGCCGTGATCGTCCACACTGCGGGCGAGAGTGTCGGCAATTGTCTGCGATCCCCCACGGGGATATCGGCCGCCTTCGAAATAATAACCGTAAAGCGGCGCCATATCGTGGACCGAGAGATTGTCCGGTGTGGCCGCGATGTACTCCGAAACGGTCTGCAGAAGCGTGTGCAGGCAGTCGTCGTTGGTGAACGTGCGCAGCATGTCGGCGAAGCGTTCGCGCATCCACCGCGCAGCGCTGGGATGGCTCGCATTCCAGGCGCGCAAATCCTCCAAGCGCGGCGGTACTGGGATGCCGCCGGTGCGGCCGACGTCGGCATATAGATCGCGATAGATTGCGGCCATCTCCGCCATGAACCGGCGGATGCCTTCCGCTTGTGCCGGGAAGGCCGCGCAGAGCGCGTCTTCGAATGCCTGTTGCGACTGCCCGGCTGCGACGCGGATGCCGTCGATCCAATAGAGGTGATGCACCCGTTCCCAGGCGATCGACGCTCCGATCTGGCCGAGCAGGTTGGTTACCGGGCCGCTTGGTCCTAGGCCGCTGATGTCCTGAACGCCGGAATCGAAGGTGAACAACCCGGGATGACCGGCAACCCGGCGCCGCCAGGAGGTGCAGTTGCCGCCGCATTGGTAATGCGTTTCGGCCACCAGAACCTTGAGCCCACGCGCCGCCAGCAGGGACGCCGCCGTCAGGCCGCCAATCCCTGCTCCGATCACGATGACGTCGAACTCAGACCGTGTGCAATACGCAACCATGGACGTCAGTCGTCTCACGGCCGACGCCTCGCAGCAACGCGGCCCGTTGCCAGGGGTAAGGCAATCAGCCGATCACTTGGCGAGCTTGACGAACTCACCCTTCATGGCGATGCCGTCCATCAGCAGCCCGGAATGGCACTCAACGGTCTTGTCGATCGCCACTTCGTTTTTCTTGTAATAGCTGTTGATGCCGATAACCGCATTGGCGCCCAACGCCTTGGCTTTCTCCTGGAAGGCGATCAGTCCGTCGAGGAAGGCGCGTTCGCAGCCGCGGGTGCTGTTGCGCCCGAAGCCGTTGGCTTTTTTGTTGGTTACCGCTTCGCCGAGATGTTTGACGATCGCCGGGTGAGTGGCGGTGCCGAAATAGAACTTCACCGAACCGTCGATGTGCGCCAGCGTGTCGGGCGCGTTCAGCGCCTGCTGAAGGTCGAGCGCAATTATGTCATCGGCGGCAGAGGCCGGCACGACGGCGAGCAAGGCCAGAGCGCCCACGGCGGCAACACTGCAAAAGATCTTTCTGATGGTCGGCACGGTTCCCTCCAGACCCAATAGATTAACGTAAGGATATTTATCTGCCGCAACTTGGAGGTGTCAAATCAAGCCTGATTTACCGCACATATTTGATGCCGCACGGTTGGTCCGAGCGCCACAAAACGGTGAGTTGGAAGTCGCCGCCGACCTGATGCTGGAGCAAGTAGTTGCCCTCGACGGTCTGCCACGAATCGTCCCGCGCAGGTCCGGCGAGTACCTGGCGCAATTCCTTTTCGCGCGGCCAGCATTGGTATGCCTTGAAGTGCGCTTCGAGGAATGTCCACGCACGATAGAAGCCGTTGCACGCGACGGGTGTCGCGAACGATGGCAGGAAGTTCGCCAGGATCGCGTCAAATGGACGGTCCGGCGCCATCCATTCGATGTCGATGCCGAGGGCGGTAACTGGTGGGACGGCGCAAGCGGCTGCAACCATGGCCCGGCTATGGGACTTGGAGACCATCCCTGCAGAGCCTGCGGCGGCGCTCAGCCGAGTGGCGAGGGCGGACGCGTAGGGGGATTGAACCCGATGGGCCTGCCGGGCGCGAACGTCATCCGCTGGAATGACGTCCACGCCATACAAGATCCTGTCGCCGAGCATGCCGTCTCCTGCGTAAGTCCTTGAGCAAACGGAGCTTTGGCATCTCCGCGGAATGCTACATTTGGTCGCAAGATTTGCAGCGTGACGCCGAGGGCCCTATCGTTACTGACCGCCATGACCGATAGTTTAGGAAAATCAGTCAGTAGCTGATGGGATGCGAAATTACACGTTAGGCGTGCAGCAGTGGGCCGCGGTCCTGCAAAGTCCTGACGGCGAACGGGTTTTCGGCGAGGCAGGGGGTGAGGACATCATCCCGCCCGGCGTCCGTCGTCGAATGGGCAAGCTCGAGCGCTTGGCCGTGCGCGTTATGCTGAGTGTACTCAAGTCCGGGACGACCTCCGAGCTGATCTTCTGCTCCCGCTATGGCAATCTCGAAACGCTGACGGCGCTTTTGCGCAGCATCGGCGTCGGCGAGCCGATGTCGCCGATGGCGTTCTCGGGCTCGGTGCATAACGCCGCTCCCGGTATGGTCGGGCAAATCCGCAAAGAGAAAATCGCACACACGGCACTCGCCGGAGGTGAAAACACCTTGCGGGCGGGGTTGGCAGAAGCCTATGCCCGGCTGGCGGCCGATCGCTGCCCGGACGTCATTGTGGCCTATGCGGACTTGCCGTTGGCCGACGTTTACGCTGATTTTGAAAACGATCCCGCTCCGGCTGGTGTAGGACTGGCGATGCGGCTGATCTTGGAGGAGGCTGGGAGCGCAGCCGTTGAGGTAATGCCGGGACGCGCGGGGGCGCAGGCATTGATCGAGCAGCTGCGGGTGTGTGGTGGAGTATTGGCCGTTGGGGGCGGACCATGGAGTATGTCGGCGTAGTCGGCAGGCGGGCTGAGCGCCTGTATCGGCAGATCGGGACCGGTTTTGCATTCGTGCTGTTCGGCGTGGGCGGGGTCGTTCTCTCCGTAACCCTGTTCCCGTTCTATTGCCTGTTCTACAGCGATCCGCAGGAGCGCGCGGGTATTGCGCAGCGGACGGTGCGGGAGACGTGGCGGCTGTTCGTTTGGCTGCTGGTCAACATGCGCCTGATCGATCTCGAGCTCGAAGGCGTCGACATCCTGCGTCAGGAAACCGGCACTCTGATTATCGCGAACCATCCGTCGCTGATCGACATCGTGCTGATTATTTCGCTGATGGAGCGGGCCCAGTGCGTTGTGAAGGAGGGTGTGTGGAAGAACCCCTTCATGCGTGGGGTTGTTAAGGCCACCAACTATATTCCCAATCTCGGCGATCCCGAGCGAACGCTGCGAGAATGTGTCGCAGCTTTAAAATCGGGAAACAACCTCGTCATCTTTCCGGAAGGAACCCGGACCAAGCCCGGCAAGCAGGTGCGTCTGGAAAGAGGCTTTGCCAACATCGCGATTCGCGCTGGTGCGCCGATACGGATTGTCACGGTCTGCTGCAATCCGCCTATGCTTCGCAAAGGCGAAAAGTGGTATGAAAGTCCAGTTCGTAGGGCCTGCTTCAGAGTTCGCGTGGGCGAGCGTATAGAGACTGCCGAGGTCTTCGATTCCCGCTTGCCCGCCCGCTGTGCTCGAGACCTGACGGCACAAATAACAAAGCGATTTGAGGAAGTGATCGCCCATGAACCCGCTTGAGGACGAGCTGAGAGAGCTTATCGTCTCGGCCCTGCAACTCGAAGACGTCAAGCCGTCCGACATCGATCCGGAGGAGCCGCTGTTCGGCGACAGCGGGCTGGCGCTGGACTCGATCGACGCCCTCGAAATCGGTGTGCAGATCCAGAAGAAATACGGCGTCAAGATCGATCCTGAAGACGAGCATGTCTCGGAGTACTTCCGCAGCGTTCGCTCATTGGCTAATTACATTTCCGGCAAACGCTGAGAGGAAGACATGGAGCGCGACGAGATCTTCGCGAAGGTTCGGGGGTACATCTCGACGCTGTTCGAAGTCCCTGCCGACAGCATCACCCTCGATTCGGACCTCCAGAAGGACCTGGACCTCGACAGCATCGATGCTGTGGACCTGATCGTGAAGGTTCAGGAATTTACGGGCCAGAAGATCAAGCCGGACGAATTCAAAACCGTGCGCACGGTGCGCGATGTCGTCGACCGGATCTACGATCTGACCAATGTCAAAACGAGTTGACGTTCCGGCCCTCATTTTTACGACGTTCTCGGTTCTCTATCCGCTGATCGCGGTCACGCTGCTCCGTACCTTCGGCGCCATGGCGGCGTTTGCGCTGGTGATGGTGTTGCTCGCCGGACGCCTGCTTCTGCCCGTATTGCGGAAGGTGCCGTTGTCGCTCACCGTGGCGCTGATCCCGGTGCTCATCGCGATGGCGGCGGTAAGTCTGTTCGACGTCGCCTTGTCGGTGCGCCTCTATCCGGTGTTCATGAATGCCGTGCTGCTGGTGACCTTCGCGATCAGTCTGATGCGGCCGCCGACGGTCGCGGAACGGTTCGCACGCGCTATGGAGCCCGATTTGCCGGAAGCGGGCGTCCGTTATACCCGTACTGTCACCGAGGTCTGGGTAGCCTTCTTCACTCTCAACGGCGCTATTGCCTTATGGACGGTATTGCAGCCCGGCTGGGACGCATGGCTGATCTATAACGGCGCCATTGCCTATGCCGCGGCGGGTCTGTTGTTCGCCGGCGAATATCTCGTGCGGCTATCCGTCAAGCGAAGGGGCGCACGATGAGCGCTCTGTTCGACGCAGTGTGCACGGCCGATCCTGCCGTGGTGCTGTTCTCCAGCAAGAATGGGCCGATCACCGCCGGCCGCATCCGCCGCACCGCGATGGATGTTGCCGCCAAGCTACCTGCCGGCAAGCCGGTCTATCTGCATACGGTCAGCGCGGCGCTGTTCGTGTGCGGATTGTTGGCAGCCGCAACACGGCGCGCGACGGTGTTCTGTCCCGCCCATGTTCAGCCCGAATACCTGCGTGAGATCGGTGCTGCGGACGGCGTTGTCCTTACCGACGAGAATGTGGCGGGTGCACTGCCGCTGGAGCTTGCGACCGAAACCGGCCGGTTCGACATCATTCCCGGCGACATCGATCTCAATTTCTTCACGTCGGGCACCACCTCCGCGCCCAAGCTTGTGCCCAAGCGCATCGCCCAGTTGGACCTCGAAGGCCAGAAGCTGCATCGACTGTGGTCGTCACGGGCAGGGCATGTCTACGCCACCGTTTCGCACCAGCACATTTACGGCATGTTGTTCCGCATTTTCTGGCCGGTGATTTCGAAGCGGGTTTCGGAAGACCGTCCGGTGGAAACCTGGGAGATGCTGTCGGGCAAACTCACGCCGGAGACGACGCTGGTCTCGAGCCCGGCACATCTGACGCGTATCCCGGATGGCTTTGATACGGGTGCGCCGTCGCTGATTTTCTCATCGGGTGCTCCGCTGCCGCTCGATGCCGCGTATCATGCCCGCGAGAAATTTGGCTCGTTGCCGATCGAAGTGCTGGGCTCGACCGAGACCGGCGGCATCGCCTGGCGCCAGCAGGAGCGATCCGACACGCTGTGGACGCCGTTCGAAGATGTCGGCATCGAAGCCGATGCGGACGGCGGATTGGTGGTCGTTTCGACGGTGGCGGGTGACGCACCGGTGGTGACCGGCGATCTGGTGGAAAAGGTAGACGCGCAGTTCCGTCTGAAAGGGCGGGGTGACCGTATCGCCAAGATCGACGGTAACCGCGTGTCGTTGCCGCGGGTGGAGGAGGCGCTGGTTGCCTTGCCTCTGATCGATGCTGCGGCCGTGGTGGATCTGCCGCAGCGCAAGGGGGCCCTCGGGGCCATCATCGAACTCAATGCCGACGGCAAGGCCGCACTGAAGGAGTTCGGCGCATTTCGTCTTTCGCGCAAGCTGCGCGAAATGCTGGTCGGACGAATGGAGCCGCGCGAGCGTCCCAAGCATTGGCTGTTTGCGCCGATCCCGCTCGATCGTCAGGGCAAGCGCGTGCAGGCGGTGCTGCGGGCGAAGTTCGTTCTGCACGGCGACATTGAACTGGGGATCCTGTCGGCGGCTTCGGTTGACGGTGACAGCGCTGAACTATCTCTCGAACTCAATCCGGAGATGGTCTGGTTCAAGGGCCATTTTCCCGACGAGCCGATCCTGCCGGGTATCGCGCAAACCCATATGGCGGTGATCTGGGCGGAATGCTTGTGGGGCTTCCGGCCGTTTGGCGCCAACCTCACCCAGGTAAAATTCCGCCGCGTTATGCGTCCGGGTTCGCAGGTGATCCTGCGGCTGACGCGCGATCTCGATCGCCAGAGGCTGAGCTTCAGTTACGAATTCGACGGCATCATCACCTCCGAAGGCAAGATCGGAGGCTGGTCATGACCGCGCTGCGGCTCTGTGCCGTCATTCCGACCTGTAATCACACGACGGCGCTCGATGCCATCCTGACCCGCCTCGACGCGGCGGGATTGCCCGTCATTGTGATCGACGACGGCAGCGCGGCTGCCAATGCCGAAATTCTGCGCGCCATTTGCGCCCGTCATCCAAACTGCGAATTGCAGCGCCACGTGTTCAACGGCGGCAAGGGATTTGCGGTGATGTGCGGCATGGCGCGCGCCGCCGAGCGTGGATTTTCTCATGCCGTTCAGGTCGACGCCGACGGCCAGCACGATCTCGACGCACTGGGCGCGTTGATCGCTATGGCCGAGCGCAACCCCGATGCCATCGTCACCGGCGCTCCGATCTACGATGCTTCGGCTCCGGCGAAGCGGCGGTTCGGGCGCAAGTTCACGACCTTCTGGATTCGCATCAATACGCTGTCGTTTCGTCTGCCCGATGCGATGTGCGGTTTCCGCATCTACCCCGTGGAAAAAACATTGGCGCTGGTGCGCAAATCGGTCCGCGGATTGCGCATGGATTTCGACGTCGAGGTTCTGGTCAAGGCGCATTGGGCGGGCATTGCGGTAGCGCCCGTGCCGGTCAAGGTGATCTATCCTGAAGGCAATCTGTCGAACTTCCAGATGGTCGCCGACAATATCCGCCTTGCGAAAATGCAAACGCGGTTGTTTTTCGGGATGTTGTGGCGGGCGCCGTCGCTCCTGTTCTCGAAGCCGCCGCGGATTGTCGGCGGGGAACCGACGCGCTGGTCGGTGATGCGCGAGCGCGGCGCCGGATGGGGCCTGCATCTGCTCGCAGCGGTATACCGCCTGCTTGGACGTACCGTGTGCCTCGCCGTCATGGTGCCGGTGATCCTCTATTTCTTCCTCTCCGGTCGCGAGCAGCGCGAAGCTTCGCGCGATTTCCTCGACCGTATGTGGCGGGCGGGACATCTCAAACGCAAGCCGACATCGTGGACCAGCTTCCAGCACTTTCTCGCGTTCGGAGGTTCGGCGCTCGACAAGTTTGCGGCCTGGACCGGCGGCATTTCCCATTCGAAGCTGCGCGGGGACGGTGTCGCTGCGCTCAACGAACTGGTGGCGAAGAAAGAGGGCGCGTTCATTATCACCGCGCATGTCGGTAACCCCGACGTGGTGCGCGCCATCGGTGTTCTCGGCAATGCGGTGCCGCTCAATGTTCTGGTGCACACCGAGAACGCCGAGATGTTCAACAAGCTCATCGCCCAGTTCTCGCCGCAGGCACCGGTACGCGCCATTCCCGTCACCAAGGTCGGCGCCGACACCGCCATCCTTCTCAGCGATGCGATCGCACGCGGCGAGTGGGTGGTGATGGTTGGCGATCGCGTACCGGTATCGGATGGCGGACGGGTGGTGGAGGTGCCATTCTTCGGCGAACTGGCGGCGTTTCCGCAAGGACCTTACGTGCTTGCGTCGATCCTCAAGGCGCCGGTGTACTTGTTGTTCTGTGCTCGCGAGCGCGGCGTTTTCGAAGTCCGCTTCACGAAATTCGCCGACCGTATCGATCTGCCGCGGCGCGACCGGATGGGGGCCATCCGGGCCTATGCCGAGCAATACGCCAAGGCGCTGGAAGCCGAGGTAGCAGCGCGGCCGCTGCAGTGGTTCAATTTCTATTCGTTCTGGCATCGTACAAGCAGCGCAGGGGGCCTGCAGAAAGCAACGTCATGAGTACTGTGGAGTTCGGGGGAGCCCGCATTACGATCGAAGACATCTGGAATCTGGCGCATCGCAAAAGCGAAGCGAGGATTGCTGGTGGCGATGCACGGGCACGGGTGGCGCATTCGGCGGAAATCGTCGACGGTTTGGTTGCGTCGGGGGCAACCGTTTATGGCATTACGACCGGTTACGGCGATTCCTGCGAGACCGAGATTCCGGCCGAACTGGTCAAGGAACTGCCGATCCATCTGACGCGCTATCATCGCTGCGGCATGGGTCGCATTCTCACCGACGAAGAGACGCGGGCGGTGCTGGCAGTTCGGCTCGCCAATCTGATGCAAGGCTGGTCGGGCGTCAGCGTGGCGCTGGTCGAGCTTCTGGCGGCGATGCTGCAGCACGACATCCTGCCCGAGATTCCGGCCGAAGGTTCGGTCGGCGCCAGTGGCGATCTTACGCCGCTCAGTTATGTCGCTGCGTCTCTGGCCGGCGAAAGCTGGGTGCGCTTTGAAGGCGAGCGGATGATATCGGCGAAAGCTTTCGCAAAGGCGGGCATCAAGCCGATCACCCTCAGGCCGAAAGAGGCGCTCGCCGTCATGAACGGCACCGCGGTGATGACCGGTCTCGCGGCGCTGGCGTTCCGCCGGGCGGAAAACCTGGCGCGGCTCGCCTGCCGCATCACCTCGATGGCGACCTTGGCGATCCTCGGTAATCCGGCGCATTTCGACAAGCGTCTGGCCGATGCCAAGCCCCATCCCGGCCAGGCCAAGGCAATGGCGCGCATCCGCGGCGATCTCAAAGCCTATCTCGCCAACAGCGAGCCGAGCCGCATCCAGGACCGTTATTCGATCCGTTGCGCGCCGCATGTGATCGGCGTGTTGGAAGACATGCTGCCGGCATTCCGCGGCTTGATCGAAACCGAAATCAACAGCGCCAACGATAATCCGTTGTTTGATCCCGCCGACGGCCGTCCGCTGCACGGCGGGCATTTCTACGGCGGCCATATCTGCTTTGCCATGGACGGTCTGAAAACGCTGACCGCGAACGTCGCCGATCTTCTCGATCGCCAGCTCGCGCTTCTGGTCGACAAGCGCTACTCGAATGGCCTGCCGCAGAATCTTTCGGGATCGGAAGGGGCGCGTGCCGCTATCAATCACGGCCTCAAGGCGGTGCAGATTGCGGTCTCGGCGTGGACGGCGGAAGCGCTCAAGCTGACCATGCCCGCCAGTGTGTTCTCGCGCTCGACCGAATGCCACAACCAGGACAAAGTTTCGATGGGCACGATTGCGGCGCGCGATGCTTTACGCGTGCTCGAACTTTGCGAGCAGGTGGCAGCGGCGAGCCTTATGGCGGTGACACAAGGCGTTCGGCTGCGCCAGCGTGCGGGCGAGGTGAGTGCGGCCATGCTGGGTACGCGTCTCGAGGCATTCATGGCCGAAGCGGGCGCGATCATTCCGGTGCTCAACGGCGATACGCCGCTCGATGCCGCTTTGGGACGCATCACTACGGCCATTCGCGACGGAGCGGTCGTTCTCGATCAGGAAGAAGCATGAGCGCGATCGTCAGCGAAACCGTCCGGACCTGTCCGCAGTTCTACGACATTGACCCAATGGGCGTGGTCTGGCACGGCAATTACGCACGCTTCTTCGAACTGGGCCGGGCGGCACTCCTGACCAAGATCGGCTATGGTTACGACGCCATGCTAGCAAGCGGATATCTATGGCCGGTGGTCGACATGCACATACGATATTATCGGCCGATGAAACTCGGCCAATGGATCGATATCGTCACCTCGATCAGCGAATGGGAGTGCCGGCTGAAACTCGATTTCCTGGCCCGTGACGCCGAAACCGGCGAGAAGCTGTCGAAGGCGAGTTCGGTTCAGGTTGCCGTCGACATGAAGACCAACGAAATGCAGTGGCAAACCCCGCCGATCCTCAAGGAGAAGTTGGCGCCCTATTTGTGATGCAGACCATGGCTCAAGCGATCTACATCCACGATTTCGCGGTTCTCTGCGCCCTCGGCAGCGATACCGAAACGGTTCGCCGCAATCTGTTGGCGCCTGCGCCGCCGCGCGTATCCGGAACATGGACGCTGACCGACGGCCGCACGGCTCCCGTCGGCGCCGTGACGATCGCCGCCCAGCCCAACGATCCGGACAGCCGCTGCAATGCCATGGCAGATCGCTGCCTCGCCGGAATCGATCCGGCGTTGTGGAACGTCGCCGACAAGTCGCGCCTGGCCGTGGTGATGGGAACGTCGAGCTGCGGGCTGTTGGAAAACGGCGCCGCGTTCCAGCGCCGTCTTGCCGATGGCGCCTGGCCGCCGAGTTTTCGCCTCGCAATCCAGGAATTCGGCAACGTCGCCGCGCATATTGCCAACCGCGTGGGAGCAACGGGGCCGACCTACGGTATTTCGACCGCGTGCACCTCAGGCGCCAAGGCGCTGGCGAGCGGGGCGCGCCTGATCCAGAGCGGCATGGCCGACGTCGTGATCGCCGGCGGGTTCGATGCCTTGTGCGACTTGACCCTCAACGGCTTTTCGTCGCTCGAAGCGTTGGCTGATGGCGTCAGCAATCCGTTCAGCGTCAATCGGCGCGGGATCAATCTGGGCGAAGGCGGTGCATTGTTCGTGCTGTCGGCGGAACCGTCGCCGATCCGTCTGGCGGGCTGGGGCGAAAGCGCCGATGCCTATCACATCAGCGCACCCGATCCCGAGGGCAACGGCGCCGAAGCCGCGATGCGCGAGGCTCTCGTGCGGGCCGGTTTGAAGCCGGAGAACATCGGCTACCTCAATCTTCACGGCACCGGCACCAAGCTCAACGATCTGATGGAGGCACGGGCCGTCAACCGCGTGTTCGGCGACATGCTTCCGTGCAGCACAACCAAGCCGCTTACCGGTCACATGCTCGGCGCGGCGGGTGCAGGCGAGGCGGCGTTCACCATCATGGCCCTTCAGGCCGGACGGCTGCCGGGCAATGCCTGGGACGGCGAACGCGATCCCGAAATGCCGCCGATCCGCCTAGTAAAACCTGAGGGCGAGGCTACCGACGGGCGTGCGGCCATGAGTTGTTCCTATGCCTTTGGCGGCAACAACATCGCGCTGATCCTGGAGGTCGCCCGATGACCGTTCCGGATATCGAGGACCTCATCATGCACCGGGCGCCGATGCGGCTGCTCGATCGTGCGATATCCATCGACCCGCAGCACGCGGTCGCGGAACTGACGGTGCGCGAGGACATTCCGTTCGTCCTGCCGGGGCGGGGAATGCCTGCATATGCCGGGCTGGAACTTATGGCGCAGACCATCGGGATGATCGACGGCTTCAAATGCTGGAGCGAGGGTCTGCCGCCCAAGATCGGGTTCTTGCTCGGATGCCGCCGCTATACGGTGGCCTGCGACGCGTTTGCCGTCGGCAGCCGGTTGATCGTCTCCGTAGAAATGGTCTTCAACGGTGGCGAAATGTTTTCTTTCGAATGCCGCATTGCCGATCCCGAGGGGCGGGAATTGGCGTCGGCCATGCTCAACGTTTTTGCGCCGCGCGATCCGCAGGCGTTTCTCAGGGATGGGGCTCCATGAGTAATCGCGACACGCGGCCGGTCCTGGTGACCGGTGCCAGCAAAGGGATCGGCAAGGCCATAGCGCTGCGCCTCGGCGCTGCAGGTTATCCCGTGACGGTGCATTACGGCCGCGACCGGGTAGGGGCCGAGGCTGTGGCCGAGGAAATCCGTAGTGCCGGCGGGACCGCGAGCATTGTCGGTTTTGATATCGCCGATCGGGCAGGGGCCAAGGCTGCACTCGAGGGATTGTGCGGGAGCGCCGGCGCCTTCTGGGGTGTGGTGCAGAATGCCGGCATTGCTCGGGATAATGCGTTTCCGGCCCTCTCGTCCGAAGATTGGGACGACGTTATCCACACCAATGTCGACGGCTTCTACAATGTCGTCCAACCGTTGGTGATGCCTATGATCCGCCGCCGGGACGGCGGGCGGGTCGTGGCGCTGTCGTCGGTTTCGGGCATCGTCGGCAACCGCGGGCAGGTCAACTACAGTGCGTCGAAGGCAGCGATTATTGGGGCTTGCAAGGCGTTGGCGGTGGAATTGGCCAAGCGCAACATTACGGTGAATTGCGTGGCGCCCGGCGTCATCGAAACGCAGATGACCAAGGATCTGCCGGAGGATCAGGTGATTGCCGCCATTCCCATGCGCCGCGTCGGAAAGCCGCATGAAATCGCGGGGTTGGTGGAATTCCTGTTGTCCGATGATGCGTCGTACATTACGCGCCAGGTGATATCGGTAAACGGGGGCCTCTGCTGATGCGCCGCGTGGTCGTTACGGGAATGGGCGGGTCGACCGCCCTGGGTGGGAACTGGTCGGAAATCCGCAGCCGGATGGAAGCGGGTGAGACCGGCACGCGCTATATGACCGAGTGGGATCGCTTGGTCGATCTCAACACCCGGATCGGCTGTGCCATCGATTGGTTCGATCACACCGCTATCTATCCGCGCAAGAAGACCCGTTCGATGGGGCGCGTTGCGGTGCTGTCGCTCAACGCCGCCGAAAAGGCCGTCGAGCAGGCCGGACTGACCAACGATCCGGTGTTGCAGTCGGGACGGGCGGGCGTTTCGTGCGGTTCCTCGTTCGGCGCCACCGAACCGGTTCTCGATTTCGCCCGCTTTATGGAAACCGGCAAGGCCGGCAGCCTGAATGCGACCAGCTACATCCGCATGATGAGCCATACCGCGCCGGTCAATATCGCCATCGCTTTCGGCATGACGGGCCGCGTGATCACGACATCGTCGGCCTGCACGTCGGGCTCGGCGGGCATCGGCTATGCCTATGAGAACGTCAAAGAGGGGCATGCCGATATCATGGTGGCGGGCGGCGCCGAGCAGCTTTGCCCGACCATGGCGGTCGTATTCGATACGTTGTTCGCGACCTCGACCCGCAACGGCGAGCCCAAAACGGCGTCGCGACCGTTCGACAAGAGCCGCGACGGACTCGTGATCGGCGAAGGTGCGGCCATGCTGGTGCTCGAGGAATACGAGCACGCCAAGGCGCGCGGGGCTACGCCGCTGGCCGAGATCGTCGGCTTTGGCGCCAACAGCGACGGCGCTCACATCACCGAACCGCGCGCGGAGACCCAGGCCATTGTCATGCGGCTGGCGCTCCAGAACGCCGGCTTGGCGCCGCAGGATATCGGTTTTATCAGCGGCCACGGCACGGCGACCGACAAAGGCGATGTTTCGGAAACCCAGGCCACGCATGAAGTCTACGGCAGCAAGGTTCCGCTTCATTCATTGAAGGGCCATTTCGGCCATACGCTCGGGGCCTGCGGTGCGCTGGAGGCCTGGCTCACGATCGAAATGATGCGCGACAAGTGGTTTGCGCCGACCGCCAACCTCACTGAAGTCGATCCGCGTTGTGCCGAGCTCGATTACATCATGGGCGAGGGCCGCAAGCTCGATATCGAGCATTTCGTATCGAACAACTTCGCGTTTGGCGGCCTCAACACCTCGCTGATCTTCCGGGCGATTTAGTTCTCGGCCGACTGGATCGCGATCTCGTACCCGAACGCTTCGTTCTTCAGCACGGCAGAGCGGTTCCAGCCCTCGCCGGGACCGTACGTGACGGTGATGAGGTCCTTGCCGGCGCGGGAAATGCGACGCACACCATCCTTGGTCACCACCTGTACGGCCGGGTCCTTGATCGCTGTAGCAACGACATCGTCGGGCCAATAGGCAATCACGAACGAAGCGAGAATGTCGGCGGGTCGGAACACCGGCGGCAGCCATTCGGCTTTCTCGATGCTCGGCGCACCGTCCTTCCACGCCACCGTCATGGCCCGGCGGCCGAAACCGTCCATGGCAACGAGATCGAGGCGGTCGGCACCGATCGCGATCTGCATGTCGAGCGCGTATGACCGGCCGTAGAATTTCGCCACGATCGATTGGGCGAGTTCGACGCTGCGGCCCGCGGCGGACGGC
Source organism: Rhizomicrobium electricum (assembly GCF_011762045.1). Lineage (GTDB taxonomy): Bacteria > Pseudomonadota > Alphaproteobacteria > Micropepsales > Micropepsaceae > Rhizomicrobium > Rhizomicrobium electricum. Next base: position 274,727 of record NZ_JAASQS010000005.1, on the reverse strand, counting down.
GGCGGAATGGTGAGGACCGTCTTGGGCGCCACGATGGCCTGATTGTCGCCAAGCCCCGGCGGCGGTTTCGGCACGCCGGCACAAGCCGTCAAAAACAGAGCCAGGAGCAACGCGGGAACGGCTTTCATTTGCGCCTCGCATTGTCGCCGGCCGCCGGTGCGAACAGCCAGGCGATGAAGATTCCGATCAGCATGGTCATGCCGAACGCGTGCACCGCAAACACGCGGCTCAAGGCCAGCATGCCGAACGCCAGGATGGTGCCGAGCGCGGCCAGCGCAATGGCGAGTGTTGTTACCGGTTTGCGCTCGCCGCCGGTTTCGGCGCAGAACACCGAGTAGTCGACGCCGACCGACAGCACCAAAATCAACGCCATCGCATTGAAGAAGGTGAAGGGAACGCCCGCCAGGGTCGCGATCAGCGGCGCCACGACGACGGCCAGAAGCGAAGGCGCCAGCACGCGCATGGCCCGCACCAGCCCATAGCGGAACGCGAGCAGCGGGAACATCAGCGCCACCGAGAGCGCCAGCAAGGCGATGGCGTATTGACGGTATTCGGCGAACAGCGCCGACCAGTCGTCAGCGAGACTGACGAAGCGGACATCGCTGGTGCCGGAAATCGCCGCCTTAACCGCACCGGCGTCGCGCACGTCGCCCAGCAGAAGCACGTGTGCGGCCTCGCCGGCGCCCGAGACATCGAGCAATTTGACCAGCGCGAACGGGCCGGCGTTCGGCAACGTGCCGGGTGTGAGGAAACCCTTCGGAGTCGGATAATCCGGCGTGCCGTCGTAGCCGATCTCGGAGAGATAACCGGCCAGATGCGGTGCGAACAGCCGGTCGCGGACGAGGGCGCGATTTTCACTCTGGCGTGCAACGGAGGGTACGTACTGCGCAACGGATGTGAAATCAGCGATGGCGCCGTTTTTCTTCAGCCGCAGGAGCGTGGCGTCGAGGCGCTCTTCCTTTTGCAGCAGCGCTTCTTCGTTCGCCGCACGCACCAGCAGGAACTGGGTTCCGGCAGGAGTTCCGCTCAGCCGGGCAAATTCGGTTTCCTGATGCTTCAGATCCGGCGACAACGATTGGAAGTGATGCACGTCGTCGTCGGTCTTGAACTTGGCGATGCCGCCCGCCGCCATCGCTGCCAGCGCGAGGATCAGGATAATCCGCAGTCCGACCGCCATTGTGCTCTTGGCTTCCCACAGCGCCCAATGTTTGGCAGCGAAGCGGACGAAGCGGTTGCCGGGCTGATACGGCCGGTGACGGTCGAATAGCGGATAGCACAGCATCACGGTGAAGCACGACACCGACAGGCCGATCACCGAAAACGTCGCGACCTGCTTGAGGCCGGGGAAGGGCGCCAGCAGCAGCGTGCAATAGCCGATCAGGGTGGTGGCGAGACCGATGGCCAGTCCCGGCAGCACGCGTTTGAGGCGGGTGACGGAATCCGGGGCGCCCGGATCGAAATACTCGCAAAAGTACTGCAGGCTGTAATCGACCGAGATGCCGATCAGGCTGACGCCGAACAGCAGCGACAGCACATGGACCTGCCCGAAAACCAGCAACGTGCCGAGAAACGCGCAGAGCACGCCCGAGCCGATGGCCAGCGCGTCGAGCATGATCGGCCGGATGCCGCCGAACACGATCAGGATCAGCGCCATCGTGCCGACCAGCGAGGCGATGCCGATCACCGTGGTTTCGTCGAGCGCTTCGTTGGCCGCATCGTGGGCATAGAACACCGCGCCGGTGCGAATGAGCGTGAGATCGGGCGCCGCCGCTTTCATGCGTGTCTCGGCCTCGGCGACCACCTTATGGAATGTCTTCTGGAAATCGAGGGCGTAAGGCGCCCCCGAAAGATCGCCGCTCACCAGGACATACGTGATGCCGCCGTCCTGCACTGTCAGCACATCGCCATCGACCGTGAGCCGGGTCTGCGAGGTGGGCAGGCTCAGTAAATAGCTCGGCAGCAGGAAGAACGGGTCGCGCGCCATCAGCCGCGAGTCCGCCATGCCGCCGACGCCGTAGAGCGAGGCCATCGCCCGGTCTTTCAACGCCTCGGCACGGCCCGCCTTGAGATCGGCGCGATCGGCTTCGGACAACAGTCCGGAGCGGTAGGGAAAGTAGGCTGCGCCCATCTTCTTCTGGGCGTCCTGATCGATGGTCGAGCTGAACGCCGTGACCGTACCCGATTGCTTGAGCGCCGACGACAAAATGTGTGCGGCCGCAATCGCTTTTTCCGGCGAGCGGCTGCCGACCAGGAAGCCGAACCGCTGCGACAACGAATTGGCCAGCCGGTCGCTGGCGCGCTGCACCGAAGCGTCACGCTCCTGGCGCGGCAGAAGGGCTAGGATGTTGCTTTCCAGCGTGACGCCGGAGGCTAGCCGAATGCCGAGATAGGCGACCGCCGCAACGATCGCCAGAATCCAGACAATGGCCCCCACGCGCCGGATCATTTTGCGGCGGCCTTCAATTGCGCCATCTCGTTCGGCGTAAGGTCGGATTTGGTGATCTTGTGGCTAGAGAAGGTGATGCGGTCGACGTCGCCGCTGGTACGTTCCACCTCGACGCCGTCGACATAGCGCGATCCGGTTAGCACCAGCCGCTTGATCTGCGACATCGCTTGTTTGCCGGAATCGAGTGGCTTCAATTCGACCCGCCAGCCGTCCTCGTTCGTCGTTTGGGTTACCACAAAGGTCTGTTGCAGCGGTCCGGTATTGCCCGACAACGCGGCGCTGAGTACGCCATAGAGTTGTGCCAGTCCCGGCAGCTTCGACGCCGACAGCCGCATCGCTTCGCGTCCGTTCGCAAGCTGCAGGATGCCGCCGGCTGTGATGATGGCGGTGTTGTCGAACGGCTTTTCGTTATGCCAGATCAGGCCGCGGCCGGGCGCCAGCACGAACGAGCCTTCGCTCTTCAGCGGCTTGGCAAATCCTTGGAGCTGGCGGGCCTGGACGAAATGGCCGCGCAACACGTCGCCGGCAGTCACGGTCTGGGGCGCGGCCGGAGCGGCCGATGCCGGCGCAACGCTCAACAGGCCGAAAATCGCGACCGCGAAAACACCGGGAAGGCGAAACATGCAAACGCTCCGGAAAGCTTCGAAAGGGCTGCCACAATACTAAGGAATTCGGGCATTCCTGCGAAAGTCCATGGCGTCACAGAGCTTTGCCCGATGGTGCCAGCCTCGAATGGTACCGGATCTGTGCCTAAGAGTGGTTAATTCGTCCGGTTACAGCTTCCAGCCGATCAGGATACCGAGGTTGTTGCTGCCCTCGTTGCGGCTGCCCAGGTTCGCGTTCGAAATATGGTTCAAGCTGGCGGCGACCGACCAATGCTCGTTGATGCGGTAGCCGAGTGCCAGGCCGGGGCGGAACAGGAACGAACCGCCGTGACTCTTCCAATGCGCGGCTTCGGGCGAGTTGTCCGGGAGGTCGTGCTTGCCGCTGTGCCAAACGCCGCCGATCGTGCCTTCGACGAAGAAGGAGTCGCCCGGCATGAACGTGCCGTGCAGGAAATCGAGCTGCTTGTCGATGCCGACATAAATCTGGCTGGTCTGACCGGCCGAGTTCCAGGCGCCGCCATACACAAGCCGCGGCGTGCCGATGAACCACAGCGGCTGGATCGGGCGGGTAAGGCCTTCGAGCGCGTAATCGATGCCTTCTTCCTTGTGCTTTCCGATGATGCCGGTGTCGTGCTGGTAGATGCCCAGCCGGATTTCCTCCAGGAAGCCGCTCGCCTGGGAGGGTGCCGACAACAGAAGAGCGACGGCAAATGCGCCGAGCCAAGCAAGCCGATTCATGGTGGTCCCCCAGATCTCCTGAATCGAACTATATAGGGCAATCGTGGGCGCGGGCAGTATGGCAGGGGCGCAACCAGGCCGGGAGGCCAGACCGGGACAGTCAGTTAAGTACCTATAACTGCAGTGCTTTGGTGCGCATTCGGCGGGCGGACAGGGGATCGTCCGCGGCGAATGGCCCTGGACTTTTGCCGGTTTTGGGGGCTCGAATTCGTAAGCGAGCATCGGGGGGATGTCATGCGTCGCATTCTGATCGGACTGATCGTACTGCTGGCCTGCGGGCAGGCTTTCGCTGGGCCGGCGCCGGGTCTGCTGAGAGCCGACGGCAATGTCGAGGATGGCGCCCTGACCGACCAGCTTATGTGGGTCAAACTGAATTGGGGCGACATGAAATTCGTCGTCGACCGGTCCAAAGTCCCCGATGCCAAGGCGATGTTCGATGCCTTGAAAGCAACGGCCAGCGCAGGCCGTTCGGTTGCGATCTGGTACGACCCCGACACGGCGACGATCGATCGGGAGGCATGGCTGCCGGTCTTCGTGGCGCGCAAATTGGATGCGGGCGGCAAGACCTTTGTTGGCGACGAGAAGACGCCGGGACATGCCCTGCCGCCAACGGCGTCCTCCATCGAAGTTGCCGAAGATGCCCTGGCGCGCGGCATGGCCTTCATGAACGCCAGCCAACCGGAAAAGGCGCTGCCGTTGCTGGACCGCGCCCTGGCCGAAGCGGGGCTGGCGCCGCAGCTGAAGGTACTGGGTCTGAAGGCGCGAGCGAGTTTGCGCGAAAATATGGCGCTCGAGGATTTTCCGCCGGGTGAGGCCCGCGACCGGGGTTTGATCGGCGCTTTGGATGATGCCCGCGCCTGGCACAAGGCAGCACCTGACGACGCGGCAGCAGCTTTTGGTGTGGCGCGTGTCCTCGAGTACCTGGGTGCCTACGATGAGGCGATTGCGATCTACAAGGATGGCCTTTTGCGCTGGCCGCAGGAGAGCGCGAGGGTCTATCGCGGCCTCGAATGGGCCTATCGCGATATGGGTAAGCTGCGCGAGGCGGCGGAGTCGATCGACAAGCTTGGGGCACTCCCCGGTTGGAACGACGCCATGCCGTACCGCTACCACCGCGGCTGGCTCTACGATCTGATGGGCCTGCCGGAGGCAGCCATCGCGGAATACACCGAAGGACTGAAGGCTCAACCGGACTATGCGGGCGCTTTCCTGCGCCGGTCGTGCTCCTACGCCGCCGTCGGACGCCTGAAGGACGCCTATGACGACTTCAAGACCGCGAAGACCCTCGAGGCTGCGTTCCTGAAGGGGCGGCCGGTAACCATTTCCATGACGTTCGACGCCAAGCGCACTGCCGAAGTGGAGAAAATCCTTCAGAAAACCCTCGCCGAAGAACCCAACCGGAAGCTCGGCGGCCTCTGCGAGGGGTATTGGGATTGGGGCTTCAGCGCGCGAACGCGCTCCAAGCAGTTGCCGTCGCCCTGAACAGTTTGGATCGCGGAAGGAAATATTTTGGAAATCTTCTAACCTTGGCTGCATTCCGCAGCGTTTCTCCGGAAAATTTCCAAAGATTCCCTGTTTTCCTGGGCCGACTCCTGGTCTAAACCCATTCTAAATCGTGCGCCGCGCCCGGCCTCGGGCGGGGTTCCGTGGTTGCGCCTCGGATTGTCGGGCGTGCGTAAGGACAAGTGATGGAAAAGCTCCTCCTCGAATACCTGCCGATCCTGATCTTTATCGCCGTCGGCGCGGCCATCACCATTGCGCTGGTGATCGTGCCGTACGTTGTGGCGCCCAAGAGCCCGGATCCGGAAAAACTGTCGGCCTATGAATGCGGTTTCAATGCCTTCGGCGATGCCCGCATGAAATTCGACATCCGCTACTACCTGGTCTCGATCCTGTTCATCATTTTCGATCTCGAAGTGGCCTTCCTGTTCCCCTGGGCGATTACCCTGGGAGCGACCGGCGTGTTCGCCTTCTGGTCGATGGTGGTGTTCCTCGGGGTTCTGACCATCGGCTTCATCTATGAGTGGAAGAAGGGAGCCCTTGAATGGGAGTGATCCCGGCAGGCCAAAACCCGTATGGGACCGCAGGACGCGCTGGCGTCGAAGGGGCTGGGCCGATTGCGCCCAACGACCCTTATTTCGAGGCGATGAAGGCCGAGTGGGCCGACAAGGGCTTCCTCGTTGCTCCGGCGCACTTGCTGATCAACTGGGCCCGCACCGGCTCCTTGATGTGGATGACGTTCGGGCTTGCCTGTTGCGCCATCGAGATGATGCAGGCGTCCATGCCGCGCTACGATCTCGAGCGGTTCGGCATTGCGCCGCGTGCCAGCCCGCGCCAGTCCGACGTGATGATCGTCGCCGGGACGCTGTGCAACAAGATGGCGCCGGCCCTGCGCAAGGTCTACGACCAGATGCCGGAGCCGCGCTATGTGATCTCGATGGGATCGTGCGCCAACGGCGGCGGTTACTACCATTACAGCTACTCGGTCGTGCGCGGCTGCGATCGCATCGTGCCGGTCGACATTTACGTGCCCGGCTGTCCGCCGACGGCCGAGGCGCTGGTTTATGGCCTGTTGATGCTGCAGCGGAAAATCCGCCGTACCGGAACCATCGACAGATAACAGTGGGGCAAGGCTATGATCGTACGCGTCTGGACAGGGACAGCCCTGGAAGAAAACGCCGAAGAATATCGTCGTCAGTTCGCCGAAGTGTACCTGCCGCGGTTTCGCGCCATCGCCGGTTTCCGCGGTGTCGAGGTCCTGGAACGCATCCATAGCGCCCGCATCGAGTTCGTCGTCATCTCGCGCTGGGAGACGATGGACGCTATCAACGAATACACCGGCCCTGGGCGGGCCGAACATGCCGTGATCGAGAAGGAGACCCGAGAGGCGCTCGAGGTCTACGACGATCGGGTAAAGCACTTCGTGCTGGTGCTCGAGGAGCGGCGATGATCGATTTGACGGCCCTGGCAGCGGAAGTATCAGCGGCACTCGGCGGGGCGGCAACCGGCACAAAGATCGCCTTTGGCGAACTGACGGTATCGGCGCGTGCAGCCGAGATCGTTCGCGTGCTGACGGTCTTACGTGACAACTTCGCCTTCAAGACGCTGGTCGACATCTGCGGCGCCGATTATCCCGCGCGGGAAAAGCGGTTCGACATCGTCTATCACCTGTTGTCGCTGACGAAGAACGCGCGCATCCGCGTCAAGATCGAAACCGACGAGGCGACGCCGGTGCCGACTGCGATCGGCGTGTTTGCCGGCGCGCAGTGGTTCGAACGCGAAGCTTGGGACATGTACGGTGTGAAGTTCGAAGGCCATCCCGACCTGCGCCGCTTGCTCACCGACTACGGCTTCGAAGGCCATCCCCTGCGCAAGGACTTCCCGGTCACCGGTTTTGTCGAGCTGCGCTACGACGACGATCTGAAGCGTGTCGCCTATCAGCCGGTGCAACTGGTCCAGGAATTCCGCGAATTCGATTTCCTCAGTCCTTGGGAAGGCGCTCCGCACGTCCTGCCGGGCGACGAAAAGGCGGCGCTGGCGCCGAATGCGACGAGTGGGGATCCGGGAAAGAAGTGATATGAACGACTACACCAGCTTTCGTCCCGACGAGACACCGCCTTGGCTTGCCGATGGTCAGAAGTCGGAAGAGGGCCGCATCACCATCAACTTCGGACCGCAGCATCCTGCGGCGCACGGCGTGTTGCGTCTGGTGCTGGAACTCGACGGCGAACTCGTCACCCGCGTCGATCCGCATATCGGGCTGTTGCACCGCGGCACCGAAAAGCTGATGGAGCACAAGACCTACATCCAGAACATTCCTTACTTCGACCGGCTCGATTACGTCGCGCCGATGAACCAGGAGCACGCCTATTGCCTGGCGATCGAGAAGCTCCTCGGTCTCGAAGTGCCGAAGCGCGGTCAGTACATCCGCGTCTTGTTCTGCGAAATCGGCCGTCTGCTGTCGCATCTGTTGCAGGTCACGACCCAGGCGATGGACGTCGGCGCGCTCACCCCGCCGCTGTGGGGCTTCGAGGAACGCGAAAAGCTGATGGCGTTCTACGAGCGCGCGTCGGGCTCGCGGCTGCATGCCAACTACTTCCGTCCCGGCGGCGTGCATCAGGATTTGCCGCCCCAGCTGATCGAGGACATGGTCGGCTTTTGCGAGCATTTCCCGAAGGTGCTGGACGACATCGAAGGGCTGCTCACCGACAACCGCATCTTCAAGCAGCGCAATGTCGAGATCGCCAAGCTGTCGCGCGAAGCGGCGGAGCAATACGGCCTTACCGGCGTGCTCTTGCGCTCCACCGGTGTGCCGTGGGATTTGCGCCGTGCCCAGCCGTACGAGTGCTACAACGAACTCGAATTCCAGATTCCGGTCGGCAAGAACGGCGACAATTACGACCGCTATTGCATGCGCGTCGAAGAGATGCGTCAGTCGACCAAGATCATGCAGCAGTGCCTCGCGAAGATGCCGTCCGGTCCGGTCGTTTCGGTCGATCACAAGGTCGTGCCGCCGCGCCGCGCCGAGATGAAAAGCTCGATGGAAGCGCTGATCCATCACTTCAAGCTCTACACCGAGGGCTTCAAGGTTCCGGAAGGCGAGGTTTACGCCTGCGTTGAGGCGCCGAAGGGCGAATTCGGCGTCTATCTGGTGTCGGACGGTTCCAACAAGCCGTACCGCTGCAAGATCCGCGCGCCGAGCTACGCGTCGCTGCAGGCGCTCGAATTTCTCACCAAGGGCCACATGCTGGCCGACGTGTCGAGCGTGATCGGTTCCATCGATGTCGTGTTTGGGGAGGTGGACCGGTGACTGCTCGCCGTCTGCATGAAGAACAGCCTGCCGGCTTCGCGTTCAGCGAAGAGAATATGGCGCGCGTCAACCAGTGGATCGCCAAATTCCCGCCGGGACGGCAGCGGTCTGCGGTGATCTCAGCGTTGTGGATAGGGCAGGAGCAGGAAGGCTGGGTGACCAAGCCGATGATCGAGGAAGTCGCGAAGCTCCTCGACATGCCTTACATCCGCGTTCTGGAAGTGGCGACCTTCTATACGATGTTCCATCTGAAGCCGGTGGGGCGCCATCACGTGCAGGTCTGTACGACCACGCCCTGCTGGCTGCGCGGTTCCGATGACGTCGTGAAGGCGTGCAAGAAACACATCTCCGACAAGCCGCACAGCGTTTCCGCCGACGGCGAGTTTTCGTGGGAAGAGGTCGAATGCCTCGGTGCCTGCGTGAATGCGCCGATGGTCCTCATCAATTCCGATCCCTACGAGGATCTCACCGGCGAGAAGACGGAAGAAATCCTCGAAGCCATCCGCCGCGGCGAGACACCGAAGCCGGGTTCGCAGATCGGCCGTCATGCTTCCGAGCCCGAGGGCGGTCCGACGACGCTGACCGAACGCGCGCTCTACGATCCCACCTTGCGCCACAGCGGGCCGAGCCTGTCCGACGACGAGGCGAAGAATGTCACGCCGGGCGTCGAACAACGCGAAGCGCCCACCCAGAAACCGCCGGGAGCGGCCACCTGATGCTGTCCGATCGTGATCGCATTTTCACCAATCTCTACGGCTTCGAAGGCGCCGATCTCGAAAGCGCGCGCCGGCGCGGCAATTGGGACGGCACCAAGAAACTCCTGGATCTGGGGCCCGAAGCCATCGTCGACATTATGAAGAAGTCGGGCCTTCGCGGCCGCGGCGGCGCAGGGTTTCCGACCGGCCTCAAATGGTCGTTCATGCCCAAGCAGGTCGATCCGGCGCGGCCGCATTACCTCGTCATCAATGCCGACGAATCCGAGCCCGGCACCTGCAAGGACCGCGACATTCTCCGCAACGATCCGCACACGCTGGTCGAGGGGGCGCTGGTCGCCAGTTTCGCGATGCGGGCGCACGTCGCCTACATCTACGTCCGCGGCGAGTTCATCCGCGAGCGCGAAGCGCTGCAGCGCGCTGTTGATGAAGCCTACGCTGCGCGCCTTATCGGCAAAGACAACGTCCACGGCTGGCCGTTCGATCTTTACGTCCATCACGGCGCCGGCGCATACATCTGCGGCGAGGAGACCGCGCTGCTGGAGAGCCTCGAAGGCAAAAAGGGCCAACCGCGCCTGAAGCCGCCGTTCCCGGCCAATATGGGTCTCTACGGTTGCCCGACGACGGTTAACAACGTCGAGAGCATTGCCGTGGCGCCGACCATCCTGCGCCGCGGCGCCGAGTGGTTCGCGGGTATCGGCCGGCCCAACAATACCGGCACCAAGGTGTTCTGCATTTCCGGCCATGTGAACAAGCCCTGCAATGTCGAAGAGGCAATGGGCATTCCGCTGAAGGAGCTGATCGAGAAGCATGCCGGCGGCGTGCGTGGCGGCTGGGACAATCTGCTGGCGGTCATTCCTGGCGGTGCGTCGGTGCCGCTGATCCCGAAATCGGTCTGCGACGACATCCTGATGGATTTCGACAGCCTCAAGGCCGCGCAGACCGGCCTCGGTACCGCCGCGGTGATCGTGATGGACAAATCCACCGACATCGTGAAGGCGATCCAACGTCTCAGCTATTTCTACAAGCATGAGAGCTGCGGCCAGTGCACGCCGTGCCGCGAAGGCACCGGCTGGATGTGGCGGGTGATGACCCGTTTGCAGCAGGGCAGGGCCGCCGTCGACGAAATCGATCTGTTGCAAGAGGTGACCAAGCAGGTGGAAGGCCACACAATCTGCGCGCTCGGCGATGCCGCGGCGTGGCCGATCCAGGGCTTGATCCGTCATTTCCGCCCCGAACTGGAGCGGCGCATCCGTGAGTATGGGGCGCTGAAGGCGGCAGAGTGAACGAAAGGGGACGAGACATGACCACGATCGTCAGACCGCCGCTCGCATTGATGGCGCTGGTGGCTGCCACTGCCGGCATCGCCATCGCCAATATGTTCAAGTGGCGCAATGCCAAGGCGAAGGAACTCTATCTTTCGCATTGCGATATCGCGCTTCTGCATCCGCGGCTGTCTGATCCGGTCGAACTCGATATGGGGGCGCTGACCGTGGGCGGCTCGAAGCAGGAATTCGAACGCTACGAATGGTACGTCGCGCGGCTGGTTTACACGCTCGACGAATGCCTTCGTTTGGTGCCGGACGGCGAATGGGAAGCGGTCGCCAAAACGCAGCTTGGCGCCCATCGCACCTATCTTTGTTCGGACTACTACGCCAAGCAGGGCTATTGCAGCCATTACTCGCCGCGCATGCGGGCCTTGATCTGTCAGCAACGGAATTGAAATCGTGAATACGCACATCGTCAAAGCCATCCTTGCCGCCGGCCTTATCGGGGCTGCGGGCGGTTGTTCGACGATGGTGCAAGGTCAATCGCCCGTGGCTGCATCTCCAGCCCCGGTTGCTCCCGTTGATCCGTATGCGGCAGTTCGGCCGGCGACGAGTTCGGTCGGCGTGGTGATGCCGGCGTTGAGCGATTTCCCGCATCCCTGGGACATCACGACGTATGTCCTGCGCGTCACGCAGTTCGGCGTGATGCCGCCGCTCAATGGCGGGGTGGCGTTTGTCGGCGACAGCCTGACGGACTCGATGCGCTGGAACGAGATGTTCCCCAATATCCGCAGCCGCAATTTCGGAATCTCCGGCGATACCACGGTCGGGCTCAAGGCTCGCATCAATCAGGTCGTGATCGCGAAGCCGGCCAAAGTGATCCTTCTGATCGGCACCAACGATGTGGAATTCAGCCGCTATTCGGTGACCGAGATCGTCGCGAACATCGATGATTGCATCGCCACCCTGCAGAAGGGCGTGCCCGGCGTGAAGATCGTGGTCGAAGGACTGCTGCCGCGCCAGCCGCAATACGACGAGAAGGTGCGCACCGTGAACACGCTGATCAAGGCGGCGGCGGAGAAGCGCGGCTTGCCCTATGTCGATCTCTATTCCCATTTCGTCGTCAACGGACGTCTGGATCCCTCTCTGACGCCCGACGACATCCACATTTCCGGCCAGGGCTATCTCATCTGGCGCGATCTCATCCGTCCTTACATCGAGAACAACTGACCCATGCCCCGCAAGCTGATCATCGACGGCAAGGAAATCGAGGCGGAGGACAACCTCACGCTGCTGCAGGCCTGCGAGCAGGCCGGTGCCGAGATTCCGCGCTTCTGCTATCACGAGCGCCTGAGCGTCGCCGGCAACTGCCGCATGTGTCTGGTGGAGTGGGTCGGCGCCCCCAAGCCGCAGGCGTCGTGCTCGCTGCAGGTGAAGGACATCTTCCCCAACAAAGACGGCACGCCCGCGCGCATCAACACGGACTCGCCGGTGGTGCGCAAGGCGCGCGAAGGCGTGATGGAATTCCTGCTCATCAACCATCCGCTCGATTGCCCGATCTGCGACCAGGGCGGCGAGTGCGACTTGCAGGACCAGGCGATGGGCTACGGTCGCGCCGCGTTCCACCGTTTCCACGAAAACAAGCGTGCCGTCGAAGACAAATACATGGGTCCGCTGATCAAGACCCAGATGACCCGCTGCATCCAATGCACCCGCTGCGTCCGCTTCGCCACCGAAATTGCGGGCGTGCCCGATCTCGGTGCTACCGGACGCGGCGAGGACATGGAGATCACGACCTACCTCGAAAAGGCGTTCTCGTCGGAGCTTTCGGGCAATGTGGTCGATCTCTGCCCGGTCGGCGCTCTGACCTCGAAGCCTTATTCCTACACTTCGCGGCCGTGGGAACTGAAGCACACCGAATCCATCGACATCATGGATGCGCAGGGCTGCAACATCCGCGTCGACACGCGCGGACGGGCGGTGATGCGCATCCTTCCGCGCCTCAACGACGACATCAACGAGGAATGGCTGCACGATAAAGGCCGCCACATCTGGGACGGGCTCGGCCGGCAGCGGCTTGACCGCCCTTATGTGCGCAAGAACGGCAAGCTGGTGCCGGCGTCCTGGTCCGATGCGTTCGCAGTGATCGCGGCGCGCGTGAAGGCGACCACGCCCGATCGCATGGCGGCGATCGTCGGCGATCTCGCGGCGGCCGAAGAGATCAAGGCGCTGAAGGATCTGATGACGCGTCTCGGCGTGCCGCATCTCGATTGCCGCCAGGACGGCGCCAAGATCGGCGGCGGACCGCGTCCGGCCTATCTCTTCAACACCACTATCACCGGCGTCGAAGCGGCCGATGCGCTTCTTCTGATCGGCTGCAACCCGCGTTGGGAAGCGCCGGTCCTGAACGCGCGCATCCGCAAGGCCTGGCTGAACGGCCCGCTCAAGATCGCCAGCGTCGGCGCGCCGGTCGATCTCACCTATCCGGCGGAACAACTCGGCACCGGCGTCGACGTGCTGAACGCCTTGGCTGACGGCTCGCATCCGTTCGCGGAAGTTCTGCGCAATGCCAAGCGGCCGATGCTGATCCTGGGTGGCGGCGCGCTCGCCCGTCCGGATGGAGCGGTGATCCTGCATCACGCAGCTCGCATCGCGCGCGAGACCGGCATAATCGGTCCGGCCGGCACGCCGGCGGAAGGCGGCTGGATCGGGTTCAACGTCCTGCATACCGCTGCAAGCCGTGTTGCTGCGCTCGATCTTGGTTTCCTTCCGGCTCCCGCTTCTGAAGAAAGCCCCGGCGGCCGTGATGTTGCCGGCATCGTCGAGGGGGCGCAGAAGGGCGAGATCAACTTCATCTATCTGCTCGGAGCCGACGAGCTGCCGCTCGAGAATATGGGGCGGCCGTTCGTGGTTTATCAAGGCAGCCACGGCGACACCGGCGCGAATTATGCCGACGTGATCCTGCCGGGTGCGGCCTTCACCGAAAAGGACGGGCTCTACGCCAATTTCGAAGGCCGGGTGCAGGAAGCGCAACGCGCCGTATTCCCGCCGGGCGAGGCGCGGGAAGATTGGGCGATCCTGCGGGCGCTCTCCGATGTGTTGGGTCAAAAGCTGCCCTACGACACGTTGGCGGACTTGCGCCGCGCGCTCGTCGCCGACCTGCCGCAATACGGCAGGCTCGGTCAGGTGCCGGTGTGGGAGGGCGCCGACCCGGCGGTGTGGAATGCTCTTGGCACCGACGGCGTTTTCACTGCCGATGTGCCGATGGGGCAGGCCATCGCCGACTATTACCTCACCAATCCGATCGCGCGAGCGAGCAAAGTGATGGCTGATTGCAGCCGCGAACTGCTCCACAGCGACGAGAACAAGCAGGCCGCGGAATGACCAGATCGACGTACAGAGCCCGCGAGTGTTCGCCGGCCCCGATGCGGGCCAGGACGGAAATCCGCAAATCGAACTTCCGCTGGGGCGGTTTTCAGCGCACCGGCCGGCCGCTGCCGCCGTGCGTTCGCAATCTCTCGCTTTCGGAGCGGGGCAACAGGAAGGCAAGGGACTGAGCGATGTTCCTCACCAACTGGTTCCAGCACACCGCCGGTTTGCCCTATCCCTGGGCCTGGACGCTCGCGCAGGTGATCCTGATCGTGGTCTATCAGGCCGTGGTGATGGTCTCGGTCGCGTTCTGGATTCTCGCCGACCGCAAGATTTGGGCGGCGGTGCAGATGCGGCGCGGCCCCAACGTGGTGGGCCCCTTCGGCCTGTTGCAGACCTTCGCCGACGCCATGAAGTTCATGTTCAAGGAGCCGATCATTCCGGCCGCCGCGAACAAGGTGATCTTCCTCGCCGCACCGATCATCGCGGCGACACTGGCTTTCGCCGCCTGGGCGGTGGTACCGCTGGATGAAGGCTGGGTGGTGGCCGACATCAATGTCGGCGTGCTTTATCTCTTCGCGATCTCTTCGCTCGGCGTCTACGGCGTCATCATGGGCGGCTGGGCGTCGAACTCGAAATACGGCTTCCTCGCCGCGCTGCGCAGTGCCGCGCAGATGGTGTCCTATGAAGTCTCGATCGGCTTCGTCATCGTCACCGTGCTGATTTTCGCCGGGTCGTTGAACCTCTCCGACATCGTGCGGGCGCAGGGTCCGGACATGCGCGGCTGGTACATCTTCTCGCCGCTGTTCCCGATGCTGATCGTGATGTTCATCTCCTCGCTCGCCGAGACGCAGCGTCCGCCGTTCGATCTCTTGGAAGCGGAGTCGGAACTCGTGGCGGGGTTCATGGTGGAATACTCGTCGACGCCGTTCCTGCTCTACTTCCTCGGCGAGTATATGAACATCATCCTGCTCTGCGCGCTGATGAGCATCATGTTCCTCGGCGGCTGGCTGCCGCCCATCGCGATCTGGCCCTTGACTGCCGTGCCGGGCGTATTGTGGCTCCTCGCCAAGATCGTGGTGCTGTTCTTCATGGTTTCGATGGTGAAGGCCTTCGTGCCGCGCTACCGCTACGACCAGTTGATGCGCCTCGGCTGGAAGCTGCTGCTGCCGGTCTCGATGCTGTGGGTCGTGGTTGCGGCCAGTTGGGTCGTGTTTGTTCGCCCCGTCTGGGGTCCGTTCTTCGCTCACCTGTTTGGAGGCTAGATGGCATACCTCGACAAAAAGGCACGCCAGATCTTCCTCTGGGAGTTCGTCCAGGCGTTCCTGCTTTCGATGCGCTACTTCTTTGCGCCGAAAGCGACGCTGAATTACCCGTTTGAGAAGGCGCCGCAATCGCCCCGTTTCCGTGGTGAGCATGCCTTGCGCCGCTATCCGTCCGGCGAGGAACGTTGCATCGCCTGCAAGCTGTGCGAGGCGATCTGCCCGGCACAGTGCATCGTGATCGAGGCCGAACCGCGTGACGACGGCAGCCGCCGCACCACGCGCTACGACATCGACATGACCAAGTGCATCTATTGCGGTTATTGCCAGGAAGCGTGCCCGGTCGACGCCATCGTCGAAGGCCCGAACCTGGAATTCGCGACCGAGACCCGCGAAGAGCTTTTCTACGACAAGGCCAAACTGCTCGCCAACGGTGATCGCTGGGAGCGGGCTATCGCAAAGAACATCGAACTGGACGCGCCGTACCGGTGAACCCCATGATCCTGCAAGCACTCGCCTTCTATCTCTTCGCCACGGTGCTCCTTGCGAGCGGTGTGGTGGTGGTGACGTCCAGGAACCCGGTCTATTCGGTGCTGTTCCTGATCCTCGCATTCTTCAATGCGGCGGGATTGTTCGTGCTGCTTGGCGCCGAATTCCTCGCCATGATTCTGGTCATCGTCTACGTCGGCGCCGTGGCGGTGCTGTTCCTGTTCGTCGTCATGATGTTGGACGTCGACTTCGCCGAGCTGAAGAAGGGCGTGCAGTCGTATCTGTTGCCCGGCCTCGGCATCGGCGGGCTGTTGTTCGCCGAGCTTGTCATCGCTGTGTCGGCGCACTGGCACTTCGCGCCGCATGCGGTGCCGGCCGCCGCGACGCCCAAGGGCCTGACCAACACCGCCGCCCTCGGCCACATCCTCTATACGGACTATATCTATTACTTCCAGGCTGCCGGGCTGGTGCTGCTGGTGGCGATGATCGGCGCCATCGTGCTGACGCTGCGCCACCGCGACGGCGTCCGCCGTCAGAAGGCATGGACCCAGATTTCGCGCGAGCCGTCCGATGCGATGGCCATGGTCGACGCCAAACCGGGCGAGGGAGTCGAATAAATGGAAATCGGGCTGGGTCACTACCTCACGGTCGCCGCCGCGCTGTTCACCATCGGCGTGTTCGGCATCTTCCTAAACCGCAAGAACATCATCATCATCCTGATGTCGATCGAGCTGATCCTCTTGGCGGTCAACATCAACTTCGTCGCGTTCTCGACCTACCTGAACGATCTGGTCGGGCAGGTGTTCGCGCTGTTCGTGCTCACCGTCGCCGCCGCCGAGGCCGCGATCGGGCTTGCCATCCTGGTGGTCTATTTCCGCAACCGCCGCACCATTGCGGTGGATGACGTCAACATGATGAAGGGCTGAAACGTGCTCTACGCGATCCTCGTTTTCCTCCCCATCATCACGTCGGCGATTGCCGGCGTTTTCCAGAAATGGCTGGGGGCGCGGCCATCGGAGCTGCTGACCACCGCCGGGCTGTTCGTCAGCCTGGGACTATCGATCTACGCCTTCTACGACGTCGCCATTCTCGGTCATGCCCAGATCGTGCCGCTGTGGACCTGGATCTCGTCCGGCGATCTCACCGTCGACTGGTCCGTGCGCGTTGATACGCTCACCGCAGTTATGCTGGTGGTGGTGACGGGCGTATCGGCGCTCGTGCATCTCTATTCGATCGGCTACATGCACGACGATCCCGACCGGCCACGGTTCTTCTCCTATTTGTCGCTGTTCACCTTCGCCATGCTGATGCTGGTGACGGCCAACAACTTCGTGCAGGTGTTCTTCGGCTGGGAAGGCGTCGGCCTCGCGTCCTATCTGTTGATCGGCTTCTGGTACAAGAAGCCTACCGCCAATGCCGCCGCGTTGAAGGCGTTCGTGGTCAACCGCGTCGGCGACTTCGGCTTCATGCTCGGCCTGTTCGCGATTTTCTGGGTGTTCGGCACCCTCGATTTCGACGCCGTGTTCAAGGCTGCGCCTACGTTTGCCGGCAAAACGTTCGAATTCGCCGGCCAGCAGGTCGATATTCTCACCACCATCTGCTTGCTCTTGTTCGTCGGCGCGATGGGCAAGTCGGCGCAGATCGGCCTGCACACCTGGCTGCCGGACGCGATGGAAGGCCCGACGCCGGTCTCCGCCCTGATCCATGCCGCGACCATGGTGACCGCGGGCGTGTTCCTGGTTTGCCGCGCGTCGCCCTTGTTCGAACTGGCGCCCAATGCGCTCGCCTTCGTCACCTTCATCGGGGCTACGACGGCGTTCTTCGCCGCTTCGGTTGGCCTGTTCCAGAACGACATCAAGCGCGTGATCGCGTATTCGACCTGCAGCCAGCTCGGCTACATGTTCGTGGCCGCGGGCGTGTCGGCCTACGGCGCCGCGATGTTCCACCTCTTCACGCACGCCTTCTTCAAGGCATTGCTGTTCCTCTCGGCGGGCGCGGTGATCGTCGCGCTGCATCACGAGCAGGACATGCGCAAGATGGGTGGCCTCCGGAAACAGCTTCCGTTCACTTATTGGATGATGCTGATCGGCAATTTGGCGTTGACCGGCATCGGCATTCCGATGCTGGGCGTCGGCACCGCCGGTTTCTATTCCAAGGACGCGATCATCAATTCGGCCTATCTCGCCGGGACGCCGATGGGCCATTACGCCTTCTGGTTGACGCTGATCGCGGCGGGTATGACCTCGTTCTATTCCTGGCGCCAGTTCCTGATGACCTTCCACGGCCGCTATCGCGGTCTCGATCGTCACGAATGGGATCATCACCACGATCCGCATCATCATGCCCTCGCGCTGGAGGATGTTCACGAACCGGCCCGCACCATGCTGGTGCCGCTCGGCGTTCTGGCTCTCGGCGCGCTGATTGCGGGTGCGGCGTTCGTCCATTTCTTCATCGGTGATGCCGTGTTCTGGCGCGGTGCGGTGGCGCTGGCGTTTGGCCATCACGCAGAAGGCGAGCACGAAATTCCGGTGCTGATCGAATTCGCGCCGCTGATCCTCACGATCGTCGGCTTCGGTACCGCCTATTACTTCTACATTATGCGGCCCGAACTGCCGGCCCAGCTCGCCGCAAGGAAGGGGCTTCTCTACACCTTCCTCTATCGCAAATGGTATTTCGACGAACTGTACGATTTCCTGTTCGTGCGGCCGGCAAAATGGCTGGGGCGCCTGCTATGGAAGTGGGGCGACGGCAAATTCATTGACGGGTTGGGCCCGGACGGCGTTGCCGCCCGTGTTCTCGATGCCACGCGCGGCGCGGTGAAGCTGCAATCCGGTTACGTCTATCACTACGCTTTCGCCATGCTGATCGGCGTGGTGGGGCTGGCGACCTACTTCATGCTGGGGTGGAGGTAAGTCATGAACCACCTTCTCTCCATCATTATCTTCCTGCCGCTCCTCGGCATCGTCGCTATCCTGGTGACGCGGTCGAATGAGGCGGTGCGCACCACCACGGCCCGCTGGGTGGCCCTCGGCGTCACGCTGATCGATGCCGCGCTCACCATCTATATGTGGTCGCGCTTTGACGGTTCGTCTTCGGCGTTCCAGTTCGTCGAGCAGGCCGAATGGTTCGGCGCCGGCACCGGCATCACCTATCACATGGGCGTCGACGGCATTTCGATGTTGTTCGTGGTGCTGACCGGCCTGTTGATGCCGTT
The DNA here is from genome assembly GCF_011762045.1 of Rhizomicrobium electricum. GTDB lineage: Bacteria > Pseudomonadota > Alphaproteobacteria > Micropepsales > Micropepsaceae > Rhizomicrobium > Rhizomicrobium electricum. The sequence continues at coordinate 255,813 of NZ_JAASQS010000005.1, read as the reverse complement.
CACGATCCTGGCGAGCTGGGAATCGGTGAAGTCGCGCGTGCCGGAATACATGATCGCGTTCCTGGCGCTCGAAACCCTGATGATGGGCGTCTTCACCGCGCTCGATCTCTTCTTGTTCTACATTTTCTTCGAAGGCGGCCTGATTCCGATGTTCCTGATCATCGGCATCTGGGGCGGCAAGCGGCGCGTCTACGCCAGCTTCAAGTTCTTCCTCTACACGCTGCTCGGTTCGCTGTTCATGCTGCTCGCCATGCTGTGGATCTACTTCACGGCGGGCACCTCCGACATTCCGACCATTATCGAGACGGTACACTTCCCGGTTCAGGCGCAATACTTCCTGTGGTTCGCGTTCTTTGCCAGTTTCGCCGTGAAGATGCCGATGTGGCCGGTCCACACCTGGCTGCCCGACGCCCACGTCGAGGCGCCGACCGCCGGATCGGTGATCCTCGCGGCCATCCTCCTCAAGATGGGCGGATACGGGTTCCTGCGCTTCTCGCTGCCGATGTTCGCGAGTGCGTCGGAGGCCTTGGCGCCGTTCGTCTTCACGCTCTCCATCGTCGCCATCATCTACACCTCGTTCGTCGCTTTGGCACAGGAGGATGTGAAGAAGCTGATTGCCTATTCGTCGGTGGCCCACATGGGCTTCGTCACCATGGGCATCTTCACTCTGACACAGCAGGGCATCGAAGGCGGCGTGTTCCAGATGCTGAGCCACGGCGTCGTGTCGGGCGCGCTGTTCCTTTGTGTCGGCGTGATCTACGACCGCATGCACACCCGCGATATCGCCGCGTACGGCGGCCTCGTGAACCGCATGCCGATCTATGCCGCGGTGTTCATGGTGTTCGCGCTCGCCAATATCGGCCTACCGGGCACTTCGGGCTTCATCGGCGAATTCCTTACCATGGTCGGCGCCTTCCACGTCCAGACCTGGGTTGCGATCTTCGCCGCCACCGGCGTGATCCTGTCGGCGGCCTACATGCTGTACCTCTACTGGCGCGTGATCTTTGGCGAACTGGTCAAGCCGTCGCTGCAGGCGATCAAGGACCTCAGCTTGCGCGAAGCCGCGATCCTGGTACCGCTGGTAATCGCCACCCTCGTGATGGGCGTCTATCCCAAGTTCATCTTCGACATTACCGGCCCCTCGGTCGCTCACCTGATCAAGCAGCATCACACCGCCGTTGCCTATGACCGCGGCACGCTGCCTTCGTCCGTCAAGCTTGCCCAAAGCGCCACAAGGAGCGCGCCATGAACATCGCTCATGACCTCATTGTTCTGGCGCCGGAGTTGATCCTCGCGATCGGCTCGATGGCGGCGCTGATGGTAGGCGCGTGGCAGGGCGACAAGGCGACCCGGCTGGTCTCGATCCTGATGGCGGCGCTGATGGTGATCGCGGGCGCCGCTGTGTGCGTCGGCGTACCGGCCACGGCGTTCCACGGCGCGTTCGTGGTAGATGCGTTCTCGGGTTTCACCAAGGTGCTGATCCTCGGCTCGGCGGCGCTGTGCATCGTCATGGCGCAGAACTTCTTCGTGAAGGAGAAGATGGTCCGCTTCGAGATGCCGATCCTGATCGGGCTTGCCACCCTCGGCATGTTGGCCATGGTATCGGCCTCGAATTTTCTCGCGCTCTATCTCGGCCTCGAACTCCAGAGCCTCGCGCTTTATGTGCTCGCCGCGTTCCAGCGCGACAACACCCGTTCGACCGAAGCCGGCCTCAAGTATTTCGTTCTCGGCGCGCTTTCGTCGGGCACGATGCTGTACGGCATCTCGCTGATCTACGGCTTCACCGGCACCACCGACTTCAGCGGCGTGGCGCAGGTGATCGCGCAATCGGGCACCGGCATCGGTCTGATCTTCGGCCTTGTGTTCCTGATCTCCGGATTGGTGTTCAAGATTTCGGCCGTGCCGTTCCATATGTGGGCGCCCGACGTGTATGAAGGTTCGCCGACGCCGGTCACCGCCTTCTTCACCACTGCCGCCAAGGTCGCGGCCCTCGCGCTGACCATCCGCGCCGTAATGATCCCGTTCGCCCATGCCGTCGACGAATACCGCCAGATCATCGTGGTGGTGTCGGTCCTGTCGATGTGGCTCGGCGCCGTGGCGGCGATCGGGCAGCAGAACATCAAGCGCCTGATGGCCTATTCCTCCATCGGCCACATGGGTTATGCCCTGTTGGGTCTGGCCGCAGGAACGCAGGAAGGCGTGCGCGGCATGCTGATCTACATCGCGTTCTACGCCGTCACCAATATCGGCGCTTTCGTCTGCATTCAGGCGATGCGGCGCCACGGCGAGGCGGTCGAGAACATTTCCGATCTTGCCGGTCTCGCGCGGACGCGTCCCGGCTATGCCTTCGCGTTTGCGGCCCTGATGTGGTCGCTGGCCGGCTTGCCGCCGGTGGCCGGCATCGTCGCCAAGATCTATGTCTTCCTCGCCGCCATGCATGCCGGGCTCATCATTCCGGCCGTGCTGGGCGTGCTCGCGAGCTGCGTCGGCGCTTACTACTATCTGCGCATCGCCAAGGTGATCTACTTCGACGAACCGGCGAAGCCTCTCGATGCCGGGCTCGGCGGGCGCGGTATGGGCACCATCCTGACGCTGTCGACGGCGTTCACGCTGTTGCTCTTGGTGGTCCCGTGGGTGCTGGTCGGACCGGCCGCTGCCGCCGCACAGGCTCTGTTGCCTTGACGAGTTGGCCCCTCGGCTACCGTCTTCTGGAATTGGAGGAGGTCGACTCCACCAACGAGGAAGCGCGTCGCCGCGCCGCGTCGGGAGAGCCGGGGCCATTATGGATTACCGCCGCGCGCCAGACCAAGGGCAAGGGCCGCCGCGGACGGGTGTGGACGGCGCCGGTCGGCAATCTCTCCGCGACGTTGCTTCTGCGTCCCAGTCGGCGGGTGGTGGAATGCGCCCAGCTTTCCTTTGTCGCGGCCCTGGCGGCGGCCGACATGCTGGCGCTCCATGTCCCCGATGTGGCGCTCAAATGGCCTAACGATGTGCTGGTCGGAGGGCGGAAAATCGCCGGAATCCTGCTCGAATCCGAGGCCGCGGCGGATGGTACCGTCGCGTGGTTGGCGATCGGCATCGGCGTCAACCTGAAGGCGTTTCCCGACGACACCGAACTGCCGGCCACGGCGGTTGCTGCCCTAGGCCGCCCCGCACCGTCGCCGCAGGATGCGCTGCTCGACCTCGCTGACCGTTTCGCGAAGTGGTATGAGGCGTGGCGCGCGGCCGGCTTTGCACCCGTCCGGGAAGCTTGGCTCGCGCGCGCGCATGGATTGGGCGCGCGTATCCGTGTCCGTCTGGCGCGGGAAGAGACGACCGGTGTATTCCGCGACATCGACGATGCGGGTGCGCTGGTGCTGGCCTTGCCGGGCGGGGTGACACGAACGATCGCCGCAGGCGAGGTTTTTTTCTGAGGCTCTCATGCTCCTGGCCATCGACGCCGGCAACACCAATATCGTCTTCGCCGTTTGGGACGGCGATGCCATCCGCTGCGAATGGCGCGCGGTCACCAAGACAAGCCGTACGGCCGACGAATATGCGGTGTTCTTGAAGCCGCTGCTCGAGCTCAACGGCCTCAAATTTAGCGATTTCGCGGGCGCCATCATTGCCACCGTCGTGCCCGCGGCCCTGTTCGACCTGCGCCAGTTCTGCCGGCGCTATCTCAACATCGAAGCCGTCGTGGTCGGCGATCCGGCCGTCGATCTCGGCCTTAAGGTTCTGACGCTGCGTCCCGAAGCGGTCGGCGCCGACCGGCTGGTGAATTCGGTTTCGGCTCATGCGCATTACGGCGGACCGCTGATCGTGGTCGATTTCGGCACCGCCACCACGTTCGACATCGTCAACAAGGACGGCGATTACGAAGGCGGCGTCATCGCGCCCGGTATCAACCTTTCCGCCGAGGCGCTGCATAAGGCTGCCGCCATGCTGCCGCGCGTAGCCATCGCGCGCACCAATGCGGTGATCGGCAAGGACACCGTGCCGGCGATGCAGTCGGGCATGTATTGGGGCTATATCGGCCTGATCGAGGGCCTCATCGCGCGCATCAAGGCCGAATACGGCGCCCCCATGACGGTGATTGCGACCGGCGGGCTGGGGCGTGTCTATTACCGCCAGACGCCGGCCATCGATCATTACGACCCGGACCTCACGATCCGCGGCCTGGCTCAGATTTATGCGCGGAATAAGGTTGGGTAGATAGTGCCTCACAAGATCAACGACGACGACAACGAACTTGTCCTGCTGCCGCTCGGCGGCGCGGGCGAGATCGGCATGAATTTCAACGCCTACGGCTTCGGTCCCGACGACGATCGCAAGTGGATCATCGTCGATTGCGGTGTCCTGTTCGGGCGCGAGGGCGCCACGCCCGGCGTCGATCTCATCATGCCCGACATCTCGTTCCTGGCCGAACGGCGCGACGACGTGCTTGGCATCATCGCCACCCACGCGCACGAGGATCATATCGGCGCCATCGCGCTGTTGTGGCCGATGCTGAAATGCCCGGTTTATGCCACGCCGTTCACCGCCAGGCTGATCGAAGGCAAGCTGGACGAGGCCGAGCTCATCGGCAAGGCCAAGCTCAAGGTGGTGCCGCCGCACGGCAAGCTGAGCCTCGGCCCGTTCGAGATCGAACTCGTCTCGATTACGCATTCCATTCCCGAGCCCAACGCAATCGCGATCAAGACGCCGCTCGGCACGGTGGTGCATACCGGCGACTGGAAGATCGATCCCGATCCGGTGGTCGGCAAGAAGGCCGACATCGGCCGCTTCAAGGCGTTGGGCGACGAGGGCGTTTTGGCGCTGGTGTGCGACTCCACCAATGCGTTGGTAAAGGGCCGCTCCGGCTCGGAAGCCGAGGTGAAAAAACATCTCACCGAACTGATCGGCACGATCAAGGGCCGCATCGCGGTAACGGCGTTCGCGTCCAATGTGGCGCGGCTCGACACCATCGCCAAAGCCGCCAAGATGCACAAGCGCCATGTCGTGCTGGTCGGACGCGCCATGCACAAGATCGTGCAGGCGGCGAAGGAAACCGGCTATTTGCAGGACTTTCCTCCGACCATCGATTTCGAGGATGCCGAGGACATCGCGCCTCACAAGGTGCTCTATCTCTGCACCGGCAGCCAGGGCGAGCCACGTGCCGCGCTGCCGCGCATTGCGTCGGGCGAACACGCGGTCAAGCTCGGGCCCGGCGACACGGTGATTTTTTCCTCGCGCGTCATTCCCGGCAACGAATTGCCGATTTTCGAACTGCATAACAAGCTCGCAACCATCGGCGTCGAGGTGCTGTCGACCGAGGATCATTTCGTCCATGTTTCCGGCCATCCCGCGCGCGACGAACTCACCGAAATGTATCGCTGGGTGCGGCCCAAGATCGCCGTGCCGGTGCATGGCGAGACGCGTCACCTTCATGCCCATGCTGCGCTCGCCAAGTCGCTGCAGGTGCCGCAGGTGGTCACTATCGAGAACGGCCAGATGCTGAAACTAGCGCCGGGCAAGGCGTCGGTGATCGATGAAACGCCGTCGGGCCGCATTCATCTCGATGGGACCGTGCTGGTCGCCGAAGGCCTCGGCTTGGCGCGCAAGCGCCGTGCGCTCGGTTTCGCCGGCATGATCGCGATCACCCTCGTGCTCGACGAAAAGAACCGCGTCGCCGCCGATCCCGGCATCATCCTGGAAGGCATGCCCGAGCCGGTGCACGAAGCCGTACGCACTGCGGTCGATAAAGCGCTGGACCGTCACAATCCAAGGAAGAACGACGAGGGCGATTTGCGCGAGAGTGTCCGCCGGGCCGCCCGCCGCGCCGCCGAAGACGCCTGGGGCAAGAAGCCGGTAACGCGGGTGGAAGTGGTGACGGTTTAGCAGGAGGATTTCGATGATCGGCCGTTTGAACCATGTCGCCATTGCCACCGCCGATCTCGAGAAATCCGCTGCGGTCTATCGCGATCTGCTCGGCGCCAAAGTGTCGGCGCCGCACGCGTTGCCGGAACACGGCGTGACCGTCGTATTCGTCGAATTGCCGAATACCAAGATCGAACTGTTGCAGCCGCTCGGCGACAAATCGCCGATCGCCGCCTATCTCGAAAAGAGCCCGTCCGGCGGCATGCACCACGTCTGCTATGAGGTGGACGACATCGCGGCTGCGCGCGACAAGCTGGCGGCGGCCGGCGCCCGCGTTCTGGGCGATATCAAGATCGGCGCCCACGGCAAGCCGGTCGTGTTCCTCCATCCCAAGGATTTCGTCGGCACGCTGGTCGAGTTGGAGCAGGCGTGATGGTCCACGGCGCCATCCTCGTCAGCGCCTTCGCCATCGCCTGGTTTCTCGCTTTCTTTTGCCTTTTGCCGGTGGGGTTGGGCGAGGTCGACCGCGAGACGGGCGCTCCCAAACGCGCGTACCTTGGTCGCAAAGCCCTGATCGCCTCCGGCATAGCCGTAGTGTTGTTCGCAGTGTTCTATGCGCTGATCGCGCTGAAGGTCTTCGACCTCTAGCCCGCACTTCCCCCAAAATTCTGCGCGTCCATGACGATCTTGGCGATGAAGGCCAGCGCGATCACCACCACGGCGGCGTTCAGATCCTTCCAGCGTCCGGACACCGCCTTGATCGCGACATAGGCGATAAAGCCGATGCCGATGCCCGAGGCGATGGAGTAGGTGAAGGGGATCGCCAAGGCCGTCAGCAGCGCCGGGGCGGCTTCGGTGAGGTCGTCCCAGTTGATCTCCTTGAGCCCGCCGACCATCAGCACGGCCACGAAGATCAGCGCCGGGGCCGTGGCATAGGCCGGCACGGATGTAGCGATCGGCGAGAAGAACAGCGCCAGCAGGAACAGCACGCCGACGACCACGGCCGTCAGGCCGCTGCGTCCGCCCGCCTGGATGCCGGCCGAGCTCTCGATATAGGCCGTGACCGGCGAGGTGCCGCAGGCTGCGCCCAGCATCGAACCGACCGCGTCGGTGGTCAGCGCTTTGCGTGCATTCGGCAGCTTGCCGTCCTCGGTCGTCAGCTTGCCTTGATAGGCCACGGCCGTCAGCGTGCCCGAAGTGTCGAGCATCATCACCAGAAGGAACACCAGCACCGTCGAGGCCACGATACCTTCGGCCGTGCTGCCGGGATCGAAATGGAGCTGGAACAGCGTCGGCGCCATCGACGGCGGCAGCGAAGTAATGGCGCCCGGAACGGGCTGCAGTTCGAAGGCAAAGGCCAGCACGGTAACCAGAATGATGCCGATCATCACCGCGCCGATCACGCGGCGGGCCGCCAGAGCGAAGATCACGATGAAGCCGAGCGCTGCCAGAAGCACGCGCGGATCGGACAGCGATCCGGCCGTGAGCAGGCTGTTGGAGCCGTTCGAGGTCACGATGCCGGCCTGATGCAATCCGATCAGCGCCAGGAAAAATCCGATGCCCGCGGCGATCGACAGTTTCAGCGAACGGGGCAGGGAGTTGATCAGCCACTCGCGCGCTGGCGTAATCGAGATCGCGACGAACAGTGCGCCCGCCAGGAAAACGCACCCGAGCGCCAGCCGCCAATCGTAATTGAGGGCCGGCACCACGGTGAAGGCGAGGAATGCGTTGAGCCCCATGCCCGGCGCCAGCGCCACCGGCAGCCGCGCCCAGAGGCCCATCAGGATCGTGGTCAGCGCCGAGGCCAGACACGTCGCCACGAACACCGCGGAACGATCGAGCCCGCCGTTCGACAGCACGTCCGGATTGACCACCACGATATAGGCCATGGTGAGAAAGGTCGTGATCCCCGCCACCACCTCGCGCCGTACGGTCGTACCGTGAGCCTGAAGCCCGAAATACCGTTCGAACATGTTTTCCCCCGCCGCTGCGTAGGGCGAAGCTAGAGCGCTTTTCAGGAAAAGTGGAGCCGTTAGCGACAGCGTAAGGCGGCGGTTTTCCGTCCGAAAGCGCGACAGTCAAAACGTCTGATGTGGGAAGGATGAAAGGCGTTCCGGTGCCCCGGAAATGCGAAAGGCCGGGCTTGGCCCGGCCTTTCTTCCGCAGGGTCCCCCCCGACGGATACCTCTCCCCGAACTTGGCCGTTCACGAGCGAAACGCGGGCCTTTTGTTCGTTTTATGTGGGTGTTTCTGTAGTGGAATTTCACATACTTGTCACGTTCGAATGTGGCCGAAATCTGCACTCTTGAAAGAATATTCGACACCCCTGTGGCTATAACATCGCGCCTGGCAGCGCTGTCATTTTAAAGCCTCTAAAGTGCTGCTTTAGGTAACCGGTAGCAATCAATCCGCTTCCAACTTGGCTTGACGGACGCGCCTTGGAACCGCAGCCTGAGACCATGCGTAGGTGGGCGGGGTTTGCACTGGGGCTGACTATGATTCTCTCGGCAGCGCACGCGGGAGGGACATGGCGCATCACCAAAGATCATTGGTCGGCCGCGGACGAGGCGGGCTTTTCGCGCTTCGTGGCAGCGATCGGCGCGTCCAACTGTTCGTCGTCTGAAAGCTGTCTGCGCGATCCGGCCAATCCGTTCCGCGCCACCGACCAGAAGTTCCTCGACATCGATACCGATTGTGCCAAGTGGCCGTATCTCTTGCGCGCCTATTACGCCTGGAAGAACGGTCTGCCGTTTTCGTTCGTCGACGGCTATGCCGGATCGGGCGACGACAAGCACAACACCACCGGCAATCGCCCCACCAGCCGGCGCGCCTTCATCGACCGCGGCGAGGGGATCAACGGTCCTGCGGCCGTGCGCGAAGTGATCGAGACGGTGAACTCGGCAACCTACCGATCCGATGTGACCCAAACGACTGGGGTGCTACCAGACTTCTACGCGCCCGCCATCCAGCCCGGCACGATCCGTCCCGGCACGGTGATCTACGACACAAACGCCCATGTCGGGATCGTCTATAAGGTCGATGAGGATGGCCGCATCTACTACATGGACGCCCATCCCGATTTCACCATCACCCGCAGCGTCTACGGTGCGCAGTTCGGGCAAAGCCCGTTGAAACTCGGCGGCGGTCTCAAGAACTGGCGTCCGCAGGTCTTGAAAGGCGCCAAGGACGACGGCGAGGGCTATCTGATCGGCGGCCGCATCGTGCTCACCGGCAACGACGAGATCGAGGACTTCTCGCTGGTCCAATATGTCGGCACCGAGCCGAACCCGTCGCAGAGCCCGAAGAAGGCGCGCTTCGTTTATGACGACGAGGAGATGGGGCTCTACACTTATGTCCGCACCGCGATGAGCGGCGGCAAGACGGAGTTCAATCCGCTGCACGAACTGCGCGTCTCGATGCGGAACCTGTGCCGCGATCTCAAGGACCGCGCCAACACCGTGAACCTCGCAATCTCCGAACACATCCAGGACAAGCCGCATCCGTCGAGCCTGCCGGAAAATCTGTTCGATGCCTGGGGCGATTGGGAGAACTACGCCACGCCGGCGCGCGACGCGCGCCTGCGCGAGGGCTTCGCCCAGTTCTATTCCCACATGGCGCGGATCATCGATCTCTGGGTCAAGCGCGATCCGCGCATCGCCTATGAGGGCACCGATCTGCGCGCCGATCTGCTCGCCGCCTACGACACGCAAAGCCAAGCCTGCGATCTGACCTATCTCAGCACGGACAAACGGCCGGTGCCGCTCCATCTTGGCGACATCGAAGCCCGCGTCTATGCCATGAGCTACGATCCCTACGATTGCATCGAGCTGCGGTGGGGCGCGCAAGGGGCGGAACGCGACGGCTGCACCAACGGCGAGAAGAAGATGCGTTGGTACGCAGCCCAGCAGCGCTTCCGCCAGATGCAGTCCCGCGATTTCTTCGCCGGTTACGAGCTCGAAGACCTTGAGCGCAAAGCCGCCAAGCCGATGCCCCCGCCGCCGCCGGTCGACGTGCGGGCGCTGATCGCCAACATGTCCTATCAGGTGCCGCTGGAACCGATGCGGCCGGTAGGACGGTGAAGGCGCTTCACCCCCTGAGCAGCAGCCCAAGAGCATCGATCAGCCAGTGCGCGACCATGTTGGAGAGCAGATCGCGGCGCCAGAAATAGAGCAGGGTCATCACCGCTGCCGACGTGCCCACACCGCACAATTGCAGCCATCCATAGCCATTCAGATGCGCTCCTACAAATATCAGGTAGGTTGCGATTCCGGCCAGCCAGGGCGAACCGGTCAATTCCTGCAGCCGTTCGATGCCATAGCCGCGGAATAGCGTTTCCTCAACAACGGCGGCGCGGGTCACGAGCAGAAACCGGAGCCAGAACGGGAGATGGTAGAGCTCCTTCTGTCCATCGGGGAATTCCTTCAGATGCAGCGCCGAAAACAGGGCCCACAAAACCAAGGCCGCGGCCACCACGATCGCCACGACGGCCAAGGCACCGTACGCCAGGGTCCGCCAGGTGGGGCGCTTGATGCCGATGGAGGCAAGCGGGCGCCGCTCGACGAGCAAGACCCAGGCAATGATCAGGAGCCAAAGGCCCCAGAAGTAGCCCTCCCGGAGAAGGTCGTGCGGAATGCCGGGTATCGCCGGTAGGAATCTGGTCAGTCCCGCCGCCGGGATGATCAATGCGAATACCAGTCCGACCCAAGAAATTGCCCGCCGCATTGGGGTCCCCCTCGCTGCACGGGGGAAGTGGGTACCGGCACTCGCTTCTTCAATGCGTCGTATCGGTCCATTTGCCCCGCGGGCCCGGTGCGCTTATGAAGGGGGCCTCACGTCGACCGACTTATCCCCAGGATATCCACAATGCGTCTTTCCCGCTTTTTCCTCCCCGTTCTCAAGGAAACGCCGTCCGAGGCGCAGATCGTCTCGCACCGGCTGATGCTCCGGACCGGCATGATCCGCCAGGAAGCTGCCGGCATTTATGCCTGGCTGCCGCTCGGCCACCGGGTGCTGCGCCGTATCCAGCAGATCGTGCGTGAGGAAATGGACCGGGCAGGGGCGGTGGAAATCCTGATGCCGACGCTGCAGTCCTCCGATCTTTGGCGCGAAAGCGGCCGCTATGACGCCTACGGCCCCGAGATGCTGCGCATCACCGACCGCCACGAGCGCGAACTCCTCTACGGGCCGACCAACGAGGAGATGGTCACCGATATCTTCCGGGCCTATGTGAAGAGCTACAAGGCGCTGCCGCTGAACCTCTATCACACGCAGTGGAAATTCCGCGACGAAGTCCGCCCGCGGTTCGGCGTGATGCGCGGCCGCGAATTCCTGATGAAGGACGCCTACAGCTTCGACATCGACAAGGCCGGCGCCCGTCGCGCCTATAATCGGATGTACGTGGCCTATCTGCGCGCCTTCGATCGCATGGGCCTCGTCGCCATTCCAATGCGCGCCGACACCGGCCCGATCGGCGGCGATCTTTCCCACGAATTCCACGTTCTGGCCGAGACCGGCGAAAGCCAGGTCTATCTCGACAAGAACCTGCTCACGATGCCGATCCCGCCGGTCGATATCGACTTCGACGGCGACCTCGAACCCATCGTGCAGGCCCGCTCGGCGATGTATGCCGCGACCAGCGACGTCCACGATCAGGCCCGCTTCGAAGCCGAAGTGCCGGAAGAGCGCCGCATGTCCACGCGCGGCATCGAAGTCGGCCAGATCTTCTATTTCGGCACCAAGTATTCCGCCCCGATGAAGGCAGTGGTGGCCGGTCCCGACGGCAAGGACGTGCCGGTGGAAATGGGCTCCTACGGCATCGGCGTGTCGCGCCTGCTCGGCGCCATCATCGAAGCCAGCCACGACGACGCCGGCATCATCTGGCCGGAGCCGGTGGCGCCGTTCGACATCGCGCTGATCAATCTCAAGACCGGCGACGCCAAGACCGATGCGGCTTGCTCCGGTCTTTACGAGAAACTCGAGAACGCCGGTAAGGAAGTCCTCTACGACGACCGCGACGAGCGTCCCGGCGCCAAATTCGCCACCGCCGAGCTGATCGGCATTCCGTGGCAGGTGGTGGTCGGTCCGCGCGGTCTCGAAAAGGGCGTGATCGAGATCAAGAACCGCGCGACGGGCGTCAAGGAAGAACTGTCCGCCGAAGAGGCTGTCAACCGGTTCGTGAAGTAGGCCATCATGAAATCCACCCGCCCGTTTTCGCCGTTCGAATGGATGCTGGCGTTGCGTTATTTGCGCGCCAAGCGGGCGGAGAGTTTCATTTCGATCATCTCGGTCATCTCGCTGGTCGGCATCGCGCTCGGCGTGGCGGTGCTGATCATCGTTATGGCGGTGATGAATGGGTTCCGTCACGACCTGATGGGCCGCATTCTGGGCATCGACGGCCATATCATGGTGCAGTCGGCGTCAGGCCAACCGATTTCCGATTACGATGCCTTGGCCGCCCGCATCGCCAAGGTCAAAGGCGTGACCCACGTTACGCCGATGGTACAGGGCTTTGCGGCGGTCGATGCCAATGGCGTCGCCACTGGCGTGCAGATCCGGGGCATTCGGCGCGCCGATGTCGAGGCGCTGACCATGGTGTCGAAGTCGCTGCCGCCCGCCGCCTTGCGGGCTTACGGCGAGGACACCGTGCTGGTCGGTGCGCGGCTGGCCCAGCGCATGGGCCTCTATCCCGGTTCGGACATTAAGATTCTCGGCTTGCACGGCGACGTAACGCCGTTCGGCACCATGCCGCGCGCCAAGGTCTATTCGGTCGCCGGTCTCTTCACCATCGGCATGAGCGAGTACGACAAGACCATCATCTACATGCCGTTGTCGGAAGCGCAGATGTTCTTCAACTACGGTGATGCCGTGCCCAGCCTCGAAGTGATGACCATCGATCCCGACAAGGTCGACGGCATCGCGGCGAACATCGAAAAGGTGGTCGGCAGCGGCGTGCGCGTGCTGACCTGGCGCGACACCCAGTCCACCTTCTTCGATGCGGTGCAGGTAGAGCGCAACGTGATGGCGCTGATCCTGACCCTGATCGTGGTCGTCGCTGCGCTCAACATCGTGTCCGGGCTTTATATGCTGGTGAAGGACAAGTCGCCCGATATCGCCATTCTGCGCACCATGGGCGCCACGCGCGGCGCGGTGATGCGCGTGTTCCTCATCACCGGCATGAGCATCGGCGTTTCCGGCACGTTCATCGGCTTCCTGATCGGCGTTCTGTTCTGCAAGAACATCGAGGCGATCCGCCAGATCCTGATGAAGCTGACCGGCACCAATCTGTTCAATCCGGAAATCTACTTCCTCTCCCACATGCCGGCGCTGATGGACCCGCTGGAAGTGGCGGTGACCGTGTTTGTGGCCTTGCTGCTCAGTTTCCTTGCCACGCTCTATCCGGCTTGGCGGGCGGCACGGCTCGATCCGGTGGAGGCGCTGCGCTATGAGTGATCCCAGCATGGAAGCCGCTCTCCGCTTCGAGAACATCGTCCGCATTTTCCGCGAAGGTCCCGGACAACTCGAAATCTTCCGCGATGCGTCGGCGGCCCTGGTGCCGGGCGAGATCGTGGCGCTGGTCGGCCCCTCGGGCGCCGGCAAGTCGTCGCTGCTGCACATCGCCGGGCTGCTCGAATCCCCGACGTCGGGCGACATTCTCATCAACGGCCAGTATGTGGCGGCGATGAGCGACGACGAGCGCACCCGCATCCGCCGCGAGACCATCGGCTTCGTCTATCAGGCGCATCACCTTCTGCCGGAATTCACCGCGCTCGAGAACGTCGTCATCCCGCAGATGATCGCCGGCACGAAGCGCAAGGACGCCGCGGTGGAAGCCTTGCGTCTGTTGACCGTGATGGGGCTCGAAGGCCGCGCCGACCATCGCCCCGCGCAACTGTCCGGCGGCGAACAGCAGCGCGTCGCCATCGCCCGCGCGCTGGCCAATCATCCGCGCATCTTGTTGGCCGATGAGCCGACCGGCAATCTCGATCCCAAGACGGCTGCCGGCGTGTTCGATGCACTGGTCACGCTGGTGCGCTCGGAAGGCGTCGCGGCCCTGATCGCCACGCACAATCTGCAACTGGCGGCCAAGATGGACCGCGCCCTCGTTCTGCACGAAGGCCGTTTGCTGGATGCTGGTAAACTCGGAGCGCCGGCGGTTTAAGCCGCCATCGCCCAATCGATCGCGTAGCGGCAGTGCAGGTCGATGCTCGATAGCAGCGGCAACGGCGCATCGGTCAAGAGCACCGGCAGTTCGGTGCAGGCGAGCAGCACGCCTTCGGCGCCGTGCCGCTTCAGCTTTTCGATGATGGCAAGGAACGCGGCCCGATCCTCGTCGGTGTAGACGTCGCGGCACATGCGCGTGAAGATCGCGGTGTCGATGAAGCGGCATTCGTCGTCGCTCGGGATCAGCACCTCGGCGCCGCTCTTGTCGGCGATGCGGCCGCGATAGAAATCTTCCTTCATGGTGTGCCACGCACCCAGCAAGGCCACTTTCTGATAACCGCGCGTCTTCACTTCGGCCGCCAGGGCGTCGCCGAGATGGAGCAGGGGAACCGGGACCGCACTCTGGACGGTGGGGGCCATGCGATGGATCAGGTTCGAGCACATCACGATGGCTTCGGCGCCCGCCGCTTGCAGCTTGGTGGCCGCGCCCGACAGGATCGCGGCGGCATCGTCCCAGCGGCCCGAATGCATCGCCCCTTCGAGGTCGGCGAATTCCACGTTGTAGATCACCATGCGCGCGCAATGCAGCCCGCCCAACCGCCGCGCCACTTCCTCGTTGAGGATGCGATAGTACTCGATAGTCGAGGTCCAGCTGGTGCCGCCGATCAGGCCGATGGTCTTCATGGTAATCTCTGATGTGAACGCGTGACGGCAGGATGCTTTACCCGCCGAGCATTCCGGTGCAATTGTTCTATTGCTGGCCGAACAATTCGGAATTGTATGACGCACAATCCCTACCGCCTCGATTGGCTGCCCGATCTCAACGGCCGGACCGGTGACGTTTACCAAGCCATCGCGGACGCCATTGCCGACGATATCGCCTCGGGGCGGCTGAAACCGGGCGCCCGGCTGCCGCCGCAACGCCTCCTGGCCTACACGCTGGGGCTCAACCCTGGCACGGTGAACAAGGCCTACCGGCTGGCGATGCGGCGCGGCCTTCTGTCGGGCGAAGTGGGGCGGGGCAGCTTCGTGCGCGGCAGCGCCGGCGGCATTTCGTGGCCAAACGAGAACCCGTACGCCCGCGCCATCGATTTCTGCGACAACTATCCGTGCGCGATCAAGAACGCCGCGCTGATCGGCCGCCAGCTCGATGCCGTGATGAAGGCGCCATACTTCGCCGAGCTTTTGCAGTACCAGCAGAACAGCGCCTGGGAGGGTCATCGCACCGCCGCGGCCGCCTGGGTGTCGCGCTTCGGCGTGGCGGCCGAGCCGCGCACCACATTGATCTGCTCCGGCGCGCTGCATGCCGGTTTCCTCAGTCTGATGACCCTGTGCCGGTCGGGCGACACGATCCTGGCCGAGGAATTCACCTCGCAGGCGCTGAAAGGCGCGGCCCAGAAGCTGAAACTGAAGCTGCTCGGCATCAAGATGGATCGCCAGGGCTTAGTGCCGGATCACCTCGAAAGTCTGCTGAAATGCAATAAGGCGGCGGCGGTCTATCTGGTGCCGACTCTGCACAATCCGACCGCGACACTGTTGTCGCTCAGTCGCCGCAAGGCGGTGGCCAAAATCCTCGAGCGCCACGGCGTGCCGCTGATCGAGGACGACATCTTCGCCCCGCTGTTGGAGGACCCGCTGCCGCCGATCGCCAGCTTCTTGCCCGGCGCGGCGTTCTACATCGCCGGGCTGTCGAAGGCGCTGGCGCCGACCTTGCGGCTGGCGTTCCTCTCGGTGCCGGAGCGCTTCTACCAGGATGCGCTGGCGAACTTGCGCATCACCAGTTGGCTGGCGTCGCCGCTGCTGATGGAGTTGGCGGCCAACCTCATAGCCCATGGCGACGCCGACAAGCTCATCAAGGACCAGCGTGCCGAGATCAAGCGCCGTCAGGGCGCGGCGCGCGACACCCTTGGCGATTTCGACCTCTCGCTGCATCCCAACGCGCCCCATCTCTGGCTCAAACTGCCGGCGCCTTGGCGCGCTGCCCAGTTCAAGGACGATCTTGCCCGGCGCGAGGTGCTGGTGGAGGCGACCGATGCCTTCGTGGTCGACCGCGGCAATCCCACCCACGCCATCCGCATCTGCCTCGGCACGCCGCCGACCTTCGAGCGGGTGCGGGAAGGGCTCGGCATCATCCGCGATACGCTGGCGGGAGCATGAAGCGCCGGGACGTCACAGCAGTGTGAACGCAACGCCCCCCTCAAGCTGGTACTGACGAAGGGGTTGGGTTCTCCGCCGCAAACGCCAGACCGATGGCGTAGTCGCGGATGTCGGCCGGCCAGGATGCGATCTGCTCGGAGAACCGCTTGAGGTCGCCGGCATAGAGCGCGCGCACGGCCTCCTCGTATCCGGGCCGGTCTCCCCCCATCGCGGTCACGAAACGGTAGGTGGCTTCGTTCGCCGCGCGCCGCCGGTCGCGGTCGCCGCTGTCGCGCCGAGCCTGATCGACCAGCTTGCGCAGCGCCACCGAGGCACCGCCCGGCTGGGCGTCCAGCCACTGCCAATGGCGCGGGAGCAGGGTCACCTCACGGCCGACGACGCCGAGCTTGGGGCGTCCGCGACGACCGCTGCGCTCCGGCTCGGCGGTCTCCGGCTCCGGATCATTGGTGTGGGCCACCGCCTCGGGCAGGCGGGAGATGATCTCCTGCTTGGTGCCGCTGAGATTGAGTTCGACCATGTGTGCGTTGGCATCATCGAACACGAGAATCGGGATTCGCGCGTCCGAATCGACCTGATTCTTCACCGCCAGCGCGACTTCGACGAGCGGGCCGGAAACGAGGCGTTTTTCGCCCGCAAAAGCGGTGCAGGGCCGGAACAATGCTTCCTCCATGACAGACAACTCCGTGAGGTTTGGTGAGATTAATACCAAGGCATAAATAGGAGTCAACCCATGTATTGCCAGTATAAAAATAGCGTGTCGCTGGTGTATCTGTTTTGTTCTTGACAGAACATAGGGCGAACAATAGGGTGTGCGTAAGGCTGTGGATGCCCCGTGGATAGGCGATGGAGAGGCTGATGGCTTGGTTTAAGGACGCCGTGGCAGGCATTGGTTTGATTGTCTTTTTTGCCTCCAGTTTTCTTCTCGCGGGGGCCGCGCAGTCGCTTTTGATGGTCGGCTGAGGCGTTGCGCATAACTGTGGATGGAACGTCGAGCGGCCTTCTGGCCGTGACCTTCAAGCCATAAACCTGTCGGGAGCACGGGAGTGAGCCATGACGGGTGGGGCAGAGAGGAAGGACGTTACCCCTCCCACCACAGCCGAATTGCATGCCGCGCTTGGCAACAGCACCTCGGCTTGGCCGCAGATCCTTAGCGGACTGGAAGAGCAGTTCGGCCCTCTGGTCCAGGAGTGGCGTCCGTCGGAACTGGCGTTCGGCCGGATGTGTCTGGTCCGCCGCCGGGACAAGACGATCGTCTACCTGATGCCGATGGCCGGCAGGCTCCTGGTCGGGGTGGTGCTGAACGGATATGCCTTCCAGCTCGCCATGCGCTCGGACCTTCGTCCGGCGATCAAGCAGATGCTGGCCGACACCAAGCCGACCGCCGAAGGGCGGGGCATCCGCTTTGTGGTGAAGACCGAGGCCGATATCGCCGAAGTCCTCACCCTGGCCCAATGCACCGTGGCGGCGGAGGATTGAATGGCTGCCGTGAAGAAGGTCGCGAAGAAGGCCGCCCCGAAGAAGCCTGCCGCCAAGGCACCCGCCTCGGAAGTTTTGGCCGCGGAGCTCGGTCCGGCCGCGGCAGTGTGGGATGCGGTGATTGCGGCGGTCCAGGCGGTAGTGTCGTGCGAGCTTGACTGGCGCCCGGCCAAGAAGTTGGCGTTCGGGGTCTATGCCGTCCTGCACAAGAAGGACCGCAATCTGGTGTATCTCTTGCCCCAGCCGGGCGCGATGGAAGTGCGTGTCATGCTCGGCGAACGGGCTTTCGGTCTGGCGATGGCAGCCAGGCTGCCGGCCCGGATCAAGAAACTGGCGGCGGAGGCCAAGGTCTATCCCGAGGGGCATTACATCCAGATCGCCCCCGCAACGGCCGCCGACGTGCCGGGGATCGTGAAACTTCTGGAATGCAAGTTGGAGCGCTTCCCGAAAAGTGGCTCCCGGTTTTCGGATAGGAAGCGCGACCATCAAAAAAGCGCGCCGAAGGAGTGAGTTGGTTTGGCTGACGGGAAGAAACCGGCCGGGTTTGTCCATCTCCGGGTGAAGAGCGCCTACTCGTTGATCGAGGGCGCCATCCGGCCGAAGGAGCTCGCCAAGCTGTGCGTCGAGAACGCCATGCCGGCGGTCGCCGTCACCGACGTCAACCAGGTGTTCGGGGTGTTCGACTGGACCGACACCGTGGCCAAGGCGGGCGTCCAGCCGATCATCGGCTGCATGCTGGCCGTCGAGCTGACCGGTGCCCAGACGCTGGGCTCCAAGCCCAAGCCGCCATATCTGCCGATCTATATCCAGAACCAGAAGGGCTATCTCAATCTCTGCAAGCTGTTGTCGGCCGCCTATCTGGGAGTCGATCCGGGCGACTGGCCGCATGTCACCGCCGAAACGCTCGCCAAGTACAACGAAGGCATCATCGCCATTACCGGCGGCCCCGGCGGCCCGATCAACAAGCTGATCGAGACCGGCCAGATGGAGCTGGCCGAGACGGTGCTCGACAAGTTGGCGGACATCTTCCCCAACCGGCTTTATGTTGAGCTTCAGCGCCACGGCATGCCGGAAGAACGCGCCGCCGAGAACGGCCTGATCGATCTGGCTTATGCCAAGAAGCTGCCGCTGGTGGCCACCAACGACGTCCATTTCGGCCGCGCCGACATGTACGAGGCGCACGACGCGCTGCTCTGCATTTCCGAGAGTACCTATGTCTCGGTGGAAGACCGCCACCGCGTTACGCCGGAGCATCGCTTCAAGAGCGCTGCCGAAATGGCGGCCCAGTTTGCCGATCTGCCGGAGGCCATCGCCAACACGATCGAGATCGCGCGCCGTTGTGCCGTGAAGCCGATCAAGCGCCATCCGCTGCTGCCGATTTTCGAGCCCGCCTCGGGGCTGTCGGCGGTGGAAGAGTTGAAGGCGCAGGCCGAATCCGGTCTCGAGCGGCGTCTCGCCAAGAACGGGCTTTATGCCGACCGCTCCGAATACGACAAGCGACTGGCCTACGAACTCGACGTCATCATCAAGATGCAGTTCCCCGGCTACTTCCTGATCGTGTCCGACTTCATGAAGTGGACGCGGGCGCAGGGCATTCCGGTCGGCGTGCGCGGTTCGGGTGCGGCGTCGCTGGTGGCGTGGTCGCTCGACATCACCAACCTCGATCCGTTGCGGTTCGGCCTGTTCTTCGAACGCTTCCTCAACCCGGAACGTATTTCGATGCCGGACTTCGACATCGACTTCTGTCAGGAGCGGCGCGACGAGGTCGTGCATTACGTGCGCGACAAATACGGCCACGAGAAGGTCGGCCACATCCTGGCGCTCGGTTCGTTGCAGGCGCGCGCGGCGGTGCGCGACGTCGGACGCGTCTTGCAGATGCCGCTCGGTCTCGTCGACCGCATCGCCAAGCTGATCCCCGGCCAGCCCGGCAAGCACATCACCCTCGACGAGGCCATCGAAGCCGAGCCGCGGCTGCAGCAGATCGCCGAACAGGAGCCGATCGCCCAGCGTCTGTTCGACATCGCCCGCAAGCTCGAAGGGCTGTACCGCAACGTTTCGACCCATCCCGCCGGCGTCATCATCGGCGACCGGCCGCTGGACGAGTTGTTGCCGCTCTATTTCGATCCGCGCTCCGACGTGCCGGTGGCGCAGTTCGACTACAAGGGTTCGGAAAAATCGGGCCTGGTGAAATTCGACTTCCTCGGCCTCAAGACCCTGACGGTGATCGCCAAGGCGCAAGACCTGATCGCCCAGCGCGGCATCGAGGTCGATGCGGCAAGCCTCGATTTCACCGACAAGGAAACGTTCGAGATGCTGGCCAAGGGCGACAGCGTCGGCGTGTTCCAGTTGGAATCCACGGGCATGCGCGACCTGATGCGCAAGATGAAGCCCGACCGCATCAACGACCTCGTCGCGCTTGTGGCCCTTTATCGTCCGGGACCGATGGACTCGATCCCGAAGTACATCGCCGTCAAGAATGGCAGGGAGGAGCCGGAGTATCTCCACCCCAAGCTCGAGCCGATCCTGAAAGATACCTACGGCGTCATGACGTATCAGGAAGACGTCATGCACATCGCCCAGGAACTGGCCGGCTACACCATGGGGCAGGCCGACAATCTGCGCCGCGCCATGGGCAAGAAAATCGTGGCGGAGATGGTCAAGGAGCGCGAGCGCTTCTTGAAAGGCGCCTCCGAACGCGGCGTGCTGCCGGAAATCGCCGAGCAGATCTTCGATCAGGCCGCCAAGTTCGCCGGTTATGGCTTCAACAAGGGCCACGCCGCCGCGTACGCCCACGTTGCCTATCAAACGGCGTATCTGAAGGCGCATTACCCGGTCGAATTCCTCGCCGCGTCGATGACCCTCGATATCGGCGCCACCGACCGGCTCAACATCTTCCGGCAGGAAGCGCAGCGTCTCGGCATCAAGGTGTTGCAGCCCGACGTCAATCGCTCCACCGCGGTGTTTTCGGTCGATGCCGAGAAGAAGGAAATCTACTACGCCCTGGCCGCGATCAAGGGTGTCGGCCGGCAGGCCATGGACCATCTGGTCGAGGTGCGCCAGCAAGGCGGCCCGTTCCGGTCGATGGCCGATTTCGCCAACCGCATCGATCCCAAGCAGATCAACAAGCGGGTGGTGGAAAACCTCGCGCGCGCGGGGGCGTTCGACAGCCTCAACAAAAACCGCCGTCAGGTGGTGGAAGGCGCCGATCTCATTCTTGCTGCCGCTCAGGCCGCCACCAGCGAGCGCGAAAGCGGGCAGGTGAGCCTGTTCGGCGGCGGCCCGGCAAAGGCCGAATTGCGTCTGCCGGCCGTGAACGATTGGCCGCCGCACGAGCGCCTTGGCGAGGAATTCGGCGCCATGGGCTTCTATCTGTCGGGTCACCCGCTCGATCAGTATCGCGTCGCGCTGAAGCGCTTGCAGGCGGTGACCTACGCCGAAGTGCTGGAAGACCGGCGCAGCGCTTCGTCGCCGATCCTAGCCGGTACCGTGATCCGCAAATCCGAGCGGCGCGGCAAGAACGACCAGATGTATGCCTTCTGCTCGTTCTCCGATCCGACCGGCATGTACGAGGTGATGTTCTTCTCCGAAGTTCTGGCCGCCTCGCGCCATCTGCTCGATGCCGGCAAGTCGGTGCTGATCAAGCTGGTGGCGACCTGGGAAGGCGACGAGCTGAAACTGCGCGCCACCTGGGTCAAGGACCTGGAGACCGAGGCGATGCACGCCGGCGAAGGCTTGCGTCTGCATGTCGGCGATGTGGCCGCCATTCCGGGCATTGCCGGAGCGCTGAAGAATCCCGGCAAGGGCGTCGTCACGCTGGTGGTCCCCGGCGGCCCAGGGGAGGAGGTCGAGATTGCCCTGCCCAAGCGCCATCAGGTCACCTCCGCCCTGAAAGACGTCCTGCGCGTCATCCCCGGCGTGCTGGAAGTGGAGTCGGTTTAGCCCCCCACGACTTCATTGGGATCCTTTGACACAGGATATTCGTCGCGCCCGGCAAACTTGCCGAGAGGTGCAGCGGTAGTCTTTGCGTGTCACGGAGGGAGACACATGCAGTTCGTCAACTATTATCGCTGTCCGCAATGCAAGAAGCATTGGTTGGACGAATGGGATTGTATGTGTGACGATGACTGCCCGCACTGCGGATGTCGTCACATATCGCCTCACCGAACTGTAGACGCTGGTTCTGGGGCTGAGTTTAGCGAGGAGGAAAAACTACCGGATGATGAGGCGGTAGTGACCGCGCGAGGCAAATTCCAGATATCCGTTGTCACGAAGAACCTGAAGCTGCTGGCGGATTTTCGGTCGGACGTTATGATTGTCCGGGTAGATTTGACTTAGCTGCTTTTCATACGCGTAGACATCGTCGAGATTGAATTGAGTGCGCCCAATCGCTTCGACACATTTCATTACTTCGATAAGCCATCCGCGCGCCTCCGCTGCCTCATTCCGAAGAAACAGTGTGCGTTGCCATTGTTCTAGTACCTTGTCTTGCGGTACTGGTGTTCCCGACCTTACGAGAAACACCTTACCCATTTCTGGGATGCGGCTAAGCAGGATATTGCATCCAACCCAACCCGCACGTCTGGCTGTTTGCGCAAGCGGTTTTCGCTTCTCGATTATCTCCGGAATGAAAAACTGCTTTGGAACCACAAAGAAGTTAGACACGCGCAACCGCTTCAGGTCGTAGTTCATCAACATTAAATTAGGATTGTCGCTTGCGGACAGTCGTTTGCACATTGTGCTGAACGCGCCATCAACGATTTTTGCGCCGAATTTGGATTTTTGACCTTTGAGCTCGTATTCCTCGCGACAATGCGAGCAATGGAAATCAGCGACTGGTCTGTTGTTTTCGTATTTTGTGATCGACTGGCGCCCACAGTTCGGACAATAGACTTGGCTGTGGACCCAAGCCTCTGTCCAAAATCGTGCCTTCTGTGTTGGCCCCTTATAGGGCGCCTGTTCTTCTTCAAATCCGAGATTCATTGCGCCAAATCGTAGCTGGACAGACAATGCGCATCTCTATGACGTATAGTCGCTCGCCGCCCACCTGATCACATTCCACTGCAGCTATGCCGCTCGGCCCCTCCGCGAGGGCTAACGGCGGAATCTGCGCGCCATCTGGGGCAAGGACCTGGAGACCGAGGCGATGCACACCGGCGAAGGTTTGCGTCTGCATGTCGGCGACGTGGCCGCCATTCCGGGCATTGCCGGAGCGCTGAAGAATCCCGGCAAGGGTGTCGTCACGCTGGTGGTCCCCGGCGGCCCAGGGGAGGAGGTCGAGATTGCCCTGCCCAAGCGCCATCAGGTTACCTCCGCCCTGAAAGACGTCCTGCGCGTCATCCCGGCGTACTGTGGAGTCGGTTTAGAGGGCATTTTTGCCCGGTTTAAGCCATCGCCGGCGGCCTGGACGGGGCCCGATCGGTACAATCCCTTATGCGCTTCGATCAAGTTGTCGCTCGAAGGGCAAGACTTGCTTACCGCTTGTAGACATTTTCCCGGCACTCTTCCCCCGAGTGCTTCTGGCCAAGGCTGGCGGAAAAAGCATCGGGGCTGATGTCAGGCCGCAAAGACGTGTTCGCGGCCATTACGCATCATTGAGAAGGGAATGATCTGATGAGCATCCTGGAAGAAAAACTCCCTCCATGGTCACAGGATCGGCGTGCTGTCGGTGAAATCGTCCATAAGCGCGTAGGCAGCGGCGTCGACAAGGCGTTGCTGGATGCCTATCGGGCCGCGGATTCAAGCCTGACGGTCATGCCTCCGGATGTTCTGGCGATCGAGCGGGTGAAGTTCCGGCACGTCGCCACGGGCGACCTGTCGCCGAACTATTTCAAGGTTCAGGCCGAGATCATCAAGGAGATCAGCGGCAGGACCGATTTGACCAACTACTTGGCCAACGTCTACCCGAACTGGGCCGCCGGTCTGGTCAATTCGCTGCTGGATCACGCCCCCCTGGTCGATCCCCGCCGCCGGGAACTGGTGAACAGCCTGATGCGCTCGGTTTTCACCGATGTCGCCGTGGTGGTGCATCACTTCATCGAAGCCGAACAGACCGAAGCCACGATCAAGGGTATCGGCGAAGGTCTCGATCATCTCGCCAAGGGTGATCTCACCTATCGCGTGACGGCCGATCTGACGGGCAAGTTCGCCAAGCTGAAGACCGACTTCAACGCGGCGATGGAGCGTTTGCAGGAGACGGTACACAACGTCCAGTCGACGACGGGTCTGATTACGTCCGGTTCGTCGGAAATTTCCCAGGCTGCCGACGACCTGTCGCGCCGCACCGAACAGCAGGCCGCGTCTCTCGAAGAGACCGCCGCTGCGCTGGAAGAGATCACTGCGACCGTCAAGAAGACCGCCGCCAACGCCCGCGAAGCGTCGCAGAGCGTGACCACCGCCAAGCAGGTTGCCGAGACCGGCGGCCACGTGGTCGAGACCGCGGTCAACGCCATGGACGCGATTTCGCAGTCCTCGAAGAAGATCACCGACATCATCGGCGTGATCGACGAAATTGCATTCCAGACCAATCTGCTCGCCCTCAATGCGGGCGTCGAAGCGGCACGCGCCGGCGATGCCGGCAAGGGCTTTGCGGTCGTGGCCTCCGAAGTGCGCGCGCTGGCACAGCGTTCCAGCGAGGCGGCCAAGGAAATCAAGACGCTGATCAAGACCTCGAGCGATCAGGTCGGCGAGGGCGTCAAGTTCGTCGGCGAGTCCGGCCAAGCCTTGAGGCGCATTGTCGATCAGGTCATGCAGATCAACACGCTGGTCAGCGAAATGGCACAGGCTGCCGAGCAGCAATCCACCGGTATCGAGCAGGTGAACGCGGCCGTGGCCCAGATGGACCAGGTGACTCAGCAGAACGCCGCGATGGTGGAAGAGTCGACGGCGGCGTCGCGCAATCTGGCGAACGAGGCCACACGGCTTGCCGAATTGATGTCCTTCTTTGCGGTCGGTGCCGAAACGTTGGCGGTGAGAGCGCCGCGTCCTGCCGCGGCGAGGACTTCTGCGAGGATCGCCAAACCTGTGGCCGCACCCCGTCGGGCTGCTGCCGCGGCGGCGGTCGCTGCTGCGCCGGCGGCGGAACCGTCGAGCGATTGGACTGAATTCTAAAGGGGCGTGGGCGGCCGAAAATCCGCCCATCTTAGTTCGACCCTAACAGGAAGACCGATGAGCGATAGCGAAAAAAGCGGACAAACCCGTCAGTACATCACCTTCATGGCCAACGGGCAGGAATACGCGTCCGACATCATGGCGATCCGCGAAATCCGCGGCTGGACCGATACGACGCCGCTGCCGCATGTTCCCCATTACGTGCGCGGCGTGATCAATCTGCGCGGCAACGTTTTGCCCGTGGTCGATTTGCGCGCCCGGCTCGGCCTGGGCATGACCGAGGCTACCGCCAAGCATGTCATCATCGTCGTGCATGACGGCGCCCGCACCACCGGCATGCTGGTGGATGCCGTTTCGGACATCATCACCCTGGCGTCCTCCGACGTGCAGCCGCCGCCGGACGTGATGGACACGGGCGACGATTCCGGCATCGAAGGAATCGCAATCCTCGACGGAAGAATGGTCACGCTGCTCACCACATCCAGCCTGTCGGCCGGATTGGCTGCCTGATCGCATCGGTTCCGGCTGGGGGCTGCCCTACAGCCGGAACGTCTTGCCCAGCCGCAGCGAGAGCTGCGAGACGTGGCTCTGGTAGTGATGCCCGTCGAGGGTTGCGTCGTCTCCGGCGACGACAAGAAACTCCGTACCCGGAGCGAACTCCCAGCGGTAACGCACCGACAGCCCGACCGCCTTCGAGATGTTGTCGTATTGCAGCTGGCCGCGCACGTACATGTCGGGCGTGAAGTTGAAGCTGGCGTCGACGGATCCGACCTGGATGGTGACGTTGCCGTTCGGCATCTTCATCTCCTGCAGCACGTGGCGCAGGCCCAGCGACACCGTTTCGTTGGGATTGACGTTCACCGTCATGTCGGTCTGCAACAGCTTGCCGCCGTAGTATTTGCCGTACTGGACGTCGGCGACGGTCGAAATCAGCCGCGCCGGCGCGGATTCGAAGTGGGCGTGCCAGGTCGTGAAGGTGTATTCGCCCGCCGGCACCACGATGTCGTGGGGCAGGGTGAATTCCGGCGTGATTTCGTGTTCTTCCCACATCTCCGCCCAGCCGTTGTCGCCGGAATTGAGATAGAAGCTGAAGAACGGATTGAGCGGCGTGCCGCTTTGCCATTTGTCGTGGAGGTCGGTGACCGTATCGGCCCACAGCCCGAATTCCCACCAGCGCAGTGCAGAGCCGCTCAGCCGCTCCTTGTAGGCGACCCGCGTCTGGTATTCGCGGATGCCCGGACGCGATACGAAGCCGAGCGCCGGGTCGAAATTACTGCCGACCTGCTTGAAGCGGAAATACGTCGCCCACGGCTCGTTCGGCAATTCGATCTGGCCCCCGAACGCGTCGCCGTCGCCCGAGGTCGATGACGAACTGTGCTGGTAATAGAAGTCGCCGCGGATCTGCTTGTCGCCGAGAAAATTCGATTTGCGGTATTGGAAATCCAGTCCCCCGACTGTGTTGTCGGAGCGGCCGGTGGGATCGCCGTTGGTAAAGACGAAGCCGACCTTGGATTCGTCCAGCACCGGCGCCGTCACGCGGGCCACCGACAGCATCTGTTCGCCCACGCCTTCGCCGCCCGCCGTCATCACGCTGAGGGCGCCGATGCCGTAGCCGTCGACATCGCCGGAGAGCTTGGCGCCACCGAGGATGTTCACCGGCTGGCCGTTCACGATGCCGATGCGGCGCGAGAAGAACGGTGCGGCGTTGGGATCGTTGTTGACGTTCAGGGGCGCGCCGCCGAACTCGAACGCCGCCGCATCCTGCAGGAAGAAATCGCGCCGCTCGGGATAGAACAGAGAAAATCGCCCGATGTTCACCTTGCGGGTATCGAGCGGGGCGTCGGAAAAATCGGTGTTGTAGGTCAGCGTTCCCGTCAGCGACGGCGTGATCTTGTAGAAGAGGTTTCCCGACGGCCGGAACGAAACGCCGGTGTCCTTGCCGGGTGTGTCCCAGGTTTTGCGGTAGCGCGCCAGCCCGAACGCCTGGACGTCGATGCCGAGCCCGTCCTGCACGCCGTCGATGCCGGCCAGCGTGCCCGAGCGGCTGATGTCCTGCGAAACGATGGCCTTGTTGATGGACGACCAGCGGATGCGCTCGTTCTTCTTGCGCACCAGCCGGAACAGGTCGAAGCCCCAATCGGCATTATGGCCGTAGGAAATACTGCGGAACGGAATGATCACTTCCGCGGTCCATCCCTTGGGTGTGATGCGCGCCTTGGCGTTCCACAGCGTATTCCACTGGTAGATCACGTCGGCATTGTTCTGGATCAGGCCTTCGCGGCGCGCGCCCAGCGGATTGACCTCGAACATGTAGCCATTGCGGCGCGACATGTCGGGGTCGAGATAGATGCGGATGATATCGTCGACGTCGATGCCGCCGTCGCGCTGTTTGATGCGGGCGGTGACCGGCGAGGGATCGTCGGCTTCGATCGCGAAATACAGATTGTTCTCGTCGTACAGCACGCGCACGACGGTGCGTTCGTCGGCGGGGGCGCCTTCGCTCGGCTCGAGCTGGTAGAATTCGCTGATGGCCGGAGCCTTGGCCCACACCTTGTCGGAAACATCCCCGTCGATGGCGGGGGCCTCGTTGGTCGCGATGCGCGTCGCCGCTGCGGATGGACGCCAGGTGCCGAAATCGCGCGGCGTTTGTGCCGACGCTGCGCCCGCCGTTGCCATAACGGTGGCACACACGAAAATGCACCGTTTCGGAGAAATCATTGTACTGAGAATCCGCTTCCGCCCGACGCGCGAGAGAATGAGAGGAATGGTTTTGCTACAAGCCGTCTTGGGGTCACATTCGCGTGTGAACGTTCTTTGCCTCACCGTTGCTTGCAGCTTGGCAACGCCCGCCGGATCGTGATTGGACATTTCTGCTGGCGGGTTCAACGGGTGAGCGCAACACCTTCTAATCTGGCAAGATCGGGAGGCGCTCATGGAACGGGTATCGCGGATTTGGTTTACACCGCAGCAGAAGGCGGAGCTTTGGGAGCGCTGGAAGAGCGGCCAGTGTATCTCCTCGATAGCGAGAACGCTGGGACGGCGGAACAAGAGTGGGGTCTATCGGATTTTGGCGCTGAATGGCGGCATTGTCCCGGCGCCGCGTCGTCGTCGCCAACAGGCGCTAAGGCTCGACGAACGCGAAGAAATCTCGCGCGGACTGGCAGCAGGCCTGTCGATCCGCCAGATCGCGTGCAGCCTGGGGCGAGCGCCTTCGACCATCAGCCGGGAGATCAGGCGCAACGGCGGCGGCCCGAGGTATCGGGCAAACCAAGCTGACCGGCGAGCCTGGGATCAAGCATTGCGCCCCAAAGCTTGTCGCTTGGCCCGCCATGCACCGTTACGATGGCGCGTAGCCCAGAAACTGGCGCAGCAATGGTCACCGGAGCAGATTGCCGGCTGGCTGAAGCGGCAGTTCCCAACCGATCCGGCCATGCAGCTCTCGCACGAAACGATCTATCGCAGCCTCTTCGTCCAGACGCGCGGTGTCTTGAAAAAGGAGCTGATGGCGCATCTGCGCACCAAACGGCAACTGCGCCAAGCAAAAGGCGGTGTTACCTGGAGTGGCGTGGGGCAGATCGTTGATACGGTCTCGATCCGTGAGCGCCCTGCGGAGGCAGAAGATCGCGCTGTCCCGGGCCACTGGGAAGGCGACCTGCTTTGCGGCTCGAACCACTCCTACATCGTGACGCTGGTTGAACGCGCCTCGCGCTTTGCGATGCTCCTGAAGGTGCCCGGCAGCGATACGGCGAGCGTGGTTGCCGCGCTCACCAAACACATCGGCAGGCTGCCAGCGGAACTACGACGTTCGCTCACATGGGATCGCGGCCATGAAATGGCGGCTCACAAAGCCTTCACGGTGGCGACCGATGTGCAGGTTTACTTCTGTGACCCGCGTAGTCCCTGGCAGCGAGGCAGCAACGAGAACACCAATGGCCTGTTACGGCAGTACTTCCCGAGAGGAACGGACCTTGCCCAGTTCTCCCAAGCCCATCTCAACAGGATCGCGCTGCGGCTCAACCAGCGCCCGAGAAAGACCTTGGGCTTCGAATGCCCCGCCGATAGACTGAACTCGGTGTTGCAGTGATCCGTTGAACCCGCCCTGGAAAATGGACCTGTTGCGATATGGCCGTCAGCGAACTCGACATCCGGTTGTGGCGAGACCCCGTCCTCGGGCGCAACGGGACGGAGTTGCAGAGTGGCAATGGTCGTCGCTTCGGCCCGCTGATCCGCAACGAGGTGACGATTGCAGTCGTGACGAGCGGAATGCTGCGCTATCGCGTCGGACGATCCGAGGCGGTTGCCGGAGCCGGGCAGATGGTGCTGGTGGGGGCAGGCGAGGCGTTCGCGGGCGAGACGCCGGATGGATGGTCGTGGCGGGTGTTCTATCCCGATCTCGACACGCTGGCCGACATGGCGTCGCGGCTTC
Source organism: Rhizomicrobium electricum (assembly GCF_011762045.1). Lineage (GTDB taxonomy): Bacteria > Pseudomonadota > Alphaproteobacteria > Micropepsales > Micropepsaceae > Rhizomicrobium > Rhizomicrobium electricum. The sequence continues at coordinate 226,649 of NZ_JAASQS010000005.1, read as the reverse complement.
CGGCCGGTCCGCCGCCGCGCGGACCGCAGCCGACGGCGGGCGGCGATGGCGAATACGTCCGCCGGCTGATGACCTTGCATCGCGCCATCGAAGCGAACGCGGACAATCCGCTGGCGCGCCAGCAAGCCTTCGCCGAGGCAATGGGATTGGTGCTGGCGAGTGGTGCCTTGCCGTCGAGCCATCCGCGGTCGGATAGCCGCGCCATCCGCCGTGCGATCGAGTGCGTCAAGGCGCGCTTCTCCGACCCCGAGCTAAGCGTCGCCGAACTTGCGGCGGCGGCGGGCTACAGCCCGTATCATTTCATGCGCTCCTTTCAGGCCGCAGTCGGAGTGACGGCACATAGCTATGTCGTGCAGTGCCGGGTTCATGCCGCGCGTGCCTTGCTGGCCGATGGCGTTCCGGCGGCGGAGGTCGCGTCGGCCGCCGGCTTTGCCGACCAGAGCCACTTGATCCGGCAATTCAAGGCCGTCCACGGCATCACGCCGGGCCTGTTTGCCGAGGGCTGCCGCCGCCGGGCCGAGCGCCGTCCGGCCGCTGTCGGGGAGCGTTTGGGGGCGATTTCGCGTCGTTAAACCCTTCGCGCCGCGGCAATTTTCCTGCGTTCGCTGGTCGCCGGAGACGTAAGTACCTGTTTTTCCATCATTCTGGCTCGAAATTGACGGCCCTCACCCCTTGCCCCGGCCCGATTCACCCCCTATAACCCGCGCCATTCCGCGCGCGAGGTTGGGTTTCGGGGGGAGTTCCCTCGTCCCCGTCCGGTGCCCCCACAAGGGGTAACTCCTCGCGTTAGGTCCAACCGGAAAAGGAGACTTTTTCCATGGCACTGCCAGATTTCACCATGCGCCAACTCCTGGAGTCGGGCGCTCACTTCGGTCATCGTCAGCAACGCTGGAATCCGAAGATGGCGCCGTTCCTCTATGGTTCGCGCAACGACATTCACATCATCGACCTGACCCAGACCGTTCCGCTCCTGCATCAGGCGCTCAAGGCGCTTCGCGATGTTGCGGCGGCGGGTGGCCGTATTCTGTTCGTCGGCACCAAGCGCCAGGCGGCTGAGCCGATCGCGGCCGCGGCCAAGCGTTGCGCCCAGTACTACGTCAATCACCGTTGGCTCGGCGGCACGCTGACCAACTGGCAGACCATTTCGAACTCGATCAAGCGCCTGCGCATGATCGAAGAGACGCTGGAAGGCGGCCAGGGTTCGGGTCGCACCAAGAAGGAACTGCTGGGCATGCTGCGCGAGCGCGACAAGCTCGAGCGCTCCCTCGGCGGTATCAAGGAGATGGGCGGCCTGCCGAACATGCTGTTCGTGGTCGACACCAACAAGGAAAGCATCGCCATCCAGGAAGCCCGCAAGCTCGGCATTCCGGTGACGGCGATCCTCGACTCCAACTGCGATCCGGACGGCATTGCCTATCCGATTCCGGGCAACGACGACGCGGCCCGCGCGATTGCGCTGTACTGCGATCTGGTCGCTCGCGCGGTGATCGACGGTCTGTCGGAGAGCCAGATCGCGTCCGGCGTCGACGTCGGCGCGGCCGAGGAACTGCCCGAAGCGGCTCCGGCGCCGGTGGCGACCGAAGGCGAGACCGCGGCTCCGGCCGAGTAATTTTCACGGAGAGAAACAATGGCGGAAATCACCGCATCCCTGGTGAAGTCCCTGCGCGATCAGACCGGCGCGGGCATGATGGAGTGCAAGAAGGCACTCACGGCTACGAGCGGCGATCTCGCCGCGGCCGAAGACTGGCTGCGCAAGAACGGCGCCCTTAAGGCCGCGAAGAAGGCCACCCGCACGGCGGCGGAAGGCCTGATCGGCCTCGCCGTCGAAGGCGGCAAGGGCGTGGCCGTGGAAGTCAACGCCGAAACCGACTTCGTCGCTCGCAACGACGAGTTCAAGGCGTTCGTGACCAACGTGGCCAAGCTGGCGCTGACCAACGGCCAGAGCCTCGAAACCCTGCTCGACGCCAAGCTCGGCGATGCCTCGGTCAAGGACACCCTGACCGCGCTCATCGCCAAGATCGGCGAGAACATGGCCGTCCGTCGCGTTGCCTCGGTCGAGGCCGACGTGGTGGCGTCCTACGTCCACAACGCCGTGTCGCCGGAACTCGGTAAGATCGGCGTGCTGGTCGCGCTGAAGTCGACGGCCGACAAGGAAAAGCTCGCGGCTCTCGGCAAGCAGATCGCCATGCATGTGGCGGCGGCGTCGCCGATCGCGCTCGACGAGGCTTCCATCCCGGCCGAAGTCGTGGCGCACGAGAAGTCGGTACAGGCCGAAATCATGGCCAAGAAGGCCGTCGGCAAGCCGGCGAACATCGTCGAGAAGATGCTCGAAGGCGCGATGCGCAAGTACTACGAGGAAGTCTGCCTGCTCGATCAGGTCTTCGTCGTCGATCAGAAGTCGAAGATCTCGGCCGTGCTCGAAGCCGCCGGCAAGGAGTTCGGCGCGCCGGTTTCGATCGCCGCGTTCCTCCGCTTCCAGGTGGGCGAGGGCATCGAGAAGCGTTCGGACGACTTCGCCGACGAAGTCGCCAAGATGGCCGGCAATTAAGGGAACCGAGAGTCATGTCAGCGCCGAAATACCGCCGCGTATTGTTGAAGGTGTCGGGTGAGGCGCTGATGGGCTCTGGAGCCTTCGGCATCGATATTGCCACGGTCGACCGCATCGCCGCCGACGTGAAGGATGCGGTCGAGGCCGGCACACAGGTGTGCATGGTCATTGGCGGCGGCAACATCTTCCGCGGGGTTTCTGCGGCGGCCAAGGGCATCGACCGCGCCCAGGCCGACTATATGGGCATGCTGGCGACGGTGATGAACGCCCTTGCCATGCAGGCCGCTCTCGAGCGGGCTGGGCTTTCGAGCCGGGTGCAGTCGGCGATCCCGATGCAGACCGTCTGTGAGCCCTTCATCCGTCGCCGGGCCGAACGGCACCTGGAAAAGGGCCGGGTGGTGATTTTCGCCGCCGGTACCGGCAATCCCTTCTTTACGACCGACACCGCGGCAGCCCTCCGGGCGGCCGAAATGAAGTGCGACGGGCTTCTGAAGGGCACCAAGGTCGACGGCGTCTATAGCGCCGATCCGGTCAAGGTGAAGGACGCGCTCCGCTACGACACCCTGACGTATCACGACGTACTGACGCGCGAACTCAAGGTGATGGACGCTTCGGCTGTATCCCTTTCGCGCGAGAACAAGATTCCGATTATTGTGTTCTCGATTCATGACCGTGGTGCGCTTGCCGCGGTGTTGAGAGGCGAGGGGCGGGCGACGGTCATCAAGGAAAGCGCATAGGAGGCGCACATGGCCGAGACCTATACAAAACAGGAAATGGAACGCCGCATGGTGGCGACCGTGGCGGCGGCGAAACAGGATTTTTCGGGCCTCAGGACGGGCCGTGCGTCGCCGCATTTGCTCGATACGGTGAACGTTGAGGCCTATGGCCAGCGCATGAGCATCAGCCAGCTCGGCACCATTTCGACCCCGGAACCGCGCCTGTTGACGGTGCAGATCTGGGACAAAAGCATGGTTAAGCACGTCGACAAGGCGATCCGGGACTCGGGCCTGGGTCTCAATCCGCAGGTCGACGGCCAGTTGCTCCGTATTCCGATTCCGCCGCTCAACGAGGAGCGCCGCAAGGAACTCGTCAAGCATGCCCACAAGAGCGCCGAGCAGGGCCGGGTCGCGGTGCGCAATATCCGCCGCGACGGCATGGAACTGCTGAAGAAGCTCGAAAAAGATCACAAGATCGGCCAGGACGAGGCCCATAAGCACGGCGACGAGCTGCAAAAGATCACCGACGCTCACATCAAGGAAATCGATGAGGCGCTGGCGGTGAAAGAAAAGGAAATCATGCAGGTCTGAGGCGTTGCACTCGCACGCCGACAGGATCAGCATGGGACGGGGCAGGGATCAGGACATGGCTGCTCAGCAGCATAAGGAAACCCTCCCGCGGCATGTCGCCATCATCATGGACGGCAATGGCCGTTGGGCGCGCAAGCGCCATCTGCCCCGTCAGGCTGGCCACGTCGCCGGCGTCAATGCGGTGCGCGAGGTCGTGCGCCAGGCGATCGAGGTTGGTCTGGAAGCGCTGACGCTCTATGCCTTCAGCTCCGAGAACTGGAAGCGTCCGGCGCTGGAAGTGGGAGCGTTGATGGGCCTCTTCCGCCTCTACTTCCGCAATGACATGCGGGAGATCGGCGAACTCGGCGCGCGCGTCCGGATCATCGGCAACCGTACGCGCGTTGATCCGGATATCCGGGCGATGATCGAGGATGCGGAGAACAAAACGGCGGCCAACACGGGCATGAACCTGATCTTCGCCTTCGATTACGGCGGGCAGGAAGAAATCGTCGCGGCGGTGCGGGAGCTGGCACAGGCGGCCAAGGAAGGCCGTCTCGATCCCGAGACGATCACGCCGGAACTGGTGTCGTCGCGCATGTTCACCGCCGGCCTGCCGGAACCCGATCTCGTCATCCGCACCAGCGGCGAGCGGCGGCTTTCGAATTTCCTCTTGTGGCAGTCGGCCTACGCCGAACTCTTGTTTGTCGATACCCTTTGGCCCGATTTCGGTCGCGCCGAGTTCATGGACGCCTTGCGGCAGTTCACGAAACGCGAGCGCCGGTTCGGTGCCTTGCCGGAAGCGGTAGCGTGAGAAAGAACGGCGACAGCATCGCGATGGCGCCCGGTTTGAAGGCGGTGAAGTTTTCGCGCGACTGGATCACGCGGCCGTTCTTCGCCATCGTCCTCGGCGCCGCGATGGTTTTCGCGATCTTCAAGGGCAAGCCGTATCTGGAGATCGTCGCTGCCGTGGCCGCGCTGCTGGCCGGGCGCGAGTGGCATCGTCTGGTCGGCAAGGGCCGGTTCGCCGCCGAATACGTCACCGCCGCGGCAATGGTTTCGCTGTCGCTTGGCGCTTTCATTTTGTGGCCGCGCGATCAACTGCTGCCGCTGATGATCCTGGGGACGGGCGCGGTGGCCGTCTACACGGTGGGCCTGCTGCGCCGGAATCGGCCGCTCTGGCATGCGGGCGGCGTTCTCTATCTCGGCCTGCCGTCGCTCGCCATCATCGCGCTGCACGACTACACCCCGCACGGCGAATGGGTGCTGATCGGTCTTTTCCTGATCGTCTGGGCGACCGATACCGGCGCGTTGGTCTGCGGCAACCTGATCGGCGGGCCCAAGCTGGCGCCGGTGCTGTCGCCCAACAAGACCTGGGCCGGGTTCGTCGGCGGCATGATTTCGGCGGCGATTGCCGAAGCGGTTTTTCTCGTCGTTCTGAAGACCATCGTCCTCAACGGAAGGGCGGACTGGGATTTGGCGGCGGTGGGCGCGGCCTTTGGCGGCAGCATGGCCGTGATCGCGCATCTTGGCGACCTGTTCGAGTCCTGGGCCAAGCGGCGTTTCCACGTTAAGGACTCTGGTTCGATGATTCCGGGGCATGGGGGCGTGCTTGACCGGATCGATTCAACCCTAGCCACATTGGTGGCCTTGGCGGCGCTTGTGCTGTTGCTCAAGTTTGATCCGCTGTTTGGAGTATTTTCATGAGGCCGGCTGCGCAGCGTTGGTGTGAACAAATGCCGGACCTCGGGCCCGTTCTGGAGCGCCGCGTGACGGTTCTGGGATCGACCGGCTCGATCGGCGTTTCGACGCTCAGCGTCATCACGCATGCCCGCGAAGTCTATGGCGCCGAGGTGCTTCCGGTCGAAGCGCTGACCGCGAACGGCAATGTCGACAAGCTGATCGAGCAGGCCAAGGCGATCCGCCCGCGGCTCGCCGTCATCAACGACGAGAGCAAGTACGAAGCGCTGAAAGCCGGTCTTGCCGGTACCGGCATCGAAACCGGTGCCGGCCGCAAAGCGGTGATCGATGCCGCCGGACGACCCTCGGATGTCGTGATGGTGGCGATCATGGGCGCGGCGGCGCTCGAACCCGCGCTCAGGGCGATTGCGCGCGATGCCACCGTGGCGCTCGCCAACAAGGAATGCATCGTGGCGGCGGGGCCGGTGTTTCTGAAGGCGCTGGCGAAGTCCAAGGCCAAGGTCGTGCCGGTGGATTCGGAGCACAACGCCGTCTTCCAGTGCCTGTGCGCCGCCGATCCGGAAGAGATCGAAAAGGTGACCCTGACCGCGTCGGGCGGGCCGTTCCGCACCTGGACGCTGGAGCAGATGCGCGCCGCCACGCCGGCCCAGGCCGTGGCTCATCCCAACTGGTCGATGGGCGCCAAGATTTCGGTCGACAGCGCCACCATGATGAACAAGGGCCTGGAGCTGATCGAGGCGCATTTCCTGTTCGCCATGCCGGCCTCGAAACTCGGTGCGGTGATCCATCCGCAATCGATCGTCCATGCTCTGGTCACCTATCAGGACGGCACCACGCTGGCGCATCTGTCCTCGCCGGACATGCGCACGCCGATCGTGCATGCGCTGGCCTGGCCGCGGCGGATTTCGTCGCCCTCGCGCAAGCTCGATCTGGCGGCTGCCGGCACGCTGACCTTCGAAGCGCCCGATCTCGAGCGCTTCCGCAGCTTGAAGATCGCGCTCGGCTGCCTTGACCGGGGCTGCATGTCGCCGACGATCCTGAACGCGGCCAACGAGGTCGCGGTGGACTGCTTCCTGCACGAGAAGATCGGTTTCCTGGATATCGCCGCGGTGGTGGAAGCCACGCTCGACGAATGTCCCGGCGCCGGTACCGAGCCGGAGACGGTGGACGAAGTGCTGGACACCGATCGGCAGGCACGCGAGATCGCTCGCGCGGTCTGCGGGCGCAGGCAGGGCTGACAGGAGAACCGATGCTGACGATGATCCGCGATCTGATTGCCGCCGCCCCGGTGGGTGTGCCGGCATTCATCTTCGTGATCGCCCTCGTGGTGTTCTTCCACGAGCTGGGGCACTTCCTGATGGCGCGCGCTTGCGGGGTTGCGATCGATACCTTCTCGATCGGCTTTGGCGGCGAGATCTATGGCTGGAACGACAGCAAGGGCACGCGCTGGAAGGTCTGCTGGCTGCCGCTTGGCGGTTACGTGAAGTTCAAGGGCGACGAGAACGCCGCCTCCACCCCCGACCGCGAGCGGCTCGCTCAGATGAGCGAGGAGGAGAAGAAGGGGGCGTTTCCGTTCAAGCCCTTGTGGCAGCGCATGCTGGTCGTGTCGGCCGGCCCGTTAGCCAATTTCGTCCTGGCGTTCGTGGTCTTCTGCGGTCTGCTGGCCTTTGTCGGCGCCAAGGTGCCCTCGACCTTCGTCGGCGGGGTGCAGGTGAAATCGGCGGCGGCCGAGGCCGGGATCAAGCCCGGCGACAGGATTGTCGCAGTCGATGGCAAGAAGGTCGAGCTGTTCATCCCCGATCTGATCAATGCCATCCGCGGTTCGAATGCCAAGACCCAGATCCTGACCGTCAAGCGCGGCAATGATTCGTTCAATGTTCCGGTCACCCCGCGCGAGACCGAAATCAAAGACTTCTTCGGCGGCAAGGTAAAAATCCGGGCGATCGGGGTCGTGCCGGACGAAAATAACCCGGATGCCATGATCTGGCTCAAGGTGCCGCCGGCCAAGGTGCCGATCATTGCAGCCACGCAATGCTGGTCGATCGTGGACGTGTCGCTCACCTATCTGTGGCGCATCGTCTCGTATCGGGCCGACCCGAGCCAGTTGGGTGGGGTGATCGGCATGGCCCAAATGGCCAAATCTGCCGCATCGCACGGGTTTTACGATCTCTTCTATCTGGTGGCTTTCATTTCTGTAAGCATCGGGATGATCAACCTTTTTCCTATTCCGCTCCTCGACGGGGGCCATCTTCTGTACTATGCATGCGAGGGTGTTTTGGGCCGTCCGTTGTCGGAAAGGACCCAAGACATGGGGTTCAGGCTCGGGCTGGCGTTGGTAATTGGTCTCATGATCTTTGCCACCTGGAACGACCTTGTCAGGTTGCTTGGGAGTTCGGGAGGGCACTCATGATCCCCGTCATGTGTTGCCTGATCTGAGACGAGTCAGAGACGAGTGTATGGACACTAAGGACCTGTTCGCCCGATTGAAGCGCGTGGCGCCCGCGACGCTTGTTTTGGCGTCTGTCGTCATGAGCGGCGCTGCCGATGCGCAACGCAAGCCACCGGCTGCACCGCCGCCGGGTGGTGCTCCCGAGGCTGCTCCGGGCGTCGATACATCGGCACCGGCGATCGTCCGGCGCATTGTCGTGACCGGCGCCCAGCGCGTCGAAGCGGCCACCATCCTCACCTACATCACGCTGCACGAAGGCGACGCGTATTCCGAATCCGCCTCCGACAAGGCGTTGAAGTCGCTGTTTGCGACCGGCCTGTTCTCGGACGTGAAGATCAATTTCGACGGTTCGATCATGACCGTCCATGTGGTCGAGAACCCGATCATCAATCGCGTCGATTTCGAGGGCAATTCCAAGGTCACGACCAAGGACCTCGAAAAAGAATCGCAGATGAAGCCGCGCATGGTGTTCACGCGCGCCAAAGTTCAGTCCGACATCCAGCGCATCATCGAGCTCTATCGGCGCAACGGCAAATTCGCCGCTTCGGTCGATCCGCAGATCATCCAGCGTCCGCAGAACCGCGTCGACCTGATCTATTCGATCAACGAAGGTCCGACCACCGGCGTGTCGCGCATCATCTTCGCCGGCAACAAGGCGTATGACGACTCGACCCTGAGAAAGCAGATCGCGACCGAGGAAAGCGCCTGGTGGCGCATCCTGGCGTCGAACGACAACTACGATCCCGACCGTCTGTTGTTCGACCGCGAACAACTTCGACGCTTTTACGTCAGCCACGGTTACGCCGACTTCTCGGTGAAATCGGCGGTGGCCGAGCTGACGCCGGATCATTCGTCGTTCTACATCACCTTCACGGTGGACGAGGGCAAGAAGTACCAGTTCGGCAAGGTCGAGATCGAATCCAAGATCAAGGAACTGCCGGCCCAGGCTCTGAAGCCGCTGGTCGATGTCCGTAACGGCGATCTCTACGACGAAACCCGCGTCGAAAAGCTGAAGGACGTCATCGTCAACGCCGTCGGATCCAAGGGCTATGCCTCGGCTGATGTCGGCGTCCGTCTGCGCCGCGATCCCGAAAATCACAAGATCGATCTCGTCATGCGGATCGAGCAGGGGCCGCGCGTCTACATCGACAAGATCAACGTCCTCGGCAACAACCGCACGCTTGATCGCATCATCCGCCGCGAATTGCGCTTTCAGGAAGGCGATGCCTTCAATCGCGATTTGATCGACCGTTCGCGCACCCGTATTCGCGCCCTCGGCTTCTTCAAGGATGTGACGATCAAGAATTCGGCCGGTTCGCGCCCCGACAAGACCGATGTCGCGGTGACGGTGGAGGAAATGTCGACCGGCGAAATCTCGCTGGGTGCCGGCTATTCGTCGACATCGTCCTTCGTCGGCGAGTTCTCCTACACCGAGCGCAATCTGTTCGGCCGCGGCCAGTTCCTGCGTACCTCCGTCGCGATGTCGACGATCTCCAAGCAATATCAGTTGAGCTTCACCGAGCCGTGGTTCCTCAACCGTCCGCTGGCCGCCGGTATCGATCTCTACAAGTGGATCACCAACTACAATCAGGCCAACTATCAGGGTGACGTGACTGCCGCGGGTTTGCGGTTCGGTTTCCCCACCTCGGAATACGGCAGCGTTCAGCTCCGCTACACCTTCCGCGTCAACAAGGTCACGCCGTATTCGGGTGCGCCGGCGTCGTTGCTGCAGGAATTGGAGTTGTACGGAAACTCCACCAACACGTCGCTGGTCGGTTTCACCTTCGGCTACAACACGCTGGACGACTATCTTAAGCCGACCCGCGGTGCGATGTTCTCGATCAGCCAGGATTTCGCCGGTCTCGGCGGCGGCCTCAAGTTCATCAAGACCGAAGGCAGCTGGACCGGCTATCGGCCGTTGTTCTGGGACATGGTCGGCTCGCTGACCTTGGGCTCGGGCTTCATCCAGGGCTACGGCGGCAACACGGTGCCGATCGAAGAGCGCTTCTTCCGCGGCGGCGATAATTTCCGCGGCTTCAAGCTTGCCGGCATTGGTCCGCGCGATACGAGCTATCAGGGCGACTACGGCGCGCTGGGCGGCGATTTCTATGCCCAGGGTTCGGCGCAGGCCCGTCTGCCCGATATTCTGCCGGCGGATTACGGTATGCAGTTCGCGCTGTTCTCCGATTTCGGCACACTCGGCCACCTCGATACGCCGTTCCGCGGCGCCGCCTATCCGAACGTGAAAGATAACTTGGCGTTCCGCGCATCGGCGGGCGTCAGCATCAAATGGAAATCGCCTTTCGGTCCGGTCCAGATCGACCTCGGTATCCCGGTCGTGAAGGCGGCATACGACAAGACCGAATTCATCCACTTCAGTGCCGGCACAGGAATGTGATCATGTCCAAGAAAACCCTCATCACCCGCAGCTTGGCGGCCGCAGCGATGGTCATCGCGGCGACTGCGACCGTTCCGTCGGCGCTCGCCGCCGCTCCCGGAACCGGCGCGGCTCCTGCCGCCCGCATTCTCATCATCGATCTTCGCCGCACCGTTGCGATGTCGAAGGTCGGCCAGTCCATTCAGCAGCAGGTCGATGGCCTCAAGAAGCAGGCCCAGACCCAGCTCAACGCCGAAGCCGAATCCTTGAAGCGGGATAAGGCCCAGATGGATGCCCAGAACGCGATCTTGGCCCCGGCGGTGAAGGCGCAGAAGGAAAACGCCTGGAAGGCGCGCGCCATGGCCTTCGAGAAGAAGGTGCAGGAACGCGGCGGCCTGATCCAAGGCGGCATGCTGAAAGCCAACCAGCAGGTGGAAGAGGCGCTTGGCCCGATCCTGCAAGGCGTGATGCAGGAGCGTAAGGCGACGGTGCTTCTGGACAGGGCTTCGGTGCTTCTGGCTCCGAACGCGATTGATGTCACCGCCGTTGTGGTGCAGCGCCTCGACATGAAGATGCCGACGGTCAAGGTCGATCTGGCTCCGTTGCCGCCGGCGCTGCAGCAGGCTGCTGCCCGTCAGCAGGCCGCCCAGCAGTAAGCCGGACGCGGCGTCATGGCCGATCCTCGTTTTTTCGACAATCGCGGGCCTTTCTCGCTGAGAGAGGTCTGCGCGAAAATCGGCGCGACCGTACCGGATGGTATTGATGGGACGCGCGCCATTGCCGATGTCGCCAGTCTGTCGGGTGCGGTCGCCAGCCATCTCAGCTTTTACATTGGCGAAAAGGCTGCGCCCGCGTTTGCGCAAACAGCCGCGGGCGTAGTGCTAGTTTCGGAGAAAGGGTTGCCGAAGCTTTCGGCGCCCGAAGGATGCGTCGTGATCGGCGTGCCGTCGGTTCAACACGCGTTCGCGGCCGTTGCGGAGATGTTTTATCCCGACTGTCATCGCATCGCCGGGCCGTTCAACGCAGGCATCCATCCGACCGCAAAGATCGGTGTGGGCGTCGAACTGGGGGCCGGCGTTGTGATCGGTCCTGATGTGGAGATCGGTGATCGCACGCATATCGGTCCCCACGTCGTGATCGGACGCGGCGTTGCCATCGGGCGCGACAGCGAGATCGTCGGTAACACGGTGATCAGCCACGCTTACATCGGCGATGGCGTGGCGATATTGCCGGGAGCACAGATCGGCCAGCCGGGTTTCGGCTTTGCTTCGAGCGCCGCCGGGCACGTCAAGATTCCGCAGCTCGGACGCGTCATCATTCAAGATCGGGTCGAGATCGGCGCTTGCGTGACCATCGATCGGGGCGCCCTCGGCGACACCGTGATCGGCGAAGGCACCAAGATCGACAATCTGGTGCAGATCGGGCACAACACCCACATCGGGCGGCACGCCGTGATCGTCAGCCAGGTGGGCATTTCGGGCAGTTGCGAGATCGGCGACTTTGTCGTGCTGGCCGGACAGGCGGGTGTGTCCGATCACGCCAAGATTGGCGCCGGCGCGCGTCTGGGTGGAAAATGCGGCGTGTTTATGGGCCAGGAGCTTGAGCCCGGCCGCGATTACGGCGGCATACCGGCCAAGCCGGTCCGCGAGTGGCTGCGGGAACTCGCGGCCGTGAATGCATTGGTGAAGAAGCCGAAACGAGGCAATTCATGACGAATAAGGTTGAGAAGATTGTGCTCGATGTTGAGGCGATCAAGAAGCTGTTGCCCCATCGCGCACCATTTCTCTTCATCGAGAAGCTGACCGACATCGTTCCGAACGAGAGCGCCACGGGATACAAGGCGGTAGGGTATAACGAGCCGCATTTTGCCGGCCATTTTCCCGATCACGCGGTAATGCCGGGCGTGTTGATCATCGAGGCGTTGGCGCAGGCCGCCGGAGCCCTTGTGATGTATTCTCTCGAGCTCAATACCGGCAACCGCATCGTCTATTTCATGACCATCGAAAAGGCGCGCTTCCGTCGTCCCGTGAAGCCGGGCGACATGCTGTGCATGAAGGTGAAGGCCTTGCGCCGCCGCGGCCCGGTGTGGCGTTTCTCGGGCGAGGCCTATGTGGATGACGCGCTTTGCGCCGAGGCGGAATTCTCCGCCATGATTCAGGAAGGCACGGACGAAAATGGCGGTGCATCCAACGGCAGTCGTTGAGGACGGAGCGGTTCTTGGAGCCGGAGTCGAAATCGGTCCTTATTGCGTTGTGGGAGCCGGGGCGAAGCTGGGCGAAGGCGTCCGGCTGATTTCCCATGTGGTGATCGAAGGTGACGTCACCATCGGCGCCCGCACCGTGATCCATCCCAATGCGGTGATGGGCGGCGAAGCCCAGATCCATCATAACGACGCCGAGGGCACCAGCCTCGTCATCGGCGAAGATTGCGAAATCCGCGAATGCGTGACCCTCAATCTCGGCTCGAAGAAGGGCCACAAGGTCACGCGCGTCGGCTCGCATTGCTACATCATGGCCTACAGCCACGCCGGTCACGATTGCATCATCGGCAACAACTGCACGCTCGCCAACGGCACCCAACTCGCAGGGCATGTCACGCTCGGCGATAACGTGATCACCGGCGGCCTTTGCTCGGTGCAGCAGTTCGGACGCATCGGGCGCGGCGCCATGCTCGGCGGCATGGCTGGCGCGAACCTCGACGTCATTCCGTACGGCATCGCTTTCGGTTCGCACGCCCATCACGCCGGTTTGAACCTGATCGGTCTGAAGCGCCGCGGCGTTCCGCGCGCCAACATCCACGCGCTGCGCCATATGTATCAAGCGGTGCTGGTGAGCGAGGAAGGTACGCTGGCCGAACGCGTCGCCAAGGCGCGGGCCGAGTGGGGCTCGGTGCCGGAAGTCGCCGAAGTGCTCGATTTCATTGTCGCGCCGGAAGCCAAGCGGAAAATCTGTCCGGTGCGCCGTCACGGCGTGGAAATGGACGAGGGATGAGCACCCTCGGCATCATCGCGGGCGGCGGCGATCTTCCCAAGGCAATCGCCGCGAGCGCGCGCGAGGCTGGCCGCGATATTTTCATTGTTTCGATCGGCGCCGACGCCTGGATCGGCGATTATCCGCACGACACGGTTTCGCTCGGCGAAGTCGGCAAATTGCTGAAGCTGTTGCGCGGTGCCAATTGCTCCGATGTCGTTCTGGCCGGCAAGCTGGCGCGGCCGAAATTCTCCGAGATCAAGCTCGACGCCAAGGCAGTGCTGGTCGCGCCACGGATCATCGCGGCCGCGCGCAAAGGCGACGACGCGCTGCTGCGGGCGGTGGTGGATACGTTCGAGCGCGAAGGTTTTCATGCCGTCGGTGCGCACGAAGCCGCGCCGGGGCTGCTCGCGGCGGCCGGCGTCATGGGCCGCATCAAGCCGTCCGCCGACGACGAAGCCGACATCGCTGCCGCGTTCAAGATCGTCCGCACGCTGGGCGAACTCGATGTCGGACAGGCGGCCGTGGTGTGCGAAGGCTTGCCGCTTGCCGTCGAAGCCGCTGAAGGCACGGACGCGATGATCGCGCGCGTCGGCACGCTGCCGGCACACTTCCGCGGCGACGAGAAACATCGCAAGGGCGTACTGGCCAAGGCGCCGAAGCCGATCCAGGACCGCAAGACCGATCTGCCGGTGATCGGCGTCGCTACGGTGCGCAATGCCGCTGCCGTCGGTCTCGCCGGGATCGCGGTGGAAGCGGGCGGGGCGCTGATTTTGGGCCAGCGTGCCGTGATCGAGGAGGCCGACAAGCTCGGGCTGTTCGTCGTCGGCGTGCCCCATGCCGGATAAGCCTCTCACCCTGATGCTGGTTGCGGGCGAGCCTTCGGGCGATCTGCTCGGCGCCGAACTGATGGCTGCATTGAAGGATCTCACGCACGGCGAGGTGAAAATCGTCGGTGTCGGCGGCGAGGCCATGGCGCGCGAAGGGCTGGAGACGCTGTTCGATCTCTCCGCCACCGCCATCATGGGCCTGCAGGAGGTCGTTCCGAAAATTCCCGAAGTTCTGCGCCGCATCCGCCGTGCCGCCGAGTTTGCCGCCGCCACCAAGCCCGATGCCGTGGTGCTGATCGACAGCCCCGATTTCACCCATCGCGTCGCCAAGCGCATCCGCAAGATCGCGCCCGGCATTCCGACCATCAATTACGTGGCGCCGCAGGTATGGGCGACGCGTCCCGGCCGCGCCGGGAAGATGGCCGGCTATTTCAATCTGGTGCTGGCGCTGTTGCCGTTCGAGCCGCCGTTCTTTGCCGGCTATGGATTGAAAGCGGTGTTCGTCGGACATCCCGCTCTGGCGCGCGGCAAGAAGATGGTCGGCGGCGCAGACTTCCGTGCTCGCCACGCCATTCCCGCCGATGCGCCGCTGCTCGCGGTTTTGCCCGGCAGCCGCGCCATGGAAGTGCGCCATCTGTTGCCGGTCTTCACCGACACGATGGCCATCCTCAAGGACAAGGTGCCCGGCCTGCACGCCGCCATCCCGGCGGTGCCGCATGTCGCCGAGCGCATCCGTCAGGGTGCGGAGCATTGGCCGGTGCCGCTGACCATCGTCTCCGGCGAGGATGAGAAATTCGCCTTGTTCGATGCCGCCGACGTTGCGCTGGCCGCCTCCGGCACCGTCACCACCGAGCTCGCTCTGTCGCGCACGCCGATGATCGTGACCTACAAGGTCGGTGCGCTTACCGCCTGGATCTATCGCAAACTGATCGGCGTGAAGGTCCGCTATTACACCCTGATGAATCTGATCCTCGACCGCCTCGCCGTGCCCGAGCTGATGCAGGAGGATTGTCGTCCCGAGACCGTTGCCGCGGCTGTCGCCAAACTGTTGACCGATCCGGCCGCCGCCGCGCGTCAGGTGGCCGATCAGAACGAGGCCTTGCGCCTGATGGGCGAGGGTGCCGACCAGCCGTCCCGCCGCGCCGCCAGGGCCATCCTGGAGTTTCTCGGCCGGCAATAATATTCCATAGGTTGTGTCAATCCGTCCGTTGACGGACGGGCCTTCCACCCATAGGTTCCGGCCACTATGACCGCCATGCTCAAGCGCACGACCAAGACGACCAAGCCCGCCGGGGCTTTGGTTCGCGCGCGCCGATAGCAAGGCAACAGAACGCACGAAACCCAAGCCCCGCCGCAAGGTCCGGGGCTTTTTTAATGCCCGCGCCTGAGGCCAACAGGAGGATACTGTGAAGAAGAACCCCACCGTCGCCATTGTCGGCGCCACCGGCGCCGTCGGCGTCGAGTTTGCAGGCTGCATGGAGCGCCGCAATTTTCCGGTCGGCAAGCTGGTGCCGCTCGCGAGCGCCCGCTCGGTCGGCAAGACGATGAAGTTCCGCGGGGCCGACATTCCGATTCAGGAACTCACCGAAAAGTCGTTCGAAGGCGTCGATATCGCGATGTTCTCGGCCGGCGCCACGATCAGCCGCAAGTTCGCGCCGGTCGCGGTGAAGGCGGGCGCGGTGGTAGTCGACAACTCCTCGGCCTTCCGTATGGATATCGACGTTCCGCTGGTGATCCCGGAAATCAACGCCAATCGGATCAAGGACCACAAGGGCATCATCGCCAATCCGAACTGCGCCACCATCATGGCGCTGGTACCGCTGTGGCCGATTCACAAGGTCAACCGCATCAAGCGCGTGATCATCTCCACCTATCAGGCGGCGTCGGGCGCCGGCGCGGCGGCGATGGCGGAACTCGTCGAGGCGACGAAGGCTTATCTCGAGGGCAAGCCGTTCCAGCAGAAGGTCATGCCGCATCCGTATGCGTTCAATCTCTTCAGCCATAACGCGGCCAT
Organism: Rhizomicrobium electricum; assembly: GCF_011762045.1. Lineage (GTDB taxonomy): Bacteria > Pseudomonadota > Alphaproteobacteria > Micropepsales > Micropepsaceae > Rhizomicrobium > Rhizomicrobium electricum. Next base: position 210,478 of record NZ_JAASQS010000005.1, on the reverse strand, counting down.
GGATCTCGAGACCGGCTATAACGGCGAAGAATCCAAAGTCATCGCCGAGACCAAGAAGATCTTCGAGGATCCGGAGATTGCCGTCGGCGTGACCTGCGTGCGCGTGCCGGTGCTGCGCGCCCATACCGAGGCGATCACCATCGAATGCTACGAGCCGATCACCGAGGCCGATGTGCGCAAGATGCTGTCGGTGGCGCCGGGCGTGAAGATCGTCGACGACCGCGTCAAGAATTACTTTCCGATGCCGATCGACGCCTCCGAGCAGGATGATGTCCTGGTCGGCCGCATCCGTCCCGATACCTCGGACCCGTCGGGTCATTCGGTGGCGCTGCTGGTGGTCGGCGACCAGCTCCTCAAGGGCGCCGCGCTCAACGCGATCCAGATCGCGGAACTGTTGTAAAAGACTGCGATCCGGGGCGGCTTCCGGGCCGCCCTTTTCGCTTTTGAGACCGTAAGTTGGTATTACTACTTATGCGCCAAGGCGATTTGTAGAAGTCGCTTAGAAGTTTCCTTAAGTTCCGAAGTGGTACCTGGAGGAGGCAGCCTCAGGAACCATCCGCCGTGGACATTCCCAGCACCTCCGGCCTGCGCTCGCGCGGCATCGCTTTCAAACTCGGATTGGCACAGGTGTTCACGGCAACCATTGCGATCATCGCCGTGGTGGCGCTGGTGATCGTCTACCGCGTCACCGACGCCAATCTCGCAAAATCCCAAGCCCATTCGGATGGCCAAATCGAACTGGCGGGCAAACTCGAAGCGGCGCGCAAGGACATCGCCTACGATCTGGTCCAGGTGCAGCAGTACCTGACGGATGCGTCCGCCACGCGCCTGGTCGACGGCGTGGGAGCAGACGATTGGGATTTGGCGGCGAAATACGCGGCCGCCTTCCGCAAGGATCTCGCGATCGCGCGCGCGGTCGCCACAACCCTCGGCGACGGCGCTCTGGTGGCTGATTTCGACAAATTGGGTGCGCAATTTCCGGCCTATCACGCCAACGGCATCGCGATGGCGCGGATCTACATCAAGGACGGTCCGCTTGAGGGCAACGCGGCGATGACCGCGTTCGATGCCTCCACCGAAGCGATGACCGATGCGATCAAGATCGCGGACGGACGAATTGCGGCAATCCGCGCCGCCACCGCGACCGAGCGCAAGTCTGTCGAAACTCTGCGCGCCGATACCACGCAGACGATGATCGTGCTCGGGGTGATCCTGGCTGGCTTGGTCGTTGCAGCCAGCATTCTGGTGCTGCGCTATGTCAATCGCGGCTTGATCCGGCCTTTGACCCACGCCACTGCGGTGCTCGATCAAATGGCCCGTGGCGGGCAGGATGTGGCGATCGAAAGTCTCGGCGCCGACGGCGAGATGGGGCGGCTGGTGGATGCACTGCTCGCCGTGCGTCGCGCCACCAAAGAAGCCTTTGAAGCCGAGCGAGCGGCCGAACAGAAGGTGGTCGCGGCGGTCGGCACCGGCCTGCATGCGCTGGCCGAAGGCGATCTCACTTACCGGATCAACGACGAGATGTCCGTCGCGTTCGTCGCTTTGCGTGACGACTTCAACGCCGCGGCGGCGCGCCTGCACGAGACCATGCGGACGGTGTCGATCACCACCGGCGAGGTATCGAACAGCGCCGGGGACATTTCACAGTGGACGGACGACCTCGCCCAGCGCACCGAACGCCAAGCCGCCAGTCTGGAAGAGACGGCGGCGGCTCTACAGGAAATCACCGAAACCCTGAGCCAGTCGGCGGCGCACGCCAAGGAGGCGAGCGGCATCGTTGCCGGTGCCAAAGCGTCGGCGGAGAAGGGCGGCGATATCGTCGGCAGCGCCGTGGCGGCGATGCAGGAAATCGAAGCTTCGTCGAAGAAGATCTCGGACATCGTCGGCGTGATCGACGAGATCGCCTTCCAGACCAATCTTCTTGCTCTCAATGCCGGCGTCGAAGCGGCGCGGGCGGGTGAGACCGGCAAGGGCTTTGCCGTGGTGGCGTCGGAAGTGCGGGCGCTCGCCCAGCGCTGCGCCACGGCGGCGCATGAGGTCAAGGCGTTGATTACGGAATCCCAGCAGCATGTCACGTCTGGCGTGTCGCTGGTGGGCAATTCCGGTGCCGCGCTGATGGAGATTCTCGATCAGGTCAGCCGGATCAATGCGCTGGTTGGGGACATGGCGCGGGCGTCGGAACAGCAGTCCGCCGGCGTCAAGCAGATCTCATCGGCCGTTTCTGATATGGACAATGTCACGCAGAAAAATGCCGCGCTGGTCCAGCAGAACAAGGAAGTCGCGCGCACTCTGACGGATGAAACCGGCGCGCTGGCGAGCATGGTGGCGTTCTTCGATGTCGGCTCTTCGACGTCACGGTCTGGCAAACTGATGCGGCGACAATCAGCGGCGTGATGCAGGGATTACCGCGGCACCTTGCCGAAGAGTTGCAGCAGGCGGCAGATGAATCGGTGTCCGCCGTCGACCGGCTCGAGAAACATCATCGGACAGCCGCCATTGATGGTCTCGATGCCGGCGGACTTTGCTGCTTCCAGCGCTTCGGGTGACACGCTGCCCGCACCGAAAGCGCGGTGAAACCAGACCCGGCGGACGCCTTTTTCCACACACTGACGCACGACCGAGGCCGCCATCTCGGGGCGGGTGGCGATCACTACGCCGTCGATGTCGCCCGGAATGGCGCCGAGCGCCGGATAGCATTTCACGCCTTCGACTTCGGTCGCGTTGGGATTGACGGCAAAGGTTTCGTAGCCGCCGGCCGTGAATTTCTTGAAGATCGCATTGCCGACGTGGAGCTTGGGCTCGCGCGAGACCCCGGCAACGGCGATACGCTTCCCGGCGAGGAACGCGGCGACGGAAGCGGGAAGATCGGACATGACGGACACTCCTTTCGACGGCGGGGTATGGACCGCGATTGTGGCGCCAACCCGGCGGGGACCTTTCCGGTTCTCGATCCGTTCGCGGGGCGCTGTTAACATCTTGTTGAACATGCCCGTTCAGCCGCGGTTCAGGCGCCGGCGCGCAACGTGCTTAACGCCACGAGGGACTGGGCATGAAAAAGCTTTTCATCGGGATGGTTGCGTTCGGCGCGCTGGCGGCGTCGGCCGATGCCGCTCTGGTCTGCGCCACGGCGCCGGAATTGAAGGTGCTGCAATCGACCGCTCTGCAACAGCAGTTGATGGTGGCGGCGCTGACCTGCCACATGCGTGACGATTACAACCGCTTCGTCGCCGCCTATCGCGACGGCCTGATGCAATCCGATGCGGCGCTGAAAGCGTTTTTCGCGACGCGTCCGCGCGGAGAAGACTACAACGCCTACAAGACCCGTGTCGCCAACACCGCGTCGCTGCGTAGCGTGCACGATCCGCGATTCTGCGACAGCGCCCGCAAAGTGTTCGACATGGCCCTCGGACGGCGCCTGGAACGGCGCGGTCTTGCGCCCGAACCGCCGCAACTGGTCGAGAGCGGTTACGAGGGGTGCCGCGCCGTCGACAATGACAAGCTGATCGAGGCCCAGGCACGCCCGTCGGCAAAAGTCGCGTTGGCGCCGAAGCCGCGTCCGCGTCCAAGCGTGCCCGTCAGGCTTGCCGCCGTGCAAAGCGTTCGCCTGTTCGCATCTGCGCCGGTTCTGTCTGCCAAGCCAGCCATGCGGGTGGAAGTCCTGCAGCCCCGGCCGCATGTCGCGATCGCGGTACCGAAGCCGGCTCCGGTCGCACCCAGGCCGGTACAAGTTGCGGCCGCCGCACCGAAAACGGCTGTTGCTGCGAAGCCGGTGATGGCCGAGCGGATGATGGCGTCCAAGCCTGATGATGCACGGCCGTTACCTCGGATCGCCTCCGCGCTTCCGCCGCCGCGCTCTCAAGCGGCAAGCCCCAGAGTGTCGGCGGTGGCACCGCCGGATCGCGCGCGCTGGCGGGGCGACGGCAGCGATTTGCCGACCCTCGATGAGGATCCGTCGCTTTTCGACAACAGCGAGACGGCAACAACCGACCCGCCGCCTCGTGAGGCTTATCCGGTACGTCAGGCATGGCATCGTCCGGCGAACGCGGACCCTGATGATCCGTACGCTGATAATCCCATTCCGAGCGCCTACCGCCCCGGTGCCGAGTGGGTGGGGGATAGCGGTCCGGCGTGGCGTTCGCCGCCGGCTTGGCGGGAGCGCACCGACCGTCCGCCGCCGCGTCGCGCTTATTGGGTTCTCGGCCCCGGCGGACACTGGATGCTGGTCGTTCCGCGCGCCCGGCGATGGTAAGGCGTGGTTGGTCCCGGCTCCCTGAGCGCTGCTTCCCCGAGTGCTGTCGCCCCGAGCGCTGCCGTCCAGAGCGCTGCCGCCCGCAACTACCTGAGATTGCGTCTCACGTGTGAAACATTTTGTGATTGCGGTCCGGCTTGAATGTTCTTCTTTTGTTCCATATCTTCTCTCGCGAAATTGGACGTGGAGATTGCCAGCCAAACCATGCGGTCTCGGACCCTCGCGAGGTTTGATGCCGCAAAACGCGAAACATACAGGACCGGGATTCGTGCATGCACGCCCGCGTGTCTGACGAGCCGTTGTTCTCCCAGCCTCAGGCGAAGGAGGATCGCACCCAAGCCCGAGGGCGGAGGTGTCAAACGCAGGGCAGGCACGTACAGGTCTGAGGGGAAGCAAAGGTGCTTGTCGTTGGCCGGGTGACACCGGTTTTCGCTGGCTGCCGCAGCTTCCGGGGTGTTCCCCATCTCAGGCGGACTCGCAGAATTCGGCGGGCCCGCTTTTGGCATATGAAAACGCCCCGCCGTTTCCAGCTGGGCGTTTCCTGTTCTTCCCGCGCTATTCGCTCTACCGCTTGTCGATTGCCACGTATTCGCGCGGCTTGGCACCGGTGTAGATCTGGCGCGGACGGCCGATCTTCTGGTGCGGGTCTTCCAGCATTTCCTTCCACTGGCCGATCCAGCCGACGGTACGGGCAAGGGCGAACAGCGCGGTGAACATCGACACCGGGAAGCCGAGCGCCTTCAGCGTGATACCCGAATAGAAGTCGATGTTCGGGTAGAGCTTCTTCTCGATGAAGTAGTCGTCCTGCAGGGCGATGCGTTCGAGTTCCATCGCCACCTTGAGCAGCGGATCGTTGTGCAGTCCGAGTTCGTCGAGCACGGCATGCGCCTGGATCTGCATCGCCTTGGCGCGCGGATCGTAGTTCTTGTAGACGCGGTGGCCGAAGCCCATCAGGCGGAAGGGATCGTTTTTGTCCTTGGCGCGCTTGATGAACTCAGGGATGCGGTCGACCGTGCCGATGGTCTCCAGCATTTTCAGCGCCGCCTCGTTGGCGCCGCCGTGTGCCGGGCCCCACAGGCAAGCAATGCCGGCCGCGATGCAGGCGAACGGATTGGCGCCCGACGAACCGGCGAGACGCACCGTCGATGTGGAGGCGTTCTGCTCGTGATCGGCGTGCAGGATGAAGATGGTGTCCAGCGCCTTCGCCAGCACCGGGTTCACCTCGTACTCCTCAGTCGGATAGGAGAAGCACATCCGGAGGAAATTCTCGGTATAGCCGAGCTTGTTCAGCGGATAGACGAAGGGATGGCCGGTGGAATAGCGATAGGCCATCGCGGCGATGGTCGGGATCTTGGCGACCAGGCGTACGCAGGCGAGTTCGCGCTGGGCCGGATCGGTGATGTCGGTGGAGTCGTGATAGAACGCCGACAACGCGCCGACGACGCCGGTCAGAACCGCCATCGGGTGGGCGTCGCGGCGGAACCCGCGATAGAACGCGGCCAGTTGTTCGTGCACCATCGTGTGGTGCGAGATGGTGTGGCGGAACTTCTCCATCTGCTGCTGCGACGGCAGTTCGCCGTAGAGCAGGAGATAGCAGACTTCGAGAAAGCTCGACTTGGCCGCGAGTTGGTCGATCGGGTAGCCGCGATAAAGCAGAACGCCTTCGTCACCGTCGATGAAGGTGATGTCGCTTTCGCAACTCGCCGTCGAGGTGAAGCCGGGGTCATAGGTGAATATGCCCGCATCGCCGTAGAGACGTCGGATGTCGATCACCTCCGGACCTTGGCTGCCCGCGAACACGGGAAGCTCGTACGACTGGTTCTTGTAGGTGAGGGTTGCCTTTCCGGCGGGAACGGCCTTGCTGTCTCTCATTTGGCTCTCCGGGCTACCATCAATTCTGTCTTTATCTCCTGCAGTGCAGCAATATTCCTATACCACTGTCAATCTCTGGAACCACACTAAAGTACGTGTGCTGTGAGCCGTTTCAGGGATTCTTCGCGACCGAGCACTTCCAGCATCGCGAAAATCGGCGGGGAGGTGGTCTTTCCGGTCAGCGCCGCCCGTACCGGCTGTGCTACTTGCCCGAGTTTTAGGCTTTTGGCCTCCGCAAACGCGCGCGCCTTTTCCTCCAACGCGTGGCCGGTCCAATCAGTACCCTCGAGGGTACCGAGGAATTCGCCAAGCGTCCGGCGAGCATCGTCCGACAGGATTTTTGCCGCCGCGGCGTCCGGTTCGCGTGCGCCGTCGGTGAACAGAAACTCCGCGGACGCGGCAAGCTCGACCAGGGTCTTGGCGCGCTCCTTAAGGGCGGGCATTGCCTTGATGAGACGCTCGCGGCCGATCGCGCTGAGGGTTTGCGGCGGGTCTTTGCGGCCCAGAAGGTGCGCGATCTCGTCGGCCAGAGCGCCGTCGTCGGTCTCGCGGATGTAATGGGCGTTGAGATTGTCGAGCTTCTTGAAGTCGAGCCGCGCCGGGCTCTTGCCGATGCTCTCAAGGTTGAACCATTCGATGGCCTGCGGCGTCGGAATGATTTCATCGTTGCCGTGGGACCAGCCGAGGCGCAGCAGGTAGTTGCGCATGGTCTCCGGCAAATAGCCCATGTCGCGGTATTCGCCGACGGCCTGGGCGCCATGCCGTTTCGACAACTTGGCACCGTCCGGTCCATGGATCAGCGGCACGTGACCGTAGGTCACTTCCGGCCAGCCGAGCGCGCGGATGAGCTGCATCTGGCGGGCGGCGTTGTTGAGGTGATCGTCACCGCGGATGATGTGGGTAACGCCCATGTCGTAGTCGTCGACCACCACCGCCAGCATGTAGGTCGGCGTGCCGTCCGAGCGCAGCAGGATCATGTCGTCGAGTTGCTCGTTGGCAAAGCGCACATCGCCCTGGACGATGTCGTGGATGATGGTCTCGCCGCCCTGCGGTGCTTTCAGCCGGATCACGAACGGCGCCCCGGCTGGGGCCTCAGACGGATCGCGGTCGCGCCAGCGCCCGTCGTAACGGATCGGCTTGCCGGCCGCGCGCTGGGCTTCGCGCATGGCGGTCAATTCTTCCTGGGTGGCGTAGCAGCGATAGGCATTGCCTTCGGCCAGCAGCTTCTCGGCGATCTCGCGATGCCGGGCGGCGCGGGAGAATTGGTAGGTGATCTCGCCGTCCCAATCGAGGCCGAGCCACTCGAGCCCCTCGATGATGGCGGCCACGGCCTGCGGCGTCGAGCGTTCGCGGTCGGTGTCCTCGATCCGGAGCACGAATTTGCCCCCGGTATGACGGGCATAGAGCCAGTTGAAGAGGGCAGTCCGGGCGCCGCCGATATGCAGCATTCCGGTGGGCGAAGGCGCAAAGCGCAGGACGGGTTTCTGGTTGTCTGTCATGATGGCTACGGGGCTTAGGTGAATCCTGAGGCTATGGCAATTCGGGACGCGGGCGAGGGGGCCCGCGGCGCAGGTCTTATAGCGGCATCGCCGGGCGGAATGGCGAAAATCCTGGTCCTGCCGCGGATTATTCGCGATCACGCGGCCGCCGAGCGGACCCGCGCCGGCCTGTGGATACCCGTCGCGCTGGCAACGGGAGCGGGGTCCTATTTTACCTTGCCGTTCGAGCCTGGCCTGGGCTGGGTGCCTATGGCGGCCGTCTTCGCCGTGGCTTTCGGCTGGCTGGCGGCGGTCGCAGAGACGACTGGCACCCGGATTGCGTTCGCCTTGATTGCGGCTTTCGTCCTCGGCTTTGGGGCGGCGCGGCTGCGGACCGACGTGGTCGCGGCGCCGATCCTCAGCCACCGCATGGGGCCGATCCACCTCGACGCCCGTGTGGTGCAATCGGAACCGCGCGGCAACGGCAGCCGGCTGGTACTCGAACCCATTCCGACCGCACGGCTGCCCGCCACCAAAATGCCGCGCCGCGTGCGTTTCACCGTGCGGGCCCATAGCGACGTGCCGGAGCCGGGAAGCTGGGTACACGTGCTCGCCATCCTGATGCCGCCGCCGTCGCCTTCGATGCCGGGCGATTACGATTTCGGCCGCTGGGCCTATTACCAGCAGATCGGCGCCGTCGGATATCTTTACGGCAAACCCAAGCCGATCCCGCCGGTGCGGCCAGAAACCTGGAGCGAGCGGGCGCGAAGTGCGCTCGAAGATCTTCGCACCCGTATGACCGAACATATCCGTGCTGTCATTCCCGGCAACGAAGGCGTGATCTCGGCGGCGCTCATCACCGGCGAACGCGCCGACATCGATCCCGACGACCAGACGGCATTCCGCGACTCCGGTCTGATGCATGTGCTGTCGATCTCGGGTTTGCATCTGGCGCTCGCGGGCGGCGTGTTCTTCTGGGTGATCCGCGCGCTGTTCGCGTGCTTTCCGCGGATCGTGCTCAAGCATCCGATCAAGAAATGGGCGGCAATCGGTGCGCTCCTCGGCTCCACGTTCTATCTTCTCATCAGCGGCTGCGAAGCGCCGGCGGTGCGTTCCTGGGTGATGCTGGCGTTCATGTTCGTCGCCATTCTGGTCGACCGGCCGGCGCTGTCGATGCGCTCGGTGATGCTGGCGGCGGCGGCCATCATTCTGGCGGCACCGGAGAACGTGCTCGATGCCGGTTGCCAGATGTCGTTCGCGGCCGTGATCGGGCTGATCGCGATGGCCGAATGGCAGCAGGGACGCAGTCGCGACGAAGCCAAGAAAACCCTGTGGCGCAAGGCTTGGCGCTATGTCCTCGGCATTTGCGTCACCTCGACTATCGCAGGCTTGGCGACGGCGCCGATTTCCATCTTCCACTTCGACCGGGCCTCGCCGTTCGGCATTCTCGCCAATCTCGCGGCGCTGCCGGTGGTCGGCGCCATCATCATGCCGGCGGCCGTCGCGGCGATGGTGCTGATGCCGTTCGGGCTCGACACCTGGCCGCTGATCGCCATGGGCAAGGGCACCGCCATCATGCTCGCCATCGCGCGCTGGGTGGCAGCCTTGCCGGGCGCCGGAATGGCGGTGCCGGCCTGGCCCGGCTGGTGCGTCGCCCTGATGATGGGCGGCGGCTTGTGGATCGCCTTGTGGCGGCGCGGCTGGCGCTGGCTCGGACTGATCCCCATCGCCGCCGGACTTCTGTTCGTGCCCATGGTCCGCCCGCCCGACATTCTCGTCGCCCAGGACGGCCGCACCGTCGCCTTGCGCCTCGACAACGGCCGTCTGGCGCTAACGCAGAAGCCGAACGACAAATATGCCGCCGCGAGTTGGCTGCGCCGGGCAGGTGACGACCGTCTGCCGCAAGACGCGATCGGCGGACCGGGCCTCAAATGCGACGCTCTCGGCTGCATCGCGCATCTCAAAGGCACCTTGATTGCCGTCGATGCCCGCGCCGAAGCATTGGCAGAAGACTGCGCCAATGCCGCGATCGTCATCAGCGCCGTGGCGGCGCATCGAATCTGCAACGGTCCGCGTCTCGTCATCGACCGCCGCGATGCGATCATCGACGGCGCGCACGCGGTCTGGCTCGACACGCCGCTGCGCGTCGAAAAGGCGGAAGACGCCCGCGGTTTAAGGCCGTGGTCCGGGCGCTATCAGCGCCTTCACCGGACTCAGTAGCGCCGGATCAATCCTACCAATTTGCCCTGCACCTTGACGCGGTCAGCGCCATAGAGGCGGGTTTCGTAAGCGGGATTGGCGGCTTCGAGGGCGATGGAATCGCCGCGGCGGCGAAGCCGCTTCAGGGTCGCTTCGTTATTGTCGACCAGCGCGACGATGATCTCGCCGGTGTTGGCGGTGTCCGATTCCTGAATGATCACCGTATCGCCGTCGAGAATGCCGGCGTTGATCATGGAGTCACCGGTGACTTCCAGCGCGTAGTGATCGCCGCGGCCGATCATGCCGCTCGGCACCGGGACATCGGCGAGTTTGTTCTGCAGTGCTTCGATCGGCGTACCGGCGGCGATGCGGCCGACCAGCGGCACGTTGATCGCACCTTCGGCTTCGCCCATCGGACGGCGAGGCGAACCGGCACCGCGCGCATCGGCAGCGGTGCCGCGCGTGCGATGGCCGGGGCTCATGCGCTGGGCCTGGCTGCGCGTCTGTGCCGGACGCAGCGTCTCGGCCATGTTCTCCGGCAGCTTGACGATTTCGAGCGCGCGGGCGCGCTTTTCCATGCGGCGGAGGAAGCCGCGCTCCTCGAGCGCCGTAATGAGGCGATGGATGCCCGACTTGGATTTCAGATCGAGCGCGTCTTTCATTTCATCGAACGACGGCGGAATGCCGGTTTCGCGCACCCGCTCGTGGATGAACATCAAGAGCTCGTACTGTTTCTTGGTGAGCATTCCGAATTGCCTCCGTTGGATCGCCCCGGCACCCAAACGGCGACCGGCGAACAAATCCGAAACACGGAGAATCGTTCTACTTTAGTTCCCTTGAGGCGTCAACATGCCCGTGCAAGGCGAGTCGACACGCCGCAGCCGGGCCGTCCTGAATCGAATTCGAATCGTTCTAAACTCAATTCAACCGACTGCGCCGGCACGTTTTTGCCGTCGTTTCACACCGCCTCGGTACATTCGTTTTTCGGTTTCGAGGGGGAGGGGCTTCAGGCCGCGCTCGGCGATGGCGCCCGGCGACAGGCTTCAAATAGTGCTCAACCGCAGCGATTCAAGTGAATCGCGGATGAGGCGCACTCTCGTTGCGAACACGCAGTTGTGTAGCCGCCTCTCTGTTGTGCGTCGCAGCGAGGCATTACCAACGCAGCGCACCGAAGGAACCTCACGATGAAAATCCCGCCGTTCCCGTTCACCGCCATCGACTGGTCGGACGTTCCGGCCGTGGAATATCCCGGCGAGACCGGCAAAGCGGTGTGGCGGACGATGAATGCGGGCGATCTTCGGGTGCGGATGGTCGAGTATTCGCCGGGTTATCGCGCCGATCATTGGTGCGCCCGCGGACACGTGATCCTGATCGTCGACGGCGAGATGACAGCCGAATTGAAGGACGGCCGCTCGTTCGTGCTCAAGGCGGGAATGGGCTACATGGCGAGCGACGACGCCGACAATCCGCACCAGAGCCACACCACGACAGGCTGCCGGCTGTTTATCGTCGATTGAGCGGTAGTTCGTGCGCGAGGGCTGAGCGCTATTCCTTGTCCGCCACGAAGTCCTGGTTCGAGAGCGTGACTTTCATGTCGGCGCCGTCGATGCTGATTTCCTGGTAGAGCCAGCCGCCTTTGTTGGAGGGGCCGCCGACCAGGGGGACCGCGGAAAGCGTGCCGTCTTCCTGCCAACTGACGCGCGTGATCAAAAGCCAGTTCAGCGACGGAATGCCGGAGATGGAAAAGCGGCCGTCGCCGTCGCACAGCGCCTTGTGATCGTATTTGTGGGCGCGGCGCTCGTAGTTGGGCGGATAGCCCTTGCCGGATTCGAGCAGCTTCGACAGCTCCATGTTGTAACCGGTCAGCGGCATCAGCGAGACCGTTTCGCCGGCGCAGGTAATCACGCGGCCGTCGGCTACTTTGTAGAAGGCTTGGCCGCTGACGGTATAGGGACCGGGCTTTTTCCAGGTCTGGAAGTCGTTGTCGAGGAACGGCGTCAGGATCTGATAGGCCGGCTCCGAGGCGCAGCCCCCGGCAACCAGCAACGCCAGAAACGGAACGACGCGAACAACGGAAGTCATGCCCATGTCCCTGCAAACAAACCGCGGAGATTCTGGGACGATAGGGTAAGCGGCGGGTTAATTTCGTAGGAATGCCGTAACAGACTGTATCGACGTTGCGGCCAGCGGGACAAAAAGCAGCCGGTGCGGGAAGTTGGGCGACCGCACCGGCTCAAGCTACGGAGTTCTGCTACTGCCGGTCGGGACCGTATCCGTCATCGTAGGCCGGCTGGTCCTGGTAATCGCGGCCTTGATCGTAGTTGCGGTCGCGATCCGGAGCCGGGCCGTAATACTGATCGCGATAGCGGGCCGGCGGAGGAGGCGGCGGGGGCGGATAGTCGTAAGCCCGAACGCGGGTTTCGTCGCGATCGCGATCCGCGGCGGCGACGATCGCCGTCAGGGCGAGGAGGCCGAACCCGACGGCAAACGCCGTGCCGGCGTCGTTATCACGATGGCGGCGGTGGTCCCAGCCGCGGTCGTAGCGTTCGTGATGACCGCCGCGCGGGCCATACCCGAACGGATCGGCAGAAGCGGCAGTCCCGCTCAACAGGGCCAGTGCAAGGGCGGCGCTCATCAGACGTTTCATGGGAAGTTCTCCATCCCGATTTGACGGCAGGGAGATTGCGCCATCCCGCCTGAACGCAGTCTGGGGCCGCCCTTCAGGTAAGGTTCATCTTCGCGGCAATTGTGGACAGCCTGCGGTTCAGAATAATTCGCAACTAATTCCCGCAAACATTTCGGCCAATTTTATCGTACACTGTTCGGACAGGCTGGCGCGCGTCGCGCCCATTGGAGGGGGTTTTCATGAGTGAAGAGAAGGTTGTGGCCGCCGCTGAAGAGCACGAGCCGCACCACCATCATCATCACGATGAGGTGGAAGTGGAGCGCATCGAGACGGTGTCGAGCACAACGACTCCGTGGACGGTGCGGTTGATTTTCGGAATTCTCGGTCTCGTATTTCTTGGCTGTGCCGTTGCGGCATGGCAGTTCCGCGATCTCTTCAACGGGCACATCGCAGAAGCATTGCCTTACATCATCATCGGCCTGATCGTGATCGGCGCGGGCGCCATCGTCGAATCCATCACGACGGAAATCTGGCTCGCCCTTATCGGCGGCGTCATCGCTTTGGCCGTGACGTTCCTGATCGTCGGGCGGATGCAGGTGATTCCGAACGAAGGCGCGCTCTACACGGTCGACCGCTTCACCGGCGCGGTGCAGTTCTGCACGCCGGATGGCTGTCTGCCATTGAAACAGGTTTCCGAACTTCCGAAGCCGCCGGCTCCTCCGCCGCCGCCGCCCGCCGAATCGATGGCAACTCCGGCACCCGACGCAGCGGTCCCGCCGCCTCCGCCGGCCAAAGTTGCTCCGGCACCGGCGAAAGTCGCACCGGCTCCGGCCAAGAAGTAATTCGACCCTCGCAAAACCGGGCAGTCTTGTGCTGCCCGGCGATGTTTCGTGCGCAGCGGAAGGCCCGACAACCTTCCGCTGCATTCGTATTCATGTGCGCGGATTGCTGGCGGCAACCTGTCGCGTCAGTTAACGGAATTCGCGAACCTGTTGTCAGAAATGACGATTTCAGTATCAGGCATGATGCGCCTTATATCCATATTTTGGTCCGCGAGTGGGCGCGGGCCATTTCTTGTCCCACTTGCCACTCCGGCCTTACGGGTATGTTCTCTCGTGTGTAGGTGAAATTACTTACGGCGCGGCATGAAACGGCAAGTTTTCTACCGGTGGGCGGTTGGACTCGGGGCGGTGAACTACCTGGTCTATGCTGTCGCCACTCTGTTAGCCGGTGGGGACGTTTTGCATGGACTTGTCGTACACGGCCATTTTTTCGCGGCAGCACAAGGCGGGTTTGTCGAAGTAGCGCCCGCATTGTTCGAGTTCTGCCGCTGGCATTCCTACACCCTGCTGGTGAGTTTTCCGCTTCTGTTGTGGGGCGGTTTTCATCTCGCGCCCGAACCGCGTGTTTCCGATGAGCTTGTATTTTCGCAAGGAGACTGAAGATGCCCGTCTTTCGCCTCACACCTCGTCCGGGGACCGAAACAAGTGCGCAATGGCGCGCTTCTTCGATGCGTCCGTACTGTCTGTGGATCCGTGCCGGCGATGAATACGAAGCCCGTCGCGCCGTTGCGCGTGCGACGCACGTAGACCCTCCGCCGGGCGTACCCGAAACGCTGGAACCGTGGAAAGACGACGAGCTTGTCGCGTGCGAATACGACGACAGCAAAAACGTCTCGGACGGTGTGATCTATGTGCGGCGGTTTCCCGTCGCCGTCCGTGCTATGCAGCAGCGGCGGCTTTCCGCGTAAGGGCATAGGCCAGTACGGCAGCAAGGCAGGGTAGCGCCAGGACCAGCGTGTATCTGGCGCCGAGGAACGAAGTAGCCGCTCCGATCAGGACCGGCGACACTGCGGCGGAAAGGCCGGCAGCCGTGACGAGCAGTCCCGCGCCGGCCTTGGTAAGCGTGCCGAGGTCTTTCAGCGCCGTCCCCAGGATCGTGGCATAGAACACCGCCATGAACAGGCTCGCCGCCATCAAGGTGTAGAGTCCGCTGTATCCGCCCAGCCCCGACGCCGACGCTACCAGCAGCAAGGCAATGCCTGCCGCACCAGCCAGCAGGCGCAACGGCGCGATCCATCCCATCAGCGCCGTACCCGCGAACCGTCCGGCACATAGAATGATGACCGAATAGGCGATCATGTTGCCCCCGAACGCACTTCCCGCTTCGGGCAGTTCCTGCATCACGTAGGTGTAGGTCGTGCCCCACGTGATCGACTGCGCCAGGATGTTCGCAGCGATTGCGACCATGGCGAACTGGAAGCCGGGACGGGCAAGCAGTGCCTTGAAGTCGTCGCGGATGTGCGCTCCCGCGGGCACGCGCTCGATCGCGATCGCAGGAAAGCGGATTTTGTCGACCACGAAGGCCAGCGCGAGAATGCCGAGCCCCACCCACACGAAGGGCCGGGCCACGGCCGGCGCCAGTTCGCCGATCGACAGCGTGTAATGCGATTGCAGCAGCCATAATCCGGCGTAGGAGCCGCCGATCAATCCGACGGGATAGAAGGCCTGCGCCAGAGACAGGCGTCGCACTGCGTTTTCCCGGCTGCCCATCTGAACCACCAGGGCGTTGACCGAGGTTTCGAAGAACGACCAGCCGGTGCCGAACACAACCGCCGCAATGAAGAAGAAGGCGTAAGAATGCTGAGTGAGTGCCGGATAGACGAGGAACGGGCCGAGCGACAAACCGCTGAGCGCGAAGATCACGCCGATCTTGTAGCCGAAGACGCGCTGCATCAGCACTGACGGAATGGCGAAAACGCAATAGGCGATGTTGAACAGCGACTGCGTCCAGGTGATCGCCGCGGCATCGAGCGCGAAGAACGCCGCGAAATGCGGAAACAGGACGTTGTAGAGCCACTGGGCCAAGCCCCAGACGGCAAACAGCGCCATCAACGTCGCGAGCGCGACCGTACCGCGTGAAACTGGAGCAGGATTGGCTTCGGCACCCGTCATGACACTCATGTGGTCGCGTTGCAGGATGCAGTTTGCACCCGCCGCGGTTAACGAAGGTCTAGGGCGTTACGGAGACGTACGACGGAAAGCGCTGGAAATGCGAATTGGATTGGGTGTCGCGGCGGTCCGGCCGGAAACGGCATAGAGCAGAACCAGTCCCATGCCGAGTCCCGCCACTGCCAGGCTGAGGTGGACGAAACCGGGAAGGCCGGCCAGCGAGCGCTGCGCGATGACGCTGATCAGTCCGCCCAATCCCGCTCCCGCCACCAGCATACCGGCGCCGACGGCCATCTGCGCTCCGAGATCCTTGATCGTCCGGGCGAAGATGGTGGGGAACATGATCGAGATGAAGAAACTGGCGCCCAGCATGCATCCCAGTCCGACGACGCTGTCGCTGACGGCGGGAACAAAGCAGAGGGCGGTCGCGCATACGGCAAAGGCGGCGAGCAGGCGCATCGGGTCGATACGCCCCATCAATGCGGTGCCGGTGATGCGCCCGGCGGCGCACAGGCACCACGTCGCCACCGAAAAGACCACCCAGCCTGCGGCGGGCGGCACATCGAGGACGTGGCGGGCGTAGCGGACCGTCGAGCCCCACAGGAAGGAAAGTGCCGCGGAGTAGATGGTGAGTACGGCGACGCCGGTGCGGAAATCGGCGTTTTGCAGAAGAAGTTTGATGTCGCCGAGGGCGCGCGTTCCGCGGGCGGGACGCTCGTTGGCGACCGGCGGAAATTCGACGCTCTCCATCACGAGAGCGAACAACAAGGCGCCTAGGCCGCCGACGACATAGGGCCTGACCACGATATTGACGAACTGGCCGAACTCGGCGTTCTGCGGCGGCAGCGTGAATTCCGTCGCGAACAAGGTCGCCACCATCAATCCGGCGGGATAGAAGCACTGCGCCAGGTTGAGGCGCCGTATCGCGGTTTCGGCCCGTCCCATGCGCACGATCAGCGTATTGGCGCTGACTTCGAGGAAGGCCCAGCCGATGCCGGTGACGACCACCGACGCGACATGGAACAGCACCTGATGCCGGGTCACGGCGGGATAGAGCGCCAGCGCACCGCAGGCGAAGAAGACGACCCCCGATACAAGCCCGAGCTTGTAGCCGAAGCGGCGCAGGAAAAGTCCGACCGGCAATGCGATCAGCAGATAGCTGAGATTGAGGCTGAGAAAGATGACCGAAGACTGCAGATAGCTGAGCGCGAAGAACCGCTCGAACTGCGGCGAGACGATCCCGAAAATGCGGTGGGCTCCGCCCCAGATCGCGAACAGGGAAACGGTCAGCGCAAACGCCAGCGGATACCGCTTTACGTCCTGACGCATTCGACCTGGCATCTGCACCCCCCGGTGCGCTTTACCGGGCAATCATCCGTCTAGAGACGTTAATTCTTCCGTCACGGAGAGCGTCAACAGACCGTGAATGCGGACCACCCAGGGTGCGAAACCCCAACGCCGTTTCACGTTGTGCTTGTTGCGCGCGGACGGGTGAGACGCGGGTCTCAATATCCGTCGAGCGGGATGATCTCGACCATGTCGCCGGCCTTGGCGGCCGGGGCATTGGGCGGCAGCACGACGAGCGCATCGGCCTTGGCCAGCACCGACAGCATCGGATACTCCAGCACCGGATACGGCTCGGCCCACACTTCGCCGCCCTGCATCGCGAGGCGGGCGCGGACATAGGTCTTGCGCTCGTCGGTGGCGGGCAGTTCGGTGGTCAGGCGCGCCGACATGGCGTGACAGCCGCACTTGAAGCGCTGCGGCAGGCTGCAGGTGCTTTGTTGGGTGCCGAGCATGACATCGAGGCTCGGACGGATGAACAGCAGCGCACACACCAGGGCCGAAGCGGGATTACCGGGAAAGCCCAGCATCGGCGTGCCGCCGAGCTGTCCGAACAGCAGCGGGCGACCGGGACGATAGGCAACCTTCCAGGTTTCCATGCTGAAATCGGTGCTGCCGAGCGCGCGGGCGATCAGGTCCGTGTTGCCAACCGAATTGCCGCCGAGGGCCACCACGAGGTCGGCATCGGCATCGGCGATGGTCGCGATTTCCTGGGCGTTGTCCTCGAGGATGCCGAAATCGCACGGCGCGCCGCCCCAACTGGCGATCATCGCTGAAAGGCCGTAGCCGGTCGCGGCATAGATGTCGCCGGGACGCCGCTGATCGCCGGGGGCGGATAGCTCGTCGCCCACCGAGGCGATTGCCACGCGCGGACGCCGGCGCACTTTCGCCTGGGCAACACCGCCGGCGGCGAGCAAAGCCATGTCGCGCGCCGTGATGCGCTTGCCGGCCGGAACGAGCACCGAGCCCGCCTTGAAATCGAGACCGGCGGGACGGATGTGCTCGGGATGCACTGCGGCATTCGAGAAATGGAGATCGCCGCTCTCGTCGCTGGCTTCTTCGTGGAACACGATGGCATCGGCGCCTTCGGGAAGCACGCCGCCGATGACGATGCGGACCGCCTCGCCGTTGCCGACGCTGCCGCGATAGGGATGGCCGGGCGCCGCCCGTCCGACGATCTTGCGCGTCGTCTCGCCGTCGGCGCGGCGAACCGCATAGCCGTCGACCGTCGAAATCGGCATCGGCGGGTTGTCTGCCGCCGCCCGGATGTCTTCCGCCGCCGTCCGCCCACTGAGATGCGTGAGGTCTTCAAGCTCGGTATCGATCGGCTTGAAGGTCGCGACGACCCTGGCTTGGGCTTCTTCGACGGTAATCATCGGAACATGTCCTCCGGCCTGACTTGGGCGGCGCTCGCCAGCTTCTGAATGACATCGTCGGGCAGCGCCCGCAACCGTCCCGTCAGGAACGCGTACACTTGCGACGCCGGAACGCCGGCTTTCTTGGCCCATTCGGTGGCGCGCAGATGATGCGTGGTCATGAAATTCCGGAACGCCGCGGTCTTGGTGGCGATCTGGGCATCGGCCGAAGGCGTCACGGCCGGGGCGGCGACTTCGCCCACCAAGGTGGTGGGACGGCGGTTCGGCGCTACGGCCGTCTTGCGTGCCGAGCGGTACGGCGGGGCGATAAACGGTCCGCTCTTGCCGCCGGACTTGGACACCAGCCGCACGCTTTCGATCACCGCCGCTTTGTCGATGGCTTTGGTCATGTCGTAGACGGTGAGGGCGGCGATCGAGGCGGCGGTCAGCGCTTCCATCTCGACGCCCGTGCGTCCCGTGGTCTTGACGGTCGCGGTGATGCGGATGGCATTCCTTTCGGCAACATTCTCGAATGCGACCTCGGCCTTGCTGAGCGCGAGGCTGTGGCAGAGCGGGATCAGCTCGGGCGTCTTCTTCGCCGCCATGATGCCGGCAATGCGCGCCGCCGCCAGAACGTCGCCTTTGGGCGCTTCGCCCGCCGTGACGGCGTCGTAGGCTTCTTGGCTGAGAACGATCAGCGCTTCGGCGATCGCTTCACGCTCCGTCGTATCCTTGCCCGAAACGTCCACCATGCGAGCAGCCCCGGTTTCGTCGAGATGGGTGAGATTGGCCATGGGACAAGTCTAGGAAAGTTCTGCGGTCGAGGCGAGGGGGCTAATTCACGCCCCAGGCCCACACGAGGGCGTCGGCAAACAGGACGTCCCACATGGCTCGAGAGTGGCCCGACGCATATGAAATGAACCTGACGGTTTCTCCCGCGGCTTTGGCCCCGGCCGCGGCTTGCGCGGTCGTCTCGCCGCAGCTTTCGAATAGACCGCCGCCGAGGAACAATTTCGCTTTCTCCGCCCCCCAATCATGGACCCGGCGCCAGCAGATGGAGAGCCCGGCCGCACGCCCGAACGACTGCGGGTGCCGCAATGCCGTATCCACCGCCCACGTCGCTCCGCTCGACTGTCCCACGAGCAGGCGATCCGCGGGATCGGAGGACGCGCCGAAGTCCTTCTCCGCCAGCGGCATCACCTCGTTCAGAAGAAATGCCTCATGTTTGCGGAAGAAGGCGTCGCCAGGGACGAGGTCCAGCAGGTAGTCGAGATTACGGCGATCGGCTTGGTTGTCGGACAGAGGCCGACCTTCGCCGGCATAAAGACCCACCAGCGCCAAGGGTGGCAGCTTTCCGGCAGCGATAAGCGCCTCCGCGATGCCGGCCCGCGCGCCGGTATCCTGGCCGTCGGCCATGTAGATCACCGGATAACGCTTGGCCGCATTAAAGCCCGGCGGCAGGTAAATCGCGATCTTTCGCTTTTCGCCGAGATTGGGACTGTCGATTTCGATGGTCTTGAGCCGGTCCGGCGGAATGAAGCCTTGTTTCGGTGCCGCAGGCGCTTTCGGACCATGCCAGATCGCAGGCGCGCTGGACGGCCACGTCTCGTCCGGACGGACGAGGATATCGATTATGGCGTCATCGAGATGCGGACTTTTGATCGCAAAGGTCCAGTCATCCGTGCCCGGGATGCGATCCATGGGCGCCTGGAACGTGCAGCAGATGCTGACCTTGGCGGCCTTCGCGCGGGTTACAATGAAGAAGCGATCACCATCGCGCCACCACGCGGTATTTTGCGCCGAAAGACGATGATGCACGTCCGCCGCGTCTGGCGCCGGCAACCGGCAGGCCACGGCGGTCGAAGCTGCAGTGGTGCAATCGTCCAGGCCGCCCCGAGGTGCCGCAGCGGCCGGAAAAATGAGAGCGGAAAGGATGAGCCATTCGATGATGCGCATGTTTCTCCCTCGATCTGCCTCGGTGATGAGACTGCTGCCATAACGGGAAGGCGCGTCAGTTGCGAAATGGGCTCCCCACCAGGGCGGCAGCGGCCGCGGCGACGTCGTCCTGGCGCATCAGGGTCTCGCCGATCAGGACGGTGGTGACCCCGGCCTCGGCCAGACGGTCGAGATCGGCCCGTGTGGCCAGCCCGCTTTCCGCCACCACCAGCCTGTCGGCCGGAACGCGTGGCGCCAGCGCCAAGGTGACGCCGACATCGGTGACGAAGGTCTTGAGGTCGCGATTGTTGATGCCGATCATTTCGGCCCCGATATCCAAGGCGCGCGAAAGTTCCGCCTCGTTGTGGACCTCGACCAGCGCATCCATGCCGAAATCGTGCGCGGCGCGGTGGAGGGCGTTCGCGGTATCGTCATCGACCATTGCCATGATGATGAGAATGGCGTCGGCGCCCCAGGCGCGGGCTTCGGCGACCTGATAAGGCTCGACCAGGAAGTCCTTGCGCAGGACGGGCAGGTCGACGGCGTCGCGCGCGGCGACGAGGAACTCGGGCGCACCCTGGAACGACGGCGTATCGGTCAGGACCGACAGGCAGGTAGCGCCGCCCTGTGCATAGGCCCGCGCCAGCTTGGGCGGATCGAAATCGGCCCGGATCAGGCCCTTCGACGGGCTCGCCTTCTTGATCTCGGCGATCAAGCCGAAACGTCGGTCGAGCCGCGCCTTGAGCAGCGCATTCTTGAACCCGCGTACCGGATCGGCGGCGCGGGCGCAGGTGACGATCTCCACCGGCGAAATCGTTTCCTTGGCGCGCGCCACTTCCTCGCGCTTGTAGGCCGCGATCTTGTCGAGGATGTTCACGGGGTGACCCCGTTCGAAACCGCGATGAGTTTCTGCAGCACCGCTTTGGCCGCGCCGCTGTCGATGGCCTTGGCGGCGATGTCGACGCCTTCGCGCAAGCTCTGCGCCTTGTCGGCAACGATCAGCGCTGCGGCGGAGTTGAGAAGAACGATATCGCGATAAGCGCCTTGCTCGCCGTCGAGCAGGCGGGCGAGGGCCGCCGCGTTCTCCGGCGCTTCGCCGCCCTTCACCGCGAGCAGCGGATAATGGGGCAGGCCGGCGTCGTCCGGCGTCACCGTCATGGTGGTGACCTGGCCGTTCTCCAGCACCGCGACATGGGTCGGGCCGGAAATCGACATCTCGTCGAGACCGTCGTGGCCGTGCACCACCCAGGCCTTTTCGGCACCATGGGCGGCCAACACATGCGCGACCGGCTCCATCAGATCCAGCGCGTAGACGCCGAGCAGTTGCCGCTTGACGCCGGCCGGGTTCGACAAGGGGCCGATCAGATTGAAGATGGTACGAAAACCGAGCGCGCGGCGAACCGGCGTCACGTTCTTCATCGCCGGGTGATAGCCCTGGGCGAACAGGAAACAGACGCCCGTTTCGGCGACGCAACGTTCCGCGACTTCGGGCGGCACGTCGACTTTGACGCCGAGCGCTTCCAGCACGTCGGCCGCGCCGGTCTTGGACGACATGTTGCGGTTGCCGTGCTTGGCGACCGGAACCCCGCACGCCGCGGTGACGAAACAGGCCGCACTCGAGATGTTGAGCGTCGAATGGCCGTCGCCGCCGGTGCCGACCAGATCGATGGCGTTGGCGGGGGCCGTCATGCGCTTCATCGCGGTTCGCATCGCGGTCACGGCGCCGGTGATCTCGTCGATGGTGGCGCCGCGGACGGCCATGGCGGTGAGCAGGCCTGCCATCTGCGCTTCGCCGACCTGACCGGCCATGATGGCGGTGAAGGCGGCAGCCGAGGCTTCGGCATCGAGCGTTTTGCCCGCAGCGACGCGTTTCAGGAGAACGGAGAAATCAAGGTGGCTCATTTCAGCCGACCTTTTCGTATTGATGCGCCATGCGCAGGAAGTTCTGCAGCAGCGCGTGGCCGTTCTCGGAGGCGATGCTCTCGGGATGGAACTGGACGCCGTGCACCGGATGGGTCTTGTGCATCACGCCCATGATGACGCCGTCTTCGGCGACCGCCGTGACTTCGAGGCAATCCGGCATCGATTCCGGCGCGATGGTCAGCGAGTGGTAGCGCGTCGCGGTGAAGTCGTTGTTGAGCCCGCGGAAGACGCTCTTTCCGGTGTGGTGGATCTTCGACAGTTTGCCGTGCATCGGCTCCGGTGCGCGCACGATCTTGCCGCCATAGACCTGTCCGATCGACTGGTGGCCGAGGCAGACGCCGAAAATCGGCACCGAGCCGTTCGCTTTTTCGATCACGTCGCAGCAGATCCCGGCCTCGTTGGGCGTGCAGGGACCGGGCGACAGCACGATGGCCTCCGGCTTCATTCCGAGGGCTTCGGCGGTGGAAATCTCGTCGTTGCGCACCACCTTCACCTCCGCCCCGAGCTGGCCGAGGTAGTGAAACAGGTTGTAGGTGAAGCTGTCGTAGTTATCGATCAGGAGAAGCATTCAGGTAACTCTTTGAAATTCCTCGTATTACTCGGGTGCGCACATATCCTTCCGCAGCGGGGCATGACTCTCGCAACGGCCGGGACAGGCCATTTTCGCGGAACCGGTCGAGGAAGGAAAGGTGGCATGTGCAGCGAGTTCGCAGTGCCGCATTTATGGGCAGGCAATGGGCCGCCGGTCCAGGCAGGGACCGGAACTCGGCACGGCTATTGGGCGTTCGAAGTTGAGTGACACAAAAACCAGATATCTCGGATTTCGCCCTGATCGGTAACGGGCGGACGGCGGCCCTGGTGCACCGCTGCGGTGCCATCGAATGGCTGTGCTGGCCGCGTTTCGATTCCGATGCCTGTTTTGCCGCTCTGTTGGGCGACGAGCGGCACGGTCATTGGACCATCACCCCGGCCGAGCCATTCAAGAGCACGCGCAAATACCGTCACGAAACGCTGGTTCTGGAAACGCAATTCACCACCGAACTCGGCCGGGCGCGTTTGGTGGATTTCATGCCGGTCGGCGCGGCGGACGGTGCACTCATCCGGATGCTGGTTTGCGAAGACGGGCACATGGCCGTCCGGCATTGCTTCAATCCCGTATTCGGCAACGGCAAGCGTGCGCCGCAATGGTCGCGCGAGCAGGGACAGGCGATTGCCCGCGCCGGGGTCGACGAGGTGCGTCTGTGGTGTTCGCGCGAAGAGTATCTTGGGCCCGACGCGCGTATTGAACTGTCGGCCGGCGATCGGATTACGTTCGAACTGGGCCGGCGTCCCGTCAAAGACTCCGCCGAATTGGACCGGACGCTGCAGCAGTGCGAGGCCTACTGGCGCGATTGGGCCGGGCAATGCGGGTATCAGGGCCGGTGGCGCGATACGGTCATCCGCTCGCTGATTACCCTCAAGGCTCTCATTCATCAGCCGACCGGCGGAATGGTCGCCGCGCCCACCACTTCGCTGCCGGAAAAACTCGGCGGTTCGCGCAACTGGGATTACCGCTTCTGCTGGCTGCGCGACTCCACCATGACCGTTCTGGCTTTGCTGCATGCGGGCTATCGCGATGAGGCGGGGGCTTGGGTGCACTGGATGCTCGACGCCATCAAACCCGAACAGGCGGCGGCGCAGCCGGTCTATGGACTGCTGGGCAATCCCGATCTTCCCGAATACGAGGCGGAGTGGCTTCCGGGTTTCGGCGGAGCGCGGCCGGTACGGTTTGGCAATGCCGCGTGCCGCCAGTTCCAGCTCGATATCTACGGCGAAGTGCTCGACACGATCTATCAGTGGCATTCTCTCGCCGGCAGTGAAATCGAGAGTTCCTGGACCAAGTTAGGGCAGATGATGGCGCGCCTCGAAACGGCATGGCGCAAACCGGACGCCGGATTCTGGGAACAGCGCAGCGATCCCGAGTTT
The DNA here is from genome assembly GCF_011762045.1 of Rhizomicrobium electricum. GTDB lineage: Bacteria > Pseudomonadota > Alphaproteobacteria > Micropepsales > Micropepsaceae > Rhizomicrobium > Rhizomicrobium electricum. Next base: position 186,581 of record NZ_JAASQS010000005.1, on the reverse strand, counting down.
TTCACCCAGTCGCGTGCGCAGGCCTGGGTGGCGTTCGACCGGGCGGTGAAATCCGCCGAGCGCTTCAAGTTCGACGGCCCCGTCGATACCTGGCGGGCGCTGCGGACCGAGGTCCACGACGAAGTCTGCAAGAAAGGCTTCAGCGAGCGTCTCAACGCCTTCACCCGATCCTATGGTTCCGAGACGTTCGACGCCGCAACGCTGCTGATCCCGATCACGGGTTTCCTGCCGATCCACGATCCGCGCATTACCGGCACGCTGGACGGCATCAGCAAACATCTCATGCGGGATGGCTTCGTCTACCGTTACGACAACTCCGAGAGCGACGACGGCATCCGGGAGGAGGAAGGTGCGTTCCTGCCGTGCTGCTTCTGGTATGCCGATTGCCTGAGCCTGCAGGGGCGCAACGACGAGGCCGAGGAATTGTTCGAAAAGTATCTGAAGGCCGGCAACGATCTCGGCTTGTTCGCCGAGGAATACGACGTTTCGTCGGCGACGATGCTGGGCAATTTCCCGCAAGCGCTGACGCATCTGGCCCTGGTCAACACGGCCTTCAATCTCGCCGGTTTCGGTCCGGCGAACACGCGCAGCAGTTCCGGCCGACAGCCGGGGTGACGCCGGCCTGGTGATCGTTTACGGGGGATCGTTCTTGGACGGCCGCCGCACTTCGCCGTGTTTGCCCTTCTCCGGAGGACGATCGTCAATCCAACGTACAAATGCCGCTACGTTCGCGACGGCGGCGTTGTAGTCGCGGGCAAGCTCGAACCACATCATAGGCCAGAAGCGATGCGCGTCGTGCGCTGCTGCAGCTTTTCGTGCGTAATAGCGCTGCCGGGCCAAAGGCGTGTCCGATGGCGGGGGATTGTCGGCAGAAAAGTTGCTGTCCATGCCGGTCTCCGTCGTTGGGCCAGCCCCTCTGACGCTAATATGGAGACCGATCGGATATTAGCAATGGTTGGTCGCTGAAATGGCATCCATGTTTGCGCAGGACGCCATTGTTCCCTGAAACGGGGGCGCTAGCGGCCCCTGGACCAAAATGTTCATTTGCGTATCGGGCGCCGTTCGCGTTCGAAGGCGCGATCGACAAAGTGGCGGTCGATTTCAAGTAAAGCGCACTACAGCCGCACGAACACGCGCTTGCGGTACAAGAGGTAGCCGAACAGCCAGCATGCCAGCGTGTAGACAAGGGCGCAAAGGAACGAGCCGGCCGGACCGGGCGCCAGCCGCTGGAACACCTCCACGCCAATCCAGCGATAGGGTTCGACACCGGTGAACGGCTTGGCGAGCGCCTGCGTCAGCATCAGCATCTCGGAGAGCAAATAAACCGCCAGCGGGTTCTTGCCGAGGATTTCGAAAAAGCCGGTGCGGACGGGCAGGCGCATCACGTCGAGAACCGCCACCAGAAGCGCCAGCAGCACGAGATCGAGACCCACCGTCACCAGCACGAAGCTGTCGGTCCAGAGCTTCTTCGACAGCGGGACGAAGGCGCTGACGAACAAGCCGGTGATGGCGAGCGCGACGCCGCCGAACGCCACCACCTGCACCCGTCCGATCGTAGCGGGCGCCGAGACGATGTAGCGGCAGGCGAGATATCCGGCGAGCACGTTCACCGTTGCGGGCAGATTGCCGAGCAGGCCTTCGGGCTCGAAGCCGTCGTCCCAGCGGTAGAGATGGCTCTGCGGGATCAGCAAGCGATCCACCACCGAACCGAAATTGTTCACTTTGTCGAACGCCATGCCCGGCGCGGCGCAGAACACCATCAGCGCCCAATAAAGCACCAGGATGCCGATGCACAGCACCACGATCTGCTTCGGCTTCAGGAACCGCACCGCCACCGCGGCCAGGGCGTAGCACACTGCCAGCCGTTGCAACACACCGAGAAAGCGCGTGTCGGCGAACGGGAACAGCGCGAAATGGTTGTCCGGCGTCACCTTCACGAACGGATACCAGAACATCAGGAAGCCGATCAGGAAGAGAAGTCCGGCGCGCTTGAAGCTGCGGGCGAGGAATTCGCCGTGGCTCATCGGGCGGGCGAGCACGAATACCAGCGCGCTGCCCATCGCGAACAAGAAAGACGGAAACACGAAATCGGCGCCGGTGAAGCCGAACCAGTCGGCATGGACGAGGAACGGCCACGGATGGGCGCCCGGCCCTGGCGTGTTGACCAGGATCATCAGGAAGATCGTCAGCCCACGGAATACATCGAGAGCGGCGTAGCGGGGTTTATCGGAGGTCATAGCATTCCCAAAAGCCGGTTGACGTCGTCGAGCGGGCGGGCGGGTACTTCGCGGACATAGACCTTGCCGTCGCGCACCCAGGCATTCTCCCACGCGATCAGGTCCGCCGTGAAGCGCTTGGCGTCGAATTCTTTGCCGCGGGCCGCCCGGAATGCCCGCCAACGCGGCAGATAGAAATGCCGGATCAGCCCGTGCCACGCCTTGGAGGCGTAATCCTTCAGCACCGCATCGCCGCCCCACAGCGTGACCTGCAGCTTGGCGTTCTCAATGTAATAGGCCTGTTCCGCCGGTGTGGTGCCGCAGGCGCGGGCTTCCTCCAGCCATTGCGGCAAGCCGAACGGCTGGGCGCCGAGGAGGGCGTCGACGGTGTTGAGGATGCGCTCGAATTCCTGCCACGCGCGGGCGTCATCGGTCTTGATCGCTTGCAGCAACATCCCGTCGGCCTTGATGAGTGCGAGATGGCTGGCGGCGGCGACGAGATCGTAGCGGAACAGCGGCTCGCTGCCGTAAGCGGGCGACAGCGCGGCAAGCGCCTTCACCGCGCGGGCGAGCAAAGCATGATCGCCGAGTTCCGTGCCGAAATCCGCAAGCGCCGGATCGGGACGTTTGGTGAAAAGGTAACAGCCGAACGCGCCTTTCCACCAGCCGCTGCGCCAGTTCGGTACGCGATAGACGGCCTGCACCAGATCGGACCACGCCGCCAGCAGGTGTGCATCGGTCTTGCCATAGCGGGCGCGCAGATATTCCGCGAGCCAGCCATTGATGTCGCGAGGCGCGTCCGCGGATGGCCAAGCGCGGTCGAACATGAAGTCATAGACGACCGAGTTGGTGTTCAGGCCTTCGGGGAAAACGCCGAAGCCTTCCAGCCGTCCTTTGCCGGCGCGCGCAGGTACGGTCGAAAGGTCTTTCTCGACCAGCGGCAGGTCGCCGAACAGCGGGTTGTTGCCGCCGAAATCGTGGATGTAGCCGAACACCCAGCTTTTGCCGCCGAATGCTTTCTGTTTCTCCCACACGCCAGGATAGGTGTCGTTGGCGATATCGAGCACCATCAGTTTGTCGTCGGGCACGTCGCGCAGGAACGCCTTGACGCTGTCCGGCGTCCAGAATTCGGGATCGATGCCGAACAGCCAGCCCTGCATCACCTGCACGGCTTTCGGCTTCACCGCATGCAGGGAGTCGAACAGGGCTTTGCCGTAGCGCGCCAGATCGGCGAAGCGGTCGGAGCCCACCGGCGGCTTCATTTCGTTGAACGCGTCGGCGAGATAATAGGTGCCGTCGCCGTATTCGGCCGTATACAGATCAAGGAAGCGCCGCTGCAATTGCGCGAACAGCGGATCGGTCGGTTCCAGCCAATAGGTTTCATGGAAGCCGCCCCAGGGCTCCATCCGATGGATGCGGGCGCCGAGATGTTTCACCGCGAACGCCTTGGGCACGTAACCGGCGAACGCGGGCAGGATCGGCGTCATGGCGAGGTCGCGGCAGCGCGCCATGAACTTCAATTGAATGTCGCGCGAGCGGGCGATCCAGCGTTGCGGTAGCGGGCCGCCGTGGCCTTCGATGTTGCCCATCCGCTGCCACGGCAGGAACGCAGGGCCGCAGAAATAGGCGTCGAGTTCCGCCTCGCTGAGGCCTGCCTCTTGCCACAGCGCGCGCCAGACGAATTCCTGGCCGTCCATGGCCAGCGGCATGTCGATGCCGTGCAGCGCCATCCAGTCGAGTTCGCGTTCCCACCGCGCCCAGTCCCAGAACGGCGTCGTGTAGCCGAAGGCGCACGGATTGAGATAGGCGCGATGGCGGAACGGCGTCGGCGACCGGGGAATGCTCGCGGGCGGCAGGCGGGCGGGCAGGGCAACGCGCGTGCCTTCCCAGTTCATCTGCGCCGCGCCGATGTGGCCGAGATAGGCGTAAGCGCCGCGCGCAAGCCCCACCGGGCTATCGGCGGTGATGCGGATGGTGTCGCCATCGGTCGTAACGGCGAAGTAGGGCTGGCCGCTTCCCGGCTCCAATCGGAAGTCGAATGCATCCGCGCGCGATCCGATCAGGCGGCTCAGAAGGACGCGGACCGTGTGCGCGCCGTCGGCATATGCGCCGGAGGTTGCCAGGCTTGTGCCTGTCGCGATGAGAAATCCGCGCCGCGTCCACATGCGAGCCCCCTGCCGAATCCGCCGCCAACCCTAAATCATGGAAACGTTTCCATAAAGAGTTATGGTGGACCGGCCGGCGGCGCAGCGCAAGGGGTTCAGCGCACGACCTGGTAGAGCCGCGCGAAACCCTCGTCGGCGACGACGCGCGTGCCGGGCAGGGACGCATTGCCGAGATCGGCATTGAGGAGCAGCACGTAATCGAAATCCCGGTGCCAATGCTTGAGATAGGGATCCAGGCGCTGGGGAATGGGCATGTTCATGTCGTCGGTGAACGGGATGCCCGAAGAATAGACGGATTTTGCCAGATAGGGCGGCTTCACCGCCAGCGGTTGCTGACCAGGGACCGTGAAGAGGCTCGGGATGAACACCTGCCGCCACATCACCACCAGCGAGCCGTAATGACGCTCGGAGGCGCAGCGTCCGCTGGGAAATCCCGCCACCAGACGGCCTAGCGGAGCGCCCGTGATTTCGTCCCAGTGCTGTTGCAGCACAATCACGGAGGCGCCGGGCGGCAGTGCACGGGTGGCCGTCTTCAATTGCTCGACATCGGCCGCCCGCATTTGCCAGATCCAGCCGATTGTGCCGATACGGACGACGGCGGCGAGCGCCAGGACGCCGGCAAACACGGCACGCTGCCGCTGGGTGTTGAAGGCCGGGCTCAATCCCGCCAGTGCCATCAGCGCCGCCATTTCGGGAAAGCGGATGACGAGCGCGCCGCCGTCGCCGATATTCATCGGCAAGATCGGTGAGATGAATTCCAGCACGGCTGCGACCAGCAGAAGTCCCGCATGGACCTTTATCTGCCGCTTGTATGCCAGCCATCCGAGGAGGCCGAGCACCGGCAGCACCAGCAGCACGTCAAGCGAGGCCTTGTAGCTCAGGATCGGCGACAGCAGTACGAGGCCGACGGTGGTGGGCGAAAACGTGGTGCTCAGCGGCTGCCAATAGACGAAGGCTTCGTGCGTCTTGTTGGCGCCCGGCGGGTGCGGTGCCAGCAGCATCAACAGAATGACGGGAACGATCGATACGGCCGCTACCGCCGCAATGCGCCCGATCTTGCCGTTCAAAAGGTTCGTCCATCGCGGCCCGAAGATCAGGGCGATGTTGAGCAGCATGAAGAACAGCGCGCCGAAAGGATGGACGAACAGCAGCACCGCCGTGCACACAAAGATCGCGAGAAGCTGCTTCGCCGACGCCCGCTCGATCGGATGCACCAGTGCCGCGGCGGCGAGCGCGGCGGCGAGGCCGATCTGGTAGGAGATCAGGCCGGTCACGGCGGTCGTGCTCCACACCAGCATCACGCCGGCCAGCGCCCACCATCCCGTGCGTCGGAACAGTTTCTTGTTGAGCCGGAGCGCCGCGAGCGGCGGCAGCAGGAACATCGCCACCAGCAGCACTTTGCCGACCGCATCGATACCGATAGCGCGCGCCAGTGAGGTGCCGATCAGGTCGACGAAGATGTTGGTGGCGGCCTGGCTCCAGCGCGCTTCGTACATCGCCGACAGCGGCGCGTGGTTGAGCCCTTCGGCGAGCAGCCAGATGCGCGTCAGGTGATTGGGGACATCCATCACCGGCGGCAGAGTGCCCAGGAAGAACGGAACGATCGCGAGGACCCAGACGGAAAAAATCGCAACGCTGCGGAATCGCACCGCCCCAACGGGTGCATTGGATCGGGCGCGGTCGAACTCTGTTGCGGTCACACGGTGTCCCTTGCTGGTGCCGGGTGCCTGCTTATCAACAGACACCCGGCCCACACAAGGCTGGTGATGCTTACAAATATCAGCGCGTCAGCGCCACGACTGTTTTGCGACCGTCATAAATCACGGTTTTGTCCGGCCTTGCCGTATCGTCGATGCCTGCGCCATGACCGTCGCCGACGATCACGATCTTGAACGTACGTTTCGCAAGCATTCCCGGAAACTTGCCCTTGCGCGGATCGATGGTCAGCGTGCGCTTGGCGTCGTTCCAATGGAAGGCGATGGTGGCATAGATGCCTTTTTCATAGGCATAGGTGTCGTTCTCGTCTTCATAGAGCACGAAGTTGCCGTTGGCGCCGGGATAGACGCGCAGTTCGATGGTGTCGGCCGGCTTCTGGGTGGCGTACTGCACCACCGGACCCATCGGCACGATCGATCCGGCGCGGACCATCAGCGGCATGGTGGTGATGTCGGCCGCGGCAGAAACCTTCTGTCCGCCGTTCATCGCCTTGCCGGTCCAGAAATCGAACCAGCCAGTTCCCGACGGCAGATAGACCTCGCGGGTCTTGTCCTTCACCGTCAGCGGCGCGGCATCGCGGGCATGCGCTGCGGGCGTCTTCCAATAGACCTGAGCGCGGAAGGCGCCGAGCACGGCGTTGTTGGTCTCGAACTTGAAGTCGTAGGTTTTGCCGGCTTCGAGCTGCAGCGGAATCGTCCACGACCCCATGGAGTCGTAGTTGTGGGCGACTTCCTTGCCGTCGAGATAGATCTTCTTCGGGCCGAAGCTCTTGAGATCGAAGCGATAGGTGCCGGAGACCGGAACCGTCAGCTTGCCTTCCCAGCGCATCGAGAATTTCGGACCTTTGATGAATTCCGGCCAGCCCGTGTACCAGTAGAGATCGACGGCCGGTTCGACGGCTTCGTGGCAGACCTTTTCCCATTTCTCGTCGCAGAAATAGGTCGCCTTGAGGCCTTCCTTCTTGCCGTCCGGCGTGTGGAAGAGGCTCGGACCGGTCGCCAGCACGCTTGCTTCCGGCGGGCGGTGATACATCGGCGTCGTTACCGGGGCGGCCATCAGCGATGGCCCGAACAGGAACTGATCGCCGACATCGCGGGCCGCCGGATCGTTCGGGAAGTCCATCGGTAGGCCGCGCATGATCGAGGCGCCGTTGTGCGTCACCTGCCAGGCCTGCGAATAGATATAGGGCATCAGCCGGTAGCGCAGCGTGTCGAACTTGATCAGCGTCGGCGTGTGCTCGCCGAATTCCCAGATCTCGCGCGGCGTTTCCGAACCGTGGCTGCGGAAGATCGGCGCGAAGGTGCCGAACTGGAACATGCGCGTATAGAGTTCCTGATAGGCCGGATCCTTGCCGCCGTTGGCGAACACGCCGCCCTGGCAGCCGAGCGAGAAGGCGCCGATGTCGAACGTCCAGTAGGGAATGCCCGACATGGAATGATTGATGCCGGCCGGAATCTGCGCGGCATAGACGCCCCAATCGGCGCCGATATCGCCCGACCACGTTGCTGCGGCGGCGCGCTGCTGTCCGGCGAAGGTGGAGCGGGTCAGGATGAAGACGCGCTTCTTGTCGGTATCCTTGCGCTGGTTCTTGTAGACGCTCTCGGTCACCACCAGCGAATAGGGGTTGAGATAGCGCGCGAACGAACCGATCGCGTTGTCCTCGACCTTCTTCATTTCGTATTCGTGGGCGTCTTTGGTCAGCGCGTTGACGATGTCCGGTTCGGTCGAGTCCATCCACCAGGCGTCGTTGCCCTTGGAGAAGATGTTCTTGCGGACATACTCCCAGAACAGGTCGTTGGCGGCCGGATTGTAGGCGTCGTAGTACTTGAAGCCCGCCCAGCCGACCGGCGAATAGAGCCAGCCGCGCTTGTCCATTTCCTTATGGATGTCCGACGCCGGGCCGAGCGCTTCCCAGATCACCGTCATGGCGTGGAAGTTGAGGCTGTGCAGTTCGTCGTACATCGCCTTGGGATCGGGATAGCGCGTCGCGTCCCACACCGTCGAACCCCAATTCTGCAGGCCGTCCCAATAGTTCCAGTCCTGGATGATGCCGTCGATCGGAATCTGGAGGTCGCGATACTTGCGGGCGACGTCGAGCAGTTCCTTCTGGGTGTGATAGTGCTCCTTCGACTGCCAGTAGCCGTAGGCCCACTTGCCGTACATCGGCGCGGCGCCGGTGAGTTGGCGATAACGGACGATGGCGTCGTCGATGGTCGGGCCGGCGAAGAAGTAGTAGTCGACATTGTCGGCCACTTCCGACCACAGCGAGGCGCCCTTGGCGTCGTCGTTCCACAGCGTCTTCGAATAATTGTCCCAGAAGATGCCGTAGCCGTTGGTCGACACCAGCACCGGCGTCACCGCTGCGGTGTTGGCCTGCACGATCTTCGCGCTATGGTCGCGCCAGTTGAACACGCCGTCCTGGCTCTGGCCGAAGCCGTAGATGCCTTCGCCGGCGGCGAGCTTGAAATCCTGCCGGATCGAGAACGCTTTCGGTTCCTGCTTGAGGCCGGTGGGGGAGAACTGGGCGGGGCCTTGCTCCTGAAGCAGCGTGTGTCCGTCCGGCGCGACGAAGCGGATCGTTCCGTCGGCCGTGTTGAGCACGACCTTCAGCGTACCGCTATCGAGCGTGACAGCGCTTTCGGTTTGAGCCGTTTTAATCGCCAGCTTTGCCGACGCGGACTGCACCACGGACAGGCTCCGCTTCTTGTCGCTGCCGCCATCGGTCCACTTCATCACGCGCACGGTACCCGGCGCGGTGAATTCCAACTTGACGTGCATGCCACCGCGATCGAGGGCGGCGCCGTTGGCGATGGTGCGGACCTCGGGCGAATTTGCCGGAGCTGCCGTAGCGGGGATGAGGAATAGAGCCGCGGCAAACGCCGTGGTGAACAATGCCAGTCTCATGAGCGGTGTCCCCGTCAAACCATGCGGTGGTTGATTTGTGGAATTTATATGACCAATGCGGGCGGGCGGAAACACTGCGTTCGGCGACCCTCAGGCGCAGGTCACGTGTTTTTAAGGTGCGGCGTTTGGATGCAGGCGCTAGATTGGGGGCGACGAACCGGATCCGAAATCGGAGCCAAGGATATGAATTCACAGAATTACCAGACCCGGTCTCATGCTGCCGGCTTCGACCGGAAGCGACGGAAAATCGCATGCCCGGCAGATGAGGTAAGTCGGAGAACGATTGCAAATTGTTCGTCGACTTATCATACAAATGATCGGAAATATGGCCTAATTCTGGCTGGCGCTCTAGGCCGGCTGTAAGCGACTGGTTGGTGCCCACTCTAAGCGATGATTGGACGTCTCCTTCGAGCACACTAACCAAACTGACGAGGCGCCTAAAAACGCCTCGTCTTTTTTTGCCCGGAACGCAGGCACGGCAGTGTCCTGCCTATTTGGCCGGCTCGCCGTAAACGATCCCGCGCCCGTCGGTGGCGACATAGACCCGCCCGAACACGTTCTTGTCGGCCGCCACACGGCGGAAGGCGCGATTGTATTCGTGTGCGCTGTCGTTGACGCGTTGCCACGAGGCGCCTTGGTCGAGCGAGCGATAGATCGCGACGGTGCCGTTCAAGCTGCCGAGAGCGAAGACGGTTGCGCCTTTCGCGTGTGGCGCCGCTTTGCCGAAGTCCATGTGGTAGGCGACGAGCCCGCCGGCCGTGGCGACGAAATGCTTGCCGCCGTCGGTCGAGCGATAAAGCCCGTCGGTGCCGATGAACCACAGTTCGCCCTTCTTGTCGGGTGAAGCCACCAGCGGATTGACGGCTTCGCGTCCGTTCGGCTCGCGCGCGGCGACATTGGCGGGCAGTCCGGCCGTGGGCTGCGCCTTGAAGGTGCGGGCGCCGTCGGTCGAGACGTAGAGCGTCGCGGTGGCGTAATCGAGTGCGTAGAAGCGGGCTGCGTCGGCGCGATCGGCGACGATCCAGCCGTGGTGCGCGGGCAGGCCGTCGGTTTTGGTCCAGGTCTTGCCGCGGTCGGCCGTCACCACCGGCTCGGGCGTCATCACCACGAACGTCTTGCCGTCCGCCGAGACCACGATGTTCGCGTCGATATAGGGATCGCCGTAATTGTAGCCGATCTTGTCCTGCGGGATTTCGATGTAGCCCGCCGGCAGCGGCGCCTTGAGCCCGTTCCAGGTTTTGCCGGAGTCGGTCGAGTAGGCGAGCGTGTAGCTGACCGGCCGGTTGTGCTTGGAGTGGGTGCCGCTGCGCACGATCACGTTCGGCGCCTTCTCGGCGTAGTCGATCGTGTTGGTGTTGGTGAACATCGGGTTCGAGGTGATCGGCGGCGAGACCGACAAATCCCAATGCACGAAGCCGCCGATGTCGCCGAAACCGGAAATCAGCGGCGCGCCTTTCGCCGGGCTCGACATCGTGATGACGGCCGTCTGCTCGACGCCCTCAACCCACGGCGTCCACAGGATCGGCTTGCTCGCATCGGCATTGGTGAGTTCGTGCGTGCCGTAAACGGTCGCGCCGGTGGTGTAGCCGATATGGCCGGAGTCGAACGGATCGATCGCGAGGCCGGTGATCCACCATCCGAACTCGGCTTCCTTTTCGCCCCAATAGAGGAACGGCACCGACGAGACATCGCGCTTGGAAATCTCGCGCAGCGAGGTCCAATGCGCACCGCCATCGGTCGAGCGATAGATGGTGTCGGGACCGCTGTTGCCGCCGATGGTCGCCGCCACCAGCGTGCCTTCATGCTGGCGATCGAGCGACAGGCCCATGAATCCGCCTTTGTCGGGCGAGATGTTGGTCCAGACGCCGGTCTTGGTGTTGAGCTTCATGACCGCGCCGTCGTTGACCGCCCACGGCCCCATGCTGTTGGCATAGGTGATGTACAAATTGCCTTTGGCGTCGATCTGCGCCTGCCCCGGAAGAAGACTGGCCGGCGGTTCGTTCGCAACCGGCGCCCAGGTCTTGCCGGCGTCATCGGAGCGATAGAGATGATGTTCGCCCGGATCGGCGACGCCGACGAAAATCGTCTTGCTGCCGGCGCCTTTGGTTCCGCTTTGCGGATCGAACACGACGAAGCTCAGGCCGGCATAGGGGCGGGCATAGCCGCCGGGCACGCCGAGGCCGGGCAGGGGGAAACTCGCCACCTTCGACCACGTCGCACCTTTGTCGGCGGAACGCTGCAGTCCGTCGTAGCGCGAACCGAAATAGAGAACGGACGTGTTGTTGGGATCGACGGCGAGACGTTCGCCGAGATCGCGGCCTTCTTCGTTGCCGCCCATGCGGAACGGTACCGGGACCGTCTCCCAGTGATCGCCGCGATCGTTCGACCGCAGGATCGCCGCCGCACCGCCGCGATAGACGCCCACCGCCGCATAGACGACGGAACCGTCGACCGGATCGGGGGCGATGCTCTCGATGCCGCGATAGCTCGGTTCGGGATTGTCGTCCTGCAGCGGGAGCCAGGCCTTGGCCTTGTCATCCCAGCGATAGATGCCGCCCATATCTGAACGCAGATACGCCAGTCCCTTTTCGACCGGCGAGAAGATCAGTCCGGGGATGTAACCGCCGCCGCCGACCTTGACGCTCTTCCATGTATAATGTGCGCCGGCATCGTCCGCAGCGCGCGCGGGCATGACGCTCAAGCAGACGGCAAGAACCGCGACGCCGAAACGCGCGAACATCGATCCGAACATTTTGCCTCTCCTGGGCGCGATCACTTTCTTTGGCGGGAATAAATCATATAAGTTTGCGCGCGACGCAATGCGCTTGTGGGGCTTTTGCATGCGACTTCGCACCGTGGCTGTTCTGATCCTCGCCGCTATTGCAACCAGCGCAACAGCCGGAGCGGGAGAGGCACTATCGCTCTGGTATGACAAGCCTGCCGCGGATTGGGAGCATTACGGTTTGCCGATCGGCAACGGCGCGATGGGCGCGGTGATCTCCGGCGGTGTTGTCAGCGACGACATTCAATTTAATGAAAAGACATTATGGACCGGCGGCCCCGGTGCGCCCGGCTATGATTTCGGTCTGCCGCCGCAATCGCTGAAACCCAAGCTGGCCGAGGTTCAAGCGCGTCTCGCCAAGGACTTGCAGGCGAAGCCCGAGGACATTGCCGCGCAACTCGGCCATCAGACCGTCGCCTATGGCGATTACCAGACGTTCGGCGATCTCGTGCTGACGTTCGACCGTTCCGGCACGCCCGACACGTATCGCCGCGCGCTCGATATCGGCCAGGCGGTGGCGCGCACCAGCTACCAAGTGAACGGCGTGCGCTACTCCCGCGCGTACTTCGCGTCCTATCCAGCACACGTCATTGTGATCCGGCTCACGGCATCCCAACCCGGCAAGATCGGCTTCACGGCCAAACTGACCGCGCCGGCCAACCGCAGTGCGATCCGTACCGCCTCGGCCGGGCGGATCAGCGAACGCGGCGCACTTAATGATAATGGCCTGAAGTACGAAGCCGGCGTGCAGGTGATCGCAACGGGCGGTTCGCGCATCGACAATGCCGACGGCAGCGTGACGGTGAAGGGCGCCGACAGTGCCGTCGTGATCCTCGCGGCGGGAACCAACTATCTCAATCATTATCCCGATTACCGCGGCCCCGATCCGCACGAAGGGATCGCGGCACGGCTCGATGCGGCAGCGAAAAAGCCGTATGCGGCGCTGCTGAAGGAGCATGTTGCCGATCACAGCCGGTTGATGGGCCGCGTCGCGCTCGATCTCGGCGGCAAGATGCCGAACCTGCCGACCGATGCTTTGGTGAAAGGCTACGGCAAGGACGCCGCCGCCGATCGGGCGCTCGAGACGCTGTTCTTCCAATACGGCCGCTATCTGCTGATTGCGTCGTCGCGCGCCGGATCGCTGCCGGCCAATCTGCAAGGCGTGTGGAACGCGTCGACCACGCCGCCATGGAACGACGACTATCATGTGAACATCAATCTGCAGATGAACTACTGGCTCGCCGACGTCACCGGTCTTCCCGAAACGCTGGAGCCGTTCCATGCCTTCGTCGACGGTCTGGTGGAGCCCGGACGCGCCAGCGCCGAGCGCATCATGGGCACCAAAGGCTGGACGCTGTTCCTCAATACCAATATCTGGGGCTACACCGGCGTGATCGCGTGGCCGACGGCGTTCTGGCAGCCGGAAGCGGGCGCCTGGCTCGCCTCGCAGTATTACGACCACTACCGCTTCACGCGCGATCGCGCCTTCCTGGAGCGTCGCGCCTATCCGGTGATGAAAGGCGCCGCCGACGTCTGGCTCGAGGCGCTGGTCACCGATCCGCGCGACGGCAAGCTGGTGGTGTCGCCGTCCTATTCGCCCGAGCACGGCCCGTTCTCGGCCGGCGCGGCGATGTCGCAACAGATCGTGTACGGACTATTCTCGGAAACCGCCGAGGCGGCCCGGATCCTGGGCGATGGCGCTACCGCGGAAAAGCTCGACGCGGCGTTGAAGAAACTCGATCCGGGTCTGGCCGTCGGCAAATGGGGCCAGCTGCGCGAATGGAAGGAGGAGTGGGACGATCCCAAGGACGAGCATCGCCACACCTCCCATCTCTATGCGCTGCATCCCGGCATGCAGATTTCGCCGCTGACCACACCGGTGCTGGCGGAAGCGGCCAAGGTTTCGTTGCGGGCGCGCGGCGACTCCACGACCAGTCACGGCGAAGCGGGGACCGGCTGGAGCAAGGCCTGGAAGATGAACTTCTGGGCGCGGCTCTATGACGGCGACCATGCCCATCTTCTGCTGTCGCAACTCCTCAAGGAGAACGCGATGGCGAATTTGTGGGATCAGTATGTCGGCCCGCCGTTCCAGATCGACGGCAATTTCGGCGCGACTGCCGGCATCGCCGAGATGCTGCTGCAAAGCCATGGCGGGATAATCGACATTCTTCCGGCCTTGCCAAAGGCGTGGAGCAACGGAGCGGTGCGCGGGCTTCGCGCGCGTGGCGGCCTCATCGTCGACATGACCTGGCGCAACGGCCGCGTGCGGAACTTCACTTTGATCGCGCAGCGCGACGGCGCTGTGAAGGTGCGCAGTGGTGCGTTTGCGGGACATTTCAAGGCCGTCGACACAAAGGGGCGCGCGCTGAATCTCGTCGGGGAAGGGGAGGTCCGTACCCTCTCGCTGAAGGCCGGCGAGCGGTACTTGGTAACCGCTTTCTAGTTCGGCTTCCGCCACAATTTAGCTACGATTGCACAGGCCCCCCGCATCCAGCCGACGAGGCGGGATCCGAGGCGCTATGGCGTGGCCAAAAATACGGGCCCGGCTAAAAATCCAATGGTTCCAATAGCATCTACTATTGCGGGCATGCTGTTAGCGGTCCCAGCCCCGGCCTGCACTTTGGCCTCGTGCTGTGCTGCTGCGGCAGTTTTAGCGCAGGTGGCGGAAATAAGGCGGATACGGCTCTCTCCTAGCTTGTCGGTAAGCGCTGTCCATGGTAACGCAACAATCACGGGAGATTTCCTGGTTTTTCGGCAACGTAGCGGTGCCGGGAACTAAGGGCCTCCTTTGTTGTGTAGCTCGTGATGTATCCGTTTGTGTTCGAGGGGAACCCAGACAAAAAAAGCCGGTCGCCGATCTGCAACTAAAACGGGCAGCGGAGAACCGATCGTTCTGGGGTTTGACGTCGGACACTTTTGGGAGGGGTTTCGTAGGTAAACGAATTATCCGTTCAATCGGATAAGTCAGCCCACGAGACGCCGCTAAGAACCTGGGAGGGCCTTCGTGAAAAACTTTCTACAGTTGAAAAATGTCCTGCTCGGCGGTGCCGCCGTCGGGCTGTTTATGATTCCGTCGTTCGCACAAGAACAGATGGAAACGGTGACGGTCACCGGTATCCGCGCCAGCTTGCAGTCGGCACAGTCGATCAAGCAGAACGCAAATCAGGTGGTCGATTCGATCACGAACGTCGACATCGGTGCACTGCCGGACCGCAACGTCGCCGAAGCCTTGCAGCGCGTGCCGGGCGTGACCCTGCAGCGCAACGACTCGCCGAACGACCTGGTCCGCATGGGCTCGACCGGCAACTCGGTGTTCATCCGCGGCTTGTCATGGGTACAGACGACCTTCAACGGCCGCGATGAATTCTCGGCCATCAACGGCCGCACTATGAGCTTTGCCGACGTTTCGGCCGACCTGCTGTCGGGCGTTGACGTCTACAAGAGCCCCACCGCGAGCATGATCGAAGGCGGTATCGGCGGCGTGGTTGACCTTAAGACCCACAAGCCGTTCGATTTCGATGGCCGCAAGATCGCGGTCTCCGGCGACTATACGTACGGCGAAATGTCGGACCGCGCCCTGCCGTCCGGGAATGCGCTGTTCAGCGACCGTTTCAACACCCGCCTCGGCGAATTCGGCGTTCTGGCGTCGGTCGACTGGCAGGACCAGTTGACCCGTACGACCGGCATCAATCTGTTCCCGTTCGACTGCTACAATTCGGCAGGGACGATCTCGCAGGCGACTGCGACTGATAACGCCTACACCACCTGCTTGGCCGATTCCGGCCACAAGATGAAGCCGCAAGGTTTCGCTTATCGTCAGGTGGACTTCCGGCAGCAGCGTCTCGCCGGCACCGTGGTGTTGCAGTGGCGCCCGACTGAGAAGTTGGAATTCAGCGTCAGCGGTATGAACACATATGCCCACTTCACCGATCTGGAGCATTATGTGCAGATGGACTCCAAGGCGTGGGGCGACTACGGCGCCAATTCGACTTACAAAAACGGCCAGTGGATCAAGGGCACCGGCAAGCTCACGACCATCGATACCCGCGCCGGTACCGGTCATAACCGTACCAGCGAACTTGCCGCCAACATGAAGTGGACGCCGACCGACAACCTCGATGTGTCGGTTGACCTCCAGTATGTCGACAGCAATCGTCAGTACCTCAACAACTCGGTGTTCACCGGCTATATGCCGAACACCTTGGTGACGATGGACCTGACCGACAGGAACAATCCGAAGATCTCCTGGGACAAGACGGCCGATACCACCGATCCGACCAACTACTACTGGTTGGCCGACATGGATCATATGGAATACAACTCGGCGCATTCCTACGCCGAACGTATTGATGCGACTTACCGGTTCAGCGGCGACGGCCTGTTGGGCTTCGTCAAGGCCGTTGACGTCGGCTTCCGCGCTCAGCAGAAGTTGTCCGTGGCGCGCGCCACGGGCTACAACTGGGCTTCGATCAACCCGATCGGATGGTGGATCGACGGCGGTTACACCCTCGGCGGCACCTGGAAGAGCTTCCCCGGCAAGACCAGCTTCGTGAACTCGAACGGCGAAACGATCACCTCGGCCGCCATCAGCGACGGGTTCAAGACTCTGAACAAGTACGGCCAGCTCTATTCCTATCCGCTGATCTACGGGCAGAACGTGCCGAAACTCTGGGTCCCGAGCGCAAGCCTGGCCCTGATGAACACGTATGATCTGACGACCCTCTATCGTCCGGTGCAACCCGGCTGGGGCTTCCAGAGCTACACGTATGACGTAGGCTGCAAGACGGGCATCACCTGCATTGCGGCATATGCCAATACGACGGTGGGCAGCAGTGTCACGGGCAATACGATCAGCCCGCAGACGCAAGACACCTATGCCGGCTATGCCCAGTTGGACTTCGCCAAGGAAAATCTGTTCGGTTGGAATATTCCGATCGACGGCAACATCGGCGTTCGCATCGTCCATACCAAGCATGTCGTCGAAAACGGCAAACTGGTCATGCCGTCGGCGCCTGACGTCGGCAGCTACAAGGTTTCCAACGGCTGCGCCCTGGCGTTGGGCAAGGAGATGAAGGCAGGCGACCCGACCACGGTCGTCACCTCGTGCGCCGACTACAACACGGCCATGACCTTCTGGGGCGACTATGCGCATGCGGCCTACGCCGTGCTGCGGCCCGATCCGGTCGAGACCAGCTACACCGAGGCTCTTCCCAGCTTCAACCTTCGCGCCAGTCTCACCAGCGAGTTGCAGGCTCGGTTGGCCTATTCGGAATCCATGCTGCGTCCGGAATTCGCATACACGAGCAACGACGGCTCGCTGTCCTTCAACTGGGGCGATTCGCAATCGTCTCAGGCGTTCAGCTTCAAGACCACGCCTTCGGGGTATGAAGGCAATCCGAACCTGAAGCCGATGCACTCGACCAACGTCGACTTCAGCTTGGAATGGTACTTCGCACCGAGCGGCAGCGTTACAATGTCGTTGTTCGGCAAGCGCATCACCAACTACATCTACACCCGGACCGCGCCGACGTCGGTCACCAACCCGTATTCGGGCCAGACCTACACCTTCTCGGATACGAGTTACGTGAACGGTTCGAAGGGCGGTATCGACGGTTGGGAAATCGACTATCACCAGTTCTACGATTTCCTGCCGGGCTTCTGGAGCGGCTTCGGTTTCGAAGCCAACTACACGAAGATCTACAACTGGGGCGGCCACAACAACTCCGGCAACATCACCGCGTCGGATGCGGTCGCCAGCGGTAACGCCACGCTGCCGATGGAAGGCATGTCCAACGACAGCTACAACCTGGCTCTGATGTACGCGAAGTACAACATCGATGCCCGTTTGGCCTGGAACTGGCGTTCGACCTATATGTCGTCCTCGGCGAACTCGAATGCGCCGCGTACGCCGGTTTGGGTCGAGAACTACGGCCAGCTCGACGGTTCGGTGTTCTACTCGTTCTGGGATCACTTCAAGGTCGGCGTTCAGGTCACCAACATCACCGGGTCGAAGTTCAATACGGACCAGGGTTATGCCGACTACCATCCGCGCGTGAACTGGATCGCGCATGACCGCAGCTACGCGATGGTCGTGCGTACGAACTGGTAAGACGCCGGTTCACATATCTGCGAAGCCCCCCGGTTCCTCCGGGGGGCTTTTTTTATGCCTTGTCAGGCGAGGGCATCGCGCAACGCAGCGAGATAGGGACGGTATGCCTCGGCCCGCCCTACGGAGCTTTGGTAAAGAGGCTGGCGCACCTGATTGAAGCTCGCGGTCACCACGGCTCGCTCGGTTTTGTGAAATTCGAGGCAGCGCGCATCCCATTCGAGGCCGCAGTATTCCACCATGCGCCGTGCCAACGCCGGCAGGTCTTTCACTAGGTCTTCGTATTGGATTTCCAGCATCGCGCCGGCCGGCAGCACTGACCGCCAGTGCGCCATCAAGGCATCGTAGGCCTTGTAGTAGCGGCCGAGTTCGCCGAGGTCGTAGGCAAAGCCGACATCGCCGGCAAAGGATTGCTGAAAGCACGAAAAGCAGGTGTCCAGCGGATCGCGGCGGATGTGAATAATTTTCGCCTGCGGCAGGGCCAGATGAATGAGGCCGACATGCAGGAAATTGTAGGGGAACTTGTCGACGATACGATGGGCGGCCGGTGCGATCGCCGTTACTTTGCGGACATAGGCTTCGCCGAGGCTGGCCAGTGCGTCGGCGGTCGCCGCGGCGACACCCCGCGGATAATCCGCTCCGGCCGCTCCGTTCGCAACGAGATCGGGCAGGGGCGTGATTTCGCCGGCGCCGTGCACCTCCGGATGGCTGGCCAGAATTTGCTCGACCAAAGAGGTTCCGGATCGCGGCATGCCGACAACGAACACGGGTAACGAACTGATGCATCCCGATCCGCGCCGTGTTGCGAGCAGTTCGGGCGTGAAGGCATCGGCGGCAGCCTGCATCTGTCCGAGTTCGCGCGCTTCGTCATAGGCAATCAGGCTTCGTTTGGCGGCATTGGCCATCTCGAGATGGGCGAAGGCTTCCGCGGGGCGGCTGCGGTCTGCGGCTTTTGCCAGCAGGAAGTGCAGGGTGGAGCGGTCCTGCGCGTCGAGCGCGTCCTCGTGTTGCGCCAGCTTTTCCAGCATCGCAATGGCCTGGGCCTTTTGCTTGGCGTTTCCGGCGTGGACCAGCGGATGGTAGTAAGTCGGGACCGTCGCATCGATCATCAGCGCCCGTTCGGCGGCGCGGCAGGCTTCGACCGCCCGGCCGAGATTCAGGTATGCGCACGCCATGCCGTAATACGCCGGCGCATAGGCGGGATAGTGGGTGAGGATGTGGCGGCAGTTCTCCAGCGCCACGGTATTGCGCTCGTCTTCGTTGTCGAACGTATCGACGTCCCGGCAGACCGCTTGAAGTCGGGGATCGCGTCCGATGGCCTCCTCCCAGGCGGCCATTGCGGCACTCGGACGGCCGAGTTTCAGAAGCAGTTCACCAAGCAGTGCGCGCGGTTCGAACGCCTGCGGTACGGCAGCGATCACTTGTTCCAATTTGGCCGCAGCCTCTTCGAACCGGCCCTGCCGGTATAGCGCCTGGGCCGAAGCCAATTGTTCTGCCGGGTTGTCCATGATCGTCCCTCTGGATGCACCCTGTGGGGTTGCGGACCTGTCGTCAACCGACTGCAGAGTGGTCTACACAATGTTGCGAAATGGGTTTTCCAAGTTCCAAAACGGCTTGCGGAGCGCGGATTTCCGCTGCAAAGTCCGGCCTCGAAAGCGCTGTCATATAAATAATATCAAGGACGGCGAGGGAAGGAACTGCACCATGGAACGCAAGAAATCTGCGGCGCGGAAGACCGTCGTCGCCTCGCTGATCGCGGCTGGCCTTTTGGTCGCCGGGTGTCATCAGAAGCAGACGCCCGCTTCGCACGAAGCCCCCATTCCGACCATCGCGCAGAAGAACGGGCATACCGCCCTGATGGTCGACGGCGCGCCGTTCCTGATGCTGGGCGTGCAGGCGAACAACGCCGCCAACTATCCTTCGCAATTGCCGAAGATCTGGCCCGCCGTCGAGCAACTCGGCGCCAACACGCTCGAGATTCCGGTCGCCTGGGAGCAGATCGAGCCGGTCGAAGGCCGGTTTGATTTCTCCTGGGTCGACACGCTGCTCGGCGAAGCCCGTGCGCACAACACCCGGCTGGTGCTGTTGTGGTTCGCGACTTGGAAGAACACCGCTCCGGCCTATGCGCCGGAATGGGTGAAGCTCGACGGCAAGCGGTTCCCGCATCTGGTCGACGCCAAGGGGCAGGTCACGTACGCGCTGTCGCCGCATTCGCGCACCACGCTCGAAGCCGACAAGAAGGCGTTCGTCGCCCTGATGGCCCATCTCAAAGAGGCCGATCCGCAGCGCACCGTGCTGATGGTTCAGGTCGAGAACGAGCCCGGCACCTACAAGAGCGTGCGCGATTATTCGCCCGCCGCGCAGAAACTGTTCGACGGTCCGGTGCCCGCCGCGCTGGCCGCCAAATTCGGCAAGCAGCCCGGCACCTGGAAAGAGACGTTCGGCGCCGATGCCGACGAGTATTTCCACGCCTGGTCGGTGGCGTCGTACATCGAAGAGGTCGCGAAGGCCGGCAAGGCGGTCTATCCGCTGCCGATGTATGTCAACGCCGCCTTGCGCGATCCCACCAAACCGCAGGACCCGCTGACCTACGCGTCGGGCGGGCCGACCTGGAACGTGCTCGACATTTATCGCGTCGCGGCACCCTCGATCTTCACCGCCGCGCCCGACATCTACAGCCATGACGGCGCCACTGTCGTCGCCCACATGGACAAGTACACGCGCCCCGACAATCCGCTGATGATCGTCGAGATCGGAAGCTCCGAAGACTTCGCGCGCTACGTCTATGCTGCGATGGGCAAGCGCACGCTCGGCTTTGCGCCGTTCGGCTTCGATTTCACCGGCTATTCCAACTGGCCGCTCGGCGCCAAGGTGGTGGATGCGCAATCCATCGCGCCGTTCGCTGTGAACTACAAAGCCCTGCGCGGCATCGATCGCGAATGGGCGCGGCTCGCGTACGAAAGCGATGTCTGGGGCGTGTCGGAGCCTGACGATCACAAGTCGCAGGAGATCGCGCTCGGCCGCTTCAAGCTGACGGTTTCGTATCAGGAATGGCAGTTCGGCCTGAAGGCGTGGGATCCCAAAGGTGCCAACGGCATTCCTGCTGGCACCGAGAAGGCGTCCGGCGGTGTTGCCGTCGCCAAGCTGGGACCGGACGAATATCTCGTCACCGGCATTCACGCCCGCGCCACGTTCGACCTCGCCGATCCGAAGTCCGCCAACGGCTTCCAGTTCGCGCGGGTGGAAGAGGGCCACTACAAAGACGGCAAGTGGGTGTTCGAGCGGGTGTGGAACGGCGACCAGGCCGACTGGGGGCTCAATTTCACCGACCGCCCCGTCATTCTGCACGTCAAGCTGGCGACGTACTGACAACAGGCATTGGAGAGAAACGCGATGACCTCGAAGAAGGTTTTGATGATCACCGCCGCCGTGGCCGCGCTGGCGGTTACCGGGGCTTGTTCGTCCGTACACGATCTGTTTGCGCCGAAGCCGCCGCCGGCTGCACCGGCATCGCCGTGGGAGAAGACCGCCACCGGCGTGGTGGTGACCCCGACCGCCGGGCCCGCCAAGAAGGTGCGGCTCGAAGTGATGACGGAGTCGATCATCCACGTCACGTCCTCGCCCGATGCGGCGATCGCGCCGCGAGAGAGCCTCCTGGTGCGGGCCGCGCCGGAAGCGGTGAAGTTCGACACCGCGGTGGATGGCGACACGCTGACCGTGAAGACCGCGAAGCTGTCGGCGCAGGTCTCGCTCAAGACCGGCGAGGTCAAGTTCCTCGATGCCGAAGGCAAGCCGGTGCTGGCCGGTGCGGCGACCACGTTCAAGCCGGTGACGGTCGACGGCAAGCCGTTCTACGACGTGCGGGCCGAATTCAATCGCGGCACCGACGAAGCCTTCTACGGCCTCGGCCAGCACCAGAACGGCCAGATGAACTACAACGGCGAAGACGTGATCCTCGCCCAGCACAACATGGACGTGGCGGTGCCGTTCGTGGTGTCGACCAAGAACTACGGCGTGTTGTGGGACAACTATTCGATCACCCGCTTCGGCTATCCGGCGGAATATCCCGCGATCAACGCCCAGCTCAAGATCTACGATGCGTCGGGCAAGGAAGGCGGCTTCACGGCGCGCTATACCGATGGCGGCAAACTCCTGGCCGAGCGGATCGAAGCCGATCCCAACTACCAGTTCATCGAAGATCAGAAAAATTTCCCGCCCGGCGTGATGCAGGAGCAAAAGGGCGCGGGGACCAGCAATCTGCCGCCGGCGCCGCCGCGCGCGCTCACCGTCACCTACGACGGCGCCCTCGAGACCCAGAAGAGCGGCGTGCACAAATTCCGCTTCTACGTCTCGGGCTATTTCAAGCTGTGGCTCGACGGCAAGCTGGTGATGGATTCCTGGCGCCAGGGCTGGCAGGGCTGGTACCGCAACGTCGAAATTCCGATGACTGCCGGCAAGAAGGTCACCTTCAAGGCGGAGTGGAAACCGGAAGGCGGCTATTTGCGCTTCCTGCATCTCGATCCGATGCCGGATGCCGAACGCCACGAACTGTCGCTGCATTCCGATGTCGCCAAGGCCATCGACTATTATTACGTCGCCGGATCGAACCTCGACGACGTCATCGCCGGGTACCGCCATCTCACCGGACCGGCGATCATGATGCCCGAGTGGTCCTACGGCTTCTGGCAGAGCCGTCAGCGCTACGAAACGCAGGACCAGCTCGTCGGCGTGTTCAACGAATACCGCAAGCTGAAGCTGCCGATCGATGCCATCGTGCAGGACTGGCGCTATTGGAAGGACCCGGAGTGGGGCAGCCACGATTTCGATACCAGCCGCTTCCCCAATCCGCCAAAGATGTTCGACGACGTTCGCAAGATGAACGGCCACGTGATGCTGGTGATCTGGCCGAAATTCTATGAGGGCCTGCCGCACTTCAAGGAGTTCGACGAGAAGGGCCTGATGTACCGCTATTCCGTCGACCAGAAGTTCAAGGACTGGGTCGGGCCGGGATACGTGTCGTCCAACTACGACGTCTATTCCAAGGAAGCCCGCGACATCTATTGGAACCAGGTCCAGAAGAAGCTCGACAATCTGGTGGCGCCCGATGCGTGGTGGATGGACAACGACGAGCCCGACATCCATTCCAACACGGCGATGGACGTGCAGGTGAAGATGCGCGGACCGACCGTGCTGGGGCCGGGCGCCGAGTTCTACAACACCTATCCTTTGATGCACGTCTGCGGCTTCTACGATCACTGGCAGGCGGCGCATCCCGACAAGCGCACCTTCATCCTGACGCGCTCGGGCTTTGCCGGCGTGCAGCGCTGCAATGCGGCGGTGTGGAGCGGCGATATCGCGGCGCGTTGGAGCGACATGCGCGAGCAGATTTCGGCCGGCGTGAATTTCTCGATGTCGGGCATCCCGAACTGGACGTTCGACATCGGCGGTTACACCCTGGAAAACCGCTATCTCACGATGGAAGTCGGCAAGAAGAAGATCGAGCCCAAGCCGGCCGACAAGGCGGAGTGGACCGAGCTTTATACCCGCTGGTACGAGTTCGGCGCGTTCGTGCCGGTGTTCCGCAGCCATGGCGAACTGGTCAAGCGCGAGACCTTCGAAATCGCCAAGCCGGGCACGAAGGTGTTCAACATCCTCGCCTTCTACGACAAGCTCCGCTACCGGCTGTTGCCCTACATCTACACGCTTGCGGCCGATACCTATTTCAAGGCCGGCACGATGATGCGCGGCCTGGTGATGGACTTCCCGAACGATCCCGCGGTTCGCAACATCGCCGACGAATATCTGTTCGGGCCGTCGTTCCTGGTGGCGCCGGTGACGGAGTACAAGGCGACGTCGCGGTCGGTCTATCTGCCGGCCGGCACGCGCTGGTACGATTACTTCTCCGGCGCGGTGTACGAGGGCGGCCATACCATTACCGCCAAGGCGCCGCTCGATCGCATGCCGCTGTTCGTCAAGGAAGGCGCCGTCGTGCCGACCGGCGTGGCGCAGCAGTACACGGGCGAAAAGCCCGGTGCGCCGATCACGCTCACCGTCTACACCGGCAAGGACGGCCACTTCGATCTTTACGAGGACGACGGCACGTCGACCGGTTATCAGAAGGGCGCCTTCGCGCGCATTCCGGTGGCCTGGAACGAAGCGACCGGCACGCTCATCATCGGCGCGCGCAAGGGCTCGTTCCCCGGCATGATCGCGGCGCGTACCTTCAAGGTCCGCTTCATCTCGGGACCGACCAAGACCGCGCTCGATTTCGACGCCAAGGGCGCCGAAGTCGTGAAGTACAGCGGCGAAGCGGTCGAGGTGAAACGGAAGTGAATTGAATCAGCGCGCGTGCTTCCGGTACGCGCGCTGAAACTGCCTTATTCCGCCGGGATCTGGTTTTCGATGCCGTGCGTGGGCAGGACCGGCGGCTTGGCCGTCTGGGTTTTGGCATAGGCGATGAGGTCCAGCGCTTCCTGCATCAGGAACCGCATTGCCGCGCTGGCTGCTTCGGCATCGCCGTTCACGATGGCATCGGCGACCTTCTTGTGGTCGGCGGCCGAGGCCTGCGCCACGCCCTTGAAGAAGTTGGTGGCGCGGATCGAGAAGCGCGCGGCGGTATCGATCATATCGCACATCTGGGCGTAGAAGCGGTTGCCGCTGGCGCGCATCACCGCGACGTGGAAGGCGATGTCGCTGGTCAAGGGATCGTCGTCGCCATGCTCGGCCGCCACCATGCGGTTGATCGCGTTGGTGATGGCGGCGATTTCTTCGCGCCCGGCGAATTCGGCCGCCATGGCCGCCGCGACCGGCTCCACCGCCATGCGCATCTGGGTGAACTCGGAGAGGAGCTGGAACGACAGCTTGCGCTCCAACAGCCAGCGCAGCACGTCGGGGTCGAGGAAATTCCACGACCGTTCGGGCAGCACCCAGGTACCGTGACGCGGACGCGCGGCGATCAAGCCTTTCGCGGTGAGCATCTTCACCGCCTCGCGCAAGACGCTGCGCGAGACGTTGTACTTTTCGCAGAGCACGGCCTCGATCGGAAATGGATTGTCTTCGGAATAGTGCCCGGTGACGACGGCGATGCCGATGTCTTCCATCACGCGGAAGGTGAGGTTGGAACCGGCCATGCCGCCGACGGATGGGGAGTGGGCTCCCATCGCACCGGTGCTCTGCGAGGCATTACGCATCCCCAGCTCCCTTCATGAACGCCGTCCGGAGGACCGCGACGTCCGGTCCGTGCCAGGGCGACAGCTGACAAGTGATGGTAACGGTATCATCGTCCGCATTCCACCGCAATTCGCCAAAGCTGCGCCCATGGCTGGCCGGCGATCTATTTCTTGTTGCCTGGCAAGGCGCAAACCGCACCGCGCTTGGCTGCCGTCGGGCAATCCACGACCTCGAACGGCCACTTGCTGTCGTCGTGCGGAATGTAGGCCACGATGCCCTTCGGCATCTGCGGGCAGGCAAACTCGACGACGTAGAGCTTCTTGGCTTCGATCTGGCCGACCACGCGGGTGGTCTGGTCGGTAGCTTCGCAAGCGATCTTGTTCTTGGCGAGCGTGTCGCGGAAGCTCTTCAGCGTCGGACCGATGTCGCCATTGTCCGACAGTTTGCAGGGCAGACCGCGCTTGGCCGACTGGTTGCAGGTCTCCACGTGGACCGGAATGGACGCGCCGGGCAGGCCGACGACCATCATGTAGCCCTGGCCGTCATCGCAGGCGACTTCGTCGAATTCGATGTGATTGGCCGCATTCTGGCCGGACCACTTGAAGTCCTTGACCTTGCAGACATGGCCCGAGGCGGTCAGCATTTTGGCGGCAACCGCCTTCAAATCGGCGTTACCCGGCAAGCGGCAGATTTCGGTCGGCTTGCGCTTGGCCGCGATGTCGGCCTTGGCGGTGGCGTCGGTCGCGAAGCACGAGAAGCCATAAGGTTTGGCAGGCTCCTGCGAGACGAGGAAGTAGCCCATGCCGTTGGAGCAGGTCGTTTCATAGGTCTGGGTCTGGACCGTCTTGCCGTCGACGGTTTCCGGGCCGGCGGCGACGCGCATCGCATCGGTTACTTCGCACGACAGCGACATGGATTTGGCGAGCGCCGCGGCAGCGATTTTGTCTTCCGCCAGGACCTGCTCGAGAGTCTTGCCTTTGGCCTTGTCTTCCTTGGTGAGGCGCTTGGCGTCCTGGGCGTAGTCCTGAAGTTTGTTGAACTGCTCTTGCGAGAGCTGGCCTTGCGGGATGCCTCCGCGAGCGCCGGCAACAGGAGCTCCACCGGGGGCCATTTGAGCATGCGCCCCTCCCATGACAGCGATTACCATTGCAGCCATAGCAATTCCGAGACGCATGAGACTCCCCCTAATTACATGATTGATATGATAGTATAGCCCAATAAAAGCCCGTTCCAAGGGCTTTTCAGGCGTGCTGCTTCCATCCTCCGCACCCTCTGCAGGCGATTTGGCTGCCCTTATGTGTAGCCGCAATCTTGCCGTAATTTCTTTGGATCCGTTCCAGAGTGGCATCACAAATCTTGAGCCCTGGCAGGGATCGGGGATATTCCGGCTGCGATAGGTTTCGGGAGGATTCGGATGCGGACGATCACTGCAGGGTTGGCGGCCGGCATCATGCTGGCGGGGTTGGCGGTTGCGCAGGACGTTCCGGCGCACAAGGGATATCTGAAGCCCGGCACGGTCGACATCATGTCGGTGCTGCCCGCCGGACCGGTTGCGGGTGACGCGCGCTACGACGCCGACCGCGCGATCTTCAAGGCGACCCGCCGCTACGCCGGTTCGCCGCGGTGGGAGATGGCGACCAAGGACGTAAGCTGGAAAGACGCCGACATGCTGGCCGGATTTTCCTGCGCTCTCGGCGCCACGGTGACGCCCAAGGATGTGCCGCGCATTCTCGCTCTGGTCCACAAGGCAGGCGACGACACCCAGCGCGAAACCAATATCGCCAAAAAAGCGAACAAGCGCTCGCGCCCCTTCCTGATCGACGCCGGGGAAATCTGCCAGCCGGCGAAGGAACTGGCGGACAGCTATGATTATCCCAGCGGCCACACCACGGGCGGCTGGACCTGGGCTCTGGTGCTGGCCGACGTGGCCCCCGGTCGCGCGTCGCAGATCATGGCGCGGGGCAGGGCTTACGGCGAGAGCCGGATCGTCTGCGGCGCGCACAATTCCAGCGCCGTCGAGGCGGGACGCTTGTCGGCCACCGTCACCATGACGTCGGTGCGGGCGACCACGGCGTATCAGCGCGATCTCAAGAAGGCGCAGGCCGAGTTCAAGGCGCTGAAGAAGCCGGCGCCCGATGCGGCGCTGTGCGAAGCCGAACGCGGGCTGGTGTCGCTGAATATTTTCGCGCCCGCTCCGTAGACGGACGGTTTGCTACCGGGAATTTCCGGCGGCGCGTTCGCGGATACTCTCCTGCACGCTGACATTCTGCGTCGGCGGCGATAGCGCTGCGTCATCTGCCGCAGGCAGGATCATGCGCACCGTGGTGCCCGCGCCGGGCGTACTCTCGATTTCGAACGTGCCGCCCATCAGTTCGATCAGACCCTTTGCAATCGGAATGCCGAACGCCAAGCCTTTGCCCACGGCGATCAGATGATTGTCGGGATGGCCGAAAGGCCGTTTCAAATCCTCCAGGCGTTCGGGCGGAATGCCTTCGCCGCGATCCTGGATTTCGATGACGATGTTGGACTTGCGGGCGGTGATGTCGATGGTGATCGGACCGCCATTCGGCGAATGGCGCACGGCGTTGGACAGGATGCGCTCGATCGCCTGGGCAAGACTGGTCGGGGAACCCCGGCAGATGGCTGCCCGATCGGTGCGGACGAGAGACACCCGCAACGATTTTTCCTGGATGCGCTCATGCAGCGAATGGATTGCCTTGCGGGCGACGTCGGCCACATCGAACGGCTTTTCGTCGGCGCCCTTGTCGCCCGCCTCGATGCGGGCGATCTCGATCAGGTCGTTGACCGTCTTGAGCAGGGCGCGACCGGCGCTGCGGATGTCGCGGACATACTCGCCGTTGCGCGGCGAGCCGAGCGGCCCGAAGATCTGGCAGCTCAGCGTGTCGGCATAGCCGATGATGGCGTTGAGCGGCGTGCGCAGTTCGTGACTGATGGTGCCGAGAAAGACGGACTTCAGGCGGCTTTGCTCGTGGGCGGCGCGCGCTTCGGCCTGGGCCTGCATGGCGTTGCGCTGCAGCGCCAGCCAGCGTCCGGCCACGATCAATTGGGTCAGCACGAACACGAACAGCACGATGCCTAGCGGGATCGTCACTTGGCGCATGAAATCGCTGCCGGGCAAATGCGGTTTCCACTTGAGCCACGCCACGGGTTTGCCGCTTGCGTCGGTCAGGGCGAACTGTTGGTAGCCGTCGGACTGGTTGCCATCCAGCGTGACGAAAGCGGAGGTGGCGGAGAAACCGGTAGAGAGATCGGCGAACTTCTCGACCTCCACCGGATTGAGGAAGATCGCGTAGAACGGCGTCCGGTTTGCCGCCGGCAGATCGGCTTTTTCTTCCGGGGTCACCGGCGCTGCGACGGCGAAGTACGGCTTTCCGCCGGACACGATCACGCCGTTGGCCATCTCCGGCGGCTGCCGCACGCCGGATTTGCTGACTTTATCGAGCAGGGCATTGAGCCCGCTCGCGTGCCGGAAATACTCGGGGTTGAGCGTCGTTTCGCCATGCGGCGCATGCAGGAAGCGGATTTCCCGGTTGGGTCCGATCAGCGCCGTATAGCGGTTGCCCATCGACTCTTCATAGGTGTCGAATTGGTAGGTGACCCACTTCTGGTCCCACTTCTTGACGATGTTCACGAACGAGTCTTGCCAATAGACCATCAGACGGACTTGGCCGCGCAGGTACAGATAGGCGTCCTCCGCGTCGTATCCGGCGACGATCCGCTGCGTGGCAAGAGATTGCGCGTCCTGGCGATGCGCGCTGAGGCCCGTGATGATGACGATCGCGATCATGACAACGGCGAACGCCGCTGCGAAGCAGATGTGGATCAGTTGAAAGCGGAAACGGGTGCCGGAACGAGCCATCGCCACGTCATCCTTTCATCTGCCGAAGCCGTTCGCGGCGTCGCGTTGAAGGCGTGGTGGTGAGGTCGTCGTCCCGCGGCGGCGCGTGCACCGCATTCGGCGGAAATTCGGCCCAGATGCGCGTGCCGATGCCGAGTTCGCTTTCGATATGGAAGCTGGCGCCGTGATGTTCGATCATCGCTTTGGCCAACGGCAGGCCGAGACCGGTCCCGGTGCGCTCCGCGGTGACGTCGCGCTGAATCTGGCCGAACGGTTCGAGCGCCGTAGCGATGCCGTCTGCGTCCATACCGGCGCCGTTGTCTTCGACCCCGATGGCGAGACCGCCGTCTTTTGCCGGTTCGGCGAACAGGCGCACGCTGCCGCCGGGCGCAGTGAACTTCACGGCATTGGACAAGAGGTTGACCAGCACCTGCCGCATCGCCCGCTCGTCGGCATCGAGCAACAGGTCGGCATCGGCGATGTCGTCGACGAGATCGAGCCCCTTGGCGAGCGCCTGCGGGCGTACCAGCAGCATCGCGCTCTCGGCGAGTTGCTCGATCGGGAATACGGAGCGGACGAGTTCGAACTTCTGGGCCTCGATCTTGGCCATGTCGAGCACGTCGTTGATGAGGCTCAACAGATGCGTGCCGCTCTGGTGGATGTCTTCGATATAGCTCTCGTAGCGCGTCGGCGTCATCGGTCCGAACACGCGATTGCGGACGAGATCGGAGAACCCGATGATGGCATTGAGCGGCGTGCGCAACTCGTGGCTCATCGAAGCGAGGAACCGGCTTTTGGCGCGATTGGCGGCTTCGGCCTCGGCTTTGGCCTTTATGAGCTGCTCTTCGTGCTGGCGCTGATCGGTGATGTCGTAGATCGTGCCCACCGCATGCCGGAGCTGACCGCTATCGTCCGCGAACACGGCGCCGGTGGTGAGGATGGTGCGCACTTCGCCGTCGTTGGCGCGCACGATGCGGAACTCGAACTGCCAGGGGCGGTCCGGCCGCCGGACGGGTTGCTTGGGGTAGCGCTCCAGGAATGCGGGCCGGTCGTCCGGGTGGATGAGGCCGATGAGCGTTTCGATGCTGGGGTGCACGTCGTCGCCGACACCCAGGATCTGGCGCATCTTCGGCGACCAGTGATCGACACCGGTCGCAAAATCGGAGTCGAAATTGCCGATGCCGGTCGCTTCCACGCCGATGCGCCAGCGGGCTTCGCTCGCCGTCAATTCGTGGGTTCGGCGTTCCTGCGACAGCGCCAGACGGATCAGCATGATGCAGGAATTGAGTGCGCTCCAATCCCAGTCGCCCGGTTCGTGCGGATCGCGATAGTAGAGCGTCAGTACGCCGAGCACGGTACCGTCGGTATGAAGGATCGGCAGCGCCCAGCTCGAGCGGATGCCGCAGGCGTCGGCGAAGCTCTGCAGGTTCCGCCATAGCGGGTCGGTTGTGGTGTCGGACACCAGCACGGGTGCTCGCCGCCAGGCGGCAGTACCGGTCGAACCGCTGGTGGGCCCGACTTCGATCTCTTCGAGGGTGGAGAAGTAATGGTGGTTGAGGCTCGGAGCCGCCAGCGGCTTCAGCCCTAGCCGGTCGGGCTGCACCAAGGTGATGGCGCACAACGCCGGAGGGACCAGCTTCTCGGCCAGTAGTGCGATCCCTTTCGCGATTTCACGCAAGTCGGCGCCGTTCGCCATGCCCTCGAGGATGGCGCCTTGGGCATCCAGCATTGCGCGGGCAGTAATGAACTCGTTCAGAGGCGCGCTCCATCGCCGGTGGACCAGGAAAGAGAGCACACGCCGGTTAAGAAAGCCGAACGCCCCGCCCATGATTTGGCACCGGACGGGGCGCTTGTGGAAACTACGTATAACGTCGAACGTGCAGGCTCGACGGCGACTAGCCGAACGTGTAGGGCGCGCGCTGCGGACGGCTCAGCATCGCGTTGGCTTCGGCGTCGTTCTGAAAGCGTTCGGTCACGGGGTCCCAATGCAACGGCCGCTTGAGATGCATGGCAATCCAGTGGACGAGGCATGTGGAGCAGGCGCGATGGGCGATTTCGGCGTCGGTTGCATGCGGGCCTCGCGTCCGCATCGCCTTGATCCAATCCAGGTGCTGCTCGACCGAGGCGTAAAGCTGGATTTCGTTCGGGCCGATGAGGCCGTCGAGTATCTTCTCGTCGGAAGCCTGGAGCGGCATGGCGCTGGTGGTCGCTTTGGGATCGGTCGGCGAGACGCCTTCGCCGGTGCGCGCCACGAAAATCCAGCCCTTGGTGCCGATGAATTTGACCCCGTTGGGGAAGTCGCCGGAGATGTCCATGGTCACGCCGTTGGCGTAGCGGGCGTGGGTGAGGAATTTTCCGTGTACGTTCCATAACCCGGATTTTGGGAATTCCGCTTCGCCCCAGACCTCCACCGGACCGGAGCGCTCCATATCCATGCCCCAGTGGGCGGTGTCGATATGGTGCGCGCCCCAGCCGGTGATCATGCCGGAGCCGAACTGCTCGCAGCGCAGCCAGCCCGGACGGCCGAAGTCGTTCTGCGGATGCACCCGCGTTTCGGTGTAGTAGGCCTTCGGCGTCGAACCGAGCCAGGCGTCGTAATTGAGGTTCGCGGGCACCGGCTGTTCGGGCGCCTCGGGTCCGGCGGGATCGCCGGGCAGGCCGACTTCGATATGTTTCAGTTCGCCGATGCGCCCGTTGCGTACGAGTTCGCAGGCGCGCCGGAACTGCGGCCAGGGTTCGTCGGATCGCTGCTGGCTGCCGACCTGGAACACGCGGCCGCTCTTCTTCACTTCATCGGCCATGACGCGGCCTTCGGCGATGGTGAGCGAGGCGGGCTTCTGCAGATAGACGTCCTTGCCGGCGCGCACCGCATGGACTGCCAGGATGGCGTGCTGGTGATCCGGCGTCGAAATCATGACGCCGTCGATATCCTTGTCGGCAAGCAGGTCGTGATAGTTGGCGTAGGTGAGGGTGGAGGTCCACGGCCTGCCGAATTTCGTCGTGTAGGTTTCGTCGACGAACTGCTTGCCGAGCGCAAGGCGTTTGGAGTCGACATCGCACACCGCCGTGATGCGCGCGTCGGCGATCTTGAACACCTCCTTCATGTCGTGGACGCGGCTGATGCGTCCGATGCCGATGGCGCCGATATTAATGCGGTCGTTGGCGCCGAACGCGGATTGCGGAACGATGGCGGGGAAGGCCGAAACGGCCACAAGACTGAGGCCCGATTTGAGAAGGGAGCGGCGTGAAGGTGTCATGACGCTTCGTCCTTATGTGATAACGGGTTTGGTGGCGTTCTTTTGTGCGGTGAGCACCAGTTCGGCGGTGAGCAGCGCTTCGTCCTGGTTCTGCGCCTTCTCGGTGCGGTCGATAATGTCGCGCACGAACAACGGTCCGAACGGCAGCACGACGTTGTTGCAGTCGATGTAGCGCACGCCTTTCTTGTCGGCGATGAACAGGTGATTGCCGCCGGGCCGTCCGGATACGTCGTAGTACTTGCGCAGTTCGATATAACCCTCGGTGCCGAGCAGGAACAACCGCCCGTCGCCCCAGGTCGGCAGTCCGTCGGGCGTGAACCAGTCGACGCGGATATAGCCGGTGCCGCCGTTGCCGACCGCAACCATGTCGCCGAAATCCTCGAATTCGGGATATTGCGGATGGGCGACATTGCCCGCCTGCGAGGCGACCACATGGGCGCTGGTCGATTTGGTGTAATAGAGAAACTGCTCGATCTGGTGCGAGCCGATGTCGGTGAGAATGCCGCCGTAGCGGTGCTTGTGCCAGAACCATTCCGGCCGTCCGCCGGCATCGACATTGCCGATGCGGTGCGGGGCGAGATTGACGGTCTGGATCACCTTGCCGATGGCGCCCTGGTCGATCAGATAACCGACCTGGATGGCGGCTTTCACTTCCAGCCGCTCGGAATACATGATGGCGAACTTCTTCTTGGTCTCGGCGACGGTCTTGCGCACCTCGGCAAGCTGCTCGAGCGTGGTGATTGCCGGCTTGTCGGAGAGATAGTCCTTGTCCGCTTTCATCACCCGGATGCCGAGCGGCGCGCGCTGATCGGGAATGGGTGCGCCGCAGACCAGCTTGATCGATTTGTCGTTGAGGATCTCGTCTTCGCTTTTGGCGAGCTTGATGTCGCCGAACTTGGCGCGGAAATCGGCGATCTGTTTGGGATCGGTGGTGTAGAACTTCACCAGTTTGCCGCCGCCGCGCTGCACGGCCGCCGTCATGCCCATGATGTGGTAGTGATCGAGGCCGATCACGGCGAACTTGATCGATTGCTTGGCGAAGGGGGCGGGATCGAATCCGGCGGGGGCGGTTTCGGCGCCGATGCCGGGTGCGCCCTGGGCCAAGGCGGGGGC
This sequence comes from Rhizomicrobium electricum, assembly GCF_011762045.1. Taxonomy (GTDB): domain Bacteria; phylum Pseudomonadota; class Alphaproteobacteria; order Micropepsales; family Micropepsaceae; genus Rhizomicrobium; species Rhizomicrobium electricum. The sequence goes on along the minus strand of NZ_JAASQS010000005.1, from coordinate 153,293 downwards.
GGGCAGGGCTGAGAGCACGCCGGCCGTGCCGGCGCTCATCAAGACATTGCGACGATTGACCGAATCGAACATGGGCTTCCCTCTCATGCCGGATGGGTTGTGTTACCGGTAACAGGCGTCCAGCTTAGCACCGCCAACGAACTGCGGCGAGCCGGATTCCGCGGCTTTTCCGGGCAGATCGGACACGCGCGCGTAAGATGGCCGGATTTCCACATCTTGGTGTGTTTCCGCGTCCGATGGGCGCCTTGCGTCGTGACGCGACACATCCTAACTCAAAGGCAGGCTCGGGAGTCTCACGAAATGGACGGCGTCACGCTGGTCGATCATCCGCTGGTTCAGCACAAGCTCACCATTATGCGGAAAAAGGGAACGTCTACGAAGCAGTTCCGCGAACTGCTCAACGAGATCGGCATGCTGTTGTGCTACGAGATTACGCGCGAGCTGCCGACCACGCTGATCGACATTGAAACCCCGCTGGCGCCGATGAAGGCACCGGAGATCGAGGGCAAGAAGCTGGTGTTCGCGCCGATCCTGCGCGCCGGCATGGCGTTCCTGGAAGGGATGCTGAATCTGGTGCCGTCGGCCCGCGTCGCGTTCATCGGCCTTTATCGCGATCCGCAGACGCTGAAGAGCATCGAATACTATTTCAAGGCGCCGGAAGACATCGCCGACCGCTTGGTGATCGTGATGGACCCGATGCTGGCGACCGGCAATTCGTCCATCGCCGCCGTCGACATGCTGAAGGACCGGGGCGTGAACAATCTCCGCCTGATGTGCCTGTTGGCGGCGCCCGAGGGTCTCAAGAAGTTCCACGAGGCCCATCCCGACGTCCACATCTGGACCGCCGCGATCGACGACCATCTCAACGATCACGGCTACATCGTTCCCGGTCTCGGCGATGCCGGCGACCGCATGTTCGGGACGAAATAAGCGCTTCGCCGAAAAGCGGGCACCGGTTTTCGGCTACGAAGTGCGCCGGAAAAAGCTACACCGACAGCAGCCGCTGGAAGAACGCGCGGTAGCGCCTGAGTGCCTGCCGCAGGTCTTCCGTGGACGCTTCCCGGCCGCGGCCCCATTGCTGTTCGAGATTGGCGCGCTCCTGCGCAAAGGTATCGGCCAGCCGCGCCATCGCTTGTGCCACCAGATGGTCGGCATCTTCCACTGCCCGCCGCGGCTCGTCGACGAGCGCCGTCTGGATGGAATCCCACTGCGCCCGCAGCGGATCGGCATGTTCCGGCGCCAGCAATGGCGCATCGCGTTCTTCCTCCGCGGGGTGCTGCGCGAAGCGGCGAGCTGACATCTCCTCGTCCACATCGCGGCCCGGTGGCTCCGTGCCCGACATCGGTGTATCGAGATCGTCTTCGAGCCGCTCGTCGGGGACCCGCGCACGGCGCTGTTCGGCGGCCGCCGCTTCCGGATCGTCGAAGACCTCGCCCAGGGGATCGCGGTGTTCCGGAACGATCTGCGGATCGAAGCTGGGATCGCGCGGCGGACCTTTGCTGTTCATTTTTCCATCCATAATTCTGCTCCTTATGAGGCCGCGCGCATGCGAGGTTCGCTCGCCAGTTCTTCGAACAGGCTGCGGTAGTGGACCATGGCGCGACGCAGATCTTCGGTATTGGCCTGGCCCTGGGAATGGCGCACCGCAATCTCGTGTGCGGTCCGGTAATTCTGGACCACCTGCGGATGCTCGACGGACAGATCGGCCGCCTGTTGCTCGAATTCGATGACCGGATAGCCGCGCGCCGCCATCACTTCGCCGAGGAGCCGGTCCGCTGCCGAGACCGCACCGGCCGGATCGTCGACGAATTCGGCCTGCAGTGCGCGCCATCTCGCCGCGTAGCGGGCGCGTTGCTCGGGCGAGAGGGGATGAATGGCGTAGGACTGCACCCGTTGTTCGCGACGGCGCAGACGCTCCTCGGCCGCCCGGCGGCTGCCGGTTTCTTCGAGGGCTCGTTGGTATTCGGGGCCGAAGTGCGATTTCAAACGCTTCGATCCGCGTCCGCGCCAGATAAGGAGGGCCACTGCTGCCGCCAAAACGACTACCAGCACGATCAATACTGCCGCCATCGGGTCCGCCGGATTCATGCTTTGCCTCCAAGATCACCGTCGCGAGCTTAACGAGCCGGCCAGGGGGCTGTTCCTTTGGTTCCTTGCGGAAAATACGTACTGCCAACGACTACAACCAGGCGCGGCGCCCGCTCTGGCGGAATGTCGGACAAAACAGCGTTATCGAAGTGTTGACGGCCGTAGCACCGCAACTAAGCCGTGAAAGTACCAGGAAAAACCGGCCATAAATAAACTCATTCTAAAATGTATGGTGTCACAAAAGCTCCGCATAGTGACGATCACCCCCGGAGCCCCCCGTGAGTTTCAAGGATTTCTCGGTCAGCAAGAAAGTCGTCGGAGCGTTCGCGATCGTATTGTTGACGACGATCGCGCTCGGAGTGTTCGCGATCACCAGCCTGGCGCGGCTGAATACCGATGCGAACGATCTGCGGTCCAACTGGATGCCGTCCATTCAGGCCCTCGGACGCTTCCAGACCAAGATCACGCATTATCGCGCCTTTCAGGCGTCCATGCTTTTGATCGACGAAAGCCAGCGCGCCGGCGACACGAAAATCCGGCAGGGCGTTCTGGCCGATGCCGAAGCGGCGTGGGCGGAGTATTCCAAGAACATCACACCCGGCAAAGAGCGTGCGCTCGCCGACGAGATCAAGGCGCGCTGGGACGAATACCGGCCGATGGAGCAGAAGGAACTCGAGCTGCTGCAGTCCCAGGGTACCGCCGCCGCGGCGCGCTATTACACCCACGAGATGCGCGAAGCGTTCAGCGCCTTGAACAAGGCCGTCACGGCCGACGTCGCCTTCAACAAGGAAATGGGCGAGTCCTCGGGCGAGCACGGCCAGGAAACCTATCTCTCGGGCCGCCTTTGGATCATCGTGGCCTTGGGATTTGCCGTCGTGCTGTGCATCGGCGCGGGCATAATGCTGATCCGCAGCGTGTCGAAGCCGCTCGGCCACATGACGGACGCGATGGGCGAACTGGCGAACGGCAACCTCATGGCCCACGTACCGCACGCCGATCAGCAGGATGAGATCGGCAAGCTCGCCGAAGCCATGACGACCTTCAAGAACCAGCTTGCGGCGGCCGAGCAGTCCAAGGCCGAACAAACCAAACTGATCGTCGAGAGCATCGGTACCGGACTGGCGGAAATTGCCAAGGGCAATCTCTCGTACCGCGTCATTGCCGAACTCGTCGGGCCGTTCGCCCAGCTTAAGCAGGATTTCAACGGGGCGGTCGAGCGTCTGCAGGACACGCTGAGCGGCGTGATGAACTCCACCCAACAGATCGCCAACGGCGCCAACGAAATCTCGACGGCCGCCGACGACCTGTCGCGCCGCACCGAACAGCAGGCGGCCAGCCTCGAAGAAACCGCCGCGGCGCTGGAAGAGATCACGGCGACCGTCAAGAAGACTTCGGCCAACACCAAGGAAGCCACGATCAGCGTCGCCACCGCCAAGACGACGGCGGAAGAGGGCGGCCGCGTGGTCGAGACGGCGGTGAAGGCGATGGATGCGATATCCCAGTCGTCCAAGCAGATCACCGACATCATCGGCGTCATCGACGAGATCGCGTTCCAGACCAATCTTCTGGCGCTCAATGCGGGTGTCGAAGCCGCGCGTGCGGGCGAAGCGGGCAAGGGATTTGCCGTCGTGGCGAGCGAAGTGCGCTCGCTGGCGCAGCGTTCGTCGGAAGCCGCCAAGCAGATCAAGTCGCTCATCAACACCTCGAGCGAGCATGTCGCCGACGGCGTCAAGTATGTCGGCGAATCCGGCGCCGCCCTGAAGCGCATCGTCGAGCAGGTCGTGCAGATCAACGCGCTGGTCGGCGAAATGGCGACCGCCGCGCAGCAACAGGCGACCGGCATCGAGGAAGTCAACTCGGCCGTCAGTCAGATGGATCAGGTCACGCAGCAGAACGCCGCGATGGTGGAGGAGTCGACCGCCGCGTCGCGCAATCTCGCCAGCGAGACCCATACGCTCAGCGAACTGATCTCGTTCTTCAAGACGAGCGAAAAGCATTCCACGGCAGCCATCGCCGAACGTCCGGTCGCGCGTGCGCCTGCCAAACCGGTTGCCGTGCGCCCGGTACGCCGCGTCAGCGCCGGCCGCATCTCCGCGGCAGCGACGGCGCAGAAGATTGCGCCGCACGACGACTGGACGGAGTTCTGATCCATGCAGACCGAAGGCGCCCGGCAGTACATCAAGTTCCTGGCTACCGGGCAGGAGTTTGCCACCGACATCATGGGCGTGCGGGAAATCCGCGGCTGGACCGAAACGACCACGGTGCCCCATGCCGCCGATTACGTGCGCGGCGTGGTCAACCTGCGCGGCGTCGTACTGCCGGTGATCGACCTCAAAGCGCGGCTCGGCATGGGAATGACCGAGGTGACGCCGGCGCATGTCATCATCGTGCTGCAAAGCGGCGAGCGTTCGACCGGCATGCTGGTCGATGCGGTGCTCGACATCATGACGCTGACCGAAGATCAGATTCAGCCGATGCCGGACATCGTGCGCGAAACCAGCAACGATTACGTCGAGGGCGTGGCCGTGCTCGACGGCCGCATGGTGACGCTGCTCGGTATCGACAAGCTGACCGCGGGCGTGGAGGCGTTCGGCTAAGCCCGTCCGCCTAGATCGTGCTCACCGCCGCCTGGGTGCTGCCGGCCTTGGCGAAACGGCGGTAGAGATCGGCGTATTGCCGCCCCGACCGCGCCCACGAATAGTCGGCGCGCATGCCTTGTTCCTGCAGCGATTTCCACACTTTGCGATTGGCATAGCGCGCGATGGTGTGGGCGATGGCGCCGGTCAGGCTTTCGCGCGTCACGCCGTGGAACAGGAACCCGGTCGCCACGCCCGCATTCACCGCCGCTTCGTTGGCGTCGATGATGGTATCGGCAAGTCCGCCGGTATTGGCCGCCACCGGTATGCAGCCGTAGCGCAGGCCGTAAAGCTGGGTCAGGCCGCAGGGTTCGAACCGCGACGGGATCAGGATCGCATCGGCGCCGCCCTGCAAGAGATGCGACAGCGCTTCGTCGTAGCCGATGGTGACGCCGATCTTGCCGCGATGCTTGTTCGAGGCCGCGATGAAGGCGGTTTCGAGCTTGGTATCGCCCGAGCCGAGCAGCGCCAGCCTTCCGCCCATGGCAACGAGATCGTCGGTCAGCGAGGCCAGCACGTCCATGCCTTTTTGCGTGGTCAGGCGGCTGATGACGCAGAAGATCGGCCCGAAGCCGTCGGAAAGACCGAACGCTTTTTCCACTGCCTGCCGGTTCTGGCGGCGCAGATGCAGCGTGCGGGCGTCGTACTGCTGGACGAGGTTGGGATCGCTCGCCGGATTCCAGACATTGGTGTCGATGCCGTTGACGATGCCGAACACGCGGTCGCCGCGCGCCCGGATCAGGCCTTCCAGGCCCATGCCGAATTCCTTGGTGCGGATTTCCTCGGCATAGGTCGGCGATACCGTGGTGATCGCATCGGCGGTATGCAGGCCCGCTTTGAGGAAGCCGACGCCGCCGAAATACTCGACGCCTTCGATCGAATAGGCGCGTTGCGGCAGTCCGAGATGCGAGAAGGTTTCCGGCGCGAACCAGCCGGGGAAGGCGATGTTGTGGATGGTGATGATCGAGGGAACGCTCGATCCGTCGTAGCGCAGATAGGCCGGCGCCAGCGCGCCTTGCCAGTCGTGGCCGTGCACCAGATCGAAGCTGCCGTCGCCGGCTTTGCCCTCGGCGAGATCCGCCGCGGCGCGGCCGAGCGCGCCGTAGCGCATCCAGTTGTCGGGCCAGTCCTTGCCGGTGGTGGGATCGAGATACGGCCCGCCGTCGCGGGCGTAGAATTCCGGCGCATCGAGCACGATGACATCGAGCCCGCCCGCGGTGCCCGCGATCAGCCGCGCCTCGGCGCCGAGCAGATCCCGGTACTGATGAAGAACTTCGCCGCGGCTGAGCGCCTTCATCACTTTGTTGTAGCCCGGCAGCAGCGTCGTCACCGCCACGTCGTAGGGCTTGAGGGCTGCCGGCAGTGCGCCCGCCACGTCCGCAAGGCCTCCGGTCTTGACCAGCGGATAGGCCTCGGAAACGACGGAAAGCGCACGCAAGCTCATGACAGCCTCACGTCAGCCGGTCGATCATCGCCTGGGTGATGAGGCAGACGCCTTTTTCGGAGCGGCGGAAGCGCTGGGCGTCGAGCTTGGGATCTTCGCCCACCACCAGTCCTTCCGGAATGACCACGTCGCGGTCGAGCACCACACGCCTCAGCCGTGCCGAACGGCCGATCTTGCAGCGCGGCAGGATCACCGCGTCTTCCAGCACCGAGAACGAATTCGAGCGCACGCCGGTGAAGCACAGGCAGCGGCGCAGATGCGAGCCCGAGATGATGCAGTCGCCCGATACCAGCGATGCCACGGCCGAACCGCGGCGGCCTTCGAGATCGTGCACGAACTTGGCCGGCGGCGTGATTTCCGCATAGGTCCATAGCGGCCACGTCGTGTCGTAGAGGTCGAGCTTCGGCAGCACGTCGGTGAGGTCGATATTGGCTTCCCAATAGGCGTCGATGGTGCCGACGTCGCGCCAATAAGGCTCGGCCTCGGCGCCCGCGCGCACGCAGGAATCCGAGAACTTGTGCGCCACCGCTTTGCCGTTCTTGACCAGGTACGGAATGATGTCCTTGCCGAAATCGCGGGTCGAGCCGGGCGTGGCGGCATCGCGCTTCAGTTCCTCGAACAGCCGCTTGGTGCGGAAGACGTAGATGCCCATCGAGGCGAGGCAGGTGTCGGTCTTGCCCGGCATGGTCGGCGGATCGGCGGGCTTCTCGACGAAATCGGTGATGACGCTTTTCTCGTCCACCGCCATCACGCCGAAGCCCTTGGCCTCGGCCTTGGTGACTTCGAGACAGCCGATGGTCACGTCGGCGCCGGATTCGACATGCTGCATCAGCATCAGCTCGTAATCCATTTTGTAGATATGGTCGCCGGCGAGAACGACCATGAACTCCGGATTGTAGCTCTCGATGATGTCAATGTTCTGGTACACCGCGTCGGCGGTGCCCTGATACCACAGGCCTTCGGAGACGCGTTGCGAGGCCGGCAGGATGTCGAAGCTTTCGTTGCGTTCGGAGCGGAAGAAGTCCCAGCCTTGCTGCAGATGGCGGATCAGCGAATGCGCTTTGTACTGGGTGGCGACGGCGATGCGGCGGATGCCGGAATTGACTGCATTGGACAGGGCGAAATCGATGATGCGGGCCTTGCCGCCGAAATAGACGGCCGGTTTGGCGCGCTTGTCGGTCAGTTCGTTCAGCCGCGCGCCGCGTCCGCCCGCAAGGACGTAGGCCATGGTGTCACGCGCGAACGGATGTCTACGCTCCATAAGCATTCACTCCCTCGGGCGCCCGGTTCGCCGGACTGCTCCGGTGTCATCTTTTGAAATCATCACTAGCACAGAGTGCAATTGTAAAGGCAGGTTTGGCCATACTTTTTTTGGCTAATTTGGCGGTCGACGGGAGCGCTAACGTCCGTACCCGCCGCTTCGCCGGGCCGGTCAGAAACGCAGGACGCTCCAGATCGCGGAATAGTCGTCGGTCCAGGGTCTGAGGCCCTGCGGGACCGGTTCGGTCGGGATGCCGGCAAGCTCGCCCTTCCGGAACAGGTCCTTGCGGGGGGTGACCAGGACCCAGACCGAACGCGTCACGCCGTGGTCGAGGTCGTTGTAGACGTCGATGCTGCGGGTGGTCATCCCGCGCGCGGCCGCGTCCTGGGCGATTACCGGGGCCAGCGCGATGTAGCGGTTGGAGACGTGCACGGCCAGGACGCCGTCGGGCTTGAGGTGGCGCCAGTACAGCGAAAAGGCCTCGCGGGTCAGCAAGTGCAGCGGGATGGAGTCGCTGAGGAAGGCGTCCACGACCAGCACGTCGAAGCCTTGCGGCCGCTCGCGTTCGAGGCTCAGCCGCCCGTCGCCGATGACGACGCTCTGGCGGGCCGGATTGGTCGGCAGGTACCAGAACAGCGCGTGGGCGATGCGGTCGACGGCGGGGTTGATCTCGTAGAAACGGTAGGTGTCCCCGGCGCGGCCGTAGCCCGCCAGCGTGCCGACACCTTGCCCGATCACGCCGACCTTGAGGGGCCCGCGCTTGCCCGCCTCGGTCAGCAGCCGCCCGATCCCGGACGGCCGGGCGTAATAGGACAGCGGCGTCCGCCGCAGCCGCGGGTCTTTCACTTCGATGCCGTGCAGGATCGAGCCGTTGACCAGCCGGCGCACCACGATCGGATTGGTCTTCGTCAGGGCGGTATCCTGAACCCGCAGGGCGCCGTAGAAGTTCCGGGTCAGGAACACCGAATGGGACTGAAAGGAATAGGCGGTCCGCGCCATCGTCCATCCGGCTGCACCCACCACCAGCAGACCGCAGATCGCGAGCAGGTTCTGGTGCAGCGTGGTCCATTCGCGATAGTGCCGTCCAGCCGCCGCCAGCACGATCAAGGCCGTCAGCGGCAATAAAATCGGCAGCTCGTAAGGCGCGTTGAACACGGTCGGCGCCACCGCCGCCACGAACAGTCCGCCCGCCGCTCCGCCGGTCGAGATGATGAGATAATACTCGGTCAGATGCTTGGGTTCCGGCCGCGCCAGCGACAGCTCGCCATGGCAGACGCAGCAGAACACGAACAGCACGCCGGAGAGCACCGGCAACATCAGCAATCCGTGTTCGGAGAAGAGGCCGGCGGTGGAGGCCAATGCGACGCCGAGCGCCAGCACGAACACGAGATACCACGCCGGCAGCGCGAACCATTTGAGATTGTTGAAGGCGAGAATGAAGCTGGCGAGATAGAGCGCCAGCGGCACGATCCAGAACAGCGGGATTGCCGCCACGTTCTGCAGCATGAAGTTGGTCATTGCCAGCAACAGGCCCGAGGGCGCCGCGGCCAGGAAGAACCACAACGCCCGCTTGCCCCAGGTCGGCCGCTCGGTCTTTTCACGCCGCGCCAGTGTGCCCTCGCGATAGCGCCATGCCGTCAGCGAACAGATCACCGCGAACCCGGCGTAGAGCACCGACCAGCCGACGGCCTGCAGGTGTCCTGTGACGTAAGGCTCGACCAATACGGGATAGCTGAGCAGGGCCACCATCGAGCCGAAGTTCGACAGCGCGAACAGCCGGTAGGGCGGGCGCACGACGGCGCCGTCCGGGCCTTCGACCGGCCGCGCCAGCCACGCCTGCACCAAGGGGCTCGTCGCCGACAGCAGCACGAACGGCAGGCCGATGGTGGTGGCGAGAAGGCCGAGGATCAGCGGCAGCGGACCTTCGCCGCCCGCGGGCTTCCAGTGCTCGGCCGGAATGATCGGCAGGAACACCAAGCTGGCGGCCAACAGCCCGGCATGAATGCGCCATTGCCAGCGCGGCGGCACGTGCGTGGTCAGGACATGGGCATAGAGATATCCGGCCAGCAGCGCTGCCTGGAAAAACAACAGGCAGGTGGTCCAGACCTGCGCCGAGCCGCCGAACCAGGGCAGGATCGCCTTGGCGATCAGCGGCTCGACCTCGAACAGCAAGAGCGCGCCCGCCAGGATCGTCGCCGCAGCCGCGAAGCGGTCAACCTGCCAACGCTGAGCCATGCGATTCCCCGACATTGAGGCCGGTGGTTATAGAACCCAGGCGTTAAAAAGCGCGAACAAACCTTCCGCCTGGGGGGCGGATGTTGCTGGCACGCGGTTCATTCCGCTATGGGCGAAAGTGTGTGTGCGTCGTGCTGCACCAGCTCGTTTAGGGCTCTCCTTCACTATGCTGCACTCCTAGGTGGTGGTGGGCGCCAGCGTCCGTTTCTACGTCCGTGGCACTTTGTCTTCCCCGTGCGGAAGGGATTGCCCCAGAATTGTCTTTATATTTTCACAGCTTATTAAACTTGGACCTATCATATTGATAGGTATTGCAATGCAACAGGAACTATCATTATGATAGGTCATGGTCGATCCAAAACCCCCTCAACCCGCCGGCGGCCGAGGCGCCGATCTGGTGCCGTTCAAGCCGCCGAGGCCCTGGCTGCAAAAGCGGATTCGGGAGATTGCGAAGAACACGGACAACATCACGTGGGGATCACATGCGTTCGACCGAAGCGACGAACGGGACATCACGGACACGGATGCGCTGACGATCCTTCGGACGGGCCAATTGGACGACCAAATAGAGCAGGGGGAGAGTCTGGGGGAATGGAAAGGGAAGATGACAAAGGTTCTGCGGGGCCGACGAGAAGCGGGCGTCGTAGTGATCGTAATCAAGGATGCGGAGTTATTTGTGAAGACGGTGGAATGGGAGGATTTGCGATGACAAGACGTGAGTTCTTCCAAGACGGAAAGGAAATACAAGCGGAACCGCTGCACTACACCACGTGCGGGCTTGACGACGTGTACCTGCTGAGTGGGTTTACACGCAAAAGCACACCGTACGGCGATGGTGTAACCATCAGCAATATTGACGGCCTTCATAGGGCCATCGGCCTATCCCTCATTGTTGACCGCAAAGCTCTCTCTCCAAAGGAATTGAGATTTTTGCGGAAAGAATTGGATATGACGCAAGCTGATTTGGGTAGAGCCCTCAGGCTATCAGATCAGCAGGTAGCACGTTGGGAGAAGGGTGAGTGTGCTATCACTGGCCCTGCCGAAGTGGCGATGCGTCTTCTTTTTGCTGTTGAGCTTGTTCCTGCCCGTAAACGCGGGGCGTTCATGGCTAATTTGGTGAAAGCGCTAAATGAGCTTGCATTGAAAGACGAGACGCGCCCCAACAAACTCGTGTTTACTGAAACGGATATGGGTTGGATAAAAACGGCCACAACGCGCGAACTTGCCTGCGTTGGAGCTTAATTAGAGGCTCTACACGTTTCTGAGCTTGTATAAAGCCCCGGTCGAATGGCCGGGGCTTTTGCATGAGTCGCTCTATATGGTGGCCCACAACATCCCTTCGCTGCAGGTTTTCCACGGCTTGGTCTGATAGTTCGCGATAGCGCCGCGGATTTTGTTCCGCTTGCGGCGGAGCAGGAGGCGAAAGGAAAGCTATAGCGCGTCGTTATCCCGTTCGCCGGTGCGCACGCGTAAGGCCGCTTCGAGGTCGCAGACGAAGATTTTGCCGTCGCCGATCTTACCGGTGTAGGCGGCCTTGCGGATCGCCTCGACCACGACCTCGCTGCGTTCGTCCGGCACCGCCACTTCCAGCTTCAGCTTGGGAATGAAGCTGATGGTGTACTCGGCGCCGCGATAGACCTCCTTGTGGCCCTTCTGACGGCCGTAGCCGCGCACTTCCGAAACCGTCATGCCTTCGGTGCCGGTGGTGAGGAGGGCGTCGCGCACCATGTCGAGCCGATGCGGCTGGATAATCGCGATCACGAGTTTCATGCGTCGGTCCTCACCCATTCATGTTGTAGCCGGTCTCGCCGTGGCTGGAGAAATCCAGGCCTTGGATTTCCTGTTCGCGGTCGATCCGCCATCCGGCGACGGCTTTGGTGAGCTTGATAATGACGAACGTTGCCGCCGCCGACCAGAGGCCTGTGACGATAACGGTTTCCAATTGAACCCCGAACTGGGCCAGGACCGGGCGGGCCAAGGTGGTGCCGCCGACGCCGAGCCCTACGGCGAAGGGTACCAGCAGGCTGCCGAGCGCGCCGCCGACCCCGTGCACGCCGAGCACGTCGAGAGCGTCGTCGACCTTCCACATCCGCTTCACCACATGCACAGCGCCGTAGCAGACGAGGCCGCCCGCCGCGCCCAGGAACACCGCGCCCAAGGGGCCGACATAGCCGGACGCCGGCGTGATCGTGGCCAAACCCGCCACCGCGCCGGTGACGGCGCCGACCAGCGAAGGCTTGCCGAACTTGATCCATTCCACCGCGATCCAGACGCAGGTTGCCGTTGCGGCCGCCAGGTGCGTGGCCAGCATCGTCATGCCGGCATCGCTGCCTGCTTTGAGAGCGCTGCCCGCATTGAAGCCGAACCAGCCGACCCACAGGAATGCGGCGCCGACCATCACCATCCACGGCGCGTGCGGCGGCTGCACCGAATGCGGAAAGCCGTGCCGTGGGCCGAGCATCGCGGCGGCGAGGAGGGCGGAGATGCCCGCGGTCAGATGCACCACGATGCCGCCGGCGAAATCCATCGCGCCGAGCTGGCCGAAATAACCGCCGCCCCACACCCAATGGCACACCGGCGCATAAACGAGTACCAGCCACAATGCCGAGAACAGCATCACGGCGCCGAATTTGATGCGCTCGACGTAGGCGCCGATGATGAGGCCGGGCGTGATGATCGCGAACGTCATCTGGAACATCACGAACACGCTTTCGGGAATGGACGTGCCCGGATGTACGGCGTCGCGCGGCAGATGCTGCAGGAACATCGCTTTCAGATCGCCGATCCACGCGCCGGAGCCGCTGAACGCCTCGGAATAGACGAACGCGAACCACATCAGCGAAACGATCGCGGCGATGGCGAAGGTTTGGAACAACACCGACAGGATGTTCTTGGCCTGCACCAGGCCCGCGTAAAAGAAGCCCAAGGCCGGAAGCATCATCAGCAGCACCAAGGCGCTGGATATCATCAGCCAGGCGGTATCGGCTCCGTTGATCACATTGCCCTCCAGAGACGGTTTTCTGCTTATTGGCCGGGCAGGTTGCAAAACCGTGCATCGCCCGCAACGCGGCACATTGCCGTTCAAATCAGCAATTATCGTATTTGCACCAATAACAGGCAAGTTACGAGGCAAACCGCCCAGAATTCGAGCGAAACGCGGCCTCTGCACCCGTTATTATATTATATATACGGAGAGGTTTATGAAATTAACGAAAATCGCAACTTTAAGTTAGGTCGAAGCACGTTTTTAGATATGTAAGCGTTGTCAGTAACGAGTGGTCTGTCATTGGGGAGGGGGACATGACGATCTTCAATCGTGCCAAGGAGCCCGAACAAGAAGGGCTCCGATCCATGCCGCAACAGCCGAAAGCGCCGGAGCCCGTGAAAGCGGCCCAGCCGCCGCGTCCGGTCGTGCGTCCGGCAACACCGCCCGTGCAACAACGGCCGGCCGTCGTCGCGCCGGTACGCGTCGCCGTTCCGGCGGCCGCAACGCCTGCCGTCTCGCATCCTGCGCCGGCGGCGCCAGTTGTCGAAGCTGCCGAAGCGGTGACGCCACGTGCGCCTGTCGCCGCTCCGAAGCCTGCTACGCCGCCGTCGCCGAATGCCGCGATGCTGGTTGCGGGCGCCGGCGTCACGCTGAAGGGCAACATGCAGTGCGACATGCTGCGGGTCGAAGGCAGCATCGAAGGCGACGTGAAAGCGCGCAAGCTGGTGATCTCGTCCGGCGGCACCTTGATGGGAACGGCCGAAATCGAAGACGCCGAAATCGAAGGCATCTTCGAAGGAACGCTGATCGTCTCCGGTCATCTGGTGGTGCGCAGCACCGGCCGGCTGGCGGGAAAATTCCAATACGGCGAGATCGAGATCGAACGCGGCGGTGCCGTCACCGGCGAAGTCCAGCTTCACGGCCAGGTCTAGCGCCGAACGTTCTGCTTCCTCTTTCCTCCCCCGCGGATCTCAACCGGTAGCTCCGCACTACCGCCCGAAGTGCGGGGGAGGCGGCCCGGCGTAGCTTTAGTGAAGCCGGGACGGAGGGCAAAACCTCGAAGCACGCACCCCGCCGCGGTGCTGCCCGCGCGCTGGACCCTCGCTATTTATTTTCCGGAAATTATTGCGGCTGCGAACCAATTGCGCCGCCTGATGCGAGCTAACTGTTTGTCGCCGCAGTGCGAACGCCAGACTGTCGCACCCTCTTGAAGAATGCGAGGAGTTTCCCCATTTCCATTACATCCCAACAAAAGCATTCGGCCGGCTCACGCCGTCTTCGGCCCGATCAATGCCGTCAGTTTGGCGATGATGTCGTCGAGGCCCGTGCAGACGGCGCCGATTTCGGCACAGTGCGCACTGACGGCGGCGATAGCGGCAATTTCGGACTTCAGCACCGCCACGGCGCCGGTCAGCGCAGCCGTGAGGTTTTGCAACGTCGCACTGTCGTCCAGGGCCGCCGCGCTGATGAGGGTCAGTTTTTGGTGGGTGGTGAGAATGTCTCGTTGTTTTTGCCCAAGTTGTTGGACTTTGGCGTTGTCGTCGTCCGACAAACCCACCCCCGGCGTGGCGGCGGCGATGATGGCGTGAATCTGCGCGTCGATGTCGGCGCTCATGGCCTTCAGTTGCGCCATGCGCGGCTTGGCATCGGCGAGAATGGCGTTGAATTCGGGCCCCATGGCCGTCTCCTTCAATCCGATCGTTTCTCTGTCGTGCTGAGTTTGTCGGCGATGTCTTTGATCCGCTGCGCTTGCGCCAGGAACGCGCTCAAGGCGTTGAGGACGGCCGCCGGATCGGCGTCGGGATGGGTCACTGCGTCCTTCAGCTTGGCATGCGCCTCGGCCAGCTTGTCATAGAGGTCGGGAAGACCCGCTTTGATGACCGCATCCATGGCTTTGGCGGCGTTGATCGCTCTGGTCAGCGCGTCGGGCGTCTTTTCCGCAAGAAAGGCGGTATGTGCGGTGGAGACCGCCTTTTCGAGATCGTCGAGTTTGGCGGTCTGGATCAGTTTGAGTTTGGTCGCCATCTCGGCTCTGCCGCCCTGAATGACGCCGTCCATGATGGTGACGGCGCGCACGATCGCCGCGTGTTTTCGATTGTCCTGATAGAGTCCGTAACCGTAGCCGACAACGGCGCCGACCGGCTCGGCGACCGAGGTGAGGGCGGTGCCCGCAATCGCATTGACGGCTCCCGCGACGACGGCCGCCGAACCGACGGCTTTGCTGGTCGCCGCCTGAACGTCCCTGGTGGCATCGGCCTTTTCGAGGGTGTCGAGCGCTTCGGCGTAATCGCGAATGCCGTTGAGCAGCGCCGCGGTTTTGGGCATCAGGTCGGGCACATAGACGGGAACGCCGTCATTGGCGCCCACCAATGTGAACGTGCAGCCGTCGCTGTCCGCCGTGCAGCCGGATTTCTGGATGAGTTTGTCCTTGGCGGCTTGCTGGAAAAGGATGCCGTTCAATTGGCCCGTGGCATCGTCGTCGAGCGATTGGAACGCGGTCGCGGCCTTGTCGGCGGCGGACGCGAAGGTGGCGATGGGCTCCCGGTAGGAGCTGGTGGATGTGCAGCCCGCAACGGCGACTGCCATCAAGAGGAGCGGAAACAGCTTGGTGATGATGCGCATGATCCCCTTCGCATACCGATCGAAATGGCTGCACAACTGGAAGTGTACGGCATTTTTGACCAGCCGCGTAGAGGCGCTGGCGCCAAGGGGCCCGCGAGCCATCCGGTCTTCATGCACAAGCCCTGCGCCGCGGGCGGGTTGACTTGCCGGTTCCTGGGTGGAAGCGTCTGGAAATGCACAAGAACCTGTCTGTTTTCTCAAACGATCATGCGCCCGCGGGCGCCCGTAATCCGGTCGCGGCCTTCGACGCGGCGCTCATCAATGCCCAGTCCGTTGACGAGGCCGAGGTTGCGCGCGCGGTAGCGGCTTTCGCCGAACAAGCACCGTCGCCCGGCGCGCCGCAGTTGTTGAATGCGCTGCGGTGTATCGACCTCACCACGCTGTCGAGCGACGACACGCCCGAGCGCGTGAAGGCCCTGTGCGCCAAAGCCCGCCAGCCGCTCAGCCGCGACAAGCAGGCGGCGCTCGGTCGCGAGGGCATTACGACGGCCGCGGTGTGCGTCTACCACGCCTTCATCGGGACGGCGCTGGAAGCCCTGGCCGGGACGGCCGTTCCTGTCGCGACCGTATCCGCCGGATTTCCCCACGGCCTGTCGCCGCTCCGCGCCCGCGTTTTGGAGGTGAAGGAGTCGGTTGCCGCCGGCGCGCACGAGATCGACATCGTCATCGACCGTTCGAAGGCGCTCACCGGCGACTGGCAAGGCATTTATGACGAGGTGTGCCTGTTCCGCGAAGCCTGCGGCGAGGCCCATCTGAAGGCCATCATCGGCACCGGCGACCTCGGCACCCTCACCAACGTGGCGAAGGCGTCGCTCGTCTGCATGATGGCCGGCGCGGATTTCATCAAGACCTCCACCGGCAAGGAAACGGTCAACGCCACGCCGGAATTCGCCCTGGTGATGGCCCGGACGATTGCCTTCTGGCGCAAGTCGACGGGGTACAAAGTCGGCTTCAAGGCGGCGGGCGGCATCTCGAAGGCGAAAGAGGTGCCGGTCTACCTCGCCATCATGCAAAGCGTCTTGGGCGACGAATGGCTTCAGCCGAACCTGTTCCGTATCGGTGCCTCCCGGCTGTTGGGCGATATCGTGGAGACGCTGGAACGGAGCTAACCTGTCATCCCCGGCGAGCCCGCGCGGCACATCGATTTCGGTTCGGCACATGGTCGGCGGCGCGGGCGAGGGAAGGGGACCCAGGTGGTGGTGTTTTTCCGCTCTCGAAGAGTCATCGCGGTGCCGAACCGCCAATATTGTCCAGGGTTCAAAACCTGGGTCCCCTTCCCGTCGCAGCGCTACGCTTGCTCCGCCGGGGATGACAAAATGAGATCGCTATGACCCACGACGATATGCTTTCCCTGGCCCGCACCATGCGGGACCGCGCCTATGCGCCGTATTCGAAGTTCCATGTCGGGGCGGTGGTGAAGGGCGCCAACGGCAAGATATATGGCGGCTGCAATGTCGAGAACGCGGCCTATCCGGTCGGCAATTGCGCCGAGGCGTCGGCCATCGCAGCCATGGTCGGCGACGGCGAGACCCGTATCGTCGAGGCATTGGTGATGGGCCCCGAGGGGCAGATTTGCACCCCGTGCGGCGCCTGCCGTCAGCGCCTGCGCGAGTTCGCCGACCTCGATCTGCCGATCTATCTCGCCGACCCGACCGGCATCCAACAGACCGTCACTCTCGACGACCTCCTGCCGATGTCTTTCGGCCCCGACAATCTTATGCAGAAATAACCGACATGCTTCCTCAGGAAATCATCCGCAAAAAGCGCGACGGCTTCGCTCTCACCGAGGGCGAAATCGCCGAGTTCATCCAGGGCGTCACCGCGGGCACCGTGTCCGAAAGCCAGATTTCGGCTTTCACCATGGCCGTCTTCTTCAAAGGCATGGAGTTCCCCGAGCGGGTGGCGCTGACCAGGGCCATGACCCATTCGGGCACCGTGCTCGACTGGGGCGACTTCGGGCCGGTGCTCGACAAGCATTCCACGGGCGGGGTGGGCGACAAGATCAGCCTGATGCTGGCGCCGATGGTCGCCGCGTGCGGCGGCTTCGTGCCGATGATCTCCGGCCGCGGCCTCGGCCACACCGGCGGCACGCTCGACAAGATGCAGGCGATCCCCGGCTACCGCGCCCAGCCGGACCTCGGCACGTTGCGCGAGGTGGTGAAGAAAGTCGGCTGCGCCATCATCGGCCAGACCTCCGATCTCGCGCCCGCCGACCAGCGCATTTATGCCGTCCGCGACGTCACCGCGACCGTTGAGTCGATCCCGCTGATTTGCGCCTCGATTCTCTCGAAGAAGATCGCCGCCGGGCTGCAAGGCTTGGTGATGGACGTCAAGCTCGGCACCGGCGCGTTCATGGAAAATCTGAAGGACGCGACCGATCTCGCCGAAACGATTGTGAGAATCGCTAACGGAGCAGGATTGCCCACCGCTGCCTTACTCACCGATATGAACGAGGTGTTGGGGCTGACAGCAGGCAACGCCATCGAAGTGGTCGAGGCCGTCGACTATCTGACCGGCAAGAATCGCGAGCGCCGTCTACATGAGATCACCAAGGCGCTGGTCGGCCAGATGCTGGTGCTCGGCAAGCTTGCGGCGACGCCTGAAGAAGGCATCGCCAAGGCCCAGGCGTCTCTCGATTCCGGCGCCGCCGCGGCCAAGTTCGAAGAGATGGTCGCTGCCCTCGGCGGCCCGAACGACTTTCTCAAGAACCCCGATCGCTATCTTGCCAAGGCCCCGGTCACGATGCCGTTCAAGGCGCCGCGCTCCGGTTTCATCGCGGCGGAGAAGACCCGCGCCATCGGCCTCATCGTGGTCGACCTCGGTGGCGGCCGCCGCAAGACCACCGATGTGATCGACATGGGCGTCGGCTTGTCGGACTTCCGGCCGATCGGCACCAAAGTTCAGGCCGGCGACACGCTCGCGCTTATCCACGCCAAAAATGACGCCGATGCCGCAAAAGCTGCTGCCGCGCTGGCCGAGGCGGTTATCATCGCCGACACCGTGCCCGAGGATCGTCCCTTGGTTCATGCGCGGGTGGTATAGCTGAGTCATGCGCCAGGTCTTTCGCGGCACGCTTTTTCATCTTCTCGACGACCCCGATGCGGGCGCCGATGCTGCCGTCATTCATGAGGACGGAGCGCTGCTGGTCGAAGACGGCCATATCATCGAGGCCGGAACCTGGATCGATATCCAGCCGCTGGTGAAGGGGGCGCCTATCGCCCGCTTTCCCGACGGGCTGATCGTGCCCGGCTTCATCGACTGTCATGTCCATTTCCCGCAGATCGACATGATGGCGTCGCCGGGCGACAACCTGCTGCATTGGCTGTCGGCCTATGCCTTCCCGACCGAGAGCCGGTTTCATCACGAGGACGTCGCGGCCGAGACGGCGCGCTTCTTCCTCGACCAGTTGTTCGCCCACGGCACCACCACCGCGCTGGTGTTCGCCACCGCCCACAAGGTCGCCGCCGAGGCCCTGTTCGCCGAAGCCTTCCGCCGCAACATGCGCCTCATCACCGGCAAGGTGCTGATGGACGTCAACGCGCCGGCCGGCATCTCCGACACGGCCGAAACCGGCTACATGGAGACCCGCCATCTGATCCGCGATTGGCACGGCAAGGGGCGGCTGGGCTATGCGGTAACGCCGCGCTTCGCGCTGACCTCGAGCGAGCGCCAGCTCGAACTCGCCGGACGGCTCCTGGCCGAACACCCCGGCGTCAAGCTGCACACCCATCTGTCGGAGAACACCAGCGAGATCGAGGCGGTCCGCCGCTTGTTTCCCGACTGCCCCGATTATTTCGGCGTCTACGAGAAATTCGGTTTGGCGACGCCGCATTCGGTCTTCGCCCATTGTCTGCATTTGTCGGCCTCCGAGTGGGTACGGATGGCTCGTTCGGGTTCAAACATCGCTTTCTGTCCGACCTCCAACCTGTTCCTCGGTTCCGGCCTGTTCAATTTGAGTGCCGCCGAAACCGCGGGCGTCAAAGTCGGGTTCGGCACCGATGTCGGGGCAGGGACCAGCCTGTCGCTGCTCGCCACCATGAACGAGGGTTACAAGGTCTGCCAGTTGCAGAAGCGGCACCTCAGCCCGTTCAAGCTTTTCTATCTCGCCACGCTGGGCGCCGCGCGCACCCTCCGGCTGGACGACAAAATCGGCAATTTCGCGTCCGGCAAGGAAGCCGACTTCGTGGTGCTCGACGCCCACGCGCTGCCGCTTGCCAAGCGCCGCTGGGAGCACGCCACCACCTGGGCCGAGAAACTGTTCGCGCTCGCCATGCTCGGCGACGACCGCGCCGTGGCCCGGACTTACGTGGCGGGACAGTGCGTGCACGAGCGTGACAAGAAAGCGGCGCCCTCCGAACCGCCGAAACGCCCGCGTCCGCTGGACGACGATCCGATCTGGGATTGATTGAAGGTCCCGGCTCTGCGCGCTGCCCCCAAGCGGCGAGGCCAGCTACGCGCGTTGTGCATGCAGCGCTTGGCCGGGATGACATTGGGTAATGTTGCCTCCCTCACTCGACTCTGGCACCTTTTGTCATGGACCAGTTCATCGCCAAACTCCCGAAAGCCGAACTCCATCTTCACCTCGAAGGCAGCTTCGAGCCCGAGCTGATGTTTGCCATCGCCCGGCGCAACAAGGTGGAGATCCCGTATCGCTCCGCCGAAGAAGTCCGCGCCGCGTACCGCTTCGCGAACCTGCAGGATTTCCTCGACATCTATTATGCCGGCGCATCCGTGCTCTTGGCCGAGGAGGATTTCTTCGACCTGACGCGGGCCTATCTGAAGCGCGCCGCCGCCGACAATGTCCGGCATGTGGAGGTCTTTTTCGATCCGCAGACCCACACCGATCGCGGCGTACCGTTCAAGACCGTCGCCGATGGGATTTGGCGGGCGCTGTGTGAAGGCGAGAAGGAGTTCGGCATCACCGCGAAGCTGATCCTGTCGTTCCTGCGCCATCTGCCGGAAGAGTCCGCGTTCGCGACCCTGAAACAGGCCGAGCCGTATCTCGACCGCTTCGCGGCGGTCGGATTGGATTCATCGGAAGTCGGTCATCCGCCGGCGAAATTCGCCCGCGTCTTCGCCGCCGCGCGGGAGGCCGGGTTGAAACTCGTCGCCCATGCGGGCGAGGAGGGGCCGCCGGAATACGTCTGGGAAGCGCTCGACGTGCTCAAGATCGACCGTATCGACCACGGCAATCGCAGCCTGGAAGATCCGCGGTTGGTGGAGCGTATCGTCAAGGACGGGCTGACGCTGACCGTCTGTCCGTTGTCGAACCTGAAATTGTGTGTGGTGAAAGACCTCAAACAGCACCCGATCAAGCGGATGCTGGACCTTGGGCTCAGAGCGACCGTGAATTCCGACGACCCGGCGTTTTTCGGTGGTTATGTCGGCGCCAATTTCGAAGCCATTGCCGCCGCGCTGCCGCTGACGCGGGAAGACCTCCGGACGCTCGCCGCCAACAGCTTTGCCGGGTCGTTCCTTTCGGATGCGGAAAAGTCCGCCCACATTGCCGCCGTGAGGGCGGCCGTTTAAGCCGCCTTCTTCAGCGCCCCTGGATCGCAACGGCCTGCTTGTACGCGTTGCGGGGCTTCGCGCACTTCGGGACGCGGCATGACGAATTCGGTTCGTTCGCGTTCTTCCGCGATGGCGAGCCATGCGCGTTCCAGTTCGGCCGTCAGTTCGGCAATCGCGCGCAGCCAGTGTTCGTGGGCGCGCCCTTCGGGGTAGCCTTCCAATTCCCAGATCGCGTGGCTGCGTGCCCGTATTTTTTCTTCGCCTATCAGTTGCTCAAGTCCCATCGCCTTATCTCCTATCCGGCAGCGCGCCGCATGTCTTCGTCGTCCCCCGTTTCCTCTTCACGCCACTTCGGCGCTATACCCGTCACGCCGCGATACAAGTCCATGTAGGCCCCCGCGCTCCGGTCCCAGCCGAAAGTACGGGTCATGGCCTGTAACTGTACGAGGCGCCAATGCAATTGATCGCGATACAGCGCCAATGCGCGTGATAATGCGGAGATCATACCATCAGTGGTCGGATCATCAAAGACGAAACCGCTCGCAGTACGATCGCAAATCGACAGATTGTTAGTATCTACAACAGTATCGGCGAGACCGCCGGTGCGGCGCACGACCGGCAGTGTGCCGTATTTCAGCGCATAAAGTTGCGTCAGGCCGCATGGTTCGAAACGCGCTGGCGCCAGCAGGATATCGCTACCAGCCTGCAGTTTGTGTGCGAGCGTTT
Organism: Rhizomicrobium electricum; assembly: GCF_011762045.1. Taxonomy (GTDB): domain Bacteria; phylum Pseudomonadota; class Alphaproteobacteria; order Micropepsales; family Micropepsaceae; genus Rhizomicrobium; species Rhizomicrobium electricum. Next base: position 131,784 of record NZ_JAASQS010000005.1, on the reverse strand, counting down.
CGTCATACCCAACCGTTGCGGCGATGACGGTCGGATGTTGCTCCGCCGCGTGGGCGAGCGTGGCTTCGATGGCACGATCGCCTTCGCCGACGACCGCGAGCTGGGCGCCGCGTTCTGCGATCCACGGCAGCGCCTCGATCAGCGCGTCGGCCATTTTCTGATGGGTAAGGCGCGAAACGAAGCCGATGACGGGAACATCGGGTGCCGGCGGAAGCCCGAGTTCGCGCTGCAGTTCGCGTTTGCACACGCGTTTTCCGGCGGTTTCGCGCGGCCGGTAGTTCGCCGGCAGGAAGCGGTCGGTCGCCGGATTCCAGATCGTTTCGTCGATGCCGTTGAGAATGCCGCAGAAATCGCTTCCGCGTGCCGCGAGCACGCCGTCGAGACCGAAACCGTATTCCGGCGTCAGGATTTCACGGGCGTAGGTCGGACTGACGGTGGTGACGCGATCGGCATAGCGCAGGCCCGCCTTCAGATACGAGACCTTGCCGTAGAATTCGAAATCGCCGTGGCCGAGATCGGGAACGTCGCCGTGGCCGAAATTGCCCTGGAACGCCATGTTGTGGGTCGTAAAGACGGTCCGCGGCCGGGCTCCTTCGTGGTGGGCGAGGAAGTAGGGCAACAGGCCGGTGTGCCAGTCGTTCGCATGCACGAGATCGGGCAGCCAGCCGATATCGGTGCGGCCGAGCGCCAGGTCGGCCGCCGCTTTCGAGAAGTATGCGAAGCGCAAGGCGTTATCGCCCCAATCGGCGCCCTCGTTGTCCTGATAAAGCCCACCGTCGCGGCCGAACAGCGTCGCGCTCGAAACCAGCAAGACGGGAAGATCGCAATCGGGGAAAGTTCCGGCGATCAGAAGGCCGTCGGTGATGCCGAAGGCAGGGCCAAGGCGTGTCACCACTTTGGCGTCGCGCAATTGCACGACGGCGCGCGGATAGGCCGGCATAAGAACGGTTATGTCTGCGCCCTGGCGCTTCAGCGCTGCGGGCAGCGAGCGGGAAACGTCTGCCAATCCTCCGGTTTTTGCGAGGGGGTAGGCTTCGGACGTCACGAATAGTAGGCGCATGGCACGTCCTGTCGGTTGCGGAGCGAGGCTCCGGTCGGGCGGCCGGCTGCTATAAGTCCTAGTGAAATAACGAGAAAAACAGTCGGCTGCGACGAAAAGTGCTCTCTCAGTTATCAGTATTACTCCCGAGTGCGACAACTTGTGCACGCTCGGGATTCTACCTATGCCGGCCCTTCGAACCGCATTTCACAACGAGAGCAGAGAATGCCGGTTCCCGGCATCGCAACGCTGCAAGTGCGATACAATTGTTGCGTGTTGGTCGGCTGCCGACGGACGCTTTTTTCCGAACCGCGTGCGTCCGTGTCACGGGAAATTTTGTCCCAATCTGGGTCAAAATTTGGTAAGAATGCGCTCGGCTTGACGGACCCGAAGAGGTCCCGGCGGAAAATGGATGGGGGAGCTGATGCGGTACGCCGAGTACCACAAAGAAATCGCGCGCTTGGATAAAGAGATCGCCGAGTGTCTGCGTCGCGAAGCGCGGGCTGCGGGCGGATCGCCATGGTACTACCGGGTGATGCCAAGCCTTGCGGCGAAAGCGATCGAGGAGTCCGCCGCCCGGCGCACCAAGCTTGCGCGCTCGCGCGCCAAGTTGGAGCGCGACGTCTTCGGTGCCGCCTCGCTGCTGTGGAATGCCGATCCGGTGGCGGTTTTCCGCCGTACGGTTCCGGCTTCCGACGAAGGGATCGAGCGGTTGCGCGCCGCGGCCGATGCCGCCTTCGAACAGCAGAAATAGCGGGGGGCAGCAATGGCCAACGATCGTCAAGTGATCCAGTACATGTCGCCCGCCGAACTGGTCGGGTTGATGAATGCTGCCGGTGTTGTCACCGTGCATGAGACCGTCATGTCCGACGGCAAGCCGGTGATCCACGCGGCGGTGAACGTGGCGAACGCCGAAACCGGCGAGAAGCTTCCGGGCGGGTTGCCGTTCTCCGTGGTGATGTTCAAGGGGCCGAACGAGCCGGGCTATTCCAACATCGCGATCGGCACCATCGTTCCCGCATCGGAACTGAAAGTCGTGCTGCCGCGGGACTACTTCAATTTCTGCAATCAGCGTTTCCGTTTCACCCGCGTGTTCCCGGTCGACGAAAAGTCATTCGTGATCCAGATGGATCTGGTGCTGAAGAACGCCACCCGCGAATATGTGAAATTCAGTTTCGGCCTGTGGGGCGCGCTGTTCTCGCAGATGCTGTTCGAGCTGATGGGGCGGGGCCGCGAGTCCTTGATTGCGGCGGCGCAGGCCTATGCTGAGGCGCATACCGATTTCGCCCAGCAGATCGCGACGACGCCGGAAGCGGCGATTGCCGAGCCTGTTGCGGCGGAACTGCCGGTTGCCGTGCCGGCAGAGACCGTGACGGATCTTCCGGCGGATACCGACGCCGTGTTGCCGCTGGACGCCGAGGCGATCATTCCGGTCGAGATCGAACTGCCCGCCGCAAACGAAGTGGCGGACGATGTACCGGCCGAGGAAACCGTCGAAGCGACGGTGGAAATCGTGACCGCGGACAAGCCCGCCGAGGAAATCGTCGCCGAACAAGAGACATCGGACGTGCCGGCCGAAATCCTCGTCGAACCATCCGAAGCGGTGGTCGAGCCGGCCGAAGCCACGGCAGAAGCGGCCGTGGAAGAGGCGGTGGAGCCGGTGGGCGAGCCCGAACTCAGCATCGCGGCCGGTCCGACCATCGAGCCGGCACCCGAAGCGGACATCGTCGTGCACGCGGCCGAGGTTACCGAACCAGCCGGCGAACACGAAGAAGCCAAGGAACTGGAACCGGCTTAAGCTGCTACGGTTGCGGCGTGAATTCGACCGGCACGAAGACGTAGCCGGTACCGTCCTTGCGCAACCGCCCGATGCCGGGGAATGCGACGTGCGAGCCTGCAACGGCGGTGTTTTCCGCGGCCGCTTTGGCGAACAATGCCTGTCGCGTCGCGATCGCCTGTGCCCGATCGAAGTCCGACATCACCGATACTTCGGGATAGGCGAACTGCACGAAAGGATTGTGCACGATGTCTCCGAACATCAGCAGCACGGCGCCTTTGGATTCGAACCGGAAGGCAGTGTGTCCGGGGGTATGACCGGGTGTCGGCACGATGGTCATGCCGGGTGCGATGGCATCGCCCGGTTTGAATGTGCGGAAGTCTTTGCCATAGAGCGCGACCGCCGTCCGCGCGCCTGCGGGCGTCGCCTTGTTCTGGGCGTCGAGCCAATAGGCGGTTTCTTTCGCATCGGCCCACACGACCGCTTTCGGGAATAGCTTCTTGCCGCCTTCGACCAGACCGCAAACGTGATCGCCGTGCAGATGTGTCAGCACGACGATATCGATGTTGTCCGGCGTGTAACCCGATGCCTTCAGGTTGGCGGCAAGGCCGCCCAGTTTCCAGCCGTAGCAATCGGCATTGCCGGCATCGACCAGGATGCGATGGGCGCCGGTATCGACCAGATAGGCATTGACCGAAGTCGGCACGCCTTTGGCTGAATACGAGAACGCGCGTTCCGACAGCGCCTGGATCTGCTCGGCGGGAATGCCTTTGAAGCCGCCGGGCGGAAGATTGATCACACCGTCCTGCAGCGCCGTGACTGTGAAATCGCCGACCGCATAGCGGAACCATCCCGGTGCCTGGGTGTCGTGGCGGCCTGCCGGCGACGGCAGCGCGAACAACAATCCGGCCAGCAGACAAAGAACGAAGCGGCGCGCGCCCATGGCAAACCCCCGAAAGACTCGGCCGGGAATTTACGCCGGGACGCGCGCCGTTCCGATCACGTTTTCGCGCGCTAGATTTTCGCGCGCAGCACCACACGGACTTCGCGGCCGGGCGCGATGACCGTGTCCTTGTTGAACGAGGCGGCATTGCGTTCGACCTGATCGGCGAGGTTGCGGCCGATGAGATCGATCTCCCAGCCGTCCATCACCGGCCACGATAGGCGCGCGCTGACATCGGTATAGCCGGGCGTGGCAGTATCGAAGGCGCCGTACTGGGTTTGCTTGCCGACCTGCATCACCTGGAATTCGGCATCGAAAGCGTCGCTGTCCCAGGCGAGGCCGCCGCCTGCGCGCCACGGCGGAATGCGCGGCACATTGGCTCCGCCGGCCAGCGTCGCACGCACGATGTCGCCTTGGAATTCGACCGACAGTACGCCGGTGCCGGCATCCCAGAGTTGATAGCGGCCTTTGCCTTCGAGACCGCGGAAATGCGCTGCGCTCTGGCGATAGAACAACTCGCGCAGATCGTTGCCGCCCACGCTACAAATGCCGGCTTCGTCGCAAGTCCGTCCCGTCTGGTCGCCGTAGATGTAATTGTCGAACCACGAACTCCACAGGCTGAGATCGAAGCTGAACATCCCGGTTTTGACTCGCGCGGTGGCTTCGACCGAATTGGCGCGTTCGGTTTTCAGCCGGGGATCGCCGGTTTCATAGGTGCCCGGCCCGTCGTGAGCACCACGGGCGAACAGCTCGGTCTGTGCGGGTGCGCGTCCCGCCGTCGAAGCGGTGAGGCCGAATTTCAGCCAGTCGGTGGCGGTATAGAGCAGGCCCGCCGCGCCGCTGATGGGCGTGAAGTCGCGCCCGGTGCGCAGGCCCGATGCCGGCGTGCCCGAAATATGCACGTTCTCCAGCCGCACGCTGGTTTCGAGATTGAGGCGTTTGCCGAGCGGCGTATCGGCAAAGACGTAACCGGCAAAGGTGTTGGTGATGGCGGGATAGAGATAGGTCGAATCCGCGCCGATGGCCGAATAATCGCGATTGGAGGCTTCGAAGCCGACCGCCATCGACGAGAACGGTCCCAGCGCGCCGATCAGTTGCTCGATGCGGACATTGCCTTCCTTGTTCTTGAAGGTGGTATTGACCGAACCATCCGGGTTCTTTTCCTCGTGGCTGTAGTTGGCGTACGAGCCGTCGACGGTCAGCGTCTGCAGCGGTCCGGCGCCGATCTCGAAGGCGGAGCGGCTGATCAGCTTGGTCTGCCGCATCAGGATGTAGGTGGTATCGCTCGGAATGCCGTACTTGGCATCGTATTGCACCAGGGCGAGGCCGGTATGATCCTTGGCGTCGAAGAAGTAGCTCGAACCAAGGGCAAAGCCGTTGCCGACGAAAAACGAGTTGGCCTGGGTTCCGAGCGGCGTGCCGTAGTTGCCGGAGTTGCGATAGAAGCCGTCGGCATGGATGGCGAAATTTCCCGCCGCGATGTCGGTCAGCAGCGATACTTCACCGGTATTGGCGGCCGAGGCGTAGGCGGCTTCCGCTTCGCCGGAGAGTGTCTTGTCGGGCAGCGTCACCGGCACGCGGTTGTTGAGGGCGTTGATGACGCCGCCGATGGCTTGGCTGCCATAACGTAATGTTGCGGCACCCCGTACCACTTCAATGTTCTGGGTCGAGAGCGGATCGATCGGCACGCCGTGGTCGGGGCCGACGTCGGACACGTCCGAACTCGACAGGCCGTTCTCGACCAGTTTGACGCGGGCCGAGTCCATGCCGCGGATGATCGGACGCGAGGCGCCTGCCGCGAATCCGGAGCCGGATACGCCGGGCACGTTTGCCAGCGCGTCGGCCAGCGTCCCGCCGCCGCTCGACAGGATCGCATCGCGATCGACATTGGCAATGATCGCGGCGGTATCGTCGATATGCTTGGAAATGGGCGAGGCGGTGACCACTACGGTCTCGACACTGCTGCCGCGTTCGGCGGTGTACATTTGCTGGGCGCAAGCGGGCGAAAGGGCTGCCGCCGCGGTCGCGGTCAGCAGAAAAGATCTGCAATACAAGGCAATTCTCCACAACGAAGGGGACGCAAAGCCGCCCGCACGCAAGGCACGGGGGCGCGATGTTCGGGCATCGTCAGGCGCGCGGCGGCGCCCGTCCCATCCAGTTGTGACTTAGCGGCCGTGCGGCGACGGTCAGTTCGAGAAGGCGCGGCAGCAGCGACACCACCGCGCTGGGCGGCAGCACCGCGGCGGCGGCCGGCGTCAGATAGGTGCCGCCGTGGACGTATTCCTGGCAGAGGAAGCATTTGTCGGCGTCGATCGGCGCTTTGGGAGCGGGGGCGGAAGCCGTCACCGTGCCGGACGGCAGAGACGAGACCGGCAGGTTATGCAAATGCGTCTGAACCAGGAACGCCTGCAGGGTAAACGTGAACAACACGACGAGATTGAGCTGGAGCCGTGAGGCCCCGTTCGCTACCGCGCGCTGTCGTCGTTGATCCCGCATCGCAGCAAGACTAGCGGCAAACGGTGGCCGGCCGCAACTTACCGATCCGGCAAGGTCTTGCGGCTTGCGATTAGTAAGTGCCACAAACTACAGGGATATTGGACAACGAGGCCACACTCGCGTGTCGCGGGATTGGGGCTGTGCGGGCCACCCTGGCGCGCAAAGTTAAGACTAATTCCTAGATTGGATTTGATTCAGATAGGGGAAAACCCTCACTTGGGAGAAATTGACACTAGCGTCACGGTGCTAACCGATTGTAATTCTCATTCGGCGACCGACCACAGGCGCGGGGCTTCCGTGGCGGGCCGCTAGGCGCGAGGGCTTCCTTGCAGATTCCCGAAATCGACGAAATGACGATTGCGCGCTTGCGCAAGGCCGGGCTTCGGCCGACGCGTCAGCGCCGCGAACTGGCGCATTTGCTGTTTTCGGAATGCACCGAAGCGATGACGGCGGAGAGCCTGCACACGTTCGCGCAGCGCCACGGAGTGAAAGTCTCGCTGGCGACCGTCTACGGCACGCTGCACAGCTTTTGCGACGCCGGGCTGGTGCGTGAAGTCTCCATCGATTCCCGGCGCTATTTCGACACCAACCCGGACAATCACCAGTACTTCTATTTCGAGGACGAGCGGCGTCTGGTCGGCGTCAGCCAGGCCGACGCCGGGATCAAGGTGATGCCGCCGCTTCCGGAAGGCCGCAAGATTTCGCGGGTCGATGTCGTGGTCCGGTTACGGAGAGATTAACCAGCCTCTGCTATCCTGCGCCCATAGAGGGATTCGTTGGGGGCGTGGGTCCGTGGCACAAATTCGTAAATGCGTTTCCGCTGACTTTCAGCAGATTGCGACGTTATTGGTGCAGCTCTGGCCTCAGAAGGTCCAGAATCTCGCCAAGCTGCGCGGCGCCTTCGACCGGGCGCTCGCCTCCACGACCCAGCGGTACTTTTGTGCGGTCGAGGATGGCGAGATCGTCGGCTTTGCCTCGCTGAGCATGAAATACAGTCTCTGGCAGGAGGCCCTGCTGGCCAATCTCGACGAGCTGGTGGTGGACGAGGCGCAACGCGGGCAGGGGATCGGCGGCGCGCTCCTCGATTACATCGTGGATGTGGCCCGCAAGACCGGCTGTTCCCGCATCGAACTCGACAGCGCCTTTCACCGCACCGAAGCGCACGAATTTTACGAACGGCGCGGCTTCGAGAAGCGCGCCTTCCTGTTCACGATGGCGTTGTAGTTTCCGAGGGCTGCGCCGCGTGCCCGATCAGCGAATAGGCGGGCCGCTCCAGAAGCCAGATGACCGGAAGCGCGATCAGCGACACGTAGAACATGAAGCGGAAGTCGCTGGCGTAGGCATCGATGGCGGCGCGGATGCGCAAGGCGACGTCATACGCGGCGCGGGTCGGCGGCAGGGCTATGTTCTCGAACAGCGACGGTCCGTTGATCCCGAGCGCCCGGTTGAAGGGCGTTGCGAAGCGCGTCAGTTCGGCGTGAACCGCCTGCATGGTGTTCGACAGGAACGTGGTGGTGATCGAGATGCCGATCGCGCTGCCGACGTTGCGGATCAGGTTCATCAGCGCCGTACCGTCGGGGCGCAGTTTGCCGGTCATGGTGGCGAAGGCCACGAGCTGCAGCGGCGTGAAGATCAGCCCCATGCCGAAGCCCTGGACGATGGTAGTGAAATAGAGTTCGGGCATCTCTACCGACGGCGTCCACAGCGACATCTGCCATAGCGACCACAGCATGAGCGTGGTGCCGATAGTCATCAGGATGCGCGGATCGATGTGATTGGAAAACCGGCCTACCAGCAGCATCGCCGCGATGGTGCCGAAACCGCGCGGGCCGAGCAGAAGGCCGGTTTCCGTCACCGTGTAGCCGGACAGGTTCTGCAGGAACGGCGGGATCAGTGCGGTCGAGGCGAGCAGAACGGCACCGACCAGGAACTGCAGCACCATCGCCAGGACGAAATTGCGGTCGCGGAAGACGCCTTTCTGCAAAAACGGCTTGGCGTAAGTCAGCATATGCACGGCGAAGAGATAGAAGCCGAGGCACGCCAGCGTGCATTCGATGACGATCTCGCTCGACGAGAACCAGTCCTGGGTGGTGCCGCGGTCGAGCATCAACTGCAGCGCACCGACGCCGAGCGCCATGAAGCCGAACCCCGACCAGTCGAATTTCAGCGAAGCGTCGGATTTGTTGTCCTTGAAGAAGGCGACGATGCCGATGGTCGCCAGGATGCCGAACGGCACGTTGACGTAGAAAATCCAGCGCCAGCTGTAATAGTCGGTGAGATAGCCGCCCAACGTCGGTCCCAGGATCGGGCCCAGCATCACGCCGATGCCGAAATAGGCCATCGCCTGTCCGCGCTCCTCCGGCGGATAGAGGTCGAACATGATGGCTTGCGACAAGGGAGCCATCGCCGCGCCGAGCACGCCCTGCAACAGGCGGAACATGACCATCTGGGTGAGGTCCTCGGCCATGCCGCACATCGTCGAGGTGATGGTGAAGCCGATCAGCGACGCGACGAAGACGTTCTTCTTGCCGAACCGCGCCGCCAGCCAGCCAACCGGCGCGGTCATGATCGCCGCCGCGGCGATGTACGACGTGAGGACCCAGGTCACCTGCTCGCGCGAGGCCGAAAGTCCGCCTTGCATGTAAGGCAGCGCGACGTTGGCGATGGTGGTGTTGAGCGCCTGCATCAGCACGCCGGTCATCGCGCACAGCACCACCACCCGCAATTCGAACGGGCTCTTGTAATGATGCTTCTTGGGCGTTTCGACGTGGGTATTCATGCGCAAACTGACGGGCCCAAAGACAGGCGTCAGGCGCAGGAATGCGGGTGGCGGAAGCGGGCTGGGGCGAAGATACGCCTACGGAGCGTTCGGATTATGCGACACGGTGCCGCCAATGTTTGCGAACGACGGTCCGCTGCGGCGTTGCGTCCAAGGGGACGCTCTCTATAGCATGGCAGTACCAAGGGGGGGCTTGGCATGTCCGATTATCTCTTCAAGCTGCGCTTTCTGTTTTTTCCGGTGCTGTTGTATTCATTGGCGGCTATCGCCGGATACCTCGCCGCCTATGTCCTGCTGGTGGAATGGGCCGGCTTGCTTGCTGCAGAAGGCGAACTCGAAGAGTTCTGGCTTCCGCTCGTCGCGGGCGGGGCGGCGATTGCGGCGTTTCTCGGTCCCCGGTTGCGTGTGTTCATCCCAGCCAAAAGAAGCGATCCCGACGGTTTCTTCATACTGGTGGCAATGCTTCTGGTCGTTCCGCCGATCATGTTGCTGCAACCCACAGTACAGGAGGCAATGTGGGGACTGCGGCCCGTTCCGGCGCTGACAGCGATCGCCGTCGACAGCAGGGCGCGTTATTACGCGCCGCAAAACGTTTGCGTTGATACGAGCAGAGTGCGCTGGAACGGCTTCGCCCATAGCGATGGGCGGCACAACGATATCGAATACGAGCTTTATGCGGCAGTACCGGTTTGCGCACCGGAAACGGGGACCGCGCACTGGGTCGGCATTCACAAAAGTCACACGGTGAGTGGTTCGACGCCGGCGGCGGAGCGGACCCAAGAGGTGACTGCGTTCGAACAGAAGGTTCGTGCTGAAGTTGAACGGCTGGATCCGGCATTCTGGACTTACGTCGAACGCGTACGCGGCGGCAGTGAGATGCATCAATTTGCCAAGGCCATCGGCGGCACGGCGGAAACCGTCATCGTGATGCCGCGCACCGAACCATTTGGTCAGAATACGCAAGCTCGCTTGACGTGGGCCGCATGGGCGTTCGGCGGCGCGGCGGTGCTATGGGCTTTCGTCCTCTTGTTCCGCACTTTGAACGAGGACGAGGTAGAAAGCGTGCGCAACACGGGCAGGCTGACGCCCAAACCCGAAGACGAGTTCTCGTTGAAAAGCTTGATCATACCGACGCGGGAGTTCTACGGCCCTGCAGTCCTGATCGACATCATCGTCGGCGTTTATCTGGCGATGGTGTTTTCCGGCCTCGGTGTCATGTCGTTTGCGACCGACGATTTGGTCGCTTGGGGCGCCAATCGCGGGCCTCTGGGTATCGGGCCGGATCATTATGGGCTTGTCACCGCCATGTTCCTGCATGCCGGGCTGATGCATATGGTCAACAATCTGTATGGCTTATTGTTCGCGATCGTGTGTCTGGTACCAGTGGCGCGTAACAGCCGGCTGATCGTCTGCTTTCTGGTGTGTGGTCTGGCCGGCTCGATTGCCAGCGTGTGGTGGAACCCTGCCGTGATTGGCGTCGGGGCATCCGGTGCCGTGCTAGGGTTGTGGGGTATAGCCGTGTCGCTCGCGGTTGTGCGCGATCACCGCGTTGCAGGCAATGGGCGCTTCATTCTCATCAATGTTGCGATCTTCGGCGCCATGACGGCCTTTCTGGGGATTGTCTCATCCAATGTCGACAATGCCGCGCATGTCGGCGGGTTTCTCACCGGTCTGGTGATAGGTGTCGCGCTATTCGTATGGGAGAAAATTTCGCCGGACCCCGAAGCTGCGGACCAGCATCAGGAGCTGATCAAAAACCTTTTCAAACCTGCGGAAACGTCGGCGCCGAAAAGCTCCGCCATCGATCCGCTGCCGTAGTGTCTTACTTCTCCAGCACGATCAGCACGCGGCGGTTCAGGTTTTCCTGGGTGCCGGGCGGGGTGGGGATTTTGGGCTCGCTTGCCGCTTTGCCCACCGTGTCGAACGTCGCTGCGGTCAGGCCGTAAAGCTGCATCTGATCGCGCACGACCTGCGCTCTGGCGAGCGACAGCACATAGGCGTCTTCTTCGGCGGTATCGGTGTTGCCGACGAGATGGATTTTGGCGAAGCCGCCGTCCATGGCTGCCTTCACCGCTTCGGAGACGGTTTGCTTGGCCGGATCGTTGAGGTCCATGTCGCCGGAAGCGAAGAACACGATGAAGACTTGCGTCTGCGGCGGCGGGGGCGGCGGCGGTACCGCCGGCGTTTCGACCGGGGTCGGCGAGTCCGACAATCCGACCGACCAGCCGCAAAGGCGGATCAGACCGCCGAGATAGCTCGATACCGAATCCGCCGCATGCGTTTCGCAATAGCTCGGTTCCGCGTCGCCCGCGTGCGCGAGCGCGATGCTGAACGCGAACCCAACGATGCCGGCCACACCTCGCTTCAAGCCCATGACCAGTCCCGGCAGCCCAGGCCTAAGAATTGCGTGAGTCCGGGCGAGGGCTCAAGTCCTAAGGGAAGAATGTGGGCAGGCTATTCGAACGGCCGGAAGCCCGCCTTGAGAGACTCGACACGCTGCCGGGTCGCCCAGGCTTTCCAGTCGTCTGCCGACGAACCGGGATAGCGGGCCGTGCCGAACGCCGCCCAGGCATCGCGCAGCTTGAGCCAAAGCCGTTCGGTCTTGCGCACGCCATCGGCCGTCACCGTGCCGGTCGCGGTCCAGTCGGTTTTGGTGATGACGGTGCGATAGGCTCCGTTCAAGGCCTTGTCGGCCACGGCGAAATCATCCTTGGGCGGACGTTTTCCGCTTTCGAAACCCTCGATAAAATTGAGAAACGCGGCACGCAGCTTTCCCGCTTCTTCGGCATAGAAGGCGCCACGCAGCGTTCCCGACATGTCCTGCTCTTCGCGGGAATGGGCGTCGGTATAGGCTTCGTCGGCCTTCTTCAGCGCCGCGAACGCGGACTTCTGTTCCGGCGTAAAACCGGCGACGATTTTCGCCAGCTTACGGTCGCGGACGACTTGGTCCTTGTCCTGGGCGAAACCCTCGCACATTCCGCCATGCAGCCCGCTGGTGATATGTTCGCAGAACAGATACGGCTTAGCGGCGTTCTTCGGCGAAGCCAGGAATTCGACGGTGTCTTCCCATTCGGCGCGGGTCAGTTCGTCGGAGCGGCAGGCCAGCGCCGTGGCGCGTTTGCGGTCCACCCGAACGCCCCAGCCGTTGGCAAAAGCGACCATGGCCGTCAGTTCGTCGGGTGAGAAGTTGTCGCTATTGCGCTTGTCGGCAGCGATAGCCTTGGTTTCGGCCTGGGTCACCGTCGCCGATCCGGCGGCAATGCAATGGTCGAGATCGGCGAAGGACGGCACCAGCATGGTCGAAAGCTTGCGCCTTTCCATCTCCGCCCGAAGACCTTTGACGGCGACGTAATCGCCATTCTCCATCAGCCTGTCGACCTTGTCGACGTATTGCATCTCCAAATCGGCCGCATTGGCCGAGACAGCCATCAGCCCAACCGCGATTAACGCGATCCCGATCCTGCGCATGAACAATCCCCCCGTAAACAGACTTATCTAAACGCCGGCTCGGTGAAGCTCCTCAGTTTGCGCGAATGGAGCGTGCCGTTCTGGGCTTCTTTGCGCAGCAGTTCGAGGGCGCGGACGCCGATCTGCAGGTGCTGGCTGACGCGCTCCTCGTAGAAGGCGTCGGCCATGCCGGGCAGTTTGATCTCGCCGTGCAGCGGCCGGTCGGAAACGCAGAGCAGCGTCCCATAGGGCACGCGGAAGCGATAACCGTTGGCGGCGATGGTGGCGCTCTCCATATCGATGGCGATGGCGCGCGACTGGTTGAACCGCCGCGCCTGTTCGGCATAGCGCAGTTCCCAATTGCGGTCGTCGGTGGTGACGACGGTGCCGGTGCGCAGACGCTCCTTCAGCACCTGTCCGGTACCGCCGGTGACTTCGCTCACCGCCTTGGTCAGGGCGAGCTGGACTTCGGCGATCGGCGGTACCGGGATTTCGCGCGGCAGCATTTCGTCGAGCACCTGGTCGTCGCGCAGATAGGCGTGCGCCAGCACATAGTCGCCGAGCCGCTGATTGGCGCGCAGGCCGCCGCAATGGCCGACCATCAGCCAGACATGCGGGCGCAGCACCGCGAGATGGTCGGTGATCGTTTTGGCGTTCGAGGGCCCGACGCCGATATTGACCAGGGTGATGCCCATACTGTTGGGCTGCACCAGATGATAGGTCGGCATCTGCGGCTGCTTGAGCAGCGGCGGGCACGACGGCTCCTTGCCCTGTTCGATGACGCGGTTGCCCGGCTCGACGAAGGCGCGGGCGCGTCCCGCCGCCACTTCGTTGTGGCCATAGACGGCGAACTCGTCGATGTAGCGCTGATAGTTCGTAAACAATACGAAATTCTGGAAATAGCGCGGATCGGTGCCGCTGTAGTGGCGCAGGCGATGCAGCGAGAAATCCACGCGGGATGCCGAGAACAGCGACAGCGGGGCGGGGCCGGGGCCCGGCCATTCGCCGCCGTCGGCGATGCGGTCGTGCGCTTCGTCGAGCCGCGGCAGGGCGAAATACTCGATCAGCTTGCGCCGCCGTTTGGCATCGATGGAGGAGGCGCGCTCCACCGCAAACGTCAGCGGGATCGGCGTGCGCGAACGGCCGACATAGATCGCGGTGTTGTAGTACTGCGTCAGCAGCGTGAGCTGTTCGATGAGATAGTTATGGAACAGGCGCGGCTGGGTGATGGTGGTGCCGTAGCGCCCCGGACTGGTCACCTTGCCGAAGGCCAGCGTGTTGGACCCGAGGCTGTCGTCGTAATTCACGTCGGCGCAGAGATAGGGATAGACCGGATCGGGTCCGTGCTTGGGCTCGCCTTTGGCGAAATCGGCGAAGGCGCGTTCGATGTCGCCGGTCGCTTCGTCGTAGAGGGAAACCAGCCGCTGGTAGGCGGCTTCGGGACTGTCGCAGCGCTGAAGATCGGTGGCGACGTCGTCGGAAAGAATGGGTGTCACAGGAAGCTGGTCCCTACGGGCATGGGGTTCAGGCCCAGGTGATGGGCCACGGATTGGCCGATATCGGCGAAGGTGGTGCGGATGCCGATCGGGCCGGGGGCAATGCCGGGTCCGAAGGCGAGGATCGGAATGTGTTCGCGGGTATGATCGGAGCCGGTCCAGGTCGGATCGCAGCCATGATCGGCGGTGAACACCACGAGATCGCCGGGCTTCAACGCCGCCGCGAGATCGGGAACACGCTTGTCGAATGCTTCCAGCGCCTCGGCATAGCCGATCAGGTTGCGGCGGTGGCCGTACAGCATGTCGAAATCGACGAAGTTGGCGAACACGAGCGAACCGTCGGGCGCGCTCTTGGCTTGGGCGATGGTGGCGTCGAACACCGCCTCGTTGCCGTGCGCGACGATTTCCTGCGTCACGCCGGAATGGGCGAAGATATCGGGAATCTTGCCGATGCCGACCACTTCGCGCCCGGCCGTCTTGGCGACGTCGAGCACGGTCGGGCGATAGGGCGGCGTCGCATAATCGTGGCGGTTGCCGGTGCGCTGGAATTGCCCGCGCTTCTCGCCGACGAACGGCCGCGCGATCACCCGCCCGATGTGGTACGGGTCTACCAGTTTGCGCACGATGTGGCACAACTCGTAAAGCCGCTCGAGGCCGAAATGGGTTTCGTGCGCGGCGATCTGATAGACGGAATCCGCGCTCGTGTAGCAGATCGGTTTGCCGGTCTTGATATGCTCTTCGCCGAGCTGTTCGATGATCTCGGTGCCCGAGGCATGGCAATCGCCGAGGATGCCCGGCAGCTTGCCTTCGCGGATCACCGCTTCGGTCAGTTCGGCGGGGAAGGTCGGCACGGTCTTGGGGAAATAGCCCCAGTCTTCTTCCACCGGCAGGCCCATCATTTCCCAATGCCCGCTCGGCGTGTCCTTGCCTTTGGAGAGTTCCTGCGCGGCGCCGAACAGCCCCTGCGCGGTCATGCCGTCGAAAGCGGGCAGGGCGGGATCGACCAGATGCGCCGCCCGGCCGAGGCCGAGCGCCATCAAATTCGGGATCTGCATCATCCCGCGCGGCGCATTGGAGCATCCTTCCCAGATCCGGGCGAAGGTGTTGGCGCCGGTGTCGCCGAAGCGGTCCGCGTCCGGCAACGAGCCGATGCCGAAAGAATCCAGAACTCCAATGATCGCGCGCATATCGTCCTAACCCTCGCCAACCGCGAGGCAAAATCGGTGCATGATTATTGTTCCAACAAACGCCACCCTTGTCCATGCGCGCATAGCACTGCTACCCCTAAGGGCATGACACAGGATTCCTCCGCGCTGATCGCCAGTGGTGCCCAGGCCGTTCAGGCCCGCATCCCCGACTTTCCCAAAACCGCCATCGTGCTCGGCAGCGGGCTCGGAGGTTTCGCCAAAGGGCTTGTCGACGCAACAACCGTTCCGTATGGGGACATTCCCGGCTTTTCGCGATCCACGGTGGTCGGCCATTCCGGCAACCTGATCGCCGGCACGCTCGAGGGCAAGCGCATCGCGGTGATGCAGGGGCGCATTCACACGTATGAAGGCCATGGCGGTGCGGCAATCGCCACGCCGATTCGCATTCTGAAGCGGCTCGGCGTCGAGACGCTGATCCTGACCAATGCGGCGGGCGGGCTCAATTTGGATTTGGGACCGGGTTCGATCGTGATGATCGAAGACCACATCAATTTCTCCGGCTTCAATCCGCTGATCGGCCCCAACGACGACAGCTTCGGCCCGCGTTTTCCCGACATGAGCGATCCGTATGACCGCGAATTGCGGGCGAAACTGGAAGCCGCGGCGGCAGTGGCCGGCGTTGCGATCAAAAAAGGTGTCTACATTTTCGTACTCGGCCCCAATTTCGAGACCGCCGCCGAAATTCGTATGTTTGCCAAACTGGGTGCCGATCTGGTCGGCATGTCGACCGTGCCGGAATGCCTGGTGGCGCGGCACGCCGGTATGAAAGTGGCGGGGATTTCGATCGTCACCAACTACGGAACCGGCATCAAATCCACCCAGCAGACCCACGAGGAGACCCTCGCCACCGCCGAACAGGCAGGGCAGAGGCTGGAGCAACTGCTGCGCGTGTTCGTGCAGCGGATCTAGGCAATGCTGCACTGCAGCATGATGTGCCTATTATGAAAGTGCGTTAAGGTATTGTTCTCTGGAATTTAATGATTGTGACGCCGTAGTTGCGACCTAATCGCAATTCTGCTCGCGTGCGACATCCGCGTCTACGCTGCATTTTTCGGTGAATGTGGCCGGTATGCGACTCCTCTGTCACGAAAGCTACGTGATACATCCCCTATAGGCATTCTGTAGCCGTAGCAGCTTGCTGCAATTGCGAAATTCGGTCTCGGGGTGAGGCCGGTAAGACGGGGGCGCATAGGTGCGTTTTAACGAGAGTGTCTGGGGAGCCATCGATGCTGTCATCGACCTTTCACAGCACGGCCACAACGCACCTGCGTGGCGCCACCGAGTGTGCGGCGACGGAGAAAAGCACCGCCGTGCTTGGTGCGAGAACCCACTGAACCATTGAGGGGAAGACAATGAGAGTAACAAAGAGACTGTTCACGAGCGTTGCCCCGGTAGCGCTCTTGGCGCTTGCAATAACGCCGGCGTTCGCACAGTCCACCGGTACTGCGGAAGTCGAAACGGTCGTCGTGACCGGCACCAAGGTGAAACTCAGCGGCATGATGACGACGCTGGAAGTTCCGAAGCAGCGTTCGGTCATCACGCAGGACTTCATCACCACGCAGCCTTCCGGCCAGACGGTCTTCGATACCCTGAACTTGGTTCCGGGCCTGAACTTCACCAACTCCGACCCGTACGGCAACAGCGGCGGCAATATCCGCATGCACGGCATGGACGGTAACCGCATCTCGTTCACGTGGGACGGCATGCCGCTCAACGACACCGGCAACTACGCCACCTACACCAACCAGGTCGTCGATACCGAAATCATCGACCGGGCTTCGGTGAACCAGGGCACGACCGACGTCGACAGCCCGACGGCGTCCTCCACCGGCGGCGTCATCAACATTCGCACCGCCAAGCCGGCCGAAAACTGGGGCGTGCTGGCCGATACGGCGCTGGGCAGCTTCAATTACCGTCGCGCCTTCTTCCGCGTCGACTCGGGAGAGATCGGCCCGTGGGGCACGCGCGCGTTCGCGACCTATTCGTACACGATGTACGACAAGTTCAAGGGTCCGGGTAATCTGCAGAAGAACCAGATCAACGCCGACATCTATCAGGGCATGGGCGATCTCGGCTGGATCAACCTCGCGGCGCACTTCAACCGCAATCGTAACGACCAGTACAACGGCGTAACGTTCCTGCCTGTTCCGGCCTCGACAGCCTTCTATCCAACGGCTGGTTCGAACTATGCCGTCTACGCTCCGAACGTTGCTCTGGACGCGAACGGCCAATACACCGGCACCGATCCGAACGCGCTCGGCGGTTTCGGTCTTGGTTACGACGAAGACCCGACCTGTACGCGGGCGGCGGTTGCCGGCGCGCCAGACAAAGATGGCTGCTCCAGTTTCTATAAAGTGCGTGTCAATCCGTCCGACACCGGCAATATCCGCATGTCGTCGCTCTGGCATCTGAGCTCCAACCTGACCTTCACGTTCGACACCAACTTCCAGTACGTTCTGGCGAACGGTGGCGGCTACACCAATGTCTCGGAAACCGATACGAAACTGGTCGGCTCGACGACCGGTACGGTGTTGACGGGTGCGGCGAAGAACAATGCGCGCGTCACGCCTTATACCTGCCTCGCCGGTAACGGTTGCGATCTCAACGGCGACGGCGACATTCTCGACACGGTTGGCGAGTTCACGCCGAACAACACCAACACCCGCCGTTATGGCATCAACGCCCAGTTGATCTATGCGGTGAACGACGAGAACACCTTGCAGTTCGCCTATGTGTTCGACTGGGGCCTGCATCGCCAGACCGGCCAGTGGTCGACGTTCGACAGCGTCAACGGCCCGGCCGATATCTTCGGCGGCCTGCGCGACTCCGATCATCAGGTCAAGAACGCCGACGGTTATGCGCTGCGCCAGCGCGATCGCAAGTCCTATGCGAGCCTCAATCAGTTCTCGTTCAACTACGAAGGCCGCTACCTGCAGGACACGTTGCGCGTCAGCGTCGGTGTCCGTCTGCCGTTCTTCGAGCGCGAACTGCACCAGTACTGCTACAACCAGACCACCGGTTACGGCTATTGCACGACGGCCGCGCCCAAGACCGGAACCGTGCAGCTGGCCAACCTGGCGACGATGGGGGTGTATAAATTCGACACGTCGAAGAATTACTACACCAAGCCTGGCGACTACAACGTCAGCTACAGCCGGACCCTGCCGAATGCCGGTATTTCGTGGCTGCCGCTCGGCCCCGAGCATCAGTTCTTCACGAGCTATGCGCAGGGCATCTCGGTTCCGCGTACCGACAATCTGTACAACGGCGGCACCAACGGCGACGCGTCGTGCCAGACTGCGCTCTCAGCCGCGGAAAAGACACCGTCGGTGTTGTCGGCCTGCCGGTTCGGCACCTTCGCAACCAACGTCAGCCCGGAAACCACCGCGACGTACAACTTCGGCTATCGCTTCACGGGCGAATGGGCGAGTGCCTCGGTGACGTTCTGGAACACCCAGTACAAGAACCGCATCGTCTCCACCTACGATCCGACTCAAGGCATCAGCGTCGATCACAATATCGGCAACGTGAACATGGACGGTGTCGACTTCGAAGGCACTCTGTCGCCGATCGACAACCTCGATATCTATCAGTCGGTTTCGTACCTGCACTCGCGCGTAGTGGACGGTCCGATGGCCGTGATCTATACAGGCACGGGTAAGGACGACCACGTCTCGATCGCAGGCAAGGAAGTTGTCGAAACCCCGAATTGGACGGAAGCGACCCGCATCCAGTATCGGATTTACGGCTTCCAGTTCGGTCTCGGCGGCAAGTATGTCAGCCGTCGTTACGGCACCGACACCAACGACTATCGCGTGCCGGATTACTTCGTTGCCAACGCCGACGTCCGTTACGACCTCAGCGAACTGGGTTGGGACAAGTCCTATCTCAAGTTCAACGTAACCAACCTGTTCGACCGGAATTATTTCGGCAACATTTCGACGACCAGGAACTGCTTCACGCCGTATGCGGGCCACGTGACGGTGGGCTGCACGTCGTATCCGCTGCTGTCGGTGGGCTCGCCGCGTACGTTCCAGATCGAACTGCGTAGCGTGTTCTAGAATTCAGATTCGGTATCGAAACGAAGCCGGCCGGGGAGCGATCTCCGGCCGGTTTTTCTTTGCGGGGCGTGGCCGGAAACTGTCGGCCGGATGAACCATCCACAGGATCGTGTCGGGCAGCAGATCGCGTTCCGGGTGATGCGCGATGGTTGTGCACGTGTTGCGGTGCATCCATGGTTTTGCCGCAGGCGCGAAGGCTCGCGCGGGTCCATCGCCGGTCTTTGCGCCGTCACAAGGGCCTGCCATAACAGCCGTGCTGAGCGGAGGTGAGTCATGCGCAAAGTGCTGATGGGTTCGGTTGCGGCCATCGTTTTGTCGTCGGCGGCCATGGGTTGGGGCGCGGACGGCCACCGCATGATTTCGACGGTCGCGGTGCAGTCGCTGCCCGACGAGCTTCCGGCTTTTGTGCGCTCACCGGCGGCGGTGGAAGAGGCGGGTTATCTCGCGCCCGAAGCCGATCGGGTGAAAGGCGCCGGCCGCTCGTTCGACGAAGAGAACAGCCCCGGCCATTTCGCCGATGTCGGTGACGACGGCACTATTTCCGGCGTGCCGCTGGCCAAGCTGCCGGTCAGCCGCGAGCAGTACGACGAGGCGCTCAACAAGGGCGGCACCACCCAGTACAAGCAAGGCTATCTGCCGTATTCGATCCAGCAGGGGTTCCAGCGTCTGGCCAAGGATTTTGCCTATTGGCGCGTTGCCGCCTGGGGCGAGACCAATGCCAAGACGCCGGAAGCGCGCGCCTGGTACGCCAAGGACCGCGTCATGCGCGAGAAGATCGTGCTGCACGATCTCGGCACCTGGTCGCATTACGTCGGCGACGGCAGCCAGCCGCTCCATGTCACCGTCCACTTCAACGGCTGGGGCAAGTACCCGAACCCCGACGGCTTCACCGAGGCCAAGATTCATTCGCCGTTCGAAAGCAGCTATGTCCACGGCAATATCACCGAAAAGGACATTGCCAAGGCGATGCCGGCGGTTCGCGACTGCAAGTGCGAGATCTGGACCCGCACGGCCGATTATCTCGCCGCGTCGGAGTCCGAAGTCGTGCCGCTCTACCGGCTCGAAAAGAAGGTCGGCCTGACCAAGCATTCGCCCGAGATGAATGCCTTCGTCACCAAGGAATTGGGACGCGGGGCGGCCGAGCTGCGCGACATGGTGATCGACGCTTGGCACAAGAGCGCCGAGATGAGTGTCGGCTATCCCGAGAAGAAGGTCGCCGACATCCTCGCCGGCACGGTCGATCCCACCGAGTCCCTGAGCCAGTAACCGCCAGGTCCATAATCGCCCGGCCCCAAATCGCCCGGCGTTGACTCTCAATCGCGGCTGGGCGGTACTGGTTCATGCCCCGGCGCGATCCGAATCGCTCGACCCACACGAACCCGCGGCCGAACCGCTCGGCACGGCGCGGGATCGAGGTCGTGTTCTGGATCATCTTCGCGCTGGCCGTTGGGGTCGGCGGACCGGGCGCCCTCGCAGGCCTGCCGGCGCTGACCGATGTCGTGACGCCGACCGGCGTTCTCGAAGCGCAGGCCAGCGCCGAATGGCAGGACATCGTCATCCAGCCTTTGAGCCGGGTCGTGGTCCGCTACAGCACGCCGTCGCCATCCGTCGCCGAAGCGGCTGCCGTTCCGGCGCCGCCGGTCGCCAAAGCGCGCCCGCTTCCGGCCATTGCGATCCTGATCGACGACATGGGCAACGACGTCGGGCAGAACCGCCGCGCCATCGCGCTGCCGAAAGAGGTGTCGCTGTCGTTTTTGCCGGACCCGTCCGAGACGCCGCGCCTCGCCGAAGAAGCGCATCGCGCCGGTCACGAGATCATGGTCCATGTGCCGATGGAATCGCCGCGCGATCGCGACGGTTCGCTCAAGAACGCGCTACGCCGCGATCTGCCGGAGGAGGAGAATATCCGCCGCCTCGATTGGGCGCTGTCGCGGGTGCCGTTCTATGCCGGTATCAACAATCACGAGGGCAGTCTCTTCACCGCCGATCGTCTGGCGCTGATCCCGGTGGCCGAGCGGCTGTACGGCCGTGGTGTCTTCTTCCTCGACTCCCGCACCACGGCGCTGACGCAGGTCGTACCGGTGGCGCGCGCCTTCGGCGTGCCGAGTTCGGATCGCGACGTCTTTCTCGACGACGATCCGTCGTCGTCCGCCGTGCAGGCGCAATTGCGCGAACTGGAAAAGACGGCCCGCGCCAACGGTGTCGCCATCGCCATCGGCCACCCGCACGCCGCCACGCTCGACATTCTCACCCGCTGGTGTGAGACGCAGCAGGGCTTCCGCCTGATCCCGGTCTCGACCGCCATCCGCATGAAGACGGAGTGGGAGATGGGCGTCGAACTGGCGCGGAAGTAAGTTTTCTGCCCTCCGCAGTGGCGGGGGGAAGTGGCGCGAAGCGCCGAAGGGGGGCGCTCGCGACGAGCCTACTGCCCCCGCTTCGCGGCGTTGGCGAAGCGCACGGCTTCGTCGGCGGCGGTCATCAGAGCTTTCGCCTTGTTGACCGTTTCCTGGAATTCCAGTTCCGGCACGCTGTCGGCGACGATGCCGCCGCCGGCCTGCACATACATCGTGCCGTCCTTGACGAGGGCGGTGCGCAGCATGATGCAGGTGTCCATCGAACCGTCGCAGGCGAAATAGCCGACCGCGCCCGCATAGGCCGCGCCGCGCTTTTCTTTCTCGAACTCGTCGATGATTTCCATCGCGCGGATTTTCGGCGCCCCGGTCAGCGTGCCTGCGGGCAGGCCCGCCGCCAGCGCATCGACCGCATCGAGATCGTCGCGGATCACGCCTTCGACGTTCGACACCAAGTGCATCACATGGCTGTAGCGCTCGATGAAGAAGCTGTCGGTCACCGTCACTTCGCCGGTCTTGGCGATGCGGCCGACGTCGTTGCGGCCGAGATCGATCAACATCAGATGTTCGGCGCGCTCCTTCGGATCGGCGATCAGTTCCTCGGCGAGGCGCTTGTCTTCTTCCGGCGTCTTGCCGCGCGGACGCGTTCCGGCAATCGGACGGATGGTGACCTTGTTGTCGCGCAGCCGCACCAGCACTTCCGGGCTCGATCCGACGATCGAATAGCCGGGGAAGGCGAGGTGATAGAGGAACGGCGACGGATTCAGCCGCCTCAGCGCGCGATAGAGCGAGAACGAGGGCAGGGTGAACGGCCGGCGGAAACGCTGGCTCGGCACCACCTGGAAGATATCGCCCGCCAGGATGTACTCCTTGGCCTTGGCCACCATGTCCATGTACTCGGCATGGGTCATGTTGGATTCGACCGGCCCGTTCGGCAGGTGTTCGGGAACCGTCGTGACCGGCAGCGGCCGTTCGAGATCGGCGATGGTGTCGTTGATGCGTTCGGCGGTGCGGGCGTAGGCGGCGCGGGCGTCGACCCCCGGTTCCGGCCACACCGGCGACACGATCAGGATTTCGTCGCGCACGGAATCGAAGACCGCCACGATCGACGGCCGCATCAGGATCGCGTCGGGCAATCCCAGCGTGTCCTTCGGCACGTTGGGCAGCTTTTCGATCAGCCGCACCATGTCGTAGCCGAGATAGCCGTAGAGACCCACCGCCATCGGCGGCACGCCCTCGGGCAGGGTGAGCTTGGTTTCCTTCAAGAGACGCCGCAGCGACTTCAGCGGATTGGTCTCCGCATCCGGTTCGAACAGGTCGGGGGTGGCGCGCGCGGTGCGATTGATCTCCGCCTTGCCGTTCCAATAGCGCCAGATCAGATCGGGCTTGAGGCCGATCATCGAATAGCGCCCCCGTGCTTCGCCGCCTTGCACGCTTTCGAGCAGGAACGCGTTCTGGCGTCCTTCGGCAAGCTTCAGATAGGCGGAGACGGGCGTCTCCAGATCGGCGACCAGACGGGCGTACAGAACCTGCGCCTCGCCCGCTTGGTAGCGCGGGGCGAAGTCGGCAAAAGCGGGAAGGATAGACATTTTACTGCGGCTCTCCGCCCTGGACGCTGTCGATGTTCTTGCGGTTGTAGACGACCTTCTGCTCGTCGCGCTGCTCGGCAACGTAGGACTCGCTGATGGACGTCCCGGCCTGGGCTCCGAGTTGGCGCGCCGCCATCAGGAAGCGCGGATCCTTTTCGGAAATCGCCGGATGCACGATGCCGGTGACGCGCGCGATGACATAGCCGCCGCCTTTGGCTTTCGGACCCATCGCGGCCTTGCCCGGACCGGCCTGGAACACCGCCCGCACCACATCGGGCCCGAACGTGTCGTCGGTGAAGTTGTGCGGGATGGCCGGGCTCTTCTGAATGGTCGCCCCGATCGCCTTGGCGGCTCCGTCGAGCGAGCCGTCCTTGTTGGCCTGCGCGGCGAGCTGCTGCGCCTTCTGCTTCAAGAGGCGGGCGCGTTCTTGCGCCGTCCAGCCGGCGAGGGCCTGCTCGCGCACCTGATCGAGCGGCTTCAGTTTCGGCGGGGTCGCGCCGCTGACCGACACGACATAGATGACGTTCTGCTTGGTGACCTGCGGATCGCCTTCTTCGCCGGCTTCGGTCCGGAACACCAGTTCGCGGAATTCCTGATCGTCGGGCGCAGCGGTCTTCTTGCCGTCCGGGCCGAGGCCCTGGGCGTCGACCGCTTGCACGCGGCCGGTATGCATGCCCACGGCTTTCGCGGCTTCGGTCAGGCTGAGACCTTTGCTCGACTGATCGGTATAGGCGTTGGAGATGTCGGTCAGCTTGGCAATGGCGCCGTCGAGCGCCAGCTTGCTGCGGATTTCCTCTTTCACCTGATCGAGCGTGCGGTTGACGCCCGGCGTGATGCCCGTGACCCGGACGATCTGCCAGCCGCCCGCAGGCGTCTTCTGCGGCGCCGTGATGCCGTCCTTGGCGAGAGCGAACACCGCTTTGGCGGTGGCGGCGTCGAAGTCTGCCGTCGTCAGAGCCGGCTGGGCCGTCGGCTTCTCGCCCTTTTCATTGGTGAGATCTTCGAACTTGGTGCCTTTCGAAGCCTTCTCGTAGGCCGCCTTGGCCGCCGCTTCGCTCGAGAACAGGATCTGCTCTACGTCGCGCTTTTCCGGAATGACATAGGTGCCTTTGTTCTCGGTGTAGGCCTGCTTGATCTGATCGTCGGTGACCTTGATCTGCGCCATCACGTCCGACGGCGCCAGCCACGCATAGGTCACGTCGCGGTATTCCGGCGTCGAGAACCGGTCGGCATGGGCCTTGATGTAAGTTTGCAGGGTCGCGTCGGGCGGGGTCGGGATGGCACCGAGCGCCTTGTCTTCGACCACGATGTAATCGGCGGCGCGGGTCTCGAAGAAATAGGCGAACAGGTACTTGGCGTAGCCCGGCGGCAGGGTGAAGCCGCCTTCGAGCGCACGCGAAAGCTGGGCGCGGGCCATGTCGGACCGCATCAGCTCGATGAAGCCCTGCTCGGAATAACCGAAGCGTTCGATGGCTTGCAGGAAGACGCGGCGGTCGAACTGGCCGGTCAGGCCGGAGAAGCTGGGGATGCGCTGGATGGTGGCGACGACCTGGGCATCGCTGACCGTGAGGCCGAGCTTCTTCACCACGTTGTCGAGCGCGGTCTGGGAAATCTTGCTTTCCAGCACGGCGTCGCCGAGGCCGAGCTTGCGGGCTTCGTCGGCGTTGATGGTGGGCTCGCCGCGGCGGGCGCCTTCCTGCTTCATGGCGTTCTGGAAGTCGCGGCTGAATTCCGTCCGGTCGATGACCGTGCCGCCGACTTTGGCCACCGAGGTGTCGGTGCGCCCGCTGACCATATCGCCGACGCCCCAGGACACGAAGCTGAGGGCCAGGACGCCAAGGAAAATATTGGCGATCCACGATTTGGTATATTTCCGCATTTCCTGAAGCATGACGTGTCCGTTTCTGGCCGGTTTGCCGAGGCGATGAAATCGCATGGCGGTGAGATGCGGCGGATGATAGGGAGGGCCATTCTTAACGGCAAGGAGATGCGCTTGTTGATCGCAGGAAACTGGAAAATGAACGGCCTGGAGGCCTCTCTGCAGGAGGTTAAGGCCCTGATCGCCGGGTTGAAGCCGCGGGACGGCGTCAAAGTGGTGATCTGCCCGCCCGCCACGCTGGTGGAGCGGGTGGCAAAAGCTGCGGCCGGTTCGACCGTGGGAGTCGGCGGTCAGGACTGCCATCCGAAGGTTTCGGGTGCGTTTACGGGCGATATTGCCCCCGAAATGCTGAAGGATGCCGGCGCGACCTGGACCATTGTCGGCCATTCCGAGCGCCGCCAGTACCACGCCGAATCGGACGAGTTGATCGCTTCCAAGGCGCAAGCCGCTTGGCGGGCCGGTCTGGGGGTCATGATCTGCATCGGCGAGACCGAGGCCGAGCGGGTCGCGGGCAAGCACGAAGAGGTGGTCAGCTACCAGCTTGCCCATAGCGTGCCGGCGGACGCCACGTCGCACACCGTCGCCATCGCTTATGAGCCGGTTTGGGCCATCGGCACCGGCCGCACGCCGACCAACGACGACATCGCTGCCATGCACCGCCACATCCGGGCGGAGCTGGTGAAGCGCTTCGGCGATGCCGGCAAGACCATCGAGATCCTGTACGGCGGCTCGGTGAACCCGAAGAATGCCAAGGAAATCCTGGCCCAGCCGGAAGTCGGCGGAGCTTTGGTCGGCGGCGCCAGCCTGAAGGCGGCCGATTTCCTTACCATCGTTGACGCCGCGCCATGATTTTACCTGCCGTTGCGTTGTAAAAAACCGCGGCAGATAAAGCTCTTAACCAATACGGCCCACCATTCCTTAACCGGGCGAGCGGCAAACTCTTAACCGCAAGAATGGTGGGCCGATGCCTAGGCTCAATTACGAGACCACGGATACGGTCATCTACGATCCGGTGGCGTCGCACGGAAATGCGACCCGCGCGGCGCTCCTGTCGCTTGGCTTTCGCAAAGTCGAAGCCGCTCCCTCCCTCGAGGCGTTCAACGAGATCATCTGGCGGAGTGCGCCCGACTTGGCCTTGTGCGAGGCGCAAGGCGCGGATGCCAAGTTGTGCGAGATGATCCAGGATTTGCGACAGGGCATCAGCGGTTACGCCAATCCGTTCCTGGTCATCATCGTCACCGCCTGGGAGAAAACCCATTCCCTGGTCAACCGGGTGCTGAATTCGGGCGCCGACGATCTACTGTTGCGGCCGTTCTCCGTGAGTGTGCTTGGCTCGCGCATCGATACCCATGTCGAACGGCGGAAAAACTTCGTCATCACCCACGATTATGTCGGTCCCGACCGTCGCAGCGATCCGACCCGTGTATCCACCGTGGATCTGTTTCGGCCACCCAATTCCCTCAAGATGAAGGCTATGGACGGCCTCTCGGTCCATGAGGCCCAGGCCCGGCTCAGCCGGGAGTTGCGCTCGGCCAAGGAGACCCTGAACTCCGAAAAGCTGCGCCGCGATGCTTTCCAGATCTGCATCCTGTGGCGGCTGCTGCAGGAGCCGGACGATCCCAGCGGGGTTACCTATTTGGCCAAACTGGCCCATTTGACGCAGTCGATGGCCAAGCGCTGCCGTTTGACCGACTTCGAGAAGGCCCAGGAATGGTGCGAATCGATCCAGGCGGCGGTGGAGGGGCTTCACTTCGGAGTCGATCGCAACGCCTCCATGCACCTGCTTGGACATGCCGCGCTGAACCTGAACCAGCTGTTGCAGCCGGAAAAGCCGAAGGCGGACCACCTGAGGGCCATCGAGGAGACCGTGGAAAAGATCCACGCCCGCTCGCTGGGCCTCATAAACGCAGAAAATCCGCTGCCGAAGGCCGAAGCGGGCTGACGATTTTCCTAATTCTGGTCCATCCCCGACATTCCCGGCCCCGCGGACCCAGGGGCGATGCCGGCCGGATGGCGGGGGAGGTGGATTGCCGCGCAGCGGCAGGACCGAGGGGGAGTGCGCCGCCTTCCCATTCCCGAATTTCTCCTCTAAAAGCCGGGGCTTCCGAAGTGGCGCGCGCAAAGTGTGCGCGGTTTTGCGTCGACGCGCCGCGACCTCGAAAAAGCTAAGGTTCAGGCATGCAAACCCTCCTGTTGGTCATCGAGCTCGTCGTCGCGGTCCTTCTGATCGTGTTCATCCTGTTGCAGCGTTCCGAGGGCGGTGCGCTCGGCATCGGCGGCGGTGGTGGCGGCGGTGGCGGTTTCGGCGGCCTTTTCAGCCCGCGCGGTGCGGCCGACACCTTGACGCGTACGACGTCATGGCTCGCGGTGATGTTTTTCGTGGTTTGCCTGGCTTTGAACCTGCTGGTGGCGCGCGCCCACAAGCAGCAGTCGGCATTTGATTCGCGTCCGGTTCCGACACAGCCGGCGCAAAAGCCGGTCCAGCAGGCGCCCGCGCCGCAGGGCCCTTCAGTTCCGACGCCTCACTAACAGTAGAAAATTCAGCAACTTGACTTGAGGCGCCTGAGACAAAGTTTCAGGCGAGAAGAATCTCTGATGTTTGTGCTTGAGACTTCGCGGTTCTTTCGACATGGTGGCCTTCCATGGCGCGGTTAATCTTCATCACCGGCGGCGTGGTTTCTTCCCTCGGAAAAGGCCTGGCCTCCGCGGCTCTCGGAGCCCTCTTGCAAGCGCGTGGCTATAAAGTCCGCCTTCGCAAACTCGACCCTTATCTCAACGTTGATCCGGGGACGATGAGTCCCCACCAGCACGGCGAGGTGTACGTCACCGACGACGGCGCCGAGACCGATCTGGATCTCGGGCACTACGAGCGCTTCACCGGCGTTGCGTCGTCGAAGGCCGACAACATCACGTCGGGCCGCATCTACCAGCAGGTGATCGAGAAGGAGCGCCGCGGCGAATATCTCGGCCGCACGGTGCAGGTCATTCCGCACGTCACCGACATGATCAAGGAATTCGCCCTTGCGGGTTCGGACGACGTCGACTTCCTGCTCTGCGAAATCGGCGGCACTGTCGGCGACATCGAGGGGCTGCCGTTCTTCGAAGCGATCCGCCAGCTCGGCAACGATCTCGGCCGCGATCATCACGCCTTCATTCACCTGACGCTGGTGCCGTATCTCGGTGCCGCCGGTGAGTTGAAGACCAAGCCGACGCAGCACTCCGTGAAGGAACTGCGCGCCATCGGCATTCAGCCCGACATTCTGCTGTGCCGCTCCGAGAAGCCGATTCCGGAAGAAGAGCGCAAGAAAATCGGCCTGTTCTGCAACGTGCCGAAGGAGCGCGTCATTCCCGCGCTCGACCTCAAGACCATCTACGAAGCGCCCAAGGCCTATCACGACGTCGGCTTCGACGTGGAGCTGCTCAAGGTGTTCGGCATCACCGATGCGCCGTCGCCCGATCTCACCAAGTGGGACTGGGTGGTCGACCGGGTGAAGAACCCCGAAGGCGAAGTGCGCATCGCCGTGGTCGGCAAGTACATGCAGGTCAAGGACTCCTACAAGTCGCTGTCGGAAGCCCTGGTGCATGGCGGTCTGGCCAACAACGTCAAGGTCCGCATCGAGATGATCGACAGCGTGATCTTCGAGCGTGACGACGCGGCCACCTTCCTCGAAGGCGTCAACGGCATCCTGGTGCCGGGCGGTTTCGGCGAGCGCGGTGTCGAAGGCAAAATCGCGGCGGTGAAGTTCGCGCGCGAGCACAAGGTGCCGTTCTTCGGCATCTGCTACGGCCTGCACATGGCGGTGATCGAGACGGCGCGCAATCTGTGCAATCTGGAAGACGCCAACACCACCGAGAACGGCACGCCCAAGCATCCCGTCATCGCGCTGATGACCGAATGGATCAAAGGCAACAAGGTCGAGACCCGCACCGAAACCACCGATCTCGGCGGCACCATGCGGTTGGGCGCTTATCCCGCCGTGCTCTCCAAGGGCAGCAAGGTGGAGGAGGTCTACGGTTCCAACACGATCTCCGAGCGCCATCGCCACCGCTACGAGGTGAACACGAACTACGTGGATCAGCTCGCCGCGAAGGGGCTGGTGGTCTCCGGCTGGTCGCCCGACGGCAAGCTCCCTGAGATCATGGAAATCCCGGCGCACCCGTGGTTCATCGGCGTCCAGTTCCATCCCGAACTGAAGTCGAAACCCTTCGCGCCGCACCCGCTGTTCAAGAGCTTCATCGCCGCTGCGGTGAAACAGGGCAGGCTGGTGTAAAAACCGCTCGGATGTATCTTCACCCTCGTCATGGCCGGGCATTTGACCCGGCCATCCAGACGACGGGGGAGGAGATGCCAATCAAGTTCAATATGCTTTTGGCACAAGCCCATATTGCGCCGAAAGATGTGATACTTATTCGACACAAGGACACCCGATCTGATCGGGGGCGCTCGCCGTATGAAATGTGGCGAGATGACCGGCCAATGTTTGAGACATACCAATCGCACCAAGCAATTGGTAATCGCTCAAAATTTCAACGTGCTCCAAAGTGGGCTTCGTTTGTCGCTACGCCGGACTGCAAAACCCTCTTTGTTGGTATGTACGATGCGACCTATCAAGGGATACTTGAGGCGGAGCGCGAATGCCCTTGGCGGAATGGAATAGTCGAACCAGCTAACAGCCAGGATATTTATACTATCAACCTCGACCCAGCCTTTCAGGAGTTCGACGGTAAGCTTTTTATTGAATGGGGCGATGGTACGCGCGCGTGGGTGCAACGTGCGGATCATCAGGACAAGGTAATTGTAGAATTGAGGGAGAGATTTCAGGAAGACCCGTTTCCGGGGTTTCTGAATTTCTCGGAGCCGCTTTCAAGAATTGAGTTCCTGCCGCCAGGGTGGATATCAACGCTTAGTTCGTCAAAGGGTGTTTATCTTCTCACGTGTCCAACGACCCACGAGCAATACGTGGGATCGGCAACGGGGGCGAACGGATTTTGGGGACGTTGGCTGGAATACTGTCGAACAGGGCATGGTGGAAATATCGGATTGAAATCCCGTAATCCAAGTGATTATCGAGTTTCTATTCTCGAAGTCGCCGGTACAGACAAGGTGACCGAAGATATCCTGGCCATGGAGTATCGCTGGATACGCAAGCTACAGAGCCGAGAAATGGGTCTCAACCGGAACGGCTAGCCGTATTACGCAGCCCGCAGAGCCTTCTGCACCGTCTTCGGAGCGCGATCGATCACCAACAGGTACGCCCGCGTTGGACCTTCCGGCACGCGCTTGCCTTGTTCCCAATGGCGCAGGGTGTTGATCGAGAACCCGAACGTCGCCGCGAATTCCTGCTGAGTCATTTTCAGCTTGGTCCGGATCGCTTTCACATCGATCTCGCGTGGCACATGCACGCGATACTGGCCGAGGTCGGCTGTGCCGTCCATGTAGGCGATGGCCTGCCGCAAGCCCCGTTCTAGACTTTCAGCGACTTTCCTAGTCATGCCCGAACTCCAGTCAGCCCCACAAGGTAATCCATTGGATCAGTCTCGATCAAGCGCCGTCCGATTTTGTAAACCCCGTCCCGTCATAGGCTCTTTGCCGTTCTTGAGCTCTTAGCAGTTCCTAAACTGGTCCCCCTCTAGACTTCGGCCCATGGCCTGGAGGACCCTTCTCATCGCCGTGGCTTTTGCCTGCGCGGGTAGCGCGTGGGCTGCGGATACGCGCGAGGTCACGGAAGTGTCGTTGTCGTCGGCGCGTGTGGCGCAGGCGGCCCCGTCGCCGCTCAGGCCGTCGGAAGGCATGCCGCGGTATGCCACGATGAACCCGCCGCCGGCCGAGGAAGTCCCCGGCGCGCCGGTCGCTGCGCCGACTGCCAAAGTGAATGTCGCGCCTGCGCCGCCCGTTTCGCCGGCTGCCGCCCAGGCGCCTCAGCCGCGCGCCGCCGCGGCGCGTTCGGACGAGCAGGTCACCATCGCGGGGATACGTCCGTCGGAGGATACGCTGTATCGCCTCGGGCCCGGCGACAAGGTGCGTGTCACCATTTTCAACGAGGCCGATCTGTCGGGCGAGTTCGCCATCGACGGGCAGGGCTTTGTGCGCCTGCCGCTGGTGGGGCAAGTCCAGGCTGCCGGCCAGACTTCGTTCAGTCTCGAAGGCCGCATCGGCGAGACGTTCGTGAACGGCGGATTCCTGCTCAATCCTCGCGTTTCGGTCGAGATCGTCACCTACCGGCCGTTCTACATCATCGGCGAAGTCGCCAAGCCCGGCGAGTATGCCTATGTCGATGCTATGACCGCGCCCAACGCAATCGCGCTGGCGGGCGGCTACACCGAGCGCGCCGTGGAGTCGACCATCTGGATTCGCCATCTGGGCGAAAGCAAGGAACGCGCGATGCGGGTCGACGAGACCACGCGCATCCGTCCCGGCGATGTCATCCGGGTGGAGCGCACGGCCTATTGGGCGTTGATGAGCATCCTCTCGCCCCTGATCTCTCCCTTCGCCACCACGGCGTACCTGCTGAAGTAGCGACCGCCGCAGGCGCGTCCGGCACCGCCGACCGTTTGCCTGTCGGGCCGGGGCCGAATAAACTCATCCGCGACGACTATTCCGGACATCGCAATGAAGACGATCTTTGTAGCCGCTATGGCACTGGCGTTTCTGACACCGGTTTCCGCGCAGACTTCTCCGCCGGTTGCGCAAGGCGACGAGATTCTCGGCGCCCGTTCGCCGATCGCCGATCCGTCGATTACCGACCGCCCTGCGGCAAAACCGATTGCGCCGAAAAAGATCGTTCTCGTCGGCGACTCCACTACGCAAGTGAATTCCGGATGGGGCGGGGCGTTCTGCGCCTACCACGTGTCGGCCTTCACGGCGTGCGTGAATCTCGCCCGTGGCGGCCGCTCGACCTATTCCTATCGCGCCGAAGGCTCGTGGGATAACGCCCTCAACGAGATGCGCGCCAAGGGCTATACGGCGACCTATGTGCTGATCCAGTTCGGCCACAACGACCAGCCGGGCAAGCCGGGCCGTTCGACCAATCTCGAAACCGAGTTCCCCGCCAACCTGCGCCTTTATGTGCAGGAAGCGCGTGCGGCGGGAGCTATTCCGGTGCTGCTCACGCCGTTGACCCGCCGCAATTTCGTCAACGGCAAGCTGCGCGACGATCTCGGCCTGTGGGCGGAAAAAATCCGTCAGGTGGCGGCCGAGATGAAAGTGCCGCTGATCGATCTTTACGCCCGCAGTCAGGCCGCCGTGCAGGGCATCGGTCCGGCGGAAGCGGCGCGTCTTGCCGAAATCCCGCCGCCGCCCGAGGTTCTGGAAGCGGCGAAATCGGGCAACGTCGTGGTGTCCTCGAAACTGACCAAGACCGAGGTCAACGTCGAACAGCAGAAGGCGGCGGCCAGCACGCCCGGTCCGCATGGCTCGTTCAATCAAGTGTTCGACTACACCCACCTCGGCCCCACCGGCGCGCTCTATTTCTCGGCCATGGTCGCCGACGGCCTCGCGCGGGCGGTGCCGGACCTGTCCAAGGACATCTTGCCGTGATTTCTGCCCCCGCGCGCGAGGCAATCTCGCGGTCGCACTTTGCGCGTCGGGGAGGTCCGCCGGAATGGGGCAGGTATCGGGACAACGGGTCGTTTGCGCAGCGCATCGCCGTCCCGCTAGACTGCCGGCATGACCCAGACCGCTCCCAATGCCGTCGTCAAAGTCGGCTCCGTCGAAATCGGCAACACCAAGAAACTCTCGATCATTGCCGGCCCCTGTCAGCTTGAAAGCCGCGCCCACGCGTTCGAGATGGCGTCCGCCCTCAAGGAGATGTGCGACCAGGCCGGCGTTGGGCTGATCTACAAGTCGAGCTTCGACAAGGCCAACCGCACCTCCGCCTCCGCTCAGCGCGGTTTGGGGCTGGAGCAGGCGCTGCCGATCTTCGCCGACATCCGCGAGGAGCTGGGTTTGCCGGTTCTCACCGACGTGCATGAGCAGGATCAATGCGCCGCCGTGGCCGAGGCCGTCGACGTGCTGCAGATTCCGGCGTTCCTCTGCCGCCAGACCGATCTTCTCACCGCCGCGGCGCGTACCCATAAGGTGGTCAACGTCAAGAAAGGCCAGTTCCTGGCGCCGTGGGATATGAAGAACGTCATCGCCAAGATCACCGGTGCCGGCAATCCCAATGTGCTGGCGACCGAGCGCGGCGCCTCGTTCGGCTACAACACGCTGGTTTCCGATATGCGGGCGCTGCCGATCATGGCCGGGCTCGGCGTGCCGGTGGTGTTCGACGCCACGCATTCGGTGCAGCAGCCCGGCGGGCAGGGCACTTCTACCGGCGGCGACCGGGCGATGGTGCCGTATCTGGCGCGCGCGGCGGTGGCCGTCGGCGTGGCGGCGGTGTTCCTGGAAGTGCATCAGGACCCGGATCATGCTCCGTCGGATGGTCCCAACATGCTGCGGCTGGAAGACTTCCCGGCGTTGCTGGACGACCTGCTCGCGATCGACGCGGTCGCCAAGAAGCGCTGATCCTGCCGCGACCCGAGCGGAAAAGTTTTGCACCTGACGCGTTGGCGTCATCGCTGTTGCACGCCAGAGTAGCCGCGCAGACAACGCGGGGGACGCAATGCGACGCGCCTTTTTTGCTATCGCCACGCTCGTACTGAGCTTTGCATCGGCTTCGGCCGGCCTGGTCTACAACGTGAAGGCCTGTACGCCGGGGGTCGATTGCACCATCGGCAGCCACGGAACTTCTTCGGGCTCGGGCCCCAGCAACGCCGACTTCCGGACCTTCTTTTCCACCCAGCTTGGAGTGGATCTGTCGTCCGATACTTTCACATGGAGCACCGCGAGCAACGCCAACGGCTATATGTTCGGCCATGTCGACGACACCACGTTCAACATCCACACTGCCTACCTGTGGAACGGCAGTTCGCTGCAGTGCTGCACGCTCGACGAGCCCTACGCCATCACCGACGGCAACGACCACAATCTCTTTATCGGGATCGATCCTGCCGGAGTGTCCAACGCCGGACAGCCGCTCTCTCCCGCCTTCCTGGCCGGGCCGGGCGGTCCGATGGGACTGGCGCCGGTGGACTACACGCTGACGGCCGCGGCGCTGGCGCTGATCGGCGATGCCTGGGGATCGGTGCAGTTCCAAAACATCGACAACGCGAATGTCATCCTCGCCAGTTGGGATGGACCGACCGGCTGGCTGCTGTTTACGCCCGAGACGACGGTTCCGGCGCCCGAGCCTGCCGCAGCGCTGCTCCTCGTTCCGGCCTTGCTGATGGTGCGGCGTCTCAGGCGACGTTGAAGAACGCCGCAACGATCCCGAACAGAGCGAGGACCAGCAACAGCACCTCGGCAAGGGCGCTGAGTCCGAAGCCGGGGCCTCGCTTCTCCGGGTCCTTCATGTAGCCGTTCATGTAGACCACGCGGCCCAGAACCCAGACCACGCCGAGCGCCGGCGCGGCCATCGGGAAGACGTAGAAATAAAACACCGTCAGCCACAAAAGCGGAATGAGAACAGGCAGATGCTCCAGCGTGTTCATCTGGACTCTGAAGGCGCGGTCGAATTCGGGGTGGCCGCTGGTGGCCGGCGCTTTGATCCCGTGTTTGACGCGCATCTGGCCGACGCGCACGCCCATGTAGAAATAGACGACGAGTGCCAGAATCGTGACCAGTGCGGTCGAGAGGACGGCCGGTGACGCTTGCATGACGCTTCTCTCCCCGAAGTTGCGGTGCGACCTGAGTCGTATTTCTACAGGGATTCGCGACACTTATCGCGTAATTCTCATCGCATTCGAGAGGTCGAATTTGCCCCATATATCCCCGCTTGAAGGCCGCCTGGGGAGGGCTTAAACGGGCGCCGAGATTTACCCTCAAGGAGCAGCGAATGACGGCAATTATCGACATTGAAGGCCGGGAAGTCCTCGACAGCCGCGGCAATCCCACCGTGGAAGTGGATGTGCGTCTCGAAGACGGCTCGTTCGGCCGGGCCGCGGTGCCGTCGGGCGCCTCCACCGGTGCGCACGAAGCCTGCGAGCTGCGCGACGGCGACAAGAAGCGCTATCTCGGCAAGGGTGTCGAGAAGGCCGTTTCGGCCGTCAATGGCGAGTTGTTCGATGCCCTGTGCGGCATGGAAGCTGAAGAGCAGGTCCGTCTCGACCGCGCCATGATCGCCCTCGACGGCACGCCCAACAAGAGCCGCCTCGGCGCCAACGCCATTCTCGGCGTCTCGCTGGCCGTGGCCAAGGCCGCTGCGGAAGCCGCCGGTCTGCCGCTCTATCGTTATGTCGGCGGCGCCAAGGCGAACCTGCTGCCGGTTCCGATGATGAATATCGTCAACGGCGGCGTGCATGCCGACAACCCGATCGACTTCCAGGAATTCATGATCCAGCCGGTCGGCGCTCCTTCGTTCAAGGAAGGCCTGCGCTGGGGTGCGGAAGTGTTCCACGCCCTCAAGGCCGCGTTGAAGAAGGCCGGTTACAACACCTCGGTCGGTGACGAAGGCGGCTTCGCGCCGGCCCTCAAGAGCGCCGACGAAGGCCTCGCGTTCGTCATCAAGGCGATCGAAGAAGCCGGTTACAAGCCGGGCGTCGACATCACCATCGCGCTCGACTGCGCCTCGACCGAGTTCTTCAAGGGCGGCAAGTACGTCTATGAAGGCGAAGGCGTCACCCGCACGTCGGAAGAGCAAACCGAATACCTCGCCAAGCTGTGCGCCGCCTATCCGATCAAGTCGATCGAAGACGGCATGGCCGAAGACGATTGGACCGGCTGGAAGCTCCTCACCGACAAGCTCGGCGCCAAGGTCCAGCTCGTCGGCGACGACCTGTTCGTCACCAACACCAAGCGCCTGTCGGACGGCATCAAGAAGGGCGTCGCCAATTCGATCCTGGTGAAGGTCAACCAGATCGGTTCGCTGACCGAGACCCTCGAAGCCGTCGAAATGGCCCACAAGGCGGGTTACACCGCGGTGATGAGCCATCGTTCGGGCGAAACCGAGGATTCCACCATTGCCGATCTCGCCGTCGCCACCAACTGCGGCCAGATCAAGACCGGCTCGCTCAGCCGTTCCGACCGCATCGCCAAGTACAACCAGCTGCTGCGCATCGAAGGCCAGCTGGGCGATCAGGCGGTGTATGCCGGCAAGTCCATCCTCAAGGCGTAAGCGGGGGTATCTTCCGCGGAGAGCGCAATCGGAAAAGTGTAGAACGGTTTTCCGATAAATTGCGCGACAACAAAAACACTCCGCGGATTGTGGGGAAGTGAAAACGGAAAGGCCGTCCACCGGGGCGGCCTTTCTGCTTTTTTGGTACGTCTCTCAGGTTGTGCTAGGGTTGCGCCATGACCAAGCAAGATCTTGCCGACGCAATCTTGAGCCGTATTTCCGACTGGCCCGATGACGCCCTCAGCGAACTGTTTGAGGCAATGGGCAAGATCGAGGAGGGGCACGGCATTTATTACGAGCTAAGCCCCGAAGAGCGCGCGGATATCGAGCGCGGATTGGCGGATGCCGAGGCCGGCCGTTTTGCGACCGATGAAGAAGTTGCGGCCGTGTTCGCGAGGTTCGGGACTAGACAGGGCAAAGTCTGATGCGAAGCCTGCGGGTCCGCTACACAGAGACCGCGATCTCGGACCTGCTTGGCATCCACGCCTACATTTCGCAGAACAATCCCGGCGCTGCGACTGAGGTTGGTCTCGCCATTGAACGGGCGATCACGTTGTTGAGCCTGTTTCCCCACAAATCAAGGAAGCTTCGTCTTCCTGGCTGGTACGCATTGCCGGTCACGCGGTATCCCTACATCATCTTCTTCAAGATCAAGCGCGATGAGTTGGAGATACTTCACATCCGCCACGCCGCGTGTCGCCATCCCGGCTTCCAGGAACCGGCGTTCGAATTCGCGCGTTGAGCCGCATCTGAAAAATCGTTGAACTTCAAACAATCGTCTTGTCATCGCACTGTCATGGTTTTATCCCGGACCGCGAGATGACGTTTGGCGATTCATTCGCGCTTTCGTCGATGCAAAATCTACGTTCGGTTTTTCTGAAGTGATGCGTTCGCGTTTTTCCCGGCCTCGACAGTTCCGCTCTTCGGCGGTGTGTGGCTCGCGTTCAAAGCACCGGCTGTGAGGAGGCCCTGGGTACGTCCGACAACGCGCGCACGGCGCCATTAACCAAAAACCGCTTGACCGCCCGAATCAGGAGTGATTCGGTGTCTGTCATGCGAATCAGGCCGTCCATCGTCCGAATCATCGGCTGGCTTACCGTCCCGGCGACGCTGGGTGTGGCGGCGTATTTCGGCACGTTCGCGCTTTACGGCGAGCGCGGATACGCCCAGTTGATCGATATTCGCACCGAATTGGTCGAGAAGCACAGCCAGCTCGCGCAGCTCACCGATCAGCGCGAGCGCCTGGAACATCGCATCCAGCTTCTGAAGGCGGGCGATCCCGATCTGGTGGAAGAACTCGCGCGCACCAAATTGATGGACGGCGCTCCCGGCCAGGTCGCAATTCCGCGCCAACGCCACTAACTCCCCACTTTTCATAGTATTCGGCTTGCTTTGAACACTGTTCGGCTGGCATGAATTAGGGCGTGATAATTGGCCAGTTCAGGCCATGATAAGAATGGTGAGTCTAGGATTTCGTGGGCGTGTTTCGAACACTGTTTAAAGCTTGCAAAATTCTAAAGTACTTGCCAAAAGACCCAGGAACGCCGCCCCTTTCCGCGGCGATAGATAATGGAACATCCATGAGCGATCCGAGCGTGGTCGAAGATGGCGGCGTCAACGCAACGCCGGCTCCGAATTCGACGACCCTGAAAAAGTTCTACCATGACATGCTGTTGATCCGCCGTTTCGAAGAGAAGGCGGGCCAGCTTTACGGCATGGGTCTGATCGGCGGCTTCTGCCACCTCTACATCGGCCAGGAGGCCGTCGTGGTGGGCATGCAGAATGCGCTGCTGCCGGGCGACCAGATCATCACGGCTTATCGCGACCACGGCCACATGCTGGCGACCGGCATGGATCCCAAGGGCGTGATGGCCGAGTTGACCGGCCGCGCCGCCGGCTATTCGAAGGGCAAGGGCGGCTCGATGCACATGTTTTCGGCCGAGACGCACTTCTACGGCGGCCATGGCATCGTCGGCGCCCAGGTGCCGCTCGGCACCGGTCTCGCGTTCGCCAATAAGTATAAAGAGAACGGCGCCGTGACGCTCGCCTATATGGGCGAGGGCGCTGCCAACCAGGGTCAGGTCTACGAGAGCTTCAATATGGCCAAGCTCTGGAACCTGCCGGTGATCTACGTCGTCGAGAACAACCGCTACGCCATGGGCACCAGCGTCGAGCGCGCCTCGGCCCAGCCGGACTTCTATAAGCGCGGCGAGAGCTTCAACGTTCCCGGCGTGTCGGTCGACGGCATGGATGTCGAAGCGGTGTTCGAGGCCGGCCGCAAGGCGCTCGAGTTCGTCCGCGGCGGCAACGGGCCGATGATCCTCGAGATGAAGACCTACCGCTATCGCGGCCATTCGATGTCGGATCCGGCCAAGTACCGCACCCGCGACGAGGTTCAGTCGGTCCGCGACCGCAAGGACCCGATCGATCAGTTCGGCAAGAAGCTGGTCGACCGCAATCTCGCGTCGGAAGCCGATCTCAAGGTCATCGACAAGGAAATCCGTCTCGTCGTCAACGAGGCGGCGGAATTCGCCATCGAAGCGCCGGAACCGGACGCTTCCGAACTTTACACGGACGTGCTCGCCTGATGTCCACGCAAATCCTGATGCCCGCACTTTCTCCCACCATGGAGGAAGGCAAGCTCGCCAAATGGCTCGTCAAGGAAGGCGACGAGGTTCATTCGGGCGACATTCTCGCCGAAATCGAAACCGACAAGGCGACGATGGAATTCGAAGCGGTCGACGAAGGCCGCATCGGCAAGCTCCTGGTCGCCGAAGGCACCGAGGGCGTGAAAGTCAACGCGCCGATCGCCGAACTCATCACCGAGGGCGGCGAGAACGAAGCCCAGCCGGTCGCCGCCGTCAGTGCGCCCGCGCCGGTCGCCGCGCCGAAGGAAGAGGCCAAGGCAGCGGCTCCGACACCGGTCGCCAAGGCCGCGCTGATCGAGCCGGCGGTGCCGGACGGCACCGAAATGGTCCCGACCACGGTGCGCGAAGCGTTGCGCGATGCCATGGCCGAAGAAATGCGCCGCGATCCCGACGTGTTCCTGATGGGCGAAGAGGTTGCGCAGTACCAGGGCGCCTATAAGGTCAGCCAGGGCCTGCTCGACGAATTCGGCCCCAAGCGCGTCATCGATACGCCGATCACCGAACACGGCTTTGCCGGTCTCGGCGTCGGCGCCGGATTCGCGGGCCTGAAGCCGATCGTCGAATTCATGACCTGGAACTTCGCCATGCAGGCGATCGACCAGATCATCAATTCCGCCGCCAAGACGCGCTATATGTCGGGCGGCCAGATGGGCTGCTCGATCGTGTTCCGCGGTCCCAACGGCGCTGCCGCGCGCGTCGCCGCCCAGCACAGCCAGGACTATTCCTCCTGGTACGCCCACATTCCGGGCATCAAGGTGATTGCGCCGTATTTCGCGGCCGACGCCAAGGGCCTGCTCAAGGCGGCGATCCGCGATCCCAATCCGGTGATCTTCCTCGAGAACGAAATCGTCTACGGCCGCACGTTCCCGGTGCCGAAACTCGATGATTTCGTGCTGCCGATCGGCAAGGCTCGCGTCATCCGTCCCGGCAAGGACGTCACGCTGGTGTCCTATTCGATGGGCGTGGCCCTGATCCTCGAAGCCGCCGAAGAACTGGCCAAGGAAGGTATCGACGCCGAACTGATCGACCTGCGCACGTTGCGTCCGCTCGACACCGACACGGTGATTGCGTCGGTCAAGAAGACCAACCGCATCGTCACGGTCGAACAGGATTGGCCGGTGTGCTCGATCGGCTCGGAGATCGCGGCGCAGGTGGTGGAAAAGGCGTTCGATTATCTCGACGCGCCGCCAGCGCGGGTCAACGGCAAGGACGTGCCGATGCCGTATGCCCACAACCTCGAAAAACTGGCGCTGCCGACGGTGGAAGACGTCGTCGCCGCGGCGAAAGCGGTTTGCTACAGGTCGTGACGATGGATTCGACCTCGGCGATGACTTGGCACAAGGGCGGCTGCCATTGCGGCGCCGTGACCTTCGAAGTGCTGACGCCCGCCGAGGTTGCCATCGACGACTGCAATTGCTCGATCTGCTCGAAGACCGGCTTTCTGCACTTGATCGTGCCGAAGGACCGGTTCCGGCTCTTGTCGGGCGAGGACAAGCTTACCGACTACCTGTTCAACACCAAGACCGCGCACCATCTGTTCTGTTCGGTGTGCGGGGTCAAATCCTTCTACATCCCGCGTTCGCATCCCGACGGGGTCAGCGTCAATTTCCGCTGCCTCGACATGCACGGCTTCACCAAGGTCACGGTGAACAGTTTCGACGGCAAGAACTGGGAAGCGAACGCTCATACTCTCACGCCGCTTGAGGCCCGCTGATGTCTACGCAAATTCTGATGCCCGCACTGTCGCCCACCATGGAAGAGGGCAAGCTTGCCAAGTGGCATGTGAAAGAGGGCGATGAAGTCCATTCCGGCGATGTCATTGCCGAGATCGAGACCGACAAGGCGACGATGGAATTCGAAGCCGTCGACGAAGGCCGCATCGGCAAGATCCTGGTCGCCGAAGGCACCGAGGGCGTGAAGGTCAACGCGCCGATTGCGGTTCTGCTCGAAGAGGGCGAAGACGCGTCCGCTATCGCCGCGGCTCCGGCTCCCGATATCCATTCCGCCATGTCCTCGATCAAGGATGCCGTCACCGCCGAGACCAAAGAGGTCAAGCAAGCCAAGGCCGAGCCCGCGCCGAAGCCCGCTCCGGCTCCGGCCGCTGCACCGGCGCCGCAAGCCGCCGACGGCGAGCGCGTTTTTGCGTCGCCGCTGGCCAAGCGGATCGCGGCGCAGAAGGGCATCGATCTTCACGCCGTGAACGGCTCCGGCCCGCGCGGCCGCATCGTCAAGGCCGACGTCGAAAGCGCCCAGCCGGGCGCAGCACCTGTGCGCAAGCCCGCGGCAGCTCCGGCGGCGACACCGTCTGTTCCGTCCGCTGCGCCAGCGGCGCCGAGCGCGCTGCCCGACGCCCGCATTTTCTTCAAGCCGGGCGAGTACGAGGAAATTCCGCACGACTCCATGCGCAAGTCGATTGCCAAGCGTCTGACGGCATCGACCAGCGGCATTCCGCATTTCTATCTCACCATCGACTGCCGCATCGATGCGCTGCTCGCCGCCCGCAAGCGTCTCAACGACACCTCGCCGAAGGGCGAGGGCGCCTTCAAGCTGTCGGTCAACGACTTCCTGGTGAAGGCCGCCGCGCTGGCGCTGAAGAAAGTGCCGGAGTGCAATGCCTCCTGGACCGAGAACGCCGTGCTGCGCCACAAGCATGCCGATGTCGGCGTCGCCGTCGCGCTCGATTTCGGTCTCATCACGCCGATCGTGTTCGCCGCCGAGGACAAGGGGCTGGCCGCTATCTCCAACGAGGTGAAGTCGCTCGCGACCCGCGCCCGCGACAAGAAGCTGAAGCCGCAGGAATACGAAGGCGGCACCTTCGCGATTTCCAACCTCGGCATGTTCGGCATTTCGCAATTCACCGCCGTCATCAACCCGCCGCACGCGGGCATCCTGGCGGTCGGCGCCGGCGTCGAGAAGCCGGTGATCGTGAACGGCAAGGTGGAGGTCGCCACGGTGATGACCGTCACCATGAGCTGCGATCACCGCGTCATCGACGGCGCCACCGGCGCGCGCTTCCTGCAGGTGTTCAAGCAGTTCGTCGAAGATCCGGCGGCGATGCTGCTGTAGGAGCTTTTTAGGGGATGGAAGAGCTCGAAGCTGTTCTGGAGACGGGCGGAGCGGCGGCGGCGGAGCTTGCGGGCTCCGCTTTGGCCCGAGGCCGTCCGTGTGCGAACTGCGGCGAGACGCTGGCCGGACGGTTTTGTTCGTCCTGCGGCCAGCCGTTCGACACCCACCGGCGCTCGCTGCGCCATCTCGGTGCGGATCTTGTCAAGGACATCGCCAGTTTCGACAGCCGCATTCTCCGCACGGTTCGCGCGCTGCTGTTCCGGCCCGGCGAACTGGCCTTGGCTTTCCGCGAAGGCCGGACCCAGCGGTATGTGCCGCCGGTGCGCCTTTATCTCTTCGTCTCCCTGATTTTCTTTCTGGTGCTGTCGGCGACCGGAATCGCGATATTCCAGTTCGTGATGACGGCCGCGCCGATGACTATCACCGTCGTTCACGGACAGCCCTATGTCGTCGACAGCGACGGCGAGCGTCACAAGATGCCGGCGCATTACGCCGACGGCAAACGGCACTACAACATCTCCTCGAAACTGGTGTTCTTTGCCCGCGAGGGCTCGCTGCATTCCGAACTGACGCCGGACCAGCGCAATCGCCTCAACGAAAGTCTGGCGCGCGCCGAGCGGGCGGAAAAGCAGCAAAACAAGACCGGCGTCGTCACCCGGACGATCGCGGCGACCACCAACAAGCTCGCCAACGATCCGGCGGCGCTGAACGGCGCCCTCACGGCGTGGATACCGCGGGCATTGTTCCTGCTGGTGCCGCTGTTCGCGATGCTGGTTGCGACGTTCTACTGGCGCCGGA
This sequence comes from Rhizomicrobium electricum, assembly GCF_011762045.1. Taxonomy (GTDB): domain Bacteria; phylum Pseudomonadota; class Alphaproteobacteria; order Micropepsales; family Micropepsaceae; genus Rhizomicrobium; species Rhizomicrobium electricum. Next base: position 89,054 of record NZ_JAASQS010000005.1, on the reverse strand, counting down.
GGAAGGCGTTGTTCTTCGTCGATCATCTGGTGTTTTCGCTCGGCATTCACAGCTTCGCCTTCGCGCTGCTGCTCGTGGCGGCGGGATTTGCGCAAATTCTTCCCGGTGAGCTGGTGTTGTGGACCGCCGTGGCGGTGCTGGGGCTCTACATGCTGCTGGCGATGCGCCGTTTTTACGGCCAGAATTGGTTCTGGACCGGTGCGAAGTTCACAGCGGTTTCGGTTTTGTACGGGACGTTCTTCCTGCTGCCGGCGTTCGGTTTGGTGATCCTCGCGGCAGTGATGTGGGGCTGAGATGGAAGAATTGGGCGCGCTTCTTGAGACGGGCGGCGTTGCCGCGGTGGAGCTTGCGGCTTCGGCGATGGCCGAGCGGGGCGAGACGCCGCGACCGTGTCCCAGTTGCGGCAAGCCGCTGATCGGGCCGTTTTGTGCGATCTGCGGTCAGCCGCGCGACACCCATCGCCGTTCGCTCGGCAAGCTGATCCACGATTTCGTCAAGGACATCGTCAGCTTCGACAGCCGCATTCTGCGCACGGGGCGGGCGCTGCTGTTCAAGCCGGGCGAGTTGCCGGCGGCCTTCCGCGACGGGCGCACCCAGCCGTATGTGCCCGCCGTGCGGCTTTATCTGTTCGTCACGCTGCTGTTCTTCTTGTTCCTGTCGGCAACGGGCATCGGCCTGATCCAGATCAACATGAAGGCCGACATTTACCGGCTGACCCACGACGCCGCCGGCAACGTCTACAAGGACCGCAACGGCAAGCAGGAGTTGTTGAAGGGTCTCAAATCGGACGCCGCCGGCAAGGTCTCGGTCGTCGATCCCGAGGCTGACGATTTCGGCAGCATCCGTACCGATCTGGTCGCCGACGGCCGGCAGAAAACCGACGTGATCGATACGCTGTCCTTCTTCCAGCGCCGCGAAAAGGTTGCACAGGTGTCGCCGGAAGTGCTCGACGAGGCGCTGAAGGACACCAAGATCGACATCACCATCAACGGCAAGAAATCCGAAGTCCAGAACACCATCACCACGACGATAAAGAAGCTCCGCACCGATCCCGGTGCCTTGAACGAGCCGATGACCGTGTGGATACCGCGAATTCTGTTCGTGCTGCTGCCGTTGTTCGCGATCCTGCTGGCGCTGTTCTACCGCCGTCAGCGCAAGGATTTCCTCTTCGTCGACCATCTCGTGTTTTCGCTCACCTTGCACACCTTCGCGTTCGTGGCGATGATCGGTGCGGTCATGCTGGCGCAGGTTTTGTCGGGCCAGGGCGTGGCGAAGCTGTTCGTGCTGGTCGTGGCCGTCTACTTCTTCCTGTCGCTGAAGGCGTTCTACCGGCAGGGCTGGTTCAAGACCGGTATCAAGTTCGTCAGCATTTCGCTGATCTATTTCCTGTTCTTCCTTCTCCCGGCGCTGGTTTTCGCGATCGTTGCCAGTGTGATCTGGGCCTGAATATCGGAGAGTCAAATGGCCGAAATCTATGATGTCGTCGTCGTTGGCGGTGGTCCCGGCGGTTATGTGTGCGCGATCCGCGCGGCGCAGTTGGGGCTCAAGACGGCCGTGGTCGAACGCGACCGCCTCGGCGGCATCTGCCTCAACTGGGGCTGCATTCCGACCAAGGCGCTGCTGCGTTCGGCCGAGGTCTTCCATCTGATGCACCGCGCCGCCGAATTCGGCTTCGCCGCCGACAACATCCGCTTCGACCTCGACGTCATCGTCAAGCGCTCGCGCAAAGTGGCCGAGCGGCTGTCGAACGGCGTCGGCTTCCTGATGAAGAAGCACAAGATCACGGTGATTGCCGGTGCCGCCAAGCTCGCGGGCAAAGGCAAGCTCGCCGTCACCAAGGACGGCAAGACCGAAGAGGTGCAGGCCAAGAACATCGTGCTCGCCACCGGCGCGCGTCCGCGCGTGCTGCCCGGTCTCGAGCCCGACGGCAAGCTGATCTGGACTTCGAAGGAAGCGTTGGTCCCCAACATGATGCCGAAGTCGCTGCTGGTGGTCGGTTCCGGCGCCATCGGCATCGAGTTCGCGAGCTTCTTCCGCACCCTCGGCTCCGACGTGACGGTGGTGGAAGTTCTCGATCGCGTGCTGCCGGTGGAAGACGAGGAAATCTCCGCCTTCGCGCACAAGGCGTTCGTCAAGCAGGGCATGAAGATCAAGGTCGCCACCACGGTCGACAAGCTGGTGAAGAACGAGAATTCCGTCACCGCCACGCTGAAGGCGAAGGACGGCAAGACCGAAACCGTCACCGCCGACCGCGTCATTCTCGCGGTGGGCATCGTCGGCAATGTCGAAAATATCGGCCTGGAAGAAGCGGGCATCAAGGTCGACCGCACCCATGTCGTAATCAATCAGTGGGGCGAGACCGGCGTTCCCGGCGTGTGGGCGATCGGCGATCTCGTCGGCCCGCCGTGGCTGGCGCACAAGGCGATGCACGAGGGCGTCATCGTCGCCGAGAAGATCGCCGGCGTGAAGGGCGTCCATCCGCTCGACGCTTCGCGCGTGCCCGGCTGTACCTACTGCAATCCGCAGGTCGCCTCGGTCGGCATGACCGAAGCCAAGGCGAAAGCGACCGGCCGCAAAATCAAGGTCGGCCATTTCCCGTTCGTCGGCAACGGCAAGGCGATTGCGCTCGGCGAGCCCGAAGGCATGATCAAGACGGTGTTCGATGCCGAAACCGGCGAGCTGCTCGGCGCGCATATGGTCGGCGCCGAAGTGACCGAACTGATCCAGGGCTACGGCATCGCCAAGACGCTGGAAGCGACCGAAGCCGATTTGTCGACGGTCATCTTCCCGCATCCGACGCTGTCCGAAATGATGCACGAAGCCGTGCTCGATGCGGACGCCAAGGCGCTGCATATTTGATGGGACTTTACCTCCCCCTTGTGGGGAGGTCGGAAAATCGCGAGTAAAACGGCCGGTCACGGCATGTCTTGATGCGCGGCGAGCGATTTTCCGGGTGGGGGGCGATCTTGCCTGATGGCTTGCCCCCTAACTTCACGCGTTTGTGTGTCCCGCTGTGCGGTTGCGCCGCATGAAAGCGGGGCTGTCTGCCACGTTTGGCGCCCGCGTTTCCGTCAGTATCGGTGACGAAATCGTTGGGGCGCCTCTCGTGTCGCGCAGGTTCGTCTATTTTCTGGTGCTGTGCTTCATCTGGGGCTCGACCTGGATACCGGCCAAGCTGGCGCTGTCCGCGGTTCCGCCGGTGCTGCTCGCGGGCATCCGCTTCGTGCCGGCCGGATTGCTGCTGCTCGTCATCGCCGCGGCGAAGGGCAACACACGCATTGCCCGCAAGGATTGGCTGCGTCTGGGCGTGGTCGGCCTTCTCACCACCACGATCAGCTACGCCTTGATGTTCTGGGCGATGCAGTTCATCCGCACCGGCTTCGCGGCGGTGGTCGATTTCACCGTGGTGCCGGTGTTCCTGCTCGCCTTCGCCGTGATCGCGGGCGAGGAGGCCTTTCACTGGCGCCAGGCGATGGCCATCGCGCTCGGCATTGTCGGTCTCTTGTTCCTGTTCCTGCCGTCGCTGCACGTCGGTTCGAACATGACCGAGTTCGGCGCCGCGCTGGTCGTCATCCTGAGCGTCGCGACCTATTGCTGGGGATCGGTGCTGGCGCGGCCGTTGCTGCGAACCTATTCGAGCACGCTCGTCGCCGGTGTCTCCAATCTCGCGGGCGGCATTCTTCTTCTCGTGCTGTCGCTGGCGTTCGAACCGCGGGCGCATGAGGAACTGCAGGTGCAGCATTGGAGCTGGGCGATCTGGCTGTCGTGGGCCTATCTGTTCCTGCTCGGCACCGTGATCGCGGCAACCATCTTCCTGGTCCTGGTGCGCGAATGGGGGCCGTCCCGCGCCGGATCGTATGCCTTCGTTTCGCCCGGCATCGCCGTCTTTCTCGGCTGGCTGGTATTCGACGAGCGTTTCGGCGTGGTGGAGGGGATCGGCATGCTCATCATGCTGACCGCGACCTATCTCGCCATCAAACGCCCCGAAGCCACCACCAAAGCGGCCGCCGAATAATCTATTCGGTAGCGAGGCGGCGCACGTCGTCCGTCAGTCCCGCCGTGTCGTTGGTATCGGTCGTGACCAGCCGGGCGCGGCCTTTGGCGTCGAACACGAACACCGCACTGGTATGCGTCACCACGTAATCCGGCGTTTTCTTCACCGTGTAGGCGACGCGGTAGCGCCGCGCCAGATCGGCGATGGCGTTGTCGGAGCCGCGCAGGCCATCCACTTGCTGCCCGAACGCCTCGGCATACTGCTTCAGCACGTCTAGCGTATCGCGATCGGGATCGACCGAGACGAACAGCACGCGCACTTTCTCCGCATCGCGTCCCAGCCGCTTCAGCACGTCCGAGATGTTCGCCAGCGTCGTCGGGCAGATGTCGGGGCAGTGGGTATAGCCGAAATAGAGCAGCACGACGCGGCCGCGATAATCGTCTTGCGAGACCTTCAGCCCATCGCTGGCGCGCACCATGCGGAACGACAGATCCGGCATCCCGCCGGTGATGTCGGTCGAATGCCAAGGCTTTTCCGGCCCGCAACCCGCGAGGCAGAGGAGGGCGGCAAGAACGGTGAATCGAAGCAGGATGCGCATGGAACCCGTTTAGCACGTTCGTGCCTCGTTTTCTGCCCCCGCGCGCGAGGCGGTTTCTCCGCTTGGCATGTAGAGCGTGGGGGAAGTCCGGCGAAGCCGGAAAGGGGGCTCCAGCACTTTTGCCAATAAGCCCCCTACGGCGCTTCGCGCCACTTCCCCCACGGTCTGCGTGCCAGTGTCGAGACGGTCGCGCCCGCGGGGGCAGAAAGGATCGGCTCACTTGTTTTGTCCGGGAGGGCTGATAGCGTCGCGCTCTAAGGAGAGCCTGTTGCACGCATCTTCCACAAACTTCGAGGTGTCGGCCGGGGATGACAGAGTAGGGTGGCTCTCCTATGTCGCGCTGCTGGTCGTCGGGGCGGCGCTCGACGTGGTTTGCACGCGGTTTCCGGCCGATCTGCCGTCCTTCTTCCCGTGGGAATTTTCCTGGCCGGTCTATCTCGCCACGGCGCTGACGCTCGCCTGGTTCTTCCGCGGCCTTAAGCGGGTTTCCCCAGCGGAATGCCCGGCGACCTGGCGCAACGCGCTGTTTCTCATCGGCATAATCGGCAACTACGTCGTCTTGCAGACCCATATCGACTATCTCGCCCAGCATATGTTCTTCGTCCACCGCTGGGCGCATTTCTGGCTGCATCACACCGGCGGCATGCTGATCGCGTTCGGCATGAGCGGTCCCGTCCTGCGCGCCGGCATGCCCGCGTTCCTCCGTCCCATGCTCGACGCGAAGCCGGTGCGCCGCACGCTCGACCTGTTGCAGCACAAGGCGGTGGCGCCGGTGCTGTTCGTCGGCCTGTTGTATTTCTGGCTGATCCCCGAACTGCACACTCGCGTGATGCTCGACCGCACACTATACGACGTGATGAACTGGACCATGACGATCAACGGCATCATGTTCTGGAGCCTGATCGTCGATCCGCGCCCCGCACCGCCTGCGCGGCTTTCGACGTTATGGCGCGCGCTCGCCATCCTTATCATCGAACTGCCGCAGATGGTGCTCGGCGCCGTGCTGTCGCTGTCGGAGCGGGACTATTACCCCGTCTACAACATCTGCGGCCGCGTCTTCGACATGACGCCGTTGAACGACCAGCATTACGGCGGCCTCATCATCTGGCTCCCCGGCACCATGATGAGCTTCTTCGCCATGATCGTGGTGCTGGTGGTGATGCGGAAAAATGAGGAAACAAAATGACAGCCATAGACTAAAGACTACATCTACTGGCCTAGTTCTTTTCGGGAAATTTCGGCCGAGGAACTTGCTGAGAGCTAAAGAGACGTACAGGACTCTCCGCTGCGAACGAAATCACGAAAGTAGAATTACCGTTAGCAGGACGAATTGCGACCCACTCGTCCTTCAGTTCTTGCTCGCTGAACGGGACCTGGACGTCGGGAGTTTCCCCACTGCTATCGATTAGGAAGTCGCGCCGCTGAATGTCCATAATTTTGTAGTCGTTGGCGAAAATCTGAATGCTCTCGATTTTCTCAGCGAGGCTTCTGTTTGCATGAAAAATGAGCCACCCACCATCTAGATCAAGCATCCGAATGGTTGGTGGGAGTTGGAAAATACCCCCTCGGTCGTACTTAATGAAGATCGTGGAAACAGTGGCTTGGCCAATGCCTCCGCCAGAAGAGAGGAGCCTCCATTTGAACTCGCTATCTTCTTTTGGTGCCGCTTCCGCAGCAGCCTTGCTGTCTCCGGCGCCTTGATCGATCTCCTCCAACACTTCTATCCATTCGCCAAAGGATTGGCCGGACCCGATTCCTGGTGGATCGAGAAGATAGTTCAGCTTTGTATCTGGACGCATCCTGTTAGTCCGATCCGATGCTCCAAAGTGAATGCAAAAAATACCTCTGACAATATTTCGGCGCACGAACGTGCAAAACAGGCGAAAATGGCCAATTTCGGTGGCATCGTAAGAGCGGTTTAGGTCGCATCGGACACTAAATAAATCGAGGTCATCAGTAGCCTCGTGTCTAAAAAGAATTTGAGCTATTGCTGTTTCAAGTCTGCCAAAACCCGCGGAAATAAGCCCCTGGATGCCGTCGCCCCATCTTGCAAAAAATGTTGCCTGTTCCGCTTGGGAGAGAGGGATGCCTAAGTATTGAAACCGCGCAGCCAAACCGTCCGCATTGTCTAAGACGATTCTCATGCGCTCACGATCAAATATATCGACGACTGCAAACCCCGCGTGTAATCCAGATCGCGTGAGTTGTTCAATTTCACCGATAGTGAAGCGCACATTTGTGAAGAAAACAAAGACCTTAGGGCGAGGGGATTGATCTAGCGCACGCTTTACGTCATCGCCGAATTTATTTCGAATTCGTGTCTTCTGTGTTCGCGAGTCATTTGCCTGATTAACAAAACCAACTGCAGCAAATGCGTCAAATTCATTCTGATAACGAGCCTCTATGTCTCTCCCATTGTCCGGCCCGCCTGCTGGATGTCGCGGCAGTACATTTGAAAAACGTTTGTCTAGAGCAAGTAACGCAAGACACATTCGTTCTCGAGCCAACTGGTTTGTGTCGAGATAGCTCTTTAGTTTTTCGTCGGTGTCGTAAGCCAATGTGCCCCCCCATCGGAATGACGACGGTGTCTTCCCGCAAAGACCAGTCTAGGCGAGTCGAATATGGGGAGAAAAGCTTACTTAATACCCCGCCGCTTCGCCGTCTTTGCGCATCTCCGACGCGCCCCAATAGACGTGGTTCTTGGCGTCCCACAGGATCGCCTGATAGCCGCCGAAAGCGCCGCTGCCGGGCGCGATCGTGTAGCCGCGCTTCTTCAGCTCCGCGATGGTTGCGGGCGAGAACCCGCTTTCCACTTCCACCGTGCCGATGCCTTCGGATTTTTCGCCGGTGGGTTCGGCCGTGCCGAAATGGCGCCAGCGCGCGGCGTCGCCCGCTTCCTGCACGTTCATGCCGAAGTCGATGATGTTGGTGAGCACCTGCACATGACCTTGCGGCTGCATATCGCCGCCCATCAGGCCGAAGCTCAGGAACGGCGCGCCGTCCTTCATCACGAACGCCGGGATGATGGTGTGGAACGGCCGTTTGCCGGGGGCGTAGACGTTCGCCGCCTTGGGATCGAGGCTGAACAATTCGCCGCGATCCTGGAACATGAAGCCGAGCCCGTCGGCGACGAGGCCGGAGCCCATGCCGCGATAATTCGACTGGATCAGCGACACCATCATGCCGTCCTTGTCGGCGACGGTGAGGTAGGTGGTGTCGCCGTCGAAGAGCCGCGGATCGCCGGGGCCGAGGTTCGGATTGGCTTTGTCCGCCGCGATCAGCTTGCGCCGCGCTTCGGCATATTTTTCGCTCAGCAGTCCCTTCACCGGTACCTTGGCGAACTTGGGATCGGCGTACCATTTGGCCAGATCCTCGAACGCCAGCCGCTTGGATTCCAAGAGCAGCGTCAGCGTTTCCGGCGTACCCCAGCCGCTCTTTTGCAGGTCGTAGCCCTTCAGCACCTGCAGCATTTGAAGCGCCGCCATGCCTTGGCCGTTGGGCGGCAGTTCGTAGACGTCGTAGCCACGATAGTTCACCGAAACCGGCGTCACCCATTCGCCGTGATGGCCGGCGAAATCGGCGTAGCGCAGGTCGCCGCCGATGCGCTGGAAATAGGCGTCCATCGTCTTCGCGATCTCGCCTTTGTAGAACGCATCGCGCCCGCCCGCGGCGATCTTCTCGTAGGTCCGCGCCAGATCGGGGTTCTTGAAAATCTCGCCTTGCGCCGGGGCATGGCCGCCGTTCGCATCCGCGATCAGATAAGTGTGTTTGGCGTTGTCGAATTCTTCGAGCAGGCCGCGCCGCTTTTCGAACGAGGCCATATTGCCTTTCCAGTACGCCGCCGCGAGCTGCGCCACCGGAAAGCCGTCCTTGGCATAGCCGATCGCGGGCGCCAGCACGTCGGTCATCGGCAGCTTGCCGAAGCGGTCGTGCAGGGAGAACCACGCATCCACCGTGCCGGGCACCGAAACGGGCAGGGTGCCGACTGGCGGAATGTGCGCGGCATACGGCATTCCCGCGCGCTTGTAGGCCGCCGCGATTTCCGCCTTCAGCTTTTTCAGGTCGCGCCCCTGCGGCGAGCGGCCGGAGCCGTTATAGCCGTAAAGCTGCTTGGTCTTGGGGTCCCAGACGATGACGAAGCAATCGCCGCCGATGCCGTCGAGCACCGGCTGCATCAGCCCGAGCGCCGCGTTGGCCGCGATCGCCGCGTCGATGGCGCTGCCGCCCTTTTTCAGCACGTCGAGTGCGATCTGCGTCGCCAGCGGATTTTCGGTCGCCGCGATGCCGTGCTGGGCGAGAACCGGCGCCCGGCCGGCCCAGGGCTCTCCGGCGTAGCGGTCGCCGCGGCCGGTCTCTGCGAATGCAAGCCCGATCACCGCCGCCGCGGCCAGCGCGACGGCCATCCCCCGTTTCAGCACGGAATTACTCCCCGTTCGGCCGATCACTCCCAGTTGGGAACATGGCAGCTCGGCAGGCCCTTCTTCTCGAAGTAACGCTGGTGATAGTCCTCGGCGCGCCAGAAGGTCGGCGCCGGCTCGATGGTGGTCACGATCGGCCGCTTGAACTTGCCCGACTTGTCGTAGAAGTCCTTTTTCGCGCGCGCGATGCGTTCCTGCTCGTCGCCATGGGTAAAGATGACCGAACGGTACTGTGTGCCTTCGTCCGGTCCCTGGCGATTTAACGTCGTCGGGTCGTGGTTCTGGAAGAAGACGTCCACAAGTTTCTCATAGGAAACCTTGGCCGGGTCGAAGCTGACTTCCACCACTTCGGCGTGCCCCGTCTCGTCGCTGCAAACGTCCTGGTAGGTGGGGTTGTTCATGCAGCCGCCGGCATAGCCGCAGACCGCGTCGACGACGCCCGGCACCTCCCGGAAGAAGGATTCGACACCCCAAAAACACCCTGCGCCGAACGTGGCTTTTTCCATGAAACGCCTCCAGTGAACGGACACATTACAGTAACAAAATGCGGCTGGGCGAGGCGTTTTTTTGACTATGCCCAGGCGCTAGGCTATCCCGACGCGATTCCAGGACGGCCCGCCCATGCCCAACATTCTCCGTGAGACCCATTTCGACAATCTCGGCACCCTCAAGACCGGCAAGGTGCGGGACATCTATTTCCAGCCCGACAAGCTGATCCTGGTGGCGACCGACCGGCATTCCTCGTTCGACCGCATCATCGCCCATATCCCGAACAAGGGCGCGGTGCTGAACCTGTCGAGCGCCTACTGGTTCCGCCAGACCGCGGACATCGTTCCCAATCACGTGATCGCGACGCCCGATCCGAACGTCACCGTGGCCAAGCGCGTCAAGCCGCTGGCGGTGGAGGCGGTGGTGCGCGGCTATCTCACCGGCACGACGTCGACCTCGATCTGGACCCGCTACAGCGCCGGCGAGCGCCAGTTCGGCGGCCTCTTGCTGCCCGGCCATCTGCCGAAGAACGCGCGCCTGCCGCAGCCGATCTTCGATCCGACCACCAAGGAAGACACCCACGACCGTTCGCTGTCCCAGGACGATCTCGTAAAGGAAGGTTTCGTCAGCCGCGAGATCCTCGACAAGGTGCGGGAGACGGCGCTGGCGCTGTTCCGCCGCGGCCAGAACGTGGCGGAGCGGCACGGCCTCATTTTGGTCGACACCAAATACGAATTCGGCTTGGACGAGAACGGCACGCTGATGCTGATCGACGAAATCCACACGCCGGATTCGTCGCGCTACTGGAAGCTCGGTTCCTACGAGGAGCGTCTCGCGCACGGCGAGGAGCCGGAATATTTCGACAAGGAATTCCTGCGCATCTGGTTCCGCGACCATTGCGATCCCTACAAGGACAAGGTGCTGCCCGAAGCGCCCGCCGACATGGTGACGGAGCTATCGCGCCGATATATCGAAATCTACGAGCAGCTCACCGGCCAGAAATTCGATGTCGATGCCGACGCGCCCATCGCAGAGCGCATCGCCTCGAATTTGAAGGCGTACACGATCGGGTGAGTGCGGCGCGTCTGTGCCGATGCGACGCACCCAATACAATCGCGGTCGGTTGACGGTTCCGGACGAATCCCCGACCGTATCGGGCGATGCTGGACGCGCTTTTGGAAAAACTCGGGTCGCCGGTGCTGGATCGCTGCGCCGCTCGTATTGCTGACCATACGCGAATTCTGGAACTGGTCTCGTTCTGCGTTGGTCTCGCTGCGGTTCCGCTGATCGCCCGCCATTTCGTCTGGATCGGGCTGGCGGTGTTCGCCGCCGGGCGGCTGATCGCTGCCGTCGCCGCGCGCGCGAACAAAAGCGATCTCGCGGACATCTATCGTACGGTGGCGTACGCGGCGTTGCCGTTCGCGTTCGTGCTCGATGCACCGGTGCGGGCCTTGCCGGCGGTGTTCCTGATGTTCGGACTCGCCGCCAACGGCGCGGTTGCCGTGAAGTTCGGCCGTTCGTTGGTCGGCGCGGCGGAATTGCTGATCCTGTTCGTTCTCGCGAGTGCGTTCCCGGCCTGGTTCGGTTTGATCGCCTATGCGGGCGGCGTGTTGTGTTTTGTCGCGGCGGGCGTCGAGGCGTCCAGGAGGATCTGATGAAAGTGGTGGTGGTCGGGGCCGGCGTTGCCGGGCTCGGGATCGGATGGAAACTCGCGCGCGCCGGCGTTTCGGTGACGGTGCTGGAGCGGGCGCACATCGGCAACGGAGCCACCACCGCGTCCGCCGGAATGATCGCGGCCGCGGCCGAGCTTGGTGCCGCCGACACGCCGGAAGCCGCTCTTGCGCGCAGCGCCAAGGCGTTGTGGCCCGCGTTCCGCGATGCGCTGCAGAAAGAATCCAAGATCGACATCGGCTACCGCAGCGAGGGCGCGCTGCTGGTGCGCACCAAGGCCGATACTGCGGATCATGCCGTGCCCGGCGTCAGCGAGAAACTCGACGCCGACGAGGCGCGCGTGCTCGAACCGCTGCTGGGGCCCGATATCGCGGGAGCCGTGTTGGCGCCCGATGAGGCGGCGGTCGACAGTCCGGCGCTGTGCCGCGCCTTGGCCGTGGCGCTGGTGCGGGCGGGCGGCGAGGTGATCTCGAACGAAACCGCGGTGCGGTTCGAATGGGACGGTACCCGCGTCACCGGTATCGCGACGCCGTTCACCGTGCATCACGCCGATGCGTTCGTGCTGGCGATGGGCGCGTGGTCGTCGCGCATCGAAGGTCTGCCGCCGGATGCCGTACCGCGCATCGTGCCGGTGAAAGGCGAGATTGCCGTGCTGGAGCCGCCGCCCGGCGTTTCGCTGCCGCGCCACATCGTCTGGGGCAACGGCATCTACCTCGTGCCGCGCGGTCGCCGGCTTATCGTCGGCGCCACCATGGAGGAGGCCGGCTTCGACACCAGTCTCACCCAGTCCGCGATGCGCTGGCTGTACCGCCAGTCTACCGGCCTGATGCCGTCGCTCAAGGATTGGCGGTTGGCCGAGCATTGGGCGGGTTTGCGTCCCGCCTCGTCCGACCGCCTGCCGCTGCTGGGACCGGCGGCGGTGGAGGGGCTTTACGTGGCGAGCGGCCAGTTTCGAAACGGCATCCTGTTTGCACCGGCCGTAGCTGAAATACTGTCGCGTCTCATTTTGGAGCGCACGCCGGTGGACCCGGCGTTCGACCCGCGGCGGTTGGGGCCGAGCATGCCGATCGCGGAGACACCGCACCGGGATGTTCCTTCCGAGGCTGACACATGGCGCATGGGGTCCTGATTGCGGCGTTTTTGCTGGTTCTGATCGGCAGCGAGCTGGCAGTCCGGGGCGGCGTCGGCCTGGCGCGCTGGTTCGATGTGCCGCCGCTGGTCACCGGTATTCTGGTGGTTGCGGTGCTGACCGTGGCGCCCGAGCTTTTCGTGACCTTCCGCGCGGTGACCATGGGGCGTCCCGAAATGGCGCTCGGCGGCCTGATCGGGTCGAACATTCTCAACTTGCTGTTCGTGATGGGGCTGGGAGCCTTGATCCATCCGATGGCGTCGCCGCCCAAGGTGGTGTTTCGCGACGGCGGCGCGCTGCTGCTGGCGGCGCTCGGGTTGATCGGCTGTGCCTTGGCCGGCGGCGTGAGCCGCGTGGCGGGCGCCCTCATGCTGGCCGCCTTTGCCGGTTACGTCGTGCTCGTGTTCGCCACCGACTGGCGCCGCGCGCCGGAGCATTCGGTGCCGCTGGCGCGAGCGCTGTTCCGTTCCGAAGGTCCGATGCCGTCCACCACCGGGTCGTTCGTCGTGCTGGTCCTCGGTTTCATTATGATTGCGCTGGGCGCGCATCTTGGTGTCGTCGGCGCAATCAATTTCGCGGCCGAACTCGGCTGGAGCGAAACCACCATCGGGCTGATCGTCATTTCTGCCGGTTTGTCGTCGCCCAAGTTGCTGCTCACGCTGTGGTCGGCCGTGCGTGGTCACACATCTGTTGCCGTCGGCCAACTCGCCGGTGCCGGCGTCTTCAGCTTTACACTGGTGCTTGGCCTGATTGCGTTGTTCTGGCCGATGGCGTTCCCGGCCGCCTTGGCGTCCCGCGACGTTTATATCCTGGCGGCGATCGCGCTGGTTCTGATGCCGCTTTTGGCGATGCGCTGGCGGCTGTCGCGGCCACGTGGCATTTTGCTGATCCTGGCGTACGGGTGCTATCTTGCATTCGTGCTTTGGCGGCAAGGACTGCCGCTGCCATGGGAATTCTAGTGAGCCATGTCCGAATTCGTTCTCGATGAGCGTCTGGCCGCTGCGGGCGTCCATGCGTTCGATTTGCCGTTGTCGCGTGTCCTGGTTTTGAACGATGCGCGCTTCCCGCGCCTGATCCTGGTGCCGCGCCGTCCCGGATTGGTCGAGATATTCGACGTCGATCCCGCCGACCGCGTGATGCTGACCGAGGAAATCGCCATCGCGAGCGGCGAGCTGAAAGCACTGACCCGCTGCCACAAGATCAACGTCATGGCGCTCGGCAATATGGTGCCGCAGTTTCACATCCACATCATCGCCCGCAATCCCGGCGACGCCTGCTGGCCCGGCCCCGTCGCCGGCGATCAGGTGCCCTATGAGCCGGGCGCGCTTGAAGAATTTGTGCAGCGCGTCGCGACGATGTTTTGACGGCTTGCTCCACCTGTCATCCCGGACGCGCCCGCCTCGCTTTTGATCCACCAAAAAGGGGCGCGATCCGGGACCTACTCGGACACAATCCAGATGTCGAAGTGGTTCCCGGATCGCGCCAGAATGCCAAGCGGAAAAATCTCCGTGGCGCGTCCGGGATGACAACCATTGGCGCAATCCCATCTTTTCTGCCCTCCACGGGCGCAAGGTTTTTCACACCGGCACTAGGACCGTGGGGGGAAGTGTCTGCGAAGCAGACGAAGGGGGGGGGCGCCCTTGCGCGAGATAATCCCCCCTTCGCTTCGCTACGCTCAGCACTTCCCCCCGCGGTCCGAGTGCCAACGCAAAATTCGTCGCGCCCGCGTGGGGCGGAAAAGAACGGTGCAGTCTCTTCGCGTACGTTTTCTTCCCTCCACGAGCGCACCCCTTCTGTCATCCCCGGCCGAGTAATCCGAGCGTAGCGAAGGATGCGAGGGGAAGGGGACCCAGGAGCTCAAGCACATTCGACGAAGAAGAACGAGCGAAGATCATCACCAGCAACGTGCCATTGTCACGACCTGGGTCCCCTTCCCGTCGCTGCGCTGCGCTTGCTCCGCCGGGGATGACAGAAGGGGGGCTGCGCGCGCGTCGTTCACCAATTCATCATTGTGACGCGTTTCATTCGTCCATCTTGCGGAAATTATTGCGGCTGCGTCGCGCAACTAGGTGCAGAAAAATAGTTTTCCTCACGTCTTGAATTGTTGGCACCGCATACCCACATCTAAACGCGGTGTTTGACAATGGAGGACGGTCTTCGGCTTCGGCCTACAAATATCTGCGCAAATACAGGAGTATCGCGCCCGCACGCGCTGCAACATCCTTAGTCTCGCGAGGACACGTAAGCCCGCGTAAGACCGCTATGGCGGCAGCGGCCGCGTCACAAGGCGAACGGCTCTCGGTGAGCACTCCGCAGAATGAGACCAATGCGCCTGTCGATCGCCGCCTGACAACGGCCTCCGGAGGCGGCGGCGGGCTTGAGGCTGAAGGCGGAATTTTGCGATTCCGCCTTTGGTATATGGAGCGCTTCGCCGGCATTCCGTTTTCGGACCACGAAGCGCGACCGAAAAAGAGGGCCGCCGCGAGGCTGCCTCTTTGTTATATGGGGCAAAAACAAGCGGATGCGCGCACAACGTGCAGACGTTTAACTCTTTTTAACGAGTTTCGACGCTAGTGTTGGTCGAGACCTCTGTCGGGAGAACCCGAAATGCTGGCAGAAGCCGCAAAGGTTGCCGCCAACACCGTCGTCGCCGCTTTGCAAAAGGCGAGCGCGGCTACTGGCGTTGACTTCAACTATCTCCTCGGCACTGCGATCCGCGAATCCGGTCTCAAGGCGACGGCCAAGTCCGGCCAGTCGTCCGCGGCGGGGCTGTTCCAGTTCGTCGAGCAGACCTGGTTGTCGATGGTCAAGGACTACGGCGCCAAGTATGGGCTGGGGTCCTACGCCAATGCCATTTCCAAGACCGACGACGGGCGGTATCGCGTCGGTAACGCCGAAGACCGCAGCGCCATTCTGCGTTTGCGCAACGATCCCCAGATCAGCGCGCTTATGGCCGGCGAGTACACCAAGCTGACGCAGTCCCAGATGGAGGACAAGCTCGGGCGCAAGGTTTCGCAGGGCGAGCTCTATGCCGCCCATCTCCTCGGCCCCGGCTCGGCCTGCAAACTCATCCGCTCCAACCAGGGCGCACCGGCCAGCGCGGCCTGCGATCTGTTCCCCAAGGCAGCGGATGCCAATCCGACCATCTTCTATCACGCCGACGGCAGGCCCAAGACGGTCCGCGAAGTCTATAACTGGACGACCGGCAACTTGTTGAAAGGCGTCACGCCGACCGTCGCGACCAACGGCAAGACCGAGGTGCCGTCCGTCAGCATGGGCGCCCTCGATACCTCCACCACGGCGGCGATGATGGCCGCGCTGTGGCGGCCCCAGCACAAGAACTTCTTCTCGACCGAGGAGAGTTCGAGCACCAACGCGCCGCCCTTCGCCATGACACCGGCGATCCTCGATGTGCTGCAGACGGTTGCGCAAAAGCCCGGCAAGAAGTAAGGCCTCGCTCCTCCATCAGGGGTAGAACCTTTGCGCAGCGCCGTTGCCGCCGTATGGGCGGTCATTCTGGTTGCCTTTTTTATTCAGGCTGCGAATGGCCTGCAGACCGACTTGATCGGCCTCAAGGCCGCGTCGGTGTTTTCGACCGGCATGATCGGGTTGATGCTGGCGAGCTATTACGCCGGCTTCTCGCTGGCGCCGCTGGTCGGGCGCGCCGTGATCGGCCGTATCGGTCATGTCACGGCAGTCGTGGTGACCATGGTGGCGGCTGGCGCCGTGATCCTGGTGATGCCGCTGTTCGTCGATGCCGCGGCATGGTCGGCTTTCCGCGTGATATCGGGCTTCGCCATGTCGCTGGCCTATGTCGCGATCGAAAGCTGGATCAACGACGCCGTCCCCAACGAGGTGCGCGGCCGCACCTTCTCGCTTTACATGTTCTCGCAGTTCGTCGGGATGACGCTGGCGCAGGTGCTGTTCGGCATGGGCCGGTTCGGCAGCTATTCGCCTTACGTGCTGTCGGCGCTGCTGTTCGTGATGGCCGGCGCGCCGGTGTTGATCCTGCGCAAGGCGGCGCCGTCGGGAGTGCCCCCGAAGCCGCTCGGGATCGTGTCGCTGTTCCGCATTTCTCCCGCGGGCGCCTCCGCGACCATGCTGTCGGGCCTGTCCTGGTCGATCCTGTTCATGTTCGGACCGGTCTATGCGCGTCAGATCGGATTGGATGTCGGCGGGGTCGGATTGTTCATGGGCCTCGCCGTGGCGGCGGGCGGTGTGGTGCAGGTTCCGGCCGGCTGGTTCTCCGACAGCATCGGGCGCCGTCCGGTGCTGCTGACCATCTTCGGCTGCGGCTTGGCGGCGTGCACGCTCGGGCTTGTCGCGCAGGGATCGCTGCTGTCTCTTGTCGCCGTCGCACTGGTGGGCGGCTTCGTTTTTCCCGTCTATGCGATCGCGGCCGCGACCGTGAACGACGGCGTGGCGCAAGAGACGAGGGTGGCGGCAGCGTCCGGTCTGGTGTTGCTGTTCGGTCTGGGCTCGATCTTCGGGCCGCTCCTGTGCGGCTGGATCATGACCGCGGTGGGCCTGTCCGGCTTCTACGGCTTGCTGGCGGCGAGCATGGCGGCCGGGATCGCGGTGGTAGCGTTCTTGCGCACCCGCTGAGCCGTTGGCGTTCAGGGCTGCTTGAACGACGCTTGCGCGATGGTCTTGAGCACGCGGCCTTCCAGCTCTTCAGCGAGCGTCAGCGCGATGCGGTTCGAGATATCCTTGATGCGGTCGCGATGGATCACGTGGATGGCGTCGACATGGGCGGCCACCAGCGGCAAGGGCGCGGCTTCCCACGACTGCATGCCGTCCATCAGTTTCGCGAGCGAAGCGGCGACGCGCGCGATCAGCGGATATTCGAAGGTGGTGGCTTGACCCTTGAGGTCGTGCGCGGCCCGGAACAGCGCGCCGGCGTTTTCCGCTGTGGGCGCCTTGGCGAAAACGGCAAATGTTTTGGCCAGTGTCGCGATGTCCTCGGCGAGCCAGTCGGAGAATTCCCGGCGCAGGCCTTCCATCGCTTTTTCGCCGCTCTTCAGCACTTCGGGATCGACCGTCAACGTGCCGCTGGCCGAACCCGCTTTCGCCTTGAGCGAAATCGGCGGCATGAAGATCTGGGCTTTCTCGGTAATGGCCATGATGATCCTGGTGTGCGCCTCAATCGACGAATGTTGGTTCTTTGCGCCGCTCGGGTCCGGCATAGGCCGTCAGGGCGCGGCGCCTGCGGCATGGCCCGAAATATGTCTTCGTACGGATGAAGGGCCGCGGATGTTCGACGACGTTGACCAGCCGCGACAGGATCGCCTTGACCGTTACGGGTTTGGCGAGGAATTCGTTGACCCCGGCATCGCGGGCCTGACGGACATGTTCGACATGGGTGTGTCCGGTCAGCATGATGATCGGCACGTAGACGTTGGGCGAGCGCGGCGAGTTGCGGACCAGGCGGGCGAATTCGAGGCCGGTCATGCCGTCCATCTGCCAGTCGAGGACGATAATGTCGGGATTGGTGTCGCGCAGCGCCCGCCAGGCGTGTTCGCCGTCC
Source organism: Rhizomicrobium electricum (assembly GCF_011762045.1). Classification (GTDB taxonomy): domain Bacteria; phylum Pseudomonadota; class Alphaproteobacteria; order Micropepsales; family Micropepsaceae; genus Rhizomicrobium; species Rhizomicrobium electricum. The sequence continues at coordinate 71,228 of NZ_JAASQS010000005.1, read as the reverse complement.
GCCGCTTCGAAAAGATCGCGCACGCCGACGGCTTGCAGCACGGCAACGACCAGCTTGCGCATGTGCTGGTTATCGTCGACTACGAGAATTCGTAGTTTATCGAACCGTAGGCCGTCCATGTACCCCCGCCCGCTTCTCGGGCCGAAGGCGAGCCTACGTATTCGGGCTTAAGTTTCGATGAAATCCGCGGTTTCTAGTCGAGGAATTGCTCGGTAAGTATACGCTCGTCAAGGTTGCGGCCGGCCTCGTAGAGCATGACCATCGACACCGAATGATCCTCGGCGACGTCGACCGACATGATGTTCCGGACCTCGAGACCGTCGGCCACCGCGCTGACGGGACGCTTCTCCACTTCCAGGGCCTCGAAGCGGACTTTGGCGCGATGAGGCAAGAGGGCGCCGCGCCAGCGCCGGGGCCGGAAGGCGCTGATCGGGGTCAGGGCGAGCAGGGCGGAGTCGATCGGCAGGATCGGCCCATGTGCCGACAGGTTGTAGGCAGTCGACCCCACCGGCGTGGAGACCAGGGCGCCATCGCAGATCAGCTCGGAGATGCGCACCTTGCCGTCGACCAGGATCCGCAGTTTGGTAGCCTGTCGGGTTTGCCGTAGCAGGGACACCTCGTTGAAAGCGAGGCCGTCGATGCAGGCGTCGGCCGTCATGGCGCGCATTCGCAAGGGGTTGATGACCGCCCGTTCGGCCTTGGCCAGGCGTTCGGGCAGATCGGCCTCGTTGTACTCGTTCATCAGGAAGCCGACGCTGCCGAGGTTCATGCCGTAGATCGGTTTGTCCTGGCCGAGATAGGTATGCAGCGTCTGCAGCATGAAGCCGTCGCCGCCGAGTGCCACGATGACTTCGGCCTTTTCCGGCCCGGCGTCGTCGTATTGCTGGCGTAGATTGGTGAGGGCGGATTGGGCCTCCGGAACCGCGGTGGCCACGAAATGCAGGCGCATGGGTATAAAGCCCCCTGTCATCGACGCCGGACGGCGTGAGCAGTGCGATGCTCGATCATGGCGGGACACTAGCAGGTGAGGCGGGGGGCTTTCAGCCTTTTTTCGCCATCGCCTGGAGTTCCTCGTAGGCGGCTGTCTTGGTGTAGGTGGAGAAAGCGCCGTCGACGATCTGCATATCGGCTGCCGTTAGGACCGGCTTCATCAGGCGCGCCTGACGGGACAGCTTGAACACCGTGGCGAAGACGCAGCGGTCGATTCCGACGGCGCGGCAGGCCAGCGCGACCGGCTTGGGGCCCCGCTCGTAGAGGGTCCGCCGGGTTTCGTGCAGCGGCAGGTCGAGCAGTTTGGCGAAGGCGAGGTCGAAGATGTCGATCTGACCTTGATGCAGTACGCGGAGCAGGAAACCCGCCCTGAGCTGCCCGGCGGTATAGAGCTTCTCGACCAGCTTTTGGGCGCTCTCGGTCGGCGTCGGGCGCGGTGCAGACGGTCCGCTGTTGAGGCTGTGTTCGGCGGAGGCCATCGCGGCATCGAGTTTAGCGTGTTCGATGGGGTAATTGCGCACGATGTAAGTCTTCAGGACATCCGACACCCAGCCGCACATCTTGGTCGCCAAAACCGGTGGCAGGTCCTGCCGGTGCACGATCGGCTCCTGCAAGGCGACGAACTTGCGCGACTTGTCGACCAGGACTTCGTAGGTGGCGCCGGAAATCCGTGCCGTGGCATTGCGCACCAGCGTGACGAGGACGGTTTCGTTCTCGCTCTCGGCCAGCGCGGCCGAGACGGTCTCGCCGATATGGGGACGGGCGGCGACGGCCTCCTGATGACCGACATCGCTTTCGGCGATTAGCCGCAGCATGTCTTCGTCGGTCAAAAGCGGGCTGCGCAGGATAACGGGGCGGGCGACCTCGATGCGGTCGTCGGCCAGGAGGAGAATGAGATCGGTCGGGGCCGAGGTATCTTCGGCCAGCCGTTCGGCCAGGGCGATCCGGATCGCCATCTCGACGTCGCGCGTCAACCGCTGCAGGATCTCCCGCATCAGGTCTTTTTCGCGGTTATTCAGGTGGTTGCCCTGGACGCGGTAAAGCGATGCCACCGCCAGATAGATTTCTTCCCTGGTAGTGTCTTGTGGGTTTGCGGCAAGCTGAGCCAAACGGCCCATGTCGCTCATATCTCTGGCTGTCAGTCCCACGTCTGTCGCCTCGCCCCAATTCGCCGCAATAGCATGCTGTCAGCAGTAGCAAACTGTCGTTAACAGCGTATTAATCTAACCAACTTGGAAACCACGACGATCTGTTAAGATGGACCCACGGATTTTATTGATCATCGACCAGGGGACCACCTCGACACGGGCGGTGATCTTCGATGCGGCGGGTATGCCGCAGGCCTTTCACGCCATCGATCTTGGTCAGATTTATCCCGCCAACGGCTGGGTGGAGCACGATCCGGAGGAAATCTGGAGCGCCACGCTCGCCTGCTGCCGGGAAGTTCTGCGCGGCGTCGATGTGTCCACCGTTGCCGGGCTGGGCATCACCAACCAGCGCGAGACGACGCTCGTCTGGGACCGGCGGACCGGCAAGGCCGTTCACAACGCCATCGTCTGGCAGGATCGCCGCACCTCAGAGCGGTGCCGGGCGCTGCATTCGGCCGGGATCGGCGGTGAGATCACCGCGCGGACGGGTCTGCTGCTCGATCCTTACTTCTCCGCCACCAAGCTGGAATGGCTGCTTGAGACCCTGCCGGGCGTGCGGTCGGAGGCGGAGCAGGGCCATCTCGCCTTCGGGACAGTGGACAGTTGGCTGCTGTGGAAGCTGACCGGCGGCAAGGTCCACGCCACCGACGCCACCAATGCCTCCCGGACTATGCTTTTGAACCTGAAGTCGCTGGCGTGGGACCAGGACCTTCTCATGCTGTTCAACATTCCTCGTGCGATGCTGCCGGAAGTGTGCGACAGCGCCGGTCTATTCGGTTGGACCGCACCTGACCTGTTCGGCAGAGCGCTTCCGATCCTCGGCGTTGCCGGCGATCAGCAGGCCGCTGCGATCGGACAGGCGTGCTTCAACCCCGGCGACGTCAAATCGACCTACGGCACCGGTTGTTTTGCCCTGGTGCACACCGGACCTGTGCCGCCGGTTTCGCAGAACCGCCTGTTGGCGACCTGCGCCTCGCGTCTTCACGGCAAGCCGCAATACGCGATCGAAGGCAGCATCTTCGTCGCCGGTGCCGTGGTGCAGTGGTTGCGCGACAGCCTGGGGATCATCGGGCAGGCTGGAGAGATCGAAGCGCTGGCGCAAAAGGCAGGCGATGCTGACGGCCTCTATTTCGTTCCGGCCTTCACCGGATTGGGCGCGCCGTACTGGGATCCCGATGCACGCGGGGCCATTCTCGGACTGACGCGCGATGCTGGTGCGGCTGAGATCGCACGGGCGGCGCTCGATGCCGTTTGCTTCGAAACCCGCGATCTGCTCGAAGCGATGGCGAAGGACATGGCGTCGGTGCGGATGGGGGCGCCCAAGGCACTGAAGGTCGATGGCGGCATGGTGCGCAACGACTGGTTCTGCCAGCGGCTCGCCGATTTGACAGGTTTGCCGGTCGAGCGGCCACAGGTCACGGAAACCACGGCGATGGGCGCGGCCTATTTGGCGGGATTGGCGGCGGGCATATTCCAGGATACGGCCGACATCGCCGGCCGCTGGAAACTCGAACGCCGTTTCGAACCGACGTTGCCCGAAGCATGCCGAGATGTCCTGTACCAGGGCTGGAGTGCCGCCGTCGCCCGCGTCCGGGGAGTCTGACCGCCGCAGGCTGGATTTATCCAGAGATAAGTTGCCCCCGAAACTGCCAATGCAACCTTCGGTAGGTGGCGTAGTTCTGTGTGCGCCGACCTAATTCCAGGCGTTCTGGCGGGAATACCTCCACAGGTGGCGTTCGACGGGCCGTATTGACGCCCGCCGCTGCGTTTGCGGCCTATCGAGCGTTCGCATGACGAGATCGCAGTCTCGGACCGAGGGGGCTGGTCTTGAGCGCGCAAGGTGCCCGCAACCGCCGGGCGGCTGTGCTGGAGCGGCCGCGGCTAAGCGTGGTGACGCGTCTCGGCCGGCCCGACAAATCGGAGATGCTGCGCCGCGCGACGCTCGGGTTGGCGGAGGAACGTCCGCACTTCTCGGCGCGCCGGGTCGTGACCCGCTGGCAGGCGACAGTGCTGCTTACATCTCTGGCAGTATTGGTGACGGCCTTCGTCATACGCCCCATCGCGATGACCGACATTGTCGTTGCCGCGATGTCGCTCGGTTTCATCTGCAGCTTTGCTTTGCGCGGTGTGCTGGCATTGCTCGGCAGGCGTCCCGAACCGACAGTCGTCGTCAGAAACGATCAGACGCTTCCGGTCTATAGCGTTCTGGTGCCGGTCTATCGCGAAGCGGGAATGATCGGCGAATTGACCCGCGCGCTCGCCGCTCTCGATTACCCGTCCGATAAACTCGATGTTCGTCTTGTAGTGGAGGAGGACGACAGCGAAACCTTTGCTGCGGTGTTTGCGGCCGGGCTCAATGCGGTTGTCGTGCCGCCGGGATTACCGCGCACCAAGCCCAAGGCCTGCAACTTCGCACTTCAGTCTGTGTGGGGCGAGTTCGTCGTTGTCTACGATGCCGAGGACCGGCCCGAGCCCGACCAGCTGCGGAAAGCCGTGGCGGCGTTTCGCGCCAATCCAGACGTCTCCTGCTTGCAGGCGAGGCTTGCGATCGATCGTGCGCCGTCCTGGATCTCCCGCATGTTTGCCATCGATTACGCGGTGTGGTTCCGGATGCTGCTGCCGGGATTGGCGCGTCTTCATTCGCCCATTCCTTTGGGCGGCACATCCAATCATTTCCGCGTCAAGTCGCTGGTCGAAGCCGGCGCATGGGACCCGTTCAACGTCACCGAGGATGCCGATCTCGGCGTGCGGCTGGCACGATTAGGCCATCGTGTGGCGATCCTCGACTCCGCGACGTTCGAAGAGGCGCCGGAAAAGCTTGGAACATGGCTGCGCCAGCGTACGCGCTGGATGAAGGGCTATATGCAGACCATGCTGGTGCATAGCCGCAACCCAAAAACGGTCGCCGGCGAGATTGGAGCAGCCGGCAGCTTGTTGATTGCATCGTTCCTCGGCGGAGCCGTATGGTCGGCACTCATCAATCCGGTGATGTGGATCGTTTGTGTCGCGGCGGCCGTGCTCGCACCCGACGGTGGCGGCGCGCTGGCATGGCTCGCGCGCGTTTCGGGTTTCGCGCTGTTCGTCACCAATATTCTCCTGGCTGGGCTTGCTGCCGTTGCCGGGGAGCGGCGCCGAGCGGAAGCGGTGATCGTCCTGACGTATCCGCTCTATTGGCTGCTGATTTCGGCAGCGACCTACCGCGCGCTTTGGCAGTTGCTGCGCAATCCCTTCCATTGGGAGAAAACTCCGCACGGAGCAGAGCAGTGACGCGCTGGATGCTTTCGGTGCTCCTGTTGCTCTGCGCGGAAACGGCGGAAGGCGGAGCCTGGACACTGAACCGGAACCATATGGCTATTTTCGCCGGCGTGACGGCGAGCACCGCCTCGCGCCTGTACGATAACGGCGGCGGCTCCGCCAAACACATCGTCTTCAGCAAATACCTGTTCCAGAGCTGGATGGAATACGGCGTGCTCGACTCCGTGACGCTGTTCGCCGTGCCGGAATACGTGCTCGCGAAGTCCGACATGGACGGTACCGGCATTGCCGACGTCCATTCGGCTTCGATCGAAGGCGGACTGCGGATTCTGTTGCTGTCGCGGATCGGAATGCTGTCGGTGCAGACCTCCTACAAATCGGCTGGCGCGTTTGACATGTCGACCTCGGCAAGTGGCGAGGCCGGTCGGCAGTTCGAAACCCGTCTGCTCTACGGCCGCAGCTTCAAGGTGCTCAAGCACAACGCGTTTCTAGACATCGAAATAGCGAAGCGATGGATTGCGCGTCCGCGCCCCGACGAAATCGCGTTCGAGGGCACGGCCGGTTACTGGATGACGCGCGATTATCTTCTGACGGTGCAGAGCTTCACTTTCATGACGACCGGGCCGGTGCGGCCTCCCTATCAGGCCTATGAACTTTCCAAGTTGCAGGTTTCGCTAGTGCAGAAGGTGTCACGGCGCTGGTCGTTTCAAACCGGCTATTTCATGTCTTTGTTCGGACGCAATATCGTGAAGGAAACCGGTATGGTCGCAACGCTGTGGTATCAGACCTGAATTGATTAGGCGCTGTGTTCGTCTCTATTGAAATCGTCGGAACTCGTCCCTGCCACAAGAATGCCTTCCGCTCGGAGCAAACCGAATGGCGCCGGCTCAATGGTTCGGATAAAGCGGCGATCGCAGCTGCTGAAGCCATCATCGCCAAAACCAGAGGGACCTCGGACGAGCCCGTCCGCCGCATCAACTGCCACATCTACAAGACGGGCGAGATGATTACGCGGGTCTGCACCGTCGTACCGATCGGGTCCGGCCGGCTGGCCCGCATCGGGACGGCGCTCCGGGTAAGGTCTTGGCGAACAGGCAGGATTTGATCCACCCGGTTGCGTCCCGTCCCAAGCCGTCGTATTCGGAGGCTCAGGCCGGCTTAGCTCAGTTGGTAGAGCACCTGATTTGTAATCAGGGGGTCACAGGTTCGAGTCCTGTAGCCGGCACCAGACCTTTAACGGCTAGATTGGCACCCCCCGCATGACCCGCTATCTGATTACCAGCGCACTCCCTTATATCAATGGTGTCAAGCACTTGGGCAATCTGGTCGGGTCGATGCTCCCGGCCGACGTGTATTCCCGCTACCGCCGCGCGCGAGGGGACGAGACCCTGTTCATCTGCGCCACCGACGAGCACGGCACCCCGGCCGAACTGGCGGCGCTGGAGGCGGGCCAGGATGTCGCGACCTATTGCACCGAGCAGCACGACATCCAGAAGCGGCTGGGCGAGGGCTTCGAGCTTTCGTGGGACTATTTTGGGCGGTCGTCGTCGCAGCAGAACCTGGAGCTGACCCAGCATCTGGCCCGCGTGCTGTGGAAGAACGGCCACCTCGAAGTGCGCACGACCAAGCAGGTCTATTCCCACGCCGAAAAACGCTTCCTGCCGGATCGCTACGTGATCGGCACCTGTCCCCATTGCGGCTATGACCGCGCCCGTGGAGACCAATGCGAGAACTGCACCCGCGTGCTCGACCCGACCGATCTGATCGATCCGCGCTCGGCTTTGTCGGGGTCCAAGGAAATCGAAATCCGCGATAGCGCGCATCTCTTCCTCAAACAGTCGAGCTTCGTCGAACCGTTGCGCAAGTGGATCGACAGCCACGACCGCGATTGGCCGAACCTAGTGTTGTCGATCGCGCGCAAATGGCTGGACGAGGGCCTCAACGACCGCGGCATCACCCGCGATCTCGAATGGGGCGTGCCGGTACCGGACGACATCGGCGACGGCAAGCTCAAGGGCAAGGTGTTCTATGTCTGGTTCGATGCGCCGATCGAATACATCGGCGCCACCAAGGAGCTGACCGACTCCAGAGGCCTGCCGGATTCCGAATGGCAGAAGTGGTGGCGGCCTGAGAACGCCAAGGACGTGACCTATCTCGAGTTCATGGCCAAGGACAACGTGCCGTTCCACACCGTCGGCTTCCCGATCACCGTCATGGGCTCGGGCGAGAACTGGAAGCTGGTGGACCGCATCAAGGGTTTCAACTGGCTGACCTACTACGGCGGCAAGTTCTCCACCTCGCAGAAGCGCGGCGTGTTCATGAATACCGCGCTCGACCTTCTGCCGGCCGATTACTGGCGCTGGTGGCTGATGGCCAATGCGCCGGAGAGCGCCGACAGCTCCTTCACCTGGGAACATTTCGCGGCGGTGGTGAACAAGGATCTCGCCGACGTGCTCGGCAACTTCGTCAATCGCGTGACCAAGTTCACGGTCTCGCGCTTCGACGGCAAAGTGCCGGGCGAGGGCGAATACGGCGACGAGGAAAAGGCGCTGATCGCCGAACTCGACAAGCGCGTGACGCAGTATGCCGCCTATCTCGAAGACATCGAGTATCGCAAGGCGCTGGCCGAATTGCGCGCCATCTGGGTGGCGGGCAACGAGTATCTCACCAAGGCGGCGCCGTGGACGCATGTGAAGACCGATCGCGTCAAGGCGGCGGTGGGCGTGCGCATGGGGCTCAACCTCGTGCACCTGTTCGGACATCTGTCGTGGCCGGTAATCCCGACCGCGGCGAAAAAGATTCACGAGGCGATCCAGCCCGCGCCGGCGATCATTCCGTGGCCGGACAAGCCGATGGCGAAATTCCTCGATCAGCTCGAACCCGGTCAGGCGATCTCGCCGCCCGACGTGTTGTTCGCCAAGATCACCGACGAGCAGCTCGCGGAGTGGAAGACGCGGTTCGGGGGAGAGTGAGCGCTTTCAGGAAAAGTGGAATCCGGTTTTCCGTCCGGAAGCGCGGCAACTTGAGCGCTTTCAGGAAAAGTGGAACCCGGTTTTCCGTCCGAAAGCGCGACAACTGAAGAGCTCACTCTTCGTCGGTGAGCAGTTCCCAGCCTTCGCGGGTGAGGGCTTCCATCGGCCGGAAGCGCGCTTTGTACGCCATCTTCTTGGAGCCCTGCACCCAGTAACCGAGATAGACGTGCGGCATGCCCTGTTCGCGCGCCGCCTGGATGTGGTCCAGGATCATGTAGGTGCCGAGGCTGCGGGCGTCTTCCCCCGGATGGAAGAAGCTGTAGACCATCGATAAGCCGTCGCGCAGTTCGTCGGTGAGGGCGCAGGCGACGAGACGGCCGCGGCCGACGCCATCGGGCTGACGGTATTCGACGATGTGGGTCGAAACCGGTGTCTCTTCCACCATCGCCACATAGTCGAACAGACCCATGTCCGACATGCCGCCGCCGGCATGACGGGAGTCGAGATAGGTCCTGAGCAGCGCAAACTGCTCGCGCGTGGCTTCGGGCGGAACGACGGTGCGCACCAGATCGCTGCTGCGCTTGAGGACGCGGCGCTGATTGCGCGACATGTCGAAGGCATCGACCAGGATGCGTACCGACACGCAGGCCGAGCAGGTGTCGCAAGCCGGACGATAGGCGATGGTCTGGCTGCGGCGGAAACCGGAATGGGTGAGGGCTTCGTTGAGCGGCTGTGCCAGCGAACCGGTGAGCCGCGCGAACACCTTGCGTTCCGTGCGGCCCGGCAGGTAGGGACACGGCCCACCTGGTGTCAGGAAAAACTGCGGTACCCGTGCGGTTTTTTGATCTGTCACGGAATAAGCCCGACCAAGCGCTGGACGCAACTATGGCAACAAAACCGCCGTCAACGCCAGCCTTGCGTGACAATATTCATGATTAGAACTGGCGGCCCATCGGGGCTGGCGGCGCTTCGCGCATCAACACGATGGACAGGCGCCGGTTCGCGGACGCATTGGGGTCTTCGGGCAGCAACGGCTCCGAGCCTGCCTTGCCGGCAACCTCGTAAATCCGGTCGGACGGCAATCCTGACGCCGACAAGATGGCGCGGCCAGCATTGGCACGCTGCGCGGACAGCTCCCAATTGGTCATGCCGTTCGGACCGGTGAACGATTTGCCTTCGGTATGGCCCGCAATCGAAACGCGGTTGGGCAGGCGATCGATCACCTTGGCAATAGTCGCAAGAAGTTTGCGGGTATAGGGCATCGGGTTGGCGGTGCCCTGCTGGAACATCGGCCGTCCGTCCTGATCGACGAGCTGGATGCGCATCCCATCGGGCGTCTGGTCGACCACGACCTGTTTCGACAATGCCGCGACGTCGGGATTATCGGCGATGGCTTGGTGGATCGCTTCGGCGGCATGCGCGAACTCGCCGTCCTGCATCGAAGTGGCGGTGTTCTGTCCGTCCTTGTTGACCGCCTGGGAGTCGGCACCATTGCCTTGGGTCGGCGTGGCGCCGCCCTGACTGGCGCCGTTCTGAGCCGACTTCTCGCTGGTATTCTTGGATGGCGGCGAGTTCTTCTGGAACATCGACACGGCGCCGCCGGCACGCGCGGTCTCCTGGCCCATCACTTTGCCGCCGAGCACGCCGCCCGATCCCGATACCGTCTGCGAGATCGACTGCGGAGCGAAATAGTCGGCAATGCCGCGCTTCTGCTCGGGCGTGGTGGTATTGATGAGCCACATCAGGAGGAAGAACGCCATCATCGCGGTCACGAAGTCGGCATACGCCACCTTCCAGGCGCCGCCATGATGGCCATGCGCCGCCTTTTTGATGCGCTTGATGACAATTGGCTGATCCGCCAAATCCGTATCCTCGTTCCGCGCTTGAGGCTTTCCCCCACCTCGCCTAACCTGAGAATGCCTGAACGGAATTAACCGATTCTTTAATCCGGGATTTTCATGAGCTTCGACGCGCGGGCCTTCCGCAATGCGCTGGGTTGTTTTCCGACCGGTATCGTTGTGGTGACGGCCGGCACAAGCGGGAACTGGCGCGGCATTACCGTGAATTCCTTCGCTTCGCTGTCGCTCGATCCGCCGCTGATCCTGTGGTGCATCGCCAAAACCTCACGTCGTTACCTTACATTTACCAATGCCACCGAATTCACCGTCAGCATTCTCGGCGAGGCCGACCGCGCCGCGGCCGAGGCAATTGCGACGGCGGGCGAGGGCGAACTCACCGCGATAGAACTCGAGGAGTGCGAGCCGCCAGCGATCAAGGGCGCGATTGCGGTGTTCGAGTGCGCGCGCGAAACGCTGCACGACGGCGGCGATCATGTGATCGTGGTCGGACGCGTTCACGCCTTCCGCCATCGCAACGGCGCCCCGCTGACGTTTTTCCGCGGGCGATATGGAAAGATCGTGGAATAGCCCTGAACAGGTGCCCTCTAAATGCGCCGAAAGCGGAGATGCTTCCGCACGTCCGCTCAGGTGGGTACCCCCATGGAAACTTAGCGCGCCAGCGAGTGCCGCACTCAAGCGGCTAAACGACAGGCACATTCTGTCCCGGCAACAGGCCTAGAATGCACGCGAGACGAAGCATCCATACCCTGTATGATCTATCGCGTGGTTTACGGGCCCGAGCGTTCGCGTAACGCCCTTCACCGCTGTTCTGTCGGCAATCCTCATCGCAAGTCTTCGGGTATCGAGATGGGGAACGTAACGTGAACTTTCAAGAGGGTGCGACATTCGCTGCGTTGTTCGCAGGGACTTGCAGTCGCAAGGCCGCGAAAGCCGAAAAAGCCCAATCGCTTTGGGAAAAAGTTGCGGATCGGTCGCGTGCGGGTCGTTCAAGTTAACGCAACCATGGACCCCGGCCGCGAGTCGGATCAGTCTAAGGCCATAAAAAAATGAGGGAGAGGAAGATGTCCGCCTTTCGCGTTGCCGCCTTAACCGCGCTGCTGGCTCTGCCGGCACACGGCGAAACCCTGCTCAATCCGGTTTTCCAGGATCACGCGGTACTGCAACGCGATCAGCCGATCCGGCTATGGGGCACGGCGGCGCCGCGAACCAAAGTCACGGCTGCCATCGGCAAGGCTTCTGTGCACGCGACGGCGGATGCCAATGGACATTGGCGTGTCACGCTTCCGGCCATGACGGCGGGCGGTCCTTACACGGTAACAGTGAAGACGGCGGGTGCCACGCGGACCCTGTCCGATATTCTGATCGGCGACGTCTATCTCTGCTCCGGCCAGTCGAACATGGCGCTGCCGGTGATGGGCGCGGTCGATGCGGGACCGGACATCCAGGTTTCGGCCAATGACTCGATCCGTCTGATGAACGTGGCCAACATCGCCAAGCCGACGGCGCAATCGGCGCTGCCCGGTACGATCAGCTGGGCACCGGCAAGTCCCAAGGTGGTCGCCGGTTTCTCGGCGACCTGTTATTACTTCGCCCGCTCGCTGCAAAAGTCCGTACACGTCCCATTAGGGCTGATCAGTGCGCCGTGGTCGGGCGCCAATATCACCGATTTCATGAGCGCCGACGCGCTCCGCAAAGCGGGTGGTCACGACGCGCGGCTCGAGGCCTTGAAGATTTATGCCGCCGATCCGGTCGCGGGCGTGAAGCACTGGGGCGAGGGCATCGAAGCCTTCTGGCGCGGGCAGGGCAAGGACTATTGGGTCAATCCCTCGAAGGCGTCGTGGACGGACGCGCCGAAAGGGCTCGGCGTGTGGAGCACCTGGGGCGTTCCGGACCTCGAAAAGGACGGCGGCACGGTGTGGTTCCGCACCTCCGTCACCCTGACCGCCACCGATGCGGCGCGCGGGGCCGATCTGGCGCTCGGCGCCATCACGGAAGAAGACACCGTTTGGGTGAACGGCAAGGCCATCGGCACCACCACCGGCTATGCCGCGGAACGCAAATATGCGGTGCCCGCCGGCGTTCTGCACGAAGGCAAGAACGACATCGTTCTCAACGTCTATTGCGGCTGGCGCGGCTGCGGTCTGTTCGGACCGGCGGACTCGCGCGCGATCCATTTCGCCGGCGGCAGCACGGTGCCGCTCGACGGGGCGTGGCAGTACGCGATCGAACCCACGAGGCCGCCGCAAGTGCCGTGGGGACCGACCGCCGGTCTGGCGATGGATTATAACGGCATGATCGCGCCGCTGACGCCGTACGGGCTGAAGGGCGTCCTCTGGTATCAGGGCGAAAGCAACACCGGCGCGGCGGAAGCCTATCGCGGATTGCTGAAAGCCTGGATGGCCGATTGGCGCTCTGCGTTCGAAGCGCCCAAGCTGCCGTTCCTGATCGTGCAATTACCCGATCTAGGGCAACCGCCGTTTGCACCGGAACAATCGACCTGGGCCACTTTGCGTGAATCCCAGCGCCTCGCCGTGAACGACGATGCCAACGCCGCGCTCGCGGTGACGATCGACATCGGCGACCATATGGGCCTGCATCCCGGCAACAAGCAGGAAGTCGGGCGGCGTCTGGCGTTGCAGGCGCGGCAATTGATCTACGGCGACAAGACTCTGAAGCCGGGGCCGCAGCCGGACGGCGCAACGCGGAACGGCAGTGTGGTGACGGTGCGCTTCGGCGGCATCAACGGCAAACTCGCCGCCGTGAACGCCGCCCAGCCGATCGGCTTCGAACTGTGCGCCGACACTTGCCGCTTTGTGGTTGCGACCATCGACGGCGACAGCGTGCGCCTCACTGTGCCGGAGGGCATGACCCCGACCCGCGTGCGCTATTGCTGGGCCGACGGCCCGGTCTGCACGCTGTACGACACAAGCCGCATCCCGGCGGTGCCGTTTGAGATAGGGGTGAAGTAACGCAATTTTCTGCCCCCACGCGCGAGACGATTTCTACATCGGCACTCGGAGCGTGGGGGAAGTGGTCCGAAGGACCGAAGGGGGCTGATCTCGTGCCGTTCGCGAGCCCCCTTTCCGCGCTCCGCTGCGGACTTCCCCCACGGTCTGCGTGCATGCATCGAGAGCCTTGCGCCCGTGAGGGCAGAAAAGAGGCCCTTCAATTCCTCGCTTGCTTGCGCGTGATCTGTTCGAGATACCCTTCCACATCCGTATCCGGAGTGGCGATGGCGGGCTGGTGGTGGAGGTCTTCGAGGGTGAAATCCATCCGCGCGTCGTAAGTGCGGTCGATCTGGTTGCGCAGCGGCTGTTCGGCGTCATACCAGGCGCGTTTGTCGGCATCCTCGCGGCAGGTGGCAAGTTCGCGCGGGTCGTGCGCGCCCCAGCGGCGTTCGGGACAGTGATAGGGATCGAACGACAGCGCGAACAGGCGCGCGCGGGCTTCCCCAAACGACAGCGAAACCGTGCTGCCGTCGCTGCGATGGTAGCTGATCGTGCACGCCGCCGCGGCGCGCCGGTAGGCCTTCAAAAGATCGGCCGGGAGATCGGTGCCGGAATAGGCGAGGTGGGTGCGGTCGCCTTTGCGATCCATTTCGACGAACCGCTGCGCCGTATCGCGCAGGTATTTGAATGCCGTCTTGAGGCGGGCGTCGCGCGACGGGGTGGAAAACATCTCCCAATCGCCATCGGTGCCATAGATGTTGCGGGGCAGGCGCACCGGATGCGGGCGAGAGGCCAGCGCCCGGCTGAGATCGACGGCCGCGGCGCGGTATTGCAGGTCGTTGCAGAGCGAGCCCGTCATCTCGGCCACTTCGCGCACCGGATGGAACATCAGCTTGCCGGCAAGCCGCGCCCGTACGAAATCGTAGAAGTCGAGCCGCTCGCCGTTGACGGTGAACGGGCCGCTGGCCCAAGCGGCGTCGGCCGGACGCGGGCCGGTGCCATAGAATTGCTCGGTGGAGAAGTCGGCGATGTCCTTGTTGGCGGCGATTTCGACATGCCCGCCGCGCAAGGAGCCGTCCGCCGCGCGCTCGGCGCCGGTGAGCCGGAGCGGCCGCCAGTTCTTGAACCCGGAACCCTGGCTCGGACGCATCCGCGCGAAGCGGACGTCGAACGTCATCTGGGTGAGGGTGAAATCGGTATGCGCATCGAACGAATGGACGCGCCCGTCCGGGTCCACCCGGTAGACGATGGCGACGTGTCCTGCCGTATCGTAAACTACCGTGCCGGGGCGAATGGAGCCGGGCTTGATCGCCGGCGAATAGAGATCGGTGCCGTCGAGATCGGGGTGGATGCGATAGGTCGCCGTGGAGATGTCGGCGCGAAGCCGCGCGATCGCCTCCAGCGCGTTGCGGCCGCTTCTGACGTCGGTGCGGGCCGAGACCTTGTTGCCCATGCGGGAATAGCGGATGTCGTCGGCAGACCCGTCGCGCGGAGCCACTGCGCTCGCGTAGGAAAACGGCAGGCCGCGTTTCCAGGCAAAATAGAACCGCAACACATAGGGCAGGTCGGCGCAGTCGGATTCGAACCTCCGTGATGGCGGATCGCTGGCGGCAAACGGATTGGCGCGCGAATGCAGGCATTCGTTAAGGGTGGCGCAATCGCTCTCGCCGATGGCGGCGATGAAGTGCTCGTAATCGCGTTCGTCGGAATCGGACCAGCGGTCGTGGCGCACGATGTAGGTCGGATTCGGCGATTCTTGCGCCGCACAGGCCGGTGACAAAACCGTCAAAAAGAACGTTCCGGCGACGAACGTCCACGCTCCCCCTCTGCGTGCGAGTTTCAGCATGGCCGCGATGCTAACGCGCCAACACCGCAGATCAAGCACTTACGCCGCTTCTTGGAACGGAGTGTAGCGAGGATGACACGCGTACCATCGCGGAAGGGGCTGTCACATTAGCTTCATACCGCTGTCACCCACCTGTCGTGGCGAACCGTCATTGCTCCCCGCGGGCAAAAAGAACGCCGTGCGGTCGACGCCGGCTTTTTACCCTGGGATGAACAAGAGAGGTATCGATGAAGGGGAAGTCAGCCTTACTGGCAGGCGTGGCAGCGATCGCGCTGGTGGCGACTGCGCAAGCCGGTTACGCCGCGAAGAAATCGTCGGACGCTACGTCCGCGCCCGCTCCGGCGGCTGCGGTCCAGTCCGGCCCAACCACGACGGAACTCGCGGCCCGCATTCAGGCGCTGGAAGACGCGATGCAGGCCGACGAAGCCAAGGCGCAGAGCGAACACACCCGCCTGTCGACCCTGGAGCAGAATTTCAACTACGCCACCTGGTCGTTCGACAACGGCCGGCCGGTGATCAGCTCGGGTGACGGCCGCTTCTCGATGGCCTTCCGCGTCCGTGCGCAGATCGACTTCGGTGCGTTCCTGCAGGACGATCCGGCGACCAGCACGGCGCAGTACAAGGATCTGTCGACGGGCGCTCTCGTCCGCCGCGGCTTCTTCGGCGTCGAAGGCAAGGCCTTCAAGGATTTCTGGTACGAGTTCCGTTATAACGCCGGCGGCGGCGGCGGTGCCGAATCCGGCGATCCGGCGATGTCGATTGCCCGCGTGGCCTACACCGGCATCGATCATTTCCGCGTCAATGTCGGCATCATCGAGCCGGCCTTCGGTCTCGAAGCCACGACGTCGTCGGGCCAGTTGATGTTCCTCGAGCGTCCGGAAATCGAAAACATTGCCACCGACACCTTCGGCGGCGCCGATGCCCGCCGCGGTATCGAAGTGGCGTTCCAGCACGAAAATCTTTTCCTGCCGGGCGACAACTTGATCTGGACGGCAGCCTTCACCGGTTCGAAGACCACCGCGCCGGGCGGCTCCGCGGCCGGTCACGGCAACGGCGGCGACGAGCAGACCCAGTTGCTGTCGCACCTGTCGTATCGCTTCTGGAACGACGGTCCGTCGAACGCGATCATCGGCGCCGATTACGCCACCATCCTCGGCACCGGCGGCAATGTGAATTCCTACACGCTGCAGGACCGCCCGCAAATCCGTGTCGACGGCACCCGCCTGATCGGCGCGGCCATCGGCGGCGGCAACTTCGTATCGCATCACGGCTTCCTGATCGGCGGCCATGCGGCGGCGAACTACGAGAACTTCTATCTCGGCGGCGAGTACATCTATTACAAGACCGACCGCTTCAACACGGTCACCAAGACCGCCGATCATCCCGACTTCTCGGGCTACTTCCTGGAAGGTTCGTGGGTGCTGACCGGCGAGCCCAAGACCTATGCCGTCAATGCGACCAACAACGAAATCGGCGGCTTCGGCTCGCCGAAGGTCGCCAATCCGTTCTCGTTCGACGGCGAGTCGTGGGGCGCCTGGGAATTGGTGGCGCGCTACAGCTTCACCAATCTCGACTGGTACCGGGATACCCCCACTTATGGTATTGCTGGCGGCCGTGAAGGAGTCTTCGATGTCGGCCTCAACTGGTACCTGAACAACGAAGTGAAGCTCCAGTTCCACGATTCCATCGTGCACGTGAACAAGCTCAATGCGGCGGCCGGGACGACCCAAGTCGGTCAGGACCTCAACATCATCGGCATCCGCCTGCAGTTCTCCAACTAATCGTTCATCGAGAGGAAATCACATGAACGTCTCTCTCAAATCCGTCGTCACGGCCATCGCCGGCGTTGCCGCCGCCGCCGTGATCGCGACGGGCGCCATGGCCGCCAATATCAACGGCGCCGGTGCATCCTTCCCGTATCCGATCTACGCCAAGTGGGCCGGCGCCTATCAGGGCGTGGCGCATGTCGGCCTGAACTATCAGTCGATCGGCTCGGGCGGCGGTATCGCCCAGATCAAGGCCAAGACGGTGACCTTCGGCGCCACCGATGCGCCGCTCAAGAAGGCCGAGCTCGACAAGTTCGGTCTCGCCCAGTTCCCGACCGTGATCGGCGGCGTCGTGCCGGTGATCAACGTGCCGGGCGTCAATGCCGGTCAGCTCGTCCTCAACGGCGAAGTGCTCGCCGATATCTTCCTCGGCAAGATCAGCCGCTGGGACGATCCCAAGATCAAGGCGCTGAACCCCGGCGTGAACCTGCCGGGCAAGGCGATCTCGGTCGTCCATCGCGCCGACGCCTCGGGCACGTCGTTCGTGTTCACGACGTATCTGGCGCGGGTCTCCAAGGAGTGGGCCGGCAGCGTGGGTGCGGCCACCGCCGTCGATTGGCCGGTCGGCATCGGCGCCAAGGGCAATGAAGGCGTTGCCGGCAACGTGGCGCAGACTTCGGGCTCGATCGGGTATGTCGAGTTCGCCTATGCCAAGCAGAACCACCTGAAGCACACCCGCATGGTCAACAAGGACAACAAGGTCGTTGTTCCGTCGGCCGATACCTTCAAGGCCGCCGCTGCCAATGCGGATTGGGCCGGTGCCGCCAACAGCGGCTTCTACATCATCCTGGTCGACCAGCCCGGCGCCACCGCCTGGCCGATCACCGCGACCACCTACATCCTGGTCTACAAGCAGCCGCAGGATGTGAACGCGACGAAGGAAGTGCTGAAGTTCTTCCAGTGGTCGTACAAGAACGGCGGCAATGCCGCGCTCAGCCTCGACTACGTCCCGCTGCCGCAGAACGCCACCCAGGCGATCGAAGCGAGCTGGAAGCAGATCCAGGGCTGGTAAGACTTCCGCCTTACGGCTGGGGTGCAGAGGAGGGGCGGTCTTCGGGCCGCCCCTTTGTTTTGCCGGAAAGCGAGGAAACTGACCCTGAAACCAGGGATTGTGCCGTTACTGCCGTAAACGTGCCTTAAAATAGCCCTGCTTATCATCTTGATTGTTATTATAAGCACGCTTATTTGTTTGGCCTGGACGGAGAGCCATGCAACCGAACGATCAAGACCTTGCTTTCGTAATGCACGATCTGGCCCGCCTGATGCGGGTCCGGTTCGACCAGCACGCCCGGACCTGGGGAATGACCAGGGCCCAGTGCGTTGCGTTGATGAAACTGAAATGCCGCCCCGGCATGTCGCAATCCGAGCTGGCCGCCCTCCTGGAGGTCGAGCCCATCACCGTCGGGCGCGTGATCGACCGTCTGGAAGCGGCAGGGTTCGTCGAGCGGCGGCCCGATCCGGCCGACCGCCGTATGCACCGCCTGCATCTTCGCGACGCCGCCGCCCCGATCATCGAGAAGATCGACGAATACCGGGCGGCCGGGATTGCCAGATTTCACGACGGCGTTCCCGACGAGGACTGGAACATGGCCCTGAGCGTTCTGCTCAGGATCAAAGAAAAGATTTTGAGCGAATCCGCAGACACGGCGGCCGCCTCCGCAACGGCGGTTTCTGGAGAATGAGTAAGATGGACGCCCGCACCCAATCGAACGCAACCTATTACGAAGGCGCAGCGCAACACCGAGGCAGGGCCCGGACGTGGCTGACCAACCTTTGGGAAGACAAGGCACGGCTGCGCCGGGTCCTGATGATCTTCGGCACCGGTATCGTCATCGTCGGCGCGACCTTCGTGTATTTCACCGGCGGCCGTTATGTCGGAACCGACGACTCGTATGTTCGCGCCCAGAAGCTGATGGTGACGACCGACGTCTCCGGTCTCGTCCAGACCGTCAACGTGCACCAGGGCCAGCACGTGAAGAAGGGCGACGTGCTGTTCACGATCGATCCGCGCCCCTTCGAGATCACGCTCGCTAACGCCAAGGCGGTCATGGAAGCGGCTCGCCAGGAGGTTCTGTCCGAGGAAGCCGCTTATCAGGGCTTGCAGGCACAGGTCGCCGCACAGGAAGCCCAGGTGCGTCTGGCGCAGTCGACTTACAGCCGCTACATCGCGCTGGCCAAGTCCAACGCCATTGCGCCCCAGACACTGGACACGGCGCGTTCGACCTTAGCCTCGGCCCAGGCGACACTGGCGTCGCTAAAGCAGAATGCGGCCACCCAGCTTTCCAAACTGGTGGGCAATCCCAATCTGCCGCCGGAACAGGCGCCCGCGTTCATGCAGGCCAAGGCCACGTACGACGAAGCCGCGCGTCAGCTCTCGCACACCACCGTGCGGGCGCCGTTCGAAGGCGACGTCACCGAAGTGGATTCGCTGCAGCCCGGTACCCTGGTGATCTCGGCGCTGTCGTCGTTCTCGACCACCAGTGCGGTCGGCCTGGTCTCCAACACCGATCTGTGGATCGAAGCCAATATGAAGGAAACCGATCTCACCCACGTGAAGGTCGGCAATCCGGTGTCGGTGACGATCGACACTTATCCGAGCAAGACCTGGGACTGCCGCGTCAACGCCATCAGCCGCGCTTCGGCGACCGCCTTCTCGGCGCTGCCGTCGGAAAACGCGTCGTCGAACTGGGTCAAGGTCGTCCAGCGTATTCCGGTGCGGGTCAATTGCACGGTCGGGCCGAACGATCCGCAATTGCGCGCCGGCATGAGCGCCATCGTCGAAATCGACACCGGCATGCGCCGTTGGCACCGCATGTTCTCGGACCGCTGAACCTGGATCGCTGACACATGGCAGGTACTTCCGCCGTCCAACACGGCCATGGGCACGAACACTACGAGAAGTCCCAACTGATTATCGTAGTGATGTGCTCCATGGCCGGCACGCTGATGCAGGCGCTGGATACGACCATCGCCAACGTCGCATTGCCTTACATGCGCGGCTCGCTATCGGCCTCGCAGGACCAGATCACCTGGGTGCTGACGAGCTACATCGTCGCCGCCGCGGTGATGACGGCGCCGGTCGGCTGGCTGGCGGCGCGTTTCGGCAAGAAGAACATCCTGCTCGTCTCGATGATGGGTTTTACGGTCGCTTCGATGCTGTGCGGCGCGGCGACCGACCTCACCGAGATTGTCGTCTTTCGCCTGCTGCAAGGCGTGTTCGGCGCGGCGCTGGCGCCGTTGAGCCAAGCGGTGATGATCGATCTTTATCCGATCGAGAAACGCGCCCAGGTGATGGCCATCTGGGGCATCGGTATCATGCTTGGCCCCATCTTGGGCCCGACGCTCGGCGGTTTCCTTACCGATGCCTATAGCTGGCGCTGGGTGTTCTACGTCAACGTGCCGTTCGGCATTGCCGCGACCATCGGCTTATGGCTGGTGTTCAAAGACACCCACCGGAATGATGAGTTGAAGTTCGATTGGTCCGGCTTCGGCTTCATTGCGCTGGCGATGGGCGCGTTGCAGCTCATGCTCGACCGCGGCAACACCCAGGACTGGTTCGGTTCGACCGAGATCGTCATCTACGCCGTGCTCACCGGGCTGGGGATGTTCCTGTTCCTGGTGCACATGGTGACGGCCGAGAAGCCGTTCCTGCCGCGCAAGATGTTCCGCGACCGCAATTTCACCTCGTCGAGCGTGGTCATGTTCGTGGTCGGTGCGGTGCTGCTGGCATCGTCGGCGCTGATGCCGCCATACCTGCAGAGTCTCGGCGGCTACACCGTGTTGCAGACCGGTCTGCTGCTCGGCCCGCGCGGCTTCGGCACCATTGCAGCGATGCTTCTGGTCGGCAAGTTCGGCAACAAATGGGATCCGCGCGTGCTGATGAGCGTCGGCACCGCTTGTGTGTCGTTTTCGCTTTGGCAAATGGCGCAGTGGACGCCGTCGATCGCATTCAACGAATTGCTGGTGGTCTCGATCATCCAGGGCTTCGGCTTCGGCATGGTGTTCTCGCCGCTCAACCTCGTGGCGTTCGCCACGCTGCCGGGGCAATTCCGCACCGACGGTAGTGCTTTCGCCAATCTGGTCCGCAACGTCGGCAGCGCCATCGGCGTATCGGTCAGCGTCATGATCCTGACGGACTCGATGCAGGCGATCCGCGCCGACCTGACCCGGTTTGCGTCGCCGTTCAACCGGGGGCTCGCCGTCAATGCCGAGTCCCTCTACATGAATCTGCAGCTTCCTACAGGGCAGCAGACCTTGAACGGCATGATCGGCGTCCGCGCGGCCATCGATGCCTATGCGAACGATTTTCTCGCCATGGCAGCGCTGTCGCTGGTGATGTTCCCGCTGATCTGGATGATGCGCCGACCCTCGTTCACCGGCGCGCCGCGCCAGGAAAAACAATCATTAGGGGAATCCGCTCCGGAAGGCGCAGTGCCGAAGCCCGCGGAATGAAACGTTCGCGCCTGACTTGCGCCGCGCGTTCTTGTCTCGTTGGTGTCACGGCGAAAACCGTTCGTCAGGTGAGGTTGGCCATAATTTTGCCCGAGGCGCAGCGTTCGAATTGTATTAAGCGTTTATGCGGCAGCAGCCGGGCGGAATCGTATCGCCTCGGCGCACCGCGATGGAACCAACGCCCTGTTCACCCGTCACGGACGCAGAGGCAAAGGTAAGTTCACACATGGATGTCAGATCTGGGCCGAAACGCCCGTATCATCACGGAGACCTGCGTAACGCCCTTTTGGACGCGGCGCGGGCCATACTGGAAGAGGAATCGGTAGGCGCCCTCAGCCTCAGGGCGGTTGCGCGCCGCGCCGGCGTCAGTCACGCCGCACCTTACCGGCATTTCCCCAATCACGAGGCGCTGCTGGTCGAATTGGCCTCGGAAGGCTTCGCGGAACTCAAGGCGGAGATTGTCGAGGCGGCGGCAACGCAAGGTGCCGAAGCCGATCGCGTTGCGGCGGTCGGAGCGGCGTACATGCGCTTCGTCGCGCGCCGTCCCGCTTTGGCCCGGCTGATGTTCGGACCGCAATTGCCGAACCGCGAGGCATTTCCTTCCCTTGCGGAATCTGCGGATGCGATCGGCGACGAAATCGGCAGGGCGCTGCACGATTCCGCTCTGGGCCTTGCGGTCTGGGCGGCGGTGCACGGTCTGGCGATGCTGGTTCTCGAAAACGTGATCGATCTCGGCCAACGCCGGTCGGGTCTCGACGTGCTGCCGTCGCGCGCGGAGATCCTGCTGCGGAGCCTGTTCACGGTGAGGCCGGAGTAGCGGCGCATTTCGCGTCGTGCGGCTGCGATCCTCTACGCGCAGCCTCGAGCGCGGTGGTAAGGTCCCCGGCAAACGGGAGGGATTACCATGCGCGCGTGTCTGCTTTTGTGTGCCTTCGCCATGATGGTCGCCGCGGCCTCTGCGCAAGAAACCGTCGCCATCGACGGCGGCAAGGTGGCGGTACCGGCCGCTTCGAACGGGGTCCGGGTGTTCAAGGGCCTTCCGTATGCCGCTCCGCCGGTTGGCGAACGGAGGTGGCGCGCCCCGGCACCGGTCGAGGTCTGGCAGGGCGTCCGCAGCACCAGCGAATACGCGCCCAACTGCCTGCAACCCAAGCTCTATCGCGACATCGATCCGTTCGCTCCGGCGATGTCGGAAGACTGCCTGTATCTCAATGTCTGGACCGCCACGAAGGCGGGCGAGGCGCGGCCGGTGATCGTGTGGATCCACGGCGGCGGCTATCGCGCCGGCTATGGCAGCGAACCACGGCACGACGGCACTGTGCTGGCGAAGAAAGGCGTGGTGGTCGTCACCATCAATTATCGCCTCGGCGTATTCGGCTTCATGGCGCATCCGGATCTGACAGCGGAATCCGAGCACCACGCCAGCGGCAATTACGCGATGATGGACATGATCGCGGCGCTGCAATGGGTGAAGCGGAACATCGCGGCGTTCGGCGGCGATCCGGGCCGAGTCACCATTGCCGGTGAATCCGCCGGGTCCGACGCGGTCAGCCGGTTGATGGCGACGCCGCGGGCAGCCGGATTGTTCCACCGCGCCATCGGGGAGAGCGGCGCCGCCTTCGGCACCATGGCGGACGACACGCTGGCCCAGGCCGAGGCCAAGGGACTTGCCTTCACCAAGGCGATGGACGGCAAGGGCATTGCGGCGCTGCGCCGGCGCTCGTCGGCGGAAATCCTGGCGCTGGTCCTGGCGCCCGACGGCAATTGGGATTTCGGACCGACCATCGATGGCTGGATGATGCCCGCATCGGCGGCGGACATCTTCGCGGCCGGCAAGCAGAACGACGTGCCGCTTCTCACCGGCTGGAACGCGGACGAGGGCATCCTGTTCGCAGGCGTGCTCGGGACCGACACTCTGGCGACCGCGCTGCAGAAGCGTTTCGGGGCGGCGGCGCCGGCCGCGGCCGCGTTCTATCCGCCGCCGGAAGCCGAAGCGCGGGCCCGTTTCGCGGGCGACATGGTCATGAACGTCCCGACTTGGAGCTGGGCGGTGGCGCAAACCCGTACCGGTCACGCGCCGGTTTTCCTCTATCGCTTCGATCAGGTACCGCCGATACCGGCGGACTGGTTCGGCAAGGACTTCATGGGCAAATACGTCGGCGCCTTCCACTCGGGCGAAATCCCGTATGCGTTCGGCCATCCCGGCATCATGCCCGGCTGGAAACCCTCGGCGGCGGACGATCGCGTCGCCGATATCATGTCGTCGGCGTGGGCGGCGTTTGCGGCGAATGGTGATCCCAACGGCTCAGGCCTGCCGCACTGGACGGCATATCAGCCGGCGGGGCAGCGGATGATCTTCGGACCGAAAACCGGCGAAGCGCGCGACACCGATGCGCCGCGACTGCAATTCTGGCGGGAGCATCCGTAGAAGGTTCACTCGTCATGGCCGGCCTCCGAGCCGGCCATCCATCGCAACGCAGGCACACTGCCGGATGGAAGCATGGATGGCCGGGTCAAGCCCGGCCATGACGAATTGGAGTAATTATTTCTTGTCGTCGGAATTCCTCGGCTCGGTGATGAAACCGGCCTTCGGTTCGGGATCGACGGCATTCTTGATCTTCGGGCCGTTGATGTATTCACTTTTCTTCTGTGGCTCGTTGATGACCCACACCGTCTTGGCGCCGCTCTGTTGCAGCAGCACGACGGCCATCGCGATGCCCTTGAAGTCCTGGCCGCGCGGGGCGTTGATCGAATAGCCGGCGCCGGGATGAGCTTTTTCGATCTCGGCGATCTTCGGCTTCAGCGTGGCGACGTTGGCATAAGTGACGCCATCGATCTTCACCGATCCGTCGGCCAGCACGGCGACCGGAATCGATGGCGGCGGCGCGGGCGGGGCGGACGGCACGTAGAGGCGATAAAGGTAATAGCCGTAGCCGATCGTCAGGACGACCAGCACCGCGAGGATCGTGTAGCGGAAGCGGTTGATGAAGGTGTTGGGGCGCGCCATCTCAAATCCTCGGGCCGGAATCAGGGTTCCGCTAACGTAATCCAGCGCGACGGCCGATTTCCAGGCCGGGCGGCAGTCAGTTGCCGGCCAGGACGGCTTTCCGGCGCACGTCGTCGAGCGAGACTTCGCGTTTCCAGATCAGCCAGCCGGTGGTGGCGTGAACCGTTTCCTCGCCGCTGGCCGGAGAACCGGCCGGGCTGCTGCCCGCTTCCGCGATGCCGGCGGCGGAACCCGTATTGGCATGGCTGCCGCCGATCATGCCCATCACCGCATCGGTGGTCGGCATCACCGGGCGGCCCGGCAACTCGATGTCGCCCTGCACCAGATCGGCGATTTTTCCCGATTTCAGGCGCCAGCCGCCGCCCTCGATCCGTTCCAGCCGCTCGGGCGTGAAGGCGAGGGTAAGCAGGTACAGCTTCATCGTGCCGACGGCCGCTCGTTCGGCCTGGCCCATGGCCGATGCGCGGTTGTGGCCGAAGCCGTGGCCGTACGCGATCCAGCGGTCGTCGCCCTCCCAAAGGGCGTGAAACGCGTCGTTGCTCATCGGCACCAAGAGGCCGTGACCGAAATCGACTTTGTCGGGCACGCCGTTCCCGCCTTTGATCAGTTTCGGCTTGGGACCGACTTTGAGGACTTCGGCCAGGGTGTTGCGCGCGTTGGCAACCCCCGCCAAAGCGGTAAAGCCGGTCAGCCCGGCAAGGCAATCGCGTCTAGTCGTCATGGTCCCCCCAATGGCGGGTTATCCCGCCCGCAAAAGCTTGGCCGCCTCGACCGCGAAGTAGGTCAGGATGCCGTCAGCGCCGGCGCGCTTGAAGCCCAAAAGGCTTTCCAGGATGACGCGATTGCGGTCGAGATAGCCGGCATTGATCGCAGCCATCAGCATCGCGTACTCGCCCGACACCTGATAGACGAAGGTCGGCATTTTGAATTCGTCCTTCACCCGGCGGACGATATCGAGATACGGCATGCCGGGTTTCACCATCACCATGTCGGCGCCTTCGGCAACGTCGAGCGCCACTTCGCGGATCGCTTCGTCGCTGTTGGCGGGGTCCATCTGATAAGTGCGTTTGTCGCCGACCAGCGCCTTGGCCGAACCCACCGCATCGCGGAACGGGCCGTAGAAGGCCGAGGCGTATTTCGCGGCATAGGCCATCAACAGCGTGTTCTGGTGGCCGGTATTTTCGAGCGCGGTGCGGATGGCGCCGATGCGGCCGTCCATCATGTCCGAGGGCGCGATGATATCGCAGCCGGCTTCGACCTGGACGAGACTCTGCTTGATCAGGGCGTCCACCGTGGCGTCGTTGACGATGGTGCCATTGGCATCCAGCAGGCCGTCATGGCCGTGGCTGGTGTAGGGATCGAGCGCGACGTCGCACAGCACGCCGACGCCCGGCGCCGCCTTCTTGATCGCCCGCACGGCGCGGCAGACGAGGTTGTCGGGATTGAACGCCTCGCGGCCGTCTTCGGTCTTTTTCGCCGGATCGGTGAAGGGGAAGAGGGCGATCACGCCGATCCCTAACGAAGCCGCTTCCACCGCCGCTTCCGCCACCAGATCGACGCTGAGGCGCTCGACACCGGGCATTGCCGCGACCGGGACCCGCCGGTTTTCGCCGTCGACCACGAACAGCGGCCAGATGAAGTCGGCCGGCGACAAGGCGTTCTCGGCAACAAGGGCGCGCGACCAGGGCTGGGCGCGCAAACGGCGCATGCGGATGGCGGGAAAGCTGGGATTGGGCATAGCTCGTAATTCTTCAGTCGGTTGGCGGGGAGTATAGACCCCCATTCCGCCGCGACAACGGTTGGAACTGGTCAATAGATAGGCCTGCCTGAGGAAGAGGCGAACTGAATTCTACGTCATGCCGCTGGGGGTCCATCTTGCGGCGCATCGGCGGCAACGGCTATCAGGAAGCATGAGCACAGACACCCAGCCCGAGATTTTGTTCGAAACCCAGGGTGCGGTCGGTCTCATCACCTTGAACCGTCCCAAGGCCCTCAATGCCCTCACGCTCGGCATGGTCACCGCCATGCGGGCGCAGCTCAAGGCGTGGGAAACCGATCCGGCGGTGGGGTGCGTGGTGATCCGTGGCGCGGGCGACCGGGCTTTCTGCGCCGGCGCCGATATCCGCGCCCTGCGCCAGTCGGGGCTCGACGGGACCTCGTATGCGCTCGACTTCCTGCGCGAGGAGTATCTGCTCAACGCGGCCATCAAGCATTTTCCCAAGCCCTATATCGCGCTGATCCGCGGCATCTGCATGGGCGGCGGCATGGGCCTGTCGGTGCACAGCGATTATCGCATCGCGTCGTCCTCGGCGGTGTTCGCGATGCCCGAGACCGCGATCGGATTTTTCCCGGATGTCGGCGGCAGCTATTTCCTGTCGCGCTGCCCCGGCCAACTCGGACTCTATCTCGGCCTCACCGGCGACCGGCTGAACGCGCGCGATGCCATTTATGCGCGGCTGGCGACGCACTGGATTCCGTCCGAGGAATGGCCGGTGCTGATGGAAGCGCTCGCCAGCGGCGACGATCCCAACAATCTGTTCTCCGAAATGGGCCGCCGTCCGCAGAACTCTACGCTCAGCGAGCGGCGCACCAAGATCGACCGCATCTTCGGCACCACGTCGGTCGAAGATGTCTTGACGCTGCTCGACCGCGACGAGAAGGAGTGGAGCCACGAAACCGCCGCGCTGATGCGCTCGCGTTCGCCGACCTCGCTCAAGATCGCCTACGGCCAGATTCGCAACGGCAGCCAGTTGTCGTTCGACGATTGCATGAAGATGGAATTCCGCATCGCCCATCGCATCCTCAAGGGCCACGATTTCTACGAAGGCGTGCGGGCGGTGATCGTCGACAAGGACAATGCGCCGAAGTGGCAGCCGGCGAGTCTCGCCGACATCACCGATGCCGACATCCAGGCCTATTTCGATCCGGTTCCGGACGAACTGCCGTTGTAAGTGCAGCGATAGTCCGTACCCGCAACCGTTCGTCGGTAACATTGCGCATCGCAACTTTACGCTTTGTTTGCCGGTTTGGCACAAATGCCCGGCAAAAAACGCCTGATAATACTGCTTTTTCCAGGCCTTCTCGGCAAGTTTTACCGGTCCTTAAGGGCTGACGCCTAGTCTGAACCCACAATAACAGGTGGGCCCTCGGAAAAAATCGAGGGGAAGGCGAATGACGGCACTGGCAAGACCGCAAGCGGCGGCCGCGATCGACGGCGCGCGTGAGCAAGCGAAATTCTATCTCGAGACTCTCAATCTCGTGGAAAGGCTGCATCGCCAGCTTCTCGACGTGATCAAGGACGAACTCGACCGGCGCGACGAACGCGAGATCAACAGCGTCCAGGCGCTGCTCCTGTTCAACGTCGGCGACCAGGAACTGACGGCCGGCGAGCTCAGAACTCGCGGGCATTATCTCGGTTCGAACGTGTCCTACAATCTGAAGAAGCTGGTCGATCTCGGCTACATTCATCATGAGCGTTCGGAAGTGGACCGCCGTTCGGTGCTGGTCCGCCTGACGCCGAAAGGCGAGGCCGTGCGCGACATGCTGCGCGAGTTGTTCGGGCGCCATCTCGGATCGCTCGAAGCCGTCGGCAACGTCGCTACCGGCGATCTCGACAGTTTGAACGCATCCCTCCGGCGCATCGAGCGCTTCTGGATCGATCAGGTTCGTTTCCGGCTTTAAGCCCGAACGTGAGTTCCTGACGCCCAAGGCCCGTCCCCCTGCTTATTAGGGGCGCGGGCTTTGGTGTTTTGAGGACCTTTCTGCCCTTACGGTCCCTGTGCAGGCGAAAACAGCTTTGCGCCCTTGGGGCAGAAAGCTGGGCAAGGGGCAGTAAAGTCTCTCGACTCGTGCCACCATGCCCGCATGCACCTGACGCGGAGCCATCTCTATCATCACGGCCGCTTCTATGCGGCCCTTGCGGTCGGCGTGTTTGTCTATGCGATGTTCCGCATCTTCGGCGGGCCGCAGCCCCTGGCGGCGTCGGGAGACGCGTTTTTCGTCGTCTATCTGGCAGGGGCGCTCGGCGTGCTTCTTGGCCACACGCCGGAAGACCTCAAGCGCCGGGCAGCGCGACAGGACGAGGGCATCCTCATCGTGGTGGCGATCGCGCTGGTGGTTATCGCGGTCAACGTAGCCGGCGTGTTCCACGCGCTAAACAGCGGCAAACTCGATACGCTGTCGCTGACGCTGGTGCTCGCGGGGGCGCCGCTAGGATGGTTCGTGTTGCATACCATCGCGACATTCCATTACGCCAACATGTTCTACTTCGACCCTCCCGGCCGCCACGCACCCGGCACGGCGCTGGATTTTCCCGGCACCAAGATGCCCGACCTGTGGGACTTCGCCTATTTTTCCTTCGTGGTCGGCATGACGGCGCAGGTGTCCGATGTGGAAGTTTGCGACAGCGATATGCGGCGGGCTGTTACGGCACACGGAATCGTGTCGTTCTTTTTCAACACGGTGCTGATCGCGCTCGTGGTAAATGCGGTGGCAGGGCGCTAGTTTTTCGGAGGTCGCCTTCGGACGGAATGCCGGTGCCGCTTTCCTTAAGGCATTCCGGAAGTTGCGCGAGCTACTATCATGTGACAATAAAACCGCTCGAATTTCTTGAAACGTTCCAAAATACGACCCATGATGGCCGCGTCAGTTCGGGTTGGAGTCATAAAAACCATGTCGTTTCCGTACCTTGCCCGCTTTCAGGACGCCGTCGCCGAGCTTAAGCGCGAGGGCCGTTACCGGGTATTTGCCGACCTGTTGCGGCGCAAGGGAGCCTTCCCGACGGCGACCTATTACGGCGGCGACAAGCCTCGCGACATCACCATCTGGTGCTCGAACGACTATCTCGGCATGGGCCAGCATCCCAAAGTGCTCGCCGCCATGCACGAGGCGCTCGATACGTGCGGCGCGGGCGCGGGCGGGACGCGGAACATCTCCGGCACGACCCACTACCACATCCAGCTCGAACAGGAGCTGGCCGACCTGCACGGCAAGGAAGCCGCGCTGACATTCACGTCCGGCTACGTCTCCAACGACGCTACGCTGTCGACGTTGTCGAAGCTGTTGCCCAACGCGGTGCTGATCTCCGACCAGCTCAATCACAACTCGATGATCGAAGGCATCCGCCACGGCGGCGCCGAGAAGAAGATCTTCCGCCACAACGATGTCGAGCATCTGGAAGAAATCCTGAAGTCCATCGCGCCCGAGCGGCCGAAAGTGATCGCCTTCGAAGGCGTCTATTCGATGGATGGCGATTTCGGTCCGACCGAAAAGATCTGCGATCTCGCCGACAAGTACGGCGGCTTCACCTATATCGACGAAGTCCATGCCGTCGGCATGTACGGCCCGCGCGGCGCCGGCATTGCCGCCCGCGACGGCACCATGGATCGCATCGATATCGTCGAAGGCACGCTGGCCAAGGCTTACGGCGTGCAGGGCGGCTATATCACCGCCAGCGCGGCGATCATCGACGCCATCCGCTCCTATGCGCCGGGCTTCATTTTTTCGACCTCGCTGGCGCCGGTGTTGTGCGCCGGTGCGATCGCCTCGATCCGTCATCTCAAGGAAAGCAATGCCGAGCGCGAGAAGCAGCAGGCGGCGGCGGGGCGGCTCAAGGCGATGCTGAAAGGCGCCGGACTGCCGGTGATCGACACGCCGAGCCACATCGTGCCGGTGATGGTCGGCGATCCGGTTTGCTGCAAGGCGGTGTCGGACACCTTGATGCGCGACTACGGCATCTACGTGCAGCCGATCAATTATCCGACCGTGCCGCGCGGCAAGGAGCGTCTGCGCTTCACGCCGGGCCCGCTGCATACGCCGGCGATGATGGATACGCTGGTGGGCGCCCTGTCCGATCTGTGGAAGCACCACGAGCTGCCGCAGCAAAGCGTCGCTTGAGATGGCGGCCGCCCCGACCA
Organism: Rhizomicrobium electricum; assembly: GCF_011762045.1. Taxonomy (GTDB): domain Bacteria; phylum Pseudomonadota; class Alphaproteobacteria; order Micropepsales; family Micropepsaceae; genus Rhizomicrobium; species Rhizomicrobium electricum. The sequence continues at coordinate 41,010 of NZ_JAASQS010000005.1, read as the reverse complement.
CGGACGAGGGCGTCATTATCGAGTGCATCGTCAACGGTGCGCTGATGAAGGTCAGTGCCGTCGATCCGAAAACCGGTACCGAAGCATGCGTTTTCGGGCCAGCCACGGCGCGCGAAGCGCTGACGCGGACGGCCGTGCAGAAACTGGCGATGGTGCTGAAGAAGCAGAAATAGCTGATCCCGGATCGCGCCAGCGTGTCTGATCGCCGTGGCGCGTCCGGGATGGCGCGATTATCCGCGCCGCCGCGACTTGGTCACGGGCTTGCCGAGGCCGATCTTCTTGGCGAATTCGGAGCGTTGGGCGGCGTAGTTGGAGGCGACCATCGGGTAATCCGGCGGCAGACCCCATTTGGCGCGATACTGATCGGGCGACAAGCCGTAACGCGAGCGCAGATAGCGCTTCAGCATCTTCAGCCGTTTGCCGTCTTCGAGACAGACGAGATATTCCGGCGTGATCGACTTCTTCACCGGCACCGCAGGTTTCTGGTTGGTGACCACTTCCGCAGCTGGCGCACCCGACAGCGTCCCCAGCGTGGCATGGACGTTCTTGATCATCCCCGGCAGTTCACTCACCGGTACAGGGTTGTTGCTGACATAGGCGGCGACGATGTCAGACGCCAGCTTCAGCAAATCGGTCCCCTTTACGCTTTCCATTTTTGCTTTCCTTGTCCGGACTGACTTGTTCCGGATACACGGCTGTTGAAGAGGTTTTGCGTACGGCTCTGCCCGCTGTTGTGAAGGGCGATTCGAGGTCGACAGAGTAAACCCAAGTATTCACAGTATGTTTGTTTTTGCAAATCTGACGGAAATCTCTCACGGTATTCATCTACTACCTGTAATTGTTGTTCCTATACGTAAATAGTACTTCCCCAATAGGTAGTAGGTGATGCGAAGGCTGCTCCTGAGGTTGACCCTCGCGGCAATCCTCCACTGGCGCTAGATTTGGTAAAAGGTTAGGGGTACGACCACTGAAGGTGCCGTGCTGCTCAACGGCTGGGGCACTGTCGAAGCGGGTGATGGAGGTGCGCGTGGCCGGTAATTCGGAGTTCTTCAATTCAGGCGTGGCCCAGACCGACCCCGAGCTGGCCAAAGCGATCGGCGACGAGTTCAAGCGTCAGCAGGAAAAGATCGAGCTGATTGCTTCGGAAAACATTGTTTCCAAGGCGGTTTTGGAGGCTCAAGGCTCGGTTTTAACCAATAAATACGCCGAGGGTTATTCGGGCCGGCGCTATTACGGCGGCTGCGAATACGTCGACGTTGCGGAAAACCTCGCCATCGAACGGGCCTGCAAACTGTTCGACTGCAGCTTCGCCAACGTCCAGCCGCACTCCGGTGCCCAGGCCAACCAGGCCGTGTTCTTCGCCCTGATGCAACCGGGCGATACGTTCATGGGCCTCGATCTGTCCTGCGGCGGACACCTGACTCACGGCTCGCCGGTCAACCAGTCGGGCAAGTGGTTCAAGCCGGTCGGCTACAAGGTCCGCCGCCAGGATCACCGCATCGACATGGACGAGGTTGCAGCGCTGGCGCGCGAAGTTCACCCGAAAGTGATCATCGCCGGCGGCTCGGCCTATCCCCGCCACATCGATTTTGCCGCCTTCCGCAAGATCGCGGACGAGGTCGGCGCCTACTTTATGGTCGACATGGCGCACTTCGCCGGTCTGGTGGCGGGCGGGGCGCATCCCAATCCACTCGATCACGCCCATGTGGTGACGACCACCACCCATAAGACTCTGCGCGGTCCGCGCGGCGGCATGATCCTCAGCCGCGATCCCGACCTCGGCAAGAAGATCAACTCGGCCGTCTTCCCCGGCTTGCAGGGCGGTCCGCTGATGCACGTCATCGCCGCCAAGGCGGTGGCCTTCGGCGAAGCGCTGAAGCCGGAGTTCAAGGCTTACGCCAAGGCCGTCGTCGAGAATGCCAAAGTCCTCGCGCAGACGCTGAACGCGGGCGGCCTCGATATCGTTTCGGGCGGCACCGATACGCATCTGATGCTGGTCGACCTGCGGCCCAAGGGCACGACGGGCAAGGCGGCGGAGAAGGCGCTCGATCGCGCCTACATCACCTGCAACAAGAACTCCATCCCGTACGATACCGAGAAGTACACCATCACCTCCGGTATCCGTCTCGGCACGCCGGCCGGTACGACGCGCGGTTTCGGCCCGGCCGAGTTCAAGGAAATCGGCAATCTCATCATCGAGGTGGTCGACGCTCTTGGCAAAAAGGGTGAAGCCGGCGACGCCGATGGCGAAGCCAAAGTGCGTGCTCGCGTGCGTGAGCTTTGCAGTCACTTCCCGATCTACCAATAGATCTTATCGAGGTAAGCCATGCGCTGCCCCTTCTGCGGTCACGACGATACCCAGGTCAAAGACAGCCGGCCGAGCGAAGACAACTCGGCCATCCGGCGCCGCCGCCATTGTCCCGAATGCGGCGGACGCTTCACCACCTTCGAGCGCGTGCAGTTGCGCGAGCTGATCGTGGTCAAGAAGAGCGGCCGGCGCGAGCCGTTCGATCGCGATAAGCTGGAACGCTCGATCAATCACGCCCTGCGCAAGCGGCCGGTGGAACAGGATCGCGTCGACCGCATGATCACCGGCATCGTCCGCCGCCTCGAAAGCATGGGCGAGAACGAAGTCCCGTCGCCGATGATCGGCGAACTGGTGATGCAAGCGCTGTCGAGCTTGGACAAGGTCGCCTACGTCCGCTTTGCGTCGGTCTACAAGAATTTCCGCGAAGCCAAGGATTTCGAGACCATTCTCGGCGAAATCCACGGCGGGGTGGAAGACGACAAGGATTAAGGCCGTGCGCCCATGATGGCCCAAGACCTCCATCACATGCGCCATGCCCTGATGCTGGCGGCGCGGGGGCTGGGGGAGGTTGCGCCTAATCCGGCAGTGGGATGCGTCATCGTCAAGGACGGCGTTGTCGTCGGGCGCGGACGGACGGCCAAAGGCGGACGGCCGCATGCGGAGCCGCAGGCGCTGGCGATGGCCGGCGAGGCGGCGCGCGGGGCGACGGCCTATGTGACCTTGGAGCCGTGTTCGCATCACGGCCATACCCCGCCCTGCGCCAAGTCGCTGATCGATGCGGGCGTCGCCCGCGTGGTGGTGGCGACCGGCGATCCCGATACGCGGGTCAACGGCGAGGGCATCGCCTGGCTCCGGATGGCGGGCGTCGAAGTCACCACGGGCGTCTGCGAACAGGAGGCGGCGGAGCTCAACGCCGGCTTTTTCCTCAAGGTGCGGCATGCGCGTCCGCTGGTCACGCTCAAGCTGGCACAGAGCCTCGACGGCAAAATCGCCACCGCCACCGGCGAGAGCCAGTGGATTACCGGCAAGCCGGCGCGGGCTTTCGGCCATCTCCTGCGCGCCCGCAACGACGCCATCCTCGTCGGGATCGGGACGGCAGATGCCGACGACCCGATGTTGACCTGCCGCTTGCCCGGCATGGAAGGCCGCAAGCCGCTCCGGGTGGTGCTGGATACGCGTCTCAGGCTCACCGAATGGTCGAAGCTGGCCCAGACGGCGGGCGAGTTTCCGACGCTGGTCTACACCTCGGCGGGGCCCGACAAAGGCGGGTCGCTGGAGGCCTGCGGCGTTCAGATTGCGCGCGTCGCCAAGGATGCGGCCGGGCGGCCCCAAGTCGAGGCCGTGCTCGCCGATCTGGCCGACCGCGGCATTACGCGCCTCTTGGTGGAGGGCGGTGCGGCGGTCCACGCCTCGTTCCTGAACGCCGGAATGGCCGACCGGCTCGCGGTTTTTAGCGCTCCCATGATCCTCGGCGGGGCGGGTTTGAGCGCGGTGGACGCACTGGCGGCGCTGGCGCTCGACGAGGCCCCGCAATTCGTAATGACAGACCGGCGCGCGCTGGGGGCCGACCTTCTGGTAACCTACGCCCGGAGAGGTTAGGAAGGGGCGCGACCGGAACCCGCTTTCCGGGCCATCGCGCGAGGAGCCATGTTCACAGGAATCGTCACCGACGTCGGCCAGGTCCGGCACATCGAGAAGCGCGGCGACACGCACATCGTGATCGCCCCCCATTACGACATGGACAAGCTGCCGATGGGCGGCTCGGTCGCGTGCTGCGGCGCGTGCCTGACCATCGTCGACAAGGGCAGCAACGCCGACAAGTGGTTCGCCGTCACGGCCTCGGCCGAGACGCTGTCCAAGACCACGATGGGCACCTGGAAGGTCGGCACGCCGGTCAATCTGGAGTTGCCGCTCAAGGTCGGCGACGAACTCGGCGGCCATATCGTTTCGGGGCACGTCGACGGCCTCGCCGAGCTGGTGAAGCTCTATCCCGAAGGCGAATCCACCCGCATGGTGTTCGAAGCACCCAAGGCGCTGTCGCGCTACATCGCCGAAAAGGGTTCAGTGGCGCTGGACGGGATTTCACTGACCGTCAACGAAGTCGAAGGGCATCGCTTCGGGGTCAACATCATTCCGCATACTCTGGAAATCACCACGTTCGGGCATCTCAAGCCGGGCATGAAAGTGAACCTCGAGATCGACACTATCGCACGTTACGTGGCAAGGCTGGTTAAGGGATGAGCACGCTCGACGATCTTCCGCATTTCCATCAATACATCTCGCCCGTCGAAGAGATCATCGAAACCGTGCGCAACGGCAAGATGGTGATCCTGACCGACGCCGAGGACCGCGAGAACGAGGGCGACCTCTATATCCCGGCCCAGATGTGCACGCCGGAAGCGATCAACTTCATGGCCAAGTTCGGCCGCGGATTGATCTGCCTCGCCCTGACCCAGGAGCGCGCCGAGAAACTGCAGATTCCGATGATGACGCAGTTCAACGCCGCGCCGCACCGTACCGCCTTCACGGTTTCGATCGAGGCCAAGGAGGGGGTTTCGACCGGCATTTCCGCCCACGACCGCGCCCACACCGTTGCGGTGGCCATTGATCCCACCAAGGGGCCGGACGACATCGTAATGCCCGGTCACGTCTTCCCGCTGGTAGCACGCGAGGGCGGCACGCTGGTTCGCGCCGGGCACACCGAAGCGGCCGTCGATTTCTCGCGACTGGCGGGCCTCAATCCGTCAGGTGTGATCTGCGAGGTGATGAACGACGACGGCACCATGGCGCGGCTGCCGGACTTGGTGACCTTCGCCCAACTCCACGGCCTCAAGATCGGCACCATTGCCGACCTTATCGCCCACCGGCGCAAGTTCGATCATTTCATCCAGCGCACCGCAGAGTCGGTGTTCTCCAGCCATTACGGCGGCGACTGGAAGATGGTTGTCTATGTCAACACCATCGAATACGCCGAACACATCGTGCTCATCAAAGGCGATATCTCCGGCGACGATCCGATATTCGTCCGCATGCACGCGATCAACGTGCTCAACGACATCCTCGGCGACGCCCATGCCGCGCGCGACCGCATGGCGGAGTCCATGCGCATCATTGCGCATCAGGGCCGCGGCGTGGTTGTGCTTCTCCGGCAGCCGCGCGCAACTTTCGTGACCGATATGGTCCTGAAGCGGCTTTCCGAGGAAGACCGGCGGCGGGTCAAGGAAGCGGGCGTCGGCGCCCAGATCTTGCTCGACCTCGGCATCCGGAACATGATCCTCCTCACCGATACCCCCGAAAAGAAAGTGGTGGCACTCGATGGTTACGGCCTCAACGTCGTCGGCACGCACCCGATCCGCGGACGTGACTGATCTCAAGCCCAACATCCTGATTGTTGAGGCGACCTTCTATCCGGAGATTTCCCGGTTGCTGCTCGACGGCGCCACGGCGGCGCTGGAGCGGGGCGGAGCGTTTTTCGACAGCGTGTCGGTGCCCGGCGCGCTGGAGATTCCGCCGGCGATCTACCTCGCGATGAAGGGCGGCGAGCACGGCGGCAAGCATTATGACGGCTTCATCGCGCTCGGCTGCGTCATTCGCGGGGAGACTTACCATTTCGACATCGTGGCCGGACAATCCGCCCGCGCCCTGGTCGATCTCGGCATCAATTACGGTCTGTGCGTCGGCAACGGCATCCTGACCGTCGAAAACGAGGAGCAGGCGCTGGTGCGCGCCGATCGCGAGCAGGCCGACAAGGGTGGCGACGCCGCGCGCGCCTGCCTGTCGCTGATAACGCTGCGCAGCCGCCTCGGAATGCGCAAGTGAACGGACTGACGATGAACGACGACGGACTTCCCGGTGCACGCAGCGCCGCACGCATTGCTGCGGTGCAGGCCCTCTATCAAATGGAGATATCGGAGGAGGCGGCCGACGACATCACGGCGGAATTCGTCGAATTCCGCTTCGGCCGCGAGAACGAAGTCACGCCCGGCGAGCCCGACGCGGAGTTCTTCTCCGACATCGTGCACGGCGTGCCGGCGCGTCAGCAGGAGATCGACAAGGAAATCGCCAAGTGTCTCGCCAAGAATTGGCGCCTGAGCCGCGTGGATTCGTTGTTGCGCGCCATCATGCGCGCCGGTGCTTACGAAATCCTCGCGCGCCGCGATGTTCCGGCGAAAGTGGTGATCGACGAATACGTCTCTCTGACCCACATCTTCGAAGCCGAGGATGGAGCGCCGTTCATCAACGCCGCCCTCGACAAGCTCGCTCATCTCAAGCGGCCGGAAGAATTCGGCGGCGAGGCGCCGGACGATCAGTTTTGATGGAATGCCGTTCGCGGCGGACTAGTACGTCCAGTACCCGAAGATCTGCATCAACATCATGCCGGAGACGACGCCCATCGGGAGCAGGCCGAGCGCGCTGACCACGACCGTGCGGACGACGCCGCCTTCGGCGTTCTGACGGGCTGTTGGGGCGGGACGGGCCATGACACTCTCCAAAGGTTTCGGTCGTACGTTTTAGAAACGCCGTGAACTTCCGTTCTGTTGCACGCGAAGGTGGCCACCGGTCGGGGCATTATCGTGGCAAAATCACGTCCGGGAGGCGGCGCTTTCAACGTCCTTTTGTGCTGTTTACGATGACTTCCATGTAAGTGCCGTTTCGAGGGTTTCAAGCATGCCGGACGCGCTTTCTGAATTCGGTTTAATCGCAAAGTATTTTGTGCCTCTGGCGACACACCCCGGCGCGCTGGCGCTCACTGACGATGCAGCGGTGCTCGAGGAAACGGCTGGCCGCGAGCTGATCGTGACGGCCGATGCATTGACGGCCGGCGTTCACTTTCTGCCCGACGATCCGCCCAACCTGATCGCTTCCAAAGCTCTGCGCGTGAACCTGTCGGATCTTGCGGCCAAGGGCGCCGAGCCGGTCGGATATTTGCTTGCCTTGGCTTTGCCACAATCGGTCGACGATGCATGGCTCGCGGAATTCGCGCGGGGCCTCGCCGAGGATCAGAAAGCGTTCGGCGTTTCACTGCTGGGCGGCGATACCACCGCGACGCCGGGACCGCTGACGATTGCCATCACGGCGCTCGGGCGCGCTCCCCGCGGCGCCATGATTCGCCGCTCCGGTGCCAAGCCGGGCGATCACGTCTTTGTCAGCGGCACCATCGGCGATGCCGGGGCAGGGCTGGCGATTCTGCAAGGCAAGACCGGCGGCGATACCGACGCGGCGTTTCTGATCGGCCGCTATCGCCAGCCGACGCCGCGCGTGAGCCTCGGACCCAAGCTCCGCGGCATCGCCAATGCCTCTCTGGACGTTTCTGACGGGCTGATCGCCGATCTGGGACATATCGCCGAGACCTCCGGCGTGCGAATCGTCGTCGAGGCGGAGGCTATTCCGCGCTCCGCGGCGCTTGTCCGGTTCGATCCCGATATCGTGTGCGCCGCCACCGCCGGCGACGATTACGAAATTGCATTCACGGCGTCATCGCCGGTGACGGCAGACCTGCCGGTGACCTGCATCGGGCGTGTCGAGCCGGGGCAGGGCGTCGTTCTCCTCGACCGCGAGGGGCGCGAAATTCCGGTGATCCGGCCTGGCTTTACGCATTTCTGAACCAAAATCCGGCCCGGCCGGGCTGCGGTAACGTCCTGTTAGCCATGACTGCCTAGTCTTGCCGGCATGCTTCGCAGCGTCGTCCTGTTCGTTTTTGCGCTCTGTCTGGCCTATCCGGCCTGGGGGGCGGAGCATGCCAAGAAGCCGCCCGAGCCCGGAACGTCCGTGGAAATGCCGTTCCTGATGGTTCCGATGAGCAAGGACGGCGATCTGCTCGGCTATAACTATGTTGCCAGCAAGCTGATTTGCACGTCGCCCGCGGGCAGCATCCGGGTCCGCGAGAAGCTCGCTTTCATCCAGGATGCCTTCGTCAGGGAGGTGAACAGCAGGCCGGTTTCGCTCGCCTCCGATCCCAAGGAAATCGATAAGGATTTGCTGAGCGCCCGGCTGACCGAGGTGGCGAAGCGGATCGTCGGGAACCAGACCGTCCGGGCGATGCTGTTCATGGAGATCAAGTTCGCCCCGCTGCATCCAGGCGATTCGACGACGGGAGCGGTTCCTCCCACCGAGCAGGCCCCCGCGGCGGCAACCCCCGATGGTGGGGCAAAGCCTGACGGAGGCGCCAAAAATGCCTCTTCTGAAGGCGCGACATCGAAACCTGTGTCCGGACCGTCGCACTAAGTTGCGTGTCCGTTAGCCATTTGGCATACACCCCACGCCTTCTGCCCGGCAGGTTTCCGGCCTGTCCTGGACAAATCAGACCACGCCCTTCGGTTGGTCGAAAATTCGGAAGCAAGGGGAAACCATGGAACTTTATATCGTCTTGGCTTGTGGCCTGGCGGCGTTGGTCTACGGCGGACTGACGGTTCGTTCGGTGCTCTCAAAGAGCGCCGGCACGCCTCGCATGCAGGAAATCGCGGCCGCCATCCAGGAAGGCGCTCGCGCCTACCTCAACCGTCAGTACACTACGATCGGCATCGTCGGCGTGGTGATCTTCGTCGTCGCGTTCTTCCTGCTTGGCTGGACGAGCGCTGTCGGCTTCCTGATCGGCGCGACGCTCTCGGGCGCGGCCGGTTATGTCGGCATGAACGTTTCGGTGCGCGCCAATGTCCGCACCGCGGAAGCCTCCCGCCAGGGTCTGGCGATGGGCCTTTCGATGGCGTTCCGCTCCGGCGCTGTGACCGGCCTTCTGGTGGTCGGTCTCGGCCTCATCGGCGTTGCCGGCTACTACCTCGTCCTGACGCAAGGCCTCGGCCTCAGTCTCGCTGACGAAGTGCAGGCCCGTACGGTTCAGAACGCCCTCGTGGCCCTGGGCTTCGGCGCCTCGCTGATCTCCATCTTCGCCCGTCTCGGCGGCGGCATCTTCACCAAGGGTGCGGACGTCGGCGGCGACATGGTGGGCAAGGTCGAAGCGGGCATTCCGGAAGACGATCCGCGCAACCCGGCCACCATTGCGGACAACGTGGGCGACAACGTCGGCGACTGCGCCGGCATGGCCGCCGACCTGTTCGAAACCTATGCGGTGACCACGGTCGCCACGATGGTTCTCGCCTCGATCTATTTCGTCGGCGAGCAGAAAACCGCGTTCATGCTTCTGCCTCTGGCCATCAACGGCATGTCGATCATCACCTCGATCATCGGCACGTTCTTTGTCCGCCTCGGCAAGTCCAACAACATCATGGGCGCCATGTACAAGGGCGTCGTCGCCACCGGCGTGCTGTCGCTGGCCGGCCTCTATGTCCTGATCGACCGGTTGATCCCCGGCGGCGGTACTGCTGCGGCTTTGACCATCGGCGACAAGGCCTTCACCGGCCTCGACCTGTTCTGGTGCGGCGCTGTCGGTCTGGCCATCACCGGCCTGATCGTCATCATCACCGAGTACTACACCGGCACGGGCAAGCGTCCGGTCAACGTGATTGCCAAGGCCTCCGTCACCGGCCACGGCACGAACGTCATTCAGGGTCTTGCGGTGTCGATGGAATCGACCGCCATGCCGGCAGTCGTGATCTGCGTCGGCATCATCATCACCTACCTGCTTGCGGGTCTGTTCGGCATCGCCATCGCGGTGTCGACCATGCTGTCGCTGGCCGGCATGATCGTGGCGCTCGACGCCTTCGGTCCGGTTACCGACAACGCCGGCGGCATCGCCGAAATGGCAGGCCTGGAAGGCGACGTTCGCAAGACGACCGACGCCCTCGACGCGGTGGGCAACACCACCAAGGCCGTGACCAAGGGCTATGCCATCGGTTCGGCCGGTCTGGGCGCGCTGGTTCTGTTTGCCGCCTATACCGAAGACCTGAAGTACTTCGTGGCGCACAACGACACCTTCACCTACTTCCAGGGCGTCGAGGTTCCGACCTTCGGTCTCGACAATCCGTGGGTGATCGTCGGCCTGTTCTTCGGCGGCTTGCTGCCGTACCTGTTCGGCGGCATCGCGATGACTGCGGTGGGCCGTGCGGCCGGTGCAGTGGTCGAGGAAGTCCGTCGCCAGTTCAAGGCGATGCCCGGCATCATGGAAGGCACGCAGAAGCCTGACTACGGCCGCGCCGTGGACATGCTGACCAAGGCGGCGATCAAGGAAATGCAGATCCCGTCGCTGCTGCCGGTCCTCAGCCCGATCGTGCTGTACTTCGTCGTGTACTTCGTCACCAACAACAAGGTTGATGCCTTCAATGCCGTCGGCGCCATGCTGATCGGCGTGATCGTCACCGGCTTGTTCGTCGCCATCTCGATGACCTCGGGCGGCGGCGCTTGGGACAACGCCAAGAAGTACATCGAAGACGGCCACTACGGCGGCAAGGGCTCTGACGCCCACAAGGCTGCCGTCACGGGCGACACCGTCGGCGATCCCTACAAGGACACCGCCGGCCCGGCCGTCAACCCGATGATCAAGATCACCAACATCGTCGCGCTGCTCCTTCTCGCCGCGTTGGCGCACTGATCCTGATCGACTAACCAATGCGAAAGGGCCGGGAGCAATCCCGGCCCTTTTTGTTTGGCGTGAGCGCCCGATCGATCAGTTGATGGTCACGTTGGCTTTGCAGAACAGCCCTTCTTTAATGGCCGCCGGCGCAATCGGGCTCTGCCATTTGATGGTGATCGTGCCTTTGGCTTTGTTGGCGCAGAGCTGGGTGAGGGGCGCGCCGCCCGGCAGGGTCGGATTGCCCGTGACGGTGCCGCAAATGGCGGTGGCGCTGAGCGAGGTCTGCTTCAGCACGGCCATTTGGGTTCCCGTTCCGGGAATGACGCCGTCGGTCGTCCAAAGATAGAGAATACCGCCGCCGCCGACCGTCTGATTGTATTGCAGGTGCTGCCCGTCGTTGCAGCGCGCAATCCATGTCGCGGCATCGGCGCTCGTGGCGCAAAGCACTACGCAAGCAGAAAGGAAAATCAGTTTTCGCATGGAAGGTCTCCTCCGGCGTTGCTGGACGCACGGAAGCCGCGCCGTAGCGGCTACACGACCAATGCGTGTATAGTACACGGATGTCTCATGCCGCGCCATGTCCGGCACCGGCCGGAAGCGCTGCATACAAACCAAACGAAAACGGCCCGCGGGGTGCCTCGCGAGCCGTCGGAAAACTCCGTATCCAGACGATCAGCGTCCGGGGCCGCCGCCGCCGCCGGGATTGCGCTCCTGCTGGTCCTGCGCGCCGGGCATGCCGGGCGTGGCGTTGAAGAGCTGCTGCAGGAAGGTCATCTCGCGGCCGCGGGTCGGGGTGGTACGCGACTCGAACGCCACCACGTTGCCGTCTTCCAGGCCGAAGTGCTTCATGTCGCTGACCTTGCCCTCCTTGTCGAAATAGATCGCAAGGATGTGGCGCGAGGTGATGGTCGGATCGAAGAAGGCGACCTGACGTTCCTGCTGGCTGATGTAGTACCAGGCGTCGGTGCCGAACGCGGCTTGCACGGAAGGATCGCCGAGCTTCTGCTCGATCGTCGTCTTGGTATCGACGCCGGCGGCAATGCCGGCTTCGGCGTCCTGATTTTCAAGATAGCCGCGGTTGGAAATCACCGGCGAACAGCCCGCCAGAGCGATACTCGCCGCCACAAAAAGCACGACCTTCTTCATACTGGGCCCTCTTGCCGAGGTGGATGTGCTAGCCTTGCCGGACGCCGCATGCAAGGGCGCCGGAAGTTAAGGCTGTATCATGCTGAACGCGTTCGTCAGGAGCAAGCAGGCCAGGGATGCGGCGGAACGCCATTACGTCGCGCTGGTTCGGCGTGCGCGCGAACCTGTCTTTTTCGCAAGGTTCGATGTGCCCGACACGCTCGACGGGCGCTTCGATCTGTTGGTGCTGCACGCCTGGGCATTGCTGGGGCGGATCCGGCCCGACGACGTTTTGGCGCAAGCCTTGGTGAACCGCATTTTCGTCGGCCTCGACGAGGCGTTGCGCGAGATGGGGGCGGGCGACATGGGCATGGGCCGGCGCATGAAGAAATTCGCCGATGCGTTCTACGGCCGCTTGAAGGCCTACGACGACGCCGGAGACGGCGAGGGCTTGCGGCAAGCGCTGGTGCGCAATCTTTACCGCGGCACCGAGACGCCGGCTGCGGCCGTCATGAGTTCCTATATAAGCCGGGTGCGGACGCGGTTGGCGGCCGCCGGGGAGGGGGATTTGGACTTCGGACCCCTGCCGGATGGGGCCCCCACGGACTAGGAATGAACATGAAACACATCGAACCGCCCTTGCAGCATATCTTCGACCTGTCCGACCTGTCGCAGGCCGGCGCCGAGGTCGTCGTGGAAGCCAGCCCCGAGGACCTGCCCAAGCTGGCCAAATGGGCGGGGATCGATTCGGTGAAGCGGTTTACAGCCACGGTCGGCCTGCGCCGCTTGTCGCAAACGCGTTTCAATTACGAGGCGAATCTGACGGCAGATGTCGTCCAGAGCTGCGTCGTGACCCTGGAGCCGGTGGAAAGCCGTATCAGCCGGGAGATCGCTCGGGAACTGCAGCAGGCCCCGCGTCTGCCGCAGGAAACTGTCGCGGAACTTACCCTCGCGGCGGGGGACGACGATGTTCCGGAAACCATATTGAGCCTGGATTACGACCTCGCGGCGCCGTTGCTGGAGGAATTTGTCCTGGCGATCGATCCTTACCCGCGCAAGCCCGGCGTGGCGTTTACGCCTCCGGTTGAGCCCGAGACGCCGCAGTCAAGCCCGTTTGCCGTCCTTAAGGCCCTGAAGGACCGCGACTAATTCCGCCGGAATAGGTGCTTGAATCGGGAGGGGGTTTCCTGCTACCTCCCGCGCCTGCTTTTGCCTTGTGCGGCTGGATCCTTCCGGCCGCATTCTTGAGTTGTCGCGTTTTCGAACGGAAAACCGTTTCCCCGGAAAACGCTCTAACGGAGTAGGATTCCGCCATGGCGGTCCCAAAGAGAAAAACGTCGCCGTCACGGCGGAACATGCGTCGCTCGCACCACGCGCTGTCGGCGTCGTCTTACAACGAATGCCCGAACTGCGGTGAGCCGAAGCGCCCGCATCACGTTTGCGGCAAATGCGGTCATTACGACGGCCGTGAAGTCGCCGCCGAGACAAAGGCCTGAGCGCCGTGACCGCTGCATGCAGCGGTTATCAGGGCAGGTGAAGCTGTGGCCGGCGAACTGACAGTCTCGATCGATGCGATGGGCGGCGATGCCGGCCCATCGGTCGTGGTATCGGCGCTCGCGCGCACGATCCAGCGGCATCCCGACGTGAAGTTCATCCTTCACGGCGACGAGACGGTGCTGAATCAGCTCATCGCCAAACGCAAAGGCAAATTCGCCGGTCGCGTCAGCGTGCGCCATGCCGCCACCCGCGTTGCCATGGATGAGAAGCCCAGCTTTGCGCTGCGCCGCCGTCGCGATTCCAGTCTGTGGCATGCCATCGAGTCGGTGAAGTCGGGTGAAGCCCAAGCGGTCGTCTCCGCCGGCAATACCGGCGCACTGATGGCCATGGGCATGTATCAGCTCGGTCTGATCGACGGCATTTCGCGTCCCGCTATCGCTTCGGTATGGCCGACTCAGCGCGGTCAGGTGGTCGTGCTCGATTGCGGCGCCAACGTCGAATGCGATTCCGAACAGCTCGTCGATTTCGCCATCATGGGCGAAGCGCTGAGCCGTGCGTTGTTTGGTCTGCCCAAGCCGCGCGTCGGACTCGTCAACGTCGGACAGGAAGAAGTGAAAGGGCATGAGGCCGTGCGCAACGCCGCCCATACCCTGCGCCAGTCCGATCTGCCGATGGAATTCTGCGGCTTCATCGAGGGCAACAACATCCTCGAAGGCGCCGTCGACGTCGCCGTGATGGACGGCTTCACCGGCAACGTCGTCTTGAAGATGCTGGAAGGCGCGGCCAAGTTGATCGCGTTCTTCCTCAAAGGCGCGCTGAAGCGTTCGCTGATGTCGCGTCTCGGCGCCTTGCTGGCCGCCGGTGCTTTGCTCGCCTTGCGGCGCAAGCTCGATCCGCGCGCTTACGGCGGCGGACTGATGGTCGGCCTCAACAGCGTCGTCGTGAAGGCGCATGGCGGCACCGACAGCGTCGGTTTTGCCTATGCCGTCGATACGGCGATTGATCTGGCGCTGGGCGGCGTCAACGACGCCATCGTTTCCGATCGCGCGGGTGTGAGACCCGAGGCGGTCGCGTCATGAAACGAGACGGATCGACCGTCGTTCGTTCCCACATCATTGGTTGCGGTGCCTATCTTCCAAATACGATCGTAACAAACGCGGATCTCGTGACGCGGGTGGATACGAGCGACGAATGGATTCGGACGCGCACCGGCATCACGCAGCGCCATATCGCAGCCAAAGGCGAGAAGACGTCCGATCTCGCCACAGCGGCCGCCAAAGCCGCACTCGCCAACGCCGGCGCCACGCCCCAAGACATCGACATGATCGTGGTTGCGACCACCACGCCGGACCTCACCTTTCCCTCGGTCGCGACCATTGTGCAGCGAAAGCTCGGCATGACGCGCGGCTTTGCCTTCGACGTGCAGGCGGTCTGTTCCGGCTTCATCTACGCGATTGCGACGGCGGATAATTTCATCAAGGCGGGCCAGGTGCGCTCGGCCCTGGTGATCGGCGCCGATACCATGTCGTGCATCCTCGATTGGGAGGACCGCGCGACCTGCGTCCTGTTCGGCGACGGCGCCGGTGCCGTGGTGCTGAACGCGGGCGAGGGGGCCGGTACCTCCGAGGATCGCGGCGTGCTCAATACGGTCCTGTTCTCGGACGGACGGCTGCACGACCTGTTGTACGTCGACTCCGGGCCGTCCACCGATCACTCGGTCGGCTACATCCGTATGCAGGGCAAGGAAGTGTTCAAGCACGCGGTGACCAATATTGCCGCCTCGGTCGAGGCTTCGGCCGCCGCTGCCGGGGTTCCGGTAGACGCTATCGACTGGCTGGTACCCCATCAGGCCAATCAGCGCATCCTGGACGGCACCGCCAAGAAACTGAAGGTCGATCCGGCCAAAGTCGTCTCGACTGTGGCCTTGCACGGCAACACGTCGGCCGCCTCCGTCCCGTTGGCACTGGCTACAGCCGTGGCGGACGGTCGCATCCAACCGGGTCATTTGGTGCTCATGGAAGCCCTCGGCGCCGGCATGACTTGGGGTGCGAGTCTGGTCCGCTGGTAACCATTCTCAAATCCACAGCCTATCCCTTTGATGTTGACGGTAAATCCCGGATTCGTTTACTTTTACGCGAGCACCAGGGAGTCGCTTTACCGCCATGACCACGACGACATTGACGCGCGCCGACCTGACCGAAGCGGTGTTCCAGGCTGTAGGCCTGTCGCGTAACGAATCGGCACAGATGGTCGAGGACATTCTCGAAGAGTTGTGCGCTGCACTTGCGCGCGGCGAAACGGTGAAGCTCTCTTCCTTCGGTACGTTTGCGGTACGTCAGAAATCGCAGCGCATGGGCCGCAACCCCAAGACCGGCGACGAAGTTCCGATCGCACCGCGGCGTGTGTTGGTGTTCCGTCCGAGCCATGTGCTCAAGGCCGTCATCAACGGACAGACACCCGATCCTGAGTTGGGCGAGGGCGATTGATGTCGTATGCGGCAGTAGCTCAGTTTCCTTCGCGCGTAAAATCACCGGAAGCGTTTCGAACGATCAGTGAAGTAGCGAGCGAGTTGGATGTTCCGCAGCATGTGTTGCGGTTCTGGGAAAGCCGTTTCACGCAGGTGAAGCCGACCAAGCGTGCCGGCGGACGTCGTTATTATCGGCCCGAAGATGTCGATCTTCTGCGCGGCATCCGCACGCTGCTCTATTCCGACGGTTACACCATCAAGGGCGTACAGAAACTCTTGAAGGATCGCGGCGTGCGCTATGTTGCCGAGATCGGCCGCGAGAGCATTCAGGATGCGCCGCAGAACACCGGCGAGTCCGGACGCCGGCAGAATTCCGTGGTGCCGTTCGAGCGCCGCGGCGCCGCGCTCGACGAAGAGGCGCGCGAGAAGCTCGAGATCCTGCTCGCCGAACTGGTGCAGTTGAAAGCCCGTATGCGCACCGCGCCGCGGCTGTACTGACCGGATCCACACGCGAAGCTTCAGACAACCTGTCTCACGTTCACGCCAGAGGTGTGTCATCCGCGACGACGGCGATTGGACGTATCCGAATGGCGACACCACATGATCCAGAAGATCGTGGCCATGAGGCTGGAGTTGTCGGAAAAAAGATCCAGCCGACTGGTTTCGCCTCCAGACCGTTCTCGCCGTGGGTCAAGCCTATGGCCGTGGGGTGGCGGCGAGGACGATCCGATTACGCCCTGATCGGTCGGGAAAACCGGCAAATTCACAGGAATTGCCGCACCTTGGGCGGTTGCCCTTCCGGGGATGGCCAACTATAGTCCGCCGCCCTTGGGGAGAGCCCCAGGGATTTCCCCCTCGGAGGCCGTTCGCGGCCACCGAACTCGACCGGCAGACCAAACTGCCTGCGGCCCCTCGGGACCGCGAACAAGTCGGAGCGTGGCGCAGTCTGGTTAGCGCACCAGTCTGGGGGACTGGGGGTCGAGAGTTCAAATCTCTCCGCTCCGACCATTAAATTCAATGACTTAGATGTAATTCCAAGGCGGCGTGGGGGCGAATTAGCTACCACCAAGTAACCACAGTCTTTCTGTGGTCTTTTACTATCGCCAAAACAGCGGCGGCATGACGCGGCATCGCGTCTGGTGTTCACATTGAAGCTTCGCGTTAACGCGGTAATCGCCGGTCAGTTTTGATTCTGGTGGTAACTTTATGGTTGGGGCGGCCTGAACCACCGCGCGCCGCGCGAGCGGCCGCCATCAGGAAATCCGAAATCTCTGCTGTCACTTGTCCCAGTTCGCGCGGCGCCTCGATAAGGTCCGCAGCAAAGGCGCCCCACAGGCGTTTGGCGGGGTCTTGGGCAAAGGCGAGTGTCAGCGCATCGGGGATTTTGGTCGTGAGTTGTGTTTGGCGACGGGCAAACGTCGCGGCGAAAGCACGGGCAAGTCTTTGCTCATCAAAAGCGAAGGCTGTTGGCGCGACCGAGAGCAACCATTGCCTGGAATTTCTCGGCAACAACGGTCTCGGGTGCGTAAGCGCCAAGTTTGGGGCGAGGCAAGTCGAGTAGCGTCGGATAATCGATTGTTTCCAGTCCCCGGTTCGACCGAATCGCCGAATGCGATGTCGATAGTGAGGGGAGATTCTTGCGCCGGATAGTGATGCGGTTGCGCGCAGCCGAACCCCGCCATAGTCGAGTTCTTCCCGAATTTTGGTGGCTGTGAGGGAGGCTTGGTCGAACGCGACGCCATCGTCGGCATCAATCGCCATGATGGTGTGGAATATTCCGATGATGCGCTGTTCGCTGGAATCCCCGAAGGCCAGCGCCAACGCTGAGCATAGCGGCGCACCGCGTCATAGCTGCGGCAGCGGCTGCGTCTCACGCTCGTAGTGGAACTCGGTCGCTTCCGAACGGATAACCTTGCGCACCACCTTGCGCGACAGGTTCAGTTCCCGGCAGATCGCTTTGATCGACTTGCCTTGCACAAAATACGCGCGGCGGACCTTCGCGACCGTCTCCACGACCAGCATCCCTACCTCGGCTCCCAGTTCCGTGGGAGCCAACGCCGAACCTCCGTTCCCGGGGTCCCTTTTGGATGCCGATCACCCCAAAAACGGGGTCCTTATTCCACGCCGAAACACACCCTCGTGCATCTCGCGCATTTTTGGTTGGTCAAAGCGCTGCTCCTCATAACAAATTGATAGATTACCAAGGTCGGCGCGGCACTCTGTGTTTGGGCAATTCATCAAGTGCGTTACGCACCTTCTCAAGGTCTTGTTTGAGCTTTTCTGTCATATCGAGTGCTGCCGGCAAATTACGAATGACGTGAGGTGTCAAGAAAATTAGCAGCTCTGTGCGCCCTCGGACGTTTGACTTGGTGCTGAATGCCGCACCAAGAACCGGAATATCCTTGAGAAATGGAATGCCACTATCGCCATTCGTCTGACTATTCTGAATTAATCCCCCAAGAGCAATTGTCGCCCCGTCGTTAACGGCTACGGTCGAATGAATGCGCCTTTGTTGAATCGTGGGAGAATCAATATTCGACGTCGTTGTTTGCGTTGACGTGCTAACTTCCTGCGAGACGTCCAGGTAGACAATGCCGCTATTGCCGATGCGAGGAGTTACAGAAAGAATCACGCCTGTGTCGCGTTGTTCTACACTCGAAACAATCGGTGACCCACTCGTTGTGGTCGAGACGGCCGTCTGAGTGACAATTGGAATTTGGTCACCAACTTCAATCGTAGCTGCTTTATTGTCCAACGTAAGGATCTTGGGCGACGAGATCACCGTGACGTCGGTAAGACTGCCAAGAGTGCTCAGGGCTGCTTGCAGGTTCGTGGCTGAATATGTGATACCAAGACCTGGAAAATGGGTCGCCACTGCGCCATTCGGGCTCATTGTATAAGTTTCTTTGGCGTTCTTGAAATACCACTCGACGCCATATTTCAGGGTGTCGTTGAGCGTGACCTCAACGATCGTTGCCTCGACCATCACCTGGCTCGGCGGTACGTCCATCTGCCTGACAACATCTTCAATGGCAGCGTAACCGGCGGCATCCGCTCTTATGATCAGAGCATTATTTGCTTCGTCGGTTACGATTTGTGGCATGTTTGCGCCCCCTGAATTGCCATATTGCGAGGGCATCAGCTGGATTGAGGGCGTTTGGACTTGGGTTGCTGCAGTTGAACTGCCGGTAGGCACGCTCATAGTACTTGTCTTCGGAGTAAGTCCGGCCGGATGGGGCAATCCGCCGAACTGGGCCGATTGGTCGGACCCGCTGGACATATTGCCTCCAAAGATACGGCCGAGAATCTCCGCGATATCATGCGCTCGGGAGTTTTGTAGACGATAAAAATAGAGCTTCCTGTCGGGTGTAACCGGGGCGACATCGAGCCGGGCGACCCACCGCTGTACCTCCTTCAGATAGTTGCGTCTGGATGTAATAACTAACAAGCTATTGATTCGCTGCATTGGGATTAGCCGAACTAGGCCGGCAATTGGACTATTTGCTTCACCGAATATCTTGTCTAGCTCGCTTGCGAGGGTTTCGACGTTTGAGTGAGCTGGTTGGATGAGGGCAAACGACATGCCCTTGAGATAATTGACGTCAAACCGCGCGATCGTTTCCCGAATTGCCGCGCGATCGGGCTCGCTGCCAGATAAGAATATCAGATTGCGTTTGGCGTCGATCTGGGCAATGGCACCCTCAGGTACGAGTGGATTAATGATCCGCTGCATTTCCTCTGCGGAGACGTATTCTAGGGAGATCACCTCAATGCCGTAGCCAGCATTCTGGCGGTCGTTAGCTCCGTAAGTTATTTGGGCGCGACGCTGTACGCTTTCGGCTGGAACGATGTTGTAGATGTCATCAATGAGATTGATGGCATACCCGGAGATTTTGAGGGCGGTTTCAAGGGCCTGTAGAACCGCCTCTTTGGCGATCGGTCGTCCGGTCTTCAATGTAATGTGCCCGGTTACCCTGGGGTCTATCGTGTAAGAGCACTGTAGGATTTCGCCAAAGATGGCCCGCACAACGTCTTTGATGTCGGCATCCGTAAAATCCAAAGTCACATCGCCACTTCGCGATGACGCTATTTTGGCGCTGGGCGGTTTGACAAACGTTCCGGAGCCTTCGAAGACTTGCATATTCGGCAGTGGCGGCAAGAGGTCCTCTTCAGTCTTTGCCGGTATACCGTCGACGGGTTTGGCGGACCGCAAATCTGAGACTTGCTGTTGCGCTCCTATAGGATGTGGAGCCTTGTCGGACGTCGCTTGAGCGGAGGCAGATAAAATCGTTGTAGGTCCGAGAAGCGTAAGGAGCAATGCAAGGCGGCCTACGCTGTCCAGCCACACCGCTTGTTTCCCGCTTGTACACGTCATTTGGACTCTCTCTTCCCACCGATATTTGTCGATTGTTTTTGCGCGTCTGCATTAGGCGCAGGTGCTGCTAAGCTGGCACCAGAAATCTTAGGGACAGCCAATACGTCTGATCGGCCGCCATAGGTAAGAGACACACCCTCTGATGTAATGGCGCCAACAGCTCGCCCATCAAGTAAATCCCCCACCTTCACAGTGGAGCTGGTCTTCGACTGGCTCCGTTCAATGATGGCAATAGTCGTCGCTCTGGTAATAATGATACCGGCAAGACGGTACGAATCTAGACCTGGAAGAGCTGTCTGTGCCTCAGGAGGTGGATCCTTTTTGCGATCACTATTGAAAAGAGGGCGCTCAATAACGGCGGCGAGGTCTGCTTCTGAAACATTGCGAGGAGATTCCGGAAAGGGAGTGTTCACAATGGGTATGGGACGGTCGCGCCACAAGGTTAGCCGCGTTGGCGATGGGACCACCACAGCAACCAGCATGAGGGTGCCCACCATCGCCAATCCGGTGGGCCCCGCCGCTCCGCTCAGAATTTCTCGAAAGTCCGCCATTAGGGATGCTCGAATTCTGCGACAGTTAAGTTGATGGTAAGCACGTTAATTGACCGCCGCGCTTGGGTGGGCAAAGGATCATCGTGTTGAATTTCGAGTGCGCGAATGACAAATAATGGGCGGCGGCCGCGTAGAATGAGAAGGATATGTGCGAGTTGCTGAGTATCGGCAGTAAATACGATATGTTCGTCGATTTCTGTGGCGCCAAACGCATTCTGGCGTGCCACGGTATCGCTTTGAACCTTTCCTCCATTGGTTTTCACGACTGCAGACAAGGGGCCATCGGGGGTGGTTGAGGATTTAGCAATGAAAAGCGCTTGCCAGTCAGGCGAAGATCTCAACTCTAGAAGTTTTTTGTGCTGGGCAGGCGCCAAGGCGAGTAAAGCGCGCTGGCGTGTGAGCTCCCGCACCAATAGCGATGCTTCGATATGCCGGTCGATCTGTGCCGACACAAATACCCACAACCCAGCAATCAGTGCGAATCCCGGCACGAGCGCTAAGGCCAGAGCGAGGGCTTTTTGGTGCATTGTGGACAGGGTGCATTCGAATCGCATTGTGTTAGTGGTCCCCCGATATCCCGGGCTTCAGTTTTGCGGTCAGCGAAAAACGGTCTGCAAGTGGCGCCATGGTTGTTGAGCGGACGTCGATCAGAACTGGCGAACGGGTGATCAGTGTTCGTACATCCACCAGCGTTGTGGAGCGACCCTCGATTATGACGTCTTGACCGCGGACTTGGAGTCTCGAAACGGAGATAGAGTCCGGAAGTCTCTTTGTCAGATCCAACAAGAGGTCAAATGCCGCAGCACGGTCTGCCGAGACCGCCTGTGCCGGCAGCTGATAGTGGCTGAGTTCGCTTCTTTCAGCCTGTGCTCGCTCAACCAGCGGTCTGACCGACGCGATCTGAGCGTGAAGTTCTGCGATTTCCAATGTCCGCAAGTTGGGGCTCAGAATCATGGCCGCGGCGATAAAGGAAGCGCCAAAGGCGCTTATCATTGCGCGGCGTTGGGTGTGTTTAGTCCAGGGCAGGCCAACGGGGGCAAAGCTTGCTGGGCAATCTGCCACCCGGAATATACGTGGAGTTAGGCCTAGCGCGCGAACCGAACTCTCAATATCCGTAAGTTGGCGCTTGGGTAATATTGCTATTTCTACGGCAATGTTACCTTCACGAGGCGATCCAGTTTGAGAGATACTGCTTTCGTCAGCTAGGATCCAATAAAAGAACTGAACGTCGTCGCCTCGAAAGGGCGAGAGACGGTCAAGTTGGAGTCGTATTACCTGCTGTAGCTTAGCTGCGGCAGCGTGGGGAAAATTCTGGCGCCTAAACAGGAGGTTTTTCTGCGGAATGACTACGTTGATACCTCGACGCAGGCTATCTGGCGCTCTTCGGCTGAGTTCTTCGCGGAGCTCCAAGGGTGGAACGCGCTGATCCAGCGCTATGGTGGTACCCTCAGGACATTCAAGTGACCATCCATTGCCAGTTACAATCAAGCTAAACCGGGTGGAACGTGCGCGTAGTCGCTCATTCCAGGCCTTTGGTAATAGTTCGAGAACTTCGCAGCCCCACCACCCGATGAACCTCCATAGGGCATCCTTTGCTGAGGCAATGGTCACCGGCGCACTGAGGTCGATCTTGATCGTTATATCTTTCGACATGCCATAGTCACCGGATCGGGCCTGCAAGAGGCACTTTCGACAATTGGAAGGTGCACGATCAGTGTTGGAAACACTCTAGGGTCACCACTCTCGATGCGAACCGCGTCAGGAAGCCGGTTGCGATCGCGCCAATGGGAAAGCCACGTCTGAGTTTGGCTCGACGCATCGAGATACGACATGTGCAGCAAGTCGACGTCCGTGGCGAGTATGGCGTGTTTGGCGTGTTGCGGATCGGCTATGGATCGCAGATCGAGCGCAAGCGCCGTGCCCCGACGTGTCTTGAGAATGCGGAGAACCACGTGAGCCGTCCCTCCGTCTTGGAAGGCTTGAGGTGGTGCGCCATCGAAGCGAATTTCAGTTGTTTCTCCAGTGAATGTAACGACATTGCCCTTTAGCCGCGGTAAGGCGTGCGCAAGAAGACTGCGCAATATAGATTGATTGATCACCAGCTGATCTTGTTTGCCAAAACTGGACACCGCACGAGACCAAACTTGGCAACCAAAATGAAGGCCACTTTCGCAGGCCAAAGCTAGGAGGCCAAGTAGCAGCATGACGACCACCAACTCGACCAGAGTATAGCCATCTGAGAGAGTGAGGCGGGACATTATGGCGCCGTCCTTCCAAGGTGCCTTGTGACGATTGTGATTGAGCGGTGGTGGTGGCCATCGTTCCAGCCCACGGTTAGCTCCACCTCCTGCAGGACGAGGTGGCTCCATATTTCTCGACTGGATGCATCTCGAGTGATGATTGTCCAAGACAGGTCTTTCTCATAACCACGGTCGTGCGCAGGCAGCGGAGCGGAAGTGATCGCCAGGACCTCCAGCTTCGATTGGGTAAAAAGTAAGGCCCGATTGTGCGCGGCAACGCGGTCAGTTGCGTTGAGAACGTCGGCGCCCGCTCCATAGAGCGCTACCAGGGAGACAGCCAGGATTGACATCGCAGCAAGCGCCTCGATGATGGTGTAGCCGTCTTCCCCTTTCATGGTTCACTGCTCGTAATGGTGCCTGAGAGCCAAGCGACAGTGATGGTTTTCTCGCGCCCTTTACGTTGAATGGTGATCTTCCCGCCGGTTGTCGTCCCATCGGCAAACCAGCGAATTGGCTGTTCAATAGTGACCACAACGCTATCTGAGGGTGAACCTTCAATAATGGCGCCGAGATCTGTGACGGTGTGGACAACAAGGGTGCGCTGCTGTGCAACTGCAGTGGACTGACACTTGCGCAAGCTGGCCTCGACCGATAGCACATCCGCGCGAAATTTCGCGGATTCAATTATGGTAGAGGTTGCAGGTGCTGCGAAGGCGGTGACCAAACTCATGATCCCGATGACAACGAGGAGCTCAACTAGGGTGTAGCCGGAATCTCTACTCCACCATTCCATTGCTCGTCACCGTGCGACATCGTTGAGAGCGAGAATGCCGCCAACAATGCCCGCCATAAGGAGGGCTACAACGCCACCCATGAGTAAGGTCGCCAATGGACTGACGAGCGTGATTAATCGATTTAGTCGTGTCTGAGCGTGGTGTTCTAGCAGTTCTGCGGCTTCACGCATCATGTCCGCGAGACGACCTGTCTCCTCACCAACTGCAGAGAATTCTGCCACTACGGGGGGCAACGATGGTGCCTTTGAATGCAACGCTCGCGACAACCGGACGCCTTCGCGCACGGCGGTTCTTACCTCGGCAATTTCTTTCTTGAGCCACAGGTTTCCAATGCCATCGCGAACGGGTCCCAACGCCTTTTCGAGTGGGAGGCCACCATCAAGGATAATTTGGAGGTTACGGCAAAACAAAGCTCCTTCGATCGCACGCGGAACTCCAAGAGCCCACTTCGATGTGAGTAAGCGCATGTCCACGGTGAGGCGGTATCGCGGCGTCCGCAACAGCCGGAACATCCAAATCGCCGCAGCGATTAGCATCCCGAACAACCACCATCCATAAAAATCAAAGAACGATTTCAGCCTCAGAAGCACCTGCGTGGCAATTGGCATTGCTGCTGCCGATTGCTCAAACAATGGAGCCAAGCGGGGCAGAACTGTATGGAACATGACCCAGAGGACAACAGCGATGGAAAATACTAAGATGCATGGATAGGCGAGGTCAGAGATAAGACGCGACTTCAGTGCCTTCAGTTTCTTTAGCCCTTCAGCGACGCGCGACGCAATTTCAGCCAGTTTACCGCTAGCCTCTCCAGCGGCTAGCAATCCGGCGATGTGGGATGGCGCCTCCGGAATACTGGTGGCAAATGCTTGCGATACGGGTTCGCCACCTCGCACCTGTTCAAGGATTTGCTGTATTCGGGGCGACGCATTCGCACCCAAAGTCAGAGCCTTGAGTGTTGTAAGGGCGCGCTCTGGAGGTAGACCCGCTTTTAGGAGTACCGCAAATTCTTGCAGAAAGCCGACGTAATCAAAGCTGCGCCGACCAAAAATATATCTCCACCCAGGTCTGAGGGAGGTGGATGTATGCGCGTGGCGTATATCGAAGGGCGTGAGCCCAGACGCAATCAATTGGTCGAGCGCCTTTGCTCGATCGGGGGCATCTAGCGTGCCACGAACCGTGCCGCCCGATTTATCGATAGCCTCGAAGGCAATGCGCGACACGTTACCACCCCCCACCTCACACTTGTGGCCCCTATCTGCATTCAATTCTAGTGTCCATAATTTATCTATTCAATTCCGCCGTGTCCATTTGAGCACCTGGAGCGGCGGTTTTTCGCAGGGGCCAATTGAACGTGGGCATCGGTGAAATACTGACAAAACTCGACCGATCGTCTGTGCGTCTCGGAACGGGCTCGTCCAGTCGCGGATTTGCACTCCTCATCGTAATGGTAGTGCTGTTGGCTTTGTCTTTGATCTTCGGTGCCATGCTCCAGACTACCCGGCAATCCACAGATGAGGTGAGGGCCAGAGCGGTGCGACTTCAGCTCGCCGCTGCATTGGATGGTGCGCTTGCCTCGACAGCTTACCAACTGTCCCGGGAGTTCCAGTCGGTGCAGTTCGGTCGCCCGATGACCATTCGGGTCGGAAATACTGTTGTGACTGTGATTGTGCGGCCGGAATTGTCGAAATTGGATATTAATTACGGTTCGCCTGAGAGTATTCGAAAGCTGTTGGAAGCGGCGGGAATTTCGCTGAAG
The DNA here is from genome assembly GCF_011762045.1 of Rhizomicrobium electricum. Lineage (GTDB taxonomy): Bacteria > Pseudomonadota > Alphaproteobacteria > Micropepsales > Micropepsaceae > Rhizomicrobium > Rhizomicrobium electricum. Next base: position 15,430 of record NZ_JAASQS010000005.1, on the reverse strand, counting down.
CGTTCAACCGAGATCGCTAATGGCATCATCGCATGGAGAAACGGAGAGGGAGCGAGATCCGCGCTCGCTTCCGCCCAAGCAGATGCAACTCCCGCACGTCCTTTCGAGACCCTTGCAGATCTTGCTCTCGTTAGCAGCATCGGCCCGGATCTGCCGAATTGCCTGGACGCCGATATCACGGTGTACACGCGGTCGGGTAGGATCGATGCGGCCACCGCCTCGCCGCGGTTGCGGCAAGCGATTTACGGCCACCAGCCAATTGTTTCATCATCATACTACAGTGTTGTTGGTGGGGAGGCTGCTCGTCCTGACCTCTACGAGATAACAGAAACTGCAAAGTCTGCGGACGGAAGTGTTGTTTCTCGAAGGCAAGTTGTGATTCGAGTTGCAGGAGGCAGCGATAGACCCTTTATGGTTGTCGCTGATGCCTCGCCAAGGTCGGCTCCCGAGGAAGCTTCGCGTGCTTGTCAGCGATTGGCCGAACATGGGCAATAGTTCAGCAATGCCGTCGTTGGAAATAGGCATGGTCGTCGTGACTGTTGCGTTGGTGATTGGTAGCTTTCTGGGCACTCTCGTTATCCGATTGCCAGAAGGTCGATCCATTGTGTTCGGCCGTTCGCAGTGCGATGGATGCGGGAAGTCTCTTGGTCCCATGCAACTCATTCCAGTATTGAGCTGGCTATTTCAGGCAGGCCGCTGTTCGTCTTGTGGCGCTTCGATCTCAACCCTATACCTCGCCATGGAACTCGGCGCCGCAGCGATTGCCTTATGGGCGTTTGTGTCCGTTCCAATTTCCATATTCGTCCCAACACAAGTGCTGGGGTGGCTCCTATTTGCACTGGCGATAATGGATTGGCGTAGTATGTTTTTGAGTGATCTATTGATCATACCTCTTGCATTGCTTGGGCTTGTGGTTAGCTGGTTGCTCAGTCCGCCCGCCCTTCTTGATCACGTTTTTGGATTGTGCGGGGGAGGGATGTTCCTCTATAGCATTGGTTCCGCATATCACTTCCTGCGCCAGCGTGACGGCCTCGGCTTGGGTGATGTCAAACTGTTTGGAGCGGCCGGAGCATGGCTCGGCTATTCTGGGCTACCCACCGTGCTGCTTTGGGCTACAGCAACTGCGCTCTTGGCCGTGTTCTTCCACAGGGCGGTGGGTGCTAAGATCACGTGGAGCTCGCGGATTGCATTCGGCAGCTTTCTTTGTTTGGGAACTTGGCTCGTCTGGCTATATGGTCCGCTGACTTGGTAAAAAGGGGGGGGCGTGTCCACAGTTTCGGACGGTATGGATCAATGCGTAGGAGCGGCGTCAGGTGCTTCGCTCCTGAAAGCGCTTGTCGATGCAGAGGTGCTGAGCGTTGAGTTGGCCGAGCGGGTTGAACGAGCAATCGCCCATGCAGGGGCGAGTGTAGTCGATGTTATAGTTCGTCTTGGCCTCTGTGATGAGAGAAGCCTAGCGTCTGCCCTCTCGACTCTATCCGGCTTTCCGCTAGCAATGGTCGAGGAATTTCCAAGTGAGCCGATCCATCCAGACACTCTGAGTATACCATTTTTGCGGGAAGCACGAGTGTTGCCGATTGCCCAAAGTGATAATGGCGTCGTTGTCGCTGTTGCCGATCCATACGATGATTACACTAAGCACTCCTTGACGTTGCTATTTGATAAACCCGTTGAGCTTCGTATCGCTCCAGCAAGTCAGATCGAAGATGGGATTATGCGCCTTTATTCGACGGCTCTCGGTCAATCGGCGTGTGAGGTACTAGAAATCGCTTCTTGCGATCTTGTCGATTCTGACCTGGATCGGCTCCGTGAGAGCGCGGGAGAAGCCCCAATCATCCGCTTTGTTGATCGCCTGATCGCGAAGGCGGTAGACGCGGGGGCCTCGGACATTCATTTCGAGCCCTTTGAACGACAATTACGCGTTCGCCTTCGCGTCGACGGCATCCTGACGAATGATGAACCGGCACCGGTTGCGTCTATGGCTGCCATCGTTTCACGCATCAAGATTATGGCGCATCTTGATATCGCCGAACGCCGTTTGCCTCAGGATGGCGCGATGAAAGTGAACGTGCGCGGCCGGGATGTAGATTTCCGCGTCGCGACTACTCCCGTCGTCTATGGCGAGGAAGTTGTTATCCGCATCCTGGACCAATCGTCTGTTCGCCTCAATCTTGTAGAGCTTGGCTTTGCTCCGGATCTCCTAGTTCGGCTCAAGGCTATTCTGAACCGGCCAAATGGTATTCTCCTTGTGACTGGCCCGACGGGTTCCGGCAAATCAACCACGCTATATGCGGCGCTCGACTATCTCAATCGCGCGGATCGCAAGATCATCACGGTAGAAGATCCTGTTGAATATAAGATCGAAGGCCTCAATCAGATTCAGGTCAAGCCGGAGATCGGCCTCGATTTTGCGCGAAGTCTCCGCTCTATTCTTCGGCATGACCCCGACGTCATTATGGTTGGTGAAATTCGCGATGCTGAGACCGCGCGAATTGCTATTCAGGCGGCGCTGACCGGACATATTGTTCTCTCAACGCTTCATACGAACGACGCAGCATCCGCAGTGACCCGTTTGCTCGATATGGGCATAGAGGACTACCTCATCACCTCAACACTCTCTGGTGTTCTGGCGCAGCGGCTGGTACGCACGTTATGCGCCCAATGTCGCAAATCTCAGATATTGCCAAATGCGCTCCTTCTCCGTGGAGTGGCGCCCGAAACGACAGTGCTGACCTCCTGTGGTTGTCCAGCTTGCCGTGATACAGGATTTAAAGGGCGCACTGTGATCGCGGAGTTAATGGAACTGACTCCAACTATTAGGTCGAAGGTTTTGGCGAATACGGACGCCGCGCAGCTCAGGCATGCAGCCGCCGCAGAAGACGCGATGACGTTGTTCGAGAGCGGCCTAAGGGCCGTGCTCGACGGTGTCACAAGCTACGATGAAATATTGCGTGTGGCGCAGGATATGGAGGGCGCAGGATGAGATGGCTCGGTGCCGAAGTTCTGACCAGCGTGCGAAAAAACGGCGGCTACACGCTACTAGAGCTGATTATTGTTATACTAATTCTTGCCCTCATCATTTCGATTGCAGCGCCCAAAGTGGTCGGATATTTAGGGCGCTCGAAGATTCATGCCGCCGAGATCCAGATCGCGAATATCGGATCAGCTCTTTCGCTGTACCGCCTTGATATTGGCAAGTACCCGACTGAAGAGCAGGGTCTGAAAGTGCTGGTCGAAAAGCCTGCCGATACAAGCAGCTGGGATGGTCCCTATCTCACACGGAGGGACGGCATAATTGATCCCTGGGGCCAACCCTATCTTTACAAGATTGCGAGTTCGGACGGACACCCGATTATTATGTCGTATGGGGCCGACGGTAAGGCGGGCGGCACAGGTGAGAACTGCGATGTAACTAGCGAGCATTAGTCGCATAGGCATGTTTCATGCGTTCTGAGCACGAAATGCGCGTTGGTTGATGTGGTGCGTCAGGCGGTTGGGTCATCAACTGCTCATGGCTGTCAGGCATAATTAAGCGAGTGGAGAAATCTAGCGGCTGGAGACACCAAATTTTACCAATGAGTCGATCCGCTGAAGCTGGACGCCTATAGCCTTTTGGATGTGTTTCATTGCTCAAATCTGATTAGGACGAGCACATCTTTTCGTTCAATAGCAATTGTTATGGCATGTCGATCCCATTCTAGGTTGGGGAGCAAAAGTAGCTCCCTCTTCCCTTTGTATTGACAAGAAGGCAAAACGAATTAACTCTGCGTAAGATAATACCAGCGGGGGCGCTTGGTGCTGAATGGGATTAGTTGCGCTGAGTACGGCAATAGTCGTCGTCGGCCTATAAACTGGCAGCTTCACTTTCTTGGCTCCAGGATCTCAACATTTCACGCACGCCAAGGCGAACACGAGCACTTGGGGCCACGACATGTTTTTGCGTGATGGGTGTGCTCAGTGTATTGAAAAACTCGGGATATGGTTAGGGGAGTCTAGAGGCCCATGCGTGATCGTCGTCTATCGAGAGTGGTTTGGTCGATCATCTCTATTATGGTCCCACTAACTCGCAGTCAGCGGTTGTAGCCCTTATGGGCGCAACGGTGCTGCTTCCTTGGCACACCAAGCACTCCTCCGCCGAGCCTGGGTGGTAGAGGATCTGCGTGAGATAGGCGAGTTGTTTTCCTGGGGGCCAAGCGAGGGGGGGAATGTGATGGGCGAGCACTTTACTTCTGCAGAAATATCAAGTGCGACTTATCTACGTGACACTTCCGACCGTAACACACAGCGCTTCTTTTCAATTGCGCCGGTTACGATCAGGTCAGCAGTGCGGAAGTGGAAGCCCTGGTGGTGCCCGACTAGGGGCACCTCCTTCGCGTGGGTGTTGTGCTTTTTCGGGATCGCCACCCCGTCATGGGGAGATGCTTATTCATACGATGCATTGGGACGCCTTACGTCCGTCGATTACGAAAACGGAATGACTGCCATCTACCAGTATGACCTCGCAGGCAATCGGGTCCGTGTAGTGGAGTTTGATCCACTAAGATACATTGCATCGTATTCGGACCTGATCCAGGCATTCGGGGCTGATGTGGAATGGGGAAAGCGACACTATGTCAATAACGGTATCGCCGAAGGTCGAAATCCAACGCTGTTTGATCCACTCGCCTATATTGCGTCATATGGCGACCTAATCGAAGCGTTTGGCGATAATGCTGTTTGGGGAGAAACCCATTTCATCAGGAACGGCTATTCAGAGGGGCGCCGAACGACTTTCGATTCGGTGGCTTATCTCCTCAACAATCCAGATCTCGGTGCCGCCGGTTTCTCTGCAAGCCTCTCTGCTAGACACTATATAAGAAATGGCTATTCGGAACACCGAACAACGAATGGCACTTTTGGAAGTGAGCAGACCAATCACAGCCTCACCCTTGGTGGGGCGGTGACGGACACCATCGGCGCCGCGGGCGACAAGGATTGGTTTTCTATCGGCGTAACTCAAGGCCAGACATATAGTTTTAGGGTCTCTGGCAGCGATGGCGGGGGGGGCACGCTAACGGACCCTTTCCTGGCGATCCACAACGCACAGGGGGTTATGCTGACTTACAACGATAACGGCTCCAACCATGATAGCACGATCACCTTTACGGCGATCGAGACGGGCACAATCTACTTGGTGGTTTCGGCGAGCGGGAACGGCACCGGGACTTACTTGCTATCTGTCAAAGCGGGTTGACCTGCTTCCAAGGCTAGCAATCTGTAAGAACGGGAACATGCTTCCGGGGAAGGCGACAGGTTTGCTGTATCGCAAAGTTGAGGGGCAGATGAGTGCGGGATTTGGATGCAGGTTGGCTGTTTGCGAACAGATGAATTCGGCCGAATATGCAAAGCGTCGGCGCGAGTTATCAGCGCCCACTGGGCGACTTCAGCCGTGTATGAGACATTTGATAATAGGCGTCCTGTGTGTTGCCGCTTTGCTGATCCTTGGTGCACCGTCTGTGGCACAGACTACACCTATGCCAGCAATGAAAATCATGACGGCCCCTCTGGTCTCATTAGCCGAAGCCCAAGCTTATTATGGCACCGATACGACACATACTTGGACGTTCGCGAATGATACCGATGCGGTTAAAGCCGCACTTAACGCGCCAGCGCCCGAAATCGTCGAGACCGCGCGTGCACTCAAGAATAGTCCAGATTTGATTTTCGAATTTGTACATAACCAAATTGAAGTAGAATTTGCCTTTGGCTTGCGAAAAGGTGCGTTAGGCACGCTCATCAACAAGTCCGGCACACCCTTTGATCAGAATGCGCTGTTTGTGGCTCTTGTTCGACAGGCCGGGTTCGAAGCGCAGTACATTATCGGAGAGGCGCAGTTCACCGCCGCCGAGTTCACGAGATGGACTGGTGTATCCGATGTCCAGGCTGCATGTCGGCTTCTCGCTGCTGGCGGTATACCTGCCACGTTTAATGGCTCCGCTACATGGTCAGCTGACTGTTCACAGGCAGGAACTCTTGCATCTGTGACCATGTTTCATATCTGGTCAAAGGTGAAGATTGAGGGCGCGTGGTACACGTTCGACCCGAGCTTCAAGGAGCATACCAGTCCGGTTGCGAGGAATCTGATCGCTGCGTCGGGAATTGGTGCCGGAGTGGCGGCGAGCCAGGTGGCGGCATCTCAATCGGGAAATCAAGCTGGATCAAATTTCATTCGTAATGCCAATACAGAAAATTTGAATTCATACCTTAACAGTCGTGCCACACAGCTCCTATCGGACCTGACAACCAGCCAATTTAGCCAAGACACAGATACAGTGGTGGGAATTTCCAAAATCGTCCCAAGCTATGTCCCCGTTGGCGGTTGGAGAAATACGAATTTGTCCGGCCATACGGCGTTAGGTGGTCCGATAACTGGTGATATCCCCAATCAATATCGCAGCAAGCTACACGTCACAGTGGGCAATTTTGAGGGGCTGAACAACTATCCCTCGGTTCTCGACAAGGAGTTTTACGTTGACGACATCGATGGTCGGCAACTCGGCGTGCGGTCAAGTTTCGAAAAAGGAGGTTACCCAACCAACGGTGTTCCCGTAAATACCCCGTATCCTCCGCCACCTTTGTCATTGAGATTGATGTTTGATGACGTCGCGCTCCTGACGTCAGGTGATGTTCCCTTGGCCCCTGGTGGGCGAGTGACCCTTCAGGCCTCGCATCCCTATGCCGCTAATAGCGGTACTTACGGCCGTCAGTCGGCGATTTATCCGTTGGCTTCTTTTCTCACACCCTTCACTATTGTTTCGGCGTGGGGGCATATTTCTCCGGGTCTGGCATCGAAGTGGGGGCGTGAAACGGGCCTCGATCATGAACTCCCCAATTCTGCAATACCTTATGCATGTGGCGGCTACGATAGCGTTGTGGGATGGGATCAGTGTTGGGATACATCTCAACGCCCATCGGGAGACTATTCCAACCAGAAGATGACCGCCAATTGGTTGGCGCAATTATCAAAAATGATCGCTTTGCAGGCGCAACTCGGTGGCGCCAAAGCTGATCATCAGCATTCGATCGGCGTAGTGAGTGGCCAGGGGCCCGTCCGGATGTCGACCTCACCGGATGCATCCGTTCCCGGCGCTAGAAACTATTTCGACGTTCCGGAACTGTTTACAAGTCTAAACGTCACAACAGCAATCAGCATCACGTCAAAAACGAATGATGCTATCCGCCGGAACGCGATCGCACGTTCCGTAGGGCTGGCGGCCGCCACGCTCGAAGGTTCGGTGATCGAGCAGATGCAGGATCTACCAGATACGGCATCAACTGCAACGCGCTTCGCTTGGGGTAATAGACCCGATGCGGAGGATCCCTGCGCCTCACAGATCGCGAGGCGATTCTACAATTTCACGGGCTCCACGGTTTCAAGCCGCAATGGCCTTTATGTATATGAAGGCGTTCCAACCGGATGCGACGCCTTTCCTCGCATTGAAGATCCAACGACACACGAAGTACTTGCGGCAATGGCAATCAATCGGCTGGATACCGTTATCGACGGTTATCTGACTGACGGTTTTGATGTCAACGCCTCTGCGGAGGCGTTTCTGGGGCCTGGAGCTCGGTTTGGCGTTCGCGAGAACTATTGGGGAAATTATCCGTCCCTTCAGCGTGGCGGTGCGTTGGTTGCCACGCAGTATGATGCTACCGGCAATGTACTCCAGATTGCCCATGCCATTGTCGGAGAGAGCGGGCTTATGAAGGGCGGCGGCGGTATGCAGCCCGAGAACTTTTCACAATACGATCCTTCCAAAGCGGCCGATGTGCTGAAGGACCGGTTTGTTGATCATAGCACGATGCTTGGCGTTGATCTAAAAACAGGCGATGCTGGCTATACGACGCCGACACTTTTGTCGGTTGGTGGAAGTGATGCACCTTACGGATTGAAGTTGGTGGGCACTTTTAAGGCTGGTCTTAAAGCCTGCGTCGATCCATGCCTTGGACCCAAAGGCGGCGGTTGGACGCATAATTGGGATATTCGTTTCAACAATTCCGGATCTGGCCTGGAGGCCATGGGCGCTACAAGCCCGCGCGCTGCGGCAGGCACACTTGTCGCCTTTCTGATTATGCAAGACATCTATGCGCAAACCAATCGCACCAACCTTGAAAAGGATGTCTATGCAGCGCTCGCTGCGGATTGGTGGCGTCAACAAATGGTCGCGAATGTTGTAACGATCACGCGCGGCTTTAGTGGGCAGCAGTTTGTCAGGTTAGCCGACAACACGTGGATGCCGCCAGTAGGATCCCCGGCTGCCCTAACCCAGATGGGTTCGCGGACAAAGGTGCGGGACTGGTGCATTGCAGATCCGGCGAACGATGCGGCCGAGCATCGTTCAACATCGCGTCGCTGGGATCACACCAATGTTAGTTTCAGCCTGCGCAATGCAGGGGGTGATGTGCTTAATTTTGCATCGACCTTTGGAGGCTATGATACACAAAATCAGTGCAGGACTGCATATTATTACAAGCCGACTACGTGGGTATTTCCGCAGGGGCCATCACTTAGCTTCGAGTACGACGGCGTTTTGGGAGTATTGAAGGTTACAAGCAGTATCGGGCGTGAATTAGCTTTTACGCACGACGTCGCGGCTGGCGCGGCTTTGCCTTCTTTCACCACCTCAAGCGGTTCGGCCAGTGCACGATATATAGATACAATCACTGGCTCTGGGTTCCGCGATGCGGCTGGTAATTCATATACGATTGGCGGAGGTCCGGACATAGCGGAACGCTCTGCTACACAAAGACCAGTGCCGTATTCGCGGATAGGCAAGGTTTACGAACCGGTTAGCAGCACTCTGCCGGTGCTGGAGTTTACCTATGATAGTCGGGGCCTCGTAAAAGAGGCCAAAGACGCTAACGCTTGGCAACTTCAGTCTCATGGTCCCCACAAATGGTACATTGCCGAAGGCGCGCGTGGCGAACACGTTGATCCTGTTGGGGGTAGCTACACCGTATATTTCGACACAGACGGTAATGCTGTACGGCACATTGATGAGCTGGGCCGCGAAACGGCGAGTGTCTACGATGGTCGGCATCGAGTGGTGAGCCGCACCTTTCCGGAACACGACACAGACAAGTTCGGCTACGATAACTTCGACAATGTCACTTCGTTGACGAAGTACCCGAAGAGCTGCTGGCCGAATCTCGACAACTGTACTGGTCAGATTAGCATCAGCGCTGGTTACAATACGATTTGGAATAAATTGGACCACATTGTTGATGCGCTCGGAAATCGAACAGACTTCACCTACTATGATGCTGGCGTCGGGTCTTCGATGCTGCACACCGTACAGCGGCCGGCAGTCGACAACTCGCGACCGATATATAGTTTCGAGTACAACCCTCTGGGATTACTTGCGAAGGAGGTGGATCCTGTCGGTGTCACTACGATCCATGGTTATGATAGCTCTGGAAATAGAACATCAACTACTGTTGGAACAACGGCCGTCGGTTCACATCCGGCTCTGAATCTCACCAGCGCGTTTGGATACGATACCGTTGGTAATCTTGTGTACGTCGACGGCCCGCGCACAGATGTGGATGACACTTCATACTTCACATACGATGCAGTACGCCGAAGGGTATTTGAGATATCTCCCGATCCGGACGACGTTGGTCCCCATCCGCGTCCGGCGCAGAAGACGATTTACGACGCAAGGGGAAGGGTAATTGAGGTTCAACGAGGTGCGACGTCATCTGTCTCTGGCGAAGGTTTTGAGATGGATAGCAAGGTCGTCACGACATATGACCCGTCCGGGAATGCCATTGCCAAGAAGACATATGACCGGGCAGGTGTTGTGCTCGACTTCGCTCAAATGTCATACGATGCGGACAATCGTGTCGTGTGCACTGCGATCCGGATGAATAGTGGCGCGTTCGCCTCAGCTCCCGATGACGCCTGTAGCATAACGGCAGGCGCCACGCTCGAAGATCGCATCACAAGAAAGTACTACGATCCCGCAGGCCAGTTGCTACGGGAAGTTCGAGGGTTCGGTTCCTCCGTTCAGCAGACTTACGCGACAAGCACCTACACGCCGGATGGGCTTCTTGATACTGTCACGGATGCTGATGGCGGCTCTCATATTACGAAATACGTCTATGACGATTTCAACCGTCTCCATGTCACGAGCTTTGCTTTTGGCTCGTCCGAACAGCGCAATGAGCAACTCGATTACGACGCCAATGGCAAGGTGACGAGCCGCACCACGCGCGCAGGGAAGACGATTACCTACACATATGATGCGCTAAGTCGGCTGGTTGGAAAATCCGTTCCCGTAGATTCAGGCGTTTCTCCAGCCAAGACCGTGGTGTGGAACTACGATCTGGCTGGTCGCATTGTCCGGAGTTCCGATGCCACCGGAGGCGCTGATTCCAATATCATTGTCAACGAGTTTGACGCGGCTGGACGCCTGGTGTCGCTCACGAACACGATCGCCGGATTTCCATCTTCGGCAAATCCAGCAAAGACAATCGGCTATGAACTGGACGCAGCAGGTAACCGCACCAAACTGACTTGGCCGGATGGCCCCTATAACGTAGGCTATGCTTATGACGCGCTCAATCATATGTTGGGTGCGTGCGAAAACGCGGCGCCGATGATTAGCCAGTTAGCTGCCGGTACCTCTGTATCTTGTAGCAACGGCAGCGCACCATTGGCGAGTTTCGGATATGACAATCTCGCACGAGTGGTGTGGCGGCAGTATCCGGCAGGCGAAAGCGCAGACAAAGTGGCTTATTCCTGGTCACCCCAGGATGAGTTGATGACGCTTCTGCACACTATCAGCAACGGGAACTCGGTGGAGTTCATAAATCGCTACTCCCCGGCGCATCAGATCGTTACAGCTACGCTTTCTAATAATGCTTATAGGTACATGTCGAGTTGCAGCGGGGTGTCGAGCTATGATCCTGTCAATGGTCTGAACCAGTATACGCATGTCACCGCGGCTTGCGGCGGTTCCGCAGGCATCGATTATGATCCGAATGGCAATCTTACGACGGACCAAAGCTCGCATTATCAGTACGATCCGGAAAATCAACTGGTGAGGGCGACTACTGCTTCCATGACCGCAAGCTATGCCTACGATCCAAGTGGTCGACGCACTAAGAAGGTCGTGGCGGGAGGGGTGTACAGCGGGACAACTTACTTCTTGAATTCCGGCGACGACGAGATTGCCGAATACAATGGCTCAGGTGTCCTGTTAAGCCGCTATGTGCCGGGTATGAGTGTGGATCAACCGCTCGCCATGGTGACGGCTGCCGGCGTGAAGTCATTCTTTCATCAGGACAAGCTCGGCAGCGTGATCGCCATGACAAGCACAAGTGGCGCGCCGACCGAAGGCCCCTATGCGTACGATGCCTACGGCAATTGCCGGGTGGGCGGAGCGGCGTGCACTGGCGGTGTACCTTATAAGTTCACCGGACGTCGATACGATCCGGAAACCGGCCTCTATTACTATCGCGCTCGCTATTATTCCGCTGGCATCGGCCGCTTCCTACAGACCGACCCGATCGGCACTAAAGACGATCTCAACCTCTACGCCTATGTCGGTAATGATCCTACCGATAAGACCGACCCGAGTGGTCTTTCTTGTGAAGGGAATTCGCCTGGGCATTATTCATGCCACTTCGACCATTTCCAAAATGGCTACAACAAAGACGGAACACCAAATCTGCTTAGGAGAGACCAACTCTCAAAATCAGAGCTTAAGGCTGTCGAGCGTTACGAGGCGTCCTACACTCAAGCCGTAAATAGGCTAACGTCGAATCCAAATCAAAAAGTTCAAGTGGCGGTGCCGGGTGCCGATGGGGGGAAGTTCACGGTTACCGCCGGTCAGGTCGCGTCAGCCCTGATAAGCCGGTCGTTTGTTCGCGACTACACACAGGGACATGGCAACGCCGGTGCAAACACAATGCACGGCTTAACCCGCGTGTTTGACCGGGGAATCAATGTACGTGATAATTTTTCACGCATGATGGGCATTGTTCATGAGGGCATTCATAGTAGCCCGCAAGAGGCGCTGGGCCTGCGCGATCAGAATATGCTTGGGTACAAAGAGCTAAATGATGCGCATCAAAAACCTTATAATGGTGCAGCCAGTGGCCTCCTAGATGGGGAGTAATGTGATGATACAGCTAGTGTTCCGCACCATTTTATTGCTTACATGTATTTGTTTCCTCACCGAAGGGGAGGCGGCACCTCCACCACCTCCGCCACTGAGTGCTGAAATTGGGCCGCTTTATCTGAGCGCTCAGCGCACAAACTACATGAGGATTGGTCCATCAATTTTTGACGTCGGTGAATATGATGCCGATGACCTCCGTGGCGGGGCGACTGTCACCGACAATGGTTCTGGGGGCAAAGTCGCGGATTGCACAAATGAACTCTATCGTTGTGTCCAAGTTAGCTATTTGGTGTTTGCTGTTCCAAAGGGGCCGCTGACAAAGTCAGCCGCTTATGTAGTCGCCGGGGCAAGGATCACGGTGGAGAAATGTTACCGCGCAAAAGCAGGGAAATGTCTAGTTGCATTAATGAGCAGTGATTGCCGATGGAAGAAGAACGAAGCCTGTATTGAGAGGCCTGATTCCAAGAATGCAAGCCCTGGTCCGTTAGTCTATTTTTACTTCAATTGGAGGTATGGTGTTACCGCGTTCGGTCTCGGTGACAAACCGGTAGGAATTTTCCAAGCAGAGCAAATTGGGCAGTCTCTTATCTTGCAGGGTAGCAAAGGCATACTTTCTCTGCCGAGTGTGAGGAATAGTTCTTCTGGTATCCTCCACGAAGGTAGCCATTGACCAAGTTACTTGATCGGTGATCATAACTTGCTCAGCATTCTACTTTTCGCGCCCGCTTTGTCGGGCAATGCAACTCACTGATGCGCCGTTTCGCTGGTCAGCTTTTCAGTCAACGCATAACCGTTCGTATCACATTCATCGCCTCGCCCACTTGAGTAATCGCTTTGCATGTCGCACCGGCCATGCCGTTCTGGGCTGACCATTCACGGCGAGCACGTAAACGAGGCCAGCGCCTTTGACGTGCATCATATAGAGCCCGCGGCTGCCTCTTGTTGCCTTTATCAAGGTGGCGCGTCCCGACCGGATATCCATCACGATCTTCGAGAACTGTCCGACGCCGAGAACGATGCCGTACCGCTTCAGAAGCTGGCGATGAAAATGCCACTCGGCTTCGGAGATGTGCGCGCCGAGCCAACGAGGGTCGAAATCGTCTTCGGCGCTCATGGTTGCGGCTCCGAGTTTTGAGCGGACCGGAGCGCTGCGGCGGTGGCTTCTCTCAATGCGTATGCCCGAGCGTGGCCCTTGCCAGACAGTATGATGGCATAGACACGACCTTCAGCGATGAGGTGTTGCATGATCTTACGCAGATTTTGCTCCTCGGCTGCCCGATTGTATTTCTTGACTGGAATGGCCATCTGCCGCCGGAGTACATCTACGATCTGATGAATCGTCATGGGTTCGTCGGCTTTTGAGAGGATTGCGAGTACCACCGGGCTGTATTGATGGACGACGTTGATGGCTCCGGCAAAGGCCTTTGTGAATTCAATCCTCCAAATCTCATGCGGGTTCAGTTGGCTATGGGCATCCGTGGCCAACTGAACCCGCAACGATTCGCCGGGTTCGGCCAGACCAACCAAATTCGCCCAACGCCCGGTGATCTCGATAGAAACCGGCCCGTGCCCATGGGCGTTCGTTGCTTCGCCCACTGGCGTAATCACGATCCGGTCAATCAGCGCGCGGATGCTCTCTCGTGCCAGGGTGGCGTCGGCGTCGTCCCCACGCAGTGCCACGCTGAGGTCGGCGAGTTGTTTCCACATGACGGCATGGGCCGTTTCGAGATCGATTTTCGGAGGTGGCGCTTTCGGGACGCTGCGCAATTCCCTTTCAATCCGTTCGAATTCCTCGGACCTCTTGTTGATCTGCGCCATCACGAAATCCGCCACCGAGCCAGCGGCAACGCCGCTGGCGATTTTGTCAAGTAAGATCAATCGTTACTGTTCATAGGCGTGCATTTTCCTCTTCTGGGTTCAATATGGTTTTCACCTTCGGACACTCAGGGGGGGACGGGAGCCGGTATTGTGTCTTTTGGCACTTCAGAGCACAGAACGTATCTGCTAGCGAGCCGTTCTAGCCAACGTGATCACATAAGCGATGTCTTGGGAGAAGACACGTCTTCCAACGATCAAGACGCGAGCGGGCTGAAGAGAAGCGGAAGTGGGATGAAATTCACTGAGCGTGGTCCGGCGGCAAGTTGCTCCATTCAGCGGTGGTAGGGTTTTCCGCTAGTCTATAAACGGAGAAGACGATGTGGAGGGGGCAATCGCTGTAGATCACCAACTCCGGACAGGTTTGGTGCGATTCCTAGCCATCGTGCAAAGCCATATCCGGTCTCGTCATCGTCAAGCTAATGCGTGGATCGAGGGTCTGTTGTTCGGCCGGTTGGTGACACCGCGCACCGGGCTGATTGCTTCCATAGCAGCCCACGCGTTAATCGGATTTAGCATGCTGACTGCCTGGCCACATTTGGTCCACACCAATGCCATCGATGTGCCGGTCATTCCCGTTGAACTCGTCACCATCGGAGACGATACCAACTTCGCGCCCGTAACGCGTGACTGGCTGCCTTATCGCACGGCGGATGTGGCGCGGGCTCCTGCAGCGCCGGCCGTCCCGCCGGAAACCGCCCCGTCGTTCGAGATGAAGTTGTTTCCGACCAAGCCAGTGCCCCCACCCACCATCGGAACCGAAGTCAAAGGCACGACGCCAGATGCCCGCGGTCATGCGCTCACACCTACAAGCGCGCCAGCTGACGCGCGAGCGGGAGATTACAATATAATAGGGGTTGGCGATAAAACAGCCTCGATGTTGAGCGTGCTGGACGCGCTGCACAATGCCATTGCTCGATGCTGGGTGCGCTCTTCGATAAGGACACCGCAAACCGATGCTGTGATCGTATTCGAATTGCATCTGAATCGCGACGGAACAGTTGCAAAGCCCCCGCAATTAAAGAGTTCTGATGCGAGTGGCAAAGCTGAAGACCTTCGTAGCCAAACTGAAGCGCTTCGCCGCGCAATCTATACCTGCGCGCCCTACCAGCTGCCGCTCGAAAAATATGCTATTTGGCAGCATGCAATAGTAACGTTCGATACAAATAAGCTCCCACGATAGTCACCGTGCTTTGTCGACGGAAAGGCAGTTGATCGCTTCTATCGCTCGGCAGAACGTTCTCGGTGATGTAGTGTCAAAATTGGGTGGTAACCTATTCCACGCTTTCCTCCGGTGTGAAATCGCTTGCAATATTGACCCCCTGAGGGGTGATTTTCGCGTCCAAAACCGACCCCTCTGACCAATTGTGTCAGCGTCCTTCCGGCAG